>PLWS01000004.1 GCA_003151115.1 Vulcanimicrobiota bacterium | reverse complement strand
AAAAAGTGTCATGGTGAGCGGGCGCCATTAGGCGCCCCGGTCGAACCACGCCCGAGCGAGCGAAGCGAGTCGAGGGCCGCGCGAAGATAAGCTAGAACGGCGACGATCGTATAATGAAGACCTTCCTAGCCTTCCCGCTAACGCGGCTCATCCTCATCATCGTACTGTTCGGCGTGCTGGCGAAGGCGATGACGCCGCTGGCGCTGCGCATGCACTCGCTCATCTTCAACGAAGCGATGGTGTTTGTAATCCTGCTGGCGGTTACGCTTGCCGTCGAATATTTCTGCGCGCAGCAAACCGCGGCCGATGTCGGCTTCCCGTCGAGCGGCGCCATCAACGGCACCTTCGGCGGCCTGCTGCTCGGCGCGATTCTCTTTTCGATCGTCATCGGCATTTTGGCGTTGACGCACTGTTACTCCGCGAGCTTCCAATCGTGGAACGGCCTCTTGCCGGCGCTGGCCTTCTTTCTCGTCGGCGCGCTGGTCGAAGAGCTGCTATTTCGCGGCGTGCTCTTCCGTTTAATAGAGAAAATGTCCGGGACGTGGATCGCGCTCGTGTTATCCGCCGTGCTCTTCGGTGCGATCCACATCGGCAATCCGCACGCCACACTCTTCTCCAGCCTCGCAATTGCACTCGAGGCCGGCGTCTTGCTCGCGCTCGCCTATGTGCTTACGCGATCGCTGTGGTTTGCGATCGGCATACATTGGGGTTGGAATCTTTTCGAAGGGCCGATCTTCGGCACGCAAGTTTCGGGCGGACAATTCACGGCCACGGTCCTCCACGCGAAGATGAACGGACCGGCCTGGCTCACCGGCGGAAGTTTCGGCCCTGAAGCCGGCGTCGCAGCGCTCGTCGTCTGCCTCGCCGCGGCGCTCATCGTCGGCGCACTTGTCATTCGCCGTCAGCGCCTCATCGGACCGATGTGGGTGAAATCATGAGCGCTGAGTACCTCAGCGCCTACGCCGCAATCGGCACATTCATCGTGATCGCGATCACGGCGCTTGCCGCGCTGATCCAGCTGCGGCACATTCGCGGCGCCAACCAGCTTACCGGCCTTCTGCATCTCACCGAAGCGTGGCGCGGCGAAGATATCCAATCTGCCAATCGATTCATCCACACCGAGCTCCCGGCTCGCCTAAAAGATCCAACCTACCGCGCCGAACTGATGAGCGCCGACCCCGACCGCCGTTCGCACAAAGAACTGCTCGTCGCCGACATGCTCGAACAGACGGGCTCCTACATTAAATATGGCATGATCGACGGACAGCAATTCCTCGATATCACCAGCGGTTATGTCCGGCACATGTGGGATTGCTTGAAGCCTGTCGTCGCGATGCGTCGCGTTGCAACCAACAGTGCCGCAATGTACGAAAATTTCGAATACCTTGCCGTACTCGAACAAGATTTTTCCGCTAAGCATAAGGGCGACAACTACCCGCGCGGTGTCCGCCGCCTCATGGACGAAAAAGAATGGCGCGACCTCGGAAACATGTCATGGTGAGCGGGCCTAGCGATGTCATCCTGAGCTTGTCGAAGGACCCCGAGTGGTGCGCCGAAGGCGTCCATATCGAGGGGGAGAACAGAGGGGCATGCTATTATCTCTAACTTTGGCGCTTACATTGGCGGCAGCGTCGCCCGCGCCGGCGCTGGCGACCACACCCACGAAAATCGCCGACATCCTAGCGAATCCCACCTCATTTGACGGCCAGCATCTCAGCGTCGCCGGCACGGTGGCCCAGCTCGCCGCGAAAACATCGCGGCGCGGGAACGACTACACGACGTTCGATCTCTGCGATACAACGTGCATCCACGTCTACAGCTACGGCCATCCGAAACTTGCGAACGGCCAAGCGCTAACGGTTACCGGCAAGTTTTTCGCCGACAAACACGTCGGCAGCGCCGACTTCAAGAACGAACTCGACGCCGACGAAGACTCCCTTTAGGGTGAAAAGCCCCGTCGCCGCGTCGGCACTTTTCGTTGCTGCCTCGGTCATGCTTAACCGGCGCACGGGCGCGCGCACAGTCGAACGGTTACGCGACCTTCACCGCCGGCGCGCAAGCCAAGCACGGCCTCTTCACGATCTGGCAAAAGGGTAACAAGACCTATCTGGAGCTCGCGCCCCGCCCTCCCGACACAAGACACCATGGAGTGCACCCGCATCCACTAGTGTCATGGTGAGCAGGCACCATTAGGCGGCCCAGTCGAACCACGGCCGAGCGTAGCCGAGGCCCGCACACTACTTCGTTTGCGGGAGCTTCGTTAGATCGACGAAGGCATAATATGTTCCAGCGTTCGCAAATGAGCGGTATAGCGTAAGCACGGCCTGCCATTTTTGACCGCCGTCCTTTGAATCGACATAGGTGTAGCTGCGCGAGCCGATGTCGGCGATAGTTGCCGAAGCCGCGAGCGTCCATCCCGACTGCGTGAACTTCGTCGTGAACGCGTCGAGCAGCGGACCGATGGCCTCCGAAGTCACGAGCATCGCGCCACTGTTGCCGGCGCGCACGCCGGCGTTGGCCAACAGCATCGTAACTCCCGTGGGCGCATCCAGTCGCGGTAACGGATTAGGAAACGTTTGCCCCGCCAGGAGCCCTTGCATCGTGTCGCATGAAAATCCATTCCGAATTCGTTGCACGCTCACCACGAAGGCACTCGACCCGCGCGCGCCCACAATCGTCACCGGCGGCTGCGTATTATTGCAGAAACTCTGCACCATCGGAAAATACGCAAATTGAAAGCCCGTGAGGTTCGGTGTGAGCGAGGGCTGCAATTTCCATCCGAGCGACCGCAACCGGTCAGAGTACGCCTGCATCTGCGCGCGGCTTAAGTCGTAGTAGATGTTATATTGAATTTGGCCCTGCAAACCGGGCTGATACTGAACCACCGCGCCCGCCAGCGGCGTTGCCTGCGGCAACGGAATTCTTACGCTAAATCCTGGCGGAATTCGCCCGAGATACAATTGCGCCGGTCGATATCCATTGAGCGTTACGATCTGTCGCGCAAATTGCAGCAGAAGCGGCTCATCCGACTTTGCGATTTTCGTGGGAACCCACGCCAAACGCGAATTCAGCGCCGATGCACCCATCGCAAGCGCGGCTGGGCTTCGATAACTCGGCAGCCCCGTGTTGACCGCATCGATGTGAGCTATAAACGTTTGCGGCTTAACGCCGCCCAGAATAGATAACCAGCCCTGCCAGCGTTGTCCGGCCTTTTGATAGCGCAACGAGGCGGCTGCCGAACTGCGCCCCGAAAGTTGGGATGCAACGCTCCAACCTGCTGTCTTCAATTGTGAAGCCAACGCGCTCAGGAGCGCGGGCACCGCTATGTCTCCTTGAATCGACGCCGTCGACGAAATGCTTTCCATCGTCCCGGCAGACCCGACAGACATTGTTGTACCGCTCGTCGGGACCAGCGTCGTGCCGGCCGGCGCAATCAGTGTGGGCAGTGGCGACACCGGCGGAGCCGCGGGTGGCCCCACTGGTCGGACGCACGGCATGTTGCGCTTCGGCATGATCTCGACGCGCAAATCATCATTGCTCGCCGTACTCATCCTAACGTAAACGTTTTGTCCGTCGCGGCAAAAATTGGCAAAATCCTCGGTTGCGAACAGACTAGAATTCGCGGAAGCCGCGAAGCCCGTAGCTGCTTGCACGGGGGAGCGGGAAAGATTCGTGAAGCCGGCGGCTGTGAGTTGCGTCGAATACGCGCTGAGCGCCTGACGCGCATCAGCGGGACGGTAATAGATCGACACAAACCCACCGTTCGCGCCGATCGATCCGAGTATCGGCAGCCCGGCCGGCAGCGGCACAGTCGGCGTCCAATTTGCAGGCAGCGCGCCAACTGTCACCTGGTTTCCCCGAAATCCCATTATGCGCTGCGCGAGCAATAACGTATCATTCGCGTTCGTCTGCGCCCGCGCGGGAGCAGCACGTACGATAAATGCGCCGCTCACAACAAGTAAGGGAAGTACAAATAGAGATAATGCGCGAGGAGTCATATTCACCCGCTCCTTCCGTCTAGCGTTTGATTAAGTTTCCGCGTCCTCGTCCTATGTCATCCTGAGCGGGCGCCATTAGGCGCCCCGTCGAAGGACGAGGGCCGCGTTAGCAGCACAAAAATGGCGACGCCAATTATCACCGTCAACCCGATACAAACATACAGCGCGAGATGCAAGCCGCTCACAAAAGACCCGCCGCTAATACCCGCTGCCAGAACCGAGCCAAGCACCGCAATCCCGAACACACCAAACAACGATCGCGCCAACGCCTCCGCACCCGATGCGAACCCTTCGTCGGTCGTCGTGACCGCAGCCATCCCCATCGACGCCGCCGGCGTAAACGCAAATCCCCAACCGATGCCCGCAATAAAAAGACCCGCCGAAACTTCCCACGCCGCCGCCGAAGTCCCGAGCACACCCAGCCACGCCATGCCCGCGATGCTTATAATGAAGGCCAACAAGATAATCCCAAGCGCACCCGTACGCTTCTGAATGCGGCTGCTGTACTGATTTGCCAGAAAAAATGCGATATTGCTCGGCATGAGATAAAACCCGGCGAGCAACGCCGACTGATGCAGGGCATTTTGCAAAAACAGCGTGCACAGCAACATCACCCCGTACCACGCAAAATTAATCCCGCCGATCGTCAACAGCGCAACATTAAACCGCGGCACTTTAAAATACCGCAAATGCACCATCGGCTGGGCAACCTTCTTCTCCACAAACAGAAACGCAACGATACTCACCACCGACAACGCGAACGCGCCCAAAATAATCGGCGACGTCCACCCGTTGTCGTTTCCCTCAATCAGCGCAAAACTGACCGCGAGAAAAGATAGAATGCTCAGCGCCTGACCCAAGCCGTCGATGCGCAGCGACGGATCGCGTTTGCTCTCTTCCGTCGACGGCAGCGAGAGCAGTACGCCCAGTGACATCAGCACCGAAAGATAAAAGATCGAAGGCCAGCCGAGATAATGCACCAGCACGCCGCCGATCGCCGGACCCGCGACCGCGCCTAGCCCTGCAACCATCGCGAAGTTTTTGATCGCGTCTTCGCAGTCGGTCGGGTCGGGCAGCATCTGCACCAAAATCGCGACCGGCAGCGAAAGCAGCCCCGCGCCGCCCAGTCCCTGGAATCCACGCGCCACAATGAGCGCGAGCGGACTCGGCGCCAGCGCGCACGCAATGGTCGCCAGCGTGAAAAGCCACGTCATCAGCGCCATGACCTTCTTGCGCCCGTACAAATCCCCGAGCGTCCCCGCGGCCAGCGTAAATCCGCCTTCCATTAAAGGATAGATGCTGAGTATCCACTCCTGCTCGTCGATGTCGGCCCGGATGGCGTGCTCGATCGACGGCAGCGCCAAATACACAACGCTGATATTGACCACGGCCATGAACCCGGCCAAATACATGCCGAACTTGGCGATCCGCACGCGGCCTTCGCTCGCGGCGACGGGCGCATGGACTTTGCGGCGCATGAGTGGAAGCAGGGCCATATACGGCGCGTTCGCTGCCGAATTGTTGTCATCCTGAGCTTGTCGAACGACACCATGAGTGTCATGGTGAGCGGGCGCCATTAGGCGCCCCCGTCGAACCACGGCCGAGCGTTGTCATCCTGAGCAGCGCATCCGTGATGCGCCAGTCGAAGGGCGAGGCCCGCGTTAATCGACGTAACGCGCAGCCGCCTCCCGGATCGCAGCATGCGAATCGCTCCATGCCTCCCACACGGAACGCGCCCAGCCTTCAACCAAAGCGATATGCCCCGCCGCGTCCACCGCACCGTGAACCTCGACCACAGTAACGCCTCCCAAATCCGCCGGCGCTTGTACTGCGGGCAAGGTCGGCTTCTCCTTACCCGCCCGGCGCATGACGCCGAGGACGCGCTCGTCCGAAAAGCCATGGTCAAACCGCAAACATAGCGCAAGCAGATGCAGCGCCGGGTTGCTCGCCGCGTGCTGCAGCGCATACGCATTTACCGTGAGCTGGTGCACCGGCCAGTAGGCGCGATTGGAAAACTCACGCCCAAGCACATCGCAGAACAGCGCCCAGCATCCGGCGACGTCCGCATGTCGCCGTGCACGGGATACTCGATATCAGAAACGTCAGCTCCGCAACCTACGCACGTCATGAAAAGAAAAACGCCCCTCCGGAGAGGGGCGTTTCGTTTTGCTTACGCGGTGTGCCTATTGCAGGGACCGCTAACACTTAGCCCCGCTCGAAACATTGACGTCGTAAGACTGAATATTCGATCGTCCCCGCGCCCGCGACAACGGCAAAACCGCGTCGCACGCCGCATCGCGCTCATACACAAGAAAGTCATAACTGCCAGATTCGATCGATCTCGCTCGAATGGTAGCTGCGATTGACCGAAGATGACGCTCTGGAACAGATTCGAAAACCGTTCCTTTCGGGACAGGCGCGCGCGCCGGTAAGCTGGGCGGTCCGAAGTTCACGTCAGGCTTCGTCCCGGGTCGAAAGCGAATGTCGACAAAGCCGCCGCTAACGGGGGCCCAAGGCTTTTCACCTATTGCTCGCACAAGATCAGGAACGATGGTTCCGTCGATGAGATAACCGGTGACGCCCGAACGCCTGTAGTGTTGCGCCTGATCGGCAGTAACCGGAGCGCCGACGGACACAATCTCTCCGGTCATTGCAATAGTCTCTGCCAGCGCAGTCTTTGGTGCCGTCGAAGCCATAGAAGCCTTCACACGTTCCACCTGAAGGCCACTTAGCGTTCCCGAGAATATGACGGCTTCGCCCCCCGCAAACCAGTGCGCAATCTTGCCGGCTGGCGGCGTTCTCATGATCATCCGCGGCGTAATTGATGACATAAGCTTGAACAACCGTGCGTTTTCGTTTACGCGAAGGGAGCGGTTTAAGAGCAGAAAATTTGCGACCCCGGCATGTCCGTTTGAGTTCGTCCATGAATAAGCAAGGGCCAAGGCGCGGCTATTTGCTCCCGAAAGTGTCGTTACAAAGTGGAGCCGAGCGCCCCGAGGCAGTCCGGACGGCAGCACCACTCGGAACGGTGCACTTCCTACCGCGCGCCGCAACACGCTCGCGGTCACGCGGTAGTACATCGTGATGCTGTCCGCGGAAATTTCCACTGGTGCAGTCTGGCCCAATGGGAACGAGACACGCAATTCCTGGAGAATCTTTCCTCCGAAGGCTACACCCACTCCAAACAGAGCTACTATCACGACGGCAGCAGCTGCCGCCATCACGCGGTGGCGCCACTGGACAACAGGCTGCCTAGCAGCTGACCGGATCGTTTCGATGGGCACGCGGGGAACGGCAATTCTATTTTTGGCCTCTTTGCACGCAGCCGCAAAATCAGGTTGCATAATCGGAAATCCCCGCGTCATCAAGTGCGTATAGTTCACGATAACTTGTGAGAGTGGAGCGCAATTTTCTGCGCGCCATCATGAGTCGAACCCGAACCGTGCCGTCCGGAACGCCTAAGATACCGGCAATTTCCCGGCTTGTCAGATCCTCGAAATAGTAGAGCACGGTGACCTCGCGCAAGGCCGGCGATAACGAAGCCAAGGCTCGCTGTATATCGAGATCAACGCCGGATGGTTCAAAACCGGCCGCTATCTCAGGAACCGCCTCCGGACAGGTTCGCCGGCGTCGCGCGCGGGCAGCCTCGCGCACCACGATGCGGTAAAGCCACGCGTTGAACGAGGCCGGGTCTCGGAGTGAAGTGATGCCGCGATAGAGGGCGATGCACGCTTCCTGCGCGGCATCTTCTGCGAGCGCTGCCTCTCCCAGAACACAAAACGCCACCCGGTAGCATCCCGGCCACACGGCTTCAACGAGCGCATCGATCGCCTCCCGGTCGCGCTGAGCCGCTCCCACCTGCTCAGGCGAAGCAAAAGCCGACAATGATGCCTCTCCCGTCACGCATACACTACGATAGAGGCTTCGATCCCGGTAGAATGTTAGCTCGGCCGGTAAAGAAAAACGCCCCTCCGGAGAGGGGCGTTTCGTTTTGCTTACGCGGTGTGCCTATTGCAGAGACGTCGCGTAAAAGACCCCGTTTTGGTAGTAGCCGTATGCCGTCACGTAACGTCCAACGACTACGCGGCCCGTTTGCTGATTGTTAAGCGCGGGCTGGTCGTTGATCGTGACCGATTGCCCGAAGCCTGCCATCAGCGTGACCTGGTTGCCGTTAACCGACGTGATCGTTCCGCGCAGCGTGGAGTTGCCTTGCTGGCCGGCTCCGCCGCCGTTCGCGTTGCAATTGTACTGCCCGTTCTGGCCGTTCTGGCCGGTATATTGGCCGTTGGACTGACCGTTGTTGCAGTAGTTGCCGTTACCGTTGGTTCCGCAGGAGTGCGGGTTGTTGGGATTCTGCCAGCCGCGTTTCTGCCCGTGGCCGGCACCGCGATTGCCGCGATTTCCCTGGTTCCCCTGGTTGTTATCATCGGCATCGCCGCGACGCGCGCCGTTATTGTTACCGTTGGTGTTGCACTGCCCGTTCTGCCCGTACTGCCCGTTGTTATTACGGTTCTGATTCCGGCCGTTTCCGCGGCTGTCTTTGTCGGCCGACGCGATCGACGCCGTCGCTGCCAAGAGCCCGCTGTCGTTGCCCGGGTGTTGCGCCTGTGTGAGAGCAATTCCGGACGCCGCACTGATTCCAAACAATGTTGCAAGAACTGCAACGTGTAGATTTTTCATTGGGCGCTCCTCCTGAAATCGGAACGAAGGGAGCGCATCATTCGTTCTGAGCGCTGGCTGTATCCGCGCTAGCTATTGTTAAGCTCTTGTTACGTTGCGTAGGACAAGGCAAGCGGGCGCCTCAACGCAACGCTAAGCGAGTAAGATCATCCTTGTCGAACGTTATGCGGGCCGCAGCCACGTTCTCTTCCAAGTGTTGCAGCGATTGCGTTCCCGGAATCGGCAACGTCGCTTTCGAGCGGTGCAAGAGCCACGCTAGTGCAATCTGAAATACCGTCGCGTCGTGCTTCTTAGCGACTGCCTCCAAATCAGCGTTGTCCGAAATATCGCCCGCCCCCAGTGGAAAGTACGGCAGAAAAGCCAGCCCTTCGCGCTCGCAGTAATCCAGCACGTCATCGTTGTCGCGCCGTTCGGCGTAGTTGTAGGGATTTTGAACCGAAACGATCTCCGTCATCTCGCGCGCCCGCTGGACCTGCTCGAGCGCAAAATTCGAAACGCCGATGAAACGGATCTTCCCTTCGTCGCGCAGCTCGACGAGCGCGCCGATCATATCCTCGAGCGGATATTTTTCATCGGGCGCATGCAGTTGGTAGATATCGATGCGGTCCAACTTTAAACGCCGCAAACTCGCCTCGCAGCACTTCTTCAGCCGCTCGGGGCGTCCGTCGCGCTCCCATTTGCCCGGACCGCCGCGCGTCAAGCCGCCTTTGGTCGCGATCACCAAACCATCGGGATAAGGGTAGAGCGCCTGCGCAATCTGCTCTTCATTAACTTCAGGCCCGTACGAGTCGGCCGTGTCAATGAAATTGACACCCAATTCCACCGCACGGCGCAGCACGCGCAGCGCGTTTTCGCGGTCCTCCGGCCAACCCCAGATGCCCGGCCCGCACAGGCGCATGCCGCCGAACCCCATCCGGTTCACAACAACTTTGTCACCCTGAGCCTGTCGAAGGGCCCCAATGGTAATCGTCTCGGCTACGTCTGTCATGGCGAGCGATATACCCGCCCCAACGGAAATCACCCTCGTGCTCGCTAACTTTAAAAACCGGAGGATCTTCTCATGAAAACCTCGCGGCCGGCTATTCGCGCCATTATTGTGGCGGCGTTGTCCCTATTCTTTTGCCTGTGTTCTCTCCCGGATCTGGTGAGGGTAGCGGGCCACCCTAACGGAGACATCGGCCTCGAGACCGACGGCAAGATCGTTGAAAGCGTCTCGTCCGAGGGGCCGGCGCAACGAGCCGGTATTCGGCCGGGCATGCGCATCGATCTTTCGGGATTGACGCCTCTCCTGCGGGCCGCAGTCGTCGGGGGATACGTACCGGCTCCAGGCGATACCGTCACCGTTGGAATCCAGCGCGCCGACAAGATCGTCTCGGTCGCGCTTCGCTCGGCGCCTGAAAAGACCGCGCCGGGCTACATCGTCATCCGCGAGCTGGCATTTCTCGTGCCGCTGCTTATCGGGATATTCTTGGTTCTTTTGCGACCCAGCCCGATCACATGGGGATTCTTTTTGTTCTCCCTTGCCGCCGGCGGTCAACCCCCTACCTCGGTTTTCTTTTCGCGGATCACAACGGATTGGAATTGGTACGTCGCGATAGGAGGCGCGCAGGGATTGCTCGGCACGACTCTGCCCAAGGCGGGATTGGTACTATTCGCGTTCAGTTTGGCCGGCCGGCCGTTAAACTTTTGGGCGCGCGTCGCGCTCGTAACCACCGCAACGATAGGCGTCATCGAAGCGTTGCCGACCATAATCTACCCCGACTTAGCCGGAACCGGTTGGCGCACGCTTAACGTCGCGGGCGACCTGATCGCGGCCGCGATCGCGCTCGGCGGACTTTTCTACGCTTATTCGCACGTCGCGATTCGTTTGCGTCAGCGGCTCCATTGGATCGCCGCCGGATTTATTTTCTGGATCGTGATCGACGTAACCGACCAACTCCTGTGGCCCGCTTACGAATCGTATTGGATGCATACCGCCGTCGACACCGCACAGGTTATTTTCCCGCTCACAGTCGCCTATGCGATTTTACGCGAGCGTGTTGTAGATATAAACTTTGTGGTAAGCCGCACGGTCGCCTACGGATTGATGACCACCGTCATCGTCGCCATTTTCGCACTTATCGACCTGTTCTTATCGCGAACCATGGAATCGCGTTTCAGCCTTCCGGTCGATATCGTCGTCGCTCTGGTTCTCGGTTTCTTTTTTCACGGTATGCGCAAACACATTGACGCCGGCGTTGACCGCGTGATCTTTCGAAAACGGCACGTAGCCGAGATGCGGCTCGAAAAAGTCGCGAAGGCCGTGGTGCACGTCGAGGATCCCGCCGCGATTGCCAATTACTTAACGCGGCTTCCAGTGGAAGTGTTAGATCTCACGGGGGCAGCGCTCTACCTGCGGCGCAGCGGCGGATTCTCGCTCGAGCTCTGTACCGGTTGGAAAGAACAGCCGGCCGCTGCGATGTCTACGTCCGATTCTTTAGTCGCATTCATCAGCGCCGAACTCGGCTGCGTACGCGTGAACGATGTGCCGGCCGTCGCGGCCCCGGCCGATCGACACGACGCTCCGGTTCTCGCAATCCCGCTGGTCTTTCGGAGAGAACTTGCCGGGTTCGTACTCTACGGAGCTCATGAGGACGGCGCCGATCTCGACGCCGACGAGCAGCGCGCGCTCGTGCCGCTCGTCAACAGCGCGGCTATGACCTACGATCACCTCGAAGCTCAAGCGCTGCGCGAAGAAAATCGCGCGCTGCGCACATTACAGGTCGCGGTGTCCTAAAGAAACAGCTCCGGCGAGACGCCGAAGCGTTGCGAAAGCTTCCTTATTTGGCTCTTGCTTAATTCTCGCTTCCCGGAGAGAATTTCCGAAGTAACACCGCTAGATCCCAACAATCGGGCGATTTCGGATTGCGGTACCGCATTGGAGCTCATCAGTTCGCGCAGCGCGACGCGAGGTTCTGGGGCTTGAATTGGATAGCGCTCTTCCTCATAACGCTCCACAAGGATGGAGAGCAACTCAAGAAATTGGCTCTCCGCTGCAGATCTATGGATCTTTCCCATCAATCTTTCGATGCGCTCAAGATAAAGCTCATATTCCTTGTTTGAACGAATTGGCCGAGGCAGCTCTCGTGTCACAATCCGCTTATATGCGATGTCCAAGGCCTTCATTTATGTTTCCATCGATCCTTACTGTACTCGGCATGCGTCAAGACCGCCGATACAAAAACGATCCGAAGGCGATAGTCGATGCACGCGACGAGCCGATAATGATTTCCTTTTATATTAACCACTGTGTATTTGCCGACCATCTCTGCCGACGAATATGTCTGTCGTACATCGAGAATATTTTGCCATTTCGCTTTCCTGACGACCGCGTACCAGGTCTTGAGCGCGTCCTCGCAATCCGCGTGGCTCAGCCAGTACTCGCGCAGCGTCCGGCGTGCGATAATCCTCAATCCCGCGCCCCCTCGTCGGTTGCTTCGTCTGTGCTCTCAAATCGAGAGCAATCCTACCAAAATGAGAGCGGCGGGTCAAGCCACGGTCTCTCGACGTGCCACAACACTCCAGGGTCGCGCCTACCCTTCGGCCAAAAGCACGAGACGTTCCATGGCTGAGAAACAAAGCGCCGGCCTTCCCGAGCTGCGCCATACGGCGGCGCATGTCTTGGCCTATGCGGTCCAGGACCTCTTCCCCGACGCCAAACCCACGATCGGCCCGGCCATCGAGAACGGCTTTTATTACGATTTCGACCGGCTCGAGCCGTTCACACCCGAAGATCTCGAACGCATCGAGAAACGCATGCACGAGATCGTTGCCGCAAATTATGAAATGATCGGCCGCGAAGTGAAGCGCGACGAAGCGCTCGCGCGCTTCAAGGGCAATCCTTACAAGACCGAAATCGCGCGCGAGATTCCCGAAGGCGAACCGATCACGCTCTACACGATCGGCGAATTCACCGACCTCTGCCGCGGCGGCCACGTCGACCACACCGGCGACATCGGCGCGCTCAAATTGATGAGCGTAGCCGGCGCTTACTGGCGCGGCGACGAGCACAACCCGATGTTGCAGCGCATCTACGGTACGGCTTGGCACACCCAAGAAGAACTCGACGCGCACTTAAAACAGCTCGAGGAAGCGCAGAAACGCGATCACCGCCGTCTCGGACAAGAGCTCGATCTCTTTTCCATTCACGAAGAAGCCGGTGGCGGACTGATTTTCTGGCATCCAAAGGGCGCGATCGTTCGCGGTATCGTCGAAAACTTTATCCGCGAAGGGCTATTGGAGCGCGGCTACTTGCCCGTGATCACGCCACACATCGTCAACGAGCGCCTGTACGAGATCTCCGGTCACCTCGAAAACTTTGCCGAGAACATGTTCGGCCCGCTCGAAGTCGAGGAACAGCGCTTCCGCTTAAAACCGATGAATTGCCCCGGCCACATCCTCATTTATAAGGATCGCCAGCATAGCTATCGCGAGCTGCCGCTGCGCTATTCCGAATTCGGCACGACCTACCGCTTCGAGCGCAGCGGCGTGCTGCACGGCCTCACGCGCGTGCGCGGCTTCACCGTTGACGACGCGCACCTCTTCTGCACGCCCGAACAAGTGCAAGAGGAATTCAACCGCACGCTCAGCGAGGCGATGCGTTTAATGAAAGCGTTCGGCTTCGAGCTCGAGTTCTATCTCTCAACGCGCGAAGCCAAACTGCAGACCGACACCGACCCAATCGCCGAAAACGCGATTCGCAAGGCACTCGAAAGCAACAATCTCGCCTACGGTATAGATGAGGGCGGCGGCGCCTTCTACGGGCCGAAACTCGACATCAACGTTCGCGACGCCATCGGCCGCAAATGGCAGCTCGGCACAGTGCAGGTCGATTTCGTCCTTCCGCAACGCTTTGAACTGAAGTACCGCGGCTCCGACGGACAAGACCACACGCCCGTCATGATCCACCGCGCCCTAGCGGGCTCAATGGAGCGCTTCTTCGGCTTGCTCATCGAGCACTACGGCGGAAACTTCCCCGTATGGCTCGCGCCGGTTCAAGCCGCCATCACGCCGATCTCCGAGCACCAGCTCGAGTACGCGCAGTCGGTCGCGGCCCAACTGCGCGAACGGGGCCTGCGCATCGAAGTCGACGAGTCCAACGAAAAGCTCGGCTACAAGATCCGCCACTGGAAGACGCAAAAAGTTCCGTACATTTTAGTGGTCGGAAAGCAAGAAGCTGCCGACGGCACCGTGAACGTGAACGAACGTCAGATGGAAGAGAAACGCACGATCCCGGTAGATGAGTTTGCAAGCGAAATACTTGCCAAAGTGCAGTCACGGGCGTGAGCCTCTCTAAAGGATGGCCCGCTACCGCGGGCCCCGTTTAAAGTGTCGTGCTGAGCGTATGATGTGTCATCCTGAGCTTGTCGAAGGACCCCGAGCAGGGCGCCGAAAGGCGCACATGACGAGGGGAGCGCTAGCACTACTCTCGCTGTTGGCGATCGCTGCATGCTCCGGCAACTTCAGCTCGGGACAGCAAGGTAACCCATTACCAGCCGGCGGCTTGGGCGCCGGCGCGACACCGATGAGCAACGGAACCGCCGCGCCCAACGCAAAGGGCGGCTCCGCTACACCCTCACCCGGCCCCGCAACGTATCCGCTCGCCGACGCCACGAATGGTTTCGCGTGTCCGGCAACGCAGCCCGATTATGCGTGCCAGATTCGCTTTAACGTCCCGCCTCCCACACCCACGCCGAAGCCGAGCAAGGGCAAAAGCAAAACTCCGCCGCCCACGGCGAGTCCATCGCCCTCTCCATCGCCGTCACCGATGCAGTCCGGAAATCCGAGCGCGACTCCCTCCCCGGCAAGCACCACACCAACCATTACGTTAACCGCCGAAGCGCTGCCGAAAGAATCGCCCGTCATGGTGCACGTTCCGAAGGACGCCACAAAGGTCACGACGCTGATGGCGGTGACGATTACCACCTCGGCCGACTTCCCGCTAGACGGCCTGGCGATCGCGTCGTTCACGCTGCCGAAGGACCAAATCACCGGTCGCGGCTTCGCCTTACAACTTTTCCTCCAACGGATGCAAGGCAAGACAAAAACGTACGCGCCGGTAATTTCGCTCGATAAATCCTCGCTGCAAAAGAACACGCTGATCTTCGGTTTCATGCCGCCGAAATTTACCGTTGCGAAAAACAACACGTACGTGCTCGCACTGTACGCAACCGACATCGCCTCCGCATCCGCGGGCCCCGAAGCCAGCGGCGCACCAGTGAGCAGCGCATCCCCATTGGCGACCAGTTCGCCGTAATAACACGTGTCATGGTGACCCAAGTGTGTCATGGTGACCCAAGTGTGTCATGGTGACCCAAGTGTGTCATGGTGACCCAAGTGTGTCATGGTGAGCGACGGTTGTCATCCTGAGCCTGTCGAAGGACCCCGAGCGGCGCCCGAAGGGCGCAAGTCGAGGGGACACCCACAGTGACTAACGCCTTCCGCGACCTAACATCACAACAGAAGAAAACGTTTACCGCGAGCTTCCTGGGCTGGACGCTCGACGCGTTCGACTTTTTCCTCGTCATCGTAACCATCCCGCACATCGCGCACGACTTCCATTCCGCGATCACCTCGGTCGCGATTGCGGTAACGATAACGTTGATGTTGCGCCCGGTCGGCGCGCTAATCTTCGGCTGGCTCGCCGATCGCTTCGGCCGCCGCATGCCGCTCATGATCGACGTCGGCCTGTACTCGGCGCTCGAATTCGCGACCGCCTTCGCCCCAAATCTCACCGTCTTCATTATTATCCGCGCGTTTTTCGGCATAGCGATGGGCGGCGAATGGGGAATCGGCGCGGCGCTGGCGATGGAGTCGCTGCCGGCGCAAGCCCGCGGACTCTTTTCAGGAATACTCCAAGAAGGCTACGCGGTCGGTAATCTTCTCGCCGGCATCGTACTTGCCGTGCTCTTCGTCCACATCGGCTGGCGCGGAATGTTCATGATTGGCGCGCTTCCGGCACTGTTGATCCTCTACATTCGCGCGCACGTGCCCGAATCACCGGCTTGGCTTGCGGGTCAAAGGCAGACGCTTGAACGCACGAGAGATCCGCTCTTGTCGTCGATCAAAAGATTCTGGCCGCTATTTTTGTACTCGATTTTTTTCATGGCGGCATTCAATTTCATGTCGCATGGAACCCAAGACGTATACCCGACCTTCCTCACAAAACAGCACGGCTTCAATCCGGCCCTGGTCGGAACGATTAACTCGATTTCGGCCATTGGTGCTATCGTCGGCGGCATCTTCTTCGGCTGGTTATCGCAACGTTTCGGCCGCCGCCGCACGATCGTCGTCTGCGCGCTGCTTGGCGCTTGCGCGATTCCGCTATGGGCCTTCAGCCAAACGATTGTGTTGCTCGCGCTCGGCGGTTTCCTGATTCAAGTCATGGTGCAGGGCGCTTGGGGAATCATCCCGGCGCATCTCAATGAAATCTCACCGCCGATGGCGCGCGGCACGTTCCCCGGCCTTACCTATCAGCTCGGAAATGTCATCGCTTCGGTCGTACTTCCGCTGGAAACGGCTCTCGCCGCCGGCGCTTTTCACACACCCTCCGGGCAGCCTGACTATGGAAAGGCCATGGCGGTCGTTATGATTTGCGTTTTTGCCGCCGTCGCCGTCATGACGGTACTCGGATATTTTGTCGCTCCCGAACGCCGCGACGCAGAACTGGCAACAGAATGATCTCCGCCGATGACGCTACCTGGCAGGCTTTTTTGGCGGCAGCTAAAGACTACATTGAGCTTATAGATAACGGCGCCGGATCGGATCTCGTGGAAGCGTGCGCGGATTTGCATAGTTCGTTATTGGAGCTGCAGCTCGCAGCGTTGGATCTGCCCGAGACAACCGTGGACGACGAAGACCCGGCCATGGTCACCGAAGCCAAACGAGCCGACCGGGCCAAACTAAAAACTGAATTCGATATGCGCTACCTCATGTCGGAGCAAGTGCTGGTGATCCCGGTCCGACCTCAGCCGGCAGAGGTTCGCGAACTCTCCGAAGATCTCGCCGACATCTACGACGCGCTGCAAGACATTATCGCGCTTAACGATCAGCGCTACATCGACGCCGCCGCCTCGCAAACGCGCGCCGGATACATCGAGGATTGGGGCTACTTGGTCGTCAGCGTGCAGGCCGCGCTCTGGAAATTTGTGGCCGAAGCAGCGATCGACAAGGAAGAATCTACTTAAACGCCTCCGCGTCGTCGGCCTCAAGCATGTCGGCTAGATAATAAATATCCGGACGGCGCTTTAGAATCGGATAGCGTTCCATGAATGCTTCCTTGTCCGTCACGTCGTCGATCGACCGCTTTGTAATGTACTGCGTAAACTCTTCATACTTGCTGGTATCGGCGTGTGCGCGCAACCATTCGGCCACGTCTTCGTCGTTCTTCGCGGAAGCGACCGCGTCGCGCAACTGCTCCTCGGGCACGCCAATCGTGTCGAGCATACGTTTGCTGAATCCCTCGATCTTATAGACTCCCGGATCGCCACCCGGCAAAGTCGCACGCAGCTTGTCGATCGTGCGCGGCATCATGGCTAGCCCATCGAGCTGCAACTTCGGACTCCGTGGCGGCGCTTTACTGAGGTCTAAAGGCTCCATTCCCGCCCTTACGCCGTGCCACCAGCCTTGTCATCCTGACGTTGTCATCCTGACGTTGTCATCCTGAGCAGCGCATCTTCNNGTGCCTTTATTCGACCCCACTCGCCTGCCGCTAACGCGCGCTTTTTTGCGCGCGACCACCCCTTCACGTGCTTCTCCCACGCGATGGCTTGGTTAATATCGGTATGAACGTCCGCGTAAACCAGCTTAACCGGCCGCCGCGAATGCGTGTAGGCGCATTCGACAATTCCCGAGTTATGCTCCCATTCGCGCCGATCGATATTGTTCGTCACGCCCGTGTAGTAACTGCCGTCCGAGCATAGCAGCAAATAGACCCAATATTGCTTCATGTCTCACTACTGCGACAAGGCCGCCATGCAACAAGCCCCGTCCTTCGACTACGCGCGCCTTTCGGCGCCGCTACTCAGGATGACAAGAAGAGCAGGTTACTTCCTAAAATCCCGTCGCTCCGCTCAGATTCGCAGGGGCCGGGAGGCTGGTCGGAACCGGTCACGGCTGCGAGTTTCATGGCTATCCTCTCTGGAAAGCGGCCTATAAACTAATTCCTTAAGAGCAGGCGCCAAGCGCCCCCCCCCCCCCCCCCCCCNNCGCTACGATAGGCCCATGTTTGGAAGACTTTTGCCTGAAATCGGTGTGCCGCTCGGCGGCGCCCGCCCCTTTCCGCTCATCGCCATTCTGCGAAGCACAACTCGCAAGCAGCGGTGGATCGCAGCGTTCGTCGCCCTCGGCTTGATTGCCGCAATCGTCGCGAGCTCGCTGGTCATCGCGCGTTCGAGCGCAAACGCCGCGTATCAAACCGCGCCCGTCGTGCGACAAGATCTGTCGCAGACGATCACGGCCTCGGGCACGGTCAACCCGCAAAATACCATCAACGTCGGCACGCAAGTCTCGGGCACCATTTCGCAGGTCTATGTTGATTTCAACAGCCACGTGCGCAAGGGTCAAATTCTCGCTCGCTTAGATTCCAGTCAGCTGCAGGCGCAGCTCAGCCAGGCGCAAGCGCAGCTCGCGGAAGCGCAAGCACAAGCCGGCGCCGCTTCCAATAACGCGACGGGCCAGCAATCCGCGATAACCGTGTCGCAGGCCACGAGCCAAGCGCAGGCTGCCAACGCGCAAGCGGCCGTCGCCGGCATCGCAACCGCGCAAGCCAACGTTGCAAAAGCGCAGAGCGCCTACGAGTTAGCGCAGGCGACGGTCAACCGCGACAACGCGTTGCTTTCGCAAGGATACATCGCGCAGAGCCAAGCCGATGCCGATAAATCGAACTTGATCGGCGCGCAGAGCGCCGTGCAATCGGCGCAAGCTGCCGTCACGCAGGCACGCGCACAAGCGGCCGCCAGCGCAAGCCAGTCGCAGGCAAGTGCCGCGCAAAGCACGCAAAGTTATTCGACCGCTGCCGGTTCGCAGGATAGCGCCGCTGCCGCTGCCGCTGCGGCTCAAGCCGCAAATGCGATCGTGCAGCAAGACCAATTAAACCTGCAGCGTTCGGTCATCACCTCACCCGTCGATGGAACCGTCATCGCCCGCGACGTCAGCGTCGGCGAAACCGTCGCCGCCAGCTTGTCGTCGCCAACCCTCTTCAGCATCGCGCAGAACCTCAATAAGATGGAAGTCGACATCGCCGTGGGCGAGCCAGATATCGGCAACGTCAAACCCGGCGACCGCGTCAACTTCAGCGTCCTGGCCTATCCGAACCAAACCTTTAACGGCACCGTATCGCAAGTTCGCGAAGCGCCGACCACGGTAAACAACGTCGTCACCTACACCGTGATCACGCTCGTGGACAATCCGGCCGGAAAACTCTTGCCCGGCATGACCGCCAACGCCACGGTCAACGTGAAAACAGTAAAGAACGCGTTAGTTGTACCGGCCGCGGCGCTCAGTTGGAAACCTGCCGGCGGCACGTCCACCCACAAACGCACAACCAACAGCGCATCGCCGTGGGGCCAACTCGGAAGCGGCGTCGCAACCGCAACCGGCTCGGGCAGCCGCGGCGTGATCTTCGTCCAACAGGGCGGCAAGCCGCAACTGGTGCCGGTCACGGTATTGCTGGTAAGCGGTACGCAAGCAGCGGTCACGCCGTTGCGCGGAACGCTCGGCACAACCGACAACGTCATCGTCAGCAGCGGTAGCGCAACCACCGCGTCCACACGCACCGCAGGCGCACCGGGTTCCACGCGCAGCGCCATCGGTGGCGGCGGCGCCGGCGGCCTCGGAAGAATCGTGCACTAATGGAACCGGTCGTCTACACCAAAGATCTGCAAAAGATCTACGATCTCGGCGGGGGCGGGCGGGTCGCCGCCCTCGGCGGAGTCGATCTGAAGATCAATAGCGGCGAGTTCGTGGCCGTCATGGGTCCGTCGGGCTCGGGAAAATCAACCTTCATGCATATCGTTGGACTGCTCGACGAGCCGACGTCCGGAATCTACCGGTTCGAAGGCAGCGACGTCTCCACGTTGAGTGCCGACGAACGCGCCGACATCCGCAGCCGCCGGCTGGGCTTCGTCTTCCAGTCTTACAATTTGCTCTCGCGCACCACCGCACTTGAAAACGCCGAGCTGCCGATGATTTACTCGGGCGTGCCCGAAGCCGATCGGCACCGCATCGCGCTTGAAAAACTTGCGATCGTCGGCGTGGATTCGCTGCGCGATCACGCGCCCAACCAAATGTCGGGCGGTCAACAGCAGCGCGTCGCGATTGCGCGATCGCTGGTCAATAATCCCGGCCTCATTCTGGCCGACGAACCCACCGGCGCGCTGGATACAAAATCTTCAAAAGAAGTCATGGAACTCTTCACGCACTTGAACAAAGAGCAGGGGATTACGATTCTTCTCGTCACGCACGAACCGGACGTCGCCGCCTACGCTAAACGCGTCATCACGTTTCGCGACGGACACGTTATCTCCGATCGCCTGCAAGATGAAAAGGTTGCCGCATGAGTTTCAAAGCCACCTTTCGCATCGCGCTCGACGCGCTACTGCGCAATCGCGCGCGTTCCTTACTCACAATGCTCGGCGTGATCATCGGCGTCGCCGCCGTGATCATTACGGTCGCCATTGGTTCGGGCGCCCGCGACTCGGTTCAAAAGCAGATCGAGGGCCTAGGCAGTAACCTCATCGTCGTCATGCCCGGCAGCGTTACGCAAGGCGGTGCGCGCACCGGCGCGGGCGGCGCTTCAACGCTCACTCCCGATGACGGCATCGCGATCGCCAAACTTCCCGGCGTTGCAGCGGTTTCGCCGTCGGTCACCGTGCGTTCGCAAGTCGTTGCCGGCGGCAACAACTGGCAGACTACGATTACCGGGGTCGCGCCGACCTACACGTTCATCCGCAACTGGTCGATCGTTTCAGGTCAATTCTTTTCGCAGAACGATGTCTATTCCGCAAATAAAGTCGCGGTACTTGGGCAGACAGTCGTGCAAAATCTCTTTCCCGACGGCAGCTCGCCGATAGGCCAAACGATTATCGCCAAGGGCGTGCCGTTCACCGTGGTCGGCACGCTCAAGGCCATGGGGCAAAGCGGCACCGGACAAGACCAGGATGACACCATTCTCATCCCTTATACTTCCGCGATGCAGCGCTTGACGGGCTCCACGACGGTCAGCACGCTGATGGTTTCGGCCGCCGGCCCCGACAGCGTCCAACCGGCGCAAACCGCGATCACCACGCTCTTGGAACAGCGTCACCACATCGTGCCGCCGCAGCAGGATGATTTCACCGTGCGCAATCTGCAAGATATCGCCAGTGCGGCTTCCTCAACCGGTGCGGTTCTCGAGTTTCTCTTAGCCGGCGTGGCGGCGGTCTCGCTTGTCGTCGGAGGCATCGGCATCATGAACATCATGCTGGTCTCGGTCACCGAGCGCACGCGCGAAATCGGATTGCGCATGTCGGTCGGCGCGCGCGGCGCGACGATCCTGCGTCAGTTCCTAGCCGAGTCCATTATGCTTTCGACGGTCGGCGGCGTGCTCGGCGTTTGCGTCGGCATTTTCGTGACGCTGTTGATCGCACTGATCGCGAAATGGCCGATGGCGGTCTCCGTCTACGGCGTATTCTTCTCGGTCTTCTTCTCGGCACTGGTCGGCATTTTCTTCGGATACTATCCGGCCCGCAAAGCCGCGCAGCTGCGGCCGATTGAAGCGTTGCGCTTCGAATGACGACGCCCACACATGCGCGCGTCGCCGTCGTCGACGACGAACGCCGCATTCGCGAACTGCTCGAGTTGAGCTTAGGTCATCACGGATTCGATGTACGCAGCGCGGCCGACGGGCAAGCCGCGCTCGCGCTCGTGCGCGAATGGCCGCCCGACATCATCGTTCTCGACGTCATGATGCCAAAGATCGACGGCATCACGCTCTTGCCGATGCTGCGCCGCATCACCGAAGCGCCCGTTGTCATGCTCAGCGCCAAGGGCGAATTGGAAGACAAAGTCGAGGGGCTCGGCCACGGCGCCGACGATTATTTGAGCAAACCTTTTGAGATCTCCGAACTGATCGCGCACATCGAAGCCAAGCTGCGGCGTCCTCACATCGAACACCCCGAGACCCTTCACTACGACGGCCTCAATGTCGATCTCACCACGCACGAAGTAAGCCGCGACGGCCGCCGCCTCGATCTCTCGCCTTTGGAATACAAACTGTTAACCACGCTGCTTCGACGCCCCAAGCGCGTCTTCACGCGCGAGGATTTGATCGAACTCGTGTGGGGCGACGAAAGCGACGTGACCGACGCTGCGGTCGAGCGCTATATCTCTTATCTGCGCACGAAAGTAGACGAAGGTTTTGAGAAGCACCTGATTCAGACGGTTCGCGGCGCGGGCTACACGCTACGCGATGAGTTGTCATCCTGAGCGAGCGTTTCGCCCTTGGCGAAACGCGCAGTCGAAGGACCCCGAGCAGCGCGCCGAAGGCGCACATGCCGAGGGGCGCGTGTGGTCAAGCCGCGCTAGGGCGCGGCAGAACGCTTTAATGGTGTCATCGTCAAGCCGCGCTACGGCGCGGCAGAACGCTTTAATGGTGTCATGGTGAGCGGCGTTCGCGTTGCGAACGCCCTAGTCGAACCACGGCCGAGCGAGCGTAGCGAGCCGAGGCCCGCATGAAACGCACTAATGTTTAGCGGTTTTCGTGCTCGCCTAACGCGCGGGTACGTGTTGCTTGCGATTGCCCTCATTCTCGCCGTCGCCGCTGCCTCAACGGCTATGGCCTTCTTCCTATACACGAGAAGCTTAGGCGATTCGATCTCCAACGCTGCACAAAGAGCATCCGAGGAAGTAACCGCGTCGCAGCGGCGCCACGAAACGCTTGCGAAAGCGGCGCCGGCAATCGCGCGCGACGTTGGACGCGGCCGCTTCCGCGTGGCGATCTTCGATTCGCAGCGGCATCTGCTTGCCGCCAACGAACCTCCGCCGCGTCAGTCCGCCGGCGAAGATGTAAGCCGCGCCTTCGGATCGCTGATCGGACTTCCGCGCGCCCGTGTACCGGTCGCCGACGGGATGGTGTTCATCGAACCCGACCTCGATCGCTTCAGCAACCTGCTGCTCTGGTATTGGTCGATCATGCTCCCCGTCGGTCTGCTCGCAATTCTGGCTGCGTGGCTGATTGGCCGGCGCATCAGCGCGCGCGCCGTCGGACCGCTCGCCGAAGTCACGAAATCCCTGCGTCGTATCGCCGAAGGCGACTTCACTCCCGAAACACTCCTGGGGAACTCGACGGATTTTCGCGAGCTGACTACCGCCTATAACGACGTCGCGAAGCGCCTGACGGCCGCAACCGCCGAACGCAAGCAAAGCGACGCCCAGATGCGCCAATTCATCGCCGACGCCGGCCACGAGCTGCGCACGCCGCTGACCATCGTCATGGGATATCTCGACGTGCTGCGGCAGGGCGTGGTCAGCGACGCTGCCGGAACCACGCAGATTTATGAAACTATGCTCGATGAAAGCCGTCACATGCGCGCCCTCATCGAAAAGCTGATCTACCTGGCCAAGCTCGACCGCCCCGGCGCGCCGCAGAAACTCGCAGCGGTCGATATTTCAGCCACGGTTGCGCGCGCAGTGCAGAGCTTGTCGCCGCTGGCAGGCGGCCGCATCATCGTGAGCGCCACCGATCGCGCCATGGTCAACGTCGATGAAGGCGAGATGTACGAAGCGATCAAAAACGTGATCGACAACGCACTAAAATATGCTCCACAGTCGCCAGTGAACGTCAGCACAACGCAGCGCGACGGAACCGCCTGCATTAGCGTGAAAGATTCAGGGCCCGGCATGGATTCAGCCGATATCGCGCACGCCTTCGACCGTTTTTATCGCGGCAGTGCACGCGGCGAGATCGAAGGCTCGGGCTTGGGCTTGGCGATCGCTAAACGCGCGGTCGAACGCGCCGGCGGTTCGATTGAAACCGAAAGCAGTCCCGGCCACGGCACAACAATAATACTCTGCATTCCGACTGCGTAGTATTGCGTAGTATTGTCATGGTGAGCAGCGCACCTCTGTCATCCTGAGCTTGTCGAAGGACCCTGAGCAGCGCGCCGAAGGCGCGCCAGTCCAAGGGCGCGGCTAATGCGAGTGCGGCTTCTTGCTCTTAGCTTTTGCCGCGTGCTGTGTGGCTTCGAGCCGAAGCAAATTGAGCTGCTCTTGAAGCAGGATCTGCCGCATGGCCCAGTCGTTTTGGTTGAGCGACGACTGCAGCTGAAACGTATTGAGCAGCTGCTGGTTCTGCAGCGTCGCTTGCTGCGCGCCTAAACGCGTCTGTAAATCTGACTGCAGTTGCTGCTGAACGATCGCACGATTAGCCGCCGCGGAAGCCGCCGCATCTTGGCGAGCGATCGCACAAGAAATGCACGGCACGGTTTGCGCCTGCCCGGCAAGCGGTAGTCCGCTCAGTACGGCAACCGAGAGAGCCGCCGCAAGAATCCGAAGAACCATATATTAAAAGTACCTTAGTCCGGCGCCGCGCGCAACTACTTCTCCGTTTTCTATCAGAATGCGCCGCTACACTAACGGCATGAGACGCCACCGCCCCGTCCCAGCCTACCGCCACTCGCTGGTCACCCGCGTGACGCATGCGATATTCTTCGTCGCGTTCATGGGCTTGGTAATCAGCGGCTCTCAGATATATTTCCATCAGCATTGGTTGCCCCGGGTTAATAGTCTGCACCAGTACTTCGGCTTAACGATGATTGCAAGCGGGCTGATCTATCTTGCCGGCGGCGTGCTCAGCGGCAGCCTTTCGAAATTACTCTTCGGCCCGCGTGACGCAGCCGGGCTCGTGCCGATGATCGCCTACTACACCCGGTTACGCAAAATCGCGCCCGTCTATGCCGACTACAACCCGCTGCAAAAACTCGCCTACACAATCGTCCTGCTGACGATGGGCCCCCTAATGGCCGCAACCGGCATGGCGATGTGGCCGCATCTTCCGCTCTTCCGTCCAGTAACACAATTTTTCGGCGGTCGCAAGGACGTCGCGCTCTGGCATCTCGGCTTCGGTCTCGAACTCGCGCTTTTTTTCGTCGGGCATATGGTGATGGTCGCGACAACCGGTTTGCGCAACAACCTGCGCGCCATCATAACAGGCTGGCACCACCCACCCACGTTGAGCGCAGCGGTTCCCTGTGGTGTCATCCTGAGTAGTGCATCTTCGATGCGCGTGTCGAAGGGCGAACCACGCCCGAGCGAGCGAAGCGAGTCGAGGGTCGCGTAAACGCGACCCCCTCTCACGGATTACATGAACGAAGTGGCGACTAGTGCGTTGTTGACGTTATAGCCGTAGACCGTAACGTAACGCCCCGGTGTCAGTGCTCCGTTCGTTGCGCCTGCCGCCATCGCGGCCGAAGCGTTCACGACCATCGGCGTAAAGTTCGACGTCAGCAAGACGACGTTCGAGCCCGATGAAGTGATGACGAAACCCGATGCCACCACCGGAACGTACGCGCTTGAAAACGCCGACGGCACGCCATATGACGCAGGCAAAGCGCCGTACGTGTAACCGTAACCGTCATCGGCATCGCCGTCATTGTTGTAGCAAGCCGCTGCCGGTGCATAGTAGCCGGTGTAGCCGTTGTCGTCGGCGTCGCGATCGTTGATCGCGCAAGGCGCCACGGCCGGTGCCGCCAGCGGAAGCTGTTCATCCACCTGGCTGAATGCCGGTAGCATCACGAACTGGCCGTTGACAAACTGAGCCGGAACAACAACAGTCGATCCGGGCACAAACTCGGTTTGATTCACGTAAACGGTTTGCATCGCCACCGGCACTTCGTCACCGTTGGGTTCACGCAACACGAGAACGCCGTTGCCTTTGCGCACGACTCGTCCGGTTAGGTACGTGACATTGCGCAGGGCAGCATGCTTGATTCTGAATCGCTGCCATACAGTGCGCGATACGATAACGTGGCGGACCACCATTTTGGACTGCGCGATCGATTTGAATCTGACCGCATTCACGTTCTGAATCCGCACGACTCTAGCTTTTGTGAAGACCGTCTTAGTCTTAACTTGTGCCCGTGGCGTGATATTCGTCTTCACCTGCGCGTGCGGCGTAACGTGCGTTTTCTGCGCGGGCATTTTAGCCGCCGGCGCAGTATGCGTCTTGGCTTGAGCTGCCGGCGCAGCGTGCGTCTTTGCTTGAGCCGCCGGCGCAGTATGCGTCTTGGCTTGAGCCGCCGGCGCAGTATGCGTCTTCACTTGAGCCGCCGGCGCAGTATGCGTCTTGGCTTGAGCCGCCGGCGCAGTGTGCGTCTTGGCTTGCGCCTTCGGCGCGGACTGAGGAGATTTAGCTGCTTTTGTGGCTGGTTGTTTTTGGGCGGCGGCCGGTTTTTGTCCGGGAGCCGGTTGTTGCGCTAGGGCTGCGGGCGGCGCGATCAGGATCGTTGAGAGAATACCGCTCGCCAGAACCAGCGCCATAAATGCGTGTGGGAATCTAGCCATCGCTTCCTCGCTTCTGGTTCGATGAACCGAGCAAGACCTTACCCGCATATTCGATTGGCTTCAAACATGGTGTCATCCTGAGCGGGCGCCATAAGGCGCCCCAGTCGAAGCGCCGCTAATTATTCGTCGGTATTTTCCAACTCGAACTTGTGCGCCGCGACGTAGCCGCGCCACGCGACGAGTCCCCACACAATCGCAGCACCCAGCTGCAGGTAAGCCGTCGTTTTCGTGGCTGCGGCGTTGGCAAACAGCGCCCACAACGCTACGGCAATCCAAAGTACCGAAATAACCGTCGCGAGCCAAAAGTATCTGCGCAGCCCGCGCAGTCGCTTCTTACGCTGCTCGGAATTCGTTAATTGAATGGGCACATCGCCACTTTCTACAGCAACAGGACCGACACCGTGCGTCGAGGCTTAAGCGCGCGCGTCGACACTCAAAATCGGATAATCCAAGAGCCGTTTATCGGCGGTAACAAGAGTGCGGTTTTCCGCGAGCGCTTGCGCGATCAGAATGCGATCGAAAGGATCGCTGTGCCCGTCTTTCAGCGAGGCAAGCGCCAGAACGTGATCGAGAGTGATTGGCAACACCGTTGCACCTGCCCGCCGGAATCGCGTTCGGATGTATTCGGACGGCTCCATTGGGAGCTCGAGTTTTCCGCGTGCTGTCTTAAGAATGATTTCCCAAGCGCTGGCAACGGATATCCCCAGGTCATTTTCCGGATCTTCTAAGAGCGCCCGCGTTCGCCGGCCCAGGCGTTTGCGTTCGAGCCCCATCCAAAGCCAGACGTGCGTATCGAGTAATAACTTCACTCGACATACTCTTTGAATTCGTCCGGTACGAACGTATCGAAGTCCGGAGCAATGCGAAAAGGAAGCCCTTCATCGTAACCGAGCTCGCGCTTATGCGGATTCGTTCCGACAGGAACTAATCGCGCAACCGGAACGCCGGCTTTAGCGATGACGATCTCTTCGCCGGCTTGGACGTCCTTAATCAGCGCCGAGAAGGCCGTTTTGGCCTCATGAATATTCGCCCGCTTCACACCATTAGTCTAGTGGACTAAGTCCTATTAGTCAATAGCCTCAACATCTTTCAGATGCTTCCGCCCGCTCCGCGGCTTTGTCCGGGCGGCTAACCGCCGTATAATATCCCCATGCTGGGTGTAGCACTGGCATCAGTCATCGCTTTCCAACCTTCACCAACGCCGACGCCGCTGAAGACCATCGTTCACGTCCGATCGTCCTCGTTTTGCACCACGCTGCGCCAGAACATTGGCCACGCCGTGCAAGCGCTCATTCAAAATAATATCGTGGTCGATGACACGAAAACGCTCTTTCTCAAGATGGCGCGTGACAAAATTTCGAGCTCCAATACGGGTATGGTTATCGACATGGATATCAACCAACTCAATCCGAAGATCGGCGAGATTGCGCAAAATCTTGAAACAGCGCAGGCGCTCCTAAACGATACGCGCCGGTTCCCGGCTCAACCCCAAAGCGAAGACGATCGCCGGCTCGCGCAGATGCAAAAAGAGTTGCGAGACATTATCGACCACCAAAATCAAGCCCTAAACGTTCTGAGCGGCACGTATTACAGCTACAACGGAAACCGGCTCCTGGGGCACGGCGACGGCCTCAAAGCGCCTATCGAGCCGCTCAAGGACACGCCAATCGTAATCCCGTCGGCGAACAGCTCTGCGTTTCAAGAACCACAAGCATCTCCGGTACCGCGTGCGACTCCGGAAACTGTCGATCTCGGCCTCTTGGGTTATACGAAGTTTGCGCAGCTCTTCAACAATTTAACGACCTACCAATGGAATGAAGAGGCCCTCGAAAATCGAGCGGCGGCGACAATCCTGCAGTCTTCAGACGAATGCAAGATCTAGACGCTATGCGGCTTCTAGTCTCTGCAGCCGTTCGTTTACGCCCGTAAATCCAATCCGGACGCAATCCTCAAGCCGGTCCATACGCAACTCAAGTCCTCGCATGTGGCCCTCAAGACCGGCCACTCTCGTTTCGAGGCCATCCAGTCGCGCCTCGATCCGCTCGAATCGCGCGTCCACCTTCTGAAAGTAGCTAGCCGTCGTAGCAGAAAACTGCTGAAGATACTCAAAGACCTGATCGAGCCGCACGGACTACTGATCGAGCCGCTCCGATAGCTGATCGAACCGCTCCGATAGCTGATCGAACCGCTCCGATTGCTGGTCGAACCGCTCCGATTGCTGGTCGAACCGCTCCGATTGCTGGTCGAACCGCTGCAGGATGGCTTCGCCGCTTATTTCGCTCATGGCCTGAGAATACGGCCCGTTCGTGACCGGCCTATTGCCGCCTTGTGAGCATCTCGCATGCGCCCGAAACAACGCCGAACCCGCCCCGGTAACCACTAAAGGTGAAATCTATAGTCTATTCCGCCTATGGCTCGGCCGACGTCCTCAAGCTCGTCGATATCGAAAAACCGACGCCTACCGACGACCAGGTGTTAGTAAAAATCCACGCCGCGTCGATCAACGCGCCGGACTGGCGTTTCTTGAGTGGCCGTCCCTACGTCATGCGTCTGATGCTCGGCTTTCGCAAGCCGAAGATTCGCCCCGGCACCGACATGGCCGGCGTCGTCGAAGCCGTCGGCAAAACCGTCACGCAATTTAAACCCGGCGACGCGGTCTTCGGCGTGTGCCGCGGCTCCTTCGCCGAGTATGGCTGTGCGAAAGAAACGCGGCTCGTCGCGAAACCGCATAACGTAACGTTCGAAGAAGCCGCCGCCACGCCGATCTGCGGCTTGACCGCGTTGCAAGGTCTGCGTGAC
Source organism: Vulcanimicrobiota bacterium (assembly GCA_003151115.1). Taxonomy (GTDB): domain Bacteria; phylum Vulcanimicrobiota; class Vulcanimicrobiia; order Vulcanimicrobiales; family Vulcanimicrobiaceae; genus Rubrimentiphilum. The sequence goes on along the minus strand of PLWS01000004.1, from coordinate 153,417 downwards.
AAGGGACATCTCCAGCCCGGCCAGCGCGTGCTGATCAACGGCGCGTCGGGCGGCGTCGGAACCTTCTCCGTGCAAATTGCCAAAGCGTTGGGCGCGAACGTCACCGCCGTCTGCAGCACAAAAAATGTGGATATGGTCCGCTCGCTCGGCGCCGATCGCGTCATCGACTACACAGAAACCGACTTCACAAAAGAAACGCAAACCTACGACGTCATCCTCGACAACGCCGCCAGTCGTCCGTTCTCAGACTACCGCCGCATCCTCAAGCCGGACGGCATCTGCGCCATCGCGGGCGGCCCACACAACATGACAATCCCTCTCCTCATGAAGCACATTTTAACGCCGCTTCTTCTGTCACGCGCCGGCAAGCAAAAATTCATAACGTTCATCGCGAAGGTGAACCAAGCCGACCTCGCCACGCTGGCCCAGCTCATGGCAGCCGGAAAACTCAAGCCGGCTATCGATCGACGCTACCCGCTCGGCGAAACCGCCGAAGCCATGCGCTATGTTGACACCGGCCACGCCCGCGCCAAAGTCGTCGTAACCGTACCCTAAAAGACGGCTATTGCTCCGTCCGCCGTGCGGCAGCCGCGGGCGCCGTGGTGGAAACCGTTACGTTGATAGTATCGCTGCGCCCGTGTGCGTCGGTGATCGTAATGATGCACGTGCCCGGCGCTAATCCGAAAAGATGCCCGTTACGCGAGAAGTTTGCCCCTTGTAAGCCGCAGACACTGGTATTCGAAATGGTAGAGGTAAACGGTCCGTTGGTCTTGTCGGGAGATTCCATGATGCCGATGAGCATGTTGGTGTTCGTGGCAAGCGCCAGCGATTTTCCTGGCCAAATGCTCCAGGCCGGCGTGAAGACCGCGCGTTCCATCGCAAGTTTACCATTGGCTTGTTGCGCGTAGGTGATAAACCAGATCGTGCCATCGGCGGCGATGGTTACGCCCTCGGGAGCAATTCCGAAGTTCGTGGCGCTATACGGATTTACGGCGAGCGGAATTTCGATCGCGTTTCCCGTGCCCGTCGCGCGTAAGCCCAAGCCTTCCCACCACAAATCGGTATACGCGACGGCAGCACTTCCGCCGGCGACGTCGTCGGGCATCGCCTGATTGTCAACCGTGCCGACCGAGTTCGCGCAAATCCCGTTCGCACAGCCCGCAGAAAGCTGATTGATCGCACCGCACGGAGACGTAGCGCCGGAGACACAACCTCCGAAGAGTCCGGTTTGGTAAACGAACCCGTCGCCCGCCAACGCCATGTAACGCGGATGTGCGTTTTGGCCAAACGGGAACGTGAAGAAATTGCTGAACGCCCCGGTAGACGGGTTGTACTTAATGTCCGAAGAGCCCGCGGCAGCGCGCCTGCTCGCGCGAAGAAATGCAACTGGCGTTCGAATACCTTACGAATCCGATAGTACGCCAAGCCGCTTGGACCGACGCCTCGAAATCCGCCATCGTGATCTTAGCAGCGAGCGAGTAGAGGGGCTGACTGTTAATCAGCGCGTCGGACTGTCAAACGAGATGCGGATGGCGCGCGGCAACCCACGCTTCGGCATCCTTAGCGAATTGCTGGGCGGTCTTTAGTAACTCGTCTGCCTCGGTGTCGGTGACGCCGCCGGCATAGTCGTATAGACCGGTATGTCGCTTGCCGCGGCAGGTGTCGAAATATTCGGCCTCCGTCGTAAAAGCGGGCTCCGCTGTTTTCAAAGCTAGAAACGTGCTGCCATGCCCGCCGCCGTCCTCGTGGCGTGGGCGGTAACCAGTGGCTCTTACCACTATCATCGCCAGATTCCGCGCCGCATCGTAGGCCAACGTGAAGCGCGAGTCTGCTGAAAGGCCTGCGGCCTGGGCGGCGGTCGCATCCCGAATTTTTTCCTTTACAATTGAGCGCAAACCGTCGAGCTCGCCCTTGTCAGGCGCTAAAGCTTCAACGAAGCCTCGTTTTTCCAGCCGGGCCCAACTCATCTTCGTCTCCTAACACGATCAGCCTAGGACTTTCGAACACGCGCTTCAAGAAATGGTTGTTTTCAGCACGCTTCTGCGCAAACTCCGCGGGCGAATAGACGATTGGATTAATCTCCCGCCCGATAAGTTCGCGCGCCCGCAGTAGAGGCCGCGCAAGCTCGATGGACGGCACGGTGCCTACGACCATCAGGTCGACGTCACTCTTACTCTGCTCACCTCCACTCGCTATTGAACCGAAAACGAAGGCAACCCTTATCTTGGCCGCCAGCGGCCTCAGCGCGTCCGACAAGACGTCCACCAAACCAGCCGTTTTCAGCAATAAGCCATACAGATCGGGAAAGATCGGAGAGTCTGCATTGGCTTGATAGTACACCATGCGCCCCTGCCGATGGCTCTTCAGTATTTCGGCGATCGTGAGGTCCCGAAGCTCGCGCTGAAGACTCGACGCCGGCACCCTCATTCGGCGCGCCAGCTCGGATACGTACCACGCTTTGTCGGGTCGTCCGAAGGTAGCCGCGAGGATGCCTCGGCGAGTAGCCGGCAAAAGCGCGTCCAGCGCTCTTATCTTACGCATATTGCGTATATGATAATGCTTTTTGCGTAAATGTCAACCTGGAATTGCTTCGCGGAACGTAAAAACGCCGGCTGGATCCACGCGCTTTTTGATTGCTTCGAGTTTTCCGAGATTGGAGCCGTGATAAGCGGCCTTCCAATCGGTCAGCGATGGATCGATAAAGTTTTGGTATGCGCCGCCTTTGGCAATCGGAATAATCGCTTCGTAAAACTCGCTCAGCCATGCCAAGTTATGCTGCAGTGTGTCGCTTGGGGTATCGCGTTCCCAATAGAGATCGATCGAACTAAGCCATCGGCTCTGCCGGTGCACGAACGCCGTATCGCTTGGCTTCTTGTCGTTCACGCGGCCGCCGGTTTGAAAGACCTTGAACTCGGCCGATTTTGCCGTTTTCGGAAATCGCCGCAGCCATTCGAAAATCACCGCGACCGCCCGATGATCGATCGCCTCATTGAAGAACCGCGAGCGTTCTTGCCAGTAGGCTGGAGTTCCAGGTTCAGCGAGCACTTCTTGCGCTTTCCAATAATGCTCCATGGTAACGACACCCTTGGGAACCGCAATTGCATACGCGTCGGCAAGCAGTTCGCGCAGCCCGGCCGGCGTGCCGGTGAACTGACCGAGCAACTCAATCTGTATTCCTGAAGAACCGGTCGGCGCTTTTGCGGAAACTTTCGAGCCGAATGTCCGCGGCGCGCGATCGAGCGTCTCGACGAGGCTCGCGAAGACGCGTTCGGGTTGCTCGTCCCAGGTCAAATCGCAAACGGTGATCGAGCCGACCTCGAACGTTTGGAACGCAAACGACGTATTGATCCCGAAGTTTCCGCCACCCGCGCCACGACAGGCCCACAAGAGATCGTCGTCGCCGCTCAGCGTGCGAATCGATCCATCGGCGAGCACGATCTCGCTTGCAACCATGTGATCGCACGTCAGTCCGTGCGCGCGCATGTTGAATCCGATGCCGCCGCCCAGCGCGAGACCCGCAACCCCGACGCTCGGACACCGCCCGTGCGTGATTGCGAGACTACGGTTCCCGAAATACTCGTACACATTGCCGTTTCGCGCGCCGCCGCCGACGGTCGCAACGCCGGTACTCTCATCCAACGACACACTGTTCATATCGCGCATGTCGATCATCAACCCGCTCGTCGTCGAATAGCCGGCGTAAGAATGGCCGCCCGAACGAGCCACGAGCGGCACGCCGTTCTCGCGCGCCCACAAAATCGACGCGCTAACATCTCGCGCGCTCTTGCACATCGCGATGCCCGCCGGTCGCAGTGCGGAGTACCGCAGGTTATTCGGAAGCGCAAATTCACCATATCCGCGATCGCCGGGAAGCACGACTCTTCCCGAAAGCCGGCGCGCGAGCGCCTCCCACGGCAGCCGGCGACCCGCGGCAAGCAGTTGCACTCCAGCCGCGCCAAGTGCGGCGGCGCTTGCCACACCCGTGAGAAACGTTCGCCGGTTTAGCCTCATTGTGTCATGGTGAGCCGCGTTCGCTGTGCGAACGCCAGTCGAACCGCGGCCGAGCGTAGCCGAGGCCCGCGAGCCACCCACCTACGTGTGAACAAGGACTCGACCGCGTTGCTTGGAGCTGCGCTTTTGACGAATTGTAATCTCGACATCTTGCCCCAGTGCGGTTAGAACGCGCATAAGGCGCTCATACGAAAATTCCCGGGTATCGCCTCGGATTAAGCGAGAAATTTGTGGTTGCGTCAGTGAAACCAACGCTCCGGCCGCGCTTTGGCTCAGGTCTCGCCGCCGAAGTAAATCAGCGATGGCTTCGACGATTCTCGCCTTCGCAAGCGCTTCTTCAGGGTTACGAACCTTAATATCCGCGAAAATGTTATGGCTACCTCGGGTCGCGTTTGCATTGTTTTTTCTAGCCATAATTCTCCTCATGGTACTTTCGCGCAGCCTTAAGACGTCGCTCGATCATATCCAATTCACGTTTCGGCGTAGCGCTTCCAGATTTGGCCTTCTTCTGAAAAGCATGCAATACGTAAACGACGTCGCCGATCTTGGTGGTACAGGTCGTGCGGTAGGTCCGGTCGCCCGAGTCGTCATGAACGGAAATCTCGATGACATCGCGCAGTTTACCCTTCATTGCCTTGGCATCCGCGTGGGAGCCGCCATGCTGGAGCTGCCGTAGCGCGTAGCCCGTTATGAGTTTGACCTCCGCTGGAAATGAGGAGAGATCGTCTTTCGACCCGCCGACAAAATCTAATGGCCAATTTCGTTGCCCCGCTATGTGACCACCCTCCGATCATGTTATACCATATCCGGTATAAACGCGCAAGCATGGGGAAATCGCCCGCGAACGGTGAAGCGTTGCCGGGCGCTACTTACTACCGGAGGGAGCATTACCATGTTCACCACTTTCCAACGCGTCGGCATGCTCACAGCCGCGCTTTACATGGCCGCCGGCGCGACCGCGTTCGCATCGGTCACCATCGAACCTTCGAATTCCATAACGCTTCAAACGCGCGTGAGAGGAATGGGCAATTCCGATCCCGACCGCGAGAAAGTCACGGTCACCGCGATATCGCACACCGCCAAAGTGAACATCACGGAGAACACGTGCCGCGGGCTCACCGACGTCTCAAATTATAAAACGGGCTCAAACGAGAGCTCGGGCAGCGGCCGGCCGTCGGAGCAAGAGTATTACGCTACAATTAGCATTAATACAAAAAGCCAGGAAGGCTCGTGCACGCTTGTCTTCTCGGACGGCGGACACTCCGCCACCGCAAACATTCGCATCATCAAACCCTAACGCGCGCGGCAGACTTGCGTTCCGAGATCGGGAATCTGCGAGATCGTCGCGGGCACGGTGATCGTTAGCGAGCACGCGCCGCGCGCGCCTTGGCCCGATAAATAGAACGGACCGGGCTGCACTCCGGCGATGAAAACGGCGCCGTCATAACCGACGGGATACTTCGCCGCGCCCGCTGTGAGATAGCTCGCGGCCGGCAGCGGCGCGCCGGTTTCGTCGACCACGCGCATCGCGAATCCACCGCGTGAGAGCACCGGGATCGCAATGTCGATCGGCGCGGCCATCGGCGGCACCACGTGCACGGGGCTCGTAACACTGACGGAGATTGGAAGATCGGCCGTAGTGACCGTCACCGTATTGTCGTGATACGTCGAAAGATTGCGCAACACGAGCGTTCCGGTCGAATCGGTCGTGCCGGCGCCTTCGGAGTTGACGTTCACGCGTATGTTGCGATACCCGGGTAAATGCAGCACGCCGATCGATTCTTTCTCTCCGATCGGCGGCGTCGGATACGGGCGCCAGCCGACAAACGCGAGCGCGCCTTGAACCGACGGCTCATAAAGGCTCCTCCCGAATTGCTGCTGCCAGATAAACGAGGCCGTTCCCCAAGAAAAATCATCGGAGAGTTCGAACCGCCGGTCTTGCGACCGGTTCGCGGAAATCTTTACGCGCATCGCAAGCGGATCGTCGGGCGAGGCCGTCTTGCGCACATCGAGCGCCGCGCTGGTTTGGCCCGTCGCGCTCACCGACGAATCGAGGGCCACGCGGCGATCAGGCGCGAGTTGAAAGACCACGCTCACATTCGCGCTCGTCCGCGAACGAACGAAATCGTAGAATGGCGCCGCGGACACCGTGAAACGCCCGCTTCGATACGTGAGTTTCGATGAGACCGTTTCGACGTTGCTGCCCGTGTTCGAACGAAAACGGTAAAACTCCAAGCCGGCCGACCACCGGCGGTTGAACGTCCAGCCGAGCTGCGTGCGCTCGGCGATGTTCTCGGCGGCATTCTCGAAGTCGAGATCCGCTATCGGCTGGTTGACAGCCGAATCCAACCGCAAAACCTCTTTCACCCGAAGCTTTCCGCCCTGAAATTCGTACCGGTATTCCGATGCGTGACGGCGGTTGCCGCCGCCGATGCGAATGCCCAACGTTTGTGCCGGGCCGAGCGAGAGATCGAAACCGGCATCGGCGAAGTTCGCTCCGTTGACCGACTCCGCATAGAGCTCCCCGGTCAGATGATCGCTAATCCCGTAGCGGAACTTCCCCTGCGCAACCGCGCCGCGGTAATATTGGTGTTGCAGGCCCGCGTTCTCGTGGCCGATGCCGGCATCGAAAACGAATTCCGATAATCCGCGGGCCAGAAAATTCGGCGCGTAGGCCGGTCGCGCGACCTGCGTCGTTTGTTTTCCGGATTGATCGGTGAGCACGAGCACGATGTCGGCGCGCGCCGCCGACTGCGGCAAGTCGCGCACGCTGAATGGTCCTTGCGGAACGTCGCGGCGCAGTTCCAGAACATTGTCGATGTAGACCTCGAGCAGCGACGGCGACGGCGCAAAACCGGATACCGACGGCGGACCGCTCGCGGCGAACTCCGGATCGCTGGAGTAATCGGTCGCATAGTGGATGCCCGCAAACGGCGTATTGACTCCGAGCCAGCCGCCGTCGGCCGTTGCTTCACCTAACCCAAGCACGTAATGAGCCGCGGGATTTACATGCAGCCAGCGCGCGCGTCCGCGATGAAACTCCAGTCCGTCCTGGTTCGTGCTGAGAAAACGCATCTGCAATTCGCCGCCGGGCGACACCGCCGCGAAATCGTATTTGCTGGTCTCGCGGTTCAATTCGTAATTGAGAAACGCGCCGTGCTCGTCGGCGAGGCTGAGCGGATGCGGCGCCGCCTGGCCGCGAAACGCGCTTTTGTCAGCGATGATCACGAGCTCGCCCGTGTCGGCCTCGTACGAGGCGGCGAGATTCAGATCGGTTTGCAGGCCGTAGTAGCTGCGGCCGTCGCGCGAAAACGCTGAACCCATCGGTCTCCTGAGTCCCCACGCGTCCAGGTCGGCGTCGGAGACGTAGACCGTTTCATCATCCGAGACGTAGACTAGTGCATCGTCGCTCACGCTCACGCCATCGAGCAAAACGCGGTAGTGCTGCGGATAGTAGCCTTCGCTGAAGTCGTCGGTCACAGCCTCCTGCGCATGCGCGGGCAGCGCCGGCGCGACGATCAAAACGAGTGCGAGCAGAAAGCGTTTCATGGATTCGCTTGCACGGAGATACTGCGCTCGCGCCCCGTTTCGTCTGCGACGCGCAGCGTTGCGGGACCATGTACAGGCGCGCGCAACGTAACCGGTATCGTGCGCGTATTACCCGCCAGCACGAAAGCGGTGACTTTGCCCGCGAACAACTCGCGCCCGTCGCTCTCTATTGCAAGCGTAGCGATGTAGGTGTGGGAATTTGATTCGTTTCGAATGACGACGTCGCAGCGGTTCCCGGCGCGCGAGCGGAGTTCGTAATGCACGCCTCCCTCAAGTTTCGCCGGCGCAACGAAAAGCGGAATCGAGAATGCGCGCGCGGATGGCGGAGGCGTCGCGGTGCCCGGGATAACTTCAACGATGGAAAGGCGATACGCCGCCTCGTGATCTTCTATTGCCGGCGTACGCAGCGCGACTCGGACCAGTTGTGTCTTGTACGGGTCCAGCGCAAATACCCATGGAACGAAAACAAAGGACGTTGTCGCCGCATAGCTGTCGCTGTCGCCGTGCTGTTCCCAGCGCTCGATCGAGGCATCGAAAATCACGGTACGCGCCCGCAGGCTGGAGACCGACACCTCGGCAATGGGATGACTCGCGTCGATCGTAACCACGCGCGGAGTTACGCCAAGTTGCGCAGCCACAATCAGCGCTGCAGCAAAGCGGTTCATGCCGCCGACGTTAGGCGCGCCGACCACATTGTCATGGTGATCGGGCTAGTTTGTCATGGTGAGCGGGCGCCAGTAATTGTCATCCTGAGCTTGTCGAAGGACCCCGAGTGGCGCGCCATAAGGCGCGCATATCGAGGGGCGAGGCCCGCGACGCAGCGCCGATGAATAGGTTTGAAATGAAATTAGAACCCTACGTTTTCTTCTATGGCCGCTGCGAAGAGGCGCTTGCGTTTTACAAAAAAGTCCTCGGCGGCGACTACAACATCATTCGTTTTGAAGGCGCGCCGATGGGCCACGACGTGCCGGCGGACTACCAAAACAAGGTCATGCACGCCGATTTTAAAGGCCCCGGCTTTGCGCTTATGGCCTCCGACGGGCCGCCCGGAAAAACGGTCGATCCCGACGCCGGCAACATCGCGCTGTCGTTGGAGCTTTCGACTGCAGCCGAAGGGAAACGCGTCTTCGACGCGCTCGCCGAAGGCGGAAAAGTCACCGTGCCGCTCGATAACGTCGAGTGGGGCGGCGGCGGAAAGTTCGGTATCATCCAAGATCGCTTCGGCAGCGAATGGATGATCACGTCACCCCAATAAACGCCGGCCGCTACCTCATCAATTTCATCGAAAAGTACGTCCAGCCCAGCGCAGTCGTTTTGGCGCTTTCCTTCAGATTTGCACCGGCGCCGTGGCCGCCTTCGATCACTTCGTAGAATAGATACGGCACGTGCATCGCTGCGAGTTTGGCGGCGAACTTGCGCGCGTGTTGCGGGCCGACGCGATCGTCCTTAGTGGTCGTCCAAATATACGGCTCCGGATAAGCGACGCCCGGCTTCAGATTCTGATACGGTGAGGTCTTCTCCCAGAATGCGCGCACGGCCGGATCCGAAACGCTGCCGTATTCAGCAACCCACGACGCGCCCGCCTGAATCTTTTCGTAGCGCAGCATGTCCAGCAGCGGCACCTCGATTTGCACGGCGTTCCACATTTCGGGATGTTCGGTGAACTCAACGCCCATCAGCAGACCGCCGTTTGAACCGCCCACGATGCCGAGATGACGCGGATCGGTGATACGGCGCGCGACGAGATCTTTGCCGATCGCGTAAAAGTCGTCGTAGATACGCTGGCGGTTCGTTTTGAGGCCGGCATCATGCCAGGCCGGACCGAACTCTCCGCCGCCGCGAATGTTGCCGAGCACGTACACGCCGCCGCGTTCGAGCCACAGCTTGCCGACCGTGCCGGAATAATACGGCGTCGAGGAGATCAGGAAACCGCCGTACGCGGTGAGGACCGTCGGATTGCGGCCGTCAAAGTGCATGTTTTTCGGGCGGACCAGGAAGTACGGAATCTTCGTTCCGTCTCGCGAGGTGGCTTCGTGTTGCTCAACCACGTCCTTGGCGGCATCGAAACGCGGCGGCAGCGCTTTGACTTCGGAAACGGTCGCCGGCGAAGCGTTGCCATAGTAGAGAGTCGTCGGACGCAGGAAGCTCTGCACATCGAAGAAGATTGCGTCGTTTTGCAAATTCGTGTCCGTGACGCCGACCGACGACATGTCGGGGATTTTCAGCGAATGCACCGACCACCCGGTGCCTGATGGGCTATAGATAAGCGCGCGGCCACGCACGTTTTGATAGACGGTGAGGATGACGTCGTTCTTCGTGGTCGCGACGCCGTCGAGCGTATCGCGCGTCCCGGGCGCGTACACTAATACGGGTTTGAGGTTGCCCGGGTCCGCCAGCGCTTGCGCGAGCGGCACTTGCACCAGCGAGCCTGCCGCGAAGTTCTTGCCTCCCGTGTTCCAATCCTGATCGAGCTTGATCAGCAAACGCCCGCCGGCCAAGCCGTCCATCTCCAATTTTTGCGGGACGTTGAGCTGTTCGAGACCGCTCGGCGTCAGGATGCGCTCTTCGCTTGTGAAGAACGTGACGCCGCGATCCACGATCGCGGCCCGATGACCTTGTCCGTCGACCTCGACGAACGCCCGCACCGAAACGTCGCTCGACTGGCCCTTGTATAGTTCTGAAGCCGATGAAAGCGGCTGCCCGCGCGTAAGCTTGCGCACGTCGTACGCATATCCCGACGACGTCACTTCGCCCGGATCCCAGGCGCGGGAAACGAGCAGCGTGTTTTCGTCCAGCCACGCGGCGTCTTGTTTTTGACGCGGCAAAACGAAACCGTCCGGCACGAAACGATCGGTCGTAAGATCGAACTCGCGCATCGTGACGGCGTCTTCGCCGCCGTCGGAGAGCGAGATCAGGCAGCGCGTCTCCTGCGGCTCGACGCAGTCGGAACCTTTGAATACCCAGTTCGCGCGTTCGGCCGTGGCGAGCGCGTCGAGATCGAGAACCGTGGTCCAAGCCGGATGCGCGCTGCGATAGCTCGCGAGCGACGTCTTGCGCCAAATGCCGCGCACGTGCGTCGCATCTTGCCAAAAGTTGTAAATCTCGCCTCTGATCGTGCTGGGAAAAGCAATCCGATCCGTGGCCTGGTTGATCTTCAGCGCCTCGGTGTAGAGTTTGGCGTACGACGGGTCGCGCGTCAAAACCGGCAGCGTCCGCGCGTTCTGTGCGCGCACCCACGCGAGCGCCTGTGCGCCGTCTTTGTTTTCGAGCCATAAGTACGGATCGTTCCCGTTGGCGAAACCAGGCGCGGCTTTCGCCACGGTCGTTTGCGGCGGCTCGGGCCAGAGCGCGGCACGCACCGGCAGTATGGCGGCGAGTAACGCGAACGTTATGAGCGCGGGTTGAAATCGTTTCATCATTGCATTGCCTTACGTAAACGTGCAATTTGCGCCGCGGCCTGCATGCGCAGTTCGTTGGAGGTGGCGTATTCTGCCGGCGTCGGCGCCTGGTAGGCTAAATCCAGCGAGTTCATCAGAAACGCCAGATAGTCGCGCATCTTGCTTTCGTGGGCGAGGTCGCCTTCACTCGAATGGGTGTTAAACTGCACCATGTCCGCGAGCGCGGCATCCACTTGCGCGCGTTTGGCCGCCGGCAGACTCGCCCGCGCCGCCTCCGCCGCATTCACCGCGCGATTCAAACTATCGAGCGTTCCCAGGATGCGCATCGAAAGCGCCAGCCTCGCCGCGAGCTCGCCGGAAGCCGGATGCAATCGCGGATCGAGCGCCAAACGAAACGGCTGCTGCAACTTCTTCCCACCGTACGTCAGCACGACGCTGTACTTGCCCGGCACGATCGTCGGCCCGTCGAGCGTGTCGGAGAAATCATCCGTCCCGAACGCTTGCACACCGCGCGCTTCGGTCGCCGGCGGGTAACGCATATCCCACACGAACAGATTCATCCCCGGATCGACCGCGGTCAGATGGCGCAAATCGTGCGCCATGATCTGCGCCTCGTCCATGTTGGCGAGCTGCTGCGCCGACGGCTTCTTCTCTTTCTTGTTGTGAAAATGCAAATTGAAGCTACGGACGGTACGTCCGTTTGCATCCATAAACGCGAGCGTCATCGGCGTCGTGCCGTTGTAATCCGGCGGCACGTTGAAGAACACGCTTGTGCCGTACGTCGGCCCCTGCCCCGAGCCCCCTCTGGCAAATCCGCCGCCGTACGCATGCGTCAGCCACGCCGTTTCCGGCGCGAAGAGCAACGGCGAACCGCTGGCGCCATTGGCGAGCTGCTCGATCACGCTGAGGTTATCCAAGATCCAAAACGAGCGTCCATGCGTCGCAACCACGACATCGCCCTGCCGCGCATCGATCGCGATATCGCGCACCTGCACGTAGGGCAGATTGAGCGTCAGCGGCTGCCAGTTGCCGCCGCCGTTGAAACTCACGTAAATCGTGCTTCGCGTTCCCGCGAAGAGCACGCGCGGATCGCGCGGATCCTGACGGACCGCGAACACATATTGATCGTCCGGCAAACCGTCGATCAGCGCGCTCCAGTGCGCGCCGTAATCCACCGTCTTATAAACGTAGGGATGGAAGTCGTCCCACTGATAGCGCGACGCCGACAAATACGCGGTTCCGGCCGACACGTGCGACGGCTCGATCGTGCTGATCTGCGCCCACTGCGGCAACTCCGGCGGCGTGACGAGCTTCCAATGCGCGCCCGAATCGGTTGTGACGTGCACCAACCCGTCGGCCGATCCCGCCCACATCAGATCGGGCGTTAGCGGCGAAACAGCCAGCGACGAAATATCGGGAAACGTCTCGACGCCGGTCTGATCGAAATTAATCGGGCCGCCGGTCGGACCTTCGGTGCTCGGATCGTTGCGCGTGAGATCGGGGCTGATCTGCTGCCAGCGTTCGCCGTAATCGTCGCTCTTGAAGACGACATTGCCCGCCACCAGCAGCTCGTGCGGTTTGGACGGCGAGAAAAAGATCGGATGCGTCCAGCCGAACCGGAATTTGCTCTCCGCCGACGAGACACCTGACGTGTACTTGGGCCACGGACTCACGTTCTTCTGCTCGCCCGTCTCGCGATTGAAACGCGCCATCGAACTTTGGTACCCGCTGCCGTAGGTGACGTAGGGATTGTTCGGATCGGGCGCCACCCACGTGCTCTCGCCGAGCGCCACGTTGTGCCACGCGCCGATGCCCAGGCCTTCGCTCGATGCGCTCGGTCCTTCAAACGCCCCGTGATCTTGCGAAGCACCGTACACGTGAAACGGGAACTGCTTGTCGATCGCGACTTTGTAGAATTGGTCGGTCGGCTGATTTTGTTTCGAGCTCCACGTCTTGCCGCCGTCGACCGAGACCATCGCGCCGCCATCATCGCCCTCGAGCAAAATCTTCGGATTGCGCGGATTGATCCAAATGATGTGATGATCGCCCGGCCGCGTGATCGCCTTCCATGTTTTGCCGCTGTCGGTCGTTTTGAAGACGCCGTCCACCTGCGGCGCGTAGGCAACTTTCGCATCGGTCGGATCGGCGTAGATGGCCGTGTAATAGAAAGCGCGCTGGCGCAGCTTCATCTCGCTGTTCACCCGCTTCCATGTCGCGCCGCCGTCAGTCGAATGAAAGACGCCGCCGCTCTGCGCCTGCACGATCGCATAGACGCTGCGCCCGTCGCGCGCCGAGACGCTCACGCCGATCTTGCCGAGCAAACCCGTCGCGAATCCGGGGTTGTTTGAAATCTTGCTCCAATGCGCGCCCGCGTCGCTCGTTTTGTAAAGACCGCTTCCCGGACCGCCGCTGGTGAAGTTCCAGGGCTTGCGCGCAGCTTGCCACATCGCGGCATACAGCACGTTCGGATTGCGCACATCCATTACGACGTCGTTCGCGCCAGTGTTATCGTCGACGAAGAGCACTTTGCTCCACGTTGCTCCGCCATCGGCGGTTTTAAAGACGCCGCGTTCGGCATTCGGCGCGAACACGTGCCCGAGCGAACTTGCGTAGACGATATTTGAATCGCGAGGATCGATCGCTAGCGCCGTCGTCGTGTGCGTGTCGCGCAGTCCCGCGTAGTGCCAAGTCTTTCCGGCATCGGTCGTCTTGTAAATGCCGTCGCCGGTTGCGAAATCACCGCGCGGGTCCGACTCGCCGGTGCCTGCGTAGATAACCTTCGGATTTCCCGGCGCAACCGCAAGCGCGCCGATGCTGTATCCGTTCATCATTGCGGTTTGGCCGTCGGTGATGTTCTCCCAAGTCATTCCGTAATTGCTGCTGCGCCACACGCCGCCTTGCACGCCGCCCATGTAGAACAAACTCGGCTCGCTCGGCACGCCGGCGATTGCGACGACACGCCCTCCGATGAACGGTCCGATCATGCGCCACTGCAGTTTGCTCATGAGCTTCTGCGTGACGCTCGCCGTCTCGGGCGTCGCCGGGCTTGCGGCCCGCGTGGCTCGCGGCGAAACGAAAACGGGGGAGATAAAAATAGCGGAAAGGACGATGGCAAAAAGACGCTTCATGCCCGGTGTTTAGGCGCGTCGACCGTATTGTCATGGTGAGCAGGCGCCATGAGGCGCCGCCGGTCGAACCACGGCCGAGCGAGCGAAGCGCGCCGAGGCCCGCGGGGCAGCCCCAATGAATAGCGCAGCGGAGGCATTAATGAAGCGTGTCGTAGCGGTTATTTCCACGCTCGCGTGCATGGCGTTTTTCATGGGGCCGTCCGCGACAGCAAACGCGGCCACGCTGCCCAACATCAGCGGAACGTGGTATTCGGGTGGCGACCATTCGAAGCGCTGCGAGATCCGTCAAAGCGGCAACTCGATTACGCTAACCAACGAGCGAGGCCAAGCCGCGACGGGCTCATTCGTGGATCCGAGCCGCATCACGACCAGCTGGCCGATGTCGGCCTACACATCGATGGGGCCGCAGACCCAAATCGAAGGCCGCATCTCACCTAGCCTCGACACGATTCTGTGGAGCAACTCCACTTATTGGACACGCGGCGGTTCGACCACCGGCGCACTGCCGGATATCAGCGGCACCTGGTACGAGAGCGGAGACCCTTCCAAGCGCTGTCACATCCGCCAGCATGGCACCTCGCTAACGCTGACAAATGCGAGCGGTCAAACCGCAACCGGCTCCTTTGTGAATCCGCGCCAGATGAAAACCCGCTGGGGAATAACGGAAATCGACGGGCATCTCTCGCATGATCTGTGGCGAATCGACTGGAGCAACTCCACGCACTGGACGCGGGGCACCAACTAGTCCGTGCAGCGATTCATTCTGCCGCTGGCGCTTCTTGCAGTACTAACGACACCTGCATGCAATAATGCGGCGCCGGAGCGCTCGATGCCCGCGAGCGTCGCGACCGCCATCTCAAACGTCGTCTCCAAGCCCGCATATGCGCACAGCCGGCTCGCCGTTGCCGTGTTCGACCTCTCGACCGGCGAACGGCTCATCGATCGCGACGCAAGCAAGATGTTCGTGCCCGGATCGATCATGAAGACGTTCAGCACGTCGGCCGCACTCGAAGGCTACGGCCCGAACTACCGTTTCCGCACGCCGGTTTACGCCATCAACGGAAATCTGATACTGGTCGCATCGGGTGACTTCAGTCTGGGCCTGCGCGATCGGCCTGACGGCTCACTCGCGTTCAACAGCTTCCCTGAGATCGATCACAACTACGCCGACACGGGGCTGCCGGGGCCCGCGCTTCTGAAGAATTCCGATCCGCTTGCGGGTTTGCGCGCGCTCGCCGCGCAGGTGCGCGCTTCGGGGATTCGCGCGGTGCGCGACGTCGCCATCGACGACCGCCTCTTCAATACGTACGACGGCTGGCCTGACGGCAAGATCTCGCCGATTTGGATCAATGAAAACGTCGTCGACATCACCGTCACGCCAACCGACCCCGGCGAAGCCCCCGCCGTCGACTGGCGTCCGAAAATCGCCGGCCTGCGCGTCGTTTCAAACGTTACAACCGTCGCCGCCAAAGCCAAAACGACACCACTCGCCGTCCAAGCCGGCGCGAACGGCGTGCTGACGATCACGGGAACGGTCGCCGCCGGCGCTAAACCGAGCCTCGCGATTTGGCAGGTCCCGAAGCCCGCCGATTTCGCGCGCACCGCGTTCATCGAAGAGCTTCGGCGCGCCGGCGTTTCCGTAAGTGCAAATCCGGCCGGCGAAAATCCCGCGCAACTTTTACCGCGCACAGCGGCGTATTCGAGCGCACGAAAAGTCGCCGAACGCGTTTCGCCGCCGCTCTCGGAGTTCGTCAAAGTCATCCTCAAGGTCAGTTACAACCGCGGTGCCGATTTAATGGTCTGCCTGGTCGCGCTCAAGACCGGCAGCCACGACTGTCCCGACGGCCTCAACTTCGAGTTGAAGGCGATCACCGCGCTCGGCGTCTCACCCGCCAGCACAATTCCATACGACGGAGCCGGTTCGGTCGATGCCGGCCGTACCTCGCCGGACGATGAAAGCGCGTTGCTGCAAAACCTCATGCACACGACGTGGGGGCACTACATTCACGACGGCATGTCGATCATGGGCGTCGACGGCACGCAAGCCGAAAACCAAACCGGCACGCCGGTCGCCGGCCACATTCGCGCCAAAGACGGAACGCGCGTAGGCGGATCGCCCGACGGCCAGGCGCTTCTCTATGCAAAAACTGAAGTCGGGTACATCGACGCCAAGAGCGGCCGGAAACTCGTCTACGCCGTCTTTCTCAATGACGTTCCGATCGCCGGGAACAACTTCGCGCAAGCACTGTTCACCGCCGACCACGATCTCTCGTCGATCGCGGCGGCCATCCAACAAGGGTACTAGTTGTCAAGCCGCGCGACGGCGCGGCAGAACGCTTCACAAGTTGTCATCCTGAGCAGGGCATCTTCGATGCCGATGTCATCCTGAGTTTGTCGAAGGACGAACCACGGCCGAGCGTAGCCGAGGCCCGCATGAGCTTGTCATTTGCCGCAGCGAAGTGCCGGATGAAACGTCGTGCCGAGTCGCAATACGGCGGCAAAGCCGGAATCGTTAAAACTCGCGTTGGCCAGCGCGCGTTCGTTGAAATAGCCGAGCACGATATCGAACCGCTCGTTTCCGGCTGCGAGCGGCCAATCCAACTGACTTGAAAATGTCGAGCCTTGCTGCGGAAACGGAATGCCGCTGACCATCGCGGCGTTGGCATATGCGGCCGAGATTTGTGGACAACCGGTAAAGCTGATGTAACCGGTCACCGCGCCCGGCAATCCGCCCGACGTGCCGATGCCGCGCGCCGCATCGCCCGCCGAAATGCTGCCCGACTGAATCGACGTATCGGTTGCGCCTAAAAGTAGCGCACCGTCGCGCAACGCAATTCCGCCCACCGCCCGGCTGTCGAGCACGGTCAAACATTGGTAGGTGGTCGATTTTGCGCTGATGGTCGCGCCGCACGCCGTTACCGTGCCGGTGTTGTAACCGCCCGCAAGTTCGAGCTGCCAGCGCCCCGCGCTCAGCCACGGCGAGAGCACCGAGACGTTGGCCAAATGCTGCGGACGGATCTGTGGATTCGGCACCTGCGCGATCGCCTGCGCGTAACCCGAAATTAACCCTTGATTGATCGCGGCGATGCGATCGCTCACCGTCTGCGTCAGCGAACCGCCCGAGAGCAGCCAGCCCGGGCCGGCCACCGGAATCGTCACCTGCCAGCCTTCTTGCGCCGCTAGATCGCCGGCGCTGTTCGTCAGGCGGAATCCCAGCAAATCGAGCGCGTAATAGCGCCCCGTCTTCCCTGCGGCAAACGCCGCGGTCAGGTGCGCCATCGGCCCGCTCAGCGGCGCCAGCCAACTCACGGTTCCCGATGACGGCGCAAAAAAGCGGTCGTTCATTTGCGCGCCGATCGTTTCGCGCAACTGAAAATAATGCGAACCGCGCTCGTCCGAACTTCCCGAGGTAAAGGTCGCCGACTGCCCGGCGAACTCGCCGATCGAGCCTGGCGCAGTTCCCGCCGGCGTCCGGAAATCGTGCTCCAAACGCCCGAAGATATTAAACGTCTGCGCATAGTATTCGGCGCCGCTGCGCGATTGATTGTGATAGACGTGGGCTTCGAACGCCAGCGCGTCGATCGCGTCTCGCGTCCCCCTGCTTCCATTAAATGCGTTGATGAACGAGAGTTCGAAGGGCGGCGTACTCGCGGTCCCCGATTCAAAGAACGGCCCGGGCGGTGCCGGTGGGTGCAGCGCCACGTGCTCGGGTGCGTTCGCGGCGGTCGGTTGACGCGCGAACGCCGGCGCGGGTTCGGGGCTGGGCACCGGCGTCGTCAAGATGAACGTGGCCGTCGCGCCGCCGTTATACGATCCCGCCGACTGCACGCCGTAAAATGCGCCGGCCGTAAACGGATCCGATGAAAACCCGTACGCGTATCCGGCCGAGAGGCTGCTGAGTTTATTGACGGAGAACGGCGTCGAATCGAAGAGCGATTTCACACTTTGGTCTTCTAGGAAATTACTGGGCTGCAGAAACGTAAAGAGCGTCTGGCTTTGCGTCTGCAAGTCTTGGCCGACCGTCATCCGCGCCGGCCCGCCGAGCGATACCGGCGCGAGGCTGAGCGCGTTGGAGAGTGCGCGCTGAACCGAGATGGTGCTTTGGTTTTGCGCAAACGATGCGGCCAGCATGTGATGGCGGTTTGGACTGAACGCGACGTTCAATTCCACGTCGCGCGCTCGCAGCGGTGCGGCACCGCCCGATGGAACCGGCGTCGATAAACGCACGTACGGTGCGTAGTCGGTCGAGATCGAAACGCTGCCCTGAAAAACCTGCAGCGGAATGAGGAACTCGTATCCGCCCGTTTGTAACATGATCGACCGCGAATCGCCATCGAGGTGCAGCAGATCCCACGGAATGCTGAGCGTGCGCGTCACGTTTTTTTCGTTTGCCGCGACCGGCGCCGCGCCGCTTTGCTTCTCGACCGCGTACGCGTAACCGAATCCCGCATTGAAATCGCATTGCGCGCGGGCGCCGTCGTAGGCGATGGTATCCTTCTCGGTCCGCGCGCGTCCGATGCGCACCAGCGCGCTTGAAAGCGCCGGATTCGCTGAAGCGCCGCGCAGTTGCGTACACGTCACGGTTTTTTGGCTCGCGTACGGCAACACCGCAGGCGACGCAAACGCTATGGACAGCGCGTCGGTCGAGGCCGTCACGCAAAATTGATTGCCGTTAACATCGGGTGTGGGCGCGACCAGCACGACGCTCTTGGGACAGCTAAACCCGCCCGCGTGCGTGCCACTCGCCGATCGCACCGCCGTTTGCCGCGGCGGAGGATCCAGTTTATTCTGCGGCTCGGGTGTTTGCGCGGTGACCACAACGCCGTTGTAGCCCAAACGCAAAACGAGTGTCGGCACCGGTTGCGGCGAAAGTTGGACGGCCCGCGTTCCGGCCGGCGCGGCAACGCAAGCAAGCGCGAGCAACGGAAGAACGACCCAGCTCCAACGCGCGGGCCAAATCATCCGCATCTCTTACGCGGGCACAGGCCAGGACCTTGCCTCTTCAGAAATCAGCCGTATGCAGCGCGCGCTTGTCATGGCGTTAGCCGCTTGCGTTTTGGCGCCGGCCTGTATTCCGGTTGCCGCGCGCGCCGACGCTCCCGCGTGGCCGCGCGTCAAACAATCGTTGGTCGTCGTCGGCTATCGCAAGTCCGGCTGCACCTTCACCGCCGACCGCGGCAATTGCGCCTTCAAATCGTATGGCACGGCTTTCTGTATCCGATCCCGCGCCGGATTGTCGGAATTCATTACCAACGCCCACGTCGTCGCGCCCGCGCCCGACGGTTATACCCTGGTCGTACTGTTATCGGGATTTCAACAAGAATTGCCCGCGACGATCGAGCAACAGAACGCCGGCGCCGATCTTGCGATCATCTCCGCAGCAACGATCGGAGTTTTGCCGGTACTCACATTCAGCTCGCGCCTTTCTTCCGACGACACCAGCGATGTCGCCGTCGGCGGCTTCGGTTATGAAGAAGCCGTGCTCTTCGGCGGACTCTTCGGCGGCGCGACGATCGGCGGTGGCGACCTAACGCCCGCGTGGCATCAAGGGCACATTAGCGCGCTGCATCCTCAAGTCAACCCGCAGTTTATCGATTTCGACGTGCCGGGCGGTAAGTCGTCCGAAGGGTTGAGCGGCGCGCCGCTCTTCGATCCGAAGACCGGTGTTGTCTACGGCGTGCAAGATTGGTATCCGACGAATTTGGGCGGATCGAGTGCGCAGGGACAAGTCTCCGAGGACGGTGATAACCTTGCCATCGCGCGCAACGTAGTCATCGCATTCATCGGCAACCAGCCGGTGTCGACCGGCTTGGCCAGCCTCGGCGGCCACGTGCAAACGACGAGCGCGGTCAACGATAACGCGCCCACCGTCAACGATCCCGTCACGATCTATCGCCGCGCGGCCGACCAAGGCGACGCGAGCGCGCAAAACAGCCTCGGCCTGATGTACCTCGATGGCACCAACAATTTGACGCAAGATTACGCGCTGGCCAAGCATTATTTCCAACTGGCCGCGGCGCAAGGTAACGCGAAAGCGCAAAGCAATCTCGGGTACCTCTACCACTTCGGTTTGGGCGTCACCCAAGATTATCCGACGGCCGCACACTATTACAACCTGGCCATCGTCCACGGCGACGCCACCGCGCAAAACAATCTCGGCACGCTCTATTACTACGGGCAGGGCGTGGCTCGAAATCTGCCGGTAGCCGTGCGCTTGTACAAATTGGCCGCGGCCGGCGGCAACGGATACGCGCAAAGCAACTTAGGCTATATGTACGAGATGGGCGAGGTCGTTCCCAAAAATTATGCGATCGCGCGACGGTATTTTGAACTCTCGGCGGCGCAAGGCAACGGGCGCGGCGAAACCAATCTGGGTTACCTTTATCACCAGGGCCTCGGCGTCACCGAAAACCTCGCGCTCGCCCTTAAATATTATCAAGCTGCCGCGGCGCAAGGCGATGCCGGCGGCGAACGCAATCTCGGCACGCTCTATGAGAACGGCGCCGGCGTTCCCAAAGATATTAACAAGGCGCTCAGCTATTATCAGCTTGCCGTCGCGCAGGGCGACGCGCGCGGCCAGTATCTGCTTGGGCGCTTGTACGAGCTCGGAACCGGCGTCACTCAAGATTATGCGAAGGCGGAAAGCCTCTATCAAAGCTCCGCCGATCAGGGTGACTCCGACGGGGAAGCGGCTCTAGGCTACTTGTACGACACGGGCCATGGTGTCGCGCAAAGCGATGCGATGGCGTTAAAGTATTACCAATTGGCGGCCGCGCAAGGCGTCGCAACCGCGCAGAACAATTTGGGCACGATGTATTCCACCGGGCAAGGCGTGCCTGTAGACTCCACAAAGGCGTTCTATTATTTCACGCTTGCGGCGCAGCAGAACAATGGAACCGCACAATACAATCTTGGCGGAGCCTACGAGTCCGGTAAAGGCGTCACGCGCAATTACGCGCTCGCGCTCAAGTATTACAAGCTTGCCGCCGCGCAGGGCATCGACGGCGCCTCAGCGGCAGTCGCCCGAGTTTCAAAGCTCATTCCAAACCCATAGGGGACTCCACGTTGTCATGGCGAGCGGGGCACCAATAGTGTCATGGTGAGCGGGCGCCATTAGGCGCCGCTGGTCGAACCACGGCCGAGCGTAGCCGAGGCCTGCGGGAACAGCAACGACGCTGCGATTTCTCCGCTACGGTGTACGAGGACGTAGACCGCCGATCCGTCGCTGGGATTGCGCAAGAAAGCCCTCAAGCAGCATATTCGCGAGGTCCCCGGGCTCGCGCGTATCCTGAGCTCGGTGAATCGCGTCAACGTACCGTTTCCGATCGCGCGCGAAAATGATTGTGCCGCAGTCGAGGCCACAATCGTAGAGGTACAAGCTCGTAGCTAATCGCGCCCAGCGACCGTTGCCGTCCACAAACGGGTGGATGCGAATCATTTCGGCGTGCTGCGTCGCAGCCGTCAAAAACACATGTTCGAAGAAGCGCTCCGTGAAGCCACTAAACTTCAAAGCGACACGAAGTGCCTCCTGAATATCCAGAATTAGCTGCTGAAGTAGCGATGGTATATGCTCCGGCGCCACGGCCGCGCGAACTCCATAGTTGGCTTCGACGAGCCTCAAAGCGCCGGACTGTTGCGGAAAGTGATCACCAAAAATCTCTCGATGGAGTCCGGTGAGAAAACTGGCGCGCCACAGCCCGGGCCTGCGGCGATCCTCGCGCAATAAGCGCTGCACCAGTTGAAAATCTCGGGCAGCAATTTCAGTACGCAGTTGTTCCGGTGTTAGACCAGCGTGAAAAGAAAACGCTCCCTCTTCGGAAGCGTCATCAAGTGGTCGGTCGTCTTGCCTGCGTTTCAAACGACTACTGCTTGTCAGGCTCCGTCGCCAATACAGTCTGCCGGTCGATTGGTTGCGCATTCGTCTCAAGCGATTGAGACTCTGCAACGAAATCCGCAGCCAAATCACGAACAAGCCTATTGCGCTGGGAAGCGCTCATAGGTTGGGATTGCTGGCTACGTGCAGCCTTGATGCCCTTTCGGACCAGCGACTTGCTAAGACCGTTCATATCGTCGCCCAATCCTAACAGCAATGGCGCGGGCTGTCAAAATACTGATAGCCTAATCACGCCGTTACTGCCGCTTTGAGCTGCGCATTCTCGTCCTCGAGCTCGGCCACGCGCTCGCGCAAAGCCGCGGCACGGAAACGCGCATAGGCGGCGCCGGCCGCCACCGCGGCGCGTTCGATTAACGCGATCTCATCGCCGTCGACGTCGGTGCCGTTGGAGTGCGTGCCGTAAAATGCGATCGCTTCCAACTCCATTTCCGAAAACAGCGGTACGGCCAGCGCCATGTGCCGCTCGGTCAGCCGATACGGCTTGCGTTGGGCGCGCAAGATCGCAATTAGCGACTCCGCATCCTCGGCGGGCACCTCTCCTGGACGCCCGCGCGCCGCGTGCACGAATTCCAGCGCTCCGTCGGACTGCACGCGCATCAGCACGCCGTCGGCCAAACCGAAAGTCCGCACTGGTTCGTCGATCAGCAAACGGTTGACGTGCTCCGGCGTGCGCGCATAGGGAATCGCCGACGCCACGGTCGCCACATGCTCTTCCGCCCGATGCCGCGCGCGAAAGATCAGCCAGTCCATGAACCGATCGACGCGCGCATGCATTGCGTTAAATGAAAACCCCAGAACCAGCGCGAGCGCCATGTCGGCCATCAGGCCGGCACGGCTCGCCGAAAGCGCGCTTGAAAAGAACATGTCGACGAGCGTAAATATGCCGACGATAATCGTCGAGAGCACCGCATATACCACCGCGCGGCTGATAGCAACGTTGACGTCGATAATGCGATGCTTGAGAACCGTGTACAGCACCGCAACCGCCGGCACAAGTGTGTACGCGAGCGTCAGCAGCGAATGTTCGAGATACGTGGTGTTGTAAACGCCAAGGTTTCCTTGCGATCCGAGAAAATCCGCAAGCGCGGCGAGCGCCGTAATCGAAAATGCCCAAATGACCCAGCGAAGGCGTTCGCGCGTACTCGCTTTGCTTTCCGCATACGTCGCGACAAGAATGGCCGGTATGCTTAAGTACGCCAGCAGCGTGAGGCCGGTCGAGATGAAAGTACCTTCGCCCCAATCTATACCGAAATACACGAACAGCACGATTTCGACGGCGCCACACGCGACCGCCGCCGCCATCACGGCATAGATCACGAATTCGACTAGCCGGCGCCACGGCGGTAACGGGCCCTCGTGCAAGAGATGCAGCGCAAAGATTGCGCCAAAGAACGGCGGTACCCATGTTAGGACTCCCGACCACAGATCCCCGATGGGAAACCACCACACCGGCCCGACCAAGTAGAAATCATTGACGGGACCGCCACCGTTCAATGCAAAGATAAAGAACGCCCATGTTGCAATATTCGGTCGCTTTAGCACCAGAAGGGCACCGAGAATCAGCATCAGCAGCGCAGCGAGCTCGCGCAGCACGATCACCGGGACGTTTGGAGTTTCCGGCGTCGTCGTTATGCGAGCCGTGTAATGGCGGCCACGCGAGACCAGGGGCATGTCAAGCGGCGTGCCCGCGTCGGCGGTTTCCGGGGTAAGCGCGGAGTTGCGTTCCTCAGGCGTCTTGCCGGCCAGGTCGACGCGGTCACCCACGCTCACACCGGCAGCAACTGCCGCCGGCCCGGCCTCGGTAACCACGCCCTTGTAATTAATATTGAGCTGCGCTGTGCCCAGCGGATGCCCGAAATCGCGCCGCAAATCCGGCAGCCACGTCACGAGCGACGCAACCGCCAAAAGAAAGACGAGTGTGTATCTTACGCCGGCCGCGCGCTGGGGGTTTGCCATACCCTTATGTACGGCACGCTATCACGGTGTCATCCTGAGCCTGTCGAAGGACCCCGAGTAGCGCGCCGTAGGCGCATATATCGAGGGGCAAGCTTGTGTCATCCTGAGTTTGTCGAAGGACGCCCGACTATGTCATCCTGAGTTTGTCGAAGGACGAGGGCCGCGTGAAACGAGCTTAAAGAGCGGGCCAAATAAGAAACACGACGCCAATCGCCGCAATCACGAGGCCGCTCAGCACTTCCCCATATTGTTCGACCGGACCGAGATTCACATGCGAAAGCCCCTCACGCCCCAGCAACACCAACCCGACATATGTTGCGATCGTGGAAACGGCAAACACGAGCGCCATGACCGCCAATTGCTGCACGCCATACTTGGACGCCGCGAAGAATGCCGGAATGCCCTCGATCATCGGCGACGATCCGAGAATCAACATAAGGGCCATGCGCGACGACTGCGGCGCATGTTTGTGCTCGTGCAAAGGCGCAGACCCAACCGCGAGATTGCCCTCGATCTCGTGCCGATCGCCATCGTGATGCGCATGCAGATGACTATGCGCGATCCCGTCCGCATGCCGGTGCAAATGAAAATGCCGATGATGCGCGTGCCCGTGATGTTCTTCCCGGTGAAGGTCCCGCAGCGCGAAAATCGCAATCCATGTGCCAAAAAATATCAGCGCGCCGCTCGAGACATATCCAATCGTCCCGCCCAAACGCTGCGCCGCAAGTATTCCCACGAACCACACGACAAGGGCGAGAGCCAACGTCGAGAGCGTATGGCCGAGTCCCGCGCCTGCGGCAACGCGGGCTGATTGCTTTCTTCCCCAGCCCTGTTGGCGCGCGAGCAACGCAATCGGCGCCCAGTGATCGGGCACGAGCGTGTGCAGGAAACCAACCGCCGCCACGGCCAGAATCAATAGCACTTGCGCATTCATAGGCGATGCCATAGAAACACTATCGCGACAAGTACGACCAGGATAACGATGACCACGCGCGCGCACCCACCGCGCGATCGCGGCCGCCTGCCTCTCACCTTCGCAGCGGTGGCCACACCGAAGCATCGGCAACGCGCGGCAGCGCCGGAGTCGGCGCATAAACGTTTTGTATCATCCAATCGCCATCCACGTTAACAAACTTCGCAATCGCAGGACTCTCGATCGGCGGCAACACCACGCTATGCGACCGTAATGCAGCACTGTTCGCCCAATCCGCATCCGGACTCGGCCGCCACGTAAACTTCGCGCGAAAGACTTGAATCGGATGTCCATCGCTATCTTTCTCGACGTGCAGCGGCTGAGCCCACAACACGCGCTCCGGAATGATCCGCGAATAGCACAGATACGGCTGACCGCCGGAATTATCGCGATACCGGTCGTGCTCCCAGTAATAATCGAGCGCGCTCTCTGTCAGATTGTACCGAAAGCCGCCCGGTACCGCATTTCGTTCGAGCATTTTTGCGCGCACGAGCTCGTTCATAACATCAAAGCTTGCACGAATCTCGGGCTCAGCCAAATATTTCGTTCGCACGGTTCCGATCCACTGTGCCGGTAGCCATTTGATTTCAGGGATATACTCCGCGCTATAGCCCGGATAAAAGACGCCTGCCAACACGGGCACGGGATCCCATCCGACGGGAACGCACTGGTGATACTGCTCTGCAAGTTGCGCGTTCAGCGCTTTGAGAACAACGCGCTTATCGTTCGCCGCGCACGCCGCAATTGCAAAACACGTAATGAGGGCAGCCGTCGCCATTTTCACTCGATATGCTGAAGAGCTAGCGCGATGGCGTCGCGCGCCATCTCCAAGGCTTCCTCCGCCGTTTCGCCTTGCGTGCCAACCTCGGCTAGGGCCGGAACGGTAACAACAAAGCCGCCGGCCGACGATGGCTCGAGGACAACGGCGTATGACCGGGAGACTGTCATACCGACCCCTTCGCCGTGGCCCATATGCGCCTTTGCCATCCTTAAGATGCATCATGCCCCGCCGAGCCTAAAGGAAGACGGCTGTGCTAACCCTCGGCATCGAAACGTCTTGCGATGATACCTCGGCCGCCGTGGTCGAGGACGGCGTCCACGTGCGCTCGAGCGTCGCGACCAACCAAGACGCCTTCCATGCTCAATACGGCGGCATCGTTCCGGAGATAGCCGGCCGCCAGCATGTTGCGCTCCTTACCGCTGCGATCGAAGACGCCGTTGCGCGCGCGAACACGTCGCTCGATGCGATCGACGGCATCGCCGTCACCCGCGGTCCGGGACTTATCGGCAGCCTTGTCGTCGGCGTCGCGTCGGCGAAAGCGCTCGCTTTTGCTCTGAGCAAACCGCTCTACGGAATAAACCACTTGCACGGCCATATTTTCGCGACATTTCTCGATCGTAATGGCGACGTGCCGCGCTATCCCTTCCTCACGCTGCTGGTTTCGGGCGGACATTCGCAGCTCGTGGAAGT
This sequence comes from Vulcanimicrobiota bacterium, assembly GCA_003151115.1. Lineage (GTDB taxonomy): Bacteria > Vulcanimicrobiota > Vulcanimicrobiia > Vulcanimicrobiales > Vulcanimicrobiaceae > Rubrimentiphilum. The sequence continues at coordinate 127,037 of PLWS01000004.1, read as the reverse complement.
AGAAAGCGCAACCGACATGCGCGTGATCGGGCGCACAACCGATGACGCCGCCGGCGAAGCCTTCGACAAATCCGCGCGTCTGCTCGGCCTTCCGTTCCCGGGCGGTCCGGAGATCGACAAGCTCGCGCGCGAAGGCAGCCCGCAAGCGATAAAGTTTCCGCGCCATCGCGCCGAGCCGGGATCGCTCGACATGAGTTTCTCCGGAATCAAAACTGCTGTGCGCTATTTCATCGAATCGGACGAAGGCAAAAAAGCGAACAAAGCCGACATCGCCGCCTCATTTCAAGCCGCCATCGTCGACGTGCTCATACAGCGCCTAGGTGCAGCATTTGAACGGAAGCCCTATACTAGCGTCGTACTTTCCGGTGGAGTCGCCGCCAACAGCGCGCTCCAGCAAGCGCTGCGCAATTGGGGAAAGCAGATGAACGTGCCGGTCTTCATTCCGCCGCCGAAATATTGCACCGATAATGCCGCCATGATCGCTGCCGCCGCCGCGCACCAAGGCGAAGCGGTGCGCGCCGATCCGCTCACGTTGTCTGCCGATCCGAACCTCCCGTTCGAATTGCTGGTGTCATGAATGGCATTGTCATCCTGAGCAGCGCATCTTCGATGCGCGTAGTCGAAGGGCGGCCGAGCAGCGCGCCCTGGGCGCGCCGGACGAAGCCCGCATTGATCGCCCTTTGCGTTATGGCGTTAACAGCCTGTGGCGGATATAACGCCGGAACATATCTCACGCCGATCCAATGCCTTTACAACGGATTGTCGCAGCAGATCTATCCAATCCCCGGCGCGACCAACGTCCCCGACGGGCCCGGCCAAATCGTATTTGCGGTCAGCCGGCTCTTCCCGAGCACATTTCAAGTCCTCGTACACAACGACCCCAATCCGAACACCGCAACGGCGGGCACGGCCGGATTCTTCCAGCAAATAAACCAATCGCAGGTGCCGCAACCCTCGGCTACACCCTCGATCTCGAACCCGCTCTACGAAAGCGCCTCGATCAGCGCTTCCTTCCCGCACGCGACGTACTCCGTTTTCCTTAACGACACGCTGGGCGGATGCACTCCGACAACCGCCGGATCGTTTACAACACAATGAACAAGTTCCTGATCGCAACAGCACTCTTGCTCGCGGCTTGCACGCAGGGCGGACAACAGCAAAGCGCGGCCGGACGTTCGACGCTCGTGATCGCGCAGCAACGCGAACCGATGTCGTTAAATCCGGCGCTCGAAAATGGACAGTCGCAAACGCAGTGGGGCGAACTGCTTTTCTCGTTCCTGGTGAAATACGGCGATCGCGGCGAACTCGTGCCCGACGTCGCAGTGACGGTACCGTCGATCACAAACGGCGGCATTAGCGCCGACGGCCGCACGGTTACCTACCATCTGCGAAAAAACGTCCGCTTCTCCGATGGACAACCGCTCACCGCAAGCGACTGCGTTTGGTCGGTCAACGCGATCAACAACCCGGCGAACAACGTGCAGTCGCGCTACGGCTACGATCGCATCGCCTCCGCGCAGGCGCCCAACCCGACAACGCTCGTTCTTCATTTGAAAGAACCGTTTTCGCCGCTGCTCACGCTGGTGATGGCGCCGCAAGGCTTTCCGATTCTACCCGAGCATCTGCTCGCGAAATATCCCGACTTCAACCGCATCGACTTCGACAGCAAACCGATCGGCTCGGGACCGTACGTCGTCGACCGCTGGCTGCGCGGCGATCGCGTGGAAATGCACGCCAATCCGTATTACTTCGGCGGAAAGCCGCGCATCGAGCATCTGGTCATCCGCTTCATCCCCGACGCGCAAACCGCGCTCAACCTTCTGCAGACGCACGAAGTTCAAGGCTACTTCAACGCGCAGGACTACGCACAGTACCCGATTCTCATCACGCTGGCCGGCTATCGCGTGCTCAGCACGCCCGTTAGCGCGGTCGGCGCGATCATCTTCAATACGCAGTCGCCGCAAACGAAAGATCCGCGAGTCCGTCATGCGCTGGCGCAAGCGATCGACGTGCGCAGCCTCGTATCGAAAGGCACGCGCGGCGCGCTCAACAGCAGCGACGCCGGACGCGGGCTCTTCATCTGGTCCTACGACAAGGCCGCGTATCCCGGCATTCCGTACGATCCGTCCGGTGCGCGCGCACTTTTGGAAACTGCCGGCTGGCATGTTGGCCCCAGCGGTGTGCGCACGAAAAACGGCGAGCCGCTCGACCTGCTCATGGTCATCCAAGCTGCAACGCCGGGCGACGCGATCATGGGCAACCTCGTAACGCAATACGAACGCGCGGTCGGCGCGCGCGTTGAGATCAAAGCCTTCAACGTCACGCAGTTCGTGGCGCCCGTCAGCGCGGGCGGTCCCGTCTATGGCGGCAAATTCAACCTCGCGCTCTATCCATTCGTGAACGGCGACGATCCCGACACCACCGACCAGTTTGCCTGCGCCAACGTTCCGCCGCACGGTTACAACAAATCGCGCATTTGCGATCCCCGCATCGACGCGCTGCTCGCCGCCGGACGCAGCACCTTCGATCTCGCCAAGCGCAAAGCCATCTACACCCAACTGCAGCGGCTGCTGTATCAGGAGCTGCCGATTATCCTGATCTATCAGCGCCGCGAGATCGACGCGTTTACCTCACGCCTGCACGGCGAGACGGGCTCGAGCGACAGCGTTTTCTGGAACGTTGCTCACTGGCGCCTCTCCGGCGGATGACGTTTAGGTTTTTCTACTACACCATAGCGCTAAGCTGGCTCGGCTTTGCGCTGGCATCGTACATGCCAAAGTTCGGCAACGCGATCTTCTTGCTCGCGGTGTTCATGCCGGCATTGGTTGCGATCTGGTTGACGGGAACGAAGCAGGGAGAAGCCGGACTCCGCGCACTCTTTGCCCGCGTCTTCGAATGGCGCGTCGGATGGAAATGGTATGTGTTCGCGATCGGGTACATGCTGGCGATTCGGCTCGCTGCTGCAGCGATACAACGACTCGCCACGGGGACGTGGCCGCAATTCGGCAACGAGTCGTGGTTCCTCATTCCAATGGCGATCACTATCTCCATGCCCGTGCAAGCCGGCGAAGAGATCGGGTGGCGCGGCTATGCGCTTCCGCGACTCGGCGCGAAATACGGATACGGCATCGGAAGCGCCATCCTCGGCGTGCTGTGGGCGCTGTGGCATCTGCCCGTATTCTTCATGCTGCCCGGCAACGGAAACTACGGTCAGTCGTTTCCGCTCTTCCTCGCCGGCGTCATTCCGCTGTCAATCGCGATGGGCTGGCTGTTTGTAAACACCAAAGGCAGCATACTGCTCGCCATGTTAATGCACGCGGCCGTCAATAACACGCACGACATCGTGCAGTCGGGCTATGCCGCCGTCAGCCCGCTCTCGCTGAACACAACGCTTGTCGCATGGCTGACCATCGCGCTGCTCTGGATTGGCGCCGGCTATTTTCTCGTTCGGATGCGGCATACGCCTTTCCAAATTCGACTTAGCGCGTGAATGAGGGAGGCTGGGGCGTTTCGATGGTCGAGGGCAGGCGTGACGAGCTCTGCCGTAATGGGTTCGATTCCCATACGCTCCAGTGAGGCTCCTTGAGAGCTTCCCGACGGTGTGGTAGAGTAATAGCGTCACGCCTGCTACACCATCAAAAAGGAGCACCCGAAAGAGTGCTCCTTTCTTTATAACTACTAGGGAAAAATGGCCAAATCGCGCACGTGCTCGGCCGCTTCGCGAAGCGCGGTCATAGCGTGCCGCATCGGACGCGGACCGAAGCTGATCCGCTTGACGCCGAGCTCCGTCATGCGCGCGATCGACGGTGCATCCGGCAGCGCGAGCATGTTGAGCGGTGCTGGAATCGCTTTGGCGAGGCGTTCGATCGTGTTTTCATCCGTCGGCCCGAGAACGTAAATGCAGTCAGCGCCTGCATCTAAATAGACCTTCGCGCGGCGCACGCTTTCGCGAAGCTTCTCCTCTTCAGGTAACTCTGTCCGGAAGAAAACGTCCGTACGCGCGTTAATGACCAGCGGAACCCCCAGTTCCTCGCCGGTGCGTCGAATCGCTTTGATTCGCTCGGCCTGCAGTGCAGCATCGTACAACTCCGACGTATCCTTATGCGCCGAATCCTCGAAGTTCAGGCCCACTGCACCGGCTTCGATCGCTCCCCGCGCCGTTGCGATCGCGTCTTCAACGGTTGGACCATAACCCGCTTCGAGATCCACCGTCACCGGAATATCAACCGCGCCCGCAATGCGCGCCACGCTCGCCAGCATCAGATCTCGCCCGATCTCTTCGTTATCTTCAAATCCGAGCGAGGCCGAGATTGCGGCGCTTGCCGTCGCCGCCGCGGGAAAACCGAGTTCCTCGATAATCTTCGCACTCGCGACATCCCACACGTTGACCAGCACCAGCGCCTGCTCCGCATGATGCAGCGCCCGAAGCGCCTCCGCTTTCTCCCGCTGCGTACTTATTTGGCGGCGACCGGAACGGAAAGCGAGCGCGCGGCGTCACATAGCGCCTTCATCGCCTCGACGATCTGCTCTTCCGTAACGATAAGCGGAGGCGCAAAGCGCAGGGTATTGTTTCCGGCCTTGTTCAGAAGCACGCGCGACCGCTCGCGAGCGTGCGTTACCAGCGTCGCGGCGTCGTGCGGCTCCTTCACCGGCAATCCCGCCAGCAATCCGGCGCCGCGCGGATCCCCCAACACGTCCGGAAATTCCCGCGCAACCGCGCGCAGTTCGCCGAACAATATCTCCGACATTCGCTCGACGTTTTGCTGCAACCCAATCTCGTCGCGAATACGCAAGTGCGCGAGTCCCGCGGCACACGGAACCGGTGAGCCACCGAACGTCGTGCCGTGATCGCCGGGCTGCAGGCCGCTCGAGACACGTTCGGTCAGCAGCATCGCGCCGATTGGCAAACCGTTCGCCAGCGCCTTTGCAATCGTCACCACGTCAGGGCGCACGCCGAAATATTGGAAGGCAAACAGTGGGCCGATGCGTCCCATACCGCATTGGATCTCGTCGAAGATAAGCAGCGCGCCGTGCTGCGAGCAGAGCCGGCGTGAAGCTTCCAAAAACTCGCGCGTCGCCGAAATAATGCCGCTCTCCCCTTGAATCGGCTCGACAATGAACGCGGCGACCGTATCGTCAATCGCCTTTTCGAGCGCCGCGGCATCGTTGAACGGCGTATACCGGAAACCGCCCGGCAGCGGATCGAAGCCTTCCTGGTATTTCTCGTTCGGCGTCGCTGCGAGCGCGCCCAGCGTGCGTCCGTGGAAACTTCCGTTGCATGAGAGAATCGTGCGGCGCTTCGTGTCGCCTTTTCGGAAAGCGAATTTGCGCGCGAGCTTGATCGCGGCCTCATTCGCTTCCGCTCCCGAGTTGCAGAAAAACACACGGTCAAATCCCGAACGCTTCGCCAGTTCGTTTGCAAGCGAACGCGCCGGCTCGTGACCGAACAGGTTGCTCGACTGCACGAGCGTATGAGCCTGCTTCGAAATCGCCTCGGCGATGCCGGGATGCGCGTGTCCCAGCGCACACACCGCAATGCCGCCGATCATGTCGAGATAGCGGGTGCCTTTGTCATCGAAGAGGTAACAGCCCTCGCCGCGCACGATCGTAATCGGCGCACTGCGATAATTTTGGAGTAAGTGGTTATCGTTATTATTTGTCATGGTGAGTAGAGTAATGTCATCCTGAGCAGCCCTCGCTCGGTGAGCGAGGCGTCGTCGAAGGACGGCCGAGCAGTACGCGGAGCGCACCTGACGAGGCCCGCATGCTACGTACGATAATTCGCATTGATTCGTACATAGTCGCGCGACAGATCGCATCCCCAGCCGGTTGCGCTGGCACGTCCGATGCCGAGATCTAGGCGCACGTGAACCTTCGTATGCTCGAGCTCGCGATGCGCTTCGGCTTCCGATAGAACCTCGACGGCGCCGACATCAACCCACAGTAAATCGTTGACGTAGAGCGACCACTTCTCCGGATCCATTCCCGCGCGCGCGGAACCGGCAGCCGAAACGATGCGTCCCCAGTTCGGGTCTTCGCCGAAAAGCGCCGTCTTGACAAGGTTACTGTTAATAACGGCGCGTGCAATCGCTCGTGCTTGATCTTCGCTCTCGGCGGCGGTGACGTGAACCGAAAGCGTCTTGGTCGCGCCCTCGCCGTCGGCGACCATCGCCTGCGCGAGTTCTTCACACACCTTACGCAGCGCCGCCCCGAAATGTTCGGGTGCCTTGGCATCGGATGCCGGCGCGAACGCATATACCGCATCGTTGGTCGACATGTCGCCATCCACCGAAATCATATTGAAACTGCCGTCCGCGCAACGCGCCACCTGCGCTTGCAACTCCTCTTGCGACATCGGCGCGTCTGTCGCGATGAACGCGAGCATCGTCGCCATGTTGGGTGAGATCATGCCCGAGCCTTTGGCAATGCCGCCCACGACGTAGCGCTTCTCGCCGTCGTAAAAGGCGTACGCGGAAAGTTTCGGTACGCGATCGGTTGTCATGATCGCTTCGGCAGCATCGTACGCGGCCTCGCCGCCCGCTTCGAGATCGGCCACGGCGCGTTCGAGAGATTTCGAGATGCGGTCGATTGGCAGCGGTATGCCGATCACGCCCGTCGATGAAACCACGACGCTCTGCTTCGGAATTCCCAGCAGTGCCGCGGCCTGTCGCGCGGTCGCCCGCGCGTCGCGTTCGCCTTTCGATCCGGTGCACGCGTTAGCGCAGCCGGAGTTGCAAACGAGCCCCCGCATCTGAGAGCCGTGGGTTTTCAGCGAATCGCGCGTCACCAGCAGCGGCGCGGCTTTGATTTCGTTCGTCGTAATGACCGACGCACAGACTTGCGGCGCATCAAAAACGATCAGCGCCAAATCGCGCTTGCGCTTCTTGATTCCCGCATGCACGCCCGCCAGCCGGACGCCCGGCACGTTCCCCAAACCGCCCCGCAGCGCAACTAACCGCGGAAGAACTATTTGTTCGTCGATCATGGCTTCACGCGCTTTCATGATAGGGTTCGATTTGTCATGGAGAGATATATTATGTCATCCTGAGCGGCGCGCTGTAAGCGCGCCCTGTCGAAGGGCCGTCTCTTCAGGAAATCCCAGCATGATATTGAGGTTCATCACCGCTTGCGTAGCGGCCCCTTTGCCGAGGTTGTCAATCGCGCAGATGGCGCGCACGACGTTGCCGTGCACCGAAACCGAGATCTCCGCATCGTTTGTATATGCGACAGCGGCGACACTGGGCGAAACGCCTTCGTCGAGCAGCCGCACGAACGGGTTGCCGGCATAAAACCGCGCGTAGGTCGCGCGCACTGCGCTCGCATCCGGCGCAGATCGCATAACGACGTATGCGTCCACCAGCATGCCGCGCGCCAGCGGAACGACGTGCGGCGTAAAGACGAGCGGCACATCGATCCCGGCCGCGTTTAACTCTTGCATGATTTCCGCTTCGTGACGGTGCCCTTCCAAGCCATACGCGTGAATATCGCCGGCCACTTCGGCATACAACGCGCGCACCGACGGTTTACGCCCCGCGCCGGTGATGCCGCTCTTCGCGTCGACGATGATCTGTGAAACCTCGAACTGTGCCAGGGGCAGAACCGCAAGCAGCGTCGCGGTCGGATAACAGCCCGGATTTGCAACGAATCGCGCGCCCGCAATCTGCGCCTTGTACCGCTCGGGCAATCCGTAGACGGCCCGCGTCGGCGAGAGTCGAAAATCTTCGGAAAGATCGATCACGCGTGCGCCCGCTTCCAAAAACTTCGGCGCAGTCTCTTTTGCCGAGCCGTGCGCTCCGCCCATGATAACCACATCGTCCGGTTCGATTGCCGATAAAATCGCTCCGGGATAATCGAACGTGCGCTCGAGTGTACGCAGCCGCGGAAAATGCAAACCCACAGGCTGTCCCGCCAGACTCGCGCTTTCGAGCGCGCCCAGTTCGACCAGCGGATGCGCCCACAAAAACGCGATCGCTTCCGATGCGCCGTACCCCGACGCGCCCCAGACGTGCACGCGCGTCACGATGTCGCCTCGAGCTGGCGGCGCAGCGTGCCGAGTGCGCGCGCCACTTCTTCGGGATGCGTCGAACCGAACGTCTTCTTCGCCCGCACCGACGCCATCGCGTCGAGCGGCGCGTCAAGTCCGGAAAGTTGAGCGTCTTCGGCCATCCGAGCCAAGTCCGTCGAATCCAGGCCGCGTCCTTCTTCCTCGGCGCGCGTGACCGCAGCGCCGACCGACATATGCGCTTCCCGCGCAGCCACACCGTTTGCGATGAGCGCGTCGGCCACGTCGGTGGCGACGGTGAAGTTCGCGTCCGCCAGCGCGTTCATCCGTTCGCGTTCGAACGTCACATGTGAAAGAGCGCGCTCGAATGCGTCGAGCGCCGCCAAGCCGCGCTCGACGATCGCGATGATGATGGCCTTGGTGACTTGCAGATCGCGATGATAAGAAAAACCGAGCGTCGCCATCGACGAAACCGCGCCCGCGTAGCGGCCGCAGAGATCGGCCGCGGTTGCGCGCACCAACTCGAACGGATCGGGATTACGTTTTTGCGGCATTAAACTCGAGCCGGTCGCAGCCGTGTCACCCAAACGCGCGTAGCCGAACGCCGGCGTGAACCAGATGACGAGCTCCTCACTCATGCGCGCGGCATCTGCGAGCGCGCGCACGAACGCGTGCGCCACGTCGAGTGCGGCATCGCGGTTTCCGATCGCATCTAACGCATTGCGCGTCGGCTCCCGGAAGCCGAGCGCGGCGCACGCCACCTTGCGATCGAGCGGCAGCGTTGAGCCGGCCAGCGCACCCGAACCAAGCGGGCAGGCTTCCTTCGCGTTATGCGCGGTGTCGGAAAACCGGTGCATGTCGCGATTGAACGCCTCGGCTATCGCGCCCAAGTAAAATGCCAGCAACACCGGCTGCGCCGGCTGCCAGTGCGTCGTGCCGGCGACTAACGTTTCGGCTTTGAGCTCGCCCTCGGCGAAATCGAGCAGCCGCGCGATAATGCGCGCAACGAGCGCCTTGCCTTTTTCCGCGCGATCGGCGGCGTACAGCAGCAACGTCGTGGCCACCTGATCGTTTCGGCTGCGGCCCGTATGCAGGTGCCCGCCTGCCGGCGTAAGCTCGCGAACGCGCGCGTCGATCGCGCCGTGGATGTCTTCGGCGCCGCAACTCCACGCGAACGCCGCAAATTCGCCGCTCTCAATCTCGGCGGCGATGCGGTCGAGCGCGGAAGAGAGCTCGTCCGCTTGTGCCTGCGAGAGAATCTTGCCTCCGCGCAAAGCCTGCACGTGCGCGCGCGAACACTGCACATCGAACGGCGCGAGCACCAGATCGTCTGCAAGCGACGAACCGAAAGCGATCAGCGCCGGATCCGGCGCGGTTTGAAAGCGCCCTCCCCATTGGAGGTTGGCGCTCATACCAACTCGGGGTGAGGCGTCGTAACTCGTGCGACCAATTCCAGCGGTAAGCCATGAAGTTTCACAAACCCCTCAGCTGCGTTGTGATCGAAAGCGTCGCCTTTTCCATACGTGGCGAGCGCTTCGGAATAGATCCCGTAGGGCGACTGAATCCCGGTAACCGTTGCGACTCCCTGGTACAAACTCAAACGAACTTTTCCGGTCATGCGCGTTGCGAACGAGGCATTAAAAGCGTCGAATGCATCGCGCAGCGGCGACATCCACAATCCGTCGTAAATAAGTTCGGAATAACGCTGATCGCACAGCGCCTTAAAACGCAGCTCGTCGCGCGTCAGCACAACCCGTTCGAGCGCCTTATGCGCGGCGATCAAAACCGTGGAAGCCGGGCATTCGTAGACTTCGCGCGACTTCAAACCGATCACGCGATCCTCCACGAGATCGATCCGTCCGATGCCATGCTTTCCGGCGATCACATTGAGCTGCGCAACCATCTCCCAGCCGTCTGTGCGATTCCACTTCGGAATGCCGTCCTCGAAGTCGATGACGATCTCGTCGGCTTGCGCGGGCCGCGCGGCAGGCGAGGCGGTCCACGCGTAGGCATCTTCGGGCGGCGCGTTCCACGGATCTTCCAGCACGCCGGCCTCGATCGAACGGCCCCAAAGATTCGCGTCGATCGAATACGGCTTATCTTGCGTATGAGAAATCGGCACGTCGTGCTCTTTGGCAAACGCAATCGCGTCGGGACGCGAGAGCGGCTGTTCCCGCAGCGGCGCACGACACGTCAGCTGCGGATCGAGCGCGCGAACGCCCAACTCGATCCGCACCTGATCGTTGCCCTTACCCGTGCACCCGTGTGCGACGACGGAGGCACCCTGAGCGTGCGCCGTTTCCACCAAAAGATGCGCGATGAGCGGCCGCGACAGCGCCGCCGAGAGCGGATAGACGCCTTCATATAAAGCATTGGCGTGCAGCGCTTTTAGGGCGAAGTCTTCGATGAAGCGATTCTTTGCATCGACCAGCACCGCATCGCGCGCGCCGAGCGCCATCGCTTTCGCTTTTACCGCGTGCAATGCGGCAGCCGCGCCGCCACCCGCAATCGCGTCGCTCTCGCCCAAGTCGGCGGTCAACGCGATAACGTCGTAGCCTTCCAGCAAGAAGCGTTTGAGCAGCACCGACGTATCGAGCCCGCCCGAATAAGCTAAGACGATGGTTTTGTCGTTCACGTGGACTCCCGCAAATCAATGAAGCGTTGTACGATGATGGGCGTTTCTTTCGGGTCGCGTACGATCACCATAATCGTATCGTCGCCGGCAATCGAGCCGATGATCTCGGGCCACTGCGCCTCGTCGATCGCCGTCGCGACCAGCATGGCACTTCCCGGCGGCGTGCGCAGGACGATCAAATTGACGCTGCTCTGAATGCTCGTGACCAGTTCGGTCACCGCGCGATGCAGCCGGCTCGCGAACGAGAGCTGCGGACTCGGCAACACATACTTAAACTGATGGCCGTTTCCGTTGCCGTTCTTAATCGGCACTTTTGCAAGCCCAAGTTCTTTGATGTCGCGCGAAATCGTGGCCTGCGTCGTTTCGTAACCCTGCGAATCGAGCATTGACGCCAGTTCTTCTTGCGAATGGATCGGCCGCGTCGCCACCAGAGTCAGGATCGCTCTCTGCCTGCGTTCTTTCACAACGTTGTCATGGTGAGCACAATAGTGTCATGGTGAGCGGGCGCCCCCAATGTGTCATGGTGAGCGGGCGCCGTGAGGCGCCCCAGTCGAACCATGCCCGAGCGAGCGAAGCGAGTCGAGGGCCGCGTGAAGATCGCGCTCATACCGGAAACCCCTTTAGCGTCGTCATGAGCGCGACAAGCAAAGCTTTTTGCGAGTGCATCCGGTTCTCGGCTTGGTCGAAAACCACACTCCGGGGCCCGTCGATAACGCTCGCGGTAACTTCTTCACCCCGATGCGCGGGCAGGCAGTGCATGAAGATCGCATGTCCGGCCGCATGTATGAAAAGCTCCTCGGTTACGCGAAACGGTGAAAGGACCGCGCGATTGCGTTCGGTCGACGCTTCTTCGCCCATCGAAGTCCACACGTCGGTGTAAATGACATCCGCACCGCGTACCGCGCGCACGGCGCTGCAAAACGCGCGCGCGTCGCCGCCGTGCGGCTTGCCCATGGCTTTGAGTTTGGCCAGAAAATGCTCCGAGGGCCGGTGCGACGGCGGTGAACCGAAGTGCATCGTCGCGCCCGCGAGCACCGCGGCTTCCGCGAGCGATGCCGCCACGTTATTTTTCGCATCGCCCACAAATGCGATCGTCAAACCCTGCAGCGAACCGAAGCGTTCTTGCATCGTCAGGAGATCCGCGAGCGCTTGGCTCGGATGCGCGGCCGCCGATAAGCCGTTGATGACCGGCACCGTCGCCGCGTCCGCAAAACGTTGCAGCGGTTCGTGCGCGTGCGTGCGGATGACGATCGCGTCGGCGTAACGAGAAAGTGCACGCGCCGCATCTTCGGGCGACTCGCGTGTGCCGATCAAAAACTCTTGGCCGTCGGCGAAAATCACGTGCCCGCCGAGTTGCGTCATCGCGACTTCAAATGAAACGCGCGTCCGCAGGCTGGGCTTTTCGAAGAGCATCGCCAGCGTTTTGCCGGGCAGTACCGAGGACTGCTCGGCCGTGCGCCGGCCTTTCAGGTAGGCCGCCAGCCTCAGGAGTGCACCCAGTTCCCCGGCCGAGAAGTCGTCGACGGTGAGAAAATGCCGTCCGTAAAGGGTGGGGGCTGGCGCGAGGACGTACATATGCTGTATATTTATACATATCGTGCATAAAATTGCAACCCCTCCTGGCAAAATGGGCGCCGCTGCCATTGTCATCCTGAGCCTGTCGAAGGACCCCGAGCAGCGCCCATCGGGCGCATGACGAGGGGGCAAACGCTGAAAATTTTAGTAAAATACGGCGGAAACGCCATGGGCGCCGGCGGGGATCAAGCTCTCCTCGCCGAGCTGGCCGAACTCCGAACCGCCGGGCACGCCGTCATCCTCGTGCACGGCGGTGGGCCGGAGATCGATGAAGCGCTGGCGCGCCGGGGGGTAGGGTCCCGGCGCGTGGACGGCCTACGCGTCACCGAAACCGACGCGCTCGACATCGTCGAAGCCGTCCTCTGCGCGACCGCCAACAAACGCCTCGTGCGCGCGTGTTTGCAGCGCGGCATTCCGGCCGTTGGCATCAGCGGCGAGGACGGCGGGCTGATCCGCGCGCGCCGCGCCGCTTCACTCTCGGGTGAAGATCTCGGCTTCGTCGGCGAAATCACCGCGATCGATCCGGCGCCGCTCCAAGCCTTGCTCGACGGCGGCTTCATGCCGATCGTTGCGCCCGTAGCGATCTCCGAAAATTCGGCGCACGCCTACAACGTCAACGCCGACACCGCTGCCGGCGCGATCGCCGGCGCACTGCGCGCCGAAGCCTACATCACGCTCACCAACGTCGCGCGCGTCCTTCGCAATCCGGCCGACCCGTCTTCGGCCATCAGCGAATTCACTATCGCCGAAGCGCAGCAATTTGCCGCATCGGAGAACTGCGCAAGCGGCATGAAGCCGAAAATCCTGGCGGCGATCGAGGCGGTCGGCGCCGGCGTAAAGCGCGCGTATATTTGCGCCGCCCAGCCCGGCGCGCTTGCGGGCGCGTTAGCGGGCAACGCCACCACGATTGGGTAACAAGGATCCATGCGCTATGTCCTACTAGCCTGCGCGCTGGCGCTTCTTCCGCTGGCCGCCTCGGCAAAAACGATGCTCGGGGTTCTGCACCATGGCTCTTCCGTCGTCAATTTCGTCCTGGCGGGCAACACCGTCATCATCGAGGAGCAAGAAGCCGGCGGCACCCGCGACGACACGGTCGTGCAAGTAAAAGATATGGGCTGCACCGGCGTCGGCACGGACCACACCATAACGATGCAAGCGAAAGGCTTGAAGATGCGTCGCGATGAGGTTTCCAAAAGCGACGTCTACGTGTTCAGCACGCAGAAAAGCGGCGCGCGCACGTGGGTGTTTAACCGCGACGAAGACGCCGACGCGTTCGCGCTCGCCGCAAAACTCAATCGATTGGCACATTGCAAATGAAACAACGCACGCTTGGCCGCAACGGCCCGCAGGTTTCCTCCCTCGGACTCGGATGCATGGGGATGTCCGACTTTTATTCCGGCCGCGACGATGCCGAGTCGATCGCCACAATACATCGCGCGCTCGAACTGGGCATAAATTTCCTCGACACTGCCGATGTCTACGGCCAGGGCAAGAACGAGGAATTAGTCGGCCGCGCGATTCGCGACCGGCGCAACCAAGTGTTCTTGGCCACCAAGTTCGGTAACGTCCGCGGAGCCGATGGCAGTTGGCAAGGCGTGAACGGCCGCCCCGAGTACGTGAAAGCGGCGTGCGATACTTCTCTCAAGCATTTGCGCGTCGACCACATCGATCTTTATTACCAGCACCGCGTCGATGCGGAAACGCCAATCGAAGAGACGGTCGGCGCGATGTCGGAACTCATTAGCGCCGGCAAAATCCGTTACATCGGATTATCCGAAGCCGCCGCTCCGACCATCCACCGGGCGCACAAGGTTCATCCGATCACGGCCGTCCAAACCGAGTACTCGCTCTGGACGCGCGATCCGGAAAGTGAAGTGCTGCCGGCCTGCCGCGAGCTTGGCATCGGCTTCGTTCCGTATAGTCCGCTCGGACGCGGTTTTCTGAGCGGGCATTTTCAAAAGCCCGAAGACTTGCCCGAGGAAGATACGCGCCGCAATCACCCGCGCTTCCAGGGCGAGAACTTTGCGCGCAATCTCGAGCTCGTCGAAGAAGTCAAGAAGATCGCCAAAACCAAGAATGCGACGCCCTCGCAAATCGCGCTCGCATGGCTGCTCGCACAAGGCGACGACATCGTGCCGATTCCCGGCACCAAACGCCGCAAATACTTGGAAGAAAACGTAAAGGCGCTGGATGTTACGCTGTCGCCCGACGATCTGGAACACCTCGAGGACATCTTTCCGCAAGGCGCCGCCGCCGGCAACCGTTACCCCGACGCAGCCATGGCCACGGTCAACCGCTAACGCGCAGGGATTAGGTGTCATGGTGAGCCGGCGCCACTTGGCGCCCCAGTCGAAGGACGGCCGACTATGTCATGCTGAGTTTGCCGAAGCACGAGGCCCGCACGCTACCGAGCTTTAGCAATAAACGGGAAATAGGACCGACACAAGCGTATGCCACGGTATCATCCATGAGCCGAAGATATTCGACCGCCGACTTGATGGCAGCCATTGTCGACCTGAGCGAAGCAACCGCCCATGGTTTCGCCTCATTTCGCGCAGAGTTTACCGCTGAGATGGATCGCCGCTTCGGATCACTAGAGTCCGACATCAATAGTCGTTTCGAGACCGTTGACCGCCGTTTCGAGTCACTCGAATACAAGATGAACAAGCGCTTCGACTCCGTGGACCTGCGCTTCGATGCGTTCGAGCGCCGCCTGCAAATCCTCGAACAGCGACCAGCTTAGCTCTTCCGATTTATCAGCGCAACCGTACCGCTTTCAGCGTGCATTTCGCCGCCGGCACTTCCGGAGCAATCGTTTTGATGGGTTCCGAGTTCACTAATATGACTATGGCTGCGCGCGCGAATATGCCGATGCCGTAAGCCAGTGCAAGTACGGGAATCCTGATCACCAAAAACCACGTTGCGCCCAGAGTCAATACGCCAAGGCCCGCAAAAATCGTGAGGGTTATGCGTGCCGCCGAGCTGCCCTTTCGAATGTAATGGTATAGCGCAACCCAGATCGCTCCGCCAAATACCCCACTTAAGATCAGCCGCGCCAACATCTCTCTTCCGAAGAACGGAATCTCCACGAGCGGCATGGCAACGACTACGGCCATAAAGGACCGCGAGCGTCCGCAGGGCCGCTGCCGAGCTATCTGAGGTCATTACCGCTCGTACACCCAGCGCATAATGGCTTCGCGCATAATCTGATGTTCGATCGGATGCAGACGCGTTAGCACACCCTTCTCAGTCTCGCCCGCGCTAATTGCGAGCGGTTTTCGCACGAGTACGGGGCCGCGATCGGTGTGCAGCGTAATGCGGTGGGCGCTGGCGCCGGTCCATCGGCTGCCCCACGCGAGCGCGTCGCGCACAGCGCGCGCACCGCGAAAAGCCGGCGTGGAAGTACCGTCCGGAAACACCACTTCGTTCGCTCCCTCCGCTAGCGGAAGAAAAGCCGGATGAATGTTGATCGTTTCGGGAAACTCGGCGATAAAGCGGTCGTCGAGCAAATGCATCCACCCCAATAGTAAAACGAGATCCGGCTCGGCCCGCCGCACCGCTTCGGAAAGCTGCGCGTCGTAATCCGGACGCAGCTGCGTCCCGCGCTCCCACGGCAATGAAATCGCCTGAATATGCGCGGCGCGCGCCCGCTGCAGCGCAAATGCATTCGGATTGTTTGAAACCAGGGCGACGATGTTTAACGGAAGCGCGCCGGTTGCGACGCTATTGATGATCGCTTGAAAATTTGTGCCTTGCCCCGACGCAAGCACAACCGTGCGCCATTTCTTCTCCCGCCACCGCGAACGATCGAATCGCTCCGCTATCTTCGCGCCGGCATGTTTCTCATAGTACGCGATGAGCTTATCGTTACCAACCGCCGGAATAAGCGCCCTCGCATAACCCTCATCGCGCAGCCCTGCAAGCGCCTCTCGTAACAGCGCCGGTCCCAGCGCCGATCCGCGAAACTCGGCGGAAACGCCGAACGGCCCGAAGATGCCTACGCCGTCTTGCGCTCCCAAACCGCGCAACCAAGAAAACCTTAGGCCCTGCGGATCGTACGTTGCAAATCCCGCAAACCGGTCGCCTTTCTTTGCGACGATATTCTTTCCGGCGAACGCTTCGGAGCTCCACGTCCCGCCGAACTCGTAATCGATCCACGCCAGCAGTTGCGCGTCCGGCTGGTCGGCGGCAATCATTTTTATTTCATGGTGAGCGGGCGCCGTTTGGCGCCCCGGTCGGGATGTCATCCTGAGCCTGTCGAAGGGCACGGCCGAGCGAAGCCGAGGCCCGCTCAACTCAACAACAAGATTAACCAGCTCCCGGGCCGCCATGCTACTCGCGCGCGGGGTGCACGACAATGCGCGGCTCGCCGTCGCTGCGCGCTTCAATCCAGCCGATGACTTTCGCGCCGGGCACGGCGGCAATCGCCTTCGACGCATCCCCAAGCGGAACGACGAGCGTGTAGCCGATTCCCATATTAAAAGTGCGGTAGCGCTCCTCGTGCCCGAGGTCGCCGCGCTTTACCAACTCCTTGAAAATTTCCGGCACTTCCCAACGCGACTGCTCGCAGATCGCCTTAACGTTGTCCGGCAGCGTCCGCGGAATATTTTCGAGCAATCCACCGCCGGTGATGTGCGCCATTGCATGCACGCGCGCGACCTTTTGGATCGCGCGTACATCCTCGTAATACGAAGGATGTTCCGCGAGTAAAGCGCCGCCAAACGTGGCGGCGTCGAGCAGTTTGCGCGCCAGCGTATATCCGTTCGTATGCAACCCGACCGAAGGCAATCCGATAATCGCATCGCCCGGCGCGACGTCTTCTTTCTTCGGCACGTCGGCCAAATCGACCAGACCCACGATCGTCCCCGCAAGATCGAAATGTCCCTCGGCATACAATCCCGGCATTTCCGCCGTCTCACCGCCCAGCAGCGCGCAGTTGTGTTTCTTACACGCTTCGAAACACCCGCGCACGATTTCCGCCGCAACCTCGGGCTCGAGCTTCCCAACCGCGAGATAATCAAGAAAAAACAACGGCGTCGCGTTGACAACTAAAATGTCGTTGACGCAGTGATTCACGAGATCGGCGCCGACGCTGCCGTACCGTCCAAGCTCCGCCGCGATCAACAATTTGGTTCCGACGCCATCGGTCGAAGCCGCCAGCGCGCGTCCGGAATCTCCCGGCAGGCTGAAGAGCCCGCCGAAACCGCCGATCTGGTCGAGCTGGCCGGCGTGCCGCCAGCCGCGCATCACGTCTTGGTAACGCGCTACCGCTTCGTTGCCCGCGGCGATATCGACGCCCGCAGCGGCGTAGGAATCGCGCGTCACGCGGGAAAGACTCGGATCGGCATTCTAAGTCCTCTTCACCCAATCGAAAGGTCGACCATGCAAGTTCGTATCGTTCATGATGCGCCCGGTTCGGTGCGCACGGCTGCGCTCGTCGTGCCCATTTTTATCGGCGCGGCTCTCGAAGGCGCGGCCAAAGAGATCGATACGCAGCTGCAAGGCGCGATCGGCGAGGTGCTCAAAGGCGAAATCAGCGGAAAATTCGGCGAAGTCAGCCTGGTTCACGCACACGACAAACCGTACAAACGCGTTCTGCTGATCGGTCTGGGCGATCCAAAGCGATTCGAACCCTACATGCTGGCCCGTTTTGCCGGCACCGCGGTGCGTTATCTGGGCCGCCGCAACGTGCGCGACATCGCCTTGGTTCTTCCGCCCCAGGTGAAGGGGAATGAAACCGACGCCGTATCGCTGCTGATCGAAGGCGCCGTGACCGGAAGTTTCGACGCGTCGGTCTATCAGAAATCACCCGAGAAACGCAGCGGCGCCGACACGCTGACGCTCGTTGCCGGCGATTGCGACGAGAAAGCCTTGCAAGCCGGCGTTGCCCGTGGCGAAGTGTTGGGCGACTCGGTCAACTTCGCGCGCAAACTGGCAATTACGCCGGCCAACGACATGACGCCAACGCATCTGGCCGAAGCCGCGCAGCAAGTCGCCAAAGAAACCGGACTCGAAGTCGATATTCTCGACGAGGATCGCTGCCGCAAAGAAGGCATGGGCTCGTTTCTTTCGGTCGCGCAGGGCAGCTCGCAGCCGCCGAAGTTCATCGTCTTGAAATACAACGGCAATCCCGGTAGCAAAGAATTGCTCGCGTTCGTCGGCAAAGGCATCACGTTCGACAGCGGCGGCGTCTCGCTCAAGCCGCCCGAGCGCATGGAAGAAATGAAGTACGACATGTCCGGCGCAGCCGGCGTGATCGCGGCCATGCGCGCGATCGGCAAACTCAAACCGAAGATCAACGTCGTCGGCATCGCGCCCGCGACCGAAAACATGCCCGGTGGCCGCGCGACCAAACCGGGTGACATCTTCACCGCCATGAACGGCAAGACGATCGAGGTCATCAACACCGACGCCGAAGGTCGGCTCATTCTGGCCGACGCGCTCTGCTACGCGAACAAACTCGGTGCGACGCGAATCGTCGACGCGGCCACGCTGACAGGCGCGTGCGTCATCGCGCTCGGCCACACCGCGAGCGCGGCCGTCAGCAACAACGACGGCTTCGTGCAAGAATTCCTCGCTGCCGCCAAACCGACCGGAGAGAAGTACTGGCAGATGCCGCTCTACGACGAGTACGGTGATCTCATGAAGAGCGACATCGCGGATTTAAAAAACACCGGCGGCCGCCCCGCCGGCACGCTCACCGCATCGGCATTTTTGAAAGCCTTCGCGGGCGATACGCCGTGGGTGCACCTCGACATCGCCGGCACGGCGTATCTCGATAGCGAGTCGCCGTGGCAAGCCAAAGGTCCAACCGGTACGCCGGTGCGCGCATTTGTCGCTTTCGCCGAGCAGCTTTCGGCAAACGGCTCGGGCGCATCAAAAACCAACGGCGCCCGTTCAGCGGCAGCTACAAAAGCTACGACGTAGTTTTGGAGCTGTCAAGCCGCGCTTCGGCGCGGCAGAACGCTGCAACGGAGCGGGCGCACATACTAGTGTCATCCTGAGCTTGTCGAAGGACCCGCCGAAGTCCTGAGCGAGCATAGCGAGTCGAAGGGAGTGTGCCGTAGGCGCACATGTCGAGGGGCGCACACTGCTGAATTAAGGCGAAACCCCTAACACGAGCGACGCGTTATTGAGCGCGGCTTTATAGTGTGCGGCCTGGCCGAGGAAGCCGGAAAACTCCGGCGAGTCGGCTTGGATCCATTCGTCGGGATAGAGCTCGAAGACTTGGATGTTGTTGTCCAGCGCGTACGGTAAGAGATCCGCGATATCGAACGTGGCGTCGTTATGGTTGCTCGTTGCGGTGATCGGCTGCATGTTGAGCGGAACCACGCCCGCGTAGGTGTGATAGGCCTGGCACCAGTGCAAGTCGATGATGTTCGCGGCCGGATTGCACGGCGCCGGCGGCGACACGGGCTTCAGACCGAGGTTTTCAAACGAGAAGCCGATGTGTTGGGATGCAGCAACAGCTGCGACCGCGTTTGACATGTCGTAGACATCGGTCGTGTTGGTACCCGGCTTATTCGGTCCACCCGAGAGTCCGGGCAGCGAAACGATCATCTGTTTGTCCGTCGACTGCGCGCCCATCGTATTCACGATGTTGATTTCGTGCTGCTTCCAAACCGGATAAGTCATGCCTTGCGCAGCCCACAGCGCCTGACATGCGCCACCGTCGTTATAACCCGTGGGTGGAAGCGCTTCCGCTCCGCCGGCAGTGGCGAAGCGCAGATAGCCCACGCTCGGCGCAAGCGCTGAATTATTGAAGCTGTACTCGTGCGTAACGGCAACGATGAACGCTTCCCAATCGCTTTCAAATATTTGATTGAAGAACACCGGAATCGTCGGCTGGCCGGCGCACGTAACCGTCGGTGCGCCGTCGCCGCCCGCGCTCACCGGATCGGTTACCCAAGCCGGCGTGATGTTGTTGGTCGGCCCCTCGGTCGAATCAGAGAAGAGTAGATTGACCGTCAAACCTTTGTCGGTGTACGGTTTGGCCTCGTCAGCCACGAATTGCCAGTTGAAATTCCCCTTGGTCGGCTCCAAGTCGGCCCACGAGATCACCAAACTCGCTCCGCACAACGTATGATCGATTCCGATCACATCGTTTGCGAGAGGCGTGAGATATTTCGGAAACGCGTTTGGATTCCAAACGTACATCCCGTGCGGCGCGCCCGGAACGGCGACGAGCGGATCGTTGCCCTTACATGCCGGCGCAGACGCGGTTGAAATCGCCGGCGGCGGCGCGGCGGCGAGCGAACTATCGACCGGGACGTTGACGGTTTGCTCCGGTGAGCGCCCGTCGGTCACGACGATCCGCGAGCAGCCCAGCACAGCGGTCGGCAGTAGTCCGTCGAATGCGACGGTCGCCGCCGGGCCCGGGACGCTGTTCATCGGAGCGCCGGCCGGCGTAGTTACCATCTTCAGCGGGCCATTGAAAGAGTTGGCGCACGTGTGGATGAGCGAAGGTTTATCGGCGATCGCAAAACTCGTAGCGCCGGTTTCTTGCATCGTAATCGTTTGAATCGTTTGACAATGTTTGGGAACGGTCGTTCCCGCGCAGGCAAACTGGAGCTTGCCCGATTGCGTAACCGTAAATTTGTTGAGCGCGCCGATCTCAACCGTAATCGGAACAGTGACGCTGTTGTTCGCGCTGTCGGTAATAACAGCGTTGCACGAAAACGACAAGTTGCCTTGCCCGAACGCCACGACGACAAACGTTCCGCTCCCGCCGGAGAGTTGCGCCGGACTCACCTGAATGCCACTTCCCGTCGACGGGCAGCCGCTCACAGAGGCCGTCATCGTTCCGCTAAAGCCGGTGGCCGCCAGCGAAATGGTCTGCGTCAGTTTCGTAATTTTCGTGGCACTTGGGTTCACGCCCGGTGAGACCGCCATGGTAATCGCATCGGATTGCTCGCCGACCGTTTGCACGAGCATCACTTCGTAAGTCACGTCGACCGTCGCCGCATCACCGGCAGACGAACGCACGGTGATGGTGCAAGTCGCCGGCGGCGTTCCCGCCGCATACACGGCGAACATCAGCGGTGCGCCGGCTACGTCGACCTGCGCTTGTCCGGCGCCGGCGACGTAGATGCCGCCGGCTGAGGTTTGGCAGCTGGGGTCGGCGCTGGGCGTATAGGAAACGCCGGGGATGTCATTTTGCGCCGTGAACGATGAGACCGGCGTGTCGTTGGTGAGCTCCACCGGCGAAGGCGAGAGATCCAATGCCTGAGTTGCGCTGCCGGGGTTGAGCACCCGCGGTAAGTTCGAAGAACAACCCGTCAGTAAGACGGTTGAAAGCAGCATTCCTAACGCCGCAAAACGCATTTGTCGTCTCCCCGTGCCGGCTCGCACCGTCGAGTTAAGTATCGCATACTTGCGTTAAGGGCGTAACGGCCTGCTTGCTAGAATCGTTCTTTTTACTATGAAGAGATGGTTAATATTTGCGCTCGCGCTTGCCACCCTGAGCGCACCCGCACCTAAGCCGGCCAACTACGACGCCTTCGGCTTCGCACTTCTGCAGAAACTCGCGCCGCAGGCCAAGAACCAAAACATTTTTATCTCGCCGCTCAGCATCGGCATGGCGCTTTCCATGGCCGCCGACGGAGCCCGCGGGCAGACGCGCGCGGCGATCGCCAACGCCCTGGGCTTCTCGACCGGCGCATTCGCGCCGGCTAATTCCTCGCTTATAGCGGCGCTGGCGAACAACCACGACGCCCAAGTCGCGGTCGCCAATGCCTTGTGGCTGCGGCAAGATATTCCGCCGAAACCCGCATACGTCAATCTCTTGAAGACCGCGTACCGGGCGCAAGCGCAAGCACTGCAGTTCGGCAATCCGTCTGCGGCCGCTGCCATCAACGCCTGGACCAAAGCCCACACGCTCGGTCTCATCGCTAAGATCGTCTCACAAACGCAGCGTTCCGATTTCGCCTATCTCACTAATGCGGTCGCATTCAAAGCCGATTGGACGCAACCGTTCAAGAAAAGCGATACGCGGCCGCGCCCCTTCACGAACGCGGACGGGTCGAAACCGGAAGTTCTGACCATGTCGGAAACTGGCATGTTCAAAGAACTCGATGGCAAATATTTTGCCGCCATACGCATGCCGTACGGTAAGGGCGGCTATGCGGCGTACGTCATTCTTCCTAACACAAGCGTGGCGACGGCCATGGCCGTCAGCTACCTGAGCGCAAAGAACTTCGACGGCATCGCCTCGTCCATGACCGCGCAACGCCTGCAGGTCATGCTTCCGAAATTTACGGCGACATATAGCACGTCGCTCGTAAACACGTTAAAGTCGCTCGGCATGGGCATCGCGTTTACCGGAGCGGCCGATTTCTCGCTCATGCACACGCCTCCGCCGGGACTCACGATCTCCGACGTACGCCACGAAGCCTACGTGCACGTAGATGAAAAAGGAACGACCGCGGCTGCCGCGACGTCAATCACCATCACCACAACGGCGATTCAGGAACCACCGAAGCAATTCATCGTCAATCGCCCGTTCATTTTTGCGCTGCGCGACGAACAGACCGGCTCGCTGCTATTCATAGGCGTGATTAACAATATACCGGGGTTAAAGGTAAGCGTTTGACGGTCTCACGGTGAGCGGGCGCCCTTGTGTCATGGTGAGCGGCTAATGGTGTCATGGTGAGCGGCTAATGGTGTCATGGTGAGCGGGCGCCATTAGGCGCCCCAGTCGAACCACGCCTGAGCAATGCGCTGTAAGCGCACGTGACGAGGGCTGCGCGATCAGGACATCAATAAATCGAGATCGCTGAACAGCTCCGCAACGTCGAACGAAAGCCACGGCGTAGCTTCGTGTGCGAAACGATCGCTTTCGCCGAACGTGCGAACACCACTTGCGGAGTGAGCCACCACGACACGCCGGACCGGATCGACATCGAGCACTAGCAGAGCTCCGGTCGGCAAATATCGCACGATCTTTTCAGCGGCGAACGCGGGGCGGTACGACGGCGAGTGAACTTCGACCGCTACATCCGGCGCGAAAGGAGGCTGCTCGCGCTCGGACTCCGGCAGCAAGCGCAGGCGTTCCAACATGAGCACGGCAACGTCCGGCACGAACATCGTCTGCGTTCCATCGGCAACTCCAAGCCGGAAATCCCACTCGGTCCCCGCGACGCCAATCCCCGCACTGCATCGCCTTAAAATAGTGAACGCCGCGCCCTGAACGATCGAGTGCCTCGCCTTTGGACTCACGGCTTTCGGATACGCCTTGCCGTCGAGGTACTCGATGTACGGCATGTCCTGGAGCAGCAGTTCTTCCATCCCATACGAGTGTATCACGCAGTGACCAACCAATAGCAACCACGTCCGCCGTTGCAGATGGAGCCGGAGCGCGCTTTTTCGGCGACGTCGTCTGAACGACGCGCGGCGCCGAACGTTCCGGGCGCCCGTTAATAATGATGATTGGGTTCGCTTCTTGCGGCGGCTGCGGCGGAAGCGGTGCGGGCGGCACCATGTGCGCGCAGCTCGCCACGAGGAAGGCTAGAACGGCGACTACTGCGCGACTCATAGTAGAGAAATGCATGTACGCGGCAACCTGTGACCAAAGTCACACCGTGATGCTGTCAATCGCTTTTCGCCTTATGAAACGTTGGGCAACGCTCGCTGCAGCGGTTCTTTGTTTCAGCGCGTCCGCAGTAGCGCCGGCGCCGGCAAACTACGACGCCTTCGGCACCACGCTTTTACAGCGACTCGCATCGCAAGACAACGGAAACGTTTTCATCTCCCCACTCAGCATTGGCATAGCTCTGTCGATGGCGGCGGATGGTGCGCGCGGCGCGACGCGGGACGGAATCCTTCAGACGCTACAGCAGCGGCGGCAACTGAACCTAGCCGATTCGAATGCCGCCTTGATTCATGAAACGCGAAGTAACTCGGACGCAAAGTTAGGCTTGGCAGACGCCATCTGGCTGCGTTCCCCCGACCCTCCGCTTGCGTCTTACACGTCCTTGCTCCGAAATAGATACTCCGCTGAAGCGCGGACGGTGAACTTTGGCAAACCGAGCGCGGCCATCCAGATCAACCGGTGGGTAAACGCGCGCACGCTGGGACTCATTCCTCACCTTATCGATAGAACGGATCCCCTTGATTTCATCTATCTCACCAATGCGCTTGCATTTCAGGCACACTGGACGCATCCGTTCGAAAAAGCAGCAACGGAGCCGCACCGATTCACCAACGCAGATGGGACGGAGTCAAAGGTACAAATGATGTCCCAAGTCGGTACGTTTTCTACTTCGAGAGACGCGGCGTATAGGGTCCTGCGGATGACCTATGGGCGAGGCGGGTTTGCCGCCTACATTATCTTGCCCAACGGAAAAAATGCGATGGTCGTGCTGAGGACTCTTACGGCGACGAACTTCGCGCATGACATGCATGTCATGCATCCTCAATACTTGCGAGTTTTGGTGCCTCGCTTTACTGCGCGTTTCCAACAGAATCTCAATGGCCCGTTAATCGCGCTCGGCATGGGCAATGCATTTTCGTGGAAAGCCGATTTTAGGAACATGCGCGCGGCACGAGGCATACGCATTTCAAATGTCGAGCACGCTTCGTATGTCCGCGTGGACGAGGCTGGAACAACCGCAGCGGCAGCGACGTCAGTCGAGATCGCAAAGCTGGCAATAAGCCTATCTCCGCCCCATCCTCCTGTTTTTATCGTGGACCACGCCTTCATTTTTGCAATCCGCGACGAACGCATTGGAGCGTTGCTTTTCATAGGCGTGGTCAACCGGCTGTAGAGCCCGCTCGCAGCGTCGGAATGACAATCTCCCCGGCCAACAGAAGGCCCATCGGCTGTGGCTACGCACACGATACATAAGAACGTCCTCGAAAACGCGCGCCCGTACGAGCCCGAAAAAGGAACGGTCCGGCGCGTCACCGCCGGCGCGATAAAACGCCGCAAGGGGCGAACGGTTTTTCCAATCGTGACCGCATACGACGCGCCGTTCGGACAATTTGCCGAACAAGCCGGCATCGACGTCATCCTCGTCGGCGACAGCGTCGGCAACGTCGTCCTCGGCTACGACGAAACGACACCCGTAACGATCGAAGACATGGTCCATCACGCGAAAGCGGTCGTGCTCGGCACATCGCGCGCACACATTATGGTGGACATGCCCTTCGGCTCGTACCAAGTCAGCGACGAAGACGCCACGCGCAACGCGATCCGCTTGGTGAAAGACGGCGGCGCGTGCTCGGTAAAAATGGAAGGCGGTACGTTCGTCGCCGATCGCATCCGCGCGATTTATAGCGCCGGCATTCCGGTCGTGGGACACATCGGCGTCATGCCGCAAACCGCAAGCCTGGGACCCGGCTACAAGATGCGCAAGAACCGCGAACGGCTGGTCGCCGACGCGCGCGCGATCGAAGCTGCCGGCGCCTATGCGATCGTGCTCGAAGTGATCGATCACGAAGTCGCGCGAGAACTCACCGAGATGCTGACCATTCCAACGATCGGAATCGGCTCCGGGCCGCACTGCGATTCGCAAGTGCTCGTGCTACATGACGTGCTCGGCATGTATCCGGACTCACCCAGTTTCGTCAAACGCTACGCGTCGATCGGAACGGACGCTACCGCAGCGCTGCGCGCATTCGCCGAAGACGTAAAGGAAAAACGCTTCCCTAATTCGCCGGCGTAAGCTGGTTCTTCCAGCCGGCCATAATGGCATCGCTAAAACACGTGTAGCCCTGGACCCATAGTCGCGTGGGCGGCTCCGTGCACGGTACGCCCGAGCGCTCGGGCGGGAACAGCTCGACCGACGATGCGCCGTAGCCGGCAGCCATCGACACCGCTGCATCCCAACCCGCTTGGTTCGATCCCCACGCGATCATGAGGTTGGGCGGCGATGCTGTCTCAAAGGCAATCGTGCCGCCGCGGTCGTGCATGTATTGCCACATCGCAAAATATTCCGCGGCACCCGACGGAGTTGCTCCGGGCGCCGGCGACGGTGCAGGCGTGAACTTTCCCATCGTCTCGTTGAGCAGGATGCAACGGCTGCCGAGCTCCGCCCGGCACGCGTCGATCGTGGTTTCGGTGAAGGCGAGGTCGGTGCGCTTCGGAGCCGGATCGATAAGCTGGAACGGGTTGAATGAGAAATCAATCGGCGTGGCGTGCCAGTTCGGAGCGTAGTCGCGCGATACGGCCTGCGCCAAGCAGATCTGATAGCCGGCGTCGGTGTACCCGGCAGCCTGCATATTCGCACGAGAATAGTCGTCCTCGGGTTGAATGAACGGCTCGCTCGTCAGCGTGCTGCACGAGCTCAGCGAAACCTCGGTGACGAACGGATCGTTGTCGTACTTTAGCGCCAGCTGCTTCTGGAGCTCGCTCCAAGCTGCTGCGTACGCATCCGACCAAAATCGTCCGACGGTCCTGATGGCCACGCCAGGGCACGGCGTCGGCGCCACCGACGTTGGTACCGGCTGCGGAACTGCAGTTTGATCGCAGATGTCGATCGCCGGACCGCCGATCGCTTTGGCCCATTCCGGTGCGTAGAGGCCCGCCCACACCCGCAGACGGACGCCGAGCGCACGCCCCGGAAAGCGATTGTATCGTTCAACCAACTGCAGCGCGCCGTCGATCGCCGCCGTGTTGAGCGGTTGGCCGGCGTAATCAGGCTGCAGATCAGCCCACGTGTCGTTCACGACTATGCCGGAAACTTCGGCCTGACGCTGGCAGACATAATACAGCGTGTTGTATGGAGCCTGGAGCATACTTTCAGCGCTGACCTGCCCCAAATCGATCAAGCCGTGAATCGGCG
Organism: Vulcanimicrobiota bacterium; assembly: GCA_003151115.1. Lineage (GTDB taxonomy): Bacteria > Vulcanimicrobiota > Vulcanimicrobiia > Vulcanimicrobiales > Vulcanimicrobiaceae > Rubrimentiphilum. Next base: position 100,042 of record PLWS01000004.1, on the reverse strand, counting down.
TTTTCGCGAGCAGGCGCGGTTGCGTGACCAGCGCAGGCGTAAGCGTGAGCGTGGGCGTAGGCGGCGGCGTCGCACCAATGCACGCGTCGACAAAACTTGGCGTATCCGGCGCGCCGCTTGCGCGAACTGCATTATTGCCGCTGCAGGCAGATACGCTCAACGAAAACAGAGCTAAGGCCGCGATCAAAGCGCGGCGCAAATACTATACCGGCGCCGCGCGCGAGTGGTGCCATGCGGGAACGTTCGGATACGTGCCGGTCAAACAGCCCAAGCACATCTCGTCACGTTTGCGCCCGGTCGAAGCGACCAAACCGTCGAGGCTAAGAAAACCTAGCGAATCGGCGCCGATACGCTGGCGAATCTCTTCGACCGTGAGATTGGCCGCAATCAATTCGTCGTACGTCGCCATGTCCACGCCCAGATAGCACGGATGCATGATCGGCGGCGAACTGATCCGCACGTGCACTTCCGACGCGCCCGCTTCGCGCAGCAGCTCCACGATACGCGGGGTGGTCGTTCCGCGCACGATCGAATCGTCCACCACTACGACGCGCTGCTGATTCAAATTCTCGACGACCGGATTGAATTTCAGATGAACGCCGCGGCTGCGCATGTGCTGCTCCGGGCTGATGAACGTCCTTCCGATGTACCGGTTCTTGATGAGGCCCTCAACATAGGGCAGCTGCGCTTCCGCCGCGTACCCGATGGCGCCCGGAATCGCCGAGTCGGGAACGGCCATCACGACGTCGGCCTCGACTGGATATTCGCGCGCAAGTTCGCGCCCCATGCGGTAGCGCGCCATGTAGACAGATTCGCCGCTGAAGTTTGAATCGGGGCGCGCAAAATAGATGTACTCGAACATGCAGAGAGCGGTTTTCTCGCCGGGGCGCACCAGCACGGACTCTAAGCCGTCCTTCGAAATGCGGATGATTTCGCCGGGTTTGAGTTCGCGCACGTAGTTCGCGCCGATCGTCGAAAGCGCACACGACTCGGACGCGACCACGTAGCCGCCCTCGCCGTAGGTCCCCAGGCAAAGCGGCCGCACGCCCCACGGATCGCGAAACGCGTAAAGCTCATCTTTAGTACAGAGTGCGATCGAGTAGGCGCCGCGCGCGCGCTCGAGCAGCGATGTAATCCGATCCATCATGGAGCCGCTGCCCTCGACGATCAGTTTCGCCATCACTTCGGAGTCCGACGTCGCCAGCAGCGTCACGCTCGGCGAAAGCGCCTCGCGCAGCTCGTCGGTGTTGGTGATGTTGCCGTTGTGCGCGAATGCAAAGTCGCCGAGCACGCTCTGCTCGAGCAACGGCTGTGCATTGACGACGATCGAAGAGCCGGTAGTGGAATAGCGCGTGTGTCCCACGGCAATGTAGCCGTTCAGTTCGCGCAGATTCTCTTCATCGAAAATGGCGCCGAGCAGACCCATCTCTTTGTGCGAACGCAGCGTGCCGCCGTCCGCCGCGGCAATACCCGCCGATTCTTGTCCGCGGTGCTGCAGCGCGTAGAGTGCAAAAAAAGCAAGCCGCGCCGCGTCGTGCCCCGGTGCATAGATTCCCGCGACGCCGCACATGAGCCGTTAGTTCGGAAGGCCTAGGTTTTGTCATGCTGAGCGGGCCCGCAGGAGCTCACCGAGAACAAGGCGGGCGTGCGCGCCCTTGCGATGGTCTCGGTAACGAAGGACTACGATGGCGTGCGCGCGCTCGACGGCGTGTCGTGCGAGATCGCCCCGGGCGAAATGGTGGCGCTGGTCGGTCCGAGCGGGTGCGGAAAGAGCACGCTGCTGAATTTAGCCGGCTGCATCGATTTGCCGACCTCCGGAAGCGTCTTGGTTGACGGACAGGAGACCAGCCGCCTGAATGACGAGCGCCTCACCGCACTCCGGCGCGACCGCATCGGAACAGTCTTCCAATTCTTCAACTTGTTGCCCGCTATGACGGTCGCCGGGAACGTTGCGCTACCGCTCATTTTGCAACGCTGTCCACAAAAAGAACTGGAAGAGCGCGTCGCCGCCGCGCTCGAAGCTGTCGGCATCGCGGACAAAGCCGCGGCCTATCCTTCGCAGCTTTCCGGAGGCCAAGCGCAACGCGCCGCGGTCGCGCGCGCGATCGTTCACAAACCCGCGCTGGTTTTGGCTGACGAACCAACCGGCAATCTCGACTCACACGCCGGGATCACCGTTCTTCAGCTCCTGCGCGACATAGCCGACCGCGGACAGACAATTTTGATGGCCACGCATTCGCCCGAAGCCGCGAAGTGGTGCGATCGCTCGATCCAACTCCAGGACGGCAAACTTCTGGTGTCATCCTGAGCCAGCCTGTCCTGAGCAGCGTTTCGCGTTGCGAAACGCAAGTCGAAGGGAGGGGCGTATGAAAGCGCTCGTAACCCTCTTCCGATCGCTCGTGCTCGGATACATCTGGCAGAATCGGTTACGCTCGTTCGTAACGCTGCTAGCGATCGGCTTGGGCATTGGGTTGTTCGTCGCAATCGATCTCGCAAACGCAACCGCCATCGCTTCGTTCTCCTCAAACGTGAATATCGTGACGAGTCGCGTGAACCTACAGGTTTTGGGCGAGGGGCGCGGCTTCGACGAGCGCACGCTATTGAAGGTTATGCGCGCACCCGATGTGGTGCAAGCCTCGCCGGTCATCGAAGACTCAATCGTTGTCGGCGCGCGCCAAGGCGACCCGAACTCCGGCGAAATTCTGCGTGTGCTCGGGATCGATTTGCTGCAGCCGCTGCCCGAAGGCATCGACGTGCGCGGCAACTCGGATCCCTACGGCATCATGGACGGCCGCGGCGCGATTGTCTCGCAGCGCGTTGTCGATAACCTGGGCCTGCGCATCGGGAAGAGCTTCACCGCCCTCGCCGGCGGGCGGCCGGTCACATTTACTGTCGCCGCAATCGTTCCGCGCTCCGTAAGCGCGGCCGACTCGAGCGTCGTCTTCGTCGACATCGTCACCGCACAAGAGCTCTTCGGAAAAGTCGGCACCATCGATCGCATCGATTGCATCGTCCTCCCGCAGCGCCTCCAGCAAGCCAAAGCCGCGCTCGAAAAGATCGTCCCGCCCGGCACGCGCGTCATCGAGCCGGCAACGCGCACGGATGAAGTGCGCCGCCTGCTGCGCAGCTTCCAGGTAAACCTCGCCGCGATCTCCTTGATCGCGCTCCTCGTCGGCGCATTCCTGATCTACAATACTGTGGCCATCTCCGTGGTGCAGCGGCGTGCCGAAATTGGAACGCTGCGAGCCGTCGGTGCCACGCGCGCGCAAATCTTCATCTCATTCCTAGCCGAAGGCGCGCTCTTTGGCGTGCTCGGCTCGTTCCTCGGCCTCTTGTTTGGATATTTCTTGGCGCGGCTCGCAGTCGGTGCCGTAACACACACGGTGAACACGCTCTATGTCAGCACGCATGTCGATCGCGTCCTGTACGATCCGCGCCTCATGCTCGAAGCGCTGCTTTTCGGCATCGTCGTCGCGATGATCTCCGCGATCACACCGGCGGTCGAAGCCGCCGCCACGCAGCCTTCGCGCGTCATCGGCTCGCGCGGTTTCGAGGCGCAAATGAACCGGCTCGCGGTCTTGCTCTCTTTGTGTGGACTGCTGCTCCTCGGCCTTGCCTACATTGCAGCGCAAGCTCCGGCAATCGACGGCCTCCCGCTATTCGGCTACGCGTCGGCGCTCGGCATCATCCTCGGCGCATCACTGCTGGTGCCGCTCGGCGTTATCGTCACCGCGCGCCTGCTGCAAAAACTCGGCTACCGGTTCTCGTCTGCCGCGTTGCTCGCCGCAGCGAATTTCGGGGGAACGCCGCGCCGCAACAGCTTGGCGATCGCAGCGCTCGCCATCGCGGTTGCGATGATCGTGAGCGTGGCGGTTAGCGTCTATTCGCTGCGCGCGACGGTCGCCGCGTGGCTCGACCAAACGCTCATCGCCGATCTCTTCGTGCGCCCGATGGGCGTTTCGGGCGAAGTCTACGATGCGCGCATACCGGCGACGATTCCGGCGCGCATTCGCGCTCTGCCCGGCGTCGCCGCCGTCGACACGTTTCGCGGTGTGGAGATCCCGTTTCACGGCTCGCTGATTACGCTTGCGCGTACCGACTTCAGCACGATCGCGCAGCGCGACTGGGTACATGTGTCCGGAGGCGCCGACGCGGCGACGCTGGCGCGCACGCTCCCCGGAACGACGCGCGTTATCGTCAGCGCGCCTTTTGCCGAAAAAGCGAATCTGCACCCGGGCGATTCGATCGTGCTCGATACGCCGGCCGGACCGACGTCGTTTGCCATCGCGGCCATTTACGACGATTACTCGAATGATTCGGGCACCGTTTTGGTCGACCAGCGCACGTTTAACCGCCTCTACCACGACGATTCCGCCGGCATGTTTTCCGTCTATGCCAAACCGGGCACCGATCTCAATGCTTTACGCACGCGCGTCATTCGCGCGGCGCTGCCGCTGCGCGTCGAAGTGCAGACCACGCACGATCTGCGGGCCGTCGTCTTCGCCATCTTCGATCGCACGTTTCTCATCACGCAAGCGCTCAACATTATCGCCATTACGATCGCCGTCATGGGCGTGGTGAGCACACTCTTCGCGCTCGTCCTCGAACGTCGCCGCGAGATCGGCGTCTTGCGCTATCTGGGTTTGACGATCCGTGCGGTTCGAGATATGGTGCTCTACGAAGCTGCACTGATCGGCATCCTCGGCGGTTTGTTCGGAATTGGAGCGGGAATGCTGTTGGGATTGCTCTTGATCTACGTTATCGATCGACAAGCGTTCGGCTGGCCGATGCACTTGCACGTGCCGTACTGGCCGCTGGCGGAGTCGCTGCTGCTCGTGCTGGCTGCGGCCATTCTGGCCGGCCTGTATCCGGCACGCGTTGCCGCCCGCATCGCAACGGCTGACGCGGTACGAACCGAATGAAACTCTTAATCGCCGTCGCGGCCGCACTCGCGATTGCGACCGCTCCATATCAGTTTCATTTTCCGTCTGATCACGGATCGCACCCGTCGTATCAAACCGAATGGTGGTATTTTACCGGGCACCTAAAAGCCGCCGATGGCCGGCGCTTCGGATACGAGGTCACGTTCTTCCGCGCGCACGTGCGGCCGCAAGACGTGGCGCGTGCCAAGCAAATTCTTGGCGGCAGCCGGTGGCGCGGCGACCAAGTCTATGCCGCGCATTTTGCACTCACCGATCAGGACGGCGGAAAATTCTTCCATGCCGAACGCGTCGCGCGCTCGGCACTTGGTTTGGGCGGCGCCGCGGTCGGAAAACTGGCGGTCAACGCCGACACCTGGTCGCTGACGGGCGTACCGCTGGCAGATCGTTTGCGCGAACGCATGACGCTGCATGCCGACGATGGTGATACGCGGCTCGATCTCACGCAAACTCCGCTCAAACCGCCCGCGATTCACGGCCACGACGGCCTCTTTCGCAAAGGCGCGTGCGCGAGTTGCGCATCGCATTACTATTCATATTCGCGCCTGCACACGCAAGGCGTACTGACCTATGCCGGCAAGAGACTCACCGTTAGCGGCACATCGTGGATGGATCACGAGTTCGGCAGCAATCAACTACTCTCCGAGGAAACCGGCTGGGATTGGATGTCGCTGCAGCTCGACGACGGCCGCGAACTGATGATCTACCTCTTCCGCCGTCCGGACAACACGATCGAACCCCAATCGTCCGGCAGCCTCATCGAACGCGACGGCAGCGTTCGTCCATTATCGTTCAACCAATTCACCGTAACCAACACCAGTCACTGGCGGAGCGCGGCGACGCACGCATCGTATCCCGGCAGTTGGCGCGTGCGCGTGCCTTCAGCGTCGCTCGATCTGAACATTATGCCCGTGCTTGCAAATCAAGAACTGGTGTTGCGTTCCTCGCCTTCGTATTGGGAAGGCGCCGTCGACGTGCGCGACGCCGCAAGCAATCGCGCTCGCGGACAAGGCTATGTCGAACTGACCGGCTACGTGGAGCGCGTTATCCTCTGAAGTTGTCATGCTGATAAAGTTGTCATCCTGAGCTTGTCGAAGGACCCCGAGCATGTCATCCTGAGTAGCGCATCTTCGATGCGCGTGTCGAAGGGCGCGCTATGGCGCGGCAGAACGCTTCACGAGTTGTCATCCTGATAATGTTGTCATGGTGAGCGGGACACAAGTTGTCATGGTGAGCGGGACACAAGTTGTCATGGTGAGCGGGCGCCATTAGGCGCCCCAGTCGAACCACGGCCGAGCAGTGCGCGAAGCGCACGTGACGAGGCCTGCGTTAAACGCACGCTATTTTGTAATTAGCGCGATGTCCCGCCGAAACGTAAGGCCCGTGGCCGATCCGAACCGCTGCGTGAGATCGCGAACGGCTTCGTACGCGCGAGCACGCGCCGAGGACAAATCGTCGCCTAACGCGCTCACCGTAAGCACGCGCCCGCTCCCGGTGCCCCAAAACGCGAATACCTCATGTGGCAGCGCGAGATCGCGGGGCAAATCCGGAACTGCCGTGCTTGTGCGCGGATAATCGGCGCTCGCGAGCACGACGCCGACGCACGAACGTTCGCTGAGCGACGCTGCACCCGGATCCAGCATTCCATCTGCCGCCGACTTTAGGAAAAGCGCGAAGTCGCCGTTGATGCGCGGCATCAACACCTGCGTCTCCGGATCGCCGAAACGCGCATTGAACTCGATCACGTACGGCCCTTTCTCCGTCCACATAAGCCCGCAATACAGCACGCCGACGTAGCGCTCGCCTTCCGCCAGCAGTCCGCGCAGGGCCGGTGCAATGATTCTCGCCTGCACTTGCGAGTCGACATCGTTCGGAAAACCGTGCGGCGGCGAATATGCGCCCATGCCGCCAGTATTCGGTCCGGTGTCGCCGTCGCCGGCGCGTTTATAGTCGCACGCCGATGCGAACGGATAGAGCGCGCGCCCGTCGCCGATTGCAAAGACGCTGAGTTCGCGGCCTTCGAGCCTCTCCTCGAGCAGCACGTCCGCGCCGCCGCCGGGCACGCGGTTACCGCCGTACCACTCCTCCAGCACGCCGCGGGCTTCCGCTGCATCGGCAGCCACGACAACGCCTTTGCCCGACGCTAATCCGTCCGCCTTGATCACGCACGGGCCGCTCCATTCGTCCAACGCTTTTTGCGCAGCCGCTAGCGAATGTACGACAACGGCGCGTGCGGTCGGAATATCGTGGCGTTCCATAAAACGCTTGGCGAAGATTTTGCTCGACTCCAAACGTCCGCCGGAACGATCGGGGCCGAACGTTGCGATGCCCGCCTCCCGCAAACGATCGCCGACGCCCGAGGCGATCGCCGTTTCCGGACCGATAACCGCGAGATCGACACCCTCGGCTTTGCAGCGGGCACCAAGCACTTTGCCGTTAGTCGGCGCAATCTCCCAATTGGTGCCGCGCGATGCTGTGCCGGCGTTTCCCGGCGCCGCGAACACGGCTTCGCACGACGGCGAAGCGGCAAGCCGCCACGAGAGCGCGTCTTCGCGCGCACCGCTCCCGATGACGAGAACTTTCATTCCCATTCGACCGTGCTTGGCGGCTTCGACGTAATGTCGTACGCCACGCGGTTGATGCCCGGAACTTCGTTGACGATGCGGGTGCTGATGCGCTCCATCAGCGGATACGGCAGGCGCGCCCAGTCGGCCGTCATGCCGTCTTCGCTCGTGATCGCGCGCACCGCGACGAGATTCGAATACGTTCGGCCATCCCCCATCACGCCGACGCTTTTCACCGGCGTGAGCACGGCGAAGTACTGCCACGGCTTGGGATCGAGCGTCGCACCGTCGATCTCCTCGCAGACGATCGCATCGGCTTCGCGCACGAGATCGAGCCGCTCGTCGGTTACGTCGCCGATGATGCGCACAGCAAGTCCCGGGCCGGGGAATGGCTGGCGTTGCACGATCCGCTCCGGCAAACCCAAGACTTTACCAACCGCGCGAACCTCATCCTTAAAAAGCGAGCGCAGCGGTTCGATGAGCTCCAGGTTCATCTCCTCGGGCAAACCGCCGACGTTGTGGTGTGACTTAATCTTATGGCCGGCCTTGCTGGCGGGCGTCTTGGATTCGATGACATCCGGATAGAGCGTGCCTTGCACCAAGAACTTGACGCCCGGAATCTTGGCGGCTTCCTCCTCGAAGACGGCGATGAATTCGTGGCCGATGCGGATCCGCTTCTCCTCGGGGTCGGCAACGCCGTCCAGCCGGCGAAGGAAGCGCTCGCGCGCATCAACCGCATCTACATTTAAATGAAGGACGTCGACGAACGCCTCGACCACCAGCGCCGCCTCGTTCTTGCGCAGTAGCCCGTGGTCGACGAAGATGCATGTGAGCTGCTCGCCGACGGCGCGCGAGACCAGCGTCGCCGCCACCGCCGAGTCGACGCCCCCTGAGAGAGCGCAAATGACCTTGTCGCTGCCGACCCGCTTGCGAATGTCGGCGATGCTGCTCTCGACGAACGAATCCATGCGCCAATCCGAACCGATTCCCGCGATACCGTGCACGAAGTTGTCGAGCACGCGCCGGCCGATCTCCGTCTGCGCCACCTCGGGATGAAACTGCACGCCGTAGATTTTGCGCTGGTCGTCGGCCATTGCCGCAACTTTGCAGCGCTCCGTCGAAGCGATCTCCGAGAAACCGGGCGGAAGTCTCACGACCGAATCGCCGTGCGACATCCATGCACGCGACTCAGCCGCCACCCCCGCAAACAATGGACTATCGCGTTTTACCGCGACGAAGGCCGGCCCGTACTCCGCCCGATCGAGTTTCACCAGCTCGCCGCCGGCGTCGCCCGCGATCAGCTGCATCCCGTAACAGATGCCGAGCAGCGGCACGCCGCTGCTCACGATCGCCGGATCCATGCGGGGCGCGTCGGGCACGAGCGTGCTTTCCGGACCGCCGCTCAAAATGAGCGCCTGCGGCTTGCGCGCGGCGAGTTCATTCCACGGCGAATCGTAAGGAACGATCTCGCAGTACACGTTGAGTTCGCGCACGCGGCGCGCGATTAACTGGCTATACTGCGCGCCAAAATCCAAAACAAAAACAGTCGCCGGCACCGCCGCGGTCTTCGCGGCACAGGAAGCCGACGCATGCAGGGGTAAGCGCCATAGCGTGACGGTCTCGGAGCTCAACCGGGCCGGCCGCGCGGATTTTACCAATGCGGTCGGCTTTGCATTCGAAAACTCGCCGTGGATCGCCGAACTCGCTTGGGAGAAGCGGCCCTTTGCAAGCGTGGACGATCTTCACGCCGCCATGGTCGCCGTCGTCGAGCAAGCGCCCCAGGAGAAACGCATCGCATTGATCGCCGCTCATCCCGATCTGGCCGGCCGCGTCGCTCGCGAAGGCCGCCTCACGCCCGCCTCGCGCAGCGAGCAAAGTTCGGCCGGTCTCGACCGCCTTTCAAAGGAAGAACTGGCGCGTCTTGACCGGCTCAACGAATCCTACCGCGCGCGCTTCTCGTTCCCGTTCGTCATCTGCGCGCGTGAAAACACCAAGGACTCGATCCTCGCCGAGCTCGAGCGCCGCGAGCAAAACGATCGTACAACTGAAATTGCCGCCGCCCTAAACGAGATAGCAAAGATTGCCCATCTCCGCCTCGCAGACGTGATCGAAGCATGACGGCCTACGCGCTCGAGTGGCTCAACCTCCTATTGCGCTGGTTCCACTTCGTGGCGGGCATTTCGTGGATTGGGACGTCGCTCTATTTCGTCTGGCTCGACAACCATTTGACCGCTCCCGAAAATACAGCGGACAAAGCGCACGGTGTGAGCGGCGAACTGTGGTCGGTGCACGGCGGCGGATTCTACCATAACCAAAAGTATTTGACCGGACCGGTGGGCGAGTCGTTACCCGTAGCGCTGCACTGGTTCAAATGGGAAGCGTACTGGACGTGGATCAGCGGCATCGGCCTGCTCGCGATCATTTACTGGGTGGGGGCGAGCAACTACTTGATCGACCGCACCGTGCTGAACATCACGCCCGCTGAAGCGATCGCGATCAGCATCGCCTCGCTGATTGTCGGCTGGGTCGTCTACGATGCGCTCTGCAAACTGCTGGCGCGTTGGCCGCTCGCGCTCGGCGTCTGTGTCTATGCGTTTCTCGTGTTGGCGGCGTGGGGACTCTTCCACGTCTTCGGCGCGCGCGCGGCATACATCCTTATCGGCGCGATCATCGGAACGATCATGGCTGCCAACGTCGCGTACGTCATCATTCCCGGCCAAAAGAAAATGGTCGACGCGATCCGCGCGGGCCGAATCCCCGATCCGCTGCCCGGACAGCTCGGCAAGATTCGATCGGTCCATAATACGTACTTTACGTTGCCCGTACTCTTCATAATGATCAGCAGCCACTATCCGATGACCTACGAAAACCCGTACGGCTGGTTGATTCTCGCCGGCATCAGTCTCTCCGGCGTGCTGGTGCGCTACGCGTTCATTCTCTCGCACAAAGGAAAGCTCGTCCCGGCTTTGCCGATCGCCGCATTTTTGATCCTTGCTGCAATTGCCGTCGCGATTATGCCGCGCGGTGCCGGCGCCACCAAACACGTCGCCTTCGAACAAGTTCAGCCGATATTCGCGCAGCGATGCGCGGTGTGTCATTCGCCCCGTCCGACGCAGCCCGGCTTCACGGCTGCACCGGCGGGGGTATTGCTCGACACGCCGCAGCACATCGCAAGTAATGCGCAGCGTATTTACCAGCAGACAGTGGCTTCTGCGGCCATGCCGCTTGGAAACGTGACGGGGATGACGAAAGGCGAACGGATGCAAATCGCAGGCTGGATAGCCTCCGGAGCGCCGCTCAAATGATCTCGACCCACGTGCTCGATACGTCGCGCGGCGAGCCTGCTCGCGGCGTCATCGTCCGGCTCTTTCGCATCGATGGCGACGAACGCGAGTTAATCGCTACGGGCGAAACCGATGCCGACGGACGCATCGCGCCGATCTTCGGTGGCGAACTCGTAGCCGCGACGTATGTCTTGCTCTTTTCGGCCGGGGCCTACTTTCGAGTGGCGGGCGTAGCGACGTTTTTCGATGAAATTCCCGTCCGTTTCCTCATCACGCAAAGCGTACGAAAACTTCACATTCCGCTTCTGCTGGCGCCCTTCGCTTATTCCACCTATAGGGGTAGCTAAGAGGACCTGCCCTAGAGAGGGTTCAATCGGTCGGCCAGGTGGCTTCGTTAAAGCGGCACGCAGCGCGCGCACGCGCTTGGTTTATGTTGGGCGCAGTTTGTTCTGTCGCCCTGCTTTTGGCCGCCCCGGCTCTCGCGCAACGCGCCTCGAATTTTCAGGGCGCGAATTTGCAAAACGCCAACATGCAGAACGCCAACTTGCAGAACGCCAACCTGCAATCCACCAATTTAAAAAACGCCGACTTGGAAGGCGCCAACCTGCAAGGTGCGCACATGAGCAGCGCAAATCTCGCCGGCGCGCATTTGCGCGGAGCTAACCTGCGCGGCGCGACATTGATGGGTGCAGATCTGCGAGGCACCGATCTCACTTCGACGGACTCGCGCGGCGCAAACTTTCGCGGCGCTAAGCTCCAAAGCGTAAACTTTAGAAGCGCCAACCTCTACGGCGCGCACCTGCGCGGCGGAAATCTCGAAGGCGCCCACCTTTACGACGTAAATCTGCAGCACGCCGATCTGCAAGGGGCGAACCTGCGCGGCGCCGCTCTGCAAAGCGGCAAGCTTCAAAGCGCGAACCTGCAGAGCGCCGACCTGAACGGAGCGAAACTTCAAGGCGCAAACCTGCAAGGCGCAAACATGCAAGGCGCCCACCTGCAGGGTGCGAACTTACAGACCGCAACCATCTATGGCGCGACGCTCTATAATGCCGACATGTCGCGCGCCGATGCACGCGGCGCAAATCTTCAGAACGCAGACCTGGGACTCGCCAATCTTCAGGGAGCCAACCTGCAAAAAGCCAACCTCTATGGCGCCGGCTTGAACGGCGCGAATTTACAGCATGCCATATTCCAGGACGCCAACCTGCAGAGTGCGCGCATGCAAGGCGCCAAGCTGCAGGGCGCCAATTTCATGGACGCAACGCTATATGGCGCCGATTTGACCGGGGCTAACCTCTCCCAAACCAATCTCCAAGGCGCCAATTTGCAAACGGCAATTCTACAAACAGCGACGATGCAAGGCGCCAATCTTGCAAATGCAAACCTTCAAAACGCAAACTTACGCGGGGCGAGTTTGCTTAACGCCATTCTGCAACACGCCGATTTGCAAGGCGCCGATCTTCAGGGCGCCAATCTGCAAGGCGCGAAGATGCAGAGCGCTAACCTTTATAACTTAAGCCCGATGCCGGCACCCGCACCATCACCGCACACCGTGCCAACCCCGGCGCCGAGCAGTCCACCGGCGCATACGCGCCCACCAAGATAAAGGCCGCCCCGTGAGGCGCGTCTTCCCCGCGGCAGTTATGTTACTGGTCGCGTTTCTTTGCGCCCCGGCACTCGCGCAAGCTCCGGTAAATCTCGTCGGCGCAAATATGCAGGGCAAGAATCTGCAAAACGCCGACCTGCACAACGCCAACCTACAAAACGCCGATCTGCAAGGCGCCAACTTGCGCGGGGCTAATCTCGCGGGCGCAAACTTACGCGGAGCGAACCTGCTCGGCGCGCATCTTGGCGCGGCGACGCTGACCGGCGCGATCTTGCAAAACACCAACTTGCAGCACGCCGATTCCGAAGGCGCAAACTTTCAGAACGCCAACCTGCAGCAAGCCAACCTGCAAGGAGCCGATCTTCAGAACGCGGTGCTCACCGGAGCCGATTTGTACGGCGCCAACCTAACGCGCGCCAACCTCTTCGGCGCCAATCTGCAAAACGCCGACTTGCAAACGGCAAATCTTCACGGCGCAAACCTGCACAACGCCGTACTGACGTCCGCGAAGCTCCAGCGCGCCGATCTGCAAAACACGGTCCTCATCGGCGCCAACCTCACGGGCGCACAACTTCTGGGCGCGAACCTGCACGGCGCAAAGCGCTCCGCGCCGAGCTCCGCCGTTGCCGCGAATTCGCCGGCCGCCGAGCAAACGCCCTTTCCGGGTCCGCCGTCGACGCCGCCGCGCATCTATCCGACCGGAACACGGCCGCGCCTGTATTCCACTCCCCCGCCCGGACCGGTGGCGACGCCGCCTCCATTCGGAAATGCGCCATTCGGGCAGGTGCCGATCCTCTTCAACGACCATCTGGTTCACACCGATGACGTCTTGAGCAACGACCGCGTGCTCGCCGCGCTCGTGCGCGGCAACGCCATTCTCGTTCCGCTGCGGGCGATGCTCGCGCAGATGGGCGGCGCGCAGGTCACCTACGACTCGGCCAACAGAACGATCACGATCGACAAGGCCGGCGCGCGCGTCGTATTGACGCTCGGCGTTCCGCGCGTCATCGTAAACGACAAAGTTCACCCGCTCGACGTCGCGCCGATGTTGTACGAAGGCGAAATCCTCGTGCCGATCCGTGTTATCTCCGAAGGCCTGGGCGGCTATGTGCAGTGGGTCGCCGACCGGCACGTCGTCGTCGTTCGCTACGCGGAACTCGCGGCAATGCTGCCGCCGCCCACGCCGGTTCCGGCAACGCCCGTTCCGGCCACGCCGGCGCCTTCAACGCCGAAACCCACACCTGCGCCTGAGCGCACTCCCGAGCCGCTGCCGGCACCGGCGCCCGTCGCCACTCCAACTCCGGCGCCGCCCACGATCGCGCGCCAGCACGCAAACCGCATCGTAGTTTCCGCCGACTACTTGAATGCGCCGGCCGTCTCGAATGAGGCCGCTCCTGCGCACACTATTGCCAATCAATCGTTCGGCATACGAGGCGCGTACGTGATGGCGAATACGTTCCTAGTCCAGATCGATTTCAATCGTTACCGCTGGCCTCACAACGCCTTCCAACAAACGCAGCTCTGTGACCCGGCCCCCACCGGCTGCACGACCGTGAACGCGCTCGGCCAATATCAGACGGGCGTCTGTCCCTCCGCCGATCCGGGCTGCGTCACCGCGGTCGCTTCGAATCTCATCGGACAGCAAACCGGACGAGCTCAAGAATACGTGCCCGCCTTTATCGGCGTCGACACCGACGTCGATCTGCGCGCGGCGCTGAAGATTCTCCCCAACGTCTACGCCGGCGCAGGCTTTTATTTAAAGCATTACAGCTATCTGGGGTACCCGAACATTCGCGGCGCCGGCATTGGCATAACGAAATTGCCGAATCTCGACAAGCAACTCTCGCTCTTTGCAAGCGTGTGGTACTATCCGGCCGTGAACGGCAAGTATACGTATCCGGTTTCTCCCTACCTTGGTCCGTTCTCCGGTCAGACGGTACCCTTTGGGTACAGCGTGCTCAAGTATCGCGCGGGCGCGACGTTTTGGCTAAATGCGACGAATTTATTCCTAGAGGCGGGCTGGGCCGGAGAAATCTTCAACTCGACGATCAACACGCCGGGCAACGCGTGGACTGAAGGCTCGTTCTTCGGAATAGGAACGCGATTCCCATGAAGTACTTGAGCGTTCTTCCGCTTTTGGCCATGAGCATGCTTGCGGGATGCGGATCGAACGGAGTCGCCTATGCGCCGATCGGCGGACCGCCTGCATGCAACAAGACCAACATTATTAACACCGGATTCAACTTCGCCTTCACTTGCTGGGCCGTTACGCCCACAGCCTCCGGCACGATCCCTGGTTTTCCAACCTTTACGATAAAAACGTCGGACCAGTGCGTCTCCGGCCAGACCGACAATCCTTTTATGGAAGTCGCAACGCCCGGCGGTTCCGCGGGCTACTTTTCCCAGCAATTCATCGATCACGGCATACCCCAATCCGTTTCGTTTCGCGTTTGGGGTGGACAAGATCCGGTCACCGTGACGGTCGGTTTCGTCTTTCCGACCGGCACGCTTGAAGGAACCGAAACGATTCTGGACACGTTCGTGCCGCCGGCCACGCGGTCGGGCCCGACAACCTGCAACGGCGGCGCGCCGATAACGAAAACCTATTCGTTCTCACGCTCGGATTTTGGCGTCGGTTCGCTCATTGAAATCCGCCTGCACGTAACGTCGAACGGCGTAAACGACGCGACCGCCAATTTCGACGACGTTACTTCTTCGCCGTAATAAAAGAAAGGGTGACCAATGCTCGCACTCTTCTTAGCCGCACTAATGACGCAATCCATAGCGCCGCCGTCTACGCCACCTACGCCACCGTTGGATCCGGCATGGAAGAAAATGGCGTTAGAGAAAGACGAGTACGCGCATTACGTCCGAGCCGAAGCGGATGGCACGCAAAGCGAAATTTTTGGGACCCGCCAAGTCTGCGATTGTCAGCCGCCTCACCTGATGGCGATGCTCACATCGGCGCTAGCGCCGGTAAAGGGAGCAACCACGGTGATTGACAGCATCTCGATCTGCGGAGCACCGCAGCCGCGCTTCATTGCCACCGGTATTGCAAGCCCGGCGGGCGCGCACAACATGGAGGTTATCGCGTTTCGCAGGGAACCGGCACTTTATATGCTCGAGTTCACGTTCAACAGCGCCAAACCGCCGCCCGACGCCGAAGCCGCCCTGTCAGCTCTCTGTCCCTGAAGCCTTAAACGCCTTCCAGCCGCCGTACTCGGAAATATCTTTGTAACCGCGTTCTTCGATGAGCGAGCGCGGATAGATCATCGCGCTAGCTGTCGACCCGTCCTCGAGCTCGACCGGCGCTTCATAGAGATCGGGCGGTTCGCTTTCCAGCAACTGTTCGTGCTGCTCGGGAGTGAATTCGTACAGCTCGCCGGCAATCGAAATGCCGCCACCTTCGACTTCGTATATGCCGGGATGTTGATCGCGCACGGAATGGAGCCGGTATTTTGGCGCCGTGCGCGCCTCTCCCAAGAATTTTGCATCACCCAAGTTCTTGTGATCCGGCTGCCCGCGCAGCGCCGATCCGCAGATAAAGAATCTCATTTGTCGACCTCCTCGATCGCGCGGGCCAGCGCCGCGACTCCTAGTTCCAAATCCGCATCCGCGGTGCGCTCTTGGCCTACATGACTATGCCCGCCGATGCTGGGCACGAACAACATCGCCGCCGGCGCGATCTTCGCGATGCACATCGCGTCGTGGCCGGCGCCGCTCGGAATGTCGGGAGCCGCTTGCCCCATCGTCTCGCAGACGCGGTGCAGCGCTGCGCGCAGCTTGTCGTTCATGGGCGTGGGCTTATGCACATCGAGTTTTTCGAGCATGACGCGAACGCCGCGCTCCTTCGTAACCCTTTCCGCTGTTGCGTGAAAGGCGGCTTCGATCGCTTCCATCTTCGAAACATCCGGCGAACGGTTGTCGATCGAGAAACTGACGCGCGCCGGAATGACGTTGGTGCCGCCGGGTTCCACCACCAGCCGGCCGACCGTTACAACGGCGCCGCCCGCTTTCTTCGCGGCTGTCTCCATCGCCAGCACGATCTCTGCAGCGGCGGACAGCGCGTCGGAACGGCGCTCCATGGGCACCGTGCCGGCATGGCCGCTTGTCCCCTCGACCACGGCGCGATAACGAATTTGTCCGGTGATGGCGCTGACGACACCGAGATGAACGCCCGCAGCCTCCATCACCGGCCCTTGCTCGACGTGCAATTCCAAATATGCGGCTACGCGCTGTTCGCCGCGCTCCGGCAGCTCGAGCAATCCGCCGTCGGGTGACGCGAGCGCATCGCCAAGCGTTACCCCCGATTCGTCGCGCAGCGCGTACGCTTCGTCGAGCGACGTCAGCCGCGCGAAGACGGCGCTGCCTAAACACCCGATGGAAAAACGGCTGCCCTCTTCTCCGACCCACGCGACGGCTTCTATGGGATGGCGCGTCGCTATACCCTCACTGTCGAGTTGCTCGAGCGCGCAGAGCGCGGCGACCACGCCGTACGCGCCGTCATACGCGCCGCCGGTAGGAACCGTGTCCAGATGCGAACCGACCAAGATCGGCGCCGCCGCCGGATCGCTTCCGTTGCGGCGCGCGAAGAGATTGCCGATCGGATCCTGCGTCAGTTGGTAGCCGCTTTCGGTCGCCCACTTCACGAACAGCTCGCGAGCTTTTCGTTCCTGCGGTGTTGCCAGTCCGCGGTTTATTCCGTACTCATATTTCCCGAGTTCGGCCAACTCGGCCAACCGCTGAACGACGCTACTCATAGGGTCGGCGCCCAAATATGTCATGGTGAGCGGGCGCCACAAGGCGCCCCAGTCGAACCACGGCCGAGCCGGGTCGAGGCCCGCACGAGGTAACGAATTGCAGGATCACTTTGGCGGGTGCTCCGCAATCCAGTGCTTGGCAATGTCGATGCGGCGGCAAACCCATACGCGTTTGTGTTCGAGCACGTAATCGAGAAAACGTTCGAGGGCCGCGGCGCGGCCCGGACGTCCGGCAAGACGCGTATGCAAACCGACGCTCATCATCTTGGGCTGTGTCTTTCCCTCACGGTAAAGCACGTCAAACGTATCTTTCATATACTCGAAGTAACCCGATGGTGCCGTAAAGCCCGGCGGAACGGAAAACTTCATGTCGTTGACGTCGAGCGTGTATGGAATGACGAGATGATTCTTCCCGGATACCTTCACCCAGTACGGCAAGTCGTCGTCGTAAGAGTTTGAATCGTAGAGAAATCCGCCTTCCTCCACCACGAGCCGGCGCGTGTTTTCACTGGGCGCATAGCGGCAATACCACCCATACGGACGCTCGCCGATCGTCCGCTCGATCGATTCGATCGCCCGTTTCATGTCGGCGCGCTCTTGCTCTTCGCTCATATCCTGAAAGCCGACCCAGCGCCAGCCGTGCGAACACACCTCATATCCGGCGTCGCGAATCGCGCGCGCCGCTTCGGGATTGCGTTCGAGCGCGAGGGCGGCGCCGAAGACCGTAATCGGAATGTCGCGTTCCTTGAAGATGCGCATCAGGCGCCAAAAGCCGGCGCGGCTGCCGTATTCGTACACCGACTCGACGATCAGATCGCGCTTGTTCGGACCGAGCGACGCGCCGGGAACTTCGGTGAGATAGGTTTCCGATCGCTCGTCGCCGTCGGGAATCGAATATTCGGAGCCCTCTTCGTAGTTCATGACGATCTGCACGGCAACTCGCGCGCCGCCGGGCCACTTCGGATCGGGCGGATTCTCGCCGTAGCCGATCAGATCGCGCGGATAGTTGGGATTCACGTCACGACCTCTTCCAAACGATTTGCGTCACGAGCAAAAACGATTTCCATGGCGATGCGTTCGCCGACCGAAACGTCGCGCCCCCACCGGTAGCTCGAGTATGGCGTATACCGTGTGCCGGGCGAGCCCGGAATGCGCAGCGACACGTCGTAGCAGACGAATTCCTTCGGCGGACCTGCGACGATCGCGCACTGCAGCGCGAAGGGCCCGATGACGCCCGGCGGATTGAGTTCGCGCGCCGCCTGCAAGAACGGGGCGCCCATTTCAAACGCCTTCTCCAGCATGGATTCCGTCAGCGTCGCGGCGATGTGCCCGGCCTCTTCCAACCGCATCGGCACGTTTTGCAGCGCGCCGAGCGCGGACGGCGGCACGTTGCGAAAACCTTCGAGGTTGGTTTGGCGGCGCGTATCGGTGCCGCACAACTCGAGCTCCCGCAGCACCGGCGAATAAAAAAAGTTCAGGTTCACGGTTGGACCGAGCGCATATTCCTCGATGACCGCACCGCGCAGACCCGCTTCGTTGATCGCGCCTTCGCGCATCAGCGTTTGTGAGGTCTCGCGATATTCTTTCGGCGATGAACACAGAAAGAAGGCGCGCTCGAAACTGACCTTCGCGTGCGGCGCTTTAACCATAACGAGACGGTCGATCTCGCTCGCGCTCTTGAATTGCAGCGGATGCCGAATGCCGGCGCGGCGCAAGAGCGCATATTGGTTGTTGGCCTCCTCGCGTTCCTCCGCGCGCAAGAGCTTGCGGTTGCCGAACATCGGAACGCGCATGCCGCTCTCGATCTGGTCGTAGGAATATTTTTCGCGCAGATAGACCTCGAACGAACGGTTGGCAACGAAGACGACGTTACGCGCCCGCAGTTGGTCTTGCACCTTCGATTCGAGGATGTCGACGAACGCCTCGAGTTCTAATGTCGCGTCAACACATCCGCGCGCAGGTTCGCCCACCCGCGCATAATAACGCGAGTACGTTTTCTCACGGCCCTTTGCGGTGACGACCAGGTTGCGCAGTCCCTGCGCCCGCGCACCCGCGGCCACTTCCAGCGCGGAATGGCTGCCGATGGAGCACAAGGTCAGTGCCGAGCGGTCGTAACCATCGAGGAGTGCGGCGGAATTCACGAGCGGCGAGGTTAGACGCGCCTTTAGGCCGTACCCGCCTTGTTAGCCATGGCAACGCTTCTTTTAAAGAACGCGCACACGATTGCGACTTTTGACCGCGAGCGGCGCGAGCTGCACGGCGCGAGCATCCTCTTGCGCGATAATGTCGTCGAAGCGATCGATGCCCCAGGCGCACCCGAACGGCCGGCCGATGCAGCGATCGATTGTTCCCGTATGGTGCTGCTGCCTGGCCTCGTAAACACCCACCACCATTTCTACCAAACCCTCACGCGCAGCGTTCCGGGCACGCAAGACGTCAAACTTTTTGACTGGCTGCAAAAACTCTATCCCATGTGGGGGCGCTTTACGCCGGAGGCGATCCGCGTCTCGACGCAGATCGCGATCGCCGAGCTCTTGCTCTCGGGCTGCACGACCTCAATGGACCACACGTACATTTGGCCCAACGGCGCGCGCGTCGACGATCAGATCGAAGTCGCGCGCGCTATGGGTTTTCGTTTTCACGCGTCGCGCGGTTCGATGTCGCTCGGCCGCTCGAAAGGCGGACTGCCACCCGACGTCGTCGTCCAAGACGAACCGGCGATCCTCAAAGATACGCAACGTGTGATCGACGCGTACCACGATCCGGCACCGCTAGCCATGACGCGCATCGTCGTTGCGCCCTGTTCGCCGTTCTCGGTTTCGGAGGATCTGATGCGCGAGAGCATCGCATTGGCGCGCAGTGCCGGCGTCCACTCGCACACGCATCTCGCAGAAACGTTGGATGAGGAAAACTATTGCCTCGAGCATTTCGGCTGCCGCCCGGTGGAGTTGGCCGAAAAGCTCGGCTGGGTCGGCGATGACGTTTGGCACGCGCACATGGTGCATCCATCAGCTAAGGAGTGCGATCGGCTGGGCGCTACGCGCACCGGCGTCGCCTACTGCGCTAGTTCGAACATGCGGCTGGGCTCAGGCACGGCACCGATCGTTGCGTTGCGTGCCGCGGGCGCGCGCGTGGGACTGGGCGTCGACGGCTCGGCCTCCAACGACTCTTCGAGCCTGATCGACGAAGTGCGCCACGCCATGCTTTTGCAGCGCATATCGGCGGGCAACCCCGCGGCGCTGACCGCGCGCGACTCGCTCGAAATTGCAACGCGCGGCGGCGCCGAAGTCTTGGGACGCGACGACGTCGGATCGCTCGAGCCCGGCAAGGCCGCGGATATCGCCGGCTGGTCGATCGATTCGCTCGAACTCTCCGGCGGCGCCGTGCACGATGCGATCGCTTCACTCGTTTTCTGCCGCCCGCAACGCGCCGATCTGGTTATCGTCAACGGCGAACAGCGCGTCCGCAACGGCGAGCTGCTGAATTTCGATCTGCAGGCGACAATCGCTCGCGCAAACGAAATTGCGAAAAATTTAGGGGAGTGAAAAGCCTTGTCATCCTGAGCTTGTCGAAGGACCCCGAACAGCGCGCGAAGCGCGCCTGATGAGGGGCAAAGCTAAGGGACCGAAATAGCTTCCGTGTACGACCCGGGCTCCGGGATCGGTTCGTTCAGTTCGCGCAGCTCGTCAATGTAGGTTTCAATCGCATCGCGCACATTGCGCGCCGCGTCTTCGCGGGAAACACCCCAACTCGCGCACCCGGGAAGATCGGGGACGTATGCTCCCCAGCCACCGTCCTCAGACTGCTCAAATATGGCGACGTGTGTTTTTCTCATCGCAGTCCCGCCTTCCTCAGAATCGCCTTTACAATTCCCGGCGACAAGTCTTCGTTCTTTCGCGCCAAGTGTTGTCCCCATGTTGCTAGAAAGTGGCGGAATCGTGCATCTTGATTTCCGCCGCCCCTCCACCGCGCTCGCTCCCGCGTTCGAGAAATTCCTGAGCGTTTTTCTCGCAGAAGATCACGACATGTGGCCGGTGGACTGTGTCTTCGGGCTGGCGCGCACGAATCTCCCGGCGTACATTGAGTTCTTACAGCTCGCTAGCGAAGGACGCGGCTTGCCCGATCGTTGGGTTTCCTCCGACACGTACTGGGCGTTCGCCGGCGACGAAATGGCCGGCGAAGTGCACGTGCGTCACTCCGTGCGCGGCACGCTCTGGCGTGTGGGTGGACACGTCGGCTACTCTGTGCAACCAAAGTTCCGCCGTCAAGGCGTCGCGACGGCAATGCTACAGCACGCCTGCAATCGGTTACGCGAACTAGGCGAAGTGGATGCGCTCATTACCTGCTGGGATGAAAACGCCGCCTCAGCCGGCGTGATCGAAAAATGCGGAGGCGTGCGAATCGTCGATGCCGTCGACGCCGGTCACAAGGCGCGCCGTTACCTCATTTCGTTGGTCTAAACAGGCTCGCGGTCACAATCGTCCCCGGCCAAAGCGTTCACTCCGTAAAAGGTTGGGCCGGAAATGCGAAAATACGTTCGCCCTGCAGTCATTACGTTCTCTGCTGCGGCCATCGTGCTCGCAGCTGCCATATTCGCGGCATCGCGATCGGCGAATTCGGATTATTCGGCGATGGAGCACATTGATTTCGTGCGAGTGATGAAATCTGTGCCGGCGCCGCACGATATCGCACTCAAAGGAACGGGCCAGATGCGCTTTGCCGCTGCACCGAACCCCTCAGCCGCTAAATCAGCGCGGAGTGGCGTGCAGATCGCACGCACCGGTTCGGTCAGCCTTTTCGTGCCGAACGTGGACAAGGCGATCGCGGCCGTCTCGGCGATCGCGCGGGCTCAAACGGGCGACGTGCTTTCACTCGACGACACCGCCCGCAGCGAGCAAGGCGGCGCGCCCTCCGCGGATATGGAGTTGCGAGTCCCGGACGATCGCTTCGAGGCTGCGATGCGCAACCTCGCACACGTCGGTAACGCGCGTGCGCGTTCGATAAGCGCCGAAGACCTCACCTCGCAGATCGTGGATTCGGCGGCGCGCCTTCGTAATCTCCGCCGCACGGAGATTGACATTGCGAAAATCATGGATCGCTCGGGTTCGATTGGCCAGATTCTTGAAGCCGAGAGCCAGCTCTCTGCCGTGCGCGAGCAAATTGAAACACTCGACGCGGAGCTCAAAGACATGCGCAATCGTGTGAGTTACTCCACCATCTCCGTATCGCTGGCCGCCGAAGTAGCCGGTGCGCCGGTAGAATCGTCCGCTTCGGCGCAGCTCATCAGCGAGTGGCACACGGCTCTTCATGCCCTCTCGCAGTTTACCATCGGCTTGGTTTCCGTGGTTGTTTGGGCGATAGCATTCATTCCATATCTGCTGCTCGCCGCGCTGTGTTGGTGGCTGGTAAGGAGGCGGCTAAGCCGCACGTCTATCTAGAAGCGGAGGTACTAAGCCGAAGCTGCGAACGCAGCTGCGCGATCTCGCGTTCGCGCTCAAGGGCATGCAAATGTTCGTACGCGGTCGCCGAAGCGTGAGCAAGCGCGTTGAGAAGCCCTTCTTCCTCGCCGTCGATAGGCTCGCCGTTCACATGGTTTCCATACAGCACGACCGCAATCACGCGGTGGCCGACGGTAACGGGCAATCCGAAGGCCGGTTTAGCGTCGCCCTTTGGAACTGCCGCGTGCGAGCGGGGTACATCGTCGAGATAAACGCCCGCATTTGACGAGCGTGCGAAAAGGATGAGTGGGTCGTCCGAATCCAGGCGATCGGCTCCATCGTCCCAGTCGCGCGCGCAGGTCCGAACAAACGCGCCTTGATCCACCCGAAAGAGAGCCGCAGAGGTCAACTGGAGTGCGGCCGCAGTTTCATCGCAGAGCATCGTTTCGATCGTTTCAATCCTCTCCGTGAACGGCAGCGCGCGCGTGATGTGCCGTACGCGCTCGAGGGCACG
This sequence comes from Vulcanimicrobiota bacterium, assembly GCA_003151115.1. Classification (GTDB taxonomy): domain Bacteria; phylum Vulcanimicrobiota; class Vulcanimicrobiia; order Vulcanimicrobiales; family Vulcanimicrobiaceae; genus Rubrimentiphilum. Next base: position 76,936 of record PLWS01000004.1, on the reverse strand, counting down.
ATGCCGGCTCGCAAAAAAGACGCGTTCAACGAAGCGATCGATGCGCCGGTGCAATCCGCGTAGCCAAAAACTGAAGGCAACAGCCAGGCCCACTTCGAGGAACGTTGCTAAGCGCGCATCCTGCAGTCGCCGCGCGAAAAACCAATCGACGATTGCTAGTAAGGCCACCGGAATTGCCGTAAGTGCCGCATAGACGATGGCGCGGCCGCCGAAAATCCGAACGTCGATAATACGGCCGCGCACCAGCGCGTACGCAAATGCGAACGGCGCCGGATTGAAGAGCGTCAGATAAGCAACCCAGAGCGCGTTCCCGTGAACCGCTTGATCGATGAAAAATATCCCCAATATTCCTAGGTAAATCGCGAGCGCTACGGCTACCCAGCGCATGCGGATGGTCTCGGCGCCCCGCGTGTTCCAATAGCGAGCTATAAAAGCACCTGCTCCTAGGAAGTTGGCGAGCCAAGCGCACGAAACGAAAACATTGTAGAGCGGGTCATTTTCTCCGTTGATGAAAGCGACCGTATAAAAATGTCCGTAATACATCAAAAAGAAGAGCACCATGATCGCCGGGACCGCGCGATCGACCAGCCTCCATCGGCCGATCGCAGTGCCCGTCGGAAAACGCAAGCAAAATATCAAATAGCTCCACGACTGCGCCAGCGGAAGTAAGGCCCCGACGAACGCTGCCAGCGGCTCCGCCCAGGGCGGAGAGACATGCATCCAGGAAGTATTCGCAAACGGGCCGACCATAGCAAAGCAAAATACCATGAACACAAGCGACAGCGTTGTGCGCGACGCGAAATAGAATGCGCAGCCCAGAAAGACGTATATCAGGGCCGCCAGTATCTTAGCCAGATCGATGACAAGCAGGTTTGTGGATATGGGCGCGGCACGCGGAGCAATCAGCGTTACAGTCGTAGCCTGGCCCGCGCGGACGATTGGAAGCGTCGCCGGAATGCCGGTGCGTAAATGCCCCGACCGAATCCAGATGCGCATTGTCCAACCCGAGCGCGCGTAGTCGATTCGATCTCCGGGCAGTAGACCCGCTCGGGCCGCCGGAGTGCCGGGTAGCACCGCTGTCACCATGCCCGAGGGAAAATCGACGGTCGCGCCAATCGGCGCGGGATTCAAGCCCATGAAATTGCCGCTGTCGAGCAATAATTGCACGACCGGAAACGACAGCATAAATGCGGCCGCTAAGATAATCCATAGTGTAGCGCCTCGTCGCTTCAGGCCGTTACCGCTTCCACACTTCGCGTTTTTGCAATCGCCGCGAGAACGCGCTCAGGCGTAAAGGGAACCTGCGTCACCCATGCGCCCGTAGCCGCGTGAATCGCGTTTGCAACCGCGGCGGCAAACGGCACGAGCGCCATCTCTGCAACGCCACGGGCGCCAAACGGTCCGTTCGGATCGGCGAGCTCCATGATCACCGGATAGACGTCGGTCGGCATATCGAGCGTCGTCGGCAAAAGGTAGTTGCTGAAATGCGGCGTCAAGATTCTTCCGTCGCGGCATTGGAAGTTTTCGGTCAGCGCGTAACCAACGGCTTGCGCCAGGCAGCCTTCGATCTGACCTTCCACTTGCTGTTTGTTGATGGCGCGGCCAACATCGTGCACGCTGATGATGCGCAGCACGCGTACGAGCCCGGTGGCCGTGTCTACTTCTACTTCTACCGCTTGCGAGACGTAGCCGTAATTAAAATGCGGAAAGCCTTTGCCGGTCTCCGGCTCGAGCGGCGTGGTTTCGGCGGATCGGAATTGGACCGTCGCTTTTGCGTCGGAGCCCGGAAACTTTGCAAGCGCCGCCGTTGCGGCATCCTTCACTGCGCGCCCGCCCATAAATGTCATGCGCGAAGCCGAAGCGCTGCCGGCATTTGGCGACTCGTGGCTGTCTTCAGCGATCAGCTCGATGCGCTCTAGCGGTAAGTCGAGCGTCGCGGCGCAGACTTGCCGCATCACCAAATGCGCTCCTTGTCCGCACTCGGCCGCGCCGATGCGCAACACGACGCGATCGATCTCTTTTTCACCGTACAACTCAACGGTCGCCGTCGCTTGATCGGGAAATCCGAACGAATATCCGACGTTCTTAATTCCCGACGCCATTCCGACACCACGCTTAAAGACTGGGGAGACGGTGCCGTTGGTGCGAAAGCGCGCTTCCATCTCCGCGGAGCACCGTTCGAGCACGGACAGTGCGCTGACGCCCTGCGGAAGCGGAGTTTGCGTCGCGGTCAGGCTGCCTTCGCGGTACATATTGCGCTTGCGGAACTCGATCGGATCCATACCAAGCGACACCGCCAAGCGCGTCACCATCGATTCTGCCGCGAACTGCGCCTGTGGCAAGCCGAATCCGCGGAAGGCGCCGCACGGGACGTTGTTTGTGTAAACGACGTAACCATCGCTCGCGACGTTTTCGATCTCGTACGTGCCCGAGGCGCCGACCGTCGCGCCCTTGAGCACCTCGATGCTCGTACTCGCATACGCGCCGCCGTCGGCCAGTAGCTCCGTCTGCGCGGCCACGATCTTCCCGTCTTTGTTCGCAGCCCACTTGGATCGGATGAAATACGGATGACGTTTTTGATGGCCGACGATCGACTCTTCGCGGTTCCAGACCAGCGCGGAAGGCCGTTTCAGCTTCCACGTCGCCAGCGCCAGCAGCGGCTGAACGATCAGATCTTCGCGTCCGCCGAACGCACCGCCGATCTTCGCGTAGCGGATCACCACGTCGTCCTCGGCGAGCTGCAGCATCTTGGCGATCTGGCGTCGATCCTCGTGCAGCCATTGGCCCGCCGTCTCTACGACGAGCTTCTCGCCTTCGTAGTACGCGATGCCGGCGTCGGGCTGCAAGTACGCGTGCTCTTGCCACGACGTGGAAAACTCTTCTTCGATGACGACATCGGCTGAGGCAAACGCGGCTTCCACATCGCCCTTGCGAATCCGGATGTGCCCGAGAACATTGTTCTCACGGTCCGCGTGAACCAGCGGCGCGTCCGACGCCATCGCTGCACGCACCTCCGAAACGATCGGCAGGTCTTCATACTCAACGTGCACGAGTTTCGCGGCGGCCTCCGCCGCTTCGACCGTTTCCGCGGCCACCAACGCGACCCGGTCGCCGACGAAGCGCACCTTGTCGTCGCAAAGCAGCGGCTGGTCGTCATCGATAAGCCCGAAACGGTTGTATGGAACGTCCGCTGCGGTGAATACAGCCAGCACGCCCGGATGAGCCAACGCCGCCGATGTTTCAACCGAAAGAATGCGCGCGTGCGCGCGATTGGCAAAGACCGCTTTCAGCTGCACCATATCGGCTCGCACTAAGTCGGCCGGATATTTCGCAGCGCCGGTGACTTTGCCGAGCGCGTCCGGCCTCGGCACGGCTGCACCGATCAACTCGCTATCGCGACGTGCTTGGGACATCTATCGTGTCATCCTGAGCGAGCCTGTCCTGAGCGGCGTTTCCTTCGAAACGCGAGTCGATGGGAGGGACCCTGAGGGGAACGAAGGGTTAGGGCTTTCTTCATGTCCCATTTCGCTCGCCGCTTGCTGCATTGCGTCGAGAATCTTGCGATAACCCGTGCAGCGGCAGATGTTTCCGCTGATCGCGGTCTGATGCTGCTCGAGCGTTGGCGCTTCACATTCTTGCAACAGCTTGGCTCCCGCCATCAACATGCCGGGTATGCAAAATCCGCACTGCACCGCACCGCGTTCGATGTAGGCCTGCTGCAGCGGATGGAGCGGCTTCCCATTGTGGCTGGCGGCCAGCCCTTCAATCGTAACGAGTGCATGCCCGTGCGCTTGCGCAGCCGGAACCAGGCATGACATCACCGCCTGCCCGTCAATCCACACGGTGCACGCGCCGCACTCGCCCTCGGCGCAGCCTTCCTTCGATCCGGTGAGCCCCACATTTTCGCGCAGTGCGTTGAGCAGCGTCTTGCGGCCGGCGTCGCGCATTTCGGTGCGTTTGCCGTTAATCGTCGAAACGATCGTGCCGTCGAAATCTTTCACTGAAAGGGCCGGCGCCTCACCCGTATCGAGCAGGATGTGCCGCTCGGGCAAACCTTCGGCGCATGAATCGCCCGCAATGCGCTGCAAACTGCGTTCCACCAGCGCGCTGACGGCAAGCAGCCGGTACTCGGCGCTGCCGCGCACGTCGCCAATCGGCGAGACGTCTTCGAGCACGGCTTCTGCCGCCGAAGCGATCGTCTCGGCGCTCAAGGCTTTTCCTACCAGCGCCACCTCAGCGTTCTTTGCGCGCACGATCGTCGGAGCCAAACACCCGAGCGCGATCCTCGCCTCCGACACGGCCTTGCCGTTCATCTTAACAACCGCCGCCACGCTGATCACCGAGATCGCCTGGGCTCGGCGTAAGCCGAGTTTGAGAAATATCCCGCGTTCGTTCTCAGCTAAAGGACGGACGCGAATTTCGCGCAGCAGCTCGTCGGGCCGCATCTGCGTCTGGCGAAACCCGGTGAAGAACTCGGCAATGTCGACGACGCGCTCGCCGTCGACGCTTTGCAATACGACTTCGCCGCCCATCGCGATCAGCGGAACGATCGTATCGTTCGCCGGCGACGCGGTAACCAAGTTGCCCGCAATCGTGGCGCGAGTGCGGATCTGCGGGGCGCCGACCTCGACGCAGGCTTGCACGAGCGGCTGCGCGCGCTGCGCGCATACCTGCGATGCAAGCACATCGTTGTGCGTGGCGATTCCGCCGATCGCGATACGCTCGCCTTCGTCGCGCACGTATTTCAGCTCGCGCAATTGCGTGACGTCAATCAGCGTTTCGGTCGGCTTGATGCCGCGCTGCAGCTCGACGAGCACGTCGGTGCCGCCCGAGACGATGCGCGCGGCCGCACCGTATTCGCGGAGCAATGCAAGCGCCCGCGCTACTGAACGCGGCTGGTGGTAGTGCTGCCACAGCATAGCCGGTCGGACTTCACCGGACCCCCGTTGAAGCCATGCGCATGTACGAACTCCTCGGGCAGGTCCGCCGCCTTCAGCAGGCCGGCGAACGCGTCGCCCTGGCGACCCTCGTTGACGTCCTGCGCTCGGCGCCACGCGATCCCGGAGCGGTCATGGCGATCTCGTCGGCCGGTACGCTCCTGGGCTCCATCAGCGGGGGCTGCGTGGAGTCGGCCCTGGCGCAGGAAGCCGCCGGCGTCCTCCGCGACGGCCGCGCGCGCTTGGTGGAGTACGGTCTTTCGGACGCCGACGCCCAAGCGGTCGGGTTAAGTTGTGGCGGAACGCTCACCGTGCTGGTCGAGCCGCTCGACGCCGCCGAAACCGCCGGGCTCGAACGCCATCTGATGTCGGAGACTCTGTTCGCCGAAGCGATCCGGCTCGACGATGCCGGGCGCGCAAACCGCCTCTATATATTTGAAGACTCCGTCTTGGGTTCGCTCGGAAACGCGCGCCTCGACGACGTTGTCGCCGTCGAAGTGCGCGCATCGGTTGCGGGCGACGCCACCGAGATTCGCATGTACGGCGACGAAGGCGAACCGCACGGCGACGTTCGCGTCTTCATTCACCGCGTATTGGCGAAACCGCGGATGTACATTTTCGGGGCGATCGATTTCGCGCACGCAATGGTCCGCGTCGCCAAACTGCTCGGCTATGAAGTCACGCTGTGCGACGCCCGATCCGCCTTCGCAACGCCCGAACGTTTTCCGGAAGCCGATCGCGTAGTCGTTGCGTGGCCGGATGATTTCTTGCGCGACTCACCGGTCGACGAGCGCACCGCGATCGTTGCGCTAACGCATGATGAAAAATTCGACATTCCGCTTATTCGAGCCGCGCTGCGGACAAACGCGGGATACATCGGCGTGATGGGCAGCCGGAGAACCAACGAACGGCGCATGGCGCAATTGCGCGATCTCGGACTTACGCCTGAAGAATTAGCGCGGCTGAATGCACCGATCGGACTCGACTTAGGCGCGCGTACTCCTGAAGAGACGGCGATTGCGATTGCGGCCGAGATCGTCGCGCTGCGTCACGGTCGCGAAGGCGGAAGACTGACGGCGGGCAGCGGACCGGTGAGGGGGCATTGGAAGTCACCGCAGTTGTCCTAGCCGCCGGGCGCTCTTCGCGCATGGGCGCGCAAAAGCTCTTGATGGACGTGCGCGGCGTGCCGATGCTCGATCGCGTTCTCGACGCCTGCCGCGATTTCGAAACGATCGTCGTCAGTTCGCCCGAGGTATCGCCGCACATCCGCCTGCGCCCGCGTATGCAAATCATTCAAAACAACCGGCCCGATCTCGGGATGGCGCACTCGTTCGAGATCGCCAACGGCGCGGTGCCGCCCGAACACGCACTGCTCGTGTTTCTGGGCGATAAACCGCTGGTCACCACCGCGCTTGCAAGCGCCATTGCTCAACGCGCACAAGAAACGCAAGCCGATGTCTGTTTTCCCGAACGCAACGGCGTCGGCGGTCATCCCGTCTACTTCTCACCGCGCGCGCGAACGCGCCTCGAAGTGACCACCGGAGATTCACTGCAAAGCTTACGCGACGACCCGGAGCTGCTTCGAGTCGGCGTTCCGATTGAAGACGAGGGCGCCTACGACGACGTGAACGATCCGGCCCAACTCCGGTCGATGAACGGTTAAGGAGATCAATCGTGCTTATTGCTCAATCGCTGGTCCTGAGTTTTCTGCCGGCGTTGCTCGTCCCACATGTAAATGCCGGAGAACAGCTGCGCTATCGTATCGTGAATGGTGCGCACCAGAATATCAGTATTTACACCATCGCAAACGTTTCGCAGGCATCGATCTCCTGGACCGGCTCAACGAACGACGTAAGTTTTGCCTACAACCCCGCGCTCCTCGGCAAACCTCCTCAACTCCTCGACGCCGGCGCGCACTGGTCAAATACGGTCTACGGGCCTATTTGGATAGACTTCTGGTCTGCCAAAGTCGCCGACGTTCAGCCAAAACTCGGACTGGTCCGATTGCACCTTACGCTCGTGCGGCGTGAGCCCTCAACGGACGAATCCATCTACGAAGAACAAGCCGGTGACGTCACCTTCGTGAACGGAATCATGACGAATTTCGCGTTGAGCGGCTATCTCACGACTGCTGCTGACGGGACTGCGCCGTATTACCGTCAGGACGTCACCTACGACCCGAGCGAACTACAAAGCAGCTTCCCGATCAGCCGCCACGTAACGCTGATCGGCACCGTTCCCTAGCCGTTAGCACCCCGGCCCCGCGTAGGGAGCCCTGGAAGGGCCCGGCGGCGAATAACGCCGGATGCAAGCTCCCGTTAAACTACGGACGATCACCCATTTCATCGGCGGCAAGCCCTACGGCGAGGATTCGGCGCGCTTCGGCGACGTCTACGACCCGGCGCGGGGAGAGGTGCAAGCGCGCGTCGCGTTTGCTGACCAAGCAACCGTCGACCGCGCCGTGCAAACGGCGAAGGCCGCCCAACCGGCATGGGGACGCACTGCGCTGGGAAAACGCGCCGAGATCTTCTTCGCCTTCCGTGCCTTGATGAAAGAGCACGCGACGCAATTCGGCGAGATTCTCGCGAGCGAGCACGGCAAGATTGTCAACGATGCCGAGGGAGAGGTGGCGCGGGCGCTCGAGGTCGTAGACTTCGCCTGCTCGCTCACGCATCAAATGAAAGGCGAGTTCAGCGAGAACGTTTCTACGTCGATCGATACGTACTCGTTGCGCCAGCCGGTCGGAGTCTGTGCGGGCATCACGCCGTTCAACTTCCCGATGATGGTTCCAACGTGGATGTTTGCGATTTCGATCGCGTGCGGCAACACGTTTGTCTTGAAACCGTCTGAGCGCGATCCGTCCGCATCGCTTTTGATTGCGGACTTGCTCAAGCGCGCGGGATTGCCCGACGGCGTCTTCAACGTCGTGCACGGCGACAAAGTCGCGGTCGATGCGCTGCTGACGCATCCCGACGTGAGCGCCGTGAGCTTCGTCGGCTCGACGGCGATCGCAAAATACATTTACCAAACTGCAGCGGCGCACGGGAAACGCGTGCAGGCGCTGGGCGGCGCGAAAAACCACATGGTCGTCATGCCCGACGCGGACCTCGACTCCGCGGCCGACGCGCTCGTTTCGGCCGGCTACGGCTCCGCCGGGCAGCGCTGCATGGCGATCTCGGCTTCGATCACCGTCGGCGACACCGCCGATGCGCTCATGAGCCGCATAAAAGACCGCATCGGCAAACTCAAGATCGGTCCGGGCTTCGATCGCAGCAACGACATGGGGCCGGTGGTCAACGCGGCGGCGCGCGATCGCATTCTCGATTACATCAAGCAGGGCGAGGCGGCAGGCGCAAAACTGGTCGTCGACGGGCGCGATTTCCGCGTGAACGGTTATGAGAACGGCTTCTTCATCGGCCCGACGCTCTTCGACAACGTCACGCCGAAGATGTCGATCTACTCCGATGAGATTTTCGGCCCGGTGCTCGTGAACACGCGAGTCGGCTCGCTCGACGAAGCGCTGCAGATGATGCGCGAGAACCCGTACGGAAACGGCACGTCGATCTTCACCCGCAGCGGAGCGGCGGCGCGGCGCTTCCAAAGCGAAGTCGAAGTCGGCATGATCGGCATCAACGTGCCGATTCCGGTTCCCGTCGGCTACTACAGCTTCGGCGGCTGGAAGGCGTCGCTCTTCGGCGATCTGCACATTTACGGCGAAGACGGCTTCCGCTTTTACACGCGCGGCAAGGTCGTTACCTCGCGCTGGCACGACTCCAACGCCGGCGTGAACCTTGGATTTCCAACGCATAAATGAGCGAACAGCTCGGCGCGTCGATCCATAAGCCGCTCTCGGAGATCGAAGTAACGATCGAAGCCAACCGCTGTTTGTATTGCTACGACGCGCCGTGCATGAACGCGTGTCCGACGCACATCGACGTCGCCTCCTTCATTCAAAAGATCTCCACGGGCAACGTCAAGGGCAGCGCGCGCACGATCATGGAGGCCAATGCAATGGGCGCGAGCTGCGCGCGCGTTTGCCCGACCGAAGAGCTCTGCGAAGGCGCCTGCGTGTATAACGAGGCCGGTGATTCGCCGATTCGCATCGGCGATCTGCAGCGCTACGCGCTCGACTACGTCGCGGAGCGCGACATCCAACTCTTCGAGCCCGGCCCGGACACCGGCAAACGCGTCGCGATCATCGGCGGCGGACCCGCCGGACTCTCGACCGCGCGCGATTTGCGTCGCTTCGGCCACGCGATCACGATTTTCGAAGCAAAAGATCAACTTGGCGGCTTGAACACCTACGGCATCGTCCCGTTCCGGCTTTCGGTTGAAACGGCGCTGTGGGAAGCCGAACAAGTGGTGAAGTTAGGCTTGGACGTGCGCACCGGCGTACGCGTCGGCTTCGACGTGACGCTCGAGCAGTTGGTCAAAGATTACGACGCCGTCGTCTTGGCATGCGGCATGGGCAACGTCCCCAAGCTCGGCATCGAAGGCGAAAATCTCGAAGGCGTTTGGGATGCGCTCGACTTCATCGAACGCGCGAAACTCCGCTTGCCCGTACCGGATCTCGGCGAACGCGTCGCCGTGATCGGCGCCGGCAATACCGCAATCGACGCGCTCACCTGCGCGAAGCGTCTTTCGATCGCGCGCGGCAAAGAGGCGCGCGTCATCTGCTACTACCGGCGCGGCGCCGAACAGATGACCGCCTACCAATTCGAGTACGACTTCGCCAAGGAAGAGGGCATCGAGTTCCGCTTCTTCTGCGCACCCACGCGCGTGATCGGCCAGAACCTGCACGTCAATGCCGTCGAATTCGTGCGCACGCAACTGGAGACGCAAGGCGATCGCGAAGTCGTCGCGCCGGTTGCCGGAAGTGAGTTTACCGAGCCCGTCGACACGCTCATTTCCGCGATCGGTCAGAGCCGGCTGATCGAAACGTTCGAGCGGTTAGGGATCGCGCACGATTTTGGCGTCGTGAAAGTAGACGACGCGCTGCAAACGTCGCGTCCGGGCGTGTGGGCCGCAGGCGATTGCATATTTGAAAAGGGCATGCGCGAGGCAATGGTCGTCGAAGTGGCGCAGCAAGGCAAACTGGCGGCGCAATCGATCGATGCGTATCTGAACGCGAAGGTACCAGCTTAATGATTGTCATCCTGAGCTTGTCGAAGGACCCCGAGCAGCGCACGGTACGTGCGCATGCCGAGGGGCGAGGATAGTATGGCAAACCTACAATCGAATCTCGCCGGAATTAAGAGCCCCAACCCGTTCTGGCTGGCTTCGGCGCCGCCGACGAATAGCGGTTACCAAGTCATGCGCGCGTTCGAGGCCGGCTGGGGCGGCGCGGTGTGGAAAACGCTGGGCACGCCGATTACGAACGTCACTTCGCGCTTCGCAGCGCTCGATTACAAACAAAACAAGATCATCGGCTTGAACAACATCGAGTTGATCACGGATCGCCCCCTCGACGTGAACCTCAAAGAGATCGCCGAATGTAAAAAAGCCTTCCCCGACCGCACGATCATCGCGTCGCTGATGGAAGTGTGCGAGCAAAAAGCCTGGCACGAACTCGTGAAGCGCGTCCAAGAAGTCGATATCGACGGCTTCGAATTAAACTTCGGCTGCCCGCACGGGATGAGCGAACGGGGGATGGGCTCGGCGGTGGGTCAGCACCCCGACCTGATCGAGCAGGTCGCGGAATGGACCAAAGAAGTCGCCCGCGTTCCGGTCATCGTGAAGCTCACACCCAACATCACCGACATCCGCTTCGGCGCGCGCGCCGCATCCGAGGGCGGCGCCGACGCCGTCAGTCTGATCAACACCATCAACAGTTTGATCGGCGTGGATTTGGAAACCTGGAATCCCGTTCCGCACGTGGACGGCAAGAGCAGCCACGGCGGGTACTGCGGGCCAGCCGTCAAGCCGATCGCGCTCAACATGGTCAACGAGTGCGCGCGGGATCCGGAAGTCCGCATCCCGATCTCGGGCATCGGCGGTATCGAAACGTGGAAGGACGCCGTCGAGTTCTTGCTCCTGGGCGCGAGCAACGTGCAAGTCTGCACGGCCGCGATGCATCACGGCTTCCGCATCGTCGAAGACATGATCGACGGCCTGAACAATTACCTCGACGAGCGCGGTCTGGCGAGCGTACAAGATCTCGTCGGCGCCGCCGCCAACCGCATCACGACTTGGGAAAACTTGAACCTCAACTACAAGATCGTCGCGCGCATCGATCAAGACAAGTGCATCCACTGCAACAAGTGCTACGTCGCATGCGAAGACGCGGCGCACCAATGCATCGACCGTCTCATCAACAACGGTTCGAGCACGGTCGTTGTCGACGAACAAGAATGCGTCGGCTGCAATCTCTGTCAAATGGTCTGCCCGGTCGAGGAGTGCATCGAGATGGTGCAGATCGACACGGGCTTGCCGCCCGAATCGTGGAAACAGCGCAGCCTGCGCCTTGAAGCCCTGACGTAATGGGAACGCTCATCCACGGCGGTACCGTCGTCACCGCGACCGATACCTACGACGCCGATATTTTGATCGAAGGCGAGACGGTCGTCACGATCGGCAAGAACCTCGACAAAGGCAAGCACGAAGTTATCGACGCAAGCGGCGCATTCGTATTTCCCGGCGGCATCGACCCGCACACGCACTTCGACATGCCGTTCGGCGGAACGGTCACCGCCGACGACTTCGAAACCGGTACGCGCGGCGCCGCAATGGGCGGCACCACGACCGTCGTTGATTTCGCCCTCCACACGCGCGGCGACTCACTGCAAAACGCGCTCGATAAGTGGAAAGAAAAGGCGTCCGGCAAGGCCGTCATCGATTATGCCTTCCATCTGACCATCGCCGACGGCCGCGACGAAACGATGGCCGAGATTCCCAAGATGATCGCGGCGGGCGTCAACTCGTTCAAAGTTTTTATGGCGTATAAGCACGTGCTCTACGTCGACGATGAAACAATTTTTAAAACGCTCCAAGTCTGCCGCGACGCGGGCGGCCTGGTGCAAGTGCACGCCGAGAACGGCGACGTCATCGAAGTGATCACCAAACAAGCGCTGGCGGAAGGCAAAACCGAGCCCAAATGGCATGCGCTCACGCGTCCGGTCGAATGCGAGGGAGAGGCAACGCATCGCGCGATCCGGCTGGCTGAAATCGCCGGCGCGCCGCTCTACGTGGTGCACGTCAGCAGCGCGATGGCTGCCGACGCGATCAGCGACGGGCGCAAGCGCGGCCTACCCGTGTACGGCGAAACGTGTCCGCAATATCTGGTCTGCGATTTCACCGATTACGAGCGTCCGAACTTCGAGGGCGCAAAGTACGTGCTCTCGCCGCCGATCCGCGAAAAGTGGAACCAAGGCGTCTTGCTGCGCAAGCTCAAGAACATGGAACTGCACAGCTTCGGCTCCGACCACTGCTCGTTCAATCTCTGCGGACAAAAAGAGCTCGGCAAGAACGATTTCTCGAAGATTCCCAACGGTGCGCCGACGGCCGAAGATCGCCTTGCCATACTCTGGCAAGTCGGCGTGAACAGCGGGCTGATGTCGCCGAATCAATTCGTCGCGCTTTGTTCGACCAACCCGGCGAAGTTTTTCGGACTCTTCCCGCGCAAGGGTACGATCGCGGCCGGCAGCGACGCCGACATCCTTGTGTGGGATCCAAAGAAAAAGCGGACGATATCCGCTAAGACTCACCACATGAACGTCGACAACAACGTCTTCGAGGGCATGACCGTCGAAGGCCGCCCGCGCTACGTCTTCTCACGCGGCAAGATGGTGGCCGATGGAGATAAGTTTACCGGCGCCAAAGGCGCCGGTAAACACCAGAAGAGCGCGCGCTACTTTCCCGTTAGCGTTTAACTAGTAGCCTCGATACACGCAGCGCAGTTGGCCGTTGACGTTCCCGATGTCGTCCGTCGAACGGCATTGGCTAATGTCTAGGTATGACGTGACCCGCTGTCCGTTGGCCGCGGTGCAGGTGGCCGTCAACGTGCTGCCGTTCAGCTGCGCGTTCGTGCAGCTCTGCGTGTACGAGCCCGGCGGCAGTCCCGCGGCATACCTCTGACGATACAGGCCGGCCGTGCCTCTGCCGTAACGTCCGCGGCCTGTGCCGTACATATTACCGTTGCGGACGCAAGACAACTGACCGTTGATGTTGCCGATGTCGGCATTTGCGCAGGCGTTTACGGCGATGCTGGAGCGCACGCGCTGCCCGCTGTTGTTCGTGCAGCTGGCAACCAGCGTGTTATTGCGCACGCGGGCGTTGATGCAGCTCGATTGGTACGACCCCGCGGGAAGCGCGCCCGTTCCGTAGACTTGAGCCGACGCTCCGCCGGTCGAGGCTGCCGAGAGAACAAGCGCCGCCCCCAAGAAGATAGCTGAGATTCGGTACATTGGATCCTCCACGAGAGAAAAAAGTGCTGGGATGGAACCATTCCCATTTTTGCTGGGAAATGGCAGTGAAGGGCGAATTTGGGCCGAAAGCAGCTTAGCGCTTTATAGCTGCGCCACTGCGTCATGGCGCCAATTTGTCATCCTGAGCGGGCGCCATGAGGCGCCTGTCATCCTGAGTAGCGCATCTTCGATGCGCGTGTCGAAGGGCGAGGCCCGCGAGCAACGAGCTAAACGGAGAATACCTTGGAATCTAAAGTGACGATCGGCCTGATTCAGGCGCACCACGACACCGACGGTGCGCAGCCGGTAGCGGTACATAAGAAAGTAGCGACGGATAAACACGTCAAACTGATTCGCGAGGCCAAGCAAAAGGGCGCGCAGATCGTTTGCCTGCAAGAATTGTTTTACGGTCCGTACTTCTGCACCGAGCAAACGCCGAAATGGTATGAAGCCGTCGAGCAGATTCCCGATGGTCCGACGACCAAGCTCATGCAAAACCTCGCCAAAGAACTCGGCATCGTGCTTGTCGTGCCGATGTACGAAGAAGATTTTGCCGGCGTATACTACAATACGGCCGCCGTCATCGACGCCGATGGCAAATATCTCGGCAAATACCGCAAGCACCACATTCCGCAGGTGCAAGCCGGCCCGCAAGGGTGCGGCTTCTGGGAGAAATATTACTTTCGCCCGGGAAATCTCGGTTATCCCGTTTTCGACACCGCCTTTGCAAAAGTTGGCGTCTATATTTGCTACGATCGCCACTTCCCCGAAGGCGCGCGCATGCTCGGTTTGCACGGCGCGGAGATCATCTTCAATCCGTCCGCAACCGTCGCCGGCCTTTCCGAATATCTTTGGAAGCTCGAACAGCCCGCGCATGCGGTCGCGAACGGCTACTACGTTGGTGCGATCAACCGGGTCGGAATCGAGACGCCTTGGAACATGGGTGAATTCTACGGACAGTCGTATCTGGTCGACCCGCGCGGCAATTTCGTCGCGGTCGGCAGCCGCGATAAAGATGAAGTCGTCATCGGCGTAATGGACCGCAACCTCATCACCGAAGTGCGCAATACCTGGCAATTCTACCGGGACCGCCGTCCGGAAACGTACGGCGACCTCGTTCAAGTCTAGCGTGAAAGCGACCGCAACGCAGGTGCGCGTGGGCGACGTCGTCGTCCTCACCGAAGCCGCGCACGCGCAAGCCGAGCAGAATCACTCCATGTGGAATGACGATCTGCGCCCGTGCACGCTCGCCGAGCACTCCTGGCCGGGCTCGAAATTCGCGTCACTTTGGATTGGGATGTGCTTGTGCATTCCAACCTACACGCTGGCCGGCAGCATGATCTCGCTCGGATTGAATTGGTGGGAATCAGTTCTTGCGATCTTCGTTGGGAGCGTCGTCGTTCTTAGCGCTATTCTTTTTGTCTCGCATGCCGGCACAAAGTATGGCATTCCTTATCCGGTTTTTGCCCGCTTGTGGTTTGGCACGCGCGGCGCACACGTGCCGGCGCTTGCCCGCGCACTCATTGCCGCGGGCTGGTTCGGAATAAATTCATGGTTCGGTGGTCAGGCCCTCGACGCGATTCTCACCACGGTTCTGCCTTTCTGGCGCACCCTCAGCACGAGCCTGGGCGGCTTTCCGGAGCATCTTTGGTTTGCGTTTGCGGTATTCTGGCTGATTAACGTTGCCATCGCAATGCGCGGTCCGCAAGCGATCGGCCGGCTTACGCAAATCGCAGCTCCGACCGTCGGAATCGCGGCGATCGCGCTGCTCGTGTGGGCCGTTCACGGCGCCGGAGGCTTCGGGCCGATACTCGCAGCTCCGGCTAAGGTGCACGGCGGCGGGTTCTGGGCGATCTTCTTGCCGTCGGCTGTCGGCGTGATTGGCTTCTGGGCAACGCTCGCACTGAACATTCCCGACTATACGCGCTACGCCAAGACGCAGCGCGGCCAGCTGCTCGGTCAAGCGCTCTCGATGCCGTTGACAATGGCGCTCTTCTCTTTTCTTGGCATCGCGGTCACGTCGGCGACCGTCATCATCTTTGGAAAAGCCATCTGGAATCCGGTGGAACTGATCGGGAAGTTCCCGCTAGCGGTCATTGTGATCGCCGGTATTATCGTGATTCTGTCGTCGGTAACGATTAACGTGGGCGCGAACGTGATGGCGCCCGCGCGCGCGTTTGAAAACCTCTGGCCGCGCGTCATTAATTTCGCAATCGGCGCGGTCCTGACGGGACTCCTGAGCCTAGCGATGCAGCCGTGGCGAGTGCTCGAAACGTCGCAGAACTATGTCTTCCTGTGGCTCGGGACGTACGGTTTAATGCTTGGCGCCTTCGACGGCATCGCGATCGCCGATTACTGGCTGGTGCGCAAACGCCGGCTCGACCTTGCCCAGCTCTATAAGCCCAACGGAATCTATGCATACGCGCGCGGATTCAACCTGCGCGCCGTCGGCGCACTCATCGTCGGTTGGGGGATCGCCTTGATCGGCTACTTTCTCGCGCCCGTCCACTTCTTGTGGAACGGCGGCTGGGTCTTTAGCCTGCTGGGGGGCCTGGTCGCCTACTGGCTGCTGATGCGCGGGGACCGCTCGGCCATCACCGAAGAAGAATTTAACGCTATCACCACGGAGGCACGCTAATGCAGTTGCTCAAGAAAAAGAACGCCGACCGCGCGAAGAAACATCTTTTCGCCGCGCAGCAGACCTATTACGAGCAGCCGCTGACGCTCGTGGGCGGTCACGGCACCCGCGTACGCGACGATGAAGGCAACGAATATCTCGACGCGTTTGCCGGCATTGCCACCAATACGCTGGGTTACGGCGAAACCGAAGTGACCGAAGCGGTCGGTGAGCAGGCCAAGAAACTGATGCACGTCTCGACGCTCTATCTGACCGACGAGATGCTCGACCTGGCCGAGAAAGTGGCCGATGTCGCGCCCGAAGGCATGACGAAAAGTTTCTTTGGGAACTCCGGTTCGGAAGCCAACGAAATGGCTGCGCTGATCTCGCGCCTCTCAAAAAACTCCGCCGATTTCCTCTCGCTCGAGCAAGCCTATCACGGTCGTACGCTCTACACGGTCGCGCTGGCGGGGCAAAGCAATTGGCGCAACTTTGGGCCGCAAGTGCCGCACGTCGCGTTCGTACCGAGTCCGTACTGCTACCGCTGCCCGCTCAACTTGACCTATCCGTCGTGCGGCATCGCCTGCGCCAAGTCCGCCAAACGAGTGATCGAAACGCAAACCAACGGCAACCCGGCTGCGATGATCGCCGAAACGATCGCCGGCGTCGGCGGCATCATCGCCCCGCCCGACGAGTACTTCAAGGTCTTGAAAGAAACGCTCGAACCGTTCGGCACGCTGTTCATCGCCGACGAAGTGCAAACCGGCTGGGGACGGCTGGGCGACGGCATGTTCGGCATCACCGGAACCTACGGTGTGGTTCCCGACATCATCACGTCGGCCAAAGGTTTGGCCAGCGGCTTGCCGATCGGCATCACGATCACGCGGCCGGAACTTGCAGACGTCTTTAAGGGGCCGCACATCAATACGTTCGGCGGCAATCCGCTCTCCTCGACTGCCGCCCGCGTCACCATTGAGGTCATCGAGAAGCGCAACCTGATTGCAAATGCCAAACGCCAAGGCGAGAAGCTGCTGGCCGGCCTGCGCGACCTGCAAAAACGTTTCCCGCTCATTGGCGAAGTGCGCGGCCGCGGCTTGATGATTGGCGTCGAACTCGTGCAAGATCAAAAAACGAAAGCCTACGCTGCCAACGAAGCCACGCGTATGCTTGAAGAGATGCGCAAGCGCAAGGTCCTGATCGGCAAAGGCGGGCGCTTCGGCAACGTGCTGCGCATTCAGCCGCCGCTAATCTTCGACGATAGCGACACGACGGAGTTCCTGAAGGTGTTCAGCGAGTCCCTAACAGCTATTTAGCTAGCATCCCGTAAGCGGCTTCACCAATCGTGTCATGGTGAGCGGGCGCTCACATTGTGTCATGGTGAGCGGGCGCCATTGGGCGCCCCGGTCGAACCACGCCCGAGCGTAGCCGAGGGCCGCGAGAAGAGGCGAGTGATGAATCCGAGGTCAGCGCACTCGTCACCCACACCCGTAGATTAGTACGGATGTACTAGTCTTCCTGCTAGTCCTTTTTCGGGGCTCGAAAGAGTCCCGCCAGCTGGGTCCGGTTGGTGACATTATAGGTCCGGAAGAGCTGTGCGACGTGATTTCGCACGGTGTAAGGGCTGCGGCCGAGTGCCTTCGCAATGCCCGCATTGCTTTTGCCCTCGAGAAGCAGGTCGAGCACGCGCCGTTGCGCCTTCGAAAGTAGCCGGCTATCCGCGCCGGCATCGCTGGCTTCCGCAATCTCGCGCGCGATCCAACTCTTGGGCCAGGGCGCGATCTTCTGGCGAGCTTCGATCAGCCACGCCGCTTCGCCGGTCGCGCGATGCAACGCCAAGGCGCAAAGCGCCGTCCGCCAGCCATAGTGAAACGCATCGAAGATCTCGCGCGCTTCGGAAAGTATAGCGATCGCTTCTTCTCTTTCGCCCAGCTCGAACATCGCTTTTCCGGCAGAATAGGCCGCGAAGGCTCGCGTGCGCGGATCGTCGTCGTACGAGATCCCTATCATGACGGCCGTGTTCAGCGAGCGGAATTGTGCAAGGTATTTTTGCGAAAGCGCCGGATCAGTGGTCGCAAAAAGCTCCGCCAGGACGAAAAGCGAGGATCGTTCTTCGCGCTGAGTCTCCGACCAGGAAAGATGCTGCGCCATCTCGTGCGCTTCTTGGAGCACGTCTTGCGCAAAAGTAGGCTCTCCGGTGTTTCGAGCAAGGTAGGCGCGATCGGTTAAACACAGCACGCGCCAGTGCTCCGAGGGCGCTAGCGCCGAAGCTGCGCGAAAGGCACGGAAGGCGGCCAGCTCGTCACCCTGGAGCGCGTCGATCCAGCCCAAGTAGCGCATGGTTTGAAACTGCGAGAGCTGCGTACCGGCTGCCGGGCGCATCACCGCCAACGTATCGCGGACGCGCTGTGACTCGGCCGGCAAAGGCAGTTCGCGCCCCAGCAGCGCGAGCGTCAAGAGAACTTTTCCGCGATAGTACTCGTCCGGTTGGTCCGTTTCGGCAAAAACATCGAGCGCCTTCATGAGCTCGCGCACCTGGCGGTCCAGGTCTCGCCTGCGTACCGCAATCCAAGAGAGCAGCATGTGAGCGCGCGCGCGATTGTTCGGCGCTGCATCCTCAAGCGATGCCTGCATCAGCGTTTCGCTCTCGCGGTGCTCGTGCTCCAGCCACGCAACCACCGCTTTATAAAACAGCGCGTCCGCATGCTGCTGGCTGCCGGGCCGAGTCTTTTCGAGAGCGCGATCGAGGCGCAGCCGCGCCGTCGAGTAATCGTTTGTGTTTCCGTAAGCCACGCCCAGCAGAATGTCGCGCTCGACCGCGGCTTCAGTCTTTTTGGGTTTCAATCCGGCGAGCGCTTGAATCATCTCGAGAAAGCGCTGCTCGCGAAAGTCGACCCGCGCGGTCAACAACACGGCGCGGACTGGATCGTCGCGGAGCTCGCTCAAAAGGCGGCGGCATTCGGGATAGTCCGCAGCTAAAAAAGCCTCGGTAAAGGCCTCTTCATCGAATCGTAAGCGGCGCTTCGCTTGTTTGAGTGTGGTCATGGTGCGGCGGAATAACCCGCCGCACCTTTGTTTTGGTAGTACCTTAGTACTGCCCTGCGTCTTTACGGAGTAGGCGTGCGATCGGGACAACCGTCCTCTCCGCAATTGCTGACCGGGCCTCCACCGTTGCCGTCCATCGCCGTGATGGGCTGAGTCGGCTGCTGGGAGACCAGCGGAACGAGCGTGGAGCCTTTCGACGTGCAGGCCTGCAGCGAGCAAGCGAGGGCGGCGACGCATAATGCGACAAGTAGTTTTTTCATGGTAACCTTTCTGGCACTGTGAAGTGCCGGGGGAAGGTGTACTGGTACGAAAAACCTACTGCGAAGCCTTGAAAGCGGGCGCCGCGAAGGGCCCTAGAGGAGGGGCGCGATGTTAAATAGCTTCCCGATGAACGGTTTTGTCCCAACGAAAGACGCCCCAAAAGCGCGCGCGTTCTACGAAGGCGTGCTGGGCTTCGAGCTCGTGAGCGACAACGAGTACGTGGCGACGTATCGCGCGGGCGCGAACAACGTCATGCTACAAAAAGGCACGCAATTCGAGCCGCTGCAGCGCACGATCGTCGGCTGGGAAGTTACCGGCATTCGTGACGTCGTCGCGCAGCTGGCGCAGCGCGGCGTGAAGTTCGAGCGCTTCGGCTTGGATTGGATGAAACAGGACGACCTTGGAATCTGGGAAAGCCCCGACGGAAAAGTCGCCTGGTTCAAAGACCCCGACGGGAACACACTCTCAGTTTCGGAGCATTAACCTTTCGGTTTAAAGTTTAGCGATAGCGAGTTGATGCAATAGCGCGTGCCCTCAGGCCCGGGCCCGTCGTCGAAGACATGGCCCAGATGAGAATCGCAGCGCTTGCAGCGGACTTCAACGCGATGCATGCCGAGCGTATTGTCGTCGAGCAGCCGCACGTTTTGCTGCTCCTCGGGACTCGTGAAGCTCGGCCAGCCGCAGTGGGATTCGAATTTAGAATCCGACTTGAACAGGGGCGCTCCGCAAGCGCCGCACGTGTACATGCCCTCGTCGTCAACGCTCAGCAGCGATCCGGTAAACGGTCGTTCCGTGCCTGCCTCGCGCAAGATATGGTAGCGCTCCGGGCCGAGCTCGGCTTGCCATTCTTCTTCGGTTTTTTGGACCTCGGGCGTGGCGTCGTGTTTCACGGCTGGTCCAAATCTGCGAAGACGGCGTCCACATCGAATTGCAGCCACGGCAACGCCGGATGCTCGAAGCGATCGCCGGCCTTATACTCGCGCACTCCTTCAGCCGCATGCGCAATGATGTGGCGCGTTTTGGGATCGACGTCGAGCGCCAGGACCGAACCCGTCGCGAGGTATCGCGCGATTTTCTTGGCGAGATATCGCAAGTCGTCTGAAGGCGAGCGCACTTCAACCGCAATCTCGGGTGACAGTGGAGGTTTCTCACGACCCTCGCCGGTCAACCGTTCGCGCCGCTCGCGACTCAGAAAGGCGACGTCCGGAACGAACTCGGTTTTCTTCGTACCCGCGACGGCTCCGGGATCGAATCGGACCTCAGTCACAACGAAGCCACGATCGCCGGCACAGGCTTTGATGACCGCAACAAGCGCAGCTTGAACCAGCCCGTGACTAATCTTGGGGCTCACCTTGGGGTATGGCCGCCCGTCGAGGTACTCGATCTCCGGCTTGTCGCACATCGTCGTCGCCATAGTCTGCATCTCACACGATACTATCACGACGAGACCGAAAAGAAAAAAGGCGCCGGAGCGCCTTTTTGTTCTTGCGAAAATCGGCCTAACTTAGCGCGCCTTCCTTGATGCCGGAGCGGATTTGGCTGCGCAGCTCGGGCGTGTCTTCATGCTTATGCACTCTTACCGCGTGTGTAACCGCGGAGTCGAGCAGTTCTTCTTCGGTATCGGCCGCGATTGCGATGGTGCAATTATTCTCACTTGGGAATTCGCGGCAATCGATGAATTTACGAGCCATAATGACCCCTTTCCACAGTCGGTGGACCTGGAAGGTACCGCCCGCCGGCTTCGGCCTCCTCTACCCCCTGAAGGTCTGCTTATAGCGGAAGCAGTTGGTGCGCTTGAGGAGTGTCCTGGTACTCAACCGTGAGGATGGCGCGCATGTGCGTACGAGCCGCGTTCGCATCCGGCGTGCCGATTTTTCCAAGCGCCGTGTACATGTCGAGCAGCAGCTGGGGCAGGTCGCGGTCGCGCGGATAGACCTTGTGCATGTCGTCGATGGCGGTTGCGATTTGGACGGCCGCGCTGCTTTCTTGCGTCGTGTAGCCGTAGCCGATCATGAAATTGACGCGCTTGAGCTCGTTTTGAATTCCCAGAATCGACATGCCCATCGGCCCAAAGTATTCATCGGCCGGCGCCAGCGTGGTCAAATAAACGTCGTGCGGCTGCGATTTGACGCTGGCGATGAGCGGCGGCGCATCCGCAAGGCGCAAACGGTTCAGCACGGCTTGCGCGTTGACTTGGTCGCCTTGCGTATAGCCTTCGGCACTGGCGCCTGCATTACGCAACGCGTTCAGGAAAGCCGGCCCCCACGTCGATGGCAGATTGGCGATCGGAAACGTGGGCTGGTTCGCGTGCACGAATGCGAGGCTTCGCCACGATGCATCGCCGCTGATCAGCCAGCCGCGCCAATTGGCTTCGACTCGTTCCAGCTGCGCGTTGGCGTCGTGAGGATAGGCCTGCAGCAGCGCGGTTGCGTCTTCATCGGCGAATTGTGCGAGCGCGATCGGATCTTCGAGCGCATCGACGCGCGCAAGCAAATTTTTGGCTTTGGCTTGTTCCGCCCGGTCGGGGTTGTTTTTCTGCACATAGAGCGCCGCCTCGCGCACCCACCAGGGCACCGCTTCGTGATTGATGAGCGGATCGTAATGCAATGCCGACGCCATGTCGACCGTCAGTTGCGCCAGGTTGGCATAGCCCGGATCGTTCGGCAGCTGCAGCGAGTATGCACGGCCGGCGTTAAATATCGTCGAAAGATACTCTTGCTGATTGTAAAACGTCCAGCCCTGCGCCGCGCCCTTTTCGAATGAGGCCTTCATCAGCGCATAGAGTTGGGCTGGATCGGCCATAAGCGTCGCGTTCGCCCTCAATGGTAACAGTAGCGCAAACAGCGCAAACATTATCATCCTCACCCTATCCATCATCCAACACCATTCCCAGTTTATTACTCGAAATGGCGTTCTTGAGTTCCCTGGCAATCCGGCGCCCAGTCGACATGGGCTCCGAGTAATTCAGGTACGAGTACGGGGAGCCGTCGATAAAGAGATTGGTCCCCGCCACGATGCGGGCGGAAATCTCCATCACGAAAAATTGCATGTCCGGCGTGATGATAGTTTCGATGCAGAAGGCGCCGAACAACCCTTTGGGCCCGCAGATTTCCTTGCTGACGCGCACGACGGCTTCGCCCATGCGGTAGGCTTCGGCCAGCATTGACTCGCGCAGCGACACCGGCGAGTTGCCGACCACCACGTACGAAGGGCTGACGTCCATGCCTTCCTGCGCTGCGGCCGGAATGCGCCCGAGCGAATCGACGTTGGTTTCGTAACGCCGGTCCATGCTCATGATCTCGAGCCGGTCTTCTAATGGCGAATAGAAGTAATGGACGTAGAGCGGCACGCCGACGATGTACTCTTGGATGATGTGCTCTTCTTTGAGATGCGCCGCGCGCGCCTCGAAGTCGGCGGTATCGCGAATGAACATGTAGCCCTTGCCGCCTTTCGCGCCGTAGAGTTTGACGATCACGGGACGGTCGATGTCGCTGCCCGTTTGAAATTGACGCGGCAGCGTCAGTCCTGCGCACGATAGCCATTGGCGCTGCAACTCGCGGCTGGCTTCCCAGTCGAGCACGGCTTTGTTTCCGAAATACGGAATGGTCATGCGTTTGTGCTCTTCGTGCGAGAGATACGCTACGAATGAGCCATGCGGTACGATAATGAGTTTGCGCTTTTCGAGTTCCGGCATCAGCGCCGTAAAATCTTGGTAACGCTCGACGCCAATCACCTCGTCGACGAAACGGAACGACCGGTACAACGCCTCCGTGTCGCGGTTCGCGATCGCGAGCGTCGGAAACCCTTCGTCGTGCGCGCCTTTGAGAATTTGCAGCGCCGAATGCGAGCCGAGCGTCGCTACCGTATAAGCCTCGGGCATTACGTTATCGCGCGTTCGATGGCAGGGTTGCAGAGCAGTTTTTCAATCGCCGAGGTCACCGTCGCCTTGTCTGCCGGCCGATCGTGGCCCGCAAACAGCCGCCACGCCACGTAATGTTTTGCGGCGCCCGCGGATGAGCCGGGCGGCACGTCTCCGGGGATAGGGATGTTGGAGATCCACGTTTCTCCCGCGCGTGGCGAAGGCGACTCGAGCACTTCGAGCACATGCTTGTTCGGATTGAACAACGACTCGTTGCGCTTGACGCTCGTCGCGACATCGTCGCTCGATCCCGGCCCGGCGAATTGCCAAATGTCGGCCCGTTCGACCCGTTCCACGTCCACGCCGAGACGGCGCAAAGCCGTCAGCGCGCTGAACGCGGCGTTGTCGGGAATCTTCAGTTTAATAGCGATGGTGTGCAGCACGTTAGTGGCCGTGGATACCCGCAGACGCTCGCAGTGTCCTCCGCAAAACAAAACGACCGCCCAGAGGGGCGGTCGCGGTTTTACCGATAAGCCAAGAAACCGACAACTCGATCTTACCATACCGCGACACGCCCGTCCACGGTTGCCCGTGCGCTGGAGGCTGCGGGTGTCAAACCCGCCCCAGCGCGTTTCATTCACGCGAAGCGGCACTTTGGCATTCGGCGTCGCCAAAGGCGTGATAGTCGCTACGACCTTCGCTCCGCTATCGTGGATGATGCGAGATACGTTTTTGGGTCATCTTCCATTTGGGGCGTCCGCCATGACCACGGGGTTCATCCTGACATCCGTTGTCTGGAATTTCGTGGGCGGAGTGATTGCCGGCGGCCTATTCGCGCTGATCTACAACAAAATAGCCGACGCGAGCGCTACCCGTCCAGTTCAGCCATAATTACGACAGCGCTTTTGCAAACGCGCGAAACAGTATAGCGCCACCGGATGGCGCCAAGATATTCTCGCGGTCGGCGAGATCGGGATGATTAAAATTCCACGCGTCGCGCTCTGCGTGCGGCATAATTGCCAATATGTTGCCTCTCTTATTTGTTAGTCCGGCGCATCCTAACGCTGAGCCATTTGGAATGGCCGCATCATCGACCGTGCCGTCCGAATGCGCGTATACAAACGCAAGGTGCCCGCCGGAAGTTATTTCGTTCAAATGCTCCGGCGTCGCAGCCAAACGCCCTTCCCCATGTGCCGACCAAGCCGGGATAATAGTACCCGAAGGAAGCGCGGCCGTTATCGCGCAGCGGGATGTTTCCGCCACAAGCTTTATGTGCACGTGCTTGCAGATGAACTTGCCGCTAGGCGCATTGTGCGTAAAAGCCGCCGTTGGCTTGCGGACCGCGCCCGTCCCCGGAACCAGCCCCGCTTCCAGTAGAATTTGCGCGCCGTTGCAGATGCCTAACACGAGTTTTCCCTCTCCCGCCGCTTCAATCACGTAGTCCATCATCGGATCGTGGGCCGCAATCGCGCCGGCGCGTATGCGATCTTCATACGCGAAACCGCCCGGGAGTACATACGCATCATACTTTGGAAGCGACGCCCCTTTACTCCAATGCACACTTTCCGCGTCGAGTCCAACATCGCGGCAAATACGCACCGTTTCGGCTTCGCTATTCGTGCCGGGAAACACAAGCACCGCAACTCTCGCGCTCATGCGTAGATCTCAGCCAGCGGCTTTACCCATGCAGCGTGCAGTTCGTCAAGATCCCAAAACCGGCCGTCTGAAGCGACGTCAACTTCGCCGTCTATGCCGGCAACGGATGTTATGCCTACGAGCTCCCAGTCTTCCCGAGAAAGCGTGCGGTTTGCAAACGCCTCAAACGTCGCGGGTTCGGCTGCTTCTACTAACCAACCGTGACAACGCGCCTCGGGGACCACTCCGTCCCTGAATGTCACACCAAAATCGTTTCCTGAGGCAAACGCCATTCGCGCCGCCGCTGCCAACATGCCGTCGTTCCCAATCGCCCGAACCGACAGAATCAGCCCATCATTGACTCCCTCAAGGACGGCAGCTATGCGTTTGCTTTCCGCTTTCAGTGCCGATCCCGTTTCCTGAGTTCCGATGAAATACAGTTGTGAATTCGGATGCTTTAACGCCGGCGTGACTACGTTACCAACGTCATCGAGCACACCGACGCACCCGATTATCGGCGAGGACAGTATAGCCGTTCCGGATGCCGATTCGTTGTATAAGCTCACATTACCGGATACAAACGGCAGCCCGAACATCTTGGCTTCGTCCGACAGCGCCCCAACGGCGCCAGCGAGCAGCGCGTAATGCTCCTCGTTATTCGGATTGCCAAAATTCAGACAGTCTGTCAGACCGATCGGACGCGCTCCGACCGCGACGACTTTTCGAACCGCTTCGATGACGCTTCCGCCAACGCTTAATGCTACACCGAATGGCGCGCCCGGAATCGGTGCGATAACACCCGCATCTGTGTGGCCGCGCGGAATAACAGTCCTCCCGCGCACGACCGCATCGTATTCTTTGTACAGCGGCTCGCGCGAACAAGCGTTAATTGCAGCTAACGCCTGCGCCAGCCCCCCCGGCTCGAGCGCGTTCCGCGCACTGCTCGGGGTCGTTCGAGCAGGCTCACGATGACGAAGCTCATTTGAGACAGCGCCCGTAAGAAAATCAATCGGTACGTCCATCACGATTTCGCTGCCGTGGCGCATGACGTACCGCTTCTCCGCCTGGACGGCACCGATAACGGTCGCGCGGGCTCCGCGAGCAATCTCGGGCAGCGAAAACTCTTCATTATATATGCGCAAGACATCGAGTGTAACGTCACCCGGCAGAACCCAGCACAACCGCTCCTGCGTTTCGCCGACTGCAATCACCTCAGGCGGTAAGCCCTCGACCGCAACATTGACGTCGTCGAGGTCGATGATCGCGCCGAAACCGCCGGCCGCGCACAACTCCGCCGTACACCCCATGATGCCGCCGGCGCCCAAATCTTTGAATCCGGCGGTGATCTTCTTCTCGCGCAGGTATTCGAAGACGCGGTACGTCGCCCGCATGATGACGTTCTTGAGAAACGGATCGGGAACTTGAACCGCGCTCTTGTTGGCTTCTTGGTTGTCTTCTTCCAGCGTCAGCGATGAAAACGAAGCGCCGCCGAAGCCGCTGGCATCGGTCGCCTTGCCGACAAGCACGATGTCCCATCCGGCCGAGCCTTCGGGCGCACGCGAGTGAATGATCTCGTCTTCCTTGACCAAACCCAGCGCGATGACGTTAACCAGGCAATTATCGTTAAAGCCCTCGTCGAAATACACGTCGCCGGCGATATTCGGAACGCCGATCGCATTTCCGTAGGCCGCGATCCCGTCGACGACTTGCTGCGCGACATAACGTTGATGGGAGTTCGGATCCTCGACGTCACCGAAGCGCAAGCAATCCGCGAGTGCAATCACTTCGGCGCCCATGCAGAGCACGTCGCGCACGATGCCGCCAACGCCTGTCGCCGCGCCCTCGAACGGCACGACTTGCGAAGGGTGATTGTGCGACTCGTGCGCGATCACCACGCCGTAGCGCTCGCCGTTATGCTCGCCCAAATGCAAAATGCCCGCGTCCTCGCCCGGTCCGAGCACCACGTTGGGACCGGTCGTCGGCAGCTGTTTGAGCAGATGGCGGCTGCTCTTGTAGGAGCAATGCTCGCTCCACTGCGCATCGAACGCATACAGCTCGACCGTCGTTGGTTCGCGGCCCAAACCTTCGGCGATGCGGTGCAGTTCATCGGGCCGCAAAGCCAAAGCGGGCTTAGCCAAAGTCTGGCGGGGGCGGCGCCGGCTGCATGTTGAGCGCGGCGTCGGCTTGCAGTACCGCCGAACGCGCGTTGGTTTGCACCATGAGCGTCCGGCCAAACATCACGGTGTCTTCAAGTCCGAGCACTTTCGCGCACTGCAGTGCCACCGCGCCCGGCTCTTTGTCGCTCGCCTCAAAAACAGGCGCGCTCGTCGTGCCTTCGATGACGGCGTGCAGCGCGCCGTCGGTTCCGGAAAACGTGACGTAGACCAAGCGCGCGAAACTCGCGTCGTGCTGTTGAATGAGCTGAAGCACGAAACCCGGCGTCTTCGCCGCACTCGCCACGTGTCGTATGATCGGCAATCCGAGTTGGCCGAGCGCCTGTGAGAGCGCGTTCATTTCGGCCGTCTGTTCGGGCTTCTCCGCGAAGATCGCGATCATGCCAGGACGCATAACCGGAAAATTCCCCGTCATCTCCGTCACTTGTTCGTAGGCGTTTTTGACGTAATTTAGCGCCTCGTCGTCGACCTTTTCCAGGTTCCGGTAAATCTGCTTGTCGAGCATCCGGTCTTCGCGGCCGCCCGGCCAAATGCGCCAGGAGTCGTTATCAACGACATCTGCGATAACGAGCTGACCTTGATTCTCGCCGCCGGCCAACCTACCGAACTCCAACTTCAGATCGACCAGCATCACATCGCGCTTGCGCCATGCGTGCGCCAGAATCTCAAACGTAATGCGCGCGATCTCGCTCATCGCGGCGATTTCGGGCGGCTGCGCGATACTGCGCGAAACGATTTCGTCGGGTGTTATCAGCGGGTCGTGATTCGCGTCATCTTTCAGAAAGAACTCAAGCATGCGGGGAACGAGAAGAGCGCCGCGCTGCATCCCGGGATTGCGCTTTACAAGCGAGCCCGCGGCCACACCGCGCACCACAACTTCTAGCGGAATCATGTTGCAGCGCCGGACCAACATCTCGTTTTGGTCGTCGTCTTCGCCGCCGCTCAAGTAGTGCGTCGGCAGCCCGCAGAGATTGAGCAAACGGAAAACCCGCGCCGTAGTTTGCGCCGCCAAGCGGCCTTTGCCGGCAATCTCGTTGCGCCGCGCGCCGTCACCCGCGCTTATCGCATCGGTTTGCTTGACCACGGCAACGTCCGGCTGCCCCGGGCTTTCGTAGAGCACCTTGGTCTTGCCGTGGGCGATCTCGATGCCTTTGTTCATTGTTTCCCTTGTGGAAATGGCGCGAGTGCGTCGATTTTCCCGGCCAGCGCGCGGGCGCGTGAAGCGGCGCTTCCCGTATGACCCGAGGGTTCCAGCATGCGGCGGATCTCGGCCGGATCGAGCCGGCTCGTGAGTCCGGGCTCTTCGGTCAACAAACTGCCCAGCGGGTTTTCTTTACCCTGCGCGATAGCTTTCCATGATTGCATCGCTGCTGTACGCAACACTTCGTGAAGCGCTTGCCGGTCGCCACCCGCGCGCACGGCCTCGAGCAGCACCGACTCCGTTCCCGCAAACGGGCCGTAGGTCCGCAAGTTTTCCGCAATGCGTTTGCTATCGACGGTGAGGCCGTTCACGACTTTGATCGCCAACTGTATGATTTCGTCGGTACAGAGCAGTGCTTCAGGCAGAATCGTGCGCCGGTTCGCGCTGTCGTCGAGCGTGCGTTCCAAATAATTCGTCGCCGCGTTTTGCCATGCGACGTCCGCGTATGCCGGCAGCAGCCGGGCGAGCGAATCGATGCGTTCGCACAAAATTGGATTGCGCTTGAAAGGCATCGCGGAGCTGCCAACCTGCTTTTCTCCGAACGGCTCTCGCAGTTCGCCGAACTCGGGCGAGCTCAGGATCCGGATGTCGGCGGCAAACTTGGAAAGCGACGCGCCGATTCCCGCGAGCGCGCTCAGCAGTAAAAAGTCCAGCTTGCGCGGATAGGTTTGCGTACTGATGTCGCGCGCGTGCAATCCGAATCGATCGAGAACCGCCTTCTCCATGGACTCCGCCGAACCGCTGCCGTTGAGGAGTTGCTGGTACGAAGCCGCGGTGCCGACGGCCCCGCGCATGCCTTTTGCGGTCAGATTCTCGAAGGCGAAACGCAGTGCCGCATCGTCGATGAGCAAGTCTTGCGCATAAACGGCGAAGCGGTAGCCAAGCGTCGTCGGCTCAGCCGGCTGCAGGTGCGTAAACGCCATGCAGACCAGCTCGGCGTGCTCCCGGATCTTCTCTGCAAATGCACGCAGCAGATCGCCAATCGAGGCGCCTATCATCACCGTCGCCTGTCGCAAGCGGTACGTTTCGACCGTGTCTTCAATGTCCATCGACGTCGAGCCGAGATGAAGCTTGCCGCCGCCGATCTTTGCCTGCGAAGCAAAGACGCGGATCTCGGCCATTAGGTCGTGATGGATCTCGCTTTCGATTTTGAGCGCGGCGTCGATGTCGACCTCGTCGGCATGCGCGCGAATGTCTTCAACTTCTTCGGCAGTGACCAGTCCGTGCCGGGACTGCGCTTCGGCCAAAGCCAGCCAGACCTGGCGCCAAAGCCGGCGCCGTTCGCGTTCGGAAAAAAGCGCGCGCAGCTCGGCGCGCCCGTATCTCCACGAGAACGGGGACGCGTAAGAATCGTAGGTCATGCGGTGGTGGGACGCTTCGCGCCGAGGCCGGCCAGTTCCGCGGTCAAGAGTTCGACCGCCAGCTCGGGGTCGTCGATCCGCCCCGTGACGATGGCGTCGAAGGCGCCGATCGCGCGCTCGAACGCTCGCCGGGACCGCGCCTCTCCGACGCGGGCGGCAACCGGACCCAGCGCTCGCGAGCGCCAGGCGGAGCGGCCCGTCAGTTGGCCGCCGCGCGCGAGTTCCCAGAGCAGCCCGCACTCGGTAGCGGCAGCGTACACCAGCGGGACGCCGGCCGAACGATCGCTCGCAAACATTTCATGCGCGATCGCCAGCGCCTCGGCCACGCGTCCTTCGACCAATGCGCCTGCGTATTTATACGCTTTTGGATCTTCAATGGAAAGCGTTTCTTGTTCCAAATCCGCAAACGTGATCTTCTTGCCACCCAGAGCCAGTTTCTGCAGATCGTTTCGAATTGCAGCGAGATCTGCGCTGCTGCCGGCGAGCGCGCCGATAACGCGAGGCTCTGCCGTCGCCTTGAGTTCCGCGAGCGTTTCGTCGATGAAACGCTTGCGGGTGTCGTCGTTTGCGGTCGTGTCGATGCGCAGCGCACTGCGCCCGGCCATTGCGCCGAACGGCTGCGGCCGCTGTGCGCGCGGCGAAAGTAAATCGCAGATGACCAGCGAGTTGCCTTCCGGCACGGCCTCGGCGACGCTCCAAATATCGCGCCGGATAGCGGTTTTCAACGTTTGCGCATCGGTTATCACGATAAGCCGCGACGTGGCGAGAAACGGCATCGCCTGCACGGCTTCACGCAGCCGTCCGGTATCTTCGAGGTCGCTCGCGGCAAAGCGGTCGAGATTCAAGTCTCGCGTCTCGGCTGGCAGCACGCGTTCGATGACCATTTCGAGCGCACGATCGGCCAGTACGCGCTCGGTGCCCTCGATGATCGCGAGCTTACCAATCGCGGGCTGCTTGTCGACGAAATCGTAAAACTTCACGCCCGGCGGTCTTCGGCAGGCCGCAAAGACGCGCCTCGCCAACCCCGCGCCAACACGATGATCCGATTGCCTCGCGCGGCGCTACTGATCGTTGCGGGAATGGCAGCCTTCCGCATTGCCGTGGCGTCGCACATTCCGCTCACCGAAGACGAATCTTACTATTGGACATGGAGCCGCCACCTGGCGCTGGGATACGTCGATCATCCTCCGATGGTGGCCTGGCTCATCGCGTTGACCGCGCCGTTCGGATCGAGCGAGCTGTCCATCCGTCTACCGTTCATTGCATGTGAAGCGTTCGCCGCGATCGCGCTCGGATACACGGCGATCGTATTGACGGGCGATGCGCGCGCGGGCGGCGCAGCCGCAGTCATCTTCGCGCTCATTTCCCAAACACGCATGATCATCGGCGAAGCGCTGCCGGATGGCCCCTATCTCTTGTTTTGGTCGCTCGCGCTGCTTTTTGCGGCACGCGCAGCAGCCCGCGGGCGTACCGGCGACATGATCCTCTTGGGAATCGCGCTTGGCGGCGCACTACTGTCGCGGGCTTTTGGCTTCTCGCTGCTTGCCGGCGTCCTTATCTTCTCGCTTCTGCCCGCTCACCGCCGCATGTGGAGGGCCGGCTTTTGGATTGCGCCCGTCATTGCAGCGCTGATCTACGCGCCATTCGTCTATTGGAATGCTACGCATGACTGGGCGAATTTTAATTTCACCGTCTATCGCGAAGCATATGAAAACTTCACCATCTCACATCTGCTCGTGCTTTCGACGCTGCGCTTCGCTCTCGAAGCCGCGGCTTTTCTCATCGCCACCTATCTCTTGACGATCCGCCGCCGTTACGATCTGCTCGCCTGCACGGCACTTCCGCTGCCGCTGCTGCTGATCGTGCTCTCGTTTTTCGAAGGGGTGGAATCGTATTGGCTGCTCGGGCCTTTTGCGTCGCTTAGCGTCGCGCTCGGCATCGCGTACGCGAACTTTCCACTCGCTTGGAAACGGCTTGCGGCGGCGGCATGGATCGTTCCGGCAGCATACGCGATGCTCGTGGTTGCAGCCCTCTCGCTGCCGCAGCCGGCGCAGGCCGCACTTTTGCGCGCTTCCCGAAACGGCGCCAAGAATATGCTCTACTCGGCGGTCTACGCGTATGCGCCCCTGGCGCGCGATGTTCGCGGTCTGTTAAAAAACCGCGACGCGAGCGTGATGACCGATAAATTCGAAATCGCATCCGAACTGTTCTATCAAGGCAATATTGAATCGACCGTCATTTCGGGAATCGGGCGCCGCCAGTGGGCAATGTGGCAGGGGTCGCCCGCTCCGATTCGCTACTTGTTCGTATCGAACGACCCGCCAGGCGCCGACGCCGAAGTCATGCGGGCGGTGGCAAAAAGATGTTCGTCGGTAGGGAACGGTCCCACGTTGCGTTATGCGTTTGCCGGTCCGCCGGTTACAACGTTCTACACGAAATGGTGCGACCGCTAGGAGAGAGCCGCCATGGAACAATTGCGCACCGATTACTGCGTTGTCGGCGCGGGTTTTGCGGGATTGACCGCGACTCGCCGGCTGCAAGAGCGCGGACAGTCCGTTACGCTCCTGGAGGCGCGCGACCGAGTCGGCGGACGCGTATGGAACCGACAGGCACAAGACGGCACTATTGCATCCGTCGGCGGCACATGGTTGGGCAAACGGCAAGACCGGATGTTCGAACTCTGCCGCGAGTACGGCATGGACGTGTACCCGCAGTACGACACGGGCGACACGATCATGCATTTGGACGGTTCCAATCGTCGCTATCAAGGACTTCCCGCCGTCGGACTCTTCTCACTGGTGAGCCTCGGCCTGGCGTTCTGGCAACTCGATCGAATCGTCAAGCGCATGCCGCTCAACGAGCCGTGGAATGTGAGCGGCGCGCACGATCTCGATTCGCAAACGCTTGGCGCGTTTATCGCATCGCGTTGGAATATTCCGACCGGCACAGCGCGCAAACTCATCACGACGACGATGACGACGCTCTTCTGCGTCGATCCCAACGAAGTTTCGCTGCTGGGCTCGTGCGTGCTCGCACGCGGCGGCGGCAAATTCGAGTACTACGTCGACAGCACGAACACCGAAACGCATTTGGTTGACGGCGGCGTTCCCGAACTGGCCACGCGTATGGCCGCCAAAATCGGTAGCGCGTTGCGATACTCTTCTCCGGTTCGGCGGATCAAACAGAGCGCGGCGGGCGTCGAAGTCATCTGCGACGGCGTAACCGTCGAGGCTCGCCGCGCGATCGTGGCCACGCCTCCTCTCCTTGCTAGCCGGATCGAATACGACCCGATGCTGCCTCCGGTGCACGCCCAATTGCTGCGCAGACTGTTGAGCGGCGCAGCCATTCGCGGAATTACGATTTATGACGAGCCGTTCTGGCGCGGGGAGGGGCTGAGCGGCATGACCGTCGCGCCCGAGCTCCCGGTTCCCGTGGCGCTCGACCAATCGCCGCGCTCGCTAAACGTCGGGATTATCAGCAGCTATATGTTCGGGCCGCAGGCCGTCAAAGCTGCGACGATGGATCCGGCAGAGCGCCGCGACGTCTGGCTGCAGGCGCTCGCGAAACGGTACGGCCCCAAAGCCTTAACGCCGCGCGCGCACCTCGAAACGGATTGGGCCGCCGAAGAATGGTCGCTCGGCGGCATGATCGCACACTTTGCTCCGGGAGTGCTCACGAATTATGGACCGGCACTTTACCAACCGGCCGGCCGCATCCACTTTGCAGGCAGCGAACACGCGCCGGAGATGCACGGCCTAATGGAGGGCGCGGTTCGATCCGGGGAAAAGGCGGCAGAGGACGTTATCAGCGCCGGCTAAGGGGAGGGCCGCGGAATGTTTCTTGTTTTAGCCGTGCTCGTTTTGGCCACTCCGGCGCCACAGCCGACGCCGCCATTAAAAGTTATCGTCAACGAGAAATCGACCAATTTTTGCTCTTCCGTGCGCAAGATGGCTGTGCCGATCGGCTACGTCATGCGGCGCAACGACGAAGCGTTTGCGGCCATCGATCACCGCTTGTTGAGATTTCTCGAGGATACCGCAGGGGTTTCGCCGGCGGATGCGTCCGACGTAGCCGGCCTCCAATCTGCGCTCGATGATGATGCCATCTACGGCCCAACGAACGATCTCGACGTCATGCAGATGGACAAAATCGCATACGAGATCATGCAAAATTTGACGCTCGAAGACCAAGTGATGAACCAGTCATGGAAGGATTACCCCAAGGGCAAATTCGCATCCATTGATGGAATGCGTCAGCGCCTGCAAAACCTCATGGATTTGCAGCGCTCGCTTGCCAATAAGTATATGGAGTTCACATCCACCTATTTGGACAATCGCGGCCAGGCCCAATTTGCAGAGAACGCCGCGTCGTTCAAGGCTCTGCTGCGCTCGACCATTCTCGGACTTTCGGGTGCGCTGGCGGCATCTCACGCACAAGTCGACCCGGAGGTTCCCGCGCAGGCGAACGTCCACGATATAGCGACGGCGGGCAACGTTACGGCGGTCGTTAAGGAGCTGAGATTACAAGAGCTGGCATTCTCGTCGGAGGTTATCGGCGCGGGAGACACCTGCGGAATCTAGCCCAGTATTGTCATCCTGAGCTTGTCGAAGGACCCCGAGCAGTGCGCGAAGCGCACATGACGAGGGGCGCATGAACGCGTTAACGCGACGGCAGCAAGGCGCTTATGTTTGGGCGGAGCTGTAAATCGGAAATCGACTCGCCGTAGGGCGGCCGAAGAATGCCGTACTCGGTGACAAATGCCGTAATGAGGTGATTCGGTGTAACGTCGAACGCCGGATTGTACGCCTGCGCGCCTTCAAGGGCCACGCGCGTTCCGCCAAAGCCGGCGACTTCGTCGGCCGAGCGTTCCTCGATCGGAATATCGCTGCCCGTTGCAAGCTCGAAATCGAACGTGGAACGCGGCGCCGCAACGTAGAACGGAATGCGATGGTGCGCCGCCAGAATCGCTAACCCGTACGTGCCGATTTTGTTGGCCGTGTCGCCGTTACGCGCGATCCGGTCGGCGCCGACAATGACGAGATCGATCTCCTTACGCTGCATAGAGATTGCCGCCGCCGAATCGACGACGAGCGTCGCATCGACTCCCGCTTGAGAGAGCTCGTAATACGTAAGGCGCGCGCCTTGCAAGAGCGGGCGCGTTTCCCCGACGAAAACGTGCGGCCGCTTCCCGGCGCGAGCCGCGAAGAGAATCGTGCCGAGCGCGGTGCCGCCGCCCGCGGTCGCCAGCGAGCCGGTATGGCAGTGCGTGTAGATCGTCGCGTCGCGCTCGATGAGCTCGGCCGCGGCTTCGGCGATGCGGCGGTCGGTCTCGCGCTGCTCGGCGTGAATGGCTTCAGCCTCGGCAAGCATGTCTTGCGAGTTCAGCACACGTTCGATCGCCCAGCGCAAATTGACGGCAGTCGGACGGGCTCCGCGCACGCGCGCTACCGCGGCTTGGAACTTCGCATCGTCGGTGATTTGCGCGCGCAAGAGCGCTACCCCATATGCTGCGAAGACGCCGATGCAAGGCGCACCGCGCACGGCGAGCGTCCTTATCGCGTCTTCGAGTTCTTCAGCAGAGGTCGCGCGCCGCACGATCGTTTCATGCGGAATCGAACGCTGATCGACGTATTCGATCGCGTCGCCGGCCCAGCGAACGGCTTCCGGTGTTTCGAGCGTTAGATGGACGCCGCCGGCGCGTGCGCGGTGTAGCACGTGCGGCAGTAGACCGGGCGATCGCCACGCGGTTTGAACGGCACCGTCGTGTTAGTGCCGCACTCGGCGCAGACTGCCTCGAAACTCGGACGGTTTCCGCCGGCGCCGCCCGCTCCGGGAGCTTTGCGGGCCTGACGGCAATCGCGGCAACGCTGGGGTTCGTTTTGGAACCCTTTTTCAGCGTAGAATTGTTGGTCGCGAGCCGAGAAAACAAAATCCCGACCGCACTCTTTACAGGTGATGTTTTTGTCTTCCAAGAGACGGGCCTCCACGAAGTAGCAGGGCTTTTGGTATCCGCCCTTAGCGCGCGGGAACCCTTGTGTCCGCGGGAATACGCAGCAGCGTCGCCGCGGCAATTGCAGCATGGTAGCCTTTGTCGCCGCGCTTTGGATCCGCGCGGAGTTCGGCCTGCTCGAGCGTGTCGGTCGTGAGCACACCGAAGCCAATCGGTACGCCCGTTGCAAGCTGAACGTGCATGAGCCCGCGGGCCGACTCGCCCGCAACATAGTCGAAATGCGCCGTTTCCCCACGCACGACGGCCCCCAGCGCCACGATCGCGTCGGCGTCGCCTGCGGATATCACGCGGCTGGCCGCAAGCGGCAATTCGAAACAACCCGGCACGGCGTAGGCACGGATATCTTCTTCACGCACGTTGCAGTCGCGCAGCGCGCGGCGCGCCCCGGCCTCGAGCCAGTCGGCGATCTGCGGATAGAAGCGCGCAGTGATGATGACGAACCGCTTCCCGGTACAATCGACAGCCGCGGCGTCGCTACTTCTTGTCATCTAGCATGTGCCCCATTTTGTTGCGCTTCGTTTGCATGTAACGCGTGTTGAAGCGCGTGTGCTCGGTCTGCAGCGGAACGCGATCGACGATTTTCAGTCCGTATCCCTCGAGCCCGAAGATCTTGCGCGGGTTGTTGGTGATAATGCGCATCTCTTTCACGCCCAGGTCCGCCAAGATCTGCGAACCGATCCCGTAATCACGCTTGTCGACCGGCAGGCCCAGCGCGATATTGGCTTCGACCGTATCGGCGCCTTGGTCTTGCAGTTCGTACGCGCGGAGTTTGTTGGCAAGCCCGATGCCGCGGCCTTCTTGGCGCAGGTATAAGAAAACGCCGCGCCCCTGCTCGGCGATAATACGCATCGCCGCATCGCGTTGCTCCGCGCAGTCGCAGCGGATCGAATGGAGCGCGTCACCCGTCAGGCATTCGGAGTGCACGCGCACGGGTATGTCCTTCCCGTCGCCGATCTCGCCCATGACCAGCGCCACGTGCGTGTTCTTGTCGATGCTGTTTTCGTACGCATAGCCGGTCCATTCGCCAAGCGGCGTCGGCAGTTTGAATTCCGCGATGCGATGCAGCAGTTTTTCCGTGCGCCAGCGGTGCGCAATTAAATCCTTGACGGTGATGAGCTTGAGCTCGTGCTTTTTCGCAAAAGCGATCAGCCCGTCGAGCCGTTCCATCTTGCCGTCTTCAGCCATAATTTCGCAGATGACGCCGGCCGGGTACAAGCCCGCCAAACGCGCGAGGTCGACCGCGGCCTCGGTTTGTCCGGCGCGCACGAGCACGCCACCGTCGCGGGCGCGCAACGGAAACGAATGGCCCGGACGCAGCAGGTCGGAAGGTTTGGTTGCCGGATCGAGCAGCGTCGCAATCGTCGCGGCGCGATCGTGCGCCGAAATTCCCGTCGTCGTCCGCCCGCGCGCTTCGACCGAAACGGTGAACGCCGTCTCGTGCAGCGCGCTGTTCTCGGAAACCATCTGCGGCAAGTGCAGTTCGTCCAGCCGCCGCCCGATAAGCGGTACGCAGATGAGCCCACCGGCGTATTTGCGCATGAAGTTGATCGCTTCGGGCGTCACCATCTGCGCGGCCATCACCAA
Source organism: Vulcanimicrobiota bacterium (assembly GCA_003151115.1). Classification (GTDB taxonomy): domain Bacteria; phylum Vulcanimicrobiota; class Vulcanimicrobiia; order Vulcanimicrobiales; family Vulcanimicrobiaceae; genus Rubrimentiphilum. Next base: position 39,853 of record PLWS01000004.1, on the reverse strand, counting down.
ATCGCCCTCGTTCTCGCGATCCTCGTCGTCCAGAACGATGACCATCTTGCCGGCGCGGATGTCGCGAACTGCGCCTTCAATCGAATCGAAGGGTGAGGACTCTTCGAGCGCGCCGTTCAGCTCCGGCAGAACCTGCGTCAGGCGCTGGAGCGAACGGTAGGACGGTTCTCGCTGTCCGGATCGCAAGTACGATATGGCGGCCTCGGTAAGGCCGCAGCGGTCCGCCAATTCGGAGGCGTTCAGCCCGGCGGCCGTCATGGCCGCATTCAGTTCGTCCGCGAAGGGGGTCACCCATCAAGCGTACGGGGCCCACTTAACACTTGTCAAGTTTTCAGGGGCCGGACGGCTTTGCCCATTAACCCCGGTCGGGGCACCCATTTGTGGGCAGGGGCCCGATTTTATGGGCAGGGCTCCGCCCTGCACAAGTGATCATCGCTTCCGCTTCCCTCCTGCGCTCTCGCGACAATTATTTAGGAACTCTTCCTCGGTCATCGGCTTAGGCGGCTTTGGAGAGAAGAACGCGACGAGAAACCATACCGCAAACGCGAAGGTGAGCAGCCCGAAGCCGCCAGCTACGTTGCTGCCGCTCACGGGTCCGAACGATCGAAACGTCCCCGTGATGACCCAGGCGATGATGCAAGGCACTAAGAGCGTTAACGGCAGGTGCCATCTGGTCTTAGTAGTTTGGTACGCGATGTGGGCGTTTAGATAGTCGCGAATATGCCTTCGCAGCGTATCGGGCATGATCGGAATGATTTCCGGACGCGGAGCTGTAACCGTGAGGCCGCTGTCGGCGGGGGCTTCCTCGATGCGTGCGCCGCCGCGACGTGTCAACGCAAAATCGGTTATTAGATCAGTTGGCACGAGCCTAACGCCTCGTCCTGTATCGCGCAGGATGATGGGTTCATTGACCGGGGCTTCTGTCGCCGAATCTTTAGGTGCAGGCAGCGCCTTCTGAGGGGGCTTCGGACTTTTCTTCGGATGCTTTTTTGCTTGACGCGGCGAGCTTCCACTCGCCGCCATTAGATAACGATTTTACCGTTTACAAGAAAGCCGAGAGTTCCGATGGCATGCAACGACAGGAATCCACACCGTGAACAAGCTGTAACTATCGAGGGAATCGTGATTGACGAAAATGTCGGGTCTTCTAGGTCGTCGTAGAGCGACGGGTTCGCCACTCTGTCCAGAACGACGAACTCAGGGTGGGCGCATCTAGGACACGGACCCGTCACTTTTTTCTCAATGAGCCGCGCTCGTATTCTAGCGAGTTGCGCCGGATCGAACATTTCGGCAGGCCCCTCAGGGGCCTGCGGCGGTGCTGCCGGCGGTGCGGCAGGCTCCGCCGGAGCTACGGGGCCTTGGTTCTGTTGCATAGGCTCCAAACTTTCTGCGTCGCTTCGGCCAATCTTTCACCCTTGGCGGTTTCTTGCCAAAACGTGGCTTCGATTCCAAGCTCGTAAGCGGACTGTACGAGAACACATAGATTATGGCACAGAATCTTGCACAGGACCTCGTTGGTTTGCGCAACCGGAGTCTTGGAGCGGATACGACTACCGAACTTAGCCTTAATCATGTGGAACGTGGTTTCCACGTTGGAGCGGCGGTGATAGTGGCGCAAGAACTCGTCCTTACGGAACATATAATAGTGGAACATCTTGTGCCATACGTCGGATTTCTTCCGGCTGGCCCCGGGCATGGCACCGTAGCGGCTGTTGGACTTGAAAGGGATGAACGGCTCCGCACCATGCGAGACAATGGCATCCACGTTCGAGTTAGACAAGTAACCCTTGTCGGCCGACACGCGCTCCATCGTAAACCGTTTAGCGGATGTATCAAGCGACGCCGGAAGAACCGGGCAATCGTTCACGGAAGAACTCGTGACCTCAACCCCCGTCACGACGTTAGTGCGCGTTCCGATCATCACGTGCGCCTTAAGCCACAAGTTACGGCTCATTTCGCGTCCGTACTTAGCATCAACCGATATACCGTGGATGTTCAAGACAGCGCTCTGGGCTATGGCCCTCTCGGGGCTGATCCAGATATTGCTGGTGCGGAGCAGCGACTAGCCTGCCTAAAAAATCGGGCCCCAGCCCATAAAAAGGTACGTTAGGAGCCGTTCTTGGGAAAGCCGGGCCGGACGCGCTGTCCATAAAAGCAAAAACGCCCGATAGGGCGTTCGTGCTGGGGCGCCTGATGGTGCCGATTGGAACCCGGTGTGCCCTCCACCACCCGGTTTACGTCCGGGAACGGGGCCCTCTGCCCAGGCGAGAAGTTTTCGAACCATCTCGCTCCGCTACCCCTGAGAATCTACGGGAGGACCATAGGTCGGAAGACCTATGCTCGCTTGCTTTTCTGCCGATAGTAAGAGCGGGGGTTATTGGTGTGGAGCAACGGAGTAATTACCTAGCAGTCATTTTTTTCGCTCTTGGCGTGCTTATAGGCGCTCTGAGCGTGTTGTTCATCGCCCGCAATAATGCGGTTGCCCACGGACAGCTCGTGAGCAATCGCTGCCGTGCGCAGGCCTGTCAGACCGGCGCTTTGCCGTTTTGGTAACGCGCTACGGAAAAAGCGAAGGCTCGAACGTTACGATCGGCTTGAGAATCTCGGCGCGCTGCAAAGCCGCGTACGCGGCGGGCGTTTCTTCTAACGGATAATACGTTGCACCTAGGCGTTGCGCCGTCACGACGCCTCGCTCGATAAGGTCCAGCGCGGCGCGAGTGTCCGGCGGTCCGCACGAGTAGCTCGGCACGAAGCGCAGATCGCGAAAGTAGAGATCGTTCGGATCGAACGTGAACGGAATGCCGGGCTCGAGCGGAGTGAACATCACGACCGTTCCGCCGGGCGCCGCCGCTGCAAAGGCGTTGCGCAACGCTTCGGGCGAACCGGGTCCGCAGATCACGACGTCCGCGCCCAAGAACGGCTGCTCGGGACTTACGGCGCGAATGCCGAGCGTAGCGGCAAAATTCCGCCGCGATTCAATGAAATCGCTGCCGGTGACTTGTGCGCCTTGCGCCTGCGCTGCAAGGCCATGCATCAGCCCCATGACGCCAAGGCCGATCACATAAAGCGTATCGCCTTCGCGCAATCCCCCGCGGCGCAGCGATTTCATTACGCACGCGAGCGGCTCGACCAGCGCGCCGTCGGCAAATGGGAGATCGACGGGGAGTTTCAACGTGTCGCGCAGATTTTCACGCGGCACGCGAAAGTATTCCGCAAGACCGCCGGGATCGATCTTGGTTGCGCGCCACGTCGCGCACTGCACGAAGTCTCCACGCGCGCACGCGCGGCACTCAAAACATGGCGCGTGATGATGCACGAAAACGCGGTCGCCCGGAGCGAATTCCTCGTTTTTGGATTCGACCACCACGCCCGCCGGCTCGTGCCCGAGCACCAGCGGCGCTTTCCGGCGAATGTACCAACCCATCACGTCACCTGTGCAAATGCCGGCGGCCCGCGTTTGCACCAAGATTTCGCCTTCGCCGATCGCCGGCACGTCGCGCGTTTCGATGCGGATGTCGTCGACATCGTACAGCACGGCCGCGCGCATTTTTTCCCGGCGTTTCATGGCGTCACCGCGAATTTTATGCCTTCGCCGTTTTTCAGCCGCTCGAAGACGGTCGCGATCTCTGCGAGGGGAACGGTTTCCGTGATCAGGGGCAGCGGGTCGATCTTCTTCTCCACGAGCAAATCGCGCGCGCGTTTTACGGCCGCCGGCGTAAAGTGAAATGGACTGATGAGCCGGATCTCGTCGTAGTGCAGGCGCGATGCGGTGAACAAGGCTTTGGCATCGGGCGGCAACCCGCCGAAAAACGAGACGGTGCCGCCGCGACGAGCCAAGTCGGGCGCTGCTTCCCAAACCTCTTCCCGCCCCGTGCATTCGATCACGATGTCCGCCCCGCGATCGCGCGTACGTTTGCGGATTTCTTCCCCGATGTTTCGGCTGCGCGCGTTGATCGTCTCGATGCCCAGGTCGCGTGCGATCTTCAGACGGGGTTCGCGCCGCCCCGCCAGCAACACCGTGGCTCCACTTCGCTTCAACAGCATCGCGTGGAGCAAACCGAATCCGCCGTCTCCGATGATCAGCACGTTGTCGTCCGGACGGCAGTTCAGTAAGTCGAGCGAGTGGACGACGCACGACAACGGCTCGAGAAAAGCCGCCGTAACGTATGAAAGCTCGGGTGGCTTCGGATAGCAGTTGCGCTTCACGATGCGTTCGGGAACCTGGATGTACTCCGCGTATGCGCCGAGGATCATGGTCGGCATGATCGTCTCGCAGAGTTCTTCCTGACCGCGTTTGCACCAATAGCATTCACCGCAAGGCGCGGTATGGACGCACATAACCGCATCGCCGACGGCAAAGCTGCTGTCGCTCGCGGCTACGTCGCCCGAAAACTCGTGGCCGAACGGGGTCGGCATCGGCATGCGCGGGTGGCCGCGCCGGAATGCCTTGAAATCGGTACCGTCGGTCAACGCCGTGCGCACCCGCACAACCAAACCGCCGGGCGGCGCTTCGGGAATGGGCAAGTCTTGCAGTTCGATCGCGCCCGGGCGCAACAACACCGCCGCGCGCATCGTTTTCGAAGCGATCAATCCAGCTCTTCCAAGCATGCCATCAGCGCGTCGCGAATCTCTTGCGGAAGAGGCCGGCTCTTGAGCGAGGTGCGATCGATGCAGACGACCGTCACGTCCATCTGCGCGCCGGCTTCGCCGGTGCGCTCGTTGTGCATGACCGTCTTCCATTTTATCGACGACGTGCCGACATGATAGATTCTCGTCTTGAGGCTAAGCCAGTCTTCCATCGCGGCCGGTTTGAAATAATCCGCGACCACGTGCACGCGCGGAAACCAAATGTCGTATTTTTCAAAAACTTCGTTGTACGGAAATCCGAGCTCGCGAAAGAAATCCATTTCCGCGCGTTCCACCGCCCGCTGATAGGCTGCGAAGTACATGATGCCCGCCATGTCCACGTCGGCCCATTGCACGAGAACCCGGCTTTCGAAGACGCGCCCTCCGATGTTGCTCACAACCCAACCGCGTATCTGGCAATGGGATCCGCTTCGAGATTGATGAGATCTCCCGGCGCGCGTCGGCCAAGCGTGGTGCGTTCCAACGTTTCCGGGATGACCGCGATCTCGAACCAGTCCTCGCCAACGGCAGCGACGGTCACGCTCACGCCGTCCGCGCTCACGAAGCCTTTCTCGCGCACGAAGGGCCGGAGATTGAGCGGCAGTGCGACGCGCAACCGCACGCCTTGCCCTTCCGGCGCGCGCGCCAACACTTTGGCGGCCGAATCCACGTGCCCGTAGACGAAATGGCCGCCCATACGGTCGCCCGCGCGCAATGCATACTCCACGTTGACCTGCTCGCCTTTGCGCGCGTTGCCAAGCGCCGAACGCGCGAGCGTCTCGGGCACGACGTCGAAGTCTACGACGTTATGGTCGATTGCCGTAACGGTTAGGCAGACGCCATTGATCGCGATCGAATCTTTCGGCTCGACGTCTTCGTCAGCCGCGTTCTCGCAGCGGACGCGCAAGCGCAGACCGCCTTCGGGCACGGGCTTGGTGTCTTCCACGACGCCGCTGAAAGAGATGATGCCGCTAAACATGATGAGGGACGATGCCCGAAACGAGTGCGTCGGCGCCGAGCTGCTCGACGCGGTCGATCTGCAGCCGCGTATTCGCCAGCGCGGTTGTCGTAAACGCGGCAACGGCCGCCGGTCCGCGCAAAAAACGCGGCGCGAATATCCAATGGAAACGATCGACGAGTCCGTCTGTAAGAAGATGGCCTGCCACAGTGGGGCCTCCTTCGCACAAGAGGCTCGTTATTCCGCGCTCGCGCAACGCGCGCAAAGCCGCCGCCAGGTTGAGCCGATCGGAGCCCTCTTTGCCCGAATACACGACATCCATGGTTTTCTCGAGCTGCGCGAACCGGTCGCGCGAGCCTGCCGGCGCGAGCACGATCGTCTTGGCATAGCCTTTCTCGGGTTTAAAAACGGCGCTGGCCGGATCGACCGGACTGGTTTCACAGATAACGACGCGTGCGTACTCGCGCAGGCGCTTGTGCGCGGGCCTCACGGTCAGTTGCGGATTATCGACGCGAACCGTGCCCGTGCCGACCGCCGTCGCATCGTGCGCGATGCGCAGCTCGCGCACGAACTCGCGCGCTTCTTCCCCGGTCAGCCATTCTTGCACACCGGGTTGTGATGCAATAAAGCCGTCGAACGAGACGGCTAACTTCAGCGAAACGTACGGACGGTGCGAGCGGATCGCGCGCGCAAAGGGTTCGATTAATGCGCTCGCACGCGATTCGTCGAGTATGTCGACGGTGATCTTTCGCTCGCGAAGGAGCGCGACGCCGGAGCCGTTTGTCTGCGGATTAGGATCCTGCACACCGGCAATCACGCGTGTCAGTCCCGCCTTCACGATCGCATCCGTACAGGGCGGCGTCAGGCCGGTGTGATTGCATGGCTCGAGCGACACGTACAGCGTCGCGCCGCGGGCGGCTTCGCCGGCGCTTGCGAGCGCGTTGATCTCCGCGTGCGCGTCACCGGCGCGATGATGGTAGCCTTCGCCGACAATCGTTTCGCCGCGCACGACAACCGCACCGACCGGCGGGTTGGGCGACGTGTTCCCAACGCCGCGCTCGGCGAGTTCGTATGCGCGATCCAAGAACAAACGGTCGAGCCGGTCCATAAAGCCCTTATTCGTGAAGCCTCGCCGGTGTCATGGTGCAAACGGTGTCATCCTGAGCGAGCCTTTCGCCCTTGGCGAAAGGCGCAGTCGAAGGACGCCCGAGCGAGCGAAGCGAGACGAGGGCCGCGAGATCTTGCTGAATAGCGACCATGTCGTGAACGTGCCACATGGCCCTGCGCATGCTTTTGGACTTCGTCTTCCCCCCACAGTGCGGCGGGTGCGAACGGATAGGATCGGGACTTTGCAATACATGCTTGCCACGCGGCCCGCAAATCGATCGGAAGCTGCCTACCTTGAAAGTGTCGGCGCTCGGAATATATGACGGCGCGGTTCGTCACGCGATCCTCTCGTTAAAGAACGGACGCCGCGACGTTGCCGAAGCCTTCGCGGAAAGACTTCGTGCGCGGATTTCAGCCAACGCAATCGCCGTACCGGTGCCCACTACTGCCGCGCGCCGGCGGCAGCGCGGCTTCGACGGCTGCGAGCTCGTCGCGCGGCTCGCATTTGGATCGCACGTCAATGCCGGGCTCGTGCAAGTCCGCGGAGAGACGCAGCGAGGCCGCGGACGCGAAGCACGGCTCATCGTGCGGCAGCGCTTCATATGGCGCGGACCGCCGCTGAACGGAGCGCGCGTGGTACTTCTTGATGACGTCGTCACGACCGGAGCCACGCTTGAAGCATGCGCCGCGACCGTGCGCGGTGCGGAAGGTGTCGTCAGCGAGGCATGGGTGATTGCGACCGTTCCATGAATCCCACCACTTCCGCCACGAACTCGTCGCAACGCGTGATACTGCTCAGATGCCCCGCACCGTGAAACGTGCACACGCGCGCCTGCGGATAAGATGCACGAAACGCTCTCCGCTCGCCGGCGGTAAAGCCGGTGTCATTGTCGGACTCGAGTATCAGCGTCGGCCCCCGGTACTTTTCGGAGGGGGTCGAGCTCGAAGACCAATGCGCGATTGAATCGCCGACACATGCGCCGCGGTTCGCAATGCCTTGGCTTCCCAAGCGCCGGAGCTCGTCGCCCGTGAAATAGGCGAGCCAAAAATCGCGATCAGGATGGCCTTTCAATAAGCGGTGCAGTCTCGCGCTCATGAGGCTAACGACCGCACTCTTTGGCAAACGGTGCGCGGATGCAAGGATCGCCCGCACGATTGCACCTCGTCGCAGCGAATAGTCCGCAACATTCGCGAGGACCAGCCCGTCAATTCGATCGAAAAACGTCATAGCGAACGCCTGCGCAAAGATCCCACCCAGCGACTGCCCGAGCAAGACACATGTGCTTACAGTGTAATCATCGAGCAGAGCTTCTATGGCCTCAACGGCTTGATGCACGGTCGTCAGCGTTGCCGGGCATCCGATCGAAAGCACGCGCATGTGCGGCTCGAATGCGGAAATCAGCTGAAACTGGGATTCCGCGCTTCCGCCGGCTGCCGGCAATAATACGATCGTCCGTTCGCCGGAGCCCGATGAGATGACATCCCACACATGACCCGTCATAATGTGCGCGCGAGCCGCGTGGGTCTTGCGAAACGCGGTCAGTTCCTCATGCGCGCTACTCATTCGCGACGATCGCATTTTCCAACACCTGGCCCGGAGCGACTTCATAATTCATTCCGACGATCGAATCGCGCAACACCGCGCCTTTCCCGATGTGCGACCCCTGCCAAATAATTGAACGCTCGATATGCGCGTCGTCGTCGACGCGCACGCCCTCGCCGATGACGCTGGGCCCATCAACGTGGGCGCTTTTCGCGACTTCCGCGCCTTTGCCCGTCCAAACGTCCCCATCAAGCGCAATGCCGGGAACGCGCAGTTTCCCCGTCAGCACGGCGTTGGTCGCGGCGCGGTATTCGTCCGGCGTGCCGATATCGTGCCACTGCGCACCTCGCGCGTCGAATCCGTAAAATGCAGCCCCGGCTTGCTGCAGCGCCGGGAAAACGTTTTTACCGAAATCATAAAACTCGTTCGCTGGAATATGGTCGAAGATCTCCGGAGTGAAAACATAGATGCCGGTGTTCACGAACTTGCTGCGCTCGGTGCCTTTAGGCGGCTTTTCCTGGAACCCGGTAATCTTGTTCGAAGCATCGGCCACCACGACGCCGTACTGTTCGACTTCATCGCGCTCTACTAATCCGATCGTCGCGATCGCGCTCTTCTCTTTGTGGAACGCAACGACACGGTCCAGCCGCATGTCGGTCAAGTCGTCACAGCCGATGACGACGAACGAATCGCCGCTCAGAAACTCTTGCATCTGCTTGACGGCGCCCGCGCTGCCGAGCAACTCTTTTTCGTGTAGATACTGAAGCCGCGCGCCGTAGGCCGATCCATCGCCGAGCGCCTCGACGATCATGTCGGCCAAGTAGTGCACGTTGATCGCGATCTCGTCAAACCCGTACGATGTGAGGTAGCGTATCAAGTGGACCGCGTTGGGCGAACCAACAACCGGGACGAGCGGCTTCGGCACTTGCTTGGTCAGCGGATAGAGTCGCGTGCTCAAGCCGCCGGCTAAAATCATCGCGCGCACTACGTCTTGCCTCGCGCAAAGCGGTTGCGCAGGTTTTCGCCCGCGATCAAAAGCACGAAATACGGAAGCGCGAGCTGACGGCGCCAGCGCTGGGGCTCCTTCACCAAACGGTAAAGCCACTCCAGGCGCGCTTTGCGCCAGCGCTCGGGCGCGCGCTGCACGGTGCCGCTGATGACGTCGAAAGAACCGCCGACGCCGATTCCGGCGCCGCATCCCGTTTGCGTCAGATACTGCGAGAGCCAAAACTCTTGGCGCGGAAAGCCTAGTCCCGCAAAGAGAATGCGCGCGCCGCTCGCGCGGATCGCAGCGGCAATTTCGGCCGATTGGTCGTCAGCGAAATATCCATCGCGCGTGCCGGCTATCTGCAAGCCCGGATACCGCGAACGCAGCACGTCCGCGGCGCGTTCGGCGATTCCGGGCGATCCGCCCAGCAAATACACCGGCAGGCCTTCCTTGGCGGCGCGCGCGCAAAGGTGCTCGATCAGTTCGACGCCGGCGACGCGCTCCCGGAGTTTTGCTCCTCGCGAACGCGCGACGCCCAACAATCCGACCGTGTCGCAGAGCGAAAGCGCGCTTGCGTTTATCACGCCGCGGTATTTCGCGTCGCGCTGCGCATACACGACCATCTCCGTACCGAGGGTGACGACCTGCGCGCCGGCGTCCTCGCGCGCGTAACGCACGATAGCGTCGGTGGCCTGATCGGAGTCTATAGGGTCGAGCTTACACCCGAGAATAATCATACTGCGAAAGCAGCGGCCGAAGGTTGAGGGCCAGATGTTCGGGCATTGCGTCGAGCGGCAGACGGCATTCCCCTACGCTGAAGCCAAGCTGCTTCATCGCCCATTTCACCGGAATGGGGCTGGTCGTCGCAAACAGCGCGTCAATCAGCGGCAAGAGCGAACGGTGAATGCGCGCCGCCTCGGAAGCGTCGCCGTTCCGGTATGCCTGCACCATCGCGACGTACTCGCGCGAGCATAAATGCGACGCTACACCTACGACGCCGTCGGCGCCCATCGCCAGGCACGGCAGAAACAGGTGATCGTCGCCGGCCCAAACGGTAAAGCCCGGTTCCCGATCGCGCAAGATGATGCCAATCTGCTTGAGATCGCCACTCGACTCTTTAACGCCCGCGATATTCTTGTGGCTGCCCGCGAGTTCGAGGAGCGTTTCCGGCACCATATTCACCGCCGCGCGGCCCGGGATATTGTAAATGACGATCGGCAGCGCCGTCGCATCGGCGAGCGCGCGGAAATGCGCGATCATGCCGCTCTGCGGCGGCTTGTTGTAGTACGGAACGACGGCGAGGATTGCATCTGCGCCGGCCTTCTCGGCAGTTTTCACCGAGCGGACGGAATCGCGCGTGTCGTTGCTGCCCGCGTTGGCGATCACCGCTGCACGGTCGCCGACCTCTTCTTTCACCGCCGAAAACAACTGCGCGCGCTCGTCGGGAGTAAGCGTTTGGCCTTCGCCGGTCGAGCCGGCGACGACGAGCCCGTCATTTCCGCGCTCCACCAGCCACGCCGCCAACCGAGCCGATTCGCGGTAATCGACTTCGCCGTCGCCGTCGAACGGAGTGATCATCGCGGTCACGATCGTCCCGAGGTTCTTCATGTGGTTGCCACCTTTGCGTCTTCTAAATGAAACTCATCGTGCACTGCCTGCTCGGCCCGCGCGGCATCGTCGGACGGGACGAGAATCGAAACGGTGATGTTGCTGTCGGTGCAGTGGATAATTTCAACATTCGCTGCCGATAGCGCCGAGACGATGCGGTGAATCACGCCGGGCTCGTACCGCATGCCTTCGCCGACTACAGAGAGTTTCGAACAGGCTTCGCGGACGCGTACGGCCAGGTTGAGATCGCCCAGAAGTTTGCGGATGTCTTCTCCGCGATCGCCTTCGACCACGAACATAACGCCGGCCTGATTGATCGTTACCTGATCGATTGAAATCTTCGCGGCGGCGAGCCGTTCGAACATGTGCATTTCAAGCTGCATGCGCCGCTGCCGATCTTCGATGTCGCCGCGAATCGCGCGAATCCACGTCACTCGGCCGGACGCCGTAACGCCGGTGACCGGCTTACGCGGCTCCAGCCGCGCGTCGACGACGGTGCCTTCGCCCGTGGCCAGACTGCGGATAGCGTATGGCGTGCGGGTGCGCTGCGCGTAGTCGGCCGCCTTGTGATGCATGACCTTGGCGCCATGCTGTGCGAGTTCGGTCATTTCTTCGAGGCTCGCGCGATCGATCGTGTGCGCACCGTTCACGCGCCGCGGATCCGCGGTCATAGCGCCGGCGACATCCGTGTACACGTCGATGCGTTCCGCGTCGAGCGCGTGGCCGAGCGCAATCGCGGTCAGGTCCGTACCGCCGCGGCCAAGCGTAGTAATTTCGCCGGTTTCGCTCATTCCCTGAAACCCGGCGACGACGGGAACCTTGCCGTCGTCGAGCAGGTCGCGTACGCGCGCCGGATCGACGCGAACGATCGTCGCGTCGCCGTGCGTGTCGTCGGTAACCAGGCCGGCTTGTGCGCCGCTTAACGCAGCCGCCGGCACGCCCTCGCGTTCCAGCTCGCATGCCAGCACCGCCGCCGCGATCAGTTCGCCCGACGCGAGCAGCAGATCCGCGTTCGCTCCGCTGCGCGCGCCCGCGATCAGCGAAAGCAGCGAGTCCGTCGCGTAGGGTTCGGGTGCGCGGCCCATCGCGGAAACGACTGCGACCGGCGATTCACCGCGCTCGATGGCTTCGCGAATGCGGGCGACCGCAATACGCCGTGTTTCGGGCGATGCAACCGAGGTACCGCCGAACTTCAAGACGGCGATTTTCACGCGGGTTGTGACACGCTACATTGTGTCACGGCGGTATGTTGTGTCGTCCTGAACGTATGTCATCCTGAGTAGCGCGTCCTTGACGCGCGTAGTCGAAGGACGAAGGGCGCGCGAACGAGCGAAGCGAGTCGAGGGCCGCGGGTATCATGCCTCTTGCAAGTAGGAGTTCTAAGATCTGCACGGCGTTCGTAGCGGCGCCTTTGCGCAACTGATCGCCGACGACCCACATCTGAAAGTGCCGCTTGTCGTCGCCCGCGGAACGCAACCGCGCTACGTGCACTTCGTCCGTGCCTTCCACCTCACGCGCCGTAACGATGCCTTCGCTGTGAAAAACCACGCCCCGTGCGCGTTTCAATGCCGCGCTCAGCTCCTCGATCGTCGTATCGCGTTCGGTTTCGAAAAACACCGCTTCGGAATGTGCGGTCCGGACCGGAACGCGAACCGTGGTTGCATACAGCGGCAGATTCGGGAGATCTAGAATCTTCCGCGTTTCGTCGCGGACTTTTGTTTCTTCGCCGCTGTAGCCGTCGCCACCGAACTCACCGATCTGCGGTACGACGTTCCGCACGAACGGACCCTCGCCCGCGTCAAACTCATCGATGGCGGCGCGCCCTGCGCCACTCACCGCCTGGTACGTCGCAACGTTGACCGATTTCAGCCCGGCTGCATCCCGCACCGGCGCGAGCGCCACGCACAAAATGATTGCCGTGCAGTTTCCCACCGGAAACAAACGATGCTCCGGAAGAATCGCCGATGCGTTGATTTCGGGAACGACTAGTGGAATATCCGCGCGCATCCGGTACGCCGAACTGTTGTCGATCACGACGCCGCCGCGCTCTAAAATCGGCGGCACAAACTCTGAGCTCGCCTCATCCGAGCCCGCAAAAAATACCGTATCGTAATCCTCGAGCGCCTCGGCTGAGGTTTCTTGAACGCCGTTGCGCGGGCGCGACGCGAACAACCCCAGGCGCTCCACCGGGATCTTCCGCTCGCGCAGCACCTGCACGATCGTCTCGCCGACTGCTCCGGTGGCGCCAACCACGGCTACGTTCACAGCTTTAGTCCCACTTCGAGTCCCTTGAGCGAACGCACGTAACGAATCGCCGCGATAATGCCCGGCGCGAACGATTCGCTCGAGAAAGAATCGTGGCGAATTGTGAGAAGCTCGCCTTCGTTTGAAAAGAGCACTTCTTGGTGTGAAAGCAGCCCCTTCATGCGGATGCTGTGAATCGGCACGTCTGCGCGCCCGCCGCCCATATGGATGCGATCGGCGGTGGCCGAAGCGGTTCCGCTCGGCTTGTCGCGTTTGTCGGCGCGATGCATCTCCACGATTTCAACTGACGGGAAAAATCGCGCAGCCTGTTCGGCAAAATTCATCATGAGAATGGCGCCCATCGCAAAGTTCGGAACGATCAGCGCGCCGGTTTTGTGCTGCGCGCAGAGTTTTTCCAACTCGGCCCGCTCGGCTGCATTCCACTCACTCGATCCGACGACCGGCGAAATACCGCGCTCCACCGCTGCGCGCGCGACGGCTTGCGTTACGGGCCGCGGCGTAAAGTCCACGATGACGTCCGGCTCGCGTTCCTCGAGAAGTTGCTCGACGTTATCGAAGATCCCCAGGGACTGGTCGGCAACGCGCGCAAAACCGCCGGCGAATTCTAAGTCCGGCTCCCTTTTAATCGCCTCAAACGCGAGGCGCCCCATGCGCCCTTGAGCGCCGGCGACCGCAACCTTCACTCAGCGTTCTTCGGGGTGTGACGCTCCAGCCACTCCGCGGTCTGCTGCACGAGAATCTCCGCATTTTCCCAGCTCACGCCGGGGCTAGAGTTTCTCCAGTGGCGCGTACTTCAGCATGACCATTTTTTGGCCGACGTTGGGAAAATCGATCGTAACCAGGCCGTCGCCGCCGGCGCCGATGACGCCGGAGATCTTACCTTCGCCCCATTTGGGATGCCGCACGCGGTCGCCCGACTGCAGATTCATTTTAATGCCGGCGCCCGCCGATTCGTGAATCGCGACCTCGCGCCAGCGTCCGCCCGAAGGCCGCGGCAACGCGATGCTGCCCAGCATTTCAATGTTCGGCATCTCTTCCAGAAAGCGCGACTTCGGATGCGCGAACGTGTTGCCGTACAGCGTGCGTCGTTCCGCGTAAGAAAGGAAGAGCCGGTTCATGGCGCGCGTCATGCCGACGTACGCTAAACGGCGCTCTTCTTCGAGTTCGGTCATGTCGACCAGCGCGCGCGAGTGCGGGAAGACGCCTTCTTCCAAGCCGGTCAAGAAGACGTTCGGAAATTCCAGGCCTTTGGCCGAGTGCATCGTCATCATCGTGATGTACGACGCCGAATCGTCGAGCGTGTCGAGATCGCTAATCAGCGCGACGTTCGCCAAGAAACCCGCCAGCGTCGCCTCCGGATCGCCCGACTGATACTCGCGGGCAACGCCCACCAGCTCTTCGAGATTCTCCATGCGCGTGCGCGAATCGGGCGTATCTTCGTTGCGCAATTCGCGCAGGTAGCCCGATTCTTCCATCACGGCGACCAGCAGGTCGGCGATGGAAAATTCTCCCCGGCGCGAGCGCAGGGACTCGATGAGTTCCGCGAAGCGCTCGAGCTCGCGCGTCTTCTTCGGAACGGCCTTCTTCAGCAGTTCTTTATCGAAGATCGCTTGGCCGACCGGGACTTTTGCGGCATCCGCGGCCGTAACGAGGCTCGCCAGCGTTTGCGAGCCGATGCTGCGGCGCGGCACATTGACGATCCGCTTGAACGCGATCGCATCCGACGGGTTGTCGATGTAGCGCAGGTAGGCGATGACGTCTTTGATTTCGGTGCGCGCGTAGAATCCGACTCCGCCGATGACGCGATAGGGAATGCCTTCGGCGATAAAGGCTTCTTCGAACACGCGCGACTGCGCATTCGTACGATAGAGCGCCAAGAAGTCGCTGTAGGAAGCGCCTTCGCGCACCAGCTCTTTGACCTTTTCCACGACATAGCGCGCTTCCGAGCGCTCCGTGTCGGCGGCAAACGCGGTGATCGGCTCGCCTGCGTCGCGGCTGGTGAACAGTTTCTTTGGAGCGCGGGTCTTGTTGTTGGCGACCAGCGCGTTGGCCGCGTCGAGAATCGTCTGCGTGCTGCGGTAGTTCTCTTCCAGCGTAAAGACTTTAGCGCCGGGAAAATCTTCCTCAAAGCGCAGAATCATTTTGTAGTCGCTGCCGCGCCACGAGTAAATCGACTGATCGTCGTCGCCGACGACCGTGACGTTGCGATGCTTCTCGCCCAAAATTGCGATCAGTTTGTACTGCGCGAAGTTGACGTCTTGATACTCGTCGACCATGACGTACCGGAAACGGTTCTGCCATTTCGCACGCGCCGTTTCGTCTTTTTCGAAGAGGTCGATCGTGCGCACGATCAGGTCGTCGAAATCCAGGCTGTTCGATTCCGATAGCCGGCGCTGATACTCGGCGTAGACGTTGGCGTAGCGCTCGCCCAAAAACGAGGTGTTGCGTTCGTGATATTTGTTCGGCCAGACCAAGGCGTTCTTCGCCTTGCTGATTTCGGCCAGGCACGCGCCGGGCGTCGTTTGGCGCTCGTCGTAGTCCAGGTCCGTTAAAATCTCGCGTATGACCGTGCGCTGATCGGCGTCGTCGATAATGGCAAAGTTCGAAGCGATGCCGGCGCGAGAGCCTTCGCGGCGCAAGATGCGCACGCACATCGAGTGGAACGTGCCGACCCACAAGTCGCGCGCGGGCGCGCCGACCATGCGTTCCAAGCGTGTTTTCATTTCGCCGGCGGCTTTGTTCGTGAATGTGACGGCGAGAATTTGATCCGGCGAAACCTCGAGCTCGTCGAGCAGGTACGCGATACGGTGCGTCAGCACGCGGGTTTTTCCGCTGCCTGCACCGGCAAAAATCAAACACGGGCCATTGGTATGTCGGACGGCGGCCGACTGGACGTCGTTGAGAACATCGGTTTCCAGGATCATTAAGTCTTTATTCGCCGCCTGTGGATAAAGCGCCTATAATTGCGCGCCCGGTCCTTTCTTTGCCGCCCGCTACTGCGGCCAATGAATACGCGGCGGACAAATACGCCAGCGACGATTCTGCCCCCATATTAAGGTTGACGGAACTTTCGTTGAGCCCGTCTAGGCAACCGCCGCCGTTAGCCATGGCGATCCCGCGAGAGTTCCGCCCTAAGTACCAATCCAGCCCAATTTGGGCGGCGCTCGCAAACGCGGCGTCCCCCGTCGCCTCATACGCGGCGAGCGCCACGTCGACGAGTGAAACGGCTTCCAGCGGCTGCTGCGAATAGCGCGCCCGCGGACCGCCGCGGGGATACCAGCCCTCGTTGCCAATCGGGACGAAGACGCCATCCTCGATCGTTACGCGCTGGTAAAATGCCAGGCTGCGCAGTCCGATAGATGTGAGATTTTCGTCGCCCAGCGCCGCTCCCGCGCGCAGCATCGCTTCGGAGAGCCGCGCGTTGTCGTAGGTCATGATGTCTTCGAACCAATCCCAGTCGGCGGCGCTTGTTGCTTCGAACCGCGCCTTGAGCGAACCGGCGAGTTTGCCCATGGCTTCCCGGTAAAGGGGCAGTTCGATGTCCGCGATGCTCGCATGGCATGCGTGCGTCAGCCCGATGACGGCATAGGATTGCGCGCGCGCGTACTGCAGCCAGTCGAGCGATTTCAAGCCCTTATTAAAGAGGCGCTTGCACAGCCTGCGCCAGGTCGCGCGGGGCGCGTAACGCATACCGTAACCGAGCGCCCAAAGCGCGCGGCCGACCGAATCGTGCGTGCCGACGCAATCGAGCCATTGGCGGTCGTATCCCATGAAATTGTGGAAACGCCCGTCGGGCAGCTGCGCGTCTTGCAAAAACGCTAAGTAGACGGGCGCCAGCCGCATAGCATCCGCATCGCGTGGATCGGCCGCCAGTTTTTGATAGACGACGATCAGCGCGCGCGCGACGTCGTCGGTGCAGTACCCCGTTGCGCGGTTCGGAATGTCTTCCGTCGCGTGTTGAATCACGCCCACGTCGTCGCTGAGCGTTATGAGATGTTCGAGACTAGGCTGAATGAACGAGCTCCAACTCGGGTGGCGCGAGTTCGGCAAAGAGACGGCCGTATTCGGCTGCGACGTGAGGCCAGATCATCTGCCGGCCGAAGCGGTACGCGCGCCGTTCGGTTGCGCGGCGCAGTGCGTCGTCGTCGAGCAGCGCGCCGACCAGATCGGCAATCGATTTCGCGTCACGGAACATGCACAGAAAACCGCGGTTGTGGGCGAGCAGTTCCTGCGCGTAGAGATAGGGCGTGGAAACGATTGCCTTTCCGCAGCCGACGGCGTACGCCAGTGTGCCGCTGACGATTTGCACCGGGTTCAAATACGGCGTCAAATAAATATCGGTTGCTTCCAAGTACCCGACCAGTTCGTCGAACTCCAGATACTTGTCGACCAGTTTGACGTTGTATTGCAGTCCGTACTCCGCGACCAGCGCTTGCAGCGACTCGCGATAAGACTCGCCTTCGTGCCGGCGCACGACCGGGTGCGTCTCACCTAATATGAGGTAGAGCACCTCGGGGTGGCGCTTGACCACTTCGCGCATCGCTTCGATCGCATATTCGAGGCCCTTGCCCCGATTGATCAAACCGAACGTCGAGACAACCATGCGCTGACCGATGCCGAACGACGCCTTGGCAGCATCCGTGTCGCGGAAGGGAACGTCGGGCACGCCGTGATGGATCACGCGCAGCCGCTTCGGATCGACATCGTAGACGCGCTCGAGCAGGTCGCGGCCCGTTTCGGAAAGCGCGACGACCGCATTGGCGTAACGGCAGAGCTCGCGCGTGACGCGCAACATCGTTTCGTCGGGTTCCGGTAAAATCGTATGCATCGTCAGTGCGATCGGTTTTTCAATGGCGCGCAGCGCGTCGATCAGCCACTCGCCGCGTTCGCCGCCGAAAAGACCGTACTCGTGCTGAATGTTGAGTACGCCGGCGGGATGCGCATTGACCATGGCGGCAATATCGCTATAGGATTCGCGGCGGTCTTCGCGCAGACGTGCGACGACTTCGGGCCCGTAATGACGCACTTCGCCGCCGGGCTCGTCGATCGCGATAATTTCGGAGCTGGTCCCGTAGGCGCGGTCGAACGACTCGACCGTGTCGCGCGTGAAGGTAGCGATGCCGCATTCCCGCGGCGGGAAGGAGCCCATGAAGAGGGTGCGCGGAACCACTCCATCCTCCTTACTGCGGCTCTCGACTCGGAAAGCGAAACCTCACAGGGGAAAGCCGGCGGGACCCCTGCTCGTGCGCGATTTATACCCGTGGACTCTTAGTTCTTAACCTTCCAAAGAGAGCAAAGGTTACAAAGGCTCGTTCGCTTGCTCACCCTGAAACGCTTCCTTGTCGAGGGGGCGGGCGGCCGCCGCCGCGTATAGCCGCTAGGTGAAAGCGCTATTTTTGCCCGCCGCCCTGATGGCGGCTGTCATCGCTATTTTCGCCACAACACCCGCGCCCGCCGGCAACATTCATAAGATCCGTCACATCGTCATCATCATGCAAGAGAATCGCTCGTTCGATTCTTATTTCGGAACCTATCCGGGCGCCGACGGCATTCCGGCCAACGTTTGCGTTCCAAATCCGGTGGTCGGCTGCACAAAGCCCTATCACGACAGCGCCGATCTCAACAAAGGTGGCCCACACTCGCACGTCAACGCGATCGCCGACGTTGACGGCGGAAAAATGGACGGGTTCGCACGCCAAGCCCGGCGCGCCCGGCGCGCGTGCGCCGGCACCGACGATCCGCGTTGCGGCGGCGGTGACGTGATCGGCTACCACGACGGACGCGAGCTTGCCAACTATTGGCAGTACGCGCACGATTTCGTACTGCAAGATCGCCTCTTCGAACCGAACTCGTCGTGGAGTTTGCCGCAGCACTTGTTCATGGTCTCGGAATGGTCGGCGCGCTGCGCGCAGCTCGGCAATCCGATGAGCTGCGTTAACGAAGTGCAGAACCCCGATCTTCCGCTCGACTTCGGACGCAATCCGCGTGCGCGGCCGCCGGGCCGTCCCGATTATCCTTGGACCGATCTCACGTACTTGCTCCACAAGAATCACGTCTCGTGGGCGTACTACGTGATGAGCGGCACGGAACCCGATTGTGCCGACGACAGCGCGAGCTGTCAGCTCCGCCGGCAAAACGTGCACACGCCCGGAATCTGGAATCCTTTGCCCTCGTTCGACACCGTGAAACAGGACGGCGAGCTTGCCAACATCCAGGATCTGCGCAAGTTTTATGTCGCGGCCAAGAACGGAACGCTGCCCAACGTCGTGTGGCTCTGCCCAGCGGGAAAATACAGCGAACATCCGCCCGGGCTCGTCAGCGCCGGACAAGCGTACGTCACGGGCGTCATCAACGCGATCATGCAAGGTCCGGATTGGGACAGCACCGCGATATTCCTAACTTGGGACGATTGGGGCGGCTTCTACGATCATGTGGCGCCGCCGGTCGTCGACAGCGACGGTTACGGTTTACGCGTTCCCGGCCTAGTGATCAGCCCGTACGCTCGGCGCGGCTTCATCGATCATCAAACGCTGAGCCACGACGCGTACGTCAAGTTCATCGAAGACGACTTCTTGAGCGGCGCGCGCATCGATCCGAAGACCGACGGCCGCCCCGACCCGCGGCCGTTCGTGCGCGAACGCTATCCGCAGCTCGGCGATCTGCGCCGCGATTTCGATTTCACCCAAACGCCACGCCGCCCCGAAATACTCCCGGGTGGCTATATCTGGGACGGCCACTAGCGGGCGCTACCGGTGTCATGGTGAGCGGCGCTACAGTGTCATGGTGAGCCTGTCGAACCACCCTGAGCAACGCGCCGTAGGCGCGTCAGTCGAAGGGCGAGGTCCGCGATAAACTAACGCTGCTCTAGAATCTGAAAACGTCTCTCGAACACATCGAAACGTAAATCGACCGAATCAAATCGCTTGTTCATGTCGTAGCGCAGCGTACCGAGGCCGTGCTCCACGCGCTCCATCCGCTTTCCAAGCGAATCGAAGCGACCTTCGAGGGAATCGAAGCGACCCTCGAGCGGGTCGATCCGTCCTCCCAGGCCTCCAAGGCCATCCCGCAAGTCCAGGATAGCGGCCATTAACTCACCCGACGAATATTCTTGAGCCATGCGCGTAGCCTAAGATACGTCTGTTGCCGGAATATTTCCTAGCCGTTGCGAGTTAGCGCGGACTACGAGCCGTCCGCCTCGACGTTGAGCGAGATGTCGATGCCGTTGCTCACGATGAGCGGCCCGAAACTCATGCCCCACTGCGTGCGATCGATCGAGCCGGTCGCCGCATAGGCAATAATCGAACGCCCACGCGGCGATTTGCCCGCACCGACGACGCCGGCGCTAAGCGTAACCGGATGCGTTTGTCCGTGCATCGTCAGGTTGCCAACGATCGTGAAATGCTTGGGATCGCTGCCCGTGATCTTCGTGCTTTGGAACGTCATATTTGGATACGTGGCAACGTCGAAGTAGTGAGCGGAGCGAATATCGTTGTCGCGCATGCCGTTATGCGTATCTTCGTTCGCCGGATCGAGCTCCGCGCTCACTTCGATCGGAATTTGACTCCCCGGCACCAGTTTGACGACCGCACTCTTTACCGGAATCGTTCCGACAACTGGAACGATGCCGAAATGGCGGGCGGTAAATTGCGCCGTGCTGTGATTGGGGTCGACGCTCCACGTCTCGGTCGCGGCGAACGCGACGGTCGTGGCAACCGAAAAGAGGAGGGCGAGCGAAGCCAATCGTTTCATGGGGCTAAGTAAACCTCGAATACCTAAAAAGTTGCTGAACGTTGTCATCCTGAGTTTGTCGAAGGACCGTCGAAGTCCTGAGCGAGCGAAGCGAGTCGAAGGGAGCGAGCGCAGCGAGCCAATCGAGGGGAGCTTTAGGGTTTGCGCTTGTGCAGCGTGACGCTGTTGCCCTCGGTATCCATAATCATCGCAAGGAAGCACTTGTCGGTCTCGTGCTCCATAACCACGGAAATGCCACGCTTTTTGAGATCGGCAATCGTACCGTCGAAATCATCGACCGCAAAGAGATTACCGTTACTGGGCTGGAACGGCATCATGCCGCCGCCCGACCACAAGCCGAACGTCGTGCCGTCGGCAAATTCATACTCCGCGCCGGCGCCATCCGGATATACCGTCGTCGGTTCTAGTCCGAATGTGTTGCCATAGAACGCGATTGCGCGCGCCGCGTCTTTGACCATATAAGCGCTCAAATCCAGACCGCTGATTTTGGAAGCCATATGTTTTCCTTTAAGGTTAAGGCTCGCTGAGCCAAGTTTGACGTTCGAGCGGATACGGATTGACCAGCGGCATTCGCTCGACCCCGCGCGCGTAGCTGTCCGGATGCCGCTTCGCCCACTCTCCGGAAATAACGGTTAGATATTCAAAGTCTTCGAATAAACTATCGGCGCCGGTATATTGCCTCATCATGGCGATGTAATCTTTCATACGTTCCCACGTGTTGGTAACGACCCACCAATAGTTCGCGAGAAATACGTCGGGCGCGACGACGCGGTTCCGGACCATGCCGCCGATGAGTTCAAAACTGTTCCCAAGCGCAACCGCGGCTTCCATCAGGTCTACATATCTTTGAGGCACATCTTCCATGGGAAGCTTCTTGGAGATCCGGTACAAGAAACGGCGAAACTGCGGATCCTCAAGTTCACGCGCCAAATCACCGCCGCGCAGCAACCGGTTGGCCTTACGATGCTCGTCATCTTCGAGCATCGACCGGAACGATAAAATTGCCTCGATCAAATTTCCGGACCGCATGTGACGTAACTGGATCACGGCCGCAACCGCCGTCGCCGCGATCACCAGCGCGGTAACGAGCGAAGAGATCGCGGTGACGAGTTCGGGCGACACGCGGCTCTAGCGCGCGCCGATTGGCGCGGAGGGTCCGATGCGCGACCCCTCGGGCGCGATAGTCCCGGGTTCGACTCGCGCGTCGTGTCCGATGACCGAACCTTTGCCGATTTTTGCGTTCGCGCCGATCGTCGAACGGCTGGCGATAATCGTTTCCTCGATCGTCACACCTTCTTCGACGATCACTTCATCCCACAGCACGGAATCTTCGATCGCGGCGCCGGCCGCGATTCGGCAATTTTTCCCGAGAACCACATTCGGGCCGACTCGCGCACCTCGCGCGATAATTGTTCCCTCGCCGATGTGCACCGGCGCGATGAAATTCGCGCGATCCGCATTCGCCGCTCCCGGCCCGCTGATGCCCGGCTCGATCTCTAGCGGCATCACACCGCTCAGCACATCGCGATGCACGGTGAGGTAGTGCTCTGGCCGGCCGACATCGATCCAATAATCGTTGGTGGTGTAAGCATAGAGTGATTGCCCATCGGCCAAAATCTTCGGAAATGTTTCGCGCTCGATCGAAACGTTTCGCCCGGGCGGAATGAAATCCAAAACCTTGGGATCGAGCAAATACGTTCCGGCGTTGATCTCGTTGGTCGGCTCGGTGCCCTTGGGCGGCTTCTCGATGAATTGCGAGATGCGGCCGGATTCATCGTGCACCACGCAGCCGAAAGACGACGGGTCTTCTACCTTTATAAGGTGCAGCATACCGAGGCCGCCTTTTTCCTTATGATAGGCGATCATTGCGCGCAGATCGAGGCTCGTCAGCACGTCGCCGTTCATCATAAAAAACGGGCCTGTAATGTGCTGCTCGACGTTTTTTATCGCGCCGGCCGTTCCGAGGGGCTCGTCCTCGATCACGTACGTTATCTTCATGTCGAGTCGCGAGCCGTCGCCGAAATACTCCGTGATCGCCTGCGGCATGTAGCCGGCGGGCAAAATCACGTCGCGAATGCCCGCCTCGTACAAACGCTCGAGCGTGCGCGCCAAAAAGGGAACGCCGACGATCGGCACCATGGGCTTGGGCGTGCCGAAGGTAAGCGGCCGCAGCCGCGTTCCTTCACCACCGACCAAAATTACCGCTTGCACGCTAAAACCTCCGGAGGGGCATCTTCCCTTCCGCGTTACGGTGCAAAACGCTTGCGCGAATCGGCCGCGGTTGTGTACGATAGGCTGCGCGCACCCATCCCGGGTCGTTCAACGGTAGGACAGCAGACTCTGAATCTGCTTATCGGAGTTCGAATCTCTGCCCGGGAGCGCGGCCCTATCGTCTAGAGGCCTAGGACGCCGCCCTCTCACGGCGGTAACACGGGTTCGAATCCCGTTGGGGCTAGAAATGAGAGCTCGACTTCATCGAGCTCTTTCCTTATCTATAGCAGTAATTGGCCCGCCGCCGCACTATGCAAGGGCTGGCGCCGGCGCGTCCGTTCGATAGCGCAACAGCTCGATGCGCACGTACGCCTGCGCTGCCGTCTCGCACAAATGCTCCAACGTCTCGATTTCATCCGGGTCCAGTTTTGTGCCGTCGCGATGAATGCCGTACACGGCAAACGCCGTGAGCTCGTCGCCCTGAAATATCGGAATCGCAACGGCCGGTCCACCATCCGCTTCGGGCTGCTCGACAAAGTGCGTACGAAGATCGCGAATATCGACCTTCGTGCGCTCCGTCGCAAGGAATCGAACGAGCTCGTGCTCGGTGTCGAAGAGCGAATCGCCAACCACGTTCGAGCCGGCCACGTCCGACATAACGAACGCGCGGCCTTGCGCACGAAAAAGCGCCGCCACCTGAATTTCGAGCCTCTCGTACGGTGCGTGCACTAACGCACGGTCGATCGTGTCTTCTCTCTCGGCGCGCAGCAGGGTCCTTCCCAGCCTGTTCAGGTAGGCTTGCGCTTGATGTTTGCGGCGAAACAGCAGGGAATCGACGACGTTTTCTACCCAACGATACGCGCGATGTAATGTGAATGCGACACCTACCGTGACCGCCGCATCGATCGCCATCGCAACGCGAACCTGAGTCAGATATGCGCTCGTCACCCAGTCCACGACGCCGATGACGAGCACGACCACCGTTGTGAGCGCCGCGTACACGACCGTCCGGCTAATCACGAACCGAACGTCGATCACATGGCGCTTGAGAATCGCGTACATCAAGCAGAGCGGCATGACTACCGTGAGGTCGGCGGCCACCACGCTTAACGAGCTAAAGGATCCGACGGACAACACGTTGCGCAAATCGTTTGCAACAACGCCAAAAATAATCGCGAAGGCTGCCCACCCGAAGCGTGCGCGTTCGTCACGCTCCATCGTTGCAAGACGCGTCAGCACAACAAGTACCGTGACGATCGTAAGCGCCTCATCCACGCCGTTGGAAAACGACGGACCCAGTACCACTCCCGTATAAAAGACGTTTGCTGCGACGAGCAGCACGTCGGCAAATGCGACGGCGCACGCGATTAAGAACGCGTTGCGCCTCCAGCCCGACGCAGCTCGATCGTTCGGAACTAAGACAGCAAAGAGCAATAAAAATGCGACGGCAGTTCCCGAGCCGAGGCCGGGTATGCCCGAAGCGATCGCGTATTCCCACGCCGGAAGCACCGTCCAATTCGTGCCGGCGGCAAATGACGGAGCGCTTCCTAAACAATATGCATAAAAGATCCAGGTCATCAGACTGGGCCTGGACATCACCAGAGCGATCCCGGTTAAGAAAAACACTATGACGACGCAAAGGCGCAGCGCCGCCAGCGCAACGGATCCGTAGGTATTCTCAATTCGCGGACCCGTCTGCGCAACGAAGTTCACGCGATGCAATACGCCGTTGCGGTGGACGCACGTCGAGATCGGCATGCCCGCTCGATACGCGTTCGGCGCACCAATCGGAATAAGCAGAGCAGCATCGCGCGGGGAAAGGCATCCCAGCACGTCTCCGGTCCGCAGTCCCGCCCGGTATGCCGGCGAACCGGGGTCTACGCGTATGATGTTTGGCTGCACGGGCGCCCCGGTGAGCACGATATGTGTTCCGGTGTAGACACTTTGCGGCGTTTGAAACATGGGCGGCGCGACCAGCAGCAGCCAAAACGCGGCCAGCCCGATCGAGACGAACGCACGCAGAGCTGTCATAAACGCCGCACGCTTTTAAAAAAGGCCGTCAAGAACGATGCGCTTCCCCCCGAGGTGCATGCGGGCCTTTGAGTGGCTACCAAGGTCTTTCCGTAGCGGGCAAGAAGCGCGTTGGCTTGGCGCGGCGCTTGTAACGCGTCGGGTGATTATTATATGAGCGAAAGATTTCGAATTACGATCATTCTACTGGCCCTGGGCGCAGTTGCTTTGGGCTGTTACAATGTCGCGAATCCGTATCGACCAGGGCAAATTGGTTACGACGGGACGTCGCTCGCGAGCGGCAACCAGATCTTCGCGCGAGTGTATCCTGGTGCGTCTGCAGACAAGGCGGGCATCCGGAAGGATGATATCCTGTTATTCGACGCCCTGTCGCCAAGCCAACAGTTCAACCTGAATATGCGGCGGGCCGGTCAAAAACTTGCCCTGCCCATATTGCGCAACGGCAAACGATTAGACTTTCAAATCACCGCGGGAACAACGGAGAACTACAGGCCGGTTGAGTTCGGACCGTTAGAGCTGCTGTTGCTCTTTATTTTTGCTGCGACCGGAACACTTGTCGCACTACGTGGCGCCGCGCGAACGGAAGTGCGGGCTCTGGCTTTGCTCTTTATTGCGTGGGCATGGGCGGACGCGCTGTCATGGTTTTTCAATGTGGCGCCGACGCCGGCGCTAGCGTTCATCGGAGCGATCGGAGGGTCACAGGGTCCCGCTGCGCTCGGCATCGTCCAAGTAGTCGTGGCATATTGCTTGCTGACCTTCGTCGGTCACTTTCCGCCAGTGAGATCGCGCCTTCGGTCCGCAATCGCTCGGGGTGCGTTGCCAATTGCTGTGCTGATGGTGCTCCTCAGCTTATGGGGCGGCGCGGCAGTATGGCACGCGAATTGGCAGATCTTTCAAATCGCAGGCGCGCCTTCATATGCTTGGATCCGTGGCCTCCTTTCGCTGCTCCTCGTCCCGCTGTTGGTTCTAGTCGCGGCGATCGACGGACTCATGCACGTCGATGAAGAGCACCGCATTCAAATGCGCTGGGTGGGCATCGCGCTGATCATTGCAACGATGCCGCAGTTCTACGTGGCGGCTTACGTGCTAACTGGTTCAAATGCGCCCCCGCTCGTCACCTGGCTCGGAATCGTCGGCGATGTGGCGCTCTTGTTGATCGCCTACGCGATTTTGCGTCACCGGATCATCGACGTGAGCATTGTGGTGAGCCGCGCGGCCATCTTTGCGCTCGTGTCGGTGGCCGTTGTTGTGCTGGTCGTGGCGCTCGAATGGACGCTCGGACAGGTTTTAGACCGCGGTGTCGGCGCAGAAGCTGCCAACGGAATTGCCGGGCAAGCATTGCGTCTAGCGGTAGCAGTCGGCGTCGGTCTATCGGCGGTTCCAATTCTTAGACTCGTCGAACGGTGGCTGAACTCTGTTTTCTTCGGTAGACGGGCTCAGGCGCTAGCCGAAGTGCGGCGTTTTGCGCTTGAGGCAGATGTCGTGACGAATTTGGCGTCGCTCTTGACGCTCGCCTGCGACTCTTTGCGCGAGAACATCGAAGGCCGGTATGCCGCCATCTATATGTCGGAGAATGGTGGCTATCATCGGGTACGGAGCTCAGATAATTCGCCGCCGCTCGCGTTAGGACAGGACGACCCCGCAATCGTTCGCTTACGGCGCTGGAATGAGCCGTTCGAAATGAAGCCCGGCGAACACGCCCTTAGTGAGGCACTGATGCTCCCCATGACCATCGGAGGATCGTTGCTCGGCGTGTTGGTGTGCGGACCCAAACGCGAGCGCATGCACTATTTGAATGAAGAGATTGAAGCCCTCGCGCTTGTCGCACATCGCGTTGGAACAGCCTCATATGTTTTGCTTCAGCGCGATAATCACACCTGAAGCGTATTTTGTGGGCCGGAGTGGGTCTGAGTTGCCACCGTTCGTCAGTCAACAACGCATCCGAATCCCGTTGGGGCTACAAAATTAGGTCCGATTCTATAAGGGTTTTTGACAGAAGGGCCTCAGGATGACTAAAAATAGATCGGGAGAATAGCGCGGCAGAGGAGTAGCACGGATGAGCGTTATGCCCGTGCGTGCGCGCGAGCAGACGGCTTTCCGAGCCGTTGCGCGCACGTTCGTTCTCGCCATCATCGCTTTATGGGCGCTGGGATGGGTCCTTTATGCCGCGTTCGTTCCAACGGCCGTGGGCGCGATCTTCGGATGGAACATGGGCCCGGATGGATCTACGATCATCTATGTAACCCCCGGAGGAGCGGCGGCGAAGGGCGGCGTTCGCGTCGGCGATCGGATTGATTGGAAGACGCTGCCGCTAGAGGGCCGCGCGAACTTGGCGATTCCGATGTCGGCAAAAGCCGGAACGGTGATGCCCATCACGATCACGCGCGGATCGAAGACGATTCATACCACCCTGGCTGCGCGGCTGTGGGGCTCGTTCTATCGTCTCGTACAGATCGCGAACTATGCGCTCGGAGCGGTCGTAATTGCGATTGGCATCGCGCTCGTACGCTTGCGTCCAACACGCATGACCTGGGCGTTCGTCCTTACATTTGTATCGTACGGGCTCGGTATGGGAACGACGCCGTTCCTTGCGCAAACTAGTGTTTCCGATTTCGTTCTGCAGAATGGCGCCTACGCATTGCTCACCGGAATCTCGGTCGCGGGACTGTTGATCTTCGTCAGCCGATTTCCGACGGATCGCGCTCATGGCATCTTTGCCTCCGTCGATCGCAGCGCTCCGCTGATCGGCGCACTCGTCGCGGCACTGACGCTGACGATCAATGCCATTCTGCTTTTCTCGTCCGCGCCTCCGCCGATGTGGCTACTGTTTTCTTATCAGTATCTCGCCTCGGCCGTCATTGGGGTGGTTTCGCTCGCCGTGCTCGGGGCGGCGTATTTCATGTCCCGCGGAAGCGACCGACAGCGCATCGCGCCCGTGCTTTTTTGGCTGAGCTTTTACGTCGTTGCAACACTGGCCAACAACATCTACAACTTCCTCTACACCAGTGAGATCGGCATCGCGTTATTCACCGGCTTGATGGATTTTGCGCTGTTGATGATCGCCATTGCCGTGGCATACGGCATCGTCCGCTATCGCGTCGTCGACGTTTCATTCGTCATCAGCAGAACGCTCGTCTACACCCTGCTGACCTCGCTGATCGTCGGCGTCTTCGTGCTGATCGACTTTCTCTCATCGAAGGTCTTGGACCGGCTGCAGATCGCGGTGGTTATCGAAGCGGTTGCTGCATTAGCGTTCGGTATTTGGCTCAACGCGCTGCACTCGCGCATCGACCGCCTGATCGACACCGTGCTCTTCCGGCGGCGGCATCTTGCCGAACGGCGGCTTCATCGCGCCGGCCGAACGCTGATGCACGCGGAGAGCCCGGCTTTCATCGATGAAGTTTTGACCGTCGAGGCGTGCGATGCGCTCGCGCTGGCTTCCGCTGCGGTTTTCCGCAAAGAAGGCGATGAGATATTCGAGCGGACCGCGGCGATCGGATGGAACGACGATCACACGCTGCGCCTGACGCGCGACGATCATCTGGTCGTGAACTTGCTTGCGGAACTGGAAGCGATGGACGTCACCGCCGTTCGCTGGCCGCACGCGAAGATTCCGCACGGCTATGCGCAGCCGCTGCTCGCGCTGCCGTTCGTCGTGCGCCACGAGCTTTTAGGATTCGCACTCTACGGCGGTCACATCGGCGGAGAAGCGATCGATGCCGACGAGCGGCATACGCTCGCGCATTTATCGAGCGCCGCCGCCGCGGCCTACGAACACGTGCACAGCAAAACGCTGCTCAACGAAGCCAACGAACTGCGGGCGAAAGTCTCGTTACTTACGCACGAGCGGCGGCTTCTCCGCGAAGTCGTCGACACGCTCGGTAACCCGGCGCGAAGCGTTCAGCAAGAAGAAGTCTAGGGGCGAGAATTCCGCCGAGCGGCCAACACTTGAGCGCTTAGGCACGTCTCTATGGGAGTGCCGCTAAATCTAGAACGCCATATATCAAACCGCGCGGTACAAAGCGAAGTGCCCAATGACTAGGCGCTAAAAGCATCGCGCGCATCACGCATCACGCACCGATCCCTTCGGCACTCGGGGATGGGGCCTCGTTTTCAAGTGCCTTATCTCCTATCCCATCGTTACGGTTCCCTCGTCGATTGCTTGACGCATCACTTCGATTTCCCGGCATCCAGAACTAGACCAAGAATTGGCTCGCCATGTCTGGTTTTGTATAACAGAAATATAACGGAGCGGGCGGGAGCGGTCGGTATTGGCCGGGACTGGATAACACCCGAATGCGCCAAAACCCTTATCAAACGGGACTATTCGGTAGCGGTAGGGACTAGCCGGGACCCCTGAGTTCGGGTTCGGAATCCCGTTGGGGCTACCAATTTCGCCCTTATTTAATAAACGGGTCGCGGCTTCTTGAGCCAACGCAGTCCATCTTTCGATGCAGCCACGCCGCCCAATGCTGCAGTCAGAGCACCCATTAGTGCATGCTTTGCTTATAGGATGCGAGGTCGTACTGCTCGCATAAAGAATTTAATGCGAGCTAGGACAAGGGTCAAGAACCGTTTGGCCATATTTGCGGCGCACCGGTCGCCACGTACACGCGTGCACGTGCGGGCTCAAATTCTACAGCGTCAAGCCTTGCGCCCAAAGGCGATCCACGTCGGGACGCTGATCCGCCCTGGTTTCCGGCCATGCGCATACGAGCACTCACACACGCCGTGTACCATTTTTGTACCGGAGCGCATGGAATCGCTTGGGCGCGGGCGGTAACGGACGGAAGCCGGTTGCGTCGGAAACCCTTATAACTCGGGCTGATTGGTAACGGTCGGGAGCGGCTGGGACCGTTGTGAAAGTTTTCGAATCCCGTTGGGGCTAGAAATTCCTACGTTGGCGCTAAAGAATATCTAATCGCCCGCCGTCCACTACCAAAGTCGTGCCGTTGATGAAACTCGCGTCCTCCGATGCGATGAAGCAGATTGCGGCCGCCAAATCTTCGGGCTTGCCGATAGCGCCCTCGACCTTTTCTGCGCCGCTCTTCACGTTGGGATTGTTCCAAAGCATCGGCGTGTCTACTGCTCCGGGTGCCACGCAGTTTACGCGGATCTTCCGCGACTCCATCTCTATGCTGAAGCCGCGGGTGAATGCCTCAATCGCACCTTTCGATGCAGCGTAGGGAACCACGTTTGCCGTCGTTTCGTGCGCATGCACCGAGCTGATGTTGACGATCGCGGAGCCGGGCGGCATGTGCGGCGCGCCGTATTTCGAGAAATAAAAAACGGATCCTAAGTTCGTCGCAATGACATGGAGAAAATCCGCTTCCGCCAGATCGACGATCGGTTGAAACGTCATCATGGCCGCATCATTCACGATAACGTCCAGGGACCCATACGTTGCCAGCGCTTTTGCAATCGTCGCTTGCACTTGTGCCGAATTTCCCACATCCAACTCCGCCGCGATAGCTTGGCCGTCGGCCGAAGTGATCTGATCTGCAGTCGCCTGCGCGGCGTCCTGATGAAGGTCTGCGACGACAACGCGACCGCCCTCGGCCGCCATGCGCACGCATGTGGCGCGGCCAATTCCGGAGCCGCCGCCGGTCACGACACACGTCTTGCCGGTGAATCTCATTGCAGCGTGGCGTTCGGGCTCTCGCGTGCTGGTCCCGCCGCACAAAGGGGCGAACATCCGTCGCTATGCAACAAAGCTTCCGGTTTGGCGTCGCTACGGCAGATCACCAATGCGAAGCGTACGCCGGGCAAGACGATATCCGCGACGTCTGGGAGCGCGTGCGTGGCCTGACGCCGCGAGGCCGCGCGACCGACTTTTGGAATCGCTACCGCGAAGATGTGGATCTCGCCAAGAATCTGGGATGCCGCGCCTTTCGGCTCTCGCTCGCGTGGGCGCGCTTGGAACCGGAGCCAAACGCGTGGAACGACGAAGCGTTCGCGCACTATCGTGACGTGCTGAAGTACCTGCGTGACGCGCAGATGACGACCGTGGTCACGCTTCACCACAACACGTGGCCACTACACGTGCAGGCCGCCGGCAATGGCGCCGGCATGCTAGACGCTGCGTTTCCTGCACGGATGGGCGCGTATGCATCGGAGGTTGCGAAGCGGTTGGGCGATCTCATCGATTATTACGTGACGTTAAACGAGCCGAATCAACTCGTCTACGGCTTCATCAAAGGTTTCTGGATGCGCGACTATCCCGTGCCGCCCGGCTTGGAGCCATTTGCCACGTCGGAGCAACAGATGGATGCGGTGCTCACCCTCATTCCAAATCTGTTTCGCGCGCACGCTCAAGCGCGAGCGGCGATCCGCAGCGCGCAACCGGCCGCAAAGGTTGGCGCCAATCCACTGGTTCTGGGGCTCCCGCGCTGGTTGCAGCGCATAGTGGACCGCAATGCAACACACCTCAAATCTCCTGAACAGGCGCGGCGTCAGGCGGGGCGGCTTTCGCAGAGCTTCATTCTGGACAGCGGAGCTGTCGACATCTCGATCGCGCAAGTGACCATGACGCAGGCGCGCATGGACGATACGCTCTTTTCGGAGCCATACTTCATTGCGCACCTGGCCGCTTTGCACGCAGTGTCGTTGACGGTACCCGAGGATCTGGAAACCTGGAAGGTACGCGTCGCTGTAATCGAAGATACGCCGGCCGCCGCTAAAGCCGGCGGACGCTTTCCGGCCGCAGCCCTCAACTTCTATCTTGAAATCAGCGCGGCCGTCGACGCCCTGCGCGTCGGCAAGGTCGATCTCGTTTTCGATGACGACGTGCTGTTGCAGCAGTATGTCTCACCCGGATACGAGCTGACGCCGCTTCCCGGCAACGATCAGCCCTTCGCGGTGGCAATGGCGCTAGGGAGCCGAGCCTTACTCAACGCCGTCGATCGCGCGCTGCGCGACTTTAAGAAAGGCAATCCGAATCTTCCGCAGACACACAATCGCAAGACGATCGCTGACATCGGCAAGCCGCGTTCTGCCGGCAACGCACTGGGCGCAAGCAACGAGGTCCCCGATCTCGACAAGTCGCTGCAAGCCATACGCAAACGCGGCGTGTTGCGCGTCGGCATCCATCCAGGTGTCGAAGGTTTGTGCGTCTCCGACGGCGCGGGAGATTACAGCGGTCTAGAACCCAATCTCGCGCGGTGCATTGCCAAGTATATTTTGCGCTCGGACGATGCGAAAGTACGATTCGTGCCCGTAAGCGGCAAACGCCGCCTCGGCGCCACGCGCTCGCTGCTGGGACTCCTCGACGGTTTCCGTAAGTCGTTCGGAATGTTCGGCACACTTCTTGGCACGAATTGGTGGAATCTGGGCATGTCAGGAAAACTTCCGCCGTTCCTTTGTCCGCCCCAATGTATCGGTGCACTAGATTACGTTGGCCTGGATTATTATTGGGGAATCCCATCATTTTGGCCCGGTGAGTTGCATCGCTTGGCGGCGGCGGCCGAATGCCGGTACGCAACTGCGCCCGTGTGGCCCAACGTACTCGATGCAATCCTGCGGGAAGCGCAAGTGCAGTTCCCGGGAAAGCCGATCATTGTCATCGAGAATGGCTGCGTCACCAGCGCTGATGGTTTCTCGCGCGCCAACTACCTAAATGCGCACATCCGCGAAGTTGAACGAGCCTTGCACCGCGGCGTTCCAATCAAAGCATACCTTTGCTGGAGCATCACATCGAATCGCGAATGGGGCCTTCCGTTCGACGACAACAGCGATTTTGGCTTATATCACATCGACCTCGATCGCGATCCGAACCTCTTACGCGTACCAACCGAAGCGAGTGCGCGATATGCCCAAATCATCGCGCAAGGCAGTGACCTTCATGTTTTTGAATAACCGCCACCGCACATGCTGCCATAGGCTTACTTGCGGCAAGATTCGCCCGTTCGGGTACATGGAACGCACAATGATGATCTCTGTGCCTGGCGCGTGGGATTCGTACAGGCCGGATGAATTGCATCGGCAACTAGAACCAGCTTACACCGCGAAGGAGCTCCTCATCAACCTCGCGGGTGCGCGGCACGTCACGGACACGCTGCTGACAGAATTACTTGAGCTGCGCAACCACCGCGAGCATCGCGGGCTGGAAGCGGCGTTAATCGTCGTGAATTGGCCTTTTGTGCGTAATCTGTTGGAACTCTCCGGTTTCGACCGGCTCTCAGAGTCTTCGATTCGGTTGAGATGCCCGCGTGCGAGTCACTCGTGAAATCGTTGTGATTGCTACAAGAGCGGTCATCCCGCTGAATTGATCTGGCCGCGTAGCGCCAAAGCAGCACGACGAGCAATATCTACGCGCACGTTGTCGAAGGCCGTGCGGAGAGCGCTGTCGGCGCGATCGCGGACCGCGTAAAAGCGCTCCGGTCTGCCTAAGTGGTCTGCCTATAGCCTTCTGGGGGCCGTGTTTCCCCGGTACTAGCCGAAAGCCAAAACAGCGAAAAGTCCGATTCTACTGCGGTTTCCGTAATGTACCGGAACGGGTCGGTACGGTAAAATAGATTTCGAATCCCGTTGAGGCTACCAAAATCGTCCTGCTTTTATAAGGGTTTTTGACGCAAGTTACGGCTGAAACCGCCAAAAAGTAACAGAAAAGTAACAGCCGGGTAACAGGACCCTCATCCTGTCATGAGTTGGTCGATTGCCTCAGCCGCCTTTTCATCTTGGCTTTGGTAAACGTGCATATAGCGGTCCATGGCGACGTTGATGTTCGAGTGTCCAAGTCGTTTTGATACCACTTCAATCGGTACACCGAGTTTTGCTAGCAGATATCAGTTTCAATATTGGGCACTAGCGAGGCGTAGCGGTTAGCGCGGACTGCGCGGAGGTCGCGTGGGGGCTTAGCTCACAACGGTTTCGGCATCCTCGCGCAGCGCCGCACGCTGCGTGGAGCCTGGGACGAGCGCTGGACATCATCCGAGCTTACGACGATCGCGAACGGCCCATTGCTGAGACGCGCGGCGAAGTATCGATAGGTGATCACCGGCCGAATCGGTATCGCCGATCGGTACGTCCACGCGTAGAGTTGCGCGCCGAGCGCAAAACAACCGATGTCGCTCGCGCTGAGTCGATACTGCGCGACCGGCCGCAGCGAAGGTCGCGACGGATCGAAGCGATAGAACGACGGGTCGTACTCGCAATCTCGAGCGCACTGGGCGCCGGCAACGGAGAGCAATGGATAGCCAATTCCTGTCACGTCGATCAAGCGGAAGCCGCCATCGGCTAAAGGTCAAAAGTAAGCCGAAGCGCGGCGCTCTGCCGCCCAACACGATAGGTAGCTGTGGCTCCGTTCAAGGTGCGACCACTCTGCGGATCGACACGAAGGCGAATCGTCGCGCGAGCGCTTCGCAAACTCGTCTCGTAGCTCGAGATTTGTTCCGCACTCACGGCGATGCCGATGAGCAAAGCCGCGACTATCATGAAGTCAGGTTCTGCGCTCGCAGGCCGTCCCCAGCTTTTGGGAGGTAATCCCTTCTAGGGGCGAAAATAGCAGACCCGATCGTGTGCTATGCAGGTGCGGCAGTTTTTGCGTGTACACCGAGGGCACGTCGAATAGGAGCTTCATGATCCAGTCTCACTCTAAAGCGAAGCAACTCCTTGCAGCGGCGGTGTTGATGCTGTTCGTCGCTGCATGCAATGCTTCGACGGCACACATCAGCTCACTCAAGACTGGCAAAGATAAGGCTATTTCGGCCGAAGCCTCGTCGTTCGGCACGAAGGACACGGTTTACGCGCAAGCTCACGCCGCAAACCTTCCGAACAAGGTCACGATGCAGTGGGCGGTTGTCGCGGAAAAGGTCACCGGCCAACAGCCTAACACTCCGATCGCAGCGCTCAACCTAAACAATGATCTGGCGTCCGACGGCGATAGCACATATACACTTGCGCCACCGACCGCGGGATGGCCGACGGGAACCTACAAGATCACCGTGACCATGATGGACAACGGCGTACAGCGCGACCAAAAAACGACGGAAGTTACGATAGGAATCTAAACGGAACGAGCATCCGCCGAAGGCCCTGCGAGAACGTCGGGCCTTCTTTTTTCTACCAGTTACCTGCCGCAGGCGAACTGACCGCCGCAGAACGCTTCGAGCGCGGCGATGAGACTGCCGATTGCGGCGAGATCGATAAACGGCAAGAGAAAGAGCCAATTCCCAAACGGCCTTCGCTGAAATGCCCACGGCAGCCCGGCCCCGGTGAACCACGCGATCGGCAACAGGACGACGGCGACAAAAAGCGCGATCGTGATTGGATTTGACGCCGCACCCGGTGCGTCGAACACGAACACCGACGTTACGGCGAAGAGTGCCGAGACGAGCCCCGCCACAACCCAGAGGGACGACACGACGATCCGAAACGCCATACGCTCGGCTTTTGCCCCGCGCTACGATCCACCTAGCGCGCGGCACGAGCGATTCTCGTTTTGAATCGCCCTATCGCCTGGCATGATTGAGTTTATGCATCCTGGGTGCGACAGATCGGCGAGGGTGTTGGGCTCAAGGGCGACGCCGGCTGCGGCATTTCCGAATGGCAACGTAAGCCGCTTTCAATTCAGATCGATCACATCAACGGCTTGAACGACGACTACCGGTTGGAAAACCTGCGAATGCTATGCGCGAATTGCCACAGCCTCACGCCAACGAGCCGGCGGCGTCGCCACATTAGTCCGGCGCGGCGCAAACTCCCTGATGAACGACCCGCACCAGCTTCGTCGCAGCGGCCGTGGGAATTCCGTAACGTTCCATAGACCCGACATCGTAGGCGCGACCGCCCGCCGCCAGGACCTTCCACGACCCGTTTTTCTTCACGAGCAAAACGGATTCTGAGGTATTGCCGCTCGCTCTCGATACGCCGGCGTCGGCGTAGTTGCCGACAATGGTTACGGGAAAGACTGTTCCAACTACGTGGTCGTGACGCATAATGGCGGTAAAGATCGCCTTGTGATCGGCGGCGCTGGCGCACAGGGCCGACGATAGAGCGACCGTTGTCAGGAGCAATAGTACGGGCATAGCACATCATTCTTCCCAAGAACGTGAAGCCGGCCCTTTTCATTCGCTGCGCAGTCGCGACTAGGGTTGCTGGTCGTTCAAGGAGTGGTTCTCCTTCGCGGCACAAGAGTAACCACAGTTGCTCTTTTTCAGAGGAGGCCGTTATGCTTTCCGTGAGTGAGGCTGTTTCTTCATCCTTCACCGATTCGCGGGCCACGCTTATGACATATCGCAAGGCGCTTTACATCTGCCTCGCGCTGGCGGCGCTCGCGGGTCTGCTCGGAATATTTTTCCCGATAGGATCGCAGAATCAGGCGCTGGTGGCGGTTAGCTCGTTCTATTACGTAATCGTTCTCTCCATCGTGCTCAGCTATTTCGGTCTAGCAGCCGCCGTGCGCACGATCCGGCCGGATTTTCGCATGACCGTCGGCCGTTTTTTCGGCGCTCTCCTTTACGGACTCGCTGTGGGAATTGCCATCGAAATCGCCGCCTTCTTCTTGATCATCCCCGGCATCTGGATTGCCACCAAACTCTCCTTGACCATTCCGATGTATTTGCTTTATCCCGATGAGGTGCTTGAAAAGACTTGGAGTGCAACGGCGTATCGCTTTTGGCCAACGCTCGGTTTGGTAATCCTGACGGCGATCATTACCGCAGTGTTGGCCGGCATCGCCACCGTCGCGGCGGTTGGAATTATCATGGCTCTGCCGCCTGCCGCGATCGTGCTGGCTCCTCTGGCCCTTTTAGTTTTTGCCTTCGTGCAGCAATTCCATTGGCTCGCGCTCGTACGTTGGAGTCAGAATCTCGTGGAACATCCGGTGACTCTCGTGCCAGTCCCCGCAAATGCGTAACAATTTGGGCGATCAGTCCCCTGAAATCCCACGCTAGCTCGGGAGGGGTTTTTCGCGGCGGGAGCAATCGACTTCCAATGCCGCGTTACATAGCCGTAATCGTACCGGTTCTTATTTGCACTGTGTTACTAGGAACGGCAACCCGTACAGCGTCCGTACCACAGACGGAACGCGTTCGCATGCACGCGCTCGCGGGGCCATACGACTTTTACCCCGCGAGTCTTCCGCCGGGTCTTATGTACTTAAAGTGGAAACGCACCGCCCTATCGCCGATGGCTTGCGGCAAAAATCTAAGCATCGTCTTTACAAGTGCCGAAAAAGAAATTGATTGGTCGTCATCTCGCGATTGTAATGCCAACGCTAATGTAGCCTGTCATGCGGACGGTTATCCAGGTTATGGATTTATTATGAGCGCAACGGATAGCGCTAAAATTAATGGGCGGCGCGTGTATTTCTCGCACCCGGCAATCATGGATCAAATGCGTGGGCTTGCGTTCCGTTGCGCGTCGGTGGGTATGCGGACATGGCGGTCGTCGGTATATGGGAAACTTTCATGAAACCACGGGACGCGATGAATCTCGTTGCCTACGCACAGCCTTTTTAAAAGGCGACACTTGATAAAGGTCGCCTTGCGGAATCCAGCTGACCATGAGACATATTCTTTTAGATCTTTCGCGTTTTTAAAGAAAAACAAGGAGTACACGATGCGCAGCTTGATCGCATTTGCAGCGGCGCTTTCGTTGCTTGCTGCCATCCCCGCTTACGCGGCGACATCGGCGCAGAAAACCGCCGTCGCGGCGCTCGTCGCAGCGTATCACGCGCACGGATGGAGCGACATCGAGCAGCCCTCGTGTTTCGTCGTGCAAACGTGGGCGCAATGCGACTTCGGAACGGCGCACGGACGGGGGGAAGGCACGGCATGGCTGCACCTAAAGAACGGCAAGTGGGCGTTCCTAGGTCAAGGCGGCGGCGTCACATACGCATCGATGATGGAGAAACGCTACGGCATCCCGCCGGCCGTCGCAAAACAGTTCCAAGCGAGGCTCTGTCCGAGCCCCTGCCCCGGTTCGTAGCGTACCAACCAACGAATTCAGTCTAAGCGCAGAACGCTAGCGTCAGCCAGCGCGATAGTGCGTTGCGTTCCATCCGCCTCGACAATCAGTGCTGACGGGCCTTCTACTTCGTCTTCTACTTACAGACTATAATGTATGGTAATCCATGGTAACCGCAAGGGCTAATGCTGCGATCCGCACGAAGCCCATGGCAATCCATGTGAATGCCTATGAACCAGCCAGCGGTTTCGAATCCCGTTGGGGCTACCATATGCGCAGAGAATCCGCGCTCGAACGGTCACCCCATAGCGTCGTCGGCCTCGAAAAGTACGTCATAGCAGAGCGTCCGCTCCGCTGTCGTCCGGACGCCCGCCGTGGGAATGTGCGGACGAAGTTTTCCGTCGTGCATCAGGTGCTGGACCGCAACGCCGCGTAGGAGGAGCGCGGCGTCGGAGATGTGCCGGCGATGGCAACGCCACCAAACGGTCTCCGAACACATGATCGCGACCTGCGAGGTCGTTGCCTGCATGAGAAGCTCGCGCAGTGCGAGTGCGAAGACATCGGTCTCCATGTAATCGGCGTACGCGCGAAATGAAGCACGACGCAGCGCAACGTTGTGGCTATTGTGGTGGACGTTGCGAAAGCCTCCGAGGGCCGGTTCCCAGCGATACGCGCTTCCGCTGCTTTCGGGGACCCAGCGTTCCATCTCTTCGCGCCAAAACTGGGAATGATAGCTGCTCTTGGGAACCGTGCGGACGTCGACGATCGACTCGATCGCGGCTTCGCGAATGAGCCGCGCGAGTTCTTCGGAAGTCGCAGTTCCATGTCCGAGCGTGAGTAACCCCGGCGCCATCGACGACTCTTCGCGATTAAATCTTATGCAGGGACGGCGCTTAGGAGTTGTTCCTTCGCCTGTGCCATTTTGGTTCCGAGCTGCTCCAGCTCCGCTTCGTTCATGAGATTTTGAGCTTCTTTGAACAATTCGTGCTCTTCCTCGTGCACGTGATGTTTCACCAAGTCGCTTAGCACTTGCAGCTTCGCATTGTACGTCTCATCCGCGGCGTCCGTGCCTTCCAATTTTTCCAACATGCTTTTCACGTTGCCATGCTCTTCGTACGCCTCAAGAACCTCCTGCTTCGCGTCGTTGTCTTCCTTGGATTTCGCCTTTTGCTTGAGTGCGGGATAAAAGATTGTTTCTTCGATTTTTGAATGCACGGTAAGCTCTTTGTCAATCTGTTGAAACAACGCTCGCCGCTGGGCGTGAGCAGACTCGCTGAGATCTTGGACTTGTTTTAAAAGATCTTCGACGGTTCTGTGGTCCGCTTTGAGTAATGTGATTGCGTCCATTCCGGCCCTTCTTCTTAATCTTCTGTGATCTTCGAACTGTACCCCATTTGTTATTGTGCGAACCAGTGGGTGAACAACCGCAGAGTGGCAAGCTTGTGCTTGGCGTGGGCAAACAGGCGCTCTGTGACGGGATGAGCGCGTGCGCATAAACTGGGTAAAGCCAGCGGTGGCACAGAGGGCCTGGCATCACGTTCAATTTCTAGAAGACCAATTGAGGATTGAATCTCCTCGCCGTTGACATGCTGGCGCGCCTACTCGTCGGAGCTACCAATGAACGGAGAGAGATCACATGTTCAAACCGCAGTTCGACGTGCGAACTCTCTAGACGATTGATTCACACATGTTCATTTTTGACGAAACGCATCGAAGAGTTCACGTGCCTGACGATCGTCGCATGGTCGCCATCCTCCCGCGGCATACATCATCTGGCTCTTCGTCGTCGGGCCGATCCTGCTCGCCTGGTTCCAAGTGCTGGTGCTCACGTGCGGGAGCTGGGATGGGAACCACGTTCACG
>PLWS01000008.1 GCA_003151115.1 Vulcanimicrobiota bacterium | reverse complement strand
ATCCCAATACCGCCCACCATTTTGAAGCGAAACCATGCAAGTGTCGGCCTTCTGCTCTACGCGAGATGGATCGACGCTGGGCGCAAACCCTGATCCGCGAACGCTCACCGCTCAATTTGGACAATTCCCCAAAGCCGGCTTACCCGCCAACCGATCCGCGATCCATGCGCTCACGTGATCCAAGCTGAGCGCCATGACTGATTCGTGCGTACCGCTCTGCACGCCGTCCAGCTCGGGATGCGAGCCTGTGCCGCACAAACTCAACCGCAGCGAAGCCGACCCTTGATAAGGCACCATCGTATCGCTTGTTCCTTGTTCGATAAGTACCGGCGCCTGTATGGACTGTAGCGACGGCTCGTTCGCAAAAAAGTCTTGCATCAATCGGTTGGACCGCGCGCCGGGCTGAAAAATGTCGGCGGGCGGGATCTTCGTCCAATCCGACGAGTTCATGAGCGGATCGATGCAATCGGTTTGAAGTAGCGGCAGTAATGCGAGGCCTTTCGGAGACAGCACGTCTTTCAGGTCCACCCGTGGATCCGTCGACGCGATCCCTTCGATCATCATGCCGAGAAGCGGCAGCTCGGCCGTCGGCTCTCTGCTCACCGTCATCCGTCCGAAGAAATCGGGAATATCTGAGCCTGGAGCGTACGCGACCGCGCCCAAAAACTTTAGCTCAGGCGCCCACGAGTTCGCCGTCGCCGCAACAAAAAGCGCAACGCTCCCGCCTTCGGAATGTCCCATCGCGAACCAGCGATCGCTCAGGCTCGGATCGATATGTCTGGCCGCACGAACGACATCGATGACGTCATGCGCCCCGGAACGACCGGCGAAGTACGGATGCAGGCCCGGCGTTCCTTCGCCTTCGTAATCGGTTTGCATGACGGCGAACCCTTGCGAAACAAAGCCTTCTAAAAAGCGCTGCTCGCTGTTTTGTCTCGAGAATTTTGACGGCGCACACTGCGGCGCGTTGCCCGTCGTGCCGTGCGCCCAACTGATGACCGGCCAGCCTCCGGGCGGCGGCGACCCTTTGGGAATTGCAATCGTACCCGAAACGGCAACGTCGCGCCCGTCTGCCGTGACCGTGTGATATAGCACAAGCGTGTTCGTTGCAGCGTTTCTTAGCAGCGAACCTCCGGTAAACGGTCGCGCCCAAATGACGCTGCCGGGCGCAGCACTCGGCAAAGGCGACGGCACATCGTACAAATCGGCACGCGTTGCGGCCGCCAAAAGAAAAACGGCGGCAAATAACGTCGCTCTCACGGGATCGCGTCTAGCGCGGTCGTCTGCAAGAAAAGCGAATACCAGGAATACTTTTGCAACAGATCATCGTGTGCGACGCTCGTCAGCACGAAGGTCGGCGCGCGCGTTTGGAGCTGCGCGAGCGTCATCGAATCGGCCAGACGCACGTAGAGATTCGGCGTCGGCGCTTGCAGCTTGCCCATAAGCGCCGCATTGCCGGTGCTCGTATCGCCCGTAAAGAGGCTCAGCAGATGATGCTGCGGCGCTCGAGCCCAGTCCGCAAATGCGTCGAAGTAGCCGTAGGCTGCATCGAACAAAATAACGTCGGTGATCGCATCGTTCATACCGCCGCGCGTCAACACGCCGCCGGCGCCGCCATAGCCGCCGCTGTGCGCGGTCAGCACGATCCGCCCAATCCGATCGGTATTTGAAATCTGCAGCTGTTTCAAGCGCCCGGCGACGTCGGTCATAAAGCGCTGAAAACCGCCCGGGTCCAACTCGAGTTTTCCAAATCCGGAATCCGGCGAGTTCGTCGGCCCTTCGGGTACCACGAGGATCGCGTCGCGGCCGCTGGTCACTAACTGCTCACGCAAACGATACGTGGAAAGCGTCGCTGCGATATCGTGATTCCAGCCATAGAAGTGAACGATAAAGTCGATCGCGCCGCCGCGAACGCGCCAGCCGTCGGGAATGAAAATGCCGGTATCGGAATTGCTGTAATGGGTTGCGGCGTCGTACAAACGCCCCTGATACGTATGTCCCTTCGCGCGGCTTGAGTGAGGATACGGCGCCGAAGCAAATGGTAGGATCAGCGTTCGGCCGCCCGTCACGTTCGGTAAAGCGGTGGCGGCAATCGTCGCGGCGGTTGCCTGCAAAAACTCGGGGCGCGATAGTTTCATGCTCACGATTATACCGCTAGGCGAATCACGCCCCGGCGCAAGCCACCGAAGACGCGAGCTTCGAAGCAATTGAAGCCGGAACACCGTTGCGCTGATATGCCGCAAGATCGAATGCGCCGCCTTCGCTCGCGCGAACCTTCCAGCCGCCCTGGTTGACCAGCAAAAATGACCGCACTGCATACCCGCCTGGTCCGTAGGCGATAGCGACCGCGTACTTGCCCGCGACGCCGATCCCTGGAACCGAAGAACCCGCCGGCATCCGGCTCAACACGAGGCTCGTTATCGGCGCGGACGCGCTTCCAACGCATGTTTCCCGTCGCGCGATGCGCTGCAGCAGATCGTCATTCGCTTGCAGATTCGCCTTAGCATTTGGCGTGAGGAACCTCGCGTAATTCTGATCGATCGAAGGCAAAAGCATCTGCGCATAAAGAGTATTAGCCTGTGTCGCAAAGGTACGCGCTTGTTGATATCGCCCGAGTTGGAACGCTAGGTCCGCAGCTCGCGAAAGCGTCGATCCGGCGAGCATCTCCAAGCTAAATCGTTGCGGCGACTTTATTTTGGCGGCGCAGCCCGCCTGCATACTCGACGCTTCAGCCACCGATTGAAGCGCACGATCGTAATCGCGGCGCTGTCTTCCAGTGTCGAAGCCCCACCGAGCTCCAACCACCTGCATTGCACAAGCCTCCTCCGGCGATGGGGACGGATACGGCGATGGGGACGAGGGCGGCGTCGCACCCGGCATTCGCGCGAGCGAAGGCGGCCAGTTCCTCTCCGGATCGAACGTGACGCGAAACATGTAATCGCCCGCCACCGGCTCACAATTGACGATCTTCGGCGAATACGTGCTCTGCCGCGCTGCCACGAGCGCCGCATGATCCAACGCCATATTGCCGGTGCTTTGCGCAATTTTTATGCCGATGACGCTCCCCGTCGGCGATAGCGTTACAATGACTTTCGCACTCACAATGCCCAACCCAAGTTCACGCGCGCTATCGGGATACACGGGCGGCGCCGGCCGGATCACCGTTGCGTCCTGGTACGGATTTCGGCACGCCTGCGCCACCAAGGGCGCGGTAACGAACAGCATCTACCCCGCCAGTTCCGCTCGCGCGATGTAGCGCTGAAAACTCCACCGGTCGCACGCGCTCTCCGCGTTCACAAACTCGCGGTGCGCCGTGCCCGCATCGTTCCGCAGCAGCGCATTTTCGCCGGTGAAAAAACTTGCGTCGCAGCGATCTCTCGAGCTCGCCAGTGCGGCTAATGCCTCGCTGTCGACCGCCGATCCGCCGGAGCGCGTCATCGCAAGATACAGCATCGCCAAGTCGTGGACGTTGCCCGGCTGCAACGCAAGCGCCGCATTGAGATCGCGTACCGACTCGGAGAAGCGCCGCATCGCAAAGAGCGCCGTTGCGCGGTTCTCCAAGGCCGCCGCCGTATAGACGGGCCCGACGCTGCTGCTCTGCGTCGCTTTCACGGCAGCGTCGAACTCCGCCAGCGCCTGCGTGTACTTATTCGTGTAAATGTAGACGATGCCGCGCCCCCAATTGATCCACACGTCGTGGTCGCCGAGCTTCTCCGCGCGATTGTAATCTCCAAGCGCCTTGTCGTATTGCCCCAGCGAAATATAATCGCTCGCGCGTGCCAGTAGCGCATCCGTGTCGTTCGGCGCGAGCTGCAGCGCTTTATTCCACTCGGCGACTGCCTGCGCGTACTGCTTCTTGCCGTCGAGCTGCACTGCGTGGTTGTAATGCGACGTCTGCGCGTCTGGTTTGACGAATGGCGCTTCTCCACACGCAACCGAAACGCCGCTGCGATGATGCGGCAGCGCATACAAACGCACGAGCTTGCCGCCGCGAATAGTGTAAGTCGAACTGGTCCAATCGTGGTTCTTATCGCAGCGCTTTTGCTCGTTCCAAACATCGGCATAGAGCCTGCCGTCCGCAAAGCTGACGTAGACCCAACTGCCCTTCGGATAGGGTCCGCTGTCGCTGAAAAAACTGAACTCGCCGATGCTCCCAAGGCGCTTGGCTTGGCCGCCTGCCACCTCGAAAACTTGCGTTCCTTCATTATAACCGGTGGCCGGCAGCTCGTAGTGAAGCACCGTGACCGCAACGGTCTTCCCCGCTACTTGTCCGGAAAACAGGCTCTGCAGCGTCGTCGT
This sequence comes from Vulcanimicrobiota bacterium, assembly GCA_003151115.1. Lineage (GTDB taxonomy): Bacteria > Vulcanimicrobiota > Vulcanimicrobiia > Vulcanimicrobiales > Vulcanimicrobiaceae > Rubrimentiphilum. Next base: position 48,778 of record PLWS01000008.1, on the reverse strand, counting down.
GATCGCCGGATCCTGCGCGGTGAACGTTCCGTGGTGCAGGCGCACGCCGCCGCCCAAATCGATCTCGTCGAAGTTCACGCCGCCCACGACGTGGCTCTTCGGTGCCGGAGCGGCCGCCGTCAAAAACAGCCATAAAAATGCAATCGCCGCGGCGCGCATAAGGGTGAGCTCATTCGGCGCGCCCTCAGCGTGTCATCCTCGCGCCCCCAGTCGAACCACGGCCGAGCGTAGTCGAGGCCCGCATCGCGCTCACATAACGAGTTCGTAAAGGTACGAGTCGCCATCCACGCCGAGCTTGCTGTCGACCGTGTGACGCTTTTTCACGCGTTTGAAGCCAAGTGACTCAACTAACCGAAACGAGGCGTTGTTTTCTACGTCCATTTCTGCGAAGATTCGGCGGCTATGCAATTCTTCGCGGAGGTGATCGAGAATGGCTTCAACCGCTTCTCGCGCATATCCCTGGCGCTGGTATGCGATGAAGATTCCGTACGCGATGTACGAAACCGCCCGCGCCGGAAAAGTTGTAGCTTGCATCGTGCCAACCAGCTGCCCAGTTCGCCGGTCGCGACAAGCCCAATTCTCTCTCAGCTCACTTTTGGCGTGGTATGGGTTCTCCCACCGCGCGTAGGTTAAGCGTAAGCCCTCGAGCGATTGCGGACGCAGCTTCGGAAAGAATGTCCACATGCGCGCATCATCGAGATGAGGCCACGCTTCCATGGCGTGTTTCGCCCTGATTGGCTCGAGCTCAAGGCGCGCAGTTTTCATCACCCGCGCCGGCCGCAGCTCGCTCATAATGTTTGTCGGATGTTTCCATGCAAGAATGAAAGTAGCCGCGCATCGAACTCCAACGGGATCGGTTTGCCGACCCGGCACTTCGCCAGCGCGCGGTGTGCCGGGTTCAGCAGTACGTTCATTTCGAGGGGATTGACCGCCGACGGAACGCGCAGCACCGGCGTCGCCCGCGAGCGTATCCATTCCGACCCGATAGCAACACATCGAGCGCTGCCGATCGCTTTCCAAGACGCTGGTAGATCTTCGCCTCCAATGGTTCTTACCTCGAGCGAATCCGGAACCATAATTTGAACGATGACTAGGCTCTTCGGAAGCCGCTGCATTGAAGCTTGCACAAGCGTCTCGAGCAACGCCAGCGACGCGTTTTCCGATGCGTAAACGAGCGGAAGGCCGGCTTGATTCCACCGGCCTCCGAATTCTTCCGCGCCGCCTCCGCCCAAAACCGCGTCGCGCGAGCTGTATCGGCGCTTGGTAATGCGCCAGGCGATCACGTGTAGACGCCGTGCTCAAGTTGGTTTAGCACGCGCACGACCTGCTCGGTGCCCGTCTCCGTGTCCAGAAGGTCCATTGGTCGTTCTCCGTGCAGGGCACGATTTGGTTCGCGAAACCATTCGCGGGCATTCTGGTCGTCTTCTAAGACACTCTGCGCTAGCGTCATTACGCGCGCCAAACGGAACGCCCGATCGGAATGCACGGCCCGCAGCCCGGCGCCTCCCCGCGCTTTTTGACGATAGCCGGTGGCTCGCGACAAACCGATCAGCGCAAGAATCTCATCGGCCGGGGCACCGAAGGCCTTCGCCAAACGGTCGACCACCTTGGCGGGCAGCCCGTTGCGAACCAAGTCCCGAGCGGCCCGCTCGGCGGATTTTCCCTTGGGAGCGCGCTCACCGAGCAAGTGAAGGGCATCCGTAACGTTAATCATTTGAGACTAGTATAGTCTCAAATGCACACCCTTCGCAAGAGGAAGGCCTACGCCGTCACTCGTTGTGTTTCGAATCCTCGTCCGTATTCTCAGGAAGCAACGCTTCTTCTGCGTTGATCTCTTGCTGTTGCGCAACCATTCCCGTGTCGTCCGCTGCTCGCACCTCGTCGTCGAGATCGTCGTTTGCAAACGGCCCGCGCGGCTTCTGCTCTTGGCTCATACGCACCTCATTTCAGGGCACTGACCGCTTACCCGCCACATAATGCGTTGAAGCAGGGCACAGCGCGGCGGCAGTGGATAGATGGAGAATGTTCTCGCTCGTCGCTACCCTACTGCTCGCAGCCGCCTCCGGTTGGCACGCCGAGCCGGCACATACGCCGCATGCCATGGTCGTCACCGAACAGCATTACGCCACTCAGGTCGGAGTCGATGTTTTGCGCCACGGCGGCAACGCCGTCGATGCGGCGGTAGCGGTCGGATACGCACTCGCCGTTGTCGATCCGTGTTGCGGAAATATCGGCGGCGGTGGATTCATGCTCGTTCGCATGCACGATGGCCGTGAGCGTTTCATCGATTTCCGCGAACGCGCTCCGCTTCGCGCCACACCGCCGCTGTACCAAGATAAAAACGGCAACCTAATCCCGGGCCTTAGCACCAAAGGCTACCTCGCGGTGGGCGTTCCCGGTACGGTGATGGGCTTGGAACGCGCGCGCACGGAATTTGGCACGCGCTCGCGCGCCGCGCTGATGGCGCCCGCCATCGCGCTGGCAAAAGACGGCTATCTCGTCGGAACCGCAGATGCGCGCGTCTACAAAAGTATGCCCGGCGACACTATAAAAGTCGGCGACACGCGGACGCAACCGGACCTCGCCGCAACCCTTACAATGATCGCGCGCGACGGACCAAACGCGTTTTACCGCGGCCCGATCGCGCAAGCGATCGTCGCTGCGAGTAACGCCAACGGCGGCATTCTTTCCATGAAAGATTTCGCGTCTTACTACGTCAACGAGCTCAAGCCGGTGCACTGCTCGTACCGCGGCTACGACCTCATCTCCGCGCCGCCGCCGAGTTCGGGCGGCGTCACGCTCTGCGAAATCCTGAACGTCATTTCTCCTTACCCATTCGCGCGTTGGGGCTGGAACTCGGTCGAAAGCGCGCACTACGTCGTCGAAGCGGAACGCCGCGCGTATGCCGATCGCAATACGTATCTCGGTGATCCGGCCTTCGTAAGAAACCCGGTAGCGCAATTGCTGGCGCCGCACTACGCAGCCACGCTCCGTGCGTCCATCTCCGCCAGTCGCGCCACTCCTTCAAGTCAAGTTCATCCCGGCCTCGGCGCCGTCGCGCGCGAAAATGCGCAAACCACGCACTACTCAATCGTCGACAGCGCCGGAAATGCCGTCGCGGTCACCTACACCATCAACGACTCATTCGGCGCAGGCGTCATCGCCGGCAACACCGGGTTTTTTCTGAACGACGAAATGGACGATTTTACCAGCAAGCCCGGCGTTCCCAACATGTTCGGACTCGTGCAGGGCACGCGCAACGATATTCGAGGCGGAAAACGTCCGCTTTCCTCGATGACGCCCACGATCGTCACGCGCAACGGCCGGCTCTTTATGGTTACCGGCAGTCCCGGCGGCGGCCGCATCATCACGATCGTCCTCGCGACACTGCAGAACGTCATCGACTACGGCATGAACGTGCAAGATGCGGTCAATGCGCCGCGCGTGCACATGCAATGGCTGCCCGACGTGGTTGAATATGAACCGGGCGCGTTTTCAGCGCAGGCCATACAGCAACTACAAGCGATGGGATATACCTTGAAAGAAGTTCCGTCGTGGGGATCCGCGCAAGCCATCGTGATCGATCCAAAGACCGGCATGCGCTTAGGCGGGACCGATCGCCGCCGCCCGGAAGGCCTCGCCGCCGGCTATTAGCCGGGACTTACGGTTTCCACAACAAGCGTAGCTCTTCTGCAGCACGGCGCAGCCTCTTATCGCGCGTCATCAGCGGGAGCGACCGCCGCACTGCCAGCTCCAAATACGCCGCGTCGTACGCCGATAGATCGAAGCGATTGGCCAGCCCCAGACCGGCCGTCAACGGAGATTTCAAACTAACCTCATCGACTTGCAAGTCGAGCTCGTCGAGCGCTTCAAGATACATGGCGACGTCATCTAGGCTTATCTTTTTTCGGCGCGCAGCTGTCATGAACGCGTTCTGCACTTCCCAGCGGAAAAGCGCGGGCACGATCGCGCCATTTGCTGTGACCGCGGCCGCCATCGCTATCGAGTCGTCGTCGCGCTCGTCGGCAAAGAACCACGAGACCGCCGCCGACGCATCGAGAACGGCAACCCGCTTAATAGCGTCGGCCCTCGTCAATCAGCTCTCGCACGGTCACTTTCCCGAGGTTTATTTTGCTCGAAAGGATACGCTTCATTGCGTCCTTTGCTTTATTCGAACCCTTCTCAGATTTTATGGGGCCAATCTGCGCGACCGCCTCTCCATTCTTCGTAACGATGATTGTCTCGCCGTTCTTTGCAGCGTGTATCAGCGCCGAAAAGCGCGCTTTGCCCTCGAATATTCCGACCTTCTTCATAACCGGATCATAGCAGAATTATGACTAGTTGACTAGGCCGTCCAGGTCGTGGGTGAAGCGAAGCGGTTCGCCCCTGAGCGAAGGGCCCGGCCCCGGACTACTGAAGGAGCAAAACAACCATCCACCTGGAGGACACACAAAAAACATGGTTTCAGTCCAGTCTTACAAAGGCCTGAGTACGCTCTTATATGCGCTCTCGGTCATCGAAGCGATCGGCTCCCTCGTTCTCATCTTCGGATCCAATTGGGTGCTCTCGATGGCGCCCGCGAATTTGACGCCTCCCGACCATAGCTTCGTGACGATCTTTATGAAAGGGATCGGCATCTTTGCGCTCGGCGTAGCCTACCTGCTCTGCGTAACGGCTCGGGATCCCGCCCGCCACGTGGCCGTCATCGATACGCTGGTCTTCTTCCTCATCGCCTCGGCCGCCCTAATCTGGTACGCACTTGCCGCGCTGCACCTCGGACAGTATTTCCCGGCTAACTACATCGTGGTGCGGATCGCCGTTCAGGTGATCGTGGCAATCGTGCTCGTCGTCATGCGGCCAAAAGCCGTCGCGCGCGCGTAAAGAAAAAGTACTTTGCGGCTTCGATAGCAGCGCAGTACAGTACGATGATGCCCATGACGGCAGCTCCCATCGGCGCCGTCACCGGGCCAAAGCCTAGGAGCCTTCCCAGAGGTGAAAACGGAAGCCCCATGCCGATCGCCGCGCAGCAGAGCGTCGTCACTGCGAGCGCAACTGCCGGCCGGCTGCGAAAGAACGGCACGCGGCGCGTACGCAAGAGGAAGACGGTCAGGGCTTGCGTGCCCAACGTTTCCATGAAAAAGCCAGACCGGAAAGATGGCGCAGCGGCGTGCGCCGCATAGATCAAGAATGCAAACATCGCGAAGTCGGAAAGAGCGCTAAACGGCCCAAATGCCAGCATGAAGCGCTGCACGAACGCCAAGTTCCAGCGCGAAGGTGTCGCGACGGTCTCGGCGTCCACGTTGTCGCCCGGAATGGTCATCTCGCTCACGTCGTAGAGCAAATTGTTGAGCAGCACTTGCGATGGAAGCAGCGGCAGAAACGGCAGGAGCATCGATCCCGCTGCGATGCTGATGATGTTGCCGAAATTTGAAGACGTCGCCATCAGGATATACTTCATGGTGTTCGCAAAGATCTGCCGGCCTTCGCGCACACCGGCCGCGAGAATTGCGAGATCCTTCGATAAGAGGACTAAGTCTGATGCATCCTTCGCAACGTCGGCCGCAGAATCGACAGTGATCCCCGCATCGGCCGCACGCAGGGCGAGCACATCATTAATGCCGTCACCTAAGAATCCGACATCCGCTCCGGCCTGACGCTGCACGCGAACGATCCGCTCCTTCTGTTCCGGCGCTATACGCGCGAACAGATCGACGTTCGCCAGTCGCGTCTGTAACGCAACATCGTCCATACGGTCGAGTTCCTCGCCGGTTAGCGAGCCGCGAACCTCGAGCCCGATCCGTTCGCACAATGCGGCCGCCGCACGTTCGCTGTCACCGGTCACGACCTTTACGCGGATAGCCAAATCCGCTAACTCGTGCAGCGCTGCGTGCACATCCGCCTTGGGCGGATCGGAAAAAATCAACAGCCCCGCATAGCGTAGATGGCGTTCGTCGGCTGCCACCGGCGCGCGCGGGTCCGGAAAATCGCGGGTCCCCACGGCAATGACGCGCGCTCCCGCATCGCTATATGCTTCGATGTTCCGGACGGCTTCGGCGGGCACGTCGTCGCACCAGGCGAGAATTGCTTCGGGCGCACCTTTAACGACGAGCGTCGGCCGCCCGTCCACGAGCCCGAGCACGGACATCGCGCGCCGTTCGTAATCGAATGGGATGCCGCCCAGACGATCGCAATTCTTGACACGATCCTGAAGCGGCGGCGGCGCAGCTTTCCAAAGCGCCGCATCCAGCGCGTTTGTGATCGCCGCCGGGTCGCCATCGCTCGTACTGGAAAGCAGCCCGAAAAACCTCACCTCTTCGGAGTCGCGTCCCGCCGTATCCACGGCGTTCTGGAACTCCAGGTTGCCGGTCGTGAGCGTTCCGGTCTTGTCGGTGAAGAGCACCGCAATGTTTCCGATGTCCTCGATGCTGATCAGGTGCTTTACGATCGCTCCGCGCTTGGCCATCCTCGCAGCCCCAACCGAAAGGCAAATGGAAATAATGACGGGCAGCATCTGCGGGGTGAGGCTCACCGAGATTGCGAGCGTAAAGAGCAGCGACTCCGCCAACGGCCGGTGCAGCAGCATGCTGACGCCAAAAACGCTGACGCTTATCGCTAACGTGATGTAGAGCAAGAGCGCTGAAAAGCGCCTCAATCCGCCCTCAAATGCGGTCGGAGGCCGCCGGCGCGCGGCGCGCACCGCAATCTCGCCGAATCGCGTAGCATTTCCGATCGCGATCACAACACCCGATCCGCGTCCGGCGCACACCGACGTTCCCATGTATGCGAAATCGCCGTCATTTTTTTCAGACGGCCGGCTTTCGCCCGTCAATATCGACTCGTCGCATTCGATTCCCTGGCTCGTATGAATCTGAAGGTCGGCTGGCACGACATCGCCGAGATTGAGCGCCACGACGTCGCCGGGAACGAGATCCGCAACGTCGATCCGCTCTGCGATACCGGCGCGGATCACGGTTGCCTGTCGCGTAATGCGCTCGCGCAGTTTCTGAATGATTTTTTCGGCGGAATATTCGTTGCGCGCTCCGAGCAGCGCGCTCGTTATGACGATGGTCAGGACGATTGAAGCGTCGGTGGCGTCGCGGAGCACGAACGCGAGGACGGCAACTGCTAACAGCAGGCCGTCAAAGGGCGAGGCAAACTGGCGCAGCAGGGTCGCGGCAAACGTGACGCGGCGGGCCGCGATGACGTTTCTCAGCTGAGCCTCAGCGAACGATCAAAACCGGGATCGTGGCGCTGCGCACGACCGTTTCGGCGACACTGCCTAAGAAAAAGCGGCGCAAGCCCGAGCGGCCGTGGCTTCCCATCACGATCAAATCGCCGCGGTGGTTTTTGGCAAACTGCAAAATCGCTTCGGCCGGATAGCCGTCGGCAACCGCGATCTTGGCGTCGACACCTGTCTTGCGTAGACGCGCGGCGGTCTCTTCCAATACGGTTCGCGCCTGATCGCGCAGCGTCTTCAGCCAAGCATCGACCAAATCGGGAGCGGCCGCGGCGTATCCCGCGGCGGCGACCACATCGACCGCCACGCACAAGATGCACTCGGCGCCGAGCTCCCGAGCCAACGAACCCGCAACGTTGGCCGCGCGCGACGAGCAGTCCGAACCGTCGACCGGCACGATAATGTGTTTGAACATCCTCAGTAGCTTAGCGTATTGCGGTTCCCCGCCTGCGACGAAATCGAGAAGAACCTGCGAAGACCGGTTCCTCATAGTCTCAGTCTTGCTCGATACCATCGTGCACAGGAGCGAGAATTCCATGATCGATACGGCCGTCACTAAGCCCAACGGTAAAACGCCCCATGTAATAGGCCCGCCGCCGGTAACCGGCCGCAAGGCTGTGCCGCGCCGCCTCTGGTTGGCCGGCATTGCGGTGCTCTTGGTTGCGGTAAGCGCCGGCGCATGGTTCTGGCTGCGCCGCTCGCAGAGCGCTCCCGTCTATGTGACGGTGCCGCTGGCGAAACAGGACCTGCTGCAGACCGTGACCGCGTCGGGAACGGTCAATCCCCAAAACACGGTCTCCGTCGGCACGCAAGTCTCGGGCACGATCCAATCCATTTATGTCGACTTCAACAGCCGCGTCCATGTTGGCGAAATTTTGGCTAAACTCGATCCCAGCACGGTACAAACGCAACTCGATCAGGCGTTGGCAACTCTGGCGCAGATACGCGCGCAAGCCGTAGCCGCCGGAGAATCCGCATCCGGCGCAAAGTTTTCGGTGAACGCCGCGACTGCTGCCGCCGCGTCCGCAAACGCGAGCGTCACACGGGCGCAGAGCGCCTTGACCCTTGCACAGCAAACGCTCTCTCGCGACCGGGCGCTGCTCGTAAACGGTTATATCTCACAGGCGCAGTTTGACGCCGATCAAGCCAACGAGACCGCGTCGGATAGCGCGATGCGATCGGCGCAAGCGGCGGCGGCGCAATATAGCGCGCAGACGATGCAGTCGGCATCCGGAGCCGCCGGCAGCACCAGCAACGCCCAAGCCGCTCAAGCAGCCGTGCAGGCTGCCGAAGCCACCGTGCGTCAAGACCAGCTGAACCTGCAGCGCACGATCATTCAATCGCCCGTCGATGGAACGGTGGTTGCGAGAAACGTTTCGATCGGGCAAACGGTGGCTTCCAGCTTCCAGACTCCGACGCTTTTCACGGTTGCGCAAGACCTCAAGAAAATGGAAGTCGACATCGCGGTCGGCGAGCCCGACATCGGAGACGTCCACCCCGGCGAGAGCGTCACGTTTACCGTCTTGGCATATCCCGCGCGCTCGTTTCGCGGCACGGTATCGCAAGTGCGCGTCAATCCGGCAACCGTCGCAAACGTGGTGACCTACACGGTTATCGTGCTGGTTTCCAATAACGATAGCAAACTGCTTCCGGGCATGACAGCCAATGCGTCCATTACGATCGCCGCTGCAAAGGACGCGTTCGTCGTGCCGGCTCAGGCGCTGGCCTACCGGTCGAAAGCATCCGCAGGTTCAGCCTGGGGAAAGGTGCTGGCCGGAACGGCCGGCGCGGTCGTCGCCGGCGGGAACGGCACGGTGTTCGTTCTGCGCAACGGGGCGCCCGAGCCAGTGACGGTTCACGTCGCTTTGGTAGCCGGTACCCAGGTCGCCATTTCACCGTTGCGCGGATCGCTGCACCTCGGAGATCCGATAATTCTAAGCGACGGATCTTCCCTCACGCAAACTCCGCGTTCGGGCACGCCGCCCGCCGGTTTAGGACGAGCGATTCGCTGATGGCGACCCCGATCGTAGACGTACGCAATCTCTGCAAGTACTACGAACACGGCGAGAGCAGCACCGTCGCACTAGACGGCGTGACGCTACAGATCGAGGCCGGTGACTTCGTCGCGGTCGCGGGTCCGTCAGGTTCGGGCAAGTCTACGTTCATGCACATTATCGGACTCTTGGACGAGCCCAGTTCGGGCCAATACTTTCTCGAAGGGCAAGACGTTTCGTCGCTGAGCGACGATGCCCGCGCCGACATTCGAAGCCGGCGTTTGGGATTCGTCTTTCAATCATACAATCTGCTGGCGCGCACCAGCGCCCTGGAAAACGTCGAGCTGCCGATGCTCTATGCCGGCATCGGTTCCGCCGAGCGCCATCGTCAAGCGCTCGAAGAGCTGCGCGTTGTCGGCGTTGAAGACGTTGCCTCGCACTCATCGAACCAGATGTCGGGCGGCCAGCAGCAGCGGGTTGCAATAGCCCGTTCGCTGGTGAACAACCCCGCTCTGGTGCTCGCGGACGAACCGACCGGTGCGCTCGACACCAAATCGTCGAAAGAGATCATGCAGATCTTCACCCGTTTGAACGAAGAGCGCGGCGTCACGATTCTGGTCGTGACACATGAACCATCGGTAGCCGCGTATGCGAAACGCGTCATCACGTTTCGCGACGGTCGCGTGATCGCCGACGGATCGCACGCCAAAACCGAAGACTTGGAGACGGTCGGTTTATGACGCTGCGCTTGGCGCTTACCGCCCTGCTGCGCAATCGGACCCGTTCGCTGCTAACTATGCTCGGGGTCATTATCGGAGTTGCAGCCGTGATCGTGACCGTCGCGATCGGCGCCGGCGCGCGCGCTTCTATCCAAACGCAGATCAACGCGCTGGGCAGCAATATGCTGGTGGTTATTCCCGGCAGCATCACGATGCAAGGGGGCGCAGTCCGCACGGGCTTCGGCGGCTCGTCGACGCTGACTCCGGCCGACGGGCTGGCGATCGCTTCACTTCCCGGAGTCGCCGCCGTTTCACCGGCAGTCGGTCTCCGAGTGCAAGCCGTCGCAGGCGCCAACAATTGGCAGACGCAGCTCAGCGGTGTCGCTCCAACTTATACGTTCATTCGCGGATGGCCGATAGACAAAGGCATGTTCTTTTCACAAAACGACGTCATCTCGGCAGCGAAAGTCTGCGTCCTCGGGCAAACCGTCGCACGCAATCTCTTTCCCGATGGATCGTCGCCAATCGGAAAAACGGTCATCATGCGCGGTGTCCCGTTTATCGTGATCGGAACGCTGACGCCCAAAGGCCAGAGCGGGCTCGGGCAAGATCAAGACGACGCGATCCTGGTTCCGTATACATCGGCGATGCAGCGCCTCACCGGCCAAACGACGTACGTGCAGATGCTGATGGTCTCCGCAAACGATCCAAAACAAATTTCAATGCTTGAAAACGAGATCAACGTCTTGCTGGCACAGCGTCACCGGATCGTACCGCCCGCCCAGAATGATTTCTCCGTGAGCAATTTGGCCGACATCGCAGCCGCCGCATCTTCCACTGGAGCCGTCATGGAGCTTCTGCTGGCCGGCGTTGCCGCGGTATCGCTAGTGGTCGGCGGCATCGGCATCATGAACATCATGCTGGTTTCGGTCACCGAGCGCACGCGAGAGATCGGGTTGCGCCGCGCGGTCGGCGCGCGCGCCGGACTGATCCTGCGCCAATTTCTCACCGAGTCGATCGTGCTCTCCACGCTGGGCGGCCTGCTCGGCGTCATTGCAGGCTTGGTCGGGACGCAGCTGGTCGCCGCCCTGGCGAAATGGCCGATGACGATCCCGCCCGAGTGGATAATCATCTCGGTCCTCTTTGCGTCCTTGGTCGGCGTCTTCTTCGGCTACTATCCCGCGCGGAAGGCGTCCATGCTGCGGCCCATTGAAGCCCTGCGCTTCGAATGAATGCAATCGACGTTTCGCACCTGCGCAAGCGTTTCGGCGCCGTCACCGCAGTAGACGACGTGTCGTTTACGGTGCCGCAGGGCATCGTTTTCGGTTTGTTGGGTCCCAACGGCGCGGGCAAGAGCACGATGATCAAGATTCTCACGACGCTCGCGCAGCCGACGTCCGGATCCGCGCAGGTTGCGGGATTCGACGTGCGCCGGAACGCGCTGGAGGTTCGCCGCCGCATCGGTTATGTTCCGCAACAGCAATCGGCGGATCCGGACCTCTCGGGCTACGAAAACCTGCTGGTCTTTGCACGGCTCTACGGCATCGGCGGAGCACAGCAGCGTCAGCGCATCCTCGAAGCGCTCGAACTCATGGATCTGGGCGATGCGCGGCACCGCCTCGTACGCCACTACTCGGGAGGAATGATCCGGCGCCTGGAGATCGCTCAATCGATGCTCAACGATCCCGAGGTGCTTTTTATGGACGAGCCGACGCTCGGGCTCGATCCGCTCGCGCGCCACATGGTGTGGGATCGCGTCGCAAAGCTTCGCCGCACCTACGAAACGACGATCTTCCTTACCACGCATTATATGGATGAAGCCGAAACGCTCTGCGATATCGTAGCCTTCCTCCATCAAGGCTGCCTCAAGGCTTATGGAAAGCCGGCCGAGCTTACCGCGCAGTACCGTCCAGGTGCCGATCTCGACGATCTCTTTATTGCGCTCACCGGCAGACCCGCCGCAAAATCGGTGGCATCGTGACGGCCGCACCGCTGGCGGCCGGCGTCCAACGCCGGTACCGGCCGGCGCCGCTCAACCCGCTTACGATTCTCACGCAAATCGGCGCAATCGCTATCGCCGAAATCCAGAAACTACGCCACGATCCGCTCGAGCTGCTCACGCGGGTGATTCAGCCGGTGCTGTGGCTGATGATGTTCGGCCAAGTCTTTGGCCGCGTGCGCGGCATTCCGACCGGCGGCATTCCGTATGTAGATTATTTGGTGCCCGGCATTTTGGCGCAAAGCGCTCTCTTCATCGCGATCTTCTATGGCATTTCGGCGATCTGGGAGCGCGATCTGGGCGTGCTGTACAAATATATGATGAGCCCTGCGCCGCGTGAAGCATTGGTGCTCGGCAAGGCCGTTTCCGCCGGCATCCGCGGACTCTCGCAGGCGATCATGGTCTACATCATCGCCCTGCTGCTCGGCATCCATCTGCGAGCCGGCTTTCTGAATTTGCTCGGCGTTGCGGGCGTCATCATGCTGGGCGCGGCCATCTTCTGCACGTTTTCGCTGATCATCGCCTGTATCGTGAAGACGCGCGAGCGTTTCATGGGGATCGGCCAAGTGCTCACCATGCCGCTCTTCTTTGCAAGCAACGCCATCTATCCGATCTCGCTGATGCCGAATTGGCTGCGGGCGATCGCGATCGTCAACCCCTTAACCTACCAAGTCGACGCGCTGCGGGCCTTGATGTTGCCCGGTTATCACATGGTTTTTTCCGTCGCCGTGAATGTCGGCGTGCAGCTCGCGTCGCTCGTGGTGCTCGTTTTCGTCGCCGCCCGCCTTTATCCAAGGATCTTGGACTAGCGCAGCGTGCGCGCGCTCCGGTAGAGAAGCAGCGCAATTGCCGCCGATGCGATCCGCGTGCGCACCGTATCCGCCCGGCTGGTAAGGATGATCGGGACACGCGCGCCCAACACGATGCCGGCCGCATCTGCGCCCGCAAAAAGAATCAACTCCTTGGCCAACATGTTGCCCGCTTCGATCCCCGGAACCAGCAGAATGTTCGCCTGGCCGGCTACCGCCGAAACGATCCCTTTCTCGCGCGCCGCTTCGCTGTTCACCGCATCATCCAGGGCCAGCGGCCCGTCGAGCTGAGCGCCGGTGATCTGTCCGCGATCGGCCATTTTGCAGAGCGCTGCGGCATCGATCGTCGAGAGCATCTTCGAATTCACCGTCTCGACGGCCGAAAGAATTGCCATTTTCGGCTCGGCAATGCGCAGTGTGTGCGCGAGGTCAATCGCGTTCTGCACGATGTCACGTTTCTCGTCGAGCGTCGGCGCGATATTCACCACGCCATCGGTTACGATCAGCGGCTGCGCGTAGGAAGGTACATCCAGCACGAACGCATGACTGATCCGGCGCTCCGTGTGCAAGCCGGAATCCGGCTTGGAGACTTCGTGCATCAGCTCGTCGGAGTGCAGGCTGCCCTTCATCAAGGCGTGTACGCTCCCCGCCCGCGCCAACGCGACCGCTTGGGCAGCCGCGGCATGACTGTGCGGCGCGTCCACGATTTGGTAGCTGCCGATGTCTAGACCTTCGCGCGCGGCGAGAGCCCGAATCTTCTGCGTGTTTCCAACGAGCACCGGAATAATCAACTCGTCTTCGGCGGCGGCGATTGCGCCTTCAAGCGAGGCGCGGTCGCACGGGTGCACGACGGCGGTGCGAACCGGCGACAGCTCGTCGCACATCGCGATGAGCGCGGCGTGGCGCTGCGGCGCGGCTAGCTTCAAAATGAAACGATCACTTTGAGCGCGCGCGTTTCAGCTGCGCGGCCGAATGTGTCGTACGCTTCGAGAATCTGATCGCGCGTGAAATGATGCGTCACAAGCTGCGTAGGATCGAGTTTTTTGGAACGCACGGCCTTAAGCAGCATCGGAGTGCTTACCGTGTCCACCAAGCGCGTGGTAATCGTAATATTGGCCGACCAGAGGCGTTCCAGGTGCAAGTCGACCTTCGCCCCGTGTACGCCGATATTCGCGATCACGCCACCCGGCGCAACAATCTCCTCACAGGTGATGAAGCTCGACGGCACCCCGACGGCTTCGATCGCTACATCCACTCCGCGCCCGCCGGTCATCTGCATGATCGTCTCGGTTGGATTGCTTTGCTTGCCGTTAACCGTTGACGTCGCGCCGAACTTCTTCGCAACCGCCAAACGATTGTCGTCGAAATCGACCATGATGACTTCTGAGGGCGAATAGAACTGCGCCGTCAGCAGCGCTGCCAACCCGATGGGACCGGCGCCTACGATCGCAATGGTGTCTCCGGGTTTGACCTTACCGTTGAGCACGCCGCACTCAAATCCGGTCGGGAAAATGTCACTGAGCATCGCAAGCCCGTCTTCGTCGATCCCTTCGGGCGCATGGTACAAGCTCGTGTCGGCATAAGGAATGCGCACGTACTCGGCCTGCGTTCCGTCGATCAAATGGCCAAGTATCCATCCGCCGTTCTTGCAGTGCGAATACATGCCCTTACGGCAGTTTTCGCATTTACCGCAAGAGGTGATGCATGAGATCAACACGCGATCGCCCGGCTTGAATTCGCTCACCGCCGAACCGGTTTGCTCCACGACGCCGACGCCTTCATGGCCGAGGATTCTGCCCACCTCGACTTCCGGAACGTCACCTTTGAGAATATGCAGGTCCGTGCCGCAAATGGTCGTCTTGACCATTTTGACGATCGCGTCGGTGGGAGCGGCGATCGCCGGCCGCGGGCGTTCCTCGATGGTTTTCTTTCCCGGCCCTTGGTAGGTCAGGGCTTTCATTTTTTCGAGGCCGCTGGGTACGTCGAATGAGCGGCTGGGCGTCGCAATTGTAGTCATAGTGTAGATGGTAGGCCGCGAGCGGGAAAACTGCGTGAAGCGCTCTTCGCGGATTCTTCCGAATTGGTTCATCACGCACCGTTAAGATTAGGCTATGACTTTACGTTTGAGTCCGCTGGCTATGGCAGCCGGCACGGCCGCAGCGAGCGTCGTCGCGGTCCTTCTGCGTCTGGCGTTCTCGTGGGCGCAGCCTTACGGCATGCACGCGCGCTACATGGCGGGTCCGTTTCCACCGGCTCCGTCCATCATGCAGCGTCCGGCCATCGGCCTCATATTCTTGGCCGCAATCGGCGCGATCGTGATAGCAGGCGTCTTCGGAGCAATCGTAGCCGCGGTCTACAATTGGACCGCGTCAAGGTTAAGCCGCACATGAGGGCGCCGGACGACGAACCGGTACAGCAGCAGATCGAGGCGCTGGTAACTGACGAAGAGCGGCGCACGCTGGATGATCCCAATGTTCCCGATGACGTAAAAAACGAAATTCGCGAAAGGCTCGAGCGTTTCAGCGCGTCGGATCTCGATCAGGAGCGCCCCGAAGGTTTTTGAGGATCTCCAATTTGATCGGCCTGCGCGCATTCGTCCCGCAAACCGACATTCACAACGAAATTCAACGCACGTTTCGCCGGGATGCGCAGCTGGATGCAAATAACATTCAGGTGTCCACTGACGGCGGAAGCGTCAGATTAGCGGGCAGAGTCCACAGCTGGTTCGAGCGTGCGGAAGCCTCACGCGCGGCCTGGACCGTCAAGTGCGTCACCAATGTCGACAACCGGATGACGGTAGCTTAGAGCGAGCGCAAGAATTCGACGAGGGCGGCACGCTCGGCGTGCGTGAGCGAGCGAAAACGAGCGGCTGAATCCGCCGCTTGTCCGGCATGCATCGCTATCGCTTCGGAGAGCGTGCGCGCCCGGCCGTCGTGCATATAAGGCGCGGCTTTGCCCACGCCCCACAGCGGTGGCGTTCTGAATTCGGTTGCAGATGCGGCGCCCTCGGGGAGCTCGGCATTGCTTTGTCCCATGTCGTGCAAGAGGAGATCCGTATAAGCGTCGATCGCAGCGCCGTTCAAAGCCGGTTGCGCTTCGAACTTTCCAATCCGCAGCGACGGACGGTGACAATCGGCGCAGCCGATGCCTGCAAAGAGGCGCCTCCCATCGGAAACGTCGCGTGGCGCGGAGGCCGGCGGCGGCGCGAGGCCGCGCAGAAAATGCGTGACCGGCATGACGTCGCCCGGCCGATGCACGCCGAGCTCGATCGCAAACGCCGTCGCTACAAAAGCTGGCAACGTTGGTATGTCCGCCTTCCATCCGAAACGGCCGACGACGCCGTGACCCAAAACCGCAAGCCGCCCTCGATGGGCGGGTGTTTTCCGCGCCTGTTCGTCGGCGATCGATTGCAATTCCGCTGCCGGTACTGCTTCCAGCAAACCGATGCCGTAGAGCGACGGCGGTTTGCGCAAATAATAGCGCCCTTGCGGATAGCGGAATCTTGCGACGTCGTTTGTTACCGCATACCGGTCGAACGTCACCGCCCCGCCCGGCCCATCTTGTTTGATGACGAAATCTGCGCGCAATGTTTGCGACCCGCCGATTGCCGGTAGCGCGTGGCACTCCGCACAATTGCTTGCGTTGAACGTGCCTCGTATCTCGCGAGCGTGATCGCGTTGAAACGCCCGCAGCCCCGCGGTAGCGTTAATTCCGGCAATCGAATCACCGAAACGTTCGGCGCGGTAGCCGCCGGCCTGAGCGCTGCAAGCAGCCGCGGCCAAGAGGGCCGCGACTGCGATCGCTCTCGTTATCAAACCACCTTGATAGTAAGTGTCATGTTGGCGTGCCCGGCCCCGCAAAACACGCTGCAGTGAACCACATAGGTGCCTTTTTTCTTCGGCGTAAACGTCACCGTCGTGAACTTGCCCGGCTGAATCATCGTATTGGCGATGCCAAGCTGCGGTGAGGCGATTCCGTGCACGCCGGCCGCGGAGGTCAGCCTTAACGTTGTCGCCTGGTTAACGTGGACGGTGATCGTACCTGGCGTGAACTTCCAATTCGAAGCTACCAGATTGATCGTGGTCGCGGTCGCCTGGGCGGGGGCCGGAAGTGAACCAAGGCCGAGGGTGAAGGCAACGGCTGCGATTGCCATGAGAATTGTACTGCGTTTCAAGCGCTCATCTCCATATCGGATATACTGAGTTCGTTGTCGACTGCGGCGACGCCGGGCGCAGACCAAGCAGCGCGCGTTGCCGCGGCCCACTCGGTCCAATTCCGGACGCGACCGCGCAACGTGACGGTCCCGCGATCTGTACTTACGGTTATCACGCCGGCTTCGAGCTGCGCGTTCCGCTGGAAGGCGCGGCTGATTTCGCGCGCGATTTGCGCCGTAGCGATGCGCGGGCGCAATTTGATTTCGTTGTAGATCCCGCGCACGCCCAGAATGCGCCGCACGGTATTTTCGGCTTCGCCGCGCTGATAATCCCAATCTACTTCCCCACTCAGGGTTACGTAGCCGTCGCGAACAGTCACGGCCACCGTGCGCGGAAGCCATGCATCCCAGTGAAGCGCCTCGGCACATGCTCGCGCGACATCGGTGTCGTCGCGCCGGTGTACTGCAGGCAGATCGACCTGCAAGTCTTCGGCGACGCCGAGTACGCCCTTCACGCGCCGCACCGCGTCTTCGGCGGCCCATTTCTCGGTTAGACTGCAAACCGACCCGGTTATCGTCACGATGCCGTCGCTCACGGCCACGCCGATCTGCTCGTCGTTCAAGCGCGGGTCGAAATCTAGTTCCGCAAGCACCGCATCCCGCAGCGCTATGTTTTCAGTTGCCAAGATGCAATAAATCCTTCTTCAATTGCGCTTAGGAATGCGCGCCGTGCGGCGCCATGGAAATACGGCCTTGCGGTCGTGGGCGTGCGGTTCCAAGCGCGGGACGACGTCTAGCCCCCGATCGCTTGATATTCGCACTTCGTTCACGCGGTAGCCGCGGGTTGATAAATGGCAGTCCAAATGCAGCCCTGCTAAATCGCTCTCAACATAGAGTCTCGAGCATTTCAGCAGCAAATGAACCAGCGTCATATCCTCGTGGAAGACGTCGGGCAAGAGATGCGCGAGCCGGAATTCCTCAACGAGCCGTTCGGCTTCGCCTTGGTTCATCGGACAGGGAGCCGAAGAGCGGCGGTGGCCAATCGTCAGCCGGATACTTTGCCCGAAATACGGATCTTCGGCGGCGTCTATGACGAATGGAATGCCTCTGGCAAGATCGGCGTGCCGGGCAAACCTCTCGTCCGTAACCGGGGGACTGATGCCATATTGGCGTAACAGTCGCGCTGCGTCGAGCTTATCGGCTATGGCGGTCATGTACTCAAGGCTAGGCCATAGTCGTGAACGTGTGAAGAAAACGTCTTCCCAATCCGCTCGCAAGACCTTGCTACCATTACCTCATGATCCAGCCCGAGGCAATTCCCTATTCGGATGCCCCACGAATCGTCATTTGGGAGATGACCCGCGCCTGCGCGCTGGCTTGCCGCCATTGCCGCGCTGAAGCGATCCCCTTTCGAAACCCCAACGAGCTGACCACCGCCGAAGCCTTCGCCTTGGTGGACTCGATCGCCGCGGAGCGGCCCCTCTTCATCTTGACGGGCGGCGACCCGTTGATGCGCGGCGACGTCTTCAAGATCGTCGAGTATGCGACCAATAAAGGTCTACGCGTTGCCGTCTCGCCTAGCGCGACCGGGCGGCTTACCCCCTCGGCCCTGGCGAGCCTTTCGCGCGCGGGCTGCAAAGCTGTTTCGCTGAGTCTCGACGGACCCTACGCGGAGATGCACGATACGTTCCGCGGCGTTCGCGGATCGTTTCAGCGCACGCTGGCCGCCGCGCTCAACGCGCGCCAGGTCGGCTTGCAGACGCAGATCAACACGACGGTCTCGCGATATAACATCGACCGTCTCTATGCCATTTCAGCGCTCATCGAACCGCTCGACATCAAGTCGTGGACGCTCTTCTTCCTCGTGCCGGTCGGACGCGCGCAAGTCGTGGACGTATTGAACGCGCAAGAGACCGAAGAAGCGTTCCGGCGTTTGTACGAGATTGCGCAGTCGGTGCCGTTTGCGGTGAAAACCACCGAAGCCCCGCACTACCGCCGCTTTCTCGCGCAGCAACACCCCGGCACGCCGCTCGGCGGTCCGGGAATCGGCGACGGCAAAGGATTCGTCTTCGTCTCGCATACGGGCGAAGTCTATCCCAGCGGGTTCTTGCCTTACACCGCCGGTAACATCCGCGAAACGCCGCTGCTAAAACTCTATCGTCACGATCCCGTATTCCAGAAACTGCGCCAACCGCATCGCTTCGGCGGCAAGTGCGGCATGTGTGAGTTTGCCGATCTCTGCGGCGGATCGCGCGCGCGGACCTATGCGATGACCGGCAGCATGTTTGCGTCGGATCCAACTTGCGCCTATATTCCGGAGAGCGTCCGGACGCCCGCTTATGCTTAACGTCACCAAACTCTTGTGCGGGCTCGATCAGCCGATGGACGCGCTTCGGTACGGGCACGGCAGCGGCGCTCCGCGGTCGGCCCGCGAGCGCAAACCCGTCGTCGTGTGGAACGTTTCGCGTACGTGCAATCTGCGCTGCCTGCATTGTTACAGCGATTCGTATGCGCGCAAATATCCCGGCGAACTCACGCACGCACAAGGCATCGAGCTGCTGAAAGACCTCGCCGCGTTCGGCGTTCCCGCCGTGCTGCTCTCCGGGGGTGAGCCGCTGGCCCGGCGCGACGCGCTCGATCTCGCCGAGTTCGGCCGCATGCTCGCGCTGAAGTTTACGCTCTCGACCAACGGCACGCTGATCGATGAACGGACCGCCACGCGAATTCGCGACATCGGCTTCAGTTACGTCGGCATTTCGATCGACGGCATCGGCGCCACAAACGACGCTTTCCGGGGCGTGGCCGGCGCGTTCGATCGTGCGGCGCGCGGCATCCGCAACTGCAAGGCGGTCGGCCAAAAGGTCGGCTTGCGCTTGACGCTGACGCCGCAAACAGTGCACGACCTCGACGAAATCTTCGATTTCATCGAAGCCGAACAGATCGATCGCGCGTGTTTCTATCATCTCGTTCCGACCGGGCGCGGCCGCGGAGACATGATGCTCGATCCCGCGCAAACGCGCGCCGCATTAGACACGATTTTCAAACGCACGCGGGAATTCGCGGCCAACGGCACGCCGCGCGAAATCCTCACCGTCGACAATCACGCCGACGCGGCGTATCTCTACCTCACGCTGCTCCAGGACGACCCGGTTCAAGCCGCGCGCGCCTACGATGCGCTCGCGTGGAACGGGGGCGGCGCAAATTCTTCCGGGATCGGCATCGCCGACATCGACACGCAGGGCAACGTCCATCCCGATCAATTCTTTCAAAGCGTCATTCTTGGAAACGTCAAGACTCAGCCTTTCAGCCGGATTTGGACCGACCAAAGCAACGAGCTCTTACAAGCTTTGCGCGCGAGCAAGAAACGCATCCACGGCCGCTGCGCGGATTGCCGCTTCATGCCGATCTGCGGCGGAAATTTTCGCGCGCGCGCTTTCAACATGACCGGCGACCTCTGGGCTTCCGATCCGGGCTGTTATCTCGACGACGCAACCATCGGTGCGACCGCATGATTGCCGTGCTTCCCGATGACGAGATCGAGCGGATGCTCTCACAAGAGTTCGTCGGTCACGTCGCATGCAGTGCCGACGGACGTCCTTATGTGGTACCGGTCGCGTACGCATATCACGATGGCTGCGTCTATTCGCATACGACCGAAGGACTCAAAGTTCGCATCATGCGCCGCAATCCGAACGTCTGCTTCGAGGTTGACCGCATCCAAAACGAAGTCAACTGGCGCAGTGTCGTCGCTCGCGGGACCTTCGAAGAGCTGCGCGGCGAGGCCGCCGAAGACGCGATGCGCCTGATTCTTCTCAAATTCTTACCCGCCAAAATGCGCGATCCGGCCGCCGAATTGCCGGCCAGCCGGCCGGGCGTCCTCGAAAAAGGCTCTGTAGTCTACCGCATCCGCCTCACCGAGCGCACGGGCCGCTTCCAACAGGCCGCTTAGGCCAATTGTGTCATGGTGAG
Organism: Vulcanimicrobiota bacterium; assembly: GCA_003151115.1. GTDB lineage: Bacteria > Vulcanimicrobiota > Vulcanimicrobiia > Vulcanimicrobiales > Vulcanimicrobiaceae > Rubrimentiphilum. The sequence continues at coordinate 27,898 of PLWS01000008.1, read as the reverse complement.
CAGCCCCTCGCTCTTCGAGCGAGGGCGTCGTCGAACCACCCCGAGCGGCGCGCTGAAAGCGCGCATGTCGAGGGGCCCTTCACGGGTTCTTCCAGGCACAAGCGTAGGCTAAAGGCATGTGGATGATAACCATGCGTGAATTATTGGCTGAGCTAGGATCTTATGACGAGCGGTCACGTTTTAAGGAGAGCGCTAAAGGCGTCGAGGAGAGCGCTAAAGGTGTCATGGTGAGCGGCGTTCGCGCCTCATTTTGTCATCCTGAGCGGGCGCCATTGGGCGCCCCAGTCGAAGGGCGCCCGAGCGAAGTCGAGGCCCGCGAAACACCCGTCCTCACCTGGACGGAAACGATCGAGTGGTCCAGCACCGCGACGGAGTTAATACTGCACAGCTAGCGCCGCGAACGCTGTTCTAATAGTGTCATCCTGAGCGACGTCGAAGGGCGGCCGAGCGAAGTCGAGGCCCGCGCGCGTCAAGTCCTAAGCTTGCCGGACTCGCGCCCACGCGATCGCTGCAAAAAGGATGACCGCGCCTAGCTGCAGCAGGGCGCTCGTAACAAGCGTTGCCGAAAACAGAAGCGCCGGGCCTCCCCGATCGGCCAACGGTTCGAAAATCACCCGGAGCACGAGCCCTGCGTTGAGCATCGTGAAAATTGCGCGCACCGTCGCGGCCGGATATCGTCCACGGTTTTCGGGGAACCTCTCGCGATTTACCGGCAGAAACCACAGCGCAATGCCCATAACAAGGTTGACCAGCCAGCCGACGAAGCCCATATGCGCGTGGACGTTCGAAAAATTGTAATGAACCGGCACTCCGAGCGCTTTTAGAATGAGCAGTGCGGCGCCTAAGGCAAAAGTCGCGCACAGCCAAATGAGGCTCGCCTTAACGAAGAGGCGGCTTTCAACCGGCATGATTGGCCGCAATCATGTTTAGCCGCCGGCATTGGGTCCCACCGGGCGCTCTCATCTTTGCGCAGCTTTCGCATGGCGCGTCGTGGTTACTTCTGCTCTGGGCCGGCCTCACCGGATCCATTTCAGCGATCGGCTTCCCGGCCATCGCATGGATTCACACCATAGCCCTAGGCTCGGGAACCACCGCGGCGGCCGGCGTGCTGCTTCACGTTATTCCACGCTTCAGCGATGTGCGCTGGAAAGCGGAGAACCTCGCGCGCTACTCCCTCTTCTTTTTCTGCGCCGGCGTCGTGATTTTTGTGAGCGCGTTGCTGCTCCGTCCGAACCTCGCCGTCTTTGGCGCCGGCGTCATCGTGCTGGCACTGCTCGCGTATGCCGCCGCCGCGATCGCGACGCTGGCCCAAGCGTTTCGCGGCGAGCGTACGGAACGTGCCATTGCCCGCGCGTTGCTGATCACGCTGCTCCTGCTTCTCGTGACGGCGCTGCTCGGTTTCGCGCTGAGCGCTTGGATCTCCGGATACGCGGCGGCCGCCTGGATCGCGGCGCTGCCCGCGGCACACGGAAACCTCGGCATGCTCGGATGGCTGTCGCTCCTGATTTTCGGAGTCTCGGTCCGCACCGTGCGGCCCATCACCGGCGCGCGTTCGCAGTTTCCCGTCGCGCACATCATCGTCGGATCGTTCACCCTTATCGGTGTAGTACTGCTTGCCATCGGTTTGGCCGGCGTCTCCGCACTCGTTTGGCCCGGCGCCATTCTCTTTGCTTGCGCTTCGCTCGTCTATGCGTTCGATCTGCTGGACGTGTTACGTCGTGCAATCGGTCCGTTTACCGCGCCGCGCGCTTTCTTGCTCGCCGCCGTCTTGTGGCTACTCTGCGCGCTCGTTCTCGGCGCCGGAACGCTCAACGGCCATCCGTGGCAGCTCGCCTATGGTTTCGTTCTGATAACCGGCTGGCTGGTGCAGATGATCAACGCGCACATCTACCATATCGGCGTGCGCGTCATGCTGACGGCGTACCGCGGCGAAGATGACGAAACTCGCCCGCAAACGGTGCTCGACGACCGGCTATCTTGGATATCTTTCGCCGCGTTTCAACTCGCGGTCGCGAGCGTTGCCGTCGGGCTCCTCGTGCAAAATGCGAACGCTGTTTCTGTCGGGGGCGCGCTCGGCGCGGCCGGCTGGTTCTCGATGATGGCCAATCTCGCAGTTGCGCGATCGCGCGCGATGCAGCCGCAGCCGAATATTTCCTTACTTTAGGGATTGTACAAATGCCGCGACGTCCGCGACGTCTTTGGCGCTCAACGGATTGGGATACAACGCCGGCATCGGCGGTGCGGGTTTTTTAATCCACGCCTCAGTCTCGGCGAGATTCTTGCGCGCCGCTTCGTTCTTGAGCGGCGGTCCCATACCGCCTTGACCGCTTGCGCCGTGACAGGCTGCGCAGTTCTGCGCGAAGATCGTCTTCCCGTGCGCGACATCGCCGCTCGGAGCTGTTTGCTGCGCGGAAACGGCCGGCGGACGCAGATTCGTCGCCGGCGGCGCAACGCCGTAACCGAACGCCGCGACGATCGCCATGAATTCGAGCAACAGCGCCGTAGCGACGCCGACGCCGCGCACGTAGCGCTGCCCCGCATACGCCGTCAGCATCGCAAGCGCCAGGAACGCAAGGTGATCGAAAACATGCAGCCACGGGCTGCGATCGACGACAGCATAGAGCGAGGGCGACATCAGCAGCATTGCAAGCAGCGGGCAGAGTACCGCCACCCATAGCCACGGCGCAGACTCGCGGTCGCCGCGCGGGGTGTAGATCGCGAGTCCGGCGATCGCGCCCAGCAACATCAGCGCGGCGTGATCCAAATGATGCGGCTGAATCGCGATGTCGCGGTCCCCGGTAATCACGGGCAGCGTTGACAGCGTGATTCCTGCGATCGCGCTGACGCCCAGAACGAACTGCCGCAACGTCATGGCGTCGCCGCCGCGCTGCGCGTCCGCGCCAAGCGCACGGCCTCGATCAGGCACACGATCAAACCCGCGATCAATAAGATCGCGCCCACCGAAGCCCACGCGGCAATCGCCGGGCCGGGCGCCGGCTCCTCGGCGTAGCGGCGCGGCACCGAAGCTGCGCCCGCCACGTACCATCCCAGCAGCAGCACGGCGCCGCCGCCGAAAATTCCCAAACCGGCAATCCATCGGGTCGCAAGTGAGCTGACAACACCCGTGCGCACTTCCAGGTCCGCGAAAATCCAGCCGAAGACGAAGAGCGTCACGCCTTCGAGCAAATAGGTATGAAAGTGCGCGGGCACCCACAGCGTGTTATGCAGCGAGACGTTAACCGGAATCGTCGCGTCGATCAACGCGCCCACGCCGCCGATAAGCCATCCAATGAGGCCTGCATACATGAACATCGAGCTCATGGTCCAGCGCATGCGCGAGCGATAGATCAGCAGCGCGCCGCCGAAGATTGTCACTACCGCCGGTGGGAAAGCTGCCAAGTACGATGCGACCTCGCCGATGTATTGCACGCCGCGCGGCTGGACGAAGTCCATATACAAATGATGGAAGTACGCGGTCGCCACAAAGAGCAGTGTTCCCCACCACGCGATCGCCAGCACCGCCGACGTGTGCCATTCGCGCTGCGCGTACCGCGGAAGCGCCACGTAGACAAACGCGATCGCCATATAGATCGTTAGGTTCGCAAACGTGTGCCCGAAAAGATAGGTGAGGTTCTTGGCCCACAGCGGATCGATCGCGACGCTCGGATCGAGCCAGTGAATGATGAGTGCGACCCCCACGAGCATCCCGCCGGCCGCCGCGAAGAGTCCGTCAACTGCGGTGATGAGGGCGGCAAACGCAGCGGGCGGCGGCTCCGGACGGCCCGATGCCACGAATGCATCGTGATGAAATACCAGATCCCAGCCCATCGCGCCGCGCAGCCCGCCGTACTTGGAGAGCACGCAACCCAGCAGCTGCGCGCAAAAGATCGTCCACCCGAGCATGACGAGTGCAACGCCAATCAGGAATGTGCCGGTCGCCCAGTTCGGCCATGTCGCCCCCACAAACGGCAATGGAAAAAGAAACGTCCACGCCGCTCCAAAGTGTCCCGGAAAAACGCTGAGAATAACGGCCACCACGCCGAGCACGATCAGCGCATAAGCGGACCACGCGAGGCCCTGATCCATCGGGCGTTCGCGATCCATGATGAACCACAATCCGCCCATTCCGCACAGCGCGAGCGCGACGATCATGCCCGACCCGTGCAGCGTCATCATTGCATAGAACGAACCCGGATCGTACGTAACCCAATGCGCCTGCTCCATGCGCATCGCCAAGCCGACCAGCACCATGAGCGCGAAAACGGCGATTCCCGTCACTAAGTACGCCCACATAATCCGCCGCGCTCCGCTCATCGAACTTCGAACGCTCCTTGCATCGCGGCGTGCGCGATGCCACAATATTCGAGACAGCGCACAACGTAGTGGCCTTTCACGCTGAAACGCAGCGGTAAGTGGTTCACATAGTCAGGCATCGCCTGCACTTGCGCAATGAGATGTCCGCGCTCATCGTAGATCCCGAATCCGTGGTTGACGTCTTTCGACGTAACGTCGAAGACGATGTTCTTGCCCGCCGGCACGACCGGCGGAAGTTCGAAACTGTATTGGCTTGCGATGACCGTGAAATGTTGTCCGGTCAGCGTTGCCGACTTTCCGTACGGAAATGACGGCAGAGAAATCGCGAGCGCCACAACCGCTGCCGCGGCCAGCGCCCAAAGCCAGCCTTTTCTCAACTGGTAACCGGCCGAGGTCACCACCGCTTGCGTCTCCGGCGGCTCGATCGTCGTCCTTGCAATCGCAGCCATGACCACCAGAATCGCTGCCGCCGCCACGAGAAACCCAATCAGAACCGGGCTTGCGCCGTTCATAGGGTCCGCATGGTATGCCGGGCTATCATGAGCGTCTCTTTCGTCGGAATAACGCGCGTCTCCATTCCGTCGAACACGTCGAGGTGCGCGCTAATCGCCCCACGCACTTCTGCCGCGTTCTCACCGATGCCTCCGGTAAAGACGAAGAGATCGAGCCCGCCGAGCGCAACCGCCATCGCGCCAGTGAATTTCGCGATGGTGTAAACGAAGAGTTGCACGGCCAGGTCAGCCGCCGCATCGCTGTTGCGCCGCGCGAGCAGCTCGCGCATATCCGCACTGATGCCGGAAACGCCGAGCAAACCGGACTGCTCCGTCAGCAACCGATCCAAACTTTCAACTGTAAACTTACCCGAACGCAACAAATACAGCAAAACGCCGGGATCAATATCACCCGGTCTGGTTCCCATCATAATCCCGCCCAGCGGCGTAAACCCCATCGTCGTATCGACCGGCTTGCCGTCGCGTACCGCCGCCAGACTTGCGCCGTTTCCCAGATGCGCGATCACGACACGCTGGTAACGCGTCCAATCCAACGTCGATACCATGTATTCATACGAAAGCCCGTGGTATCCATACCGCCTCACCAATGGATCGATGCTTCCGGGTAGCGGAAAACGTTGCGCGATCTCGGGCATGCGCCGGTGAAAAGCCGTATCGAAGCACAAGACCTGCGGTAAGGCGGGCGCGAGCTTCGCGACCCCTTCGACGATACGCAGCTGCAAGGGCAGATGCAGCGGGTCGATCGGAACGTATCCGCGCAACTCACGCAAAACTTCCGGTTGCGCGACAACCGGGTCCGCGTGCGGGCCACCGAAAACGATGCGGTGCCCAACCGCTTCAGGCGCAATCCCTTTGCCGTCGAGCCTGGCGAAGACATCCCGAACCGCCGCGCCCACATCAAGCGACTCCGCGAGCAGCTCGCGCTCACCGTTATCGTCGGCTTCGAAGACACCGTACTTGAGCGACGACGAGCCCGCGTCGAAACAAAGAACGCGCACGCGTCAGACTTTCCACTGCCAGTTGCGGATCTCGGGCAAGTCATCGCCGTATTGCTCGATATACATCTTGTGCTCAACGAGTTTATCGCGGATGTACTGTTTTATGTGCGCGGCGTGCTCTTGCAAATGCGGCACGCGGTCGATCACATCGCCGGCCAAATGCAGCCGGTCCAGATCGTTCTTCACGGCCATATCGAACGGCGTCGTCGTCGTGCCTTCTTCTTTATAGCCGCGCACGTGCATGTTGTCGTGGTTGTGCCGCCGGTATGTGAGCCGGTGGATCAGCCACGGGTAGCCGTGAAAAGCGAAGACGATCGGTTTGTCGGTTGTGAAAATCGAGTCGAAATCCGCATCTGAAAGTCCGTGCGGATGTTCGGTCTGCGGCTGCAGCGTCATCAGGTCGACCACATTCACGACCCGGACCTTTAATTGCGGCAGGCGCTCGCGTAAGAGCGCTACAGCGGCCAGCGTTTCGAGCGTCGGAACGTCGCCCGCGCAGGCCATCACAACGTCGGGCTCTGCATCCTGGTCGTTGCTCGCCCATTCCCAAATGCCGAGCCCCACGCTGCAGTGTTTGATGGCCGCATCCATATCGAGCCATTGCCATTCAGGCTGTTTGCCCGCAACGATCACGTTCACGTAGTTGCGGCTGCGCAAACAGTGGTCGGCAACCGAGAGCAGCGTGTTGGCATCGGGCGGCAGATACACGCGCACCACGTCGGCCTTCTTGTTGACCACGTGATCGATGAATCCGGGATCCTGATGGCTGAAGCCGTTTTGATCTTGGCGCCATACATGCGACGTCAGCAGGTAATTCAGGGAAGCAATCGGCCTGCGCCACTCGATGCAGCGGATCGACTTCAGCCATTTGGCGTGCTGNNTGGTTGAACATCGAATCGATGATGTGCGTGAAGGCCTCGTAACACGAGAAGAATCCGTGCCGGCCCGTCAGCAAGTATCCCTCAAGCCAGCCCTGGCAGAGGTGCTCGCTCAGAATCTCCATCACTCGGCCGTCGGGAGAGACGTGATCGTCGCTTGGTAAAATCTCCGCGGTTGAAGTCCGATCGGTCACTTCAAACAGCGCGCCGAGCCTATTCGAGGCGGTCTCGTCCGGCCCGACCACGCGAAAACGAGACGCATTCAGCTTCATTACGTCTCGCAAAAACGTGCCCAGTACGCGCGTCGATTCGCACTGCGCCGCACCGGGCGAACCCACAGCTACCGCATACTCCCGAAAATCGGGCATCACGAGATCTTGCAGCAGCAAACCGCCGTTCGCGTGCGGATTTGCGCCCATGCGCCGTTCACCGTGCGGCGCAAGCTCGGCGAGCTCCGCCCGCAGCCGGCCGGTTTCGTCGAAGAGTTCCTCCGCACGATAGCTGCGCATCCACTCTTCCAGCGCCGCGCGATGCTTAGCGTTATTAATGACGTCGGTGATCGGAACTTGGTGCGCGCGAAACGTGCCTTCGATCTGCACGCCGTCGATAAACTTTGGACCCGTCCACCCCTTCGGCGTTCGCAAGATCAGCATCGGCCAGGCGGGGCGCTCTTTAAATCCCGTCGCGCGCGCTTGCCTCTGAATCTCGTGAATACGTTCGATCGCGCGGTCGAGCGCTTCGGCCATCTTTACGTGCATCTCTGCAGGATCGTCACCCGCGAGCAGCACGGGATCGTATCCGTATCCGGTAAAGAGCGCTCGCAGTTCGTCTTCGGGTATGCGCGCCAAGACCGTCGGTCCGGCAATCTTATAACCGTTGAGATGCAGAATCGGAAGTACGGCGCCGTCGCGCGCCGGGTTCAAAAACTTGTTTGAATGCCAGCTGGCCGCCAGCGCGCCGGTTTCGGCTTCGCCGTCGCCGACCACACAGCACGCGAGTAAATCGGGATTGTCGAAAACTGCACCATATGCATGCACGATCGAATAGCCAAGCTCCCCGCCTTCATTGATCGAGCCCGGCGTTTCGGGCGAGGCATGGCTCGGAATTCCGCCCGGAAAGGAAAACTGCTTGAAGAGACGGCGCATTCCGCGTTCGTCTTGCGTAACGTTCGGATAGAGCTCGGTATAGGTGCCTTCCAGGTACGTATTGGCAACTACCGCCGGTCCGCCATGGCCGGGACCGCAGATAAAAATCGCATTCAGATCGTACTTCTTGATCGCGCGGTTCATGTGCGCGTAAATGAAATTCAGTCCCGGAGTGGTTCCCCAGTGGCCGAGCAGCCGCGGTTTGATGTGCTCCGGACGCAGCGGTTCGCGCAACATCGGATTATCGAGCAAATAAATCTGTCCGACGGACAAATAATTTGCCGCCCTCCAGTAGGCGTCTATCCGGCCCAGCTCCGCAGTCGGAAGCGCCTTCATGGCCTGCATACCCGAACCTTACCATATAATTCACGAGATTTTCTCGATGTGGGGCTACGCTAATAAGCGGAGCCGACGCGCTATCGACAACCGAACCCGGACCTCACTCGAGCCAATCTAGAGCTCCGAGCGGCCGACAGCAAACGCTCCACTAGGAGCACGGTTTCACCGGCGCGTCCGCGAAGAAAGGGAGCTGCTCCATGCGGCTCTCTTTCATTAAGGAAGATAAATGAACTCGACCAAAGTCTTAGGACTTACAGCTCTCGCCGCCATGCTGGCCGCCGGCGTTGGCGTCGCGTATGCTCAAACGCTCAAACAGACTCCCGGCTCGCAGATTTCTGTTACTCAGTGCTATCCTCACCAGCATCAGCCCGGAGTGGGAGCACCTCACCCCTGGATCGACCCCTATGGAATCCTACACACTAACGTCAATACGTTTCCTTACGCGGAAGGCTTCTTGGCGATAACCTACGCCAATCAGGCCTCGAAGCCGGCAACGGAAGTCGACTTTGGGCTCGTCTCCCGCGGTTATCTCATCGCGGTCGTCAACGACGCCGGCACCTTTTCACCCAACGTGCCGATCGCGCACGAATTCGATGTGAGCCCCGAGATCTTCCCGATCGGAACGAGTCTTCCGTACTGCGCCGTCATGCGCGTGAAATATGCCAACGGTACGGAGTGGCACAATCCCAATCCGCCGCAAGAATGATACCGTACGGTAAAGCCGTCTCAGTCGATTTGCCGTTTGACGTCGCGGTCGATCGCGTCAAATCGCTCCTAACCGATGAAGGCTTCGGGGTTTTGTGCGACATCGACGTTTCGAAAACGCTGCGCGAAAAAATAGGAACCGAATTTAGGCCCTACCGGATCATCGGCGCGTGCAATCCTTCGCTAGCCCTGCAGGGGCTCAGCCGCGAATCGCAATTGGGTCTGCTCCTACCGTGCAACGTCGTCATTCAGCGCGAGAATGGGCAAACGATTGTTTCCGCGATCGACACGCGTTCGCTGCTTTCGCTCGTCGGCAATCCGGAACTCGAGCCGATCGCCGAGGACGTCAACGCTCGCCTGCAGCGTGTTCTCGAGCGAATTGCTGAAGTAGAATCGCCGGCGTCGCTCTAGCCGAGCCTCCCGGTCTGGGCGCCGCGCAAGCAGCAACGCGGCTTGCGCAATTCGGTCATAACGACCTCGTACCCGAGCGCAGCTCCGCTTCGCTCTTTGCGTGGCTCTTTCGTCTCATTGCCGATCCGATGGTGCTGCTGCTGGCCGTCGCCGGCGGAACATATTGGATTTTGGGCGATCGTTTCGACGCGATCGTCGTCGGCGTCGCGCTTCTCCCCATCTTCATGGTCACCGGAATTCTCGAGTATCGCTCCGATCGCGCGCTGGAAAAGCTGCGGATGGTATCTCCACCGCAAGCCTGCGTCATACGGGATGGTTCGCAACGAGTGATTCCGGCGCGTGACGTCGTGCCGGACGACGTTTTAGTTTTGCGCGAAGGCGACGTGGTCGCCGCCGACGCCCGCGTCCTTTCGTCCCGCCGGCTCTCGATCGATGAATCGGCGCTGACCGGCGAGTCGCTGCCGGTTGAAGAGCCCGCGCGCGTCTTAGCCGGCACGATCGTGCGCTCCGGGAACGGCATCACGCTGGTCGAGCGCACCGGACGGGAAACCGAGTATGGCCGTATCGGTCAGGCGATGTCGCAGATCCGCCAGCAGCGCACGCCGATCGAACGGGCGATTCACCGTCTGGTCGTGCAAATCGGCGCGGGCGTCGCGATCGTCTGTGCGCTCGTCGTCGTTGCCGGCCACGCGCACGGCGACGCATGGCCGATCGCTATCATCGCCGGCGTCAGTTTGGCAATGGCCGCGATCCCCGAAGAATTGCCGATGGTCTACACGCTGTATCTCGCGCTGGGCGCTTGGCGTCTCGCAAAAGACAACGCGCTCGTCCGCCGGCTCTCCAGCGTCGAAACGCTCGGTTCCACCACGGTCATTTGCGTCGACAAGACGGGCACGCTGACGTACGGAAAACTCGCAGTCGAATCCGTCTTCGCAGCGGAAGGTTTTGATCGTGAAGCCGTCCTGCGCGCAGCGGCCCTGGCCTCCGATCCCCAGTCCGGCGATCCGCTCGACGCAACGCTGCTGGTTGCGGCTCCCGGCGCTTCGCACAGCCTGCACAAGAGACTCGAACTGCCCTTCGATCCGTCGCGCCGGTATGCGGCGGTGCTGTGGGATAACGAACTTGCCGTCAAAGGCGCCTATGAAGCGTTGCTGCAGCGCGGCGCGGTCCAAGATCGAGAGCGCGCGCAGGCGTTTCTTACCGAAACTGCCGCTCGCGGTGCGCGCGTGCTCGCAATTGCGCGCGCCGAAACCGGTGAAGATGCAGTCGAAATGGTGCCGTTGCAACTGGTTGGCCTCGTCGCGCTAGCGGATCCGGTGCGTGAAGCCGCGCGCGACGCCGTCGCACGCTGCCGTGCCGCCGGCATTCGCTTCGTCATGATTACCGGCGACCACCCTGCAACCGCGCAAGCGATTGCGGCTCAAGTCGGCATCGAGCCGGAAGACGTCTTCGCGCGGATCCGTCCCGAAGAAAAACTGCGGATCGTGCGCGAGCTCCACGCAAAAGGCGAAATCGTCGCCATGACCGGCGACGGTACGAACGATGCGCTGGCACTGCGCGAAGCCGATATCGGCATCGCCATGGGCAAAGGCGGCACCGAGGTTGCGCGCGCCGCCGCCAACCTGATTCTCCTCGACGACAACGTCACGACGATCGTTCGCGCAGTCGCCGACGGGCGCCGCATCTTCGATAATCTCCGTCACGCGTTTTCGTATTTGATTTCGTTCCACGCTCCGCTGTTGTTGGCCGCATTTCTTTTGCCGCTTTTCGGCGCGCCCATCATGCTTTTTCCGATCCATCTGATCTGGCTCGAAATCATTGTACATCCGACCTCTGCGCTAGTCTTTGAAAACGACCCCGCGCACGCGGACTTGATGACGAAGCCGCCGCGCTCACCGGCGACGGGTCTGCTTCGCACGCAAGACTGGCAGCGCACGCTTCTGCTCGGCCTCTCGTTGGCGACAGCCGTGCTGGCAGTGTACTTGTACCTGCTCGCGCACGGCGTTCCCGAAAATGCCGCTCGCGCGGCTGCACTCGTCGCAATGATCGTCGGACAAACCATGCTAGTATTGGTCGAACGGGCCGGAAACCGGCGGATCTGGACGGTGACTTTGCGTGACAACAAGGCGATCGCTCCGATCGTAATCGGCACGCTGGCAACGCTCGCCGCCGCGATCTTCTGGATTCCGCTTGCGCAGGCGTTTCATTTGGCGGCCATTCCGCTCAACATACTATTGATCGCGGCCGCGGCCGGCGCTCTCGCGGTGCTTTGGCCGCAACCCTGGTACGCCACGACCAAGGTCGCAACCCTTTCCTAGATCTTTCCCAAAGTTGTACTACAGTAGAAAGTGGCCGGTCGAATCGGCGGCCACCACGCACGGCCGCCGAGGATTGCCGGTCGAACTAGGAATTAGGTCCACCTCATGACCACGCTTCTTCAACGCCCCGAAACGGAATTCGATGTCCAGAAGATGCTCGATCGCTTCTTGGCCGAAGCGCCGTTTCTACGGGAATTTTCGTTCCCGCGCGTCTCGTTCCTCACGCCGTTCTGCGACGTCTATGAGAAAGACGGAAAATATTTCGTCGAACTCTCGGCGCCGGGCTACGACGCCAAGGACATTTCGGTTGAAGTAACCGGTGCGACGGTCACCGTCAACGGCCACTTCCCGGAAACGGTCGAAACGAAAAACGTCAAGTACTTCAAACGTCAGATTCCGCGCGGAATGTTTACGCGCACCGTAACCCTCCCGCAGGACATCGACGCGAAGTTGGTCGAGGCCACCATGCACAACGGCCTGCTGACACTGGCTCTCACGCCGATCAAAGCGATCGTTCCGCAGAAGATCGCGATCAAGTCAGCATAAAAATCGCCGCGACCGCGGCAACGCAAAGAGGGGCGGGAAACCGCCCCTCGCTCCTTCCTAAGTTGTCATCCTGAGCCTGCCGAAGGACCCCGAGTAGCGCGCCATAGGCGCGCATATCGAGGGGCGCGCCCGTCAAGCCGCGCGATGGCGCGGCAGAACGCTTTTAACGTTGTCATCCTGAGCGGGCGCCATTAGGCGCCCCAGTCGAAGGACGGTCGAGCGAGCGGAGCGAGTCGAGAGCCGCGCGCTAGCCCGCTAAACGCGCCTAGATCGATTGCGCGTCAGAACTCCATCCAGTCCGTAGTAGAGCCCCGCGGACGATGCGATAACGACGAGTGCGAGAATGATATCCGGCATGTCGTTACTCGCCGGCGCCCACGGCGGCAGGCCTTTCGCGCACAAATAGTTACAGTTCAGGAAAATCGCGATAATTGCAGCCGCCCGCGTACCAAGTCCGAGCAGCAGCCCAATCCCTATTACGCCGAGATAAACCCGGGGCAGCACCATGAATTTCATGGCGTTATTCATAGCTCTTCACTCCCGGCCAAATCTTTGCCAACGGTACTTTGATGCCGCGACAGAGCATAATCGGCCGTCCGTTTTCATACGGCATGATGTAACGCGCGGAATACACCGCGACCTGTTGTGATTGCCGGAATAGGTGCTGGCTTGCACCACAGTCGCCGCCCACGTCGAGAATGACATTTCCGCTGAACCCACGCGTTCCCCAGAGATAATATTGGTTGTGGCCGCTGATCACGGGCACGTGACTGAAAAACGCAATCGCGCTGGCTTCGCCGTAATTCTGCGCGACAGCAACGGCCTGCGCGCGCTCCGCCAGCGGCAGCGCATCGTAGACCCGCTGCACGGTCGCGGCCAGCTCGGGCCAGCCGTGCATGTCGGCAAAATCTTGCGTCATCCAGGTTTGTTTCGTGTGCTCGGTGGCGATGACGCCCATGCCCAGCTTCGGCCCAATCGCCTGATTGAAGGCAATGAACGTCGCCTCCGGTAGAATCGGTTCGACGTACGGTAAAAGCATAAGCCCCGCCAGCACCGCAACCGTCGCAACCACCGGCCGCACAAACCACGCGCGCGCCGTCCAGCTTTCGATCGCCACTGCACCCAATGCGAACATAATCGGATAGACGTCGGCCGGATAATAATGCTTCGCTTTAAATGCAATCATGAAAAGCATAAGCAATACAAAACCATAGCCTAAGAACCGCCACTGTGATCGCAGTAGCGCCCAAATCAACCCGCAAAGCCACACCAGCGCCAGCAACGGATTGGTGATGATGAATTGCGCGAGCACATACTCCGCCGGCGAGAGAATAACGTTCTTGCCGAGCTGCCCATTGCGCAACAGCTCCCACATCGGAAAACCGTTGACGGCTTGCCAGATGAAGTTCGGCAGCGCGATCAGCACCGCAAGCCCCGCGCCGGCAAGGAACCATTTCGAGAAGAGAATTCGCCGCTGCGGCCTCAAGAGCAGCGCGATCAAAAACGCCGCCGCAAAGAACAGCACGCTGTACTTGCTTTCGGCGCTGACCCCGATCGCAATACCGGCGTAGAGCCATTGGCGCAGATCGCCACCCTTGACGATACGCACGATGTACAGAACGGCCAGCGGCCAAAGCCACAGGCCGACCATGTCGGGGCCCACTTTTTCGGCGAATGCCGTCAGCACCGGGCAAAGCGCTCCGCAGATCGCGGCCAGCGTCATCGCAAAAGCACCGCCGCCAAACTCCAGCACCAGCACGCAGATCACGTAGACCGAAGCGCCGGCAAAGACCGCCGCCAACGCACGCAGCAAAAATAGCGAATGCCCGAAAAGTTGCGTTCCTGCCGCAAGCACCGGCGTCACCGGCGGCTGATCGACGTATCCCCACTGCGGATGAAATCCGCAGATAATGAAGTAGAGTTCATCGCGGAAGAATCCATAATGCGGATTTGCGATCAGGTGAAACACGAATACGACCAAACCGGCGATGATCGGAAACCGCGTCTTCATGACCTGAAGTCTACTCCCGGAATGGTCCGTCCGCAAGAAAAGAAGCGCGCCCGTTGGGCGCGCTTCTCGTTCTCTCCGGATAGAGACGCGTTAGTGGATCTGCGTGAGCGACGATCCTGCACCCAGAGGTCCCGCCCAGCGGAGTCCCCACTGCCAAGTCGGTCTCCCGAACGTTGCAGAGGAGCTGCCACCGAACGACGCTTCCGCGTTGAAGAATAGGAACGGCAGGTGCGGGATGCGTGCACCGAAGTCCACGTTGCCGAACCGTTGAATCGGGCCTAGCCCGGACTGCGTGATCTCCAACGGTCTGAATCCGAGCATGACGTTGTTGTTCAGGAACAGCTGGTAGATCTCGACGGCGTAGCTGTGGCTCATAACCGGAATCGGCGGTGCGTTCTTGGGCGAACCGTTAGGCGCGACGCCGGGATTCGAGTCGTTCGAGATCTGGTAGTAGCCGTAGAGTCCGGGGTACCCTTTGTATGGATCGCGCTGCGCGAAGAAGCCCAGCAGATTGTACTGGTCCGTGAACTGCGTCGAAACGACGTACGTGCCGATCGAGCCGTAGATTCCGGCTTCGAAAGGCTTGCCGGCGTTTGCGTAGGCGACGTTCCAGTCGAACATCTTGTCCGAGCCCGGCTTGACGTTGAAGTCACCGCCGTTGAGCAAACTGTCCGTACCGGCTCCCCACGACACTCCGTAACTTACGTTTTCGGTGTCGTAGTCGAACCGCGTGCCCCAGCGTGCGCTGGTGAAACCGTATTTATGTTTGCCGACGGTCAGGCTATTGCTGCCGCCGAAACCGGTCGTATCTTGCCAATCGGCAAAAGACGACGGCACCGCCGGATCGAGTTTTCCGACCGAGAGATGTCCGTGGCCTTTGAAGAGATTGCTGTAGCCGACCCAAACGCGACTGGTCGATCCGCCGCCAATGTTGTTGCTGTAGAGCGACTGCTCGATGCGATAGGTCCAGCTGCGGCCGAACGCGCCCACGGCGTCCACCGAGACGTTTCCGTCGGTGGTTTTAAAGTTGGGGCGCAGCTTGTCTAAGCTGCCGGTGCTCTTGCCGCGAATGCGTTCGCTGATCCAAAACGGCGACTTACTCTCAAGCATGTGTGAATCCAAAGCCGCGAATCCGGTCCTTTGGATGTACCGGCCATATGAGTTGAGCGCCGGGACCATCGTGTGGCAGACGTTGCAATCCACGCCGTAGGCTTGGGCGAACGGCGGCATCGCGTCGGCGCGAAGGGCCGTAAGGCCCAACGCACTTATCGCAAGCGCCGCAGCGATTGCGAGTTTTTTCATTCTACTACCTTTACTATTAACACCATGTCCGTATGGCCGGGACCGCACGGCATCGTGCAGTGCAGTTGGTATGTTCCGACCTTATGCGGGGTGAAAGTGACTGACGTGGATTTCGGCATGATGATCGTGTTCGAAATGCCCAAGTAAGACGACGAGATTCCATGTACGCCTTCCTTCGAAATCAGGTTCAGCGTCGTCGCTTGATTCAAGTGCACGGTGATCGTGCCGGGGGTGAACTTCCAGTTGGAGGCCGTGACGTCGATGTTTGTCGCAGTGGCCGCTCCCGCGTAAATCGGGAGGACGAAAGCCACTGACAAGAGCGACACCATGACCGCGTAAACAACGTTTCTCATGGATTAAGCCTATCGCCTAAATGTGACTCGGATGAGAATGTTGCGCGAAGAAAAAAAGAACGCTGTAAACTGCGACTTTAGTGGTGCGACCTTAGTCTTATTGTGCGACTGGAGTTGTCCACCACAGCAACCAGCGCCACGTTGGACCGCCGCTCTGTGTCGTGGAGTTCGCGCCTAGCCCCGCTTCGAGGTATGCGTGCAGATAGGGCATGCGCGGGACGTTGAATCCCAGGTCGATATTTTGGAAGTGGGCGAAATTTCCGAGCCCGTCGTTAGTGTATTCGTTTCGGAACGCCAGGATTGCGTTGCGATTGAACAGTGACTCGTAGATCTCTGCGGTGAAGGCAGTGCTGCGCGCCGATGGCAGTTGCGCGCCTCCTGCGTCGAAGCCCGGCAGTTTGTCGTTTCCAATCTGATAGATCCCGAGCACGCCGGGGATCCCGCTGGGTTCCGGGTCGCGCTGCAGGTACCCGGCAAAAGAGCTATAGCGATCCACGTCGCCGGTCGAAAGAACGTAACTGCCCATGCTTCCGAAGGCGCCGATTTCCAGCGGCTGATCGGGATGCGCGCTGGCAACTTTCCATTGGAACGTCTTGTCGGTGCCGGGCATCGTGTTGAAGTCCTGGCTCGAAACGAAACCGTTCCCGCTCAGGAGCCAAGCGGCCTCGGCGTCGAGCGCTCCGTGCACGTATGCGAACTTGGCGCCCCATCGGTTGCCGTCGAGTTGATAGGGATGTTCGCCGACCGTAATGGCGGGCGCAGCAAAACCCGAGATATCGGACCACTGGCTGAACGGCGACGGGCCCGGCGCCTCGATCTTTCCGATGAAGAGATGGCCGTCTTTATGGAAAAGGTTATTGTAGGTTACCCAAGCCGTATCGAGCGAGCCGCCGCCCGAATCGTTCTGCAAAAGCCACTGCTGCACGTGAAATGTCCAGTCGGGTGCAAGATACCCCGCTGCGTGCAGGGCCAAATTACCGAAGGAGCTCGTATGCGTAGGCGCGATGTCGCTCACCCCGCCGGTGCTGTCGCCGTTGACTTGTTCGCCAATCCAGATCGGCGAGACCGTATTGAGCACGTCGCGATTCAACGAAGCGTATCCCGTTCGTTGCACGTAACGGCCGTAGGCGTTGAGCGCGGGTACGACTGTATGGCATGTGCTGCACTGCACTCCGTAGGCTTTGGCGAAAATCGGCATCGCTTGCGCCGTTGCGCCGGCGCTCGCGGCTAACGCAATACTCGCAACCAATCCGGGCAACCCTCGGAGCGCAGCGCGGCCCATCATTTCTGTACCGTAATCGTCAAGGTCATATTTGGGTGTCCCGCTCCGCACAGGACCGAGCAATGGAGCACATATACGCCGGCTTTGTGAGGCGTAAACGTCACCGTGACAAACTTGTTAGGCACGATGATTGTGTCGGCGATCCCCAGCTCGTCGGATTTGAGTCCGTGTACACCGGCACTGGAAGTTAAACGGAGTGTCGTCGGTTCACCCACTGGTACCGTTATCGCGTTCGGCGTGAATTTCCAGTTGGCCGCAACGATATCGATGCTGGGATGCGCAGCGCCCGTCAGGTTCGCAGCTGCGACGGCTGCGCACAGCAATACGGCACTCAGTAAGGCGGATTTCAATGCTCGTGTACTTTTCATGAGTCAAGCCTAACGCCTTCATGCGTTCTCAGGGAGAACAGGTTGAGAAGAAACAGAGAACGCCGTGCAGGAGCTCTACTCAATCTTGATCGTGATTTTCTTGCCGGGCCCGGCGCGGCGGACAGCCGCTAGCAGCGCGTCGCGGAACCGGCTTGCGAACGCCTCCGGATCGCCTTCGGCAATCGTCACGTTTTTCGGGTCGCCGGCACTTCGCACCATAGCGATTTGAGCGCCGAGCAGCTCGCTGAGGTCGAACGTTGTCGCCGCGGCCTTGTCTTCAGGTGCGGGCAGCGGCGATTCTCGGAGGTCGACCAGCAACGCGCCGGCGCTGCGAAGAGACTCTCGGATGTCGCGCAGCCGTTGCGGCGTAACCTCGAGCACGCCGTCGATCATGGCTTCCAGATTCGCCTGCGCGATCGAAAGCGAGTTGCCCAATTGATGGCGCCCGGTCTTCTGCAGCTCTTCGCGTTGCTTCCGGTCCTCTTGCAGTTGCGTAATCAGCATGACGAGCCGCTCGGCAACCGGGCCATCCATGTGCTCGAGCGCCACTTTGGCGCCCGGCAAGTCGCCGATCGTGCAAAGATCGAGCGCGTGCAAGATGTTCTGCTGCATCAGTCTTTGCGCAGCTTGTAGCCAACGCCGTAGACGGTCAGGATATACTCCGGGTCGTCGGGATTCGGCTCGACTTTGTGGCGCAGGTTGTTGATGTGACGGTCGAGCGTGCGCTCGTAGATGCTGCCGTCGTCGTGCACTAAGTCGAGGAGCTGGCTTCGCGTGAGCACTTGACCGGCATTCTGCGCCAGCACGGTCAGAATGCGGAACTCGGCCGGAGTTACCGCGACCGGCTCTCCCGCCAAGCGGACTTCATGCGCGCCGGTATCGACCTGCAGGTCTTTGACCTGCAGAACGTGATCGACGTTCGTCGCGCCGCTCTGTGGCATCGAGGCGCGCCTCAACACCGCGCGCACGCGCGCCACAACCTCGCGCGGTGAAAACGGTTTGACGATGTAATCGTCGGCGCCCAGTTCCAAACCGACGACGCGATCCACCTCCTCACTCCGGGCGGTGAGCATGATCGTCGGAATGCGGTGCGCCTTGTTCGCCTGCTTGAGGATGTCTAAGCCGCTTCCATCGGGCAGCGTGATGTCCAGGATCATGATATCCGGACGCTGTTTCTCCAAACTCGCTACGGCGGAGGCCACGTCGGTGCAGACGACGGTTTCGAACGACTCACGCTGCAGATAGGCGCTCAGCACTTCGCCGATCTGCGGCTCGTCGTCGACGATGAGCACTACCACAATGTTGTCATGGTGAGCACAGCATTGTCATGGTGAGCACAGCATTGTCATCCTGAGCTTGTCGAAGGACCCCGAGTAGCGCGCTGTAAGCGCGCATATCGAGGGGCGCGACCTGTCAGGCCGCGCGATGGCGCGGCAGAACGCTTTCGACGTTGTCATGGTGAGCAGCGCATCTCGCGCGCAACTACCACGTTCGCATACCCGGTGCCAAAAACACCGGATGGTGCAGCATCTCGAGCAGCGGACCGGCATACGCCAGCACGGCCAGGACCAATGCAACGGCGCCCCATCTGAAAAGCGACTGCAGCAGCGCCGGCGCCGGTTCCGAGCCCGGAAGCGGCTGCGCGAACTCCACGGTCATATCTTCGGTCTTTTCGTTGGCGACCAGCGTGCCGATCGCAACGGCTGCGAAGATCAGAATACTGGTGAGCAGCACCAATCCGCCGGCGGCGGCAAGCAAGTTGTACGCCAGCCATTCATTCGGCGCGGATCCCAAGTAACTCACCTCGGCCGTGCGCCGCGGCGCGCCCATGAGTCCGGCAATGTGCATCGACATCGACATCACCAGCATGCCGATGAACCACGAACGCGTCTGCCAGAGCGCCCACTCCGGCTTCCAGAGCGCGCGCCCGGTCAGCTTCGGAATCATCCAATACGCAATGCCCAAGAACGTCAGCGCCACCGGACCGCCAACCGTTACATGGAAATGCCCCACGATCCAAATCGTGTTGTGGACGAGCATATCCATCGAATACGATGCGTTCACCAAGCCGCCGAAGCCGCCCAAAATGAAGAGCAGCATGCCGTAGGCCGGCCCGCAAAACGCGGGATTATTCCATGGCAGCGAGCTCACCGTCTGCCAGAAACCGCGCCGCCCCAAGCGACGTGCGGCCATTTCGAAGCTGGCAAAGATCGCAAACGCCGTAATAAACGACGGAATCGCAACGCCGTAGGTTGTGACGGTGTGCAGCATCTTCCACGTTGACGAGATGCCCGGCTCCATGAATTCGTGATGGATGCCGACCGGCGTCGAGAGCAGCAGCAGCATGATGAACGTGAGGCGCGTCAACCCGTCGCTGAAAAGATTTCCCTTATAGAATTTCGGGACGATGTTGTACCAGCAAATGTAGGCGCCCATGATCCAGAAATAGACCAGCGGGTGGCCGAAGTACCAGAAGAGCATGCGCGTGAGCATCACGTTGATGCCGGGCGTCCAGCCGAAAGCCCACGGAATCAACAGATACATCTCGCCGACCACGCCCAGCGTGGCGATCCACCACATCAGAAACGTCGCGGCGGCGGTAAATGCCGGCAGCGGCACCGGAACGCCGGGGTTGTTCCGCCGATACCACAGGACGTTTTCGAAGATCTCCGCCGTTACGACCCACGTCCCGATGATGAGCAGCGCCGCGCCGATGTAAAACCACGGGCTGGCCTTGAGCGGAGCGTAAAACGTGTAGAGCACGGTCGCATTGCCGGCCAGAATTTCCACCGCCGCCATCAGCACGCCGATCAGCATGACCCAGTATCCAAGCCACCCGAGCGTCATCTTCCGCTCGCGCGGAATAGAGCGATACGTAACAAAGAGCGACAAACCGCAGATAAAGAACGTCGTAAAGACCAGCGCCATCAGAACGCCGTGCATCGTCAAGATGCGATAGTAGTCGAACCATCCGGGCGCACCAACCGCCGACGCGCGCGACAGTCCTTGCGCCGCCCCGAACAAGGCGCCCACCACGATCGCCGCCGTCGCGGTATAGACGTGCGCGATAACGACTCGATTCTCTCTAAGTTGTGTCATGGTGAGAAATTGTGTCATGGTGAGCAGCCCCTCGCTCTTCGAGCGAGGGCGTCGTCGAACCACCCCGAGCGGCACGCTGAAAGCGCGCATGTCGAGGGGACGCTCATAGTGGCATTCACTTTACGACGATCTTTCCGAACATGTTTTGGTGACCGATGCCGCAGTACTCGTGGCAAATCAGCAGATAAGTGCCCGGCGAGCTAAACACGTGCGACTCGCTGTTAACCCATCCGGGGACCGCCATCATGTTCACGTCGGTTTTCGCGATGTAAAAGCCGTGCACGACATCGGGGCTGGTCACATAGAACGTAACCTTCCGGCCAACGGGCACCGTGATCGTCGAGGGTTGGAAGCTAAAGACTTCCGCGACAAAATACGCCTCGTAGTTGCCATCCGGCAGCCGGCGCAAGCCGGGGTGGTCGAACGGCGGCGTCTTCGAAACCTTCGTTGGATCGATCGCTTGAAGCCCGCTCGGCGGATTGATGTTGTCCGCAAATGCCGCAAAAGCGATGGTCGCCAGGAACACGAGCAACATACCGATCCCGAACGTGAGCCACCAGCGCTCGTATTTGTGAATATGCACGTTACCAGCGCGCCTTTAGCAGCAGGAACAGCAAAAACCATAAAATGATAAACCCGGTGCCCATGACCAGCACAAATTTCAGCGTTCCGGGCAGCGGTTCGTCCGGAGTTACGTCTTCTTTGCGCGGCCGCATTGACACAGGTTAGCGAGCCTCTTTGAAGAGCTTGTGAGCGTAAATTCTTCGGTTCTTCTCAATTCGGTCCTTGCCGCTTCCCGGCCGTCCGCGAGAATCGGAGCATGGCAACGACAATTTACGAACGACAACTCACGAACTGCCCCTACGTCAGAGCGCGCGGGTATCTGCACGAAGAGATCGAGGGTTCGATTCACAACGCCGGCGCAACGACGCTTCCGCTCAAAGCCACTCTGCCGCTCCTCAAAGGGGCGCTTGAAAAGGACGTGCTCGTAAGTTATCGCAAGGGCGAGGATCCGCTCCGCTTCGACGAGCCGTGGCTGGTGCATTGGACGCCTGAGGGCGGAGGGCCGTACCCCGATTTCGATGGCGAACTCACGGTGCGTGCCGACGAAAGCTACCGGCGCGCCGTCCTGGAACTGCGCGGCGAGTATAAGCCGCCGCTCGGCACATTCGGTCAAGCCTTCGATTTGGTTCTCGGCGCGAAGATCGCCGCCCGCACGGCACGTGCGCTGCTGCAAGAAATCGCGCGCGTTATGGAAGAGCGCTTCCACGGTGAGGAGTCTCTTAAACAGGAAGCCGTATGAGCGAGGTTCACGTAACGAGCTACTGCGAATGTCCGTTTTCAGCGGTGATGGAGTTCGCGCAGCTTTCGCTCAAAGAGCGCGGCCGCATGCAGGTTTCCCCCATTTCGACCGTTACGGAAAATGTCTCGCATGCTACCAAACTCGTCGACGACGGCACCGACGCAACGCGCCGGCACGACGCGCTTCTCGTGGCGTGGAAGCCGGACAACACGGCACTTCCCGACTTCCGCGGCGTTCTGACCGTCAGGCCAAAGGACCGCGGCGTGTGGATGCGCCTGCAAGGAAACTACGAGCCGCCCTTCGGTCTTGCCGGCAAGATCTTCGACACGCTCGCCGGTAACCGCATCGCTTCCAGAACGATGCAGCGCTTACTCGATCGCGTGATTGAAGACGTCGAAGCCAAATGGAGCGCTGCCCGCCGCAACGGCGCCTAACCCTAATTGTCATCCTGAGTAGCGCATCTTCGATGCGCGTGTCGAAGGGCGCGCGATGGCGCGGCAGAACGCTTCTAACGTTGTCATCCTGAGCTTGTCGAAGGACCCGTCGCAGTCCTGAGCGAGCGAAGCGAGTCGAAGGGAGCGCACGCAGTGCGCATGTCGAGGGGCTAGTGCGGCACGATCCAAATGTACGGTGTCTTCGGTTCGCGTGAAGGCGGAAGGTCCGCCGGCGCGGCGACGCCGCGTGGTCCCAACGAGCGGACGAACCGGTAGATCGCGCGCTGATCGTCGGTCTTTAAGTAGCGAAGGTCGTGCCACACCATCGGCCAGTGGCCGGCGCGCGTGCGTACCATAAAAAGCCAGTCGTTCTCACTGATGTGCGAAAACTCCAGACGGGCGTTGGCGGGATAACTCGTTCCCCACGGGCCGCGGTAGCCAAGTTTGCTTCCGGTCATCCAGCCCGAGACCGGAACGCCGCCGTCCGACTCGCGCCAGCCCGGTGTATGGCAGTCGTTGCAGCTGCCGAACGCCACCAGGTATTTTCCGCGCTCGACCAGCGGGTCGACCGACGCCGCGATGGGCCGCGTGAAAATGCCCAGCGCCAAAAGCAATACGAAAGCCCAGACCTTCATAGTACGATCATATCATTAATGGAAGAGCCCGTGCAGCGGGAAGCGAAAAGTGCCCTCCAGTAACGTGGTGAAAGCAAACCTTCCCGGCGTAGTGCGCCAATTTGGCGACCTCTTAGAGTCGGCTCCCGACGCGATGGTCATCGTCGACGGCTCGGGTAAAATCGTGCTCGTGAATGCTCAGACTGAGCGCCTCTTTGGATACACCCGCGAAGAGCTGCTCACGCACACGGTTGAAACGCTTATTCCGCAAAGATATCGCGACCGCCATATCGGACACCGGGGCGGATATTTCGAAGCGCCGCGCACGCGCGGTATGGGAACCGGGCTCGAACTCTATGGGCTGCGCAAAGATGGCAGCGAGTTTCCGGTCGAGATCAGCCTCAGCCCGTTCCAAACCGATCACGGGACACTGGTATCGAGCGCGATTCGCGACATCACGGAACGCAAACAATTTGAAAAAGCGCTTCACGAGAAAAATGTCGAGCTCGAAAAAGTCAACCGCGCCAAAGACAGCTTCCTGGCCGCGATGAGCCACGAGCTGCGCTCGCCGCTCAATGCCATCATCGGCTTTACCGGCACACTGCTCATGCGTCTGCCCGGACCGCTCACCGAAGAACAAGCCAAACAACTGGAGATCGTGCAGTCGAGCGCGCGCCATTTGCTTTCGCTGATCAACGACATGCTCGACGTCGCCCGCATCGAGTCGGGCAAAGCCGACCTGCACTTCGAAGCGGTCGAGGTCGGAACGGTCATTGATACAGTGGCAACTGCGTTACGCCCCTCGGCCGAAAGCAAGCGTCTCCGTTTGAAAGCCGAAATAACGAGCGACGATCTCACTCTGATGACCGATCGTCGAGCGCTCCGTCAGATTCTCAACAATCTCGTCGGCAACGCGGTCAAATACACCGAAAAGGGTTCGGTCCACATTCGCGCTTGGCGTAAAGAGAACGGCTCGATTGCGATCGCGGTCACCGACACGGGCATCGGCATCAAGAGCGAAGACCGCGAGCGTCTCTTCGAAGCTTTCGAGCAACTCGATCGATCGACGACGCGCCGGTTCGAGGGCGTCGGATTAGGACTGCACCTCAGCCGCAAACTCGCCTCGCTCATCCGCGCCGAGCTGACGGTAGAAAGCGAAGTCGGCAAAGGCAGTACCTTCACCTTAACCCTACCCGGAAAATAAGGTGCCGGCACGCATTCTCGTCATCGACGACAATCGCACGAACCTCGACCTTATGACCTATCTATTGAACGCGTTCGGACATGAGGCCACCGGGATTACCGATCCGACCGTCGCTCTCGAACAAGCGCGCGCGGGGACCTTCGATGCTATCATCTCAGACATTTTAATGCCCGAGATAGATGGTTTTTCGCTCGCACGCACGTTTAAGGCGGATCCGCAATTGCAGAGCAAGCCGCTTATTGCGGTCACGGCCTTGGCAATGGCCGGCGACCGCGAGCGCGTCCTAGCCGCCGGCTTTAGCGGTTATATTTCGAAGCCAATCGATCCGCAGACGTTCGTTTCGCAGGTCGACTCGTTCTTGCCTGAAGCGCTCCGTGGCCAGAATCCTGATCGTTGACGACGAGCCGGCCAACCGGCTTCTCGTCAAAACGATTTTGGAGCACGCCGGACACCAGGTCGCCGAAGCCGCCGACGCCGCGCAAGCGTTGCACGAGGCTCGCGAGCACGCGCCCGACCTCGCCATCGTCGATCTTCATCTGCCTGAGACCAGCGGCGTCGAACTCGTGCAAATGTTCCGCCGCGATCCTCAGACAAGCACGATGAGAATCGCGCTTTACACCGGGTCAACCGTTGATGCCGCAATGCGCGACTTCATGGCGGTAAACCGGATCGAACACGTGATTCCCAAACCCTGCGAGCCACAAGAACTTATTAGTGCGGTGGCTCAAATAGTGTCATGGTGAGCGGGCGCCATTAGGCGCCCCGGTCGAACCACGGTCGAGCGAGCGAAGCGAGTCGAGACCCGCGAAGCTAAGCTGCTTTAGCCGCTTTGTGTTCGTGGCCGCGTACGATGAGCACCGGAACGGGCGACGACCGAAGGACCGACTCAGCAACGCTTCCTAAGAAGAGACGCCGCAAACCGGAACGTCCGTGGCTGCCCATGACGATAAGATCGCCGCGATGCCGCGCTGCCACTTCGAGGATAAGGTCCGGCGCGTACCCCTTGGCGACTTCAGCGTTTGCTTCGACCCCGCTGGCGCGCATGCGGCCAACCGCTGTGTCCACCGCGATCTGCGCCTGCTCTTCGAGTGTCTTGAGCCACGCATTCACGAGGTCGGGCGTTGCAGCTGCCAGCGCGGCTGCCGGGATGATGTCGACGACCGTGAAGACGGTGCAGTCCGCACCCTGTTCCTTGGCCAGCGATGCGGCCAAGTCAACCGCCTGAAGCGAAAAATCCGACCCGTCGATCGGGACGATGATGTGTTTGAACATGATCTAAGCCTATCGCGGCGGCCGGAAGCTCCGATGAAGCAGAAAAGAAGGCGCCGAGAACCCCGTCCCGGTCCGCGTGCAACAAACTATGGCATTCGACCGTATCCCAGAGGGTTTTCGGCCAACACCTAATTACATAGTTGACAGTTTCGCCCCTAAGGGTATCCTCTTAAAGAATTAGTTTATGAACCGAATCATTGCCGCCCTCGTGCTCCTCCTGCTGACGCAGACCGCGGTCGCCTCGGCCGACGCGCTCACGACCGGCGTCCCGGTGCTGCCGGCCATGCCCAGCATGGGCGGCGTCATCGACGATTCGTGGAGCAAGGCCGTGAAGCTGCCGGTCCTCTTCGACTTCACCTACCAGCGTTCGGGCGAGCCGACCGATGCTTACGTCGCGCAGGATCCGTCGGGACTCGACGTCGCTTTTGCGGTAACGCAGCATGCGACGCTCACTGCATCGCAGCAAACCAACGGCGCTGGCGTTTCAAGCGACGATAGCGTATCCGTTGTACTCTGGCCGCAAGGCACAAATGGTTTTCGTTACCGATTCACCGCGAACGCACTCGGCGCGCGTTACCAAACCTCGAGTGAAAATAGCGTCTACGCGCCAACCTGGATCGCGGCGGCGCAGCGAACGCCGGCCGGCTACACGGTTACGATGCACATTCCGTGGAACGTCATCCGTAGCGGTGGTTCGAAGAGTTGGAACGCGCAGTTCGAGCGCATCACCATCGCCGACAATGCCGACCAAGTCTGGGAACACCAGCAAGGCCAGCGCAACTCCGACGATCCCGCCTATGCCGGAACTCTTACCGGCCTCAACGTCACCGCGCAAGCGAAAATCGCCCGGCCCAAACCCCGTGTGCAAGTCTACGCCCTCGGCGAAATCGCACCGGCGGCGTTCGGTGGAAACACCTCGCGGATCGGCGCCGACCTCGCAATTCCCATAACGGCCACGTCGTCGCTGCTCGGCGCATTTCACCCCGACTACTCCAACGTCGAGACCGATCAGCAAAGCATCGCACCGACGGCCTTCCATCGCTTCCTAAGCGAGGTCCGGCCGTTCTTCACCCAAGCCGCACAGAATTTTAACAACACGTTCAGCTGCACCAACTGCCCGAGCACGCTCTACACGCCGGCGATTCCCACGTTCCGGCAAGGCTATGCTTACGAAGGCACCGCCGGACATTTCTCCTTCGGCGCGTTTGACGCGGTCGGATTTTCACGCACCGACAGTGCCGCCGTCCTGAATTACGGCATACAAGATCAGGGGAAGATTATCGGCGCGTCGCTCCAGCGCGTCAGCGTGAACCTGCCGGGCTTCCGCGATAACACGACCACGCTGTACACCGGCTATTTGAATCAGCACTCGCACTATTTTGGCTACTTGAATGTCGGCAGCGATAGTGGCACCAATGTCACCGACAACGGCTTCGCGCAATACTGGGAATATGGCGGCGGCTTCGTCGACAAAACCACGACTGCCGGGATTACGTTTCAAAAAATCGGTCCGCAATTCTTGCCCGCCGACGGCTTTGTGAATCAGCCCGACGTCGCCGGCTACGGCCTTTTTTACAACAAGACATTTATCTTCTCAAAAACCGCCGCGCTGCAAGACATTTTCGTTAGCGAATTCTTCAACCGCATGCACGATCACAGCGGCAATTTGTCACAAACCGGGGCATTCGAGCAGATAAATTTTGACCTGCAGCATCAAATCTCGGTCCACGTTTTCGCCGGCTCGCAGGGCATCGAGATATTTAACGGCGAGTTCCTGCCGTTTAACTCAAATGGCGGCGCGCTGCTCTATCGCAGCCAAACGTCGACTCCGACCTCGATCGTCTATTCGGCTGGGCCGTATTATCACGGACACCTCATTACGTGGAGCTACAGTACGACCATCCCAATCGTCAAGCGCTTACATCTGGCACTCGAAGACGATGAAAATTTTTACTCCTCGGGTACCGAACCCACCGCCAAACAGTGGCTTGAACGCGCCAGCCTAGATTGGCAGTTCAGCCGCGACGCTTCATTCGATATCGGCGCGCGTCGGATCATCGGCCGCAATCTGCCCGACGCCTTCGAACCGCCCCAATTCGGCTTCATCAATGCCGGCAACATCAGCGCGGCGTTCCATTTCCTGGCGGCCAAAAATGAATTCTATCTCGTGTACGGCAGCCCGAACAGCCTGGCGACGACACCGGCGCTGATCTTCAAGTGGATTCGCTACATAGGAGCCGAGAAGGGCACTTAGTGTCATGGTGAGCCCAATAATGTCATCCTGAGCTTGTTGAAGGACCCCGAGTAGCGCGCCGTAGGCGCGCATATCGAGGGGCGCGTCTGTCAAGCCGCGCTACGGCGCGGCAGAACGCTTCACAAGTGTCATGGTGAGCGGGCGCAGTTTCGTCAAGCCGCGCTACGGCGCGGCAGAACGCTTCGATTGAGGATTGCAAAAAGTGTCATGGTGAGCGGGCGCACTTTCGTCAAGCC
>PLWS01000002.1 GCA_003151115.1 Vulcanimicrobiota bacterium | reverse complement strand
TCTAAGCCAACCTCCTAGTTGTCTAAGCGACAAGACTTCCTTTACCACTGAGCATCTATTAGGGACCTTAGCTGTTGATCTGGGCTGTTTCCCTTTTGACAATGGAGCTTATCCCCCACTGTCTGACTGCTACGATGTTCGCCTCGGTATTCGGAGTTTGATGGGGTTCGGTAACCCGGTAAGGCCCCTAGCCCTGTCAGTGCTCTACCCCCAAGGGTTAAATCGTAACGCTAGTCCTAAAACTATTTCGGGGAGAACCAGCTATCTCCAAGCTCGATTGGCTTTTCACCCCTATCCACAAGTCATCCAATGTTTTTTCAACAACAACAGGTGCGGGCCTCCACATGAGTTTAATCATGCTTCACCCTGCTCATGGATAGATCGCTTGGTTTCGGGTCTACTGATACGGACAAAGCGCCCTATTCAGACTCGCTTTCGCTACGGCTCCGGCTCAACACCTTAACCAAGCCCGTACCAAGTAACTCGCAGGTTCATTCTTCAATAGGCACGCGATTAGCCTTGCTTGCGCATTGGCCTTTCACGGTTTGTAAGCACGCGGTTTCATGTTCTATTTCACTCCCCTTTGGGGGTTCTTTTCACCTTTCCCTCACGGTACTGATTCGCTATCGGTCTCCACAGCATATTTAGCCTTGGAAGATGGTCCTCCCAGTTTCAAACAGGGTTTCTCGTGCCCCGCCCTACTCACGAACGGCTCCGCAAGATCGATCGCTTTTGCCTACGAGACTATCACTCTCTTTGGTGCGGCTTTCCAGCCGGCTTCTGCTAACGATCGACTTTGTAACTTGCGCTCAACGAATCAGCGTTGAGATGGCCGCCGTACAACCCCGCACATGCAACGCCTGATCGCTTGCACATATGCGGTTTAGGCTGTTCCCATTTCGCTCGCCACTACTACGGGAATCTCGGTTGATGTCTGTTCCTCCGGCTACTTAGATGTTTCAGTTCACCGGGTGCGCTCTCTCACGACTATTGAATTCATCGTGGAGTCCGAGCCCATGACGGCTCGGGGGTTGCCCCATTCGGATATCTCGGGATCATCGCTTCTTAGCAGCTACCCCGAGCTTTTCGCAGCTTGGTACGTCCTTCATCGCCTGTGGAGCCAAGGTATTCACCTCGTGCTCTTATATATTTTTGACGTTAATTGCACTCGCAACAATTACGGAAATAAGTTGTTGCGAGCCGCTTCATGTGTACTTCAACACATGAAAGTTCTTCTCTATGCAGTTTTCAAAGATCTCGTTGCGATCACTTCACGATTGTCCGGCTCGATTACTCACTTGTAAACTTCGCCGGCCAATCGTCTCGTGTTCGCAGACGAGGTCGTTTGAAAACGCCGTGGCGAACGCGAGAAGTGATCGCTTTGGGGAATTTTTGGTTCCCTCAAAGCTGAACAGTGCAGTACCTTAACGGTAAACCCCTATGGTAGGAGCCGCGCACAAAACTAGGACGTGACTCGAACATTTCCACGCTCGAGTTAGTCTCAATATTGGCCTGCAATCCTCAGCCATACGAGCGAGTTGCCCGATAGACTCCTGGATTGCCGGCATCGTCTGTGATCAACATAGAATGTACGTATCTGCGAAGATGCAAGCATCTTCCACATACATGTACTCCTTAGAAAGGAGGTGATCCAGCCGCACCTTCCGATACGGCTACCTTGTTACGACTTCGTCCCCCTTACCTAGCATACCTTAGACGTCTTGTTCCCTTGCGGGTTACACGGACGGCTTCGGGTACACTAAACTCAGGTGACGTGACGGGCGGTGTGTACAAGGCCCGGGAACGTATTCAACGCAGCGTAGCTGATCTGCGTTTACTAGCGATTCCGACTTCATGAAGGCGAGTTGCAGCCTTCAATCCGAACTGAGCGCGCGTTTCAGAGATTGGCTTACTTTCACAAGTTCGCTGCTCGCTGTCGCGCGCATTGTAGCACGTGTGTAGCCCGGGACGTAAGGGCCATGCTGACTTGACGTCATCCCCACCTTCCTCCGGCTTCTCACCGGCGGTCTCGTGTGAGAGATCTTGTGGACCAACACACGACAAGGGTTGCGCTCGTTGCGGGACTTAACCCAACACCTCACGGCACGAGCTGACGACAGCCATGCAGCACCTGTCTTGCGGTCGGGTTGCCCCGAAGCCCACTTTCATGGGATTTCCGCAGATGTCAAGCCCCGGTAAGGTTCTTCGCGTTGCGTCGAATTGAACCACATGCTCCACCGCTTGTGCGGGCCCCCGTCAATTCCTTTGAGTTTTAACCTTGCGGCCGTACTCCCCAGGCGGGACACTTATTGTGTTAACTACGGCACATATGGAGTTGATACCACATACACCTAGTGTCCATCGTTTACGGCTAGGACTACCGGGGTATCTAATCCCGTTTGCTCCCCTAGCTTTCGCTCCTCAGCGTCAGAACAACCCCAGATGATCGCCTTCGCCACTGGTGTTCCTCCCGATATCTACGCATTTCACCGCTACACCGGGAATTCCATCATCCTCTGATTGCCTCAAGAATTAGAGTATCCGAGCCGGTCCCTCAGTTGAGCCGAGGTCTTTCAACACGGACTTCCAATCCCGCCTACGAGCGCTTTACGCCCAATAATTCCGAACAACGCTTGCCCCCTACGTCTTACCGCGGCTGCTGGCACGTAGTTAGCCGGGGCTTCCTCCAAGGGTACCGTCATTATCGTCCCCTTCGACAGTGGTTTACGACCCGAAGGCCTTCTTCCCACACGCGGCGTCGCTCCGTCAGGCTTTCGCCCATTGCGGAAAATTCCTCACTGCTGCCTCCCGTAGGAGTCTGGGCCGTCTCTCAGTCCCAGTGTGGCTGGTCGCTCTCTCAAACCAGCTACCCATCGTTGCCATGGTAGGCCATTACCCCACCATCTAGCTAATGGGACGCGGTCCCGTCGTTGAACGGATTGCTCCTTTCATCTTTTAAAGATGCCTTCAAAAGATCGTATGCGGTATTAGCTAACCTTTCGGCTAGTTATCCCCCATTCAACGGAAGGTTGACCACGCGTTACTCACCCGTCTGCCGCTGGGTATTGCTACCCCGCTCGACTTGCATGTGTTAGGCACGCCGCCAGCGTTAGTCCTGAGCCAGGATCAAACTCTCCATAAACATTTTATGGAGCCTTTTTGTTGGCTCTCTATTTTCGCTGACTAATTAATGGATCGATTGCGAAATCGATCCGCCGTCGATCGCCTTGCCGTTTCCAGCTCGTCGATCGAAGGCTAGCCATAATACTGTACGATCAGCGCGCCGAAGAACCGGTGGAACGGTACTCTTCTTTGCACTGATTAAAATTCTCGGACCCAAAATAAAAAAACGCCTTACGGCGCAATCTGCTTTGGGACGAGACCCACAGACTTATGCGCTACTGCACTGTTCAGTTTTCAAGGAGCCACCCTGGGCGCTATGCGTCAGAGTCACGACGAGCATCATACCGCGGCTAAGTACCACAGTCAAGGCTCGGAAACGCGGCTTTTCTGCCGGCGTCGCTTGGCTTTCATGCGGTTGCCGCATACGGCCATACTGCACCAGGCGCCCGACCCGTTTTTCGACCGGTCGTAGTACGCCCAGCGGCAGCTCGGTTTGCGGCAGGCTTTGAGCCTGGCCCACGTCCCGGTCGCGACTGCCTCATAGGCTTTGGCGAGAAGGGAGCCGATCACGGCGCCCTCGCCCGTGCCCTCGGCACGAAGAACGGGACCGGAGTCCCGTATCTCTACCTTTAAACAGCATCCGCGCCCAAAGGGTTCCAGGGCTCGCCAGGCTGCTTGAGCGTCGCCGTCGCCGGCATTCGCCTCGAGCACTTTCCTCAGGGCCTCGCGAAACAACCGCAGCTCTGACAGCTGCTCCGGACTGGCTCCAGGCAGCCGGCCTGTGGCCTCTAGCCACTCAGGCAGCCTGTCGGGCCCGGTGTAGGGGTCGTCACTTTCGAGGCTCACGGTATTGATGAAGCCTTTGACCTCATCGAGCCCTTCCGGCGATCCGGTTGCCATCTTATCGGCATGATATCACCGGCAAAGCGTGTTTACAAGTTACCGTGCCGGTCAAGCGGCTTAGGTCTTGCGCGAAACCGTTTTGGCCTGGAGAAAGAGCAGCAGATAATCCTGTCCACCGGCTTTACTATCCGTTCCCGACATATTGAAACCGCCGAACGGATGCGCGCCGACCATGGCCCCCGTGCACTTCCGGTTGAAGTAGAGATTGCCGACAAAAAATTCGTTCTTCGCGCGTTCGATCTTACGCTCGTCCTTCGTATAGACCGCGCCCGTCAATCCAAACTCCGTGTTGTTGGCGATCTGCAGCGCGTCGTCGAAATCTTTGGCCTTAATCACAGCCAACACGGGTCCGAAGATCTCTTCTTGCGCGATCGTCGCGTTTGGCGCGGTATCCGCAATCACCGTGGGTTCCACGAAAAAGCCTTTGTCGCCGACGCGCTTGCCGCCGTGAACGAGGCGGCCTTCCTTCGCACCCGTTGCGATGTATTGCTCGATCGACTTGAGCGCGCGTTCGTTGATGACCGGCCCCATGTCGTTCTTCTTGTCGGCCGGATCGCCCACAGTGATTTTCGCAACGCGCGCCTTCAACTTCTCGACGAACTCATCGTAGATCGACGCGTCCACAATCGCTCGCGAACAAGCCGAGCACTTTTGTCCTTGGAAACCGAACGCCGAAGAGGCGACGCCTTCCACCGCTGAATCCACGTCCGCATCCGCGGCGACGACGATCGAATCCTTGCCGCCCATCTCCGCGACGACGCGTTTGATCCAGCGCTGTCCCTTTTGCGGTTTGGCGGCGAGCTCGTTGACGTGCAGTCCGACTTCCTTGCTTCCGGTAAACGCGACGAATCGCGTAAGCGGGTGAGCGACCAAAGCATCGCCGATCACGCTGCCGCTTCCCGGCACGAAATTTAAGACGCCCTTAGGCAGTCCGATCTCGTGCATGAGATCCACGAACCACGCCGCAATAACCGCGCTGTCACTGGAAGGCTTGAGCACGACGGTGTTGCCCGTAACGATTGCCGCCGCCGCCATTCCGGCCATGATCGCAAACGCGAAATTCCACGGTGGAATCACGACCCCGACGCCGAGCGGAACGTACACCAATTCGTTTTCTTCACCGGCTATTGGCGTGAGCGGCTGCGGCTGCGCATAGCGGAGCGCTTCCCGCGCGTAAAACTCCAGGAAATCGATCGCTTCGGCGGTGTCGGCATCGGCTTCGATCCAACTCTTGCCGACTTCGAAAACCAGCATGGCATTGTAGCGCTCGCGCCGGGTGCGTATGAGCTGCGCCGCCTTGAAAAGAAACTCAGCGCGTTCGGAAGCCGGCGTGTTTCTCCACGATTCGAATCTGCGGTTGGCAACGTCGATCGCGCCGTTCGCGTCTTCGAGTGAGGCCGAGCAGACTTCGCCGATGACCTGCTCCGGATCGGCCGGATTGCGCGAGGCGATTTTCTTCTGCGTCGTCGTGCGCTCGCCGTCGATCACCAGCGGGTACTCTCGTCCGAATTCCGAGCGGACCTCAGCCAGGGCCGCTTCCATATTGGCGGCGTCGGCGGAGTCGGCGTATGTTTTAATGGGCTCGTTTTTAAAGGGCGCAATGCGCTCCGCGGTCATGCTCATGCCCCAATGATAACCCAAACCGCGGCGGCCCGGTTACGACTCCGGGCGGGCCCGGCGCTCGCGGCGCGGAAAAGCGCGGGGATGTACGACGTTACGGTTGTCGGCGCGGGCATCGTCGGGCTGGCAACCGCCCGCGAGCTCTTGGCGCGCCACCCGCGTCTGCGCGTTGCCGTCCTGGACAAGGAACGCACAATCGGCAAGCACCAGACCGGCCACAATAGCGGCGTCATCCATTCGGGAATTTACTATGCTCCGGGCACGCTCAAAGCGCGACTCTGCATCGACGGCCGCCACAAGCTTTGGTCTTACTGCGACTCAAAGGGCATCGAGTATCGGGCCATCGGGAAACTCATCGTCGCGCTGACCGAGGACGAACTTCCCCGCTTGAATGTTTTATGGGAGCGCGGAATCGCCAACGGAATCGAAGGCCTCAAGATGCTCGACGGCGCCGGCATTCTCGCGCGCGAGCCGAACTGTGCGGGCATCGGCGCGATCTTTTCGCCGGCCACCGGCATCGTCGATTACGGAGCCGTCGCTTCTGCTCTGGCCGAAGACATCCGCACAATGCAGGGTGAGATTCTGCCGGAGCACGCGGTAACCGCGATCGCGCCGACCGCCGAAGGGCTCGAAGTAAAGACCGGCGGCGGCACCGTTCATTCGCGCGCGCTGATTGGCTGTGCGGGTTTGTATGCCGATCGCCTCGCGCAGATGACCGGCGGCGCGCGCGATCCAAAGATCGTCCCGTTTCGCGGCGACTACCTCATCCTTAAGCCCGAGAGCCGTCACCTGATCCAAGGAAACATCTATCCCGTGCCCGACCCTGCATTCCCGTTTTTGGGAGCTCATTTTACGCCACGCATGAACGGGGACGTGTGGCTAGGGCCCAACGCGGTGCTCGCGTTCGCGCGTGAAGGTTACACGTTCGGCACGATAAACGGCGCGGAGGTCTTGGAAACGCTCACCTATCCCGGACTCATTCGCCTGGCGCTAAAATATCCGGCGGTCGCTGCCGGCGAGATGTACCGCGATCTCGTCCGCGGCGCCTACGTCGAATGGCTCCGTAGATACGTCCCAAGACTGCGCAACGAAGATGTGCTTTCAGGCCCCTCCGGCGTTCGCGCGCAGGCGATGAACGCCGATGGAACCCTCGCGGACGATTTCGTCTTCGAAGGTTCGGGACGAGTTCTGCACGTACGCAACGCGCCTTCTCCAGCCGCTACCGCATCGCTTGCAATCGCCGCGCACATCGCGACGCGCGCCTCGGAGCAGTTCGGCCTCTAGACCGCCTGCACCAACTCGTTCACGTATGCTGACACACGGTGCGCGGCTTCGTCACCGCGTGCACCTGCGTATGCATCTATAAGCGCGCTTCCGATAATTACGCCGTCCGCAATCCCGCGCACGGCATCCACTTGCGCGCGCGTGCTGATCCCAAAGCCGACTGCCAACGGTTTTTTCGTCGACGCGCGCAGCGCGGCGATTTGGGCGCGCAACGGTTCTGAATCAGGCGCTGTGCCGGCGCCGGTTACACCGAGACGCGAAACGACATAGACGAAACCGCCGGACTGCTCGGCGATACGCGCCGCGCGATCGGGCGGAGTCGACGGCGCAACGAGCAGCGGCACGTCGATCGCATGCGCCCCGAGCGCGAGCCGCAACGGCTCGATCTCTTCGAGTGATATGTCCGGCACGATCACGCCTGCCGCGCCGGCATCGGCGGCCGCACGCGCGAACTGCTGCAAGCCGAATTGGTAAACCAAATTGTAGTACGTGAACAAAATGACGGGCGGAAGCGACCCGTGCATATCTCGCACGAGCGTTAGCACTTTTTCAAGCGTCACGCCGGTCCGTCTGCCAGCGGATCGCCGTACGGAACGCCGAGCTCGATTGCATCGGCACCGTGCTTGGCAAGTGAATCAAGGACTGCACGAGTCGTATCGAGATCCGGATCGCCCGCCATGATGTAAGGAATAAACGCCAAATGCCCCGGCGTGAAGATAGCTTCGAGCCGGCTCACCTGCCGCGAACCTGCGCGATGTCCTTGTCGCCTCTTCCACTGAGATTAACGAGAATCAGATCCTCGGGACCGCGTTCCTTCGCAAGCGTGCGCGCATACGCTAACGCATGGGCAGATTCGAGGGCGGGAATAATGCCCTCCAATCTTGCAAACGCATGAAACGCGCCCAGCGCTTCTGTGTCGGTCACCGAAACATACGTCGCGCGTCCGCTCTCCTTTAAGAACGCGTGCTCCGGTCCGACGCCCGGGTAATCGAGGCCAGCGCTGATCGAATGTGTTTCGCGAACCTGACCTTCCTGGGTTTGCAGCACGTACGAGCGGCTGCCGTGCAGCACGCCGACGGTACCCGCGTTGAGCGAAGCGGCCGTCCGCGCCGTGCCGATCCCTTCGCCCGCGGACTCGACGCCCCAGAGCCTTACCGTCGGATCGTCCACGAAACCGGCGAAAATGCCGGCCGCGTTGCTTCCGCCGCCAACGCACGCAACCACATCCGCCGGCAATTTGCCGTAACGATCCAAGCACTGCTGCCGGGCCTCGACACCGATGATCTTCTGAAACTCGCGCACCATGTAAGGATACGGATGTGCGCCGACCACGCTGCCGATGACGTAAAACGTATCCTGCACGCGCGCGGCCCATTCTCTAAACGCCTCGCTCGTCGCGTCCTTCAACGTCTTCGCACCGCCGGTAACGGAATGCACCGTCGCACCGAGCAGCTGCATGATGTAGACGTTGAGCGCTTGCCGCTCCACGTCGACGGCGCCCATGTAGATGTCGACCGGGATTCCGAATTTCGCGCCGACCGTGGCGGTCGC
The DNA here is from genome assembly GCA_003151115.1 of Vulcanimicrobiota bacterium. GTDB lineage: Bacteria > Vulcanimicrobiota > Vulcanimicrobiia > Vulcanimicrobiales > Vulcanimicrobiaceae > Rubrimentiphilum. The sequence goes on along the minus strand of PLWS01000002.1, from coordinate 963,355 downwards.
CACCCCGTGCTGTCCCGCGCCCGTCTCAGCGATCAGCCGCTTCTTCCCCATGCGGCGCGCGAGCAGCGCCTGGCCCACGGTGTTGTTGATTTTGTGCGCGCCCGTGTGGTTGAGGTCTTCGCGTTTTACGACGAACTTCGCGGCCGAAACAGATGCCGCGTAACGTTGCGCGTCATAGATGGGCGACGGGCGACCGACGAATTCGGCGAGCACAGATTCGTACTCGCGCCAAAACGCCGGGTCGGCGAAAGCCGATTCGATTTCCCGCTCCAACTCCGAAAGTGCGGCGACCAGCACCTCGGGAACGAACCGGCCGCCGAACTCTCCGAAGTATCCCGCTGCGTCAGGCTTCGTCGGCATCTTTGACGGCTTTCACGAAGGCGCGCATCTTGTTGCGGTCTTTGCGGCCGTCCGTTTCGATACCGCTTCGCACGTCCACGCCGTAGGGCCGGACGATCTGCACGCACTGCGCCACCGTCTCGGGCGTCAACCCGCCGGCGACGATGACCTGGCGCGAGCGCGCCGACGGAACGACCGCCTTCCAAGGAAACGCAACGCCCGTACCGCCCGACAAGCCGGCGGCGGCGCTGTCGAAGAGCACGATCGCGCGCGGATGTTCGTTGACGCTGCGTTGGAGCGCCGCCGAGTCGGGAGCCTGCGTATCGACGTGGATGGTCTTGATCACGCGTCCGTCGATCGAGGAGACGAAGCTCGGCGACTCGCTGCCGTGCAGCTGAATCACGAGGTCGGGAAAAATCGAGCGAGCGCGCGCGATGTCGTCACGCGAAGGATTCACGAAGACGCCCACGGGCGTGATGAAGGGCGGAAGCTCCTCGGCGATATGTTTAGCGGCGCCTTCGGTGATCCGGCGAACGGACGGCGCAAAAATCATGCCGACCGCATCCGCACCAGTCTCGACAGCCAGCATAACGTCCTGCAGATCGGTGCATCCGCAAAACTTTATGCGCGTTCTCAAGGGGAGACCGCGCGCGCTTCCACAGCCGTTTTCAAGCTGTCCACCAAAGCCGCAGGGTCGTCGGCGCGCATCAACGCCTCGCCGATCAGGAAACCGCGTGCGCCGGCTGCGTGGAGCCGCGAGATGTCGCCCGGATGCCGCATGCCGCTCTCGCTGATCACCGTGACGCCCGGCGGAACCTCCGGCAGCAAATATTCGCTCACCGCCAGATCGGTTTCCAACGTGCGCAGGTTGCGGTTGTTGATTCCGACCAGGACGGCTCCCAGCGCCAACGCGCGCTTCAACTCAGCGGAGTCGTGCACTTCAACCAGCACGTCGAGCCGGTACTCAGCGGCTTCGCGCATGCACGCGACAAGCGCGTCGTCGTCGAGCCCGCCCACGATGAGTAGGACGGCATCGGCGCCGTAAGCTGCGGACTGCGCGATTTCGTAGGGCGTGGCCAGAAAATCTTTACGGAGCAGCGGCCGCGTCGAATGCGTGCGCGCGGTCTCCAGATACGCCAGTTCGCCTAAGAAATGATCGGATTCCGTGATCACGCTGATGCAATCCACGCCGGCGCTCTCGTAGGCTCGCGCGACGGCCGCCGCATCGAAGTTGCGCGCGATCAGTCCGGCCGAGGGAGAGGCACGTTTTATTTCGCCGATTATCGCGGGGCCGCGTGAAGCGCGGATCGCGTCCAGGAACGGCCGTCTCGCGCCGCTGCGCGCCAGGCCACGCTGCCGGACCAGGTCGTGTGGTTCGGCATCGCGGTCGCGCTGCGCGTAGCGCCGCTTCGCATCGTAAATGCGCGAGAGGATGTCACCCATGCGAGTATCTCGCCGCGCGCGCGAATAGCGCGGCGGCGTGGCCTTCATAAAGTTGTGTCCGGGCGAGCTCCATGCCATCTTTTATATCGGCAGTTTTGCCGCAGAGGCGAAATGCGAGCGCCGCGTTGAGGGCCACGAGGTCCGAACGCGGAGAGCGTTCGCCGGCGAGGATTGCTTCAAATGCCGCATGGCACTGCGCGACCGGGCCGCCGCGGATTTCGGCAACGCTCGCGTGCACGCCGAACTCTTGCGGATCCAAGGTCCAGCGCGTGACCGTACCGTCGCCGAACTCGTACACGGAGGTCGGCCCTTCGCCGCCGATCTCGTCGATACCGCTGCTTGCATGCACGACCGCAGCGGCGCGCACGCCGAGCGCTTGCAGAACCTCACCGACAGTCTCAACGTGCTCCGCGCGCGCCACGCCCACGAGCAGATGCGTCGCTCGTGCGGGGTTCGTGAGCGGTCCGACCAGATTGAAGATCGTCCGGATTCCGAGCCCGCGCCGGACCGGCGCGACGTTCTTCATCGCCGGATGATAAGCGGGCGCGAACAGAAAGGTGAAACCGATCTCTTTGAGGCTCGCGGCCGCTCGCGCGGGCGGAACGTGCAACTCCATGCCGCCGGCTTCCAGCAAGTCGGCGCTGCCGCACTGTCCTGATGCGGCGCGGTTGCCGTGTTTTGCGACGGGAACGCCGGCTGCAGCAACGACCAGCGCCGCGAGGGTGGAAATATTTATGGTGTCTGCGCCGTCGCCGCCGCTTCCGACGACGTCCGCGACCAGCGGGAGATCGTGTTCGACCTGCACGTTCCTGGCGAGCATCGCGCGCGCCGTCCCGGTCAATTCGGCGGCCGTTTCACCTTTGGCCGCAAACGCCGCCAAAAACGCTGCGGTTTGTTCGGGCGTCGTTTCGCCGTCCATGATCGCTCCAACGATCGCGCCGGCATCGTCCTCGCGCAAGTCTTCACCGGCGATCAAGCGCCGGAGCAAGTCGCTGGAGTTTATCGTGTTTGCGCGTCCACCAATTCGAGAATCGACAGCTCGGCGGCGTCGCCGGGACGCACGCGCGTCTTCGTGATCCGGGTGTAGCCGCCTTGGCGTTCCTTGAGCGCCGGCGCGATCTGTTCCACGAGTTTTTTTACGACGGCGGGTTCGGTAAGGTACTCGGCGATTTGACGGCGCGAATGCATGTCGCCGCGGGCGGCGGTGGCGATGAGACGCTCGACGACGCGGCTGACTTGCTTGGCCTTCGTCGTCGTCGTCTCGATTTTTCCGTGTTTGAAGAACGACGTCGCCAGATTTCTCAGCAGCGCGCGGCGGTGCCCGTCGGTGCGGGAGAGGCGTTTATACGCAATTTGATGCGGCATGATCGTCTACTATTGCTCCCGCAGGGATAGCCCTTTGGATTCAAGGACCGCTTTGATCTCGTCGAGCGACTTCTTGCCGAAGTTGCGCATCTTGATGATTTCGTCTTCGCTCATGTCGAGCAACTCGGAAACCTTCGATATCCCGGCGCGCTTGAGGCAATTGAACGAGCGCACCGAGAGGTTGAGCGATTCCACCGGAATGTCCCATTCGCTGGCCGGAGCCGCGGGGAGAGACTTCTCTTCGTTGCTGAAACTGACGAACAGATCCAGATGGTCCTGCATGATCGTCGCAGCCTGCGAAAGGGCTTCGTCCGGCGTCACCGAGCCGTTGGTATCGATCTCGATGGTCAAACGGTCGAAGTCGACGTTCTGGCCGACACGCGTATCGTCGACGCTGAAGTTCACCTTGCGGATCGGCGAAAAGATCGAATCGAGCGGAATGAGCCCGATCATGTGCTCGACGTTGCGCTGCCGGTCGGCCGTGACGTATCCGCGGCCCTTCTCGACGCCGATCTCCATCGACAGTTTGGCCGTCTTCGAAGATAGCGTCGCAATGTGATATCCCGGGTCGAGAATCTCGACGTCCGCATCGGGCGTAATGTCGGCGGCCGTAACTTCTTTCGAACCCGACGCGTTGAGCGTGAGCACTTTGGGCTCGTCGGTGTTCATCTTCACCGGCAGTCCCTTGAGGTTCAGCATCATGGCGATCGTGTCTTCGACGATCCCGGGGATCGTCGAGAACTCGTGCAGCACGCCGTCTATCTTCATGTACGTGACAGCGGCGCCCGGGATCGAGCTCAGCAAAATGCGCCGCAGCGCGTTGCCCAGCGTGATGCCGAATCCGCGCTCGAGCGGTTCGACGACAAATTTCGCGTAGTTATCGCGGCGCTCGCGAACGTCGATGGTTGCGCCTTGAGGGGTTTCCAAAACGGTCATTATGTCTTTTGTTCCTTTGCTCTTGCGTTATCCGCAGCGGCTCGCGCCGCTACGATCGTACGTCTAGAGTTAGTGGTGCCGCCACACGGGCGGATGGTGGTTCTTATCGGCTGTAATACTCTACAATCAGTTGCTCGTCGACCGGCGTATCGATTTGCTCGCGCGCCGGAAGTGCAATGACTTTCGCGGTCTGATCCTCGCCGCTCCACTCCAGCCATTCAGGAGCGCGGCGGTTCTTGGCGACCTCGAAGTTTGATTCGAAGACCGGCGACTTTTTGCTGCGGTCCGAAATGGTGATGACGTCGCCGGCTTTCACGACATAGGACGGGATGTTCACCATCCGGCCGTTGACGCGGAAATGCCGGTGCGTCACGAGCTGGCGTGCCTGCGCGCGGCTGGTTGCCAGGTTCAGACGGTAGACGACATTGTCCAAGCGGCGCTCGAGCAGCTGCAAGAACGTCCGGCCCGTTTGTCCGGGGATGCGCGCGGCTTCGCGGAAGTAATTTTCGAACTGCGTTTCGTGCACGCCGTAATATCTGCGCATCTTCTGCTTCTCGCGCAGCTGACGGCCGTACTCAGAGACTTTTTGGCGCGAGGCTTTGCCTTGCGTCTTTTGTCCCGGCGCCGTGCCGCGGCGTTCGACCGCGCACTTTTTGGAAAGGCAGCGGTCACCCTTGAGAAAAAGTTTGATCTTTTCGCCGGTCTTGCTGGCCGCGGTTTCCCGGCGGCACAGGCGGCATACGGGACCGATGTAACGCGACATGCTACACTCTCCGCCGTTTGGGCGGGCGGCAGCCGTTGTGCGGAATCGGGGTAACGTCTTTGATCAGCGTAATCTCCAGGCCGGCGGCTTGCAGCGAGCGGATCGCGGCCTCGCGTCCGGCTCCCGGTCCTCTGACGAGAACTTCTGTCGACTTCATTCCATGCTCCATCGCTTTGCGCGCGACGGCCTCCGCCGCCATTTGCGCCGCGAACGGTGTGGACTTCTTCGACCCTTTGAATCCCAAGTTGCCCGCCGACGCCCAGGCCAGCACGTTGCCCAAGCCGTCCGAGATCGTCACGATCGTGTTATTAAATGAAGCGTGAATGTGCGCAACGCCGGATACGACGTTCTTGAACTCGCGCTTCTTTCGCGCTTTGGTTTGTTTTTTTGCGGCCAAAAGAGACTCCGTTTATCCTGTCTGCGCTGCGAGCGCAGTGTCGTCGCCTCGACCCGCCCGAGGTGCGGATCTCGTTCGAGGGCGCCCGGCGATAGCGCCAAGCCAAAATTCTATCCAAAAGAGGCGGCCCCGGTCAAGGACCGGGGCCGCTTTGCCTTTTCGGATGGCTAGGCTAGAACTTCAGTCCAAGCCCAACATAGACGCCGTTATCGGTGTAGTCCGAGGGTGCGTTGGTCTTATTTCTCCCGCGGTCGCCGATGAATCCAAGGTCTAGGAAGAGCGGGAAGCTCGACCCTAGAGTCACGGTTGCACCGACCTGGTACCGAAGGATGCTGTAGGCCAAGGGCAACGTGGTCCCGTTCTGGGGTCCGCTGGCGACCGTGTAGTTACCCTTCACGCTCGGATAGTACCAGGCGCTCCCGTAGAGCGAGAACCCCTGATTGAGATCGGGCAGTTTCTCGAGCCCGAACCCAATGCCGTTCAACGACGGATACCCGTAGTTGCCGGTGTGTACCATGTAACCGACGCCGATGTAGATTCTCGGATCGGCGATCTTCAGACCCAAGCGGCCGTCGCCGTTCCATTCGTTCACGGTGAACGCAGGAACGTACGTTTGGCCATTGCCGCCGATCACCGTGACGCAACCTTGCGTACCGGCCGAACTGCCCGGCAGACCAACGATGCATGACGGGCCGAAGTTTGCGGCGATGTTATGCGGATACTGCCACTTCTCGAAGGTGCCTTCGATCATCCACGGCAGGCTGAGTAAGTTGAACTCAAACGCTCCGCGCAATGCATACGAGCTGCTGCCGGTGTTGCCCGGGCTGAACTCGTTATACACCTTGGGGCTGAGGATGTAGTCGCCCGCCACGAAGTGATCCTGATACGGAGCCACAACGGGAACCGGCGTTGCAACCGGAGCCGGCGTCGGCGCCGGGGTTACGGCCGGTGGCGGCGGCGGCGTCGCGGGCAGATAGCGCACGACAACGAGGCGCTTATCAGGCACCCATTGCACGTAAGCTCCCATGCCTTCCGAAATGACGCGCACCGGGACCAAGACTTGGCCCTGGTAGATCATCGGCGGGACGTCGAGCGGACGGGTTTCGCCGTTGATGACGACCTGCGGAACGCCGACGGTCACTTTGACGTCGGAGCCCGGTTTGGTCACGTCGACGGTTTTGCTGCCCGCGTCATAGGACACGGTTGCGCCCATCTGTTCGAACATCGAACGCAACGGAATCAGGATCGTGCCTCCCCGTATTAGTGCGGCGAGGACGCGTCCCTGTTTCAGCACGTCGGGTCTCGAGTAGACGTGATGGTCGTTGAGGAGAATTGGAATTTGCCCTGATGGCGGTGAGCCGAAATTCATCGGCGGTGGCGGAGCCGGCGACGCCATAGGCGTGGCTTGGGCGATCGCTTGGTGTCCGATGTTGCCCTGCGATGCCTGGCCCGACGGAGCGGCTACCGCGGTGAGGCCCAGGCCCGCGATCAAAATCGCGGTAAGGGCTCCGGTGCTCAGTCGATTCAAGATTTGTCTCCCTCTCGTTTTGTAGTTAAAGAGACCGGTCGGCTGCGTTGCCTGGTAAACTGGGGAAGGGGCGGTCTCCACCTTGCCTAACGTGCAGGGGCGCGCTGGGGTTCCCCTACTCAGGCTGTCTTGCGGTTATTCCCACTTGGTGGGCAGTATGCACCTTTGCTTGGGAACCAGGCAGCCGCTTGAGCCAGGCGACTCCCACGGCCACTTCGAGGGAGGCGATGACGAAGGCAATCCGGGGCGCGTCGGCACTTTGCAGCGCATGTAACGCACTCAAAACGCTGCTGACGATCCAAGGCGCGAGGATTTGGGGAATGAGTAGCGCCAGGTTCCAAACACCCATCGCCGTTGCCAGCGAACCGCGCGGCAAAAACGCACAGCCCAATGCCCAATCTGCCGTCAAAAATACGCCCCAAGCAGCTCCGGCGAGCGTTGCGGCGCCGAAAAGCTCCGTGGCGTTCTTCGAAAGCAAAAACGCGACCAGTGCCAAAATGAAAATGCAGCCGCCCGCCGCCGCCACCGCGCGGCGATCGAAACGATTGGCGGCGCGGCCCGCAACCGTCGCGCCGATTGCGGCAGCGATCAAGAACGTCACGAGCAACTCGCCGGCGTTCACGCGAGGGTCGCCGCGCATCAGCTCCGCAACGTAGAAATAGAGATAACCCAGTAGCGTGTAAAAGCCGACGTACATCAGCGCCCGCGAGATGAAAAGATCGATGAAGATCCGCGTGATGCGCAACGGCGCCGCCAGTTTTGTCAGCGGTTCCAGCTCTCGCACGTGCGCGGCAGTTGTTGCGAAACCGGCTAGCAAGGCCACGGCGATCGCGCCGCCCACCGTGGCGGCGCTTTTCACAAACGAAGCTGCCAGCGCGCCCGCGACGTTTCCCAAACTCTGCAGCGCCGACATCCACGCCGAAGCGCTGCCGAGCCGCGCGTCGTCCACGAAATCCGGAATGGCGGCTTGATACGGACCGATTGCAATATTAAGGCCGAGCTGCAAGAGGAGAAGCGCGGCGACAAGCTGCGCAAAATTCGGCGCGAGATAAAACCACATCACTGCGGCCGCGCCGGTAAGCGCGCCGAACGCGTAGAATTCCAGTTTGCGGCTTCCCCTCTTCCGCCGCCGGTCCGATACGATCCCCGCTGCGATCTGCGTTACCGCGGCAACGCAGGCTCCGGAGATCGCAAGTATGCCGTAAGCTCTTACCGCGTCGTGCGGAAAAAACTCGATGCTGCGCGACTGCAGCGATATGCCCAACAGCGCACCCCAAACCATCTGGATGCCGAACCAGAAAGCTCCCAGCGGCGCCGCCTTAGCGCTGGGCTGCGTACGCGTATTCATCAAGCGTGTCGATGTCGTAAGCAAGATCGGGCGACGCGCCGCGGATCGCGAGAGCGGGAAAACCGAGCCGGCGCCGGGCCTGCTTTTCCAATGCCGCGATCGTCAACCGCCGCAAAGCAAATTGCAGGCACAAGGCCGGTCCGAGCAGCAGCGCCATCCGCGCGACGCTCTTGCGCGCGTCGAAAAATCCCATCGCCAGCTGTTCGACGGTGGAAGCTGCGCCGGCCGGAATCCAAAAGACCCCGCCGTTCACGACGCGCTCGCCGCCAATCTCGATTCCGAACGGCGGAGCGCCGGGGAAACGGGTTTCGAATTCGCTGCAAGCGGTAATCGGAAGCGCGAGTGCCCCTGCCGGTACGGCCTCCACAAACTCGCGCACGGCGGCGGCGCCGATGAACGGCATGTCGCTGGTCATGTAGAGCAGGGGCGCGCCGTCACCCCACGCGTGCAACGCTCGTTGCAGATTCGCGGCGCCGCTTTCGCTCTCTGCGACAATGGCATCCACACTTTGAGCGCACGCTTCGCGCACTTCGCTTCCGCCCACAACCGCAAGACGGGTAGCGCCGGCTTGGCGCGCCGCTTCGATGCTCGCCGCCAACAGCGTGCGGCCTCCAATGCGGGCGAGCGCCTTGACGGGCGTCCCAATGCGTTGCGCGAATTCACCACTTACGCGCGCGCCTGCCGTAATCACGGCATTCATTCAAACAGCGTTCGTTGCGCGGGCGCACCCTTCCGGGGTGCGATCGTGCCGGCATCAGCACCGTAGCGTGCCTGAAGCAACTCGATAAAGAGCTCCGCATTGCGCGCGGCGCTTCCGCGCGCGTGATTGTTGAAGAACACAAAGGTCATTTCGGCCGCGTCCTCGATCTCCGCGACGCGGTTCGCCCACGGCTCCAGCTCTTCGGGCGAATACTCGTAGTCGTAGCGCGTCACGCTCGTTCCGGTCCACCAGTTCGCGGCATTGCGCCCATGAAAGCGCACGTACCCGACCGGCGACGTGACATCGGAGCTCGGTTCGAGGAGCGAGTCGTAGCGCGGCATGTCGACGTTGCACCAGCCGACGCGCAGCTCCGAGAGCAGCCGGTGGGTCCCGGCGTCCTGCCATTCGCGATTGCGAAACTCTGCCACCAGCGGCAGCGGCTGCAGCGCCTCGACGGCCATCCGCAAGTAGTTCTCCGCGGCGGCCGTCTTGCGGAAACCGTTTGGAAACTGCAGCAGCGCGCAGCCGAGCTTTCCGCTTTCCTTTATAAGCGCAGCGCTTTCCACGAACAACGCTGCGTCGGGATGTATCCGCGCCACCGATGCGTCCGGCGGATGAGTCACGGTGGCGGGCGCCTTAAAACAAAAGCGGAATTCCGGCGGCGTGGCGCGGTCCATCCGCTCGACCGTCTTCAGTGTCGGTACGCCGTAATACGACGAGTCTATCTCGACTGCCGGAAAGCAGCGCGCGTAGTACGGCAGCATTTCTTGCGAACGGATCGTGCCCGGATAGAACGGACCGATCCAATCCTTGTACGAAAAGCCGCACGTGCCGACGTAAATCACAAGTGTCCCCATTTCGGGGACCCTGCGTTTATTTCTTCGGCGGTCCGCCGCCCGTTGCGGGCGCCGGCTTCTTGCGGTTGCCGACCGTTTTCTTCGGACCTTTGCGCGTACGCGCGTTGGTCTTGGTGCGCTGTCCGCGCACAGGCAGGCCGCGCCGGTGGCGTATGCCGCGATAGCAGCCGATGTCGATCAGCCGCTTGATGTGCCCCTGCACGTCACGACGCAGATCGCCCTCGACTTTTATTTCAAGGTTGCCGATGGCGTCGCGCAACTTCTTTTCGTCGTCTTCGCTCAAGTCTTTGACGCGAATGTTCGGATCCACGCCTGCGGTTGAAAGCAGCCGCTGAGCCGTCTTGGGCCCAATCCCGAAGATATAGGTCAGCGCGATTTCGATGCGCTTCTCACGCGGCAGATCGATGCCGGCAATACGTGCCATCTAACCCTGCACCTGTTTATGTTTCGGATTGACTTCGCAAATCACGCGGACTTTGCCCTCGCGCCGAATGACTTTGCATTTTTCGCAAATCCGTTTTACCGATGGTCTGACTTTCATTCTATTTATACCTATATGTGATTCTGCCGTGCGTGAGATCGTAGGGAGAGAGTTCCACCAGAACCCGGTCCCCGGGAAGGATGCGGATGAAATTCATCCTGATTTTGCCCGACACATGTGCTAACACCCTGTGACCGTTCGTGAGTTCCACCCGGAACATCGCGTTGGGCAGCGGTTCGACGATCGTCCCTTCCACTTCGATCGCCTCTTCCTTCGCAGTCGCGCCGGCGGCTGCTTTTTCGGCCGTTTTCTTCGCGCCGTCCGGACGATTCCGGTAACTGCCGCGAGGCATTAAGCCGCAGCTTCCTCTCTTGGCCGATACTTTGCCGCCTCCGCATGCTCTCCAAGTTCGCGCAACGTGAGGATCCGCGGACCGTCCTGCGTCAGCGCGATGGTGTGCTCGAAGTGCGCTGCGAGTTTACCATCGGTAGTCACAACTGTCCAGCCGTCTTCGAGGATTTTCACTTCGTGGGTCCCCTGCGTGATCATCGGTTCGACCGCCAGCACGAGTCCGGGACGCATTTTCGCGCCGGTGCCCCGTTTCCCGTAGTTGGGAACCTGGGGGTCTTCGTGCATGCTGGTGCCCACGCCGTGGCCCACCAGTACGCGCACGACGCCGTAGCCGTTGGCTTCAGCGTGCTGCTGCACCGCGTGACCGATGTCGCCGACGTGATTGCCGATGCGCATCTGCTCGATGCCGAGCATCAAACATTCCTGGGTTACGTCGAGAAGCCGGCGCGCCTGCGCGGAAACCGTTCCGACCGGCACCGTGACGGCACTGTCGCTCACGTATCCCTCGAGCGTCGTGCCGAGATCGATCGAAAGCAGATCGCCTTCGCGCAGCACTTCGGGGCCCGGAATGCCGTGGACGACACGGTCGTTGACCGACGTGCACACCGAAGCCGGGTAGCCGCGATAGCCTTTGAACGTCGGCTCGCCGCCCAGATCGCGAATGCCCTTTTCGGCTATCGCATCCAGATCCGCGGTCGTTATTCCGGGTTTTGCCGCCTGCATCAAATCGGTCAGCACTTTAGCGGTGATTTTTCCGCTGCGGCGCATCGCCTCGATCTCGCGAGCCGAACGCAGCGTGATCACGACGCCTGCAGCTCCGGACTGAGCAGCGATACGATCTGGCGCGTCACCTCTTCGACGGGCGCCAGCCCGTCGACCTTAACGAGTTTTCCGCGCCTCGTGTAGTACGCAACCAGCGGCTCGGTCTGCTCGCGGTAGACGTCGAGGCGTTTGCGCACCGTTTCCGCTTTGTCGTCCTCGCGCTGGATGAGCTCCGTGCCGTCCGCATCGCGCATGCCCGGCCCAGGCGGCGGATTGGTAATAGCGTTGTAACTCTTGCCCGTGCGCGGATTGGTCCAGCGTGCCGTGAGCCGCGTCACGAGTGTGTCGCGGTCGACGTCGAACAGAACGACAGCGTCCAAGGGAACACCCTTCTGTTCCATCAGCGCGTCGAACGCTTCGGCTTGTGCGACCGTACGTGGGAAGCCGTCCATGATGAAGCCGCGCGGCGACTTTTCGAGCTCGCCTTCGATCATCTTGAGAATCAGTTCGTCTGGAACCAGTTCGCCGTGGCGCATGAAGCCTTCGGCAAGCCGGCCGAGTTCGGTGCCGGCCGCGCGGTGTTCGCGCAGAATGTCGCCGGTCGAAATGTGACGCGCTCCAAAGCGCTTGGTCAGCAGCTTCGACTGCGTCCCCTTGCCCGCGCCGGGCGGCCCCAGGAATATGAGCCGCATTATCTCTTTATGAAGCCGCGGTAATCTCGCATTGCGAGGCGAGCTTCAATCTGGGTGATCGTATCGAGCGCGACGCCGACGACGATGAGCAGCGATGTCGAGCCCAGATAGAACGTGGTCACCGAGAGGCCGCGCTGCAGCATTCCCGGCAAAACGGCGAGCAGTCCCAAGTAGATGGCCGCGGCCGTCGTAATTCTGATAAGTATGCGGTTGATGTAGTCGACCGTCGGCTGGCCGGGCCGGATGCCCGGAATGAACGAGCCACTCTTTTTCAGGTTGTCGGCGATGTCTTTCGTATTGAGCACGACCGCGCTGTAAAAGAACGTGAAGACCACGACGAGGATGAAATAGACGAGGTTATACAGCCACGAGTTTGGGCTGAAGTTCAGCGTCACCCAATTCGAGACCGCGCCCATAAAATTGTGCGTTACGACCCCGCCCCGGCTAAACCACGAGAGCGCCTGCTGCGGCAACAGCAACAGCGAGATGGCAAAGATGATCGAGATGACGCCCGCGTTGTTCAAACGCAGCGGAATATACGTCGAGCGTCCGGCAAACATCTTGCGGCCCACGACGCGCCGCGCTTGCTGAACCGGTATGCGGCGCTGGCCCTGATACAGAAAGACGATCGAGACGATCACGAGCAACGCGATCGCCACGTAGATCAGCAGGTTGGCGATGCTTTCGCCGCCTTTGGTCGTCGAGGTATACGTCTGTGCGACGTATTGCGGGTAGCGCAGCACGATGCCGATAAAGATGATCAGAGAGACGCCGTTGCCGATGCCTTTGTCGGTAATCTGTTCGCCCAGCCACATCAGGAAGAGCGTGCCGGCGACCATCGCAACCACCGCGTATAGCTCGAACCAAATGCTGTTGTCGACGAAGACGCCTCGTTGGTGCATCAGGTTGGCCATGAAGAACGCCTGGGCGGTTCCCAGCACGATCGTCAGCCAGCGCGTGTAGCGGCCGATCTTCTTACGGCCTTCGTCGCCGCCTTTCTTGGCGAGCTCTTCGAGCTGCGGCAACACGACCGTCATCAGCTGCATGATGATCGACGCGTTGATGTAAGGCGTAATGCCCATCGCGATGACCGAAAGTTTTTGAAGCGCGCCGCCCGATAAGAATCCAAGCAGATTGTAAAACGCGCCGCCCTGGAGCAGCTGGTTCCAAGCCGCCTGGTTCACGTCGGGAATCTGAACGTGAATCATGAACACAAACAGCGCGAACGCGCCGAGTACGAAGAGCACCCGCTTCCGGATATCCGGAATCAGGAGCGCCGCGCGCAGGTTATTCAGCAACGAGTTTCTCTATCGTCGCCCCGGCGGCTTCGAGTGCCTCTTTGGCCGAACCCGAGAACAGCACGTCGCGGAAGCGCAAGCCTCCCGGCAGTGTCTTGCCGCCTTTGTTGGCTCCCAGAATCTTCACGCCGTCGCCGATATCTTTGATCTTCTTGGCCACCTTGAGCGTCTGCGGAGAGATCTCGACCGCCGGATCCCAGTCGCTGAGGTCGCCTACATTGACGACCGTGTACCGCTGGCGAAAATGCCCGATGTCGCGCGCCTTTTGCGAATAGCCGCGGCGATGCGGAAGTCTGCGCTGCCAGGGAGTCTGACCGCCTTCGAATGCCGGACCTTTTCCGCCGCCCGAACGAACCGTTTGCCCTTTGCCGCCTTCGCCGCCGGTTTTTACCATGCCCGAGCCGTGCCCGCGTCCAACGCGGGTGCGTTTCGGACGGCTGCCCTTGGCGGGGCGCACGGATCCGAGGGTCAAGCCGCCGGCACGTCCCGTGACGATCGCCGGGCCGTGCGACGTCCGCGGCGCTTTGGCTGCGGCGGTTTTTGCGGGCGCGCTTTTCTTGGCTGCGCTCGCTTTAGTAGTCGTTTTTCTGGTCGATGTTTTCTTACGTTCAGCCATGCGATGCTCTATGCAGCGGTCGAGCCGTCCGACGGTTTGCCGCGCAATGCGCGAACCTGTTCGAACGTCTTGAGCGAGCGCAATCCTTCGATCGTCGCGTAAACGACGTTGATCGGATTATTGCTGCCCAGTGATTTTGTGACGATATCATGGATGCCGGCCAATTCCAGTACCGCTCGCATCGGGCCGCCGGCGATGACGCCGGTACCCGGCGAAGCCGGTTTCATGAGTACGCTGGCGGCGCCGATTCTTTGGTTGACCTGATGCGGAATCGTCCGTTCCACCATCGGAACGGTGATCAGGTTTTTCTTGGCACCTTCGACAGCTTTGCGAATCGCCTCGGGAACCTCGCCCGCTTTGCCGATAGCAAAACCGACTTTGCCCTTCCGATCGCCGACGACGACGAGCGCGCTGAAGCTGAAGCGTTTACCGCCCTTGACGACTTTGGCGACGCGGTTGATGCGCACCACCGTTTCGTCGAACCCGCTGTTGTCGCGGTCGCGGCCTCCGCTGCGATACTGCATTAAAACTCCAATCCGGCTTGGCGCGCGGCGTCAGCCAGCGCCTTGACGCGCCCATGATATTTCAATCCGCTGCGGTCGAAAACGACTCGAGTGATCCCGGCCTCTTTCGCCTTGCTCGCGATCGCTTGACCGATCTTTTCCGCCGCGGCAAGATTCGTCGTCGACTTCAAATCGGCACGCACGTCTTTCTCGCGCGTCGAAGCGGCGACCAGCGTACGGCCCTGCGAGTCGTCGACGACGGTCGCATAGATGTGGTGCAGCGTGCGCCGCACCAAGAGGCGCGGACGTTCCGCGCTCCCGGAAACTTTCTGACGCAGCCGCGCGTGGCGGACGCGGCGTCCTTGCTCGCGAGATGAAACGGCCATTACGACTTCGCCGCCTTACCGGCTTTGCCGAGCTTCTTGCGAACGTATTCGCCCTCGTAGCGAATGCCTTTACCTTTATATGGTTCGGGCGGACGCAGATCGCGAATTTCGGCGGCGACTTGTCCCACTTGCTGCTTGTCGATACCCTCAACGTGAATCTTGGTCGTGCCTTCGACGGTGAGCGTCACGCCTTTGGGGGGCTGATAAGCCACCGGATGCGACAATCCCAGCGTCAGGTTAATCTTTTCGCCCGACTTGGAGGCGCGATAACCGACGCCTTGGATCTCCAGGCTCTTGCGGAAGCCTTTGCTGACACCCTCGACCATGTTGTTCACCAGCGTGCGCGTCAAACCGTGCGCCGCGCGGTGCACCTTTTCGTTGCCGGTACGCTCGACCACGACCTTGCCGTCGTCGACCCGCACCGCAACGTGATGGGCGGTTTGCTGTTTCAGTTCGCCCTTGGGCCCTTTGACGTGCACGACGTCATCGGCGACGTTTACGGTGACGCCGTTCGGGACCGGGATTGCGAGTTTTCCTATGCGCGACATTCTTTAGTTACCACACGTAAGCGAGGACTTCGCCCCCGCAGCCTTCCTTTTTGGCGCGCCGGCCGGACATGATGCCCCGCGACGTCGACATGATGACCAGTCCCAAGCCGCCCAGCACGCGCGGGATCTCGGTCTTGTTCGTATAGACGCGTAAGCCGGGGCGCGAAATGCGCCGCAGACCGGTGATGATCTTCTCTTTGTTCGGCCCGTACTTCAGTTTGAGACGCAGCGTGCCTTGCGGACCTTCGTTCAAGCGCTCGTACTCGTTGATGAAGCCTTCGTCTTTGAGAATCTGCGCAACCGCTACCTTCGTGCGCGAAGCGGGGATGTCCACGACGTCGTGATTGGCCGTGTTCGCATTGCGAATACGGGTCAGCATGTCGGCGATCGGATCGGTTATCACTGACATGGCGCTACCACGAAGCCTTGACGATGCCGGGAATATTGCCCTTATGGGCATTTTCACGGAAGCAAATGCGGCACAAGCCGAACTTGCGGTAAAAACCGCGCGGACGGCCGCACAGCTCGCACCGGTTGTGCGCGCGCACTTTGAATTTCGGTTTGCGTTTCGATTTCTCGATTAAGGCGGTTTTAGCCAATTCTGCTTCCTTATTTACCTTGCGCTCCGGCGGTTCGCTGGAGCGGCAGACCCATCGCGGTGAGGAACTCCGTCGCCTCTTCGTCGTTTTTGGCGCTGGTGACGATGACGATGTCCATGCCGCGCATCTTGTCGACCTTGTCGTAGTTGATCTCCGGAAAAACGATTTGCTCGCGCAATCCCATATTGTAATTGCCGCGGCCGTCGAACGATTTGCGCGACAGCCCGCGGAAATCGCGGATACGCGGCAATACGACGTTGAAGAGCTTGTCGAGAAACACGTACATCCGGTCGCCGCGCAGCGTAACCTTGGCGGCGATGTTCACGCCCTCGCGGAGCTTAAACGCCGCGATCGATTTCTTCGCCTTCGCGATCACCGGCTTTTGGCCGCTGATGGCTTGCATCTCCGAGGCAGCTGCGTCGAGCGCCTTCGGGTTGGCGATCGCTTCGCTGACGCTCATGTTGATGACGACCTTCTCCAACTTCGGAACCTGATGCGGATTCTTATATCCGAACCGCTCGGTCAGCTGTTTGCGGACGTCCTTTTCGTATTTCTCTCTCAACCGCGCGGTCATCACTTATGCTCCTTGAGCGGCAGCCGCGCAGGCTCGCCGCACTTGGCGCAAATCCGGTGCGTGCCCTCGGGCGTTTCGTGATGACGCAGACGCGTCGGAGCCTTGCACTTCTCGCAAACGTACTGCAGCGCGCTGATCGGCAGCGGCGCTTCTTTTTCGAGGATGCCGCCCGACTGCGCCGAGCCGCCCATATTTTGCTGTTTGGGCGCGCCCGGTTTCGTGTGGCGCTTGACGACGTTCAGACCCTCCACGGTCGCCATGCCGGCGCGCGGGAAGATCGCCTTGACGACGCCACGCTTGCCCCGTTCTTTTCCGCGGCGGATCAGGACCGTATCGCCCTTCACGATATTCGGCATTACAGCACCTCCGGCGCGAGCGAAGCGATCTTCAGAAAGCCGCGATCGCGAAGTTCGCGCATCACCGGTCCGAAGACGCGCGTGCCGCGCGGATCGAGATCTTTTTCGCCCTTGAGTACGACGCAAGCGTTGTCGTCGCACTTGACGACCGACCCATCCGGCCGTCGGATGGGCGCAGATGTGCGCACAACCACTGCTTGGACGACTTGGCCCTTCTTGACGGCGGCGCCGGGAATGGCGCTCTTCACCGTGCCGACGATCACGTCGCCGACGCGGGCATAGGGATGTCGGCTGCCGCCCTGCACGTGAATGCAGAGGAGCTCGCGCGCCCCGGAATTGTCGGCAACTTTGAGCCGCGTTTCTTGCTGGATCATATCTCTAACCGGCGCTCCGCGCTGCGCGCTGCGCCGCCCCCCATGAGCAAAGCCCACGGGGTCCCCCAAACCTGCCACTATTTTGCACGTTCAATTATCTCCACAAGGCGCCAGCGCTTGTCGCGCGATAACGGGCGTGCTTCAGCGATGCGCACCGTATCGCCGGTCTTGGCTTCGTTTTTTTCGTCGTGGGCTTTGAACTTTACAGACTTGCGCACGATCTTTCCGTAGACCGGATGCGCGACGCGAGTCTCTGAAAGTACGACGATCGTCTTGTCCATCTTGTCGGACACGACGCGGCCTTGCTTCAAACGCCGCTTGTGACGCTGCTCAACCGGCATTCTTGACCTCCCGCAGACGCTTTTCGGAAATGACGGTATGAATTTGCGCGTAGGCACGGCGCATCGCGCGGACCTTGGAGAAATCTGAAAGATGCCCGGTACGCAGCGCGAACCGCAAGTTGAATAGCTCTTCTTTCGTTTCGCGCGACTTCGTCTGCAATTCGGCGATAGTCAGACCGCGCAGCTCCTTGAGCTCGTTGCCCTTCATGCTTGCGCCTCCTCGCGGGTGATCAGCTTGGTCCGGATGGGCAGCTTCGAAGCTGCCAACTGCAGCGCGCGCTTGGCCACGTCCGGCTCGACGCCCGACAACTCGAAGAGCACGCGTCCCGGGCGCACGACCGCAACCCAGAACTCCGGATTCCCTTTGCCCGCGCCCATGCGGACTTCGGCCGGTTTCTTTGTCACCGACTTGTCGGGAAAAATTTTGATCCACACTTTGCCGCCACGTTTGATGTGACGGGTCATGGCGATACGGGCGGCTTCGATTTGCCGGTTGGTCAGCCAGCACGGCTCCAACGCTTGCAGACCGGTTTCGCCGAACGTCAGTGCGTTGCCGCGCATCGCGCGGCCCTTCATGCGTCCACGGTGAACCTTGCGCCACTTGACGCGTTTGGGTGTCAGCATTATTCCACCGGACCTTCGGGCTGCGCCGGCTCTTCAGACTTCGCGGATTCTTCGGCCGCGGGCGTTTCAGCAACCGGCGCTTCAGCAACGGGCGTTTCAAGTGCGGGCGCTTCCGCTGCAATCTCCGGCTGCTGTTCCGCAACGGGCTCTTGCGTCGCGACAGGTTCCTGCGGAACGATCTGCTCCGCTTCGGCCGTATCGGCCACGGGAAAGTCGGAAACGGGTTCGATCGTTTCGGTGCGCACCGCCGGACGGCGGGCGCGGCCGCCGCGCTCGCGGCGTTGGGGGAATTGCGGACCCCGGCCCTGCGCCTCGGGTCCACGCGAATGCTCGGGCAGCACTTCGCCGCGGTAGATCCAGACTTTCACGCCGATGCGGCCGAACGTCGTAAACGCCTCGACGTGCGCGTAGTCGATGTCGGCGCGCAGCGTATGCAGCGGCACTTTGCCATCGTGGTTGCGCTCCGTGCGCGCGATTTCCGCACCGCCGAGGCGTCCCGAAACCTGCACTTTGATGCCGCGTGCGCCGGCGCGCATGCTGCGCATGATCGCTTGCTTCATTGCGCGGCGGAAAGCGATGCGTTTCTCGAGCTGATCGACGATATTCTGGCCGACCAAGCGCGCATCCAACTCCGGATGCTTGATCTCCATCACGTTGACTTGCACGGTCTTGCCGGTGAGCGTCTCGAGGCCCTTACGGATCTCTTCGATGCCGACACCGCGCTTGCCGATGATGATGCCGGGCTTAGCGGTGTTCACGATGACGCGCGTCTGATTGGAACGCCGTTCGATCTCGATCTTACTGATCGCGGCCGGACGCGTCCAACGCGCGAAATACTTGCGAATCTTGACATCTTCGTGAAGCCAAGCACGGTAATGCTTTTTCTCGAACCACCGGCTGTCCCACGTGCGCGTGATTCCTAAGCGCAAGCCGACGGGGTGAATTTTCTGTCCCATTTACGCTCGCGCTCCCGCTTTTGCAGTCTTCTTCTTGCGTGTCGGTGATTTACGCGCTGGTGCTTTACGCCTCGCGGGCGCCCTGGCAGCCGATTTCGTCTCGGTCTTCTGCGCGCGTGCTTGTTTGGCGGCAGGTCTTTCCGCCACGACGACCGTGACATGCGAGAGGCGCTTGCGCTTGAAGTTCGCGCGGCCTTGGGCGCGCGGATCCAAACGCTTGGTGAACCCGCCTCCGGGTCCGCCGTCGACCATGATTTTCGAGATAAAGAGTTCGTCGGCGTTCATGTCGTGATTGTTTTCGGCGTTGGCGACCGCGCTGCGGACCAGCTTCTCGATCGGCTCGGCTGCAAACACTCCGGCAAACTGCAACAGAACCAGGGCATCTTTGACGCTCTTGCCCCGGATCGCGTCGGCAACGCGGCGCAGCTTGCGCGGACCCATACGCGCGAACTTCAAATGCGCCACCGCTTCGGTGCGCTCGCCCGATTGGTTCATGAGCTGGCCGCCGGTGCCACCGCAGCCGCAGCAGGCGCCCCAGGCGCGCCGCCGGCAGCCGCCGCAGCCGCTTTCAACGCGGACTTCTCGCCGCTGTGCGCGCGGAAAATACGCGTCGGCGCGAATTCACCGAGCTTGTGGCCGACCATGTTTTCCGTCACGAAGACCGGGATGTGCGTCCTGCCGTTGTGCACGCCAATCGTGTGCCCGACCATTGCCGGCACAATTGTCGAGGAGCGGCTCCACGTGCGCACCACGCGCTTTTCGCGGCGCTCGTTCATCCCTTCGATCTTCTTTAGTAAATGATCCGCAACGAACGGACCCTTTCGCAAACTGCGTCCCATTACTTCGCTCCGCGCTTTCTTACGATCATTTTGGATGTACGCTTATTGCGCCGCGTCTTTTTGCCCATCGTCATTTGACCCCACGGCGTGGTCGGCGGACGTCCGGACGTGGAGCGCGCTTCGCCTCCGCCGTGCGGATGATCGACCGGGTTCATCGCGATGCCGCGCACTGTCGGCCGGATGCCGCGGTGACGCTGCCGTCCCGCTTTCCCGACGACCTCGTTCTCGTGTTCTAAGTTTCCGAGCTGGCCGACGGTTGCGCGGCAGACGGCCAATATCTGGCGCACTTCGCCCGAGGGCATGCGCACCTGAGCGTATTCGGTTTCCTTGGCCATCAGCTGAGCGGCGCCGCCGGCGCTGCGCACCAGCTTGCCGCCCTGTCCCGGGCGAAGCTCGATGTTGTGGATCACGGTACCGACCGGAATGTTTTTGAGCGGCAGACAGTTGCCGTTCTTGATGTCCGCGTTCGGGCCCGATTCGATCGTGTCGCCGACTTTGAGGCCGGCCGGCGCGAGGATGTAGCGCTTCTCGCCGTCGCGGTAGTTGATCAGCGCGATGCGAGCCGACCGGTTCGGATCGTATTCGAGCGTTGCCACTTTTCCGGGAATCGCGTCCTTGGTGCGTTTGAAATCGATGATCCGGTACATCTTGCGCGTCCCGCCGCCTTTATGGCGCACGGTGATGTGGCCGTTGAAGTTACGGCCGGAATGTTTCTTGCGCACCTCGACCAGCGACTTCTCGGGCGGTACCTGCGAGAGGTCCGAGAAATCCATCGTCGTCATGAAGCGCTTACCCGCGCTCGTGGCTTTATACTTTTTTACAGGCATTTTCTACTGCTCGAAATAGTTGACGCCGCCGAGTTCGATCTTTTGACCGGCTTTCAGCGTCACTATGGCTTTTTTGTAATCTTTCGTGCGCCCCTGAGTCCGCAGCCCGCGGCGCGCGAAATTGCGGCGCTTTCCGGCGACGTTCACGGTGTTCACCTTGATGACGTTCACTTTGAAAATCTCTTCGATCGCATGGCGGATCTGCGTCTTGGTTGCCTCAGGATGCACGGTAAAGCTGTACTGATGGCCGAGCGCTTCGGCCATAGATTTTTCCGAGATCCTCGGAGCGATGATAACGTCCCGCGCTTCCATTACTTTGCTCCCAGGGTGTTGAGCAGCTCGGCGTAGGCTTCCGTCGTGAAAACGAGGCGGTTGAACCGCAACACGTCCTTCACGTCGAGTGCGCCGGTGTTCGTGAACGATACTTTTTTCAGGTTTCGCCCGACGCGCTGCATTGCGTCGGCGGTCCGCTCGTCGCGTCCGTGCACCACGAGGGTGCTGGCCGCTTTCTTCGCCGCTTTGGCGCCGCCGAAGAGCAGCTGCGCGAAATCGGCGGTCTTCGTCAGGGCAAAATCCTGCGCGTCGAGCACAGAGACGGCGTCATTGCTAAATCGATCGGCAAGGGCGGCCACGAATGCGGCGCGGCGCTCTTTCTTGTTCAGATCGCTGACGTAGCTGCGCGGCTGCGGGCCGAAGACGACGCCGCCGTGCCGCCATTGAGGCGAACGAATCGAGCCTTGGCGCGCGCGGCCGGTGCCTTTTTGGCGCCACGGTTTGCGTCCTCCGCCGCTGACCTCGTCGCGCTTCTTCGTCGAACCGGTTCCGGCGCGTGGATTGGCGAGCTCGCGAAAGACCGCGCGGAAAATTGCGTGCTGTTTGTCG
Organism: Vulcanimicrobiota bacterium; assembly: GCA_003151115.1. GTDB lineage: Bacteria > Vulcanimicrobiota > Vulcanimicrobiia > Vulcanimicrobiales > Vulcanimicrobiaceae > Rubrimentiphilum. The sequence goes on along the minus strand of PLWS01000002.1, from coordinate 941,670 downwards.
CTGTAGTCGCGTCCCAGAATCTCCGGAGTGGGTTCTTCGCGCACGATTTTGCCGTTGAGATCGATCACGTGCGGCATCAGCTGACCGCTTTCTGCTTCGTCGTGCGGGTGACGATAACGAGCGCGTTCTTGGCTCCCGGCACCGGGCCGCGCACGAGCAGTAAATTCCGCTCTGCATCGGTGCGCACGATCTCCAAATTCTGATGGGTCGTGCGGTCGACGCCGTAGTGGCCGGGACGCCGACTGCCTTTGACGGTACGTCCGGCGTTGGTGTCGCCGTTCGATGCAGGCTGACGATGGATCATGGAGCCGTGACTTGCGCCGCCGCCCCGAAAGTTGTGCCGCTTGATGCCGCCCGAAAAACCGTGACCTTTCGAGACACCCATCACGTCGATGCGATCGCCGGCTTCGAACTCGGAAACGGTAATCGTTTGCCCGGCTTCGACGCCGTCGATATCCTGACGGAATTCGCGCGTCCAGCGGCGCGGCTCGACGCCCGCCTTCTTATAATGTCCGGTCATGGCGCGGTTCACGCGAGACTTTTTCACGTCGCCGAATGCAAGCGCGACGGCTTCGTAGCCGTGCGTTTCTTTCGACCGGCGTTCTACGACGGTGCAAGGGCCGGCCGCAATCACCGTCACCGGCACGTAGCGGCCGTCATCGGTGAACACGCTCGTCATCCCAACCTTACGGCCAAGGATGTTCTTCATCTGCAATTAGTCTCCACGGACCCTGGCGTATTGATTATATTCCCGTCCGGCGCGCAAAAAGCGGCCGCCGGCGTGGGCAACCTCGGGATAGTAACAGGTGGTGCGGCCCTCGTCAAGGGCAAGAGCCGCGCCACCTGTGCTTCTTCTATTGAAGAGAGGTCGCTACGAACGTGTTCCCGTCGTAGAAGCCGTAGGCCGTGACCAGATGCCCGACTGCCGGCTGCCCGCTAAAGGCCAGTCCGCTATTGAGGGCCGGGCCATCGTTGACCAAGACCGGATTCAGGCCGTTGGCTCCCAGGACCATGAGGGTCGAGCCGCTGGCCCCGACGACCACGCCCTGCACCTGCGCCGGAGCGTAGGCGGAGGCCGACGTGTAGTACGTCGTCGTCGCCGCCGGCGCGCAAGACGGATCGTAGTAAGAGCTGCCGTTGTACGGGTCGTTGTACACGCAGGTCATCGGATAGTTGTAAGTTAGAGGCGAGGCTACCGGCGCATACGAGACCGGCGCCACATAGCTTGCCGGGTACGCCGTAGTGAATGCGCCCCCATTACCGGTGAGCGAGCTCAATGCGTAACTCGTCAGGTAATTCGTCAGCAAGCTGTGGGTCAGCGAGCTTCCATTCGAGCCGTTGAGCAGGCTGGAAACTACCCCGGTCAGCGTGCTTGCGAGGGCGTAATTCGCATAGTCTTGCGAATTCGAATAGGCCGGCGCGTAGCCATAATCGGTTACGTTGCCATAATCCGGTGCGTAAGCATATTCAGGCGCGTAGCCATAGTTCGCCACCGCCGGATAAACGTAGGTCGAAAATCCAGCCGGGACAACATTGGGCTGATAGGCGTAGTATGCGCCATTTTGGTAGACGACCGGAATCGTTACCATTTGGCTGCCCCAATTCCAGTGTTTGGGATGCCCGTGCCATCCGCGCACGACGACCGTCTGTCCGATCGGATTCTCGATGAAAACGTTGTCAGCGTCTGTTCGGACAACGCGGCCCGCAACAAACTGCTCTGAGCGATAGCCCGCACTATGAAAGCGCGCGGCACGCGGACGGACAACGTCGGCGAACGGGACTTGGTTTTCGGGGCGGTTCGCGAAACGTTCCGGTCTGTTGTCGAACCGCTGCGCTCGGTTATCGAACCGCTGCGGAGCGTTCTCGATCCGGGCGGGACGATTCTCTACGCGCATCGGTCTGTTTTCGAACCGCTGCGGAGCGTTCTCGATCCGGGCTGGACGATTTTCAATCCGGGCGGGACGATTCTCAACGCGCATCGGTCTGTTTTCGAAGCGCTGCTGCGGAGCGTTCTCTACCCGTGCGGGTCGGTTTTCGATCCGCGCGGGACGATTCTCGGCCCGCATCGGACGTTGAGGAGGCGCCGCGGCCGGTTGCGGAATCATTTGGCGGCCGCGCGTTCCCCCGTTGTCGCCACGAGCTTGGGGTTGGGCGTGATCTTGGGGTTGGGCGTGAGCCCGGGGTTGGGAGTGAGCTTGGGGCTGGGCGGCCGGGGCGGCTGCCGCTCGCGCTGCCTGGCCGCCATGTTCGTGTGGTCCAGCCAAAGCGGGCGCGATTGAGGTTGCCGCGAGAGCCGTCGCGAGGAGGGCGCTCATATGTCTATTCATGGTAGTGAGCTTGTGCCCGAATTTGGACACATCGCAGCGAGGGAGCGAGTGCTTAAGTGAAAGCGTTCGAGCCCGTGATTGCTTCACCGAGGATCAGCGTGTGGATCTCGTTCGTCCCTTCATAGGTAAAGACCGATTCCAGATTGTTCATGTGCCGGATGACCGGATATTCCAGCGTCACACCGTTTGCGCCCAAAACGCTGCGTGCTTCCCGCGCGATCGCCAGCGCTTCGCGCACGTTGTTGAGTTTTCCGAAACTGATTTGGGAGGCGTGGGCGCGCCCGGCGTCCTTCATGCGGCCGATGTGCAGCGCCAGCAGCACGCCTTTGTTCAGCTCGAGCAGCATCTTTACGAGCTTCTGCTGCGTCAACTGAAAGCCGGCGATCGGGCGGCCGAACTGTTTGCGCGCTTTGGCGTACTCTAGCGCGCTTTCGTAGCAGCTGCGGGCGGCGCCCATCGCGCCCCACAATACGCCGTAGCGGGCCTCGTTTAGGCATGCAAGAGGGCCGCGCAAACCAAGCACTTCGGGAAAGACCGCGTCGCCGGGAACCCGGCAGCTCTCAAATATCAGATCCGACGTCACCGAAGCACGCAGTGAAAGCTTGCGCTCGATCGCGTGTGTCGAAAATCCCTTGGTTTTAGCCGGAACCAGAAAGCCGCGGATACCCTCGTCTGTCTGAGCCCACACGATGGCAATGTCGGCGATGCCGCCATTTGTGATCCACGCCTTCGTTCCGTCGATGACCCAATCCGTACCGTCCCGTCGTGCGGCCGTACGTATCCCCGACGGGTCGCTGCCAAAATCCGGTTCGGTCAGTCCGAAACACCCGACGGACTCGCCGGTAACCATGCGCGGGAGCCACGCATTTTTTTGATCTTCGCTTCCCCAGTTACTGATGGCGAACATCGCGAGCGAGCCCTGTACCGATGCGAAGCTGCGGATCCCCGAATCGCCCGCCTCCAACTCCAAACACGCTAACCCATAGGAAACCGAGCTTGCACCGGGGCACCCGTAGCCGTGCAAATGCATGCCGAGAACACCCAGTTTTCCGAGTTCGCGCGACAGCTCGCGCGGAAAAGTATGGTCTTCGAACCACTGCGCAATGTTCGGCAAGACGCGGCCGCGCACGAATGCGCGCACCGTGTCTCGAATCATTCGCTCTTCGTCATCGAGCAGCGCATCGATCTCCAAAAAATCGAGCGCGCTTGGCGGCATTAGCCGGTTAGTGGCGCTGGACGTATCCGCACTTTCCTTGGATGGAGTCTTTGGCATCGGCTTCAACGGTGTCAACAACGGTCGCGCAATAGATCGCTTGCGGGCACCCGTCGTAGACGGCAAATTGATTGGGCTCGGGTTTGCTGCCGACGAGCATGACGTGCGCCGGCGAGCAGTCGCCGTTGCGGCCTCCAGGATCGCCGTTCTGAGTGTGGACGCCGCCGCCGTTCTTGATCACGATGCGCACCGAGGTAACTCCCGTACTGGGGCATTCGGTGACCATGGCATCGTTCGGAACGGGCGTGCATCCACTCGCATTTCTCGCCGACGGCGCGACGCCGCTTCCTGCGCTGAAAGCAAAACACGGAACCTGAATCACGCACTCTTGTTTGTCGGAGTTGTACGTGTAACCGACACTACCGCCTTGATCGTATTGGGTTGCGATGATCCCGCCGCTTGCCTCGACGATGACAAATCCCGAATTGGGCGATGCGTTTCCGCTGGCCGGAGACAACGCCAAACCCAGCGCCAACACGCATGCGCAGCAGAAGCTGAAGAATTTCTGCATGGTGCCCTACCGTTTGAGAACGCGTGCAATTTTGTCGAAGAGCGCTTCGATGGAGCGTTCTTGCTGATCTTCCAAACGCCGCCACAGCAGCCGGCCCTCGGTATCGTTCAATGTCGCATCGGTGCGGTGCTGCACCGTCGTCTTCTTGGCATCGCCGCTGAGATAAAATCCGTGCGTGCCGTCAAAGCCCTCGTTCTGAATGCGCCACACGATTTTTTCCTCGGGAACGACCTCTTCTAGGATGGCGTGGAACCCGTTATGCCATTCCTCGGTGCGCCCCGGAACCATCGGCCCCGGTGAACGCATGAACGGCTGCGCCGCGAAAGGCCAGATGATGTCGTTGGACGTCCCCATATCGACGAAAAGCTGGAAGATGCGCCGCCGCGTCCCGGAGAACGTGCGCTCGCGAACCTCGTGCAGCTGAATCGGCATGGCCCTACGAGTTCGCCGGGCCTGCCTGCTTGTCCGCGCGAGGCCGCGCGGTTAGGCCTTGAGTTCGATGTCGACGCCGGCCGGAAGGTCGAGGTGCATGAGCGCATCCATCGTCTTCGGCGATGCCTGGAGGATGTCGATGAGCCGTTTGTGCGTGCGCATTTCGAAATGCTCGCGCGACTTCTTGTCGACGTGCGGCGAGCGGTTCACGCAGAAACGGTTGATCTCGGTCGGCAGCGGCACCGGACCGCTCACGAAAGCGCCGGTGCGTTTGGCCGTGTCCACGATCCGTTCCGCCGACTGATCGAGCACCCGGTGATCGTAGGCTTTGAGGCGGATACGGATCTTTTGCTTTGCCATTATTCCGAAACCGAGATCACGACGCCGGCGCCAACGGTCCGGCCGCCCTCACGGATTGCAAAACGCAAGCCTTCTTCACAAGCGATCGGCGTGATCAGTTCAACGTCCATCGCAATATTGTCGCCGGGCATGACCATCTCGACGCCTTCAGGCAGTTTGATGGTTCCAGTCACGTCCGTCGTACGGAAGTAAAACTGCGGGCGGTAGTTCGCAAAGAACGGTGTGTGGCGCCCACCCTCTTCTTTGGAGAGGACGTAGACTTCGGCTTTGAACTTCTTGTGCGGTTTGATGGAGCCCGGCTTTGCTAGTACCTGTCCGCGCTCGATGTCGTTGCGATCGATGCCGCGCAGCAGCACGCCGATGTTGTCGCCGGCGATGCCGATGTCCAGCAGTTTGCGAAACATCTCGATGCCGGTGACGACGGTCTTGCGCGTCGCCTCTTGCAGACCGACGATCTCGACTTCTTCGCCGACTTTGACCTGTCCGCGCTCGACTCGGCCCGTGCCGACCGTGCCGCGGCCCGTGATCGTGAAGACGTCTTCGACCGGCATGAGGAACGGCTTGTCCGTTTCACGGACCGGATCGGGAATGTACTCGTCAACGGTGTCCATCAGTTTAAAGATGGGATCCGTATCGGGTTCTCCGCGTTTGCCCGACGAGTTCAGCGCCTTGAGCGCTGAACCGCGGATGATCGGCGTCGTGTCGCCGGGGTACTCGTACTTGCTGAGCAGCTCGCGAATTTCGAGCTCGACCAGTTCGAGAAGCTCCTCGTCGTCGACCATGTCGACCTTGTTGAGAAAGACGACGATGTTCGGAACGCCGACTTGGCGCATCAGCAGAATGTGCTCGCGCGTTTGCGGCATCGGGCCGTCGGTGGCCGAAACGACGAGAATCGCGCCGTCCATCTGTGCCGCGCCGGTGATCATGTTCTTNNTGTTCTTGATGTAGTCGGCGTGGCCTGGGCAGTCGACGTGAGCGTAATGGCGTTTCTTGGTCTCGTACTCTTGGTGCGAGATCGCAATGGTAATGCCGCGCTCCTTTTCTTCGGGAGCGTTATCGATGTCGTCGACGGTACGCTTCGCGATATTCGCGTTCTCAGTGGCGAGGCAGTTGATGATTGCCGCAGTAAGGGTTGTCTTACCATGGTCGACGTGCCCCGTCGTGCCGATGTTGACGTGGGGTTTGTTCCGCTCGAATTTTGCCTTCGCCATTTTTTAAGTCGTCTTCCTCATAGAACTCTAGTGTTTTGCGATCGTGTCATTTAGGCGGCGGAGCTTTTCTTGCCCGCGGCCTTGGCTACGATTTCTTCTTCGATGAATTTCGGCGCCTTCTCATAGTGCGCGAACTCCATCGTATAGGTCGCCCGGCCTTGCGTTGCCGACCGCATGTCGGTCGCGTAACCGAACATCTCCGAGAGCGGTACGTTAGCGGTGATCACCTGCGCGCCGCCCGGGGCTTCTTCCGTGACCTGGATAATGCCGCGCCGGCGATTTAAATCCCCGGTGATCGCGCCCATGTAGTCTTTCGGCGTGGTCACCTCGACCTTCATGATCGGCTCGAGCAAGATCGGCCCGGCAGCGCGATTTGCTTCCTTGAAGCCCATCGACGCGGCAATCTTGAACGCAATCTCGGACGAGTCTACATCATGGTATTTGCCGTCGAAGGCGACCGCCTTAAAATCCATGACCGGGTATCCCGCGAGCACGCCGCTCATCGACGCCTCCTGGATGCCTTCCTGAACCGCCTTAGCATACTCCTTTGGAACCTTGCCGCCAACGATCTTCCACTCAAAAATAAATCCGGTGCCCGGCTCTTGCGGTTCGACGCGCAGCCAGATATCGCCAAACTGACCCTTGCCGCCCGACTGCCGGATGAATTTGCCTTCCTTTTCAACCGACTTCGTAATCGCTTCTTTGTAGGCGACCTGCGGCTTGCCGACGTTCGCCTCGACCTTGAACTCGCGGCGCAGCCGGTCGAGGATGATCTCCAGATGGAGCTCGCCCATGCCGGAGATGATCGTCTGCTGCGTCTCATCGTCGGTGCGCATTTTAAAGGTAGGATCTTCTTGCGCCAAGCGGGTAAGCGCGGTGCCGAGCTTGTCTTGGTCGCCTTTCGTCTTTGGCTCGATGGCCTGCGAAATGACCGGCTCCGGAAACGTAATCGATTCCAGTGTGATCGCATGCTTTTCGTCGCAGAGCGTATCGCCCGTGCGCGTGTCGGTTAATCCGACCGCGGCCGCAATATCGCCCGCGCCGATTGAGTCGATGTCCTCGCGATGGTTGGCGTGCATGCGCAGAATCCGGCCGATCCGCTCTTTACGCCCCGAACGGGAGTTGTAGAGGTAGGTACCTTTGTTCAGCGTTCCGCTGTAGACGCGGAAGTACGTCAAGTTGCCGTAGGGGTCGGTCGCGATCTTGAAGGCCAGCGCGCAGAACGGCTCCGAATCGTCGGGCTTGCGCCGCATCTCTTCGCCCGTTTTCGGGTCCTTGCCCACAATCGCTTTCGCTTCCAGCGGCGACGGCAGATAATCGACAAGGGCGTCCAGCAGCGGCTGCACGCCCTTGTTCTTGAACGCGGAACCGCAGAGCATCGGCAGCACGCTGCCGTCGATCGTCGCTCTGCGAAGCGCCGCCTTCATGCGATCGATCGGAAGCTCTTGGCCCGCGACGAACATCTCGAGCAGTTCTTCATCTTCACTTGCGATGTTCTCAACCAAATTCAGACGCCACTTTAGTGCCAGCTCGCGCAGCTCGCCCGTGACTTCCGACTCTTCGATCGCCGACCCGGCGTCGTCAGTGTAAATGATCTTCTTCATCGAAAACAGATCGACGACGCCCTGAAACTTGTCCTCAGCGCCGATTGGAACTTGGATCGGCGTTGCGTTCGCGCCTAAGCGCTCTTTGATCTTATCGACCGCGTTAAAGAAATCGGCGCCGACGCGGTCCATCTTGTTGACAAAGATGATGCGCGGCACACGGTACTTGTTGGCCTGACGCCAGACCGTTTCAGATTGCGGCTGGACCGCCGCTACGGAATCAAAAAGAGCCACTAAACCGTCGAGAACGCGCAGCGAACGCTCGACTTCAACGGTGAAGTCCACGTGCCCGGGCGTATCGATAATATTGATGCGCGTGTCGCGCCACGTGCATGCGGTTGCGGCCGACGTAATCGTAATGCCGCGCTCCTGCTCTTGCACCATCCAGTCCATCGTGGCTGCGCCATCGTGGACTTCGCCGATCTTATGCGTGCGGCCGGTGTAAAAAAGAATACGCTCGGTGCACGTCGTTTTGCCGGCGTCGATGTGAGCTGCAATGCCGATGTTGCGGGTCCGCTCGAGCGGATATTCGCGGTTGAGAGCCATCGCGATTACCAGCGATAATGCGCGAAGGCTTTATTGGCCTCGGCCATCTTGTGCGTATCCTCGCGCTTCTTGATGGTCGCGCCTTGGTTATTGGCGGCATCCATCAGTTCGCCCGCGAGTTTTTCTTCCATCGAATGGCCCGCGCGCGCACGCGCGAATCCGATCAGCCAGCGCATGGCCATCGCCTGACGCCGGTCCGGACGCACTTCCATCGGAACTTGATACGTGGCGCCGCCGACGCGGCGCGGACGCACTTCGACCAGCGGCATGGCGTTGCTCAATGCTTGTGAAAAAATATCCATCGGGTCGCGCCCGGTCTTTTCCGCGACGATGTCGAGCGCGCCGTAAGCGATGCGCTCGGCTAAAGACTTCTTGCCGCGCAGCATGATCTTATTAATGAAGCGCGCGAGCACTTTCGAGTTGTGACGCGGATCGGGCAGAATTTGGCGCTTGGGCGCCGGTCCTTTACGTGGCATGGCGCTCTACTTCTTCGCTGAGCGCTTGGCGCCGTATTTCGAGCGGCCTTGCTGGCGGTTTGCGGCGCCCGAAGTGTCGAGCGTGCCGCGAATGATGTGATAGCGCACGCCGGGCAGATCTTTCACGCGGCCCCCGCGCACGAGCACGACGGAGTGCTCTTGCAAATTGTGGCCGATGCCCGGAATGTATGCGGTGACTTCTTCGCCATTGGTCAAGCGGACGCGCGCCACTTTGCGCAGCGCCGAGTTCGGCTTTTTCGGGGTGACGGTTTTCACTTGCGTGCAGACGCCGCGGCGCTGCGGGTTTCCGGTCACCTCGAAGGCGCGCAAAGGCAGATCGGGATGCCCCGGCTTCGGTCCGGTCTGGATGACGCGGAACGCCGGGGTCTTCACTTTTTTCTCGGCCTTTTTGCGGCCCTTACGGACCAGCTGGCTAATCGTGGGCAAGAAGCTTCCTTACTATGAGTTTGGGCGCACTAAAACGCCGGCCGCACCGCCGGTGGACCGAACTTTGGGAGTATACCGCGCTGGGGCCTCACCGTGCAAGGCTATGGAGCTGCCGCCGCCGTTCCTCCGCTCCGGATGAGCCAGATCGACGTCGCAATAATCCAGACGGCAAAGAGACCGAGCCCCAGGATGAGGGTCACCCAGCCGGTCGCCGACATCGGTCCCGCCGGAATCAGCAGCGAGAGCGTACTCAGGACGCCGCCGAAAGCCGTCAGGTACCCGAACATTGCCAGGCCCTGCGACGCCGAGCCGTGGCGCCGCATCGAATGGGCTGCCGCAAAAACGAAGACGACGGTCGCGGCAGTCAAGATCGGACCGCCGAGAATCATGTAAAGGCCCCACCAGCCGGGCAAATCGTCGGTCGGGACCGCCGTAAGCAGCAGGACGGCCAGAACCGCGGCGCTCGTCAGCGCGATCGCAGCCGATGCGATGGCTCCCGAAATCGCGTACAGCGGCAGCCCGTCCCCGGGGTCGGCAGAGTGCGCGAGATGCGCGCGTACGCCAACGGCAAACCACAAGAAAAAGAACGACGCCGGAATGTTGAGCCAATTTCCCACGAGCGCAATCTGGTGATGGGTGCTCAGGAAAACGCCGATGGCCGCTGCGCCGGCGTTTATCCCCGGCGGGGCGCCGCCGTAGAGCACACTCGCTACGATCACGATGACCAGAAAGGCGAGCCCCGACCAGCCCGCCGAGCGCTCCGCATGAATGTTGTACACGTTACGGCCTCCTGTACATGGAGTTGGTGCGAGTCGCGTTCGTTGCAATCCGACCGAGCCCCCGCCAGGGCACCCGTAAGCAAGCGTGCAAGCTCGCGGCCAATGCGCGCTTCCGCTCATCCGCCCCCCTCGCTAGCATTCGATTGGATCATGGCCGTTCTCGCGCTGGTCCTGATGGGCGGCGTTATCCAGGACGGCTGGGCGCACGGTCATGGGCTAGTCGACCAGAGCTTCCTCACGCCGTGGCATGCGGTTCTTTACGGCACCATGGTGTTAAACGGAATCGTGCTGGGCACGATCGCCGTTCGCAACGCGATGCACGGCTATCCGGTAAAGTATGCGCTGCCGTTCGGGTATTGGTTGTCGCTCGCGGGCGTTGTTCTCTTTGCTCTGGGCGGCGCGTTCGATTTGTGGTGGCACACACGCTACGGAATCGAAGCCGATATCAATGCCCTGATCAGCCCTTCGCACATTTGGCTAGCGCTTGCCGGAGCGATGATCTTTTCCGGGCCACTCATTTCAATCGCCGCACGCTTTGGACCGCGAAGCGGCGGATGGAGAATCACCGGCCCGGCGATCCTCAGCGCGGCGGCACTGCTCACGCTGATCGGTTTTTTTACACAATACGCGCAGCCGATCGGTGACAACGAAGAGTCGATTGTCATCGGCCGGCACGAACCGCAAACCGGCGGCGCCCTGTATTCGGTGCGCGCAGACGGAACGCAGGAAACCCGCCTGCTCACGATCGCCGGCGGCGATGTTTGGGGAGCTGCCGTGTCGCCCGACGGAAAGCGAGTGGCCTTCCGTGTCAGCTCAGGGAAAGATCCCGCTTCCGACATCTATGTGGCAGAGATCGACGGAACGCACGCGCGACGGATCACGCACAGTGGCCGCCACGATACGCAACCGTCGTGGTCGCCCGATGGAAAGCGTATCGCATTCATTTCGATCCCGGCGGGAACATCCGGAAACTACCTGCTGCAAATGATTCGCGCGGACGGCTCCGACCTCAAAACGCTCATCTCCAACGTGACCGAGACGCAGTTTCCAACGTGGTCGCCGGATGGAAAATCGATCGCGTATCAATCGCGCAATGGTCTGCACCAGCAGATCGCGGTAGTTTCTTCCGCCGGCGGGCCTTCGCAATGGCTGCCGGCAACCTCGGGCGGCGTGCAGCCCGCGTGGTCCGTGCGCGGCCGGCTCGCGTTCGTCACGCCGGACGGAATGATCTCGACGACCGACTCGACGGGCGCGAGGGCTCGCGAGATCGTACGTGGCGGAGCAATGCCCGCGTGGTCGGCAGACGGAGAGTCCGTTGCCTATATTCGCGATGCCGGCGGCGACTCGCAAGTTTTCGTCACCGCTCTTTCGTCCGGCCGGTCGGCGAACGTTTCGCAGCTGGCGGGCTTAGATGCATCCCGTCCGGCGTGGACGCTGCGCGGTGATCTGATCTTCACCGCGACCGGCAGACCGGTACCGGCAACGACGTTTCTCGGACTGGCTTACAGCGAAGACGCCAACATCATCGAGTCGATCGTCGTGACCGGAATAGCGCTTCTGCTGATCCGCCGGTGGCGCATGCCGTTCGGCGCGATGACATTTTTGTTCGGTATATTTGCAATCGCAATGGCTTTCCAAAGCGATTTGTTTTATGAAATCATTGCCGCGGTCGTCACCGGCTTGCTCGCCGACGCCGCGATCGCAATCCTCGGCGGGCGCGCCCGCGCCGGCGTAGGATTTTACGCGCTGGGATTCGGCATACCGGCCATACTCTTCACGCTGTATTTGATCATCGCGCGGCTCACCCTTGGCGCACTCGGCTGGCCGCCAAACCTGATCGCCGGCTCGCCGTTCATTGCCGGGTTCGCGGGGCTGCTGATCGCATTTTGTTTCGCGCCGCCGCTGCGCTCCGGGGAGGCCGAAGCGGGCACTTAACGCGGCGTGAAGCCGCAGCTCGGATTTGCGTTGCTCGAAGCGATCGCAGTCGTCGCGATCGCCTCGCTCTGCACCGGCGTCCTGTTCTTGGCGGTCTCGGCCGCTGTCCGGTTAGAAACGCGCCCGGGGCGCTACCGTGCCGCCGCCGCAATGCTCGCGGCACAGACACTGCGCGTAGCCGAAGATGCTTGGAAGTATGGAACGCCGGGCGCGCCAAGCGGATCGGCGCCGGCGTTCATGCACGTTCAGGGCTCGAACCAAGTCGTACCGGTCACCATTTCGAGCGCGATCTCTTCTCAAACTGCGGACGGCGCGGCAATAACGATTACGATCAGCTATCCGCCCGGACAAGACGGCGGCGATTCCGGCGCGGTCTCGATCGGCGGCACGCTGCGAGTCAAAGCGCCGCTGCCGGGCGCGCAGGTCGAACGTCCGGCTTTGATTCCGCATCCGGCGGGCGCGCCCTAATATGCTCGCAAACGCATTTATCTGCGTCGCACTCGTAGCACTGGCCGCAAATACCATTCTGAGTGCGGGATTGATCTCGGAACGCATCGCCGTTCGCCGCGCCGCGCAAACCTACGTCAATCGGGAGTACCAGCGCGCGACTCAGGCACTGCTCTCGGAGATCGAGCCGTTCGCGCGCAGCGGCTCGTTTCCGGATCCGCTTCCGTCGTTCACGTTCCAGCCCGAATGTGCCGATGATCGCAACCCGTGCGGGTTCACGAGTTCCGCAGAAGTTTGGCCGCAATTCGGCGACTCGGATTCGCCCTCGCCATGCGCCTCTGATTGGGCGTGCGCAAACAACGAGCAAAGCAGCGCCTACGTCACCGAACGCCGCATCGTCGCCAAGATCTCGGTCGCGGTGCAAGCGGGTGACGGCAACGTCTTGGCAACGCGCGAAGCCGACGTCACCCTGCGGACATTGAATGTGCCGCCGTACGTCGCGATCGCAGGAGCGCGTGACCGCACGAGCGATGCGAACGCCGCCGGCTTCCCGCCCGGCGAGGACGCCGGCAGACCTCCCGCAACGGCGAATCCGTGCGCGCCGGGATCACCCGGAACCTCGGATGACACGGTGGTACGCGTCGCGTATGAAAACGCGCAAACCGGCGCGTGCAGCGATGCGAGCGCGTGGCGAACGTCGGCATATTCCAACCGAGGAGGTTTCAACCTGACACGGTAGAGGTCGAGGCGTGAGCGTTCGCCGGCCGCTGCTCTATCCGGGTCTGATGTTCGTCGCTTTTTCGTGGGCGATGAACACCGTGCTCGTAAAATACGCGTTCGCGTCGGTCGATCCGTTGGCGTTCACGGGGCTGCGCTTTCTGGCCATGACGCCGCTGGCGTTCTTGCTCGCACGCAGCATGCACCAGGCGATTCGCTTCCGCGCGCGCGATCTGCCGCTGCTGATCGGATGCGGTGCGTGCGGATACGGTTTATACCAGTATTTCTGGGTTTTCGGTCTCGCGAACACGAGCGCGTTTGCGTCATCGCTTCTCGCCAGTCTATCGCCGCTCCTGACGCTGGCTATCGTCGCCTTCTCCGGACAAGAACGCGTGCACGCCGGACGCTGGCTCGGAGCCGCTGTGGCGCTCTTCGGCGTCGTTGTCTTCGAAGGCGCTTTCTCCGGACATCTCACGTTCCGGCCGGGCGACGCTCTGACGTTTTGCGCCGCGGCGATCTTTGCTATATTCAACGTGTTGAGCGCAAAGTTGTTGGGCCGCTACACGCCGCTCGGCCTCGTCGCGATCACCATGACAATCGGCACGCTCATTCTCTTGCCCGGAGCCCTTCCGCGCATGGTGCATCAAAACTACGCAGCGCTGCCGGCAGTCGACTGGTGGATTTTTGCCTACTCGGTCGTCTTTCCGATCGTGCTGACCTTTCCGATCTGGAGCTGGGGCATCTCCGTACTGGGCGCGGGCCGCGCCTCGCTCTTTCAGTTCAGCGTTCCCGTGCTGGCCGGGTTACTTTCGATCGCGATCCTGCGCAGCCGGATCGAAATACATCAAGTGCTCGGCACGGCAGTTTGCATCGGCGGAATGGCCATTTCTCAGTGGCTCGGAAAGTTTTCGCTCACCGACATTTGGGCCGAACGGACGGTGTCGCTGAAATGAGACGCCGCCTGTGGTATTGGCTGCTTCTGATACCGTTCGCGGCGACGCTCATTCCGCCAATCTACGCCCGCGCAACGCCCGCCCTGTTCGGCTTTCCGTTTTTCTACTGGTACCAGATTCTGTGGATCGTGCTCTCCGCGCTGATCGTCTGGATCGTTTACGCCGCTACGCGAGAGAGCGAACGTGACTAGCGGGGCGGCGATCTTTCTCGTCCTGGTATTCGGTGTGGCCGTGCTCGGTTTTTTGGCCGCCCGCTGGGGACATGCAAATCTTAAGTCGTTCGAAGAATGGGCGCTGGGCGGCAGGCGCTTCGGAACGATCGTCACGTGGTTTCTTTTGGGCGGCGACCTTTATACCGCGTACACGTTCATCGCCGTGCCTGCCTTCGCGTTCGGATCCGGCGCGATCGCTTTCTTTGCAGTGCCGTATACGACCATTGCCTATCCCTTGGCATTTTTGGTCATGGCGCGCTTTTGGACCGCTGCCAAAGCTCGAGGATACGTGACGGCCGCGGACTTCGTGCACGATCGTTTCGGAAGCCGGCCGCTCGAACTTGCCGTTGCGCTGACCGGCGTCGTAGCCACGATGCCCTATATCGCGCTGCAGCTCATCGGCGTGCGCGTCGTTCCCGAACGCTCCGGTATCGCTCCGACGCAAGGATCCGAGGTGACGATGCTAGTGGTCGCCTTCGCGCTGCTCGCCGCCTATACGTTTACGAGCGGCCTACGCGCGCCCGCGATGATCGCCTTTGTCAAAGACACGCTGATTTACGTCACCGTGATCGCGGCGATTATCATTATTCCAAAAAGTTTGGGAGGCTGGTCGCACGTCTTCAGCGTGGCGCAAACGGCGCTCGCAGCCAAGCCTAAACCGGGCTCAACGATACTCTCGCCGTCGCTCTATTTCGCGTACTCCTCGCTAGCGTTCGGGTCGGCGCTCGCCCTCTTCATCTATCCGCACTCGATCACGAGCGTACTTAGCGCGCGCAGCGCCAACGTCATCCGGCGCAATTGTGCGTTGCTTCCTTTATATAGCATCTTGCTCACGCTGATAGCTCTGTTGGGTTACTGCGCACTCGCGGCTCATATTCGGGTTACCGACCCGAACTTCGCGATCCCCGATCTCTTCGCGCGCTTCTTCCCGGACTGGTTTGCGGGGGTCGCCTTTGCCGCGATCGTCATCGGCGCGCTCGTGCCCGCGGCGATCATGGCGATCGGCGCAGCAAACCTGTTCGCGAGCAACATTCTGCAGACGTTCCAAACGCGGCAAGAGCGGCCGCCGGTGGAAACGCGCACGGCGCGCTTTATCGCGCTGCTCGTGTTGGTGGGGGGACTGGCCATCGCGCTCACCATCAAGCCCGCCTACGCCATCGAATTCCAACTGCTGGGCGGCTCGTGGATCGCGCAGATCTTCCCGGCGGTGATCCTCGGGCTTTACACGACGTGGTTTCATCGTCACGCCTTGCTCGCTGGCTGGGCCGCCGGACTTGCCGCCGCAACGTGGATGGCGCAAACTAACAATTTCTCCACGACGATCTTTACGCTGCACGCCGGGATCACGCTGCCGGGATACATTGCCTTTTACGCGCTGCTGGTAAATCTCACCGTCGCGGCCGGTGCGACGATCGTCTTGCGGCTATCGAAAAACCAGCTCGGCGCTGCGCACGTCGGTTAGTCCAAGCCCCGCACCGCGCGCGACCAGCGTCGCGGTGAATCCGCGGCGGTAGATCGAGGGAACGGCCAAGACCCGTGTTCTGAACGCGAATTGGCCAAACGCCGTCCGGTGCAATATGAATGAAAACGACGGCGAGCGCAGTTCCACGACCGCGACGTTGCTGGTCGTAGCGACTCTCCCCGACCACCATTCTCCGACGCGAATCACGGAAGACGAGAACTGTGCAGCGAGGATCCGCGGCGGGTCGTCCTGCCTAACGAAAACCGTCGCGGGCCAGGGCGCAACGGCGCCGATGGTTACGGCGTTCTGTGTTTCAGTTTCGGGGTGAGATCCGCACGCCGCCAATAGGGCGAGTAAGGGCGCGAGAGCGACCGCCTGTACGCGCATCGAGCTGCGCAGGTTCGAATGATGGCCTTGCGAACCCTGGACGCTTGAGGCGCTTTGACTGGGCCATGGCCTTGGCCGGTTATTGGACCATCGCCGGCTTATACACCGACGCGGGCTGGCACATCCGCCACGACGTCGATACATTTTTTACGTGGGCGCACGCGCTGCTCTATTCCGGTCTTCTTCTCTTGCTGTACTTGATCGGCGCGCGCTTGTCCGCCGCCCGCCGCCGCAACGAGAATTTTTGGGAAGCGCTCGGGCCGGCGTATTCATGGTCCGCGCTCGGCGTACTCGTCTTCTTGCTCGGCGGCGCCGCCGACATGATCAACCATCTCTTCTTCGGTTTCGAAGCCGGGTTCGACGCGCTGCTGAGCCCGACGCACCAAGTGATCGGCGCCGGCGTGCTACTCATCATCTCAGGACCAATCCGTTCCGCAATTTCGCAGGCGCCACGGCCGGCAACGCTCTCGCAGCAGTTGCCCGCGATTATTTCAGCGGCCGCAATTCTCGAATTGATGCATTGGGGAACGCAGGTGTTCTTTCGCGCGGATGCCGCGCGCGTGCTAGGAGTCGTTGTGCCGCACGAACTCGACGCCAACGCGCTGACGCTCATGACCATACATTTCTATCAGCAAGGCGGATCGCTGATCGCCGTCATCCTTCAAAGCCTGCTGATGATGGGTACGGCCTTCTATTTGGTGCGCAACTTCCGTTTACGGCCCGGGGCGCTCACGATACTCTTCGTACTCGGCAACGGTTTGATCGCCGTAACCCATTCGCTCGGCCGGCTCGATATCGTCTGTGTGCTGGCGGCCAGCATAGCCGCCGGGATTGCGGGCGATGCGTTCCTGGCCCGCACGCCGGCCTACTTCTTATCGCGCCTTACATTTGCGTCGTTCGCTTTTGCGGTTCCGGCGATCTATACGGCGGCCTTGCTCCTTTTCACGATCGCATTCATGGGTGGCACGTGGTGGGATCCTATCTTTGCAATTGGCGCCGTTTTCTATGCGGGACTTTTTTCGCTGCTGCTGAGTTTCGTCGTTTCGGCAATGCCGCCGCCCGCCTCCGTTGGATAAACGGTTTGCCGCGGCGCTCGGAGTCTTGACGGCTGCCGCGCACATCGCCGTTTCCTGGCGCTACGGTTACTACCGCGACGAGCTGTACTTCATCGCCTGCGCCAAGCGGCTGGCCTGGGGGTATGTCGACATGCCTCCGCTCACGGCGTTCGTCTCGTGGCTTTCGGCGCCGGCGCATTACGAACTCATTGCGCTGCGTTTCACCGTAGCGCTTGCAGCCGGCGCGACCGCATATCTCGCGTGCGCGATCGCGGCAGAGCTCGGCGGCGGCAGCTGGTCTGCGCGCCTGGCGGGACTGACCGTTGCGCTCACGCCGGCTTATCTTTTTCTGGGAACGACACTGACGACGACGTCGTACGAACCGCTGACGTGGGCCTTGACCGTCTTCGCGATGATGCGCTTGATCCGGTCGCGCGATGAGCGGTGGTGGTTTGCGATCGCCGCTGCGGTTTCGCTTGGACTCTACGCAAAATACTCGATGTTTTTGTTGGCCGCGGCGATGCTGGCCGGACTGCTGCTGACGCCCGAACGCACCGTCCTGCGATCTCGCGTTTTCGTTATCGCCGCGCTCGGAACGCTCCTCGTGCTCTCGCCCAACCTCTGGTGGCAAAGCGTGCACGGCTGGCCGATGCTCGCCGTATTGCGTGGCGACGTGCTGGGGCGGCACGCTTTCAATTCCGGAATGCAATTCGAGTTCCGGCAGCCGCTGGTCAACGCGGGCGTCTTCTTTCTAGAGCAGCTGCTGTTTTTTAATCCGGTCGTGGTTCCAATATGGGTCGCCGGAGCGGTCGCACTTTGGCTGGCCCCGCGATTCTCTGCCTACCGCTTCATCGCCATCGCGTTTGTGCTGCTGCTCGCCTCCGCTGCGCTGCTAAACGGCAAAGGCTACTACATCGCCGGCATTTACACGCCGCTTATTTGTGCGGGTTGGGTAACGCTGGAACGCGCATGGAGCGGGCGCCCGGCTTGGCGCACGCTCGCCTGCGGCGCGGTCCTCATTTCCGCGGTGCTCCTCGCGCCCTTCACGATTCCCGCACTTGATGTGCAAACACTGGTCGGTTACTCAAAGTTTCTCGGTGTGACGGGACGCGGCGGCACGCCGGCAAGGCTGGTCCAGCCGCTGTTTGCGGACGAATTCGGATGGCAAGGACTCGCGCGACGCGTTGCGGAGTTCTATGACAAACTTCCGCCGCAGCAGCGCAGGCGTACCGCCATTTTTTCCGATACGTATGCCGGCGCGGCCGCAATCGAATTTTACGGGCCGCAATACGGACTTCCGCAACCGATCAGCGGACAGAATCAATACTATCTTTGGGGCACGCGCGGCTATGACGGCAGCTCGGTGCTGGCGGTCGGCGCATCGCAATCCGATTTGCTGCACGTCCTTTTCCGGCACGTCGTCTTGGCCGGCACCTTTCAAGATCCGTACCGTTGGGCGATCGAGGGCCCTACGCCGATTTTTCTGTGCACGCAGCCGATCGCGCCGCTGGAAGATCTTTGGCCGCGCCTGCGCTGGTACGGCGCCTAGCGTTCCTTTACTGCCTCCATGATGCGAGGCTCCAAACGCGCCATCGCCGCAAATCCGGTGGGCACCATCACGGCTGCCACCGCAATCCCAAGAACGGGCGAGACGAACGCCAGCACGGTCGCCAAGATCTCGCCCGCAAGCGAATACCATGCGTTGGCGGACATCGTATCGAGCAGCCCGCGGTCGACCTCGGCCGGGACGAGCCGCCTTCTGCAATGCGCCCAATTGAGCACGTAAAGGAAGCAGATGACGGCGACGTTCAGCGTGAATACAGCGACCGCCCATGAGGAGTCCGTGTTGTTTCCCATTGCGGCCGCCGTAAAGGGAACGAGCGAAACGAAAAGCAGCGGCGAGAGATTGAGCATCACGTGCGTAAAATCGGTTCCAACGACGAGCGTCGAGTAATAGTGATGACAGACCCACAACAGCGCAATTGTTGAAAACGCGATCGCGTAAATACCTATTTCCGGCAGCATCGACTCAAGCACGCCCGGCATGGCGGCGGGCAGCACAACCCTGAACACTTTCAAATCCAAAACGAGCAGCGTCAACGCAATCGCGTAGACTGCGTCGACGAGTGTATCCAAGCGCGCCTTGTCGAGGCTGCCGCCCGTAAACCTGCCTTTCATGCCGTCACCGCTTCCGCACCAAGGAAAGTCCGTCCCCGATCGTAAGGAAACTCACGTCGATCCGTTCGTCGCGCCCGATCTTCTCGTTGAGATTTCGAAGAGCGACCGTGTCAGGATCTCTCTGCGCGGGGTTGGCGACGTCGCCGCCCCACAGCACATTATCGACCGCTATCAGACCGCCCGGACGCAACAGCTGCAAGACGAGTTCGTAATACGCGTCGTAGTTCGTCTTGTCGGCATCGATGTAGGCAAAATCGTAGCTGCCTTGCTGCGCGAGCAGGTCGCTCAAGGTCTCCACAGCCGGCGCCAGTCGCAAGTCGATCTTGTTCGTCACGCCGGCCCGCTCCCAGAACTCCTCGGCGATCGCCGTGTACTCTTCGTTGACATCGCACGCAACAATCGAGCCGCCCTCGGGAAGCGCCAGCGCGACGGCCAGCGCGCTCGCGCCCGTGTAGACTCCAACTTCGATGCAGCGACGCGCCCCGATGGCGCGCACGAGCAATTGCAGCAACTGCAACTGGTCGGGGCCGGTCTGCATGCGGGCTTGCGGCATCGCTGCCGTGCGCTCGCGCAGTTCGCGCTGGACCGGCGTTTCTCGCAGCGTCGTCTTCAGCATGTAGTCGTAGATATCGTCCGGCACCAGAAACGATTTAGATTTCATCTTTTCAGCATCTCCTTGGCGGCATTCAAGCCCGCAGCGCCCATTACTCCACCGCCGGGATGCGCCGCGGAGCCGCATAAAAACAGTCCTTTGACCGGCATCCTGTATCCGGCATATCCCGGTGCCGGCCGGAACATGAAGAGATGGTCGAGCGTCATCGCACCTTGGAAAATATTTCCGCCGGTCAATCCGAAGATGTTTTCGAGATCCGGCGGCGTGAGTATTTGGCGGTCGATGACGCTATTCTTGAAACCGGGCGCGTACCGTTCGACGACGTCGAAGCAGCTGTCCGCAAAGGCATTTTTTGTCTCTGTATTCCATGGTGCGTCCTTCGGTGCGTAGGGAGCATACTGGACGAACATGGACATCAGGTGTTTGCCGGGCGGCGCGACCGTGTCGTCGACCGCCGACGGGATCGTGCACTCGACGACCGGCTCGCGCGACGGTTTGCCATACTTCGCATCGTCGTATGCGCGTTCGATGAAGTCTTGGTCCGGACACAAGTGCACGGTCCCGCGGTGCTGCGGTCCGGCTTGCGTCCCCGGTAATGCCGTGAAGTCGGGCAGGTGGTCGAGCGCGACATTGATCTTCGCGGACGCGCTATCGTAGCTGATCCGGTCGATCGCTTCCACAAAATCGGGTGGCAAGAGCTCGCGGCCGAGCAGCTTGTTGAACGTCACGTTGCAGTCCGCATTGCTGGCAACCATGGGCGCCGAGTACTCGTCGCCGTTCGAAAGAGCCACACCCGCAATGGCGCCGTCTCGGGCGAGAATCTTGGAAACCTCAGCTTCGGTCTGTATCTCGACGCCAAGATCCGCTGCCGCCTTCGCGAGCGCTTGCGTGAGACCGCCCATGCCGCCACGCACATATGCCCAAACTCCGCGCTTGCCGTTGGTTTCGCCCATGACGTGATGAAAGAGCACGTAAGCGGTGCCCGGCATCGAAGGCGGCGCAAACGCGCCGATAATGGCGTCGGTAGCCAGCGTTGCCTTCAGTTCTTCCGACTCGAACCAGCGATCCAAAATCGGGCGCGCCGCTCCGGTCAGGATCTCGACGGCTTCGCCCATCTGCGGTCCGAGCTTTTGCATCCCGCGTCCCAACTTTGCCATTCCAAGCAGATCGAAGACGGAAGGGCTCACAACGTTTGGCGGTTTTTGCATGAGCGTCGGCTCGATCACTGCGGCGGCACGCTCGAGCATCCGTTCGTACTCAGGATAGCGCTGCGAGTCTTGGCGGCTGAATTTTGCGATTTCATTCAACTCGCTCTGTTTATCCGACCCCAGTATGAGATACCGGCCGTCGAGAAACGGGGAGAACGAAGCCGGGCTGCGCTCGAGCAGCTCAAAACCGTAATCCCGCAGCCGTAAATCGCGAATAATCTCGGGACGAAAAAGGCTATTGACGTAAGCGGCGGTCGAAACTTTGTAACCGGGAAATGTCCGCTCTTCGGTGACGCAGGCTCCGCCCACCACGTACCGGCGTTCGAGGACCAGCACCTTGCGTTTAGCGCGCGCGAGGTAGCACGCTGCGACCAGGCCATTATGCCCAGCGCCGACGACGATCGCATCATAGGTTTTCACGAGCCGCCTATACTACTAGTAACCGCAAGATGACACCCGCCGCGCGCTTTACGCAGGTCGCACTTGCGGCAATTCCCCCAATCATGCTGACGCTGGCGATTCCGTTGGTCAACCGTGAGGCGCCGCGCGTGTTTGGATTCCCGTTCCTACTGGCGTGGATGGTCTTCTGGGTTGCCGTCACGCCCCTGTTTTTGCTTGCAGCCAACCGATTGGGGCGTCCCCGGTGAGGCCGGAAACGCTGGCACTCACAATTATCACCGTCGTCATCGTCGGTACGATCGCGTTTGCGCTCTTGAGCGTGCGGAAATTGAAAATGGATCCGCACGAATTCATCGTCGGGAGCCGTTCGTTTGGCGCGCTGCTGTTGTGGATTCTGCTCGCCGGCGAAATCTACACGAGTTTTACCTTTCTGGGGGCAGCCGGATGGGCGTACGGCAAAGGCGCAGCGACATTTTACATTCTCGCCTACGGGACCGTCGCGTATTGCATCGGCTTCTTCTTGCTGCCGCCCATTTGGCGGATCGGCAAGGAACATGGTTTGTTGACGCTGCCGGACTTGTTTATGTACCGCTACGGCAGCAAAACGCTCGGAATCGCGGTGGCGGTGCTGCAATTCTTTCTCGTCGTCCCTTATGTCACGCTGCAGCTCACCGGACTGCAAATACTGCTGACGATTGCCGGCTATGGACAGTACAACTCGACGGCGGCAGTCAGCATCGCTTTTGTTCTCATAGCGCTGTTCGTCTTTACGGCCGGCCTGCGCGGTACCGCGTGGGCAAGCGTGGTCAAAGATGCGCTTGTGTTGGGAGCGGTGCTGTTCGCAGGGATTGCTCTTCCCATCCGGTTTTTCGGCTCGCCGCTCGGAATGATCAACCACGTACTGCAGGTTCATCCGCACTGGATGACGCTACCGCCGCCGGGCATCGCCAATGCCGCTTACACCGTGCCGTGGTTCGTGACGACGATTCTCCTTTCGGGCGTGGGCTTCTTCATGGGGCCGGCAAACGCACCGGCAATCTATTCGGCAAAAAACGGCGAGACGCTGCGGCGCAATATGATCTTTATGCCGCTCTACCAATTGGTGCTGCTTTTCGTTTTCTTCGCAGGCTTCACGGCGCTGGCCGTCGTTCCCGGGTTAAAAGGTCCGGCCGCCGATCAGTCGTTCATGCTGTTGATGCAGCGCTACTACTCACCGGCCGCGCTTGGCATCGTTGCGAGTGCGGGATGCCTTGCCGCTCTGCTGCCGGCTTCAACACTGCTGCTCGGCGCGGCCAGCGTCTTCTCAAAAAACGTCCTCGGCGACGTGTTCAACGCCGCGACGGGAGACCGCGAGCGCACGATGGCTACGCGCATACTAGTGCTGGTCGTTGCGTTCCTCGCGCTCACGCTCTGGATCTTCTTTAAGACATCGCTCGTGGATTTGCTGCTCTTTTACTACGTCGGCATCACTCAGCTCGCGCCGGGCGTCATCTTCGCGCTGGTTTGGCCTCGCGTCGGACCGTGGGCCGTCGGCGCCGGCCTCATTGCGGGCGAATGTGTCGGCTTTTACTCGCTGCACAATCCCATCGCGCCCGGCGGAATCAATGCCGGTTTCTACGCGCTCCTCATTAACGCCGCGATCTGCGCACTCGTCACGCTCCTCGTAAAGAAAAAGCCCACCGTAGTGCCGGCGGGCTAGTCAAAGCGAGGGTTTGAGATCTAGCGGTAATTCGGTCGCGATGCGAAGCAATCGCGGCAATAGACCGGCTTGTCGCCGCGCGGCTGGAAAGGCACTTCCGCAACGCCGCCACACTGGCTGCACGTGGCTTGGAACATTTCGCGGTTGCGCGCGCCTCCGCCGCCGCCCGCGCCGCCGCCGCTTTGCGAACGCATTTGCTTGCGTGCCTGACGGCAGTCCGGACAACGGTTGGGCTTATTTTGAAAACCTTTGCTGGCGTAGAACTGCTGTTCCCCGGCCGTAAACGCAAACTGACGTCCACAGTCTACACAGTTCAACATTTCATCGACGTACACTAAACGGGACTCCTTAATCACGTGGGTTAGAATGGTTGGGTTCGACTTGCCCGGCAAATGCTACCACGCGATTTGCCGAAAAGGAAGACCCCTGGGTCAGGCGCACCCCGAGGGCGAACCGCTTGTGCATGACCGCCACCATCGAGGTGCCCGCGAAGCTGGCCGACCAGGTCGTCGCGACGCGACGGGACCTCCACATGCACCCGGAGCTCGGGTTTGCGGAAGAGCGCACCGCTGGAATCGTCGCCGAGCGCCTCGGCAACCTCGGCTATGACGTACACGGCGCCATCGCTCGCACAGGCGTTGTCGGCGTAATCCGCGGGGCCAAAGCCGGCCGCACGATCATGCTGCGCGCCGACATGGATGCGCTTCCGATACTCGAGGAAAACTCCGGTCCGTACCGTTCGCGTAACGACGGAGTCATGCACGCTTGCGGCCACGATGGTCACGTGGCCATTTTGCTTGGCGCGGCCGAACTGATTGCCGACCGGCGCGACGAACTCGCGGGAACCGTCTGCCTTGTTTTTCAACCGGCCGAGGAAGGGCAGGGCGGCGCACAAGCCATGGTCGAGGAAGGCCTTATCGAGCGGTTCGGAATCGAACGCGCTTACGGTCTTCACTTGAGTTCAAAGTACGAAACCGGTACGCTCGGTTTTCGCAGCGGACCGTTTTACGCGTCGAGCGATTCAATCGAAATCGAAGTACTCGGAAAAGGCGGACACGGCGCGGCTCCGCACGATACGATCGATCCGATTTTGACTGCGGCCGGATTTGTCACCGCACTGCAGCAAATCGTCAGCCGCAACGTTGACCCGCTCGAGCCGGCCGTGGTGACGATCGGTTCGTTCCACGGGGGAACGATACATAACGTTATTCCGCGCACTGTCCGCATGCTGGGCACCGTTCGGGCCTTTTCCGAAGAGTTGCGCGATTCAATGCCGGGGCGGATCGAACGGATTCTCAAAGCGTCGTGCGACGCGGCCGGCGCAGCCTACGAATTCCAATATCTCAAACGCTACCCCGTCACTGCAAACGATCCGGATCAATCGCAGTATGCCGAAACGCTTGCCCGCAAGCTGTTCGGCGATGCGCGGGTGTTCGCGGCGGACAAACTGATGGGGGCCGAGGATTTTTCATTTTTCGCCCAGCGCGTGCCGGCATGCTTTTATATGCTCGGAGCCCGCGGCGACAGCGCTACCGCGCACCCTCACCATTCGAGCACATTCGATATCGACGAGGCAGCATTGCCGGCGGGCGTAGCTATGATGACCGCGCTAGCTTTTGACGCGCCGGCGCACGCGCCATAGTGGCCCACTCGACCATCCCCGGACAGGTCGAATCTCCGGCTTTAAACGACTACTTGGAAGTCATCACCCGCGCCGTTTTCCAGGCGGGTCTGAGTTGGGCATCGATCGCGCAACGCTGGGAATCGTTTCGCGAGGCGTTCGAATCGTTCGACGTTCTCAAAGTCGCGGCATACACGGAAGGCGACGTCGACCGGTTGCTGCACGCGCCCGGCATCCTGCACAGCGCGCGCAAGATTCGCGCGACAATTCATAATGCGCAAACGCTGGTCGAGCTCGATGGCGCTCACGGCGGTTTCGAAAAGTATTTGCAGTCGTTTCCGACCTACGCGGCGTTGAGCGCCGACATCAAGCGCCGGTTCAAATTCATGGGCGAGATGAACGTCTGGTACTTTTTATTTCGCGTCTGCGAGCCCGTTCCCAAGTTCGAAAAATGGGTCACGACGATTCCGGGCGATCATCCGCGTATGAAAGACATGGTCGATCGCGCCCGTCTCGCGGGAACTTCGACCGAGCGTTAGTGCGGGCTCGAGCTCGGCGCCGGTGACGGCGATGCTGGCGCGGGCGACGGGGACGGACTGGCTCCGCCGCGGCGTTGCCCACCGAAGATCGGAATCATGAATCCGCCGCCGAAACCGCCGCCTTCGCCGCCGCCCGTGCGACGCTGACCGTTTGGCCCAGGCGTACTGTTCGGTGCGTTCGGTCCGCCTTGGCGCTGGAATCCGCCCGTGACGAGATACAAGCCCAATGCCGGTGAGTAGCTCAAACTTGGCGGAATCGCTCCGTCCCACCCGAGTTTCGTAAGATCGTCGCGAGCCGCGGACGCGACGCGTCCGCAATTAATCAGTGCCGGAACCCACGTAATATCCTCGGGCGAAAGCGAGTACCAGGTACCTGCTTTCGCCGTGTTCGCGGTGATCGTCCAGTCCGGAGCTGGACCGCCTTTAGCAAAGTGCGCTTGCAATTCCGCGATCGCAGCCTGCGCCGTTGAACGCATTTGCGCGGTCGTGCACGTCGGGCTCTTCGGATTGTAGACGAACGCATTTTTCGGCGGCGTCACCGGAAGCTTGTAGGTGCGGAAGGTTTCCGAACCCGCCGCCGGAGGCGTGCGCGCGAGGTAGAGTCCAACCGACGGCATGAAGGTGAGCGTCGGCGTGGCAAACATTCCGCCGGTATTCGGCTCGACGAATAATTTGCGCTGGTCCGCCGCCTGCTGGTCGGCGATATGGAACGTCGAACACGTGAAGACCGGGCGCAAGAGTGCGGTCTTGTTCGTCGAGATCGAGAGCGCGTACGTCGTGCCTAACGGATGATACTGCACCGACACGCCCGGAATGACCGGCGGCGCCGGTGCCGTGGCCGGATATCCCGCTGACGTCTTAGCGGCCTCGATCTGTGACGTGTAAGATTTGAGCGCCGTCAGGATAGGCTGCACGATCTTCTGCGAGTCCGCAGTGCAGATCGGTGTAGCCGTATTTACCGCAAATGGATTCGACGGCGGACTCTGCGGCAGCTGTGTCAGCTGGCGGAAGAATGCGCCGCCCGCTCCGCCGCGGCCGCCTGGCCCCCCGGGACCACCGCCTTCTCCGCCGCCGACAACCGAAGAGAGCGTGGATGCGCCTGAATTTTGCGGCACGTTTTGACCAAAGCGCACCGTATAGGTAAGCGAGTACTGCCGCGGCGGATTCGGTCGCGCGACGGTCGGAATAATGATTCCCGCCTGCGTGACGTACGGCACGGCTCCTTGCGACGTCGCGAAGATGCCGCCATACGCATTAAAGATGTTACTCGCCGCAAAAGTGACGTCGCCGCGCGACGCCGTGTAGTTGATCCCGGCGTCCACCGTCGTGTAGGCGGGCAGATTTTGCCCATTATTGCTGCCGGTGTAATTCGCCCTCGCCAGCCACTCGAACGCGGAGTGGGGCGGCTTGTAATCGAGAGTCAGTCCGGCGCGGTGCAGCGGCACGTTGGGAAGCTGCGTGCGCGCTATTGTGATTGCGTACGGGTTGACGAAACGGGGATCGCTGCTGTTCGCTTTGGCGACCTGCGTATCGTAAAACGGCTCGATAACGACGCCGCCCAGCGTAAAGTAGCCGTTGAGCTGGAAGCCCTCGTAGACGCGCTGCACGCCGGAGATGGGCGTCGAGAAGTACGTGTTTTGCGGACCGAACGTCGTTCCAATCGGAACGCCGCATTCGTTGACGAATGTATTTTGCGCTATCGCAAAATAGCCCGGCGGAAAAATGCTGCTGCCGGCGAGTGCGGTGCCGTTCACGTCGACCGGAAGCACGACGCCGTTCTGCGACTGGCGATAGACTTGCGCGCTAATCAGGCCGCCGTTCATCTTGTGCGTGTAGCTCAGACGCGCCGCCGTCGAGGAGCTTGCCGTTGCGTTATCCCCAGGCGCGCTGCCGAATGCAACGTCGCTGTTACAGTCGAAACGCAGCTGCGCGGGATCTGAAAGAATACCTTCGCGGCCGAGGCGCGCGCCGTTACCACCGATGTTGTAACTGAACGCGTACGTATCGCTGGTCGTCGGCGCCCAGTTCGAGCTGAAACCTAAGAGTATGGTGCCGGGACCGGTGCTCGAACGGCTAATGCCGATCGAATCGTTGAAGCGCAGCTTCGGATTCGCCCGAATCGAATCGTTGATCGTGAGCGACGAATAGCTGCTGGACTGGCCGTTGAACGTATATGGAGCGGCTGCAGGGACCAGCGGCGTATAAGAGCTCCGGCTGTTGCTTGTATTGGCGGTAACCGAAATCGTGTGCCGATCGCGGGCCGGCAGCGTGGCGTTGACCGAGAATCCGTTTGAATAATTTGTGGATTGCGTGCCGGTGGGCTCCGCAATGCCGCCCACGAACCGGTTCAGCATATCGTTGAGCGTGCTCGAGCGCGTCCCGTAGAACGACGCTGCAACCTGCGTGTCGCCGATCAGTGCGTTATCGGTAAGCGAATACAGATCGAAGGCAGTGTTCGTCGTGTTGTCCGGACCGTATCCGCAGGGCACCGGCCCGGTGAACTGCGTGCAAACGATATTCGCCGAGTTGGTCGAATGCATGTACAACGTGCTCAGCGTTTGCGCGTCGTTTAACTGATAACGCAGATTCAGCAACGTCCCGGAGCTGTTACGGTCGCCGTTGTGGTTGTAACTCAAGCCACTCGCATCAAGGAACGTCATTCCGTCGAGGAGGCTCGGCGTGGCGCGGAACGTATGCGTGAAAGCGAATCCGAGCTTCCCGAGAGAGCCGCTCTCCGATGCCAGATAGTTGTTCTTCCCGTTGCTGCCCGCCGAGAGCGAGAACTCGCTCTGCCACGAGAGCGTTGGCTGAAGCGTCGAGAAGCCAACGCCGCCGCCGCCGAACCCGCCCGTTTGCGGGCCGAACGAAACATTGGCGCCGGTGAAAAGGTCGGAGTTTATCGCGCGCACGTTACCGGCGGTGCCAGGCGAGTTCAAAGGGATGCCATTGACCGACAACGCGGTTTGACTCGCGTCCTGACCCTCAAGCGATATCGTTTGCGTCGCATCGCTGTCATTGCTCGAGGTCGTCAAGTTTACACCGGAAAGCGTGCCGAGCGCGTCAGCCAGCGTATCGGAAAGCTTGCGCTGAGCGCTGTTCGCTGATATGGCCGTCGTCGAAACGGTCGCAGTTGATTTCGACACCACGGACGCAATGGTGCGCAAAGGGGCTTGCGACTGCGCCAATTCCACGGCGACGGTCACGGAGCGGCCGTTGGTTACTTCGAAATTCGAAGAAGTAACCGCCTGAAAGCCACGCGCGAAAACGCGCGCGCGGTAGATCCCGTCGGGCACGTCGATGAAGTGGACCTTCCCGTCGTTGCCCGTGAATTCGCTGGTGACTACCGGACCGTCAAGCAAGACCCGCGCTAGAATCACCGGCGCCTTTGTTCCGGCGTCTTGCACCGTGATCCAGATTTCGCCCGTGTCAGACTGCGCGAGAGCAGCCGGCGTCAGGCTTGCGGTGAAAATCAAGGCCAACAAAAAGGCAGTAACGCGTCGCATCAGGTTTCTTTTACCACTCCACCCTTGGGAAACACCTGAGGAAGACGGATCGTTACCGTCGTTCCATGCCCCGGGGCGCTATCGATCCCGATCGTGCCGCCGGCTCGGTCGACCGCCCGTTTGGCGATCGCCAGACCAAGACCGGTGCCCGGCATCTCTCCCCGTGCATCTCCCCGGTAGAACCGTTCGAAAGCATGGAGCAGCTCGGCTTCGGTCATTCCGGGACCCTGGTCGCTGACCGTTAGGACGACCTCTTCGCCTTCTGCAGTCGCGCGCAAATGCACCGGGGCTCCGGGTGCATATTTCAGCGCGTTTTCCAAAATATTCCAGAACGCTTCGGCCAGCTCGGCGCGATCGGCGAAAATCTCTTTTACGCCTTCGACGCTGTAATCGATGGGACGCCGCTCGTCGAGCCGCCGCGCAGCCTCGGACTGATCGAGTAAAAATTCGCGCACATCGATCGGCATCGGTTCAGGCGGCGCCTCTGCGTCCATGCGCGCCAATCGCATCAAGCGATCGATCAAGCCGCGCATGTGCTCTTTCTCGAGCGACATCGTCGCCAAGATCTGTTTGGCGACCTTCGGCTCCTCGATGGCGCCGCGGCGCAGCACGTCGATATAGCCGGCGATAACGGTCAGCGGCGTGCGCAGCTCGTGGCCGGCATCGGCGACGAACTGGCGCATGCGAGCCTCCGTATTCTTGCGCTCGTCCATCGCGCTTGCCACACTCGCAGCAGCATCGTTATACGCTGCGGTCAACTGCGCGATCTCGTCCCCGCCGGCTGCTATAAACCGGCGCTGGGTGTAGTCACCGAGCGCCAACGCTTGCAACGATCCGGTGACTTCTGTGAGCGGCGCGAGAGCGTGACGCGAAAAGACGCGACCGATGAACCATGAGAGCAAGATCGCAACGATGCCGATGGATACGATGATCAGCCAGTACGGTCCAAGATTTGCAAAGATGATCCAGGGCGAAGGCATGAACGCGACGTAGCCGCCATCGACCCCAATCAGGAACCGGAAATCAGAGCGGCGCGGCGGACCCTCAAAACCGGGCGGCCCCCGGCTGATGGTGATTTGCGCGCGTCCCGTTGGCCGGACAATTTCTACACGCCCATTCAACATGCGTCCGAGCATGGGCGGGCGCAACGAACGATCGCCGGCTAAGTATTTTCCTTTCGCGTCGAAGACGGTGACCTGCATGCCGATGCCGCTCAATTCGCGAGCAATGTCGGGCGCGGCTTTACCTAAACTAACGCCCTGCATGTGGTACTGATCGACTAAATAGCGCGCTTCGTCATGCTTGGCGATGACGATGTCGCGACTAAACCCGTTCAGTTCGTAAACCAGCGCGATCGAGGATGCGACGATAACAAGAAATACGGTAATCCCAAGCAACAGCGTGTAAAGGCCCGCCAAGCGGGAGGCCAGCGAGCTTCTCACGCTCGGTTATTGCGCCAGGCCGTAGCCGACGCCACGTACGGTACGGAAAAACGAACCTTGTTCGGGACGGTCGATCTTCGCGCGCAAATATGAAATGTACGTTTCGACGATATTCGGGCCGCCTTCGAAATCGTGGCCCCAAACCAATTCGAGCAAGTGATCCTTGCTGAAAACGCGTCGCGGCTCGCGCATGAAGACCGAAAGCAAATCGAACTCTCGCTGCGTGAGATCGAGTGTATTCCGTCCGTGCCATGCTTCGCGCGTGTCTGGGTTAATCGCGACATCGTGCCAGCGCAAGACTTGTTCTTCGATGAGCTGCGGCCGCCGTAGTTTCGCCTGCAAGCGCGCAATCAATTCTTCGAAAATGAACGGCTTGACCAAATAGTCGTCTGCACCGGCGCCCAGCGAAGCGACTTTGTCGGCGGTTTCGCCCTTGGCCGTCAACATCAAGATCGGAGCTTGGGTGATCTCGCGCAGCTTCGGGAGCAGCGCCAACCCGTCGATTTTCGGCATCATGACGTCAAGAACGATCGCATCAGGGGCCCATTCGCGCACCAACTGCAATGCGGCCATACCGTCGGCAGCGGTTTTGACGATGAAGCCTTCACGAGAGAGGCCGAGTTCGAGCATTTCGCGGACGAAGCGGTCGTCGTCGACCACGGCCACGCGCGTCGGTTGCATATCGGACATGTATTCCTGATGGTCGGCGCTCGACCTTAGAGGGGGCTGAACTAAGCCGCTCGCGCCGCCTTCCACCGGGTGTGCCGCTGCCCGGCTACGACCGCGGCTGATTCGATGGCTTCGAGTGGGTGAACCACCAGCTCGATCCCGCGCTGAGCAAGCGCCTGGTAGGTCATATCGTCGGGCAGCCAGTGCGCAAATAGGTGAACTTCCGCAGCCTCCGCGGCGCCGGCAAGCATGGAGAGTACATCCGCTAGCGAGCAGGTTCCACGCTCGATGAGCGGTTGGCTGACGCGTGAGCGGAACCGCCCCGCATTCCAGCCCGGGACCAGGACGAGGAGCCGACGCAGCGCCTCCGGGGAGTTCCCGTCGAAATCCACGGCCGCGGCCTTGACCGAGCGAGCCAGCATGGGGTCTACTCTGGCGTGGAGCATCGCCGCGGTGACTTTGGCTGCCTCACCCGTTTCGAGAATCGCGCCCGCGCCAATCATGTACTCCATGGTTGGAGTATGCCGCCTCAGAGTGCCAACTGGCTGGCACAAAAATTGAGGGCGCACCGTTTGGTGCGCCCTGCCCACTACCCGGAATAGCGGGATACCCTATGCGGTCGAAGCCCGGACCTCGGAGCGCTCGCGCGACTTGCGGAACAAGCCAAGCATCGCGTCGACTACGGCAGCGTCCCACTGCGTGCCGCGGCCCGCTTCCAAAATCTCCAGGGCTTGGCGCGGCGGGATGGCCTTGCGGTATGGGCGCTCACTGATCATCGCGTGGAACGCGTCCGCGACCGCGACGACGCGCGCTTCAAACGGAATATTTTCACCGGCCAAGCCGTCGGGATAGCCCGCTCCGTCCCAGCGCTCGTGATGGGCTCTTACGATCAGCGCGCATTTTGCGAGGGTTGGTATTTGATCCAGCACGCGCTGCCCGGCGGCCGAATGGTCGCGCATAATCACCCACTCTTCTTCGGTGAACACGCCGCGTTTGAAAAGAATGGCTTCGGGCGTCGAGATTTTTCCGATATCGTGCAAGACCGCGCACAACTTTATCAATTCCGCGCTCTCGGCCGGGATCGCCATTGCGGCGCACAGGCGCCTAGCCCATTCTCCGGTTGCGCGCGAATGGCAACAGGTGGCAGCGTCCCGCTCGCCCAGCATCGCCAATAACGCGCGGGTGCTTTCGGAATACTCCGGCGATTCTTCTGGCGCTCCGCTTTTGTAAGAGGCTAACGCCGATCCGATTTCCAGCCGCAATACTTCCATGAACGCCAACAGGCGCGCGTGGTCGAGCTCGAACCGTTCCGCTTCGCCCGCCACGACGTGCACTGCCGCGGACGCGAGTTCGCTCGCGCGCGCGGTGCCGAGCCGGCTCCCCTCCCGTACCGCCCAATTGCTCAGGCCGACAGGTTTCGAAAGATTAACAGACATGCAAAGGCGATCGAGCAGCGCTTCAATCGATCTCTCCAGACCGGGGTCTCCGACCAAAATCGGATCTTGCAGCTGCTCAATTACGGCTTTTGTTAACCGAGAGAGATCTGCGCCGAGAGAGATGATGGTTTGGCTACCGCCACGCAGCCTAAACGGAATGGATTCTTCTTTCGTGTGATTAGCCTATAGACGGCGGGATGTCGATGCCGACGATGATAGCTAGATCAATAAGCAAGTCCATAAAACAACCTCCTCAAGTAGCGATGTGTGCCAGTTTGAGGATAGCGGCTCTTGGCTCAGCCCGTCTCTAGTTAAAATTCACTAGGCAGTTTTGCTGAATCAATGATCTGGTTAGGCTATTAGGCCACGCAGCCGCGCAATCTTTAGGGCCTCGCTCCGCCCGCTGCAGCCCAGCTTCCTTATTATGTTCTGAATATGCGCCTGGACTGTATATATGCTCCGCCCAGACTCTCGAGCTATATCCTTCGGCCTATGACCCCTCGCTAGCGCTTGAAGCACCTTGCTCTCCGCAAGTGTGAGTCCTAATTCATTAGCTTCCAAACGCGCGGGTTTGCAGGCATCGAACACGCTTTTTACAAGCCGCCCTATTCCGCCATATCCGATTGCCTGGAGGCGATCGATAGATTCGTCAATTTCTCGTTCAAGGGCTGGCTCTTGCATTGCCCTAAATACGGAAAGCACCGCGTCCCTAAGAGACGTAATGACCGCATCGCCATGTTCTGGAATCTTTCGCAGGGCGCGTTGAGCATATGTCCTTCGGCCTGCCAGGCTCTCAACCAGAGCAACGAGAAGCTTCGCGATTGCTACCTGCCGCTTAGCATAAAGCAGCTTCGAGTCCGTCTTTTCAATCTCGGCGAAGACCGTGCTCAGTATGGCCAGCGAGAGATCACGCTGGCCCAGTGCCAAAACGAACAAGGCATCGGAAGCGGCGTTTACCGCGCGGTCGTAGGCAAAAAAACGATCGCTCCCAGCGATAGTTGCCATCAAACGATGCGCGTCATCGAAGCGGCCCTCCCACGCGGCTACATAAGCACGTATCGGGATTACGTACGACATTCTTCGCGAATCGGATGTTGAGATAGGCGCAATCTGCTTTTCTAACGCCTTGATGCGCTCAACGTTTCCGCGCCTGCCTTCAACGTTCAAAAGATGCAGCAATGCGGTTTGCAGATTAAACAAATCGCCGGCCTTCATAGCCGCGTTTGCGGCCTGCTGCGAATACCACACTTCCTTCGCAGCATCGTCCTCGTACAAAAGTGCGATGCTGGCGAGAGCAACGAACGCTCGTCCCGCTAAGCCATACATGCCTTCTTCCGAAGCGAGCGAGGCGGCGCGGTTTTGGGCATCCATCGTTTCTTCCAGCGGGAGGCCGAGCCGCAGACCAGCCACACCGATACGTTGCAATACCTTCGCCCGATCATGATTGCCCTCAATGTGCAAGAGAGCGCGTCTCGCCCTTGCGACCGCTCGCATTGCTTCGTTGGAACGCCCAGCGTACGCGTATGTGATTGCTAAGAGACTCGCGATTTCACCCTGAAGATTCGCGGGTAGCGCATTGCTATCAAGGGGCTCGAGCATTTCGGCTACGTCCCGCATTTGATTAATAAGTATGAGCGCTAAACGGAGCGACAATTCAACTCGAAGCGTTTGCTCGCATTCTTTGGAAAGCGCTCGCTGTAACAATGACTCGGCGCGATCGAAGCGGCCAAGATCCCCCGCCGCCAAGGCTCGTAACCCGAGAACAACTGGATTTGTCGCACGGATATCTGAGGGCAGACTTTCAAGGGCAATACCCACCGCGTCAGCATGGCCCTCATCCGTTAACCGGAGCCCATCACTCGTGAGAATACGCAAAACATCCGCGAGCGCAAAGGCTTGAGCAAAAAGTGTAAGTGCGGCCGGCAGTCGGCCAGCCAATTCCAGTGCTCTCGCAGCCCGCAGTCGTGTATCCTCGACGGCCTGATCTCCCTCGAGTTCCAGCTGATGTTGCAAGAAATCCTTAAAAAGATCGTGACACTTGTAGGTACCCGGGCGATCTGGATATATAAATGCTACACGCTGACGTAGTGATTCTATTGCCGCGCGAGCCTTGCCATAGCCTGCGCACCTGAGAATATCGGCATTGATCTCACCGAGGTATGACGACAAGTGCAACAGATCGCGCTCATCTGGAGCAAGTGCATGATAGACCTGCTCTGCAAGATATTGATAGATCATCTCGCGAGTAGTGGCTGTGATATTCCTTAGATCGACCGAACGAGTCGAGCTTCGGAGTGCAAAACTCAAAGCTGTCGGCCAGCCATCCGTCATTGACAGAATTTCGCTAAGCTCTTCATCCCGAACGGAAACGCGCGCTGATCTCGCCGCCTGACGAGCCTCATCCACCGTAAAGCGCAGGTCTTGCTCGTCTACTGTCAGATCCATGTGGCCATAAGCAAGCCACGATCCTACTGGAAGATTCGTCGTCGATCGTGATGCGACGATCCAGCGCGCACGACCCAAAGTTCGTTCTATCAGCGAAACAAGGAATCTCGCTATCTCAGGGTCGTTCTCGGTTAGATGAAAATCATCGATCGCGATGATTCCCGTGTACGTCTTGATGTGCGCGTACATCCACATCGCTAAGTCGGAGCCGGGCGTTCCGGAAGACCGGTTTTTTTCGTATGCGCCAGATAATGTCTTGCGCGCGTCTGGAGCTACGCTAGAAAGCGCTTCCGCAAAACCGCGCAAGAAACCTAACAAATTGCGATTTTCCGAACGAACGTCGTAGCGTACCTTCGCAGCATCCAGACTGTTAAGGTACTGGCTAACCGCAACGGATTTTCCGTAACCGGCGGGAGCAACGATTAAGACGATTGGCTGAAAGGCGGCAGCAGCAACACGTTCAACTATTCGGCCGCGAACAATCGGTTCGAAAATCCCGCCGGTGTCAACGCGGCCATCAACCGAAACGGGTCTAATCATCTTATGGGACCCTTACGAAGGGACGCCCTGTGCTCCTCTTAGGAGCACGGTTAACGCCAAGATAAGGTTACGATATCTCTCCGCGGTGTCGTAAGGTCCGGACGGCTTCAACGCGGCTGGGGCACCCGAGTTTTGTAATCGCTCGCTGAATAAGCGTTCGTATTGTATGAACACTTCGTTTCCTTTGCGCTGCGATTTCTTTTGTGCTTACGCCAAGCCCGACAAGCCTTATCACTTCGAACTCGGCTGGCGTGAGCGCCGAAACTTTTTTTTCGGGCCAGCTCGCGGCACGTTTGCAAGCCTTGACGCATGCCCTTATCGTTCTCGAAAGGCCGCGCAGCTTATGTGCCTCCAACTCACGCAGCGCCGGAGAAAGAGCCTCCTGCCAATTGTCCGCCTCGCCGAGCTCACTTAAGCAGATTAATACTTTCTTTAGTGTTATCGCCGGTTGCGTGTCGACCTCGACATTGATGTGTCGACTACTGTTCCGGCCAATTAGTTTATGAGCCAACGTCTGCACTATTTCGCAGGTTACCGCCGCAACCTCACATTGGCTCTTCGCATATAAATGAGGAATCCGGATTGTCTTGAGCCTTGCTAATGCTTCCCGAGCAATCGACATTCCCTTTACGCTGTTCCCAATTGCAATGCAGCACATAGCGTGCAAAGCCATATCTGCGACTTGGTCGAACGCATATTGGCTATAGCCGCGGGCTCCAAAGGACGACATCAGGCGCTCAGCATTTTCGAAATCATCCTTCCAAATGAATGCTGACGCCCTAAGGCACTCCATTGTGCCTTCATGCCAAGGATTGCGGGCTGCTTCATCAAGCTCCGCCACGAAACGATCAAGCCGTGAGTCGTCGCCCAACTGCGTCTCGGCGCACGCTAATTGAAGGAGCGCGGTTTCAAGATTCTCCCGATCGCCGCTTTGAGCCGCCTGTCTCCTAGCGGCCTCTGCATGCTGAACGTGCTCCTCTAGATCACTTTCAAGACATAAGCTAATGGTTGCGAGCGCCGTCGACGCTCGTCCGGCGAGCATAAGCAAGCCAGATCGACTGGCCATTTCGAGTGCTATGAGAGCGGTGCGCCGTACCTGTGCCGCCGGGCTACCAATATTTATTCCAGCCACAGATGTACGCAGGTTTACCTTGGCGATAATTGCTTGGTCATCAAGCGTATGGCAAAGTTTCTCGGCTTCAAGCATAGCCCATCGGGCCTTGTCCACAGAATCTTGACTGGAATAGTCAACAGAGAGCAGCCCAAATATCTCAGCTTTCAAACTCGTCGAAGAATCGGTCATTCCTGCCTCAAGCAGATCTGCGGCGGATCGGCCTGAGTTGACTAACATTATCGCCAACCTTAGCGATAATGTGGCCTTTATGTCCGGCTCCTTTACTACCCTTAATGCGCTCTTAAATAATGCCTCCGCGCGTTCAAGGTGTCCGGCGTCAGCGGCACGCTGAGCGCGCAGGCCAAGAATAATTGCATCCGATGATCGTACGTCGGGAGGCACAACTCGCAGTGCGCTTTCCACGACGTCTCCGCGAGAGCGATCCATCAGGTCGAACCCGTGTGCGCGCAGGAGGCGCAGAACCGCGTCCGTCGCGTGCAGCTGCGCGTGAACGCGAAGTGCCGCCACTACGTCGCCGGCGCGCTCGAGAGTATCAGCCGCTTTCTCTTGGAGACGCTTCGCTTCCGCAGGCTCGGCTATTTCAATTTGCCTGCGCAAAAACTCGCGGAACAGATCGTGACATTTGTATCTGCCCGGAGACTCGAGCGACAGGAACGTCGCTCTCCGGCGGACCGCTTCCAATACACGCGCGCTGGTATAGTGGCCGGCAATTTCGAGCGTGCTTACGTCTACAGAAGGAAGATATGCGGCGAAGTGCAGCAAGTCGCGTTCTTCCGCGGAGAGCTCACCGTACACTTGCTCGGCAAGGTACTGGAAAAGCACCTCACGTGTAGCGTGTGAAAGGTTCGCACCGCCGTTTAGCGCGGTCGAGTTTCGCAGCGCAAGGCCCAACGCTACCGGCCAGCCGGAAGTGGCATCCATGACACCGCGTAGCGTCTGCGTCGTGAGCGTTTGCCCCGCGCCCTCGGAAAGCTGCAGCGCTTCTTCGTCGTGGAAAATAAGGTCGCGATCGCCGATGATGAAATGCGCCTCGCCATAGGCAAGCCAACTTGCGACCGGCAGATCCAGGGTTGAACGCGTCGCAAGCACCCACTGGGTCCGCGACTTGGTCCGGGCAATCAGCGACGCGAGGAACCGGGAGACTTCGATATCTTCGCCGGCGCGGTGAAAATCATCCACTGCAATGACGCCATCGAACTCATCCAGATGCGCAGCCATCCAACGGGCCATCTCTTGTCCGGGCGCAGCAGCGGACGCGCTGTTTTGGTACGCCGTTGCGACGGTTTTGCGCAAGGCGGGAAACTGCGTGAACGCCTCGGCGATGCCACGAGCAAATCCGAGCAAGGTGCTGTGTTCGGCTTGTACGTCGAAACGTACGTAGCGCTGCGGCTGCCAATCGAGCCAATGCGAAAGCGCCAGCGACTTTCCATATCCTGCAGGGGCGACAACCAGAATGATTCTGCCGGCAGCGGCGTCGTCGAAGCGCAGCGATATTCGCGGACGAACGATCGGCAAAAAAATTGCCGGTCCGGCGGGTCGTGCAACGTCGGCCAGCCGCGTCACTCGGCGACCTACGACGAAAGATTTGGAGCCCCTCCGCGACGACGGCCACACCCGGAAGAGGCTCCGTAAAGATCATAATCGGCGCTGGGACATTTGAACCATACAGCAATTGCAGTACGGCCCGGGCACTGTGCCATACAGCTGTCACCCTGACCGCGTATGCTCGCTGTCATCACACAGAAAGGGTGAACTATGGATAACCAAATTTCTCTTAACGGCGTCGATGTGTTGGCTCGTCGCATGCTCAACCGGATCTGGAACGAACTACCGCAGGAGCGGCGCAATACCGACGAGCTGCGCAGCGAAGCGCTTCAGCTCACGTCGCGCGTTGCGGCGAACTTCCAGCCCGGCCACAGTCCATACGCGCATCTGCGCGAAACCTACCCCAATGCGGGCAAACCCTGGAAACGCAGCGACGATGAAGAACTGCGCCGCCTCTTTGCGGCGGGTAACTCAATCGACGAGCTCATGCTGCTGTTCGGTCGAACGCACAACGGCATCCAGCAGCGTCTGCTCACCTTGGGACTAGTGCCCCAACCGGCGGCCGTCGCCTAAAGCGCGTCCCCATCCCTGCGCCCACCCACGGCCTCGTCATAAACCTTGGGCTGTTGGGTGAGCGTCGTGAGGGGCGCCAACTTCGCGGCAAGCAAGGCCGCATCAACTTGGCTCAGCATACCGGCCTCGAAAGCGGCGACCTCGCGCAACTGCTGATTGGTTAGCGCGTGCAGTGCCGCATTTTCGGTCAACTGCGCAGCCGTCGGCGGCGCCCCGCCGCCGAACGTGCCCATTTGGGTTTGCAAACGCTCGCGCAAGACGTCGGTGAAGAAATCGTCGTCCTGGTCGTTGACGGGATTTTGCGTCATCGAAAGCAGCAGCAGCTTGGCCTGCGAGGCCGCAGCTGCAACTCGAAGCGCGAGCGCGCCGTTCTGCACCTTGTTGAGTGCGGCCGTTCGCAGCGGCGCTTCATTTAATACCGTCGAGAGCGTATTTAATGCGACGTTCACTCTGCCAAAATCCCCGAACACTTCGCTCATGGCGATATAATTCTGCCGGAGCTGCGCGGCCGTATAATGCGTGCGCGGGTCTTGTTCAACGAAGATGGGCCTGCGCACCGTGACCCCGGCATGCAGCACGAGCGTATACCTGCCTGGCATTACCGTCACGCTATCTTGACTGAAGGCCGCGCCTTGGTTCCACGTCGGCGTAAATTTCCAGATTGGGGGCGCGTCTTGGCTCGTATCCCAGGTAAAGCGGTTCAAGCCGGCTTGATTCGTAAGGTCTTTCGCCTTGAAGTGCCGCACGACTCGGCCGGCCGAGTCGACGATCTCCGCTGTCGGAGCGAATGCCGCCGGCCGCCTCAAATAGTAGGTAACGATCGTGCCGTACGGAGGCCCCGCACCGTCGGTGCGCGTGCCGAAGTAGTTATGTTCGTTCCACTGAACGGCGGCGCGCGCCGGAAACACGTACACCCCGGAACGGGTATTTTGTGCGGTTTG
Organism: Vulcanimicrobiota bacterium; assembly: GCA_003151115.1. GTDB lineage: Bacteria > Vulcanimicrobiota > Vulcanimicrobiia > Vulcanimicrobiales > Vulcanimicrobiaceae > Rubrimentiphilum. The sequence continues at coordinate 902,050 of PLWS01000002.1, read as the reverse complement.
AAGCGTCTGAAGTGGTGAGAGATCGTCTAATATCCAGACGCTTCGTCCGTGCGTAGCCAGCAGCAGGTCATTGCGATCCGGCTGCACGGCGATGTCGCGCACCGAAGCCGGCGGCAGATTGAAGTTGATGTTTCGCCAGTGCATGCCGCCGTCGAACGTGGCCCAGAGACTGTTCTCAAGACCCGCGTAGACCAGCTGTTGATTGCGCGGGTCGGCGCGGACGCTGCGCACTTCCTGACCGGCGGGCAGATTTGCGGCGATGTCACGCCAGTGCTTACCGTAGTCGGTCGTCATAAAGACGTGCGGGGTCCGGTCGCCGGTCATGTGGAGATCGTAGGCCGCATACAAGGTCCCGGCGTTGTGTCCGGACGCGGAGAGGCTTGCAAAACGGCCGAAAGGACGCAGCCCCGGTGGGGTAACATTGCGCCAGTGCTTTCCGCCGTCTTGGGTCAGTTGGATGTAGCCGTCGTCGGTCCCAATCCACAGCTGGCCGCGCGTGACGCGCGAAGGCTCTATATAAAGGATGGTCTCCGACGTCTCCGCTCCGGTGCCGTCCAGCGTAATGCCGCCGGTGACGACCTCGTGGCTGCGGTCGTTCCGCGTTAAATCCCCGCTGATCGCTTGCCAATGCCCGCCCGCGTCGCGCGTCTTTAAGACGACGTCGCCCGCCGTGTAGACAACGTGCGGGTCGAACGGATCGAACGCGATCGGCGTCTCCCAGTTGAAACGGTATTTGAGATTACGCGGATCGACGACATTTTGATCGTGCAAGTACGGCGATACGGTCCGAATTTCGTTGGTGCGCGTGTCGATGACGTCGATCTCTCCGGCGAAGTTGCCGCCGCCGCTCGTCAGCCACACGATACGCGGCTGCAGCGGATCCGGAACGACCCAGGTACCGTCGCCGCCGCCCATGGCCTGCCATTGGCTGGAGCTGATGCCGCCGCTCAGCCCGTCGTTCGGCGCGCACCACACGCCGTTGTCTTGTAGCGGGGTGCAGACGTGATAGGGGTTCTGCCGATCGAATCCGATGTGATATGCTTGCGCGATCGCTAAGTTATGGGGCATCTGCCATGTTGCGCCGTCGTCGAACGAAAACGACGGGCCGCCGTCGTTGCCCTCAATGATGCGCTTAGCTTCCTTAGAAATCCACATGGCGTGATTATCGCCGTGTACGCCGCGCGCACCGACTCTCCAGGTCATGCCGCCGTCAACGCTGGCCGTCAAATGCACGGAAAGCGTCCAAAGGTGATCCTCGTTGGTCGGATCCACGAAGACATGCGTGTAGTAAAACGGCCGTTCGTTGATGAGCGTGTTGGAACTCGTGAGTCTCCAGGTCGCGCCGCCGTCGTCGCTGCGCCAAAGCAAGCCCTGTTTCGATTCGATCAGCGCGTAGACGCGTTGCGGATCCGACGGCGCGACTGCCACGCCGATGCGTCCGGTCTCGCCCTCCGGTAGGCCATGTCCCGACAGTTTCTGCCACGTCGCGCCGAAATCGGATGATTTAAAGAGTCCGCCCTGCGTTCCACCGCTCTCCGAACTCCATCCCGTTCGCCGGTACGGCCACATGCCGGCATAGACGACATCCGGTTCTTTTGCGGAAGCTGCCATATCGGAAGCTCCGGTGCGCGCGTCGACGTAGAGCGTTTTCTGCCACGTCTTTCCGCCATCGGTCGTGCGATAGATTCCGCGCGCCGTGTTGTCTGCAAACGGATCGCCCAAAACTCCAACGAGCACCGCGTTTGAATCGCGCGGATCGATCAGGATCGCGGCCACAAGCGCGTTGCCCAAAACGAGGACGTGACTCCAAGTTCTGCCGCCGTCTGCGCTGCGGTAGATACCGTCGCCCTCCGAAACGTCGTTACGCGGCGCGCCCTCGCCCGTGCCGACCCATACCGTCTTTGTATTGCGTGGATCGATGGCAATCGCGCCGATGGAGCCGACGTCTTGCGAATCGAAAACCGGTACAAAGGTTTGCCCGCCGTTGGTGCTTCGCCAAACGCCGCCGCCCGCCGCGCCCACGTAGTAAAGCGAGGAATCCGCGTCGGTCCCGGCTACGGCGCCCAGGCGTCCCCCGGAAACCGCCGGGCCGACGTTCCGGAAACGTATTTGGTCGAAAAAACCGGGCGTAGGAGAAGGCTTAGGCGTCTCTTTGTTTTCGGCGGCGCCGGCTATCTGCGGCGCGCATGCGGCTATAAGGGCAAATGCAAGAAACAATCGGCGCATACGGGCGCTTTAGCCGCGGATTGCCGCATTCACTTCTTGACGATGAGCTGCCTGATGAAGTCCGCAATCAGGTCTGCCGCCGGCTTCAACCTAGACGCCAGCCACTGCCGCTGTGCCGGACAGGAGATCTCACCGAGCTCGATGACTAGCGCTCCATCGGCCGCGTGCACCTGCCGGAAACCGTAGTAGTCGCGCAAGTTGACCGTAAAGTTATCGGGCATGAATGTAAACGGAAAATAGCGCGAATACATATCCCGCCACTGTTTCGCAGCCGAGATAGAACCGCTGTTATGATAACCGATCGAGGCGCCGGTCGTACATGGATTATTGCTGCCGTCGAAATGGATGAAGACGGCGGCTTTCACTTCGAAGAATCCGTCGAAGTCTGCCGGCTCGCGCGCCACGGCAATTCCGGACGCCCGCAGCGAGCGCGCCACTTCGTCGGCGACGATCGGCGTCCACTGCCGCTCGCCGGCCGCTCCAAGGTTACACTTGCGTTTAGGGAAACGCGGGCAACTGGCGGGACGCCCTTCGTGTCCGGCCGAGACGAGCACATCGTACTGCCGGATCGGAGCGGGCGGTGGAGACGGAGACGACGTTGCCGTCAACACGGCCAAAATCAAGCCGAGCATTCTGTGTTACGCCGTGTGTTGCGTGAGGCCGACGAGCTCCTTGATCTGCTCGGAAGGTTCGCACTGCAACTCGGCCAGCAGTGTTTCGCGGTATTGCCGGTACTGCCGCATTGCCGCAGCGTGATCGCCGCGCCGCAAGTGCGCGGTGATTGCCAGTTCGCGTCCGGCTTCGTCACAAGGATCGTAGCCGATCATTTCTTCAGCAAGTTCGAGTGCGCGATGAACCCGTCCGTGGCTGAGTGCGTCGGCGGCCAGCCGGTGCGCGGCCTCGAGCCGGAGTTCGAGGATGTGCCGCTCCGTCGGTTCGAACCAATCCCACTGCAGCATACGTTCAGGTCTCTTCCGGCGCAGCTGTTCGTAGACGCCGGAGAGGAGTCCGCGCTCGCTGTCGGTGAGCGCGGTGCGCGCGCGGAGCGCGGTCACCGTGCGGTCTATCTCCCACAAATCCACACGCACGTCGTCGTGCAGCGCATACCCGTCTTTCTTACGCACCACACTTTGATCGATATTGAGATGCTGGCGCAAGCGGTGAAGACAAACGCTGAGCGCGTTACGCGCCGAGTGCTCATCTAATTCCGGCCAAAGAAGATCGGTCAGCCGCGACCGCGGCACAGTCTCGCGTCGAATCGAAAGTGCGGCCAGCAGCGCAAACTCTCGCTCGGAGAGTGCCATCTCTTGTCCCGCGATCCGCACGACGCCGCCGGTGAGCAGCACCTCGACCGGCGACGCGTTTCCCGTTCGCTCGTGCTGCAGCCGCATCATGAACGGATTGAGCATTCCGTAATCGGCCCGGCCTTCTGCCACTGCACGAACGGCATTATGCAGCCGCGGCGACTCGCATCGCGCGGCAGCTTCGACGGCGGCTTCAAAATGCTCCGAAGCGTCGGCGTCGTCGTAAATTGCAAGTGTGAGATCTGCGAGACATTGCGTGAACGGCGAGCGGAGCTGCCGAGCGGCCGTGACGGCTGCGCGCGCGCGACGAACGGCGGTTCGCCGGTCGTGCGATGTGGCTGCCGCGATCATTTGGCCGCATGCGACGAATTTCAACAAGTCGGCGTCCGCCGGCTCTTCCGTCCGTCCGCGCGCCGCGGCCGCAAAAAATGCGAGGCAGCGAATCCCGTTGCGGTGGACGACTTCGTCGAGCTCGATGCCGTAGCGGACGAAAGCCGCCTCGTCGCCGGCAAACCACGCGCCGAAGCACGCCTCCGCAAGATCGAAGGCGATGAAATTCCATAGACCCGATCGGCGTGCGCTCTCCAGCGCACGGTCGATAAACTGCCGTGCGACGGCGAATTCACCGCGCACGCGGGCGATGTCGGCTCCCATCGTCAGCAGCGCTCCGGAACCGGCGACGTCCGTGCTGCCGACTTTCGGGAGTGCCGTCGTCAGATCGCGCTCGGCCTGTTCGAGCCGGCCCGCGCGCGAGCGGATAACGCCTAAGACGTATCCCAGATATGCTTCCACATAATCTTTGCTCTGCGGCGGTCCATGCCGGCCGGAGAGAAACTCCTGGAGCATTTTCTCGGCGTCGTCGATCAGTCCGATGTAACTCATGAGCATGACGCGGAAGAGTATGACGTAACCGCGCTCCGAGGCGCTAACCTCGGGTGAGAGCGTTCGCCACAGCGACTCCGCTTCGTCGAGCAGCTCTTCGCAATCGATGCAGAACATGCGCAGCATTGCAGTAACCGCCCACAAGCGCGGATAGCGCTGTACGAGCGAGTGATCGAGCGATGCCAAGACGCGCGCATACTCCATCGAGGGCGCGCGGTCGCGGATAACCTCGTGGCGCGCGAGTACTTCGGCCGCGCCTTCTTGATCGCCGCGAGCCAAGTGCAGCTCGGCGGCGCGCTGATAACGCTTGGCGTGCGTATGGACGATTGCGACACGCTCCAGCAGTTCCTCGCGCTCCTCGCTCCGGCGCTCGGTGAGGAGCGAGCTCAGCAGCGGGTGCAGCACGAATGTCTCATCGGAACCCGAGATGAACGGCGACCCTTTGGCGAAATCTTGCAGCGCATCGATCGCGCGCTCTTCGGGCAGCGCCGCGCGCAGATCGGCTACGCGGGCGTTTGGGATACACGCACACGCGAAAAGCGCGTCCACGAGCAGCGGGTCGAGCGATGCCAGCACCTGATCGGCGAGATAGTCGTGCAGCTCTTCGAACGCGACGTCGTTTAAACTCTCGAGCAGACTGTCGATGCGCCCTTCGCCGGCGAACCGGCGCAGCAGAAAGACCGCGATCGGCCAGCCTTGCGAGAGCTGCATGATGCGCGCGACAAATCCGGGGCGGTCAGCGTACGGCCCAAAGAGCTCGCCGAGCTCGGTCCTATCGAACGCCAAATCTTCAGCCCGCAACGTCAATATCTCATGCGGCGGTGCAAACCTCGTCAGGTGCACGCGCAAACTTTCGCGCGAACAGATGACGATGTCGCGGCCCGGCGGCCGCTGCGCCAGCAGCCGGCTGAAGAATTCGCGCGCCGACGGATCGCGCACCAGATGCTCGGCGTTCTCAAAGACGAACGTCGAGTCTTCGATCGGTTCTTTCCAAGCTTCCAGCGCAAGGTTCACCCGGTCCGCCACGGCTGTTCCGGCGTCCCCCATCATGAGCTCGCGCTGCGTGAGCGTCTGGGTCCGGCGCGGATTCTCCGCGGCCAGAGCCGGAATCAACCGGCGCGCGAGTTCCAGATCGCCGGCGACGTCGGCGGCGTCGCAGACGGCGGCATTGGTTTTCTCGCTCAGCAGCTGGCGCGCGAGCGTCGATTTTCCGAAGCCGGCCGGCGCCAGGAGCGCCAGAATCTTCGGCCGGGCCTTTTCCAGCCGGTCCAATAGAGCGTCGCGCCGGACCTCAAATCCGGCAGCCTTTAATCCGGCCTTCACCGGTGTCTCTTACGACGGAGCGCCACGGCCGGACTGTCGGAACCGGGCGGGTCTTGTAAGCACTTTGTAAGGAGCTTGTTATAGTCCGTAAGGCCCAGGAAAAGAGCGCCCGGTACCCTATGCGGATATGGCTGTTTCTAGAGAGGCTGCCGGGAATGTCTTTTCCGGCCCGGACGCCGTTATTTCCCGAACCCTGAGCCGGCTGCTCGACCTCGAGCGCCAGATCGACACCCTGGGAGAGGCTTCTTCCCTGGCTGCGACGCTGCGCGCGATGACGATCGCCGAAGCCATCGACACGCTCAGGCGCATGGCGCCGCAACCACCGGTCCCGGCTCTCAAGCCGGTTCCGGGACCGGTTCGTGCGTTTTCAACATTGTCGGATCGCGAACTCGAGGTCGTGCGCTTGGTTGCTGAAGGGCTTTCGAACAAAGAAATATCCAGCCGCCTCAAGCTCAGCGATAAGACCGTGAAGAATCATATTTCGCATGTCTTGGCGAAGATGAACCTGACGGCGCGCACTCAAGTCGCCGTACACGCCATACGTGCCGGCATAGTTTAACCCCGGCGCGCTTTAAGCGAACGCTGGATTAGGAAAGTTCTGCAAATGGTTGACGCACGTCCAAACTGGCCAAACGGCCTAGGCCTCTTATTCATTCACCTCTGTGCCCTGGCAGTTTTCGTGCCGATCTTCTTCTCTTGGCCGGCGATTATCGCCGCAGCCTGCGTCGCTTATGCGACCGGCGCACTGGGAGTTACGCTCTGTTACCACCGCACGCTGACGCATCGCAGCGTCCGTCTGGTGAAGCCCGTCGAATACGCAACCGCAATTTTGGGATTGCTGGCGGTGCAAGGCGATCCGATATCGTGGGTAGCGACGCACCGCCGCCATCACGCGCACGCCGATCAAAACGGTGATCCGCACGACGTGCGCCGCGGCTTCGGCTGGGCGCACATAGAGTGGCTCTTCAAACCGAACCCTGACGTGCCGCGCAGCGTCGAAGAATTTCAGAAATACTGCCCGGATCTGTGGAACGATCGCTTCTACCGCTCGCTCTACCGGCTCAACTTTCCGATTCAACTGGCGTTCGGAGGTCTCTTATTCGCAATCGGAGGCTGGCCGTTCGTCGTTTGGGCCGTCTTCGGACGTCTGGTTTTCGCCTATCACTCAACGTGGCTGGTCAACAGCGCCACGCACATGTTCGGTTACCGCACCTACAAGACGACCGACCGTTCGACCAACTCTTGGTGGGTCGCGCTGCTCTCGTTCGGCGAGGGCTGGCACAACAACCATCACGCCTTTCCGTACTCGGCTCGCCACGGCATGGCTTGGTACGAAATCGACATCACGTGGTGGACGATCAGACTGCTTTGGCTGGTCAGACTGGCCGACCGCGTACGCGTTCCGAGCCAAGCCCTGCAGCGCCGCCTTCGGCTAGCCAACCGCAAACCGCACCCCGTCTAGACCAGCTCTTCGCAAATCCTTAGCTCCGTGTGCCAGGCGTATGGCACAATGCTACGGTAAAGCTAGCCTATGCAACGCATCGACGGCGTCTCGGTCTACTCGGCGTCAGACCTCAACAACTTTCTGGAATGCCGCCACCTTACCGAGCTGGACCGCTTGGTCGCGCTCGGCGAAAAAGAGCGGCCAACCGAAGTCGATCCAATGACCGCGCTCATCGCGCGCAAGGGCGAGGAACACGAGCGGCACTATCTCGAGCGGCTGGCCGAATTCCAAGGTGAGGTCGAAGTCATCGAGCGGCCCGCAGAACATACGATTGCAGGTCTACGGGAAGCGGAGGCGCGCACCGTGCTCGCGATGGAGCAAGGCGTCCGCTATATTTACCAGGCCACGTTTTTCGACGGCACGTTCATGGGCCACGCAGATTTCTTGCGCCGCATCGAAACGAAGTTCGCGTGCTGGGACTGGAGTTACGAGGTCATCGACACAAAGCTCGCGCTGCACCCCAAGCCGTACTTTCTCGTCCAGCTCTGTAATTACAGCGAGCATCTGCAGCGCGTGCAAGGCACCGCACCGGAGTTCGGATTCATCGTTCTGGGCAGCGGCGAGCACGCGCCGTTCAGGCTGGCCGACTACGCCGCATACTACCGGCGGTTAAAGCGCTCGTTCCTGGAGAGCGTCGAAACGGGCGGCGATGTCTATCCGTTCGAGTGCGCCCACTGCGTGATCTGCCCCTGGAACGCGCAGTGCGCGAAACGCCGCGACGACGACGACCACTTGAGTCTGGTGGCGGGCATCCGGCGCGATCAGATCGCGAAGCTCGAAAAGGGCGGAATTCACACGCTGGCGCAACTCGCCGCCGCCGGCGAGCGCCCGAACAAAATGACGGAAGGCACGTTCGAGCGGCTGCAAGCGCAAGCTGCGCAGCAGCACTTGCACCGCGCATCGCGCAAGAATGGATCGCCGCAGCATTTTTACCAGTTCCGCGAACTTTCCGACGAGCTCAGCGGCTTCGCAAAACTTCCCAAACCCGATCCCGGCGACATCTTCTTCGACATTGAAGGCGACCCGGTTTACCGCGCCGATCGCGGCCTCGAATACCTCTGGGGCGTCTATCTTCCGGAAGAAGACTCATACCGGGCCTTTTGGGGGACGGATCCATCACTCGAACGGACCGCCTTCGAAGCATTTGTCGATTTCGTCGTGCAGCGTCGCGAACAGTATCCCGGTGCACACGTCTACCACTACGCTTCGTACGAAGTCTCGGTTCTCAAACGGCTAATGGGCCGTTACGGTTCGCGCGAACGCGAGGTGGACGACTTTCTGCGGCAAGGCGTCTTCATCGATCTCTACCCGGTCGTCCGGCAAGGTTTGGTCATTTCGCAGCCCTCCTACTCCATTAAGAAAGTCGAAACGTTCTACGGGCTTCAGCGCGAGACGCAAGTCAGAGGCGGAGACGAATCGATCGTGATGTTCGAGTCGTGGCTCGACGATCGCGACGACGCCGTTCTCGAGGATATCCGCGCCTATAACGAAGACGACTGCCGCTCGACCTACCGGCTGCGCGAATGGCTGCGCATTTTGCGCGACGAGCTGAACGCAGGCCGCGAGAAACCCGTCAAATGGCGCACCGCGCCGGAGGTCAAGCCCGCCGAGGAGACCGGCCAAACCGAGCTCGAGAAGAGTTTCCTCGACGGTCTTCCCGCGCCCGACTCGCTTTCAGAGTTGCGCGGATGGAACGATGAGCTGCGCGCCCGGTGGCTACTCGGAAATTTGCTGCAGTACCACCGGCGCGAACACAAGCCGGAATGGTGGAAGTATTTCGATCGCTGCGCCAATCCGCAAGATCTGCAAGAATACGACGACGAGGCGCTCGGAAATCTGACGTTGCGCACGGACGTTTCGCCCTTCAAACGCAGCCCCGAAGATCGCAACCTGGTCTACACGTATTCATTCCCTTCGCAAGAGCACCGGCTGCCGTTCAAAGGCTGTCACGATCCGTACACTCGAAAAGGCGCGGGCGAAATCGTCTGCATCGACGCCGCCAAGCGCGAGCTGCAGATCAAACTCACCAAAACCATCGATCCCGCCGAATTGCGCGCCCTGATTCCCGGCACACCCATTCCCCAGCACAAGAAACGCACTGCGATGGAACGGATCGCGCAGGCATACGCCGCCGGCACGCTGCAAGCGGATTACCCCGCAACGCTGCAGATGCTTCTGAACCGCGCGCCGGTGCTCAAAACTTCAGGCCCTATACAGCCGGAGCGCGTCACGCCGGAATCGGTTTCGCGCGTGATCGGAAATCTCGATCGCAGCGCGTTATTCGTCCAGGGACCACCCGGCTCCGGAAAGACGACCGCGGGCGCGCATGCGATCGTTGACCTTCTGCAAGCCGGCAAACGAGTCGGCGTGGTCGCGCAAAGCCACAAAGCCGTGCATAATTTGCTGCGCAAGGTCGAGGAGGTTGCAAAGGAGCGCGCCTTCCGCTTTCACGGATGCCATAAGGAAAGCGCGACGACCGAAGGTTCGAGATACGAAGCGCTGACCGACTGGCCGATGATCGAGAGCTTGGACGACATCGCGGCGCTGACGTCTGAACTCTGTCTGCTGGCAGCGGGCACGACGTACGCGTGGGCCGACGAAAGCCTCGTGCGCGAGTTCGATTATGTTTTCATCGACGAAGCCGGGCAAGTTTCGATTGCCGACGCGCTGATCGCATCCTTAGCCGGAAAAAACGTCGTTTTGCTCGGCGATCCGCTGCAGCTCCCGCAGGTGACCAAAGGCACGCACCCCGCCGGCACCGATCTCTCGATTCTCGAACATCTGCTCGGCGACGACCGCACCATCCCGCCGGATCGCGGCGTCTTTTTGGACACGACCTATCGGCTGAATCCGGCGCTAACCCGTTTTATCTCCGGCAACATTTACGACGGACGACTTCACAACGCGTCCTCGACGGAACGCAACGCAATCGACGCTTCCGGCTTCGCCGCCGGCGGCCCGCTTTTCGTGCCGATCGCACATGAGGGCAACGGCCGCAAATCCGACGAGGAAGCTGCCTGGATTACCGAAGCGGTAGAACGGCTGCTGAACGGCAGCGTGACGATAGGCGATGCACCGCCGCGCCCCATGACCCGCAACGACATCTTGATCGTGGCGCCCTACAACTTGCAGCGGATTCGCATCAAGGAGCTTTTGGCGGCGGCCGGACACGACCGCGTCCAAGTCGGCACGGTCGACAAATTCCAAGGGCAACAAGCGCCCGTTGTCATCTACAGCATGGCCACGTCCAGTTCGCAGACGCTTCCGCGCGACGCGGCCTTTCTTTTCGACAAGAACCGTTTCAACGTCGCGATTTCGCGCGCTCAATGCGCGAGCGTTATCGTCTGCAGTCCGCGTCTATTAGAATCGCCCTGCAAGACGCCCGAACAGATGGCGCTCGTGAATCTGCTCTGCGCGTACGAGGAGGCGGCGCAAGCCGCAGCTTTAACCGCGGCGGCGCCGGCGGTGAACCAGTCCGCGAAAGAAATCGCGAAACAGCTCCAGGCGAAATAACGAAAAGACGGCGCTCAAGGGATTGCGCCAGTCCGGAGTTGTGGGTTCGAGCGAATCCGGATCGGGCGGCGCTTCACTACCGCTGCTTCCCTCGGTCCGGCCCTCGTTCCAGTCAAAGTTCGCAACGGGACGCTGCGTCCCGCGAAAATGCGCGAACCAGTTCTTTGGAAACCAGTCGTGGGAAGGCGGCTCGAGATCGGGCACGCCGAATGCGCGCAAGACGTCGTATGCATCGTCGAGGCAGTTGCGTAGGATCGCGGTGTACGCGTGCTTCCCAATCCAGAGCACCGTCTCATAAGCGCAAACGGGATCGGCATCGTCGACGTCCACAAACTTCAGGTCGTCGTATTGATTCTTACGCATGCAGGCGACGGGATCGGCACTCAACTCGGTCCAAAACCCCATGCGGGAGGCATCCGAGTGGATGCCTCCCGAGTGATTTTCAACCGCACCCGCGTCGACGCGGGGCGGCGGATCGTAATCGAACGCCCAGCCGACATGTCCCGCGCCGTCGCCGCTGCGGTAACGAACGAATACGGCGGCGCGCCCTCTCACAGCCGCTTACAGATCGTCGGGGTTGATGCCCTTGAAGCCGGACTTATCGTACTGCGTCTTTTTCGGCGGCGCGTGCACTGCGGTGTGATCTGCGTATTCGCCTTCGTATTGCACGGTCGCGGGTTCGCGGGTGCGATCGTATGCGCTCACGAGTTTCTGCATGCCGTCTCCGCTTGCAGCCATGACTTCGGCCAATGCCGCATCGTCGGCGCTCATCGTGTCGTAGACCGAAGCCTCGAACTGATTGCGCGGACGTCCGTCGTCATCGAGATCCTGGCCTTCGGGCTCGATCTTGATGTTGCGGTAGCGCGACATCCCCGTGCCCGCCGGAATCAGCTTGCCGATGATGACGTTCTCTTTCAGGCCCAGCAGCGGATCGTGTTTGCCCTTGATCGCTGCGTCGGTCAGCACGCGCGTCGTTTCTTGGAATGACGCCGCCGACAGGAACGATTCCGTGGCGAGCGATGCCTTCGTCACGCCGAGCAGCACCGGATCTGCGGTCGCCTTTTGGTCGCCCGATCCCAGACGCTCGTTCTGCTCGATGAAGTTCGCGAACTCGACCAATTGGCCCGGAAGCATCTGCGTGTCGCCGCCGTCGCGCACTTTGACCTTGCGCAGCATCGAACGCACGATGACCTCGATGTGTTTGTCGTTGATGTCGACGCCCTGCGAACGGTAGACTTTCTGAACTTCTTCCACCAGGTAGTTATGGAGCGCGGTCTCGCCTTTGACCCGCAAAATATCGTGCGGATTGAGCGAGCCTTCGCTGAGCTGATCGCCCACGGAGACTTTGTCGCCTTCATGCACGAGCAAATGCATGCCGTGCGCGATGTCGTACTCGTGCTCCTCGCCGACCTCATCGACGATAAAGACCACGCGGCGGTTTTTCTCTTCGCCGAATTTGACCTTGCCGTTGTGCTCGGCGATGGTGCCTTGGCCTTTCGGCTTGCGCGCTTCGAAGATTTCCTCGACACGCGGAAGACCCGTGATGATGTCTTCGGTGGCCACGCCGCCCGTGTGGAACGTGCGCAGCGTGAGCTGCGTGCCCGGCTCGCCGATCGATTGCGCCGCGATGATGCCCACCGCTTCGCCGATATCGACTTTGTTGCCGGTCGCAAGGTTGCGGCCGTAGCACATCGAGCAGACGCCGTACTTCGCTTTGCACGTGAGCACGGAACGGATCTTGACGCTCTTGATGCCGTTTTCGAGAATCGTCTTGACCTTCTCTTCGTCGATCTCGCTGTCGCGTTTGACCACGACCGTGCGGCCTTCTTTGATGTCTTCGGCAGCGCGGCGCCCGATGATGCGGTCGCCGAGCGGCTCGATGATCTCTTTGCCCGCCGCGATGTCGGAGACGACGATGCCGTTGGACGTTCCGCAATCTTCTTCGCGGATGATGACGTCCTGCGCGACGTCGACCAGACGGCGCGTCAAGTAGCCCGAGTCCGCCGTACGCAGCGCGGTGTCGGCCAAGCCTTTACGCGCGCCGTGCGTCGAGATGAAGTACTCCAGAACGGTCAGGCCCTCTTTGAGCGACGCCTTGACGGGAATCTCCAAAATCCGCCCCGAGGGATCGGACATCAGTCCACGCATGCCGCCCAGCTGTTTGACCTGCGCGATCGAACCGCGCGCACCGGAGGTCGCCATCATGAAGACCGGGTTGAGCGGACTGAACGCGCTCTGCATCGCGTCGCTGACGTCGTCGCTGGCCTTCGCCCAGATGTCGATCGTCTTGGTGTACTGCTCGTCCTGCGAGATGAAGCCTTGGTCGTACAGGCGGTGCTGTTCGTCGACTTCACCCTGCGCCTTGTTCAAGATTTCGTACTTGGCCTCGGGCAAGATGATGTCGGTGATCGAAACGGTCGTGCCCGACTGCGTCGCATAGTGGAAGCCAAGGTCTTTGATCGCGTCCAGGAATTTTGCCGTCTCGGCGTTCCCGTACTTGCGGTAACAGTCCGTGATCAGCTTCTTGAGCGCGCTCTTGTCGAAAATGTTATTGACGTACGGGTGGTTCCAATTCTCGGGGAAAGCGTTGTTGAAAATAACGCGCCCGACGGTCGTGCGGATCAGTTCCCCGCGCCAGCGGACGTTGATCCACTCCTGCAGCGCGACGTGACGCGTTTCGTGCGCCATAATCGCTTCGTCGGGGCTGCTGAACGAGTGCATGCGCGCGGGCGCGTTCTCGTCCTCGCCTTTGACCTTCTTGCGCTTGCCGTTGCTGCGCGAAACGCTGTCCTCGCGCTCGACCTTCGCATCGTAATCGTCGGCGATGGCGGCTTTGGCCGGCCCCACGTATTCGTCGCGGTGAAACGTGAGGTAGTACAGCCCGAGAACCATATCTTGGGTCGGGATGGAGACCGGATTGCCGTACGCCGGCAGCAAGATGTTGTTCGAGGAGAGCATCAAGATGCGCGCTTCGGCTTGTGCGCCTGCCGAAAGCGGCAAATGCACCGCCATCTGGTCGCCGTCGAAATCAGCGTTGTACGGCGTACAGACCAGAGGATGCAGATGAATGGCCTTGCCTTCAACCAGCACCGGCTCGAACGCTTGGATGCCCAAACGGTGAAGCGTGGGGGCGCGGTTCAACAGCACCGGATGTTCGCGGATGACCTCGTCCAGGACGTCCCAGACTTCCGGCCGCACGCGTTCGACCATACGCTTCGCGCTCTTGATGTTGTGCGCCTGACCGCGGTCGACCAGTTTCTTCATGACGAACGGCTTGAAGAGCTCGAGCGCCATCTCTTTGGGCAGACCGCACTGGTGCAGTTTGAGCGTGGGACCGACGACGATGACCGAACGGCCCGAATAGTCGACGCGTTTTCCGAGCAAGTTCTGCCGGAAGCGGCCTTGCTTTCCTTTTAATATGTCCGAAAGAGACTTCAGCGGACGGTTGTTGGGCCCGGTGACAGGACGCCCGCGGCGACCGTTGTCGATCAGCGCGTCGACTGCTTCTTGCAGCATGCGCTTCTCGTTCTTAATGATGATCTCGGGCGCGGAAAGCTCCAGCAGCCGCTTGAGGCGGTTGTTGCGATTGATCACGCGGCGGTAGAGATCGTTCAAATCCGAAGTCGCGAAGCGGCCGCCGTCGAGCTGGACCATGGGACGCAGCTCCGGCGCGATGACCGGAACGGCCGACAAAATCATCCACTCGGGTTTATTGCCGCTGTTGATGAACGCTTCGACGACTTCGAGACGTTTGATCGCTTTGAGACGTTTCTGTCCGCTCGTCGTTTGGAATTCACTGCGCAGTTCTTCCTGGAGCTTGCGCAAATTCAGATCGCGCAGCAGCTCGCGGATCGCCTCGGCTCCCATGCCGGCTTTGAACGCGGTGCCGTATTTTTCGCGATACTCGCGGTATTTTTGCTCCGTGAGGACTTCACGCTTCTGCAGCGGCGTGCTGCCCGCGTCGATAACCACGTAGGCCGCAAAGTAGATGACTTTTTCAAGCTGGCGCGGCGACATGTCGAGTAGAATGCCGATGCGGCTGGGAACGCCCTTGAAATACCAGATGTGGCTGACCGGAGTCGCCAATTCAATGTGCCCCATGCGTTCGCGGCGCACTTTTGCGCGCGTGATCTCAACGCCGCAGCGGTCGCAGATCATGCCCTTGAAACGGATCCGCTTGTACTTGCCGCAGTGGCATTCCCAGTCTTTGGTGGGCCCGAAAATCTTCTCGCAGAACAAACCGTCGCGCTCGGGCTTGAGCGTACGGTAGTTGATCGTTTCGGGCTTCTTGACTTCGCCGAACGACCACGCGCGAATCTGCTCGGGCGATGCCAAACCGATTCGCATCGCATCGAAATTATTGACGTCTATGAGGTTCAAGGATTCTCCGGGGCCGTCGCGCGTTGGCCGGGCTGACGCAGGGCGCTCGTCTCACGTGGTCGCGTAAGGAGTCCCACCGTTGCCGCTGGCCGCCAAGGGCGGGCACAGACGGTCATTATACGGCTGGGCGTCTAGGGGGTCAAGGAGTCGTTGGCCGCATCGAGGCTCTCGAAGACCGGGAATGCCTCCCCCAGGCCCGCTATGCTGAGGAGCCGTCGCACCTGACGCGAGCCGATGACCAGATTCGGCAGCGGCAGTCCCTTACTGCGCCGCCGGTTTCGAAGGACGATCAGGGCCGCCAGGATCGTGCTGTCGGCGTAGCTCACGGCGTGCATGTCGAGGATCAGGCTGCCCGGGGAATCGTAGACCGGCTTCAGGAGCAGCTCGAGCTCGTCTCGGCGGCCGATATCCCAATCGCCGTCCATGAAGATAACCCGCGTTTTTGCATCCGGCATTGTAAAGTCGCCCGGCTGCAAAGCAGCCGCGCCGTTATTAACGTTAGCATGCCGGGTCAGGGGCTGCTAGCCGCTCGCGGACGACCGAACGAAAATTTTGCAATCGTGGCGGCCAAAAGCGCGAGCCCGGCCGAAACACCCATAGCCCATGCGAACCCGCCGACGAAGGACCGGTCGACGATCGCCCGGACGATCGGCCGGTCCGCCTGCGCGATATTCCCGGGGACGTATCCGGTCAGCAGCCGCGCCCGGTCAAGCGCCAGGGCCTGCCGCGACTGTGCGGCGAGCGGAGCCCGCCCGATCTGTGCGTCATAGGTGCGATAGAACACCGTGCTGAGCACCACCCCAAGCGCTGCGATGGCAATCAGTCCGGCCGCGCGCGCAATCGCGTTGTTCACGCCCGAGGCTACACCGGCATGCGCGGTCTCCAGCGAGTTCATCACGGTTGCGGTCAGCGGCGCCACGAAGAGCGCCGCACCGATTCCTAAAACGAACGACGCCGGAAAGAATGACGCCCAATAGCTTTTCCCTTCGCCGGCGATCGCGAACAACGCGAACCCGAGCGCCGCGACGGCAGCTCCCGCCGAAAGCATCGCACGCGCACCAAAGCGCGTCTGCAAACCGCCGCTGAAACGCGAGAACAAGAAAAGGATCGTCGTCATGGGCAGCATCGCCGCGCCGGCTTGCACGGGCGTGTAATGCTGTACGTTGATCAGGTCGAACGGTACGAAAAAGAGACTTCCGCCCAGCCCGGCGTACAACAGAAACGTGTACGCGTTGGCACCCGAGAAATCGCGCGAGCGAAAGTAACGCAGCGGCATCATCGGCGAACGCGCGCGAGTTTCATAGAAAATAAAGAGGCCGAGCGCTACCAGTGAGACGATGCCGATGACCAGCGAGGCCGAGTCGTAACCACCCTGAAAACCGATGAGCGCGTAGACGAGCCCGCCGAGCCCGGCAGTCGCTAATGCCGCGCCCACAAAATCGATATGCGGCCCCGCCGACTCGTCGCGGCTTTCACGGATCCAGCGCGCCGAGATGAAGATCACGATCGCGCCGATCGGAACGTTCAGCAGAAAGACCCAACGCCACGAGAAATTCTGCGCGATGACGCCGCCGAGAACCGGCCCCACAGCTCCGCTGATCGCGGAGAATGCGGCCCACGTTCCGATAGCCTTCCCACGAGCCTGCGGATCGAACTGCGCGCTGATCAGCGCCAGGCTTTCGGGGACGAGCAGCGCCGCGCCGATGCCCTGAATGCAGCGCGCGATAATCATTTCTTCGATATTTTGCGCCATCGCGCAGCCGATGGACGCGACACCGAAAAGGGCCGCGCCCGCGACGAACATTTTGCGGCGTCCGTAGACGTCGCCGAGCGCGCCGCCCACAAGTATCAACGCCGATAAGAAAAGCGCGTAGCCTTCAACCACCCACTGCACGAGTTGCGCGCCTGCGTGCAAATCGCGCTGCACGAGCGGCAAGATAACGTTTACCGCCGTGGCGTCGAGTAAAGCCATTCCGGAGCCCAAGATCGCGGCCGCCAACACGAGCGCGCCCCGAGATTTTTCGACGGACCTCGACATTCTCCAGGCCTTCGGCGCCCGAATGAGGGGCACTTTTTGATGACGTGAAAGGCTCGCAGCGCGGATTTACGCTGCTGGAAACCGTTGTCGCACTCGCGTTGGTCACCGCGATCGGATTTTTGGTCATCCCGGCGATCGTTTCGGCTCTCCGCTGGAATGCGTCTTTTGCGGCGCGGCGGACCGCGGAATCGGCAACCGGATCGCTTGCGGAACGGCTAGAGGCCGAAGAAGATTCTGCTTGGGCGATCTTCACACCGCCGAACGACGCTTACGGATCGCCTAACGCCGACGGACACGAGTTGGACTTCTTCTTGCGCGACGCGCAGAATCGCGCCCATTTTTGGGCCTACTGTTACGACAAGGCCAAGCACTCCGTGCAGCGGCTCCTCTACGCGCGGTCCGGCGAGCCCGCAATTGCGGACGGCGCTCCGCTTGCCGGCATCGATGATTTTTTCGCGGGCATGTATCCGGTAAGCGCGCTGCAAGATTCCGGTTCGCTCATCTATTCCGCGTTATATGACGGCGCCACGCTCCATCCGGCTGAGGTTCGCTTCGACGCCGCGCAGCCGTGGATTGCCGGCGGCAATCAGATCACCTACGTGCGCATACGCGCGGGGCTATCTGCGTGCGAGTTGCAGCTTTCAACACAAACCGCACCCAGCGGCTTCACGATCGTGCTGCGCTACACTCCGCCGCCGGCCGGTACCCCGCCGCCAAGCCGCTTGACCGCAGCGATCGTAAAAGCGCTGGTGATCGGAACCTGGGAGAACTGTCCGTCTCATTCAGACTGTTCGATCGCCGAATGGCCCAAATATCGTTGGTCGCAAACGACGACGTCGCGCTACTATGAAAGCTCCGACGGCGGCTTTACCTGGTCGCTATTCGATACGCAGCAACGCACCGACACGGGCGTGAGCGGACCTACGGGCGGGGACGTTTTGCCGCCATGCGAGGCCGCGGCGGCTGCGGACTACATGCGTCTCTGTTCTTCCGATTGGACGCCCGCTGCGCCGCCCGGTACAGCGGGGATGCAGAGCGCTTCCCTAGAGTTTAGGGCGTACGGGCCAGGAACGTATCGAACTCGCGCGTGAAGCATTCGAAATCGGTGCGATGCAAATTGTGCCCCTGCCCTTCGAACACGCGCAGCGCCACGTTTGGGCCTCCGCGTTCGCGCACGAATTTCATATCCTCGAACGAAAACAGACTTTCGGGGCCTTCGCCGACCGCTAAGAGTAAGGGCTTGGGATAGCGCTCGAGATCCCCGCGCAAATCCCACGTCGCCGGCGGATTTTCATCGCGCAGTTTCTTAATGGCTTTGTTCGGAAGTTTCTGTTTTTTCAAGTCGCGCAAAAACGCATCGTACCACGCTGCGTCGCCCTGCCGGACCATCGGATCGATCGCGATGACGCGGCTGCAGTCGAAGCGCCGGCCGCCGAGTATTGCGATGGCGCCGCCCCAGGAATGACCGACCAGCGTATCCACGCCTTCGGGAATAGCAGACATGACGTTGTAGAGATCGAGCAAGGAGCGGTGGAGCGTCATCGGACCGTCGGGAGGTCCGTCGCCGTGGCCGCGTTGGTCGTAGGCGTAGACGCGCGCCTCGCCGCCATAGTGAGCGGCCAGCTGCTCCCACGCTTTGCGCGAACCCGTCATTCCGTGAATGGCGAGAATCGCGGGCCCGCGATCGCCCCAGCGCTCGAGGGTCGTTTGCGCGCCGTCGTCGTGCGAGATGAGCTCCTGCGTGTGAACCACGGCCGTGGAATTTGCGCTCAGCTGGCAGCCGCCTGCCTGTAATTGGCGTGCGAAAGGGAACAATAGCGTCATGATGATATGGAAAAGAGCGATTGCCGGAACGACCATGGCGGCCATGCTGGCGGCCGCGGCTCCTTCAGCGGCACTCGCCGACGGCGCGGCAAGCACGCGCAACATACTCCTGGGCGCCGGATTGGCGACCTATTTGATCATTCAGCACAACCGCAAGGTGCACGAGAAGTACGCTGAAGACGCGCGCCAGCAGGCGGCGTTGGAATCCCAGAACAGCAATATGCAGGCCGCCTACAGCAGCGAACGCACCGCCTACACGAACGCGCGCGCCGAGATCGTGGATCTGAAGCGTGAAGTCGCGTATCAGCACTCGGTGATCGTGCAGCAGCTTCAGGTTGCGATGCAGAGCGGCTTCGGCAGTCAGCCGCCAACGCGGGTTGCGGCAGCCAGCTACGGTCCAGGGAAACAAGTCTCGATGGTTTCCTACGGCTGGGGCCAGGTTTAATGCGCGCTAAGCGTGCGCTCGCGTGCTTGGTTTTTGGTGCCGCGCTGGCGGGCTGCAGCTCGCCGGCCTCCGACGCCCAAAACCAAGCCGACGGCGTGACCAAGGCTGTCTACAACAACAACGGCGCCGCAGTGGCCCAAAATTTCGACGGCGCGCTCAAAAAACAGGTGACCCGGGCGCAGGTCGGCTTGCTTTCCGACAAGCTCCATAAGATGGGCGACTACAAAGGGCTGACCTACGTCAGCAACAACGGACTGAAGAACGAGTACACGTACCGGGCGAACTTCGATAAGGGCACCGCTCCGGTCATCGTACGGTTCGATTCCGACGGAAAGATCGCGGCCTACCGCATCACTCTCCCGCAGTAACACCCAGCCCCGGCGGCTAACCCCGAGTCCATGAATGCAACCATCGTTTGGCTCATCGCCGCCATCGGGGTCGTGATCACTGTACTAATGTACATGGGCGGCATAGCCGAGTCGAATCGTCGCGCCTAGCGGCGCTACGTTTCATTTGTACCAACGGTGGGCATAGGACCATGAATGGACGGTCCCGGCGCTCCCGATAGGGTCTGGCGCAGCATTAAAGATCTCGCTGCGGCGTATTCACGTTTACCGGCGCCCCCGCCGGTCGATCAAATGGAGCGCGACCTGCAGGCGATCATCCACGAGAACCTCGGCCGTGACGTCGACCGCCGGCTGATCGCTTTTTACATTCGCGAACTTCAGGAGCTGACCGCTGATGCATGCCGCACGAGCCGCGCCATCCACGGCGAGGTCGGTTCGGATAAAAACGGCGCGGAGTCCTCTGCGCGTTAGCGCAGATGGTGACTCTGCACGAAAAACCGCAAACTGAAGACGAGAACCCAGAAAAACCCCATGAAAGCAAGCAGACATGCCGACGCGAAATAATCGCGTGGCCGCTCGCTTACTCGAATCGGCAGCACGACGCGGCGTTCTTCTTCGATTGCCTCCGGGATGACCAGCAGCGTTTGTTGCATTGCCATGCTCTTACCCAGTACGAAGGGCCCGGATTTCTCCGGGCCCTTCGTACTGTGAGCTTTTAGGCTCTCTAGTATTTAGCCGAAACCGATGCGATCGACGTCGTGATATCCGCTTGATTGCTCGTCGCCGCGCCGGCGTTGATCATGGGTGATTGCTGAACGTTGCCCGGCTGTGAACCTTCGAACATCGGATAGTCGTACGTCGCTGCGTAGACGATGAAGCTGTCGCCCGTCCCGGCTCCTCCAGCTCCAGGTCTAAACGTAGGCGAACGCGTGGCTGCGTTATTCTGGCATCCCGTTCCCGCGGCTCCGGTGCAGGGTCCCAGGAAGTCCGGCAACGTGTAGTTTTGCGGGCCGGTGCCGCGAATCGGGCCGACCGCAAAGAACGTACCTTGCGTCGTGTTTTGGAAGTAGACCATCGTTTCGACGACGCGTGCGTCGACCGGAACGGTAACGACTCCCGAACCGCCGCCTACGCCGTCTTTGACGAATGTCGGCGTAGTAATCACCGGCAACGGCGTCAGATTCGACAGCGTGCTCGACGCCGTGAAGTTAAACGTTCCGGCATTACCTGTGGCCAGCGTGTCCATGGAAAGCTCATGAGCTTCCCTTTCAGATTTGCAAATAGCGCCGCTAAAATAGGAAGGCCAAGGGGCCTGCCTACGTGGCGGGTTCCTCAGCCTACTCTAATCCCTTTTTAAGGAACGGGCCTCAGGCCTAGAACTCTTCTTCGGGCGGCTGCTCCCTGAAGGGCTCGGCGTCGTCCTCGGCCGGCGGGAACGGAGACGACGGCTCCTCGGCAGGCTCCTCTTCCTCTTCTAGGACGTAGCCCTGCTCCTCGTCTTCCTCTTCGGCCGCCGGCTCGGCTGCCTCGGGCTCGAGCTCCTCGGCCGCGTCGATCGCCCGGGCGCCCGGCACTTGCGTATCGGCGTCGGCGGTCGCCATGGCGCCGCCCACCGGCCCGCTGACGATCGGTTTGGAATCGTCGATCTCTTCCTCTTCCTCTTCCTCTTCAACGGGTTCGGCTTCGCCGGCCACGACGGTGGCACGCTGGGCCTCGGCCTCGCGCTGAGCTGCGGCCGTCTGCGTCATGCGCGGATCTTCGTCGCCCATGAGCAAGCCGATCTCTTGCGCGCGTTCGCCGACGTCGTCGTCCGCGATCTTGATTTCGACCTCTTCGCGGTTCTCGGTCAGCACCTTGACGTCGAGCGCGAGCGACTGCAGTTCCTTGATCAGGACTTTGAACGACTCGGGCACGCCCGGTTCCATGACGTTCTCGCCCTTAACGATCGCCTCGTAGGTTTTCACGCGTCCGACGACGTCGTCCGACTTGACCGTCAGCAGCTCTTGCAGCGTGTAAGCCGCGCCGTAGGCTTCGAGCGCCCAGACTTCCATTTCGCCGAAGCGCTGCCCGCCGAATTGTGCTTTGCCGCCCAGCGGCTGCTGCGTGATCATCGAGTACGGGCCAGTCGAACGCGCGTGAATCTTGTCGTCGACCAAGTGCGCGAGTTTCAACATATAGATGTAGCCAACGGTAATCGGCCGGCTGAAACGGTCGCCCGTGCGGCCGTCGCGCAGCCACGTCTTGCCGTCTTCGGGCAAGCCCGCGTCTTGCAGCCATTCGGTAATGTCTTCGGCGTGCGCGCCGTCGAAGACCGGAGTGGAGACGTACATGCCGAGCATGCGCGCCGCCCATCCCAAATGCGTCTCCATGATCTGTCCGAGGTTCATGCGCGAAGGCACGCCCAACGGATTGAGCACGATGTCGACCGGCGTACCGTCTTCCAGATACGGCATATCTTCTTCCGGCAGCACTTTGGCGATCACGCCCTTGTTGCCGTGACGCCCCGCCATCTTGTCGCCTTGCAGAATCTTACGTTTCTGCGCGACGTAGACGCGCACCAAGTGATTGACGCCCGGCGAGAGTTCGTCGCCGTTCTCTCGCGAGAACACTTTGACGTCGATGATCTTGCCTTTTTCGCCGTGCGGAACTTTGAGCGACGTGTCGCGCACTTCGCGCGACTTCTCGCCGAAGATCGCGCGCAGCAGCCGCTCTTCCGCCGTCAGTTCGGTCTCGCCCTTGGGCGTAACTTTGCCGACGAGGATGTCTTCGGGGCGCACCTCTGCACCGATGCGCACGATGCCGCGCTCGTCGAGATCTTTGAGCGAATCTTCACCGACATTAGGAATGTCGCGCGTGATCTCTTCGGGGCCGAGCTTGGTGTCGCGCGCTTCGCACTCGTACTCTTCGATGTGAATCGACGTGAAGCGATCGTCCTTGACCATGCGTTCGCTGATCAGGATCGCGTCCTCGTAGTTGTAGCCTTCCCACGGCATGAAGCCGACCAGGACGTTTTGTCCCAACGCCAGCTCGCCGTCGTCGGACGACGGGCCGTCGGCCAAGATCTGGCCGGTCGTGACGCGTTCGCCCGGCAGCACGATCGGCCGCTGGTTGATGCACGTGCCGGCGTTGCTGCGCGTGAACTTCAGCAGGTCGTACGTTTTTTCGATGCCTTCGCCGTTCTTGACGACGACCGACTTGGAGTCGACCGCGGTCACTTCGCCCGGCTCTTCCGCGACGATGAGCGAGCCCGAATCCTTGGCGGCGCGGTACTCCATGCCGGTGCCGACGATCGGCGCTTGCGGCTGGAGCAGCGGCACGGCCTGACGCTGCATGTTTGCACCCATGAGGGCGCGGTTCGCGTCGTCATGCTCGAGGAACGGAATCAGCGCGGTCGCAACCGAGACGATCTGTTTGGGCGAAACGTCCATCAGCTGCACGCGCGACGCGGGCTCTTCAATATACTCTTCCGCGTAACGGCAGACGACCGACTCCGAGGTGATGTGCCCCCGCTCGTCGAGCGGCGTATTGGCTTGCGCGATGATGTACTCGTCTTCGCGATCGGCGGTCAGGTAGACGATCTCGTCGGTGACCTGTCCTTCACGCGCGACGCGGTACGGCGTCTCGATGAAACCGAAGCGGTTGACGCGGCCGTAGGTCGCGAGCGAGCCGATGAGCCCGATGTTCGGGCCTTCCGGNNCGGGCAGATGCGGCCGTAGTGCGAGTGGTGGACGTCGCGCACTTCGAAGCCGGCGCGCTCGCGCGAAAGGCCGCCCGGACCCAGCGCGGAGAGCCGCCGCTTGTGCGTCAGCTCGGCCAGCGAGTTGGTCTGATCCATGAACTGCGAAAGTTGCGATGATCCGAAAAACTCTTTGATCGCGGCCACGACCGGTCGAATGTTGATGAGCGCCTGCGGCGTCACCGTCTCGATATCTTGAACGGTCATGCGCTCGCGCACGACGCGCTCCAAACGAAGCAGGCCGACGCGGAATTGGTTCTGCAGCAGTTCGCCAACCGATCGGATGCGGCGGTTGCCCAAGTGATCGATGTCGTCTTTGCCGATCTGCTGCGTCCCGACTTTGATGAGCCGGCGGATAACCGCGATCATGTCTTCGCGCGTCAGGCTGCGCTTCTCGATCGGCGGCATCTTCAGGCCCGCGTCCTTGTACTCGTCGACGAAGACGCTCGGCTGTTCGCCGCGCGTTTCCGGATTGGGGTTGTCGATGCGGTACTGGAACTTGCCGTTGAGCTTGTAGCGGCCCACGCCCGCCAAGTCGTAGCGCTTGTCGTCGAAGAACAGCGACTCGAGAAGCTTCTCGGCGTTGTCCGCGTTCTCGGGCTCGCCCGGACGCAGCTTCTTGTAAATCTCTTTGAGCGCGTCCTCGCGCGTCTTGACGTCCTTGTCTTTTTCGATCGAGTTGCGCACCAGCGGCGAATCGTCGAACAGTTTGAGGATCGCTTCGTCGCTCTCCCAGTCGAAGCCGAGATCGGGGCGTGAAAGTGCGCGCACGAACGTCGAGACGTAGATTTTGCGGTTCTTGTCGATGCGGACGCCGATCGTGCCTTCGGTTTCGTCATTCTTGGTGCCGTTGTCGGTTTCGAACTCGATCCAGGCCCCGCGGTTGGGGATGATCGTCGCGTTGTACGTGGGGCGGCCGTTCGTGTCGACGTCCTGGTTGTAGTACACGCCGGGCGAGCGCACGAGTTGGCTCACGATCACTCGCTCCGCGCCGTTGATCATGAACGTGCCCTTGTTGGTCATGAGCGGAAAATCGCCCATGAAAATCTCTTGGTCGGGAATGCCTTTGATTTCGCCGGACTCGGCGGTGATCAAGCGCACGCGCACGCGCAGCGGCGCGCTGTAGGTCATGTCGCGCTCGCGGCACTCCTCCACGGAATACTTCGGCTCGCCCAAGCTATGCTCGCCGAATTCGAGAACCAGGTTGCCCGTGAAATCCTTAATCGGCGAGATCGAAGCGAATGCTTCGGCTAAACCTTCGGTCTTGAACCACTCGAAGCTGGCCATCTGCAGCTCGATGAGGTTGGGCACTTCCAAAACGTGCGGAATCTTAGCGAAGCTGATGCGCTCGCGTTTGGGCCCCGAATCTTCTGGCTGCTCTACGGTGAAGGCGCCGGTCGGCATGGGGAACGTGCTGGGCTGCACGGTTCCGGGGGCGCCGTCGACCTGTCCGGCCATACGCCGCGATCTCCCTCCGGCAGTCTCGGGGCGGCTGCGCCGCGGCTTCGACTGGGATTTGGGAGCCGTCGCTTTCGCCATTACAAATTTCTCTCTCTCGGTGTTATATAAGGAAGGAAGCGGATCGTGCCTGCCCTGAGCACACGAAAAAGAACGACGCCGACCACCCCGCTCGTGGTGACTCGTTCTTTCTTCTTATATGCCTAGCGGCCAGGGCACAGGCGAATAGTATATCACCCGCCCAAAATCACTACAAGGGTAAAGGGGTTATTCGGCCGACTGGCTCAGCAGGGTGCGGCCCGAGCGGCGGCCACGGTGAAGCCGGTCGAAGATTTTGTGCCCGAAAAGCAGCGTAAACAGCCAAGCGATTGGCAGCAATGCTGTGAAAAAGAAAATTTCTTCAACCACAAAGGGTTGGTGCTGTCGCGACATGTTGGGTCGCAGTCTATCACACGCTTGCTCCGCGTGGCAAGGCTGGAATTGTGGAAGAACATCCATGAGTGAATTGGTCGATCGACTCCGCCGACGCGTTTTCTGTCGCTCGCGTCCGCCGCAGCGCTATTGACGAGGTCCGCGGACTGGCCGGCCCCGGCGCGGATCTCTTCGCGCTCGAGCTCGTCCTCGGCGAACTCCTGGCAGCCGAAACCGAACGCGGCCACTGGGCCCTCACCCTCTCCGTCGAAACCGAGCTCGCCGGGCCTACCATTCATTTGTACGCGCAAGGGCCGCCCGCAATAGGCATCGATCGCAATGAGTACCGCCGCGCCATTCTGCTGGGAACGCGCGTACCGCTCACGGTTGAGGCCAGCGCGCAGGGCACGCACATCGTCTTGCGCATGCCGGCCGAAGCGTCGGGAGAAGCCATGTTCCGTTCGCGCGCCAGCGAGACGTACCAGCGAGCGCAGGAGATCAGCCGCCGCTACACCTACTAGGCCCTTCGCCGTGTTCGGCTTGTCGCTGCTCTTGTTGATTCCGCGCTGATATGCTCGCCGGCGTTGTCTTGGCCGCGGCACTGACGCCTTTGCAGTTATTCTTTCGCGCCGAGGACGCGTGGGAAGCTCGCGCGCTTCCCGCTTACGTCTCCTTTGACACGGTCATCACCCATAACGAAACCGGCGGTGCGATCACGCGCGGGAACGAGCATGTGGTATTGCGCACGTTCGATCATTGGTGCGCGACCGTTGAGATCGATCAGGGCTTATCGGAACCCAAGACCAGCCGCGGTCCCAATTGCCTGGGTCCGGCCTATTCGCCGCTGGGCTTCAATATTTCGTCGGTTTATCCGGGCAGCGGGCAGCCCGATCCGTTTGCGGCTTCTTCACTGCCGGTTATCGCAAGCGTTCGCGCAGCGCATTACGACGTAACGCTCGCCGGCGAGGAAACCATCGACGACGTTCCGGTCTACCATTTACTGCTTCGTCCGCTCAACGCGCCGGAACACTACCCGCTGCGGGCGCTCTGGATCGATCGAACGACCTATCAGGTTCGCAAATTGACGTACGCCGAAAACCCGGGCGGCTGGAGCGCCGCGATCGACTACTCGTTCAAACCGTATACGGTACGGAACATCTGGTGGATCTCGGAGATCGATGCAAGCTGGCAGCCCGCGCCAAACTCCAGAGACCGCGCCTTCACAAGCACGCTCGTGCTTCAGAACGTGAGCTTCCCCTCGCTCTAGCGGTCAAGAAAGCCGTTCGCGGCCGTGCGGCGCCAGGAGATCGAGGACTGGGCCTATCGGAACGATACGCGTCGGGTTGATCTCGGCGTGCGTCACGTAATAGTGCCGTTTGATGTGGTCGAAATTGACCGTTTCGGCGATCCCCGGAATTTGGTAGAGGTCGCGCAGATATCCCCACAGATTCGGATAGTCGACGATGCGGCGCAGGTTGCATTTGAAATGCCCGTGGTAGACGGCATCGAAGCGAATCAGCGTCACGAACAGTTTCCAGTCGGTCTCCACCGGATGCTCCGCGATCAAGTACCGGCGATGGGCCAGGCGTTCTTCTAAGAGATCGAGCGTTTCGAAGACGCGGTACGCAGCCCGTTCATACGCAGCTTGGGACGTCGCGAAGCCGGCGCGGTAGACGCCGTTATTGACGGTTTCGTAGATGAGCTCGTTGAGCGCATCGATCTCATCGCGGTGTTCGGCGGGATAGAGATCGACGCGATCTTTTGCAAACGCTTCGAACTGCGTTTCGAATGCGCGCATGATGTCGTCATCGGAGTTGTTGACGATTTTCTTTGCCTGCTTGTCCCAAAGCGCCGGCACCGTGACCCGTCCGCGGTACTGCGGATCGCTCGCCGCGTACGCTTGGCTCAAGAAATCAAAACCGTTGATAGGGTCGCGCGAATATCCGGGACCGTCACGAAACGCCCATCCCCGTTCGTCGCGGATCGGATCGACGGCGGTCATGCCGATCGCGTCTTCGAGTCCCTTGAGTTTGCGTACGATTATGGTGCGCGAGGCCCACGGACAGGCCCAGGAGATGTAGAGATGATAACGCCCGACTTCTCCAACGATGGGCTCGCGGAACGCGTCGTCCTGCCGTTTAAAGTCGCCGCCGCTTTGTTCGGCCGGAAACTGGGCGCGAGCTGTTTCCGTCACGCGTCAGCTGCCGCTGAGATCCAGGATCAACTCGGTCGTAAGCGCGATCAAAAAGCCGCAGGCGAGCATCGAGGTCACCAACGGGGTGATACCCAAATTCCGGCGTAGAACGGCCCAAATTTCGCCGATCACAAAGACGAGCGCGCCGATCGCCGTGGCCAAAAACAGCACCGAGAGAAACGGCGACTGAAACGTGTAGCCGACGACGGTTCCTAAGAACGTCGGGCCACCAGCGACGAGGCCGGCCAAGCCGAGTTGTCCCCACGTCGGCACGATGCGGCCCGAGAGCGGCGCTGCGATCCCGAAACCTTCGGTCGCGTTGTGCAGGGCGAACCCGATGATCAACCCTACCGCGATCGCCGTCGCACCGCTTGCGGCCGAAGCGCCGATCGCAAGGCCTTCGGCGAAATTGTGCGCGCCGATTCCGATTGCGATAACTGCGGCCAGCACGAGCGGCTGATGGATCGACGAAGCGGCGCGGCTGCTCAATCTATTTGCGACGATGCCCAATCCGACCAGCCCCGCAAACAGCCCCCCGACATAGGCGATCGCAAGCGAAATAACCCCCAACGGCGCGCCGCCGCCATGCCAGAAACGCGCTGCCTGCACCAGCGGCGCGGTCGCGCTTCCGGCGATCTCGACGACGAGGTAAACGAGGATCCCGATCGCGAGCGCGTTCAAGGCCGCCATAACCGCCGGCGATACGTTGCGCATGCGCGCAACAGGCAGGCCCAGAAATATGGTGAGCCCGGCGATCGCGCCCAACAATACGGTCATCCCGAATGAGAGGCCGCCTTGCGGACGGCCAAAGGACGGCAACATCGCGCGCATCGCTTTGTTCATCGCGCCGCCCGTATACGGCGTGCCTTCATAGTGGATCGCCGTAATGAGTCCGTCGGGCAAACCCGAACCATCCTCGGTGTGATCGAGCACGTGACAGTGCACGACCCACGTTCCGGGAATCTGGTCCGCTTTGATCACGACGTCCACGCGCTGACCGGGCCCGAGGAAAACCGTATCCTCGATATCCTGGTAGGTCACGGGCTGGGCATCGCGCGCGACGATCCGCTGATAATGTCCGTGCGTATGCATGGTGTGCATGCTTTCGCCCGAGATGTTGATCCAGCGGATGCGCACGCGCTGACCTTTGCGCACCTCGATCGGCACCGTGTACGGATACTCTTTGCCGTTGATCGTGAAATGATTTTCGCTCAGACTTTGAATCGCCCAGGACGAGAGCACCTCGACGTCGTCGCGATCCGATCGCTCGGCGGCGGTTACGTGCGCGGGCAAGACGACGATCGCACCATACAAGCCGCTGTTGACCATCTCTTCGTTGTCGTGCGAATGATAGATAAACGTGCCGGGCGTATCGGCCGTAAAAACGTAGCGGTAGGATTGACCTTGCATGACGAGCGGCTGCGAAATGCCCGCCACGCCGTCCATACTGACCGGAATTTCGTGAATGCCGTGCAGATGCAGCGTGTCGGGAACGCTTTGTTCGTTGCGGTAATCGATCACGACCCGGTCGCCCTGATGCACGACCAGCGTCGGGCCGGGGACGACGCCGTTGTACGTCTTGGCCATCACGGTCAGCCCGGGCTGAAGCGTCCACGGCGCGTCGCGCTCGACGAGGTGAAATGTTTGGGTGCGCCCGCTCGACTGCGGGATTGCCCCGAAGGTTCCGTCCTCGCGCCGCTTTAGCCGCGACTCACCCGGGAGGGGGGTCACAATGGGGATGGCCCCACGCAACGGCTGCATGCCGACTGCGGCCGGATTCAGCCCGGCCGTGGTTTCGTCGGTGTCCGCACGCGCTAGGCCGGGCACGAGCGCAGCCAGGACCAAAGCCAAAACGAATAAGCCTTGCCTGACGATTGAATTCGGCACGCCTAATTTGTTCCTGAGCCCGGCGGATTTGCCCCCCTTATTTCCGGGTGATCGCGTGCCAGCGAACACTTTGCGAAGCGATCGGCGGAGGATTGTGACTTTTGCCCTTATGCGGGTAGGACTATGCCGACTGCTTCTATCGCAGAAAGATGCTCTGCCGTATTTATGATGATGAATCCGACGTTCACGCTTTGGGACGAGATGAAAGCATATGCGAAGACCTATGCAGCCTCTGATCGCCCGATGCCCTTTGACGCCGAGTGCCAGCGATTACTCCAGGAAATGATCGGAAGAAACTTACCCGAAGCGCACCTCCGGGATACGGCTTTCGAGTTTTACGCGGTCGAAATGTGCAGAATGATCGCCAACCTGCGCACGGCGGCTAGCTAGTTACCAGAGGCTGCCTCCGCCCACGAGGATGTAGAGAATCGGCCCGATTCCCCAGACGATCGAGAAGACTCCCCAGATAAGCTTCTGGAGCCTAGTCAGGTCGTCGCGTCCGGCCAGATTTATGACGACAAGAATCCATGCAACCGGATGCAGGATTATGGCGATTAAGATCTCGAGCAGCAACTTCATGACACCAGTGTATGCCATGCGGCGGCCTTCGCCCTAGTGTCCAACCCGTTCCGCGCCCGCGCCAACGCGCCGGTGGCGCTGATCACCATTACCGTCATGCTCGGCCTGATCATGGCGATCATCGACGCCACGATCGTGAACGTGGCGCTCAACGATATCGCCGGCAATTTGGGCGCGTCGATCGACGAAGTAGCGTGGGTGGCGACGGGCTACATCTTGGCAAGCGTCGTCGTCATGCCGCTCAACGGCTGGCTGACTGCCTATCTCGGACGGAAGAATTTCTATGCCGGCTGTCTTGCGATTTTTACGATCTCTTCGATTTTGTGCGGCACCGCGCACAGCATTTGGCAGCTCGTCTTCTATCGCGTCATTCAAGGATTCGGCGGCGGCGCGCTGCAGCCGACCGCGCAAGCGATTCTCTTCGAGACCTATCCGCCGGCAAAACGGGGCGCGGCGATGGCGATCTTCGGGCTCGGCGCGATGGTCGGCCCGGCAATCGGTCCGACCCTTGGCGGATACATCGTCGACAACTACACGTGGCCGCTCATCTTCTACATCAACATCCCTATCGGCATCGCGGCATTCTTGATGACGCTCATGTTCATCCCTAATCCGCACTTTTTGGAAAAACCGAAAGGCGGCGTCGATTGGGTCGGCCTTGGATTGCTGACGGCGGGTCTAGCATCGCTGCAATACGTGCTCGAACGCGGGCAGCACGACGACTGGTTTAATTCCGGCACGATCTGGATGCTGTCGATCGTCGCGATCGTTGCGCTCACATGGTTCATCTACAAGACCATGCGCGACCGCTATCCCTTGGTCGATATCCGCGTCTTTCGCTTTCGAACGTTTACGATCGGGAACGTCATCGGCATCGTGCTCGGCTTCGGCCTATTCGGAACGAGCCTCATCTTGCCGCTGTTCTTCCAAACGGTCTTGGGCTTTACGGCATTCGATACCGGCATGGCACTGTTGCCCGGCGCGATCGCCACGGCGGTGAGCATGCTCATCGTCGGGCGCATCATGAACCTGCTCGATTCACGCATGCTGGTAATTTTCGGAATGATCATCTTCGGCATAGCGACCTGGTGGATGGGCGGGCTGACGCAAGATGCCGGCTACTGGGATATCTTTTGGCCGCGCGTGATTCAAGGATTAGCGCTCGGGTTTATGTTCGTACCGCTGACGACGGTCACGCTCGGGGCGGTCCCTAAAGAAGAGCTCGCGGGTGCGACCGGCGTCTCGGCGCTGATCCGGCAGCTCGGAGGCAGCTTCGGCATCGCCATACTGACGACGCTTCTGGCCCGGCAAACCGCAGTGGCATGGAGCGAGCTCGCTTCGGGCGTTACGAACGCGCACGGCTATTCGATCCCCGTGCTCACCAGTTTGGTCGCGCAGCAGTCGGCCGTCAATGCCTACGATTATCTCTTCCGGTTCTCCGCGATCATCTTCTTCGTCTGCGCGCCGCTGGTCATTTTCATGCGGCCCTCGCGGCGGGCCGCCGCCGCAGCAGCGGCACTGGCGGCCGAATAGTCGAAGGGAGCGGCCATGAGAATGGCCGTCATCTTGCTCGCCGTGGCCGCGATAGCCCTCGGCTGTTACGACATCGCAAATCCCTACCGCACCGGAATGTTCGGCGTTGATTTTTATACGCTCAACAACGGCGACCAAGTCGTCACGAGAATATATCAGGGATCGCCGGTAGCGCGCACCGGGTTGCGTCCGGGCGACGTTATTCCGTGGAGCAAGGTCTCGGCGCGAACGGATTTCGATACGACCTACCGGCGAACGGGGCAAGCGATAGCGTTCCCGGTTATTCGCGATGGTAAAACGACGGTATCGCACATCGTGGCGACAGAGTACACGAGCGTCAAATCTCTGGAAGAGGGTCCGCTCGCACTCTTGGTGCTCATTATTTTTGCAGCGACGGGCGTACTGGTCGCCGTGCGCGGCGCGGATCGCAAAACGGCCCACTGGCTGGCGATATTCCTGGCAGCGTATGCGCTGCAGATGGCGTTCTACTGGTTTTCCGATGTTGCCGTTTCGCCGGCGGGCGCGTTCGCCGGCAACCTGTTCGGCGCGGCTGCGAGCTGGGTGAATACGTACATGATCCTGCTCTTCGTAAGCCACTTTCCGCCGTTCGTCTCCGGCTTCCGCACGATTCTCCGCAGAGTCGCGCTGCCGATTATCACTTTGGCTGCTCTCGTGCAATTGTGGATCTATCTGATCAACGTCTATCCAGGCACGCAGCTCTTTGCCATCGCGGGATCGCCAAGTCCGCAATGGTTTCAGAATTTCGTGTGGGCGATCATCTCGCTGGTGACGCTCGTTGCCGCCATCGAGGGCTTGCTGCGGGCCGACGAAGAGCATCGCGCGCAGGTGCGCTGGGTCGCGGGTGCGCTCATTCTCTCGCAAACCAGTTGGCTGATCTTGAACATAGCGCTGATGATCGATCCCAACCCGCATTCGTGGTTTCCGTGGATGTCGTTTTTTCAGGACGTACCGCTGCTGGCCATCGCGTACGCGATCCTGCGGCATCGCCTGGTCGACATCACCATCGTCTTTAGCCGCGCGGCCGTCTTCGGCTTTGTCTCGATAACCCTCGTCGGGCTTTTTATTGCGGGCGAATGGGTCGCGGCTCAGATAGTGGAACGCGGCCTCGGCGCGGACGCCGCGAGCGGCTGGATTGGAAAGACCGTTCCGCTGGCGGTCGCGCTCGCCGTCGGCCTTTCGGCGCGGTCGATTCATGCCGCCGTCGAGAAGAGGCTCAACGTACTGTTTTTTGCACGGCGTGAGAAATCACTCGCCGCGCTTCGCCGCTTAGCGCTCGAGGCGGACGTCGTCACCGACAAACATTCGCTCCTGGATCTCACCTATGAATCGATCCGCAATAACATCGAAGGGGGCTACGCCGCGATCTACATTCAATCCGGCACAGCCTATAAACGCATGCGCAGCTCGAATGGGTCACTGCCCGCGCATCTCAACGAAAACGACCCGGTCATCGTGCAGCTGCGGCGCTGGAACGAACCGTTCGAAATCGAGCTTGGCGACCATCCGCTGAGCGAGTCGCTTGTGCTGCCGATGACGATCCGCGGGGGGCTGCTCGGATTGCTCGTCTGCGGACCGAAAGTGGAGCGCACCCATTACCTAGGCAAAGAAATCGATGCGCTCGCCCTGGTCGCACACCGCGCCGGGACCGCGTACGAGCTGCTCTCACGCGAAGTCCGGCCGGCCGAACCCGCAATCGATCTCGCGACGCTGCGCGAGCTGATTCGGGCCGAACTGTCGGCGCTGCAAACGCAGCCGACATAGCCAGCATGCGCACGTTCGCCAGCGACAATAACGCCCCAATCGCCGCCGAGATCATGCAGGCGATTCTAGACGCCAACGACGGCGACGCCGTCGGTTACGGACACGATCCGTATACCGAGCGCGCCAAGGCCGCGTTTCAAGACGTTTTCGGACCGAAGAGCGACGTCTATTTTACTTTCAACGGCACGGGCGCCAACGTGGTCGCGTTGAGTTGCCTGACGCAGCCCTACGAGGCTGTGATCTGCCCCGCGACCGCCCATCTGCAAACGGACGAATGCGGCGCCTTCGAGCGGTTCGCCGGCTGCAAACTGCTGGCGGTCCAATGCGACAACGGCAAGCTCACACTGGAGCATCTCAAGAGCTTCGCGCACCCGTCGCGCGAAGAGCATCACGTTCAGCCGCGCGTCGTTTCGATCTCGCAATCCACCGAGTTCGGCACGCTGTACGAACCGGCCGAGCTGCGCGAGCTCTGCGAGTTCGCGCACGCGCAGAACTGGTACGTGCACATGGACGGCGCCCGCATTTCCAATGCAGCCGCGGCGCTGCGGTTAGGCCTGCGCGAAGCCTCGCGCGACTTGGGAATCGACGTGCTCAGCTTCGGCGGAACCAAGAATGGGCTGCTCGGCGGCGAGGCCGTCGTCTTTTTCGACGGAAACCTGCACCGCGGTGCCGCTCCGTTCGCGCGCAAGCAAGGGATGCAGCTCGCCTCGAAGATGCGCTTCATCGCGGCCCAGTTTTCGGCACTGCTGCACGACGAGCGTTGGCGCCGGTATGCCGATCATGCCAATGCCATGGCCAAGAAATTGGAAGCAGGCGTCAGCGAGATAACAGGCGTGCGCATTACGCGGCCCGTTCGCTGTAACGCGGTTTTTGCGACGCTCGACCGGCGCGCGATCGAACACATTCAGCAGCGCTTCTTCTTCTACGTCTTCAACGAAGCGCTGCCCGAAGTGCGCTGGATGACGCACCACGCTACGCGCGACGAAGACGTCGACGCGTTTTGCAAGGCGGTTGCCGCCGGCCTAGCGCAGTAGGCGCCGCGCGAGCGGATTCAGATAGCGCGAGCGCCAGCGCTGCTCGTAATTGAGTTTGAGCGCCACGTTGCGCGCGCGCACCGGCGGCGGCTGCGCCGCCCGCGCCAGAACCTCCGCGCGATCTTGCTCGCGCGAGTATTCTTTCCGCAGAGCTGCGACCGCCGCACGAGCGGCCGCCGGATGCTGCCCGTTAAAGCGCAATACGGTCGGCCAGATGCTTTTAAAGTAAGCGGCTGGATCGATGGCGTCGAGCCTATCCTCCGGAACGACTTCGCCGATCTGTCCGAGGCCGGCGTATTGCCGTCCCTTTTCGGCATGCCTGCGCGGCGGCAGCACGTGTCCGTAATGTGCGTACACGTAGGGCAGCGCCAGCCGCGCGCCGCCGAGTCCGCGCAAGCGTTCGTGAACCGGCTCCTCCCATCGCATTCCCGGCTTCATGCGGAAAAATGCCATCCTCCGCTCGACCGACGTATACAGATCGAACGATTGGAAGAAATGCCACGTGTACGCGTCCACGAAATCGTATGCGTCCGGCACCGCGTCCAAATTGCGGGCGATCCGCCCGAACGGCTCGCCGTGCACTTCATCCGCATCCACGAACGCCGCCCAGGGTCCCGCGCCGATCCGCGCATGCAGATCCAGGCAGCGGTTCCTCGCCGCTGAGAAATCCGTAAACGGCGACCGGTCGACAAAGAGGCGATCGTTGCGCCCGAACCAGCTGGCGCGCAACGTTTCCTCGTGCGGCGAGGAACCGTCGGAGTTATCGTTGACGACCAGCGCATCCACGGCTCCGCCCATCGACTCGAGCAAAGCCGCCAAGAACGGTTCGTCGCGAGATCCGACGATCAGGTGTGCAGCACATCGCATTGCGCTCACTCCGCGGCCTCCGAAAGCACGGCGAACGTCGCGCGCGCGGTTGTATCCCACGAGAATTTTGCCGCTTGCGCGAGTCCGCGCCGCGACAAGTCGGCTCGCAGCGCATCGGACGATGCGATCTCGCTCAAAGCCAACTCCCAGGCGGCCACGCTGCGCGGCTCGTCGACATAGCGGGCGGCGTCGCCGCAGATCTCCGGAAGCGATGCGACGCGAGAAACCACCGCGGGCGTTCCGCACGACATCGCCTCCAGCGCCGGCAGCCCGAAGCCTTCATACAGCGTTGGAAACGCCAGACAGAGCGCACCGCGGTAGACATCACGAAAACGTTGCGGACTTAGTTCGCGCAGCGCGATGACGCCGCCGGGAAGATCGCCGCCGCTCACCATCGCAAGCGCGATGCCTTGCGAAGATAATACGTTTCGCCAAGCCGCAATCAGCGTGCCCGGGTTTTTGCGATCTTCGAGCGTTCCGACGTACAGAACGTAGCGTTGACCCTGCAGCGCCGCGGGAAGCATTTCCGGTTTCCCGGGCGAGAAGATCTCGCCGGCGGCCAGCGGCACGACGGCGATCCGGCTCGGCTCGACGTGCAGGTACGTTTCGATGCCGCCCTTCGAAAAGCTCGAGTCGGTGAGGATCCGGTCGGCAGTGCGCGCGGAAATTTCGAACGGCCCCTGTTGCGATCGGCGCTTTTTGACCTCGGCAGCCGGGTAGGCGAATGGCGCAACGTCGTGCATCGTTACGACGTTACGGCGTCCGCCGCGAAAGAACGTGCCGTTCCAAGGATGCCATACGACAGATGCGTCGCGCGGAATGCGCGAACTCACTGCGAAATCGGCCGAGCCGAGTTCGCGAGCCAGCGCGCGCTTGCGCAATCCGGGCAGCGGATGCCGCACCAGCAGCGTGACCCTGCATCCGCCGTCGGCGAGAATGCGGGTGAGGACCGCCCGCAGATAGACGCCGATGCCGCGCCGGTCCGTCAGCAGATTCTGAGCATCGACTGCGACGTGCACGGACTTGGAGTATGCCCAATGAGCCCCGCCGCCCTGTACCGAACGCGCAGTTCCAATGATTGCCGTGGGCGTCGACGCTTGGAACTTGACGGGCGATCATCGCGGAATCGGCCGGTACGTACGCGCGCTCCTGGCCGAATGGCGCAGCGCGTTTGCCGATCGTATCGAGGTCACACTCGTCGTCCCGGAATGGCATACGTGGACGGTCGCAAGACGGTACCGCACCGAAGCCGGCGGCGACTATCCGGTCTGCTCGCGTCACCTGCACGGCCGGTGCGATCTCGACGTGCTCTGGTTTCCGTTCAACGGCCCGAGCTGGGACCGGTTCACTCTTGCGTCGGTGGCGACGCTGCACGACGCATCCACGTTCGTGCGGCCCGAATACGTCGAAGCCGATCGCGCGACGTTCCGGCGCGCGGCGCGGCGCTGCGACGCAATCGTCACCGATTCGGAGTTTTCCAAGGCGGAACTGGTGCGCGAGCTGCACGTTGCGCCGTCGCGAATCGCCGCGATCCCGCTCGGCATCGGCGCGCCGTTTCCGGTCCGCCCGGTCGAACTCGACGTTGCAGCTTTCGGCCGGTTCGCTCTTTTCGTCGGCGAAAACGACCCGCGCAAAGGGCTAGATACGCTGATCGAAGCGCTCACACGGCTGCAAGGCGCGGGCATCAGCATTCCCTTGGTCGTCGCCGGAACTTCGACGACGCGTTCCCGCGCGCTGATCGAACGCGCGCGCTGCCGCCTGCATGCGCTCGGGCACGTTGACGATGCCATGCTCGCCGCACTCTATCGCGCATGCGCGGTCTTCGTCTACCCGTCGCGGTATGAAGGTTTCGGGCTGCCGGTTTTGGAGGCAATGAGCTACGGCGCGCCGGTCATCGCATCGTCGGCGGCGGGCATTCCCGAATCCGGCGGCGATGCGCCGGTTTACGTTGCGGCCGGCGACGCCCCGGCGCTGGCGCAAGCGTTGCGGCGCGTGACTGGAGACGAAGCGCTCGCTGCCGCGATGCGCGAGCGCGGATACGCGCGCGCGCGCGAAATGCCGTGGCGAAAAACCGCCGAGCGCACGCTCGCCGTGCTCGAAGCCGCGGCCCAATGACGCGCATCCATTTAGCGACTGCGCTCGTGCGGCGTAACGATAATATTTTGCTCGTCGCGTCGCGGTATCCCAATCATGCCCAGCCGTTGTGGAACTTGCCCGGCGGACGGCAGTTGTCCGGCGAACTGCTCGCGCAAACCGCCGTGCGCGAACTCCTGGAAGAAACCGGTTTGCCCGGCAGTGTACGGGAGCTGTGTTACGTGAGCGAATCGTACGACGGAGAAACCCACTTTACCAACGTCACGTTCGCGGTCGACGCGCAGGGCGCGCCGGCTGCACCGGAACAGGAACGCGACCACGTTGTAGCAGCCGAATGGGTGCCTGTCGCAGGCCTTGCAAACCGGCTCGCCATTGCCGTCGTGCGCGAACCGCTGCTTGCGTATCTGAAAGAGGGCACGCGCTATACGGGCTACGCCGAAGCCGGAGTTTCGATCGTTTTTCCGGACTGAAGCCAGACGTCGCGTTCTAACTTGTGCAGCAGCACGTCTACGGGCCGTCCGCTAATCGTGGCCCCGTGCGGCAGAACGCCGCCCGCCGAGAAATTCAAGCGTTTGAGTAAGCGCCGCGACGGCTCGTTGGCCGGAACGCAAAAGGCCTGCACGCGCGCGACGCCGGCGACCTCAAAAGATTCCCTCAAGAGCGCGCGCACGGCTTCCGTCGCCACGCCTTTTCCGCGAAACTCGCGCAGAACGCTGTAGCCGATCTCGCCGGTAGCTTGCTTACGGTCGGAGATACGCAGCGAGACCCAGCCCGCGCAGGCCGAAGAATTGGCGAACTGCACCAGCCACTCGAAGCGTCCGGTCGAACCGGCAGAAAGCTCGGCCGGACGCGCGGCCACCATTTGGCCAAAAACTTTGCGTCCCGCCGCAGGCAGATCTTGATAGGTCCGCAGATCGGGCCGCTGGAGCAGTTCCCAGAGCACGCCCGCGTTCTGGGGTGTTACGGGGATCAGCCGCAGGCGCGCAGTTTCGATCGTCTGCATCTCTTCATAGAGGTTTTACCAATTTTGGCCCGGCTCATGTTTCATGAGCGAGCGCTCGTCGTGATGGATAGGGCGGAGGGCTTATGGACCTATACTCTGCCTATGCCGCCACTGCACCCGCCGAGGTCACATTTTCCGGCACGGTGACCGGGACGCCCCGTTTCTTTTTTGGAACGCGCACGCGATGCGAGCATGAGACGTTCGGCGTCCGGACGGCCGCCGGGCCGGTGCAAGTGATCGACAACACCGGCATCGCTCCTCGCGTCCCGGTTCAACCCGGAGATCGCATCGGCGTGCGCGGCGAAATGGTGCACGACCCGGGACGCATCCCCATCGTGCACTGGACACACCACGATCCGCAGGGCAAACACGCCGCCGGCTTTATCGAGCTGCGCGGGCGCTTTTACGCGTAGTCCGTCCCGCCATTAATTCGGGAATCGTCACGAAGCGGTAGCCGCGCTTCTTCAATTCGTCGATGACGATGCGTGTTGCCGAAATGTCGGCGCTCCGGTCGCAAACGTGCGGGTTCAGATGCTGCTGCGCGCAGAGTTCTCCGCGGTTGCCGTCATGGAGCACGACGATCGAGCCGTCGCCCGCCACGCGCAGCACGCGCTGCGCGATCTGAGCCGCGGAGGGATACTCCCAGTCGCGCGGCAGAGGCTCCGACCACATGACGACGGTGTAGCCGAGCCGCTGCGCCGCGCGCATCACGATCCAGTCGCGCGCTCCGAAGGGTGGACGAAAGAGGCGGGTGTGGACGCCGGCTGCCGCATGAATCGCCGCGTCGGTTTGCTGGATCGACGCCGTGACGCCGGACGACGGATAGACGATCAGGTGGCTGTGGTCCCAGCTGTGATTCCCCAGCGCATCGCCGTCGCGAGCTTCGCGCCGCGCGACTTCGGGGTACGCCTGCACCGCACGTCCGACCAGAAAAAACGTCGCGTGCACCCGTTCCCGCTCGAGCACGTCCAGGATGCGGTCCGTGTACGGCGGATTGGGCCCGTCGTCGTAGGTCAGCGCAATCACGCGCTCGTTCGAGGGCCCGCGCGTCAGCGTGCGGCCGAATACCTGATTGGCCGGCTGTTCGAAGTGCTCGTAGGCCAAGAAAGCCGCCGCTGACAGCAGCGCTGCGACGACGGCGATGCGAAGCGCGATCAATGCGACGTGGTGACGAGCTGCTGAGCCTGGAGAATTTTCTGGCGGAACGAGGCCGGCCCGAACGACCTGAAGGCGCGCACGATCTTCTCGAAACGCGGATCCGCCAGCGTCGTGCTTTGGAGTTTGAGCAGGTCGGGCGTGGGGCTATTCGGGCTCAGGTGGATCTCGTATTGGCGTCCGGCCGTCACCGCCCAGTAGTGCGGATCGGTGAACGTTATGGTGCGCGAGCCTTGCCTGCGGTTGGCGATCTCGTGCACGTACAGCGTATAGCGGACGTCCGTGTTCCCGCGCGGCGGCCGGTTGGTCAGCTGCCAGATGCCGTCCGCAACGACGTCCTCGAAGAAAAAGGTCATGTCGTAACGTTTCGCCGGCGGGATCGTGATGGTGACGACCTTGCCCGAGTACCCCGTGATTTTGTACTGCGCAGTCGAAAGCCCGTTGTTATTCCGGATGACGTACTGCTCTTGGTAGATGGGCGGTTTGGCGTAGGCGATCGTAAGGCGCAAGTCCAGGACGGTCGGCGCCTGGAGCACTTTTTCAACTTGCGGCTTGTTCTGGAAATCCGGCCATTTGATCAAGAACCCGGCCAGCAGAAAAATGATCGCGAAGACGAAGAGCGCGGTGGGCAGCCACGGACGCCGCATCATCCCTCCTCCTGGTCGAGAACGCGGTTGACCACAGCGTCCGCCAGCTTGTTGTCGTTGCGCCGCACGTGCGCGATATCGACGTGCGAAAATTTCCGCAACAGGCTCTTAACGCGGCTGTGCAAGGGCTGAAGGTCGGGGTGCTTGACGCGATACTCGCCGGAAAGCTGCCGGACGACGAGCTCGCTGTCCATGCGCACCGCCAGGCTGCTGACGCCGTGTTCGAGGGCGGCTTCCAGTCCGAGCTGCACCGCAGTCCACTCCGCGACGTTGTTGGTCGCGACGCCCAGAAAATGCCCCACCTCGTGCAAAATCTGTCCGTCGGGCCCGACGAGCACCGCGCCCGAGGCAGCCGGGCCGGGGTTGCCGCGCGAACCGCCGTCGGTAAAAAGCGTGGCTTCGACCGGCGGCGGCGTGAACAGCTTCTCCATCAAGGAATCTCGGGCTGGCGGGATTCGAACCCACGATCTCCTGACCCCCAGTCAGGCGCGATAACCAAGCTTCGCTACAGCCCGATGGCCGGGGCCAAACGGACTCCGCAGGGGCCGGAGATGCTTAGCGCCTGCGCTTTTTCTTCGCCGCAGTCTTTTTCGAACCGCCGCGGCCGCCGGCGACGGCATCTTTGAGCGCCTTGCCGGCAACGAACGCGGGCACTTTGCGCGCCGGAATCTTAATCTTTGCGCCCGTCTTGGGGTTGCGCCCTTCGCGCGCTTTGCGGGCGCGCACCTTGAATCTTCCGAACGGCGTGAGAGCGACTTCATCACCCTTTTGCAGCGCCGACGTGATCTCTTCGATGATCAAGTCGACTATTTCCGTCGCTTGGCGTTTCGAGAGTTCGGACTCGCTGGCAACGGAATCTACGATTTCGGCTTTCGTCAAGTTCTCAAGTCTCCTTATGCGGCATTAGTGCGATGATGGGCCCTGCCGCCTGGATTGTTATACGAAGGTATCCGGTGGCCTCCTTCCCGCAACGCAGCCGAAAACTCATATTTTATGGGCCGCCGCGCGCAGCGCCAGCAGATAGGAATCGGCGCCGAAACCTCCGATCGTGCCCGCGCAGACCGGCGCGACCACACTCTTGCGGCGGAACGCTTCGCGCGCGAAAATGTTCGAAAGATGCACTTCGATGACGGGAGTGCCGATCGCCGCGATCGCGTCGGCAATCGCATACGCGTAATGCGTGTACGCGCCGGGATTCAAGATCACCGCGTCATACGATCCGCGCGCCGCGTGCAACTCGTCGACGATCGCGCCTTCCGAATTATGCTGCACGCTGCGCACCTCGAGCTGCAGCTCTTTTGCCAGCTCGGCGATCTGCGCGTCGATCTGCGGCAGCGTTTGCGTGCCGTAAACGGCAGGCTCTCGCTCGCCGAGCAGATTCAGATTCGGCCCGTGGATAACCAGGACTCGCATTGGCGGCGCTTTCGGGAAGGAAAGAAAGCGAACCTCGGGGCATTGCGGCCCGGATTATGCGCGACACGATTGTCACGGCCTCGGCGCCCGAAGCCGGATTTGCGATAACCGCGGCCGTCACCACCGGCCTGGTTCGCGAAACACAGCGCCGGCACGGCCTGAGCCCGACCGCTACCGCCGCCGCCGGCCGGCTCATTACCGGAGCGGCGTTGCTCGGCGCCGGCCTCAAAGACACATTGCGCATTTCACTGCAGGCCGCAGGCGACGGCCCTCTGCAGCGGGTCGCCGCCGAGGCGTGGATCACCGGCTCGGGTCGGGTCGGGGCACGCGCGTACGTCCGGGTGCCGCACGCTGAGCTGCCGCTCAACGCCGCCGGAAAATTTGACGTCGCCGGCGCCATCGGAGCCGGAACGCTGCACGTCACCAAAGCATACGAAGATGGGCAGCCGTATTCCGGCGTCGTTCCGCTCCAGAGCGGAGAGCTCGCCGAAGATCTCGCCTTCTATCTTTTAAAGTCCGAACAAATTCCCAGTGCCGTCGCGCTCGGCGTGCTTACCGATCCGTCCGGAATCGTTGCGGCGGGCGGCGTCATCGCCCAGGTTTTGCCCGATGCGCACGAACGCGCCGTCGCGATGCTCGAACGCCGCGCGCTGGAGTTGCCGCCGATCACCGCGCTGATTGCGGGCGGAGCCGACGCGCACGAACTGGTCAGGCGGTTTGCCGGCGATGCGGCGCTGCGATCCGAACGCACCCTCGAAGTCGGTTTCGCCTGCCGCTGCACGCGCGAGCGAGTCGAAACAGCTTTGGCGGGGTTGGGCGCGGACGAACTGCTCAAGATGTCGCGCGAACGACCGCAGACCGATGCGACCTGCGAATTTTGTAAAAGCGTCTACGTATTCAGTGCGGCGGAGCTCGCCGAGCTCGTTACCCTTTTGAAAAAAGCGTAGGCGGCGGGTCGCGATAGGGATCGATCCGTTCCCAGAACGCTTCCCGGATCTTGCCGCGGACGTTTTCGTACCACCATCCGCACTCGCATTTGATCGGCGGGCTTCCCGGTTGCGGGTAGGCGTACTCGCGCTTGCAGCGCTTGCAAATAAATCTTTTCATCATCAATTCGGCAACACTCTGAGAAATTTTCGCGCGCCGACCGAGAGCGTCACGGGGCCGCTTGCCGGCCATGGCGCCTTCGGGTCCTCGACAAGTATACCATTGATGCGCACGCCTTTACCCGCAACAAGCCGCTCCGCAGCACGCCGGCTTTCCGCCAGGCCGCCGGCGACCATCACGTCGGTGACGCGGCGCGCATCGCCCTGCTTGATCTCGGGCACGTTCTCCCTCGGCAGCTCGCGCTGCTGAACCGTCCGCTCGAAATACTCCCGGGCCGCGTTCGCAGCCGCAGCGCCGTGATAGAGCGCTACGACCTCTTGCGCAATCTGCTTCTTCTCTTGCATCGGATGGGCTTTGCCGCTCGAAAGGGCTTGCGAAAGCCGGTCGCACTCTTCTTGCGAGCGGAACGCCGCGAGCCGCGCGTAGCGTACGATCGATTCGTCCGGAATCCGCATGAGTTTTCCGAACTGCTGCTCCGCCGGTTCGGTCAAGCCGACGTAGTTGCCGGCCGATTTGGACATCTTCTTGGAACCGTCCAAGCCTTCGAGCAGCGGAACCGTCATGCAAACCTGTTCGCGCTGCCCGGCTTCACGTTGATAGTCGCGCCCCATGAGCAGGTTGAAGAGCTGATCGTTGCCGCCGAGCTCGACGTCCGCGTGCAGCGCGATGCTGTCGTATGCCTGCGCGATCGGATAAAGAAATTCGTGAAGCGCTATCGGCGTGCCGGCTTTGTAGCGTTCGTGAAAATCTTCACGCTCGATCATTTGCGCGACGGTGACTTGCGAAAGCAGTCGAAGCAGATCGGCCGACGTGAGGCGGTCCAGCCACGTGGAGTTATATTCCAGGCGCACGCGATCCATGTCGAGCACCTTGCCGGCCTGCTCCGCGTACGTTTTCATGTTGGCGGTAATCTCGGCCGTCGTGAGCGGCGGACGCAGTTCGTTGCGCCCCGACGGATCGCCGATGCGGGCGGTAAACGATCCGATAACAAGCACGACCTTGTGCCCGGCCTCGACGAATTGCTGAAGCTTGCGCAACACGACAGCGTGCCCCAGATGTAAATCGGGCGACGTCGGATCCAAGCCGAGTTTAACGGTGAGCGACTCGCCCGCGGACAGCCGTTCCTCGAATTCGCGTCGCGTCTCGACGTGGTCGAACCCGTCGAGCAGTTCTTCAATCGCAATGGACATTTCTCAGCGCAGTTCAAAGACGGTTACGCCGCCGCCTCCCTCGTCTTCGCGGCCATATCGCACATCGGCAACCTGTGGATGCGCGCGCAAATACTCTTGCAGCCCGCGGCCAAGCATACCGGTGCCTTTTCCGTGAATGAGCCGCAGCGGTGTATTTCCGGCCAGCACCGCTTCGTCGATCCAGCGCTCGACGAGCGGCTCGGCTTCGACGTACCGCTTTCCGCGCACATCCAATTCCGCCGTCGTGTTGCCGGCGGCTTCCAATTGC
The DNA here is from genome assembly GCA_003151115.1 of Vulcanimicrobiota bacterium. Lineage (GTDB taxonomy): Bacteria > Vulcanimicrobiota > Vulcanimicrobiia > Vulcanimicrobiales > Vulcanimicrobiaceae > Rubrimentiphilum. The sequence goes on along the minus strand of PLWS01000002.1, from coordinate 857,906 downwards.
GCTTGCCCTTGAGAAGGCGCGACACTCTTAGCGGCCGCGATCGGCCGCAGATCGTTCTTGCCCACCATCATCTTCATCGGGCCGACTGCGACCAGCACGTTCTCGCCGTTGTCCGCTATCACTGAACCATCTTGCGCAAGCGAGAGCACGCGAACGGGATCGCCTTGCGCAAACGCGCGCGCCGGCGCCGCGTTGCCGCCCGGCTCATGAGAACTCATTCCAAGATCGCGGTGCAGCTCGTCGAGGGTGCGCTGCAAGAGTTCAGCCTGTCCGCGAGTTACCTTGGGCGCCCTCTGCGTCCCGTGCGCGGCGAGGTTTGCGGCAAAATCGCGCAGGGTCTCCCGTAAGCGCGCATCCGCATTCTCCGCAAACGACCGCCGCTCGCGTTCGATCGACTCAGTACGCGAACGGAGATTCTCTTGGAGCGTCCCGACGTGCGCGCGATCGCGCTGGAGCGTTTCGCGTTCTTGCTGAAGTTTCGCATTGAGATCGGCAAGCTGGCTGAGCGCGCGCTCGTAGTCGCGATCGCGCGACGTCAGCAGCGCCTCGGCGTTTGCGATCAGTTCGCGATCGATGCCGATCGAACGCGCGAGCGCGAAAGCCAGCGATTGGCCGGGTGTGCCCACGTCCAGGTGAAACGTCGGCGCGAAGGTCTGGGGATCGAACCTCACGCTCGCATTGGTCACCTTCACGGCTTCGTGAGCGAAGAGTTTGAGTTCGGTGCTGTGCGTGGTGACGATCGCACATGCGCCCACGGCAAGGAGCCGCTCGAGCATCGCGACCGCCAGCGCGGCGCCGCTTCCCGGCTCTGTTCCGCCGCCGATTTCGTCCACGAGAACCAAAGAGCGCGGGCCAGCCCGCGCGAGAATATCGCGCATACGTGCCAGATGCGCTGAAAACGTCGACGTGTTCGCCGCGATGGACTGCTCGTCGCCGATATCGGCAAAGACGCAGTCGAACCGTCCGATGCGTGTCCCGTCCGCCGCCGGTACTTGCATGCCGGCGTACGTCATCAGCACGAACAACCCGACCATTTTCAGCGCTACGGTTTTGCCGCCCATATTCGGACCGCTGATCACCAGCACGCGCGTGTTTTCGTCCAAGGTCAGCGATTGAGGAACGGCGCGGTCGCCGAGCAGCGGATGGCGACCCGACTGCACGCTCACCCCGGATTCTTCGGTCAGCTCGGGCGCACGTGCGTCCATGGCTTGTGCGATAGTCGCCTTCGCGGCGAGCACGTCGAGCTGCGCGAGCATGTCGACGTTGGCTTCGATCTGAGGCGACTGCGCGCCGGCTTGCTGCGAGAGCTGCGCGAGAATTCGCCCGACTTCGCGCTCTTCGTCGATCTGCAGCGTACGGACGCGGTTGTTCGTTTCCAGCGCAGCCAGCGGCTCGACGAAAACCGTCTGCCCGCTGGAGCTGGTGTCGTGCACGATTCCGGGCACATCGGCGGTGAACTCGGTCTTGACGGGGACCACAAAGCGGCCATCGCGGATCGTAACGACCGAATCTTGGATCGCGCGCGCGTACTTCGGCGATCGCAGCAGCGCGCTCACGCGATCGCGCGCTTCCCGCTGCGCGCTCTGCAAGTTCTTACGAATGCGTGCCAGCGCCGGTGATGCACGGTCGAGAACGGTGCCGCGCTCGTCGATCGCGTCGGTCAATGTGCGCTGGAGAACTTTCAGCGGGCGGTAAGGAGCGGTTACCGCCGCGAGAGCGTCACCACTATGTTCGCGCGTCTTATTGAAGGCCGCCGCGGCCGCGCCGATCGCCTCGGCGAGCGAGCGCAAATCGATCGCCGAAAGCGCCGTGCCGATCGCGGCGCGCGTCGTGAGCTCGGCGGTTTCGACGGCGGGCAGAACATGGAAATCGGCGGCGGCCACAAGGTCGCGCACGGCCGCCGTCTTGGCTTGCTCGAGAACCGCGCGCTCGAAATCCGCAAACGGCTGAAGCTCTCCGGCGTGCCGCCGCCCGCGCTCGGTAACGCACCGGCCCGCGACGCGCGCGCGCAGCGCCGCAAAGTCGAGGGTTTCGAGCGTGCGCTCGTCGGCGAGCGCTACGTTTTCCGCTTGTGGAGGATGAATTGATTGCCCTCCGGATCGTCGGCGAACATCATCTGGCAGCTCGGCATGTCGATCAGTTCGTGATCGGCGTCGATGGTCGCGCCGGCTTCTTCCGCCCGCTTCGCCGTCGCCGGCACATCATCCACGGCGAACATGATGCTGCCGCTGCGGCCGCCCGTTTTGCCGTCCGCCATATAGATGCCGAAAGACGAGCCGTCGGCAAAGGTCCACTCTGACCACCGCTCGGCGCGCGTTTGCGGCTCACCGAGGATTTTCAAGTAAAAATCGGTCATCTTTCTCAAGTCGATGACCGTATAGTAGCTCGCATCGATTCCGTTGACAGCCATATCGTTACTCCAATTTCTTGCGCAGCAGCTCGTTCACGAGCGCCGGATTGGCTTTCCCGCGCGACGCCTTCATCACTTGCCCCGTGAGAAAACCCAGAATGTTCGTTTTTCCGGCTTTGTAGTCGGTTGCCGCTTTTTCGTTCGCGGCCAAGACCTCGTCGATCAGCCGTTCGATCTCGCCCGTGTCGCTGGTTTGCGCGAGACCCTCTTGCTCGACGATCGCTTTCGGAGAACCCTCGCCGGCCCACATGCGCTCGAGCAGTTCTTTGGCGATTTTCGAGTTCACCGTTTTGGATTCGACCAGCGCTACCAGTTCCGCCAAGGCTTCGGGGGTGACCGCCGACTCGTTTACCGGCGTACCGGTTTCGTTTGCCAGCCGCGACAGATCGCTCAAGACGAAGTTCATGCTCGCCTGCGGATTTGCGCCGGCCGCAACGCACGCGTCGAAATAATCGGCAAGCGGAAAGTTGTCGACGAGCTGCGTGGCTTGTTTGGGGTCCATGCCATATCCGCGGTAGCGCGCAAAGCGCTCGGGCGGTAGCACGGGAATCGTTTTCTTGAGTTCGTCGATCAGCGCCGCGTCGACCTCGATCGGCACGAGATCGGGATCCGGAAAATAGCGGTAATCGTGCGCTTCTTCCTTACTGCGCATCGAATGCGTTACGCCCTGGCCTTCGTCCCAGCCGCGCGTTTCCTGAACAATGCGGCTACCGGACTCCAACACGGCAATCTGCCGCTCGATCTCGCTTTCGATCGCGCGTAAGACCGACCTGAATGAATTCATGTTCTTGATCTCGGTCTTGGTGCCCAACTCCGTGCTGCCCGCCGGACGGATCGAAACGTTGGCATCGCAGCGCAGCGAGCCTTCTTCCATTTTTACGTCGCTTACGCCGAGTTGCACGAACGTACGCTTGAGCGCCTCGAGATAACCGACCGCTTCTTGCGCGCTGCGGAGATCGGGTTCGGAAACGCACTCCATGAGGGGCACGCCGGCCCGGTTGAAATCGATCAGCGAAAACGAGCTGCCCGCAATGCGGCCGTCTCCGCCGCCGCCGTGTATCGATTTCCCCGTATCTTCTTCTAAATGGATGCGCGTGAGCTTGCACTCTTTGAGCGTGCCGTCTTCGAGCCAGTAGCGCACGCTGCCGCCGAGCGTCAGCGGCATGTCGTATTGCGAGATCTGGTAATCCTTGGGCATGTCGGGATAGAAGTAGTTCTTGCGATCGAACTTGGAGAAGGCCGGAATCGAAGCGCCGAACGCAAGCCCGGCCCGGATCATGTGGCGGATCGCTTCGGCGTTTGCAACCGGCAGCGCGCCGGGAAGCGCCAGGCAGACCGGGCAGACCTTGGTGTTGGGTTCGCCGCCGAACTCGTTGGCGCAAGCACAAAACATCTTGCTGCGCGTCTTCAACTCGACGTGGCACTCGATGCCGATGACCGCTTCGTAACGCGTCTGCACGGTCATACCGCGATCGCGCCTTCCACAGCGTACGCGGTCGCGCGTTCGTACGCATGCGCCGCGCCAAGCAACCTGGTTTCTTCAAAGAGCGGTGCCGCGAGCTGCAGACCCATGGGCATCGCCGGCGTTCCCGCATATCCGCAGGGAACCGAGAGTGCCGGCAAACCCGCCAGCGACATCGGTATCGTGTAATAGTCCATCATGTACATGCTGTACGGATCGCTCTTGGAGTCGAATTCGAACGCCGGGCTGCTCGCGGCCGGTGCGGCGATCAGGTCGCAATGTTCGAACGCTTTCTTGAAGTCTTGCGCGGACATCGTGCGCGCTTTCTGCGCCTTGACGTAGTACGCGTCATAGTACCCGCTCGAAAGCGCGTATGTGCCGATCAGGATGCGCCGCTTTACCTCCGGACCAAATCCGGCCGCGCGCGTTTGCTCATACATTTGTCCGACGTCGGCGCCATCCACGCGCAAACCGTAGCGGACGCCGTCGAACCTTGCTAGGTTGCTGCTGCATTCCGCGGGCGCGATCAAGTAGTAAGTTGCCAGTCCGTAATCGGCCGTCGGCAGCGACACCTCGACGAGTTCCGCTCCGAGCTTGGCGAGCTCGGCGTACGCACGTTTGTACAGCGCATCGATTTCCGCGCCGAGCTTGGCGGTGACGAATTCCTTGACGATGCCGATGCGCAGGCCTTCCAGATCTTCACGCAGCGAAGGCGCGGCCGGCTCGACCGGACGATCGATGCTCGTCGAATCCATGGGGTCATGCCCGGCCATCGCGTCGTATGCAAGCGCCGCATCTTCCACCGTCCGGGTCAGCGGGCCGATCTGATCCAAGCTCGATGCAAAGGCGATCAAACCGTAGCGCGACACGCGGCCGTACGTGGGCTTGAATCCAACCACGTTGCAAAAGGCTCCGGGCTCGCGAATCGATCCGCCGGTATCGCTGCCCATGCCGATGGCGGCTTCGAATGCCGCGACCGCCGCCGCGGATCCGCCGGAGCTGCCGCCCGGCACGCGCTGCAAGTCGTACGGGTTGCGCGTGACGCCGAGCGCGCTGTTTTCACACGAGCTGCCCATCGCAAATTCGTCGAGGTTCGATTTGCCGATCGGAACCGCGCCCGCGTCGAGCATGCGCTGCACGGCGGTCGATGTGTACGGCGCGATCCAATTCTCTAAGATCTTGGAAGCGGCTGTCGTCCGCGTTCCGGAGAGGCACATGTTGTCTTTGACTGCTAAGGGCACGCCCGCGAGCGGCAACGATTCTCCCGCCGCGACGCGCTCGTCCACTCGAGACGCCTGTTCGCGTGCAAGGTCGTGCAGCCGCGTGAGATAGCATCCCAGCCGGTCGTCCACTTCATCGACGCGAGCGAGGACGGCTTCGGTGACGTCGCGCGCCGAAATGCGTTTAGCGTTAACGTCGCGCGCGATCTCCGCGGCCGATCGTTTGACGACGTCGTTCACGGCTGCCCGATAATCTTGGGAACGCGGAAAAAGGAGCCTTCCCGCTGCGGCGCCATCGAGAGCACCGTTTCGCGATCCAGGCACGGCCCGGCTTCGTCGGAGCGCTCGACGTTACGCGATTCCACCACTTGCGCGGTGGCCGGCACCGAGGCCGTCTCCAATTCCGAAAGCACGTTCACGTGCGCGAGCAGATCGCCCAGCTGTTTGCCAAAGCGTTCGGCTTCGTCTTCGCTCAGTGCGATTCGCGCGAGTTTTGCGACGTACCGGACGTCTATTTTTTCAGATGCCACGCTTGCCTCAGGAAAGGGCGAGCAGCGCCAGCGTCTCGACGTGCCCGGTTTGCGGAAACATGTCGAACGGCTGCACCTCGCCGGGGCGGTACCCTTTGGCGGCCAGAAACTTCAAATCCCGGGCGAGCGTGGCCGGATCGCACGACAGGTACCAGATTGCGGGGATTCGCCTCGCAGCCAAAGCCGCGAGCGCGCGTTCGTCACACCCTTTGCGCGGCGGATCCAAGAACACGGCGTCGGTTCCGGCGACCTCCTTGGCAAGCCCGGGGTGGGAGAGCGCATGCTGCACGGTTCCGGCCGCAAACCGCGCCTTCTGCCCCAGACTGTTGAGGGCCGCGTTCTCGCGCGCCTCGGCGACCGCGAGCGCGTTTTCGTCTACTCCAAAGACCGTCGCGCCGCGCTTTGCGAAGTGCAGCGAAAACGTGCCGGCGCCGCAATAGAAATCGAGAATGCGCATCGGCCGGTTCAGCAGCGGCTCGAGACGTTCGAAGATGCGTTCCACGATCTCGACGTTGACTTGGAAGAACGAGCCCGACGAAACGCGGTAGCGCAGACCGCCAATCGACTCTTCGATCGTCGCAGAACCCATAAGCGTGCGCTGCTTCCGGCCCAAGATCGCATTGGGTCCGGAAAGGTCGTAGGAGTTTGTCAGCCCCGAAATTCGTTCGAGTTTGCCGGCGACTTGCGCAGCTTTGGCTTTCAGTGTTTCGTCCGGACGGTCGGTCGTGAACGTCACGACCACTTCGCCTGTCGCCTGCGCCGTGCGTGCGACGACGTGACGCGTGCGCGCGAATGCATCCGCGGTCGCCGGATCGGACTTTGCGGCGTTTACGCGCGCTATCTGCTCGTCAAGGCGCGGCAACACGATCGGGCAAGCGTCGATCTGCACCATGTCGTGCGAACGCTGCTTGTAGAAGCCCACGCGCTCGCAGGATCGATCCACGACCAGCGACATCTTGTTGCGATACGCGCGCGGATTGGGCATCCCGATCGTTTCGGCGACGGCGATATCCGCGAACCCGCCGATGCGTGCCAGCGTGTTGCGAACGACCTCGCGTTTCCAAGCGAGTTGTGCGGGATAGGCGAGGTGCTGCAGCTGACAGCCGCCGCACTCGCCGAAGACGGGACAGAACGGCGCGACGCGGTCGTCGGACGTCTCCAGGATCGTGAGCAGTTCGGCGACGGCGTACTTCGGCTTGACCGCGGTGATGCGCACGCGCGCGCGTTCTCTGGGGAGCGGACCGGAACAAAAAACGACGATGCCGCCGGCACGCCCGACCGCCTGGCCGTTGGCGAGCACATCGGTAAACGCGAGTTCGAGTTCGGAGCCGGCGCTAACGCTGATCGTCAAGCGTTTTGAGAAGTTGATTTGCCTCGTCGATCAGTTGTTGAATGCGCCGGCTCGTCGGATCGGCGGGCCTGCGCGAGATCGCGGCGCGAATCAGCGCGAACGCGAGCGCAGCCGAAAGCCCTGCCACGCCGACCCAGACCAGCGTTCGGGTAAGGCTGCCATCGCGTTTCCCATGCGATCCGTCGCTTCCGTTCATGTCGATCTCGTGCGCGTGCATTAAGCGGGTGCTCCCTTAAGAAGCCGTGTTCGTCACGGTTGTGAGGAATGTCTTTTCGCGCCACGGAAGATCCGCGCGTGAAATTTTCCGCCGCGCTCCTCGCCGCGGCCATAGCTTTCGTACCCAGTTCTTCCGGAACTGTTTCCGTCGCCTACGCCGCTTCGCTAGTGGCCGCCATGGAAGGACCGGTTGCCCGCGCCCTGGCCGAGCGCACCGGAGTTCGTTTTGCCGGGGAGGCGAAGGGAAGCCGCGCGCTCGCGAACCTGATCCGGGCCGGCCTGCGCGATCCCGACGTTTTTATCAGCGCCGACCCTTCGCTGCTGGACGGCTTGGCGAGTTCTTATACGATCTTCGGATCGGCGCGGATGGTGATCGCCTACTCACCCAACTCGCCGCATGCGCCGCAGTTCGCGGCGGCGGCTCGCGGGAAGCTCCCGCTCTTGGATGCGCTCACCGCGGCCGGCGTGCGAGTCGGCCGGACCGATCCGAGGCTCGATCCAAAAGGCGCGCGGACCGTGCGATCCGTCGTCCGGCTCGGGAGCTTCGAGCGCCTTCCCAAGCTGGCGCAAATTCTGCTGGCGCGCGCCGGCGAGTATCCTGAGGAAGATTTGACCGTCCGCGTCGAGACTGGAGCCCTCGACGCCGGCTTCTTCTATTCAACCGAAACGGCGCGGCCCGGACTGCGCACGATCGAACTTCCGGCCGGCGCGAATCTTTCCGGCGAAATCACTTACGCGCTCGCGGTAATGCCGCGGGCCCCGCATCCGTTAGCAGCTCGGACGTTCTCGAACTTCATACTATCGGGCGAAGGGAGGCACATGCTCGAAGCTGCCGGCGTGCGGTATTTCTCGCATCCGAAGGTCGTCAAAGGGAAACCGCCAGCCTGAACACGTCACGGCGCAAACGCGCCGAACGCGTGCTGTTCTGGGCGTTTGTCTTATCGATCGGGTTTCATCTCGTCGCCGGACCGTTGCTGGCGTGGCTTTTGCGCGCGCGTTTTATCTCCGGTGCGCAGCAGTTGCAGCCGGTGGAAACGATCTCGATCACGTCGAGCGCCTTGCGTTTCGAGCGGCGCCCGCAACCGCAGCGTCCCTCGCCCATCCACCCGCCGGCTCCGCAGCCGAAGCCGCGAGCGGTGACGAAGTCCGCCCCCGAACAAGCTCCGCACCGCGAGCTCGCGCGGATCACGCCGCGCGCCGCGATCAGCGTGCCGCGGGAAACGACGCATCACGGGCCGCAGACGCAAAGCTTCAGCCAACAGCTCGCGCAGCAGCAACAGCAATTCACAAAAACGATCGCCAGGCTGCGTGAGGAAAACAATCCGGTCGTAGGCGCTGCACAGCCCGTGAGCGCGCCGGCGACGACCAAGCGCTACACGTTCAATTTTTCCGGCAGCATCGGCTCGCCGAACATCGGACAAGGCATTCTCTATCCGACGCAAGCGTGGCAGCGAGGCCCGTGGGATTACTACTACGTGCGCTACTGGGTGCTGTATCCGGACGGAACGAGCGAAACGGGCAGCGTGCCGTGGCCCGTCCGGTTTCCGCAATCACAAGATCCGATCAAACTGGGCTGGCGCACTATGCCGCTCCCCGGGCCGGAGCCTGGTTACGTTATGCCGCCCGACGTCAATCCGCACCCGCTCGTCGCGTTTTGCTACGAGCATCACTTTGCTTCGTGTCCGGTTGCACACGACTAGCTATTGAAAATTGCGCGAACGGACTCCGCCCACGACGTCGCTTGCCTCGAAACTCCAGACTTTGCGCGCCAGTACGTCGATGCAGCCGTCCTCCTTCTGCAGTTTGCCTTCGACGATAACGGTCATCGACTGACGGATCGTGCGCCGGTAGCGCTCGTAGACGTCGGGCCGTACGATGACGTTCACCAAGCCGGTTTCGTCCTCGAGCGTCAAAAAGACGAAGCCTTTCGCCGTACCAGGCCGCTGCCGCGTGATCACCAGGCCGCCGACTTTGCAGACGAGATTGCCCGGCATCTCCGCCAAGCGCCCGGCGGGGATGACGTTTTCTTTTTCGAGTTCGGCGCGCATGTGCGCGATCGGCTGAACCTTTGCAGAGATGCCGGTCGACCAGAGATCGAAAGCCGTCTCCTGCCGCGCCGAGATCGCGGCGAAGCGCGCCGCCGGTTCGTCGACATCCATCAGCCGGCCGAGCTCGCCGCGCGTTTCGCGCTCGTCTAAACCGCGTAACGCCCACATCGCCTCGCGGCGTGAGGCAAACCATGGATCGAAAGCGCCGGCGACCGCGAGATTCTCGATCGCTTCTTTTTCGAGCTGCGTGCGCTGCGCGAAATCGCGCAAGTCCGCAAACGGTCCTTGTTCCAGGGCGGACTGCAAACGCTCGCGCTGCGCTTCGCCCAGGCCGCGAATCACGTGAAAACCCAGCCGCAGCGCACCGCCCGGATCCACGAAACTCCAGAACTCACTCGCGTTAACTGCCACGGGTTTGACGGTAACGCCGTGGCGGCGCGCGTCGTTGACCAGAACTTCGGTGGAATAAAACCCCATCGGCTGCACGTTGAGGATCGCCGCGGCAAAAACGGCCGGATGGTGACACTTGAGATACGCCGACTCGTAAGCGAGCAGCGCGAAACTGGCGGCGTGCGATTCGGGAAAACCGTAATCGGCGAAACCTTCGAGCATATGAAAGAGCTGCTCGGCGGCGGCGCGATCGATGCCGTTCTCGACCATGCCTTCGACGAGCTTCGGGTAGAGCTCGCGCATGCGCTCGTGCGAGCGCTTATGTCCCATCGCGCGGCGCAAGCGATCGGCTTCGGCCGGTGAAAAGCCCGCGGCTTCGACCGCCATGCGCATCCCCTGTTCTTGAAAGAGCGGCACGCCCAGCGTGCGTTCGAGCACCGGCTTGAGTTTGGGGTGCGGATACGTTACCGGTTCCGCGCCAGACCGGCGCCGCAAAAACGGATGGATCATCTGCCCTTGAATCGGCCCCGGCCGGATGATCGCCACCTGCATGACGATGTCGTAAAAACAGGCCGGCTTCATGCGCGGCAGCATCGACTGCTGCGCGCGCGACTCGATTTGAAAGACACCGATCGTATCGGCTTTTTGGATCATCGCGTACGTCGCGGGATCGTCTTGCGGAATCGTATGCAACTTTAACCGTTCGCCGCTCACCCGTTCGTGAATCGCAAACGCTTCACGCAAAAGCGAGAGCATGCCCAACCCGAGCAAATCGATTTTGATCAATCCCAAGTCTTGCAGATCGTCTTTGTCCCACTGCACGATCGTGCGGTCGCGCATGGTCGCCCATTCCACCGGAGCGACCCGCACGAGCGGATCGCGCGTAATGACCATGCCGCCCGAATGGATCCCCATGTGGCGCGGAAAGCCGTCGATGCGTCCGCACAATGCAAAGAGCCGTTCGCCGACCTCCGAAGCACCGGCCGCGTCTTCGAGCGATTCGCGCACGTCGTACTCCCGCGCGACGCCATCGACTTGCGCGAGCGTCAAACCGATCGCTTTCCCAACGTCGCGAATCGCCGAACGCGTATGGTAGGTGACCACTTCCGCCGCCATCGCCGCGTGCGTCCGGCCGTAGCGTTCGTAGACGTATTGGATCACCTTCTCGCGATCTTGGTGGGCGAAATCCACGTCGATGTCGGGAATCTCTTGCCGCCCTTCCGACATGAAACGTTCGAAGAGCAGATTCATGCCGATCGGATCGACCGCGGTGATGCCGAGCGCGTAACAGACCGCCGAATTGGCCGCCGATCCGCGTCCCTGGCAAAGCACGCCGAGTTCGCCGGCGGCGCGCACGATGTCCCAGACGATCAAAAAATATCCCGCCAGATCGGCTTTTGCGATCATCCCGAGTTCGTATTCGAGCTGGCGTTCGACGGTGGAATCGAACGGCGTGCCGTAGCGCTCGGCGGCGCCCCGGTAGACCAGTTCGCGCAAATAGCTTTGCCGCGTATACCCTTGCGCGACGGGGAAGAGCGGGAACTGCCCGGTTAGCCGTTCGAGCCGGAAAGCGCAGCGTTCCGCAATCGCGAGCGTGTTGTCGAGCGCTTGCGGGTAGCCTTCGAAGATCTGCGCCATCATGCGCGGCGCTTTCACGTAATACTCGGCGTTGGGGCGAAGTATCGCATCCTCGCGCGCCTGCGCGAGCGTGGTTTTCGTTTTGACGCAAAAAAGAACGTCGGCCAAACGCGCGCTCTCTTTGGTGGCATAAAAAACGCCGTTGGTCGCGACGCACGGAATATCGAGCCGCCGCGACAACTCGAGCGTCTCCCGGCACGCGCGCGCGTCGGCCGCGTGCAAGTGATGCTGCAGTTCCAGATAAAGCACCGGGCCGAAACGTTCGCGTAAAACGGCAGCTTTTCGAGCGGCGGCGTCACCGCCCGCGAGAATCACAAGGCCGCCGGTGCGGTTATCGAAATCGCCGGGTTCCAGACGCGGCTCGCCTTTGCTTCCGCGCAGCTGGCCAAGCGAGATCAGCTCGCAGAGATTTGCATACCCAAGCGCGTTTTCGACGAGCGCGGTCACGCGATCGCCGTCGCCGAAAGTCAGGTCACTGCCGATAATCCCCGGAAGTTTACGATCGGCCGCGGCTTTACTAAATCGCACCGCGCCGTACAGTCCGTCGCGGTCGGTCAGCGCCAACGCCGCCAGGCCGAGCCCGGCGGCGGCCTCGACTAATTCTTCAGGGTGCGACGAACCTTCCAGAAACGTGAAGTTGCTGTGCGCGTGGAGCTCGGCGTAGCCACGCATCGGCTAGCGCGCTAGCCACGCACTCAACATCGAGAGGTCCAGCCGCGCCAGCAACTGCGGGCAGGCTTGCGAACAGACGTGAACCTCGCGCAGCTGCGAGCGCATCTGCTCGCGCGAGCTCCGGAAATACTCGTCGATGATCGGATGGGCCAGAAACAATTCGTTCTTGACCCGCAAGCTCTTGAAGCGCCGGTGCGCGAAACGCTCGGCGGGCGGATCGCCCACGAAACAGGCTCGCAGCCGCAGCCTTCCTTTATATGCGGGCTGTAATTCCCGGATCCGCCGCATCGGGTGTTCTGAGTAGCCAATTTTCGTAAGAAAATTAGCTTGAACGAGACGAAGGGGCGTGGGGTCTCCCGTTATCTCTAAGAGGTAGATGAAGCCGTAGTTGAAACCGGCCAGCTCTTCCAGCGGCGAAAGCAGGTGCGACGTGCGCGTTATCTCGCCGCTGCGCAGCCAGTCCCAGGCCACGCGCTGAAAGCGCAGGCACTCAGTCATAAGCGCCGCGCACATACCACTTTTCGCCTTCTCTGTAGACGCGCCAGAGCATACCGCCGTCGAGCAGGACGTCGTACTCGTCCCGCGCGACGTGTTCGCTTTCAAACCAGCCGTCGTCCACTCGCCATGGTCCCGCGCAATTCACGACGGGCCGCGCGTCTACGCTGGCCGGCGTATTCCCGCGCAATTTCACCGCGACTTCGCGGACCGGCAGCATGCGCAGCTGGGTTGGAGTGCTGCGCTCAGGATGACACCCTGTGTCACCATGACACTGGTAACCCAAAGACGGCACACCGTAAGTAAAGCGCGATTCCAAAAGATGAGCCGGGCGCACGTGCGCCTGTAGCGCCTGGATATCTCCCACCGCTTGCAAACGTTCGCAGGCAATCGCGAGCGTCTGCGGATCGGGCTGCGTCCCCGAAAAGAGCGTCGTGAAGGTGCCGCACTCTTCCAAACGCAGCGCTTGCAGCTTCAGCCCCGTAATGGGCGTATCGAAAATTAAGCCTTCGAGCTTGGCTCGCAAAATATCGAGCACGACGCGCGGATCGGCAGTCGGCTGCGCGAAGCCGGCGTCCAACTCGCGCAGATCGCCGTTCTCGCATTCGAACGTCGTGCGCAAGAGCGCCGCGGCTCTCCCCGCGCGACTCAAATCGCTACAGACGCGCTCGGCCAAAACGCGCAGCGCAAAGTAGACTTGCTCTTCTTGCGCGGCGCTGCCCTCGCCGAATGCGGCAGCTTCGATCTGCAGCGCATAAGGACGCGGACGAAACGGCGTGGGATCGATTCCGCGCGCGCATTCGTGCCAGCGCGCGGCCCGCGCGCCGAAGCGGCGAACGAACGGACCGTGCGGCAAGCGCGCCAGTTCGCCCAGCGTCGCAACTCCGAGCAAGTGCAGCCGCTCGATAACCGCCGGTTCCACCTCGAGCACTTCGAGCCGCAACGGTGCGAGCAGTTGGGCCGCCTCGCCGGGCGCGCAGATGCAGCCGTCGCGTACGTAGGTTACCGCGCGCGTCGCGAACTTATTGGGACCGACCGCAACGCGCACGGGCAGATCGAAACGCTCCAGGGCGGCATGCGCGCGCGCGATCCAGTCGCTTGCCATGCCGTCGCAGCCGCGCATCTCCACGTATGTGGTGCCTTCGGCCGCGTCGTCCACCAGCGGTGAAAGCGCGTCGAGCTCGTCGAGCATGTCTTCCCACACGGTACGCGCGTACGGCGCATCGTGAACGAGGACGCGCGCTCCGCCGGCCGCCACGCACGCTTGTAAGACCGTCTGTCCGCGACGTGCGCCGAGCGCGTGAGCGCGATCGTCGACCTCGAGCACGCGTCCGCGATCGGCTTTGTCGGCGAGCAAAAAAACGTCATCCGGTGTACCGGTGCCGCGCCGGGCTACTGCCAGCCGGAAAGCGGCCACGTGTATGCAGAGCAGCATCAAGCGATCCGCAAACGCGCAACCGCGCCGGGAGCGCTGCGGCGGTGTTTAAAGACCTGCGTGCAGACTTCATAGCCGGCCAGCTCGCGCAGCACTCCGCTGCCTTCAGTCCAAAAAATGCGATCGATCGCGCACCGCACGCGCGTCGAAGCAAAATATCCCAACTCCGTGCTCGCATGTCCCAAAGTCAACAGCAGCGCGTCGGATTTTTTTGCAAGCGCGCCCAGCCGCGACCAGACGGTCCCGCGCACGTGCACCGCGGGAAGGGTAACCAGCGAAAAAGCTCGCGAGCGCAGCAAAATATCCGCGCAGCGCGCCGACTTCAGCGGAGTGCTTGCGCTCACGAGAAGCAACCGCTCGAGAATGACACCCGCGCGTTCTAAATCCGGAGGGTAGAGCGTACCGTCGTGAATCGCAGCCGCCAAACCCGAACGCGTCGCGCTCGCCAGCGCCGCGGCTAAAATCGCCGTCCGCCCGGAACCGGTGCTCCCCTCGAGAGTCGCAATGCTTCCGCGGATGAACCCGCCGGCCAGCGCCCGATCCAGCTCCGCAAAGCCGCTCGAGACCGGCTTTCCGCCGGACTCCACGATGCGCCCCGCGGCGCGCGCGTCCAGTCCCGCCTTCAGGCTCGCGAACGTGTCGGCAACCGCGGCGGAAACCATGGGCTCTGATCCTAATCGAACATATGTTCGATTGTCAACAGGCCATTCGGCCCTCCCGGGGGGACCTCGGTCCAAAAAATGGGGACGAGGTTCTTGGCCCCAACTCCGTCGCTGCCCGGAATACCAAAAGTGGTATTCTAACGGTGTGAAGCGCCTCGCACTTCTGTGCGTTTTGATCGCGTGCGCCGCGCCGGCATTTGCCGGAAACACGGCGCCACCGATTGATGCGGCCGGCTTGGCGGCATACGCGCACGGTAACGGCACGATCTCCGGGTTCACAAATTTCGGGGGCGCAGTACAAGCATTTTGCGCGCCCGATATTCCGTACGTTGCTTGGTATGTCGAAAGAAGAAAGCTGAGCCCGAACGGCAACTACGATTCGCGTTTGACCCCGTACGTGCACCGTGCCCAGCTCGCGAAAGATCGCACGTTTACGTGTGAAGGCTTGGCTTCGGGGCGCTATTTGGTTTGGGTGGAAGGCTACACACCGGACTTCCGTATCCCTCCCGTCTCCTTTTGCCGTCAGCGGGAGGATGCAATATCGGGGCAAGTGGACCCGTGCTACTACTCGGTGACCTGGACCGGTAATAGCCAACCTGGCCCTGATCTGCTCTTGGTCGGACCCGAACATGTGGTCGTCACCGGAACCGGAACAACGGACGTCACGCTGTAAGTAAGCGGGATGGCCGGAGCCATCTTGCGGGTAGGTATCGACGTCGGCGGCACCTTTACGGATGTCGCGGCTGTCGATACGGTGACGGGCGAAAGCATCGCGTTAAAAGTCTCTTCGACGCCACAAGCCCCGGAGCTCGGTGTTATTTCCGCACTGCGCGCCATTCTGGCCATGTACTCCACGCCGCCGCGGTTCGAACATATCGCGCACTCCACGACGATCGCCACCAACGCGCTGCTCGGGCAGATTCATCTGGAACTGCCGCGCGTCGTCTTCCTCACGACCGCCGGTTTTCGCGACATTATTGAGATCGGACGGCAAAATCGCAGCGAAGTCTATAACCTCTTCGTCACGCGCCCGAAACCGCTGGTTGCGCGCGGCGACCGGATCGCGGTCCGCGAACGTATGGACCATCGCGGCGAAGTGCTCGTCGCGCTCGACCAAGACGAGATCGACCACGCGATCGCAGCGGTACGCGATCGCAACCCAGCCTCGATCGCCATCGGCTTTTTACACTCGTATGTGAACGGTTCTCACGAACGCGAACTGGGAGCGGCCCTAACGCGCGCGTTTCCGCAGATTCCCGTGACGCTGTCGTGCGAGATCGATCCCGAGTACCGCGAGTACGAGCGTTTCTCGACCGCCGTCGTCAACGCAGCACTGGCGCCGATCGTTTCCGGCTACATCGAACGGCTCGCTGCCGCGCTAAAAGATCTCCAAATCGACGCACCGCTCTACGTCATGCAGAGCAACGGCGGACTGGCCGACGCGCAGCGCATCGCATCCACGCCCGCAGCGATCATCGAAAGCGGGCCTGCAAGCGGAGCCATCGCCGCCGCGGATCTCGCGCGCGCCACCGGAATCGAACGCGCCATTTCATTCGACATGGGCGGCACGAGCGCCAAGGCCGGAACAATCGTCGACGGCACCGTTGCGGTTGCGGCGGAATTTGAAGCCGCCGGTTCGACGCACAGCGGCCGTGGTGTCAAAGGCAGCGGATATCCGGTTCGTTTTCCTTTTGTGGACCTGGCCGAAATCAGCGCCGGCGGCGGAACGATCGCCTATGTCGACGAGGCGCGAGCGTTGCGCGTCGGGCCGCTTTCCGCGGGCGCCGATCCTGGCCCGGCATGTTACGGTATCAGCACTCGCGCGACGGTCACCGATGCCAACGTCGTTCTGGGACGGCTCAACCAGCATGCACTCGCGGGCGGAACGTTTCCGATCGATGCGCAGCGTTCTCACGACGCGATCGGGCAGCTGGCGCGCGACATCGGCCTCTCGATTCCGGAAACGGCCGCCGGCGTCGTGCGCATCGTCGATTCGCAGATGGCGCGCGTTCTGCACATCGTCACCACCGAGCGCGGACTCGACCCGCGTGATTTCGCGATGGTCGCTTTCGGCGGAAACGGGCCGCTGCACGCGTGCGCGCTCGCGGCAGAACTCGGCATCGAACGGATCGTCATACCCAAGAGCCCAGGCGTCTTTTCCGCGCGCGGATTACTCGCCGCTCCGCTGCAAACCTCGCTGGTACGATCCGTGCTGCGCACCGCCGATCTCACCGAGATGCAGCTCGCGGAGCTCTTCGATGATCTGGAAGTTCAAGCGCGTTCGGTGTTGCGCGCGCAGGGCGCCGCGAACGGCGCGCTCGCGATGCGCCGCACCTTCGACGCGCGTTACCGAGGCCAAAGCTTCGAACTCGAGGTCGAAGGGACGAAACGCGCCGCGCGCGCGTTTCACGACGAACACCGCCGCCGTTACGGATATTGTGTCGAAGAGGAACCCGTCGAGATCGTGAGCGCGCGCTTGACGGCCACCGCGTCGCTGGCTCCACTTCCGCGCGCAACTCCTGCGAACCTAAACGGCGCCGCGACGGGGTCGCGAGAGGTGTGGCTGGACGGACGGTACGCATCCGCTCCGGTCTACGATCGCACCGGGTTGGACGCAGAGACGCTCCTACCGGGGCCGGCGCTGATCGAGGAAGCCGACAGCTGCACGTACGTGGCACTCGGCTGGAACGCGCGCGTTGAAGATGCCGCGCTCGTTTTGGAACGCGCATGACCGCGGACCTCGATCCGATCACCGTCGAAGTGATCAAAAATTCGCTGATCTATGCGAGCGAAGAGATGGGCATTGCCGTTCGCAACAGCGCGTACTCGCCCAATATCAAAGAACGTCTCGACCATTCGTGCGCGCTCTTCGACCGCGACGCGCGCCTGATCGCGCAGGCCGAGCACATTCCGGTTCATCTCGGCTCCCTTCCGTGGGGACTGCGTCGCACCGTCGAGGTTATCGTGCGCGAAACAAGTGCGCTTGAAAACGGCGAGATGTGGGTTGTCAACGATCCCTATATCTCCGGTACACACCTCAACGACGTCACGGTTATTCGTCCGATCTTCTTTCGCGGCGAGCTCGCCGGCTACGCAGCCAACAAGGCGCATCATACCGACGTCGGCGGAATGGTTCCCGGGTCGATGTCAGCCGACGCAGCGGATCTCTTTGCCGAGGGACTCGTGGTCCCGCCAATGCGCCTGGTCGTTGAAGATCGCGACGTTTCTTCGACGATCGATATGTTTCGCGCAAACTCGCGCACGCCCGATGCGCGCAGCGGCGATCTGCGCGCGCAAACCGCCGGCAATTATACGGGCGAGCGCCGGTTCCAAGAACTCTGCGAGCGGTACGGCATCCATACCCTGCGCGCTGCTATCGATAGAATCATCGACCAAAGCGAAACGCGCATGCGCGCCGCGCTCGGCCGGATGTGCGAAGGCACGTTCGAAAGCGAAGACGTCTTGGAGGATCGCGATGGCCAGCCTTCGATCCGGATAGCGTTACGCCTCACGCTGAAGGACGGCAGCGCGCATTTTGATTACGCGGGCACGGCCGCGCAGCTGCCGTTTCCGATGAATGCCGTATACGGAGTTACGCTTTCAGGTGTTTACTACGCCTTGCGCGCAGTTACCGACCCGTCGATTCCGATGAACGAGGGTTGCTTCCGCCCGGTCTCCGTCGACGTTCCGGAGGGAACGCTGCTCAATCCGTTCAGACCGGCGCCAGTCGGCGGAGGCAACGTCGAAACGAGCACGCGCAACGCCGACGTGGTCCTCGCCGCGCTCGGGCAAGCCGCGCCGGATCGCGTCCCCGCGCAGAGCGGCGGAACGATGACCAACGTCATGATTGGCGGAACGCGCGATGACGGTACGCCCTGGGCTTTTTACGAGACGAACGGCTGCGGAATGGGCGCGCGCCCGGGCCTGGACGGCCTGGACGCCATCCAGTGCCACATGACCAATACCCTGAATACACCCATTGAAGCCATCGAGCGCGACTATCCGCTGCGCGTCACGCGCTATGAAATTGCCGAAGGAACGGGCGGCCGCGGGAAATTCAACGGCGGGAATGGGCTCGTTCGCGCGCTGCAGCTCACACAAGGCCGCGCACACATCTCGTTACTCTCGGAGCGGCACACCGTCGAACCGCGCGGAAGCGGCGGCGGAGAAAACGGCGCGTGCGGACGGCACACTCTTCTGCGCGCGGGCGCAAGCGCGGAAAAGCTTCCCGCAAAAACGACTTTCGCATTCGAACCGGGAGAGACGCTGGAAGTGCAAACGCCGGGCGGCGGCGGATTAGGTACCGGGGACCCGCCCTCCGCAAAGCGGTAACGCTTTCACCACGAGGTCTGCCGCGCGACCTTCACTCGTCTGCAGCATCTGCTGATATTCTGCGATCGCCTGATCGAAAATGTCGAGCGGGTTGTGGCCGACGACCAGTCCCGAATCCCGGAGCCGCGGATCCGGCGCAATCTGCGGCGGGCTGCTGACGCCCGCATTTAAAATCTCCGAAGGCGGCGGCGTCGGCCCAGCGGCGGCGTCTCGTGCGCTCGAATCGCCGCCTTGCGCGCCGGGAATCTCGTGCGTCTGGGTGAGTTTGATCGCTTCCGAGCCCGCGGCTTGCATTTGACCGAGCTGCTCGGTGTCGACGAAACCGCTAATAACATCCAGTGCGCGCTTTTGCTGGGTCACGACTTCCTGCAAATTCGCGCGTATTTCGAGCAGTTGCCGGTCGGAATCGGAGATCGCACGCTTCGGGAAGACGTATGGATCGTTCAGCAGTTTTTCAATCGCGGCCGTATTTTTGACCAGCGGCGTGATCAGGCGCTCGATGCGCGACACTTGCAAATCTTTTGAGCCGCTGTCCGTGCCGGCCGCCTTGACATAACCGCGCAGCAGCGGACGGCTTTGCGCAATCGTGTTGTCGTTTTGCAGCACCTTGCCGATTGCGGGCCCGATGTTTTGCCGCAGGCCCGTGCAAAGCGGCGAAACGTGCAAGTGCTCAATCGTCTTGAGGGGCGTGGCAGCCGGCGCCGGAGTGGCGAGCGAGACCGCCATCGCGAGCGTGATCCACATGCCCCTTTTTACGCCGCGAGCGGCTTACGTTCCCTTATCGGCGCCGAAATAGTGCACGACTTTGAAGATCAGCTGGGGCGAGGTCGAGAACGCGCTGGCATCTCCGTACACCAGATAGATCTCGTTGTGCGCCAGCAGTTTATGATAGGCGAACGAAAGATTCCAGCCACTGGAAAAAGACGGAACGTCGCCCGCAGCGAGCACCGGCGAGAAGCCGATGATGCGCCGTACGCCGACCGCGAACGACTCGTTCAAACCGCTTTGGTATGCATAGCTCAGGCGCTCTAACCATTGCGTGTAGGTGGGTCCGTTATCGAGGTACTGCTGCGTGTCGTTCGCCTGCAGCGTGATCGACGCGCGGTTACCCACGCGCATGACGCTGCTGCGTGCCCACGATACGATGCGGCCCGGCCCGAACCGGCCGGAATCGTATTCGATGAAGGTTGGATATGCAGTCGAACTGCGCCAGCCGAAGCCGCGCGAGTTGATGGTGATCGGCGCGAAGACGCCGTTGCCGAGCAGCAGGTAGGACGAGCCCGTGTTAGCCCAGAGCTCGATGAAGTTGCGCGTCAGCACGTCGAAGCCGAGGTTGTTATCGGTCTGATTGAGCGCGCCTGTGGTTCCGTGGTAACGGTCGATGGAGCCAAAGACCTGGATCCACTTAAAGGCGCTGTTTCCCGTATAGTTCCATTGTTTCCAAACATTGAAATTATAACCGGCGATGCCCGGGTGCGAGACGATGCCGTCAAACGGATTGTAATATGTGCCGAGCTTCCGGATACTGAAATCCGCGAAGAGGTTCGGGGGATCGTAAGCAATTCCGAAATCGGAACGTTTGTTATCGTTGTTGTCGAGCACCGAAGTGCCGCGGTCGTAACCCCAATTGTAGTACGCAAAGAGGTCCGAATGGTTGTCGTACGTGATGCCGTCGGTAACGGTGACGTCGTTGAAACCCGGCATACTTACGGCGACGCGCTGCGTCGCAATTTGCACGCGGCGGTTCGGCGTCTTATAGTAGAACGATTGCGCGTTGTCGTTCCGATCGATTCCGACGGCGTCGAAGCCGGCGAAGTTGAACCGCCCTTCTTTTCCTTCAATGGCGTATCCGTCGCGCGGCGTCGGGATGGCCGGCGTGTAGAGTTCCTGGATACCCGGGCAGCCCGTGCACGAGAACGGATTGTAAAAGTTCGCTCCCTGCGTGAAGAACGGGCGAACTTCGTTGAAGAACCGCCTGAACGCGGTCGGCGAAATGCTCTGCTGATCCGTCTCCACGTTCGAATAGTCCGGATGCAGCGTCGCCACGAACGACGTGCTCGAGTCGATTGGGATCGACAGATCGACGCCCGCGCGCGACGTGCTGCCGCCGATCGAACGCGAAGCCAGCGATCCCAATCCGTAAACGGCGATGCGGCTCTTGGGATGCGACGACCCCACGGTCGGAATTCCGGTCAGCCGGCCGGCGAACGTCACGTCGTTGAAGTCGCTTTGACTCGCGGCGCCCCGCCACACCAAACTCTCGCGCGTGGCCGGAGACAAGCGTATGAATTGCACGCGCCACATTTTGCCTGCGCCGCGCATTCCCGCCAGCGGAATCTTCATCGTCACGGTAAATCCGCCCGCATTGACCTTACCGGATGAGATCCAATTCGGCTCGTACGAATTGTTTTCGGTTGAAAATTGGTAATGCGTGCCGATCGGGGTCGACGTGAACTTATACATAAAGCCTTGGTCGCCGCCGGGCCACAAGTCGACTTGCACTTCGTCATCCGTATCCATACCGACGCCGTTCGTGTGCTCCCGAGCGCTGATCGGCGCCGTCGTCTTTACGTCGAACGCGACGTACAAGAAACTCCCGTCGGTCAACATGTAGGCCGTCGTAGGCTGCTTCGCTGGCTGATGCAGGTTGACGTCATAGCCCAGACTCGCCGTCACAGCTTTTTGCCACAGCGGATCTCCTAACGTTCCGTCCATCGCCGGCGCCGACGCGATCACCGGAACCGTCAACAGATCCTGTGCGGCAACCGGTTCGATAGCGGCGGCCGTTCCCGTGGTAAGTGCGGCGATGATCGCCACGGCGAGCAACGCTTTCATGTCAGGGTCCCTTCGCACCGGTGAGGTTGGCGTGCGCGACGTCGCGCAGCGTCGCGGCGTCGAGCGGCGCGCAATCCCGCCGGTCTGCGTAATCCGGGCCGTTGCGCGAATCGCAGAGCAACGCCCCGCGCAGATCCGCGCCACGCAAATCGGCGCCGCGCAGGTTCGTGCAGATAATACGCGAGCCGCGGGCAACGTTGCCGTCGTTCCAGTCGGTCTCGTGTCCGCAGAGCGCCGCCCCGCCCAGGTCCGCGTTCTGAAGGTTCACCCCTGACAAGTTGTCCGCCATCAGCGTCGCGTCGCGCAGGTTCGTGCCGCTCAAGTTTGAGCCGGAAAAATTACTGCCCGCGGTTCTGATGCCTTGCAGGTTCTTGCCGTGCAGATCGACGCTGCTGACGTTGCAGCCTGCGCAGGTGGAGAGCAGCGCGTGAATCTGGGCATCCGGCAGGCCGTTCAAGAAACTGCCAGCGAGATTGACGCCGGCAAGTTTGATGCCGTCCAGCTTTGCGCCGTCCAGCTTGGCGTCGCGCAGGTCGCAACCCGCCAATTTGGCATCGCGCAGATCGGCCCCGCGCAGATCCGCGCCGCGAAGGTTCACGCCGGCCAGCTTCGCGCCCGAGAAGTTCGCATTTCGCAAGTTCACGCCGCGCAGATCCACGCCGACCCACGCAACCGAACGAAGATCGCGCCCGTGGAGGTCGTTGCCGCGCAAGTCGCACCCGACGCACGAGCGGGGAATTCCCAGCTGTGCGCGCGCCGCACCCGAACTACCGCCAATCAACAACCCTGCAACGAAGGCCGCCGCAATCAGATTTACAAGACGTTTGCTCATGTTTCTCTCCGAAAAGTCCGCACGAAACCAAGCTTGCACGCGCAGGCGCTAAAAACCGGGGTTACGGGGTCCTACCTCATGATGTTGATTTTGCTACCCGTGATTTGCGCGTGGCTCAAGTCGACGTTGCGCAGATCGACGCTTGTAAAATCGCACCCATTAAACGAAGCCCCGTCAAGATGTGCGCCGTCGAGTTTGGCATTCTTGAAGTCGATACCGTTGAACGAAGCGTTGCGCATGTCGGCGCCGCGAAGATCCGCCGAGTTGAAATCGTCGCCCGATACCGATAGCCCGCGCAAGTCCGCTCCACGCAAGTTTGCGCCGCGGAAATCGCAGCCTTGGCATCCGGCCAGAATGGCGCGTGCCTGCGACGGCGCCAACTTCGATATTTCTATGTCGCAGCCGTTGATGTGCGCGCCGGCAAAGTTCGCGCCGGTCAAATCGGCATGCCGCATGTCGCAGCCTTCCATATTTGCATTTGCGAAGTTGACGTCGCGCAGATTCGCGCCGGTAAAGTCCACGCCCGTGAGGTTGGCGTACGAGAAGTTCGCGCCGTGCAGATCCGCGTTGGAAAAGTCCGAACCGACCAGCGCGACGCGCGAGAGGTTGCGTCCGGCCCACTGCACGTGGCTGAAATCGCAGCCCGTGCACGAGCCGTTGAGATCCGCGACCCGTTTTAGGCCGGCCTTGTAGCCGTACGGCACCTTGTAGCGCATCGCCGGAATATTCACGTTGATGGGCGCCACGTGAACGTTGACGGCCGGGACGCGTACGTCGGTAGCCGGAACGTTCACGTTGACTTCCGGAACGTGGACGTTGACGGCGGGGATGTTGACGTCGACCATACCGTTATGAATCGCCGTGCGCTTTACCACTTTCGTTTGTTTCCTCGTT
Organism: Vulcanimicrobiota bacterium; assembly: GCA_003151115.1. Lineage (GTDB taxonomy): Bacteria > Vulcanimicrobiota > Vulcanimicrobiia > Vulcanimicrobiales > Vulcanimicrobiaceae > Rubrimentiphilum. Next base: position 834,484 of record PLWS01000002.1, on the reverse strand, counting down.
GCGACGGACGACGGTCGAGCGGCCGGCGTGGCGGCTGCCACGATTGCCGCCGGGAACGTACCCTGTTGCGAAGGCACATACTTGTTGCGATAGACGACCGTCGTCTTGGCAACTTCACTAGCGGGTTTGACCAGCGCAGATGCGTGTGCTTGGGCAGAGTGCGCTTGGGTAACGTGCGCGCCGGGCGCGAGCGTGAATGCGAATGACGGCGCCACGTTTTGCGCGACGAAGAACGTGACGATCAGCGCCGCCGCGACCGCACCGGCCGGGCCGAACGAAACGCTCGTGCGGACGTTGCGGCCTGCCCGAAGCAGTCTCTCAACGCGCACCGAGAGCCCGCGGCGCGTAAGAAACACGCCCGGGGCTGCGAGTGGGCGATGGGGCCACGCCGTGACTTCGGCCATCCGCGTGAGACAGGTTGCGTACGGGCGGACGTCGCCGGTTTGGTGCAGCACCCAGTCGTCGCACGCGACCTCACGTTCGAGATCGAGCTGTTGCGCCATGAACAATACCGCGGGGTTGAAGAAAAAGATCGCTTGAATGACGCGCTGCAAACCGTTGGTCCAGTCGTCGGCGCGGCGCAGATGCGCGAGTTCGTGCAGGGTGATTTGATCGATCTCTTTTTCGGAGAGCGTTTCGAGCAGGTGCTTTGGAATCAGCACCATCGAGTCGAACAGACCGACGGCCACGGGCACTTCGATGTGATCGGAAACGCACAGGCGTATGTCGCGCCCGCCTTTTTCCGCACGCGTCCAGCGAGCGAGCTGCTCGCGGTAGTCGAGCGAGAGCGGGAGCGCGTCGCGCTTGAGCGCCTCGAGTTTGAAGAGATTGAAAGCCAGCCGCATTAAAAGGAAGAGCGACGCAACGATCCATACGGCGAAGATTCCGAGGGCCAGCGCTTCCGGCAACGCAAAGCGCAACCGGCTCGGGAAGCTCGGCGCGATCGCGGCGGGTTGTGATGCACCGGCCGCAGCACCGGTTTTGCTGACGGCATTTGCCGGCAGTTTGACGCGTGCGGCCGTGACGGCGCCGCGCGTTATCGCCGCCGGCGGCGGCGCGACCGCGTGGTGATAGGCCGGCGCGCTTTGCACGCTGACTTGCGGGACGGCGGTTACGACCGGAACGACCAGCGCTGCGATCAGCGCGACGCACCAAGCGGCATAGCGCGTCGTCGCGTTGATGTTCGGCAGATAGTTCAAAAGCGCCCAAACGGCAACGGCGAGGAGCGCGCCTTCCCATAGGCTGTTGAAGAGCGTCGCGACGGCAATCCGCGCCGCGGGTTCAGAAAAAGCAGCGAGCGCGTGCATTTACGTGCCTTCCTCGTACTGTTCGATGAGCGTCTTGAGCCGCTGGAGCTCCGCTTCACCCGGGCGTTCGTTTTCGATTAAGCGTAGCGCGAGTTCGGCGGACTTGTTTCCAAAGAAACGGTTGAGCAGCAGTCCGACCGCGGACTGCGCCGCCTCTTCGCGTTCGACAAGCGGCGAATAGAGGTACGCGCGACCCTGTTCTTCGTGGCTGACGTAGCCTTTTTGTTCGAGAATGCGCATCGTTGTCAGCACCGTGTTGTACGCGATCGGCGGTGGAGGCAGGGCTTCGGTCACGTCGGCGATCGTGGCGCTGCGTTTTTGCCACAGCACTTCCATCAAACGCAACTCCGCCTCGGTCAGAGTCGGCGATTTCTTACGAGCCATGGCAACCTCCAGAAGAATTGGGATGTATTAATTCTTTAATAGAATATAAGACCTCCGGCGCATCTTGTCAACTATGGAATTAATATACAGGCAAGGGTGGCGGGCCCCGTAGCGAGAGAGGACGAATAGCGCCGATTCGTTACCCCTATCAATGGAGACTCGAATGCGGCGTCCCTTCGTCTTTCGCAGCGCCGGGCTGGTCCTGGCCGCCCTGGCCTTGCTGGCCTCAACTGCCTGCTCCGGTGGCACGGTCATCGGCAGCGGGCCTTTGCCCACTCCCACGCCGGTGGTGCCGCACGTTTCGGCAGAGTTCACCGTGCCCACAGGGGCAAGCGCGCCGCAAGGCATCACGCTGGGTTCCGACGGCTTTATCTACTTTGCGGAAACGGCAGGCAACAAGATCGGCAAGATGACGACCGGCGGAGTCTTTACCGAAACCGCGGTGCCGACTGCCAATGCCGGCCCGTTCGGCGTCGTCGCGACGCCCGACGGCAACATCTGGTACACCGAAAACAGCGCCAACCAGATCGCCATGCAAACGAGCACAAACACAACTGAGTACCCGCTGCCGACGCCAAACGCCGGTCCGACGTATATCACTCGCGGGCCTGACGGCGCGCTGTGGTTCACCGAAACAAACGCCAACAAGCTCGGGCGCATCGACCTCACCGGCAATATCACCGAATTCCCCGTACCGACCGCTAACGCCGGGCTCGCCGGCCTTGTCGGGTTCAGCGACGGCGGAATCTGGATTGTCGAAAGCAACGCTTCGGCGATCGTCCGTTTCGACGTCACCGCGCAAACGTTCGGAACGCCGCGCCCGACGCTAACGGCAAATGCCGCGCCGACGCAAATCGTGGTTTGCCCCGACGGTCAGACGCTGTGCTTCACGGAGAATAACGCGGCCAAGCTCGGACAGATCACGCCCGCAGGCGTCGTTACCGAGCACTCGCTCTCGCCGGCAACTTCGGCGTTCGGCTTGGTCGGCGGCGCCGACTTCAACCTCTACTTCACGGATCGCGCGCAGAACAAGGTGGGCCAAATCTCCGGCATCTCGTTCGCAGTGAGCGAATTTGCGATTCCGACCGCGACTTCGCAGGCTTCGTTCCTCTCGCTCGGTCCGGACTCCGAAATCTACTTTACGGAGACTGCGGCAAATAAAGTCGCGCGGCTGACCTACTTCTAATCCGCGGCTTCGCCCGGTTCGGGCGGCAGCTCCGCCAGCAGCGCGATGCAGCCATCGGCAGTACCAACCAGATATCTGCGCCCTTCAATGCCGGCCACGTGCAGTGCGGCCTCCTTGGTCAGCGCAGCCGATTCCAAGATGCGTACGGCCTTACCGGCCTGCGACGTTTGGTGCCGGCGTGCGAAAACGCGCGCCGCGGCGTGCAGCCCGGCCAACAATAGCGCCACGATGCCGAGCGCGAAGAGATAGTGCAGCGCAAATCCCACGTTCTATCGTAAGAGCCCAGTGAAGCGCCGGACGCGCCATTATTTGCAAGCCGCCAATTTGGGTTTGAGTTCGAGCGAACCGCGCAGCGCTTCGAGTTTGCGCATCAACTGCGCGAAGGCGTCGAAATCGAGCGCTTGCGCGGCATCGGAGAGCGCCGTGCGCGGTTCCGGATGGACCTCGACGATCGCGCCGTCCAAACCGGCAGCCGCCGCTGCCAGTACGAGCGGTTCGATCAAGCTCGCGCGCCCGGTCGCGTGGCTAGGATCGGCGATCACGGGCAGATGCGTGAGTTCCTTGAGACGCAGCGCTCCGCCAAGGTCGAAAAGATTGCGCGTCTGTGGATCGAATCCGCGCACGCCGCGTTCGCACAAGACGACGTTGGGGTTCCCTTCGAGCAAAATGTATTCGGCCGCATAGAGCACCTCGTCGAGCGTCGCGAAGGGCGCACGTTTGAGCAGCACGGGCCTTCCCGTGCGCGCCGCAGCCTGCAGCAGCGTGAAGTTCTGCATGTTGCGTGCACCGATTTGAATCATGTCCACGTACCAGTCGAGCACGAGCAGCTGCGTTTCGGCGAGCGCTTCGACGACTGCGGGTAGACCCGCGCTCTGGCACGCCGCGGCGATCAGCTTGACGCCCTCTTCTCCGAGGCCTTGAAACGCGTAGGGCGACGTACGCGGCTTGTAGGCGCCGCCGCGCACCATCGCCGCCCCGGCCGAAGCCACGAATTTCGCCGTCAGGTCGATCTGCGCGCGGCTCTCGATCGCGCACGGACCGGCGATCATCGTAAAACCTCCGTCGCCGAAGCTCGCCGATCCCACGCGAACTACGGTCGCTCCGGCTCCTTCTTTACTCGCGAGTTTATACACGATTGCAGCCTCAAAGAGATAAAAAACCGCCCCGGTAAGGGCGGCTTTTGAAGAGTGAACGAGGATCTTCGTTGGCGCGCTTAACGTACCGGCATTTCTGCGGTGAGGTACCACCAATAGGAATAGCGCGCGGACGAGATCTTCATTGAAGGGCAGTCTATCACGGCTTAGCGCGGGCTGTCAATTTTCGCGTTACAGGCCCAGCGCGTTGCGGACGATCCGCGCGCCGTTTTCGCTCAGAACCGACTCGGGGTGAAACTGCACGGCGGTGATCGGCAGCGTGCGGTGCGCGATCGCTTGAACGACGCCGTCGGAGCTGCGCGCGCAGACCTCGAGCTCGTCGGGAAGTGTGGCCGGATCGAGGCAGAGCGAATGATAGCGCGTCTCGTGCAGCGGTGACGCAAGTCCTTCGAAGAGCGTTCCGCCGCGGTGCGTAATCGCGGAGACTTTTCCGTGCATCGGTTCGGGCGCGCGCGTCACCCGTGCGCCGAACGCCTCGCCGATCGCCTGCAGGCCCAGGCAGACTCCGAAGACGGGCATCTTGCGGGCGGCAGCGTCGCGGACCAGCTGCACGATCTGCGGCGTTTGGCTCGGATTGCCCGGACCCGGCCCGATCACGAGCGCATCATACTCTTCCAACAGTTTCGCGCCGAGACGCGGATCGTCGTTGTGCACGACGTCGGGCTGCGCGCCTTGTTCGGCCAACAGGTGCACGACGTTATACGTGAACGAATCGAAGTTATCGACGAAGAGCACTTTCATGTAGCCGCAAGCTCCGCGCCCTTCGACAGGCTCAAAACGACACGCGCGATTTCTGTTTTGCCCAGGATTTCGTCGTACTCCGCTTCCGGATCGCTGTCAGCGACGATCCCCGCGGAAGCTTGCCAATGAATGTTTCCGTCGTGCACGTGCATGCTCCGCAGCGTGATGCAAGAATCGAAATCGCCGCTGAAAGCCCAGCGTCCGATGCTGCCCGCGTAAAATCCGCGCGCGACCGGCTCGAGTTCGTCGATCAGCTGCATGGCGCGAATCTTCGGCGTGCCGGTGACGGTCCCGGCCGGGAAGCCGGCGGCAAAGAGATCGAGCGCGTCGCAACCCGACCGCAGCGTCCCAGTCACATCGGAAACGATGTGCATGACGTGGCTGTAGCGCTCCAACTGCAGCAGCTCCGAAACTTTGACCGACCCGAAGTCACACACGGCTCCGAGATCGTTGCGGCCAAGGTCGACGAGCATGACGTGCTCGGCCCGTTCTTTTTCGTTCGCGAGCAGCTCGCCCGCGATGATCACGTCCTGCGACTCGTCGCTGCCGCGCAGGCGCGTACCGGCCAGCGGGCGGATGCGCGCGGTTCTGCCTTCGAGCCGCACCAAGAACTCGGGCGACGCACCGAGCAGTTGGCCGAAAGGCGCGTCCACATAAAACATATAGGGTGACGGATTGCGCGAACGGACCGCACGATACACGTCGAAAGCTCTTCCGTCGAGGCGCGCAGAAAAACGTATCCCGAGTTGGAGCTGATACACTTCGCCGTCCAGAATGTACTCCTTGACCCGTCGCGCGAGCTCGAGAAACTGCGAGCGGTCCAGCGAAGCTTCAGCCGGCTCGATTCCCCGTACCGAGCCGGGAAGCGACGGCCGCGCGGACATCAGCCGGTCGACGTACGAGCCGACGCGCGCTTCGAGATCACCCTCTCGTTCGCCGCACGTCCAGATCGCAAGTTCGTCGCTGAAATGATCGAAGATCAGCCACGTCGCGGGCAAAGCGACATAGGCAGCCGGCATCGGCGGATCGGCAGGCTCGCGTTCCGGCAATCGCGCGAACGAGCGTGCCGCATCGTAGGAGAATGCCACCAGCGCGCCGCCCAGCCGGAGCGGGTCGTCGACGTGGTCGCGATGGCCGTTCACAAAGGCGCGGATCGCCGCAACCATGTTGCCGTCGTCTTTAAAGGTGCGGGCTTCGAGGTAATCGATGCCGACAAAGGAGTAGCGCGAGATCCGGCCGCCGCTTTCCACGCTCTCGAGCAAGCACGACGCGCCGGGCGTTCCTAACGCCGCGAGCGCGCTGATGGGCGTGATGGTATCGGACGCAATGGTACGGCTGCGCGAGGCGAGGCTGGCCATTTAGGCCTGGTTGGCTTCGTCGAGCTCTCGCTCTTCCTTTCGGGCTTGGAGTGCGGCGTATTCCGCGGCCCGGCGTCTTTTCAGCGCCTCGGCGATCTCGCGTTCGCGGATTGCCGCCAGCGCCTGACTTCGCAACTCTTCCGTTTCAGTCCGGCGCAGCAAAACGGCGGACCGCGCCGCCTCAACCGCACGTTCCAGGTTGGCGGCCAACGAAGTTCCGGTGCGCTCGATCTCGCGACAGGCACGCGCGAAATCGCGTTCGAGATTGGCGAGCCGCCGCTCGGCTTGCTCTAGCTGCGCCTGCGCGTGCGCGAGCGCTGCGCGCTTAGCGTTCTCGGCGATTCGCCGCTGTGCGAGCAGCGTTTCGAGCGCGTCCGCCAACGCGATCTCACACGGCCAATTGCGAACGTTCGGGGCCGACCGAAACGCACTCGACCGGTACGCCTAGAGCGGCTTCGATGCGTTTCACGTACGCCTGCGCCGCGGCCGGAAGGCCGCCGATCCGCGTGATGCCTGAGATGTCATCGTTCCAGCCCGGGACGAATTCGATTTCAACCTCGAGGCGCGGATCCGCAGCCGATGCAAACGCCGTGGGTTTTCCGGCGACGCGGTACCCCGTGACGATGCCGATCTTCTCCAACCCCGAAAGAACGTCGAGTTTCGTGATCGCCGCTGCGGTCAAACCGTTGAGTCGTGCTGAGTAACGTGCGGCGACCGCATCAAACCATCCGCAGCGTCGCGGACGGCCGGTTACGGTTCCGAACTCGGCGCCCGCCGCGCGCAAACGCTCGCCGTCTTTACCCGGAAGTTCCGAAGGAAAGGGTCCGCCGCCGACGCGCGTTGCGTACGCTTTGACGACTCCGAGCACGCGATCGATCGCGCGCGGTCCGACTCCCAAGCCGATGCACGCGCCGCCCGCGAGCGTATGCGAGCTCGTAACGTACGGGTACGTGCCGTAACCCACATCCAGCAACGTGCCCTGCGCGCCCTCGGCCAAGACTTTCCTGCCCCGTTCGAGCGCGGAATGCAGATACTCGACGCCGTCCACCACGTGCCGCGCGATGCCTTCGTCGAGCTTACCTGCGACGAGCATCTCGCCGAACGTCACGCCCTTGCGTGCAACTTTGTCGACGTAGGCCGGCCCGATGCCGCGCCCCGTCGTTCCTAGCGCGGACGCGCCGCGAGCGCGTTCCGCTTCGCGATCGGCATCGGCGTGGTGCGGGAAGACGACGTGCGCGCGGTCGGAGATTTTGACCCGCGAGGTATCGACGCCGATTTTAGCGAGGCCCTCGAGCTCCGCAAGCAAACCGGCGAGGCTGACGACCGTTCCGCCGCCGATGAAGAGTTCGCAATGTTCTTGCAGCACGGCCGATGGAACGATGCGCAGCGCCAGCTTCAGATCGCCCACACGAATCGTGTGTCCGGCGTTGTCGCCGCCGCCGAAGCGCGCCACGATGTCGAAATCGCGTGCGTAATAGTCGACGATGCGGCCTTTGCCTTCGTCACCCCACTGTAGGCCGACGATTACGTCGATTTCTCACCCATCGGAATAGGTGAGACGCCGTCAAACGACGTCAGTATGTATTCGCTGAAAAGCGCGTTCGGCCAGCCGAAATCCACGCGCGTATAGCGCTTCGGATCGTTCGGATCGAAGGACTCGTGCAGCAGATGATCGCCCGGATCGCTCGCCAGTAACTGGTTGAGGACGTCCTGTTTCTCGGTAGGCGAATCCGACGTGAGCCCTTCCATGACCAGCGCCAGCGGCCAGATCCAGTGATCCGGCGTATGATAGCTGCCGATGCCGCGCGCAACATTTCCAGAATAATACGACGCGTTGTCTTGAGATAATAAGAACGCGCGCGTGTTCAGATAATACGGGTCGTCGGCCTTCGCATAGCCGATGTACGGCGCCGAAAGCAAGCTTGGAATATTCGCGTCGTCGGTCATGATGGCGTTTCCCAAGCCGTCCGCTTCGAACGCGTAGATCCGTCCGTACTTCTTGTCGTCCAGCATGCCGTATTTTTCGATGCCGCCGCGAACTTGGTTGCCTAAGAGCGCCGCAGCGCGCGCCTTGGCGCCGTCATGGTAGACTTGGCGCTCGATCTGCTCCATATCGCCGAGCGCGACGACCGCGAACATCTCCGACGGAATCAAATAATTATAGTAGCAAGCGTCGTCGGAAGGGCGAAAGCCGGTCCAAATCATTCCGGTGTAGCCCACCGGACGGCCTTTTCCACCGTTGACGAGCTCCGTGTGCGAGTAACGCGAACTGCGCGCGTGATTCTGTTCGCGCTGCATCGTCGCCAAGGCCGCGTCCAACGCTTTTTGCTCGTCGGGCGTAAAAATCGAAGCATCGCCGGTCTCGTGCCAATAGCTCCACGCCAGCGTGATGGGGTAGGCCAGCGAATCGAGCTCGTATTTTTCTTCCCACACGCGATAGTCGAGCGTAAACGCATTGGCATACGGATCGATCTGCACGTACTTCGCCTGACGTGCGATGATGGCGCGCAAGAGCGCGCGGACGGTGGGGTCGCTCGCGTAGTACAGGTAAGGACGCACTTGGGCGCTGGCGTCGCGCAGCCACTCTGCCGGAATGTCACCGGTCTTGACGTATGCCGTGCCGTCGGGCGCAAACTCCGCGAGCTTGGTCGTATCCAAGAGCGCCGCTCGGAACATTGTCTGCAGATGGAGGTTGGGATTCTGGTACTGCGTGGCCGCGCGCACGATCGACTGGATCTCCAGGCCCGACGCCGGCGCGACGGCGACCAGCGCGATAATCAGCAGCGCGAGGAACGTTGAAATGCGGCGCGGCACGCTTCCGGGCACCGCCGGTTACCGCGGCCAGCTGCCGTGAGCGTAGAGCGCGGGCAACTCTCTGTACCGTCCCTGGTAATCGAGGCCGTAGCCGACCACAAAGACGTCGGGAATCTCAAACCCGCGATATTTCACGTCGAGCCCGGCGATCCGGCGGTGCGGCCGATCGAGCAGGGTGCAGATTTCGAGCGATGCCGGTTGACGCGCGCGAAGCGTACGCGAGACGTATTGCAGCGTGAGACCGGTGTCGATGGTGTCCTCGACCAGGATCACGTGCCGCCGTTCGACCGAAGCTGACGTGTCCTTGACGAAGCGCAAGCCTTCAGCGTCCTGGTACCGAGTCAAAGCGATCACGTCGAATTCGCACGGAATCTCGATCGCGCGAGTCAGATCGGCCAAGAACACCGCGGAGGCGGTAAGCACGCCGACCACCATCGGGTTGAGTCCGGCATAGTCGCGCGAGATGGCAGCTCCGAGTTCTCGAACGCGAGCCGCGATGGCGGCTTCGTCGTAGAGCTGTTCGGCGATCATGAAGCCCGCGTGAGCCTATTGGAGAACACGCGCTCCACGTCGCGGCGGGTGAAGAGTTTGATTTGGATGTCGGGGTACGCCTGGCGCAGCAGCCTCATCTTGCGGTTCTTTCGGGTAAGCAGGCGCGGGCTCAGTACGGTCATTTCTACAAAAAGATCGAATTCAGACAAGAAGAAATCGGGTGTGAACCACTCGCTGACGTAGCCGTGTGCGTCCCAGCAGATCGGAAAGGCGCATGGTTCGTAGATCCAACTGACTTCGTAGAAATCCAGAAGCCGGGCAAATTCTTCTTCGCTGCGATGAGCGAACCGGGCGACAGTCGTTGCCACGGACTTACATCTACGACGGCTCTGTGGAAAACTCCGCCTTGGCGGGCAGGACCACTTCGAACCGGGCGCCGCCCAACGCCGAATCGACGATCGTAACGCTGCCGCCGCTGCGCTCGGCGATCAGCTTCACGATCGCCAAGCCGATGCCGGCGCCGCGCCCAATAGCTGCGTCTTTGCCGCGAACGCGCAGATCGAAAACCGACGCGCGCTCCTGTAGAGCGATGCCCGGACCGTCGTCGTCGACCGTAACGACGACTCGTTCTTCCGGTGCATGCACACCGATCGCGATCCGTCCGCCGTCAGAACCATACTTCGTCGCGTTTTCTAGGAGATTGATCAGCAATTGCAGACACGCGTCCGGCTCGATGTTTGCGATGGCGCATGCACCGACATTTCGTTCCATGGTCATTCTGCGCGCTCGTGCCAGCGGAGCGACCGCATCGCAAGCGAGATCGAGTTGCTCGCCGACGTCGCAGCCGCGCGTGCCGCACGCGCCGGCCGACAGGTCCAAGAGCGAGAATTCGAACATCCCGTCGATCATGCGCCCCATGCGCAGCGCTTCACGCTGAGCGGTCTGCAGGAACCGCTGCGACGTCGGAACGTCGATCTCTCCATCGAGCAGCGTTTCGAGATAACCGCGAATCGAAGCCAGCGGAGTACGCAGCTCGTGTCCGATCGCGGCAAAGAATTCATAGCGCTCCCGCTCGCGCGCGCCCCGTTCGAGCGCGATCTCGATCTCGGCGTCCAAGTCGACGGGGACTTGCGCCAGCGTCCATCCGCTCTCGACGCGCAAACCGGTCTCGGCCGCCATCTCTGAAGCGATCCGCTGCAGCATCGCCCGGCAGATCGCGGGACTCGGACGCGACGTGCCGCGCGGCGGCTCGGCAACCAGGACCGCGAACGTATCGCGACCGCGATCGTGAATGCGGCTGTCGCCGCGGCGCAGCACGCGCCGGGACGCGGTTGCAAAGGCTTGTGCCGCACGCCGCTCGACTCGTCGGGCCGCACGTTTTCCTTCACGCCACGCGATATGTTCGAATTCGGGAACGCGCAGCACCAGCAGAGGTATTCCGCCGCCATTAGCGGCAGGCGAACTTGTAGCCGAACCCATGCACGGTCAACAGCACGCCCGGAAGTCTGCGCTGCTCCTCGAGCTTCAGGCGGATACGCCGGACGTGCACGTCGACGGTCCGCTCGTCGCCCTCGAAATCGAATCCCCAGATTTTTTCCAGCAGCATTTGGCGCGACATCGCCATGCCGGCGTTGCTTGCCAATTCCAGAAGCAGCGAGAACTCACGCGGCTTCATGCGGATGCAGGCGCCGTCCACACGCACTTCGCGCGCAACCTCGTCGATTTCGAGGCGCCCGAATTTCAGAATTGCCGGATGGTCCTGATAGGCTTTGCCGATGCGCCGTGCGAGCGTCTTCACGCGCGCGATGACCTCGCGCGGCGAGAATGGCTTCGTGACGTAATCGTCGGCGCCCAGTTCCAAGCCGACGATGCGGTCCACTTCGTCGGCGCGCGCCGTCAACATCACGATCGGCAGCTCGCGCTTCTCCCGCCGCAGGGTGCGCGCGACCTCAAACCCGTCGATCGCCGGCAGGCCGATGTCCAAGATCAGCATATCCGCCCAATTGCGGGCCATGCGCAGCGTGGCGTTTCCGTCGCTTGCGATGCAAACGTCGAGGCCCTCACGTTTCAAGTGGTGCTTCAACAGATCCGCGATGCTCGCGTCGTCCTCGGCGATCAGCACGCGAAGCACCGGCATGCCACCAGGTGTGCCCGCGATTAAGAGGCGGTGGACACCTCGGCAAACGGACCGAACTCGGCGGCGTGCTCGCGCAGCCTGCGGTAAACCAGGGGCGCCGGAAATCCGAGACGCTCCAACGCGCGCGCGGCGGAGGGATAGTTCAGCTCCGCTTTCGTGCGAAAAAGTTTGTCGAGCGCTTTTCGAAGTCGCGTATCTTCGCCGGCCGAGGCGCATTGCACGGCAGACCAGGCCGCCGCGCGATCGATGCCTTTGCGCACCAGCTCTCCCACCAGCCGCACGTCGCCGACCGCCTTCTGCTTGCCCTCGACGTAGAGTTGCGCGAAGAGCTTGTCGTCGACGTAACCGTCGCGCTTACACCGTTCGACCGCGTCGCGGATTGCGTCGCCGTCAAACGTCTTGCATTCCAGCTTCTGCCAAAGCTGCGCTTCGGTTAGCCGCCGGTGCGCGAGCATCCTCAGCGCGCAGACGTAGGCGGTGGCCATCGGTTACTCGGTCGAAACCGCCGTTGCCGTGCCGTTGCGCGAGACCGTTGCCGTGAGCTCTTCGCGAATCTTGGCCGCGATTTCGTCGGCCAGATCCAAGTGCTCTTCCAGATAGGACTTGGCGTTCTCGCGGCCTTGCCCGATGCGCTGCTCGCCGTAGGTGTACCACGAGCCGCTCTTGCCCACGATGTTGCGTTCGAGCGCGATATCGAGAATGGAGCCCATCTTGCTGATGCCGCGCCCGTAGGTAATGTCGAACTCCGCCTGACGGAACGGCGGCGCGACCTTGTTCTTGACGACTTTGACGCGCGTGCGCGTCCCGACCACGTCCTGCCCGACTTTGATTTGTTCGAGTTTGCGAACGTCGAGACGAATCGAGGCGTAAAACTTGAGCGCGCGGCCTCCGGAGGTCGTTTCGGGGCTGCCGAACATCACGCCGACTTTTTCGCGCAGCTGATTGATGAAAATCATCACGGCCTTGCTGCGCGAGATGCATGCGGTCAGTTTGCGCAGCGCCTGCGACATGAGCCGGGCCTGCAAACCGACGTGAGCGTCGCCCATATCGCCTTCGAGTTCGGCTTTGGTGACGAGCGCGGCCACCGAGTCGAGCACGATCACGTCGACCGCGTTGCTGCGTATCAGCATTTCGGCGATGTCGAGCGCCTGTTCGCCGGTATCCGGCTGTGAAACGAGCAGATTATCCAAGTCCACGCCCAGAGCCGCCGCGTACGTGGGATCCAGCGCGTGTTCCACGTCGATGAAGGCTGCCGTGCCGCCGAGTTTCTGCGCTTCGGCGATGGCGTGCAGCGCGAGCGTCGTCTTTCCGCTCGCTTCAGGACCGTAGATCTCCGCGATGCGACCGCGCGGGAACCCGCCGACGCCGAGCGCGAGATCGATCGCGATCGAGCCCGAAGGGACGACGTCAAAGGCCATCCGTTCGCTGAACTCACCCATCCGCATGATCGAGCCTTTGCCGAATTGTCGCTCGATCTGCGCGAGGGCGTTATTGAGGGCGGTCTGCCGTTCGTCTTGCGCTGCCATGTTGATCTCCTATTTCTTTCTAAACTCTGCTATTTCTCTATCACGATATAGGGTCAGAATGCCAAGTGCCTGGCACTCAGAATTCCGCATTTTCAAAAAGGGCGTCAATGAACTCGCCGGGTGAAAATGGCCTGAGGTCCTCCGCTGTCTCTCCCAGCCCGACGAATTTTATGGGCACCTCGAGCTCGTCGACGATGGCGACGAGTACGCCGCCCTTGGCGGTCGAGTCGAGTTTGGTCACGATGGCGCCGGTCAAGGCGGCCGCCTCATGGAAAAGTTTGGCCTGTGAGATCGCATTTTGCCCGGTCGTGCCGTCGAGCACGAGCAGCGTCTCGGCGGGCGGCGCGCCCATCTCACGCTCGATCACGCGGCGCATTTTTTTCAGTTCTTCCATAAGATTGGTTTTCGTTTGCAGCCGGCCGGCGGTGTCGACGATCACGACGTCCGCCGCGCGGGAACGCGCGGCTTGCAAACCGTCGAAAACAACCGAGGACGGGTCGGCGCCTTCCTTGCCCCGCACGAACGAAGCGCCCGAGCGCTCCGCCCAAATGCCCAGCTGCTCGGCGGCGGCGGCACGAAATGTATCCGCGGCGACGAGGGTGACGCGCTTGCCCTGGGAACCCAGGCGCGTTGCGAGTTTGCCGATGGTTGTGGTCTTGCCGCTGCCGTTCACCCCGACGATTAAGAGCACAGCGGGCGTACCGGTGAGATTCAGTTCACCGCCCGGAAGCGTGAGGAATCGCTCGACGTCTTTACGGAACCGCGCGACAATCTGATCGCTGGTGCTCCAGAGCTCTTGTTTGGCGACGGTCTTGAGACCGGCGACGATTTTCGTGGTCGTGGCCACGCCGAAATCCGCGGAGAGCAAAAGCTCCTCGAGTTCTTCCCAGACCTCGGGGGTGATGGGCTTGCGGGCCCGGCCCAGCGCCTCGACGCCGGCCAGTGCTTCCCTCGCCATGCCGAACGAGGCCCGGAGCTTAGTAAGCCAGCTCACGGGCTTAAGGCTTCCACGCGCTCAATCGAACTCCTGTTCGATCAACAGCGTATTCGCGCTGCGCGCTCCACGCCCCCAGCCGGCAAAAGCCGGCTGGGTCCCCGGCTCCGCCCCCGTTGGGGCTCCGCCCACCCGCATTAGCCTGGTGGCACTTTGCGGACGTACTTTTGTTTGAGTGTGGGGTCGCCTTCGCGGATCCCGAGGTCGCTTTGGAGTTCGCGCAAGAGCTGGCGCAAGTGAATGACGGCTTGCGCGTGGATCTGCGAGACGCGCGATTCGGAGACGCTGAGCCGTTCCTTGATATCTTTGAGCGCCTGGCCCTCGAAATAGTAGAGCGAGATGACGACGCGTTCTTGCGGCGGGAGTTCGCCGACGGCTTGCACGAGCGCCTGGCGCAGTTCGCGCTGCTCGACACTCGCGGTGATGTCGACGCCGGCGTCTTTGAGCGTGTCGGCGAGCGGGATTTGATAGCCTTTCTCGCTCGGAAGCGGCTCCTCGAGCGAAAGCAGCGAGGTCCCGCGCACGCGCTGCAGCAGCGCGTTATATTCGGCGATCGGCATCGAAAGATGCGCGGCCACTTCGGCGTCGGTCGGTAAGCGTCCGAATTTGACTTCGAGCTCCTGATAGGCACGCTCGATTTCGCGCGCGCGCTGCCGGACTGCCCGCGGGACCCAGTCGAGCGCGCGCAGCGCATCGATGATCGCGCCGTTGATGCGCGTGATCGCGTACGTTTCGAACTTGACGCCGCGGGAGTCGTCGTACTTTTCTATCGCGTCGATCAACCCGACGATGCCGTCGTTGATCAAATCGTTGAGGTCCACGTTGGGCGGAAGGCTCACGGAGATTTTTCCCGCCACGTATTTGACGATGTGCAAATACTTGTGGATGAGTTCCTCGCGCGAATATTCGACGCCGTTAATGCGGTAGCGGCGCTTGCCGCCGCCGGTCTTCACGTGTACCTGATGCGGGGATTCACGGCTGCATAGAGCAGGTCGACGATCGTATTGACCATCACGAAGACGGTCGCGAACAGCAAGATGACGCCGTTGACGAGCGGCATGTCGCGGTTGCCGATCGCATCGAACGCCAAGCGCCCCACGCCCGGCCAGGCGAAGATGTGTTCGGTCAGCACGGCTCCGCCGAGCAGCAGGCCCGTTTGTAAGCCGACGATCGTGAGGATCGGGATGAGCGCGTTGCGCAGCGCGTGCCGCAGCAGAACCGTGCGTTCGCTCAAACCCTTGGCCCGCGCCGTGCGAATGTAGTCGCTGCGCAGCACGTCGAGCATCCCGCTGCGCGTGATCTTCGCGATGATCGCCAGCGGAATCGTGCCCAGCGTCAGCGCCGGGAGCACCAGGTGCCAGAGCGCATCGGCGGCAGCTTGCCAGTTGCCTTCCAGGAGCGCGTCCAGGACGATGAGGTGCGTGATCGGCGTAACGGTGTACTGCAGCGAGATGCGCCCCGAAATCGGAAAGAGATTGAGCCCGTAATGCGATGGTACCACCGAAAGCAAGTAGACCAGCATCCAACCAAGCCAAAAAACGGGAATCGAGACGCCCAGCAGCGCCAGGCTCATCGTGAAAGCATCGGCCGCCGACCGGAATTTGACCGCCGCGATGATGCCGAGCGGAATGCCGAAGGCAATCGCGACGACCATCGCGCCCAACGCGAGCTCGACCGTTGCCGGAAAATACTGCGCCAGTTTTCCGGCAACGCTCTCGTTGTCGACGATTGACTGCCCGAGATCGCCGCGCGCCGCGTGCGCCATGTAGATGCCGAGCTGCACATACCAGGGTTTGTCCAATCCCAGCGATGCGCGCAGCGCGGCCGCCTCAACGGGCGAAGCATGCTCTCCTAGCCGAATCGCCACCGGATCGCCCGGTATCGCTTTCATGAACGCGAAGCTCACGATCGTAATCGCTATCAGTACGAACACCAGCCGCAGCACGCGCGCCGCCGCGAACCTAGCCATGCATGCAACGAGCTGCAAAGCGCAGCGCTTGACCGTAAAGAAACGTTTTGTCGCGCACCGAGCGCTCGTGATCTTCGCGCTGCAGAATATCGATGAAGCGCGGCGATCTTGCAAGCTGATCGAAGAGTTTGGCGTAACGCGAAGGTTTACGTTCGAGAAAGCGCATGAGCTCGGCGCGATGGCGCAAACGTCCGTAGAAGCGTTTTTTTAGCGCCGCACCGTAACGTTCGTAGGCCTGCGCCGGCTGTGCGCGCGCTATGCTAACGGCTTCCGCCGCAAGGCGTCCGCTAATGGCGGCCTCATAAATGCCTTCGCCGTTGGTTGCATCGACCAAACCCGCGGCCGTTCCGCCGACCATGGCGCCGGGAATGGCCATTACGGTGCGCGGTGCGCCGCCGTAGAGCAGATGGCCCTCAAGCTTCGTCGTAAAAGCTGCGGCCGGATAGAGTCTTGCCCGCACGCGTTCGGTAAAACGATCGAGCTCTTCGCGCAGCTGCGCGCCCGGCATTTTGCCCATGACGCCCAGGCCGATCGCCAAATGATCGCGCTTGGGAAACATCCAGGCCACGGTCATCCGGCCATCGCGCGTCGCGAAATAATGCATCTCCAGCGAACGATACGCAACCGCGTCGGCGGGCCGGTCCAGATACACCCGGTATTGCAGCGTGGTCACCAGGCTCTTCTGCCATAGCGGATAGGCGAAGTCGGTCTCTTCTAACTTTGCCGTCGACCCCTGCGCAAAAAAAACGTTGCGCGCCGCAATCGTTTTTCGATCACCCGCACGAGCGTCGGCGTATTCGATCAGCACGCGATCGCCGTCGCGGCGCATTTCACGAAACATCGCCGAGGTGCGCACGTCCGCACCTTCGGCGGCTGCAAGTCTTCCGATCGTTCCGTCGAGTTCTTCGCGCGTCGTCGTATGGCCGGGGACGATTGCCAATTCGTACTCTTTGCCTGCCGGATCGAAGAGCGCTAAACGCGGCGTATCACAATGCACGATCTCGCGCGGCAAGTCGAACGTCGCGCAAAATCCCGGACGCAGCCCGGCCGCACAGACGCGCTTCGCGCCGACGACCGAATCTTTCTCGAGAACCACTGTGCGCACGCCGGCCCGCGCTGCTTCTCGCGCCGCCACTCCGCCCGCCGGCCCGCAGCCAACAACGACGAACTCGGCTTGCTCCATGGCTTTATGAGTTCGACGGCGTCGCCGGTCTCACCACCGCAACCGGTTCGAACGAGTGCACCTCAAAAGACAACGCGCTTTCAACGATAACTGCAAGCGAGCGGGCGACATCCTCGTCCCATTGCGCCGCACTCCAACTGTTCTGCGTGCTCCACTGCGAAACGATCAGCATCTGAGTCTTCGGTTCGTTTCCCATGATTACCGACTCCACCAATCCGTTAATGGCCGTCCCCTTGCGTTGCAACAAGGTCACAGCCTCGCGCGAGAGTCCCGGGAAGTCGTCGGGCTCGACGTTGAAAGTGAGGACCGAGACGTATTGCACTTTAAGGTCGCTCATGATGTCCGTCTCCGGGACGCGCTGCTCAATCTCCTTGCGACGACGAGCGCACCAGTGCGAAGCAACGCGCACGCATCGCCGGCAGATCTCGGGCCTGTAGAGGGAAGCCTTTGCGCGCTGCGCGCATTCTCAACCAGGTGAGAGAATTGCCAGCCCCGCGCGCCGATCAGGCCTTTCCGGTTTTGACCCCGGCGCAAGCGGCGCGCGTTGCGTCACACGGAAACGTTCGGAAGGTCGCAGCCGGTGAGCTTCTCGTCGAGGCCGGCGAGAAGAATACTCGCATCTTCTTGGTAACCAGCGGCCAGTTGGAATTCGTCCAACATACCGGCCGAACCGAAAGGCCGATCGCGGTTTTCCAGCCCGGCCAATTCACGGGCGAGATCGGCATCCTTTTCGGACGCCGCATTCTCGGCCGGCTGCGGGCGACCGAAGCAAGCGAAATCGTTGAAGTCGATCGTGCGGTTTTGCTCGGGCTGGTGCAGGCTGATGCTGAACTGAGCGACATTTTCATGCGCGCGTTCATCCTCCGGCGCGTCGAAATACTTTCGGAAGGCCTCGCCGATGTGGTGGTCCTTGGTTCGGCTCACTCGCCGGACACGCTTCGTATTAGGGAATTCCTCACGCGAAACGGCCACCCGTTTTCGTACGTCGATCTCGACCGTGATGCCGGCGCTCAGGAACTGTTGGACCATTTTCACGTCTCGGTGAGCGACATTCCGGTGCTGATATGCCGCGGCGACCGCGTGCTGCGAAATCCAAGTAACGCAGCAATCGCCGATTGTCTCGACTTCAACGAAGCAATCGACGACGTGCGGCCGCGCGACGTGGTTGTCGTGGGCGCCGGGCCGGCGGGTCTGGCGGCCGCCGTCTACGCGGCCTCCGAAGGATTGGACGCGCTGGTGGTAGAGTCAAATGCCCCCGGCGGCCAAGCCGGATCGAGTTCGAAGATCGAAAACTATTTGGGTTTTCCGGCCGGGATCTCAGGCCAGGACCTTGCCGCAAGCGGATATGTGCAGGCGCAAAAATTCGGCGCGCAAGTACTGATTGCGAAAAGTGCAAAAGCGTTGGAATGCAAGCCGAGGCCGCTCGTCGTGGAGATCGACGACACTGCCCGAGTCACGGCGCGGACGGTCGTCATTGCCTCGGGAGCCCACTATCGGAAACTCGCGCTCGATAATCTTGCGCAATTCGAAGGCGCCGGAATCTACTATGCCGCGACATTCGTCGAGTCGCAGCTCTGCGGCACTCAGGACGTCATTGTGGTCGGCGGCGGAAACTCTGCGGGTCAAGCCGCGGTATTTCTTGCGCAGACCGCGCGCCGGGTGTACCTACTCGTACGCGGCAGCGGATTGGCAAACAGCATGTCGCGCTACTTGGTGCGCCGCATTGAAGATAATCCAGCGATTGAATTAAGAACTCACACCGAGATCGTCGGGCTCGAGGGAGGCAATCATCTGGAACGCGTGAACTGGCGCGATAATGAGTCGCAAAAAGTTGAGTCACAAGCGATCCGGCACGTCTTTGTGATGACGGGCGCGATACCCAACACGCAATGGTTGAACGGCTGCGTCGCGCTCGACGAAGACGGTTTCATCAAGACGGGGCCGGCGCTTTCGCCGGAAGACTTGTCCGCAGCCCGCTGGCCGCTAGCGCGCAGTCCTTATCTGCTGGAGACGAGTTTACCCGGAGTGTTCGCCGCCGGTGACGTGCGCGAGGGCAACGTCAAGCGCGTCGCCTCGGCAGTCGGCGAAGGATCGATCGCGATCGCCTTCGTGCATCAGTTCCTTCGCGAGTAAGGGGCGGTCCGGACCGCAAAGAGCGGGAGCATCGGAACGATGCTCGCGTCACCCGCGTGCGCTAAGTAGTTGTGAATACCGAACGCATCTTCGATCGTGCGCAGCAAAGAGTAGTGACTGTAGGGCGTGGGATCCGTGGTGTGCCGCGGCCCGTGGTTTGTAACAACAATTGTGGGAATGTGCCCGCCACCCGCCTCTCCACTGTCGCCTTCATCAAATGTTATGACGATCGCGGCGTTCGCCCCGGATCTCCACGCGGATGACGCCATGATGTCGTCGACAAGCGTCTTTATCTCGTTGTCGCCCCGGCGGATGAGACCGCGAGCCGTCCAGCAGTCGAATGGACCCCCACCGATGGCGCCGTGCATGTCGTTGCAAAGGTTCGGAACGATCAATGCAAAGTTCGGAATATCGCCGCTCTGCAGATCTTTTTCCATCTGAAGAAAATCGACGAGATGTTCGCCGCGTTTAGGATCCTGCTGGACGGATCGAAAGTTGAGAAAACCCGAATGCTTTGAGGCATACAAGCCGGAGCCAATCGTAAGCGATCCAGGCTCGGGTAAGGACTCGTAGTAACCCTTCCAGGTGAGCCTCGATGATTGCAGCTGCGTGGACAGGTTCGGTGCGTCAATCGTGTGGCCAGAAGATGAGAAAGGCGCGTCATCGGCGATGCCAAAGGTTGAGCCGCCGACGATCGCAACATAGTTCGGCTCGCTCGGATGTGCCTCGGCGGAGAATTGTGTAGCGGTGCCGTACTGCTTGGCCAAAGCAGCGATGACCGGCGCATCTTGGCCGTTCACGATTCGTTCGTAACTCTTGTTTTCATCGACGATGAGAAAAATATGTGCGTACCGGGGCACGCGCAGATCGCTTCCCGACGGCGCGGCGGCAATCGATACCGCTCCGGCGACCAGAAATGCGCACGTGAGGCCGGTTGCGCACGATGACAATCCTAAGTTCATCGCCGGATCTTAAGGCAAAACGCCAATAGAGGCAAACGGTACCGGCTCCCCTCGATATGCGCCCATAGGGCGCTACTCGGGGTCCTTCGACAGGCTCAGGATGACATTGGAAAGGCTCGCGATGACGTCGTGGCTAATTCGCGGCCCCTATGCAATCAGTAAGCGGGATCAGTTCATCGGTCGCCATCTACTTGGGTCTGGGCGCGGGCGTGCTCGCAATTGTGTACGGAATCATCCTTATAAGCTGGGTTCTGGGCCGCTCCCCCGGCAACGCCCGTATGCAAGAGATCGCGGGTGCGATCGAAGAGGGCGCGATGGCGTTCCTGCGGCGGCAGTACACGACGATCGGCATCGTCGCGGTCGTCCTGTTCGTCGTCATACTCATTGGCCTGAAATGGCAGCCGGCGGTCGGATTTCTGATTGGCGCGGTGCTCTCGGGCGCGGCGGGCTTCATCGGCATGACGGTCTCCGTTCGCGCGAACGTCCGCACGGCTGAAGCGGCACGCAGCGGATTGGGACCGGCGCTCGCGGTGGCGTTCCGCGGAGGAGCCGTCACGGGATTGCTCGTTGTCGGCTTGGGCATTCTCGCGGTTGCGGGCTATTACTGGATCTTGCTCTCGGTCAACCACGGCAACGAAACGCAGTCGCTCGGCGCCATGATCGGCCTCGCGTTCGGCTGTTCGCTGATCTCGGTCTTCGCGCGTCTGGGCGGCGGTATTTATACGAAGGCGGCCGACGTCGGCGCGGACTTGGTCGGCAAAGTCGAAGCAGGCATTCCCGAAGACGACCCGCGCAATCCCGCGGTTATTGCCGACAACGTCGGCGACAACGTCGGCGACTGCGCCGGCATGGCGGCCGACCTTTTCGAAACCTACGTCGTCACGACGGTCGCTGCGATGCTGCTCGGAAACCTGCTGCTCGGCAAAGTCGGCGGCGCGACGACATTCCCGATCGTTATCGGCGCGATCTCGATCGTGGCATCGATCGTCGGCACGTTCTTCGTCGGCATCGGAAAAGTCGATCGCGCTAAGATCATGAACTCGCTCTACTCGGGGTTGGGCGTCGCGGGCATTCTAGCTGCGATCGTCTTCTACTTCATCACGAACCGCGAATTCACGGGCGGCATCACCGTGGGCGTGGGCGCGCTGGCGCGCCACGTTGCACCGCTCAACATTTGGGCGTGCGCGATTATCGGCCTGGCCGTCACCGGCCTCATCACATGGATCACCGAATACTACACCGGCACGCAGTACGGGCCGGTGCGCAGAATCGCCAACGCTTCAATCACCGGGCATGCGACAAACATTATCAGCGGTCTGGCCGTTTCGATGCAGGCAACAGCATTGCCCGGCCTGGTTATCGTCATCGGCATTCTGGCCTCGTATGCGCTCGTCGGCTTGTACGGCGTCGGGATCGCGGTCATGGCGATGCTTTCGATGGCCGGCATCATCGTAGCGATCGACTCGTTCGGACCAATCACCGATAACGCGGGCGGCATTGCGGAGATGGCGGACTTGCCCGCCGAAGTGCGCGGCGTCACCGACCCGCTCGATGCGGTCGGCAATACAACTAAAGCCGTCACCAAAGGGTATGCGATCGGTTCCGCGGGTTTGGCGGCGATCGTGCTCTTTGCATCCTTCTCGCAAGAGCTGAGCGATAAGTGCGCCGCCGTTGCCGGCTGCGTCGCCGGCGCGGGTTTGTTCAGCATCGAATCGCCTTACGTGCTCGCGGGCTTGCTCATCGGCGGAATGCTACCGTTCTTCTTCTCGTCGCTTTCAATGGAAGCGGTCGGGCGCGCAGCAGGATCCGTCGTTGAGGACGTGCGCCGGCAATTCCGCGAGAACCCCGGGATCATGGCGGGCACGACGCGGCCTGATTACGCAAAGACCGTCGATATCGTCACTCGCGCAGCGCTCAAAGAAATGATTCTGCCCTCGCTTATTCCGGTCGGCGTACCCGTGCTGATCGTGCTGCTCGGCGCCGCGCACGTCTTTCCGGGAATCAGCGCCGCGCAAGTCATGGGCGGTGTGCTCGTCGGCGCGATCGTGACCGGATTGTTCCTCGCGATTGCAATGACCAGCGGCGGCGGTGCGTGGGACAACGCCAAGAAGTACATCGAAGACGGACATTACGGGGGCAAAGGTTCGGACGCGCACAAGGCTGCGGTCACGGGCGACACGGTCGGCGATCCGTATAAGGATACGGCTGGGCCAGCGATCAATCCGATGATCAAGGTGCTGAACATCGTCGCGCTACTGCTGGTAGCTTTCCTCATCCACTAGCTGGGGAGTCCGCGGGCTTCGACTAACGCTCAGCCGTGGTTCGACAGGCTCACCATGACAAAGCAGGCGGTAAGCGGTTGGTTGCTGCGCCGAACGCCCCTACGGGTACGTACGTTTCATCGAAGTGAGGATATCATCGATGAAACGATTCTGGGGACTCGTGACTGCGGCAGCGCTGGCCCTCGGGTGTGTGGCGCCGGCTCTGGCTTACACGCAAGACGAGCAGACCGAGATGCAGATCGGGCAGCAAGAGTACCAGCAGCTGCAGCAAAAAGGCGAGATACTTACGAACTCTCCCTATTACGCTATCCTCAATCCGATCGCGGCGAAGATCAAACGCATCGCCGACCCGCAATACTTCGTTCCGTTTCATTTCATTTTGGTGAACGAAAGCTCGCCCAACGCTTTTGCCGTGCCCGGCGGCAACGTGTACGTGACGACCGCGATGATGCGCTTCGTGAAGAATAAGGAAGAGCTCGCGGGCGTTCTCTGCCACGAGACCTCGCACGACCTCCACCACGACGTTCTCAATCTCTACCAGAAGGATCAACGTTTGAGTTTGTACGGCACGCTGGCCGAACTGCTGCTGGGCCGAGGCGCGAGCGGCCTCGCCAATGCGGCTATTAACATCGCCGCCAACCTCGAAGCGCTGCATTTCTCGCGAATAGTGGAAGAAAACGCCGATCATAAAGGCGCGATTACTTGCGCGCAAGCGGGCCTGACGCCCTACGGACTGGTCTGGCTGATGCAAGCTTTCCAAACGTCCAACATGTCGAATCCGCCGGAAGTCATTTCCGACCACCCGAGCGACGCCCATAGAATCGCGGCACTCCAAAGCGAATTCGCGAGCGACCCGGCGTTGTTCGGGAAATATAATCAACAGATCGCATGCGGTACGCCGCTGAGTTATGGCGGACTCTACGATCAGTACAAGGGCGGCTGCGGCGTACCGCGCCGGCAGACCAGCACCTCGGTAACGGCCACGCACTCGGGTATCACCCACATCGCGCCGGTCAGCTCCACCGCCAAGCGCAAGTGCCCGGTCGGCTGGAAGTACTGCTAAGAATATTGTCATGGTGAGCTTGTCGAACCACCCTGAGTAGCGCTCCGAAGGAGCGTCTATCGAAGGGCCGGTTGGCCAATCGGCAAACTCCATGGGTTATGATGAGACCACCGATCGTTGTTAGTGCTCTGTTGCTCTGCGCCACGGCAACCGCAGCACCGGGCTTCGCCCAAACCTCGGCACAGTTTCAGGCTTGCGATAAGACCGCAAAGACCCAGTTTGCTTTGGGCGTTTGCGCGAGTAACGAGCTCGCTGTGCGCAACAGACAGATGCAGTCCGTTTATTCGGCGATTCTCTCGCACCTCGCCGGTCAACCGGCGACGCTTGCGAAGATCAAAGCCATGCAGCAAGCCTGGCGCGCGTACGTCGCCGCGTACCTTGTGGCGCTATACCCAGCCGCCGACAAACAGTTCGAATATGGCACAATCTATCCAATGGAAGTAGATTTGAACCAAGCCGCTCTCGTGCAGGCGCACACGAAAGATCTCCAAGGAATTCTATTAAGCCTTACGCGACACTAGTGGCGCTCGTGTCTGGCTTTAGAGCGCTTTTACCAGCCGCCGGAAGCTCCGCCGCCGCCGAATCCCCCGCCAAACCCGCCGCCGCCTAGGCCACCACCGAATCCGCCGCCACCGCTGCTGCCACCCCAACCGCCGCCGAGCGCGCTGCCGAGAATCCACATCCCGGCGCCGCCTCGTCCGCGTCGTATACGCGCAAGAAATATAAGCAGTCCTAAGATCAGTATGAAGATGACGATCGAGCCGATTATGCCGCCCGGCAATTCGTCGCTGTTATCGCTTGGCGCAGCGACAGTGTGGCCGATCTTATCCTTGAACGACGGCGTGATCGTCAGCAGCATCTGATCGACGCCGTCCTGCACGGCGCCGTCGGCGTCGTTCGCGCGCATCTTCGGCCGAATCGTGTCATTGATGATGCGGAACGACGCCGCATCGGTGAGCACGGGTTCCAGCCCGTAGCCGACTTCGATACGCGCCTTGTGATCCTGCATGAACAAGAATAGGATCGCGCCGTCGTCCTTGCCCGGCCGGCCGATCTTCCACGTCTCCGCCGCTTTGATCGTAAAGTCTTCGAGCGGAACGTCGCCGGTCGTTTGGTCGATCCAGACGATCACCCGGTGGCCGGTCGTATCTTCGTACGTCTTCAGCTCGCTGTCGAGATTCGTCACCGTGCTCGTGCTAAGAACGTTGGCATTATCGGTCACGTACTCGGTGGGGCGCGGAGGCGCCGTCAGTGCCGCGGCCAGCACAAAGGCGGCGATCATGATGCGCCGTTCCGCGGGAAGTGCAGACGGAGCTGTTCGCCCGCGCGCGCGATCCCGTGCTCGAGCGCCGCAGTCATGTCACCGCGTTTGAAGTGCGGAGTCATTTCATCTACGACATCCTGCCAGAAGCGATCGCCGACGATCTTATGTATGGCCTCGTCTCCGTAAACGGCAAAGCGCCGCGACTTCGGCGCAATCAAAAAAATGATCGCGTTGCGGTGCGGATGTTTGTGCAGGTCGGCGCGGTGCAAGTGCTCGCGTGCCGACTCCAGCGCGTCGGGCGTCTCGTGATGCATCACGTGCACGGCGACGCGGCCGGTCGTGCCGCGCTCGGCTGAATCGATCGCCGCCTGAACGCGGCCGCGGTCGACGGTAGTCACGGGAAGTTGACTTGCGGCGCTTTCTCGGCTCCGGTCGCGGCTTGGAAGTAGGCTTTGTCGTTGAAGCGCGAGCCGAAGATTCCGGCGATCATGACGGTTGGAAAGGTGTTGCGCTTCGTGTTAAACGCCTGAGCCAGCTCGTTATACCGCCGCCGTTCAACGGATATCCGGTTCTCGGTGCCCTCGAGTTGCGACTGCAATGTCTGAAAATTTGCGGTGGCTGTGAGTTGCGGGTAATTTTCGACGGTCACCAAAAGGCGCGAAAGGGCCGATCCCAGATTATTCTGCGCTTGCGAGAACTGGGCCATTATTTTTGGATCGTTGGCGGCATTCGCGACTGCTTGCGGTGATAATTGACCGACGCTCGCCCGCGCTTGCGCCACCGCGATGTAGGTGCTTTTCTCGAAATTGGCGGCGCCTTTGACCGTCGCCACGAGATTCGGAACGAGGTCGGCGCGGCGCTGATACTGATTTTGCACCTGGGCCCACTGTGACTGCACCGCTTGATCCATCGTCACCAGGCTGTTGTATGTCGCTCCAACCGCAATCAGGATGATGACGACGATCGCCAGTATGATCCAAATGCCGTACGAGCGCGGGCGGCCCTGAACTTGTCCCATCTTTCCTCCTACGTCGCCGGCGCCGACGTTTCGTCGAGCGCGCGGAACTTCCGATAGAGCACGAAGTACGATGCCAGAATTGCCGAGATACCGAAGAGCACGAGTCCGTCACCGACGACAGTCGCCATCACCCCTTGGGGCAAAAGCAGCCGGATAACGGCACGCAAAATAAACGCGCCAATCCAGATTACCGCCGTAATCCAAGAAGGTTCCACGTACATGATGTGCCGTTTTTCCGTGCGGCGGACTATGCGATGTGCCGACATCCCAATCCCCAACGGCACGCCGAAGACGACCCCGATGACGATTGCGGCCACGATCGCCCATGCCGGAGCGGGGTTCATCTGTTCCGACGCCCATATGCTCACGACCGTGAGTCCAAGGAAAACGACCGGGGTGATGAAGAGCCGCGCAACGCTCATCTTCATTGGACGCGAATAGCGAAACAACACGATTGCGGCAAGCACGACGTAGACCGCCAGCTGACTCCACACCGAAGGCTGTGGCGGCCCGTGCGCGGCTGGAATCACCCGTTACTTGATCTCGACCTTTGCGCCGGCCTCTTCGAGCTTCTTCTTGACGGCCTCGGCTTCGTCTTTGGTCACGCCTTCCTTAACCGGTTTGGGCGCGCTTTCCACGAAGGTCTTGGCTTCGGTCAATCCGAGGCTCGTGAGCTCGCGGACGGCCTTAATGACTTTGATCTTTTCCGGCCCTGCCTCGGTCAAGATGACGTCGAACTCGGTTTTTTCCGCTGCAGGCGCGGCAGCGGCGGCGGCGCCGGCGGCCATCATTGCAACCGGAGCCGCGGCCGAAACGCCGTATTTCTCTTCAAGCTGCTTGACGAGATCGGCGAGTTCGAGCACGGTGAGTTTATCAATTGTTTCGATGATTTCGGCGACTGCCATGATAGGTGTGATTCTCCTTTAAGCGTTCGTAGCCGCGGCTTTTTGCTCGCGGATAGCATTGAGCACGCGGACGAGTCCGCTTTGATTTCCCGAAAGGACCGTTACCAAGCCGCGCAGCGGCGAGGCGAGCGAACCGACCAGTTTTGCGATGAGTTCTTGTTTGGAAGGAAGAGACGCGAGGACCATAACCTCTTTGGCGTCGACGATGCGGCCTTCGATGTAAGCCGCCTTGATGCCGATCGCTTTGACGTCGTCCGAAAATGTTTTCAGCGCCTTGGCAGGAGCGACCGGATCTTTACCCGCGAAAACTACGCCGGTCGGACCGGCGAGATATTTTTCCAACGTTTTCGCCAGGTCGGCTGCGGCGATCGAAAACAGCGTGTTCTTCACGACGGCATACGAACTGCCGTCTTTGCGCAGCTCGCCGCGCAAACGCGTGATCTGCTCGACGGTCAGGCCCGTGTAATCCGTGAGAAAGAGATTGGTCGATCCCAAAAGTTTGCGCTGGAGTTCGGCGATCGCGGCTTCTTTTTTCGCTGTCGGCATCGTCCCTCAAAAAAAAACAAAACGCGCTCCATCCGTCCGGAGGGCGCGCACAAAAGTCTTCGAGTGCGTCCTCTGCACCAAATTAAGGCCTAGGCCAGGTGCGGTCTTCGGAGCCGTCGGCCATCATAACAGAGGACGGGCGGCTTGCGCAAGGGCCCGCGGGCGGGTCGAGCCAACCAAGCGCCCATGAAGACAAACCGCCGTTCCTTTTTGCTATCATCCGCCGCCGCGGTGGCCATCACCGCTGCGGAATCCACCGCTCAGGCAGCGAACGAGCAAGCCCGAATGAGCGCCTCAGACTCCCTCAAAGCACTCCTCAGGGGCAACGCCCGGTTCGTGGCCGGCACGCCCGCCTGTTTGCCCGCCACGGTCAGGCGCGCCGAATTGGCCAACGGCCAGGCGCCCTTCGCCGCCGTCCTGGGCTGTTCGGACTCGCGGGTTCCCGTCGAGACCGTTTTCGATCACGAACCCGGCGACATTTTCGTCGTCCGCGTGGCCGGAAATTTTGCCGACCCGGTCGGCATCGGCTCGCTGCAATACTCGGTCGCGGTGCTAAAGTCGTCGCTGGTTATGGTCCTCGGCCACACCGCGTGCGGCGCTGTCAAAGCGGCAACCGATTTCGTCAAAACCGGTAAGCCGTTTCCGGGACAGATTCAAACGCTGGCCGCGGCGCTCGCGCCGGTCGCTAAGAGCACCCGGCACGCATCGGGCGATTGGCTGCACAATGCGATCGTCGCTAACGTTAAAGCAAACGTTGCAAAATTAAAGGCCGACCCGATTATCGGAAAAGCCGAGGTCGTAGGAGGCATCTACGATCTCGCTTCCGGGAAAGTTTCGCTCGTCTAGTTTCGGCTAGGCGGTTGTCGTTCGAACTTTGTTCGGATCGACTTTCACCCCGGGGCCCATCGTGCTCGTCAGCGTGATGCTGCGAAGATAGGTCCCTTTCGAAGCGGCGGGCTTGGCGCGGATGATCGCGTCGAGCAGCGTCGTCACGTTCTCGGCAAGCTGGTTTTCGGCGAAGCTGGCCTTGCCGACGATCGTGTGCACGATCGACGCCTTGTCCAAGCGGTACTCCACCTTACCGGCCTTGATGTCGCGCACCGCGGCGCCGATGTTCGGTGAAACCGTGCCGGCTTTCGGGTTGGGCATCTTCTGCGCCAGGATGCGTCCGAGCTGTGAACCGACCGGCCCCATCATGTCAGGCGTCGCAACCGCGACGTCGAAATCGGCGAAGCCGCCTTTTATTTTATCGATCAGATCCTGTTCGCCGACGAAATCCGCACCGGCGGCTTCAGCCTCTTTGGCTTTGTCGCCCTTGGCGAAAGCAACAACGCGGACCGCGCGACCCGTTCCGTGCGGAAGCAAAACCGTGCCGCGCACGTTTTGTTCGCTCTTCTTGGGATCGACGCCGAGCCGGATGTGCGCTTCGATCGTCTCGTCGAATTTCGCGTTCGCGTTTTTCTTCACGAGCGAAACGGCTTGGACGGTATCTAACGCTTCGGCGGGATTGTAGCTTTTCGCAAGATTGCGAAAACGCTTACCGTGCGTACGCGCCATCAGCCTTCCACGTCCACGCCCATCGAACGCGCCGTTCCGGCGATGATCCGCTTGGCCATCTCGATGTCGTTGGCGTTCAGGTCGGGCATCTTCGTCTTGGCGATCTGCTCGACTTGCGCTTGCGAGATCTTACCGACCTTGTCGCGGTTGGGCTCTTTCGAACCCGATTCGATCTTCGCGGCCTGTTTAATGAGAAATGACGCCGGCGGCGTTTTTGTAATGAACGTAAACGTCCGGTCTTCGAAGACCGTGATCTCGACGGGAATGATCATGCCAGACTGCGAGGCGGTACGTTCGTTGTACTGCTTGCAGAAGTCCATGATGTTCAAGCTGTATGGACCGAGCGCCGGACCGATCGGCGGCGCCGGAGTGGCCTTGCCGGCCGGAATTTGCAGGCCGATTTTGCCTACGACTTTTTTAGCCATATTGTCGTCCTTTCAGAACTCCCCCTGATACATCACGCGACCGGGGTCGCTTCGCGTGAGAAAGTTGCTATCTTGCGGCGTGGTGGAATTTGAACTCGTTACCTATCGAAACGGTTCCAACGTATGGTTTCATCAGACTTTCTCGATTTGGTAGAACTCGAGTTCCACCGGCGTTTCGCGCCCGAAGATCGAGATGAGCGCGCGCACTTTTTCTTTCTCGGGCTGGATCTCGTCGATGAGCCCGGTGAAGTCGAAGAACGGTCCCGACGTAACCTTGACGCGATCGCCTTTCTTGAAGTCGATCTTGAGTTTGGGCGTTTCGATGCCCATTTGTTTGAGAATCGTTTTGACTTCTTTGTCTTGCAGCGGCACGGGCTTCTCGCCGGCGCCTGGGCTGCCGACAAATCCGGTCACACCCGACGTGTTGCGCACGACGTACCAGGACTGGTCGTCCATGTCCATCTCGACGAGCACGTATCCCGGGAACACTTTTTTCGGGGTGATCTTGCGCTTGCCGTCTTTGAACTCGACTTCGTCTTCCATCGGCACGAGCACGCGGAAGATTTTGTCCTGCATGTTCATCGAATGGATGCGCCGCTCGAGATTGGCTTTCACCTTGTTCTCGTAGCCCGAGTACGTGTGAATCACAAACCAGTTCTTGCGGCTGTCTTTGCCCTTGGGCTGCGCAGCGCCGTCGCTCGCCGGAGTTTCGGCAGGTTCCGTTGCTTCCGTTGCTTCCGCAGCGGGAGCCTCGGCAGATTCGATCTGCGCGACTTCGATACCGGGTGATTCGAGCTCTGCGAATGAGTCGCCGGAGTCTTCGTCCGCTTCAGCCGGTTCAGCGCTCACCGCGCCGTTGCTTTGCGGACTCTCGTTTTGCCCGCTTTCAAGCTGCGTGTTCTCGGAGGCTTCGAAGGCCTGTTCGGGCGTGTCTTGCACTCCTGAGGCTTCCGAAAGCGCTTCGGCTTCCGACTCGTGATTGGGAAATTCGATCATGATGTAACCGGCGGGTGAATGAGCGAGAAGATTTGCGCGAAGACCCAATCGCAACCGTACGTGTATATGCCCACGGTCACGACGAGCACCACGGTCAGGACCGTCGCCGAGATCCATTCTTCGCGCGTCGGCCAGGTGACGCGGCGTAGCTCGAGCCAGACCCCGCGAACGAATTCGCGCGGATTTGGCCGGCTCGCTGTATTTGTTTGTACTTTACTCATAAAATGATCTTCAGGAATTGGCAGGGCGGACAGGACTCGAACCTGCAACCGACGGTTTTGGAGACCGCAACTCTACCAATTGAGCTACCGCCCTCCGCCTACTTGGTCTCCTTGTGCGGCTTGTGACAGCGGCAAAAGCGGCAGTACTTGCTCAACTCGAGCCGTTCCGTCGTTTTCTGCTTATTTTTTTGCGTATTGTAGTTGCGGCGTTTGCACTCCGTGCACGCCATAACGACCATCACGCGGTTCTCTTTTTTCGCCACTTACAAGCCTCTGGACCGACGAGCCACATTAAATAAACGGACCCGCAAGTCCGTTGTGGGGCTGATTATAGCACCGGGAGAGGGGGTCCGGCAAGCAAGCGATGTGGTGGTGCGCCCGGACGGAATTGAACCGCCAACCTCGGCCTTAGGAGTGCCTTGCTCTATCCAATTGAGCTACGGGCGCGTGCCTACGGCTCCTTACCCCCGCCCGCGCGCCGGCCCTGGCTGTGCGCGCCGAGGGCTTCGATCCCCGGTGCCAAAAGAGCGGCACGTGCAAGCGGTAGATTATGAACTCTTGGAGCGCCAAGTGCGCGGTCTGCTCGAAGACGAGCGCGACTTTATTGCCAACGCCGCAAACTTTGCCGCGTTCGTCTACGCCGAGCTCCCGGCGATCAACTGGGCGGGCTTCTACCTGCCCGCACCGGACGGCTTAGTGCTCGGTCCCTTCGGCGGAAAACCGGCCTGCTCGCGACTGCCCAAAGGCCAGGGCATCTGCAACCGCGCGTTCGACGAAAAACGCACGGTGGTGGTAGACGACGTCAGCCAGGCCGCCGATCACATTTATTGCGATTCGGCTTCCAAGTCGGAGATCGTGGTACCGCTGATGGTCAACGGCGAAGCGCATGGCGTTTTCGATCTCGACAGCCCGGAGCTCGCGCGCTTTCGCGCCGAAGATCAAGCGGGAATCGAGGGGCTCGTTGCGGCCTTCTTGGAAGCGACCTCGATATAACTTAGCAGCTCTTTACCGAAGTCGCTGACGACGGTGAGCGCCGAGAGATCGATCGGGGTCAGCGGAAGCTGCAAAACGAGCGCGTCGCGGCCATCGAGCGCCCACGGTGCGGCACCCGAGAAAAACACGCCGCACGATTCGGCGGCCGCGGCCAGGTGCGGCATCGCGGGATCGTCGAGCGGCAGCCTCACGTAGAGGGCGCCCAAGTGCGCAAGCGATCGCATGTCTTCGATGTTTTGCCGCAGCGAAGCCGCGCTGTCGGCGCCGATTCGCAGGAGGTCGATCGTCGCGACGGCATCGGCGCGATTGACCGTGGTTCGCATGGCGCCGTTTCCGGAGGCGGGTTTGGGTTCGGCAAACTCGGCGAGAATGCTGAGGTTCCGGTAGATCTTTGCGAGCATTTGCGCATGAGCTTGCGGCGCGTACAATACGCGCGGCGCCGGCGTCTTCAATATCTTGTAGTACAGCATCGTGCTTTGCCGCTGCGAAGTGGCGGAAAGTTCCATGTGTTTGGCGAGGAAACTGCGCGGCGCACAGCCCAACGTGATCGCGGTCGCTTTCGCACCGAAGCTTTCGCTCGCGTGTTGCGTGCGGCCGTGGTCGGTTACGGGCTCGGAGAAATAGGCCTCGAGCCCGACGCGCTGCGCTTCTTTTTCCATGCCTTCGCGCAACTTGTTCAGGAGATCGCGTCCGCGGTGCGCCGGGAGCACGATCGCTCCGCAGCCGTCGCCGATCGGCTGATCGGGTTCGCGCGACAGCGCGTAGTGGCCGGCAATTTCACCGTCTTCGCCGACGGCGACGGTTGAAATGTAGCGCCCGGAGGCGTTCAACGCGGCGAGGCGGCGCGGTTCGTAAACCGCCGGAAAATCGTAGTGGTAGCCATACGTTAAATAGAAAGCGCGCGCGAGCGCCGCCGCATCGGCCGGCTCGAAACGGCGGATCGTGTATTCTTGGGGCGGAGCGAGCGGGACGTCGTCACTCGCAGGCGGGCCTGCATCCGTTTTCGCCGGGGCGTGGTTCATGACGAGCTCGAGCTCGCTTCCCGACGCGCCGTGTGCGTGCCAGTGCATCGCATCAATTTTCGCGGTAATTTTTGCCCACGCGGGATCGCGCCGCGCGGCCGCTCCGTCAAGCGGTAAGCCGCGTTCGCGAATGCGCACGCGCAGCTCGGCGGGCATCGCGTGCAAGATCACGCGGATCGGCTCGCTCGATTCGACCATGGCCTGCTCGACGATGGTCAGAAACCCATCGGCCGCCGCGGTCGTGAGGTCGTCATGGCGCGAGGGGTCGAGTTCTGCGCGCTCGCACGCGTCTGCAACCGTCGCCTGCACTAGCGATGCAAAAGTAGCTTCCGGTGGAACGACGAGCTCGACTCTAAATTGCATGCGCCGGCCTTTCAGCCCAGAAAGATGGAGCCGTCGGTGGGGATTGAACCCACGCTCTCGTCATTACCAATGACGTGCTTTACCACTAAGCTACGACGGCATTTCAAGCTGCACCGGGCCGATACTCCGCAGCCGGGGCGCCTCCCTACCTGACTCCAAAAGATACGGGGCTGCCCAGCGCACTTTTTTATCCTGACCATTCCTGGCCGTTCAACACGCAATGAACCCGAGTATGCGGCGATGTCCTCCAGGGGGATGAGATATGTGCTGTCAATATTCGGACAGTAAACCCCAAACAATTCGATTTCGCCGCATACCGCCGCCACGATAAGCGTGCATGCTGTAGCAGGCAAACACAATTGCGCCTTTACGGAAACGTCCAGTCTTCACCTGAACCCGGCAAAGCCTATTATTTTTCTCGGCGATCAGATCGTAACGTTGATTCCCGCCGAAAGGAATCGACACAAAATATCCCGCGCGTATGAACGCGCCGAGAACCATGACCTCCGAAACGTCACCGATGCGTTTCGTGTTTCGCTTATCATGCGTTTCCATGTACGAAGAATAACGCACGAAAGTGCCAACTGTACAGCTCGATGATTTCGGAGCGCGACCGCGGCGCGCCCTTAACTCAAGGTAATTAACGCAGTCTTCCGCATAATGAAACACTGAGCTCATGCCAGTCTTTGGCATGGAATCCGATCCGATAATACTGCGCCGCCGCTTTGATGTTGCCAAAGGCTTGAGCGCGCTCGGCGTCGTCCACACCGTCCACTTGGGGAAAACGCGCAATGGCACTGCGTACATGATTGGCATCGGTCAGCGGTTCCTTACGTTCCTTAGGGAACGCGAAAACACTCGCAGGCAGTTGAGCACGCGTTTCACCCGGGCGCGCCCGCACCGGTTTCCAGGTAATATCCATAAAGAGCTTATGCCTGCACGGAGATGTCCGCGGGATTTCCAAATTGTTTCAAATGTATTTGGAGCGGGCGGCGGGAATCGAACCCGCGCTGTTTGCTTGGAAGGCAAAAGCACTACCACTATGCAACGCCCGCGAAAATCTGGTGGGCAGGGCTGGATTCGAACCAGCGTACAGCGTTAGCTGGACAGATTTACAGTCTGTTGCCTTTAACCACTCGGCCACCTACCCATATACAGGCGCACCAGGGTACGATGCGCTCCGCGGCGAGTCCTGTGCGGCCATTGTACCATTCTCATGCGACTCTCCAGACGTTGGACTCTACGTAGCGGTCGCGCTCTCTTTGGGAAGGCGGCCTTCTTCGAGATCGATCAGATCCGGCCACGTGTTTATCTGGTCGTTGCCGGGATCGATCCGGTCGAGCTCGTCCTTGAAATGTTTTTGTTCTTCAGGCTTCTGCGGGCCATCGTGGAGCAGCCGCCGGTTCATCGCTTCGACCTTGTCGCGCTCGGGCCGCACGAACTCGCGAATCCACTCCAAGACGCCCTCGTCGTCCGGCGAGGATCGTACCGTTTGCAAAAATTCGTCCTCGGTAACTCCGAGCGTACTGAAGAGCATTCGGTTCACGTGGCAGCCGAAATAGATGTACTGCCCGAGCTTGCCCTCGAGCTGGGCACGCGCTTTGTCGATCGCCCGTGGAAGAATCATCATGCCGTCGAGTTGCGCGCGCGGGCTGCGCGGGTAGTCCTTGGTCAAGTCCATAGCGACTCTGTTCCCTCTCCCTTCCCCTGGCGAAACACCATCAACAAGCTCTTAGCTTCATAGAAATGGCGCATCCTGCCGGCGTAAAATCATGCTACCATTCACTCGTACGGCTACGCCAAGAACGAGGTCACCATGCAAGACGACCGCGATCGCGCACAACCACCCGAAGAACTCTCGCGCCGGGAATGGATGGGGAAAGCGACGATTTCCATCGGCGGCATTATCGGTTTGATTCTAGCCATTCCGACGATGGCAGCGCTCGTTCCAGATATCGACCCCGGGCGCCCAGACTGGACCGGCATGGACGAAAGCGCGTGGAAACAGCTTCAGACGGCGACGGACACGCCGGTGCAGATCGACATACGGATGCACAGCAAAGACGCCTATCTCACTGCCGGGTCGCCCCAGTCGGTTTGGGGCATCAAGGTTAAAGATCCTCAGAAATTCATGCGCGACCGGAGCGATCTCTTCACGGCGAACGGCGAAGACACGCTGCCCTATCCCGTCGTCAATATCGGGTTCGCACTTTTCAGTCCGATTTGTCCGCACCTTGGCTGCTATTATGAGTGGAAGCCGTTCCTGAATAGGTTTGCGTGTCCATGTCACGGATCGCAATTCGATCGCAGCGGTGCGCACGTCGCCGGTCCCGCCACACGTGGCCTCGATCCGTTACCGTTTCGAGAGCGCAGCGGAATCGCGCAATGTCAATGGATTCGCTATTCGCCGACAATTCCGAATCGTATCGTTGTGTCATACATCGCTTAACGTTTCGTTACACTGTTCCAAGATTTTTGCTTGACCGAAACAATGTGCCATGCTGTTGGCACATTGCAGCGATAATATGCATGCATGAATCCAAAGAAATTTCGCGGTTGGTGCCTCAACAAATGCGGCAATGAAATCAAAGCGGGCGCAACCCGGTATTGCTCCTTTCGTTGTCAACACGAATATCGCCACCTGCAGAAAGTAAAACGCTTCCTCGCAGATGGCGGCCACTATGGTTACGTCGACACTAAGTTCCTGGGTCGCATCCTCCGCCAGTTGTACGGCGACAAGTGCTCGAGATGCGGTTGGTCTGAACGTCATTCCATAACCCAGCGCATACCCGTCGAGGTCGAGCACATCGACGGCAACTGGGAAAACAACCACCTGGAGAACCTTACGCTTCTTTGTCCCAGCTGCCACGCGCTAACGCCGACCTTTCGTGGCCTCAATCGCGGACGCGACCGAGCGTTCCGCGCGGCGGCAGAGAGAATCCATTGGGAACAGGAAAAAGCTCGCAACATCTGCCGGAGGTTGTTCGTTTTTGGGAGGTAAATCTAGTCGACCAACTCCAACTGAAGCTCTTATAAGCCGGCATAGCCAAGCGGTCAACGGCAACAGCTTTGTAAGCTGTCGACGAAAGTCTACCGGGGGTTCGAATCCCTCTGCCGGCTAGAATATTTTATGCAGCCAATAAAACCGAAGTGGTCAGATTCCGGACTCGTGCTCGTCTGCGAACGTTGCGCGAAAGAGCGCATTCCCGAGGAAGACCCGGGGAAAGCTGCGGAGATCGGCGACTTCCACTTACGCGACTGGCTCAAAGATCGGCTCAAGGCCGAGGGCCTCTGGGGAAAAATCCGTGCTATCAACACGAGTTGCATGGACGTCTGCGCGCGGCGTCACGTAACCGTCGTCATCGATCCCAAGACAGAAGGCAAAGAGGCGCAAGCCTTCATCGTGGACCCGCTGGCGGATCGAGAGGCGCTCTATGCGGAAATCGTGAAGCGGCTCGCATGAGCGAAAAAATTCCGCTGCGCGGACTCGACGTCGTCTTTTATACGGTCAAGGACATGAAACGAGCGCGCGCGTTCTACGAGGGTCTCTTCGATTGGAAGACCGGAACGGAATCCGACTACTGGGTTGAATACGGGTTGCCGGACGGTTCGACGTTTGCCTTAGCCCAAGACCCGTCAGCCGGCTGGAAAGAAGGCCACGGAATCATGTTCGGCGTCAACGACATGAACGCGGCATCCGAGCGCGCCAAATCGCTTGGCGGGAAAATCACCGACCGCAAGTTCGAGGGCGAGTCATGCGGGGCCGCCGAGTGCATCGACTCTGAAGGGAACTACATCTACCTGCATCAGCGAAAGTAGTTGCCGCGCGGCCCTCGACTTCGCTCGGGCGTGGTTCGACAACGCGCATCGAAGATGCGCTGCTCACCATGACACAGCGTGTTATCCAACGCCGGTAAACAAAAAGGCGCCGTTAGGCGCCTTTTTGTTCATTGTCCGAAACGAAAGCTACGGCAGTTCTATCTCCGAAAGGTTCTTCTCAATCTTCCGTTTGACGCGCTGCAGCGCGTTGTCGATCGACTTGACGTGCCGGCCGAGGTCGCGCGCCATCTCCTGATAGCTCTTGCCCTCGAGGTACGATAGCAACACCTGCGACTCGAGCTCCGAAAGGTTCTCCTGGATCCGTTCTTTGATGTCTTGTGAGACTTCTTGGTTGATCACCAGCTCTTCCGGATCGGACATCTTGTTCGACGCCATGACGTCGAGCAGCGTGCGTTCGCTGTCTTCATCGTAGATCGGCTTGTTCAGCGAGATGTACTGATTGAGCGGAATGTGCTTCTGTCGCGTCGCCGTCTTGATCGCGGTAATGATTTGCCGCGTGATACAGAGTTCGGCGAACGCGCGGAAACTCGAGAGCTTATCGGCTTTGAAGTCGCGGACGGCTTTATACAAGCCGATCATTCCTTCTTGAATGATGTCTTCGCGGTCGGCGCCGATCAAGAAATAGCTCTTCGCTTTTATGCGGACGAAATTCTTATACTTGTTGAGAAGGAATTCCATCGCGAGGTTGTCGCCCGATTTGGCCGTTGCGACCAAGTCCTCGTCTACCCGCTCGTGGTAGTCCAAGCCCTCCGAGACGGGATGGGTCATCGCCATAAGTGCCTCTACCCTTTTGCAAGCGATGTGGGCAAATCGCGGGCCGCAGCCCGTCGAGCGCCACACATCTCGCCCAAGTATAAAAGGGTACTCCTTGCGCCGTCAAGGACTTCGCCCCCCTTCGACCAGGCTCAGGACTGAGGAGCTGCGCTCCTCAGGCTCGTACGCTGCCTGACTGCCTCGTAGAGCAGCACAGCCGCGGCCACCGAGGCGTTGAGCGAAGCGACCTTCCCGAGCATCGGGATCCGCACCAGGAAGTCGCACTCCTTGCGGGCCACCTGCGAAAGGCCTTGGCCCTCGGCCCCGATGACCAGCGCAAGATCGCCGCCCAGGTTTGCCTGCACGTAATCGACGCTGCCCTCGCCCGTATCGGCGCCGGCAATCCATATGCCGGCCTTCTTCAGCTTGCGCAACGTTTCGGCGACGTTGCTGACGCGCGCGATCGGCAAGTGCGCCGCGGCGCCGGCGCTCGCTTTGCGAACCGTGGCATTCACGCCGGCGGATCGTCGCTCGGGCAAGATGAGCGCGTCCGCGCCCGCCGACTCCGCGGTGCGAATGATCGCGCCGGCGTTGTGCGGATCGGTAATATGATCGAGCACGACGTAGAGGGCGGGGCTGCCGCGTTTCGCAAGGACCCCCGCCAAAGTCTCATA
The DNA here is from genome assembly GCA_003151115.1 of Vulcanimicrobiota bacterium. Taxonomy (GTDB): domain Bacteria; phylum Vulcanimicrobiota; class Vulcanimicrobiia; order Vulcanimicrobiales; family Vulcanimicrobiaceae; genus Rubrimentiphilum. The sequence continues at coordinate 796,222 of PLWS01000002.1, read as the reverse complement.
CGGAAACGGCTCGCCGACCGCGACGACACCCTGATGCGCCTTGTACGGAAACTGCGTGAAGAAGCGCCGGTCCTCAAAACGGATCTGCGTGCCGCGATCGCTCGCAAGATCCAGAATCTTGCGGATGGCGGGATCGCGTCTGCGTTCGCCGGAGACGTGAATGCGGCGAAGATTCTCGCCCGCAGTGAGCGCCTCTTCGATCGCGTGCACGCCGTAGACGGCGTCGTCGAGATCTACGCGGGCTGCCAAGTCGTATCGCCGCCTTGCTCGTCGCGCAGTTCGACGCCGCAGCGCAGCAGCACGTCGCGCAGACGGTCCGATTCCTTCCAATTCTTCTCGGCGCGCGCTCGTGCGCGTAAGCGAATGACCTGTGCGATCGCGCTCTCAGGCGTCTCCCGATTGAGCGAAACTTCCGATCCGAGCTCGTCGTGAAGGCAATCGAGAAAACCCGCCCGCAGCTTGCGCGGCGCATCGGCTATCCATGAATCGTCGGGCTTGATTCCGAGCAGCGCGAGCACGTAGCTGAGCTCCGCGCCGTTCGCGGTCTTCGGAGTGGCAATGTAGCCAAAAACTTCCGATAGCGCTTGCGAGGTATTGAAATCCTCGTCCAGGGCCGCTTCGATCTTCGGCATCAAACTGCCGTCGCGGCCTTCGCCGCGTTCGAGCTCGCGCCAGCATTCTTTGATGCGCGTCAAAGCGGCGGTTGCCGCCGCCATCGACTCGTCGGTGAAGTTCATCACTTTGCTGTAGCCCGTTTGCAAGAACGCCAGGCGCACGGCTTGCGGGTCGAAACGCTCGAGCAGATCGCCCAGCGGTTCGAAGTTGCCGAGCGATTTGCTCATTTTGCGGCTTTCGAATTGCACGAGTCCGCCGTGCAGCCAAAAGTTCGCCATCGGAGGTTTTTTCATCAGCGGCTCGCTTTGCGCGATCTCGTTTTCGTGGTGCGGAAAGATCAGGTCCGCGCCGCCGCCGTGAATGTCGAAACCTTCGCCGTCCGGATCGAGCAGCGCGCGCGACATGGCCGAGCACTCGATATGCCAACCGGGGCGGCCGTCTCCCCACGGTGACGGCCACGTCGGCTCGCCGGGTTTGGCGAATTTCCAAAGCGCAAAATCGAGCGGATCGTCTTTATCCTCGTCCACCTCGACCCGCGCGCCTGCTTCTAAATCCTTGATGTTCCGTCCACTGAGCGCTCCGTAACGCGGAAACTTTGCGACGCGGTAGTACACGCCGCCCTTGGAGACATAGGCGTAGCCCTTGTCAACTAATTCTCCGATCATCTCGACGATCTGCGGAACGAAGCGCGTCGCATACGGTTCTTCGTCGGGTTGACGCACGCCGAGCTTACGCATCGACTCTTTGAACGACGCATAGTAGCTGCCAACGATATCGTACCAGTGCTCGCCCGTCTCTTTCGCGCGCTCGATGCTGCGGTCGTCGATGTCCGTCACGTTCTGCACGAAGGTCACGTCGTAGCGTAAATGCTCGAGATATCTTCGCAGCACATCGAAAAACAGAAACGATCGGGCGTGGCCGGCGTGTGCCTCGGCCGACGGCGTCAGCCCGCAGACATAGATGCGCACGTGCGGAGGCCGCAGCGGCTTAAACTCTTCGAGGCTGCGCGTGCGCGTGTTGTACAGCTTCACGCTAGATGACCCACGTCCAATTGACGTCTTCTTCCGCGGGCGCGCTCACTGCGATTCCGTCCTTCATGACGACGCGTGCCGGAACGCCGACCGCCGTCGCATTGGCGGGCACGTCTCGTACGACCACCGAGCCGCCACCGATCTTCGCGTTGTCGCCGATCGTGATCGCTCCGAGCAGCGCGGCTCCGACGCCGACGGTCACGTTATTTCCCAAGGTGGGGTGACGTTTGCCGTGCGAAAGGCTCGTTCCGCCGAGCGTGACGCCTTGGTAGATGGTGCAGTTGTCGCCGACTATGGCGGTCTCTCCAATCACCACACCCATGCCGTGATCGATGAAAAAGCCGCGGCCGATGCGCGCGTTGGGGTGGATTTCGATGCCCGTCAGAAAGCGGTTCACGGTCGAGAGCCACCGCGGCAGCAGCGGGATGCCGGTTCGGTGCAGCGCGTGAATGAAACGGTGCGCGGCGACGGCATGGAATCCGGGATAGGAGAGCACGACGTCCAGCGCGCTGCGCGCGGCCGGATCGCGCTGTAAAGCTGCGCGCAAATCGGAGCCGATCGCCGAAAACAGGTCATCCACCCGCCGGACGTTCTCCGTGAATCGGCTCGAACGGTTTTCCGTCGGGACCGAAAGCCAGCGGCTGCAGCCCGCGCCCGTGCAACAGGCGCGAATTGACCGCGCCGATGCGGATCAATATCCGATCGTGTCCGAGCAGTGGAAAAAGCAGTTCCAGCGGCGGCCCTTCTCTTTGGCCGGTGAGCGCCAAACGCGTTACCAGCAGCGCGTCTTCGCGCGACAATCCAAACTCCTTTGCGATCTCGGGAAGGTCGCGATCCAGCGGCAATCCGCGCAGCTCCGGCTGCTGATCGACGTATTGACCAACAGAGTCAACAAAAAATAGTGTGTCTCGCGAACGTAGCCGCTCCAGCTCCAGCGCCGGAATGATGCAGGCTTCCGCGCGCAGCTCGGCAATCAGCGGGCGCGCATCTTCGATCGTGCGATCCGAATAGGCCTCAATGAACGTTTCGATCCATTGCCATGCGGCCGCCGGAACCGGGACTTCCAAAAACCCCCAGCGTTGCATCGCCGCGGCCAGCGCCTCGCGTTCCGGCATGTTACAGCGTTTCGATCAGCGCGACTGCTGAGGCGACGACGCCGGTGCCGTCTCCCGTATATCCAAGACCTTCGCTGCTTTTGGCCTTCACGCTGACTTGCCCGGCCGATATCCCCAAAGCGCGCGCAAGATTTTTCCGCATGCGATCGACGAACGGCGCCAGCCGCGGCGACTCGAGCACGATCGTAGCATCCACGTTTTGAACGGAATATCCAGCGCGCTGCACGTCCGCGACGCACTGCGCGAGCAGTTCCAGGGAATCCGCGTCTTTCCAACGCGGATCCGAAGCCGGAAAGCGTCCACCGAGATCGCCGATGGCCGCGGCGCCGAGGATCGCATCGCAAACCGCGTGCGCCAGCACGTCAGCATCCGAGTGCCCGGTCGCGCCGCGATCGTTTTCAACGTGTACACCGCCGAGCACAAACTTTCGCCCCAGTTCCAAACGGTGCGCGTCGAAACCGAAGCCGACGCGCATCAGCGGGCGTCCGCAAAGCGGCGGCGGAGAATATCTTCGGCGCGCGCCAAATCCTCGGGCAGCGTCACTTTGAAGTTGTCGGGCGAACCGGGCACGATCTGCACGGTTACGCCGATGCGTTCGAGCAGCATCGCATCGTCCGTGGCGGAAAAATGATCCCGGCGCGCCGTCTCGTGCGCCAATCGAATATCCGCAAGCGTCGCAAACTGCGGCGTCTGCGCGGCCCAGAGCCGTTCCCGCGGAGAGGTTTCTTTTACGATGCGCGAGTGAGGCTCGACGATCTTTACCGTATCGACTACGGGAACCGCGAGCAAACTTGCGTATCCGTCACCGATGATCTGCATGCCGCTGCGCACGATCTCCGCGTTGATGAGCGGGCGCGCGCCGTCGTGCACGAGCACGGCGTCGCATCCCTGGGCAACCGCTCGCAGCCCTTCATAGACGCTGGCTTGGCGCGTCGCGCCGCCCGGCACGACCGCCGAGCACTTGGTACCGCCGGCGCTCTGCGCGACGACCGCGATCTCGCTCAGCCATTCGCCTTCGGTAACGACGATGACCGAATCTATTTCAGGCATCTCGGCAAGGGCTCGTACCGACCATGCGAGCATCGGCGTGCCGGCGATCTCCAGCAGTTGTTTGGGACGGCCGAATCGCGTCCCGCGGCCGGCGGCGACGACGATGGCGCTCCACGATGGCGGGCGCCGCATCAGTGCGATTCCTTGCGCGCTTTCGCGAAGATCATGCGCCCCGCAACCGTTTGCAAAACGCTGGTGACGATGACGTCGGTCGCCTCGCCGATCAGCCGGTGGCCGTTCTCGACCACGATCATCGTGCCGTCGTCGAGATAACCGACTCCCTGATGCGGTTCCTTGCCGTCGCGAATCACTTGGACGTGCAGTTCTTCACCCGGAAGAACGACGGGTTTGACGGCATTCGCCAATTCGTTGACGTTGAGCACGGCGACGCCCTCGACGTGTGCGACCCGGTTGAGATTGTAATCGTTCGTAACGAGTTTTCCACCGAGCTCGCGCGTCAGGCGCACCAACTTTGCATCCGCTTCACGGACTCCGTCATAATCGATCTCGCTGATTTCCAGCGAACCGAGTTCCTGCAGCCGGTTGAGCACATCGAGCCCGCGGCGTCCGCGCGTGCGCTTGAGCGCGTCCGCCGAATCCGCGACCGCCTGCAGTTCGCGCAAAATGAAACGCGGCAATATGAACGGCCCTTCGATAAACCCCGCCTGAAGAATCTCGACGATGCGTCCGTCCACGATGATGGACGTATCGATGATCTTTGGAACGCTGCCGGCCGCGCCGCCGGCTGCGAACGATAACGGGACGATCTTCCGCGAGCCCACGCGCGCACCGAGGTATGCGAAGAAAACGCTGAGGACGATGTAGATCAGGATCGCGACGTAGCTTCCGGAGCGCCCCGTTGTCGAAATAAACTCGAAAAGAACGCTGCGAATGAGAAAAGCTATGACGAGTCCGGCGATCAAGCCGATCGCGCCGCCGGCAATTTCATAAGGGGCGAGCCGCTCGATCGCGCGCTCAATCGCATTGAGCTCTTTTTCGAAGACGCTTTGCGCAGCAGGCGCTAAGAAGAGACCGAGCAGTGCTCCGGCGAGCGGAACGACGACGGTGAAGGCGAGCTGCAAATTTTCGGTCGCGAAGTGCGGCGCGACGAGATAGATGTACGCTTCGCGTCCCAAGAGAAATCCGGTAACGGCGAAGGCTATTGCAAAAACGGCTCGCAGAATCGCCGTGGCGACGTGGGGCCCTACGGAAGCGTTATGAATGTTGCGCATATGTCATTGGCTACAAATCGCCCCCGCCTGGTCAGCCGCGCGCCGGCGGCGTCGACCTCGAGCAGCCCCGCCGCGCGATACGGCTCGACGATTGAAGCGTAATATTCCAAGAAATTCAACCCGTAACGTTCTTTGAAGGCTGCAAACGACAGCCCCTGCGCCGTGCGCAGCGCCAGCATCACCGCCTCGCCCGCGCGCTGAGCGCCTTCGAGCCGCTCGGATTGGTCGGGAATCTTCAGGCCCCGTGAAGCAGCTGCCACGTATGCAGCCAAGTCGCGCGTGTGCGTCGATCGCACGCCGTTCCGGTACGACGCGGCGCCGACGCCGAATCCGATGTACTCTCCGTTCGCCCAGTAATTCGCGTTGTGAGCGCAGCGGTGTCCGGGACGCGCGAAGTTGCTGATCTCGTAGTGCTCGAAACCCGCCTTCTCCAGCGTATCGATCGCTACATCATACAGGTCGCCTTCCAAGTCTTGATCGGCGAAAGCCGCAGGTTCGCGAGCGCGCCAATCCGCGTATGACGTTCCGTCTTCGACCGTCAGCCCATAAGCGGAAACGTGATCCGGCCCGAGCGCGATCGCCGTCTCAAGCGAGCTGCGCCAGCTTTCTTTCGTCTGCCCCGGAACGGCGAACATCAGATCGAGGCTCACGCTCGCTATTCCAGCCGATCGAGCCGCCGCAACAGCGGTACGCACTTGGCCGGCATCGTGCCGCCGGCCCAACGTACGGATCTCCGTCTCCACGAATGACTGCACGCCGATCGAGAGCCGCGACACGCCGGCCGCCGCGTAAATTTCCAAAGCCGAGGCGCTGACGAGTTCCGGATTCACTTCGATCGTCACTTCGCGCGGCTGCGACACGGGAAATTTCGCGCCGATGCGCGCCAGCAAATCTGCGATTGCCGCAGGCGCGTACGTATTCGGAGTGCCGCCGCCTAGGAACACGGTATGTTCGCTGTCCGCCGAGCTTGCCGCGTCGAGCTCGCTGTGCAGCGCCTCCAGATAACGCCGCGCCGCGCTTTCCTTATGCGGCCACTTCGCAAAGTCGCAGTACGGACAAATGTACGGACAGAACGGCAGGTGTACGTAAATGCCGGTCATTGTGCCGAAAAAACTCCTACCGCTCCGGGGCCGCCGTGCGTGGCAATCACCGGACCGGCTTCGAGCACTTCGAGCATTTTAGGCTTGACGCCGTCAAAACGCTGCTCGAGCCGCTCGCGCACCGTTTCAGCCAGCGCAGGCGCATTGGTGTGCATCACCAGAAAACGACTTTCCGAAATTTCGCGCACATTCCGCAGCGCCAAATCGATCATGGTTTCTTCCGCCCGCGCGAACGTGCGGACTTGCGCCTCCGCTACGACTTCGCCATCGTGCAGCGAGATGACGGGCACGATTTTCATCAGGGTCCCGAGCGCGGCCCGTGCTTTTCCAATGCGCCCGGTGCGCACGACGTGCGAAAGATCGGGAATGCAAGCGTAAAGCCGCTGAGCTCGCCGTTCTTTTTCCAATGCTTCCAAAATCGTACCGGTGCCTGCGCCGCTCTTCGCTAAATCGTTCGCGACGCGGGCCTGCATGCCCAAACCGCCGGCAACGCTCTGCGAATCGAAAATCGAAATATTGGTTCCCGGGAAACTCCCGGCGGCGGCGCGCGCCGCGTTGATGGTGCCGGAGAGTTTGGAACTGATCGTGATGCATACGATCTCTTGGCCGGCCGCCGCGAACGGTGCGAACGCTTCTTCGAACATGTGTGGGGAAGGCTGTGAGGTTTTCGGTAATTCAGGCTCGGAAGACAATTTCACATAAAATTCGCGGCGGCTCAGGTCGACGTAATCGCGGTAGCTGCGATCGCCCCAGATGACGAAAAGCGGGACGACGGTGATCCCTAAGCGTGCTGCGAGCCGCGGCTCGATGTCCGACGTGCTGTCGGTGACGATCCCAACAGCCATCGAGCTGCTAGGCCTCGGTCAAATCCGGCGCGACGAGATCGCTGATCTTGCCGACGACGTCGTTGCGCACTTCGTCGGCTGCGACGCGAATAGCGCCCCTGATGGCGTTGCGCGACGCGCGCCCGTGCGTCACGATGCAGTTTCCGCGCAGTCCGAGCAGCGGCGCTCCGCCGTACTCCTCATAATCGAACTTCCGCCGCAGGCCGCGCAGCGCGGGCGCCACCAGCGCGGCGCCGATCTTCGTGACGAAGTTCCCGCCCAGGATCGTTTCGCGAATCACCTTGCTAAGGTCGCCGATCAAGCCCTCGCCCATCTTGAGCACGACGTTACCGACGAAACCGTCAACGACCACAACGTCGGCCGCATTGTGAAAGAGATCTTTGCCTTCGACGTTGCCGATAAAGTTGATCGGCGCGCGTTCGAGCAGCTTGGCTGCTTCGAGCACCTGCGCGTTGCCCTTCGATCGCTCTTCGCCGATCGACAGAATCGCGACTCGCGGATTGGCGATCTTCAGCACGGCTTTGGCGTAGGACGATCCCATGATGCCGAACTGTTCGAGCCACTCGGGCCGGCAGTCGACGTTCGCGCCCGAATCGAGCAGGACCATCGGTCCGTTGAGCGCAGGCCACACCGTTGCTATAGCCGGCCGCGCGATGCCGGCGATCGGCCGGAGTTTGACCAATGCAATTCCTAAGAATGCAGCGCTGTTGCCCGCCGACACGACGGCATCCGCGCGGCCGTCTTTGACGGCTTCGACGGCTACGCCCAACGATGTCTCGCCGGCGATGCGCAGTGCTTGCGACGCGTGCATGTCCATCGGAACGTTTTTGGGCGCGTGCAAGATCGCGATACGCGAAGCTGCGGATCCGCGAAGCAGCGGCTTAATCTGCGACTCGTCGCCGGCTAAGGTGAGGTCGGCGAAGTCTGCTCCGGCGGCAAGCAGAGCGCCGGCGACGATTTCAGCCGGGGCGTGATCGCCGCCCATCGCGTCGATCACAATGCGCGGGCGCGCGTTATTCATCGCGCGAGATCCAAAACTCGAGGTCGCGCTGGCCGCCGAAATAGTATTCGATATCGGCGGATGGAAACGAGGCGCGCAAGGTTTCGGCCAGCCGCTGCGCGTCGCGTTCTTTTTGCGCTCCGCCGTAATACACGGTGATCAATCCTCCTTCCCGAGCGCCCATCGCATCCAACGCCGATACCGCCGCGTCCGCGAGCGACACTCCGGCGTACAGGTTGCCGCCGCTCGACACAGCCGGTTTTCCCCGTGCGACGGTCGTTCCACCGAGTGTCACGTCCTTCCCGGCGAAGAAGACTTGCGCGCTGCGCGGGTGCGCGGCGGCGGCCATGATTTCCTCCGGAGACGGAACGCGGCCGTTTCCCGATCGCATCGCGAAGAGTCCCGCAATCCCCGCGACGACGTCCGGAGTCGGAAGAACCCGCACCGTGCGCGCCGTCAGCTTCGCCGCTTCCTGCGCGGCGAGCGCCGCGTTCTTGTCGTTCACGAAGAGATAGACGTCGGGCGCCAAACACGAATTGATCGCGAGCAGAAAATCCCTGACGCTCGGATTTTTTTGCGTCACGAGCGGAACCTCGACGCCGAGTTCGCGCACGATCCGTTCGAAACCCGGGCCCGGTACGACCGCGACGATCGAATACGGAGGCGGAGCCGCGTCGATCAGCACGTTGTGCTGCCGTTCCATGTCGTCGATCTTCAAGCGCGTGACCATTCCGTGCTTGGCGGCGGCGCCTTGCACGCGGTCGGGATGGTCGGTGTGGATATGCACCTTGAGCGTCGGCGCTTCGCCCGCGACGATCAGCGAATCGCCGCGCGGCTGCAGCATTTGACGCAGGTCAAGCGGCGTGCAGTTCGCTTCTTCAAGAATGAACTCGGTGCAAAACTTTCGTTCACCTACGTACTGCTGTGGCGTGAACGCCGTTAGGCGGAGCGGCCGGCGCGGAAACGCCGTCGCGTGCACTTTGCTGTCCGGAAGAAAACGGAGTGCTCCCTCGAGGAAATAGACCAGGCCCGCGCCGCCGGCGTCGACAACGCCCGCTTCCTTTAATACGGGAAGTTGTTCGGGCGTCCGATCCAGCGCTTCGTTCGCGGCGCGCAGCACGGCATTGCAGAGCCGGTAAAAATCTTTTTCGTGAAGCGCCAGACGGTATGCGGCCTCGGCAGCCGCATCGGCGACGCTGAGGATAGTGCCCTCGACGGGCCGCACCAAGGCTTGCCGCGCGGCCGCAACCGCTTCGCGCATCCCCGTTGCGAAAACGAACGTGTCGATCGCGTCGCGATGGCGGACGTGATGCGCGAAACCGCGGAGCATCTGCGAGATGATGACGCCTGAATTGCCTCGCGCCCCCATGAGGCTGCCCTCGGCCGCCGCCTCCGCCACCTTTGACAAGGGAGCGTCATGCTGTTTGGCCGCCTCGACGGCCGCCTGCCTGACCGTGAGGTACATATTGGTCCCGGTATCCCCGTCGGGGACCGGAAAAACGTTCAAATCGTTGAGGACCTGGCGGTATTTCCGGACGAAAAACGACCCGGCCGTAATGAATTTCGCATAGCCGCGGCCGTCCAGGACGGTGACATCCATCGGGCAGGTGGCTTCTCGGTCGACACCCTGTCATCCTGAGCGGACGCCACGTGGCGTCCCTGTCGAAGGGCCTGAGCCGGGGCCGGAGGGTTGTCGAAGGGCCCGGCCCGTGGTACTATGCGGAACGTTATGGCAAAACGCTGTGAAGTCTGCGGCAAGGGCCCGATGGCCGGCAACAATGTCAGCCACGCGATGAACAAGACCAAGCGCCGCTGGCTGCCCAACCTGCAATCGATCCGGATCAGCGAACGCGGCACAAACCGTACGGCAAAAGTCTGCACGGCTTGCTTGCGCGCGAAGAGAATTACCCGGAAGGCCTAAGCCCCGGGGGCTCCCCTAAAACAACAGCTTCGCGTGCGTGACCTTCTGCGTCATCGCGCGGATGCCAGGCGACATTCCGCCCAGCGTATACTTGCATACCGGCTGAGCTCGAGTTTGTCTCTGAAGAAACTATGAAAAATGGTCCCAGCCGGTTGGGGCAATCTCTCGCTCGCTGCCCGTGACCTTCCGGTACATGGCTGAACCCTCGCGAAAAACGCCGATGCGTTCGAGCTCGCGGCCAAAACGTTTCCGGAAACGCGCCGCGACGTGCACGAACGCCCGCGCTTTAACAGCGACCAGGAGTTCGTAATCTTCTCCCGCCGCCAACGCATAACTCTCCGGCTCTTCTCCCGCCGCGCGCGCAGCCTTTCCGGCAGCCGGCGCAACCGGCACGCGCTCGATCAGCGCTCCGCATCTCGACCGCGCACACATGCGCGACAGATCTGTAGAGAGTCCGTCCGATATATCCATCATCGCTCGCACGGCGGAGCTCGCCGCCAGCCAGCGGCCTTCCGCGATGCGCGGTTGCGGAATCGAGCGAAACTCCGCGGCCCGCGCTGCGCCCAGCGGTCCCGTAACCGCGATAACGTCGCCCGCGCGCGCGTCCGAGCGCAGCTTGAGGTTCGACGCGCGAACCTCTCCGACGATCGTTATCGCCAGCGCGATCGAAGGAGCCCGCGTGAGATCGCCACCCGCAATCGCGCAGCCGTTTGCTTTTGCGCATTCGGCAATGCCCCGGTAGAGCGCGACAGCATCGGCTTGCGCGTGCTCTTTCGGCAGCGACAGCGAGACTGTTGCAAGAACGGGGCTCGCTCCCATTGCAGCGATATCGCTGAGGCTCGCGGCGAACGCGCGGCGGCCGGCGTTTTCGAGTGTATCCTCGCGCCGGAAGTGTACGTCTTCGACGAACGTATCCGTCGTAATGACGCTGCGGTGTGAACGTGAGGGCTGCCAAACGGCCGCGTCGTCGCCGATGCCGATGAGAACGCGGCGCTCCCCGGGGCGTTCGACGAGTTCCCGGATCGCTTCGACGAGTTGGTCTTCAGTCAGCGGGCTTAGGCCCCGTCGAGCAGTTCGCGGAACTGCTTCGTTGCGCGGCCGCAGTCGGGCCGCTCGAAGATGGCCGAGCCGATCACGATGACGTCTGCGCCGGCTTCGGCAGCGCTCCGCGCATTTTCGAGCGTGATGCCGCCGTCGACTTCGATCTCGAACTTCGCGCCGGTACGTTCGCGCAGCTCGCGCGTCTCGCGGAGCTTTTCCAGCGCATGCGGAATGAAGCGCTGGCCGCCGAACCCGGGGCTGACACTCATCACGAGCGCCAGATCGAAGTCGCCCGCGAGATCCTCCAGCATCGCAACCGGCGTCTGCGGCGATATCGAGATTCCCGACTTCGCACCGGTCGATCGAATGTGTTCCAAAAGCCGGTGCGCCTGCGTGGTGGCTTCCAGGTGAAACGTAATAATCTCCGCGCCCGCCTCGCGGAACCGGTCAACGTACCGCTCCGGCTCGACGATCATCAGGTGACAGTCGAAAACCAGCGAGGTGCGCTTGCGCAGATCGGCGATCACCTTCGGGCCCCATGTGATATTCGGAACGAATCGTCCGTCCATGACATCGAGATGCACGTAAGCCGCGCCGTTGCGTTCGACTTCCGCGATTTGTTCGGCGATCCGGCCGAAATCCGCCGACAAGATCGATGGCGCGATCTTAACGGCCATGCGAACTCTTCGTGACGGGCGCTCCGTACGCGTTGGGCGGCTCCTGCCCGACCTTGGTTTCACCCATCAGTGTGTCGTTTACAAAAAAGTAGACGGCGGACGTGCCGACGGTCGTGACGGTCAGATCGAACTTTTGTCCCGGCGTCGCGTATCCGTTATAGAGATCGTATTGTCCGGTCGCATCGCTCACCGAAAACCGCACGCGCAGCGCCTTGTTCTGCTCCGCTTCGGACGGTGGCACCGCCGCCAGTATATGCGTCTGATGAATGATGTAGCCCGATTCGTGAGGCCCCGCGCTGACGTCGAGTGAAACCGTATCGTAAGTTCCGATCAGCGAACCCGGCGCCGGCCGCTGTTCGACGACGGTCCCGTGCGCCGGACCGCCGGGGCCGAGCGGCGTCCACACCACTTGGCCGAGCTTGACGTGCGCGGCGGCCGCCGCACCACGTGCTTCGTCGACGTCCATGCCGGTCAAATCCGGAACGCGCACCGATGGAGTGCCGCCTTTGCTAATCAGCAGCGAGACCGCCGTGCCATCCGTCACGCTGACCGAAGGTTCGGGATTCTGCGAGATCACGTGGTCCGACGGGATGTCGTCGCTGCGCGCGTACGCCGTCTTCGTCAGCGTGAGGTGCGCCTGCGAAAGATCGAGGCGTGCGTCGCGGTACGACTGGTAGCGCAGATCGGGCATGAGTTCGGTTTTCATGCCGTCGCTCACGATCAGCGAAACCTGCCGGCCGGCGCGAACGTGCATACCCGCCTGCGGTTGTTGACTGACCACCACGCCCTTAGGAAACTGGGTGCTGACCGCGTGCCCTGCAAGCGACACCTTAAGATTCATGCGCACGATCGCGCTAGTTGCGTCGCCGGTCGTGAGACCGACGAACGAAGGCACCGACACCGTGTTGGGTCCGGGCAGCAGAAACTGCTGAACCGAGTGGCCGAACCACACCAGCACGCCGACAAATGCGGCAAAGACCAGCGGGAAAACCCAATCGCGCGGTACGTAACGCTCGATCAGCGGACGAGCGCCCGTGCTCACGTCGCGAGCGCCTCCAACGCCGCCTCGCTGACGTCGAGATTCGAAAACACTCTTTGCGCGTCTTCGTGTTCTTCCAGCGCCTCCAAAAAATTCAGTGCTTCCGTCAAGTTGGCGCCGCTCAAAGACGTTTTTTGTCTCGCGCGGACACCGAGAAATGCATCGGAAACTTTCAGGCCGGCCTTCTGCAGCGAACCGCGCACTTCACCCAACTGCACGGGAGCGGTGTAGACCTCCGAGGGCTGCCCGTAGTCGAGATCGATTACGCCGTCCACGAGCGCGGCCTCGGTCAGCTCGTCTTCGGAACGTCCTTGGGGATCGATCTCAACGACGCCGACCGGATCGAACATCCATCCGACGCTGCCGGTCTCTCCCAAACTTCCGCCGTGCTTGCTGAAGAGAAAGCGCAGCTCGCCCGCCGTGCGATTCCGGTTGTCGGTGGCCGCGTCGATCACAACGGCGAGGCCGTGCGGTCCATATCCCTCGTAGCGGATTTCGTGGATCTCTTTTTCGCCCGCGCCGCCCGACGCGCGCGCGATCGCGCGCTTGATGTTGTCCTGCGGCATGTTATGCTCGCGCGCTTTTTCGACCGCCATCTTCAAACGGTAATTTGCCTCGGGATCCGGCGAGCCAGACTTGGCCGCCAGAATGAGCTCCTTGCTCAATTTGGTAAAAAGCGCACCGCGCTGCGCGTCGACTTTTCCCTTGCGCAGCTTGATGTTGTGCCACTTGGAGTGCCCCGACATAGGCGCTTACCTTTGGCCTTGGGCCCGTACTGTCATGCCTAGATGATCCAGCGCGTGAGCCACATGCGGTGGCTCCAGTGGTCCCACGGAATGGGGACGGCCGCCAGGACCGGATAGAACCAGATGAATGCCGCGACCACAGTAGCGGCGTAGCCGAACACGACGATCCGGCTCAGCCATTTCCCGTCGGTACTAGCCTCACCGATCTGCCAAATGCGCTGCAAGACGATCACGTTGCAGAGCACGATGATCGGAATATCTACATAGAAATGATAGATGAACGTGATGCGCGGCGAACGCGCCCACGGCAGCCATTGCAAGAGATAGGCGATAACGAGCAGCGCGTATCCCTTGTTGCGCTCGCGCCAAGCCAGAAAAGCGACGATCGGCACGCACGCCAATCCCGGCCAGAGAATAAGCGGGTTCGGCAACGATATGATCTCCGCGACACAGCATGCCGTCGACTGAGCCGCCGCGACGCCCATGCGAGAATCGTTCCAATAATAGGCGATCGGACGCAGGTCGATCGGCCACGTCCAAAAAGCCGACGCGTAGGGATGCGTTGCCTTCAGCGTGTCGTGATACATGAACATCGAGTACTGGCGGTACACGAGATCGGTGAGGTTCTTTATCTCGATCTGCCGGATGAAATCAGGCACCCAGACGAGCAGGTAGACCGTCATGCTCAAGAAGAGCGTTGCAGTTATGGCGACGTCCAATCGAAATCCATAAGGGTTGCCCCAGGCTTTGAGCTTGCCGGCATTCCAGTACCGCTGCAGCCAGACAAAAACGATGACGACGAACGACACGCCATACGCCATAACGCCGTACCACTTGCTTGCGACCAGCGCACCTAAGAGAATCGTAAAAACGATCAGCCACGCGCCTGCGTGGCGGCCTTCTTGCACCTGAACGCCGTCGACCGTTACCAATCCTGGCGAATATGTGGCCGCTCCGGCCGGCGTTTGATAGCGCACCGAACCATCGCGGTCGTATTCGACCTTCAAGTCATCCTGTGTTACTTGCAGAGATTTTCCGCGAACCGCCCGGCCGTCGGGAGTTTCCAGCGTCGCCGATCCGCCCTGCCGAAGCAGACGCGAGCCCTCGGCGTACGATCCGAACTCGCCGGACCGGCCAAAGAACCGCGGGACGATCGCCAAACGCAGCAGCAGATAAAGTCCGCACGCCAAATAGAATCCCGTTACGAAGAATGCCGCCCGCGATTGATGAAACGGGAGCGTCACCAACGCGCTAAGCACGAATCCGCCGGCCAACGCCGCAAGCGCCGAAACTCCGGCGCGCGAAAACGTCTGCGGTTCGTATGCCCGCAGCGTCGACTGCGAGGCGATCCAAAACCGGTAGAACGCGTAAAGCGTTCCGAGCGCAAAGACAATGACGATGCCTTCGGGCGTCGCGATGCGCGACTGGACGAAATGCATGCCGTCCGACATGAACATGATCGCCGCAAATGACGCGAAGAGCGTCGAGCGCGTCAAACGTTTTGCAAAAATATAGATCAGAACGATTGCGAATGCGCCGAAGACGACATCCAAGAAACGCCAGCCGTGCGCGTTGTCCCCGCCGAAGAGCATCGTAGAAAGCGTAATGATGAGCTTCGTCAGCGGTGGATGCGTGTTTTCGTAGATGTATTTATGTGAGAGATACTCTTCAGCGGCGCGCGCAAAGTAGATCTCGTCGAAGATCTTCTCCTTTGGGATCCAGTAGTTCACGTACGACAAGACAAACGAGATCACGCCGAACAAGGCGGCTAAACCGTAATCGAGCGGCCAGCGCATGCGCGCCAAACCCTCGCGCGGATCGAACCATGCGCGCGCTTTTATGCCGCGCAGCAGTTCCATGAATGTACCCGCTAACGACGGCTCGCCGGCTGCAGCCGGTTTTGTTGTGGGTATTTCCTGCGCGGTTTGCCCCAAATAGACGTAGCCGAGATAGAAAAACGCGAGCACGTTTAGGGTCGAGAGCGGATGCGTGACGAAAGGCCACATGTCGCGCGGGTTTACGCCGGGCGTACTTTGCATCACGACCGCGAGGTAGTTCAGCGAGTAGAGCAGATTAACGAAAAGCGTCAATGAAAAGATCGCCGCCGCCCAAGCGTACCGTCTTGCGATGGGCGCGGCCGCAATCGTAAACAGCAGGCCGTCGAACATGTAGCGCTCGTGCATGCGCGTCGATAGCAGAAAGAACGCCAGCGTGCAAAGCGCGGCAGCTTCCACGAACGCCTGCTCCGTGCGCGCCTGCACGTAGCGCACCAAGATCAAGACCATCGCAATGCCGGCGAGCACGACGCCCCAGAGATACTGCGGCCAAACGGCGATCAGCTGCGAGTCGGGCTGCCAAAACGGATGGACGATCGACCAAAGATTGAACGCGTTGACCGAGTTGACGGCGTAGACGTCTTTGCCGACTTCGTAGCGTTCGTACAACCAGGAGAGCGCTGCGATGGGATTTGCAGTCGGATGGAACGGCACCGTCAGCAGAAACGCGAATGCGATCGCCGCGACGATTCCGGCCCCCGTTGCCGTAACACGCCGCGCCCTGAACTCAGGCGAAACAAAAGCAAACGCAATGAACAACGGAACGAGCACGGCCGCCTGAGGTTTTATCAGCAGCGAGTACGCCAGCAGCAGCCACGCTACGGGAATCCGCCATGCGAATCCATCCGGAAAATCCGTCGAGCGCAGCAGCAGATACGCGGCGGCTAACGCCAATCCGGCGGCCACGGAATCGACTTGACCCCACAACGCCGAGATGTAGATCACGGCCGGGTTCAAGACGAAGAACGCGGCGGCTCCCAGAGCCCAACGTTCGGATGCGTAGCGCCGCACGAGCAGGTAGAGCATTGCTCCGTCCGCGAGATCCATCAAAATCGCCGGCATCTTCACCAAAATACGGAGAACGTCGAAATTTCCGTGCGGCGAGATCACCGAATAGATATGGCCGACGATCCACAAGATGTAGAAATAGCCGGTCGGATAGTCCACGAACTTGGTCGAGGCGTAGAATTGCGACAGCGGGTGCGTGGTCAGCGTCAGCGCCCACGCTTCGAACGATTCGATGTCATTCTTGAAGCCTTGATCGCCGATGAAAAACAGCCGGATGACGAACGCCGCCAGCAGCAAGAGCCCGAGCCGGAGCCTTACCGTTGTCACGTTGACGCCAGTTCGAGCGAGTTCAAAAGAAACTCGCGCACGTGTTTAACCGGGTGCCGCTCGACGATGGAAAGATGTCCGGCGGCAGCTTGGTTCGCGGCATCACGAGCGCCGAGTTCGTCGAGTGCGTCCACCACCGACGCGACCGTACCGTTGTCGAGCGTTCCGCCCCGAGCGTAGGCGGACGTGATGACATCGCGCACTGCCGAGCGCGGCTGGGTCAGCGCCCAAACCACCGGAAAGGTCCACTTGCGCCGCGCGATGTCATTTCCGGAGACTTTCCCCGTCGCATCGAGCGTTCCCCAAATACCCAAAACGTCGTCGCGAATTTGGAACGCCATCCCGAACGCGCGGCCCAGCTCGCGGTAGCGCAGAACCGTGTCAGCGTCACACGGCGCGCACAGCGCCCCGAGTTGCGACGATGCGCCGAACAGCGCTGCGGTTTTCGCCGCGATCATCCGGTTGTAAGCAGCTAAATCGACTTGCCCGGCCCGCTCGTAAGCGAGATCCATGGACTGTCCGTCGCACATCGTCGCGTGCGCTTCGTGCAGGGCGCGCACCATTGCCAGCACGCGTTCGTCGGAGTATCGCGCGACGCTATTGGTCAGCACCAAAAAACTGATGGCGCACAGCGCGTCGCCCGCGTTGAGCGCTTGCGGGATTCCGTAGATTGCCCAAACCGTGCGGCGGCCGCGGCGCAACTCATCGTTATCTTCAATGTCGTCGTGCACGAGCGAGTAGTTGTGCAGGATTTCGATCGCGGCGGCCGCATCGAGTGCGTCTTCGATCGAGCCGCCCTCCGCGCCGGCGACGCACAGCAGCAGACGCGGGCGCAGCCGCTTGCCGCGTTTCGCCGGGCCGTACCCTCCGAAACCAAAATGATAGAGCAGCATATCGGAGATCTGCGGAGATCCACGATAGTCCCTGATCGCCTCTTCGAGGTGGGCTTCAAAGAGATCAGGCTGGTTGACGGGCGAGCTCCTCCATGCGCTGCGCTACGCTGTCGACGAGCCATCCCGGAGTGGAGGCGCCCGACATGAGGCCCGCGACGCGCACGCCGTCGAACCATCCGGCCTCTAATTCGTCCGGCCCTTCGATGTGGTAGGCTTTCGCGCCGTTGAGCTCGGAGAGCTCTGCTAAGTGCTTGGTGTTGGCCGATGTCTTGCCGCCGACGACCACCATGACTTCGACTTCCTTAGAAAGCTCGAGCGCTTCGCTTTGGCGATTGTTCGTGTCGGTGCAGATCGTGTTGACCGCGCGAACTTCATAATACTTGGCGATCAGCGCGCGCACGATATCCGTGAAGCGTTCGCGCGAATAGGTCGACTGCACGACGACGCCGACGCGCGATCCGCGCGGAAGCTTCTCGACGTCCTCGATCGTTTCGATGCACCAAGCGCCAGGTACGTGGCTCAGCGTGCCTTTGACTTCCGGGTGCTTGGGATCGCCGACGACGATGATCTTGTAGCCGTCGGCTTTGAGTTTCTCGGCCTGCACGTGAATCTTCGTCACCATCGGACAGGTCGCGTCGATGATCTCCAGGCCTTTTTCCGCTGCCTTCTCGTAAACGTCGACGGGCAGGCCGTGCGCGCGAACGAACAGCGCGCCGGTATCGACCTCATCGATGGAGGTCGCATTCTTCAGTCCCCGCTGTTCGAGAGATTCGACCATCTGCGGATTGTGGACCACGTGGCCGAGCGTCGTCACCGTTTCGCGGGCGTCGATCGCTTCTTCGGCTTTCTTCAGCGTGATGGCAACACCGAAGCAAAAGCCTTGGACTTTCGCCTTCTTAATCTCCACCGGCGGTCTCCGGGAGCTTTCGAATCGTTTGCATCACCTGTTCCGTAAAGTTCGCCAAGTCTTCCCGAGTCGCTTTCCGGTCGGCCGGCAGGCTGAGCGGCGGCCCGAAAATGACCTCGAATCGCTTGAAACGGGCGGCTTCTCCCGTGCCGACGACGGCGGCGGGAACCACGGGCGACTTCCCCAGGGAAGCCAAGAGCGCAACGCCTTCTCGGGCCTGTACGGTTCCGTCCAAATTTCGCGTGCCTTCGGGAAAGATGCCGATCACCTCGCCGCGGCGCAGCACTTCGACCGAGCGGCGCACGGCGGCCATCGGCGTGCCGCTGCGGTCGACCGGGTATGCCCCGAAAGCCGTTATCGCCGGACCGAGTACCGGCATTTTAAAGAGATCCGCCTTGGCCATATATCTGATCCGGCGCGGGCATGCGGTTCCGAGCAGCGGCGGATCGAAATACGAAACGTGATTGCAAGCCACGATCACCGGACCCGACGCCGGGACATTCCCGGCTCCAAAGACGCGCATCCGCCACAGTTTGAAGATGACGCCGAGCGAGAGCTTGGCGGCGTCATAGGTCCAATCGATCATCCGATCATACCGCAGATTTCATCGACGACTTGTTCGGCCGTCAGTGTGCTCGAATCGATAACGTGGGCGTCGGGAGCTTGCCGCAACGGCGAGTTCTTCCGCGTTTCGTCGAGACGATCGCGTTCCTCGATCTCTTGAGTCAATTCGTGCGCGCTGACGTCGACGCCGGCCATCTCTAGCTGCGCGCGCCTTCGCCGCACGCGCGCCGCGACCGAAGCGGTTAGAAAGATCTTGCACGAGGCGTTTGGGAGAACGACGGTGCCGATGTCGCGTCCGGCCATCACCACCGGCCCTTCCGCTGCAATACGGCATTGTTCGCGCACCATCGCTTCGCGCACGCGCGGATGCGCGGCAACGATCGAAACCACGGCGGTAACGACCGGCGTATCCAACTCGTCTTGCGTCAGTTCGGTCTCTTTCCAAAAGACGCGGAAACCGAGCTGCGCTCCGCCGTCGAGACTCACGCGAATCTGCTGATCGAAGAGACGCACGAGCGCGTTCTCGTTGTCGACGTCCGTTTGGGTCTGCAAAGCGGCGTACGCCAGGGCGCGGTACATCGCGCCGGTATCGACGTAAACCACGCCCAAGCGTTGCGCGAGGAGACGCGCAACGGTCGTCTTTCCGGACGCGGCCGGTCCGTCGATGGCGATCTGCAGATCAGCGGGCACGCCACCCTCTTTTGCGCGAGGCCGGAGCGCGCCTCGCGCCTAACTGCGCAAACGTGGCAAAAGCGCGGTCCGTGTACTTCTGCTCGGCGTGCGGTTTCGAATCGCCGCGCTGGCTCGGCCGCTGCCCGCAGTGCGAAGCCTGGAACTCCTTCGACGAGCGCCCGATGCGCGTCACGCCGGCCGGATCGCGAGCGACATCCCGCACGTCCACGGCGGGCCCGATTCCACTCCGCGAAGTCGACCGTTCCGCGACCACCCGATCGTCGACCGGTTTGCACGAATTCGACGCCGTTCTCGGCGGCGGCATCGTGCCAGGAAGCGTCACGCTCATCGGCGGCCCGCCCGGCGCGGGAAAGTCTACGCTCTTGCTGCAGATCGCCGCGAATCTCGCAAGCGAACGCGGACCCGTCGTCTATGTGTGCGGCGAGGAATCGGCCGCGCAAGTGCGGCTGCGCGCGGAAAGGCTAGCGCTCGGCGAGCGCGAGATCCTGGTTTATCCGGAAACGAACCTACGGGTCGTGCTTGAAGCGATGGAAAAGCTCGCACCACGCGCGCTGATTATCGATTCGATTCAAACCGTTTGGCTGCCCGAGGCGGAGTCTTACGCCGGCAGCGTCACGCAAATCCGAGACTGCGCGCAGGCGGCGATGGAATTTTCCAAGCGCACGAATTGCGCAACGTTCGTTGTCGGCCACGTGACGAAAGACGGCGCAATTGCCGGTCCGCGACTGCTCGAGCATTTGGTCGATACGGTGCTGTACTTCGAAGGCGACGTCAACAGCGATCACCGGATCCTGCGCGCCTACAAGAACCGCTTCGGCAGCATCGACGAAATTTGCGTCTTCACGATGCAGGCCGACGGACTGCACGAAGTAAGCAATCCCTCCGAACTTTTTCTTTCCGGCCGCCACGGCCGCCCGAGCGGTTCTTGCGTCGTGGCGGGAATCGTGGGTTCCCGCCCGGTGCTGATCGAGATCCAAGCGCTCGTCGGCGAAACCAGCTACGGAACGCCGCGCCGGCTCGCCAACAACGTCGATCAGGGCCGGCTCGCGATGATCATCGCCGTCCTCGAACGCCGCGTCGGCATGCAGCTCGGTTCTCACGACGTCTACGCATCGGTCGCCGGCGGATTGCGCGTAAACGAACCGGCCGCCGATCTGGGAATCGCACTCGCGATCGCATCGTCGTTCCGCAACCGGCCTCTTCCGGCCGACGCCGCGGCTTTCGGCGAGCTCGGGCTTTCCGGCGAAGTGCGCGCGGTCACCGCTTCCGCACGGCGAATCGCCGAAGCAAACAAACTTGGATATCGCACGCTGTTCACGCCGCAGAATTGCACCGATGTCGCGCAGGCGATCGAAAAGGCGCTGGCGTGAGGTGGCTGGAGTGCGTCCCGAACATCTCTGAAGGCCGCGATCTCGCCACGGTCGCAGCCTGTGCCGCCGCCGTGGAAAAAGCCGGCGCGCACGTAGTACACCAAACCAGCGATCCCGTGCATAACCGCAGCGTGCTCACGACGGTTGGAACCTATGAATCGCTTCGCGACGCGGCCGTCGCGCTGGCGGCGGTGAGCGTCGAACGCATCGACTTGCGCACGCACCGCGGCGTCCACCCGCGAATCGGCGCGCTCGACGTGCTGCCGTTCATTCCGCTGCGCGGCGCAACGATGGACGACGCCGTCGCGCTGGCGCGCGAAACGGCCGCCGCCATCTGGCACCGACTACGCGTTCCTTCCTTCTTATATGGGGAAGCGGCGAGCACGCCGCTGCGCCGGAATCTCGCGGCCGTCCGCGAGGGCGAGTTCGAGGGCTTGGACGCGCGCTTTGATCTGCCCGGCTGGAGCCCCGACTTCGGAGAGGTTTCCAAACATCCCAGCGCCGGAGCGATCGCCGTGGGCGCGCGGGAGGTTTTGATCGCGTTCAACGTTGAGTTGGCCACGGGAAATTTGGCCTTAGCCAAACGCATCGCCAAGCAGCTGCGGGAGCGCGACGGGGGACTGCGGACGCTCAAAGCTTTGGGTCTTCCGTTGAGCGACGATCTGGTGCAAATTTCCCTAAACGTCACGAACCACCGCGCTACTCCGCTCTACCGCATTGTCGAAACGATTCGCGCGATGGCAAGGCAAGCGGGGACGCAGGTCGTGCGTTCTGAACTGATCGGCTGTCTGCCGCTTTCAGCTGTCGAGGACAGCGCCCGCTATTATTTAGCAGCATCCGATTCCGGAGAAAACCTGTGAACCAACCGCAACGTCAGCCGCTCACGATCGCTCAGGTCGAGAATCATCCGCTCGTCGACGACGTCAACGCCATTCACCAAGAACGGTTGACGCCGATAGAGCGCTTCTGTAAGCGAATCGCCGACGCGACCGGCGCGCCGGCGGCATTAATGCTCGCGATCGTCGTTCAGCTCGTTTGGGTCGCTACCGGTATTTTTTGGCGCTGGGATCCGTTTCCGTTCGTCTTCTTGCTCACGTTCTCGAACATCATCCAGTTGATTCTGATCTTCATTATCGCCGTCGCCCAGCGCCAGCAGGGTCAGCACGACGAAATTCGCGCCGAGGCGGACCACGATGCGATTTCACGGCTACTCTACCATCAGCAGCTGCAAGATCAGATTCTGTTGCGTTTGGCGGAACGCGCCGGCATCGACGTAAAAGACCTCGCTGCGACCGCGGAAACGCTGCTCGCCCCGGCTGCGTCGTAATGCGCTTCTTTCTCGGTCTCGCGCTGGCGATATCGCTGGCGGGTTTCGGCGCCGCGCAAGCGCAAAGCAGCCGCGGCGGCATCGGGGACAGCGGCATCTTTCAAACGAAACTTGCCAATGGCCTAAAAGTGATCGTCGTCGAAGATCACGCCGCTGCCGTCGTCCACACGGCGATGTGGTACCGCTTCGGTTCCTTGGACGAAACGCCGGGCAAGACCGGCTTGGCGCACGCGCTCGAGCACATGATGTTCCGCGGCACGTCATCCATTTCGTCCGGAGGCCTCGACGACATCGTCGCGCGGCTTGGCGCCGAGATGAACGGCCAAACAGATTACGACTACACGCAATTCGTCTTCGACATGCCGGCCGACCGCGTCTCCGTCGCACTGCAAATTGAAGCCGATCGCATGCAGCACGCGGCAATAGCGCCGCAAGAATGGGCTGTCGAACGTCGTGCCGTGCTCAACGAACTCGACGGCGACGACAGCTCGCCGTTCTACAATCTTCTTTCGCGCGTTCGAGCAGCGGCGTATCCCGGCTCGCCCGCGGGGCGAACGCCGGCCGGCTTACGGGCCGACGTCGCCAACGCGAGCGCCTCCGATATTCGCCACTATTACCAAGAATGGTATGCGCCGGGCAACGCGGCCCTCGTGGTCGCCGGCGACGTGCACCACGCCGCCATATTCGCGCTGGCGAATAAGTATTTCGGAGGCATTCCGGCCCATCGGGTTCCGGCCCACGCCGCGGTTCGTCCGCATGCAGCTCAGGGACAATCGGTCGAGGCGGAGTTTCCGTTTCCGTTCGAAGTCGTCGATCTCGCATATGCGGTTCCCGGCGATACCGAGGCGGGCGAACCGGCGATCAGCACGCTGGCCTCGCTGATCCCGAACGAGCGCGGCCCGTTCTATCAAGCGCTGGTCGAATCTAACATCGCGCTCGATCTTTCGGCAAATGCCGACACGCAGCTGCGCGGCGGGCTGATGCACGTCTTCATTATCATGAACGGCGGACACAATGCGGCCGAGGCGGAGCAAGTCTTTCAACGCGTAATGGATCACGTCTTGCAAAGCGGCTTCACGCCGGAGTTGGTCGGCGCGGCAAAACTCGCGACCATCGCCGACCGCACATTCTCGGCGGATTCGATTGGCGGCTACGGCGATATGGCGGGTTACACATATGGCATAGTCGGTGAACGCAATCGCGACGAAGACGCGCGGCTCGCCGCGCTGACTCCCGCCGACTTACTGGGTGCGGCAAAAATGTACTTGGCAAAGCCCACCGTCGTCGGCCACCTAACGCCGAACGAAAAACCCGCCGCCCGGACGTCACAAAAAACGGACGCGGCGAATTCCGACAATTTCAGTGGCCGCACGCCGTCTGGACCAATCCTCGAACCGTCGTCGATTCGCGCGGCGCTCGCACAGCCGAGCACCGCGCGCAGCAAACTCGCACCGGTACGTTTCACGCTCGAGAACGGCCTCAAGGTTATCGTTCAGGAAAAGCACGACCGGCCAACGATCTACGTGCGCGGCGAGATCGATTCATCTCCGGCATTTGCCCCCGACGGACAAGAAGGCATCGGGCGCTTGGCTTCGGTGATGGCGCCCTTCGGCAGCGAGCATTACGATTTCACGCAACTGCGCAAAGTGACCGACGACATCGGCGCGTCGGTCGATCTCGGAGGGTCGTTTTCGGCGCAAGGCTACGCGCAAGATTTCGAGACGCTGCTCGGCGTGCTGGCCGACGGCGAAGAGCATCCGGCGTTTCCCGAACATTGGCTTTCGTTGGAACGCGGCCAGCTGGCCAATACGGTGCAGATGGAGGAAAACGTTTCCGGCACCATGGTGACGCACGCGTACTTGCAGAATTTGCTCGCTCCCAGCGATCCGTCGCTGCGCTTCGCCTCGCCCCTTTCCGTGGCATCGATAACGCGCAGAGATTTGATCGCGTACGCGCAAAAGTACTGGCGCCCGGATCTTACGACCATCGCCATCGTCGGCGACGTGACGCCGGCGCGCGCGCGCAAAGCCGTCGAAGCGGCTTTCGGTTCCTGGGCAAATACCGGGCCGGAGCCAGCGGTCACGCTGCCGGCTATTCCGCCGGCACATTCGGGTCACGACTACATCGGCACCGATGCAAACCAGGTCTTCATTCAATTGGGCCAGCCCGCGGTGGCGCGTACCAATTCCGACTACGATACATTTGCGCTGCTCACGGAGATCATCGGCGGTTCGGGCTACTTTGAATCCCGCTTGTGGCAAGAACTCCGCCAGAAGCGCGGACTCGTTTACAACGTCTCGAGCGAGATGAAAAGCGACAAGGATCGCGGCGATCTCGAGATCGACCTGAGCGCATCGCCGGCGAACGTCGCCCCGTCGATTGCGCTGGTTCGCGAACAGCTCGGCCGCCTGCGCACGCAGCCGATCACCCAATCCGAACTTGCGAGCGCAAAACTTCGTTTGATTTCGTCGGCACTGCTCTCGGAGGCTTCGGCAAGCGGGCAGCTGTCGGAGATTTTGAGCCTCGCTCAGAACGATCTGCCCGGCAATTACTTTGCCACGCTGCAAGAACGGTACGCGAATATCACGCCCGCCGACATTCAGCGTGTCGCGGAGAAGTATTTGCAGCCTGACCAACTGATCCAAATTTACGCCGGGCCCATGGGACCATGGGCGGACCATGCCATCTGAAATCGTAACGGTCGATCCCGCAACGGGAAAGACCCTCGAACGATTTCAGTACATGAGCCCCGGCGAGATCGGCGCGCGCTTGGATGCGGGAGTATCCGCTTATCGTTCGTGGCGCGGCACATCGTTCGACGATCGCGCGCAGCTGCTGCACCGGGTAGCTGCGGGACTGCGCGCCCAGCGTCAGCCGCTGGCCGAAGCCGCGGTTCGCGAAATGGGAAAGCCCATCGCGCAGGCATTAGCTGAAGTCGAAAAGTGCGCGTGGTGCTGCGACTACTTTGCGGAGCATGCCACCGCGCTGTTAGCGGCGCGCACGGTCGAAAGCAACGCAACGCACAGCACAGTCGCGTTTCGCCCGCTAGGCCTCATCTTCGCGATCATGCCGTGGAATTTTCCGTACTGGCAGGTGTTTCGCGCAGCTGCGCCAGCGCTGATGGCCGGAAACTCGCTCGTACTAAAGCACGCCGACAGCACGACGCGCTGCGCGCTGGAAATCGAACAAATCTTTACCGGAGCCGGCGCACCCGACGGTTTATTTTCCACGTTGCTCATGCGGAACGAAAATGCGGACGAGCGAATCTCGGACGATCGCATCGCGGCGGTCACGCTCACGGGCAGCGAGCGCGCCGGAGTCGCAGTCGCATCGGCAGCCGGTGCAGCGCTAAAGAAATGCGTGCTCGAACTCGGCGGTTCGGATCCGTTCATCGTGCTGGGCGACGCAGACCTGGACTCCGCGGTCGAATTTGCCATTAAGGCACGCTTTCAAAATAACGGGCAGAGCTGCATCGCAGCCAAGCGTTTTATCGTCGAAGATGGCTTGTACGATCGCTTCCTGCCCGCGTTCGCCGAGGCCGCCGCGGCACAGCGCGTAGGAAATCCGATGGATCCGCAAACTCAGCTGGGCCCGTGCGCGCGCAGCGATTTGCGCGAGGCACTCGCGCGTCAGGTTACGGAGACCGCCGCCCGCGGCGCTCGCGTCGTCACCGGCGGAAAACCGATCGAGCGCGAAGGCTTCTTCTTCGAACCGACGATCGTCGCCGACGTCGCCAAAGGCATGCCGATGTTCGACGAAGAGACCTTCGGACCGGCGGCATCCGTCACGCGAGCACGCGATGAAGCGCACGCCATCGGACTTGCCAACGACTCCACATTCGGCCTGGGCGCCAACATTTGGACGCGCGACGCGGAGCGCGCGACGCGCATGGCTGCAGAAATCGAATCCGGCATGGTTTTTATCAACGGCATGGTCGCCAGCGATCCGCGCTTACCGTTCGGTGGCGTCAAACGGAGCGGCTACGGGCGCGAGTTGTCTGAATTCGGCATTCACGAATTCGTCAACATCCAAACCGTCTGGGTTGGCCCGGAACGGCGGAGCCGCTAGGGGCGTTTCTTTCCAGCCGCAAGCATCACGCACGCTTTCTCGATCCGCCGCTTGTGCATCTCGGGTTGCTGAGCTGCGTCTATCCAGCTGATAAAGCCCCGGCGCGCAAACGGCGTGAGATCGCGCCACTGAGCCTTCGCCTTCGGGCTAGCTGCGAGGGCCTTGTAAAGATTGAACGGCACAATTGCATAACAGCAAGGGCGCCGTTTCCCGGCCGCAAGCATGGAGCAGGCCCTCTCGATCCGGCGCTTACGTGTCTCCGCCTGTTTGGCCGACTCTATCCAACTGATAAAATCCCGGCGCGCAATCGGCGTGAGATCTTTCCACTGCGCCTTCGCCTTCGGGGCGGCGGCGAGCGCTTTGCGAAGATCCGCGGGCACGCTCGGCTCCGATTCTTTTACGGCCTTGGAATTCATCTACTTCGTCAGCATCGTGAACGCGTGATCCCAAGATCCGTTGCGAATTCCGTAATGCAACCACACGATGCACATCGGCTCAAGATACCGTGACTCCTCGATCCCGCCGAGATCCGAAACCGCGCCTTGCCAGCCCAACGACTCGACCAGTTCCGTCACGGTTTTCTTGGCGCCATCGTCGTTACCCGCAATAAACATCGTCGGCGGACCGCCCGGAAACTTCGGATCGACCATAAATTGGTTGCCGATAATGTTAAACGCCTTGACAACCTTTGCGTCAGGCAGCCAGCGCTGCACTTCTTCACCCGCGGAATTGTCGAAGCCAATCGATAACGCCGGCATCTTGCCTTCTTCAAACTTCAGCGGATTGCTGCAATCGATGACGGGCTTGCCGGCAAAGTTCGCAGGCCCAGCAAGATCGATGGCGTGCTTTGTTCCGGAAAACAGCGTTGCGATCACGATGAGTTCGCCAAATTTCGCCGCTTCTTCAAACGAGCCGCTGCGCACGCGCCCGTTTTGCTCGACGACGAACTCTTGCAATTTCTCCGGCTCGCGCGAGCTGATCATGACCTCGTGAGTGCGCGATGCAAACCCGCGCGCCAGCGCCTTGCCGACGTCGCCGCTTCCCAGAATCCCAATCTTCATTTAGTCCTACTTTCCAAGTGACAGGTTCGTCGTGAAGGTCCACATTGGGGGCGCTCTTGTGCAGAGAGACCTAACCGCCAGTTTGGTCGAGCGGGTTCGATTCCCGTCGCCTCCAACCCGGGTGGGTTGCAACGCTTCCGGTATCTGGTAGAATAGCTCCGGCGGTTAGGTTACCTACAAGAGCCGGAAGCGCCCACGCAGGTGGGCGCTTCTTCATTTTATACCGTTACCTCATACTCGCGAAGTGCTGACTCGAGCGACGTCTTGCGATCCGTCGCGTCGTTGCGCGTGCCGATGATCAGCGCGCAGGGTACGCCGAAACTCCCCGCCGGAAAATCTTTCGGCATCGAACCTGGAATGACGACCGCGCGCGCCGGTATCCGGCCCTTTGCCGTTACCGGCTGACTGCCGCGCACGTCGATAATGGGAGTGCTTGCCGTAATGACGACGCCGGCGCCGAGCACTGCTTCGCGATCGACGCGTACGCCTTCGACGATAATGCAGCGCGAGCCGATGAAGGCTCCATCTTCCACGATCACCGGTTGCGCCTGGGGCGGTTCGAGAACGCCGCCGATTCCGACGCCGCCCGAGAGATGCACGTTCTTGCCGATCTGCGCGCACGAACCAATCGTCGCCCACGTGTCGACCATCGTGCCTTCGTCGACGTACGCGCCGATGTTCACGAAGCTGGGCATCAAAATCACGTCGCGGCCCAGGAAGCTTCCGTATCGCGCGACCGCCGGCGGCACGCAGCGCACGCCGAGCTTCTTGAAGTTGCTCTTGAGCGGCACTTTGTCGTAAAACTGCGGACCGAGCCGGGAACCGATCGGCTCGCTCTTCCGAAGCTGGAAATACAGCAGGATCGCCCGCTTGATCCACGCGTGCGTCACCCAGTCGCTGCCAGCCGGTTCGCATACGCGCAGGTCGCCGCGATCGAGCGCCTTGATGACGGCGTCCACCGCTTTCCTGGCGCGGCCTCGCGCGCGCTCGGGCTCCGCGGCAATCGCCTCGATCTCGCCCTGGAGTTCCGCCGGATCCACAGTGCCTCGCTTACGTCGCCCGCTTTACCCGGTCCCGCGAAGGTGGGGGCCGCGAGGGGTACAAAGGGAGCGAAGTGCCCAACACGCCCCAGGACGAGCAGCGTATAAACGCGATCCGTTTTCTATCGGTAGACGCGGTGCAGAAAGCGAACTCCGGTCATCCCGGCATGCCCCTGGGAGCCGCGGCCACCGCCTTCACGCTGTGGACCAGGCATCTGCGCTTCAATCCGAAGGATCCGTCCTGGCTCAATCGCGACCGGTTTATTTTGAGCGCCGGGCACGGCTCGATGCTTCTGTATTCGCTGCTTTATCTTACCGGCTACGAGCTGACGCTCGACGACATCAAGCATTTCCGGCAGCTGGGAAGCAAAACGCCCGGACACCCCGAGGCGCACCGCACGCCGGGTGTTGAGGTAACGACGGGGCCGCTCGGCCAGGGCTTCGGAAATTCGGCCGGCTTCGCGAGCGCCGAAGCGCACATGGGTGCGGTCTACAACCGCGATCAGCACATCATCGATCATTACACCTACGTCATGTGCAGCGACGGCGACATGATGGAAGGCGTCGCGTCCGAAGCCGCTTCGATGGCCGGCCATCTCCAGCTCGGCAAGCTGATCGCCCTCTACGACGACAACAAAGTTTCGCTCGCCGCTGCCACCGATGTTTGCTTTACCGAGGACGTCGCCAAACGCTTCGACGCGTACGGCTGGCATACGCAGTACATCGATCTCGACGAAGGCAACGACGTCGCGACCATCGATCGCGCGATCTCTCATGCAAAAAGCGTTACGGACAAGCCGTCGATGATCGTCATCCGCACGCACATCGGTTACGGCTCTCCCAAACAAGATTCGTTCAAATCGCACGGCGAGCCGCTCGGGCCCGACGACGTCAAGCGCACCAAAGAGAACCTGGGCTGGCCGCTCGAGCCGGATTTCTACGTTCCCGACGACGTGTTGAAGTTCTACCGCGAAGTCGGCGCGCGCGGCGGCGAACTGCAGGCGCAGTGGCAGCGAACGTTCGACGAGTGGAAGTCAGCCAACGCAGGCTTGGCGGCACAACTCGAACGCACGCTGAAGAATCTGCCTCCGCAGCAGATTCCGTGGCCGGCGATCAATAAAGCGAACGGCGACAACATCGCCACGCGCGATACGGGCGGCCAAGTGATGAACGCGATCGCGGCGGCGGTGCCCGAGCTTATCGGCGGATCGGCCGATTTGGATCCGTCCACGAAGACGTATCTCAAGGATTGCGGCGACTTCCAGCCCGACCAATATGCGGGACGCAACATCCATTACGGCGTTCGCGAGCACGCGATGGGCGCCATCAACAACGGAATCGCGCTGCACGGCGGCCTATTGCCGTTCGGCGCCACGTTCTTGAACTTCTTGGATTACATGAAGGGGGCGGTTCGGCTCGCCGCGCTCAACGCGATTCGCTGCTACTACGTCTTCACCCACGATTCCATATTTTTGGGCGAAGACGGTCCGACGCATCAGCCGATCGAGCATTTGGCGCACATGCGCGCGATTCCGAATCTGAAAATGATCCGGCCGGCCGATGCGCTCGAGACGCTCGAAGCGTGGAAGGTGATGATCGCAGCTACCGAAGGACCGTGGGCGCTGGTCCTGAGCCGGCAAAAGCTGCCGTACTTGGGAGATCGCAACGCCGACGTTGCGCGCGGCGCATATATTCTGAGTGACACGGACGGCACGCCCGATCTCATTTTGATTGCTACGGGCTCTGAAGTCTCGCTCGCCGCGCAGGCCGCAAATCTGCTCAACGACCGCGGCACGCGCACGCGCGTCGTCTCGATGCCGTGCTGGGAACTCTTCGAGGCGCAGCCGCAAACGTATCAAGACGAGGTGCTCCCGCCCGACGTCACCGCGCGCATGTCCATTGAAGCCGCCGCCACTTTCGGCTGGGAACGCTGGATCGGCTCGCGCGGCTTCGCGTTCGGTATCGATCATTTCGGCGCGTCGGCGCCGGCGGCCGACATCGCACGCGAGTATGGCTTTACGCCCGAACATGTTGCGGAAATTGCGGCGCAACGCTTCGCAGGGGTAAGAGGTTAGGAATTCCATGAGTAACCAATTGTCACAACTGCTCGCGGCCGGACAAAGCGTCTGGCTCGACAATCTCCGCCGCGGAATGTTCGCGTCGGGCGAGCTACAGGGTCTCATCGACAAAGGCCTGCGCGGGATGACTTCCAATCCGACGATCTTCGAAAAGGCCATCGGCAGCGGCAACGATTACGACGATCAGTTGCGGTCGCTGATCGGAAAGCAGCGCGACGCGAGCGCCTTGTTCTGGGATCTCGCAGTCGAGGATATTTGTAACGCGTGCGATCTCTTCCGGCCCGTCTACGACGGCTCCGGCGGGAACGACGGCTTCGTGAGCATCGAGGTTTCGCCGCTGATCGCGCACGACACTAAAGCAACCGTCTCGATGGCAAAAGAACTTTGGAAGCGGATCGACCGCCCGAACCTCATGGTCAAGATCCCCGGTACCAACGAGGGCGTCCCCGCGATCGAAGAGTGCGTGGCCGAAGGCATCAACATCAACGTCACGCTCATCTTCGCG
The DNA here is from genome assembly GCA_003151115.1 of Vulcanimicrobiota bacterium. Taxonomy (GTDB): domain Bacteria; phylum Vulcanimicrobiota; class Vulcanimicrobiia; order Vulcanimicrobiales; family Vulcanimicrobiaceae; genus Rubrimentiphilum. The sequence continues at coordinate 765,134 of PLWS01000002.1, read as the reverse complement.
ATCGAGATGTACGAAAAGACGGCGCGCGCTTACGTGCGCGGGCTGCAGCGCCGGGTAAAAAAGGGCCTGCCGATCGACAAGCAGCGTTCGGTTAACAGCATTTTCGTCAGCCGCATCGACACCCTGATCGACAAACTGCTGCAAGCGCGCATCGATAAAGGCGAGACGCAATTGGAAGCATTGCTCGGCAAGACGGGCGTCGCCAACCTCAAGCTCGCCTACCAGAAATATCTGGAGATTTTCGAATCCGAAGAATGGGCGCCGCTCAAAGCCAAGGGTGGCTCCGAACAGCGTCCGCTGTGGGCGTCGACGTCGACGAAAAATCCGAAGTATCCGGATTTGATGTACGTCGAGCCGGTGGTCGCGCGCAATACCGTCAACACGATGCCGCCGCAAACCCTCGAGGCGCTGCTGGATCACGGCAACGTCGTGGCGGACACGATCTTGCAAGGCGTGGACGAGGCGCGCGAAACGCTCAAGAGCCTGGCGGCCAACGGCATCTCGCTCTTTGACGTCACCTACCAGTTGCAGGTCGAGGGTGTTAGCGCGTTCAGCGACTCGTTTGCGGGCCTCCTGGGCGCAATCGTCTACAAACAGAAACAGCTCAGTTCGGGATCGGAACGCGTCGCGTTGTCGCTGGGCGAAGGCCAAAGCGCTTACGACGCCACCCTGAAAACTTTGACCGACCGCGACTTCCTGAAAAAACTCTGGGCAAAAGACCCGACCCTTTGGTCCAACGATCCTCACCACGCTGAGATCATCAAACATGCTCTGGGATGGCTCGACGTTCCCGAACACATGATCGAGAACGTTTCGAACCTGCAAAGCTTCGCCAAGGAGATCGCCGCGGAGTTTACCGACGTGGTCGTCCTTGGGATGGGCGGGAGCTCGCTCGCGCCGGATATCATGCGCGCGACGTTTGGAAAAACCGACGGTTACCCGGCGCTGCACGTGCTCGACTCCACCGATCCGGAGCAGATCCGGGAGCTCGAGGCGGCGATCGATCTCAGTTCGACGCTTTTCATCGTTGCGAGCAAGAGCGGCACGACGACCGAGCCCGATGCGTTCTACCGCTTCTTCTGCGAACGAGTAACGAAAGTCGCCGGATCGGGCAAATGCGGCCGTCACTTCGTGGCAATCACCGACGAGGGCACGCAACTCGAGGCCGAATCGAAAGCGCAAGGCTTCAGATCGTGCTTCCTCAACGATCCGAATATCGGCGGGCGCTATTCCGCGCTCTCCTTTTTCGGCATGCTGCCCGCAGCACTGGCCGGCTACAACATCAATCTGCTTTTGGATCGCAGCCTTGGCGCGCTGCACGCGAATGATAAAACGGTAGCCGCGAAGGATGCGCCGGGCGCGCGCTTCGGCGCCGCAATCGGCGGCCTGGCAACCGCAGGCCGCGACAAGCTCACGATCGTCACGCATCCGTCGGTGCGCGCGTTCGGCGCGTGGGCGGAACAGCTCGTCGCCGAATCGACCGGAAAAATGGGCAAGGGCATTCTGCCCGTAGAAGGCGAGCCGCTGGGCGCACCTTCGGATTACGGGAACGATCGCGTTTTCGTCTACGTCGGCGCCGGTCTGCCGGACGAGCCGAAGGATATCGCCGACAAATTGCAAGCGCTCGAATCTGCCGGCCATCCCATCATCAGGCTGGCGATGAACGATGCCTACGACATCGGCGAGCAGTTCTATTCGTGGGAAGTCGCAGTGGCCGCGGCGGGCTCGATCTTGCAGATCGACGCGTTCGACCAGCCCAACGTGCAAGAATCCAAAGACAACACCAAGGCGCTACTCAAACAGTTTGCGAGCACGGGAAAATTCGACGAGCCTACGCCGGCCGTTTCTGACGACGTGATGGACATTTCGTTCCTGTCAGGCAGCGAGGGAATCCACGCGCACGATCCGGCCGCGGCGCTCGCCGGCGTCTTCGGACAAGTCGTCGCGGGCGACTATGTCGCGTTCTGCGCCTACATCGCGCGCAACGACAAGCACGCCGCTTTGCTCGAAGAGATGCGGGTCAAAGTTCGCGATGCGCGCAAGTGCGCCACGACCGTCGGCTTCGGACCGCGCTTTCTCCACTCGACCGGACAGGAACACAAAGGCGGCCCCGACACGGGCGTCTTCGTGCAGATCACGGCCGACTCGCCCGACGACATGCCGATCCCGGGCATGGGCATCACCTTCCGCACGCTAATCGCGGCGCAAGCACTCGGCGATCTGCAGTCGCTCGACAAACGCGACCGCCGCGGTATGCGCGTGCATCTGAAAGGCGACGTCGATCGCGGCCTCGCGGCTCTGAACGCACTGATCGACGACTCCCTAACGGCGAAGACTTGAGATTCGGAGCCGGTATGTGCCGCCCCGGAACCGCTGGCGAAAAAAACGTCCATGTTTTTTCGCCGCTTGAGTGCATTTTTGGAAAAACAAAGTTTTGAAGCGCCCATCCATGGCCGGTCCAAAAATGTCACACATTCCTGGTCAGCACATACCGGCTCCGAATCTGAAAGATAGCGCCTCATGCAATTAGGGATGGTCGGACTGGGGCGCATGGGCGCGAACATGACGACCCGCTTGATCGAGGGCGGCCATTCGGTCATTGCGTACGACCGAAGCGCCGACGCCGTTAAGACGAGCGCGAGCGGCGGTGCGACGGGTGCGAATTCGCTTGCGGATCTCGTCAAGAAGTTCACGCAGACTCCGCGCGTGGTTTGGCTGATGGTGCCGTCGGGGAAACCCACCGACGACACGATCGACGAGCTGTTGGGATTGCTCGCGTCGGGCGACGTCATTATCGACGGCGGTAATACGAACTACCAAGACGGTCTGGCGGCGTACGAGCGCTGCAAAGCCAAAGGCGTCTCGCTCGTCGACGCCGGCACGAGTGGCGGCGTCTGGGGCTTGAAAGAGGGCTACTGCCTGATGGTCGGCGGCGATTCGGGTGCGGTCGCGTACTGCGAACCGATTTTTCTGACGCTCGCCCCAAAAGGCGGATACGCGCACGTCGGGCCGGCGGGCGCCGGACACTTCTCGAAAATGGTCCACAACGGCATCGAGTACGGTTTGCTGCAAGCCTACGGCGAGGGATTCGAGATCCTGCGGAAGTCGCAGTTCCCGTTTGATCTAAAGCAATTGGCGGAGATCTGGCGGTTCGGCAGCGTCATCCGCTCGTGGCTGCTCGATTTGGCCGTGCTCGCATTTGCGGCCGATCCCGATCTGAAAGACGTTCGCGGCTGGGTCGACGACACAGGCGAGGGACGCTGGACCGTGCAAGCCGCGATCGACGAGAACGTGCCGGCGCCCGTGATCACGCTTTCGCTTCTCGCGCGTTTCGCATCCCGGCAAGACGAGTCGTATAGCGCCAAGGTGATCGCTGCGCTGCGCAATCAGTTCGGCGGCCACGCGATCAAATCCGAAAAGCCTTGATGGCGAAGACCGTTCCGAAAACCGATGGTGCGGCGCACGTTGCAGCGAATCCGCTGCGCGAGGGCATCGAAAGCAACCGCGTAGCCGACCCCTGCACGATCGTGTTTTTCGGCGCCAGCGGCGATCTGTTCAAGCGTATGCTGATTCCCGCTATTTACAGCTTGCGCGCGGACGATATCTTGCCGATAAATTTCGGCCTGATCGGGTTTGCCCGCACGCCGTACACCGACGAGCAATTTCGCGAGTACTGCAAACAAGCGGCCCAACAAGACCTGGGAAACGACGCGATCAAGGAACCGCTCTGGGACGATTTAGCGCAGCGGATCGGCTATATCACCGCGGACTTCAACAACACATCGCACTTCGAAGCACTCAAACGCCGCCTGGAAGACTACGAAAAACAGTTCGGAGCGGGGCATAACCGCCTCTTCTACCTCGCGACGCCGCCATCGGTCTTTCCGAAGATCATCGAGCAGTTGAAAAAAGCGGGGCTGGACCCGGCCGGCAATCCTAACGGATGGACGCGGATCATCGTCGAGAAGCCGTTCGGTACGGATCTGGCGTCGGCGCGCGCGCTGCAAACTGAAGTTGAAAGGGTCTTCAGCGAGAGCCAAGTTTATCGCATCGACCATTATTTGGGCAAAGAGACCGTCCAAGACATCATGGCGCTGCGGTTCGCCAACACGATTTTCGAGCCGATTTGGAGCCGCAACTACATTCAGTCGGTGCAGATTACGTCCGCCGAAACGCTCGGCGTGGAAGCGCGCGGCGCGTATTACGACAACGCGGGCGCTTTGCGCGACATGATTCAGAACCACGTTCTCAATCTGCTGGCGCTCGTCGCGATGGAGCCGCCGGCGAGCTCGGATGCCGACGCGATCCGTAACGAAAAATACAAGGTGTTTTCAGCGATCGAGCCGCCGGCGCACGAACACGTCTTCGACATGTCGGTCCGCGGTCAGTACGGTCCCGGCACAATCGGCGGCGAGCACGTTGCGGGTTATCGTTCGGAACCCGACGTGGGTCCGGCGTCGAATACGGAAACGTATGCCGCGCTGAAACTCTACATCAATAGCTGGCGCTGGGCCGGCGTTCCGTTCTTTCTGCGCAGCGGAAAACGCCTAGCGCGCAAGGTTTCGGAGATCGCCATCACCTTCAACCCGATCCCGCACCGTCTCTTCGGCGAGAAGAGCGACACGATCGAGCAAAATCTTCTGGTGATCAAGATCCAACCCGACGAGGGCGTCTCGATTCGCTTCAACGCCAAGGTTCCAGGCCAGAAGAACCACATCCGCGGCGTGACGATGGATTTCAACTACGGCACGGGATTCGGCGTTCAGTCCTCGCCCGCATACGAGCGTTTACTGGCCGACGCGATGCGCGGGGACGCGACGCTCTTCACGCGGTGGGATGCGGTCCAGCGCGCGTGGGAGATCGTCATGCCGATTCTCGACGTGTGGCAGTCGATCAAAGATCGCTCGTTCCCGAATTACGCGGCCGGTTCCGAGGGCCCCGATGCGGCAAAGGAACTGAACCCAGGCTGGCGGACACTGTGACGGCGGCAACCGCTTCGACGACGACGGTCAATCTGATCGCGTTTGCCGAAGATCCGGCAACCGTGCCGCGCCTGCGCGACCGCTTTTCGACCTTTGCGCAGAAGCATTCGTGCAAAGCGATTTTTCTAGATGCAACGCGCGCCGGAGGCTCGTCCGGCGATCTGGAGCTGGGCGTGGCCGGCATGCCGGCAGATCAGTTGCGGTCGACCGTTCACGATCTGCTGACGGGCGGCGTTGGGTCGGCACTTTTCTGGGCTGGTCGCGATTTGAGCGACCCGCGGTTCGAAGCGCTCGCATCGCTGGGCACAACCGTCGTCGTCGACAGCTCGCGCGCCGCCGACGGAAAAGCGTCCATTCAAAAGCTCGCCGAGATAAGCGCTTCGACCGACCGCTTCGCGCGCGATCTCTCCTATCTCCGGCTCCTTCCGTGGCAGGATATGATCGCGCAGTTTTTCGACGACGACCAACTCGCAGGCGAGCTTCCCCGCATCGCCCGCGTTGAAGTCGTGAGCGGTTCGGAGCCGGAGGCTTATTATTTCGCCGGCTGGCTCGCCAGCCGTTTGCATTGGAAACCCTGCGCCCGAAACGAGCTCTGCAACGACGCGGGCGACGTCATCAAGGTTGCGATAGAGCAGCGCGGCGATCCGCGGCGCGTTCTCAGCGTCATCCTGCGCAGCAAGGATTGCACCTTTGCGGCCGAGCTTGACGCGCAATCGCCCGACCTCGTCTGCTTGACCGTAACCGGAAAACCTAAGCGCGAGAAGCGCTGCGCGCCGCTTCACGACGTCGACCTGGTTTCGCTCGTCGAGCAAGCCATGTTCGTGCCGCATAACGACCCGCTCTTCGCCGAATCGCTGCAAATGGCGCGCGCGATCCTCGATACGGAACGGTGACGGCTCGCCCTCGCGGTGAGCTGCGAGTTTTTGAATCACCGCAAGCCGTAGCGGCCGCGCTCGCCGATATTTTCGTCGCGGAAGCGCGCTCCGCGATTGAGGCCCGCGGCTCATTTTTCGTCGCTTTGGCCGGCGGACGCACGCCCCAAGCCGCATATGCGCTGCTCGCGGGAGCCGAGTGCCGCGACGCTGTTGACTGGCCCCGCGCTTTCATCTACTTCGGCGACGAACGCTGCGTACCGCCCGAGAGCGACGATTCGAATTACAAAATGGCCTTGGATTCGTTTCTTTCAAAAGTACCGATCCCGCCGCGAAACGTGCACTGCATGCACGGCGAGGACGAACCCGCGCGTGCGGCACGCGCCTACGCACAGGTGCTCGTGGAAACGATGGGCGAGGTGCCGCGGTTCGATCTTATGCTATTAGGAATGGGCGAGGACGGCCACACTGCCTCGCTTTTTCCGGGAACCGATCCGCGAACCGACGAGGACCAACTCGTGCGCGCCGTTCTCGCCGAGGCACGTGACCCCCATCGCTTAACACTGACGCCGCTCGTCATCAATAACTCCAGGCACGTCACCATCGCAGTCGAAGGCGCATCCAAAGCGCAGGCCCTGCGCGCCGTGCGCGAAGGAACTTACGATCCCTTCAAATATCCGGCACAGATTGTATCGCCGCACGATGGCGAACTCACGTGGCTTGCGGATAAAGCCGCCGCCGAGGCATTAACGGGTTAGTATCGTTCCCGTTGCCCGCTGAATTTCGACGACCGCCTTATTGAGATCGGTCTGCGCCTGCAGCTCGAGGCCGCGATTGTTGGCGACGGCTATTTCGCGCTGCAGCACGAGGTACGTCGTGGATTCTCCGGCCCGAAAGCGCCGCTGTTCGCTCGCGAGCACCGCTTCGGATGCTTGGCGCGCCGCGCGAGCGGCACTCAGACGAGCGAGCGCGCTTTGATACGCCTGCAGAGCGTTGCGCACTTCGACGGTGACACCCTCGATCGTGGAAGCCTCTTGCACTTGCGCGATCGTCTCTTGTTCTTGCGCGATGGCCAGATTGGCTTTGGCGGTATGGTCGCCAATCGGAAACGACACGAGCACGCCGGCGCTGTAGACCGGAAATTTATTGCCCAGAAGATTCCGGATCGATTGCGCGAGCCCGCCGGAAAGATACGGCGGCACCGACGTGTTCGAGCTGGGCAGCGGCTGAATCTGCTGATTGACGGGCAGCGTCGGATTGACGGCAGCGATGAGCGCATTGATCGCCATCAGCTGCTGCGCGCTGCTCGCGGTGAACGGGCTGTTCGCCGGATTGGTCGGGTTGCCGGCAAAGCCGTTGCTCGCGTATCCGGCTTGCAAATCCACCTGCGGCTTGGTTTGATTTTGCGCGTAGTGCAGGTTCACGTCGGCCGCTGCACGCTGCTGACGCAGCTGCTCGATCTCGGGGCGGTTGCGAAGTGCGGTTAAGACAAGGTCGCTCAGCGGCGGCTCCTGCGGCAACTGCAGCACCTGACCGGTCGGCACCAGATTCGCGTTCCAGATCGGATCGGCCGGATCGTCGCTCAGCAGGCTCTTCAATTGATTCTGAAGCGCGCCGACGCGCTGAAGCGCCGCGTAAACGTTTTCTTGGAAAAGCGCTATCTGCGTGTTGGCCTGCACGACGTCGATTGGCGCGGAGACGCCCTGCTGCGCAAGCCTGACGTTACTATGCTGCTGCGCGACCGTGTCCCGCAGGGCTTGCTCTTGAATTGCGGCGTTGCGCCACGCGGCCACCAAGTCCCAATACACGTTCTCCACTTGGGCCACGGTATCGGCGGTGGTGCTCAGCGCCTTCTGGACTGCAGCGCGGTCGTTAATTTGCGCGAGTTGCAAGTTGCGCGAAGCGTCGTTGATTCCGCGATCGCGCGCCAGTGGCTGAGAAAAGTTGACGTAAAATACCGTTGGATAAGCCGGATCGAACGAATTGATCGTGGTGTTGTCGTACGTCTGCTTACCCGAGGCGCTGACGCTGTACTGCTGTCCCGCCGGGGTCACGCCTTGCGCGCCCGCGCTCACCGAGGTCGTGCGCTGCACGATCGGCCCGAAATTAGGCCCGGCGAAAAATGCATTTTGCGGCGCAACGGTTACGTACTGATATTGCGGCTGCAGCGTAAAACGGATATCGTAGGCGCCTTGCGCCGCGACGATCTGATAGTGCGCGATGCGGCGGTTGGCTTGCGCGACTTCGAGATCGGGATTCTTCGATAGCGCCATCCCGACCGCATCCGGAAGCGATATCCCGACGAAGGCCTGTTGCGTCACGCCGATGACATTCGGAGTTGCGGCCGGCAGCGGTGGCGCCGCATAGCCGGGCGCAACGTTCGGAATGCGCGGAAGAACCGGGGCGGGAGCAGGCGTCGGAATGGCGGCGGCGGCCGCCAGTAGCAGAACTGCCAGCACCTAGTGAACCTGAACGGCCGCTTCGACCGACATGCCGGGGCGCATCGGATATTTCTGTGGATCGGCGTCGTCGATCGATATTTTGACGGGGATGCGCTGCGTCACTTTCACGAAATTCCCCGTCGAATTTTGCGTCGGAACCAACGCGTAAGTGTTTTGCGAAGCGGGGTTGATGGCAATAACGCGGCCGTGGAACGTCACGCCTTTGTAGGCGTCAACGTGAAGATCCACGGGCTGTCCCGGATGCATGTCTCCGACCTGCGTTTCCTTATAATTCGCCGTGACGAAAACACTGTTCGGAACGAGCGTGAGCAGCGACATTCCCGCACCGACCGTCTGCCCGACTTCAACCTGCTTTTCCCCGACGTATCCGTCGATCGGCGAAGCGATCTGGGTATTCGTGAGGTTTTGCAGCGCGATTGCAACCGCGGCTTGCGCGGCAGCCACCGAGGCCGGACTCTGTACCGCCGAAAGTTTTCCCTGCGCGGCTTGTACGCCGCCCTGCGCGGCGCTGACGCCGGCCTGCGCCGAACTGATGCGCTGCCGCGCACCATTCATATTTGCAATCGCGACATTGACGTTATCTTGCGCGGCCGCGTACTGCGACTGAGCCGCGGCGTAGCTCGCGCGCGCTGCATCGAGCTGCTGCCGCGGGAGATCGCCGGTGTTGACGAGCGACAAGGTGCGCTGATAGTCGGCACGCGCGCGCGCCAATGCTTGAGCGGCGCCCGGCAGTGCGGCCTGCGCCGCTTGCACTTGAGCTTGCGCCGCCGAAACGCCGGCCTGCGCCAGCGGAACTTCAGCGGCTGCGCCCTGCACCTCGGCCTGAGCCTGATTAACACCGCCCGTGCCTTGCTGCACGCCGGCGAGCCGGTTTTGCATTGCGAGCTCCATATTCGCGCGCGCCTGATCGAGCGCAGCGCGTTCGGCTGCGTTGTCAAGCACGATCAGCAGCTGCCCTTTGTGCACACGCTGGTCGGTATCGACCGCAATGCGGTCCACGCGTTCGCTGATCTTACTGGTAATGCTGACCGTATTTGCGTCGACCCGCGCATCATCGGTAGACTGGTGCACTCGCGCATAGCTGTACCAGCGCAGTCCATACACGACAATCAGAATCGCCACAACAATGCCGGCCGCAATAATGAACGGACGGAGATTTCGCTTCGATGTGGTGACTTCGACGCCGTCTTCGACGGGAACGTCGCCGCGCGTCACCGGCGCCTGCTCGCGAGTGTCCACTAAACCTTCCTTGCCCCGTTTAAGAACAAGCCTACCTGAAATTCAACCACCGCAGGCGGATCGGCGGCGTACTCTTCGGGGAAACGTTTCCGTCCCATGACGTATGAGAAAACCATGCCCATAAAGAACCGCGCCAGGAACAACGGGTTTCCGGAGAGCTCGCCCGCGGCGATCCGCTTAGCCATGTAGTCGGCCACGATCTTCTTGATCGCGGTGGGCGCGCGCCACGCCGCTTCTCCCACGGTGCCGTCGGCATTTTCTTCCGCGAGGGACATGACGATCAGGTCGCGCACGTTTTCCATGCGCTGTATGAGCGCCGAAGCGATACGCTGCAGGTCGCGCTCGAGGTCGCCGTCGAGGCTCGCGAGCAATTCCTGCAATTCGACCGTGCTGCAATAGTGTTCGACGCATGCGTCGACCAGCGCGTCTTTGCTGCCGAACTGCCGGAAGAGCGTCGCTTCGTTCACGCCGGCTTGATCGGCAATCTCCCGTGTGGTCGTGCCCCGGCGGCCTTTGGCTGCGAGCAAGCTCCGCGTTGCCGCCAGCAGCCGCAGCCGGGTTGCTCCCGGCGAACGGTTGACGGCTTGAAGCTGCTGCAGCGCCACTTAGTTCTTTCCGGTAAAGACGGAGTCGGCGACGGGAACGTTGGTCCTATACGGATCGAACGAGGAGTCCGCGACCGCGCGAACGCGGTAGTGCACGTCGACGTGCTGCGAAGCCACGACGTTAAAGCCGGCTTCGTTCCGGTAGGACTGCGTCATGGAGATCGACCCGCCGTTCGTATAATGCCATTCCATCCGCGCGACCTGATAACTCGCCGGATCGACATACGCAACCGTATCTTTGATCTGATCGCTGTAGATTTTTTTGGTCATGCTCAGCACCAGATACTGGCGCCCGTCGAGAGTTTGCGTGCCGCGAAACGCAATATTGGAATCGGCGATCCATCCGTTGGGATCGGCGATGTCGGCGAAAAGTTTGTCAAATCCCTTAGCATACGACGGCGCATTGGTAAACACGACCTCATATTTTCCGGGACGTTTGTAATACGCGTTGCCGTCGAGATGCGGCGAGAAGAACGGAAAACTCGTCATCCGCACCTGCACGTGAATTCCGGTTTGGAAAGAGTGCAGCGAGGGATTACGGTCATTGATTCTCTTGATGATCTCGGCTGCGGTCCGAGGCGCAGCCGGGCTCTGCGCTACTGCCGGCACAGCCGTTAGGGCGGCAGCGAGCAAGAGAGCGGCCGGACGCTTAAGTGTCAGAATGCTCATGGAAATGTCTCTCAAGGCTAAGTGCAAGTACTTACTTGCATAACGCTCGTTGGCCCTTCCGGGTTCCGGGCAGGCAGGCGGTTCGGGCTGCCCGGGCGGGAAAGAGTAGGCGATGCTCACGCCGGAGGCGGTCCTTGAAAGTGCGGCACGCGTCAACCTGACGCCGGCGGCCTTCGTCATCGTGCGGCTCGACCGGCCAGGCGAACGCATTGCGATCGACGCGAGCCGGTATTACTATCCGGCCAGCATGGTTAAGACGCCGCTGGCGCTAGCCGCCTTCACGCTCGTGCAAGACGGCGTGATCAATCTCGACGAGACCTATCAGATCACGCAAACCAACATGACGGCCAACGACAAGGATTCGCCGCTCGTCCCCGACTTCGTCGCGCCCCTGTATCAACTGATCGAACTCATGCTCACGATCTCCGACAACGTCGCGACGAACGTGCTTTTCGATGCGCTCGGACGGGCACGCGCAACGCAGATCGTGCAGCAGCGTTATGGCCTTAACGATACGGCCTTCTACCGGAAGCTTTCCGGCGGCGAACCGCTCATCGTCGATCCCGGCTGGGACAAAACGCACCGGAATTCGCACTCGGCTGCCGATGCTGCGCGTTTATTCGAACTCATCGCCCGCGACGAGGTTCCGTTCGCGCGCCTGTTCCGCGGCATCTTGGATCGCCAACAGTGGAACAACAAGTTGCCGGCCGGGCTTTATCCGGGCGACAGGTTCGCGCACAAAACCGGCGATACCGATGAAGCGACGCATGACGGCGGAATTCTGGATACGCAAGAGGGCGCGTCCTACGTTGTCGTCGTTTATACCGGGATGCACTCGGACGACGCCAACAATGCGAAGTTCGGTCCCTTTATGAGCTCGATCCGCTCGCAGCTCTAAGTTTTCCGCCGACGTACGTTTCGCGGACCCCGTCGGAACGGGCGCGATAGATGAGCGCATTTATCAGCGGCGAGGCCGGCGGGTTCAACCGCTCCAAGTCGATGACCGCATAATCGGCGTACGAACTTGCGCGAAAATCGCCCGCATCGATGCCGAGCGCCTGCGCGCCAAGCGACGTGCCCAGTCGAAAAGCGCGGACTGCATCGAAGGCGCCGGCATCATGGTGCGCGAGCTTCTGGAGAAACGCGGCCGCGCGCATTTCGTCGAGAATCGACGCGTTTATATTGGCGTCAGTTCCCAACCCGACGGGCACGCCAAGTTCGAGCAAGCCGGCAACATCGCAGATGCCGTCGCCCAAATACTGGTTGGTCACCGGATTATGAATCACCGCGGCGCTCGCGCCGGCCAGCATCTTCTTCTCAGCTTCTTCCATATAGATGGCATGCACGGCGACGAGACGCTCGTTCACGACGTCTAAGCTCTCGAGCAGCCGCAAAGGCGTCATGCCGTGCTGCGCGACGGTCTGTTCGACTTCATATGAAGCTTCGGCGACGTGGATGTGCAGCCGGCAGCCCGCTTCGCGCGCAAATTCCCCGGCCGCGCGAATCATCTCGGGCGAAGCGCCGTGCACGGAATGCGGCGCGACGCAGACGTGGGCATCGGGGAATCGCGTCATCAACTCGCCTGTACGCTCCGCCGCCGTTTCGACCGTTTCGCGAAAGTCGGCCGGCGCCGCCGGCGCATCCATCCAACAGCGAGCAAAGACCAGCCGGATTCCCGTCTCGCGCGCGGCCTGGATGGCCGCCTCGGCATGCGCGTTGCCCCTGCCGTTGAGGTAGAAAAACTCCGCAACGGTCGTGACACCGGAGGACAGCATTTCGCGAAACGCCGACGCGAACGTCCGCCGCACGTCTTCGGGCGAAAGCCCGGGAACGATTTTATACAGCGCCTCCGTTCGCCAGCGCGCAAACGGCAGATCGTCGCCGGTTCCGCGCAAGAGTATTTGGTATGCGTGGCTGTGGCCGTTTATGAAGCCCGGGACGATCGCAACGCCGGCGCCGTGCATACGAACGGCGGCGTCCGGAAAGCGTTCGCGCAGCGTTTCGAACGGCGAGATCGCGGCGATGCGTTCGCCCTCGATCGCAAAGCAAAAGTCCTCGCACTCCTGGGCGTTCACGAGCGCGAGGGCCGCGCGAACGATGACCGCGCCCATCAGATGCGCCGGCCGCTGCGGAAGACCGCTGCGGCCAAGTTGCCTCCGAACTGCCAGCCGAACTCTTCGGGCGCCGCGATTTGCAGCGCGACGAAATCGGCCGGTTCGCCGGCGCGAATGCGGCCGGCCTGCGCGCGCAGTGATTTCGCTGCCGCTACCGTCACGCCATAGAGCGCTTCCGCCGCGCTCAATCCGAAGAGCCTGCGCCCGTAGTTCGCAACGGTTTGGAGGTTAAAGCATGGCGAGGTTCCCGGATTGTAATCGCTGGCTAGGGCAACGTATCCGCCGCACTCGAGAATCTCGCGCACCGGGCATGGCGGAAGGTCGAGGTACGCAGTCGTTGCCGGACAAGCGACGGTTACGATATCGCGCGCCACGATCGCCTCAATATCTTCTTTCTGGATGTAGTTACAATGATCGATGGTGTCCACGCCGGCTTGTGCCGCAGTCGCCGCCGCGCCGCTGTAAGACATCTCGTCGCAGTGCGCGCGCAGCCGGAGACCGTGCGAGTGCGCCGCGTTCAGGTAACGCAGCGTTTGCGCGGGCGAGAAAAACCCGGGCTCGCAAAACACATCGGCGTACACCGCACCGCGCGCCCGAGCTTCGGGCAGTACCTCCGCGATCAGATAGTCTGTATACGCGTCCGCGTCCGGAAATTCAGGCGGCACAGCGTGTGCGCCGAGGAACGTCGCTACTAGCCGCGGCAATCCGGGCTCTTCTTTGTGCTCCTCGATCATCTCGAGAAGCTGCAGTTCGCCGGCTTTCGTCAACACGTAACCGGTTTTTACTTCGGCCATTGTCGTGCCGTGCGCGAGCATCAATCTCAGGCGGCCTTCGACGGTTTCCCAAAAAACGGATAGGTCCAAGAGCGCCTCGCGCGTTCTTTGCACGGTGTGCAGCATCGTTTCCCCCGGTGCGCGCATGCCGGCAAAAAACGGATGCGTGTGCGCGTCCACAAATCCCGGCACGATGACGCAGTTGGGGAAATCGAGGACCGCCGTGCCCCCTTCGACTTGCGCGCTTTCAGCGCGCTCCCTTCGACCTTGCTCAGGACTTCGGCGCTCCGCGCCTTCGGCTACACTGATGACCGCGCCGGTGGTATCATCGATTAGTATCGAGCCGTTGCGGATCAGTCCGAGTCGCTCGAAAGTGATTCCGTTTTGCGGAGCGTCCGTGTCGCAGGTGACGATCGCTCCCGCGCGGACTAAAAGCGCCAATCGATTCCTTTTGCGTCGGCCGTTTCGATCGCCGTCTCGTAGCCGGCGTCCGCGTGACGCACGACGCCTAGCCCGGGATCGGTCGTCAGCACGCACTGCAGCCGTTCGCGCGCCTCATCGGTACCGTCGGCTACGACGACCATGCCCGCGTGCAGACTATAGCCGATGCCGACGCCGCCGCCGTGATGAAACGAGACCCAATGTGCGCCCGCAGCCGTATTCAGCAGCGCGTTGAGGATCGGCCAATCCGCGATCGCATCGCTGCCATCGCGCATCCCTTCGGTTTCGCGGTATGGCGAGGCCACGCTGCCCGTGTCGAGATGATCGCGGCCGATAACGATCGGCGCCCGCAATTCGCCGAAACGCACGAGTTCGTTGAAGCGCACGCCGGCGATCGCGCGTTCGCCATACGCCAGCCAGCAGATCCGGGCGGGCAAACCTTGGAACGCCACGCGATCGCGCGCGAGCGTAATCCAGCGGCGCAGCGCTTCGTCGGCGGGAAAAAGCCGCAGCAACTCTTCGTCGCAGCGCGCGATGTCTTCGGCGTCACCCGAAAGCGCGGCGAAGCGAAACGGCCCGCTGCCCCGGCAAAAGAGCGGGCGGATGAAGGCCGGCACGAAGCCGGGAAAATCGAACGCGCGCTCGACGCCGGCGCGCTGCGCCATCGCGCGCACGTTGTTGCCGTAATCGAAGACGATCGCGCCCGCTTGCTGGAAACCGAGCATCGCGCGCACGTGCGCGGCAACCGTTGCAAACGCTAGCCGTTCGTACTCTTTCGGATCGCGCGCGCGCAGCTCGGCGGCTTCTTCAACCGAAAGATCCGCGGGAACGTAAGCGCCGATCATGTCGTGCGCCGGCGTCTGATCGGTGACCACGTCGGGCCGCAAGCCTTCCACTAACAGCGCTGGAAATTCCGTGCCCGCATTTCCGGCATAGCCGATCGAAACGGCTCGCCCGTCGCGACGCGCGGCCTCCACTTCGCGCAGCGCCTCCGCGCGTGACGATACTACGCGGTCGAGATATTTCAACGCGCGGCGACGCTCGAGGCGCTGCGGGTCGACGTCGACGATCAGCGCGATGCCTTCGTTCATCGTAATCGCCAGCGGCTGAGCACCGCCCATACCGCCGGCGCCGGCGGTCAAGCACACCCGTCCGCGCAACGTTCCGCCAAAATGCCGGCGCGCGAGCTCCGCAAACGTCTCGTACGTTCCTTGCACGATACCCTGGGAGCCGATATAGATCCACGATCCGGCCGTCATCTGCCCGTACATCGTCAAGCCTTCCGCTTCGAGCCGGCGGAAGGTTTCGAGATCGGCCCACTTCGGCACGATATTCGCGTTGGCGATCAGCACGCGCGGCGCGCGTGCGTGCGTCTTAAAGATTGCGACGGCTTTGCCGCTTTGCACCAACAGCGTTTCATCGTTCCCGAGTCGCTTCAGCGCGCGAACGATCCCGTCAAATGCCTCCCACGAGCGCGCCGCGCGGCCGTTGCCGCCGTAGACGACCAAATCGTC
The DNA here is from genome assembly GCA_003151115.1 of Vulcanimicrobiota bacterium. Lineage (GTDB taxonomy): Bacteria > Vulcanimicrobiota > Vulcanimicrobiia > Vulcanimicrobiales > Vulcanimicrobiaceae > Rubrimentiphilum. Next base: position 749,463 of record PLWS01000002.1, on the reverse strand, counting down.
GGGACGTTCGGCGACGTCGGGATCGAGATTGTTCATGAGCATGCGAAGCGCGGCTTCTTGCGGCCAGCCCTTGCAAGAGAGTTCCGACCCGCGCGGCGCGCGCACCGTTCGCGCGAGCGTCTTCATGTATGCGCAGCTTTTTCGGCGGCACCGACCAATTCGCCGCTCGCGATCAAAGCGCGGGCTGCCTCGATATCGGGCGCGGGAGAGCGATCCTCGCGCCAGGCGGCGATGCTTTTACGCGCCGTATCGTAAGCGGCTTGCGTTCCGGCTCCCGAACGCAGCGGCCGCCGGAAATCCGTAGCCGCAAGGGCGGCCAGCAGCTCGCAAGCGAGCGATCCTTCGACGTTGTCGAGCACGCGATCCAAATTGAGCGCGGCGGTCATGCCCATGCTGACATGGTCTTCTTGTCCGGCCGAGGTCGGAATCGAATCGACGCTGTTCGGCCACGCCAATCCCTTGTTTTCGGAAACGAGCGCGGCCGAGGTGTATTGCACGATCATCAGCCCGGATTGCAATCCCGAGCGGCCCGTCAAGAAGAGCGGCAAGCCGCGCTCCTCGGCATTCAATAACAGGTAGAGCCTGCGTTCGCTGATCGAAGCGAGCTCCGAGAGCGCGATTTTTAGCACGTCGCATGCGAGCGCGACCGGCTGGCCGTGAAAATTCCCGCCGCTGAGAAACTCGCCGTCGTCGGGAAAGACCAGCGGATTATCGGTAACGGAAATCGCTTCCGTTTCGATCGCGGTGCGCGCGTAGGCGGAAGCGTCACGCACGGCGCCGTGTACGACCGGGATGCACCGGTACGAGTAAGGATCCTGAACGCGCCCGCACTCGCGATGCGATTCGATGATTTCCGAGCCCCTCAACAGAGCACGCAAGTGGTCTGCCACCGCCGCCTGCCCCGGATGCGGCCGCAGCGCATTGATGCGCCGGTCGAACACGCGATCCGTTCCGAGAAACGCCTCGAGCGACATGGCGCCGATGACGTCGGCGGCTTCCATGAGCGATTCCGCGCGCAACAGTGAGAGGGCGGCGATCCCCGTCATCGCTTCGGTGCCGTTGACGAGCGAGAGCCCCTCTTTCGGCGCGAGCTTTATCGGCGCCAGGCCTGCGAGCTGCAACGCGCGCGCGCTTGGCATCTTCTCGCCGCCGAAATAGGCGTCGCCCTCGCCGACGAGCGTTAGCGTCATGTGCGCCAGCGGAGCGAGATCGCCGCTTGCACCGACCGAGCCCTGCGATGGTACGTAGGGCGTAACGCCGCGATTCAAGAGCTCGGCCAAGAGGTCGAGCGTCTCCTGGCGGATGCCGGAGTGCCCCGCGGACAGCGAGCTCACGCGCAGCACACCGGCGGCGCGCACAAAACGCTCTGACAGAGGCGGTCCGGTTCCGGCCGCGTGGCTGCGGACCAGGTTCAACTGCAGCTGTTCGGCGTCGGCGAGCGCGATTGGGACCTGGGCGAGGCGCCCGAAGCCGGTCGTAACGCCGTAGATCGCTTCGCCCTGCGCCATTTTTTCGTCGACCAAACGGCGTGCGGCCGCAACCCGCCGGCGCGCGTCCGCGGCAATCGTTACTTGGGCGCCGCCGACGGCAACCGCGCGTACGGCTTCGAGAGTGAGGTGCCGGCCGTCGAGCTCGACGGCGGACGCTACAGGAGCCCCCAATTTGGTTTTTGCCCAGGCGCGAACGGCGGCCCGGACTCGATCACGATCGTTTCGTGATTTCGCAGCGGGATGAGCTTCGGGTCGCGCGTCCACACGTGGCCGTTCACCAGGAAGCGCAAGGTCTTGCCGCGGCCGGCACTCAGGCCGTCCGCCTGCGAGCCGCTCAAGTTCACCGCCCAAATGTCGAAGAATTGTCCCAAAGTGAAAATCTGATTCACGGGAGACTCGATGTGGATCATGCCGTTGTCGGAATGTGTGTGCAGCCAGTACAGACAGCCGGCGGCGATCGGAATCCCGATATTCGAAGGCACCGTCTTCTTGCGCCCGCGGTCGTACATTTGCAGATTGGCGTGGATGTGCAGTGCGGCGCCTTCCCCGTAGTCACAGCGGATGCCGTCGACGGGAAGTCCGCCCAACATGTTCTGCGCGCGGCCCGGAACTGATAGTAATACCAGCATAAGTACGAGGCCAACCGTGGAACGTCTGTGCATAACTAAACTTTTTTGTGGAAACGTTGTGAATACATCGATCAGCCCCTTGCATACGACTTTTGAGCCGTGATACCATCCATTCACTTCGATAAAACGAAGGGCGATGAACGTATCGGTCGCGACTGGAACATGTTGACGATAGCCGGGATGACCGGCAATCTGAGTGAGTCGGTCAAACCGCCGGGTACGGCGTCAGTGGGGCTCCTTCACGGGAGTCAAACAGGCGAAGACCGGTGAGTGAATACGTCGGGGCCCCGGAGAAATCTGGGGCTTCGTCATTTTCCCCCGTAGATTTTTGAGATGTCCCCCGCAAGTTCCGCAATCCGTTCGCGCGCGCGGGGCGGGGAGACAATCTCGGCTTGCGCGCCCCAACTCAAGACCCAGCGCGCGAGCTCGTCCACGTCGGCGACGTTGTACGTTATCTCCACGGGTCCGTCGCCGTCTCGCGAAACCGCACGGTCTGCGACGACGCGCGCCGCAATCGCCGCCTTGGCTACGCGCGGCGCGAAACGAACGCGCACCTCGGTGGTTTCGTCGCTGTGCAGCACGCCGCTGATCGAGCTGGCCGCAAACTCCTCGACGTTGAACGAGGCCGGCTTGACGAACGTCTGTGCGGTGACCTTGAGGTCCGAGATGCTGTCGACGGCAAAGGTCCGCTTGTCTTTGCGAGTGCGATCGTACGCAACGCAATAAACGCGCCCCGAGCTCACGATGAATCCGTAGGGATCGGCCAGTCTCTTCGAGCGTACGCCTTCCTTATCGCGATAGGTGAAGCGCACGCTCCGCGAGCTGCGTTCTGCCGACGAGAGCAGGCCGAAAATACGTTCGCCTTGTTCGTCGAGCCTGATCTCGCTGAGCCTGAAGGCCATCGATGACGGCGTCTGAAGCCGTTCTTTCACTCCCGTGCCGGTCGAGCCGACGACTTTCGCGGTCACTTCATCGACATACGAGCCGATCGTGCCGCCCAGCGTCGCGCCGATCGAACGCAGCGCGACCAGCCCAAAGAGTTCGTTGCTGTTCAGCTCGAGGCGTTTGAGGCTGTAGCCGCCCGCAAAACGGTAGACGTTGGCCGCGCGGTCACAGTACCACGGAAACCCAGCCTCCGCCAAGATGGCGAGGTAACGGCGCAGGCTGCGCGTGCTGGGGCGGCGCTCGCCTTCTGCGATACGGTCTTTCAGGTCCTCAAATGAAAAACGCCCCTCATCGATAGCGTTGAGGAGCCGCACGAGCAAAACGGTCTTTGGCTCACTGGGCCGTTCCACGAGTTCATTGTGCCATTTTATTGGCGCTCTGTCAGCGGCCGGTCGGCTCCGGTTGCGGCGACGCGGCTGGAGTCGCCGTCGTCTGCGGTTTGGGGAAGCACCCATTCGGCGCCGAGATGGGCGGCGGGACGGGCGAGGGGGGCGTCGCGGTCAAGCCAACCTCAAGCGGATAGAACGAGCCGCCGTCGGTCATCGTCTGGAGTTGAATCGTCATTGCTCCAGGCGGCGCAGTGATCGGCGCGATCTGATAGCGTTCGGAGGCCCGGGCACACTGGATATCAGCTAATGGCGGCGTGCCGTTAATCAGGAAGCTGCTGCGCACGGGTCCGCCCATCGGCTGCTCGTAGAGATAGAGCGTCGCCGGTTGATCCGTTGGATTGGTGACGGCAAAATTCAACGTACGCCACACGCCGTACTCGCCGAAGTCGCGTCCATCCGGCGGTTCGAGCGTCGGCGGGCTGTGCAAGCCGTAATCGAGCGAGACGTCGTCGCCGCCAACCCGGTACGCAAGCGTGTCCTGCGCGTACCCGCTGACATTGAAGACGCCCGTGCGGTGATGGCCGTCGCCCGGAAGTTTGGCCTGCGCCAGCAATCCGGGAATTGCGGAGTCCGGCGTGTTCGGCGCGATCGAGAGCACCGCCACGTCGAGCGCGCTGCCGGAAAGAATGCTCACATCGATATTTCCCGCCGCTCCGTCCAAGGGTTTCATCGCAACTATCTCGGCTATGTACGGAGATCCAGGAACGATCGTCTGGATGATCCCTTGGTTGTTCGGTTTACGGGTGAGGAAGTCGCGCGTGACGTTGTGGCCGACCGTCATTACGTCGATGCTCGGGCCGGCCGACGCATCGATCAACTGCACCGTGGAAGAACCCGACGGCGCCGAAAATACCACGGCAAGATCGCGCGGCTGCGCGTTGTTGTCGTGGTAGTAGTACAGCCGCACCGGCCCGCCCGGCTCGATATGCCCGCGGTACAGAACGCCCTCGGTGGCGATATGCTCCGGGTCGTCGTCGTAAAAAAGTACGGGCGGCGTAAACGCTTGCGCGGCGACGTTTTGAAGGTTGACGTTGACGACGGCGTTCACCGGATAGTAGCTGTCGTTGCCGGGCACTTGAATCTGAGTATCGAACGCCCCGATGCTGCCCGGCGCGAGCGCCGGAAGATTGAAATTGGTTTGCGCCTGGGCGGCCCCGGGCTGTAGCTGCATGTTGCGCAGCACCGTTTGCTGTACGGTTTTTTGCAGCCATCCTTGATCAACGGGATTGCCCGTGTACTGAAGCGTCAGCGTTTGCGACAAGAGCTTGGCCGCGTCGACTGCAACGCGAACGGGAATGAGGACGCGCTGTCCGCTTCCATCTGAAATCGTCAGGACGGCTCGACCGAGAGTCTGACCGGCTGTGATGGTGACAACGTGGGCGTTCTGGTCGACGTTCCACGTCACGATCGGATTATCGATTGACGCGTTGATCGTTCCGGTCGAGTTTGCGATCATGATCGACAGCACGCCGCCCGGATACAAATGATCGGCCACAAATGGCTGCGCGCTCAACTGCGCCACGGGCGTCGGTGAAGCAAGCGGTGTCGGCGAGACGACGGGCGTCGGTGACGCACTCGGCAACGGCGTTGGCGAAGGCGGCACTTGCAGCAGCGCGGCAAGCAAACTAGCTATAAGCGACTGCAGCACGATCACGTAACATTAGTGTCGGCGCTGGGATTTGGATACGAGAGCGCCCTCACGGGCGAAACGCGTGAAAGCAAACCTCTTGGCCAAGACTCTGTTCGTTTGGTCCGTAGTGGAGCGTGTACGTTCCACTCCCTGAAGTTTCTAGCGGCGCCACGACGCGTCCAAAGCCATCGTCCTTTCCCATTCCGATGCTTCCGGAGTCGAGCTGCCAATAAACACGCGATTGCCTGTTGCCTGTCAGCAAAAATACGGCGTCGGTGCGCATCGGCAGCAGCTCCAGCGCCGTCAGCCAGACATCGGCCGGCGTTGCTATCGGAGGCTGGCCGGGGCATGGAACCATGTCACTTGCCGCGTCAAACCATGCCGCCTTACGATCGAAAGACGTGACAAAGTCTACGCCGCAACGACTGTCTTCGTAGCCGGACACGCGAGGGAGATAGCCCGAGGGATCCAAGCCAACGGGGGCTGCCATCACGTCATGCGTGTGCTCGCCGGCTCCTGTAAACACGACGATATCAGCGCTGTGTTTACTTTCCGTTCGACCAAATTCGAAGCGTAAACCAACTTCTTGATATTGCGCGGGCGCCGGCTTGTCGAGATCGGCGCTGAGCTGTAACTTAGTCTCTTCGCTAACGAGCTTGGGATCCCCAAACATAAAGTCCGTCCCAAGATAGCAGTCTTTGAGCTGAAGCGGAGACGCCGGTTGCGCGATCGGCGTCGTAAAAGCCATTCCGTGCGCCAGCGCGGCGCCGGCTTGTACCATACAATACAGAGCAACAAATGCACACGCGGAGGCTTTGCGCATGCGGGCCGTTACGTCGTAGCGTGCTCGGGTTCGCGCGGCGGCGGCGGTTCGATGCCCGGAATCTTGCTGAAGCGCAGCTTCTCCGGATTATCCGGATCGACTTCGGCCAGAATACGATCGCCCGAGCCGAAACGTCCGCGCAGCATCTCTTCTGCCAGTTCGTCCTCGACTTCGCGCTGAATTGCGCGGCGCAGCGGACGCGCGCCGAATTGCGGATCCCATCCCTTGCGCGCGAGCAGCCTCTTCGCTTCCTCGGCGACTTCGAGTTCCATGCCCTGAGCTTTGACCTCGCGCATGACCTTCTCGAGTTCGAGCCCGACGATCTGTTCGATTTGCGGTCGCGTCAATTGATGGAAGACGACCGTCTCGTCTAAACGGTTGAGGAACTCGGGCCGGAACGTGTGCTTCACTTCTTCCAGCACTTTATTCTTCATGCGTTCGTACGCGCGCAGCTCGTCTTCTTCCGTGTTCTTCTGCGTGCGGAAACCGATGTCGGCGGTCGTTTGCATCCCGATGGCGCCGATGTTCGACGTCATCACGATGACGGTGTTTTTGAAGTCGACTTGACGGCCTTGCGAATCGGTCAAGCGCCCGTCGTCGAGCACTTGCAGCAAGAGATTGAAGACGTCCGGATGCGCTTTCTCGATCTCGTCGAGCAGCACGACCGCGTACGGACGGCGCCGCACGGCTTCGGTTAATTGACCGCCCTCTTCGTAGCCGACGTATCCCGGAGGCGCTCCAACCAATCTCGAGACCGCGTACTTCTCCATGTACTCCGACATATCGATGCGGATCATCGACTCCTGATCGTCGAACAGAAACTCTGCGACGCTGCGCGCAACCTCGGTCTTGCCGACGCCCGTCGGTCCCAGGAAGAGGAAGCTGCCGATCGGGCGGCTCGGATTTTTGAGTCCGGCGCGCGAACGGCGGATGGCTCGGGTAACGACCTCGATCGATTCGTTCTGGCCGACCACGCGCTTGTGCAGCGACTCCTGCATGTTGAGAAGTTTCTCGGTCTCGGCTTGCGCGAGCCGGCTGACCGGAATCTTCGTCCACGATGAGACGATGTGCGCGATATCTTCTTCGGTGACTTGGATGGGTTTATCGCTCTTTGCGCGCTTCTCTTGCCACTCTTGTTCGAGGCGCGCTTTTTCAAGCCGGAGTTTCTCTTCGCGATCGCGCAGCTCGGCAGCTTTGTCGAACTCTTGCGCTTTGACAACCGACTCTTTCTCGGCAACCAGTTTGCGCAGCTCCGTATCGACGTCGCGGACCGCCTGAGGCGGCATTCCCGCCTGCAGGCGCACGCGCGAAGCAGCCTCATCGATCAGATCGACGGCCTTGTCGGGCAAGAAGCGGTCGGTGATGTAGCGATCGCCCAAACGCGCCGCAGCGGCGAGTGCTTCGTCGGTAATCTGCACCTTGTGGTGCGCCTCGTAACGGTCGCGCAGGCCTTTGAGAATCTCAACCGTCTCCTCGACGGTGGGCTCTCCGACCATGACGGGTTGGAAGCGGCGTTCGAGAGCCGAGTCTTTTTCGATGTGCTTCCGAAATTCGTTGAGCGTCGTCGCACCGATGCATTGGAGTTCGCCGCGCGCTAACGCGGGTTTGATAATGTTGCTGGCGTCGATCGCACCCTCGGCCGCGCCCGCACCGACCAGCGTGTGCAGCTCGTCGATGAACAGGATGATCTCGCCGGCTGCGCCGCGGATCTCGTCCATGACGCGCTTCATGCGCTCCTCGAACTCGCCGCGATACTTCGTTCCGGCGACCAAACCCGCGAGATCGAGCGTGATGACGCGCTTGTCGCGCAGCGGTTCGGGAATGTCGCCCTTGATGACGCGCTGAGCCAGGCCTTCGGCGATCGCCGTCTTGCCGACGCCGGGCTCGCCGATGAGCGCCGGATTATTTTTCGTGCGCCGCGAGAGAATTTGAATGACGCGCTCGATTTCGTTGGCGCGGCCGATCACGGGATCGAGTTTATTGTCGCGCGCCAACTGCGTCAGATCGCGTCCGTACGCGTCGAGCGTCGGCGTCTTGCTCTTGCCCTTGGGCGGCGACGGCTGACCTTCGGCGCCGAGCAGCGAGGTCGTCTGCACGCGAACCTTCGCCGGATCGACGCCGAGATTCGTCAGCACGCGCGCGGCAACACCCTCGCCTTCGCGGATTAATCCTAAAAGGAGATGCTCGGTCCCGATATAGTTGTGGTTGAGCTGGCGGGCTTCTTCAAACGCAAGCTCGATGACGCGCTTGGCGCGCGGAGTGAAAACCATCTCTTGCTGGACGGTCTGACCGCCGCGGCCGACGATCGCCTCGACTTCCTGGCGGACCTTGGCAAGATTAACGCCCAGCGTTTCGAGCACTTTGGCAGCCAGGCTCTCGCCTTCAGAGATGATGCCTAGCAGAATGTGCTCGGTGCCGATGTAATTGTTACCGAGCCGCTGGGCCTCTTCCTGAGCCAGCACAATGCTGCGCCGCGCGCGCTCGGTAAAGGGTTCCCACATCGACATGTTCTGTCTCTCCTACTGCCCTATACCCGTCCGGGTTCCTAGAGGTTGAACTATTAACACGGTTCCGATGTTACCAGCTGCGCTCACTCTGCTCAGAAACTGAACCGTAGCCCCACGAAGCCGGCCGTCGCCCCAAAGTCGCCGGTCTGGCGGTAGATCCGAAGTTCGACCGACGTAAACGGCGCCACCGACTTACCGGCAAAGACCGTGAATACCGTACCCGCCTTGCGGTCGCGCGACAGGTTGGCGACTCCTCCGCCGGCCCCGATATACGCTCCGCCGAAGCCACCGCCCGTAAAACCGCGAATCTCGCCGGTCAGGGCATACCCTCCGGTGCCGCCGAGCGCGGTCAGGAGGGAGACCTGCACTTCGAGCGGGACGGCCGGAATCGACGCGCCGCTGCTCAAGATGACGGCGCCGCCGGTGGAAGTAGGCGCATTTGTCGTGAAGCCGCCGGCCGCTACCGAAACCGAGGCCGAGGCCTCAAGCGGCAACGCCGCGAGCATCGCGAGGGTTGCAGCCAGTAACAGTGTAGGACGCATGGGGCGGAGTTTTTGCCACTCGAAGGCGAGGGCCTCGCAGGACAGCAAGAAAGGGTCACGATGCCAACGGTCGATCAGGTTCGCGAAGCGCTCGCGGAAGTCAAAGATCCCGAGCTGCAGCTCGGCATTTTGGAGCTCGGGCTCGTCTACGATGTCGCGGTCGAAGGCGAGGGTGGCGAGCACGTCGTCGTGACGATGACCCTCACGTCGCCGATGTGTCCGGTTGGTCCGATGTTCAAGCAATCGGTCGAAGATCGCGTCAAAGCCGTCGACGGCGTGAAAGACGTCGTCGTCGACATCACGTTTACGCCGCCGTGGGATCCAAAAGAAATGGCTAGCGACGACGTGAAGGCGCTGCTCGGAATCTGGTAACGGCGTAGATGGCTCCCGCCACTAACTGTGGGATCGCGTAAAACCAGCCGGCAACGGGCGACCTGTGTGCAAACAGTATCAGAAAGGTCGCATACCAAACGGCGGCAAGCGCATAAAACGCCCGGCGAGTTTGATCCGAGCGTGTAACCACAAAGCCGGTCTCGATGACGGCTATCATCGGCAGCGCCAGCACGACGGCAAGTAAAACGAACAGCAGAGTTGCCATTAGACGCGTGGGAAAATCTCTGACGCGTCGATGTTGTCGTGCAACAGCAGTTTGCCGACGTGCTGTTCGATCGAGAAAAAGCCGCGTACCGAAACGCGCTCGCTTTCATACATCGCGGTATGCTCGCGCATGAAAACCTGCACGCAACGCCCGTCGCATAAGGAGAACGTCTCGGCGAGCGTTCCGAATGAGGCGCCGCGCAATTGGCGCCTGCGTGCGACGCTGCCGGTCACGATGACGGGCCGGCCGGAATAGTAGGCCGGATTGGCGATGAGCGCATCAGGTGTGGCCGCGTACTCTACAAACGGCCCGCAACCGCCCAGGAGCGGAAACAACAAACACGTCAGCGCGTGAATCATCTTGGAAACCTCGCGGCGCTGCCGAGCAAGCGCTTCTGCGCGTAGAGCTGCGCGTCGGCCTGACGCAGCGATCCGTCCACGTCGAGCGGATTGAACGGGGCGATTCCCCACGACACCGAGAGCGGGACCGGTTCGTGCGCTTCCACCACGTCGAGCGACTTCGGCGGCTCCATGCGCGTGACGCGGTCGCGCGTCTCCTCGGGCGACAAACCAAAAAGCAGTAAGACGAATTCGTCGCCGCCCCAGCGGAACACGTAGTCCTGCGCGCCGGCGACTTCACGCAGCCGCTGTGCGACGCTCAAGAGCGCGCGATCTCCGTTATGGTGGCCGTACGTGTCGTTGATGCGTTTGAGGTTGTTCAGATCCAGAAGAACGACGTTCCCGCGATCGCCTCGGTTGCGCAAGCCATCGGTGATCGTGTAAAACGCGTAGCGATTGTGCAAACCCGTGAGCGCGTCGACTTTCGCCGCGACTTCCAAACTGCTCAGCGCGCGGCTGAGCGCCGCATTTCCGTCTTCGACATCGATCCGCAGCTCGTCGAGCAGCGTGATCAGCTGTCCCATCGCGAGCATCGTCGCCAGGATGCCGCCGCCCACGACTTCAGCCGACCAATACAGCGCATTGAGTTCGGCGTGCTGAAAACCCAAAACCGCCGAGGCAAAAAGCGTGCGCCCCATCATGATCGCCAGCAGCAGCGCCGAAATGAAGATCGGACGCACGCCGCTGAGGCGCCGCTCGCGCAGGAACGGATAGATCGCGACGCAGACGGCGATCATCGCCACGAACAGCGTCACCTCGGGGCCGATCAGATCGGCCGTGAGATCGGCGCGAGAGGTCACAAGCAGCGCGGCAACCGCACCCACAACTACCGCGATATTCACCCACAACGCGACGCCTTTTGCCTTGGCGAACTCGTAGCACCCGGCAACCGCTCCGTAACCGGCCGCAATGCACAGCAGCGTCCCAACGTACGCCATCGCGCTCTCGATGCCGGCGTTGCGTTGGCCGATCGCTTCGGCGGCGAGCGCGAATGCGAATAGCGTCCATCCGCGGAACCACCAGCGGCCGCGCTCGTCCTTGGTAGCGCCCATCAGCAGCAGGAAGAACCCGGCGATGATGGCCATCGCCACGCTCTCGATGGTCAGAATCAATTGCAGGAGGCTCTGCGCGCCGAGCTCGATCATCTCAGAACGGCCGCCTTATAGGAGAAAACGCTCATCCGTTCAAGCCCAGAATCGGTGAGGAGCGACCAAGCGAAGTACGCGGAGCTGCAGCGCAAGCGCGAGCTTTCCGCCGCGCCTGCCGGCGGCGACGCAATCGAAGCCCAGCACCGTCGCGGCAAGCGCACGGCGCGCGAGCGTGTGGAAGCTCTGGTTGACGAGAAGTCGTTCATCGAACTCGATCGTTTTGCCGTGCACCGCACGACGGCGTTTGGGCTGGGCGAACGGGAATTCTTAGGCGATGGCGTCATAACCGGCCGCGCCACCATCGACGGCCGCCAAGTCTTCCTCTTCTCGCAGGATTTTACCGTCCTCGGGGGTTCCCTGGGCGAAGTTTTTGCGGAGAAGATTTGTAAAGTTATGGACCTGGCTTTACGCACCGGCTCACCAATCGTAGGGATCAACGACTCGGGCGGTGCGCGCATCCAAGAGGGCGTCGTCAGTCTGGGCGGTTATGCGGAAATATTTTGGCGGAACGTCCAGGCAAGCGGCGTGATTCCACAGATCAGTCTGGTCGCCGGACCTTGCGCGGGCGGCGCGGTCTACTCGCCGGCAATAACAGATTTTATCATCATGACCGAGGGCATCGGCCACATGTTCATCACCGGTCCGGAGATCATCAAAACCGTTACCGGCGAAGAGGTCACGTTCGAAGAACTCGGCGGCGCGACCACGCATGCCACCAAGAGCGGCGTCGCGCATTTGGTCGCGTCGGACGAAGACGACATGAACGAACTGGCCAAAACGCTTCTCTCATATCTGCCGCAGAATAACATGGACGACGCACCGCGCTTCGCGTGCGACGATGACCCCGAGCGTTTGGTCACCGAGCTCGACAGCATTATTCCGGAGTCGCCCAACAAGCCGTACGATATGCACGCGGTCATTGGTCCCGTGCTCGATGACGGCGACTTCTTCGAAATCCAGCCGCTCTACGCGCCCAACATCATCACCGGGTTCGGCCGCGTCAACGGACAAAGCGTCGGCATCGTCGCCAACCAGCCCAACGTGCTGGCGGGCGTGCTCGACATCAAGAGTTCGATCAAAGCCGCCCGGTTCGTGCGTTTTTGCGACGCCTTCAATATTCCGTTGGTCACGTTCGTGGACGTTCCGGGATTCTTGCCGGGCACGGCTCAAGAATACGGCGGCATCATCACGCACGGCGCAAAATTGCTTTACGCCTTCGCCGAAGCCACGGTTCCGAAGATCACGATCATTACGCGCAAAGCGTATGGCGGAGCATACGATGTCATGGCGAGCAAGCATATCCGCGCCGACGTCAACGTCGCATGGCCTACGGCCGAGATCGCCGTCATGGGCGCGGAGAGCGCCGTCAAAACGATCTTCAAGCGCGAACTCGCGGCGGCCAAAGACAAGGACGCCAAAATGCAAGAGCTCGTTGAAGATTACCGGGAGCGTTTCGACAATCCGTTCATCGCAGCCGAACGCGGCTATATAGACGACGTCGTGGAGGCGCACATGACCCGCCGCGTGATCGCCAAGTCGCTGGAGATGCTGGCGAACAAGCGGGTCGAACGCCCCAAACGCAAACACGGGAACATTCCGCTGTAAGTGAGGGAGAGAGATTGGCCTTATTAAAAGGAAAGCGCGCGCTCGTCACCGGCGTGGCCAACCGCTGGTCCATCGCGACCGGCATCGCGCGCCAAATGCACGCACACGGCGCCGAACTCGCTTTCACTTATCAAGGCGAGCGCGTTAAAGACGAGGTTGCCAAGCTTGCGGCCGAACTGGGCGGCGGCCCCGTTATCGAGTGCGACGTTGCTTCGGACGAATCGCTGGCGCGCTTGGCTCCGGCGCTCGCGAACTTCGGCAAACTCGATGCGGTCGTTCATTCGATCGCCTTCGCCAACAAAGAAGTTCTCACCGGGAAAGTGTATGCAACCTCGCGGGCCGACTTCAACCTTTCCCTCGACGTCTCCGCGTATTCGCTGATCGCGCTCGTGCAAGCGCTGCAAGAACAACTCGCAGACGGCTCTTCAATTATGGCGCTTACCTATCTCGGCGCGACGGCCATCGTCCCCAACTATAATCTGATGGGCATCGCTAAAGCCGCGCTCGAATCCGCCGTGCGTTACCTGGCGTTCGATTTGGGCGATCGCGGAATTCGCGTCAATGCGATTTCCGCCGGGCCCATTAAGACCGCGAGCGCCCGGCAAGTCGCCGGCCTTTCGAAAATGCTCGACGTCGTCGCCGCAACCGCGCCGCTGCAGCGCAACATGACAATCGACGACGTCGGCAAGATGGCGGTCTTCCTCGCATCGGATCTTTCGGCTGCCGTCACGGGCGACGTGCATTTCGTCGACGGCGGATTCCATGCCATGGGAATGTACCCGCCGCCCCAATGAGCGACGAGGACGACATCCTCGCGATCGTCGCCGCGCTCGAATTCCTGGAATCGCGCGACGACGCGCCGGCGCCCAAATCGCGTTGGAAAGAATCCGGCCGCGATTGGTCGGCGCGCACCGATTGGTGTCATGGTGAGCGGGCGCCACAAGGCGCCCCGGTCGAACCACGGCCGAGCTTGTCGAGGCCAGAGCGAAAGCGTACTTGGAAAAACTCTTAGTCGCCAACCGCGGGGAAATCGCGGTACGCGTCATGCGCACGGCCCGCGAGATGGGCTTGCAAACCATCGCCGTATACTCCGAAATCGATCGCGACGCGATGCACGTACGGCTGGCCGACGAAGCTTATCTGCTCGGCCCCGCAAGCCCGGCGCAAAGTTACCTGAATATCGAGCGGATTCTAGAGATCGCGGGTCGCGCCGGCGCGCGATACATCCACCCCGGCTACGGTTTTCTCGCGGAAAACGCGTCGTTTGCGCGCGCGGTTTCCGATGCGGGCTTTACATGGGTCGGCCCTCATCCAGACGCGATCGATGCGATGGGTGACAAAATGCGCGCGCGGCAGGCGATGATCGCCGCCGGCGTTCCAATCGTGCCGGGCGGGACGGAGCAAATCATCGACGCCGAAGGCGCAAAAGCCGCCGCAAAGAAATACGGGCTGCCGCTCGCACTCAAAGCTTCGGGAGGCGGCGGCGGGAAAGGCCTCAAGGTCGCCTATACGATTGACGAACTTGGCGCCGCGCTCTCCACCGCCAAACGCGAAGCCGAAGCCTATTTTAAAAACGGTGCAATCTACGCCGAGCGGTATCTGGAGAATCCCAAACACATCGAGCTCCAAATTTTAGCCGACAAGCACGGCACGGTACTCGACGTCGGTGAACGCGACTGCTCGCTGCAGCGCCGCCATCAGAAGCTTTGGGAAGAGACGCCGCCTGCCGTTTCGCCTCGCGTTCGCGAAGGGATTCGCGAAGCCGGAATCCGAGCCGCCAAAGCGATCGGCTATGACAGCGCCGGCACGATCGAGTGGCTGGTCAGCGGCGACGAGTTCTACTTCCTCGAGATGAACACGCGCATCCAAGTCGAGCATACCGTGACCGAAATGGTCAGCGGCCTCGACCTCGTCCGCGAGCAGATCCGATCGGCTTCCGGCGAGCGGCTCGGCTACGACCAAAATGCGATCGCTTTCCGCGGACATTCGATCGAGGGGCGCATCAACGCCGAAGATCCGGCCAACGATTTTCGTCCCGCGCCGGGCACCGTCACCACGTACCGAGAGCCCGGAGGTTTGGGTGTGCGGATCGATTCCGCCGCCTTTCCCGGTTTCACGATCGGCTCCGAATACGATTCGCTAATCGCCAAACTCGTCGTGTGGGCGCCCGACCGCTCGCAGGCGCTCGCGCGTTTTCGCCGCGCGCTCGATGAATACGTCATCGAAGGCGTCCCGACGACACTCCCTCTTCTGCGGCAGCTTTGCGATCATGCGCCGGTGATGGACGCGACGTACACGACGTCGACACTCGAAACGTTTGCTGCCACTTGTCATCCTGAGCGGCGCGCGGACGCGCGCCCTGTCGAAGGGCACCCTGAGCAACGCGCTGTAAGCGCGTCTGTCGAAGGGAAGCGTTCAGAAGCAATTTCCGTCGAAGTTGACGACAAGCTTTACCATGTGCGCGTGTTTGATCGACCGAACAGGGCTGCCGGTGCACGAAAACCGCGTCGGGCGGCACGTAACGAGCGTGCGTCGGCCGTAACCGGAAATGACGTCGTATCTCCAATGCACGGCGCCGTGGTTGAAATGCCGGTCGGCGAGGGAGCTACAGTGACGGAAGGCCAGGTCGTAGCAGTTGTCGAGGCGATGAAAATGATGAATGAAATCCGCGCCCACAAATCGGGTACGGTTTCGAAAGTTCACGCGCAGCCCGGCGAAACCGTTGAGTCAAACTCGGCGCTCGTAACAATTTCCGACTAAATTACTTCAACGACCTTGCCTAGTATTAGGCTGCGGTGGACGAATCCGAAAACGTGAGAGTCTTCCGAGTCGTTTCTGTTGTCTCCAAGAACAACATAATATCCCATGGGAACCCGATCCGGCGCTTGCCACGCGGAGCGCGGAGTACGAGCCCCTTGTACGGGTTTGACCAATGTCCATTCACGCATATCCGGGTAGCGGCATTCGATGCGATAGTCGCGTATCCGCAAGTCATAGTTGATAGCGCCCACGATATAACGTTCGTGCCGTAAGCGGCCGTTGAGGTACAGCCACCCGCCGGTAATGCTCGCACGATCGCCTGCGATGGCGACGACTCGCTTGACGAAAGGATGCTGCGCAGCGAGGCGTTGCGACACTCTGTCGGACTTGGGCGGAACGAATAGGACAACATCTTCCCGCTTCGGACCGGCGTTGACGTACGCTGCAATGTCGACCAGCGCCGCATCGCCGGGTTTGATCGCCGGGCTCATGGCGTACGTGCTAAACGAATACGCGCGCAACACGGCTTTTGGGTGGTCGGATTGGTAAACGAGTATTTTTTGTATTCGTTCTAGGGTCCGGCCGCAGCTGGCCAGAGCAAGAATAATGGCCGCACCCGCAACAACTCGCCGCACAGTCTTATCACGACCCTCCTGTCGGCGGGTTCGCGCGGTGGGCAGAGAATACCGCCAGCATGGCCCGCGACGAAAACGGCAGCGGCATCCCGTTAGAACCGGCGTACGAGCGTATTGAGGGACCGCCACACGACCTGGGCGCGCCCGGCGGTTTCCCATTCGCGCGCGGCGTGCGCAAAGATATGTATCGCGGACGCCTGTGGACCATGCGGCAGTACGCGGGTTTCGGCAGCGCGGCCGAGTCAAACGCGCGTTACCGTTACCTGCTCGCGCACGGGACGACCGGGCTTTCGGTAGCGTTCGACTTGCCGACGCAACTGGGCTACGATTCGGACGCGCCGCAGTCGCTCGGCGAGGTCGGAAAAGTGGGCGTCGCAATCGACAGCATCGCCGATATGGAAACGCTGCTCGACGGCATTCCGCTCGACAGCGTCACGATTTCGATGACCATTAACGCGCCCGCTTCCATCATCTTGGCGATGCTGCTCGCGGTCGCGCGCCGCCGCGGGATTCCATTTGAAAAGCTCGGCGGCACGGTTCAGAACGACGTCCTCAAAGAATACGTCGCGCGCGGCACCTACATCTACCCCCCGGCCCATTCAATGCGCTTGGTGACCGACGTCATGGGCTACTGCGCGCAGAACGTGCCCGGCTGGAATGCGATCTCCGTTTCCGGCTACCACATCCGTGAAGCAGGTTCGACTGCACTAGAAGAACTCGCGTTCACGCTCGCCAACGGCAAAGCGTATCTGCAAGCAGCGCGCGCCGCGGGCCTCGGTCTCGACGCCATCGCGCCGCGCATCTCGTTCTTCTGGAACGCGCACAACGACCTGTTCGAAGAGGTCGCTAAGTTTCGAGCGGCGCGATACTTATGGGCACACATCACGCGCGACGACTTCGGCTGCAAGGATCCGCGCTCGCACATGCTGCGTTTTCACACGCAGACTGGCGGCTCGACGCTCACCGCGCAGGAGCCCGAGAACAACGTCGTGCGCGTCGCGCTGCAGGCGTTGGCGGCGGTACTGGGTGGTACCCAATCGCTGCACACCAATGGAAAAGACGAAGCGCTCGCGCTGCCGACCGAAGAGTCGGCCAAAGTCGCGCTGCGCACGCAGCAGATCATCGCTTACGAAAGCGGCGTTCCCAACGTCGTCGATCCGCTGGCCGGTTCGTATTACATCGAATCGCTTACCAACGAATTGATCCAACGCGCGCAAGCACTGATTCATGAGATAGACGAGCTCGGCGGCAGCGTCGCCGCGATCGAAAGCGGTTGGATGCAAGGCCGCATTGCAGACTCCGCCTACCGCTCCCAGCAAGCGATCGAAAAAGGCGAACAGATCGTCGTTGGCGTGAACAAGTTTGCCGACGGATCGGCGCAAGCGAAGATTCCATTGCAGCGCCACGATCCCGGTATCGAAGCGGCGCAAGCCAAGCGGCTGCAAAAGTTGCGCGAAAGCCGCGACGCAAAGAGCGTAGAAAAAACGCTCGCGGCCGTGCGCCAAGCGGCCCAAGGCACGGAGAACCTCATGCCGACGTTCATCACGGCTGTCGATGCAGGCGCGACCCTGGGCGAGATTTGCAAT
Organism: Vulcanimicrobiota bacterium; assembly: GCA_003151115.1. GTDB lineage: Bacteria > Vulcanimicrobiota > Vulcanimicrobiia > Vulcanimicrobiales > Vulcanimicrobiaceae > Rubrimentiphilum. Next base: position 731,778 of record PLWS01000002.1, on the reverse strand, counting down.
GTGCTCCGCGACATCTTCGGAGTCTACCGCGCGAAAGAGATCGTCGCTTGATGGAGATCGATCACGTCGCGATCGTCGTGAGCGATCTCGCGAAGACACTCGATCTCTACACGAAAACTCTCGGCTTCAAGGAAATCTACCGCGAAACGCTGGCCGATCAGGGCGTGGAGGTGCTGGGGTTGCAAGCCGGTTCATCGGTCATCGAACTCATGCGCCCGCTAAGCGAAGATTCGCCGGTCGCGCGCTATCGCGGCGAAGCTGAAACGAAGCTCCATCACACGGCTTACCGCGTCGCCGATCTGCGGTCCGAACTCGCGCGCCTCAAGGCTGCCGGCGTGCGCCTTATAGATGAAGAGCCTCGCCGCGGTGCGCACGGGAACCTGATCGCGTTTCTGCATCCGAAGAGCACGGCCGGCGTCCTCGTGGAGCTGTGCCAAAAGGCACACTAACCACCCAGGGTCACGCGAGCGGCCCTGGAAAATACCAACGCGAGGCGTGGCCTTTAGGAGGCGCTCATGAAGCTATTTTCGGCCCTTTTCCTGGCCGCATCATTGGGTTTCGCAGCAATTGCCAGCGCGCAGGACGCGCGCCCGTTTCCCGATCTGGATCCGTCGACCGTGCGCGTTCTCGTGCACGTGAAAAACGAAAGCAACGGAACGCTGGTGCCGGGACGCATGGTCTATCTCGTCCGGAATGAAGGGCGTATCACGGGCGACACACGGCCTTTTTCCTATTTCGAGGGCGAAGAAACCAATACCGAGGGGACGGCCACTCTCTCGGGTCCCTTGATGCCGGGTTATTGGACCGTCGAAGTCTACGGCGGTTTGCTGTTCGACAACGCATCGGCCGCACTGACGATTCGTCCGGGCGAAAGCAGTTACGAAGTCGCCTTACCGTTAAAACCGTCCTCCGGGCGCTATACGTCGCGCGATTTGCCGCTCACTCCGCCAGGGCAGCGCCAGCTGTTCATCCGCGTGCAAGGCCGGATGCCGAACAGCACCATCGTTCCGGTACGCTATGCATCCATCTACAGAATCGGAAGCGACAGATCCGTCGTCATGACCGGTTATGACGGAACGGCCGTCGTCTTCGAAAACGTACCGCTGGGCGAAACGTACTCGTTACGCGCCGAGGCGACGCGGTGGGAACCGGCAACCGCTTCATTCATCGCCGGTGCTTCCGAAAGCGGGAGCCGCCTGACCCGGGCCGACGATTACATCAACTTCCTCCTGAATTCCAACGAGCCGCCGGGCCGCCACGACGTCAGCATTCGCGTGCAGGGACGCAGTGCGGCGGGCGCGCTCGTACCCGTTCATTACGCGATGATCTACGACGCGCAAGGTCATGAGGTCGTGATGACCGGCTACGACGGGACCGCCGTCGCCAAAGTTTTCGATCTGCCGGTGGGCGACAGCTACGTGCTGCACGCAGAAGCGAATCACTGGAAGCCGGCGAGCGAGCCGGTCACCGTCGGTGCGGCGCAAAGCGGCCGGCTGACCTCGGGCAACGATCACGTGGCCTTCGTGCTGGAACCGGAAGGCGGGGCCGAAGCAGCGCCACTCACGGTCGAGGTCCTCGATCACGGTTCCGACAAAGCGATCGCCGGTGCGACCGTGACGCTCTATAAACCAAACCATTTCCCTAAAACGACGATCGGACGCGGCACGACAAACTCAAGTGGAGAGGTTGCATTCACAGCCGAAGAAATCGCCTCGGCGAAATTACAGGGCGAAGCTCGCGTTGGAGCTGCAGAGGCCGGTTACAATCCGAACGTGCAAACGGTTTCCGCATCGCACCTTGCGAACGGCGAAACGCGATACGTTCTGTACTTGCGACAGAAACCATCAGGGTTCGATCTCTCAGGGCAGTGGGTTTTCATCTGGACGTGGTCGGTGACATCGGTCGACTTTATCGGAACGGTTTCGGGCGGCCCCAGCGCGTTCACGTTTACTGGAAAAGTGCTTGGCGGCGGCAACGCCATATGGACCGCCCGCGAAGGCACAGCAACGTGTTCGCTCAACGCGACAAAACGTAGCGCGGCCTCGATGATGTGCAGCGCCACGTTTCCGACCGGCTCCTGGTCGGGACAAACTGCCGGCGGCAGCTTTTCCGTGATGAGTTACGGGCACGGGAAGAAATTCGATTACCAGGGGCGCAACGGAAAAGGCACGACGACGTCGACGACCGCCACGCCGGGTCCGCCGGCCGGCATCGATCTCTTCGAACTCAAGCCGAAAAGCTAGTAAGGAACGCCCTTAGCTCGCTGTGCGCGCAGCGCTTCCATGTACCAAATGAATTCCTTGAAAAATTCTACGTTGCGATCCCGGAATTTCGGGTCCGTGGGCTCGCCGGCGTCGTCGAACGCGCTCGCGACGCGTGCGATCGGTAAGGCGGACGGAATCGCCGGCATCCCGAGCTCGGCGACGATTTCGCGCAGCTGAATTGCGGCGCGAGCGCCGCTGAAGTACCCGCCGGAGTACGAAATGATGGCCGATGGCCGCCAGAAATAGTCTTCCAAGAAGTAATCGAGCAGGTTCTTCAACCCCGGCTGCACGCCGTGGTTGTACTCGCCCGTAACGATGGCAAAACCATCGGCGGAGTGATAGAGGTCCGCAAGTTCTTCGAGCTTCGGCGGCGCAGTGCCGGCGTCATACTCCTTGTACATCTTGTCAAGTAGCGGCAGGTCGTATTCTTTGGCATCCACGAGCACCGGATCGCAGCCGTAGTTCTTCAGCTCGTTGACCACAAATCGCGCGGCTCTAATGCCCTGGCGTTCGGTTCGCACGGATCCGAACAGCACGGGAACTTTCAGCGCCATCGCTCAGGTATCCGACGCACGGCCGCAGAATGCCCGCCGCAATGGGCCGCCGTCTCCTCTTCCTTGCGATCGCGTTTTTATTGGCGCTCTTCGTTGCCTGGGCGCTCTTCGGCCAGTTCTATCGCATGCCGCACCGTCCGGCCGTTGCATACCAACCGAGTTCGCCGCAACCCGCGCCCACGGAAGCTCCGCCGCTCCGGCGCGCATCTTCCCTACCGGAGGCCACCACTTCACCGGAAGCACCCGCGCCCGCGCCCGCGTCCGGAACCATAACCGTTGCGATCATCATCGACGACTGTGGACAGTGGCCCGTGACCGAACGTGGCTTTCTGGCGCTGCCGATTCCGCTGACGCTTTCCATTCTGCCGCACGTTCGCTACACCGCGGAGATCGCAAACGACGCGGCTGCGGCCGGGAAAGGCATCATGCTGCACCTGCCTATGCAACCGCTGGGACGCGATACTGCCGGACCCGGCGAAATAACGACGACAATGAGCGACGCGCAGATCGCTTCGCAGACCGAAGATGACATCGCGCAAGTTCCGGCGGCCGAAGGCATGAACAATCACGAGGGCAGCAAGGCCACCGCCGACGCGCGCGTGATGAAAGACGTTATTGCAGTCGCCAAAGCCCGCGATCTTTTCTTCATCGACTCGCGCACGAATGCGCAAAGCGTGGCGGCGCAAACGGCGCGCGATGCGGGCGTTCCCGAATCGTCGCGCAACGTATTCCTAGACGATCGCGCGGATCAGGCGTTCACCGAGCAGGCGCTGGAACAAACCGTAGAATACGCCAAGCGCAACGGATCGGCAATTGCGATCGGCCATCCCAGGCCGACGACGCTGGCCGCGCTCACTGCGGTTTATCAGAAAATGCAAGGCGAAGGCGTGCGCTTCGTGCTCGCCTCGGAACTCGCGCGTTAGTTAAGCGCTCGAGCTTGCGGTGCGCACCATCGTGAAGGTGCAGTCGTCGCCGCCGAGGTGATGCACCTTGCCCGCTATTTTTCCGGCGTTCAGTTCGCCGGTCATCGTCATGTTGTCGGCCCAGTCGGCCGGGCGCAGCGTAAGCGTCATCGTGGTGCCGGTGAATTGTCCGCCCACAACGACCGGCGTCAGCGGATCGTTTCGCACCATGCCCGTCAATGCGCCGCTAGCGGATTGCGTCAAATCGATCGTGCTCTGCCAACCGCTTCCGGTGAAACCGCATGTCGAGGTCAACTGCCACGTGCCGCCGGCGCCTGTTGCGGCGGTGCCGGCACCGGCGGCGCTCGCATCCGAGGCGAAGAATGCCGCGTTGATCGCGTTGCCGACGCTGAGCGCGCTCTTGGAACCGTCGTCGCTCATCACGACCAATATGTAATAGAATCCCTTCGGCTGCCCGATGCAAAACGCGGTTACCGAAACCAGTCCCGAGGTGGCGTCCAAATACGCGGGATTCGTCCCGCCGACTCGCGCTCCGAACCCCTGCGACGCCATTGCAGATTGCGCGCGGCTGACACACGTACTGAAAGGCTGCGGCTTGGGATCGTTTGCGGTTGAGAAAAACCATCTGCCGTAATCCACCGCCAGCGCGGGCGCAGCGGCAAGCATCGCAAATGCGGCCGAGGCGATCAAGGTACGGCGTATAAACATCATGAGACCGTCTCCTAAAGCGGATGTGCGATTGGCGGTAGGGTCCTTCGGCTGCGGGGCCCGGCCGTCCCGTCAAAGAACGGCGCTCCGGTGCGACTCTTAGTGGTCGAGGACGATCCGCGCCTCCGCGACGTATTGCGGCGCGGCCTCACCGAGCAAGGACACATCGTGGACGAGAGCGCCGACGGAGACGACGCCGAGCAGGTTGCGTCGTCACCCATCTACGACGCGATCGTGCTCGACGTGAATCTCCCAAAGCGGAGTGGCCTCGACGTGCTCCGATCGCTGCGCGGACAAAACTTCCCGACTCCGGTGCTCCTGCTTACCTCACGCGACACGGCGGAAGATATTATCGAAGGCCTTGACGCCGGTGCCGACGACTATTTGCGCAAACCGTTCGTCTTCGGCGAGCTCGAAGCACGCCTTCGTTCGATCACACGCCGCCGCTTTCCGGTCGAGACGACGAATGCCGAACTGCGCTCGGGCGATGTGGTGCTCGACTTGCGAACACGCATAGCGCGGAGAGGCGATCGCCGCATCGAACTGACGCCACGCGAAAGCGCATTCTTGGAGTATTTCTTGCGCAATGCCGGCAGCTTGGTCACTCGGCGATCGATCGAAGATGCGATGTTCGACCGTGCAAGCGAGGCGACGTCCAATGTCGTGGACGTCTACGTCAGCCGGCTTCGCTCCAAACTCGTGATCGCGGGCGAACCGCCGTTGCTGAAAACCATACGCGGCGCCGGGTACCGGTTCGGAGCAGAATGACGTACACGCGCGCTCTGCGCCTGCGTTTGATCGCGGCCTACGTAGGAGCGCTCTTTGCGGGCCTCGTCTGTTTCGCAGCCGCGGCCGTTTTCGGCATCGATCGCAGCGAGCGCAGCGCCCTCGATTCCCATTTAAGCGCGGCGGCACAGGCTGTCAGCGCCCTCTTGGATCTTCGCAGCGGCCGGCCCACGATCGATCGCGACGACCGGCGTCAGTTCCTAACCGTGCTGGGCGCGCAAACCAGCGGCCTGGTCGTCGACGGTTCGCGCAAGATCGTCTTGTCGAACGTTTCGGTTCCGCCGGCCGCCTTGCTGGCTGTTCCGGCGGCAACCGCTTCATACATCACCACCGGAAGCGGGGAAGCCGAACTGCGCGCGTTCGTACTTCCGATCACGAACAAAGGAAGCCATGTTGGAAAGATCGTCGTTTGGCGCCCGAGCGATTGGATTGACGAAACCGATCGCCAAGCCGCCGTTGCCTTCTTGCTCGCCGCGCTCGTCATCGCTGCGCTCGCGTGGTTTGCGGGCAACGCGGTTACGCACCGAGCGCTCGACGAGGTCGTGTCACGTCAGCGCCGTTTTACGGCCGACGCCTCACACGACTTGCGCGCGCCCCTCGCCGTCATTCGAGCGGAATCCGATCTCGCGCTGACCAAAGAACGCGACCCCGATGCTTACCGGCAATCGCTTGCGACGATCTCCCAGGAAGCCGAACGCATGGAATCTCTCATCGGCGATCTGCTCTCCGTCGCGCGTGCGGATGCAGGCGTGCTCGAAATCGCGCGGGTCGATCTGGATCACATAACACGCGAAGCCTGTGCGCGCGTCGCCGGAGCGGCCGCCGCGAAAATGGTCCAGTTGGACTTCGCGGCTTCAGGGCGCACGCAGGTCAACGGGAACGCCTCCGAATTGGAGCGCGCGGTGCTCGCCGTTCTGCATAACGCGGTAAAGCACGCTCCTGCCGGCGGACGCATAGAAGTCCGCGCCAACGGTACGAGCGGCACCGTCGAATTGAGCGTCCGCGACAACGGCGCCGGCTTTTCGCCTGAGGCTTTGGAACATGGCCTCGAACGATTTTGGCGCGGCGACGCTTCAGGCCCGGGAAGTGGCCTAGGTCTGGCGGTCGCCGACTCCATCGTGCAGGCTTCCGGCGGAACGGTGCGGCTTTCGAATGTGGAGGGGCAAGCGGAAACGCGCCTGGTATTCCCAGCCGCGTAAGCCGTTCATGTTGCAGTAACATTCGGCATGTATGCTGTGGCCTATGAAAAACAGCACGCTCACCGCGGCGGCCCTCGCCTCCGCGTTCACCCTGGCCATCGCAACGGCCGCCGCTTATCCCGGCCAGCAGTTTGCCAAGCAGGCGACCATTACTCTTACTCAGGCACGCGCAATTGCGCTTCGCGCAGTCCCCAACGGCAAAATCGTTGCGGAAGAACTGGAAAAAGAACCCGGCGGAAGCGGCCTGCGCTACAGTTTCGACATGAAGTCGGGCGGCAAGACGCGCGAAATCGGGATCGACGCGAAGACCGGTAAAATCCTCGAAAACGCCCTCGAGGGCAAAAACCCCGACTAAGCGTTGCCTATCTCGTCGTTCGGGCTGCGACACCGCAAAACGATCGCGTTCTTGGTAGCCATGCTCGCCGTCATCGGCGTCTGGGCCTATGCTGCCACGCCCGCGAGCATCTTCCCGGACATGTCGTTCGCGCGCATCGACGTCGTTGCGGAGGCGGGCGACCTTCCGCCCGACCAGGTGCGCACGGCGGTCGCCGTTCCTTTAGAAAACGCGTTTCTCGGATTGCCCTCAGTCACACGAGTCACCGCGAATTCGGCGCAGGGCAGCGCCGAATTCTTGGTGACCTTCGACTCAAAGACCGACGTGCGGTTCGACCTGCAATACGTTAACCAGGCGGTCGCGCAAGTGCGCGCATCGATTCCGGCGCTTACCGGAGTAGAAGCCGTCATCGTCAATCCGAACAGCGAGCCGGTCGTTTCTTACGCGCTTGTCGCGCACTCCATGTCGCAGACCATGTTGCGCGAACTCGCGCAGCAATCGCTCGTTCCGGAGTTCTACGGCACCACGGGCCTCGCGCGCATTCTCATGGTCGGCGGGCCGCAGCGCGAATATCACGTAACGCTCGATCCGGCGGCGCTGGCGTCACACGGGCTCGCCGCGCAAGACGTGGCCAACGCCATATCGGGAGCCAACGGCGTCAATTCGCTCGGGATAGCGCAGCAGTACTACCGGCGCAACGTGCTCGTTCTCGACGCCAACGTCAAGAGCGCGGCAGCGATCGCGTCGATCGTGGTCCCAACCGGGGGCCGTACGCCGGTGACGGTCGGACAGCTCGGATCGGTGACGTTGGGCGTCGCGCCGCTGACGACTCAAGTCAGCTACGATGCGCAACATGCGGTCGTACTCAACTTTTTCGGTTTACCCGGCGCCGACGCCGTCAAGATGGGTTCCGAAGTCAGAGCCAAGATGACCGCGCTTTCGGCTCAGCTGCCGGCCGGCATCACGGTCTCTCGTTTCTGGGATCAGACCGATCTCGTCGTCGAATCTCAGCGCAGCCTTCGCGATGCGATCCTCGCGGGTGCCTTTCTGGCCATATTGGTGATCTTCGTCTTCCTGCGCAATCTGCGCATGACGCTGGTCGCCGCAATCGTCATTCCCATCGCAATGGCTATCGCGGTCTTCGTGATGAACCGCCTCGGTCAAACGCTCAACCTCATGAGCGTGGGCGGATTAGCCGTTGCAGTTGGATTGATCATCGACGACGCCATCGTCGTGGTCGAAAACATTGCGCGGAATTTTCGCGTCTACCCCGAGATGCGCAAAGCCGACGTCATCACCATTTCGATGGGAGAGCTGGCGGCGCCAATGGCGGCATCGACCTTCACTACCGTCGTCGTATTCGTACCGCTACTGCTCCTGACGGGAGTGAGCGGATTCTTCTTCCGCGCGCTGGCGCTCACGCTGGCCGCCTCGCTGATCGTCTCGCTTTGCCTGGCGCTCTTCGTCGCGCCGATCCTCGCGCAAAGTCTGATTCCGGAGAATACGCAGCACGCCGAAGACACCGGCCTCATCGCGAGACTGCTTGCACGATACGAACCGCTGCTGCGGTGGGCGCTGCGCCATCGCGCGGCCGTGTACGGCGGTTCCGTCCTCGTGCTCATCGTAACGGTGCTGTTGCTCGCCAAGTTGCCAAGCGACTTTCTTCCGCATCTCGATGAAGGCCAGTTCGAAATCCGCTATGCGATGCCCGTTGGCACGACGATCGAAGCGACCGACACGGCGGCTACCACAATGGAACGCATCGCGCTCCGCGATCCTGCCGTCGAATCGGTCGGACGTTTCACCGGGATCGACACCAACGGATTCTCGCCGACGCAAGCGCGGCAAGGCACGATACGCGTGCGGCTGCGGTCAGGCGGGCGTCCCTCATATGACGTGGTCAGCGAGCGCCTACGCGATGCGTATACGACGGCGATTCCGGCCGCGCAATTCGACTTTCACCAGATCCTGGAAGACATGATCAATGACATGTCCGGCGCGCCGTCGCCGATTCAGATCACGGTACGCGGCCCCGATCAGGACACGCTGATTGCGCTCGCAAACCGGATTACCGACAAGATAGCGACGGTGCCCGGCCTGGCCGACGCCTTCTCCGGCGTCAGTTACGACGATCCCACGCTCCGTATATCGCCGTACGGCGGACGGCTGGCAGCGTTGAATATTACGGCGGCCGATCTCGGAAACGCGCTGCAGGCCTCCGCGCAGGGCGGCATCGCAACCGATGTGGCCGGATCGCTCAACCGCGTTCCCGTGCGCGTTAGCGTCGTCTCGCCGCAGGGAGATGCGGCCACGGGTCTGGTTTCCACGCCCGCCGGCGTTGTCGCGCTGAACTCCGTCGCACAGGTCAGTCCGAGTAAACTCTCGACCGACATCAGTGAAATCAACGGCGCGCGCGCGATCGTGATCACGGCCAATTATACAGGCGTGACACTTTCCTCCGTCATCAGCGGCGTTCAGCGAACGCTGCAAGGGATATCGCTGCCGCCCGGTTATTCAGCCGGCATCGGCGGAGCGTACGAAGCCCAGCAGCAATCGTTTCATGAGTTCATCCAAGTCGTTCTGATTGCGATCGCGCTCGTCTACTTCGTGATGCTCGCGGCATTCAGATCATTCCGGCTGCCGTTGGTCATTTTGACCGCTATTCCGCTCGCGATTATCGGCGTGGCCGTCGCGCTGTTCGTCACGGGGACGCCGTTCAATGTCTCGTCCTTCATGGGCATACTGCTGCTCGTCGGCATCGTCGTAAAGAACGGCATCTTGCTCATTGACGTAGCCAACAAGCGCCGCCTGGAAGGCGCCAACGTGCACGACGCACTCGTGGCCGCAGGACGTACGCGCCTGAGGCCGATCGTCATGACCACATTCGCCGCAATCGGCGGTTTGCTGCCGCTCGCATTCGGCATCGGATCGGGCTCGGCGATGGAACAGCCGCTGGCCATCGCCGTAATCGGCGGGCTTTCCACCGCCACCGCATTTACGCTCATCGTCATTCCCGTACTCTACGCCGGCTTTGCGGGAAAGAGCGCGGTAGTGCAGTGATCGCAGCGGTCCTGCTTGCGGCGCTATCACTACCTTCGGCGCTCGACCGAGCCGTCGCCGTTTCGCCCGACGTCACGCAAGCTCGCGAGCGCGTTCGCGAACAAGCCGCACTGCTCGCCGCAGCACGTGCGTCCGCTTCGCCGGCGATCACCGCAAACTACGCGCAAACGCCGCAAGCCGGAAACAACAACGAAACGATCGCTCAGCGTTTTGTCACGGTCGGCGGGCAGATTACGCTCGGCGACTATTTCGCTTACTCGCCGGTCGTGCGCCAAGCACAAGCCAATGTCGATGCGGCGCAATTCGACCTGTTGGAATCGCAACGCGCCGAGCGTGCCAAGACCGCCGGGCTCTATTTTTCGGCACTGCGCGCCGGCGCGGAACTGAGTCTGCGCGATCAGCTCGTGGCAGGGGCGCAAAGCGACCTCCACGCCGCGGAGCTGCGTTACCGAGCCGGCGACGCTCCGCGTCTCGACATCGTGCGGGCGCAAGTTTCACTCGCACGCGCGCAAGGCGACCGGAATGCAGCAGCGACGGGCTTGCTCAACGCGCAATCGGCTTTGGACATCGAGCTCGACGAACCGGTCAAACTCGATTCTTCTGAGATGTTCCCGCCGCCGATGGCCGCTGCCGATCCGCAGACCTTTATCCTGCGCGCACTGAGCCGGCGCAGCGACCTCGCGTCCGCGGAGCGCGCCGTTGCCGCGGAATCAGCGGCCGTCGGGGTCGCACAACGCGGAAACTTGCCGGCGATCGTTATCAACGCCGGATACACCGCCGGAACCGACACCGGAATATTCGTACGCGGTCCGTCGGCGAACGTCCAGTTAACGTTTCCGGTATCGCGCGCGACCGCAAACCGGGCCGACGCCGAACGCGCGCGCCTCGCCCAAGCGCAAGCGCGAGTGCAATCGCTCCGCAAGAATGTCTCCGTTGAAGTGGGCAACGCCGCGCGCACGTACACCGAAACGGTTCGCGCGACGCAGATCGCAACGCGGGTGCGCATCGCCGCGCAGCAAGAACTGGCGGCGACTCAAACGGGATACCGCAGCGGAGCGAGCTCGAGTTTGGATGTGGCCGACGCCCGGCGCACATACGTCCAAGCTGCGCTTGACGAGCTGACGGCCATGTACGCGCGAGACCAAGCGGCCGCCGCACTGGAAGAGTCGCTGGGACCGTGAAGAGATCGTCGCTGCCGGCCGCGATGTGCCTCTTGCTCGCTTGTGCCGCTTGCGCCCGTAGCACCAACGCGCCGCCGAAATCGGCGCCGGCGGTCGCATTGGCAACCGTGCGAATCGGCACGTTCGTAGAAACGCTTTCCGCGACCGGCCGGATCGGCGCGCCCGCAGGCGCGGTGACGAAACTGTCCTTCGCCGAGCCTGGCATTCTCACGAGCACGACGGTTACGATCGGCCAGCACGTCGGCGCGGGCCAGGCTCTGGCGCAGCTCGACGTTAGCGGCCTGTCGCTCTCCGCTGCGCAGGCGCAGGCCGATGCAAACGTGGCGGCTGCCAACGCGCAGCAATCGGCAGTCGACCGCACGAGCGCGAAGATCGCCGTCGATCGCGCCGCGGTGCGGCGCGCCGAATCGTTATATGCGGCCGGAGTCGCGCCGCTCAAAGACGCGCAAAGCGCACGCGCGCAGCTGGCCGCCGATCTCGCCGAAGCGCAAACTGCGACGGCGCAGGTGCGCTCGGCCGGAGCGCAGGTGCAGAGCGCGCAGGCGCGAGCCGCATTAGCTCAGCGCGACCTCGCCAACGGAACGCTCCGCTCGCCGATCGACGGAGTCGTTACCGCAATCTATAAGCGCCCCGGAGAGTCGGTCGATACGGTGACGCCGGTGATCGCGATCGCGCCCGGCAGCTCCGGCGACGTCACGCTCGACGTTACGTCGACCGACGCGGCGCGCGTGCGTCGTGGCGATCCGGTGCGGGTTACCGTCCCGGGTACCGGTCTGCAGACCGTGGGCCGCGTCGCCGGGGTCTCTCCGGCGCTCGATCCAACGACGGAAGCGGCCACCGTCGTCGTTAGCGGAATCCCAAGCGGAGCGCCCGGCGGAAGCGCGGTGCAAGCCACAATCGACGTCGCGCGCGATCGCGGAGTCGTGATCCCACAAAGCGCGATTGTCGAAGATCCGCAAACCGGCAAGACGCTCGTATTCGTGCAAACCACGGGCAAAGACGGCGCCTCTAAATTTGCGCAGCGCGATGTGGTCGTCGCGCGGCGGGATGCTACGCAAGCGCTCATCGCAAGCGGCTTACGCGCGGGCGAGCGCGTCGCGGCACAGGGCGGGTTCGCGCTGCTCGCGCCCTTCTAGTTAAAGGTTCGGCGCCAAGCCGACTTCGATTCCGGTCTCAAAGGTCCGGTTCCACGGCAGCGTGATTTGGATCGCCGCAATGTGGTAGGACGGATAGAGTTGCTTGAGGATGCCCGCCGCCCGGTTCCACAGCGCGGCGCGATTCAGCTCGGCGATCGGCGCCGCTTGCTCGGCCAGCAGATACGTGTGGTCGGTAATGCCTTGCGCGGTCAGCGCCGCGTTTATCTGCGGGCGAACGAAGTCGTGGAATGCGTAGTCATCGACGATCCGGTCGAACGTGAACTCGGCGTGTGCGAGCGCATCGTAGGTGCCCGCGCGGCGCCCGGCGCCTGCGGCGACCGCTTCGGCCACCGCTGTGCCGACCGTGTTGGCGTTCGTGTTCCAAGACGCGTAGGAATCCAACTTGCTCGCAACGCCGCTGTCGAGCAGCCGCTGCGCGAACGCCGCCTGAACCGTAAACGTGTTCTGCAGAAAGGTCAGATCCGCAAAAGCGACCGAATGTCCGGCTTGCTCCTGAGCCTGCATCGCCGTCAGCAGCGCGTCGTCATGCACCGCATCGGTATTGGGAACGCGCACGAACAGGATGATGTCGGGCTGCGCATCGTCGCGGGCCGCACCGCAAAGACGGATTAATCCATTGATGGCGGTTTCGATCGGCGCGAATTCGAGCGGATCGCTGATCGCGGCGCCGTCCGGCATTGAATAGCTCACGGCGACACGCGGCGTCCATCCGGTGCTGCGCGCGATCGCTTGCGCGACCATCGCCATCCCGAGTTCATCGGCACCCGGTTCGATCGCGACGCGATCTTCCAGCCCGGCTTGCGCGACAGACGCCTGCAGTGCACGAACGTCCTTGACGTGCAGGCCGACGGGGCCGGCGTCGTCCTGGCCGAGCACCAAACGGTCGATGGCGCCGCCGGCCGTCATCTTTATCAGCAGATCGTCGACTGCGTAATCCCGGTAGCGTGCATTTAAGTATTGCTGCAGGGTCTGTTCGCCGATCAGCGCTCGCAGCTGAGCCGCGCGCGCTTCTTCTTTGGTCAGCGGCGGATCGTGTAGATTGGCATACTCTTGTATGTATGACCAGATCGGATAGGGCGCGAAGAACGTCTGCGCCCGTCCGACTGCCGGAATGCCGGTCGGCGCGAGGCGCATGATGGTGCCGAACGCACCGATCCAGGCGGCGGGATGCTGCTCGCGCAGCCGTTGCAGCGACCGTAAACGGAAATAGGCGGCGCCATACGGCGTATCTGGAACGCGCGACGCGATCAGGCCGCCGTAAGCCAACATGTCCGCGCTAATGACAAACCGATCTGTGCGCTTTGCCTGCGGGCCGTTGAGCCACGCGATGATGGCGTCGGGTTTTCCCGAATCGAGATAATTCCCGAGCAGATCGAGCGGCGGCTCTGCCACGGGCACGCCTGCGATGCGCCCAAGCAGCTGCGGGAGCTGCCTCGTGACCGGACGATCGTCCAGTGGAACGAACGCGATCGTCGCGAGCGCCAGCGCGGCAAACACTATGGCTGATGCAAAGCGCGGCGCAGCGAGCCGCCGCGCGACTCCAGCAGTGCGCGCGCTTCTTGCGCCGTCAGCGCGGCGCGGCCCATGAGCACGGCGACTTTTACGCGCCCGTCGCCGGCTTCAAGCAGTTTGGTAGCTGCCTTCTCGTCGATCGAAACGAGTTGCATCACCAGGCGCAGCGCGCGCTTGCGCAATTTTTTGTTGGTCGCGACGACGTCCACCATCAAGTTATCGTAGACTTTGTCGAGTTTGACCATCGTCGCGGTCGAAAGCGTGTTGAGCAGCACTTTTTGCGCCGTGCCGGCTTTCAATCGCGTCGAACCCGCCACGGGTTCGGGCCCGGTGTTCAACTCGATGGTCAGGTCCGCAGCCGCGCATAGGTCCGTGCCGGAGTTACTCGTCACACCGAGCGTCCATGCGCCCGTCTCGCGCGCCGCCAGCAGCGCGCGCACGACGAATGCCGCACCGCCGCTAGCGCTCAAGCCGATCACCGCATCGCCTGCCTGAACATGACCGTGCATTTCACGCTCACCTGCGTCGCCGTCGTCCTCCGCGCCTTCGATCGCGCGCGTCAGCGCGTCTCGCCCGCCCGCGATGTGCGCGCACACCAGCGACGGATCCGTGCCAAAGGTCGGTGGCATCTCTGATGCGTCCAGGAAGGCAATGCGTCCGCTGCTGCCCGCTCCGACATAATGCAACGTGCCGCCCGAAGCTAACCGCATCGCGATTTCGTCCACCGCTTGCGCGATCGTTGGGCCGGCCGCGACGACCGCTGCGACGGCCTGGCTCTGCTCGCGGGCAAGCACTTCGACGAGTTCGCCGGTCGGCAGCCGGTCCAGCGAATCCGTGCGCGGATTGCGCGCTTCGGTCTGCGGCAAATCGTTCACAGCAAACGCTCCGCCGCGCACAACGCGCCCGCCGACGGTGCGGGATTGTCTTTCAAAATCGGCATGTCGGGAAAATCGTTAAGCAAGCGCGTTTCGAGCAGATAGGTCAGCAAACTGCTCGCGGAGAGTAGCCCGCCCGAAAATGCGATTGGCGCTCCCGAACCGGCCAAGCCTGCCGATGCGATCGCGGCCTTCACCAAACTGTTGAGCTCCAGCGCGGCCTGCTGCACGATTCTGGCGGCGGTCCGGTCGCCGCGTCCGGCCGATTCGATCGCGATTGGAGCGAGCGCGGCTACGACACGCGCCGGAGATTCGGCGGCATAGATCTTTTGCAGCGTTTCGTTCAGCGAGCGGACCTCCAGAGCGGCTTCGATCTCGTCCACGAAAGCATCGCGCGGCGCGCGTCCGTCGTAGGCGCGTAAAAGGCGATCGACCGCAGCGGCGCCGATTCCGAATCCCGATCCCGCATCGCCGAACAGATATCCGTAACCGCCGCTGCGAAATCCCACGCCGTCCTTTTCCGCGTAGGTGATCGCGCCCGTTCCCGCGATGACGACGGCGCCGTCGCCTTCGGGCACGGCGGCGCGCAGCGCTATAAATGCGTCGTCGCGCACCTCTACGTTCGCGCCCGCAAAGCGAGATTCGAGCGCATTCCTCAGTTCGCCCGCAACGTTTTCGCGTCCGGCTCCGGCCGCGCCGACGAAGATCGCACCAGGAAGCGCGCCGTCCAAAGCCAGCTCGATCGTTTTTGCAATGCTGTCGCCGGCCCGTTCGGCGCCATGTACGGTCGGACTTGCCGAGCCGCCGTACCATACGCCTTTGCAGTGCCCGTCAATTGAGTAGGTGACGGCGGTCTTCGATCCGCCGGCGTCGACGCCGACGGCTATCCGCGACATTCGGCCCGCAACTTTTCGAGCAGTGCGCTGAGATCATGCGGAGCGATCGCGCCGAGCACGGCCGGTTCGGTCGCGCCGGTCGATCGCGGCACGTTGGCGGCGCGTCCGCGCAGCGTTTCGTATCCCAGAATCGCAAAAGCGGCCGCTTCCTTCGCGTCGGCCCGAATGTTCATGACGTCCGACGATTCGACCCGGCGATCGGGCAGACGCTGCTGCAGCTCGCGCACTATTGCCGGGTTCCTGGCCCCTCCGCCGCTGACGAACACGCGCGCCGCACGGGCCGCCGATGCGTTTATTGCCGAAGCGAGCGCCGCGCCGGTCAGCGCCGAAAGCGTGGCCGCTCCGTCTTCGAGTGAAAGCGCGGCCAGCCCGGCTTCGTGCTCGTCCAAAAACTGCGTGCCGAAACGTTCGCGCCCGGTCGTCTTCGGGGGCGCGAGCGCAAAATAGGGATCGGCCAGCATCGCTTCGAGAACGGGTTGGTTGACCGTCCCGCGCAGCGCCGCTTTGCCATCGCGGTCGTAATGCTCTCGTCCGTTCGTGCGCCGGAAAACGAAGGCGTCGATCAGCATGTTTCCGGGCCCGCTGTCATATGCGATCACGTCTTGCGGAGCGGAGCGGCGTGGAATGACCGTCAGGTTAGCGATACCGCCGATGTTCACCGCGACGCGATCTTCCGCATCGCTCGCCAAGAGCAGCGCATCCACGTACGGGACGAGCGGCGCTCCTTGGCCGCCCGCCGCGCAATCGGCGCTGCGAAAATCGTAACAGACGGTTCGCCCGATCGCTTGACGGATGACGAAGGGATCGCCGACCTGCAGCGTCGTGTGCGCGTCTCCGTCGTGATAGATCGTTTGGCCGTGGGAAGCCACGAAATCCACGGCGGTTTCGCCAGCCGCGGCGAGCGCCGCTTTGGCAAATGTTTTCCCCAGCATCCGATGCAGACGCGCGACGGCGCGTGTCGAGCCCTCGTTCGGCGGCAAAGCCTCATGCAGCGCGTTGCGCTCGTCTTCGCCATACGGCGTCGTCTGAAAATCGAGGACGTCGACTTCGTACGATCGCCCTCGCGGGACGATCCTGACGAGCGCCGCATCCACGCCGTCGAGCGAGGTGCCGCTCATCAATCCGACCGCAATCATCGCATGCCCAAGTCTTCCACCATGGCTTCGTAAAATGCCGCGCGCAGATCGCGCGTGTCGTTTCTGCCGAAATAGACCGCGTTTGTGAGCAGCACACCGCTGCAATCGCGTTCGGGATCGGCCCAAACGCACGTACCGACGAATCCCGTGTGCCCGAACGTTTCGCGCGAAAGGTAGCGGCCGCACGAATTTTCGTCCGTGGTTTTCAGCGCCCAGCCCAGGCCGCGGCGCAGAACCGGATCGAACGCCTGCTCCGAGATGGCCTCGCGTGCAAGCTCGGGCGGCAGAAGCTTATGCTGTCCCGCACGCGCCGGCAAGTACTGCTCGGCCAAGCGCGCGACGTCCGACGCGCTGCCGAAGAGTCCGGCGTGTCCCGCCGTGCCGCCCATGAGATAGGCTTTCTCGTCGTGCACGACTCCTTGCACGCGCCCCCGCCAGCCGTCGTCTTCCGTTGCCGGAATACCGTCGCGCATGCGAGCGGGCGGTGCAAAAATCGCAGGACGCGCCAAAGCTCGCAGACTGCGATGGGCCAGCCGCTGCAGCAGTTCGCCCACGGCGATGAAACCCAGATCGCTATAGATGACGCGCTCTCCGGGAACCGCTGCGAGCTCGCGTTCCAGCGAAAACTGCACGACGTTGTGATCGAGCAGCTCGCGGTAATCCGCGCCCGAATTCATTCCGGACGTGTGCGAGAGCAGCATGCGCAGCGTGATCGCCGCCTGCGGTCTGCCGCTCCACTCCGGAAAGACGTGCGTCAGCGAGCCGTCCAGATCGATCCGGCCTTCCGCGACGGCGCGCAGTGCCAGGGTCGTCACGAACGGCTTGGTGATCGACGCTAAATCGAAGAGCGTATCCACCGCGACCGCGCGGCCGCGCGAATCGAGACGCGTCACCCCGTAGGCGCGTTCGAAACGAAGCTTGCCGGCCTGCTCGATCCGCGCGACAGCTCCGGTAAACTGCTTGCCGCAAGCTTCGCGCAAAACGGCGTCCGCCCGCGCGAAGGCGCGATCAACCGCGAGCAAGGGCCGCGCCATTGGAGCTTAACGGAAAGACGCCTCGCACCGGTTCTCCGCCAAACAGCACGGCTGCCAGCCCGGCAATACTCGGAGCGTCGTCACCATAGGTGCACGCGACGTTACGCGCTTGTGGAAAATCGAATGCATCGAAAGGTTCCCGCGCCGAAACGAGCAGCGCGTCGGAATGCGCGGTCAGAATGCGGTCGACGGCGGCCTTCTGTCTTGCGTAAACGTGCGCTCGCCGCATCAGCACGATCGGCCGGCGCTGGCCGATCTCTGCGAGCACGCGAGCTGTTTCTTCTTCCGGCGGATCTAGCGGCGCGCGAATCTCGCGCACGCTCGCGTAATCTGAAAGCGCCGCGTGCCGGACGTGCGCGCCCTGCGCGCCCTCCGTAGTTGGGCTTTCAAAACTGACGGCGACGTCGGCCGCGCCGGCTCGCGCTTCGCCACGAACGACCGTCACCGCAGCCAGCCCGATGCGATTGCCGATCCCCGGAAACGGCGCCGGAGCTTCTAAAGGAAGAGGCGCATTCAATGCGGAGCGCAAGCGTGAAACCCGGGAGGCGGCTTCCTCAAGCCGCGCCGCAGGGAGCTCGCCGCTTCCGGCGGCGAGCGCGATCGCGTCGACCGCGCGTGCAGCCAGCTCCAGGTCGTGGCTCACCAGCACGCAATCGGCGCCGGCCGCGATCGCTTCGACGGCAGCGCGTTCGCTGCCGATGCCTTTGGCGATCGCATCCATTTGCAGGCAGTCGGTAAAACACACGCCATCGAAATGAAACTCGCCCCGCAACAATTCCGTGAGAATGCGGCGTGAAACCGTCGCCGGGCGATCTGCATCGAAAGCACGCGTCACGATGTGCGCGGTCATCACGGCGCGCGCGGACGGCAACAGCTCTGCGAAGGGAATGAGATCGCGGGCCCGCAGCGTCGCTTCGTCTTCATCGATGGCGGGAAGTTCCAAGTGGGAGTCGGCCGACGTCGAGCCGTGCCCGGGAAAGTGTTTCAACGTGGCGGCAACACCGCCGCGTTCCAAGCCGTCCGCAAAGGCGCCCGCGAGCTGCGCGACCCGGTGCGGGTCGTCGCCGAAAGCGCGCGTGCCGATCACCGTGTTCATCCGCGTGAGCGCCAAATCTACGACCGGCGCGAAATCGAGATTCGCGCCGATGCGGCGAAGATCGAATGCAACCTGTTCGCCGGCTTCACGCGCAAGTTCGTCGCTTCCGGTTCCCGCACAAGCCGCGGCAATCGCGAGCGCCGACGGAATCTCTTCCACTCCCTCGCGGATCCTGGCGACGCGTCCACCCTCCTGATCGATCGCGACGATCGGTTGCGAAAGCAGCCGGCGCACCTCGTCCGTGAGGGTGCGAACCTGTGCCGGGTTCTCGACGTTGCCGCCGAATAGCACGACGCCGGCGAGCGGCATCTCGCGGAGAAATGTTTTCAGCTCCGCGTTGACGCGCATCCCGTAAAATCCGGCGCAAACGACGCCGGCCGCCAGCTGACGCACGTCGCTCACGTGATTGCCCCTCCGGCGGATCGATCGAAGCGGCGCACGTGCTCCTGCGGCAACGTTGCCGCAACTTCTTCCCCGATCTCGGGCATCGCCGCGGCCGGAACGCGCGCAATCAACTCACCTTTGGGCGTCTGTAGGTGCACGAACGCGTCCGGTCCCGTCGATTCAATCGCCATCACGCGCCCGCGCAGCTGACCGCCGTTTTGCAGCGAGATGTTTTCGGGACGAATTCCGAGCGTTTCCATGCCGTCGTCGAGCAGATTCATCGGCGGCGTTCCGAAAAACCTCGCCACGCTCGTGCTCGCCGGATAATCGTAGACGCGCTGCGGCGCGTCGCACTGCAAGATCTTGCCGTCAATCATGATCGCCAGCCTATCGCCCGAAGTAAGCGCCTCAGCATGATCGTGTGTGACGTGGACGACCGCGCCGCGGAACGCCTTCGAAAACGCTAAGAACGTGCGCCGAACCTGCGAGCGCAGGGACGGTTCCAGATGCGAAAGGGGTTCGTCCAGCAAGAGGACACGCGGATCGCTGAGCATCGCGCGCGCGAGCGAAGCGCGCTGCCGTTCGCCGGCCGAGAGCGAACCGGGCCGCTTCTGCAGATGGGCGGCGATGCCGAAATCGTGCGCGGCCGCATCGATGCGTTCGTTTGCGCCCTTGTCTCCGCGCAACGCGAAAGCGAGATTTTTCCGGAGCGTCAAATGCGGAAAGAGTCCGTCACGGTCGAAGACGATCGCCACGCGCCGATCTTCCGCCGGCACGTTTCCGACGTCGCGCTCATCGACCAGAATCGAACCGTCATCGGCGCGCTCCAATCCGGCAATGACGCGCAGCAGCGTCGTCTTGCCCGCTCCGCTGGGTCCCAAGATGACGAGCCGCTCGCGATCGCGCACGGAAAAAGAGACGCCGTCGAGCGCGGTCCGGCGGATTCCGTTGAGGTGAAAGTGTTTGGTCAGCTCGCGTGCGGCAAGGGCCACGACGCGTTAGCTTTTCCTAGCGGATGCGGATGATTTGTGCGACGAGCCTTCCGCCGATGTCGCTGACGTCGATGTCGACGCGCGAACCGCGCGACAACTCGGCGAACGAAGCAAAGTCTTCACCGCGAAAGATGCTCGTGCTCGGCGTGACCGCAATCGGAACGCGTCCGTGCGGCGTTTCGACCAAGATGCTGGCGCTGGCAAAATCGACGCCGACGATGCGGCCCGAAACGACGGCGTGCGAGCGCGCCGTTCCGTCTGCGAGCGGTAAGGCATGCGCCCACGGCGGCGGATCGGCGACGGCAAATCCCGTACCGGCGGCTCCAAGAACCGCGGCAAGTGCCGCCGTTGCAAAAAATCGCAGCCAAACCATGTCGCTATGTCAACGGATGAGCCCAAGTCGGCGTTCCCCTTTCGACGCACCGGCACGGCCGGCATCCCGCCGAAAGCTCGCTTGCCTTCTCACTCCAGCGCTTCCTTATATGAAGCGATAGCGGCGGCGGCGTCCTCGCCTCCTTTCCGGGCGCGCTCAACTATCGCCCGGAAGCTCTTGACCGAACCGTCGTCGGCCTTTTTACCGGCCAAAACCAGCCTGAGCGCCATCAGCGAGAGATCGGGCGTACGCGGTCCGAGGATCTTCATCCCCTCGTAAAATGGTGCGGCGCCGGGCGCCTCGGGTCGCGTCCGGAGCAGGGCCGAGACGACGTCTTCCTTGGGCGGTTTGCCTTCGAGAAGGTAGCGGTCGAGCAAGGGGAAGTCCACCGGAATGAAGTTCGCCGTGGCGCTCACGCTCTTCTCCGTGTTGGCGCACATGCGCCAGGTCAACGGTGACGTGTATGCCGCGCATGTTGCCAGCACGGCCGCAGTCACGGTCGACGGCCAAGCCGCGACGCAGCAAACCGACAGCCAAGGTTTACGCTTTCTCCTGCGCCAGTGCAGCGGCGCGGTCTGTCCCGGCACGTATTTCGACGGCCGGCGCCTTTTCGGCGTAACGATCAACAGCACTGCGCTGCCGCGGATCGAACCGGCGGATTCGTACTTGCGGGCGCTGCGCATCGTCGGTTCCCTCGATTTCCTCGCTGCGGATTTCGCGCAGCAAGGCGGACGCATTCTCGACGGCGGCGCAATCACGGTTGGCGATTGCCAGTGCCGGCGGCTCTTCGTAACGGATCCGGACGCGGTTCCGATGGAGGTCGACGTCGATCCGCGCACATGGCTGGTCGCCGCGGCGCGCAGCCCCGGCGGTGCTATCTACGCGATGCGCGACTACCGGCGCGTTGGTTCATACATGTTGCCGTTCCGGCTCGATCGCGACCGGGTGCCGATCGAACAGTACGCGACGCGCAGCGTCGTA
Source organism: Vulcanimicrobiota bacterium (assembly GCA_003151115.1). Lineage (GTDB taxonomy): Bacteria > Vulcanimicrobiota > Vulcanimicrobiia > Vulcanimicrobiales > Vulcanimicrobiaceae > Rubrimentiphilum. The sequence continues at coordinate 710,333 of PLWS01000002.1, read as the reverse complement.
GCGACGCCGCTCCAGCCCCCGCATGGACTGACCGTTCAGTTCGCATCAAAGCCCGCGACGGTCGCACTCGATCTCGACAGTGCGACGCCCGGCGCGAACTGTACGCTCGGAGGAATAACCGTTCACTGTCTTTTCGACACGGGCAATTCCGGAGTGGCGATGAGTTTGGAATTGGCCGAGCAGTTGAACCTCAATCCGGTCGGCGTCTTCAACGTCAGCGGACTCGGATCGTACGCCACTGAAGTGGTGCGAGCCGGTCCCCTGCAGATCGGCGGTGCGCGTTTTGGCGATGCGGAATACGTGGTGCTCAGCGATATCCACCGCTACGGATACGATTTGGTGCTTGGCGCCGACGTCTTTGCCGCCGCCGCGCCGCTCACGCTCGACTACGAGCATCACGTCCTTTCGTTTGGCGTCGACGAACGGCAGGCAGCGCCGTCGATCGCGCTAGGGTTCGATAACTTTGTTCCGGTCGTGGACGTCTTGCTGGCCGGCGAGCCCGCTCGTCTCGCCGTCGATACGGGCGATCAGTCGACGATCAATCTCGCCGACGAGTTTTACGCACTGCACTCGCAGATATTCAAACCGACGCACGTCCAGAACGTGGGCGGAATCGGCGGCGACAGCGTCGAGATGATGGGAACGATTCCAACGCTCCAAATCGGGCCGCTCTCGACCGGGCCGCAAGCGATCGGAACGACCAAGACGCTCAGAGGCACCGCGAACGGTCATCTGGGCGCCGGTTTCCTTTCGAATTTCTTGGTCTTGCTGGATTATCCGCGAGAGCGCATGGCGCTGCTGCCGAAACGCTCGTGAAAGGTTCTTATGCCGAAAATCAATCTCGAAAAGTCACTTAACATTCCTGCGGTTGCCGCACGCGAAGCCGCGGCGCAGATCCTGCGTGACATCGCCGCGGATGCGGCCGAGTGGAAAGGCTTTGCGCTGCATCTCAATTTAGGGGCACTCGGATTGCCCGAGGTCGGGTACGTCGCGATACCGATCAAACTGCAGATCGGCGCCGAAGAGACCGAGCCGCGCCACCAAATCCGGTTTACGATCCACGCGCGCAAAAATGCGGAACTCTTTCCCGTTCTTGAGGGCACGCTGGGCATCGACAGCTCCGGCCCTTCGAGCGCGCAGGTCTGGCTCGCCGGCGACTACGAGCTGCCGATGAGCGGGCTCGGGGCCTTTTTCGACAAGGTCGTCGCGGGCAACGCCGCTGCGAAGACGCTCGAGAACTTTCTTGCCGATCTCACCGAAGCGATCGCGGCGCGCGTCGAGAACCGCGAACTCGCCCTGGCACGCTACCGGCTGCTCGGGACCGGCGATTGACGATGGATCTCGCGCAGCGTTCGTGCGTTCCGTGCCGCGGCGGTGTACCTCCGATGCCCCGTCCGGAAGCGGAAGATTTGCTGCGGCACCTTGGCGGCGGTTGGGAGCTCGCGGAAGTCTCGCAAGGCGTTACCGGTTTGCGAAAAACCTACCGGTTCAAGGACTTTGCGGAGTCGTTAGCCTTCGTCAATCGCACCGGCGCGATCGCCGAGGAACAAGGTCACCATCCGGACATAGCGCTCGCCTGGGGCCAGGTGACCGTCAGCGTCTGGACCCACAAAATCAAAGGGCTGACCGAGAGCGACTTCATCTTTGCGGCCAAGTGCGACCGGGCCGGTCCAAAGTAAATCTCCGGCGGGTGACGATAAAATAAGCGTATGTTGCGTTATTACCGCATGCGCTCGTTTGGAATAGCAGCCCTAGCCCTGGGGCTTGCCCTCTCCAGCTTCGGCCCGGCCCGCGCGGCCGGCGCCACGCTCTCGGGTTTCGTCCACGATCCTGACGGCCGCCCCATCGCGGGGGCGCGTCTGGTCTTGAGCGGCAAAGCGCACACGCAAGAGTGGAGTGACGCAGCCGGATCCTTCCAATTCCCAAATCTTCCGTCCGGCGACTACGTGCTGAGCGCCGACAAAGCGGGGTTCATCGCGGGGGCCGTTGACGTTACCGTCGGCTTAGACACGATCCGCGTGGACGTAGTTCTCGAACCGGCCACCTTTTCTACTCTCAAACAAATTGCGGCCGTGCGCAGCATTGCCGGAACGTTCAACGACAGCCCCTCGGCGATCACTGTCCTTCCGCAACAGCGCTTCGCGGATGCGGGCCAAATTCAGATCGGGCACGTGCTCGATCAAATTCCGGGCGTGATTTCCGCACGGCCTTCGTCCGCGGACGCCGCCGTTCCGGGATCGATTACGTCGCCGAACCTGCGCGGGGCGCTCGATTATGAGAAGTCCACCCTGCTCGACGGCCGGCCGCTCATTAATGGAAGAAACGGCGATTATCCGACCATGCTCGTGAACTCGCTGCTCTTCGACAGCGTCGAGGTCGTCGAAGGCCCAACGGCTTTCGCCCCGCAGATCAACTACGGCATCGGGGGGACGCTGAACTTCGTAACGGGGAATCCAACGCTGCATCGCAGCGGCCGCGTGACATACGGTATCGACAATATGTCCGGATCGATCGCGCAGCTGCGGCTTTCCGACACCATCGCCAACGGCAAACTTGGATACCTGATCACATTTGCAAGCTACGGATCGCAGGGACCGCTCAACAATTACCAGAGCAACTTCGCGCTTCCCGCGGGCACACGAATTAACGGCAGCGCGGTATCGGGCTCGACCACCAGCGGCAACCCGATCAACGGACAGCGGGGCATCTATCCGATTGCGGGCGCGCTCGGCAATCCGGCCAACGCCTACGTCACGCTCTTCGGATGCTGCCAAGCCGTCAGTTCGAGCTTCCTCAACCACGGCGAACTCGCGAAGCTCCAGTACCGCTTCTCGCCGTCTACACAGCTCACCGTCGCCTACATCGGCATTCAATCGCAGTACGACGGTCCGGCCAGCGGCTTCACGCAGATCGGCTCAGTCTTCGCGCCCACGGGCGCATATTCGGGATCGGCGTTCGCCCCCGGACAAACGATTCTGCTGAACAACCGCACCACGCTGCCCGATCAACGGCTCTACGATAACGAGCCGATGTTCGAAGCCGAACTGCGCACCACGCTGCATCAGGATACCGTGCTCGCGCGCTTCTATAGCGCGATTCTGGCTCGCCAGACGACGTCCGACCTCACCGCGCCGTCGGCAAACTATGTCACCGGACCGATTGCGCTGTACGGAACCGCGACGGTCGGCGGTACGATAACCGCGTTCAACGGAACGGCCGCCTCGCTGACGATTCCCACGCCCTATTCCAACACCGTCGAACACGACGCGCTGCGCGGCATTTCGTTTGAGTACGATCATCCAGCCGGCCCGAACGTCTATACGTTCGCCTTCGACCGGAACTCGTCGCTCACAAACGCGTACAGCATTACGGGCAGCGCGACCAACCCGCAGGGCAACCTTTCGACGACGATCGCCGCCGGCACGCGCCAAGACTTCACGACCTATTTGCTGCGCGGGCAATTCGCACTGAGCGACAAGCTGCAGCTGACGCTGGCGAACTACTACAACACCTACCATAATACGTACACGCCGCAGCTCGTGGCCGGCAACTTCGTCTTCGTGACGAACGACTCGACCCACGACGATCCGCGTCTCGGCCTCACCTACCGGCCGAACGCCGCGGTTTCGCTGCGCTTTTCCGTCGGCTCGGCGATCGCGCCGCCCTATCCGGCGCTCATAGACAATCTGACGCAGACGCCGGCGCAAGTCTTCACCACCGGCGCGCAAAACGTTACCATCGCCAACAACTCCGGCGGCTTGCTGCCCGAGACGTCGTTTGGCTACGATCTCGGCGCCGACTGGCGTATGCCTTCGGGCGACATCGTCTCGGTCGACGCCTATCTCACAAACCTTCGCAACCAGTTCGTGGCCGTGGTCTACCCGAGCGGCACGACCTACAATCCGCCCGGAACGACCGCGCAGATACCCGTGTACATCAGCACCAACCAAAATCTCTCGCAGAGCCGTTTTGAAGGCATCGACGCAATGTGGCGGCGCGATCCGGCGCGCGGCGTGGGCTATACTTTCTCCGTGGCGCTGCAGCGAGCGTTTGCGTACAACTTGCCGCCGTCGTTCTACTCGAGCGCCGCCGGACCGTTCACGACGAACCTGGGTGTGGTCAACGGTACGAATTTCTACGCGTTTAACTCGCCGTTCTTCAACGGCATCTCGAACAAGAGCGAGGCGTATTCGCAAGGCTATGCCGCGATTCACTATCGTGGATCGTACGGACAATACGCCGAGTTCGGCTTCAACCTCTACGGGTCGAACAACACCTACAACATCCCGGCGTTCGTCATCGCAAACGCGACGTACCGCCAGCCGATCTTGGGACCGTCGCTGGCTTTGCAAGTCTCGGCGGACAATCTCTTCAACAGCAATTCGGCACCTTACGTCACGTACGGCACCGGAATCGGGGCACCGTTGGCAAACGGCCAGTTCGGGATTCGCAGCTCGATACCGTACGGACCGGCGGCGCTCCGCTTTATGCTGGTACGGAGCTTCTAGCCCTCTTTCGTTTGGGCTTCGAGTTTCTCGTACGCTTCCTGCATCGTCCGCATAATCTGAGAGAACGTCGTGGCCATCGCGATCGAACCGCGCGCGAACTGCGCGACCGATTCGCGCAGTTTTCCACCGAGTTCTTCTGATAAAGGTACGTCGGCCAGTCCGATCAGGTCTTGATATTTGCTGCTCGCTATGGACGCGCTCTCGGTGACGCGTTCGACCGTCGCCAGATACTCGATGATCGCCGAGCCGAGATCGGAAACCGCGGTCCGGCCTTCCAGAATTTGCTGCCGCAGATCCTCATTATCGTCCGCCATGTGGTTCGCGTTCGCTTCGCCGCAAGGTTAGCCTTCGTGCCGCAGGCGGCGCTAAGGTGAAACGAGCACGTTCCAAGAGCGCGCTCCGTTTTTAGGAAGCATCGCGGCGCGGACGCGATGGATGCGGCATTCGGTCGTCGCTCCGGCCCGGCCGTGAAACGTCGTTACGGCGCGCACGATCGCGGTGCCGCCGGTTGAAAGATCGAACACGAGCGGTTTGGTGAAGGCCGGTGCGCCCGGGCCCGGCATCGTGCCGTCGCGCGTATAACGCACCGTTCCGTCGATCGGCGACGACAGCTGCACGGCGACGCGCCGCGCATCGGTCCACGCGTCGATGCTTTGCACTTGTCCCGGAACGGCCGTAAAGACGACATGTCCGCCAGCGACGTCGACTTCCGCGTTCGGTATCCGGAAAGCGTAACCGTGTGCGTCGAGCCACGCGAACTGCGCGGGCAGAATCCACAAGAAGCGGCTCCAGCTCTTATTTTCGTGCGGCGTCCAAAGGATCTCGGCCAGCGCGAGTTCGCGCGGCAAGAGCATGTAAAAGAGATGTGCCGGGGTGCGAATTCGTTCCGTCCAGAGCGCCGCTTCGCCGCCGAGAACGTGTGCCTGCTGCTCCGGCGTTAATCCGGCGGGCATGACGCTCCACGAATAGACTTCGGCGAGCGTGCTCATGTGCCGAGTTGCGCGCGGCTCTTGCGCCCAATCGCCCTGCGCGGCATCGAAATAGAGCGGCCATCCGGTCACCACGGCGTCGTTTCCGCGCCTCGCCGCGGCAGCCGCATACCGCATCGAGTTCCACGCCATCACGACCGTGCCCATCGAAAGGCGTGGACTCAAGATCTCGTTCCAGCCAACCATTCTTCGGCCGTGTGCGCGGACGTATGCTTCAATCGGCCCCAAGAACGAGGGCTCGTCGAACGATCGCGGGACTTCGTCGCCGCCGATGTGCACGTAATCTCCAGGGAAGAGCGCGAAGACGCGGTTTAGGGCCGCTCCCAAGAACGCGTACGTCCCTCGGTTGGTGCAAAAGAGACCGCTGCGCCCGCAGCCATATTGCGGGTAAGCGGCAATCGCGGCAGCCGCGTGCGCGGGCATCTCTATTTCCGGCAAAACCGTCACGTAACGTTGCGCCGCATAACGGACGACTTCGCGCACCTGCGCGTCGCTGTAGGAATAACCGCGTGCGGTCAACGCCGGATAGCCCGGAATCACGAGCCGCCAGGCTTGGTCGTCCGTGAGATGCCAATGGAAGAGGTTGAGTTTGTAGTGCGCCGCCACGTCGATGTACCGCTCGACCGTGCGCACGTCGAAGAAATGCCGCGCCGTATCGAGGTGTATACCGCGCCAACGATAGAGCGGCACGTCGCGAACCTGTACGGAGTGCGCCGATGCGCCGGCGCGGAGACCAAGCTGCCCAAACGTCTGCGCGGCGTAAAACAATCCGGCGTGCGTATTTGCCCACGCCTCCGCGCCCCGCGCGGTTACCGACAACGCATAGCCTTCGTCACCAAGCGCCGGATCGCGGTGAACGTAGATGTGCGTTGCAAGCTGCTGCGCTTGCCACGTGAAGGTATGGCTCCCCATGCGGACCGATCGCGGCCACGGTACGATCGAAGGCAGCGCTGCAAGCAGCACGGCCGCGATCATTTCAGCTTCTGCAGCAGCCAGTTCGCCGACGTGTCGTAAAGTTGCAGCACGTGCGCGAACCTTAGATTCTCGTGCGTTTCGTTTGGAAAGACCATCTCGACGACCTCAACGCCTTTTGCGCGCAGCCGCGTCGCGAGATCCACGCCTTGCGAGAACTCGACGTTGCGGTCGTCGTCGCCCTGGCTCATAAAGACGGGCGAGCGCCATGTATCGACGGCCGAAACCGGCGACGAGTCCTCGGCGATCTTTCGTTCGGCGGGCGTTCCGACGGCGCGGCCATAATCCGCGTCACGCGTGGTCGCCCAATTGTGTACGCCCGCCATGTCAACCCCGGCTTTAAAGATATCCGAATTACGCGCCAATCCAAGCGCCGTTAAATAGCCGCCGTACGAGAGGCCATAGATGCCGATGCGCGACGGGTCGACGTCGGACCGGTTTTGCAGAAAGCTCGCGCCGGCGAGCACGTCCTGGTATTCGCTTCCGCCCTCGGCGCCATAATTTTTCGCTTCGCGAAAGTCGTGCCCGTACATGATACCGCTGCGGTAGTTTATCGAAAGAACCACGCAGCCGTGATTTGCGTAGTATTGATTCGATTCATAAAGGTCGGTGTAAAACTCGAGATAATGAAAACCCGGAAGCATTTGCCGCTGCGATCCGCCGTGATCGAAGATGATCGCGCAGTGCTTGCCGGCATCGTCGTGCGGAACGAAGAGTTGTGCGTGAATAAGCAGACCGTCGGGCGCATGAAATGTTACGAGTTGCGGTTCCACGAGGGCGTCGGCCGGGAATTCAGAAGGTACGGCGGGTCCCCCGACCGCCATTGCTTCGCCTCCGTGCAGGACGTACACGGCCGGTGGATTCTTGTAACCGGCATCGACGTATGCCGCAATTCCGGATGCCAAAGCCACCGGCGTCCACTGGCTGTCCGGCCCAGCGGTCAGTTGCGACGGCGTTCCGCCTGCAAATCCCGTGCTCCAAATATGCCGGCGATCGATGTCACCTTGATTGCTGGAAAACACGAGCTGCGAATGATCGGGCGAAGCCGAAACATTCTCGACTTCGAAGTCTCCGGGCGTCAGCAACCCGGCGGTCCCTCCGCTCGCGGAAATGGAATACAGATGGCGCCAGCCGTCCTTTTCCCAAGGAAAGGCTATACGGCCATCGCCCGACCAAAACAATTGCGCACCGCTGTCGGTTCCGTAGAACTCGCTGCCCATTCCGCGATCCGCCTGCCAGATTTGGCGGCCGCTGCTCCCATCGGCATTAGCGGTCCAAATGCTCCACGGTTCTTTGACGTAATGCACGTACGGATCTTCGTTTTCCAAGGTTCCCGGCGTGCGCACGAACGCAATCTGCTTTCCGTCGGGTGACCACGCGGGCGCGAAGTCGCTCGCAAAATACGGTGCGACATAGGAAAGGGCGCGCGATCCGAGATCATAAATCGCGATGAAACTATGGTCGCCGCGCGAATTGGTGAACGCCAAACGCGACCCGTCCGGCGAAAAGACCGGATCGGAAAGCGATCCGCGGATTGAGAAAAGCCGCACCGGGTTTCCGACTTGCGGACTGTTGCCTTTCGTATTGAGAGAAGCCGAATAGGGCTGACCGCGCAACAGCCAAACGACGCGATCGCCTCGCGGAGAAACAAGCGGCGAGTAACCTTCACCGATGTGCACCGGAGGCGAGCCGGCTGCCGAAACGGCCCAAATCGTCTGCTTCGGCGGGATCGGAAGTGAGAGCGGGTTCGGATACTCGCTGCGGCGGTTGGTACCTTCGCCGCGCACATACACGACGGCGCGGTCGCCCGGCACGATCGCGAGCGATCCTACGATCTGTCCGTCGTCACGAGAATAGGCCGTGATGCGCTTCGCACCGGTCATTCCGGACGCGAAGTAGACGTTGTGCAGGCCGCGTTCGTTCGCGGTAAACGCAACCGCCGTGCCGTCGGGCGATGCCGTGAGATCGCCGGCGAACGGCGCCGAGAGCACCTGAGACATCGTGAAGAGCGACGCGGCGAGCAATACATGCAGCATCGAGGCGCATCATTCGCGCGGCGGCAAGAGCGCCCTCCGGAGCCGCCCTCAGCAAACGGCCCTTTCTGCCGACATTTACAAAGATGGATCGGCAACAGTCGGGCCTGCTTGGCCGTGTGGCATACCTGGACGGCTTACGCGCCCTGGCCGTGCTGCTGGTGCTCGCGGACCACGCCGTAGGCCGCACGACATTGACAACGGTGGGCTGGACTGCTGGCGCGCGCATCATACGCGAAGGGGCGCACGGCGTCGATCTTTTTTTCGTGCTCTCCGGTTTCTGTCTGTCCTATCCGCTACTGCACAAACTGCGCCGCGACGGACTCGCGTCATTCGAAGTGCACCGCTTCTTTGCAAAGCGAATCGTGCGCATCGTTCCGCCGTACTATGCGGCGCTCGCGGTACTTTTGCTTGCCGCGCTCGGATTGAGCGCCGCGCACATTCCGCTACCGGGCGGCATGCCCAACTTCCCGTTCACGGGTTGGGACGTCCTGAAGCAGGCGCTGTTCTTGGACTGGCACACCAATTTTTTGAACGCGTCGTTCTGGACGCTCGCCGTGGAGCTGCGCTGGTACCTTCTTTTTCCGCTCGCGCTCGCGCTGTGGATTCGCGCTCCGCGCGCGTTTCTCGCGCTGGCTGCGGCCTCGTCAATTGCTTACGGCTTCACGCGTATGCATGCGCCCGACGTAGGCGTTCTGCTTCCGTTCCTCTTGGGAATCGTCGCTGCAGACTTCCATGCGACGGGACGCCGTCTCGAACGCGGGTTCTGGCTGCTCGTTCCCGCCTGCATCGTCATCGGCGTTTTCGTCGAGCCGCTCGTGTGGATGCCGAGCCCGTTCGGCGTCGAGAACGCGACGTTTGTGCAGACCAATCCGGCTTGGCAGATTGCGATGTTTGCGCTGGTGGTCATCGCCGGCAATACGCAATGGCTGCGCGGCGCACTTTCGTTTCGGCCGCTGGTTGCGATCGGGACAGCTTCGTACAGCATTTATCTCGTGCACGAACCGGTCGTTGCGTTCTTTCAGGAACACGTGCTCCTGCCTGGGGCGTGGCGATTGGCCGGCGGTTATTGCGCCGCCGTTATCGCAGGCATCATGTTCTGGTACGCCTTCGAACGCGCCTGGATGTATGGAGCGGTGAAGTCGCGCTCGATTGCGGCGCTAACCCCACGCATAGCCGAGCTGTTTAGATGGCTTGGAATACGTCAGGTGACGCAGTTTGCGTCACCTGACGTAGTATTCGCTACGGCTGCCTTGCCGCACGCAATGCGTCCGGCGAAGCCGCGAGTTGCAGCAGAGTTCGTCCCGCATCCGGGGCGCGCCGCTGGCCTTGACCAGCTCCCGGAGGCGGACCTTGCCGTCCCGGCGGCGGCGAACCGCCGTTAGCGTCTTGATACATCTTACGCATCGCGTCGCGCATCGTTTGACCGGCAGCGAGAACGGCCGTCGATTCGTCGGGAGTAAGAACGGCGTCGATTTGCGTCACCGCGTCGGCGATGGCAACCGAACCGCTATTGAAATTGGTGATGATGGCTTGCACTTTGCTGCGGTGATCCGCGCTCAGTGCGTTGAAACTGGTCGTTTTTGCGGTGTCGCGGAGCGCTTGCACCTGGACCTGCTGCTCGGGCGTCATGCCCGGGAAGCCTTGAGCCGCAGCCGCAATGGGCGCCGCGAAAAGCGCTAAAGAAAGGGCGAAAAGAATTTTACGCATGCCGCAACGCTACAGTGGCTGCCTGAGAAATCCCTTGGCTTTACAGAAAGCGATCCGAAGCCGCCGCTTACCCGCCGAGCTAAGCGGGCGGAACTGAATCCGTAAGCGAGCCGGGCGCGACCACGACGGATCCGCCTGCCGAATCCTTAGCGGCGAGCGCCGCCGTGATGTCCGGCTGCGCCCCGTCATGCTCTTCGACCCAATGGCATGCGGCGAAATGCCCCGGCCGGTATTCGTTAAACGCCGGCACTTCGATCTTGCAGCGCTCGAACGCGATCGGGCAACGCGTATGAAAGCGGCAGCCGGACGGCGGATTGACGGGCGAGGGAATGTCGCCTGTCAAAACGATGCGCTTGCGTCGCTGCTCGACGTGCGGATCGGGAATCGGAATCGCGGAGAGCAATGAAATGGTATACGGGTGCAGCGGTTCTTCGTAGAGCGCGTCGCGCGGAGCCATCTCCATCAATTTTCCGACGTACATCACCGCTACGCGCGTCGAGATGTGCCGCACGACCGACAAGTCGTGCGCGATGAAAAGATAGGTCAGACCGAGCTTCGACTGCAGATCTTCGAGCAGATTGATGACCTGCGCTTGGATCGAAACGTCGAGCGCGGAGACGGGCTCGTCGCAGACGATGAACTTCGGATCGACAGCGAGCGCGCGCGCGATGCCGATGCGCTGGCGCTGCCCGCCGGAAAATTCGTGCGGATAGCGGTTCGAGTGATATGGCTGCAAGCCGACCAGGCGCAGCAGCTCTTGCACGCGCTCGTCCACTTCTTTGCCCGCCGCCAGGTGATGGATCTTCAGCGGCTCGGCGACGATGTCGCCTACCGTCATGCGCGGATTGAGCGACGCGAACGGATCTTGGAAGATGATCTGCATCTCGCGCCGCAGCCGGCGGATGTCGCCGCGCGAAAGATCGAGAATGGGACGGCCGTCGAAACAGACTTCGCCTTTGGTTGCCGGCAGCAGCCGTAAGATGACGCGGCCGACGGTCGTCTTGCCTGAACCAGACTCGCCGACGAGTCCCAGCGTTTCACCGCGCGGGATCGTGAAATCCACACCGTCGACCGCCTTCACGTCGCCGATGTGGCGCGACATCAGCCCCGCGTGGATTGGGAAATACTTGTAAAGCCCGGTAACCTCGAGGAGGTTCTCCGTTTTCGTTTCCGTCGCGATCTCTTGAGCGCTCACGTTTTGGCGGCCTCCGGGGCAGCGCTGACGATCGGCGCCGTTTCCACTTCGATGGTGCGCTGATCTTTTGCGCGCTCGTCATAGAGGAAGCAGCGTGCGACGTGGCCCGCGCCAAAATCGTAAACCGGAACCGGCTCGGCGCAGATCGGCATGCGGTAGCGGCAGCGCGGCGCAAACGCGCAGCCGGGAGGCAAGCGTAGCAGATTGGGCGGCTGTCCGGGGATGGGTTCGAGGCGCTGGCGCTCGCGAACGTCCAAACGCGGCAGCGAAGCGAGCAGGCCTTGTGTGTACGGCATTTTCGGCGTGTCGAATATTTGCGGCGCATCCCCGTATTCGACCATGTTGCCGCCGTACATCACGAGCACGTTTTCGCAGACTTCGGCAACGACGCCCAGGTCGTGCGTGATCAAAATAATAGCAGCGCCCGTTTCGCGCTGCATTTCGCTCATGAGTTCGAGGATCTGCGCTTGAATGGTGACGTCGAGCGCGGTCGTCGGCTCGTCGGCGATCAGCAGCCGCGGGTCGCACGAGAGCGCCATCGCGATCATGACGCGCTGGCGCATGCCGCCGGAGAACTGGTGCGGGTAATCCTTGAAACGTTTTTCGGGAAGCGGGATGCGCACTTTTTTCAGCATCTCGACCGTTTTGTCGAACGCTTCTTTCCTGTTTAGTCCCAAATGCAGCTGAACCGCTTCAGAGATCTGTTCGCCGATCGTCAGGACCGGGTTGAGCGAGGTCATGGGGTCTTGAAAGATCATCGCGATCTTGCGGCCGCGAATCTTGCGCATCTCGGATTCGGATTTTTCGAGCAGGTTCTCGCCTTCGAAGAATATCTCGCTTTGCGGATCGATCCGGCCGGGCCGCTGGATAAGACGCATGATCGAAAGCGCGTTGACCGACTTGCCCGATCCCGATTCGCCCACGATGCCCAGCGTCGAACCGGCTTCGAGCGAATACGACAGGCCGTTGACGGCAGTGACCAAGCCGTCCTCGGTATTGAATGTCGTCCGGAGGTTCTTGACTTCGAGCAGCGGCAAGAGCTAAATTCCGGTCAGCGACAGAATGGTGCCGATGACGACGAACATCACTGCGAAGATACCCGTGATGCGCTTGAGCTGTTCGTCCGCCCCCATGCGGCTATAGGCAGACTCGACGCGGCCGCCGATCGTTCCGGAGAGCCCTTCCTGTTTCGTCGTCTGTATCGCCAGCATGATAATGAGCCCGATCGCCGCGATCAGAAAGAGTCCGGCCAGTCCGTGCGTCAGCCAGCTTGCATGCAGCTGGAACCACGTTTCGGCGGGTGGAGCGGGCGGCGCTTGCGGAACCGGCTGCTGGACTTGCAGCGGATTGGGGGTCGGCACCGCCACGGGTTTTGCGGCCGCGGCTGCGGCCAGGAGCCAAATCATACGGGTTCCTCGATCAGTTCGCGTTCGCGCTTTGGTGCAGATTCGCAAGCCCGCCGCACGCGTTGCGCAACTTCTTCCGCCGTCAGACCGAAGAGCGCGCGCTGCTTCGGCTGCGAATCGTGCTGCACGAGCACGTTAGGAATGCCGATGCGTTCGACCGTGACGTTCAAAGTATTGTCGGCGACGAACTCCACAACCGCGGAGCCGAATCCGCCGGCGAGCGAATGTTCTTCCAGCGTAATGAAGTGCGAATGGTTTGCGGCCAGCTCGAGCAGCAGCGCTTCGTCGATCGGTTTTACAAACCGCATATTGACGACCGTTGCCGACGGCAGCAAATCATACGCGTCGAGTGCGATGTCGACGGTGTTACCGTAGGCCAGAATCGCAACGCCGATGTCATCCTGAGTTTGTCGAAGGGTGCGCAAAACTTCGCCGCGGCCCTGCACGATTGGAGCGACCGGATCGCGGTGTTTTCCGCTCGTCGATCCGCGCGGGTAGCGGATCGCGGCCGGCCCGTCGAGCGACAGCGCGTGTGCGAGCATCGGATAGAGCTCTTCTTCGTTGCGCGGCGCCATGCATGTCATGTTCGGAAGCGTGCGCATGTAAGCGATGTCGTACAAGCCCATATGCGTCGGTCCGTCGTCACCGACCACGCCCGCCCGGTCCATACAAAAGACAACGGGAAGATTCTGAACGCAGACGTCGTGCACGACTTGGTCATAGGCGCGCTGCAAGAATGTCGAGTAGATCGCACAGACCGGCTTGAGACCGTTGGTGGCCGCGCCCGCCGCAAAGCAAACCGCGTGCGCTTCGGCGATGCCGACGTCAAAATACCGCTCGGGAAAAGCTTTGGCGAACTTCGAGAGTCCGGTTCCGTCGGGCATCGCCGCCGTTATGCCGATGATGCGAGGATCTTTTTCCGCCAGCGCAATCATCGCGTCGGCAAAGACATCTTGGAATTTTGGCGCGGAAGGTGCCGCGGCTTTCTTGCTGCCGTCGCGCGGTTCGAACGCATTGGCTCCTATGCCGTGGAAGGTGCGAGAGTCGCGCTCCGCCGGTTCGTACCCCTTGCCTTTGACGGTGCGCACGTGCAGCAACACGGCACGCGGAATGGCTTTGGCCGTTTCTAACGCATCGACGAGCGCGTCGTAGTTGTGCCCGTCGATTGCTCCGATATAGCGGAAGCCGAGTTCTTCGAAGATGACCGCGGCTTTTTCCGACGGCGCGATAAAGCGCATTGCGCCGAGTTCGGCCGACTCAAAGGCTTTCTTCGCCATGCCGCCCAGCGGCAAGTGGCCGAGCACCTGTTTGCCGGTCGCGCGCACCTGATTGGCAAACGGCTTGCTGCGCAGCACCGAAAGATACGACGCCATCGAGCCGACATTGGGCGCGATCGACATCTCGTTGTCGTTGAGAATGACGATAAAGTTTGTACGCATCTGGCCGGCGTTGTTGAGCGCTTCATAGGCGAGGCCGCCTGTGAGAGCGCCGTCTCCGATCACTGCGACGATCGTTTCTCTTCCGCCGGTGAGATCGCGCGCTTGCGCCATGCCGAGCGCCGCCGAGACGCCTGTGCTGGCGTGTCCGGCGCCAAAACAATCGTAATCGGATTCGCTGCGCATCGCGAAGCCGGAGATGCCGCCGCCTTTACGGAGCGTTGCAAAACGATCGCGCCGCCCGGTCAGCAGCTTGTGCACGTAGGTTTGGTGGCTGACGTCCCACACGATGCGATCTTTCGGCAGATCGAGCGTGCGATGAAGCGCGAGCGTCAGCTCGACCACGCCGAGATTGGGAGCCAAATGCCCGCCGTTTTGCGCGCAGACCTCCACCAGTTGCTCGCGGATCTCGCGAGCCAGCAGGTCGATCTCCGGGCGAAGCAGGGCTTTGACGTCGGCGGGGGTGTTGATCCGCTCTAGCACCATGAAGGGCCTCCGTTTCGACAGGCTCCTGCGCGGAGCCCCTCACTGCGGCAGGACCGAGGCAGGCAGGCGAACCTAGTAGGAACGGTGGTCCACATGCACCCCGCGCTGACTCCCACCCCCATAAAGAACCGGCGAGTCTGGCGCGACCTGGCGCGCATCCTCTCAACCATCTTCAATCCGTTCCTCACGGCGCTGGCGCTCTTTGTCATATTGTCCCACGTGCGCGCCAGCAGTACGGACGACTTTTGGCGCCTGCTTTTCCTGAGCACGTTCTTTACGTCGATCG
Source organism: Vulcanimicrobiota bacterium (assembly GCA_003151115.1). Taxonomy (GTDB): domain Bacteria; phylum Vulcanimicrobiota; class Vulcanimicrobiia; order Vulcanimicrobiales; family Vulcanimicrobiaceae; genus Rubrimentiphilum. The sequence goes on along the minus strand of PLWS01000002.1, from coordinate 695,312 downwards.
GACCCATGCTCTTCATCTTCTGGCTCTATGCGACCGACCGGATATCGGATCTCGACATGTCGATCCGCGAAGAGCGCGAGCAGGTATTTTTTATCTTCGTCATGTTCTATCTGGCCGGCACCGCCACGTTATGGCTGATCCACGCGCCGAAGCTGCTGGTCGCATCGATGGCCGGATACACGCTTGCGACCGCGCTCGTGCAGTACATCACACGCTATTGGAAGATCAGCACGCATGCCGTCGGGATCACGGCGCCGCTGGTCGCGCTCAGTCTGCTCTACGGCCGCCAGCCGCTGCCGTTTCTCGTGCTCATTCCGATGGTCTGCTGGGCCCGCGTGTATTTGCGCGCGCACACCGTCGGCCAAGTCGTCGCAGGCGCCGTGCTTGCAACATTCAGCGTCGGCATCTTCTTCTGGGCCTTCCATATCGTCGCGCTTTAATCGTACCGTAGGTTGAAGCGATGCGGTTCGTAAAGTTCGGGCGGCCCAGCCCGTAACGCGCCGAGCATCGACCACAGACCGAGCGTATCGTCAAAAACAAGCGCCGGCTGTTCCACGTCCGCCGGCAGCAGAAACGTCACGTGTTCGGTATCGGTCGCGCCAAGAATTTTGTGCGCAGCGATACCCGCGCTCGCATAATACGTGCGTCCCGCATTGTCGAAGATGTGAGCGCTGCACGGCGTCCACCGGTAGCGCTCACCGAAAGGGCAGTACACTCGAGCCGTTACTTCGTATGCGACAATCCCACGCGAAGCGGGACGGCGTACGACCTTGGTTACCGTAAAACCGGTTTCATAACCCCATAGGACGGTGCCGAGCGGTACGGGCATCGGCGGCCGCCCAAAGATCGACGCCGCATAAGCGCCGGCGATAACGAGGCAGAACGCGGCCAGGCATGCCGCGCCCACTAGTAACTTTGTCATGCAAAGTTATTGTAGCATGCCAAGGGCCCCGCGTCCAGTCACAGCGAAGCGGACGATCATGCGTCTTACAATCTTCGCTGTTCTTTGCTTTTTCCTCATCGCGCCGCTGGCGGCCAACGCTCAAGATTCGGCTCGCGACGCGACCCGTACGCAGCTCGGCCAGCTGCTGCAAACGGCCGGTGCGCGCGACGACGTAAACGTTTCCTTCCGCCAGAGCACGAAGAATCCGTATAACTTCGTCGGGCTGATGACCACCGGGCTGACATATTCCGACTCGTTGGAAATCGTGGTCAGCGTATCGAAGTCGAACACGATCGGCTTTCGCGTTTACCCCCATTATAAGGGCGGATACATCAACCTCGGCAGAGCCAAGAACCCGAATGCGCTCATGCGCAAGTTGCTATACTTCAGCGATCAGAACTTTTTGTTCTGGGGCGCCGACGACACCTCAGATGTGTTTTCAGGCTACACGATCACGCTTGAGTCCGGATTTCCTCCGGAGGCAATCACGATCGTGCTGCGCAGCATCCGCAACACCGACAAGTTTGTCGGGCAGATAACCTCGTATATCTAAGCGGCCGGCGTCCGGACGTGTTCGGGGCGAAAGCCGACGCCGATCAGACGAGCCGGAACGCGCCGCAGCAGCGGAAAGTACCTGAATAACTCCAAGAATATCGGCTGCTTCGGCGGCGCTTTCGAGACGCCGTCGCGCAGAATGCGCGACATAAACGTGTTTTGGATGAGCAGCTGTAAATTCTGCGTCATCACCGTCGGAAAGGTTCGCCGCCGCTGCACGGCCTGCAAATCAGGGGCGCTTCCGGCAGCCAGCGCGGGATAGAGAATGTTGGCGGCCGCGACGGCGTCCTGAACGGCCAAATTGATCCCGACGCCGCCGATCGGCGACATTGCGTGCGCGGCGTCGCCGATAAAGAGCAAGCCCTCGCGGTACCATTGCTCGAGCCGGTCGACTTGCACGGTCAGCAATTTGACGTCGTCCCAGCTCTGCAGCGCGCCGACGCGATCGGCAACGAAGGACGCCTGCTGCGCGATCCCGGAGCGGAACTCTGGCAGTCCGCGCGCTTTGATGGTCTCAAACGACCCTTTCGGAATGACGTACGCACATTGCCAGTACGTGTCGCGCATCAGCATCACGAATATCTTGCCGTTTTTGATGTAGCCGAAAACCTGGCCCGGATCGGAAGGTTCGCGCGGAACGCGCAGCCATAGCACGTCGATTGGTGCTCCGAATTCTTTCACCGGCAGCTGCGCGGCATTGCGCAGCGTCGAGTGGCGGCCGTCGGCGCCAATGGTGAGCTCCGCACGAATCTCCATCTCGCCTTGCGGGCTCACGGCGCGTACGCCCGCAATTCGCCCTCCCTCTTTCAGCGTGTCCACGGCTTCAGTTTCCATCAACAGATGAAAGGCGGGATAGCTCCGGCCGCGCTCGGCCAAGAAATTCAAGAAATCCCATTGCGGCATGAAGGCCAAGAATTTGCAGTGCGTCGGCACGTGGCTCAAGTCGACGAACGGATAGACCTTATCGTTAACGACGCCGGAGAATTGCGTGACTTGGCTGTGCGGCAGCGCGAGGAACGCATCAAGCAAGCCGAGTTCCCCCATGATATCGAGGGTCGACGGATGGATCGTGTCGCCGCGGAAATCGCGCAAGAAGTCCCCGTGCTTCTCCAAGACGGCGACTTCGATGCCGGCACGAGCCAGCAAAAATCCCAGCACCATGCCCGCCGGGCCGCCGCCGGCAATCGCGACCTTAACGTTCAAATGTCAGCTCCGGAAGATTGCCGAGCACCTTCGTCACCGCTGCGCGAAACAGTTCGGGGTCGCCGCTCGTCATGCAGGTTATCGAACCCGTGCCGGCCGCGAATCCTTCGTGCGCTGCGATCGCCGCCGCACGTTCCGCCTGCACGATCGCCGGATCGATTCGTGCGACGGCGTCGCCTAACGCGGCGGCAAAGTGTTTATCGAGCAGCGGATAGTGCGTGCACGCCAAGATGACCGCATCGAGATCGCGCGGCAATCGCGCGCAAACCGCAGCGACGGCTGCGCGCGGTTCGTCGCCTTCGAGTTTCCCGGCTTCCACGAGCGGAACGAGCGCGGGCGCGGCGACTTCAACAACCTGCGCGGTCGGAATGCGTCCCGTAATTTTCTGCGTATAGGCGCGCGTCGCGGCCGTCGCGGCGGTTGCGACGACGCCGATGCGTTTGTAGCCGGCGGATTCTACGGCGATCGCTGCCGACTCGATCAGGTCCACAACCGGCGCTTTCGTTGGGGGCCAGCCTTCTCGCGCCGCCGTCGCGCACGACGTATTGCATGCCATGACGATCGCATCCACGTGGCGTGCATCCAAGAATTCGACATTCGCGCTCAGCAGCTGCACCAATTCGGAGGGTGTGCGGTCGCCATACGGCACGTGCAGCTGGTCGGCAAAAAACACGATGTCATGCTGCGGAAGTCTCTCGTGCAATCGTTTCAGCACGGTCAGTCCGCCGAGCCCCGAATCGAAGAGTCCTAACACGAAGCGGTTTAGTTGCTTTCGGTAAAGTCGACGATGCCGTCCGCGATCGCCTGCGCCATCTTCTGCCGCCAGCTGCTCGACTGCAGCAGCGCGAAATCGTCAGGATTTGAAATGTAGGCGGTCTCCACCAGCGCCGCGGGCATGACGGCGTGATTGATGACGTACAGCTTGTCTTTGATGACGCCGTTGTTGTTGATACCGAGCTCGGAGGCGATACGCCGGCTGACCGACTGCGCCAACGCCATATCGCCGGCTTTATAATAGTAGGTCGCCACGCCATGCGGCCCTGAGTTCACGTAGCTGTTGACGTGGATGCTCAACAACAGCCTAGCTCCGCGCGAGTTGGCCACGTCGTCGCGCGCCTGCAGTTCGTCGTGCGCCGAATCGTTGGGGGCGAAGACGTCGCGATCGTCCGTGCGGGTCATCACGACTTGCCAGCCGCGCGCGACCAGAATGTCGCGCACGCGCTTGGCCACGTCGAGCGCTACGTTCTTTTCCTGAAGTCCGCCGCGCACGGCTCCCGGATCGCTTCCGCCATGGCCCGGATCGATCACGATGAGATTCGGATTTGTCGGCACATAGCGCGTCGCGGGCGAAGCGCCCGGACTCGCGAGCGGGGACGCGTTCGCCGTGACGATGCTTCCGAACGTGCCCGTTCCGCGAGCGGCGGCCACGATGACGCGATTCGAAACGACGATGGTTATGCCGTCCGAACCCGGTGTGACGTCGACTTGTTCGGCAGCGGGCAGCGAGAGCGCCACCCGAACCGTGTCGCCGCTCTGCTGGCGTACACGAACGGACGAAACGAGAGTGCCTGCGGTCTGATCGATCGGCGCCGTTGCGAGCTTAGCGGTGTGCACGTCGATCCACCACCGGTTGTCCGGCGGCCGCAGACGACGCCATTCGTACGCGCCGTTTCCGGTAATGCCGATGCGCACGGTCACGCTGCCGGGCTGGGTCTGAGCGTCAACGCCGGTAACTTGCGCGAGCTGATCGGTCTGCGGCGACGGCATCGGCGTTGCAAAAGGCGGGGTCGTGGGTGCTGGACCGACGTCGGACGTGGAGATCGGTGCGGGCGCCGGCGACGAAGTTGGCGGTGCCGCTTCGGCCACAGAAGATGAAAACGGCGGAAGTTTCAGCGCGTGCAGCACGTCGTTGAGCGGAATAAACGCATGCGCGTCGCGCACGAACGGTGCGAACGCTGCGGGGTGAGAAACGGATCCGATGAGATAGTGCGCGTCGCCGATCGCGAAACTGATGACGGTCGGACCGAGAAACGTTACGAGAATGTATTGGTTGTCGGCATCCCAGGTGACCGAACCGCCGGCATTTCGGACCAGTTGGCGCAACCCGGCGTCGTCGGCGGAAACGGCGGGCCCTCCGCCGGTACGCACCAGCGTTTCAAACACAACGCGTTTGCCGTCATAGGCGTAGGCCGCGTTTTCGGCAGCTCCGGCGAAAGCGAAGACCCCGAGCTGAAAGCTCAGCGCAAGAGCGAGAACGCTACCAATCCGAACGGCGTAGCGGTTCATCGAGCTCGAAACTCCCTCCGTTCAGCGTCGCGACTTTGCTGCTGGCTACGCGCACCGCGACGCGGTCTATTCCCGGCAGCGCGGTCAGCGTCCAGATCAGCGATTTGAACTCGCCGCTTTCGTTCAAAGCGCCCTCGCCGGGGTGGTTTACCTCGGGTGAAAGATCGACGGTAGCGGTCGTACCATCAACGCTCGCGGAGAGCACGTGGGTTCCGGAAGGAAAACGAATCGCCGAAACATCCGAAGGCGGTCCGGCTACGGCCTGCGATGCGGCGTACAGCACCAGATACTGCGCATGCGCCGCGGCGCTTTCACCCGGCTGCTGCGGACGCGCGGATATCGTCCAAGGGATCTCCGATTGCCCGTCCACTTTCGTGTAATAGACGGTGACCTCGCCCGGTGACGCGCGGTGCGACGTAAAATACCAAGCGATCGCGGCGGCCGCAATCAGCAGCGCCAGCAGAAAAAAAACCCGTGAGTTTCTCACGGGCTCAAATCTTCGTCAGGAGGGGCCTTTCGGCCCCTCCCGCGTCTTCTAGAAAGCGGCGGCGCCGTTGGGCGTACCGTTTCCGGTCGGACCGTCGTAGCCGGTCTTGCCGGTGCAAAGGTAGCTGCTTCCACAGCTTCCGTTGCTGCCGGACGTCACGTCGAACAGCGCGCTCAGATGACCATACGGAGACGACCCGTAGTTCACCGAACCGCCGTTGCCCGCAAGCGCGTAAACCGACGCGATAACGGGTGACGCCACACTCGTGCCGCCAAAAACCATCCAGCCCGACCGGCTTTGATACGCGGTGCTGTCGTAGACCGCGACGCCCGTGCTCGGATTGGCAACCGCCGACACGTCGGCAACCGTTCGCCGGGCGCAGCCGGTGTCGGTTTGCCAGGACGGCTTGGTCTCGTATGCGCTGCAACCGGATCCGGCGCCGCTCCACACGGTCTCGGTCCAGCCGCGCGCGTTGCTCGCACGCGAAAGCGAAGTCCCGCCGACGGCCGTGACATAGCGCGATGCCGCCGGATATTCGACGCCGTAGCCGCCGTCGCCGGAGCTCACGGTGATGGCATGTCCCGGATGGTTGTAGTATGCGTCGTAGGTCGTCGTTTCGGCGGAGCTTTCGCCTCCGCCGTAGCTGTTGCTGATCGCGTTCGCGCCCAGGCTTGCGGCGGTGTTGACGGCGGTGCCGAGATCCACGAAGCTCGCGCTATTCGATTCGACGAGCAAGATGTGGCAGTTCGGGCAGATCGCCGAAACCATGTCGATGTCCAGCGAAATCTCCTGACCCCAGCTCGCGTTTGCCGTCGGCGGCGTGCTGCCGCCGGTCTGATTGACTTTCTTGAAGCAGCCGTTCGCGGTCGTGCACGGCGCCAATCCGAATTGCGCGCGGTACACCGCGAGATCGTGTTCGGCCGTCACGTCGTCAAAAGCGTCGACGATCGCAACGGTCTGTCCGGCGCCTGCCGTCGACGAAGGCAACTTGTAAGCCGCCTGCAGATCGGCCGGACCGTAGCCCGGCGGATTTCCCGGTGGTGGAGTCGGCGTCGGTCCGGGCGTCGAGGAAGGCTTCGGAGTCGGCTTCTTGTCCGGCGTCACGCTCAAAGGTTCGGCGACCGGCGGGCCGCCGAAAAGTCCGTGGTAGCCGTTGGGGTCGCCGCCGCCCACGTCGGTACGGACGAGCGAGAAGCAGCGCGCGAAACCTTCGGCCACTTCGCCGCATGATGCGGCAACGTCGGATTGCGGCGCCATCGATTGCGCGCCGCCCGGAATCGTATTGTTGGAAACACCCGAACAGGCGGCCAACGCAAAGGCGGCCACCGCTCCAACGGAGAGTGCGAATTTCTGATACAACGGAAGCTCCTTAACGAAGACTTTAGTTGCCCCGTTTTCCTTAGCGGGCAAGTCTCCTGTTGTTTCGGCGGGAATTACGCGAAGCTTACCGGCAAGATCACGGCGACACTGTTGCCGCCGTTATGGTGGAACTCAACCGAACGCGCTAAGCTTCGCACGAGGTGCAAGCCCCGGCCGCTCGCTGAGAGCGCGTCAGGCATCGCGCCATCTTCGTTTTCAAAGGGCTTGCCTTGGTCCTTAACCGAGAGGCGAGCTTCGCCGTCGTGAAACTCGAGGCTGACCTCCGCTTTGCCGGAGGTGTGCTGCGCGACGTTGCTCAGCAGTTCTCCGAGGATCAACTCGACGCCCGACAGGTCCGAGCCGGGGCGGATACGCGCCGACAGATCCCATAACACGGCACGGCGCACGCGGTAGGCAGCTCCCTGTTCGCGCACATCCAGCTTCCACGTTTTCTTTTGAGGTGTTCCGTTCACGCCAAGATTTGTGATGCCCACGAACAGGACGGCCGAATCATCGACCGGATCGACGTGGGCGAGAATGCGATCTTTTATTCGCTCGGCGATGTTTTCTGCCGACATTGCGGCATACTCCGTCTTGACCGCTTCGATCAAGTCGGTCATGCCTTTGAAGTAATCCCGGTGCACTTCTATGAGCCCGTCGGTAAAGCCGACGAGCGCTTCGCCGGTGCGCAAATCTACATCGAACGTGCGGTATTCCGTGCCGGGTTCGACGCCGAGAATAAGCCCTTCGCCTTTCAACTGCTCGACGTGCGTTCCGGAATGGACGACCAGCGGCAGCGGATGACCGGCCACGGCATACCGCGAATGGCCGGTGCGCATATCGATCGTCGCAAAAAACGCCGTCACGATCACGCCGGCTTCGTCGGCGCAGAGCGCTTTGTTGACGCGTTCGAGCACACTCCCGGGTTCGCTGGTAACGCGTGCACCGATACGGATGGCTTGCCGGACCGAACCCATGATTGCCGCGGCGCGCAATCCATGACCGGCTACGTCGCCGACGCTGATTCCAACGAGCGCTTCGTCAACTTTAAAAACGTCATACCAGTCGCCGCCGATCTCGGCGGCGTGCGCGGCAGCCGCATATGCCGTGTCCACGCGCAGACCCGAAACCCGCGGCAATTCCTGGGGAAGCAGCGCCCGCTGCAGCGTGGAGGCGATGTAATGCTCGCGCCGGTAGGCCGAAAGCGTATCGTGTATGCGCTGTGCCATTTCGTGATAGATGCGATCCAGCTCGGCGATCTCGTCGTTGCCGCGCACCGGCGTGGTCGATTGACCGGCACCGAGTCTTTCCGCGTTTTGCGCCAGCGTACGCAAGCGGCTGGCAATGCTTACGCCGAAACGGCCGGTCGTCAGCAGCGTGAGAATGGTGCCGACGAAGGTCAGGCCGAGCAGCAAGTAGCCGTAGAGATTGATTTGATCGCGCAGCTCGCGGAAACGCGTGCTGATCAACTGCCGCTCGGAGCGATCGAAGTTTGCCTTTGCGGCTTGAAAATTCGTTCCGAGCGCGCGCGTTGCGGGCGTCGCGGCCAGTGCGCGTCCGTTCGCGGGATGTCCGCTTCGTACGTCGGCGACATACTGGCCGATCAGGGACAAGATGCGTCCGGATAACGCCGCATATTGCGCGGCGCGCATTTTCTGTGCCGGCGCGTCGGCCATCTGCACGAGCTGACGAGCCTGAATGCCGGCCGCCGCCGACCGCAGCTGGTAGGCTTTCAGCGTAGTGCGATTGGGGTGCAGCGTATAGTCGACCGCAGCCTGGTTCGCGCTCCCAATCGAGGTAAACATTGCGTCGGACCGGTCGAGAACCGCAGCGGCGTGCCGGGTCCAAACCGTCATCTCGGAAGCCCGAATATTGAGCAGCACGACGACGCCCAAAAAGACGAGCAGAAACGCCAACGGAACGATGCTTAAAAGAATCGCCTTCGACTGGATCTTCGAGCGTACGAGTGGCAAGTCACGCGGTATTCGCCATGAACGCCGCGATTTCAGCCGCCAGGCGGGCGTTGTTCTTGACCAGCGCGACGTTGGCCGCCAGGCTGCGCCCCGACGTCAGCCGGCCGATGCGCTCGAGCAGCCACGGCGTGACGGCCTTGCCGCGGATTCCCGCCTCCTGGGCTTCAGCGGCCGCGGCGGCGATGCACGGCTCCATTTCCGAACGCGGTATTTCGTCGGCCGCTTCGATCGGATTGGCGACGAGTGCGCCGGAACGCAAGCCGAGCGTGCGCTGCGTTTGAACGAACCGCGCGATCTCCGCCGCCGAGTCGTAGCGGAGAGGCGCCGGCAAGCCGCTCTCGCGGCTCCAAAATGCGGGAAACTCATCGCTGCGGTAGACGATCGCCGGAACGCCGAGCGTTTCGAGTACCTCAAGCGTCCCCGGCAAATCGAGCAGCGCCTTCGCGCCCGCACAGATGACCGTAACCGGCGTGCGCGCGAGTTCGTATAAATCCGCGGATATATCGAGCGTTCGTTCGGATCCGCGATGCACGCCTCCGATCCCGCCGGTCGCAAAGACGCGCACTCCGGCCAGATCGGCGAGCAGCATGGTCGCGGCAACCGTCGTCGCGCCGTCGTGGCGACTCGCGACAGCATGCGGCAAATCTGCGCGACTGAGCTTTAAGACGTCGCTCGCGCGCCCTAAGCGTTCCAATTCATCTTCGCTTAAACCGATCTTCACGCGCCCGCCGACTACGGCGATCGTCGCGGGCACCGCGCCGCTTTTGCGAACGATGCGTTCGACCGCAAGCGCTGTCTCCAGGTTCTCCGGGTACGGCATCCCGTGCGAAACGATCGTGCTCTCGAGCGCGACGACCGGCGCTCCGCTCGAAAGCGCATTCGCAACGTCGGCGGCAACGTCGAAATACTCCGGGAGCTCCCTCATAGCGAGCGCGCTGCGGTCTGCCGGTCCAAGAGCTCGGGCGAAAGATCGGCGCGAACGCTTCGGTCGGTCTGCAGCGTCAGCGCCGCCAGTTCGGCGCCGGCGCGAGCGGCGTCGTGCAAACCGTCACCGGCCATCAATCTCCACAGCGTACCGGCGACGAGCGCGTCACCGGCTCCGGTCGCGCAGACTCGCTTCGCCGGAGCTGCGGGAATATGTACGAGCGCAGTTGCATCGCCGCAGATCATGCCGCGGTCTCCGCCCGTGAGTACGACGGAGCGTGCCCCGCGCGATAGCAAACCGCCCGCAAGCTCTTCCGGCGGCGCGCCGCCGTCCTCGCCGAGATAGGCCGACGCTTCGCCTTCATTTATAAAGAGCACGTCGATAGGGTCGAGCCGCGCCGGCAACCGCTTCGCCTTCGGCTCGCTGACCGCGTCGACCGCGAGTTTGTATCGCGCGATCGAGCGGCGCGCCAGACACGCCTGCAACACGCCGGCGCTGACGTTGCAATCCACGAACAGCCATTCCGATCCGGTGATCGTTTCCCAGCGGCGGTCGAGGTCCCCGACCGTCAGGCTTTCAATCGCGCGCATGTCGGCCGCGCCCAACGCCAATTCGCCGCGCTCGAGAATAGCCGCGTATTCGTCGGACGACCCTTCGATGGTTTTCGCGAGATCGACGTTGACGCCGGCCGCGCGAAGCTCGTCGAGTAGCGCTTCGCCCAACGTATCCTTGCCCACTACGGTCAAAAGCGCGGATGCGGTCCCCAGCCGCGCCAAATTCTCGCTCACGTTGCGCGCGACGCCGCCGAAGAGTGGAAGCGCGCGGGTCGCCGGGTTCGACGAGCCGCGCACCGCTGTGCCCGCAACGCGATAGCTGCGATCGATGCATGCGCCGCCGATGCTTGTGACCTGCATGCGAGGCGCTTCGCGCGGCGGCGCGAAGAGCCATGCATGACGAGAGCCGATATCTTCCGGCTAACGCATCTTTCCAGCTGCGCGGGTTGAGCGTCCAAGATGGACGCCGCCGTCCTCGCGCAGGTCCTGCGCGAGCTGCCCAAGATCGACGATCCGAACGTGCTGGTCGGCAGCGCAACGGCAGATGATGCCGGCGTCTACCGGCTGAGCGACGAGCTCGCGCTCGTGCAAACGCTGGATTTTTTTACACCGATCGTCGACGATCCGCGTACGTACGGACAGATCGCAGCGGCCAACGCGCTTTCGGATATCTATGCGATGGGCGCGCGTCCGATAGCGGCGCTGGCAATCGGCGCGTTTCCCGAAAATATGGATGTGGGCGTTATCGCCGCGATTTTGGGCGGCGGCGCTGAAAAGGCGCGTGAAGCCGGCATCGCGATCATCGGCGGTCATACGATCAAAGATGACGAGCCGAAATACGGACTCGCGGTCAGCGGCGTTGCGCACCCCGATCGCATCTGGCGGAACAACACCGGAAAACCCGGCGACGCGCTGGTACTGACCAAACCGATCGGCACCGGAATCCTGACGACCGCTCGGCGTAACGACGAGATCGACGACGCCGCGCTGCAGCCCGCAATCGATTCGATGTTAATGCTGAATCGCGAAGCGGCGGAGATCGCCGCACAGTTTGAGGTGCATGCCGCCACGGACGTCACGGGGTTCGGACTGATCGGCCATCTCTGCGAGATGACTTCGGGCGGAACGGGCGCCGAGATCTCGGCGCACGCCGTTACGCTGTTCGACGAAGTTGACCGCCTCGCGCAAGCGGATGCGGTTCCCGGCGGAACGCGGACGAACTACCGGCTGGCTTTGGAAAACGGTGTCCAATTTTCAGATAGCGTTAGCATGGCGCAGCGGCTCGCGCTGTGCGACGCGCAAACGTCGGGCGGATTGCTGCTCGCAGTGCCGCCCGAACGCTCCACCGAACTCGTGCACGCGCTAAAAAAAGCCGGGCTCGGCGGCGCAAGCGAAATCGGATCGCTTACGCCCGAACCCGTGATTTTGATCGTCGACTAGTTAAGGACGCGTATCGTAAGTCGTGACCGACGTGTCGCGGCGCATCCCCAGCAAACCGAGTAACCCGGCCAGACCCAGCAATCCCCACCATCCGGTTTGCGGATTGTTGGTGACGGCCGAAGTGGTCGTCGTCGCTCCCGTCGTTGTGGTCGAGGTGGCCGGACTCGCGACCGGACTGGCAGCGGGGCTGGCGGCCGTGGTCGCCTGCGCGTACTGCGCGAACGCCGGACCCGGTGTCATCGCAAGAGCCGCCGCGAAAATTGCGCCGGCGGCGACTTTCCCGATGGAAACTGTCATCTAGTAACTCCTCCCAAAGCAAAGGCGGTGATGCTGCTTCTTACCCGCCAAGCAAGGTTGACGAACGGGAGCTAACCGCCCGCTCGCTAAGAACGTACGCTCGGAGGATCTTATGAAGCCTTCTCACGCCGCTTTGCGCATTTTTACGGTCATCGGCTTGGCGCTGTTTTTCTGCGTTATGAACTTGCCGGATCTCGTTCGGACAATGGGTTATCCGAATGGAGACATCGGTTTTCGGACGGATGGGACGATCGCGACCATAGTGACGCCGGATCTGCCTGCGTCGCGCGCAGGGATCCGCGCGGGAGATCGCCTCGACCTTTCGCGGCTGACGTCACCCCAACGCTCGGCGGTTATCGGCGGCTATCTGCCCTCTCCCGGCGATACGGCGCAGATCGGTTTTTGGCACGGCCGCAATTATCACCGGGCGACGCTCGTGGCAGTTCCCGAGGCTACGGCTTCTGCGTTCATCATCATTCGCGAGGTCGTGTTTTTCATCCCGATGCTGATCGGTGTTTTCCTGGTTCTCCTGCGGCCGAGCCCAATCACGTGGGGCTTCTTTTTGTTTTCACTAACCGCCGGCGGCTCGCCGCCCAACTCCGTTTCCACGTCGCGTTTTTCAAGCGATTGGAATACGGACGCGGCGCTATCTCTGGGCTTCATAACATTCGGTATCATACTCCCCAAAATAGGCTTAGTCTTGTTTGCGTTCAGCCTTGCGCGGCGCGCGTTCACGCCTTGGATTTGGGCCGCTTTGGGCGTCACGTTCCTTCTCGGCGTTATCGAAGTAGCGCCGCAATTGGCGCACCCCGAGCTGGCTGGGAACGGCAGCTGGCCTGCGCTCGCCGCGTTTTGCGAGATCGCAGCGGCGGCGCTCGCGCTGGCCGGACTTGTTTACGCCTATATGCACGTCGCGCTTCGGCTGCGACAGCGCCTGCATTGGATCGCGGCCGGGTTCATCCTATGGATTATCGTTGACGCGATCGATGCGCTGCTTTGGCCGGCGTACGAGTCATATGCCTTTCACACCGTGATAGATGCGTCTCAGATCATCTTTCCATTAACGGTCACTTACGCAATCTTTCGCGAACGGGTCATCGACATCAATTTCGTCGTCAGCCGGACGCTGGCATACGGCTTGCTGACGACCGCGATCGTCGGCATCTTCGCGCTACTCGACTTGTTTTTGTCGCGCACGATGGAAGCGCGTTTCAGTCTGCCCGTCGACATCGTCGTCGCGCTCGTACTCGGCTTCTTCTTCCACGCTTTGCGCGGACGCATCGACGCGGGCGTCGACCGTGTGGTTTTTCGAAAGCGGCATGTCGCTGAAATGCGATTGGCTCGCGCGGCAAAAGCCATCGTGCACGTCGACGATGCCGCGTCGATTCCCGATTATTTAACGCAGCTTCCCGCTGAGGTTCTCGACTTGACCGGCGCCGCGCTGTACATGCGACGGGGCAGCAGATTCGTCTTAGAACAGAACTGCGGCTGGAAGCATGCTCCCGCCGAAACGCTCTCGTCATCGGATCCGCTGGTCGCTTTCATCAGCGCGGAACTCGCGCCGGTGCGCGTTGGCGACGTGCCAATGCAAGCCGAGCATCCTGATCGCCACGATGCGCCGGTGCTGGCGATTCCACTCGTGTTCCGCAGAGAGCTGGCAGGCTTCGTGCTCTACGGGGCGCACGATGACGGGGCCGACCTCGACGGCGATGACGAACGCGCGCTCGTTCCGCTCGTCAATAATGCCGCCGTCACATACGATCATCTCGAAGCGCAGGCCCTGCGCGAGGAGATTGCGCGGCTGCGCTCGTTAGAACCGGCGATGTCTTAGGGGACTAGCGGTGGTAGAGTACCGCCAGTATCGTGGTAATCCAGGACGAGCCGATCAGGCCGAACAGCCAGATGAACTTCTGATCGATTTGCGCGAACCGCGCGTCGATTTGAACGAACCGTGCGTCGATCTGCCCAAACCGCCCATCCACTTGGCCGAAGCGAGCTTCAAACTTCAACTCCATAGAACCCAGCCGCTGTTCGATGGTGCCGAGTCTGTGGCTTATCTGCTCATACGCACCCTCAAGGTGCGCCATCCGGATTTCCAACGGTTGCGCGCTCACTTTCGGTCCTTTCGAACAGTCTATCACGACCAGGAGCCGATATAGCAACCCCCGGCTTCTTCGTTAGAACCCGCGACCTCTTAGGGAATAGTCCAGGCGGTGAAAATAATGACCGCGCTGTTGCTCCTGGAGTCTGACGCTCGCGTCGGCGCCGTCTGCTAACGCGCCGGCCGACAAGTACGTCGGCCGCTTGCGTGTGAGCGCGCTGCGCATCCGCTACGAGATCGCGCAGCTCAAGAGCCGCTACGACAATCGCAAGCTACTGCCGGAAAATGCCTCGCATCTGGCGGGCCTAACCGAGGAAGCGTACTACGATTGGTCTGGACGGTACCCGATGGACGGATGGCTCGCATCGACGGGCATCAGCCTCGCGCATCTGTACGAAGATTTATCTGGAGATTCTGCTCGCAGCGGCGATGAAAGCGCTAACGTTCGTCAGCCCCCATTTCCAGCTCTATTCAAAACAAGCGGCCGCGGAACTCAGCCGCGGTATTGCGCTCAAGCCGGATCCGTTGTGGGCCGTGAAGATGTGCGCAACGCCGTCTCCCGCGCCGAGCCGCTAGGCGACTTCGAAAAGTCCCGCTGCGCCCATGCCGCCGCCGATGCACATCGTTACGACGACGTACTTGGCTTTGCGCTTCTTCCCCTCGATTAACGCGTGCATCGTCATGCGTGCGCCGGACATGCCGTACGGATGACCGATCGCGATCGCTCCGCCGCTGACGTTAAAACGTTCGTTCGGAATGTCGAGCATGTCGCGGCAGTACACCGTTTGCACCGCAAAGGCTTCGTTCAGTTCCCACAAGCCGATGTCGTCGATCTTCAAGCCGTGCTGTTTCAAAAGTTTCGGAATCGCATAGACCGGCGCGATCCCCATCTCGCCGGGTTCGTTGCCGACCACGACCATGCCGCGATAGAATCCCAGCGGTTTCAGCCCGCGCTTGTCGGCGAGCTTCGCATGCATCACCAGAACGGCGGCCGCGCCATCTGAAAGTTGCGACGAATTTCCGGCGGTTACGCTCGACTCCGGGTTGAGCACACCCTTGAGTTTCGCCAGACCCTCGAGCGTCGTATCGGGACGATTGCCTTCGTCGGCCGCTAACGTCACTCGCTCCTCGTGAACGGCGCCTGTTTCTTTGTCTTCGACGTATTTCCAAGTCTCCAGCGGCACAATCTCTTTTTCGAACGCGCCTGCCTTTTGGGCGGCTGCCGTGCGCTGCTGGCTTTGCAACGCATATTCGTCCTGACGCTCCCGCGATACGCCGTATTTCTTTGCGACGAAATCTGCCGTCTGCAGCATCGGCATATAGACGTCAGGGTCGTGGCGCAGCATCCAGTCTTCCGTGAAGAATTCGACGTTCATATTGGTCTGCACCATACTGATCGATTCAACGCCGCCGGCTACGACCGCGCTCGCCCCGTCGACGATGATGCGTTGCGCGCCGACGGAGATCGCCTGCAGTCCCGATGCGCAGTAGCGGTTGATTGTCGTCCCGGGAACGCTGACGGGCAACCCCGCGCGCAAAGCGGCAATGCGTCCGAGGTTATTTCCCGTCGCGCCTTCGGGAAGTCCGACGCCCAAAACGACGTCGTCGACCTCCGCCGGATCGAGCTGCGCGCGATCGATTGCGGAGCGCACGACGTGTCCCGCCAGTGTCGCGCCATGCGTCTGATTGAAAGCGCCCCGAAAGGCTCTGCCGATCGGCGTCCGCGCAACCGCGACGATCGCGGCTTCACGCATGGGTAAGCGCTTCTTGCGCGTACCACATCGGGCCGCCGCGATACGGCGGAAAGCCGTATCCGTAAATCCACACGATATCGATGTCGCCGGGGCGCAACGCGACGCCGTCGCGCAGAATCTCTTCGCCCGATTTGATGAGTGCGCCGACGATGCGCCGCGCGACCTCTTCGTCGCTTACGTCCGGCTGTTGTTTTACGCCCGCTGCTTTTGCGAGCTCGGCAAAGAGTTGCTCGATCTCCTCGTCGCGAATCGCGTCGCGGCTGCCCTCAGCGTACTTATAAAAACCCTTGCCGGTTTTTTGGCCGAGACGCTTTTGTTCGTAGAGGCGGTCGAGAATCGGCGTGCGCGCCAGCTCCAAATCGGGGCGCCCTTGCGCGACGTGCCAGAACACGTCGATGCCCGAGAGATCGAATGTCGCGAAGGGTCCCATTGCCATCCCGAACTTTTTCATCGCGGCATCGATCCGCGCCGGCGGCACGCCCTCTTCGGCAAGCGCGACCGCTTCGCGCGTGTATTCGAAGAACATCCGGTTGCCGATGAAGCCGAACGCGTTCGCGGACAAGACCGCGACCTTGCGCAGCTGTTTGGCAAGTTTGAAGGCCGTTGCGAGCGTCTGTGCCGACGTCTCTTTGCCGCGCACGATCTCCAGCAGTTTCATGATATTGGCCGGAGCGAAGAAATGCAAACCGAGGAATTGTCCCGGACGTTTGGTGACCGCCGCCATTTCATCGATGTCGAGCGTCGACGTGTTCGAGGCCAAGATCCCACCCGGCTTGACGATCGCGTCGAGTTTGCCGAAGACTTCTTTTTTGACGGCCATGTTCTCGAAGACGGCTTCGATCACCAGATCGCAATCGGCCACGGCCGCGTAGTCGTCGCTGAACGCGATCGACTGGCCGCGCTTCCACGCTTCTTCCTGTGTCATGCGTCCGCGCTTCACCTGATGCATGAACATGCCGAAAATCGTTTGGCGCGACTTGCCGATTTGATCGGCGTTGGGCTCGACGATCGTCACGGGAATGCCCGCATTGGCGAACGTGATCGCGATGCCAGTTCCCATGGTGCCGCCGCCGATCACACCGGCGGTTTTTATCTCGCTTGGTTCGGCGGGCGGGAGGCCGGGAATCTTCGACAGCTCGCGCTCGGCGAAAAATAGGTGCCGCAGCGAGAGCGAAGGCGCGGAGGCGACGAGTTCATCGAAGAGCCGGTACTCGCGCGCCAACCCGCGCGCGAAAGGCAATTCGAATGCAGCCTGCACGGCGTCGATCAGCTTGTGCGCCGCCAGCCCGCCGCTCTCTTCCGCCGGCACCGATTTGTGCGCTTCGGCAATAATATAAGGAAGCGCGAAGGCTTGCGCGGTTGCCGGCAGCTGCACGCGCATTTCGGAGACGCGGCGTTTTCTGAGCCCTTCGACTTGCTCGCCTCCGGCGAGCTGCTCGGGGTGGTTCGACAAGCTCACCATGACACCGGGGTCAACAATTTCATCAATGAGGCCCAGTTCGAGGGCGCGGTCGGCGCTGACGGTCTCACCTTTGAGCATCAACTGCAGCGCTTCTTGCGGCGCGATCAGCCTCGGCAAACGCTGCGTTCCGCCGGCACCGGGGATGAGCCCGAGTTTGATTTCCGGCAGCCCGAGCTTCGAACGCTTCGTCGCGACGCGGCGGTCGCACGCCAAAGCGAGTTCGAGCGCGCCCCCCAGTGCGATGCCGTCGATGGCGGCTATGAAAACCTTGTCGCTGCGCTCGATCGCTTCGATGACGTCGCGCACGGTTGTGCCGCTCGGGTCCCAAGCTTTCTGAAAATCGTTGACATCGACGCCGGCGCTGAAAAAACCATTTGCACCGGTAATGGTGATGCTCGTTACGGACGGATCTTTCTGCGCGTCCTCGATTTCTTTGAGGATCTTTTCCGAGTATTTGAAAGAGAGCGCGTTGACCGGAGGATTGTCGAGGGTGATAACTCTGTTCATGCGATCGCTCCTTTGCGATCCAGGTCGAATTGCGCCTGCGAGAGCGTCATGACGTCGGCCGAACCGTCGATCACTTCGCGGGCGAGCGATGCCGTCTGACTCAATATATGGGCCGCGTAGAATTTTGCGGTGGCGAGCTTCGCTTTGTAAAACTCGGCTTCGGCATCCCCTGCCGCAATTTTTTCTTGGGCGATCTTCGCCGCGCGGGCCATCTGCCAACCGCCCGCGGTAATGCCCCAAAGTCTCAAATACGGTACACTGCAGGCAACCGCGGCATGCAAGTCGCCCATCGCCGTCATCCCTATCCAGTCCGAAGTCTCCGAAAGCGACGCGAGCGCCTTGGCAAGATCCGGTCCTATCGGGCCCTCGGCGTCCTTGCGCATCTGCGAAATGACGGTTTTTGCCGTCGCGCCCATATCTTGCGCTATTTTTCGCCCGACCAGATCCAGCGCTTGAATACCGGTCGTCCCTTCGTAGATCGTGGTGATGCGCACATCGCGATACTGTTGTGCGATGCCGGTCTCTTCCACATAGCCGATTCCGCCAAATACCTGCAGGGCCGTCGAACAAATCTCCACGGCGGTTTCCGTGCACCAGCCCTTGACGACGGGAATCATCAGTTCCAAAAACGCCCGGTTCGCCTGGCGGACTGCCGCGTCCGGGTGCTTGGCCGAAAGGTCGAGCGAGGCCGCCGTCACGTACGCGAGCGCGCGCATCGCTTCGAGCTGCGCCTTCATCGTCATGAGCATGCGGCGCACGTCGGGATGTTCGATGATCGGACGCGGTTCGGGGCTTCGCGAAGCGATGTCGCGCGATTGCACGCGCTCCTTAGCGTAACGCAGCGCGCTTTGGTATGCGCGATCGGCGATCGCGAGGCCCTGCACGCCGACGCTGAAACGCGCCGCGTTCATCATGATGAACATGTTCTTCAAGCCTTCGTTGGGCTTGCCGATCAAGTAGCCGGTCGCGCCGCCGTGCTCGCCGTAGTTGAGCGTACACGTCGGATTTGCATTGAGTCCGAGTTTATGTTCGATGCCGGCGCACTGCACGTCGTTGCGCTCGCCGAGCTCGCCGCCCGGACCGATCAGGAATTTCGGCACGATGAACATGGAAATGCCTTTGGTGCCCTGCGGCGCGTCCGGCAGGCGCGCGAGCACCAAGTGAATGATGTTGGCCGCCATGTCGTGCTCGCCGAACGTGATGAAGATTTTTTGGCCGCTTATGCGATAGCGATCGCCGTCGAGAACGGCCTTCGTGCGGACTTGCGCCAAGTCGGAGCCGGCTTGCGGCTCGGTCAAACACATCGTGCCGGTCCACTCACCCGAGACCAGCTTCGGGATGAACTGCTTTTTTTGATCGTCCGAACCGGTTAATTCGATCGCTTCGATCGCACCCTGGTTGAGCAGCGGACCGTTTGCAAAACCGACGTTCGCTGCGTTCCACATTTCGAGCGTCGCACCCGAAAGGAGCGCCGGCAATCCTTGGCCGCCGTGTTCGGGTGGAACGGCCAGACCGATCCAGCCGGCCCGCGCGAACTGCGCGTAAGCCTCCCTAAAGCCTTTGGGTGTGCTGACAACGCCGTCGCGCCAGGTGCAGCCTTCTTTGTCGCCGCTTTGATTGATCGGATCGAGCACGCCCGCCGCAAAAGAAGCGGCTTCTTCGAGCACCGGATCGGCTACGCCGGCGGCTTCTTCAAATCCGGGGAGTTTGGAGATCTCGTCGAGTCCGGCCAGCTCGCGCAGCACGAACTGCATATCCCGCAGCGGGGCCTGGTAGGGTGCCATGTGATAATTTTAATATATACCGCCCGCTGGCCGGCTCCTGTCCTACAGGTCGACCTCGTCTTTTTCGAGCTTCTCTAAAATGAAGCGCGCGTACCATGCGGGCCAGTCGGCGTCGGCATGGCCGAGCTGCTTCTCATACTCGGCATGCGCGCTTTCGGCTTCGCGCAACAGGCCGGCCAGTTCGTCTACGGTGACTTCGTACATCAGGTACCTCCGGTTCGCGCTTTCGTGGCGAAGCGCGGCAGCCCTAGCCGCGTGTGTGGTACAATTTCGAGCGCATGACGAAAAACTACCGGCTCGTCTACGAGATCGTACGCGAACAGACGCGCGGAGCGCATCTGGCGCCGGCCGACGTTTTTACGCTTGCAAAAAAGAAACGGCAGGGCATCGGCTTCACCACGGTTTACCGGGCGCTCGCGCGTCTGCGCGAACTCGGGCTCGTTTCCGAAATCTCGGTGCCGGGGGCGGAGAGCGCGTATTACGAAACCGCCGGCCCCGCGCACGCGCACTTCCGCTGCGAGGAATGCGGCGCGATCGAAGACATCGACTACGCGCTCGATCCCAACGTCGTGAAAGAGATCGCGCGCAAACACGCGATCGCGGTGCGCGACGTTTCGCTCAGCCTGCGCGGGAAGTGCCGGCGCTGTACAGATCGCGCCGCGTCGCCGGCAAAATGACCGCGCCTTCGTCCGGTTTCGCCAGCAGCGCCTGATAGACGCCGATCCGGCCCGTACGGAAACCTTGCGCGCTGCCCGCCATGTATAGCCTCCAAGCCCGGTAAGACTGTCCGCCCGCAGCCGCAACGGCTTGCGCGCGATTGCTTTCGAGATTTTTCACCCAGTGCCTTAAGGTGCGCGCGTAATGCTCGCGCAGATTCTCGACGTCGCGCACTTCGAACCCCGCGCGTTCGGCAAATTGCAGGCTATCGGAAACCGGCTCTAGTTCGCCATCGGGAAAAATGAAGCGTCCCATAAAGCCCGACGATTTCCCGCTGCGCGCGTTACGCTCGCGTATTGCGATGCCGTGGTTAAGAAAAAGACTGCCCGGCTTCAACAGGCGGTATGCGGTTTCAAAATACTCAGCGAGCTTGTCGCGACCGACGTGCTCGAACATGCCGATGCTGACGATCTTATCGAAAAGCGCATCGCGCGGCAGTTCCCTATAGTCGAGCAGCTCGACGCGGGCGCGCTCCTGGAGCCCGGCCTGCGCGATACGCCGGTTCGCCTCGCGTGCCTGCCGTTCGCTCAGCGTCACGCCCAAAGCTTGCGCGCCAAACTCCTTTGCGGCGCGTATCACCAGCGCGCCCCAGCCGCAGCCGATATCCAACAGCCGTTCGCCCGGAGCCAGCCGGAGTTTGCGCAGCGTGTGGTCGATTTTTGCGTGCTGCGCCTCATCTAGGCTCGTCACGCCCTCGTCGAAATAGGCACACGAGTAGACGAGATCGCGATCGAGAAATGACGAATAGAATTCCACCGGCTGATCGTAATGAAACCCAATCGCCGCCCGATCGCGCGCGAGCGAATGGCGCTTCCCGCGCAAATGTGCTTCCCTCAGTTGGGGCAAGTGCGCGCGCGGCATTCTGCGGAGCAGCATGGCAAGCTTCACAAGGGTCAGCGCCGGCGGCCGCTGCACGAAATCGAAGAGCTCGTCGACGGCCGCCTCGATGTCGCCGTCCACGTCGAGCAATCCCGCGGCAAAGGCGCGTCCGGCATTGAGATCGGCCGGCGGTGTAAAGGCGCTGCGCAGCGCGCCGGGGGCGTTGACGCGCAGCGTGAACCGCGCTTGCCGCGAAGCCGGAACGTACGTGCCCTCCCACAACGCAATGTTGAAATCGCGCGCGTACGCCTCCCCGAAGAGCGTGCGCAAAACCGCCGCCGCCAGGCGCGCGTTCGGGTCCGCGCTTGCAAAACGTTCGGCCGCTACCTGCATGCCGCCCCGTGTTCGATGTCGAAGAAAAACTCTCATGCACTTCCTTGCGCTGCTGCTCGGAGTTACCGTGGCCGCATCGCCCGCGCCAAGCCCGGCGCCGCTGACACCGCTCAAGGTTATCGGCAGCGTGCGCTCGACCCCGT
This sequence comes from Vulcanimicrobiota bacterium, assembly GCA_003151115.1. Lineage (GTDB taxonomy): Bacteria > Vulcanimicrobiota > Vulcanimicrobiia > Vulcanimicrobiales > Vulcanimicrobiaceae > Rubrimentiphilum. Next base: position 673,610 of record PLWS01000002.1, on the reverse strand, counting down.
TTTGTACTACGCTGCGCGAAACGATCGGTCCGGCGATCGCGGCGGTGCTTTCAAACGACGATCTGATCGCGTCGAGCAAGCCGGCTTTTGCGACGCTGTATCACGACGACGTGCTGGCCCGCTCCGAAGCGCGCACGCATTTAGACATGAACCGGCTGGAAAGTTTGATCACGCCGATCGTCGCCAATGTCAAGCGCGTCGACGCGCTGCTGGCAAAGAATCCAAACGATTCCAAGCTGCAAGCCGTGCGAGCCGAGCTTCAATCGGTTTTAGCCCAGCAAAAGGAGTCGCTCAACGTTATTTCCGGTTTTATCGCGACGGAACAACTCGGCGAAATACAAGGCGCCGGAGCGCCCGATAATTGGGCGTGGGTTTTCTCTTCGAATCCCCGTTCAAACGTGCAGCCCGCGCCCGCGCCTGCGTTCGCTCAGCCTCCCGCCGCGAAGAATCTCTTTTCGGCCGGGGTCCATAACGCTCATGCAACGACTCCGCGCGATCCGCGATACGATGCAAAAACCGTCGGCCCGACCTACGATCCGTTCGCCCCGTTTGTCGCACAGATCGAGGAACAACGGGCCACCGCGCAGACTTCTGAAAGTAACGCGGCCAAGCTCGTCGCCGACGCGGTCACTCAGTGCGCGCCTTAGCGGCCGCTGCCGCCGCTTCATAACTGCTGTTCAAAAACTCCAGGATCGTATCGCGCGGTGACGGCGTCGCGCGCGCATCCTCATAACGCATGATGAACTCACCGATATCTTTGTTCCAGCCGGCGTTCGCGGGGCGAATCACCGCGCGTTCGAGCCCATCGGGCTTCGGGGCCATGTAGCTGTAAAAAGCCGGTTCGGCCAAACGAGCGTCGCCAAACCAAAAGCCCGCGCAAATCATTTCGGCGTCCAGACCTTCGCGCATTATCAGGTTCGCGCCGGGCGGCGCGCTGGCCGGACGCCCGGTGAAACGAAAGTACGCTAGATCGAAGGAACCCCAATAGAACTGCACGAGCGAGTGCCGCTCGTGAAAAGGCGCGCGAAACTCGCGCAGTACCGTGTCTACCCGTGAAAGAATCGTCCAGAACCGCGAGATCTCGCCTTCTTCATACGTGTCGTGCTTTGTATCTTCGTCCAAAGGAATCGGATCGGGAACTTCTTGCGGCATCGGATTGATCGTCACGTCGATCCCGAGCCGCGCCAGCGCTTGCATCATTGCGACGTAAAAATCCGCGACGGTGCGCGATTCCAAGTGGATCGAAGCACCGGACCCGGTACTCGTCGCGATCTCGACGTAGTGGCGCAGAAAATCGAACTGGATCTCGAATGTATGGTCGCGATACGGCACCGGGCCCGTGGTCAGGCCGCGCGAGTTGACGTAGAGCGCGGTGTGCTGCCACTCGGGCTCCCGCGGCGAGAGCGCGAGTCGAATTTTTCCGGAGATTTGCGAATACATGTGGACCGTATCGAGCGTTTCTTTCCACTCGGCATACGGAAGCGACGGCCACGGGCTCTGGTGTTGCGGCATTCCGGCATCTTGCACAAGGCGCGTGATTGTTCATTTGGCCGCAACGTTTTGACAACCGGCCGGACACGCCGCCCGGGCATTGTCTCCGGATGCTTCACTCTGCTCGCGAGGCCGCGCTCGCTCTTCTGGACGGCGGCCCGCACGAACACGCCTGTGTGCTGCGCACGCTCTTGAAATTCGGGATTGCCCCGCTGCGATTCGCCCGCCGACACGGAATTCGCGTCGTGCCTTTAGGCCGGCATGAGTCTTACGGCGCGCGATCGCCGGCGCTGAGGCGCCTGGCGATCGACGTCGATGCATGGCCCGCTCCGCCCGCGGGCCTTTTCGTGGTCGAAGAGCGCACGGTCTACTTGCGTTCGCGCAGCGCGATGACCGTAGCGCACGAATTCGGCCATGCGCTGGACTGCGCCCTGGGAGGCGGCGTCTACCGCTCGGGCGTCGATCCAGTCTTGCGCCGCCTCTTCAGTGAAGCTCGAGCTTTCATCACTCCGTACGCAGCAACGGGAGCGGACGAATACTTTGCCGAGTGTCTTCGCGCTTACGTTGAAGCCAACGACGCTCACTCGTTCTGGCCGCGGGCGACGCGCGCGCGTTTGGCGCGCATCGACCGGGCCATGTACGAGTATGTCGAGCGCCTCTTTACCGCCGACTTGATCTGCGCCTAACCGACGATTGCGTTCAGAATTCCCGACGGGTCGAAGAACACGCCGAGCAGGCTGCTAAGCGGAATGCCGTTGCTCAGAAGAATCTGCGCCAGCGTCGCGGTCGCGCCGCCGCCGTTCGAACCGCCTAAGGTGTTGTTGATCGCGTTGGTCACCAGCATTCCGGCGATCAGCTGCTGGAGCTGCTGGAGCAGCGGATTATTCGTGTTGAAAATCTGCGCGACATTCGTGCTCGTGTCGAGCATCGTGAACGGCTGGTACGCAACGCCGCCGTTAAGCATAGAGACGTGGAAGCGCGCTTTCTGTGCCGGGGTGAGTCGGATGATCCGCACGCGACTCGCGTCGATTCTGCGCATGGAGCGGAGCCGCGCGATGCTCTGCTGCTCGTGTCCGAGGGCGTAGGCGATCTGCGAGTCTCCGAGCGTTGCGACCGGCAATCTGCGCAGCTGTCCATAGTGGTGACCGTTGTTTGGGTGGCCTTTGTCCGGCTTGGCCTGCACGCCAGTTCCAGTGAAGGCGACGGCGCAGGCCAGTAAGAGGGCGGGGAGGGTTCGTTTCATGTCAAGCTCCTTTGACGCATAGCTCCCCGCGCCGCGCGCCAAATAAACGTGGAGCGTGCAGGCCCTCGCTGCGGTTATGCTACGGGGTCGACGAGACTTGTGCCGACGTTACCGGGCCGGTCTTGTTTCCCCAAGACGATCGAATGTATGTGATCACCGCGGCGATATCGCCGGTGCTGAGCACGCCCCTCCAGGTCGGCATCGTTCCGTTATAGGTTTTACCGTTGACGGAAATCGTGCCGGTCAGTCCGCCGTTCACGATGTGAATAACTTTGCTCGCGTCGCCCGTCACTACGGGATTGCCGGCGAGCGGCGGCCCGATCGCGCCCTTGCCGTCGCTTTGGTGGCACGTCGAGCAGTTCGTCGTATAGACCGCGAGGCCGTTGGAACTGGCCATCACTTTGGTGGTCTTCATCGCAGGCGCAGCTGTCGCCGCCGCGGTCTTCGTGGTCGTGGTGCTGCTCCCGCTGGAGTTCGAACAGGCCGCTAAACCCGCTGATAGGAGCGCCGTTCCAACGAGAATGCCGATTCCTGAACGCATGCCTCTTCCTTCCGCTTTAGACATCCTTAGACGTCAGACGTCGCTAGTTTTACCCTCGGCGGCGGGTGCCTGCGCGCCTCCTTGCTTGGCGTGATACATGCGGTGATCGGCAGATTCCATCAGCGCATCGGCCTCTTCACCGTCGCGCGGAAAGATCGCAGCGCCGACGCTCATGCCCACCGTCACCAGCGAACCCTCCACCATGATATGCGTATCCAAAATCCGCACGACGTTGGCTTGCACCGCATCGAGGACCGCAGCTTCGCTCAAGCCGGTGACGAGCACGGCGAACTCGTCGCCGCCCATGCGCGCGACCGTGTCGCCGGGGCGCACCGCATTTTTCAAGCGGCGCGAAAAAATCTGCAGCAAGATGTCGCCGACACGGTGGCCGTAGCGGTCGTTGACGGCTTTGAAGTCGTCGAGATCGATGTACAGCACGCCCAAAAGCAAGCCGGAACGGCGCGCGTATTCGATCTCGTCTTCAAATGTCTCAAAAAACGCCAAACGGTTGTCGATCCCCGTTAGCGCATCGCGCGTCGCGAGCGTCTTCAGTTCCAGGTTGCGCTGCGCCGTCCGCAGCAGTTCGGCTTGCGCTTTCGAGCGTTCGACGTCCAAAATGCGGATGCGATCGAGCAGACTGAAGGAAAGAATGACGCATTCCGCCATCGCGCCGAACTCGACACCGTTCTCCGCGAAGAACCAATTGCCCGACGGCGCGAAAAGGTTGTAGGCGAGGTTGGCCATGATGCCCGCCAGCGCCGGCACGAAAGCCGCAACGAAGAATCGCGCGGGATGATATCCGGCCCGCATGCGAACCACGCCTGCGCCGACCGTGACGATCATCGCTGCGAACTGCACGAGCATCACCAGCGCCGCAAACCGTTCGCCGCCGGGAAACGCGTGGCGCGCGATTTCCGATACGGCTACGGCAACGAACCCGAGAATCAGCAGCCGGTCCCATTTGGGTGCGGCGGCGCGAGTTTGCAGAAACGAGCGCGTTAATCCGAGGAACGTTCCGAACGCCAACAGTTCGGTGACCACGCTGGGCCAGCGCGCGTCGAATCCGATTCCAGGCCAGAGGTACGCGCTTCCCAGTCCGGTCGTGATGAGTTCGTTTGCGATCAGCGCGCCGACATAGCCGACGAACCATGCCGCGCTGCGGTCGCGTACCGCAAAGGCGACGTACAGATTGCAGAGCCCGATCGCCAGCAGAATTCCAAAGAAGAGCCCGTCGACCAGCCGGTAGAGAAAACTTTGGGAGATCCGGTCGCGCATCGTATTCGCGCGCACCCAGAGCGGCGAGTCGGCATGGTAGAGGAGGTGCAGAAAAACCGGCTTTGCCGTTTGCGCGGCAGTGCGATCGATCGTGACGCCGATCGTCATATACGACTCGGCATGGCTGCTGAACGGTACCGCCGAGCCAATCAGCAGCTTGCGATAGCCGGCGGGTTCGGGCACGTAAGCCTCTCCGCCGGTGACGTTTCGCGGCAGCGAGAGAACCCATGGACCGGTCGCGTTCTTTTCCGCACCAAGCGGCACGCGCATCCAGATGGTTGAGAGTCCGCCACCCGTGCTGGGGTTCTTCGCGGAAAACGCCGCCGTGCCGGACAAAACGGCGGAAGCCGAGGTAGAACCGGGAGCGTACAGGACCTGCGAGGTCAGCTCCACGGTGCGCGATCCGTCGTTCAAGAAGCCGGAGACGGCCGCGTGAGCCGCCGGGGCGCACAACAGCCAAAGCACCGTGCAGAGCGCCGGTGCCGCGAGGCGTTTGCGCCGCAACGACGGCATCAGCGTGGTTTCACGCGTCTTCGGGCGCTACGCCTGCCATTCAAACAAAAGCATAGCAATTCACGGGCTCGCCGGAGATCGCTGCGCGCTCATCGCCCACGCCAGGGCCACCAATAAAAAGTTGGCGACGAGCGAGCTGCCGCCGTATGAGATGAACGGCAGCGTAATGCCCGTGAGCGGAAAGAGCCCGATAACGCCGCCGACGATAATGAAGACCTGGAAAGCGAGTGTCGCAGACAGACCCACCGCCAGCAGGCCGGCGTAGAGATCGGGCTGGCTCGCCGCAATTGCGAGCACGCGATACACGAGCAGCAAAAATAAGCCGAGCACGATCAATGCGCCGATGAGGCCGAACTCTTCGCTGATCGCCGCGTAGACGTAATCCGTCGCCGCGGCCGGAATAAAACCGGGATGGCCGAGCCGGTAGCCGGTGCCGAACAAACCGCCGGCGGCCAGCGAATAATATCCCTGCGAAGCTTGATAGCCGGCGCCCAGCGGATCCGCAAACGGATTGCGCCAGACCGCGATGCGCGTGCTGACATAACTGTAGTGATGCATCGCCCAGAACGCCACGCCCACGAAGAGCGCGCAGCTGCCGACGAGCAAATCGATCCGCCGCGTTCCCGCATAGAGCAAAACCGCAAACGTCGCGAGCAGCAGCGCCGCCATGCCGATGTCGCGCTGCAAGACCAAGATCGCCATCGAGAGGCCCCAGCCGAGAATCAGCGGGCCCAAATACTTGAGATTGGCGCGAATCGACCACGGCCTGGCGGCGGCAATCACGTCGGCCGTCTCTGCCAAGTACGCGGCCAGGAAAAACACGATGAAGAGTTTGATCAGTTCGACCGGTTCGTATTGAATCGGTCCGATTTGGATCCACAGCCGCGCGCCGTTGACCTCTTTACCAAAAGCCAGCAGCATCCCGAAGAGCACCAGCGAGAGCAGCACCCAAAGGTACTTGATCGCCGCCATGCGCCGGAAGTTGGTAAAGACCGGGCCGAAGCCGACCGCCAGCAGCAGCGAGACGAGCAGCCAATATTGTTGACGGTGCGCGAGCTCGGGAGAGATCCGCGCCACCGCGAGCAATCCGACGGTGGAGAGAACGATCGCAAATGCCGGCAGCGCGTTGTCGCGCGCCGAGCCGCGCGGCTGCGCGGCCACCCATACGACGCACAGAATCGCGAGCACCGCAAGCAGCCACGGCGGCCCGATCGTTTTAGGCGGAGCGAAGGAAAGCGCGAGCGCCGCAAACGCAAGCGCTATCGCGGTGGGAACGAGTGCGGTTATCTTATGCTGAGCACCGCGTAGAAAAGAGCGGTCGCCAGCACTCCGGTAAGTATCGATTTTGCGGTGTGCGCCTCGGCGGATGCCGGAACCTCCGCTTTCTGAGCGCCGGTAAACGTAACGACGAGCCGTTCCGCGCGCGCCGGCAGCTCGTGCTCGGCAAGCACCAGTGCATCGCCGGGCGCCAGCGCGAACGCCGATACGGGCACGTCGAGCGTGCGCGTCAGCCCGAGCGCGCGGATCAGCACGGGAAGGCCGAGCTCGTCGGAAAAGGCGTCGTTCTTGGTCAGCGCCGTCACCGAACCGCCGCGCACCAAATAAGCCGCGGTCGATCCGACGTGCGCGACATATGCGCGTTCGCGCAACAAGAAGATTGCGGTCATCGAAGCGCCGGCCGTCACGTAATCCTCATGAGAAGCGCTGCGAGCGTGCAGTTCGTCGTTCACGCGTGCGATAACGCCGCCGAGCATGGCGGCAACGGTGCGTGCTCGCGCGCGCTGCATGCGGCGGCTCAGGTTCGTCAGCGCGAATGAAGCGACGGGCTCGCCGTCGATCCGTCCGAAGCCGGTGGCCACGGCAAAAAGGTAACTCTCGTCGGAAAACCGCTGCGAAAGGCAGCATCCGCGGTCGCCGCTTACCGCGACGTTCACGGGAGGGCCCGGACTTCCACGATTTCGAGTCGCGTGTTCCCCACGTCTACATGATCCCCAACTTTGAGTTCAATGCCTTCGCCGGCCAGCCGTTTTCCATTAAGAAAAGTGCCGTTACGGCTTCCCAGGTCGGTCAGGTAGAGCGCGCCCCCGGCGGCCTGTAGCGCCGAATGCCGCCGGCTCGTCTCGGGATCGGCCAGCGGGACGTCGGCTTCGGAAGAGCGCCCGATAACGCGCGGCGCATGGCCTTGAGCGATATCGAGCTCGACCATGCGGCCGTTCACGCTCAAGAGAGCGAGCATGTGCTCCGGACCCACAGGCGTTGCCGCAAAACGGTGCCGGCCGACGACCGCCCCGAAAACCGCGAGCGCGGCCAAAATCTCGAGCGAGCCGATCCGCATCTGGGCCGGAAACGTCATGTCTGCTCCACTCGCATCATCGCTTTTCCGAACGCCACGACGTCGCCCGGTTTGAGCACCGCGGTATCGACGCGTTCTTCGTTCACGTATGTGCCGTTGGTCGAACCGGCATCGTGGACGACGAGCGCACCGTCTTGCACGTCGAAGAGCGCGTGATTGCGTGAAACGCTGGGGTCGGGCAGATGGACGTCGCTTTCCGGACTCCGGCCGACGCGCGCCGCGCCGCTGACCCGGAATTGCGGTTCGGAAGCGACGCCGCCGAGAACGCGCAGCGTAAAGCCGCCATGCACGCGCGCGCTCTGATCGCCCCCGGTTGCGATCTCCACGGCGCCTGCCACCATGCCGTCTCCCTCCAGCAATTCTATGCGCGGCGGCGTCTGGAAGACGATGCCGACGCGTTCGGCCACGTCGGTCAAGAGCGCAGTCCACTCGGCCTCGAGATACGCGCGGTGCGCCTGGAGACGTTCGTAATCGTCGGCGTGCACGTACACGTCGTACCGTCCGGGAGCAACGGCGCCTTCCGATGCTTGCTTGGTGCGCGCTTCCATCGTGGCAACGAGTTTACGCGCGATCTGCGCCGGTTCGAGATCGCTTGGAAACATGTTCGCGAACGCGCGCTCGACGAATGCGGCGCATGCTTCTTCAACGCGTTCGAAAAAATTCACCGGCGCTCCAAACGCGCGACGTAAAACCCGTCGCGGCCGTGCAAACCCGGAGGAACCAGTACGTCGCCCTGCGCCGTCTGCAGTTCCGCCAAATGTCCGGGAATCAAGCCGCGCTCGACGTTGTGCGAGCGCAGGCACCAGTCGATCACCTCGGTCGTTTCTCGCGGATCGGTCGAACAGACTGCGTAGACGATCGCGCCTCCGTCAAAGAGTTGCGGCAGCAGCGCGTCCAGCAGCGCACGCTGCGTGAGCGCCAACCGTTCGCCGTCGTCGGGATGCTTCCGCCAGCGCGCTTCGGGATGGCGGCCGAGAACGCCCAAGCCCGAACACGGCGCATCGATCAGCACGCGGTCGACTCGCTGCGGCAGCGGCGCCGTCGCATCGCCGGCAACCGCCGTCACTTCCAATCCTTCGTTTTTCGCGCGACGTACCAGCGTTTCGATCTTACGCCGGTCGCGATCGATGCAGAGCAGCGGGTTCCGGCCGTCCAGCCGTGCGGCGATCTGCAGCGCCTTGTTTCCGCGGCCGCTGCACGCGTCGATGATCTTCTCTCCGCTCTGCGGGTTCAACACGTCCACGACCATCGCCGACGACTCGCTCTGCAGCCACCACCCGGCCTCTTCACCATCGGCTGCGGCCGCCGCGCCGTTCTCCAGCAGCAGCGAATCGTCGGAGAGTGCCGAAGGCCGCGCGGCGATTCCGCGTTCGGCGAACCGGCTCTGGAGCTCTTCGCGGCTCTGCCGTTTGCGATTGGACGTGACCGCCGCCTGCGCCGGCTCGTTGCAGGCTTTGAGCACATCTTCCAACTGCGATCCGAAGACGGCGCGCCACTGGCGCACGATCCACGTCGGATAGGAGTAGAGCGTACCTAAATACTCGTCTTCGTTTTCGAAATCTGCCGGCTGCGGCGGAGCGGGACGATCGCGCAGACAGCCGCGGAGGACCGCGTTTACCAAACCGGCCGTGCCTCGATGTCCGTGTTTCTTGGCAGCATTGACCCACTGACTGACGACCGCGTGATCGGCGGCCGCGCTAAACAACAGTTCGTAGAAGCCGAACCGCAAGATCTCGGCAATCGCGGGCGGCAGCGCTTTTCCGCGCTGTCCGATGTAGGGCACCAAGTACCAATCCAGCGTACGCCGCATCTTGATCGTGCCGAAAACCAGATGCGTGCAAAAGGCGCGATCGCGGGCGTCGAGCTTTTCCTTACCGGCGCGATACTCGAGCGCTTCCTGCGCGCCGCGGCCCGCCGATCCGTCAAACGGGAAGACGTCGCGGATGGTTTGGAACGCGACCTCGCGCGCGGTCATGTGCCGGCGCGCAAGAACTGCGCGCCGAAAGACGCACCCGTCTGCGGTCCGCGATTGGGCGCTATCACTTCGAGCACGTTCACCACGCCGTTTCCGCTTTGCACGCCGAGCCCGTCGCCGATCATGCTCGCAATCGTGCCGGGCTCGACCAAAGGGCGCTCCCATTGCGCGACTTCGGCTCGCAGAATTTTCACGGGCGTCTTCGCGATAACCGCGCGCGCCGCGGGGTTCGGGGAAAGGGAGCGCACGAAATTGACGATGCGCGGCGCTTCCCAATTCCAATCGATGGTGAGATCTTCTTTGCGCAGCGGGCGTGTCGTTGTGGCCTTCCCATCTTGCGGCGTTCGCGGGAATGCACCACCCCGCCCGGCGTCGATGGCGTGTATCAGCGCTTGCGCGCCGAAGCGCGCGAGCCGGTCGTGCAACTCGCCGTAGGTTTCCCCGGGAAGAACCGGCGTACGCTCTTGCAGCACGATATCGCCGGTGTCGAGTCCCGCATCCATCAGCATGATCGTCACGCCCGTTTCCGAGGCGCCGTCGCGCAGCGCGCTTTGAATCGGCGTAGCGCCGCGGTACTGCGGCAAGAGGCTTGGATGAACGTTCAGCGATCCGAGCTTCGGCACGTCGAGCAGCGATTGCGGAATCAGTTTTCCGTACGAAGCTAAGATAAAGAAATCCAAATGCCGGCCGGCGAGCTCCGCGGCGAAATCGCGCAGCGAAGCCGGCTGATAAACCGGGATGCCGAGCTTCTCCGCCGCAATTTTTGCCGGCGGCGCCGTGAGCTTGTGTCCGCGCCCCGCGGGGCGATCCGGCTGCGTCACGACGCCCTGAAGCTCGGTGCGCCGTGCGGCGGCTTCCAAGCTCGGCACTGAAAAATCGCTGGTTCCGAAGAAGAGCGTCTTCACATCTCTTCCTCTTCCTGTTCCTCCTTAGGCGCCGGCTTGCGGATGTTCTTGGCTTTGTCGATGTACAGCACGCCGTTGAGGTGGTCGATTTCATGTTGAAGAGCTTGCGCGAAGAGATCTCCGCCTTCGAGTTTGATTTTCTTCCCCTGGCGGTCGAGTCCGGTCACCGTCACGCGCTCGTAACGCACGATGTCGCCGATAAACCCCGGAACGGAAAGACACCCTTCGTGCAGTTCCACTTCTTCTTTCGCCGATTCGATCTTCGGATTGATAACGGCATGCTTGGTGCCCCCGGGATGCTCTTCGTCTTCACCGGTGTCGATCACGAACAGCCGCTTCGAGACGTTGATTTGCGGCGCGGCCAGCCCGACTCCCGGCGCGGCGTACATCGTTTCGAACATGTCGTCGATCATCTGCTGAAAGAGCGGATCGCTAATCTCTTTCGGATCCACTTTCTTTGCGACGCGGCGCAAAACGGGCTCGCTTTCGGTCATGATTGGACGCAGGTAGGCCATCAGGCGTGCGTATTCACAGCGCGGGCCACGCGCTCCCGGTGAATGCGAAAGAGCACGTGCTTGCGGAGCGGATTGCCTTCGGGCACACGCGGGTGCTCGAAATCGGCAGCCGGGTCGCGGATCATTCCCAGACGCTGCATCACGCGCTGCGATCGTTCGTTGACTCCGGCGGTAACCGCCACCACTTCCGGCCAGCCGAGCTCGTCGAATGCAAAACGCAAGGACGCCTGCGCGCCTTCGGTCGCGTAGCCGTGACCCCACGCATCGAATGCTAAGCGCCATCCGACTTCGCGTTTCGGCGTCACGGGAATGTCGCCGGCCATTTCATTGATGCCGATAAGTCCGGCAAAGGCGGCGGTCGCCTTGATCTCCACTGCCCAAAGGCCGTAGCCGTCGCGATCGATGCGGTCCCGCATTCCGGCTGCAGATTCGTCCGAGCGCGCGCGATCCAGCAGTTCGGGGAAAAATTCCATGACTCTGGGGTCGGCGTTCATCTCCGCCCAGGTGTCGAGATCGGCGTCCCGCCATTGACGCAGGATCAACCGTGGCGTCTCAAGCGTCGCGATCACAAGGCGCCTTAGAGAATATAGCTGGACAGGTCGGCGTTCTTGACGATGTCTTGCAGCTTCGCGCGCACGTACTCCGCGTTGACGACGACCGGATCGTGCTTCTCCGGCGCATCGTAGCTCACGTCTTCGAGCAGCCGCTCGAGCACCGTGTGCAGACGGCGCGCGCCGATGTTCTCGCTCTGATCGTTGACTTGCATCGCGAACTGTGCGAGCTGTTCGATACCGTCGGGCTGAAAGTCGACGTCCACGCCCTCGCTCGCCAGCAGCGCCTTGTACTGCTCGGTCAGCGCGTTCTTCGGCTGGGTCAAGATCGTCTTGAAATCTTCGGCGGTCAGCGAATCCAGCTCGACGCGGATGGGAAAGCGCCCTTGCAGTTCGGGAATCAAATCCGAAGGCTTGCTCATGTGGAATGCGCCCGCCGCGATAAACAAGATGTGATCGGTCTTCACCGTACCGTGTTTCGTGTTGACCGTGCTGCCTTCGACGATCGGCAAGATATCGCGCTGCACGCCCTCGCGCGAAACGTCCGGCCCGCGCGCGCCTTCGCGTCCGGCGACCTTGTCGATTTCGTCGATAAAAATGATGCCGTTCTGGCCCGCCCGCCGCAACGCTTCGCGCTTAACCGCGTCCATGTCGATCAGCTTCGCCGCTTCTTCCTGTTCGAAGATGCGGCGCGCTTCCGAAACGGTGACGCGTTTGCGCACGCGCTTCTTCGGCAGCATTCCGCCGAGCATTTCACCAAGGTCGCCGCCGCCTTGATCCATTCCGGGACCGATCACGCCGAACGGAATGCTCGAAGCTTCCTCGACTTCTATTTCGAGCAGCCTCACGTCGTAGAATCCGCGCTCGACGTCGGAACGCGCTTGGTCGCGCGTGTGCTGCGTCTCCGCGGTTGCGGCAGCCGTAGGAGCCGCGGGTTGGCTCTGCTGCTGCTGAGCTTGGAAATTGTTGCCGAAGATCGAGCCGAGCGTCGCCGCGAACGCGTTGGGCTGCCCTTGCGCCGACGGCGGGCGCGTTTCAGGATGCAGTACGTCGATCACGCGCTCGACAGCCATCTTCTTCGCGACCTCTTCCACATCGGCGCGGCGCTCTTCGCTGACCATGCGCACCGCTTGTTCGACCAAGTCGCGCACCATCGACTCGACGTCGCGACCGACATATCCGACTTCCGTGTACTTGGTCGCTTCGACTTTAATGAATGGCGCGCCGGTCAGCGAAGCCAGGCGCCGCGCGATTTCAGTCTTGCCGACGCCGGTCGGTCCGATCATCAAAATGTTCTTCGGAATGATCTCCGGGCGCAAATCTTCGCGCACGCGTTCCCGGCGATAGCGGTTGCGCATGGCGATCGCGACGGCGCGCTTGGCTTTGGCCTGGCCGACGATGTACTTGTCGAGTTCGGCCACGATGTTTCGCGGCGTCAGTTCGAGCGCTTGGGTCGATCCGTTCATAGCGTTTCCACGTCGACGTGCGAGTTGGTGTAGATGCAGATTTCACCGGCAATCTCGAGCGCCTTGCGCGCGATCTCTTCGGGCGAAAGATCCGTGTTGCGCAGCAGTGCCGCCGCGGCGGCCTGCGCGTAGGGTCCGCCGCTTCCGATGGCGGCAACGCCTTCATCGGGTTCGATCACGTCGCCCGTTCCGCTGAGCACGAGCAAGTGGTCGGCGTTGCCGACGATCAGCAGCGCTTCGAGCCGACGAAGCGCGCGATCTTGCCGCCAATCTTTGGCGAGCTCGACGGCAGCGCGTGTAATGTCTTTGAACTCGCTCAGTTTCTTTTCGAATTTTTCGAGCAGCGTTATGCCGTCGGCGGCGGAACCCGCGAACCCGGCAATCACTTTGCCGCCCGCAATGCGCCGCACTTTATGCGCGCCGTGCTTCATGATCGTTTTGTCGACGGTGACCTGTCCGTCGCCAGCGACAGCGAGTTTGCCGTCCTTGCGCACGGCCAGAATGGTGGTGGACCGGATTTTCATTGCCTAGGCATGTACCCGGGCTGGGCCTTGCGGGTTGCAAAACGCTTGCATTGCTTCGAGGGCCTTGAGCGCCGCGAAGTGGCGCCGCTCTTTCTTACCGCGCGGCGCATCCGCGCGCACGGGCATATACGCCCATGTGACGTTCGCGGGCTGGAAGTCATGCGTTTCGGTGTTCTGCAAATGCGCGACGACGGCGCCGAACGCCGTGCCCTGCGGAAAATCCACCGGCGGCAAACCCAGAATCCCGCGCGCCGCGTGGATACCTGTCATCGCGCCGCACGCCGCCGCTTCGACATAGCCTTCCGCACCCGTGATCTGTCCGGCGAAGTAGAGCGCCTGGGTTCCACGCAATCGCAAGTGCGAATCGAGGAGGCGCGGCGAGTCGATAAACGTGTTGCGGTGCATCACGCCTAGGCGCAGCCACTCAGCATTTTGCAAACCCGGAAACTTCCCAAACGTTTCTTTTTGCGCGGGCCATTTCAGGCGCGTTTGAAAGCCGACGAGATTGTAGGCGGTGCCTTCCACGTTTTCTTTGCGTAATTGCACGACGGCATGCGGCGTCGTATCGGTACGCGGATCGCGCAAGCCGACCGGTTTGAGCGGTCCGTAGCGCAGCGTGTCGTCGCCGCGGTCGGCCATCTCTTCGATGGGAAGACACCCTTCGAAGTAACGCGCCTCCTCAAACTCCTTGGTTTCGTGCCTGGGCAGCGTTCGCAAATCATGCAAGAGTTGCGCATACTGTTCGCGATCGAGCGGGATGTTGAGGTAATCCGCGCCGTCGCCTTTGTCGTAACGCGATTTGCGGTACATCCGCTGTTCGTCGATTGAATCGGCAGACACGATCGGCGAAGCGGCATCATAATAATGTAAGCGTTTGCCCGCGAGCGCGTCGATCGCGTGCAGCATTTCCTCGCTTGGCAGCGGACCGCAGGCGACGATAACCGGCTGGTCCAAGGGAATCGCGCGCAGCTCTTCGCGCCGCACCGTGATGCGCGGATGCGATTCGATGCGCTCTTCGACGAGCCGCGAAAAGACGCCGCGGTCGACGGCAAGCGCTCCGCCGGCGGGAACGGCTGCTTCACGCGCGCAGGCGATCACGATCGAGTCGAGGATCGCGAGCTCGGCTTTCAATAATCCTACGGCGTTTTCGAGCGCGGCGCCGCGCAGCGAGTTGCTGCAGACGAGCTCGGCCAGATGCGATGTCTTATGCGCGGGCCCCGATTTCCCGGGACGCATTTCGTAGAGATCGACTTCTACTCCGGCGCGCGCGGCTTGCCACGCGGCTTCGCAGCCCGCCAGGCCGCCGCCGGCGACCGTCAGTTTCACGAAGCGGCGGGCGCGGCTATGACTTCTTGCGTCGGCTGCAGTTCGGCCGGGATGGAGCTGACGTCATGGGTCTTGTCGGTCCGGCACTCCAAAGTGACGACGCCGCCGCGGCGGATTTTCGCCACGACGACTCCACCGCACGCGGGGCAGCGTTCCGGAACGACGCGGTCCCACGAAACAAAGTCGCAGCGTGGATAATTCGCGCAACCGTAAAACACGCGGCCCTTCTTCGAACGCCGCTCGACGATCATACCGCCGTCTTTGGGACATTTCGCGCCGGTGTCTTTCAGGATGGGACGCGTCGTCTTACATTCGGGATAGCCGGTGCAAGAGATGAACCGTCCGAACCGGCCGGTCTTGATCACCATCGGGCGGCCGCACTTCGGACAGATCTCGTCAGTAGGTTCGTCTTTGAATTCGAGCTTCGGCAGTTTTTCTTCCGCGGCCGCCAGCTCTTTTGCAAACGGCCCGTAGAATTTCGTCAGCAGTTCGACCCAGTCGGCTTTCCGGTCGGCAACCCTGTCGAGGTCGCCTTCCATTTGCGCCGTGAAATTCAAATCGAGGACGTCGGGGAAATGCTCGGCGAGCAAATCGTTGACGGCAAATCCGATCTCGGTCGGCGCGAACCGGCGCTCGGCTTGCGTGACGTAGCCCCGAGCCTGAATCGTTTCGACGATCGTACTGTACGTCGACGGCCGGCCGATGCCGTTATCTTCGAGCGCCTTGACCAGCGAAGCTTCCGTGAAGCGCGGCGGCGGCTCGGTGAAATGCTGTTTCGGCTCGAGTCCGCGGAAGGCGAGCGTCTCGTCTTGCTCCAACTTCGGCAGCCGCTTCGCATCGGCGGTCGCGGCCGCTTCGTCACGGCTTTCTTCATACAACTTGGTGTAGCCGGCGAACTTCATCACGCTGCCCGACGCGCGGAACGTGTACGCCTTGGCCGAAATATCGACCGTCGTTTGATCGAAGACGACGGCGGACATCTGTGAGGCGATGAAGCGCTCCCAAATCAGCGTGTACAGCCGCAGATCGTCGCGCTTAAGAAACGGCGCGACCTTTTCCGGCGTGTGGTGGGCGAGCGTGGGGCGAATCGCTTCGTGCGCGTCTTGCGCGCCTTCGCGCACGCGGTGCTCGCGGCCGCCGTAGTACGCTTCGCCGAACGTGTTGACGATGAACTCTTTGGCGGCCTCGCGCGCTTGATCGGAGACGCGCGTGGAATCCGTGCGCATGTAGGTGATCAAACCCACCGTACCCTCGGCGCCGAGATCGACGCCTTCGTACAGCCCCTGGGCGATCTGCATGGTGCGCCGCACGCGCAGGCGCAATCTCCGGGAAGCTTCCTGCTGCAGCGTTGAGGTCGTGAACGGCGCCGGCGCATTGCGGCGTCCTTCCCGTTGTTTGATGGAAGCGACGCGGTACTGCGCGCCCTCCAGGTCTGCGACGACGCGGCTCGCTTCGGCTTCCGTTTGAACGTCGATCTTCTCGCCGTCGTGAGCGAAGAGTTCCGCCGGGAAAACGAACTCGGGTTCGCTGCGCCCGGACAGCAGCGCGGCAACCGACCAGTACTCGCGCGGAACGAACGCCAGAATCTCACGTTCGCGATCGACGATCAGCCTTACGGCAACCGACTGGACGCGCCCGGCGGAGAGTCCGCCGCGAACCTTGGCCCAAAGCAGCGGCGAGATTTTATAACCGACCAGGCGGTCCAAAATGCGGCGCGCTTGCTGCGCGTTCACGCGGTCGATGTCGATCGGCTGCGGATTCTTGATTGCGGCCAGCGCAGCGTCTTTCGTTATTTCATGAAGTTCGATGCGTTTGGGGCGCTCGAGTTTGAGCAGCTCGGCCAGATGCCAGGCGATCGCCTCGCCTTCGCGGTCGGGGTCGGTGGCGAGATAGACCTCGCTCGCTGTTTTAACCGCCGCCTTGAGCTCCTTAATGATGTCGCCTTTGCCCTTGATCGTGAGGTACTTGGGCGCAAAGCCGTGCTCCACGTCGACGCCTAGCGTGCTTTTGGGCAAATCGCGGACGTGGCCGACCGAAGCCTTCACTATATAGCGGGCGGGAAGAAACTTCTTGATCGTGCGCGCCTTGGTCGGCGACTCCACGATAATCAAGGGCTTTTTCACGGGCCTTAGTATACCGCCCCGGTCAAGCTCGCGCCAAATCCTTGCCCTTTTCGAGCATTTGCATTTTGCAAAAAAACATTCTATGATGCAGCACGAGCGCATAAAAAAGCGCCAGTACTAAGGGAGGAATGAATGGATTCCGATCTGATGCAAAACGGCGGCACGATGGGCGACGATTCCGAGTCTTCAGGGCTCGGCACCGCACGTCGCGGCGGCCGCCGCAAAAAATCCGGCGGACGCAAAAAAGCCGCGCGCAAGAGCGCGGGCCGTAAAGCCGGACGCAAGAAAGCTGGCGGCCGTAAAAAGGCCGGCGGACGTAAAAAAGCCGGCGGCCGCAAAAAGGCCGGCGGACGTAAGAAAGGCGGACGCAAGAAAGGCGGACGCAAGAAGGGCGGCCGGAAGAAAGCCGCTCGCAAAACCGGCGGACGCAAGAAAGGCGGACGCAGGAAGAGCGCGCGAGGCAAGAGACGCTAAGCGCTCTGGAAAGCGATAGAGAGCGGCCGGAAACGGCCGCTCTTTCATTTAACTGGACGCCTCAGCAATGGAAGTGATCGTTCTCGGCGAGCGCGACGTTTACGAGCTGCTCTCGATCGCCGACTGCATCACCGTGATGGAAGGCGCATTCCGAACGGTCGCAGCCGGCAAGTTCGCCCAGCCTCAGCGCCTGATCGCGTGGCTGCCGGACGGACGCGGTGCGATCGGCTCGATGCCCGCCTACTTAGGCGATCCGGATACGCTTGCCGTTAAGGTGATCGCGGTCTTTCCGGAAAACCGTGCCGCCGGGCTCGAAAGCCATCAAGGCTCCGTGCTGCTGCACGAAACGCAAACCGGCCGCCCGCTGGCGATCGTTCACGCCGGCGCCGTCACGGCGATTCGCACTGCCGCGGTCAGCGCGCTCGCGACGCGCATTCTTTCCAACCCCAACGCGACGCGGCTGGCGCTGCTCGGTTCGGGTACGCAAGCCCGCACTCACCTGGAAGCGATGCGCGCGATCCGCCCGATCGCCCACGTAAAGGTTTGGAGCCGGACGCGGGATCACGCGGACGCATTCGCGCGCGAGGAGTCTGCCCGGCACGGCATTCCGATCGAGGTCGCGTCCTCTCCCCGCGATGCGGTGCGGGAAAGCGAGATCGTCTGCACGCTCACAGCTGCGACCGCGCCGGTCTTCGAGGGTGCATGGCTCGAACCCGGAATGCACGTGAGCGCGGCCGGATCTTCGGTGCCTCCGTTTCGCGAGCTCGACTCGCAGGCCGTAAAGCGCGCGCGCGTCTTCGTCGACAATCGCGAGTGCGTTTTGAACGAAGCCGACGACCTGCGCGCGCCGATCGCCGAGGGCGTCATTACGCCGGAGCACATTCTCGGCGATCTCGGCGAACTGGTGACCGAAAAAGTACGCGGCCGCACCACACAGGCCGACGTGACGCTTTTTAAATCGGTCGGAATGGCGATTGAGGATGCCGCGGCGGCGCGCGAACTCTTTTCGCGGGCAAAGGCGCGGGGGCGCGGCACGCGCGTCGAATATTGAGCGGCATGGACCGCTTTTTGGAGGACGGCTATGCCATATTTCCGAGCTTTAAGTCGCGCGAGGAGCTGGCCGTGTTACGGACTCGAGCCGAGGAAATTGCGCGAGAGTGCGACCGTTCGGACGTTTCGATCTTCAGCACGCGCGATCAGGCGCAGAAGTCCGACGAGTACTTCCTAGCCTCGGGCGACAAGATTCGCTGTTTTTTCGAAGAGGATGGCACGACGGTCAACAAGATCGGCCACGCGATGCACGACCTCGACCCGGTCTTCGATCGTTTTTCGCACGACGCGCGCCTGGCGGAGATCGCCAACCGGGCCGGACTTCCCGAACCGGCGCTCTATCAATCCATGTACATTTTTAAGCAGCCGCGGGTCGGCGGTGTGGTGGATTGGCATCAGGACGCGGCGTTCTTGCGCACGGACCCGGTCAGCGTCACAGCATTCTGGTTCGCACTCGACGACGCGGATCGCACTAACGGCTGTCTGTGGGTCCAACCCGGCGGACACCGGTCGCCGCTGCGCAGCCAATTCGTCGTGCGCGGCGGAAAGGCCGAACTTCAAAAGCTCGACGCCACACCGTGGCCGGACCTCACCCAAGCCGTCCCGGTCGAGGTCGAAGCGGGCACGCTCGTCGTCTTCAACGGTTTGCTTCCGCATTACAGCGCTCCGAATACTTCAGAGCGACCGCGGCACGCCTATACGCTGCACGCGCTCGACGCCCGCGCCGTATATGCACCGGACAACTGGCTGCAGCGGCAGGCTTTGCCGCTGCGCGGTTTCCGCTAGCTGCGCCGGCAATTCATGGAGCCACCCAGTGTCGTGTCATGGAACGTCATCGTACTTGCGGAGCCGAAGATAACCTGGTCGATTGAGTTGGGTGGCTTGCGGACGGGGACGTAGCCCCTTTCTGCAACGTTGTACATCTGCTTTGGATCCCAATCGTCAATGACGATCCGAATCGTGTTGCCGCCCAGGCTTCGCCACGTACCGACTTCGCGCGACGTCGCAACCGCGGATTGATCCAATTCGCTGAACTGACCGCGCGACCCGAAGATCAGCGAAGACGTAACGGCTAGCGGATACGGACTCCTTATCATGACCGGGCAGCGCCACGTTCCAACCAAAGAGCGCGACTGCGCGCCGGCGGGAACCGCTACCGAGCCGCAGACGGCGCACAGCATGACGGAAAAAATAGTTCTTCTCATCCCCGGGGATTGAAGGAAATCGGAGTTTTCCCCTGGCACGAAACTCGCAGATTGCCTCGGAGGAATCGTACATGCGCATATCCACCGTCTTATGTCTGCTTTCCGTCGCCGCGCTGGCGGCGTGCGGCGGCGGACAAAAAACGACGTATACAACCGCCAACGGCACCGCGACGGTGACCAAGAACGGCGGCACCACGACCTATGAATCAAAGGAAGGCAAAGTTACGGTCGGACAGGGCGCCGTCGACGTTTCTAAACTCGGTGCGCCGCTCTACCCCGGCGCGACGCAGAGCCAAGAGAACGGCTCGATCAGCGTGACGACGAGCAGCGGATCCGGCAGCATGGCGTCGTTTTCAACGAATGACCAATTCCCGGCCGTCTATGCGTGGTACAAAGCGCATATGCCCAAAGGCTCTGAAAAAATGAACGTGAGCCAGGGCGGCAGCTCGATCGCCGAATTCACGACAGCGGAGGATACGCCGAATCAAACGCTGGTGATGATCACCGGCAAAGACAACAAGACGCAGATCGTCATCACGCACGGCAAATAGCCGCGAGCGATTATTCGGTAAGGTGCAAGGCGAGCCAAAAGGCCGGCGAGGCGGTGATAAAAACCGGTAAGCCTGCCTGCTGGATTACATAGCTCTCAGTTGCTTGCGTGCCCAGGATACGCGAAGCGATCCCCACATACGGGTTGGATTTCGCTGCGTGTATCTCTAGCCCCAACCGGTATCCGAAGAATGCGGTGATCGCCAGATAAAACGCGATTGTATATGCCACGATTCCAACGATGCGAGGCCGTGTCATTTTTTACCTAACATGGCGCCGATTCGCTAAACTCTTGACGCGGTTGCGCCAGATCGCAGCAAGCGTGCCGAGTTCCATCGCCGGGACTTTACCGTTTTTCTCGACTATCCCCGGTTGGCGACGCATACGGGTGCCATGGGAAGGTGACGCGAAGCCATCGCCAGGCTTTGGGGTTACTGTAGGAAGGTAAGAAAATGTTGAAAGCCGGCGATAGAGTCTTCATCGATGGGACGAATGAGGAGGGCACGGTCAAAGAAGTTCATCCGCACGAAATTATCGTTCGCGTGACAACGGCGCAAGGTCACCAGGAACGCAAGTTTGCCAACGAAGACCTACGCCTTGATCCAACGATGAAAGAAGCATCCGGCTTCATCGATCATTAGCCCACGGATAATCCAACGACCCACGCCTGCCAAACATTGTTCGGTCTAGATTCAACATGTATGACGCGCGATGAGCCATCGCCTTAGGCACGCGAGAATCGGCATAACGATTGGAGCTGCATCGGCACCTGCGTGACGATCAAGATCGCTTAGCTACTAGCGATCGAAAGCCGCAAGACCAGTACCGGTCCTCGCGCGTGATCGATCATGAAACGTGCGACGTGGCCCACGGATTTCGGACCGAGCTCGGGTCGATGTCCTGCAGCGATAATCAAAACGATCTCGGGGCTACTCTGTGTCGCGAGCGCATGTCCAGCATCGCGTCCGGCAAACGTCCGCGGTGTTGCCGTAAAGCCCGCACGTCGCAACAGCTCAACGCCGTGGTTCGCAATCGCGCCGGCCTGCTCAGCGTCGAGGCTTGGATGATGCGGAGGGCGAGGAGGAGGCGGGCCGTGATGGCGTGCGAGAGCGGCTTCTAGAGTACGTTCTGCCGTATCGTCATAAGCGCACCACGATTCGATGCGCGCGCAGCACTGCAAAAAAGCCTGTGCCGCAGCGACGATCGCATCGTCTTCAACGCCGTCGAAACAAAGCGCGGCCGTAAGCATTGGAGACCTCCTAATGAATGAGCCAGAGCCAGAGTACGTTCGCCACGATCATGGGCGGCACGACGATTACTCCCAAACGTAGATATTCAAGCGCGCTGATGCGAACCCCACGCTCGCGCAGGATCGCAAGCCAGAGAATCGTCGCCAGCGATCCCGTGGTCGTCAGATTTGGGCCGAGATCGATTCCCACGATCAAAGGATAGGCAAAAAGATGAGAGGACGCGTGAGCGACCACGTATGAAGATGCGACGGCCACCGGAAGATTATTGAATACATTTGAGAGCAGGGCGGCGCCGGCAGTTGCGGCAGCGATCATGGGAAGGCTTCCGAAACTCGCCGTTGTTCCCAGGGCGTGGGAGATCCGATCGACGAACCCGGCGCGCGCGATCGCGTCGACCAAGGCGAAAAGACCCGCCAGTAATACGAACGTTTTCCAGCCGACGTGTCGGACAGCGGCGATCGGTCCAACGTGCGCCACGGCCAGCGTTATCAGCCCTCCAGCTAACGCAACAGGACCGAGCGGCCAATCGAAGACAAGCGCGCCAATGTATGCCGCCACAACGCAACACATGGCAATGAGCGTTCGCACGACTCTTGCATTCGGAGCTTCGCTGACGTCGAACTCATAGTGGCCGCGCAATTGTGGGCGGAAGATCGCCAAAAATAGCAGCAGATTGATTGCGATCGCGGCGAGTTGCGGCGGTCCAAGATGCCAGATGTAAGACAAGATTTGCGGCTGCGGCAACACGAGGATGTTGGCCGGGTTTGCAAATGGCAGCCCGAAGGATGCGGTGTCGGCAACGAAGACGCAGCCGAAGAGAAACGGCAGCGCGTCACCGCCTCGCTTGGCTACGGCGCGATACACGAGCGGCGTAAACACAATCGCCGTTGCATCGTTGGAGAGTAGGAATGTGAGCACTGCTCCGCTCAGAAACAGGAGCACGAAAAGCCTGCGACGCGACCCTCTCGCGCGCTCCACCATCACTTCGGCGACCCACGTGAACGCTCCACTCTCCTCAGCCGCTGCCGACAATCCCATCAAACCAAGGACAAAGAACAGAACATTCCACTGCCGCGCGATTGCGGACAGAGCGGCGCCAACAGGCTCGAAACCGAGCGCGATAACAAGCGCAGCACCGGCTAGCGCCCACATCCATTCGGGAATCGCGCGTGGGCGAATCCCAACGAGGCTCATCGTAATACCGGCGATCGCGAGCAGAAGCCATTGTGACCCTGGCATGGCCTGCAGATTAGAGCACGATGACTGCGCCTCTTCTTAGTAGGACTACGCGGCAGCGAGCACCCTTGGATGCAAGTGGCGCCAAGCGAATCGCCACGCGCGTCTTGCAATTGTGGTCAAAATTTGGGGTCCGAAGCGTAGCCAGGTGAGCGAGTATGTTGTGATCCCCTTCCCAGCCTCTTCTCTTCTCTAGGGGATAATGACACGTTAACCAGTATGGAAAGCACGCTTTCCATACTGCGAGTTTCCGGCACGATGCCGACGTTTTTTTACTTGATTCTATTCTCAGGAGCTTGTCGCATGACTAGGTCTTTGAGAACTCGCATGTTGCTCATAAAGCGGTCCGCTCTAATCTTGTTAGGGCTTGCGGCGATCACACTGGCCGGTTGCCCCGGTTCCGGTACTGGGCTTCCCCCCGGGACGACGTTCGTCGAGTACGCATACGTCGTCAATTCCAACTCCGGCAACGTTTCCGCTTACGGCGTCACCTTGGGGACCGGCGCGCTCACACAGGTGACCGGCTCGCCCTTCACAGTGGGCTCCGGGCCCCACGGAATAGCGGCCTATCTCGATTCCTTTTTAGGAATCGGACAGGTATACGTTACCAATGAGAACTCCAACACCGTTTCCGCTTACGCGGTCATCCCGACGACCGGTGCGCTCACGCAGGTCGGTTCGGTCACAGCGGGCACGTCGCCCTTAGGAGTGGCGATTGATGTCACCGACAACCTCTTGTACGTTGCCAATAACGGCTCCAGCAACGTTTCCGGCTACAGCATCAACACGGCAACCGGCGCACTCACGGCGGTGACCGGTTCGCCCTTCACGGCGGGCAGCTTTCCCTATGGAGCGGCGGTTGATCCCGGCAAGTTCTTGTACGTCACCAATTTTGGCTCCAACAACGTTTCCGCGTATATCATCAATAACTTCGGCAGTATTGCGCCCGGCGCGCTCGGACAGGTAACCGGTTCGCCCTTCAGGGCGGGCAACTCGCCCACCGGAGTGGCGGTCAGCCACGACAACAACTTCTTGTACGTTACGAATGAAGGCGACAACACCGTTTCCGCCTACAGTATCAACTCGACGAGCGGCGCGCTCACGCCGGTGAGCGGTTCGCCCTTCGCGGCGGGCGCCGCGCCCATTGGAGTGGCGGTTCAGCCCGTCTTCTTGAACGCGCACTTGTACGTTACCAATTCAGGCTCCAACACCGTTTCCACTTACGCCATCGGCGGGAATGGCGCGCTCACGGCGGTGGGCACGCCCGCCCCGGCGGGAAACTCGCCCGTTGGAGCGGCGGTCGATCCCGTCGGCGCGTCCCTGTTCGTTACCAATGCAGGCGACAAAAGCGTTTCCGCTTACGCGATCAACTCGACGACCGGCGCGCTCACGCTGACGGGTTCCTTCGCAGCTGGCACCACGCCCTATGCAGTGGCGGTTTTGTATACTCTAACCATCATCACGCCATCGCCGTCGCCATCGCCATCACCATCGCCATCGCCAACTCCCCCAAGCGCGGCAGCGGGCACGATGTTTGTGCTGAGCGGAGGCGCCTCCTCAGGATTCTGGAGTATCTACATCTGGCCGCCGGGCTCAAGCGGCGGTTCCGGGTCGCTGATCAATTCGATCAACTTCGTCTCGAACACGGCTCCGACGGGCATTGCGGTGGATTCAACCGGCCGTGTCTATGTGCCGAGCTCGACCGCCGGCTTAACGAGTCTGTTTTCGTTCGTCTACGGCGCAAACGGCAACGCGACGCCGTCGTCGAATCTGAGCACGGACACGAACGTATGGGCGCCCGCCGTCGATTCGGGCGGCGCTCTTGACTTGACGGATTACAAAAATAATGCCGTCGACTTCTTTGCTTCAGGAGCGACCGGAAATGCCGTGCCGGGGATCCAGATCCAAGGAAATCTCACCCAGCTCAGCACCCCGTATGAGGTTGGCCGCGACGGCACCGGACTGATCTACGTGGTCAACAACTGCGGCGGCGGAATCGGCAGCGTTTGCGGCGCCGGCAGCGTTACCGTCTATTCTGCAAGCAGCAGCGGGAACCAAGCGCCCATCTCCGTCTTGACGATCACCGCGGGCATGGCGGCACCGGTTGGCATCGCGGTCGCTTCGGACGGAAGAGTTTACGTCGCACAGTCTACGACCAACACGATCACGGTCTACGCACCCGGTAGCACGAGCGTACAAACGACGCTGTTTGGCTCGACCTTGCTGTTCAAGATCAATCAAGCATCACAGATTGCGGTCGACGCTTCCAAGAACTTGTACGTTGCTGCCGGGAACTCGAACGATGTATACGAGTTCGCGCCCGTGACGGGCTCGACGCCGCCGCCGCCGGGCTCCTACATCAACCATCTGAATTGCACGTGCTTGAATGGAGCCTTCGGTATCGCAGTCGTTCCATAACGCGTCGTTACCCTTGTTTTGAATCGAACGGGAGATGGATCTTATGAAGAAGCGCCTCGCGTGGCTCGTCCTTGCATTCGCGATCCCATGCACGCCGCTAGCGGCTGCTGCCAGCCCGACGTCCGACCTGGTGAAGGTCGAAAAAACGTTCTACGCACTCAAGACGTTTCACGCGGACCTCGCCATGGCGAGCGCATCGATCTCGATGGATTTCGTGTGGCCCGACCGTGTCCGAGAAACGCTTTCGAACGGCATGGTCGCCGTTTTCATCGGTTCGAACGCGTGGTTCTCGACGAGCGGTCGCACGATGCCCATGCCGGCCGGGATGGCAGCACCGCTTCAAGCGCGACTGCAATCGATCCGAACTTTAGGCCTACAAGGAAATCTCGCGAAAGACTACGCGGTCACGTACACGGGCATGAAGAGTGTCGGCGGCGTGCAGGCGCGCACGTATCACCTCGTGCAGAAGACCGGCTCGGCGGTGGTCGACATGTGGATTAATACGAAACATCTACCTATTCAAGCTGTTGTTAAAACGTCTAATGGTGGTCTCATAACGCTTCGCTATTCGCAGTTCAACGCACCAATTAGTATTAACGCTCCCTAGAAGCCGGCACGCCTGCGGCAAGTTCTGAACCCCTCGTGGATGCGGCGGGGTCAAACGCGGAGGTCAAAGGCTTGCGAAGCGGGGCGCTCAAGGTTGCCACGCCTAATCAACGCGGAGATGCTAGCGAACGTTGACTAACGTGATGCCAAACGCGACGATGATAATCCCGGTCCCATTTTGGAGCAGAGTTTTCGGCGCAAGATTCTCGCGCCCCAAAGCCGGGAAAAACCGAGATAACAAAAGTCCAAAAAGGAAGACAAAGATCGTTGTCGTGCTGCTGATCGCCTGAACAAGTCCTAAGGGCGCAAGCAGCAGAGCATACCGGCTGATTAACCCGCCGCCCAAATTGATGACTTCGTTCGCTCCATTGATCGCGAGCAACGCCCTGGTGCTGCGTCGCAGCAGCATCATGAATTCCCCTCGAAGCGACGGAATGGCGAGCACACCAGCGCCGAAAAGCGCTTCCCCCGCATATGTCCAGAACGTAGTCGTCCAAAACTCATCGTGAATGGCGAAAAGCTTGAAGATGACGGAACTTATCGCGAGCGCTAGCGCGCATGCGAGCATGAGCGTGATAAGACGAATCTTCGGCCGCCCGAAATGCTCCGGATCCAACGATAAAATCGCGCTTCCGGCGATCACGAGTCCGCCGCCCCAGAGCTGATGCGGCGATGGCGTATCATGCAGGACAAAATAGGCAAGGGCGTATGCAAAAATGGGTGCGGCCTGAAAAAACGGAGCAACAACAGAGGCTTCTTCCGACTGCAGGGCTCCCAGGTAAAAGACCATTGCCACCATGTAGAGCAGCCCTGCGAGAACGATGGTGCCGATGCTTCCTAGCGGCAGTCGAAATACCGGTGCAAATAGCGCGATCCAAGGAATCAGCAATAGACCAAGCAGTGCGGTAAAGACCATTAATACCGCGACGTTCCGCTCTTTGAAATAGCGTTCGACCAAAAACTTGTCGATGTGCGTGGAGATCGCCCACAGGATTGGCGCGCATAATGCGACCGGCAGCCACCACATACACTAAATCAGGCACCCGCCGGCCATTCGGTCAGAGCCAGAGGATCGTCGGAGTGTGGCGGCCGTGGCTTTTCTGCGGCTCTTCGTCCGGATATCCGGCAACGACCGGAAAAACAGGTACGAGTTCCTGCGGAATGCCGAGTTCGCGCTTTGTTTGGGGCTTCACAAGGTATTGACGCGAGAGGCCGACCGGACACGTTGCGAGATCGGAGGCATACGCCGCCAGCATGAGATTTTCCGCCGCAAGGCAGCAGTCTTCCGCCGCTTGGGCGTCATTCGATGTCGCGCAAACGACGATTAACGCGGGGGCGCCATGGAAGATATTGACGCCGGGATCCATCAACATGTCGCGCTCGATTGGAAAGTCTGGCGTCGGGAGGGTAAGCAGATAATGTTTAACGCTGTCTGACAAGCGTTGGAGCCGTTCTTTACCTTCGACAACCGCAAATACCCACGGTTGGCGGTTCATCGCGCTTGGCGCTTGTATGGCAGCGTGCGCGAGCGCTTCGATCGTGTCTCGATCGATCGGCGTACTTTTGTATAGGCGTACTGCGCGCCGGCCGTAGATGGCGCTGCGCAAGTCCGTCCATGTACCAGAATTCACGTAGCTTCTCCGCCCGGCTGTGCTTGCTCGCGCTCATTGGGTGATCCTCGCGCTAAAACCCGGCTTCGAGGAATGTTCTCGGAACGTTCCCAGGGCCTTCGTAGCGATATGCGACGCTTTACTCCGGAGGTA
Source organism: Vulcanimicrobiota bacterium (assembly GCA_003151115.1). GTDB lineage: Bacteria > Vulcanimicrobiota > Vulcanimicrobiia > Vulcanimicrobiales > Vulcanimicrobiaceae > Rubrimentiphilum. The sequence continues at coordinate 646,258 of PLWS01000002.1, read as the reverse complement.
GAGCCGGCCGCATGAAAGTTATGAAGGGAACGTCCGTTTCCGAGCGCGCGAGCGTACGCGTTCCGATCGGGTTGGCTTGGCAGATATTGCTTGCGACCCTCGAAGATCTTCAAGCGCACCCCGGCGCGGCTTCGTTGGAAGCTGATTGGTCCGGTCTGTTGGGCGCATCTGTCTCCGCGCCGATAAGAGTTACGCTGAGCGAGGGCAATAGTCGCTACGAGCTCGAGATCGCGATCGAACCCTCCACCAATGAGAGATTCTTCCCGCATTTTCACGGTGTGATTGCTCTCCTGCATACCCTTGCAGATACCTGCGAACTGCGCCTGGACGGAAAATACAGTGTGCCGTTGGGCGGCATCGGCAAAACGATTGACGCCACGATCCTGCGAGATGTAGCAAGAGCCAGCCTCAAACGCTTCGTCGAACAGCTCGCCGAGACCATTACCAATCGCATCAAAATGGCTATATGACGAATATGTCTCCGCAATTCACCGACCGATTCGAAGCGGGCCGCCTGCTAGCTCGAAAGTTGATGGCGTATGCGGGGCGGCCGGAAACGATCGTCTTGGCATTGCCGCGTGGGGGCGTGCCGGTCGCTTACGAGGTTGCCCGAGCACTTAAAGCTCCGTTGGACGTCTTCGTCGTCCGGAAGATCGGCGTGCCCTATCACCCCGAACTGGCCATGGGGGCCGTCGCCGGCGACGGTACATACGCAGTCAATCGCGACGCCGTTGACGCCCTTGGGATAACAAGCGACGAGTTTCACACCGCGTTTCAAAACGAATTGCAAGAGGTACGCCGTCGCGAACTAGCTTATCGGCAGGGACGGCCGCAGCCGGACTTATTGGGAAAAGTCGTCATTCTTGTCGACGATGGGCTCGCCACAGGATCGACAATGCGCGTCGGGATCGACGCGGTGCGTCGCCGGCACCCAAAAAAGGTCGTCGTCGCAGTGCCGGTCGCTCCCGCACAGACACAAAACGAATTTAGCAGCCTCGTCGATGAACTGGTTTGCGTCCTAACACCCGACCCGTTTTACGCGGTCGGAGCATATTATTCAAACTTCCGGCAGGTCGACGATACGGAGGTACGCGACCTCTTGGCAAGAGCCCCGACCGGGAAACATGCAGCATGAGACAAACGACCGTTCACGATCCGCATCGCTTGCGGGCGCTCGTACATCCGTTGACTGGTGATGCGGCAGATTTCGATGAGGTCGTTGCCGCCGCCGGCGATAAGCAATACGTTCTCATCGGCGAAGCCACGCACGGAACGCATGAATTTTACCGAGTTCGCGCCGAGATCACCAAGCGGCTCATTCGCGACCACGGGTTCGCCGCCGTAGCGGTTGAGGGCGACTGGCCCGACGCATACCGCGTGCATCGCTATGTTTGCGGTGGGCCGGAGGACGCAGAAGCCGCAAATGCACTCGAAGGATTCCGGCGCTTTCCGACCTGGATGTGGTGTAATGCCGACGTTCTAGATTTCGTCGGTTGGCTGCGGTCCTTCAATGATTCTCTGCCAATGCAAACCAAAGCCGGCTTCTTCGGGCTGGATCTGTACAGCCTGTATGGCAGCATCCGAGCCGTTATCGAGTATCTGGAGCGCACGGATCCGGCAGCGGCAGAACGCGCAAAGCAACGGTATGCGTGTTTCGACCGCTTTGGCGCCGACACCGAAGCCTATGCATACTCGGTGGGCGACGGTCTGACGGCTTCATGCCAGAACGAAGTGCTGCAGCAATTGCTGGATATGCAGCGCCGCGCTTTTGCACGGGTCGAGGCGAATGGAGCGCGCGCCGGCGAAAAGCGCTTCTTCGCCGAGCAAAATGCACGCGTCGTGGCCGCCGCCGAAGAGTATTATCGCACTATGCTCAACGCCGAGATCTCTTCGTGGAACCTACGCGATCGATTCATGTTCCAAACCCTGGAGCAGTTGTCGGCACACCTCGAGCACAAACTCGGAACTCCGGCAAAGATCGTCGTCTGGGCACACAACTCGCACGTCGGCGATGCGCGGGCGACCTCGATGGGAGCTGGGCGGGAAATCAACATCGGCCAGCTGGTGCGCCAAGGCTATCCTTCCGCGTGCCGGCTCATCGGTTTTACGACCGCGTCGGGCACCGTGACTGCGGCATCGAATTGGCACGCTGAGGCAGAACGCAAGACCGTGCGTCCGCCCGTTGCGGGCAGCTGGGAAAGCCTCTTCCAAGCAGTCGAGATTCCGAACTTTTATCTCGATCTAGGGTCGGCAGTAAAGGTGTATCCAGCGCTGCAAGGCCGTTTACTGGAGCGCGCGATTGGCGTCATCTATCGGCCCGAAACTGAACTCTACAGCCATTACCTTGAAGCGCGCATCGCCGATCAATTCGACGCTATCTTCCATTACAATCGCACGCGCGCTGTGGAACCTCTGGAGCGGACTGCGCTTTGGGAAGCCGGCGAGGTCCCGGAAACATATCCAAGTGGTGTCTAGCACAAGCGCTCTTCCAGTCACCATTCCTGCCGGCAACATCGAGCTGAGCGGGGATCTAACGCTCGCGCGTAATGCGCAAGGATTGGTCATCTTCGTGCACGGCAGCGGCAGCAGCCGGCTCAGCAGCCGCAATCGCTATGTGGCTCGTCTGTTAAACGATAGCGGATTTGCAACGCTCCTTGCCGATCTGCTTACGCCTGAGGAAGAGGCCATCGACACGCGAACGGCATCGCTGCGCTTCGATATTCCCATGCTGGCGGAGCGCACCGTAAGAATGATTGACTGGGCGCATTCGTACGAACCCGTAACTTATCTCCCCGTGGGCTTATTCGGGGCGAGCACCGGGGCTGCTGCGGCCATTATCGCTGCCGCTCAGCGCCGGAATGAAACGAGCGCCGTCGTCTCGCGCGGCGGTCGCGTCGATCTCGCCGGCTCCTGGTTAGAGCAGCTGCATGCGCCCCTGCTCATGATTGTCGGCGGCTTGGATTTTCCAGTCGCACATCTGCATGAGAAGATTCTGCCGCGGCTCAGCTGTCAATACGGCTATGACGTCGTGCCGGGCGCTACACATTTATTTGAAGAACCGGGAGCGCTTGATGCCGTCGCGCAGCTCGCGGCCGGCTGGTTTCAACGTTACCTGTATTTAAAGGAAGAGGACCCTAAAGTTGGGACGAGTTGACGGTAAAGTTGCAGTCTTTACCGGCGGAGCACGAAGGCTACACCGCAGCCTAAAAAAGGAAAGCATATCATGCACGAAGTGAAAACGCAGATCAAAGCGGAGCCCTGGATGGACGTCATGTCGGCCATCTACGGCCGCCGTGCCATTCGGCGGTACACCAGCGAGGTTCCCGATCACCTAACAATCGAACGCCTCATCGACGTCGCCATTCAAGCTCCAAGCGCGATGAATCGTCAGCCCTGGGCTTTCGCAGTTATTGAAGGTTCAGAAATTCTCAAGTCATTTTCGGATCGTGCCAAAGCATATTTGCCCGATGCGCCGGAAGGAAACATCTTTCACGATGCCCCGGCGCTGGTTATCATCTGCGCGATCTCGGCAGAACGGCAAGCCGCGGAAGACTGCTGCCTCGCAGCTCAGAATTTCATGTTGGCCGCGTATGCTGCCGGTTTGGCGACATGTCCGATCGGGTTTTCGCGGTTTTGGCTCGAACAGCCGGCCACCAAGAAAGAAATCGGAATAGCCGAAGATCATATGCCGATCTTTCCTATCGCACTGGGATTTCCCGACGAACAGCCCCAAAGCCACGGGCGGCGCGCGGCGGAGATCGTTTGGTATTAGGCGCCGCCGGATAACGAAGAGCGCGACCGATTCCGAGTCATGATCGACGCCCAGAACGAACAAAGGACCGCATATGCGGCCCTTTGCATTTTGGCTCCGGATGTTGGACTCGAACCAACGACCCGCTGATTAACAGAACCCGGCACGCCTGCGGCGTGTTTAGAATCGCTCGTGGATGCGGCGATTTAAAAGCTGTTTAGACGCATGCGTCGGGATGCGGCGGGGGTCAAACGCGGGGGTCATAGATGTGGGCGAGCTCGGATCGCACGCTCGTCAACACGGACCGGAAACGAGTGTTAGTGCAGATGTCGCGGAGTTGATGATGAAGCCCGCAGGCGCTGCGCCGACCGGAGCGCAGTCTGCAAACAGCCGAGTGGGCTTCACGGCCGGCCGAAACGTTATGTGGATGTTCCCGTCTTTGTCCCAGAACACGACGTCGTAGTGTGAAAGATCGCGGTCATTCCTCGCATATCGTGGCTCGCGCGTTAAAACGACGGTAGACTCGAGGCACGGCTTTCTTCATCCCGGCTGTACGCCTGTGAATCACAATCGTCTCAAATAACGTGCACCGGAACGGTCACGACGTTCCGCGGCAGGCTTTCGTCTGGCCAGAACTGCAGGACGAGTTCCCCGCGGCGCGTCGGCAAGAATGTGAAGTCCTTGGTCTGGCCAATCGTAATCGTTTCCACGGCAGATTTGGGCACGCGGTGGTCGAGCGCAACGTCGGCGCCGTCCACGGCGAGCGGACTCCATTGCAGCGTGTGGTTCGCCGCGCTCAGCGAAACGAGCGCGTCAGGAAAGATCGTCAGCATGCTTAAAAAGCGGAAGCGCTGCAGGACGCCCACATGAATCGTTAGCGCCGGCGGCTGAGGCAAGCCGTTCACGAGCATGTTGAGGCTGAACGCATGCGTCGTGGTCATGGAAAAAATGTGATCGGTGTTCGGATCGAATGTGCGGCCCGGCTTGAGCACGATGAGCGGGCCGACCAGACCACCCTGGAGCTGCCACACGTCGTCCGCATGAGTATGATAGATGAACGTGCCCGCGCGCGGCGGCGTCATCCGAGCTTCAAATGTCGCGCCCGGCGCTATGAGCTGCGCACGGTGGTTGCCGAAGCCGCTGAAACCCGGAACCCCATCGTAATAGCTGTCTTGCAACTCCATGCCGTGCCAATGCACGCTTGTGGGTTCGTCCAGCAGATTCGTAACATCAATCGAGGCCGCCTGACCGCGCGTCAAAAAAATCGGGGGACCGATGGCCCCCGGCTCGGTGCGCGTCTGGCCGTCCTCGTTTACAAGGTACCGGAATGACGGCGTGTCGGCTCGATCGTCAGGCGCTCGTTCAACAGTGAGGCGAACATGTCGCTTTGCCGGCGGATCGGCGATGCCGAGCTCCTTCGAGGGCTGTACTGTCAATGCGAGGACTAATCCGCCCATCCCCATGCGGCTCATGAAATCGTCGCCCGCGTGAACGGGACTTTTTGCCAGCATTGCCGCGATCGGCGCGTGACGCATCACATGATATGGAAAGTGACAATGGAACAGCCAATGTCCCGGACGATCGGCGTGCCAGACCATCGTGAATGTCTGTCCCGGCGCGATCGGCTCGGTAACCTCGGGATCGGAGCGCCTCGCGTAGAGATCGTCCATCACGCCATCGCCTCGCGACGCTACGGAAAAATAAAACCCGTGCAAGTGCAGCGGGTGCGTACCGATACTTGCGTTGAGCCAGCGCCAGCGAACAGTTGAATTTTGCGCGTAGGAAAGACGTTCCGTGTACGGCCACGATTTGCCGTTAATCGTGTCCAGTTCGTAGTTGAAATTCGGAGATCCGCGTTTGCTGGTCACGTTGATCCACTCGTTGATCACAAAGATGCGATCGGCTGGAACGTTTTTTGTGCCCGCGGGATCGATTACCAGTGCGCCTGAAAGCTGCGAATCCGCGCCGAACCGATTGGCGATATCCTTTCCCGTGGTGGATGCCCAGTACAGGTACGTCCCGGGTGCGGATGCCCGAAAGCGGACGAGTCGAGTCGTCCCGAACGGAATCGCAATTGCCCCATCGCGAATCGCCGGACGAGAGATCATTCCGTGCAGCGTGAGCGTCGTATTCGGGATCGAATTGCGCACGCTGGCGATCACGATGGTTCCCGCACGAACGCGGATGAGCGGACCAGGAATTTGCGGCGTTTTACCGTTCTCGGCGAAGGTTTCGATCGGGATGCCGGGACCCGCGGCGTCATCAGGATGCCATAACGCAACGCGCGCATCAAGCGAAACCCGCAGCTCCGAACGCGTGAGATGTCCGGCGGCAACGAGGTTGTCATTCGTCGCCGCATTCTGCAGCGAAGCCAACGCAAAAAGAACGCCAATCACAATAAGCAGAAGCCCTTTCCCCGGTACGGTCAGTTTTCCGGAGCCGAAAAGGGCCCCCTGCTTACTCACTTGCGTCTGTGATGGATGAGGCATCGGCGAAAAATAGAAAGCCCGCCAAACATTCGATTTGGCGGGCTTTTACGTGGCTCCGGATGTTGGACTCGAACCAACGACCCGCTGATTAACAGTCCGACAGGGAGCAACCCGCCCGCGTCCATAGAGTGCACTAAAACGTCCATACGTAAAGGGTTTATCTGCGTTACGCGATCCACCCTTGTCCACGCGCGCTATATAGTTCGTCCATGTTATATGCAGCCAAATCTGCAGCCAAATCCGGCTATAGCCCCACCGTGGTATGCTTTATGCATGAAAGCCTCGCTTGCGTTCGCCGCTCTCGTCGCCTGTAGCAGCGTCGGAACCGTCGTCAAAGCGTCCGAGTATGCCGCGCCGGTAAGCGCGTGCCCGGGCCGCGTTAAGATAATCGAAGCCGTGGAACATCCGACGGACCTCGCATCGGTTGGTGATCATGCTCAGCGATCCGCCTGGGCTATCGGAACGCAAGGCCAAGTTTCGGCGTGTGTTCAGAACGGGACGATTTCGCCCGCTTATGGGTACCTTCTGGGTTTAGAGGTTGATGCGCGAATAGTCCGTTACGTTTTTCGCAGCAGCACCGATTCGGAGGAGCGTCGCGCCGTTCTTGCGGCATTCGATAGATTATTCATCGAATCACGACCGACGCTGTTAGGAACATATTTTTCTCACCGAGCCGATGAATTAAGACGGCAAATTGAGCGTGAGTTGAAACCGTAGCCGATTTTTCGTAACGGAGTCAATTGACCAGATGCCCCTGCTCACAATTTACCCTGTAGTGTAATGCGGTAAATGGCACAGACGACGCGGCTCCGTGATCAGCAAAAGGCGGAATCACACACTTGGAATATCCTTATCATTACCGCCTAAATCCCTTACATGTTTACGCGCTTGCGTAGTTGCACTCTTGAGGTAATCCGCTCGCAATAAAAATGCATCCTTAGAATCTGCGAGCGCCGAAGGGTAATTCGTATCCAAGTATTCCCTGAGTTTATTTAATGCTATTGTTGTTTGATCGAAGGCATCAGACAGATCGCCCTGTACGTCTTCCCATCCGTCGGGCAGGTTATCCCCAAGAATGGACTTTCCCGAATCCTCTGGAAACTGCGCTAATCCGTCGCCAACGTATAGAGTAGATTCTTTCAGTATCCGAGATGCCTCCGCCTTATCACCGGCGTCGGCGAGTCGTCCCGCCTTTATAGCATCGAGGTCTGCTCCCAGAAGTGCATTTGACGCATGAGTCCAATAAGCGATTGCTTTGGCTAATCTGGGGTTATCGGCGTGCGATAATTTGATTCGTCTTTGCAAGTCTTTGATCTCGTCTTGCGCGCCAGATATGAGGTCATTCGCTTGGCGATGATCTGGATTGCTCCTATACATTTCGCGCGCTTGATTAAGAACCACATAGTGCTCTTTTAGACTTTTTGGTAAATCTCCGATGAGGTCCCATTCTTGGGCGGCGGTCATGCGCGTGGCTGCACTTTCCGAAAACTCGTACGCCGCATCGGAAGCCCCACCGTTCTGTTTTGGCAGGCGTGCGCACTGGCCGTATTCATCTGCGGCTTTATCAAACTGGCGGGCGATATCAGCGGTATGATGGTGCTGGTCACTGGTATTAGCGGTGGCGAATAGCATGGGAGCATCTACACATGCGGATGCAGTATCCGGGGCGGGATGTGGCATTTTCCTAACAACTGTCTGCGGCGACCTTTTGGTTTGATTTAAGCGCGAGATCGCGTCGTTAGGTGGGTTCCACGCGACCCCGAATATCATGGCCATGGCCGCCGCAAAACATATGAACGCGGTCGCGAAGTGCCACCCTGATCTGAGTTTGCGTCGGCTTTGCGTAATTGCCGACGCGAAGCCGACCAATGACACGATAAGGCATAAAACAATCAGAGAACTAAAAGAGTCATTATTCATTTGTCGTGTCCGCCTCCACATTGTCGTTTCTGGTGCATCCCTAGACGTCAGACAAGTAGATTCCCAACTCTTAATTAGTATCCTATATTGGGATATACTGAATCAGGTTTGATAATGAGTGTGTGGGAAACACCCGTTGACCAAATCGATTTATTCGGAGCGATACAAGCGCCTTCGAAGGATGCTAGCCGAAGAGCGGATGAAGGCTGGCTTCACACAAGTTCGGCTTTCGAGAATGCTCGGCAAGCCGCAGTCATTCGTTTCGAAAATTGAAACTGGCGAGCGGCGACTTGACGTAGTAGAACTTATCGAGGTTCTGTCATACCTCAACATTGAACCAGTGCAATTTCTTAAGAGACTTCTTCAAAAGACACAACGGTAGTCGTGGTCAAATGGTGGTCAGTTCCGATTGACCAGCATGGTGGGTCGCGAGGTGATGCGTCAGCCGATTGGAGAGGGCACCGTCACGAGGGGATAGGAGCCAGGAGCCGGGAAAACGAGGCCCCCCTGTGCCGGGAGCCGGGCGGCTGTGTCGCTTATCGCGAGTGGCTAGGGCGGCAAATACGTACGCACTTGGGAACCTTGCTAACGATACTAGGCCGCGCCTTGATCGTGGATGCGTAAAAGATCACCGACCAGAAGATATGTTTGGCTCGCGCATTGGTCCAGTTCGAAATCTGACACAGTGACGTGAGTACCTTTGTTCGCTAGATCGTATACACGATCTATGCGGTGGCCGAGGTCCTCGATCTGAACCTTTATGAGTTTGCTGGATGTCGTCTGCCCTAGACGCTCAAAAACGAATTGCCAAAGTCGTGCAATGTACCCGTCCTCCGTCAATACTCGGGATAGACCATCAGAGCCGACGACGGCGGCGTTGGATGCCGGATATACAGCGTCCGCAACGCATTTTAGAATACGTCTGCACGACAGCAGCGCCTGACTTTTTGCCTCCTCTTCGCCCTCTTCAACCCGTTTATAAACAGCAGCGAATTTTTCGAGAGCATCGGGCGCAATTTTCTTTAGCTGGGAGTCAACGTATTCTCTATTCCTTTCGAATATGTCGGCATTAACTTGGCCGGCGAGCAACTGCGCTTCCGTTAGACTTAAGAACGTGTGAACGCGCTGAGAAACGCGCGCCACAATTTTTTTGAGGTTGTTAATTTGTTGTTGTCGCAGCATACGAGCGACTCCCTGATTATGAGGTGCCGGGGGTCCGAACAAGTCTGCCTCAAGCGACGCGATCCGTGATTCGATGATTTCTATGCTTTCATTCTGGTTTAATAGTTTTGGCTTTTTCGTAGCTGCGGATTGCAAATCGGGAAACTTGCGCTCTGCAACAAAAGCGTCCTCGTACTCTTTGGCGCGCTGTTCAAATAGGTCGCGAGTGTAATGGGGAGAAAGTTCTTTCGATGCAAATTCTTGCACTGCGATGCGATTGTCCGTGCTCAAGTCTAACAATTCATAATTGAGCCACCACAAATTATCAAAGTCGTTTCGCAAACGCGCGATGCGAAGGCATTTTCGTATGACGGCGCTTAAGCGGGCATTTTCGGCTTCGAGATCATCCAAGGCCGATTTCACGAGCCCTATGCAGTATTCGCTCTGCTTTTCGGTCATTGTGCCATGTTCGCGAACGGTTTGATTAAGGGCTGCCGAAGACACAGCCGCCCCCCCCTGTGCCGGGAGCGAGGCGGCTATGTCGCGTTCAGAATTCAACGGCTTTCGAGATCGCTAACCCTAGCTTCAATGTCGTCGACCTTGCTCGTCAGATCATCCACGTCGCCCCCGCAACCAACAACGGATGTGGAAAATTCATTTTGGTACCTGGGGCTGCGAAGTGCTTGCAATGGTGAGAATTATGGTTCCGAAGAGTTGATACATGAATCCACAAACTAGTAATAACATCCCCGTGAACGCGAACCGCTTCAAGTGCCAACGCTGCTGTGTCTCAAGCCATTCGGCGGTGGCCTGAAGGCATTTTTCCAGCCATGGCATGATGAGCCGCTCGTTGACAAAAAACACTGGGATCACAGTGGCGAACCTCGCGGAAACTCTGAACAAAAACACAGCGACGAGTATGATCGTCGCCGGCGCCATTATCAGGATATACCCAAGAAGGCCCCACGGGAAAAACGGTAAGGCTTTCGTAGCATTCCCGATGAACTTGTAACCGGCTGTAGCCCATATCATTGTATAATCATTGAACCATGTCGACAATCGCCACAGAAAGTAGGTCAACGGCCCAAACAATAGCGCGTCGACCACGCTATTGGTGATCACATATATCCCTATAGCACCGACCGCGCTGATTACGAAAAATAGGACCACATTGTTTAAATAGGCTGTGAACCCGATTCGCGTTAAGCGCGTGATAAACTGCTCACCGGCATTCATGTTCGCGAGCAAATCCTGAACGCCTAAGGATTCCAGTCCCAGAAGCGCGGCTCCGATTGATCCCATAAAGAGCCCGAACATTAAGAGTATCTCCCCGCCCAGGATCGTCGGAATGCTCATCCAGATGCCGCGCCCCTTCCGATGCTCTTACCGGTCCCTGAGATAGACGCGCGCTTCATTTGCGCAAATCACCGCAACTTGACTATTTGTAAGTGCGACGCCAATCGGGTTGCAAGGAGCCGACAGGTAACGCCAGCCAAACTGCGCTCGCACCACTTCCTGCGCCGGCGGCGAATGCCGCCAAGACCAGCGCAGTAATTACATAAGGGTAACGTGGCGTCATATTCAGTTCCGCACTTTCTTATACAATGACCTCATCTTTGGCGGGTGATTGGATAATCTCCAACAGTCTTTCGCCCCGCCGCAGGAGATAGTCAAACGTTATTATCTGGATGTCTCGAAGGTGGGCATTCAGACTGTGCAAAGCGCGGTGTTGATCGCGGCTCCACTCATTTGACCTACCAATTACAATTGTTGCAACTGGATGAAACGCGATAACGTTCGGAAAATCGTCAAGTCCATTAGCAGCATACTCCGCAAATTTCTCTAAATAGCGTGCAACCTGCCCAATCGCCTCGCTGACCTCAGCCGAGAAATAATAGTTCCGGTGCTTCTGATCATAGTTAAGCACCTTCATACCGGGTATCTTCAACTCGACAAGTTCTCGAAAACCATTAGTGGCTCGTGCGACAATAACATCCACATTGTCGCGAGCGGCGATGGAGCGAACCTTGTCCATTTCGAGGTACTCGGCACCAAACACCCAACTATGTCGCTCGATCCACGCTTGATATATGTGTTCCCTGTTCTCGTCGTTATCAAGGTAAGCGCGCAATTCACCGAGGGCCGACCGAAGTTCAGCGATGCGCATCGCCGACCTTAAGGAATCCGTCAGGCTACCAGGTCGCTCAGATATTTGCCGAATCATCGACGGAGTTGCGAGAAGGGCCATGACTCCAGCGAATAGAGACTCCGGTTCGGCGCCGGATAACTGCCCGTCTTTGATCCTGAAACTTATGAAAGTGCCATCAGAGTCGTCGGTCATAACGGCTTGATATTGGGCCAGCGCAGCATACAACTTTCGCAGATCATCACTGTTAAAACTAATGCTTGTCGGCGCCAGTTTGCTGCGCAGGTGGCACTCGATCTTCGCATTGAACTCGTGGCCGGCGCTACGAGCGACCGAATAAGGAACGAATTTCGTAGTCTTTTCGGTAGTCTCGTGGATTACCACAGGCTCGGCGTAAGATACGTTGCCCGACTGGGCTAACTTCCGCTCGATTATTGCGCCGTCATCCATAGAAAGTGTCTTTCATAATGATCATCCCTACGCGTGCAAATGAAAGGGGCGGACGGCGACGACGGCGAGATCCGATGCTTTACGCCCGCGATCTTCAATTCGAACGTAATGTCCAACTTCTTCAGCGGTCAGCGTTGCCTCATTTCCACTCAAGTTCTGGAGCAGCACATAAACTGACTCGCCGGCGCCAATTCCCGGAAGTGTGATCAATCCGGAACCGTGCTGCGTTCCGACTTCAGGGGTCATATTATCGGCGTCGCGTTCCGGGAGAAACGTCGGAACCGTTACCTTGAACGGAATCTCAACCAGGAGCGCCGGCGAGCGACCCGCGTTGTGCAGTTCAAAAACAACGCTCTTGTTCAAGGAGGCTTGCATATTTGGATGCGTACTGTCGCTATCTCTGCCCTCCCGCAAGGTGACGCCATCGCGGAGCAAAGGAGTTCCATCAACAACGAAGTCATTCAAGAGCCTCGCGGGATCGTGTGGAGGTGTCTCCTCGCGCCCCAATTGACGAACGAGAATTACCGGCTCAGACTCTAGCCGAAATGTCTTCGCCGCCGCAAGGGCCGCCGGTACGCCATAGCCGGCCGCGATCGCCGTCACAACGAAAATGGCCCACGCTGCGATCGCGCTGTGCCATGCCGGGTCGGTTGCCATCGCCCACAGATGCTGAGTTACGGCCATTCGATGCGCCACTCCCATCGGCGCGATCCACTGGTCCAAGGTCCTTGGATGGGCCCGGACGCCCTGGCGCGATTATCCGGGAATCCGGTCACGCAGTCAAATAGGGGAGTGCCGGAAAGTGCGTGGCGTCGCGCTTCCATATTAACGCTCGCAAAATCGCGCGGCAAGTTGGCTCCATGAATAAGGATATGAGTGTGAGCATCCGTTCGCGCTTTTCGTCGAACCAACAGGCGGATTCGCACCCGCTCCAGGTGCTTCGTCGAATGCGGTGGCCTTCGTTTCGTTTACCATGCCGCCGTTATTCACTCTCCGCGCTCCCGTAAATACACGGCAGACCCCTGTATGCTTTGAGTATTTTCTTATTCTACGGCGAAAACAAACCATGCCGCGCTCGGGTAGAAGGCGACCGGACGTTTTGCGCGCGTTAGGATATATCCCGCCGGATTTGCCTAGGGATACTGTACAGTGTGGTGCTAACGTCCGGTGCGCTGAGGCTCTCGCTCGTAAGTGAGCCCAAAAACCGTGTCTGCAAGCCAACGCTTGAACTGTGGGTTGTCGCTAAACTGTTTGAAAAGTTCGGTGTCGTCTTTCATCACGCTCACAATTACCCGAGCAAGGGCTTTGTCGTGCTCGATGCGAGCGTTTTGTTTGTCAGAATTCTCCCTCGCATTTTGGTAGGCGGCATCAGCGGAGACCTTCTGAGGAATTTGGCGAGTAATCAATTCCCGTACACGGTCAGCATCCTTCCACTCAATGTTGCCGTACTCATCATTGAACGTCTTTAGAATATTCGACAATCGGTCCAGCTGAGACTCTGGCTTGCGGCCTACGCCTCCCGGTTGTTTGGGATCGATCTCACCGGCTGCATCTGCATGCTCTATCTTCTCAGCAGCCAACATTTCAACACGGTAACTGTCCATATCGATGGTTTCCAAAATGCCTTTTGATAGATCTTCTTCCTTGGGTGCCGGAAGCTTCAACACGAGAAAATTCAAGAAAATCGAGAGCTTTTCCCAATCGGTGTTTGTGAAGGGCAAGATCGATGCTAGAAAGCTGTACGTGCGCGTGAATATTTTCGATTTTCCCTTGAATTCCACTTGTCGATCTTCGTCGAGTTGTTCTTTATAGGTAGCGACGCAAGCATCGAGAATCGGATCTAGTCGATCGCGATCAGCCCCACCTAAGTACAAAGCAACGAATTCGTCTATTTGGGAAGCGCTGTACACTTCAGAGTCATCAAGTGCGCTTTTTAGATCATGTAGCTTGTTGGGGTCAGTCCCGTCGCTGAGAATTGTCGTCCGATAATACGGTTCGAACGCTTCGGAGATTGTGTCGATGTTATTCTGAAAATCGAGTACGAATGTGTCATATTTTTGAGGTTGGGCTCGGTTGAGCCTAGATAGCGTTTGCACCGCCCTTATCCCGGAAAGCGGCTTGTCAACGTACATTGTGTGAAGCAGTGGCTCATCGTAGCCGGTCTGAAATTTGTCGGCGCAAACCAAGAAGCGATATGGATGTTCTTGAATCTTGTCGGCAATCTTGTTGGAGGCGAACCCGTTTAGGGAGGCTTCGGTTACAGATCTGCCCCGATATTCGTGCTCATCCGAAAACGCCACAATGGCTTTGTAAGGACTCTTTCGCTCGCGTAGGTAGTCGCTAATAGCGTGGAAATATCGAATGGCGGGTTCGACACCACTCGTCACGATCATCGCTCGCGCCTCTCCGCCAATCTTGTTCACAGCCAAGACGCTTTCGTGGAAGTGATCTACCATGATCTCAGCTTTCAGCTGGATTGCATGGTCATGTCGCTCGACATAGCGTCGCAGCTTCTTCCTTGCGCGCCTAACGTCGAATTCCGGATCTCCTTCGATTCTTTTTTCTAGACGGTAATAGCTGTTTACAGGCGTATAGTTTCGGATGACGTCTAAAATGAAGCCTTCCTGAATCGCCTGTTTCATTGTATAGCTATGGAATGGCGTATGCTTAATTTTCGGGCCGTTAGGCGCTGCCTCACCGAATATTTCTAATGTCCTGTCTTTCGGTGTTGCGGTAAACGCGAAATAGCTTGCATTGGGCAAGAGCTTGCGAGACGCCACGATACGATTGACTGTGTCCTCGATTGTCTCGTCTTGCTCCGCATTGCCGCCAGCACCCAGCGCCATATTAACTGCCGCCGCTGCCTTGCCACCCTGACTGGAATGAGCTTCGTCGATGATAATCGCAAAACGCCGATCGCGATGCTCGTTCCCAATATCTTCGAGGACAAAAGGAAACTTTTGCACGGTCGTAATGATTATTTTTTTGCCGCTCTCGATGAAGCGCCGCAAGTCCCCCGATCGGTCCGCGTGTCCGACCGTTGCACCGACTTGCGCGAACTGTTTTACGGTTTGATGTATTTGATCATCGAGAAGCCGACGATCGGTAACCACAATAATAGAATCGAATATCTCTTGCTCCCCAGACCGCAAACCGATCAATTGCCGAGAAAGCCACGCGATTGAGTTTGATTTTCCACTACCGGCGGAGTGCTCAACGAGGTACCGATGACCGGCGCCATGTTGCTCGCTGTGCGCCAGAAGCTTCCGAACCACGTCCAACTGATGATATCGAGGGAAAATCAAGACACGCTTTTTTCGGCCTGTTTTCCTGTCGATCTCCTCAACGATTTCGGTATAGTTTTCGAGGATATCGGCCAGGCCATCGAGCGTCAGGATACGCTTCCATAGGAACTCGGTCTTTAGGCCGTCCGGATTGGGCGGATTACCGGCACCCTCGTTCCACCCTTGATTGAAGGGCAAGAACCACGACGCTTTGCCCTTCAGATGCGTGCAGTAGCGCACTTCTGCCTCGTCAACGGCGAAGTGCGCAACGCAGCGACCAAACTCAAAAATCTTTTCCCGAGGATCGCGATCTCGCTTGTATTGCTCTACCGCATCGTCAACTGTCTGTTTCGTGAGATTGTTCTTCAATTCGAAGGTAGCGATTGGTAAACCGTTGACGAACAGTACGAGATCTAGCGCTAGAGCGGTTTCGTCACCACTATACCGCAATTGGCGCGTCACCGAGAAACGGTTTGCCCGGAAACGTTCTTCGGCTTTGGCGTTTCCGGGCGAAGGTGCACCGTAGAACAATGCTATCTCGTGCTGGCCGTGCTTAACGCCCTTACGTAGCACATCGATAATCCCTCGTTTGCTGATTTCGCCTTGCAACCGCGCTAGGAATTTTTGCCTAATGGGGCTATCGTTTTCAAGATCTAGAGCGGCGCTCAGATGCTCTTGGGTTTCCGTGCAAAACGCACGAAATTGCGAAAGATCGATCGTCCAGGCTCGGTCGTAATCATTTGGTGAACCCGCACACCAGTCGCGTTCAGTCAGGCCAGCAACAATTAGGCTTTCGAGCCCCTTTTCGGTCGTGTCGGTGGTCATGCGACAGACTCGTTGACTTCATGGTCGTCGCCGCCCACCTCGGCGCGAGCTATTTCAAACATATTCTCGGCTTCGTCGAGCGATTCGGCCGGTTCGCTTTCATCATGGCGCGGCACTGCCGCTTCGCGCACGTCAACCTTACCCGTTACGACGTCACAGATGAGCCGGGTTCGAAATTCTTGTAACAGTCCAATCTCACGAGTGGCGGATGTGACTGCGCGGTCAAGGTCCCCGCTGGCGTGCGCGAGGTAGCGAGCAATCTCCGCCTGTTCAGTTACCGGTGGATGCGGAACATAAAAACGGTTGAGGTCAGAAAACCTTAGTGAAGGTTGCATGATCAACGAAATGCTCGCCCTCTCGTTAGCAAACAGCCGTTGGAAAACATTCTCATAGAAGAGGGGATGCACATCCGAGGTTCTTGGAATGATTAGCGCACAATTTTGCGAGAGGCTAAACCTGCCGTGTACAAGCCTAGTAGACATAGCTCGAGCGCCAACCGTCGAGACGAAGATGACCGGAGATGAGAAGTCAAACTCGTAAGAGTCAATGTATCCCATTATGCCCTGATCCTCAGTCTGGCCGCTATAGACGGGATATGACCCGGGGTTCTTACCAATGTACTCATTAGTGAGGTCGCCGGCGCGGCGACCCTTAACGTATCGAAACAAGAAGCGTAACTTCTTCACCTCCCAATTCTCTGGTACGTCGCCGAGCCACTCGAGGCCAGACGGCTTCAGGCGCACGCTCGGATCTAGGCCGCGCGAAACTGCCCGGTCGATGGTGGCTTGCTTTTGCTCGTTCAGAAGAGCGATGAGCTTTCGCTTCGCTCTAATGTATCGCTGAATCTGCCGGTCCGCATGATCGAGAAAGGCAACGATGTCTTTCTGTTCGGAAATAGGGGGGACGCAGCAGTAAATCTCTTTGAATTGCTCTGGACGCAAACTCCATTGGTCCGAAGTAATTCCATATGACCATCTCTGCGCTTCAGCCGCGAACGACGGGGTCCTAAAAAGATAGTGGAAGTAACGAGAATCGGACTCTACTGCACGAGATCGGATAACGACATACGCAGGGCTGACGATGCCTCGCAACTCCGACGCGCCGATTGCGCCCTGCCACGCTCGCATCTTGTTATATACAATATCGCCCGGAACAACAAGCTTATACTTGCTCCGATCCTGGTTCGACCCGTCCTTTTTGCTACTATCCTCGATCAACGCCGACTGTCGAATTACACCCCGGCTAATCAAGACAGAGAGCATCTCTTCCGATTCGTGCCCTCGGTCCTTGATCTCACCAAAGAGCGCACGGTTCGGTAAAATCATCCACGCCTCGGGGACGCGACCGAGCCACGATTTGCCAGAGGGTTTCATAGCCGGATACGGCCTCAGTTCATCGATCACGGAACCGCGCTCTCAAGGATCGCGGTGAGCAGCCCCGCGCTGTCTTTCTCGGCCGCGACTATCTCTGAACGTATTTCCTCAAGTGGTCGCAAGAGCAACGGTTTGTAAAAGTACCGATTGAAGTTGATTTCGTATCCGATCTCCGTCTTTGTCTCGTCGATCCAAGCATCCGGTGCATACGGGAGCGCCTCGCGTTGAACAAACCCCTCGATCCCGCCCGTCTCTAGCAAGGGTACCTGCTCATAATCTCGCAAGTCGGCGTCGGGTTCATATTCCACTACACATGGCTTACCACCAATCATCACGTCGAATCGTCCCCGCAGCGAATCGGCATTAGCGTCGCGCCCTTTTACTATCTTGCGAATCACCGGCCGTCCTGACTCGTCGACGCCGTTCTGCACTTTGAGCGCCTTTATTTCCTTGGGAGTGTAGCTCCGCTCCGGGTCGACTCGTGATAGCCGTAACGGACGTTCGATCGTCACCTTCCAATAGCCAAATGCAGCGTTGTCGAATATTTTTGACTCAGCGGACTCTTCAAACCGCAAGAAAACATCGACGATACGTTGGATGTCCTGGGGTGAGAGTTCGCAGTTCTTTTTTCCAAGATTCTTGCGCAAGGGCTTGTACCACGCGGTCGCATCGATTAACTGTACCTTGCCGTTTCGATGCGTGGCTTTGCGATTTGTGAGCATCCAAATATATGTGGCGATCCCGGTGTTGTAGAACATGTTAAGCGGCAGTGCGACAATCGCCTCGAGCCAATCGTTCTCGATAATCCAGCGGCGGATGTTACTCTCGCCCTGCCCTGCGTCGCCGGTAAATAGTGACGAACCGTTATGAACCTCGGCGATGCGGCTCCCAAGCGGGCTGCCGTGCTTCATCTTTGATAGCATGTTTGCAAGGAACAGCATCTGACCATCGCTCGACCGCGTAACCAGAGAATACTCCGAGCCTCCATGCTCGATTAGGAAACGCGGATCTTTTAGGCCATCCCTTCCACCCATCCGCTCCAAGTCGGCCTTCCAGCTCTTCCCGTAGGGTGGATTAGAGAGCATAAAGTCAAATTGATGCGACGGAAAAGCATCGTTAGATAAGGTTGAATATTCCGGGCCACCGATCAGGTTGTCGGCTCCTTCGCCCTCACCTTTGAGTAGCAGGTCCGCTTTGGCTATTGCGTAGGTCTCGGAATTGATTTCTTGTCCGTAGAGGTGCGCCGCTACCTGTTTACCATGCTTAGCCGCAAGCTCTTGCAGAGTTTCGTCCGCCACGGTGAGCATGCCACCCGTCCCGCACGCACCGTCGTAGAGAAGATATGTTCCAGACTCGATGCTTTCGGCAACAGGGAGGAAGATGAGCCGCGCCATGAGCTTCACTACGTCGCGCGGCGTCCAGTGCTCTCCGGCTTCCTCATTGTTTTCCTCGTTAAAACGGCGCACCAATTCCTCAAATACCGTGCCAATCGCATGATTATCAACACCAACGTGCTTTATCGAACCGTCAGCGTTCAACACCGGATTGGGGCTGAGATTTATCGAGGTATCTAGGAATTTCTCGATGAGTGTACCTAGCGCATCAGCTTTCGAGAGACGCGGCAACTGGTTTCTGAACTCGAACGCGTCAAGAATTTCTTGGACGTTTGGCGAAAAACCGTCGAGATAGGCTTCGAAATCAGCTTTAAGTTGGTGTTGACTAGCGCGTGATTTCAGGTCTCGAAGCATGAATTTCGAGGTATTGTAAAATGCTTGATCAGCGGCCGATCGGAGAGCTGCATCTTGGTTCGTAATCTTGGCCTTATCCAGAGAGGCCTTCATGTCGAGTACGGCCGGCTTTGTCGGTTCCAGCACTGCGTCGAGCCGGCGCAGTACCATCATCGGAAGAATTACGTCACGGTACTTGCCTCGAACATAGAGATCACGCAGAATGTCATCAGCGATTCCCCAAATAAAATTTGCAATCCAGTTAAGGTCCGCGTTCGCCATCCTTCAATAATCCTTATCACTCGCAGCCGTGAAATGAGCGGAACGGCCACCTATGCCTTCAGCCCATGATTCGCTTTCTCCTCAGCTATGGGGGGAGCCACGAACCGATTCGGCATCTTCAGTTCGGCCTGATCAGCCCGGACCCCGCGCCAAAAGGGTCGAAGCGTTTCTGATGGCTTATTCATATGAACAGTTGATTGCGGCTCTTGGGCCGCCGATACGGGAAGAGGCGTTAAGAATCCCTAGGCGTGGCGCGAGAAAAAGCCGCTCGCAAAGAGCCTCTACTGTAGTTCCCCGAGGCAATCTGTGGTTTCGGTGCGGTTTCCATGCGACAATAGGATTTGCGGCGACCTATACGCTGACACGACCATGCGAAGCCCATCGGTATGGGAGCATCGCGCCCGAATAAACATTCGGCGTAACGCGGACAATTCAGAAAACGAGTCATGTTCAAACGAAGGTGTGATCAGGGCACAGTATCTAGCCGCTCAGGTTAAAAGATTGATACAACTGACCCCCGTCACCCACGTTAACTCCGACGCGCCTTTATAGGCCCCACCCGCACTGAGTGCCGGTGCTCGTTTACTGCGTTACGGGCTTACTGCATCACGCGACGTTCTCTGTGGTCATCTTTGATAACAAGACACGACGGACGCTCTGTGCGTGCCATGCCTTGCCTTTCGGCGGAGCAAATCTTTTCTTGGTAAGAGCCGCCGCTATTGTTCGAAGTGAGGCCCCGTCGCTGTCGAGCCGTCGTATCAGGGCGAGAGCCTTCTGTTGGACGGGATCGGGAATAAGGCGATCTTTGCTTCGGCGGTATCCGTAAGGCGTTGGCCCGTACACGACCTTTGAGCGACGCTTAAAAGCCAAGACATCACTCGTTCGCTCTGAGATTCTGCCGCGCTCAAACTCGCCAAAGGACGCAAGAAGATGAATCAGCATCTTTCCGACCGCAGACGATGTATCGAGTGCCTCAGAGGCCGAAAGAAGAGCCGTTTCCGTATGGTTGCAGAGGTCGAGTAGCGCCAACACGTCTCGTAAGGATCGGGATAGCCGGTCGAGTTTCGTAACCGTGATACAGCCGACATCCCCGGAGCGCACCATCGATAATAGTCGTCGCATTCCTGGGCGATCCAACGTACTTCCCGAGAAACCATCATCCACGATGAATTCCTGTACAGCGCCGCGCTCCATTGAGACAGCGAACGCCTTCAGGCGTTCCCGTTGCGCCTCAAGCGAGTATCCGCGATCAGCCGACTCCGCCACTGAAACGCGCATATATGCTATTGTTGCGCGGTTTTCTTTTGGAGCGTTACGTCTGCGCATTTGAACCCCTTTGCTTGTGCCGTACCCGTCGATAGGGCACATTGTCTGCGTTACGTTTTAGGCTTTTATTGTACACCGTAACGCAGTTAATGCAACGAGATTACGCCCGAGCGGAACGCACCCCCCCGATCTGAGATTTAACTTCCGCGCGGCTACGCAACCATGATCGCCTATTTTCGCGTAACGCAGACAATTCCAGATTACGCCTGAGATTTCAATGGGACCCTGCGGTTCCCGTCACGCAGTGAATACTTTTTCCAGAAGAATACGCCTCAGGTTTTCTCGGGTCCCATGCTGCGGGTTCCCGTCACGCCCAGTTGGCCCTTACGTCAGCCGTGCAATCACCACACATGCCGCTATTGGGCAATGGCGCTTGCTCTTTGCATCTGTGGCAGACATTGCGTTTCGATTCTGTAAAGGGCACCGGCACTGGTTGCGGACGAACGGGCGCCAAACTCT
The DNA here is from genome assembly GCA_003151115.1 of Vulcanimicrobiota bacterium. Lineage (GTDB taxonomy): Bacteria > Vulcanimicrobiota > Vulcanimicrobiia > Vulcanimicrobiales > Vulcanimicrobiaceae > Rubrimentiphilum. The sequence goes on along the minus strand of PLWS01000002.1, from coordinate 625,065 downwards.
CGCTTTCAAAAAAACGATCTTTCACCTGCGAAGGGTGAGGCTGGTTATCTGGTTTTGGTGGTTTTGGTGGTGTTGATTCTTGCAAAGGTTCAAATACGCTAGTTCTACTTACTAGTTCTCTTGTTAGTTTGTCGGCGGTGGTTGCGGGTGCCATCCGCAGTGGTTGCGGGTGAGTATCCGCAGTGGTTGCGGGTGGCATCGGCGCTGGCTGCGGGTGCTCCGTTCCGTTAGGGGCTGGAACATCCGCAGTGGTTGCGGGTGCTTTTCGAGGGCGAGCATCGGGCAATGTGTCAATTGCTAGGCAATTGGTCGTGTAGAGGTTCGTCTTTGTTTTATCGCCGGTCGTAGGTTTGACGAATGACCGATGCTCTACGCTGATTAGCCCGCGCTGCATAAGCGAATATTGCGCGTTGAGAAGTTGCCTGTCTTTATAACCGGTTTCGAAGCACAGCGTCTCCTTACCCGGATAACATTGGCCTTGCCGGGTGCTCGGGTTCCAGTCCTTGTTCACGTTCACATGATCGAGCAATGCCAACAGCAGAATCTTCTCGTCGCGATTTAGATCGGAATTCCTTACGCGTTGACGCATGGTGACGCTAAGCGGGCCATTCGCGTCAGTTGCGTTGGGGCTCGCCTTGTATCTTGGCATGGCCTCTCACCGGGATTGGCTGAGCAGACGGTATGTGTTCGGAAATGGACCGTTATTTCGGCGCTTGGTGATTAGCCCGAACCGCTCTAAATCTCTCAGTGCGGCGCGGGTCGCTCGCTCAGATACGCGAACTTCCGCTGCGATCTGGGACACAAGGAGAATTACTTCGTTGTTCTTATCATAGACGTTGCGCCAGAGTGCCGCTAAAGTCCGTTGCTCTACTGCTCTAAGTGCGATCGATTGGTGTTTCACAATTTTATCCTCCACAAGAGAAATTATCCTTATCAGGATGCCGCGAGACGGCTCGTATGAATTCGCCCGCGTTGGGTGCCCTCCTGAAGAAAAATTAGTCGCTTCAGGGTGCCGCGAGGTGGCTCGCATGAATTCGCCCGTGTTTCGCCCGTGCGTTGAAACTAGTTTCTCTTGTACGAAGCGGCGTACCACAGGCCGTCGCTACGTTTGGGGGCGGTAAACCCTGCCCGGGGAATGCCGCCCCCACCAAATCAAGAAGGAGCAACATGGGCGCGAAGATGCGATTACGTCTAGGTTCGGTCAGTCCAATTACCCCGCGCGAATGGAATCGCGCGATAACTGAGGGCCGGATGCTCTCGCGAAACGCCGGAAGCATGATCGTGAAACCGCTTGGTGATCAAGTGAATCAAAGTGTTGCAGCAAAGATCACTGCGATAAAAGCGCGGGCGAGATCGGCCATTTTTAAAACTTGCAAAGAGGCCGAACAAAGCATCTCCGGACTCCAATCCAAGAAAGTAAGGAAATGAAGATCGACGTAGATGACTCGTATGGACTACAACAAAAAATCGGAGCCATAGCCGGAGCCGTGCTGAAGCCAGGTGGGTTTTATCTTTCGCGGATAATTGGCGGTTTCCAGGACGTGCAAAGCGGCCTTAAATTTCCTGGCCCTAAAGCCATCGTTGATTCGGTGACGCACGACGTGACGGAACTTGTTGATCTTCCAGCACCGATACAACTACCGACGCATCGCTATGCCGAATTTAGTTCCCTGCCTGATTCCGACCGACGCAAGGTAAACCGTGAAAAGGTGCGGTCGCTGAACGAGCCTGATTTGGTCCTGTGTTCGTTTGATGCGTACACCCACGACGATTTTCTCGGCGGACTCTTATTGGCGCTTCGCACGGAAACGATCCAAGAAGTCAGTCAAGAAGAGATGGAACGTATATTTCCTGAAACCTGGGCCGCCCGAAAGAGCGAAATAATTCACGGAGTGCCTGCAAAGGCGGGTTCCTCAAGCGCTGCGCTGTTCGATGTTCTAATGAATTCGCGGAAAGTGCACTTGCATCAAGAGGCCCAAGAGAGCGATGATTCAATCAAAGCCTAGATCGATTTCAGCCGAACAATTAAGCGCCTTGCAAAACGCGGGCGCTGAAATAGTGCGCCTCTTGAATCTTGTCGAGATCGATGTCAGACCGAAGACGAGGCAGAAACGCAATCCTAAATCGCGAGTTGCGGTGCCCTGTACAGTTAAAGATTGCCGAGAGAAGCGCGTCGTTTGGATGGCAAACCAAAATTTGGTATCTCGGTGTGATGTTCACCAACGCGAGCATCGCCGCGTTCTCGCGCAACTTCGGCAGCGCAGGTACAAAAAGCGTCAAAAAAGCACCGCTCAGCCCTCAAGGAGCCTTTCGCTTAAGCAAAGAGCGAATCCATTGCATCCGCTGCGCGATCACCCATTGACGGTATCCAGGCCGAGTAGACATTGAGCGTAAATGCCACCGTCGCATGCCCGAGCATCTCCTGAACGATCTTGGGATGCACGTCTTTTTGAAAGAGCAGCGTAGCAGCCGTGTGCCGGAGGTCGTGGAAGCGAATTTTCGGCAATTCCGCACGCTTTAGCATCGGCACGAATTGCCGCCGCACGAAATTTTCGCGCCGTAGCAAGTTCCCGTCGCGATCTGGAAAAATCAAATCGTTGTCTCCCGTGCCAAGTCCCTCTGCGCGGAGCGATTCACGCTGCTCAGTAAGCGCCGCTAGTGCGAGCGCTGATAGATATACATTTCGATCTTTGCGGCTCTTAGTATGCTGGACGATTTCCGGATGCTTGTTGCTAATGTTGCGCACTTGACGCCGCACCGAGATCGTCTTCCCGTGCAGGTCGCTCCACTGCAACGCGAACAGTTCGCCCTGTCGAAGGCCGGTCGTTACGGCCAGTACATACAGTCCATAGAAGCGCGTCTTCTGTGCACAATTCAGAAGCCGTTCGCATTGGTCTAAGGTAAGTGGGGCGATCTTCTTTGCAACGTAGCGTGGCGACTTAATTTTTCCACACGGGTTGCAGTCAAGTTCTCCGAGATTTACGCCGTGTTTAAAAGCCATTGACAGCACGCGATATGACAACTGCGCGATCCGCGGGGAGCAGCCCCGCTCGAACTGCTTGGCAAATACTTGCGCTCGAACATCCAGCGTCCGTAGATCGGTCAGGCGTACTTGACCAATATACGGAACGATGTGTTTCCGGATAATCCCTCGATATGAAACGAAGGTCGTTTCTTCAACCTCGTTCTCGACGTACGATTTTAACCAGCGTTCGAGATAGGCGGCTAGAGTAGTCCGAGTCCGATCCGGCCTTTCCTGACGTTGGCGAACGGCCTTCTTGGTCTCTTGCACTTTGGCGATAGCGGCGCATTTGCTTGGATCGCTTGCCGTAACCCGCACAACCCGCCCATTATCAAGCCGCACGGATTCGCAAGCACACCAGCGCCGATAGATCGATCCATCTTGACGCCGGTACTCACGCTCATACACTGAGCCTTCAAATCGGCCGCGCCTGCGATCAGCCATTGTAATACCTGCGAGCGTCTACGAAGCCGTTGCGCGTTTGCGATGCTGTTCTACAAATTCGTAGATCGCATCGACGGGGACACGTCGAGCGGTATCGATCTTGATGTAGTCGAGTCGCCCTTCGTCCATGAGCAAATACACTTTCGCACGGCTCAGGCTGAGCATAGTCGCGGCCTGTTCGACCGTGACGGCGAGCGGGGGTTGGTTGTAGTCTTTCACATACTAGGTATCGCCTGCAGCCGGAGTTCCACCCCGAACGGAATCCACGTCCGTCCACCGGAACGGGTGAAAAAGTGCATCCGTTATGCAGCCAAATGTGCAGCCAAATTGAAATCGCTCTGTGGGACAAATAAAGAGCCTGCCAAAAACCCTTATTTGGCAGGCTCCTATATGGCTCCGGATGTTGGACTCGAACCAACGACCCGCTGATTAACAGAACCCGGCACGCGTGCGGCGAGTTCTAAAACGCTCGTGGATGGGGTGGTTTAGCAACAGTTTAAATGTATCTAGCGGGATGTGGTGGGGGTCAAACGCGGGGGTCACCAGACGGTCACCCGCACACCCTTATAAAAAGGAAGAGAGGCCCGTAAACTAAGGACAAACTTGGTAGCGCCAACGGAATCGAATCGGTCAAGTAGCGGTTACCAAGGGTCGCTATGGGTCTTCGACGAGCGTGAGATCGAGGCTTTGTGGTCGCGCAGGGTCACACCTGGGCACGTGCGGTTGCGGCCGACTGCAACCAAATTGCAACCAGTTCAGGCACCGAGCGACTGGACGTAACATGATCGAAAACTTCGGCCCTCGGGCAGAGCAGCTCGGCCGCCTTCCCGGCAGCTACTGAGAAAACTGCGGCATTCGCGGAGCAATTTTTAGCATCTTTGGCTATGCCGTTGACGTAGGTTTCGCCTCCGGGTAGCGATCTCCGACCGGACGCGGCAACCCGTCAAGTTCGGCGATATCGGCTTGCGTGAGGTGGACATCGGCGGCGCCGGCGTTTTCCTCGAGATATTCGATGCGCTTTGTGCCGGGAATCGGGATCGTGCTGCCGGTCTTATGGAGCAGCCACGCAAGTGCGACTTGAGCCGCCGTCGCCCCGGCGCGTTGCGCGACAGCTTCTATACGTTCCACGATGCGACGATTTTGATCGAATGTTTCACCTTGATAGCGCGGGAGCGTCGCGCGAAAATCGCCGTCCGCGATATCGGTCCGTTTCAAGCGTCCTGTTAGCATGCCGCGGCCAAGCGGTGAGTAGGCAATCAAAGTTACGCCGTGCGCTTCGCACCACGGTAGAATGGCGGCTTCAACGTTTCGTTCGAAGAGCGAGTATTCCGATTGCACCGCGGTGATCGGATGCACGCGCGCCGCGCGCTCGAGCGTAGGAACGTCGGCCTCGGAGAGGCCGATCGCGCGGACCTTTCCTTCGCGCACGAGCTCCGCCATCGCGCCCACGCTCTCTTCGACCGGCACGTTTGGATCGACGCGATGCAATTGGTAGAGATCGATGACGTCGGTTTGTAAACGCTTTAACGACCCATCGCACGCCTCCCGAATGTGCTGCGGGGTACCGTCGCGCTGGAAATCATAGCTCGTGCGCTCGCCGTGCACCACAATGCCGCACTTAGTCGCGATGCGCACATCGTTGCGCCGGGGCGCCAGCGCTTTACCGACTATTTCTTCGTTGGTGAACGGACCGTACATGTCGGCCGTATCGAAGAAAGTGACGCCGATGTCGATGGCACGACGGATCAGGTCGATCGCGCCTTTTTCGTCGGGTGCAGAGACTCCCGAGCCGTACGCCCAGTTCAAGCCCATACACCCGTAACCTATTTCCGAAACGGCAATACGCGAGGACCCCAAGAAGCGAGAATTCATTTTCCACCATTTCTCTCACACGCGGGTGCTCGCCTTGGGTCGTCTTGGTAGCCCCAACGGGATTCGAATCGGTTAAATAGCGGTTACTGAGGGTCGCTATGGGTCTTCGACGAGCGCGAGATCGAGGCTTTGTGGTCGCACGGGTCACACCTGGGCGCGTGCGGTTGCAACCGACTGCAACCAAACTGCAACCGACTTCCTCGTGCGCCATTTTTGCAAACGCCGCGCGCGAGAGCGTAATCTCGCAACCGACGGCTGCTACACGGATCCCCGTTTCATGGCCGCGATGACGTGATCCACTATGAGAGCCTCAAGCGTCTAAAGAGTGGGACTTTAATGACGTCCAGCACGATCGCGAACATGACGGTAGCGACAAAGATCTCGCTGATGATTACCGAAGGCAACGGCACCATGAGAATGCCGAACGCCGCGAGAAGCGCACTGACCATAAGGGTACAGGCTGATGACAGGACGAGCAAACGGCTCGGCCACAATGAAAACATGTGGCGTCGTTCACGTAGGGCGTAAATCGTTGCCTGGCTACCGAACGCGACAGTGACGAAGGCAAGCGATTGAAGCGCATCGGTAGAGAAATGGAGGCGGAAGAACCCAATCGCGAGGGCAGCGCTACAGAACGCCAGGAGACATAGTCCGATTCCGGCGCCCGCGATCGTTAGGTTACTGATGCGCCAGACGTTCGGTAGCGGGGAGGGCGTTACGTTGTCCGTCGTCAGCGACATCGCCGGGAAATCCCCAGCGACCATTAGGATGATCATAAGCATCGGCGTAAGAACCGCGTGACCAGTCATGATCAGACCAACGATAAGGAGCAGCCCCACCACGACTTTCTTGACGATCTGATTCAACGTGTAGCTTAGAATGCGTTGGAAGGTAATGCGCCCTTCTTTCACCGCCGCAACGATGCCGCCAAGGCCCGATGTCGTCAGCACGATTCCGGCCGCGGATTTCGCGACGTCGGTCGCGGTAGCAACGGCGATGCCCATCTGTGCTTGACGCAGGGCAGGAGCGTCGTTCGCTCCATCGCCGCACATCCCGACGACGTGGCCCGATTTCTGAAACGCTTGCACGAGTCGATACTTGTCCTCCGGAAGCACGCTTGCATAGACGGCGAATTTGTCAGGTGTCAGTGCTTCCGGCAACGAACCGACGGGACACACGGCACCGACAAGACCGACGGCCGTAGCGACGATTCCAGCCGTGGTTGGTGCGTCGCCGGTAACCATCACCGTGCGGACACCAAGCGTGCCGAGTTCTTGAATCAGGGGAGCGGAGTCGGGTCGTGGCGGGTCGCTCAATGCGATGAGCCCGGCCAGTTTGAGAGCCTCCGGCGGACCGAAGGCGACGGCTAAGACACGGTAACCCTTACCCTCCAATTGCTTCGCGCTTGTCACTGCGTCGGGCTGCGGTACTGCGAGAGCACTCACCGTCGCGAAGGCGCCTTTGATGACGCGTTGTTTGAGCTTGGAGGGGCCGCATGCTACCATCGCCTCAGACATTTTTGTCTTCGGATCAAACGGCACGAAGCTCAGCAGGACCGGCGGATCGTCAACACGATCCTTCGCTGCAGCGGCCCGAATCGCCGCATCGACGGGATCCTCCCCTCCCTCGGAACTTGCAAGCGCAGCCAAGTTCAGAACCTGCGCTTCATCAAAGCCAGACGTCGGACGGATTGCGGTCACTTTCAGTTCGTTCAGCGTTAACGTTCCGGTCTTGTCTGCACACAGGACGTCCATCGAAGCAGCCTCGTCGACGGCCGATAAACGTGTCGGTAAGACGCCGGCCGCAGCCAAAGAGCGCGCACCAATTGCGGCCGCTAGCGTAAAGGTTGCCGGCAGCGCGACCGGGATCGATGCCAGTACTGCGGTGAGGATAAGGGCGATGATTTCGGCGGTCGATAGGCGCAGAACGAGCGCGTAGGCGAGCAGTCCCACGATGACGACGCCGTTAAATACGGCGAGATTACGCACGACACGCATCACAGTTTTCTGCTGCGTGCTCACGACGTGTGCGCTCCGAACGAGCTCTGCCGTTCGACCGAACTTCGTACGTTTACCGGTCGCCGTGACCTCGGCGACCGCCTCGCCGCGCCTGACCAACCCGCCCACATACGCTTGGATTCCGGCCCCAGCCTCGATCGGAACCGATTCGCCGGTCAGCATCGACTGGTCGAGCAGCACCTCGCCGGTGACGATACGCGCATCAGCGGCGACGATGCCGCCAAGAGACAGCTTGATAATATCGCCACGTACTAAGGTCGTGGCGGGAGCGATCCTCCAAACCCCGTCACGTCGAACCGATGCATTCAGCGCAAGCCGAGACTTCAGTGCAGCGAGCGTCGCCTGCGCCCTGCTCGACTGGAGATAGCCCAGGACTGCGTTGAACACGATCAGCGCGAAGACGATGCCCGCTTGCACATAATCGTGAAGAATGAGCTGCAGAATGACCGCCGCCTCGAGCAACCACGGCACGGGTGCCCAAAACTTGGTTATGACATCGTGCAGAGGGTTCATCGCCGCGTCAGCCACGGCGTTGGCTCCGTCAGCTGCAAGGCGCTTCGCCGCCTCGGCTTGCGTTAGACCTGGCGACTCCGGACTAACCGGAGCAATTGTCGGCGTTATGATGGTACGAGTGCGTTCCGCGGGTTCGAGGATGCTCCATTTTCATCCGAGAGCTGCTTCCGCTCTACTGCGAGTTGCGATCGCTGTTCCTCCGTGATCGTTGGGTAGGCCAGTCTGAGCCCTTTCAGGCGTGCGACGATGACGTCCGCGATGGCTGCACGTGAGAACCATTTATGGTCCGCGGGAATAATGTACCAAGGTGACGACGCGGTACTCGTGTGCGTCAGCAACTCGTCGTAAACACGTTGGTAGCTTTCCCAAAACATGCGCTCGTGAATGTCAGCTGCCGAAATCTTCCAGTTTTTCTCCGGCAAATCGATGCGCGCGAGTAAGCGCTTGCGTTGCTCATTTTTTGAAAGAAGCAGGAAGAATTTCAGGATCAACGTGCCGTTGCGCAAGAGGTGCCGCTCAAAGGACAAAATATCCTGATAGCGATCTTTCCATAAATCCGAACCGGACGGCTCGGACGGAAGGCGCTCGCGCTCGAGCAGCGTCTCGTGAACCCGAACGACAGCTAGCTCTTCGTAGTACGAGCGATTGAAAATGGCGATCCGGCCGCGTTCGGGCAGTACCTTCGCGCAACGCCAGAGGTAATCGTGCGATAACTCCTGCGCAGACGGCTGCTTGAAGGGGTACACGTCCACACCTTGCGGGCTGACGCCCGACATCACGTGTCTGATCGCGCCATCTTTGCCTGCTGCATCCATCCCCTGGAAAATGATGAGCAGTGCATACCGTTGATCGGCGTAAAAGATATCTTGGAGCGCCGATAAACGCTCGACATCCTCGGTAAGTTTCCCCGTCGCGTCGTGCTTGTTTTTGAAGTCGGACGTGAAGGCCGGATCGAAATCCACGAGGTGGATGTCGTGGCCTGGTTTGGCTAACAGGTCTGCGTGATCGATCATTGTCTTCATATACATATTACTGTCGCGGATCAGCCGGCATTCACGAAACGTCGAGCGCGTGGCGTCGAGTTCCAACCCAACACGCGGGCGATCAATTCACCCGGGATTCGCCATATGAGCCTCCTATTCTGGTAGCCGCCGGTGATTCCGGCCGTTTTTTCGGGCCCTCCGCAAGCCAAATCGTCGGTCCGGCCCGGGATAAAGCCCGCGACGGTCCGGCGGGCGCGAAAAAGCCTTGCCGCATGGTCATTAGGGCGCAAATCTCCCGTCGTTGTCCGGCGCACGCGGTCGGCCGGGGCGTTCATGTTGCCATCGCTATCGGCGGCGATCGCAAGGCGACGATTCTCTGCGTGATCTCGGCGAACAAGTGCCGTGGGATCGCGACCTCCGCCATCTGAAACGCGACGTACCGGCCGTGGCTGACGACCTTTGCGCCGATCTTGATCAGCTTCTCCCGAAGAGTTGTTAACGACCACTCGGCAATTGGTTCCGTGGTCGCCAGGGTCCGAAGGAAGTTCCCAAGATTGTAAGCCAGCGCGTGAAGCTGGAGGCGAACAGCGTTCGCGTTAAACGAGCGGCACGAGAGCCGCGTCCACTTGATCGCGGCTTTCCCTTCTTTGATCCATTGCTCAGCCGTCCCGCATTTGTTGTAGAACCCGACGACATTCTTGGACGCATAGCGCAAGTTCGTGACGATGAGCTTGGGCATCGACTCACGCCCATGACGGCGACCAACGGTTTCGCTCGACTCGCTCGCAAGGCCGGTATCTCGACAACCCGGCTGCACGACATGCGGCACACGGCATCCAACAGTACGGGCCAAATAAGTAAAGGACCGCTTTCGCGGCCCTTTACTTATTTGGCTCCGGATGTTGGACTCGAACCAACGGCCCGCTGATTAACAGTCAGCTGCTCTACCAACTGAGCTAATCCGGACTGCGCTCGGCCTGTTCTCCGCTAACGAAAGCGGCACCCGTTTCCGGATGCCGCTCTGCACTCAGAAGTCTAGGGTTAGTTAGGGCTGCCCCGCTTGACGGCGCACCAGCAAGGGACGCGTCAGCGTCAGCTGGATATTCGCCCCGGGCGAGAGCGTGACGTTCGATTTCTTGTTTTGGCCGATTAGGAATCCGCCGGCAGCCCCAATGAGGCCGCCGATTCCGGTAGCCGCGTGGAAGATCACTTTGCCGATGACGTTGCCGGCAATCAGTCCGCCGAGCGTCGTCAGCACGGTGTGCCCGGCGTTCTTCTGCTGCTGCGTGGTGCCGGCGCCGGTCACTTCGGCATTGATCGGATAGGACGAACCATTCGCCAGCGTGATCGTCGAAAAGTTCAGCAACAGTTCGGGATTGCGCCCTTGACCTGCCGGCGTCACCTTTACGACTTCGCCGCTTGCGACCGCATTAGCGAGATCGGTGTCGCCTTCGGGATACGGCGGAACAACGCGCGCGGTGAAGCGTTCGCCGACGTACGCCGAGCCCGTGTCGAGCGTGCTCTGCATCGAAAGATTTACCGTGTCGCCCTTGGCAAGCGTGACGGTCGTTTGCGCGAAGGCGAACGAGGGCGCCGCGAAAGCCGCGAGCATCGCGATGGCCGCGAGTTTGCTGGACCAGTTCATGCAGTCTCCTTTGGCTGGAGGCGTTTCCAGAGTAACGTCACGGGCCCCACCGGGAGTTCAATGCTTGGCGAAATCGGGGACCTTGAGCGCGTCGGCACTCAGACCCGAAGCCGAGCGCAGCGCCTCGACCTTGTCGAGCTTCTCCCACGGCAGATCCAAGTCGGGGCGGCCAAAATGTCCGTAAGCGGCCGTCTGCCTGTATATGGGGCGGCGCAAGTCGAGCCGGTCGATAATCGCCGCCGGACGCAAATCGAACGTCTTTGCGACGATCTCGGCGATGCGGCCTTCGGGAATTTTTGCCGTGCCGAACGTTTCGACCGAAACATTCATCGGACGCGCGACGCCGATCGCATACGCGACCTGCACCTCGCAGCGATCCGCCAGTCCGGCCGCGACGATATTTTTTGCAACGTGTCGAGCGGCGTAAGCGCCGGAGCGATCGACTTTCGTCGGATCTTTTCCCGAAAATGCGCCGCCGCCGTGCCGCGCCATCCCGCCGTAGGTATCGGCGATGATCTTGCGTCCGGTCAACCCCGCGTCGCCCTTTGGGCCACCGATGACGAAACGTCCGGTCGGGTTCACATAGATGCGCGTGTTCTTGTCGCGCAGCGATGCCGGAATCACGTGGTTGATCACTTTCTCGGTGATCTCGCTGCGAATGGTTTCCAGCGCGATGTCGGGATCGTGCTGCGTCGAGACGACGACCGCGTCGATGCGCACCGGCTTGTCGTCATCGTACTCTACGGTGACCTGCGACTTGCCGTCCGGACGAAGATACGGAATATCGCCGTTCTTGCGCAGCGCGGTCAGATGGCGCACCAAATTATGTGCCAGCACGATCGGCAGCGGCATCAGTTCCTCGGTGTCGCGGCACGCGTAGCCGAACATCATGCCTTGGTCGCCCGCGCCAAGCCGCTCGTAGCGGTCGTTGGGATGCTCGCCTGCCTTGGCCTCGAGCGAATTGTCGACGCCCAGCGCGATGTCGGCCGACTGCTCGTCGATCGACACGCTGACGCCACACGTTTCCGCGTCGAATCCGACGGCGGATTTCGTATAACCGATGTCTTCGATCACTTGGCGCACGATACGCGGAATATCGATGTACGTGTTGGTCGTGATCTCGCCGGCGATGTGAATCTGCCCGGTGATCGCAAATGTTTCGCAGGCGACGCGCCCTTGCGGATCCGCCTTGAGGATCGCATCGAGCACCGCATCCGAGATCTGATCCGCGACCTTGTCGGGATGTCCCTCGGTCACGGACTCGCTGGTGAAAAGACGCCGGAATCCCATCTTAGGTGCCCTCGCTCCACGAAGCAATGTACTTCGCCTGTTTCGGCGTGAGTGTGTCGATCTGAATGTCCATCGACGCCAGCTTGAGCGTGGCGACTTCTTCATCGATGTGCTCGGGAACGTCGTAGACTTTTTTCTCGAGCTGCTTGTGGTTTTGCGCCAGGTACGCCGCTGCCATCGCCTGATTGGCGAACGACATATCCATGACCGATGCCGGGTGGCCTTCGCCTGCCGCCAAATTGATCAACCGTCCGTCTGCCAAGATGCAGATGCGGCGGCCGTCTTCCATTTCATACTGTTCGACGAACGTGCGCGGCACGGTCTTGCCCTTGCTCAGGCGATCGATCGCTTCGAGGTTGAGTTCATCGTTGAAGTGTCCGGAGTTGCAGACGATCGCGCCGTCCTTCATCACCTTGAAATGCTGCTCGTCGATCACGTGATAGTTACCGGTGACCGTGATGAATATGTCGCCTTCGCGAGCGGCTTTTTCCATCGGCATTACGCGATAGCCGTCCATGACCGCTTCGAGTGCCTTGCGCGGGTCGATCTCGGTAATCACGACGTGCGCACCCATGCCGGAGGCGCGTGACGCGACACCGCGGCCGCACCAGCCGTACCCCACGACTACGACCGTGCGCCCGGCCAGCAGAACGTTAGTCGCGCGGATGACTCCGTCGAGCGTCGATTGTCCGGTGCCGTAGCGGTTGTCGAACATGTGCTTGGTGAGCGCATTGTTGACCGCAATGACGGGATAGGGAAGCACGCCGTCCTTCTGCATCGCGCGCAGGCGGATGACGCCGGTCGTCGTCTCTTCACATCCGCCGATCATCTCGGCAAGCTGCTCTTTGTGTTTGGTAAAAATCGTCGTTACCAGGTCGCAGCCGTCGTCCATCGACATGTGTGGCCGCGACGCGACCACCGATTCGATGTGGCTGTAGTACGTCTGGTTATCTTCGCCTTTGATCGCGAAGGTCGGAATGCCGAACTCGCAAAGCGCAGCAGCGACGTCGTCCTGCGTCGAAAGCGGATTGCTGGCGCAGAGTGCGATTTCCGCGCCGCCGGCTTGCAGCGCGAGCATGAGATTCGCGGTTTCAGTGGTCACGTGCAGACACGCGCCGATCCGTACGCCGGTGAGTGGTTTTTGCGCGGCAAAGCGCTCGCGAATTTGTGCGAGCACGGGCATGTAGGTCGCGGCCCATGCGATCCGTTTGCGACCGGTTTCGGCTAGGGCGCGATCCTTCACGTCTCCGCGCACGGCGTGCTCCTGGAGTACTGGCAAAATAAAATCCTCTCTGGTGGGGTAGATCGCTTATTCTGCCACAAGAGTTGCCTGCCCCGCTACCTAAAGTGTCGGCCGTGGAAGAGTATTTGACCCGGCTCGCGTCGGCCGAGGCCGTGCCGGGCGGAGGCAGCGCTGCGATGATTGTCGCAGCGGCGGCTTGCGCGCTCGTGGCGATGGTCGCGCGCATCTGCAACAATGCCGGGCTGGCAGCCCGCGCCGACGCACTCCGCGCGCGAGCGCTCGAGCAGAGCCGCCGCGACGAAGGCGCCTTCGAGCTCGTCATGCAGACGCGCGGCGAGGAGCGCCAAGCCGCGCTGGCCCAAGCCGCTGAGGTTCCGCTCGAAGGGATGCAGATCGCGCTCGACGCGCTGCATCTCAGCGCCAACGCGCTCGCGCTCGGAAATGCCAATCTCTTGAGCGATGCGGGCTGCGCCGCCGAGTTCGCACATGCGGCCCTGCAGGGATGCGCATACAACGTCCGCATCAACCACCGGTTCATGCGCGACGCCGCGACCGTCGCGGCGCAGCGGGCGATCCTCGAACGCTACGAGCGCGAAGCGACGGGTCTGACCGCTTCGCTGCGTAAAGCGGTCAACGAAGCGCTAACGCGGCAATAGATCGAGGAACGGGCGGATGTCTTCCTCCGCCACTTCCATGCCGACGCCGCGCGTGTTGTAGCGGATGTCGTGAAAATCGGATCCGCCCGTCATCACCAATCCGAACTGCCGGGCGATTCCCCGGAAATGATGGCGCTGGTAGTTGTCGTGCGCCGGATAGAAAACTTCGAGGCCGCGCAAACCGCGCTGCGCCAATTCGCCGATAATCGATTCGTCGCGCAAGCGTCCCGGATGCGCAAGCACCGGAATGCCGCCCGCAGCCGCGATCGCGTCGACGGCTTCGTGCGGTGTGATGTGCGTCGAGGGTACGTAACCGGCCGTTCCGCCCCGCAAGAATCCGCGAAACGCTGCTTCGATATCGGAGACGATGCCTTTGCGAATGAGCGCTTTGCCGACGTGCGGACGGCCCAGCGTTGCGTTCGGCGCGGCCTCTGCTTCTACGTCGGCGAACGTAATATCATAGCCCGCTTCGCGCAATTGCGTGACGATACGGCCAACGCGAACGCGGCGAGCTTCCCGGTTTGCTTCGATGACGGCGGTGAGCGGTGACGGACCGGTCTGCAGCCCGAATCCCAGCACGTGCACTTCGCCGTCCGCATGCGCGGCGTTGATCTCGATGCCGGTAACGAGGCGAATGCCCGCGACCGGCTCGAGCCGGCCGAACGCAGCGAGCGTATCGTGATCGGTGATCGCGAAAATCTGCACGCCCCGCGTGCGCATAGCGTCGCGAAGTTCGGAGGGTGTGAGGGTGCCGTCGCTCTCGCAGGTGTGCGAGTGGAAGTCGACTAGCGCTGCGCTTCCCCTTCTAAACGGCGCTCGATCAGCAGCGAAATGCCGGTCCGCTCGTTCCCGTCTATCTGCACGTCTATAAAGGAAGGCACGCAACTCAAACCCATCTGCCCGGCCAGATAACTGCGCGCGATCGCGATCGCCTTGACCGCCTGATTGATAGCGCCGGCGCCGACGGCTTGCAGCTCCACGCCGGGCCGTTCGCGCAGGACCGCAGCCAGGGCGCCCGCCACCGAGTTGGGATTGCTCTTCGCTGAAACCTTGAGGACGTTGCTGGTGATGACGGGTTTTGCCGGATCCTCTATCATGCTATGCCTCGCTGAAATATACGTTTGATCTCCGTCGCGCGCCCGGAGCCCACATCGATGGTTACGACCGCCGCGCAAAACTGTTTCGTTCCGGCCTTCTCCACGGAAAAGCGGTCCGAAAACCCAGTGATGAAGCGATCCAGGACGGCTTCCGACTCCATTCCGATGATGCCTTCGGTCGGCCCCGTCATGCCGAGGTCGCTGATGTAGGCGGTCCCCCCGGGCAGAATCTGTTCGTCCGCCGTTTGGACGTGCGTGTGCGTTCCGTAGACGGCCGCCACCTTTCCGTCGAGGTACCGCCCGAGCGCGACTTTCTCGCTCGTCGCTTCGGCGTGCACGTCTACAACGATGATGCGCGCCTGCGCGCTCAGGTTCGCGAGCGCCGCGTCCACGGCCCGAAACGGATCGTCCACCGGAGGCATGAACGTGCGGCCCATCACGTTTATGACGCCGATCGTCGAGCCGTTGACGGAGAACGTGCCGATACCTCGCCCGGGAACACCCGGCGGATAATTGACCGGCCGGACGACGCGGTCGCTCGACTCGAGATACGTCTTGAAGTCGCGTTTGTCGAAAATGTGATTTCCGCTCGTGATGAAATCGACGCCCGTTTCGAACATCTCTTCCGCCGTCGGCACCGTCAAGCCGAAACCGCCGGCAGCGTTTTCACCATTGGCGATGCACGCGTCGATCTTGTATTGATCGCGCGCCATCGGAAGGCAGCGTTTGAGCGTTTCTCTTCCCGGCGATCCGACCACGTCGCCCACCAGGAGTATATTCAGTGTCGTTATCGGCGGGCCGGAGCCTTTGCTTTCTTACGCGATTTCAAAAAATACACGAGCACGTGTTTTTCCTCGCGGAAGCCGACAAGACTCTTTGACTGCGCGGGATCGCGCAAAGCTTCGATCGCACACTCGACCAGTTCATCCTGCGCGACCGGATCCTCGTCGGGATGTTCTTCCGGCACGGGATTGAGTACCAGCGCCGCTCCAAAGCGCTGCAAAAACAAACCGGTGAGCATGCCGAGCTCGTCTTTGGTGAACGTATCGAGGTCGCGGGTGACGTGCACGAAGCTGAGCGTCCGTTCGGATTCGCACTCCACGTGCAAGTCGCCGCCGTCACCCGAGAGCGCGAGAAAACCTTTGACGTGCGCTTCGATCTCCTCGCCGATGGCGCGCTGGGTTTGGCGGTCCATGCGCTGGCCGATTGCGAACGTGAACCGCACCATGCCCTCGCCGGGCATCGACCGGATCGACGCGATTTCCGGATAGCGCACGAGCAGCGCGCAGACCAAATTGACGGTATCGCTATTCTCGACGGGCAGCCGGGCGCTCATGATGATGCTTCCTTGTACCTATAGTTCGGACTCTGACTCGCTGGGGGGGTCCGGTCACTTAGACATCCGCGCAAGAGCCCCCCTTGTGCTATTCACGCCCTCTCCAACCGATGACGAGGGGGTCCCGGTTGCCCCCGGGGGTCGCGGGGAGCCTTCGCGAAGCCCACGAGCGTGAGCAAACGTTTGCCGCTCTGGCTCGCCGCGGTCGTCCCCTCGATGGCTGCGGGCCACGTCGCCGGGTACACCCTCACGGGCATCACCTTGACCGACGGCCGGCACGGCTGGCTCACGCCCACTCTGGAACTTGCAGGGGCCGCGTTTGTCGTGCTCAGCGTCCTCATCGTTGCGAGCGCTTTGTTGCGAGCAGGCATCTTCCGGCGGTCGAAGATCGAGGGTTCGGTTCTGGCGCTTGCGCCGCGACTGGCGGCGGCGCAGCTCATACTCTTCGCCGCGGCCGAAACGTTCGAAGGGCACGCCATTACACCGGCCGGCATCGCGACACAGCTCGCGTCGGCGCTGCTCGCCGCGTACGGGCTTTCGCTCTTCAGCAAACTCATCGAACGGTGCATCGTTTGTGCCGACGAAGCCGGCAGCTATCTCGAGCGTCTCTCCAAGACCGCGGCCTCGTTCACGCTCATCAAGCCGGCGCCGCGCGCCGTTACGCTTTTCGCCAGTGCCGGCAACAGCCGTTTCCAACGTCCTCCTCCGTTCGCGTAGTCTCCTAACTCTGACTGCGCTCTAACGGAGGTACCCCGCGTGTCGCAACGCGTTCTTGTTGCCGCAGTTCGCGCGATGTGCGCGACTGTGGCGATCACGGCAGCCGTCGCCGGACGGGCTGAAGCCGTCCCCGTCTTTGCCAACGGGCAAGGCGTTTCGTGTCAAACGTGTCACACCACATTCCCGGGCATGACGCGCTACGGGATGATGGTGATGATGAGCAATTTCCAAATTCTCGACCGGCGTTCTCAGGACCAAGCGCTGCCGATCGCCGTGCGTATGTATGTGGACTCGGTACTCAGCACGGGAGACCAAAAAGGATACATTCAGATGAGCGATCTGTCGCTTCTGGGCGGCGGGTTTCTTGGAAAAGATTTCACTTGGTATGCCGAGCAGCACATCATCGATTCCGGCGTCATCGGTCAAACCGAACAGGTGTGGCTGTCATGGAACGGATTGTTCGGCGGCACCAACTCGCTGCAAGTTGGGAAGTTCCACACGCCGTTTCCCTTCATGCCGGCGCACGCGTGGACGCCGTCAGGCTATCTGTTAGCCGAACAAACCACAGGACAGAACGATTTCAACGCCGCCGAAGCGCGCTGGGGTGTGGCATTTTCCGGCATGAGCAACGAGTTCATGTACAACGCGTCGTTTCTGACCGGGAGCGGCCCGACCGGTGACGCGCTCGATTACAACAAGACCGTCAACCCACGCGCGTACGACCTCAACGTCTCGTACGGCGGCATGGCGATTCCGTGGGAGCTCGGCTTGGTGGCAATGCGCGGTGACGCGCCCGTGCTCGATCCGGATTCCGGCGATTTTCTTTTCAGCGACCAGTGGACGCGCCAAGGCGCATATCTCTCGTATCAAGATAGCCGCTGGCACTTCCAAACGATGTACTATCGTGGTAACGACACGCGGCCGGACGTCGATACCATGAACACAACGTCCAACGGCTTCTTCCTAGAAGCCGAACGCGATTTCGCTAAGGACCACATGCTCGTGCGATATGACGTCGCCTCGAGCGATTCGCTCGACCGGCAATACATCGTCGATCTCGCGCACAACTTTCAGCCGAACCTCGCCGTGATCGGTGAAGTCCGGATGATCCCGGCGCAAAAACCGCAGATATTGTTCAGGCTCGCCTATGCGGGACCGTGGGACAATGGTCACCGGATCCTATCTAATGGGCACGACGTACCGGTAGGGTCGGCGTTCCAGGCATCAGTTCCGTCGTCGCCTGTCGCGCCGGCAAGTGCGGCACCATTGGCGGCGTCATCGGGTGGTGACGCCAACAATGGCGCGCAGCTCGTGCAATCCAACGGCTGCGCCGGCTGTCACGGCGCGGGTCTGAAGGGCGGGGGAATCGGACCGGCGCTGTTCGGGCTCGAGCACCACATGTCAAACGATCAGATCGCGGACTTCATCATTCATCCGCGCGCTCCGATGCCGACCTTCGGTTTCAGTGCCACGCAAGTCTCCGACATCGTGGCCTACCTCACGTCACTCGACGGCGGCATCAACAACACGGCGCCGATCGTTACATTCTCGCCGCAAACGCCGGTCGATTCCGCCACGATCAGTGTCACGTTCCCGGGAACGTTGCCCACAAGCGTCAGCGTTCTTCCCGTCATGCGTATGGGAACGGGCACGCACCACACGGCGATGGTGCAACTGCAGCCGTCACCTTCGGATCCGCGCACGTTTACCGGCCGCATCACATTCTCGATGGGCGGTCCATGGATCGTACAGGTCCAATATGACGGACGTGAGTTGGACATCCCACTCAACGTGGGGACGTAGTGCGGCGGTCGTCTTTCATACGGGCGAGCGGCGGCGCGATGATTGTCGCCACGCTGCCGCCGCTTTCAGAACGGGCGCTGGCAAGCGAACTGGTGCAATACACCTTAACCGCCGGCTCCGTTCGCTTCTCGCCGGTTCCCGGGCTCAATTTCGCAGGGCTCGGTTTTAACGGAACCATTCCGGGGCCGCTGCTGCGCGTGGTTCACGGGCAGCGGCTGCGCGCGAAATTCATCAACAAAACCGGGCAAGGTTCGACGATTCATTGGCACGGCATGATTTTGCCGAACAAGATGGATGGCTCGGAAGGCGTTACGCAACCGGCCGTTCCCCCGGGCGGATCCTTTCTCTACGAATTTTCGCCCGAACCGCCCGGCACGCGCTGGTATCACGATCACGTCGGCGATGGTTTGCTGCGCGGTTTGTTCGGGATGATCGTCGTTGAGGATCCGCGCGATCAGCGGGCCGATGCGGAGTTCGCGCTCGTTTTTCACGACGTCCCGAAAATGGCTACGGTCGAACCCGCCATGATGGGCGTCGGCAGCGCGCCGATGGTCGATCCGCTCGGATCGCCCGAGCTGACCGAGATGGCGCCCGACGACAAAATGGGCGACGAAGTCGCGTTCAGCGCACACTGCATCAACGGCGCTTCCTATCCGAATACAAAGCGGCTCGCGGTCAAAGTCGGCCAGCACGTGCGACTCCGCATTCTCAACGCCAACCCCACTCAAACGCGCTACGTCCGGCTGGCTGGACACCGGCTCATAGTCACACATAGCGACGGCAATCCGCTTCCTGCACCCGTGGAAGTCGACGCGCTTCGCGTGGGCGTTGCCGAACGATACGACGCATGGTTTGAAGTCGGCGCACCCGGCGCGTGGCTGCTGCAGGGCCTCTCGACCGATCCGTTCGCATACGAGCAAGCCGCCGTCGTGCATACGGAAGGCATGGAAAACGCGCCGCCGCTCAGCAGTCCGCAATCGCTCGAAGGCGCAGACTACTTCACGTACTTGAAGGCGGGTGGCACCGGGAGCGCCATGCCGCCTCAAGGGGTAAAGCATTACGATTTCATTTTGGACGACGGGAAATACGGGAGCTCGCGCTGGACGATCAACGGCCAGACCTATCCGAATACCCCACGCATCGACGTTCGCCGCAACGATCTCGTCACCGTGCGTTTCACGAATAAGACCGACATGGATCATCCGATGCATTTGCACGGCCACGTTTTCGAAGTAACGGAGGCCGACGGTGTACCGCTCGCGCGGCCGCTGCCCAAAGATACGTCGCTCGTGCGCGCGAACGATGGAACGTTGAGCTGGCGCTTTCGCGCCGATTCGCCCGCCGGCCGCTGGTTGCTGCACTGCCACAACGCGATCCACATGATGGATGGCATGATGACCGAAGTCGTCTACGCGATATGACGATACGCACAATCGCCGTTTCCGTGCTACTCGGTCTGCCGGCCGCACTACTGGCTCATGCCGGCGTCTTCCACGGCAATCACACCGTCGGCGGCGCTGCGCACGGCATACTCGTTATCCTTTCGATCGTTTGCGCAGCCCTCGCGGCAGCCGCAGCACTATCGCCAAGATCCCTGCGCCGGCTGGGAGCGGCGCCCCCGGTCGCCGGCACAATTGCGAGCGCGGCAGTATGGTTCGCATTCATCGAGCTGCGTGAGAGCCCGCATACCATAGCGGTTTTGCCTTGTTTCGTCGCCGTCTGTTTAGCTGCTTGGATCGTGATAATCGCATGGCATGGCTTCGCACGCGCCGCTGACGGCGTCGCGCGCCAATTTTTCGCAAGGTTGCGCCCGCCGTTCCGGCAGTTCGCGACAATCTGCCGCACGCCGGTGCATGCTTTCGGTTCGCTCAGCCCAACGTACCGGCTTTTCTCTCGACCGCCGCCGGTTTAACGCAAAACGCGCCTAGGGCGCCTTCATTACTTTTTGCGTTAAAAGGAAACTGCATGCGAAAACTCGTCCCGGCGCTTTGCGCCATCATCGTATTTTTTACAGCGCTCCCCGCGAGCGCGGCCGTTACCGGCGTCGTGCGCGGAAGCGTCATCGTCGATAACACGCCACGGGCCGGCGTGAGCTTGGCGCTCAGAGGCGAAGGCTCTCTGCTGCGCACGATAAGCGACACCGCCGGCAATTACGTTTTCTCACAAGTGCCGTTCGGCGACTACACACTCACGGCGTCGTATCCGGGCGTGCCCGATCGCAGTTTGAGCGTTTCGGTGGCCTCGGACTCGGTGCTCACGATCAATATGGCTTTGGGCCAGCTCAAAGTCATCGGCAATCTCAACGTGAGCTCGCGTGCCGGCGCATCGGGAACGCCGGTCTCCAGCAACATTCTGAGCCGTCAGCAACTGGCCGCGCTGCCGTCGAACAACAGTTTAGACCGCGTCGTGCAAACGGTGCCCGGCATCGTGCGTTTTTCGTACAACGAACCGGTGGCCCACGGTTTCCACGGACTGACCTACGAGATCGATGGCGCGCCGATTCCGCAAGCGACCAGTTCGAATTTTTCCGAGATCATCGATCCCAAAAACATCGACTCGCTCGAGATCTTTACGGGAGCATTCCCGGCAGAGTATGGCGGCAGCCGGCAAGGCGCCGTCATCAACATCGTCACCAACCGGCTGAGCAGCCTACAGGTTCCCGCGCAAGGCACCTTCACTATCGGGGGCGGCAACTTAGGCCAGGGAATCGCGAGCTTTAACGAAGCGCTCAAACTGGGCTCGGCCCAACTCTTCCTAAGCGCGAACACGCAACGAACGAATCGGGGCGTCGATGCGCCGACGTTCAACGCCATCCACGACAACTCGTCGCAATCGGATCAGTTCTTACGCTTCATTACGCCGGCCGGTCCGCGCGGCACGCTGTCGTTCGACTTCTCGAACCAACTGGCGCAGTTCCAAATCCCCATCAACACCGATCCGAACAATCCCAACGACTCCGTCGTCAACGTGCCGGGCACGGACGACGTTCAGCGCGAGTACGACCGCTACGCGAACCTGAATTTGACGCTGTCGTCGAAAGACGGCAACGGCGTCTTTCAGATCATTCCGTGGTACCGTTACACGCGTATTGCCTACGACGGAGACCTTGCCAACGACGTTCAAGGGACGCAGCCCGATCCCAATAGCGGCGATCTCGTAAACCTCGTCGGTTTGCGTCAAAACCGCTACGCGAGCTACGCGGGGTTGCGCGTCTCCCAACTCAGAGCGTCGGCGCATCACGCGGTGAAAGCCGGAGCCGACTTTTCACGCGAGATCTTCACCTCGCACCAAACCTTCGGCATGCTCGATGAAGGTGGAGCACTTGCGACGGTTAGCACCGACGTTTCGCAACCCGGGTGGCAAATCGGGTTGTACGCACAGGACAAGTGGTCGCCGTCGCATGCGCTCTCGGTCGACTACGGCGTGCGCTACGATCATTCGACCGGGTTCACGGGCGGATACCAAATCAGCCCGCGCATCGGCGTGAACATCGCGCCCGATGCAAAGAACGTCGTCCACTTCTACTACGGACGCTTATACGCCGCACCTCAGCTCGAAGACGTCCGGCAGGCGTGCGTCGCGCTGCAGGGCTGCCCCGAGGTTCCGGTCTACGATCTGAAACCCGAACGCGATTCGTATTTTGAAATGGCTGTCGCGCACACGTTCAACGCGGGCACGACCGGGTATTTCAACCTCTTCATGCGAACAGCGGTCAACGTGCTCGACACGACGCAATTGCTCAATACGCCGCTCTTTGCGGTCTTCAACAACGCCATCGGGCGCGATGAAGGCGTGGAATTACGGCTTCAGGGCCGCCGGGACATCGCGGACAGCTGGTTCCTCTCGGCGACGGCTTCGCGCGCGGAGGCGGCGGGCGTTTCCGGGTCGACCTTCCTGTTTCCGCCGGACGTCAATCCACCGGGACCGGTTACGGCGGCGGATCTGCAGCCCGAGGATCACGATCAGACCTACGAAGCCAACGGCGCTTACACGCACCGGTTCGGAGACAAGGCGGCGTGGTTCACTACGCTGCAAGGCGAGTACGGCACCGGCTATCCGGTGCAGTTTGAAAACGGCGAGGGACGCCTGCCCGCGCACTTTACGGTGAATCTTTCACTTGGCAAAGATGCGGGCAAGAACGGCGACCGTTCGCTGGGCTTCGATCTCAACGTTGAAAATCTGCTGAACCATCAGTACATCATAAAAATCGCCAACGGATTCAACACGACGCAGATTTCCACGGGACGCGCGATCTTGTTCCGGCTGACGGCCCCCTTCTAAGGCAACTCGATGCACGCGATCGGCCAGGCGCTCTTGTTGGCCGCGGGAATGTTCTGGCAGGTCGCGTGGAGTTTGGTGCTCGGTTTTTTTCTTTCGGCCGCGATTCAAACGCTCGTCTCGAAAGAACGCATGACCGCCCAGCTCGGCCGTAACGGGCTGCGCGAAATCGCGCTCGCGACCGCTTACGGAGCCGCGAGCTCTTCCTGTTCGTACGCAGCGGCGGCGATGAGCAAGACGCTCTTCAAAAAGGGCGCCGGATTCATCCCGTCGCTTGCGTTTCTCTTCGCGTCGACGAACCTCGTTGTGGAACTCGGCATCATCCTCTATCTCTTGATGGGCTGGCAGTTTACCGCCGCGGAATGGATCGGCGGCGTTCTGCTGATCGCCATCATGGCGCTAATCGTCAAAGCAACCTATCCCACAGCGCTGATCGAACAAGCCCGCCGTCATCTCGACGAAGCGACCGGCGACGATGAAACCGTCGCGGGCGAAACGTTTTGGGAGAAACTGCGCAATCCGCAAACTCCCGTAACCATCGCGCAGACGTTCGTGATGGACGTTTCCATGTTGTGGCAGGACTTGGCGTTGGGCTTTCTGATCGCCGGCGCGCTCGGAATATTCGTTCCCGCCGGCGTGTGGGGCGCATTCTTTCTGCACGGAGCGCCGCCGGGCGTTCAGGTAATGGCCAATGCGATTGCCGGCCCGCTCGTCGCGATCGTTTCGTTCGTTTGCTCGATCGGCAACGTGCCGATGGCGGCGATCTTATGGGGCAGCGGGATCAGTTTCGGCGGAGTGCTCAGTTTCTTATATGCGGATCTGATCGTGCTGCCGCTGCTGGACGTCTACCGGCGCTACTACGGCCTAAAGATGGCGGCCTACATCGGCGCCGTGTTTTTTGTGACGATGGTCGCGGCAGGCATCGTCATGCAGTTCGTTTTCGGTGCGTTCGGCGCAATCCCGCACCCTAATCCGCACATTCGCACGGATCTCTCGCTCTTCGCAATCAACTACACGTTCTGGCTGAACCTCGCGCTCGGCGCCCTTGCGATCGCTCTGTATTACGTCAACGCCAAACACCCGATGTCGCATAATTGCCCGGCGCACGAGGGCCACGCGCACTAACGGCAAACGTTAACCCGATGCACTTTCTCGGCCGCGGGCGCATCGTGGTTACGGGCGGCGCCGGATTCATCGGCAGCGCGCTCGTTTGGGCGCTCAACCTGCGCGGCATCGACGACGTCCTGATCGTCGACCGGCTCGACCAATCCGAAAAGTGGAAGAATCTCGTCCCGCTGCGCTACCGCGACTACATGGACGCCGGCGATTTCGAATCCGCGCTGCAGAGCCAGCCCGGCGATTTCGACGGCGTCGGCACGCTGCTGCATCTAGGCGCTTGCTCGTCTACCACGGAAACCGACACCGCTTTCCTGATGCGCAATAACTACGAGTACACCAAACATTTGGCGCAGTGGGCAATCGAGCATGGCGTGCGATTCGTTTACGCGTCCTCTGCGGCAACTTATGGCGGGCTCGAGCGCAACCTGCGCGACGATGGCGAACTCGATGCACTGCGGCCGCTGAACATGTATGCGTATTCGAAGCACCGCTTCGATCTTTTCGCGCGCGACAACGGCTGGCTCGGCAAGATCACGGGGCTCAAATACTTCAACGTCTTCGGTCCGAACGAACAGCACAAGGGCGACATGCGCAGCTTGGTCGACAAAGCATACCGCCAAATCCAGGAGACCGGCAGCATCCGGCTGTTCAAGAGTTACCGCAGCGAGTACCGCGACGGCGAACAGCGGCGCGATTTTCTCTACGTCAAAGACGCGGCCGAGATGACGCTGCACCTTGCCGATCGTCAGGCGTTCGGCATCTTCAACCTCGGCTCCGGACAGGCCCATACGTGGATCGATCTCGTGCGGCCGATTTTCCGGTCGCTCCGCGTGCCCGAACGCATTGAGTTCGTCGACATGCCGGGCGAACTGCGCGACAAATACCAATACTGCACCTGCGCGACGATCGACCGGTTGCGCGCCGCCGGTTACGAGCATCCGGTCACCGCACTCGATCGTGCCGTCGACGACTACGTTTCCAACTACTTGCTGCCCGGCCGCGGGCTCGATCCGGCGCAGGCCGAATCGTCCGCCGCACTTAATCGCAGCGCATGAGTTCTCGCGCAGATCGCCGCCGTCAGCAGCGCGGAGGTTCGGCTCCGCCGCCGCGCCGCGATCCCATGGTGCCCGTCTATATCGGACTCGCCGTCGTTATCGTGCTTGTTTTCGTCGGGTTCGGCATCATGACGGCACTCCAAAACTCGAAACGCAACGCGCAACAAGGTTTCGTCACCTCCACGCCCACGCCGGGCCCCAGCGCGAGCGGCAAATCGATTCAATTGAAGGACGGCGCCGCGCTCGGCAAACGAGTCTTTCCCACTCCCGATCCGGCGCACGGTTTTATCGGCGACACCATCGTGGGCGGCCGAAGCCTGCCCGTCGACAACATTCCGTGCGACACGTCCGAAGCGGCCGTGCTGCACGTGCACACGCATCTCGCAATCTTCAATCACGGCGTCCAGGTTCAGGTGCCCCCATATCTGGGGATGGCCTCGACTTCGCCCACGCAAGGCTGTCTGTACTGGATTCATACGCACGATCCGAGTGGCATCATTCACGTCGAAGCGGGCAGCGTCGTCTCCCCCAACGGCGGAAACTACACGCTCGGAAACTTCTTCGACATCTGGGGACAGCCGCTCAGCCGCAACCAAGTCGGCCCGTTCAAAGGCCCCGTGACCGCATATGTCAACGGCTCGCAATATAGCGGCGATCTCGCTTCGATTCCGCTTCGCGCCCATCAGCAGATCGTTTTGGAAGTCGGGACGCCGATCGTCCCGCCGCCGAATTACACGTTCCCGCTAGGGGACTAATGCAGTGACGGCTTTTGCCGGGATGGTGGTTGCCGCTCTCTTGACCGTCATACCGGTGCACGGTACTGTGCTGGCGGTTACGTCGAAGAATACGGCAATCATCCGGAACGAAGCCGTAACCGGGATGCTGCCCGCGGCGACGCGCGCGTACCGGATCGAACCGCACCTGACTCTTACCGGCGGCGACGGCATCGACGGATTCATTGACGAGACGACGCGTCCGTGGCGTTGGTATGACGCGGCGCTCGCCGGGCCGTTTGTTGCCGGCCTTCCGCAAACGGGCAAAGTCATCGCGCTGGACATCGGCTCGAAGTTGCCGCAGACGAAGCTCGTCGATCAGCGCGGTCAGTTGGTGGACCTGGCAGCGTTTCACGGCGTCACGATGACCAGCTTCATCTTCACGCGGTGCAGAGACGAGTGCCCGCTGATCGCTGCAAAATTCGTTGCCATGCAAAAACAACTGGGGACGGACCGCTTCCATCTCTACTTGATCACGATCGATCCGATGTACGACTCGCCCGTCGTCCTGGCGCGCTACGCGCGGCTCTTCCATATGAATCCGGCTTCGATCTCGGTGCTGACCGGCCAGCCGCACGATATCGCGGCGCTGCTCGATCAATTCGGCATCACGTCGCTGCAAAACGGCGACGCCAGCTTCATCCACAGCGACAAGGTCTTCTTGGCTTCGCCGGATGGGCGCGTCGCGCAAATCTTACAGACTTCAGGTTTTACGCCGGATTCGCTCGCCGCGCAGGCCCGGCACCTTGCAGGCATGGCCGCCAGCCCGTTCGGGCGCTTTCAGCTCTGGCTGATCGCCGGCGTCACCGCGCTATGCGGCGGAAATCAGTTCGCGGGAATCGTTGCGCTGGAGACGGTCTTGTTTTTGATTATCGCCGGTATCTCGTTTGTGACGCTTGGATGGGTCGTGCGGAAAATCTGGGGGAGTACCTAAGCGCACCGCGCACGGCGCACGCTCCCAGCATTCCGCAGGCGGACATCGCGGCAGTCACGAGCAGCAGCAGCGACATATTCGCGACCAGAAGCTGCACGAGCAGCGGAATGTCGCCCGCGCGCTGCTGGACAGCCAAATACGTGTAGCGCAGCAGAGGGATCCCGCTCAGAATGATGGTGACGTCGGCAGCGACAATCACGGCAAAGAGAAAACGCGCCCGCAGATGGCTCATTGCGCCAGCATCGTTACGGCGTAGGCGATTGCGACGGCCGTTTCGTCGGGCGATCCCAGCACGAGCCAGAAGCAGTGCACGCGCCGCAGCAGCGCGATCGCGCGCGTGACGCGATCCATCAGGTCGCCGCGCGCCTCGAACCAACGCGTGATCGCCGGCAGCGCGGCGGCAGCGTCGATATGCTCGAGCGAAGCCGAACCGCCCGAACCGGCAATCACGAAGAGCGCGCCGAGCGGACGCGGTTCGGCGACGGCCTCGGATCCAAAACACATTTTCACCGAAAGTTCGGGCGGATCGAGCGCGGCATCGCGATCGGCCAGCAGTAACCGCGCGCCGGCGGCGCGCACCGAGGAGCGCCGCAAGAACGGATAAACGGTGTTTTCGCGAATCAGCGCGCGCTCGTCGGAGTAGACGCGCATACCGCGCCGCACGCATGCCAGCATGGCGCTCGTCTTCGCGGCGCCTGAATTTCCCGCGATCGCAATCGCGGTATCCTGGAATTCCAGCGCCGCGGCATGTATTGAAGCGATCTCGGAGTCGTAGCGGATGATCGCCGAAACGATGACCGCATCGGCCAGAAATACGATCGCGTCCGCCGGAAGCAACCCTTGCGTCCAGCGCCAGGACGGTGCGTGATCCGACCAAAATGCATATCCCGCGCGCGCCGTCGAGACGTAATAATGGAAATCGGGTTCGCGCTGCGCGGCGTGATCAGCATAACGCAACGCGAAGAGGCGCGCCACTTCGGCGATATCGGTCCGCAACTCCATCACGACGCCGGCGATTTCACAGCGGGCGGAATGAATGCACCGGCGCGCCAGCTCCGCATGCGATGTATCGCCGGAGCGGGTCAGCTGCTCCGCCCGAATCACTCGCATCGTTTCTCTCGCGCCATAGCATCTATGAAGGTACCCAGCGCGCAGCGGTCGGCCCGGACAAGCGGCAGCCTGCCACCGCCTGCACAGGGCCTAAAGCAAGCGTACGGGTAAAACGAGGCACGATGGGAGTCCCGCGAAAACCGGTTGCGCCGCCGACCCCGGAACAGTCGGCCTTTCTCGAGCGTGCGATCGAGCAATACGGCAAAGCGACGTATAATTTCGCCTTCCGGCTGACCCACAACGAGGCGGATGCGCGGGACCTCACCCAGGAGGCCTTTATCCGGGTCTACCGGGCCTGGCGGTCATTTCAGCCTGGGACGTCCTTCTTGTCCTGGATCTACCGGATCGTCACGAATCTTCACCGGGACGAACTTCGCCGCCGCAAGGGACGTTATCAGGAAGAGATTCCCGAGGACAACGCTCCCCAGGAATTCGCGGGGGAACGCCCCCTGGCCGTATCGCCCATCGAAGAATACGTCGAGGGCCAGCTGAGCGAGCCGCTTGCGCGGTCGCTCGAACAGCTCTCGGGAGATCAACGCCAGGTCATCGTGCTCGCGGACATCGAGGAGTACAGTTATCAGGAAATCGCCGAAATCATGGGGTGCTCGATAGGAACGGTCCGCTCGAGACTCCACCGTGCCAGAGCGCTACTTCGCAGACTCGTACAGAGACAAATGGAGCAACAAAAATCATGACCGAGCATCTGAACAACCAAATATTGATCGACTACATGCACGCAGGGCTCGCTCCCGAACAAGACGCGCACGTTTACGCGCACCTCGAGGCATGCCCGGCATGCCGCGCGGAATACGACGCCGAGCTGGCGCTGAGCGACTTGCTGCGGACTTATGCCGCGTCGGACACGCGCGAGCTGCCCTCGTCGGTCAAAGCGGAGATCTGGGAACGCATTCGCGCCGCCCGTCCGTCGCCGTGGGGCAACTGGGCCAATTGGCTTCGTCCAGCCGTCTCGCTTCCGGTCGCCGCGGCATTAGCGCTGGCCGCATACTTCGGAACCGCGTATCTGGGACCGCAGGGACCCGCACCGATCGATGCGGGCTACTATTTGCAAGACCACGCCGCCCTCGACAGCACGGTGCCGTTTAACGATCGGGCGACGGCGAGCGCGGCCGACCTCGAGTCGGCTGCACCCAAAGCGCCGAGTGCCGTTGCGGTAGCCGCGTCGTACACGGCGGACGCCAATCCATAAGACGCGTGCGCTTGCGCTCGCGCTGACCGGCACGCTCTTGCTGGGATCGGCGCAGCACAGCGATCCGTCGCAGCTCTTGCGGCAAGCTGTAGACGCTTACAGCAAGTATTCGTACATCGGGCAAATTCAAAGCGTCGACTTTGGAACCAACCACGCCGACGCCGTACTCTTTCGCGTGGAACACCGCGCGCCCGACAGGACGCGGCGCTGGTATTTGGCGCCCGAGTCGCTCTACGGTGATTCGATCATCAGCCGCGGCACGATGGAATACAACGTCGACGTGCACCGCAACCGCATCGTCGTCGCGCGCAACGACGCGCTGGACGACCAGGTCGCCCTCGACGACAACTTCGGTCTGCTGCTACGCAACTATAATGCCGTGCTCGCGCCCGACACCAGCGTCGCCGGCCGCCGCGCATATCAGGTGCTGCTCGTAAATAAATACACGGGCGAAACGGTCATTCGTCTTTCGCTCGACGCGCAGACCAAACTCGTGCTGGAACGCGACCGCTTCGGCGCCACGGGCACGGTCACCAGCCAGATGCGCTTCGAACAGATACGCTTCACGCCGGCGATTCCGGATCAGACCTTCGAAGTGCCGGCCGGATTCAAGCAAGTGCGCGGACAGGACGAGGGCCTTCCGTCCAACGATTTGCGGGCGGTGGTAAAAGCCGCCGGCTTCCGCGCGCTCGGTCCGAAATATTTGCCCGATGGATTTTTACCCGTTGCGGGCGAGGTGAACGACGTCAAGGGCGTGCGCACCTTGCATCTACTCTATTCGGACGGACTGCGCACGGTCTCGCTCTTCGAAAACGCCCGCGGCGCCGCGGTCGACATGAGCCGCTACACCGTTCATGCCACCAAACTTCAGTCGCACGACGCGCAATACGTGCGCGACGGAGCGACGACACTGCTGACGTGGACCGACGGCAACCTGCACTACGCGCTCGTCGGCGAGCTCACGCTGGCCGAACTGACGCGCATCGGATCGTCAGTCTAAAGCTTCGATCGTTTCGAGCAGCTCGCGCTGCGCAGCCGGAATCGCGGAGTCTTCCGCACCGCTCGCTTCGCCCTTTACCGGCGCGCCGTGCGCGTCTATGATTGCAGCGACCGAACGCGCCAGCGCATCCCAGTCATAGCCGCCCTCCAAGACGTAAGCCACGCGTCCGCCGCAGTATTCTCGTCCGACGCGATCGATGAGTGCGCCGAGATGCGACGCGGCCCCAACGTCGACGCCCAGATCGCCGGCCGGATCGCCCGTGACATAATCGAAGCCCGCACTGACGATCAGCAGGTCGGGCCGAACGTGTGCAGCCGCGATCGGCAGCAGCCGTTCCCAAAGCGCAACGAACGCTTCCGTTCCAAAATCGTGCGGCGGCAACGGAACGTTGACGATCGCATCGCGTTTGGGGAGCGCGTAATTTTCGTCCCGGCCGCCGGTACCGGGATATGCCGGAAACGCATGCGTTGAAACGTATGAGAGGCCGGCGCCGCTGACGGCCTGCGTTCCGTTGCCGTGGTGATAATCGAAATCGACGATCAGCGTGCGCGCTCCGAATTGCGCCTGCGCCGCGCGCGCCGCGATGGCGGCGTTGTTGAAAACGCAAAACCCCATGCCCCGCCGTGCTTCGGCGTGATGGCCCGGCGGACGGACGACGGCAAAGGCGCTGCCGCCTTCGTGCATCGCGGTTTCCATCGCAACGACCGCGCCGCCGGCGGCGCGCCGCGCCACGTCAAAAGAGCGGACGTCGACGACCGTGTCGCCGGTAGAGAGATAACCCGCAAAATCCGCCATGCTGGCGGCTTCGGCGCGCACCAGATCGACATAGCCGGAAGCATGCACGCGCTCGATCTCCGCTGCGGTCGCATCGCGCGGCGCTATGACGTCTTCGAATTTTCCATTGCGGCGTAAAAAATCGGCGACCGCCTCAACGCGGCCCGGCGCTTCCGGATGGGGAATGCCGCGTAAGTGGTCGCCGTAGAGCTTGTCGTAGACGATTCTCAAACCATCTAGTGTTTCTTCGCCGGCGGCGCTGCCTTCACAAGCGCTGCCACCTTGGCCTGGATCTGCTTGTACTCTTTGGAGCCGGGTTTCATCAACTTTAGCAAGCGCCGGTATGACGTGATGGCTTTGGCCGGCTGCTTGGTATTCGTGTACGAAACACCCATCATGTAGAGATAATCGAGATGCTGATCGATGTATCCCCGCAGCTGCGTGTCGAGAATCGTGAAGAGTTGCGCCGACTCCTTATAGTTCTTCATGCTGTAATCCGAGCCCGCGACGCATGCCAGCGTATCTGGATTGCGCGCCATCTGGAAAGACTGCGCGCACGCCGCCCGCGCCAACGCATATTGATGGCTGGAAACGTAGGCTTGCCCAAGCAGCGCGAACGTCTGTCCGCTTGGAGCGGCTTGCGCGAGCTGCTTGAGATAGAGCGCCGCATCGGCCGGTTTGTTTTGGCCCATTTTCAGCTGCGCCAGGTCGATCAGCGCGCTCGTATCATTCCTGTCGATCCGCACGGCCTGCAAGAACTGCTGTTCTGCGCGGCCCGGCTGGCGGTTTGTCATCCAATACTCGCCGTATGCGGTGTGCAGACTCGAAATCGTCGGATACTGCTTGAAAGCGGTCTCGTAGACGCCTTGGGCCTGCGCCGGCTGTTTTGCGTTAGCGTACATCAGCGCTTTTTGAACCACGACCGTTGCTTTCTCGTAGTCGTTGGTCGAGGCTGCAATGGCGTCATCGAACGCCTGGGCTGATGCCGCGAAGTTATTTTCTTTGGCGAGCACGCCGGCGCGAAAAACGAGCGCCTGCACGTTTTTCGGATCCAGCGAAATCGCGCGGTCGATCGCCGTCAGCGCGTTGGGCAGCGTGTTTTGGGCCACCCACGTCTGCGCTTCTTGAATCAGCGGACTGATGTCTTTGTTGTCGAGCACGTAGGCTTGCTCGAATTGTTTGCGTGCGTCGTCCCATTTCTGTTCCGACGCGAGTACCATGCCCAGCGTGACGTACGCCCGGGGCTCCGTCTTGTTGAACGTCACCGCGCGGTTTGCAAGGCGCTCCGCATCAGCCGAACGCGGTGGTTTGGCCTGCAGATACAGCTGCGCGAGTTGTCCGAGCACCGCGAGATTGGTCGGCTCGAGATTGGAGGCCGCTTCGAAATCAGCCGTCGCTGCGCCCAGATTGCCCAGGGCGAGCTGCGCGTTACCGTCGAGGAAGTACACCTGCGCGGTTTTGGTGCCCAGCTGCATCACGTGTTGCGTGAGTTGCAGAGCGGCTTGCGCGGCTTGCGGCGAGCCCAAGCCCAAGAACTGGCCGGCCAGTTCGGTCATCGCGTCCCGGTCGTTGGGATTAGCCTTCAGCCGTGCTTGGAGCCGCGGGATAGCGATCTGAGGCGGCTCGGGCGAGGCCGTCGGAATGGGAGCCGGCGTGGGAGAGGGCGTTGCCGTCGCCCGCGCCGCAATCAGCGTTGCGTGCGCCGGCGAACCGGAGAAAGCAAGCGCCGAACCGAGTGCGGCTGCGAACGAGGCGAGTAATAGGAAACGTTTCAAGTCTTCGTCCTTATCGAAATGCTACGGTGTTAACGGCCCAAGGGGGGCGAACGTCACGCATGAGCTGTTTTGGCCCCTTTGACCAGCGTCGTGAGCGCAGGGATAATTTGAAACAGGTCGCCGACCACGAGTAAATCCGCGCATTCGCCGATCGGTACGGTGCCGTCCCGGTTGATCGCCACGATCGTCCCGGAAGTTTGCATTCCCACTTTATGCTGGATGGCGCCGGAAATGCCTACGGCGATGTAGAGTTGAGGGCTGACGATCTTGCCCGTTTGGCCGATTTGCAGACTGTAGGGAACCCAGCCGGCATCGGCGGCCGCCCGCGAAGCGCCGACCGCTCCGCCGAAAGCCTCGGCCAGCGGTTTGAGCAAGGTCTCGAACGGCTCCGGACCGCCGAGCCCGCGCCCGCCGCTAACAACGACGGCCGCCTCTTCCAGTCCGATCTCGCCGCTTGCTTCCTCAACATCGCTTTCCACCATCATGCCGTAGCTTTTGCCGGCCGGCTTCTCGAGCGGAACCAGCTCAGCCCCGGTCGCCTGCGGATGCGCGGCAAAAGCGTTCGGGCGGATGGTAATGACGCCGTAATCTCCGCCTTTGAATGCGCACGTGGTGATCGTCGAACCTTGCAGTTTCGGCGCGATGCATTGCACGCGTCCGTTTTCAACTCGCAACTCCGTGACGTCGGAGGCTAAGCCCGCATCCAGGCGCGCGGCGATCCGGCCGGCGATGTCGCGGCCCAGCATCGTGTTCGGCACCAAGATGACCGCCGGTCCGATTGATTTCGCCGCGGCTTCTAAATAGTCGACGGCCGGGTCGAGTAGAAACTTGTCGACGTCCGGATCTTCGGTGTGAAAGATTTTGTCGAGCGGATGATTTTGCAGTTGCTGCGCGAGAGCAGCGGATCCGGATCCCGCAACCAGCGCGTGCGCTTTCCCGCCGAGCGCGTCGGCCAGCCGGCGCGCCTCAGCCGCAAGCTCGAAGGTGACTTTGCGCGTCTGTCCGCTGCTATGCTCGACGAAGATGATGACGTTGCGCATCAGACGAGCTTCCGTTCGCGTAGAAAATCGAGAATGGCTTGCGCGCCCGCTGCTCCGTCTTCAGCTTCAACGACGCGCGCTTTTTCGCGCGCCTTCGGCGCCGCAATCGAGACGACTTCCATTTTTGCGCCGTCGCTGCCGACCAGACGATCGATGCCGCAATCGGCGGCGGAAAGCGTCGAGATCGTCTTTTTCTTGGCGCCCATGATGCCTTTGAGCGATGCGTAGCGCGGTTCGCCGACGGCCATCGTTACCGTCACCAGCGCGGGCAACGGTCCCGACACGACTTGGTAACCGCTGTCGGTTTCGCGCTGCGCTTTAATGCGGCCGTCGCCAATCTCTTCGATCTTTCGCACGTTGGTCAGCCCCGGCACGCCCAAATACTCGGCGAGCGCACCCGGCACGCCGCCGGTGTTGCCGTCGTCGGAGAGCGCGCCGGAGAGAATCAGATCGAAACCGGTTTTCTTGAGCGCCTGCGCCATCGCGTAAGACGTCACCGACACATCGCTACCCTCCAGCGCGGGATCGCTGAGCATGACGGCGTCGTCAGCCCCCATCGCAAGCGCTTTGCGCAGCGACTCTTTCATGCTCTCGGGGGCCATGGTGAAGATCGTCACGGTGGTCTCGGCGCCGAGCCGTTCTTTCAATTGCAACGCAGCTTCGATCGCGTACTCGTCGAACGGATTAAGCGCGGTTTCGACGCCCGCGCGCACCAAACGTTTCGTCGCCGGATCGATCCGGCGGACGGCATTTGGATCCGGCACGAGCTTTACGGTTACGACGATCTTCACGCGAGGAAAAGACCTCCAATAAAAACGGAGACCCCGGAAGGGGTTCGGGAGAACCCGGGTTCATTGTGTCCGCTATGGTGGCACCCCTGCTTACGGTCGTGCTAGCCGCTGCTGCGGCTGCTTCGCCCTCCCCAGCCCCCTCGGCCGACCCGTGCGGCGGGACGACGACGAATGTGTTGGCCGCACTGAACCGGCCGACGATCGGGTTTAGCGCGTGCGCGGTGAAGCCGCGCGAAAGCTTGTGGGAGCTCGGATACGCGAATTTGGTGCAAAACGACGGATCGCACGCGGCGCTCTATCCGCAGGGCTTCATTCGTTTCGGCGCGGCTCCGCGATTAGAGTGGGACGTCGTCGGTCCGAACTACCTGGTCCAAAACGCCGGCGGCACTATTCAGCGCGGCTTCGCCGACACCGGGCTCGGTGCGAAATACGAGTTTTTTAGCGGCCCCTCCGATACTGCAGCGGTCGATCTGCTCTATGTGTTCCCGAGCGGCTCGCCGCTCTTCACGGCCGGCGCGCCCGTTGCGACGCTCAATTTCGATTACGGGCATTCACTTTCGCCGGCTGCCGGATTCGCGACCACGATCGGCGTGCAGTCTTCTTTCGCGCAATCGCTTTCCGGACGCGCAGCGCGGTTCACGTCGCTGCTGCCATCGGTTGCGTTCACGATCCAAAGCAATCCGCGCACACAATTCTATGCAGAATGGTATGGCCAAACGCGAATTCGCCCCGACGGCGGGACGCTGTTTGGCGTCAACGGCGGCATTCAGTACATGCTGCGCCCGAACTTCGAGATCGACGCCGAGCTCGGCCAAACGGTCACCGATTTAGCGCGCGGGCACTATTTCGGGTTCGGCATCGGCGTGCGCCCCTAAGAGGCCTTGCGGTAACGTATAGGCGACATAATGTCGTTTATACTTGACTTTTAGACGCGTTTGCGCTACCTTTTGGCCATGCAAACCACGCCGAATCCTACAGCCGCCGCCGGGCGCCGCTATGCCGTCGAGTTCACGCTTTCGATGGTCGCTTACGCCGTCGTCTTGATCATCAGCATCAAAGTTATCGAGCACGGCTTAACGCCGGCGCTCAAACTCGTATTTGCGCTTCTGCCGCTCATCCCAATCGCGTTTGTTTTCGCCGCGATCGTTCGTTACATGGGCAGCATCGACGAGCTGCAGCGGCGGATTCAGATCGAGTCGCTATCGCTCGCCGCCGGCATTACCGCATTGCTCGCAATCACTTACGGGTTCTTGGAAACCGTGGGGCTGCCGCACCTGAGCGCCTGGTATACCTATGCGGCAGTCATGGTCGCCTGGATCATCGCCCAGCCGTTTGTGGCGCGACGGTACCGTTGATGCGCAACCGCATCCGCGTACTTCGCGCCGAACACGAATGGTCGCAAGCCGAGGTCGCCGATCGCCTCGGGATCGCGCGCCAGACGATAAACGCGCTCGAAACGGGCAAATACGCCCCGAGTCTTCCGCTGGCTTTCAAAATTTCAAAGTTGTTTAACAAACCGGTCGAAGAGATTTTCGATCCGGCGCCCGAGGAGTAACTGATGCAGCGCTTTCTTCTTGCCTTCGTCCTTGCCTTATTCTCCGCGCCCGCCGCTGCGCGTGCGACCATTCCGCCGGCGCTTCCGGCGCCGCTGAAATCCTTCGATTCGGGCTCGGTTCACGTTGACGTTTACGGAACGCCGGGAAGGCGCGCGCTGGTTTTCATTCCGGGACTCACGTGCGGACCGTGGGAATGGTCGGGAGAAATTACGCAGTTCTCCTCAGGTTACACGATTTATGCGCTCACGCTGCCCGGCTTCGACGGGCATCCGGCAATCAAGACTCCGCTCTTCCAAACCGTTTCCGCCGATTTTTGGACGCTTCTGCAGACGGAGTCGATCGTCAAACCGGTCGTGATCGGCCACAGTTTGGGCGGTACCCTCGCGATCATGCTCGCCGAGCAGCACTCGGACAAACTCGGCGGCGTGATATCGGTTGACGGGCTGCCGATCTTCCCGGGTATGGATAGAATGACAGCCGATCAGCGGGCGCAAGCCAGCGCGCAGATGGCAGCATCGATGTCATCGATCTCGACGCCGGCGCAGTTCGCTGCGGCGGAAAAGACCTACGTACTACCCAACCTGATGACATCGCCGGACGACATCGCAGTCGTGGCGCCCTTGACCGCGCGCAGCGATATTGCGGCCACCGCCGCCTGGACGTCAGAAGACGTCGCACTCGATCTGCGTTCGCAGCTCACGGCGGTGGGCACGCCTCTCTTGGTGATCGCGCCCTACGATGCGGCGCTCGAGGGTAAAATGCTGCCGGACGCTGCCGCTAAGCGCGGCTATTACGAGACTCTCCTGGCGAACGACCCGGCCGCAAACGTGCAAATGATCGAACCCTCAAGGCACTTCGTCATGTACGACCAGCCGCAAAAACTCCACGATGCCATCGCGGCGTTTGTGAAGCAGCACCCGCCCGGTTAGGAAAGTATTTACACGTGCTCGTCGGGCTCGGCGTGATGCGCGTCTTTTTGGTCATCGGCATTAGGATTTAGATCCGTGTCGCCGTAGACGGCTTCGGCCGACTCTACTTCGTCGGTTTCCCGCTCGGCCTTGTCTTCGTCATCGAGACGTTCGCGTTCCATAAGATCTCCTTTACTCTTCACGCACGCCCAGCTCGTCCAAGTGCCGGCGCATCTCTTCCGGATCGGCGTAGACGCGGAATGCTCCGGCCTGTTCGAGTTCTTGTTGCCCGTAACCGCCGCTCAGTACCCCTACGCCCAGGAAATTCGCCCGCCGCGCAGCCAGCATGTCCCACACGCTGTCGCCGACGACCATCGCTTCGACGTCCTTTACATGGAGTTTCTCGGCCGCGGCCAGGAAGAGATCGGGATCGGGCTTGGCGCGCTTCACGTCCTCGCGCGTGATGATCTTTTCGTCGGCTCGGCCCAGCAACTCGAGCATTGGCCCGGCGTTTGCTTGCGTTCCGCTCGTCGCTAAAATATAGGGAATCTCGCGTTCGCGTAGCTCCGCTAAGAGTTCGCGCGCCCCGGGGAGCGGCGATATCGAGGGAATGCGCCGCCTAAACTCTTGCTCGTGCAATTCGCCCAAGCGGTTGATGGCGGACTCGTCGAGCGGCATATCCAGTTCGCGCGCGAGCGCCCGAATCATCAAACCGCCGCTCATGCCGATGCGCCGGTGGATGCGCCAAACCGAGAGATCGAAACCGCATTCACGCAGCGCCGCATGCCACGCCATGACGTGCTGGTAGACGCTGTCGACAAGCGTGCCGTCGAGATCGAAGATAAACGCGGGCAAGCGTTAGGGTTTCTTCGGGTCGTTCACGCCGAACCGGTTTTGCTCCATGGCGCGATCGCCTTCTTGCGAGTCGACGCCGGGATCCATGGTCTTATCGCGCGCGGCGTCGTCGCGGCGCGGCCCGCCCTCTTTGCTCTGATTTTCGGTCAGGTCGTCCTGGAAGATTTCGCCGTCGCGGTCTTTGGGAAGCTTGTCCATGAAGCGGTCTTACCCGCTTTGTTTAGACTCGCGGCGTCGCGCGGAACGAGCCCGAGCCGCAGATCTCGACGATCTGATCGTTGCTCAGGCGCCGGAAATTGACGTTGCAGTATTGGAACGCCTCGCCCGCGCCGGCGGCCTCGTAGAGGGCCTGGGCCTCGGGATTGAGGCTCGGATGCTGGCGAACCGTCTTGTTCTTGAAATTCACGCGGTAGACGAGCTTCTCTGCGAAAAGCGAAACGTCGCCGCGGGAATTCTCATAGCCGCCGTAAATGGGCTCTTGGACCTCCTCGGCGCCTGCCTGTTTGGCTTTGACGAGGAGGACGTCGACGGGAGCAGTCTCGGGTTCGCAGATCATATCGCTTCACCTAACCCGCGCTGCACCGCGAAGGTTGCAGTCAGGTGTGAGGCGCTAAAGGCCCAACTCGCTATCATGGATATAGCGCAGAACTAAGTCGCCCGGCTTATCGACAACAACCTCACCTAGCGACTTCTCCCATCCTATGCCGGACACCGAAAGCGTGTATCGTCCCGGTTTAACGGCATCGAAAAAAAACATATACATATCACCAAACGGGTTAGGGTCGATCTCATCTCTTGCCACGAGGGTTTCTTCTGGTGTCCCGCCGTGCAAGACGATCTGTAAGTCCGGTAGTGGCATATATCCGTACACCCCGGCGAGGCCCGACGCGGCAGTGCCCCGCCCTTCGACGAGTATCAGATGCCGATCGCCGCTTGCATCCGTCGTCGCCAATGAGAATGGCCCGAATGAACACTTCCCAACCGATAGCGTCAGGCCGCTATAGTAGCCAGGTTTAAGGCGAAAGGTCACCTCCGGAAAGGTCGTCGGCAGCGGACGATGCATAAGCGTCAGTGCCTTGCTAAAGCCAGCATCTACAGATTTTACCGTGGCCGGTTCGATTCCAAAGAGCGTCCAAAGGATGCCGTCTTGTCGCTTGCCGTTGACCAGAACAAGATCGTTCTTTTGTGGGTTGCAACCAATGAGTGAAGCCGTTATATCTGCGTGCATAATGTCCAGTTGAGTGTCACAATGAGCGTCAAAGCACGCGACCGGCGGCGCGGTCTGCGCGAATGCTCTCTCACGCCCACTGCCGGCTAGCACAACACTGAGAAGGGCGGCTGACCATAACGACACGCTTCTAAGATGCATCTCTCGACCTTTCTGAAAGCCAGCTATGCCGACTAGTAATTGGTCTAGGCTAGCAAATATGCGCTTTCGTAATTGGGATGGCCGGGACTCGAACCCGGACGGCCTTTCGGCCAGCAAATTTTCGCACCACTATAACTTTCGCTACCGCCCTTCGACGTTTGTGGTCCGGACTGTGCCTTGACCATATGGCGTTCGCCACGTAGGCCGCGCCCGTCCAGTCTCTACACCTTCGAATTGCACGCAATTCGCTTGGCTCGGCGTTGGCGTCGCCGCACGTGCGGCGGAGGCGTTCACCGAATTTGAGCGCATCCCGCGGCCGGTTTCCCTATCCGCGGCTCCAAGAAAAGTCTGCTGTGTCTACCGATTCCACCACCATCCCAAAAGAAAGGGGCGGTCGACTCTTATCGAATCGGCCGTCCCTTTACTGCCTGGAAAGCAGTTCTCTAGGTCATCGACGACGCGTCGTCGGGCATCATCTCCGCGGTTTGCAAACGAATCGAAGCCGTGGCGGCTTCTTTTGACGCCTCGATCGTATCCTTGATGACCTCGCCGCCGCGACGCACGATTTCGCCGCCGGCTTCGCGCATTTTGTTTTTCATCTGATCGGTCATCGGCCCGATCCTCTCCGACTCGAAACGGGTGACCGGCAGCATCATGCCGACCAGAAACCCGACCGCCATTCCGACCAGCAGCATGCCCATCGGGTTCTCGACCGTGACATGCCGCATGCGCATGCCTGCGCTGCCGATCGCATCCTTCGCACCTTGCACGAGACCCTTCTCGCGCGCGTGTTCTACTTCGTGAAATTCATACCGCTCTTGATCCATGCTATGTCCTCCTTCACGCTTCGCGCTCATAACCGTTCGTCGTACCGCCCGCCGTTTAGCGACGATTCGCCGAATGTGGGTTGCGATTGTGCATAAGACTCGACGTAATCGGGCTGCTCCCAATCGCGCATCCGGTTAGCGCTGCGCACCGCGCGTGCCACAGCCATGCCGCCGACTACGCCGATCCCGGCCAGCAGCCAGCTGCGCCCGCGGGCGAATTCTTGCGCGTCGCTCCATAGCGTGGTGCCGTCGTGCGTGCGCAAATAGCTCGCCGCATCGCTGACGCCGACGGCCAGCATGTCTGCAAAATCGGCAACCTGAGGTTCGCCTTTCTCGCACAGCACTTCACCGATGTCGCTCGCAACGGTGCCGTAATGCTCGACGCGGTCGGCCAGGATCTCGGCGCCGCGGCCGACGGCTTGGTTGATTACGCCCCGCGAACGTTGCCATAATTCATTGGGGTCCATACGTACCGCCATCTCGCTTCCTCCCTTTGGTGAGTCGGTAGAATACTTACCCATGCGCGACGGGCAGAGGGCGGGCGGGCAACCGTTTCCAAACCTGCTTGCTTGGAGAAGAAATCCCAGGGATGATCTTCAGAGATCGCGCCGACGCAGGTAGACAGCTGGCCGGGAAACTGTCGGCTTATAAGGATATGGGCGCCTACGTGCTGGCGCTCCCGCGCGGCGGAGTTCCCGTGGCCTACGAGGTCGCGCGAGCGCTGCACGCGCCGCTCGACGTCTTCGTAGTGCGTAAGCTCGGCGTCCCCGGGCATGAAGAACTCGCGATGGGTGCAATTGCGTCGGGCGGCGTACGCGTCCTCAACGAAGATACGCTCGCCCAACTCGGGATCGACGATGCAACGCTGAAAGCGGTCACGCAAACCGAACTGGAAGAACTCCGGCGCCGCGAGGAAACGTACCGCGGCGGTATACCTGCGCCGGACGTTTCGGGAAGACCCGTTATCCTGATCGACGACGGTCTCGCCACCGGGGCAAGCATGTATGCGGCCGTGCTCGCGCTGCGCGCTCGCTCGCCCAGCAAAATCATCGTTGCGGTACCGGTCGCACCTGCCGATACCTGTGCCAACATCGCGCGGTACGTCGACGAAATGGTCTGCGTCGCGACTCCCGAGCCGTTTCGCGGCGTCGGCGCGTGGTACGATGATTTCCGGCAAGTGACCGACGACGAGGTGGGCGACATGCTGCGACGCTCGCGATTGGCTGAAACGCAATGAGTGAGCGCGAGGTCGAACTGCGTGCCGATGGCAACCGGCTTGCCGGCACGCTCGGAATGCCGGATACAAAAGCGCGCGGACTCATCATTTTCGCGCATGGCAGCGGCAGCGGCAGGCACAGTCCGCGCAACCGTTTTGTTGCCGGTAGCCTGAGCCAATCTGGCTTCGCGACGCTCTTAATGGATCTGCTGACCGCGGATGAAGAGCGCATCGACAACCGCTCGGGCGAATTGCGATTCGATATCGGGCTGCTTTCGCGAAGAATGGTGGACGCAACGGCATGGGCGCGGTCTCAGACGGAGCTGCAAGTCTTGCCAATCGGGTATTTCGGCGCCAGCACGGGGGCGGCAGCCGCGCTTGTTGCGGCATCGCAGCGAAATGACGTGCGGGCGGTCGTCTCGCGCGGCGGGCGTCCGGATTTGGCGGGAGAGGCGCTCGCCTCGGTTGCGGCGCCCGTCTTACTGATCGTCGGTTCGCGCGATCCGATTGTGCTCGACTTGAACCGGGCAGCCGCTTCGCGCTTGCAAAACAGCAAGGTTACCGTCGTTCCAGGCGCCACGCATCTCTTCGAAGAGCCGGGTGCACTGGAAGAAGTCACGATGCTCGCGCAACAATGGTTTGCAGCGCACCTGCCGGAGGGCGGCGCGCCGTGAGCCTGATTCCGAAAAACGTCGAAGCTGCGACGATCAAGATCGCGGGCAAGTCCCTTCCGCTCACAAACCTCAACAAGGTTTTCTGGCCGACGCTGGGTTTGCGAAAGCGCGATCTGCTTGAATATTACGAAGGTATCGCGCCAGCGCTCTTGCCCCACTTGCGCGACCGCG
Organism: Vulcanimicrobiota bacterium; assembly: GCA_003151115.1. Lineage (GTDB taxonomy): Bacteria > Vulcanimicrobiota > Vulcanimicrobiia > Vulcanimicrobiales > Vulcanimicrobiaceae > Rubrimentiphilum. Next base: position 582,994 of record PLWS01000002.1, on the reverse strand, counting down.
CGATAGTCATGAAACGCTACCCCAATGGTATCGAGGGCGAATTCTTCTTCATGAAGCGCACACCGGCTTCGCGGCCGGAATGGATCAAAACATGCCCGGTCGAGCACGGAAAGGGCATCATCGACTTTCCGATCGCCAATGATTTGGCGTCCCTTTTGTGGCTCATCAACCTGGGCTGCATCGATCTCAATCCCTGGTATGGCTTTTGCGACTCGCCCGATCAACCGGACGTGCTGCATTTCGATCTTGATCCGGAAAAAGAGGCGCCCTTTGGGCTTGTGCGCGAGGCGGCGCTCATCGTGCGCGACGCGCTCGAAGGTTTGGGGATGACGGTCTTCGCCAAAACCTCCGGCGGCCGCGGCATGCATATCTATGTCGGTATCAAACGCGGGCCGGCGCAGCACGAAGTCTGGGCGTTCTCAAAGAAGCTTGGACACGAGCTCGCCCGCGCGCATCGCGACGTCTTCACGGTCGAATACAAAGTCGCGAACCGGCCGCGCGACAAAGTTCACCTCGACTACAATCAAAACCGTTCCGGCGCGACGCTGGCTTCGATTTATTCCGTGCGGCCGAACGCGTTTGCGGGCGTTTCTATGCCGGTGGCTTGGGACGAAGTCGAGCGCGGAATCGAGCCGCCAGACTTTAGGATGCTCAATGCCGTCAAGCGCGTCAACAAAATTGGCGACCTGTGGAAGCGGCTGACGCAATCGCGTGGCCGCTTCGACTTACGCCCCTTGATCGAGCGGTTATAGCGGGAGGTTCCGGGTTCGCCGGATCGGCCATGCGCGCGCTTTGTGCGCCCCGGCAGACTAGTCCTCGCCCGATGCCCTCGCGTAACGGGTGAGCGCTTCCGTCATGGCGCTCGATGGATCAAATGGCTCGTTCGGGGTAAGAGTGATTTATGGAGATCGTGATACGGTCCGACGCGGCGCGCGCTAACCGGCTGTTGCTCGCGCTGGAACGCCTCGATCAGCAGGGCGGGCTCGACCCCGCGCTGGCCGAGCTCCGCGACGAGCTTAGGCAAGGGTTAGTGAAAAAATCGTCGGGCGACGTCAACAGCGCGCCCAGTACCGAATAGGGTAGGAGGTACCGTATGGCAAGAAAACGCAAGAGCGGCCGCAAGAAAACGACCAGCCGTAAGAAGAGCACGCGGAAGTACGGACCCAAAGCATCGCGTAAAGTCGAACGCACCATGCACGAGATGAAGCGCGGCGAGCTGAAGTCGGGCCGCAGCGGCAAGAAAGTCACAAGCCGCAAGCAAGCCATCGCGATCGGCCTTTCCGAAGCGCGCGCCGAAGGCGATAAAGTTCCGAAAAAAAAGCGCTAGTCGCTCGTCAGGCGCGGCGGAGAAATTTGCAGCAGGCCCAGCACGTGCGAGAGCTTTTCCGCGAGTTTGCTTTGACCGCCGCGCAGCGCTTCTTCACGCAGCTGCCGCAATTCTTCGACGGCGCGGCTGACGTTGGGGCGGTTCATCTCGCGGAAGACTTCACGTGCGCGGTTGAAGCGCGTCTCTTCGTCTTCTTCGCGGGAGCGGCGTTCGAATGACGGCAATTCATCCGAATGTCCCAGCACGATGTCGCCGGCGATTTCGATGATCGCGTCGGCATGCACGCGCGCACCGGTCGCGGCTAGATCGACGTAGCGATCCTCGCGGTCGTGCGCGGAGATGGCGATGAGATTTGCCTCAACGCAGAGCTCAATCAAACCGCCGACGTACGGAATGGCCTCGGTCGCGGTCTCGAGGTACGCTTCGTACAGCTCTTCTTCGTCTTCCTCGGTCGCGTCTAAGTAGTAGCTCCACGCGCGCCGCGCGTCGAGCACGGCCCGGAAAACCTCGCTATCGCTCATCATGCGCACTTCTACGCACGGCGCTCCGGTCCGCTAGTGGCGCAGCAGGTAGCCGAGCAGCAGATCGTTGGTCGAAACGATTGCTTCGGAGTGCCCGGTTAGCGCACAAGCTTCGTCGAGAACAAGGGCGCCGGCGAGTAAGATGTCGGCGCGCTGCGCGACCATGCCGGGCAGTTCTTTTCGCTCTTCCAGAGCCAGCGACGCTAGCCGCATGACGACGCTTGCCAAATCTGCGCGCGTCAACCCCTCGTAAGGCTCCGCCATACGCCGGCCCGCGATCACGGAGCGCGACGTCGTCGCACTGCCGCCAACGACGATCAGCCGATTGACTTTCGCGAAATCCCCAAGTGGCCGGAGCGCAGTTCTCACGTACGAGCGCGCCCGCTCGATTTCATCGGGACCGGCGATCCCGCTAAGCCTCGGAAACCGCTCCGTCAAGCGCACCGCGCCGATTTCAAGCGAGGCGTGGGCGTTGCGCGTTGCGTATTCCGAGCTGCCTCCGCCGACGTCGAGCACGCCGTACGTTTGTCCGGCCGGCAATCCGGAGACTGCGCCTTCGTAAGAACAGCGTGCCTCTTCTTCGCCGCTGATTATTTCCAGTGGTACGCCGGTGACAGATTCAACAGCCCGGGCGAACTCGTCCGCGTTATCCGCGCGTCGCAACGCACTTGTCGCGATTGCCTTCAGGGCCGGTCGAAATTCTCGAACAGCAACGATGTGCTCCTCGATCGCTTTTAGTGTACGAAGCATGGCGTCTTCGCCCAACCGCCCGCTGTCGCGCAACCCCTCGCCTATCCGCGTCCCGGTCGAACGCTGCAGCAGAATCTTCGGCGCTGGATCGAACTCCACGACGAGCGCTCGCGTCGAGTTTGTGCCGATGCTGATGAGGGCTTTAGCTGTCAGGGCTGTGTCGCGACTCGAAAAGTGCGGCGCGGCGTTTCTTGCGCAAAAAATGCCGTTCGTGCGCGGGCGGCACGTCCGGCTTCTCCCACTCTTGCGTCATCTTGAGATACTGTGCGATCTGCTCTTCGAGATCGGCATCATGCATCTGCGGTGCGAGCATGGCGAGCGGGTGCCGGTCATCTCCGGTCACCATGAACTCTACTGGCTTGCGCCGCGCGAGCGCGCGTTCGTAAGCGTCGTGATTTCTGGAGAGATCGACGGCGGGAACGCTCGCCAAGCGGCCGTCGGATAGGCGGACGACGGCTCCGAATGCGTGGACGTTGATGACGACGCCTGGCTGCGTCTCGCCGTTCATTGCCTCGGCGGTTTTACGTAAATGATCGTTTCGTTGGGACCGACCAAATGCAGCCGGTCGTGGATCTCGGGAACGGCGCCTTGCGGATCCATCAAGCGCCGGATCTCGCGCTGCTCGCTGAGTTTGCGGTGCGCCAGCACGCCAATATCTTTTTGCACCGAAGAAAGCGAGCGAGCCATCGCTACGTTTTCGTTGACGATGTGTGCGAACTGGATCGAGACCAGGGTTGCCGCTATCAGGACCATCGCGGCGACGGCCATGCGGCTCAGGAGACGAAAAACCTGAGCCGCGCGCTTTTTCACGGGCCGGTTTTTACCGTTTCCAGGCGCTCGGTTTGCCATGCGCCTATTCGCCGATACTTCTGATAGCGCGCCTCTTTCAGCTGCGCCGCCGGCAAGCTCGAAAGCTCGCCGAGGGCATCGCTGATATTCTTCAACACGCGCGAGATCGTCCCCGCTGGATCGCGGTGCGCGCCGCCCGTCGGTTCGGGCACGATTTCGTCGGCGATACCGAACTGGAGCAGATCTTGCGCGGTTAGTTTGAGCCGCGCGGCGGCTTCTTCAGCTTTCGATGCGTCGCTCCACAGAATCGCCGCGCATCCTTCGGGGCTCGCAACCGAATAGTAGCTGTGCTCGAGCATGATGATCCGGTCGGCGATGCTGAGCGCGAGCGCGCCGCCGCTGCCGCCTTCGCCGATCACGGTCGCAACGATCGGCACGCGCGCGATCGTGAACTCGTACAGGCACGCCGCAATAGCTTCAGATTGGGCCCGCTCTTCCGAGCCGATGCCCGGATCGGCGCCTTTGGTGTCGACGAAGGTCACGATGGGCAAACCCAGGTGCGACGCCAAATGCGCCAAGCGCTGGACCTTGCGGTATCCCTCGGGCGAGGGCATGCCGAAATTGCGTCGCAGGTTCTCTTTGGTGTCGCGGCCGCGCTGTTGCGCGATGACCATTACCGCGCGCTCGCCCAGTTTCGCGAAGCCGCCGACGATCGCATGATCGTCGCGGAAATGGCGGTCGCCGTGGAGTTCGTCGAACTGCGCAAACTCCGCGATATAATCCGACGCGGTCGGCCGGTTCGGATGCCGCGCCATGTGGACTTTTTGCCACGGCGTCATCGAACCGAAGATCTCGCGTTGAATCTGCGAGTATTTTTCTTCGAGCGCGCGAATTTCGGACGAAAGATCGAGCGACTGCGCAGCGTTTGCCTCGCGGAGCTCGGCAATGCGCTTTTCGAGTTCGAGCAGCCCTCTTTCGCGTTCCACGATCAAATTCACGAGGCCGCGGTCCGGGAGCGGCCTGCTGCTGCATAATCCAGTAACCGCGTCAGCATAGCTTTGAGGTCCGCGCGCGGAACGACCATATCGATATGGCCCTTCTCCAACAAGAACTCGGCGGTCTGAAATTGGTCGGGAAGTTTCTGCCGGATCGTTTGTTCGATCACGCGCCGGCCCGCGAAGCCGATCATTGCTTTGGGCTCGGCGGCGATCACGTCGGCCTGAAAAGCGAAGGAAGCCGAGACGCCGCCCGTCGTCGGATCGGTCAGCACCGTCACCAGAAAGTTTCCGTCTTCGCGATAGCGCGCGACGGCGGCGGTCGTTTTTGCCAGCTGCATCAGCGCGAGCATGCCCTCTTCCATCCGCGCACCGCCGCTGGCCGTGAAGATCACGCACGGCAAGCGAAGGTCGCGCGCGCGTTCGAGCAGCATCGCAATGCGTTCGCCGACCACGGTTCCCATCGTACCGCCGCGGAAGTGAAAATCCATCACGCCGATCGCGGTTTCGAATCCACCGATCTTTCCGATTCCACAGATCACCGCTTCGCTCAATTGCGATTTCTCGCGATCGCCAGCGAGCTTCGCCGCGTATTTCTTTTTGTCGACCCACTCAAGAGGATCGCCCGGAAGAACATCGGCGCCGATCTCCTTAAAGTCGCCGTCGACGGTAATGTTGATACGGTCGACCGCGCTCATGCGGAAATGGTGGCCACAGCGCGGACACACCCACAAGTTCGCCGCAAGGTCGCGCCGGTACAAAACCTCGGAGCACTTCGGGCACTTGCTCCACGTCGCAGCGTCCTCGGCAGGCTCGTTTTTTGCGCGGCGGCGCGGCAGCCAGTCAGGCATCTATGACCTCGAGAATATCCGGCCGGCGTAGAGTTTGCGCAACTGCTTCAAATAGTTGAATATCTCTTTATTGTTGAGCTTCGACTCGCCCGAGACGCGATCGGTAAACACGTATGGAACTTCCAGCGCCTTCCCATAATGCCCCTTCGCGATCACTTCCAGCCCGATCTTGAAGCCGATCGGATCGAGCGCCACACCTTCGATGGCGGAGCGCCGGACCAAAAAATAGCCGCTCGTAATATCTTTGAGGCGCGTCAGCGGCTGCGCCAGCGCGCACGCGACCTTCGAGGTAACGATGCGCGTCCATGGCCAGTTGGTAATTCCGCCGCCGCGAACGTAACGGCTTCCCACCGCCAACCCGTAACCATCTTCGAGCGCGCGCACGAGCTTCGGAAGAATCGCGATGTCGTGACTGAAGTCGGCGTCCATCGCGCCCAGCGCTTCGGATTCCGGGCGAGCTGTGCGCCACCCATCGATCACGCCGCTCGCAAGACCCATCTTGCCGGGCCGGTGCAGACAGCGAACCGGAAGCTCTTGCGCGAGGCGGTCGACGATAGCCCCGGTACCGTCGGGTGAATTGTCGTCGACGACGATAATCTCACCGTCGAGCGCGTTCTGTTTGAACACATCGTCAAGCTCGCGAATCAGGCGCTCGATGCCGCCCGCTTCGTTGTATGTCGGAATGACGATAGAGAATTTCAAACTGGACATGCCGTTCGTTCTGTCCCGGTCCGGGCCTTTCTACGTGAGGCGTTTGAGCAGTGGATTGCTATACGGGTCGTAGCCGGGGAGCACTTTGTACATTTCGCGCGCGCTGCGCAGCATCACGCCTTCATCGGAGATCGCTAGCACCTCGTAGGCGTCGAGCAGCGTCTCTTCCTTGGTGTCGTTCCAGAAAATCAGCAAGCACTCCGGGACGCGCGTCTCTCCAATCGCAAAGACGCCGCGCACTTCTCCCAGCGGGCCTTCGGTAGCGCTGAGCACCGGCGTGCCGTTGGGCAGATTTTCGAGCAACCTAGGCATGCCAGCTTATACCCCCGTCAAGTAGTTCAGCAACGCGACGACGACGAGCGCAGCGGTCTCCGTGCGTAGAATATGCGCCCCCAAACCGATGACGTGCGCTCCGGCGCGCCGTGCGGCTTCGGCTTCCGAATGCGCGAAACCGCCTTCGGGTCCGACGACGATCAGCATGCGCCGCGCGCCGGCGATCAGCGACGGAAGAATGTCGCGCAGCGGCGCATCCTCGGCGAGTTCCCACGGAAACAGCACCGCATCGTAATTGGAAAACGTTTTGAGCAGCGCCGCAAATTGAACCGGTTCGGCAACGCCGGGAATCTCATCGCGGCCGCATTGCGCTGCGGCGGTCTTCGCCAAGCGACGCCAGCGATCCAATTTCCCTTTGCCGCTTTCGATCACAACCGAACGCTCGGAGTAGAGTGGAACGATCGCCGCAACCCCGAGCTCCGTCAGTTTTTCAACGACGAAATCCATCTTCTGCCCCTTGGGCACGCCTTGCACGACGGTAATCTCCAAGCGCGGCGAGACGTGCGGCGCGGACGGTTCGCCGAGGCGCGCCTGCACGGCTCCGTTTTCGATCGCTAGTACCGCGTCGAAACGATGTGCCGCCGAATCGATGATCTGAATCGAATCGCCCGATCGTTTTCGCAAGACATGGGCAACCTTGTGCGCATCATCACCCGCAAGTGTCACCGTTTGCCCCGCGCTGTGAACGCCCTCAACGAAGAATCGCGGCGCCGCCATCGTTATTCCGGACGGAACGCGTCTTTGACTTTGTCGAAAAACGATCGCTCCTGGATGCGATCTCCTCCCAGCCGCGCATACTCTTCGAGTAATTCGCGCTGGCGGTGCGTCAATTTTCCGGGAATCTCGACGTGCACCGTCACGACATGGTCGCCGCGCTGCGTGCCGCGAACGGTGGGCATGCCGCGTCCGCGCATTCTGACGCTGACGCCGGATTGCGTGCCCGCGCCGATGCCGAGTTCCAGCGGCCCTTCGAGCGATGGAATGCTGATCGTGCCTCCGAGCGCCGCTTGCGGAAAGCTGATCGGCACGTCAACGTACGTGTCGAGCCCGTCGCGTTTGAAGATTTTGTGCGGCGCTATCGTGATGTACACATAGAGATCGCCCGTGCTGCCGCCCCGCGTACCGGCCGCGCCGCCGCCGTTGATGCGAATGCGGCTTCCCTCGTCCACGCCGGCCGGAATTTTTACGCTCAGCGTGCGATCGACTTCGCGCCGTCCGCGGCCGCCGCAATCGGGGCACGGATGCTCGACGACTTGCCCTTCGCCTCCGCACTTCGAACAGGCTGATTGCGTGACGAATTGCCCGAGCGGCGTCTGGCGCACCGTCCGCATCACGCCCGTGCCGGCGCAGCGATCGCAAGGCGTGATCAGCGTGCCCGGGGCAGCGCCCGATCCGCGGCACGTCTCGCAAGCCGCCAAATGCGAAAATTGGATCTCGCGCGTCACGCCGGAAAACGCTTCCTCAAGCGAAATCTGCAAATCGTAACGCAGATCTTCGCCGCGCGCCGGTCCGTTGCGACGCATCGTTTGCTGCGCGCCGCCGCGTTCGCCGAAGAACATATCGAAAATGTCGCCGAATCCGCTCGAACCGAAGCCCTGACCGAAACCGAAGTCGCCGAATCCGTGCGCGGAGCTCGCGCCGTTGCCAATCGTGCCGGAACGATCGTACTGCGCGCGCTTCTGCGGATCCGAGAGCACCTCGTAGGCTTGGTTGATCTCTTTGAACCGATGCTCGGCGTCGGACTTGTCGGCCGCCACGTCCGGATGATGCTTGCGCGCGAGTTTACGGTATGCGCGCCGCACCTCGTCGGCATCCGCTGCCCGGCTGACGCCGAGCACTTCGTAGAGGTCGCGCGGCATCGGCTACTTGATCTCGGCGTCTGAAAGACGCGAGGACAACGTTTCCGCGGTGCCGGATGCGAGCGCCATTAAGCGCGCATACGGCATACGGCGCGGGCCCAAGACCGAGAGCATGCCGATCGCGCTCTCGCCGAAGCGATAGGGCACGGTTACGATGCTGAAGTCGTTCATTTCGTCGACGCCCAGCTCGTGGCCGATCTTCACCGCGGGCGCTTCGGCCGTCATCGAATCGGCGACTAAATCGTACAGCGTCTTCTGTTCCTCGACGATGTTGAGGATCGAGCGCAACTTACGCGCGTCTTGGAACTCCGGCTGATCGAGCAGATTCTGCGCGCCCGACGCGGCCAGCGCGGATTGTTCGCCGTGGCGCGCGCTGCGGAGTGCGGTCATGATCACGTTCTTGAATTCGCCGGCAAGTCCAAGTTCGCCGATTGCCGCCGCAACGTCGCTTTCGCGAATGTCGCGCAGCATCTTATTGCCGAGGCGCGAGTTGAGTGCGTTCGAAAGGCGCGTGAGTTCGTCCGGTCCCGCATCGGCTTTCAGTTCGAAAAGACTTTGCGCCGCAACCCCCATCGACGTCACGATGATCGCCATACCCGTTCGCGCGGAAAGCCAAATCAGTTGCAGATGGCGGAACGTTTGCGCATCGTTGGACGGCTTGGTCGCGAACGCGAGATTCTTGGAGAGTCTGCCGAGCAGCCGGGTAGCGCTTTCGATCACTTCGTCGAGTTCGCGGCTCGCGTCGCGCAGCTCGTCGCGGATGCGCCGCCGGTCGGCGGGCTGCAGCGACTCCGGATGCATCAATTGATCGACGAACGTGCGGTAGCCGGCATCGGACGGAATGCGCCCGGCCGACGTATGCGGCTGCACGAGGTAGCCGCCCGCTTCCAAGTCGGCCAACTCGTTGCGCACGGTGGCCGAGCTCACGCCCAGGTGGTACTTTTGGGTGAGGGTTTGGGACGCGACCGGTTCGGCGGTGGCGATGTACTCATAGACGACCGTCGCCAGGATGTACGCTTTGCGCTTGTCCAGGCCGCCGGGGCTTCCGGGGTTCATCGCTCTATCTTAGCAATCGCGGGCTGGGAGTGCTAGCACCTGGGCTGCCGAGCGCCCTGTCGACCGCCGTTTGGAGCTCGTCCCACGAGAGGCCGCCGGCCGAAACGTACTCGACGCGGCCCTCGGGTGTCGATGACCACCGTCCCGGGAATCGGCGGCAGGGCATAGGCCGAAAAGACGGAGCCGGCCGGGTCCTCGACGAGCGGCAGATTCAAATGATGCAGGCGCAAGTAGTCGCGTGCGACCCCGGGTGCTTCATTAGATACGGTCACAATTACGACGCGGTCGCCGTAGTCGCGCGCCAGCCGCGTGAAGTAAGGCAACTCGTCGGTGCACGGCGGGCACCACGTCGCCCAAAAGTTTATGACCACCGGCTTTCCGCGCAGCTGCGAAAGAGGCACGGCACCCTGTTTGGTGCGCAGCGTAAAGTCCGGCGGGGGCGCACCGAGCCGAACCGTGGCCAGACCGCCGGCCGCGCTTGCTGCCAGCAGCACCGCGCCAAGGATATTCACGCTGATTTTTTCGGCAGGCATGGCCGCCGACTCCCGGTAAACTCGCCGCATGAAGTCCGCCGAATCGATCGAGGCGCTCTCACAAGAGAGCCGCCGGTTCCCGCCGCCACCGGAATTCGCCGCTCAGGCCAACGCGCAGCCGGGCATTTATAAGGAAGCCGAGCGCGACTACTTGGCGTTTTGGGAATCCTGGGCGCGCAAGCTCGAGTGGTCGAAACCGTTCACCAAAATCCTCGAGTGGAACGAACCGTTCGCGCGCTGGTTCGGCGACGGCGAACTCAACGCGTCGGTCAATTGTCTCGACCGCCACGTTCGCGCCGGCCAGGGCGACAAGATCGCTTACTACTATGAAGGCGAACCAGGCGATCGCAAGACGATCAGTTACAAGCAGCTACTCGACGACGTCTGCCGCTTTGCCAACGGCCTGCGCAAACTCGGCGTAAAGAAAGGCGCCCGCGTCGCCATCTACATGCCGATGATTCCCGAACTGCCCGTTGCCATGCTCGCCTGCGCGCGCATCGGCGCCGCACATTCGGTGATCTTCGGCGGATTCTCGCCCGATTCGATCGTGGACCGCGTCAACGACGCCGAATGCGTCGCGCTGATTACCGCCGACCAAGGCTGGCGGCGCGGCAACAAGGTTCCGCTGAAAAATAACTGCGACACGGCGATGGCGAGCACGCCTTCCATCAAGCACTGCATCGTGGCCAAGCGCGTCGGCGATCAAATCGATATGAAGGACGGGCGCGACGTCTGGTGGGACGATGTGGTCAAAGGTCAGCCCACGGAATGCGCGCCCGAAGCGATGAGCGCCGAGGATTTGCTCTATCTTCTTTACACGAGCGGCACGACGGCAAAGCCCAAAGGCATCAAGCACACGACGGGCGGTTATCTGACGCACGTCACGATGTCGCACAAGCTGGTCTTCGATCTCAAGGAAAACACCGACGTCTACTGGTGCGCGGCCGACATCGGCTGGGTAACGGGCCACTCCTATATCGTCTACGGCCCACTCGCGAATCAAGCGACGAGCGTCATTTATGAGGGCACGCCGGATTTTCCCGACAAAGATCGCCTGTGGGAGATCGTCGAGCGTTATAAGGTCAACATTCTTTATACGGCGCCGACCGCGATTCGCACGTTCATGAAATGGGGCGACGAGTATCCGCGCAAACACGATCTTTCTTCGTTGCGACTCTTAGGTTCGGTCGGCGAGCCGATCAATCCCGAGGCGTGGATGTGGTACCGCGAGCACATCGGTGGCAACCGCTGTCCGGTCGTGGATACGTGGTGGCAAACTGAAACCGGCGGCATTATGATCTCGCCGCTTCCCGGCATCACCTCGACACCGCCCGGCAGCGCGACTTATCCGCTTCCCGGCATTGCGGCCGACATCGTCAACGACAAGGGCGAATCGGTTCCGCTCGGCGGCGGAGGTTATGCGGTGTTAACGCGTCCGTGGCCCGGCATGCTGCGCGGCATCTGGGGCGACGACGAGCGCTACAAGCAAACGTATTGGTCGAAGTTCCCGCATAAGTATCTAGCCGGTGATGGTGCGCGCCGAGATCTCGACGGCAACTTCTGGTTTATGGGACGCATCGACGATGTGATGAACGTCAGCGGCCACCGCATCTCGACGACCGAAATCGAGAGCGCTTTCGTCGAGCATCCGAAGGTTGCCGAGACCGCCGTGTGCGGAAAACTCGACGACGTTACCGGACAGGCGATTTACGCGTTCGTTTCGCTGCGGGGCGGCGAACTCGGCAGCACGGAGCTCGCCGACGAGCTGCGCGAGTACGTCGGAAACAAACTCGGCAAGTTCACCCGCCCGAAATACATTACATTCACGCAAGAGTTGCCGAAGACGCGCAGCGGCAAGATTATGCGGCGCCTCCTGCGCGACGTCGCAGAGGGCCGCACGCTAGGCGACACGACGACGCTGGCCGATGCGACGATTGTTAAAGACTTACAAGATCGCGCCAAAGCCGAGTCCAGCACCGCCGACGAGTAACGCGCTCGTGCTCGGCCGCGAACGCAAAGTTGGTGCGGATGGCTGCTGTATTGTCATCCTGAGCGGGCGCCGTAAGGCGCCCAGTCGAAGGACGGCCGAGCTTGTCGAGGCCCGCTAGCTCGTAACGATGTTAGGGCTGCGGCGTTGCCTCGACGCCGTGCCAGCTCAGGCGCCCCGTATAATCCTGCACGGTGATCATCATGTTGTAACGCTTTCCGGCAACTGTCGCGGCGCATGAAAACTGGCTGTGGACCGGAGCGGAGAAACGACCTATTCGGCAGGTTACGCCCGCATCCGGAGCGTCTCCATTGTCACGAAGCCTTGCGTTTAAGTCCTGTTCGATCAGGGCTTGCACTTTGTCTCCACGTAGCACCGCATCCAAAGGGCGCGTTCCAAAGCCTTCAACGTCGTCTATCCAGACATCAATCCGCTGCACCACATCGGTTTCCCGGATACGCGCGAGGCATACTCCGTGTTTTGTTCCGGTCAGATCTAGCCTGTCGGGACACGTGATGATGGTTTTGTTTAATTGATTGCTTACAATTGGGTTAGCCGCGATACCGCTTTTAATAAAGGCGACGACAACTTTTCCGTCTACACTAACGTGTTTGCGATTCTTGTGAAGCGTCAAAACATTGTCAGGAATTCGCGAGAGGCTCTTCAGACCCGGCACATTGTAAACAAAAATCCTTCCCTTGGGCATCGCCCTTACGCGAGCGCTCCTGGCTATCGGTGAACCAGTGAGACCGCATATGAAGGTCGCGTAATCCGGCAATAGCTCGACGACCTTACCAGGGCAATGCGCAGCCAGAGAAAGACCGTTCGACTCCTTGATGATGTTGGCAACAGTTTTCTCAATAATCGATCGCTCATAGAAAGTTCCGACAAAATTCACTTTGAAGGATGCGCCCGAGCCTACCACCCGGACCGGCAAGGCGACGTTGTCTACCGTTAGGGTGCACCAGCTGACTTTTCCGCCCGAGACATCAATGAGCTGCGGACAGCTACTAGGTTTGATGATGAGCCGCTGATCTGCTGACTTAAGCAGCCGCGCCAGGGTCGTGTCAATCGTTTTTTGAACGTCGGTGCCAAGCGCCTCAACGCCACCCGCATGCACTTGCATGCACGCCGTCAGCGACACCGCGACAGCGACGAGAACGCTGCGAACTCGGGATAGTCTAAGAGCCATCCGAGCCCTTCGGGGGTGGTGCGCCGTTCAGTATGTCACGCACGCTCTGATACGGATAGCCGACCTTTGTGTTGAGGCTGTCGTACCACGCAAGCGTAATGAGGTCGCGTAGCTCGATGGCTCCGCGTGCGAGCTGCGTTGCCGTGAACTTGACTGCCGCCGGCGACCCATTCGCGAAGCCGCCCGCCTTCTCGATATCATAGAGCGGCCCAACAGCTTGCAGCGTACCTTGCAAGTAGCCCGCAATGAGATTCATCACCTGATCCTGCGTCAGCAGCTTATCCGGCGGCATCATCATCGACGGCACCATTAACTGGTTCACGATGCCGGGCGTGATGTAGCGATCGACGAACGTGCTCTCGAAAAATGAGTGCGTGTTTTTCGCGTTCGTGTAGCCGTTCGGGTTCGGATAGTTCCCCCAGCCGTTGAAATGTATGGTGACGTGCAGCGGTTGGCTGCCGTCCTCGACAAAGTGTCCCCAAACGCCGGCGTCGCGCAAAATCAGGGCTTGGTCGATCGCGCGATCCGTTGCTGCTACCGCGCGGGCGCCCGAAGTTGCCGCATGGCTCGCGTGATAGTTGTCGACGCGCCAGTATCCGAAATCATAGCGCAGCTGTTCCCAACCCTCCAGGATCGCGTAGGGCGAGTATCCTTGCCGGTATTGATCGGTGCCGGCTGCTCTGAGCGCTGTGTCGTACGCCTCGCGGCTTGCAGGCAACTTTTGGAGCGAGACAACGCCCGCGATCATGCCGTTGTCGTCGAGATTGATATAATGTCCGGGGTCGTTTTCGGCATCCCACGCCGTCCCCGATCCCTTCAGGCGATCGAGCTCCGGCCCGAGATACATGATCTCGTACTGAGCCGGCATCGTCCGCATGAATGCCGGTAACGTAGACGGGAACGATGAGCCGGCGAGTTGCCCGATAATCTCGTGTCCCTTCGTACCCCACGCGAACGCGGGCGCCGGCACTGCGAAAAGCGCGACGAGGATAAGACTTGCGATCCGTTTCATGCGTTAAAAAACTCCGTAAGTTCGTCAAGGTGAGTTATGCGTGTGGCAGGGGGGAGCGCGCGGAGAATCTGTTCGCCGTAGCGCGATGAAGCTGCGCGCCCGTCGAGGAGCGCAACCATGCCACGATCGCTCTTGCTGCGAACGAGCCGTCCAAAGCCTTGCTTGAGGCGAACAATCGCCGACGGGATCATATAATTGTCGAAGCCGCTCAAGCCGCGCGCTTCCAAAGACTCGATGCGCGCTTGCACGAGCGGATCGCCGGGCGACGGAAACGGCAGACGGTCGATGATCACGCACGACAGCTGCTCGCCCACCACGTCGATACCTTCCCAAAACGTGCCGGTCGCGAACAGCACGGCATTTGGCGTCGTACGAAACCATTCCAGCAAATGCATGCGTGGAAGCTCGCCCTGCAGACGGACCGGATAGGGGATCCGCTCCCGCAGCAGCGCGTAAACCTCGCGCAAACGCGCGTGGGATGTAAAGAGGACGAACGCGCGCCCGCGGCTGCGGTCCAGGCACTCTTCAACGAGCGGCGCCGCGAGCTTGGCAAAGTGCGGCATTTTCGGATTGAGTTCGGGCGGCGCAACGTACAGGCGCGCTTGCGATGGATAATCGAACGGCGAAGGCGCGATCAGCTCCTGCGCTTCGGCGATTCCTAGCGAACGTTTGAGAAACTCGAACGCCCCGTCCTCTGAGCCGCTGTCGGCGATTGTCGCGCTCGTCAGCACCACGCTCTGCGTCCGCTCGAACAGCATCGCCCGCAGATATTCCGAGACATCGTACGGAGCGCTATTGAGTTGGTACGAGCTGTCCGCTTCGGAGCGTTCCACCCAGGCGATCGCGGTGTCGCTGGGCGCTTGCGCGCGTTCGATCGTGGCCTGGTGCGCCAAGATCGCGCGCATCGCCAGATCGCGGCGGCGCTCGGCTTCCGCGTCGTTCTGCGGCTTTCGTTTCAGCGCGTCGTGCCAACTTGCGTACAGCCAGTTCTCCAACTTATACAAAGAGTCGCGCAACGTTTCGAGCGCCGGCCACGCCGACTCGTTCGCGTGCAGCGGGTAGCGGTCGCCGGGCACGCGCGCGAGCGCCGACTCGAAGCCGCGCAGTCCACGCTCGAACTCGGCGTCGAAATGTCCCGGAACGGTATACGAGCGATGGAGTTTCCGCATCATGCGCCCGATCGTCCCGCGCGAGAGCGTGGCCGTCAGCGCGGCCGTGGCCCAACGTTCGCATTGATGAGCTTCGTCCAGTATCACAAAATCGTACGGCGGCAAGAGCCCGCCGCCCATCGCGAGATCCAGGAAAAACAGCGCATGATTGACGATGACGACGTCGGCAAATTTCGCCTCATCGCGTTTTTTGAAGAAAAAGCACTCGCGGAAGTGCTCGCAGTACTCGCCGACGCAGTCATCGGCATCCGCATCGAGCTGCTCCCATTCATCGTACGCCGGCAAGAACGGCAACTCGGCACGGTCGCCCGTCTGCGTGCGCACGCCCCACTCCCACATCTTCTGCATCGTGCGCGAGGGCGCCAGCAGCTTATCCGCGCGCATGTTCTCGAGCTTCTGCTTGCAGAGATAATGATTGCGGCCCTTGAGCAGGGTTACGCGCGCGGAAATGTCGAGCGCGTGCGTCACCAGCGGCAGGTCCTTGTTGTAGAGCTGTTCCTGCAGCGCGATGGTGCCGGTCGAGATAAGGATCTTCTTGCCGCTGCGCAGCGCCGGCACGAGGTACGCCAGTGACTTGCCGACGCCCGTCCCGGCTTCGACAATCGTATGCATGCCTTCGAGAAACCCGCGCTCGATGAGCTGCGCCATTTGCAGCTGGCCCGGGCGCGCTTCAAAACCGGCGAGCGATTTTTCAATCGGTCCACCGGGTGCAAAAACTTCATCGATTGCCGTCACGATTCGACTTGAGACTCGTACACCGCCCCGGTGTTCGGATCGTACGCGCGCGTCCAAACCGGTTTGGGCGGCCAGAAGAGCGCAAGTGTCAGAATAAAGCCCGTAATCAACCCGCCGATGTGTGCTTGCCACGAAATTCCGGGAAACGAAAACGAGTACACGAGATTGATAACGAGTATCCCGATATTCGACCGGATCAGTGCGCCGCCGCGTTCGCCCATTTTTAAACCGATCGCGAAGAGTGCGCCGAAGAGACCGAAGATCGCGCCGCTGGCGCCGAGCGTGGCGGCGTCGGGCGGCGAGAAAAGGATGATTGCCAGCCCGGCGCCGATCAGCGAACCGGCGTAGACCACAAGCATGCGCGCCGAGCCTAGTGCGACTTCAATAAATCTTCCAAGCCAATAGAGGGAGAGCATGTTCACGCCGATGTGGATGATGCTGCCGTGCAAAAAGGCCGACGTAAATATCCGGTAGTATTGGTGGTATTTCGTGACCGTGATCGGCGCGAGCATACCGTCGACGACGTGCGAGTTTGAAGGGATGTTTCCGGAAAAGACACCCGGACCGCCAACGTACATCTCCCAAAGAAAGCCGATGACGTTGAGCAGAATCAGGACGCGAGTGATCAACCGGCCACCATCACCATGCGCGCCAGTTCGAGCGAGATGGCGTGACGACGCTTCTCGACCTCAACGGTCATCGGTCCGCCCAGCGGCGCTTTCTCGTGGACGGTGACGTGCGCGCCCGGACGCAAGCCGACGTCGCCCAAATACCGTAAGATCTCGGGAACTTCTTCGGTGACGCCTTGCACGATCGCGTCGCTGCCGACTTCGATCTGCGCGAGCGGAATGCCGGCGCGCTGCGGCGTGCTCAAGTCTTTGGGTGGAATCGGCAAGCCGTGCGGACACTCTTTCGGATCGCCCAGGATGTCGATCAGGCGCGCTTCCATTTTTTCGGTGATCGCGTGCTCGAGCATGCACGCTTCGGACTGCACTTCGTCCCACGGCATGCCCAAAATATTCGTGAGCAGACATTCCGCGAGCCGGTGCCGGCGCACGACGCGCACGGCGACTTCCAGCCCCGTTTGCGTGAGTTTCACTTCGCCACGCGCGACGTATTCCAGATGGCCCTCCGACGCGAGCTTCTTGAGCATGCCCGAAACCGATGCCGGCGCAACGCCCAATTCCGAAGCCAGCCCCGACGTCGTCACGCCCGGCCCCTCGCGTTCCAGTCTGTAGACGGCCTCGAGATACTCCTCGGTAGATTCCGCGAAGTGGCTATGCCCCGACATCCCCGAACCTTTCGACGCCGGGCTTAGGCTTCCGGGCTCAAGGCGTCGAGGCGCTTGCGCAGGCGATCCTTGGTTTGCGGAGACGCAAAAGCGGCTTCGATCGCATTGCGCGTAAACCTTAGCGGCGCATCATCGCCGGCAACTTCAGCCGCGTAGGCAAGCTCGTCGGTCAGCGTCGTCTTGAAAATCGCGGGATCGTCGGCGTCGATCGTAACGACGCATCCGGCTGCGTCGATTTCGACCAGCGGATGCGGCGCTTCGCCCAGCGCCACGCCGGTCAGGAAATTTGATGTCGGACAAATCTCGAGCGGAATCTTCTTCTCAACCAGCAGCTGCACGACGGCGGGATCTTCAAGCGCACGAATCCCGTGGCCGATCCGTTCGGCATGAAGCGTCTCGACAGCCGCGCGCACGCTGGCGGCACCGGCGTTCTCGCCCGCGTGGGCAACGCAATGCAAACCGTTGGCGCGAGCGAAGTCGAAGCAGCCCTCGAACATTTCCGCCGGATAATGCGCCTCGTCGCCCCCCAGGCCAACGCCGATTACGCCCAGGTCTTGCATCTCGACGGCGAGCTTGGCCGTGTGCATTGCGCTCTCAACGCCAAAGTTACGCGTCAGATCGACGATGAAGGCCGCTTCTATTCCCTCCGATTCGCGCGCCGCTTCACACGCTTCGCGAACTGCCGCCATGCATGCCCGCACGTCGATGCTCTTATGAAAGAATCGCCACACCGACGGCGAGACGAAGAGCTCGGCATACATAACATTCTGCGCGATCGCGTCCTGGAGATATTGCGCCGCAAGCAATTTGTAATCGGCCGGCTCTGCGAGCGAGCGGCTGACGGCGGCGAAGGTCAACAAGAAACCTTCGAAATCCTTGAACGCGTAGGGGTCGGCCGCGTCGGCCGGCGGCTCGTCGGCCGGGAATGGCCCGGCTCCGTGCGGGCGATAGGTCAACGCAACCCCATGCTTGCGCGCGAGGTCTATGAACGTGGCTGCGCGCAACGTGCCCTCCAGGTGGCAGTGCAACTGCACTTTGGGCATCTTCCGCAGGAGTTCGGGCGTCATCATACCGTATAAGAGTCTTCCGCCGCGGGGTGGAGCAGTCCGGTAGCTCGTCGGGCTCATAACCCGAAGGTCGCGAGTTCAAATCTCGCCCCCGCAACCTGCACAGGTCCAGAAACAACTTAGTTTCTGGACCTGTTGATTTTCCGGCGGGTACTTGTTGGTCCACTTTTCGTGCGACGCAAGGCTGCTTGAGACTCGCTGGATTGCCCTACCTTATAATATGGACCATTTACGCGGGTTCAATTCCCCCACGTAGAAACCGCGTTATACCGTTTATTCGATCTATCACGATTATTATGCTCGGAAATGGAACTTGTCACGGTTATTTGATTGAGAATTTCTGGAAGTGATGCGTCAGCCGGCTACTCAAGGCAGCGTTACCATGGGATAGGAGACAGAGGGCCCGAAAACGAGGCCCCCCAGTGCCGGGAGCGAGGCGGGCTCGTGTCTTAGCGCCCTGTCGTTAGGGCACTGTGCTTAGTAGCCGCGCGGCTTACACCCGAGCTGCGCGGCGCGTGTAGAGGTTTCGTGAACGGCGCGGTCACAATTTGGAAGCCTAGATCAGCACGGCAGCTCCAAACCATCCGTGCATGGCTGCATTTGTTGCTCTGGGAGCCCCGATACTGGAATTTTGATTATGGGGCCGGAAATGCCGGCAATTGCGCGTAGCTGTGCCTCAAAGCCCTCAACCTCCCGCTTGGGGACATTCGTGAAGGTCAGGCGCCTATGATGCGCTTGATCAAAGAGGTTAAATGATCCGTCTGTCCACGAGACTAGCCAGCGCGAAGATCGACGACGGTCTTTCGATCGAAGGGCTATCTCATTGCCAGACACTGGCTCGACCGAGAAATGGTTTATCGCTAATCTGCCGGGTCCGATTATTGTTTCCCAAGTATATGTTCCCGATATCGCTGTCCCCGCACGAGCCACATTGAAAATGAACGCGTCGACCGGACCGGAGCGCATGTAATACTGTCGGGTCGGGCTGTGGTTACATGCCGCCAACGACGTTACGAGCAGCGCGATCCGAATATATCTATTCAATCCCTAAACCCAAAGGAGAGATACGGATCGAACATTGGCACCCCTCTTATCTGGAAGTGAATGTGGGTACCGAAGGTCACACCGGTCGGCTCTTCGTAGCGACCATTTATTTCCCAACTGACAAACGCGCCTCTTGCGCCTCGCACGTTGCGGAAATGCGATTAAATAGTAAACACAATGCGCTAAAAATATCGCGTGCATCACGCATCACGCGCCGACCCCTTCGGCACCCGCGGGGAGGGGGCTCGGATCGAGGCGCTCAGGGGCTTCAGCGTTTCAAGTTACAATGCGTCACGCGAGCCGGGAAAACGAGGCCCCCTGTGCCGCGGAGCGAGGTGGCTGTGCCGGGAGCGAGGTGGCTGTGTCGCGGGGCTTCGCCAGAGCTTAACACAGTCGCCAACCGGCCGGAATGATGCCGTTGCCTGTGCCCCGGGCTCTGCCACCGAGTTCACGCCGAATGCGATCAGAATAAGTCACGAAGCGGAATCAAGCTCGTTACAATATCTCTTGCGGATTAGCTCTAGCTTTGATCAAGGCATGATGGCACTTAAGGATCTGTGTTATTAACCGTTACCCTGGCGGCCTCGCGAAGATCGGCGACGATCGCGTCCCTTTCCTGCTCCGTCATGCGCGTCGTGCCCGAATGGGTTAACCAATCCTGCGTGCGGCCAGGCCACACGATTGTTCCATCATAGGTATTTTCGGCTTCGACGAACGCTCGGCCATCATCGGTGAAGTACACAAAATAGAATTTGCGAGCGCCTATCCATTTTATTTTTATGAATCGGCGGTCTACGTTATTGACGTAGGCACCCCGCCAAAAGCTCCACTTCCACCGACGATTCAAGTCTGTCATTCTCCTTTTGTTGCGATTATGGTAAAGGGTAGGTCTCTATCTGCGTGCCCAAGAATCGCAAAATACGTTGTTCGACTCGAAGCCATGTGGAGGCTGCTCGTTGGACGCCCCAATCACCACGTTAGCTCGCCGAACGGAAACCGCGAAAGCACTCAAGCGGTGGGTTCAGTCCAATATGTGGGTCCAATCGCGGCTCCTCATCCGCTTTGATTTCGGTTGTGACAGAGAAGGGAAGTTGCGTGAACAGATACATAGGACTAACGTTTGGGTGCATTATAGCTGGCGTTCTTATCGCCGCCGGCGCCGGCCTCGGCGCGTTCATTTATGATCCTTCGGCGCACCACTTCAATTCAGGTTTTCAAATCCTTACGTTGGTATCCGGTGCGGAAGTAGGTCTTCTTCTGTATTGGTATTACGGAATCATCGGATTTGTGAGCGCTGCACTCGCCGTTCTGATTGCGCGTCATTGGCTATGGCGGCGGGCGTCGCTTGCTTTGGCTGTCGGTTTGCCAGCGGCATATGTGCTGGGAATAGCAGCTGGCTTAATGACGACCGTGCTTTCCGGTCACGTCCCAAATATTGCCATGTGATCGCGGCTTCTAAATGTAAGCGCACCGATCATTTGGGCGCACATAGAATTTCATAAGGCCAGGCTCTAGGGTTCCTTTCCATCCAAGAAAACGGCACGGATCAAAATGTCCCCCCGTGCCGTCACGGGAATCAAATGATAAACTGGGCGTACGTCATCTGCAGTTGCGCGTAAGCGATTGCGTTAAACATGGCTAGGATTGATGCCATTTTCTTCCGAGCAAAAAGACGATAACCAGCAGCAAACACGTCGCCATAAAAGCTATGAAGTACGCAAAATCATTAGGTTGCCCGTGGTACCAGGCGAGAAGCACGACGAACACTGAAAATCCGATTTGCAGGAGTGCATATATCGGTCGCCATCCTAGCGAAACCTGGCGATACGATCCTGTCACCATGAATACGCTCAGGATGATGGTAACCAGAACCGCAAGCGCAACCACTTAACATCTCTCCTATACTTACTCCGCGCGACGGATCAACGACTGTGAACGAGGCCCCTATGCCGAGAGCGAGGCGGCGTGGTTTAACGACTCGTTCGGTATGGGACGCTACGGGAGCTGTTCTTTAAGGATGAGCCGGATCGGCAGTGTGACTCCAGGCATGTCAGGTCTTTCCATCGTTCCCTTTATCGTCCCATCAGAACCGGCCTGACCGCGAATCATTATGCGAAAGTCCGTGGAGTTGTCACCCCAAGCGCTAACTGCCGCGGGAGTGTGCTCGACAAGCCACCGCATGGTCCGTGCCATGCCTAGGCGCTGGTAGGTCCGACGAGCCAAGTAGCCAATTCGAGCCATCTAAGCAGACTAGCACTAAGGAGTGAAGCCACGCCGTTGTCCGACATGGCGTGGATGGTCACGACATATTCAATGAGAGAACCGTAGCGAGCATGGCTTTGGCGCAGCAAGGGATTAAGGACAAGTTCGAGCACTCACGGCACCAAGAACTTGCAAGGCTGGCGTTCGCATTGCTATGCGCAATGCTGATGGCCGGTTGCGGCGGCAGCGCGTTGGGCGCGACCGCCGTGCCGAGTCCGGGCACAACTCCATCCATTCCGTTCGTCTCGACATTGGCCGGCAGCGGTAACACCGCAAGCGTGGACGGGACGGGGCGCCAGGCGAGCTTTGATGCCCCGTCGGACATCGCACTCGATCCGCGTGCTGGACTCTTATACGTTCTCGAGCCATCCACGGGTAGCGCCCGAAAACTGACCGTCCAAGGCACCGTTGCGACGCTCACGCGCAGTCTTGCCGCACCTGCGGCACTTGCCTTCAATCCTGCCGACGGAAACTTGTACGCAACGGAACCGGCATCGTCGAGTATCGACCGTATCGGGACGAACGGCACCGTCAGCAACTTCATGCAAGTGCCGGCATCCGCGTCTCTTCCGCCCCAAATCCTTGGAAAAATAGCGATAGATACCGCAGGGAATCTGAACATTACGGAAAATCGCGCGGGAGACCTGATCGTCGTGACTCCAAACCGCAATATGACGACGACGGCCGTCGCCCCGGGTGCGCTGGGGGTCTGCTTCGATTCCAAGGACGGCAACGTTTACGTGCTCAATCAAGCGTACGGTGAGATCGAGCAGGTCTCATCCGCTGGCTCGCATTCGTTCATCGCATCTGCTCTGCTGCAAGGTGGAGCGGCCATCACCTATGATGCAACGAACGATTCGTTCTATGTCACGAATCCTTCCAAAAACCAGGTTCTTCACGTCGCCGGCGGGGTCGTCAGCGTATTCGCCGGGACGGGACTCGCCGCTGAAGCAGACGGCCCGGCAAGCTCGGCGGAATTCAATGCTCCGACGGGCATTGTGTACGATCTCGCGCTTCACGCGCTGTTCGTGACGGACTCCGCGGGGAATACTGTTCGCGAGATAACCTCGTTCGAGTAAGCGTCATAAGTCGTCTACAGGCGATCCCGCGCCAGCCGCATCGTAGTGGAATCGCCATTGATTGCCATACGATGATTTAAGGCTTTGGCAATCACACCTAGGCCCTGAGCTGCAACAGCGTTACATTATGGCTAGATCGGCCTCGCTCACAAAATCCAACCCATCGCCCGTGCCGGTACTCGATTTGCCGCGGCGCTTTGCTTATGGAATGCTGGCGTTTGCGATTCCCTGTGCGGTGTTCGTCAGCTCAACGTCCGCAGAGCCGGCGTCTTGGGATATCGCGGAGATGCAAGGGGTACCGTATATTCTCGGGGTAGCGCATCCGACCGGATTTCCGCTTTACGTCGTCGCCGGGTACGTGTTCAGCCACGTCTTTTCGTTCGGAACCATCGCCTTCAGGCTCAACGTATTCTCGGCACTCTGCGTCAGCGCTGCATGTCTAGCGCTCTATCTTACGGCTCGCGAATTTGACATCCCAAAGGTCATCGCCCTTATCGGCGCCGTGTGGTTTGCAGTCACCGGCGTTATATGGGATCACGCGACGCGTGCGGAGGCACATGATCTCGCGCTAATGTTGTGTGCTTTTAGCGTTCTGTTTTGGGTCAGTTGGCTGAAGCAAGGCCGCAGAGACATGTTTTTCGGTGCGGTGGCGAGTCTCGGTCTTGCGATGGCAACGCATCCGCTGGCTATCTGGCTTCTGCCGGGCGCCGCGTTCGCGTGTTGCGTAAAGCGGGTCACGCTTAAAGATCTTGCTCGCGCAATGCTCATCATTCTCGCTTGTTTGTCGCTGTACGCCTATCTACCCATGCGCTCCGCGATCATCAAGTTCGAGCATCTAGATCCGACCTCGGCCCTCGCCGGAATACACGGCGGCCTTTTTTGGAACTACAACGATCCCTCGACGTGGTCTGGGTTCGTCGCAGAGGTCACGGGAAGCCAGTTTGGTGCTGCGGGCACGATTCTGTCTCTATTCCATTCAGGCAATCTTCAAGCGTACGTGTGGAACTGGTTAGCCATGCTTGACTCAACGTACGGGGCATTCGGCATCATACTCGCGTTCGTCGGATTAGCGCGGTTGTGGTCAATCAATTGGAGGCTTACGTCGACGCTCTTGCTGCTCGCGCTGTCCGTAGTACCGTTCTCGTTTGCTTACGCTAATGTCGAGGGCGACCCTGAGCGCTACCGTATGCTCTCTTTGTGGCTTGTACCAATCCTCATGGGCGGTGCAGCTTCGATACGGCAGAGCGCCTTTAATCAGCGAAATAGTCTGCGCGCGTCCGTGGTCTGCGTGTTGATGTTGGTATGGGCCAGTGAAACGCTGCTGAATAATCGCGTACTCTTTGAGCACAGAAACAACGTCGGCGGGCGAACACTGATCAACGAAGCGGCCTCGCATATACCAACAGGCAGCGTGGTCGTTACGAACTGGCTCGACGCAACCTCCCTCGCCTATGGAGCCTATGTCGATCGATCTCTTGAGAAGCGAGTGATCGTAGCCGGCTGGTTTACGGATTACGCTCCATACTACTCTTCTTGGCTGAGAAATCAAAGGGTATATTGGCTAGGCAATTCGGTCCCATCGGCAATAAGTGTACGGCTGTTACCAGCGGGTCAGCTGGATTCAGCGCATCAATTGTGGCGCGTACTGCCGCTTGCGCATGCGTACCGCGACCAGTACACGGGCCGACTCATCAGGCCGTAGATCGTTCCGAGTTGGTTGCGACCAGCGCTCGCGCGGCGCGCACGCTATTGGAGCGCGCATTGCGCGATCTCGAGAAGAAGAGCAACATGTCGCAGCAGCTCTCTAGGCCGATTTTCCAATCGGCGACGCGAGAACGGGTACTGGTTTATCTTGCACTGGTCGGCAAAGCAGATTACGTCACGATGGCTGAGGCTTTAAGTGTCGACTGGATGTCTGTTAAAGCGGCCGTGAAGCGATGGGAGAAAGAGGGGGTTGTCCGCTCGGATTATTTCGACGGAAATCGTCGCGTTTTGCTGAACCCCGACTTCGCCGCCGCAAAACAGCTACGTGCGTTGCTCGAAGTGCTAGTCGGCGGTGGCCGGTAAGCGCAAACGCCGATTTCCGCATCGACATTACATTGCTCGACGTAGCACCCTTACAAAAACTTCATGCGATCCAGCTACTGAACCGAACGTAATTCGGCCAACATGTGCATGAACGTTGCGCTCTTCTCCATTCATCTTCGGAAATATCATGGCAACCCCTAACCATGAAACTACACGCTAATACCGATATCATGTTGGAGGTCAGCCGCACCGTCTCGGCCGGCGATCCCGAGCCTACGTTCCGTGCGTCATTTCCGGCAATGACAGGAGATTGTCCGTCCATCTGCCGTCGGCAACGGTCTGGACATATTTCACGTAGTCGTTGTGGTTTACGTGCACCCATGCACCCTTTTTACTCGGATCGCGATCAGGACACCACACGGACTCAGTGCCATTTTTCTCGACGTAGGCAACCATGTCGGCGCGCGTTTTCCACCCGCCGGCTTTCGTGTCGGGGTCCATCCATTTGAGCCACGCAATGTGCTCATGCTTGTTTCCGCTCGGAGCCATTTCCCGAGCAGTCGTTTTAATGGCCATCTCGTCTCCTCGCCGCTACAGCAGCTGGTAGGAGGCGGGAATCGCATGTTGAACGCGAGGCCTTCAGACTAGGGGCATCGCGGTCGCTTGGGCGACCCGCCTCGAGTGATAAGCGACGGCGTTTGAGGCGCCGTCGCTTCCTTTATTTTAGAGAGAAAGCCAAAAGGCCTAGTGTCGAACTGCCGTTCGAGCACAAAATGTTGCGCTTAAGCTGTGAGTAGCCTGTGGATAACCATATGTTTCTTGCGAAATCTTTGCCGGAAAGAAAATTTTAAGTAAGACAACCAATTAATGAACGGTGCGCGGGCACACGGCATGCCGCACACCGTTCCGAAATTCCGTGCTAAAGAATTCCTGGCCAAACCTCCGCACCTCTTCGGCCGAGGGCTCCGGGAGCGCGTCCTTCTCTGCCTGGCGGTCAACGGCCCCATGCACCTAAAGCAGATCGCCGAGACGATCGGATCGCCGCCGCCGGCCGTCTTCAGGATCGTAGGTGACCTCGTCGGCCTCGGCCTGGCCGTCAAAGGGGGAAAAGCCGGTCAGCGAAGGCGCCCGATCTCCATCAATCGCCGACTCACGATCTACCCGGCTCTTGAGCGCCTGCTGCTCGCGATCGATCGTGAGTGGCCGGTGCGTCGCTCGTCAGGACAAAAACACCCTCTTCGTCCGACGCCGTGGGAGGGGACAGCGCCCCGACGGTCTCCCCCTTCCATCTTCCAGTCCGCCACGCGAACCCGCGTCCTGATCTTCATCGCCGCGACCGCGAAAACGGACGTCGCAGCGATAACAGCTGGCCTGAATTTGAACTGGATGTCGGCGTTCGCGGCCGTCAGCCGCTGGGAGCGCGAGGGGATCGTACGATTCAATCATACGGGCGAACGGCGAGTCGTTTCGATGAATCCCGATTTCGCGGCCGCGGTGGAACTTCGCGCTCTGCTCAAACTGCTTTCCCGAGAGGTCTGATTCGGGTCGGAAACTAGTCGGAAATATTTGCGCTCCGCCTCGACCGGAAAGAGTTTCCGGACCAAAAAGACCGGAAATGAACCTTTTTCCGGTCAAAAAACAATATCCGGACCTGTGCCCCCGCAACCTGCACAGGTCCAGAAACAACCTAGTTTCTGGACCTGTTGATTTTCCGGCGGGTCGCCGTTGTGCCCGCGAGCCGAACGGATCATCCGTTCGGAGGCTGGCACGCGCACGCTCTCCGCACTAACATGGAAGAATGCTTCACGTGGTTCTAGCTGCGCTGCTCGCTGCTGCACCAGCTCCAACACCGGCTCCCACTCCGACGCCGACGCCGCCTCCGGCTCCGGCGCTCATTGTCGGCGGCGACTTCACAATATACGCGTTCCATACCGCCGGCGTGAACGCCCTCGGTGCACTCGACACGCCTACCGGCGTGGATCTTCCCGACCGCGCCGATCTCTCCAACCTGCTGTTGAACATCAGCGCCACCAGTGGAAAATTGCGGGCCAACGCGACGATCGGTGAGTACGCCTTTCCGACACTTGGCGCCGCCTTGAACCCGGATTTGCAAAGCGGCACGAACGTGAATCTGTACAGCGCGCTGCCCGTTGCGGCCATCACCTACAATTTTGACTCGCACGTCAGCATGTCCGTCGGCAAGTTTGCGGCGCTGCTCGGCCAAGAGTCGCCCTTTACGTTTCAGAACGTGAACATTCAGCGCGGCCTCGGGTGGGCGATGGAACCGACGATCAGCCGCGGCGTTCAGGCAGCCTATGCGAACGGACCATTGACGCTCACGCTTCAGGAGAACGATGGATATTACTCGGGACGCAACCGGGCCTTCGAAGGGCTGATCGGCTACGCGCCGGCTGCATCGACGACCGTACAGTTCGCCGCAATCGTGCCCGGGGCCAATACGCCGCCGAATTCGACGGTTGCGATCGCGAACAAGGCCGAATACGATCTGATGTTCACGCAACAGATCGGCAAGCTGCAGCTGTTGCCGTACTTTTTGTGGGTCAACTCGCCCGCATCGGCCACCCTGGGATACACGCAAAACGAACGAGCTACAGCAGGCGTGCTGATCGCTACCTGGACGTTCTCCGCGCCGTGGTCGATTGCGGTACGTTATGAAACCGTGCGCAATAACAGCTCGGCGACGGATACAAATCCAAACGCCGATCTCGTCGGCTACGGGCCGGGCAGCGGCGCGCGCAGCTTCACGGCTACGCCAGCGTTTCATTTTCCCGGCAATGGCGTTTTGCGGCTGGAGTATTCGAGCGTTTCGCTTTCGTCTTTTACGCCCGGGCTGGGCTTTGGCGCAAACGGGCTCAGTGCATTCCAAAGCCGCATCGGCTTTGAAGTGGGAGTGATGCACTAGTGTTGGAAGCCGCTATCGTCGTTGCAACCATTGTGCTGTTCGTCGTTCTCGACTATTACGTCGCGGGCTGCGAAAGAGTCTAACGCGATGCAACTTGACGACCTCTTAGGTTTGGCGCTGGCCCTGCTCGGACTGGCGTACCTGCTCTACGCGATGCTGCGCCCGGAGCGTTTCTAGCCATGACCACCGCCGGCTGGCTGCAATTTGCCGCCTTCTTCATCATTATCATCGCGCTGACAAAACCGCTGGGAAGCTACATGGCGCGCGTCTTTGAAGGCGAGCGCACATGGCTTTCGCCCGTGTTCGCGCCGGTCGAACGATTCATCTACCGTCTCTCCGGAGTGCGCGCCGATGAAGAGATGCCGTGGCACGTTTACGCGTTGGCGATGCTTGCGTTCTCGGCTGTATCGCTGGCCTGGATCTACCTCGTGCTTCGCACGCAACAGTGGCTGCCGTTCAACCCGCAGCATTTCCCAAACTTGGCGCCTGACCTCGCGTGGAACACGGCCATTAGTTTCACCACGAACACGAACTGGCAGTTCTACTCCGGCGAGAGCACGATGAGTTACTTCTCGCAAATGGCCGCCCTGGCTTGGCACAACTTCGTGTCCGCCGGCGTCGGCATCGCAATCTCGGTAGCGGTGATTCGGGGAGTTGCGCGCACAACGACAAAGACGATCGGAAATTTTTGGGTTGACCTGACGCGCTGCTGCCTCTATCTCTTGTTGCCAATCTGCGTGATTGGAACGCTCGTCCTCGTGATGCAGGGCGTTCCCCAAAACTTCAACGCATATCACACCGTGAAAACGGTGGAAGGCGCTGCACAAACGATCACCGGCGGTCCGATGGCCTCCCAAGAAGTCATCAAAGAACTGGGCACCAACGGCGGCGGCTTCGTCAACGCAAACTCCGCGTCGCCTAACGAAAATCCAACGCCGTTTTCCAACCTCTTTGAAATGGTAATGATCTTCCTGATCGGCGCGTCGCTGACGTACATGTATGGGAAAATGGTCAAAGACACGCGGCAAGGCTGGGCCATCTTTGCTGCAATGGCGATTGTTTTCGTTGCGGGGTTCTGCATTGCATACGCGTTTGAAGGCGCGGGAAATCCGCTTATCCATCAGCTCGGCGTCAACGGGCCGAATATGGAAGGCAAGGAGTGCCGTCTGGGCGTCGGCGCGTCGGCATTGTTTGCAACCGTAACCACCGACACGTCGTGCGGCGCGGCCAACTCCTCGCACGATTCATTCATGCCGCTGGGGGGTTTAGTTCCACTGGTCAACATGCAGCTGGGTGAGGTTATCTTCGGCGGCGTCGGCAGCGGACTCTACGGAATGATTGTCTTTGTCGTCCTGACGGTCTTCATAGCCGGGCTCATGGTGGGGCGCACGCCGGAATTTCTCGGCAAAAAGATCGAGAAGCGGGAAGTGCAGTTTGCGATTCTGGCAATTCTCGTCACGCCGGTGCTCGTGTTGATTCCCAGCGCGATCGCGTCCGTCAAGCACGACGCACTGGCAACCCTGGGCAATGCTGGGCCACATGGCCTCTCCGAGATTCTCTACGCGTTCTCATCGACCAACGCCAACAACGGCAGCGCATTTGGCGGTCTAGGCTCGAACTTTTTCTGGAATATCGCGACCGGCGTAAATATGTTCTTCGGGCGCTTCGCGGTTGCGATACCGGCACTGGCGCTCGCCGGCGCGCTTGCCGGTAAGAAAGCAGTGGCGCCCGGCATCGGCACGTTCACCACGAACTCAACGATCTTTGTGGTACTGCTCGTCGGGACGATCTTAATCGTGGGCGCGCTGACGTTCTTCCCGGCCGACGCGCTCGGTCCGATCGTCGAGCACCTTCTGATGCTGCAAGGAAAAACGTTCTGATGCTAGCTCAACGCCGCCTGGAACGCCGCCCCAAATCGCGCCCGCTTCTCGACCGCGCGATCCTCGGTCCGGCGATCCTCGATTCGTTCAAGAAACTCAATCCTCGCGCGATGGCGCGCAACCCGGTCATGTTCATCGTCGAAGTCGGAGCCGCCGTCACGACCCTCTTCCTCATCCGCGATCTTGCACGGCACGCACCCGCCGGCTTCGATTTTGCGATCTCCGCTTGGCTATGGTTCACCGTGCTGTTTGCAAATCTCGCCGAGGCGATGGCGGAAGGACGCGGCAAAGCGCAGGCGGACGCTTTGCGCCGCACCAAAACTGAAACGACGGCGCGTAAAGTCGACGGCGACCGTTTTACAATCGTTGCGGCCAATTCTTTACGCAAAGGCGATATCGTGCGGATCGATGCTGGCGAGATCATCCCCGCGGATGGCGATGTCATCGCGGGCGCCGCAACGGTCGATGAATCGGCCATCACCGGTGAGTCGGCTCCGGTCGTACGCGAATCGGGCGGCGATCGTAGCGCGGTGACCGGCGGCACGCGCGTCCTTTCCGATTCTATCACCGTGCGCGTGACGGCCAATCCCGGCGAAAGTTTTCTCGATCGCATGATCGCCCTGGTCGAAGGAGCCCAGCGTCAAAAAACGCCCAACGAGATCGCGCTTTCAATTTTGCTGTCCGGCCTGACGATCGTCTTCCTGATCGCGGTCGCCACGCTGCTGCCCTTCTCGATCTACTCCGGTGAGCGTCAAACCGTCACCGTGCTCATCGCGTTGTTGGTTTGCCTGATTCCCACGACCATCGGCGGACTGCTCTCGGCGATCGGGATTGCGGGCATGGATCGGGTGATGCAGCGCAACGTCTTGGCGATGAGCGGCCGCGCTGTGGAGGCGGCCGGTGACGTCGACACGCTCTTACTCGATAAGACCGGCACCATTACCCTGGGCGCGCGGCAAGCGGTAGAGTTCATCACCGCCGAAGGCATCGAACAGCTCGAGGCATCGCGCATCGCCTTCTACTCGTCCCTTTCCGATGAAACGCCCGAGGGCCGCTCCATCGTTGCGCTGGCGGAACGGAACGGAGTATCTAAGGAAGACGCGCTCCCGGATGGTGCTACGTTCGTGCCGTTTAGCGCCTATACGCGCATGAGCGGCGTTGATTTCGGCGGCACTTCCATTCGCAAGGGCGCACCGGACTCGATCTTGGCCTGGGTGCGCGAGAACGGCGGCGATGCGCAGACCAATCTCGCGCCGGACGTTGAGCGAATTGCGCGCGCCGGCGGAACGCCGCTGCTCCTCGCGCGCAACACGCAGATCGTAGGTGTTATTCACCTCAAAGATATTCTCAAACCGAACATGCGCGATCGCTTCGCCCGGCTGCGGGCGATGGGTATTCGCACCGTCATGATCACCGGCGATAACCCGCTCACGGCGGCTGCGATTGCAGGCGAGTCCGGGGTCGATGATTTCCTGGCCGAAGCCACTCCGGAGACGAAGATGGACTTGATCAAGCGCGAGCAGCAAGCCGGCCGATTAGTCGCGATGACCGGAGACGGCACGAACGATGCGCCGGCGCTGGCGCAAGCCGACGTTGGCGTGGCCATGAACTCCGGCACTCAAGCCGCAAAAGAAGCCGCTAATATGGTCGATCTCGACTCCGATCCCACCAAACTGATTGAGGTCGTTGAGATCGGTAAGCAGCTCCTGATGACGCGCGGCGCACTCACGACGTTTTCGATCGCCAACGATGTCGCAAAATACTTTGCGATCCTACCCGCCATGTTTGCGGCGGCTTATCCGGCTATGAATGCCCTAAACATTATGCGTCTCTCGACGCCGCAGAGTGCGATCCTTTCGGCCATTATTTTCAACGCGCTGATCATCGTCGCGCTGATTCCTTTGGCTCTGCGCGGGGTCGACTATAAACCT
Source organism: Vulcanimicrobiota bacterium (assembly GCA_003151115.1). Taxonomy (GTDB): domain Bacteria; phylum Vulcanimicrobiota; class Vulcanimicrobiia; order Vulcanimicrobiales; family Vulcanimicrobiaceae; genus Rubrimentiphilum. The sequence continues at coordinate 551,669 of PLWS01000002.1, read as the reverse complement.
CGCGGCGCCAACGCCGTGCTGCGCAAGAACGTCTTGCTTTATGGCCTGGGCGGGATCATCGTACCCTTCATCGGCATCAAGATCATCGACGTAATCCTCGCCGTGCTGCACCTCACGTGATGCTATGCTAAAACATTTTGGAATCGCGCTCCGCCTTACCGTCGTCTCGATTGCGATCTTCGGATTCGTCTACCCCTTTGCGATGACGGGTCTCTCACAAGCGGTTTTCCCGTATCAGGCCGGCGGTGTTTTCGTAAAGGACGCGCATGGATCGATTGTCGGTTCCGAGATCATCGGACAGTCGTGGCACGAACCTTACTATTTTCACGGGCGGCCGTCGGCTGCCGGCAAGAACGGCTATGATCCGACAAGCACGGGCGGCACGAATCTGGCGCCGACCTCCAAGAAACTCATCGACGCTACCAAATCCGCCATTGCGGCTCTCAAGAAAGAAAATCCGGACGCGACGCTGTCGGTCCCAATGGATCTCGTCACCTCCAGCGCCAGCGGTATCGATCCCGATATCAGCCCCGCCGCCGCCTACTATCAGGTACCGCGCGTCGCGAAGGCGCGCGGCATATCCGTCCGCAAGCTCACGACCCTAGTGCAGGGCGCCGTTCGCGAACGCACGTGGCGTTTTCTCGGCGAGCCGCGGGTCAACGTTCTAGCTCTGAATCTTGCGTTGGATCGCGTCGCGCCAGTATCAGGAGTTCGCGCGCACCTGCGTCGATGAGGCGCTTGGCAAACGGCCCGTGCTCGAGCCAGCGCGGATTGCGAACGGCGCGGCCGACGGCGACCGTGGTCTCGGGCCTCGCCCGCGCCACTTCGAGCACCTTGCCCGGAATGTTATTGCCGGTCTCCCGGATCCACTCGCCGCCATACCGTCGCGTCTGCTCCCGCAGGTCGGTCAGGATCGCTTCGTCCGTTACAGCCCGCGGGTTCGTGATGCAGACAACCGCGAAATCAATCGAGAGCCGGCGCGCAACCTTTGCGCAACGTTCGATATACGATCCGTCCGCTCGCCGAGGGGCGACCGTCAACAAAAGCCGTTCAAAAGGCACCTTCACGCGCTCACGGCCTTTGGCGGCGATGGTTTCGCGTAACGCCAACTCACGCAGCGCGCGCAGATTCTCAGGCCGGAAGAAATTTGCCAATGCCGATTCGATGCGCTCGGGCGGATAAATTTTGCCCAGCCGCAGTCGCTCGCGTAAGGCTTCGGGAGTGATATCGATCAGGACCACCTCATCTGCAAGCGTGAGGATTTCATCGGGCAATCTTTCGCGCACGTTTGTCCCGGTGAGGCGCAAGACCGCATCGGTGAGCGCTTCCAAATGCTGGATGTTCAGTGTGGTGATGACGTCGATGCCGGCGCGCAGAATCGCCAAGACATCCTCGTAGCGTTTGTGCGCCTGAAACCCGGGCGCATTCGTGTGCGCCAATTCGTCGATCAAAGCGACCTTCGGTTTGCGGGCGATAACTCCGTCGCGATCCAATTCTTCATAGGTAAGGCCGCCCACGCTGACACGCTTGCGTGGAACGAGCTCCAGGCCCGCGACGAGCCCGGCGGTTTCCTTGCGGCCGTGCGTTTCGATAAAGCCGGCGACGACGTCAATGCCTTCATCCTTCAACTGGTGCCCGCGATCCAGCATGGCCATGGTTTTGCCCGAACCTGCCGACGGGCCAAGAAAAACGGTGAGTTTCCCGTAACCGGCACGCATGCGGTCGCCAAAAGCGCGCGTGGTGCGTTGTTCCCTGTCCGACCCCGGCGCGAGAAATGTCTGTCCGATCCCCGCAATAAAGATGTCCCGATCCAGCCGCTGATTTGCTAGCCTCCGCGCAAGCTTTCCCAATGGAACGGCGATGAGCGAGGCGGGCAGTTCGGCTAGGTCAAGATGCTTCTCGTCAAAATTGGCAGTGAGCACTTCGGCGTCGAGCTCGTGAGCAATTGGCTCAATGTCCTCCGCCTGGATCGAAGGTGGACAATATATGTGAAGGGCAAGATCGAGCGCATGAGCGATTGCCGCGCTGCGCCGAAGAAACGGTTCGGCGTCCGTTCCGGGCAAAATCAATGCGGCTGCGGTGGATACACTTGCGGCCGAAACTGCCGGAATCGTCAGATCGTCAATGGTTCGAAGCAACAGCTCTCTCAAAACGTACAACGAGCGATCGCTAAAAGCGCCATCGCGAGCGCGGTCTACGTCCTCGGCCGGAACAACCTTTCCGGACCGGAGTCGGCTTGCCAGCAACGCCGGAGAAACGTCCAGCGCGATCACCTCGTCCGCTGCCCGCAAGAACGAAACCGGGATTATTTCGCGCACGGGATAACCGAGCGCCGCCTGCGCCACCGGTGCGACCGTCTCGAGGTGCGCGATGTTGAAAGCGCCCAAGACCGATATTCCTCGTTCGCGCAGAGCCAGTGCATCTTGCCACCGTTTTGCGTGAACCGATCCGGGCAAGTTGTCGTGAGCGAGTTCGTCCAAGACGATTGCATCGGGATGCAATCTGACTGCGCCGTCAAAGTCAAATTCAGGAAACTCTTCACCCGAAATCTCCACGTTGCGCGGTGGGACCCGCGGCAGATCCGCCGCGAGGCGTCCCAGATCGGTGCGGCCTTTCAAGTCGACCCAGCCGATTGCGACGTTCTTTCCGGCTGCCCGGAGCCGGCGCGCATCGTCGAGCAGCCGCCGTGTTTTGCCCGCGCCGGGAGCACTCGCAATATAGACCAGCAAGCGCGCGCGTGTGCCGAACTCTTCCAGGATTTCCTCGGCCTTGCGGCGGCGAGTAGCGTCCAGGTCCGGCGATCCGCGAGCCATAATCAAAGACTTGGAAGCTGCCGATGAAACGCCTGCCGATTATTGCAATCCTTTGCTACGCACTCGGCCTTGTCGTGTGGCTGGTCGATCTGTTTACTCCCCAGGTTTTCGTTGTCGCGATACTCTTGAACGGCCCAATCGCACTCAGCGGCCTGGCCCTCAACACTCGCCTGACCGCAGGACTCGTAGCTTTCGCCGAAATCGCAAACCTTCTCGCCGGATACGTAAACGGCGTTCAAGACCATTATCGATGGGATACCATCGCGATCGGCGATCGCGTCTTATCCGGAGCATCGTTCTTGCTGGTCGCCTACTTGACGATCCGTGCCCAAGAATATGCGCGCAATGCGGGATCGGCGACCGAACGCTCGCAAACCGCCGCCGGGGAAAAGAATCTACGCCGCGCGCTTGATGCCGTGCGTGCTACTCTTAATGTCGAGCTGGTGCTTCAGGCGATAGTGCGCGAAGTGCTGCCGCTTATAGGCGCGCGCGAGGCGTTGCTTGTCCTTCAGGCATCACAACTCGAACTTCCAAGCGTCTACCGTAGCGAACGCAACGCGCGAGACGTCACGCTGGAACGTAAACCGGCGGACTCAGCGTTAACGTCGCTCGTTCAGCGAGCTTCCGATGAGGCGCGCGTGACGTTCGCCTCCCCTGACGATCCGGTAGCTCGGATGGCGCTCGACCCGCGCGGCTCGAAGAGCTTGGTTTCCGTGCGTCTGGGCCGGGGCACGCCTGCCGTGCTGCTCGTATTCGGAGATGAATTTGCGCGCGGATCGGAGCGCCTGTTGCAAACCTTTGCCGAGGGCGCTTCCGTGGCGCTGGAACAGGCGCAGATTTTTATGCAGCTCGGAGAGCGTAACCAAGAGATAGCGTCGCAACGTGACGCCCTGGAAGATCGAAGTCGCGTTATTCGCGATATCGTTTATGCGCTTGCACACGATCTCCGTACGCCCCTTGCGGCGGCAAACCTCACAATGCAACAAGCCATCGAGGGTAAGTACGGCGACCTGCCGGAATCATATCGGCAGATTCTGCGAACGACAGTTTCAAGCAATGCAGATTTGCGCAGACTAGTCGAGACGCTGTTGCTTGTAGCGCGGTTCGAGTCCGGCGAGAGTTCGACACTGCGCGAACCTGTGGATCTCGGCGCACAGGCCCTTCGCGTGACCGAAGAATTGCAACCGATTGCGGAGGTCAAGGGCGTGTCGCTAAAGACCCGGCTCGAAGGTCATCCGGTCGTGCTGGGAGATGGCGGTGAGCTGCGCCGGGCTATTTCGAACCTGATAGCAAACGCCATTGAGGCAACACCGCTGAACGGCATCGTGGAAATCGATGTCCAAAGCGAGAACAGAACTGCGCGCGTCTTGGTGAAAGACGACGGATACGGCGTGCCGCCAGAACGACGCGCGCAGCTCTTCGAGCGGTTTGGGACCGGCGACCGGCAGGCCGGCGGCGGAACCGGATTGGGACTCTACATAGTGCGTCTGATCGCGCAAAAGTATGGCGGGCGCGTGGAGTATACGCCGCGTGAACCCACCGGCAGCGTCTTTACCCTGTTGTTTCCAACGGCAGATGGAGCGACTGATGGCTGATCGAGTTCGAGTAGTGATTATTGAGGATCACGCTCTCACGCGAGTTGGTCTGCGAACCTCGCTTTCCGCCGACTTCGAGGTCATTGGTGAGGCCAGCGACGGAATCGCCGGCCTGGACCTAATCTTAAGCACGCAGCCGAACGTAGCCGTTATCGATATTGGACTTCCGGGAATGGACGGCATCGAACTCACCAAACGTGTGCGCGCTCAACGCCGCGACACACGTGTTGTTATCGTCACGATGATCGATTTGGAAGAGGAGGTCATTGCGGCACTGGCAGCCGGAGCCGACGCCTATTGTCTCAAGAGCGCCGAGCCGGAACGACTTATTGAGGCTGTCCGTATTGTCTCGGAGGGGGGAGCATACTTCGATCCGCGCATCGCCGGCATCGTGCTCGCCCGATTCAGCTCGGACGCCCGCCCGGCCGAAACATCGCCGCTCAGCAAACGTGAGACTGACGTACTGCGTCTGATTGCTGAGGGCAACGGCAACACAGACATCGCAAAGAGCCTTCATCTCGGCCTCGGCACGGTCAAAGGCCACGTCCGCGACATTATGGAGAAACTTGCGGCGGCCGATCGTACTCAGGCGGCAGTGCTCGCCTTGCGCCGCGGCTACATCTAGACTTTCTGGCCCAAAACCGAGTCTACGAGCTTCCGATAATTACTCCGGCGGCGAAAACGAGTGAGCCGCCCACGATGACCTCGATTGCCGAAATCCAGAAACTCGATGAGAAAAACCGGTAGCGAACGTATGCGATGATCAACAATTCGCAGCCCACGACGAAGTACGCAAGCGTAAGCGCGGAGTGCACGTTCGGAATCAAGAACGGCAACGTATGCATGACGCCTCCGAAAAACGTCATGACTCCGGTAATAGAGCCTCTAATGATGGGATTTCCACGCCCGGTCAGGGAGCCGTCGTCCGAGAGTCCTTCCGAAAATGCCATCGAGATCCCGGCGCCAACCGCCGCCGCTAAACCAACCAGAAATGCAGCCCGCGACGTGTGCGTTGCAAAAGCCGCCGCGAAAATTGGCGCCAGCGTTGACACCGATCCATCCATCAAACCGGCTAATCCAGGCTGAATGATCTGAAGAACGACGTGCTGCCGCTGCTGGGGGGTTTGCGGGCTTCGCGCGGTTTGCGCTGTACGCAAGGCCTTGGCCATCATCAGCCCTTAACATATGGGCTCGCGCCGTTCCTCTCGCTTAAGGTTAATAGGTAAAATGGAATTCGCGCAGATCGAAGTAAAAGATCCGGTCGGCCCTGAGTTCATGGCGCCTCCGCTTGAGGCAGTGGTGCGATGATGCATGTCGGTGTAGTTGGTCTTGGGAAGATGGGCAGCGCGATAGCGCGCAATTTGCTCACACGCGGCTATCAGGTTTCCGTTTGGAACCGATCTCCGGAGCCCGTCGCTGCACTTGCGGGTGCCGGCGCGCTGCCGCAGGCCTCACTCAAGGCGCTGGTCGAGGCAGTCGACGCCGTTATCGTAATGCTTTGGGGCGACGACGCGGCGCGGGAAGTGACGTTGAAGCAAGTCATTCCGGCAGCGCGCGCGCCGAAACTCGTCATTGAAATGTCGACGCTCTCTCCTTCTATGTATGAAACGCTCGAGACCGCGGCGTCCAAGCAAGGGATAGAGTTTCTCGCAGCGCCGGTTCTCGGCAGCGTTCCCTTGGCCCAGAAGGGTTCGCTTACGGTTCTGCCCGGCGGCAGCCGAACGGCATTCGACCACGCGCGGCCGCTTTTGGAATCGCTCGGAAGCACTGTGACGTATACCGGTTCCGTCAGCGCCAGCGCGTACCTGAAACTTGGAAATAACACCGTCATCGGCGTAGTCGCGGAAACGCTGGCCGAATTGCTTCACATTTCCGAGCGCGCAGGCGTCGATCGCCGTACGGCGGTAGAATCATTCAGCGGCGCGTTCGGCAGAGTTGCAAACTCAAAGACCCAGCAGCTGCTCGATCGTGATTCGGAGCCGCGCTTCTCGTTGAACGCGCTGCTGAAAGACCTGCAACTGGCTCGAGCGGCCGCGCAAGCCGTCGACGTTCCCACGCCGGTCTTGGACTGCGTGCTGCCCGAAGTGCAGAGCGCAGCTGAGAGCGGTCTGGGGGACCGCGACTACATTGCGCTCGCTCTTGAACGAAGCGGAGAGACGCCGAGCTAGCGCGTCACCCGGTAGCGGGCGATCATGCCGCCCACCAATCGTGCGTGCTGTCCGAGTTTTAGTTCGGGCATGGGCATCGTACCGTACACGAAGAAGTTGATGCTCGGGATTTCGTTGGTCGGATAAAAACGCCGAATGGCACTTCTTGCGCCGCAATATAGTAGGTACGGGTTCGCGCCGCGGCCGGGCCGGCGGCAAAGCAAAAGATCGCCGCCGTACATATGGCAAGACCGAGAAGTCTTCACGGCGCCTCCAAAGAGCGAGCAACCGTCCGGCCGACCGTCGCCTTTTGCTGCTTCGCACGTTGAAAAGTAGCCGAGAGGATTCTTGCTTAGGCGGGTGAAGCGGCCAAAAAACGGAGGGTGACCGTATGAGCAAGATTTCTCTTTGTCAATCACGGTGCAACCGTTTTAACTGAGGAAATATGAGCATGACCGGATTCTTGAAAAGCCGCGCGTACCGCCTGCTCGCCGGCATTGCCGCGATTGCGTTCGTCACATCGTGCGCCGGGCACGGCGTCACACCCAGCACGTCATTCGCGATTCCGGCTACTCGGCAATCAGTTTCGCCGGCACAAATTCCGGTCGCTCCGATGGCCAAGCCCGAGATAACACCCATGAGCACCGTCAAGCCCATGGATGCGATCGGTCCGGCGAACTGGCAGCCGATTCCCGGCACGGGAACGTTTATCGCCGCCGCTCCCGACGGTTCGATCTGGGCCTTGTCGGACCAGCCGGCCAGTGCGGACAAATTCATCTATCACTATGTCAATGGAGTATGGACGCAGGCCGCGGGCACGGCATCAAGACTCGCGGTTGCGCCGGACGGAACGCTGTATGCCATGAACTCCAGCGGCGGCGCCTACCAGTATAATTCCGGGACCAACACGTTTACGCCGTTGGGCGGCGGCTGCAGCGATATCACCGTAGCAAGCGACGGTACGATTTACGTTCTCTCAAATGGCGCCACGGCCGGCAGCGATCAGGCGATCTGGCATTACGTCAATGGCGCTTGGACGCAGGCGGCGGGATCCGGCGTTCGCATCGCCGCCAACTGGGACACGCAAACCTACAACATCAACAATGGCGGCGGTACGGTCGCGCCGGGTGGCGTTTATATCCTCAACTCCGCTGGAAACATTTATTACGAAAATACCAGCGCAACGTTCGCCATGCTGCCCGGTTCGGCATCGGCGATCGCGCCCACTAAGAACGCCGGCCTCTTCGTGTTGGGCTATCCATCGAGTGGAAGCGGCAACACGATCTTCTACTTCGACCTCGACGCGCAGAACTATACGCAGCCTGGCGGTTCCGCGGTCAATATTGCGACTAACACGACCTTTGTCTACGCCGTGGGTTCTTCAAACGGTCTTTATTACAGCGTCGTTACGACGACCCAGGGTTCGTTGCCGACAACTTTCGTTAACAATTCGGGAATAACGCCCGCTTACTTTACGATCACCGGTAATAATCCCAACGATCGAGGCGATCCCACATTCTATCGCGTCACGGCAACAGGCGCAGTCGTGAAAATTGTTCAGGCGGACCGCGGAGCCGACGGAACAGCGGATTTCAATATTCCGTTTCCGTCGCCAGGCGCTACGCCGTTTCCGCTTCCGTTGCTTCGTTCCGGGCGAATATACATTTCGCTCGGCGCAAAGTTCAAGACTGAGTTGAATCCCGATCTCACTTGGGTAGCCGCGAACGGTTGGGGAAGTTCAGCCGATCCGAACTGGAATGTCCTATGGGACAATTTCGAGTACGATTACGTGATCAGCCCGGACAGCCATCAGCCCGGAATGGGTGTGAACACGACCGAAGTGCAAATGTTTGGGTTGCCGCTTGCGTTCACGCTAACGAGCGCGTCCGGAAACGCCCAGCAATCCGGTTTTGTTTCCGGATCGCGAACGGCGATCATGAACGCTCTGAGTGCCGATACGACGTTCAAACCCATCTTGGTGAACGGCACCGCGACGGGGACGAATGTCAGCCCGATTCGCGCAATCGCCGTCAACGAGGCAATAAACAACGTCAAAACTCAGAACCCCGGGGTTCCGCAGTGGACCAACAGCTCATATTACGACACGTACATTGCCAATGTCTGGAATTTCTACACGTCGCACACATCGACGGCGAACACGTCGGCGTTCGGTACCTACACCGGAACGGTAAATGCTTCCAATCAGCTGGTCTTTACGCAGCCCAATAAGCCCGACGTCGTATTTGGGCTCCCGTCGACGACGGACGCAATCGCCGGCAACGGGGGCATGGACGCTGCGTGCAGTGCCTGGGGTCCTCCGCCACCCAACACGGCGCCGAATCCGCTTTTCTTGGCGTGCAAAGAACTCGAGAGTATGTTGAGCGCGGGCGTCAACCGGACGAGCTTGCTGACCAGCCAGAGCATGTATCGCAATGCTCCCTGCCCGACGGCCTTTCTCAACTTATTCTATCAGACCAGCCCCACCAATCTGTACTCAAAACTTATGCACCAATACAGTGTGCCTCAGTTCCCCAACGCGCCGAACGGAGCTGCCTATGGGTTCGCCTACGATGATAATTGCAATCAAAGTTCGGTGCTGGTCGATAACAACAATCCGAGGGCGATAACGATCACGGTTCAGTCGTTCTAGCGGGTCGCGGGTAAAAAAAGAGCGCAGTCAGGGGACCGCGCTCTTTTTTTATGCGTGCGGCGATGCCGACGGCGACGGTGAAGGCAGCGGCGAGCCTGCGCACAGCGTGCGCATCGATTGCTGCGCTCCCGCATCCGTATAACTCGACGGATGGAAATAGGAAAGCACGAACGTGCCTTCCATGCCCTGCGCCACTGCCACGCTGTACGTCATGCCGAACCCCGGCGGAACGATGAACTGCGCCGTGGCCAGCAATCCGGGAGTACCGCAGAACTTCAGTTTTTGCATCGATGCCCGATACTTCACTGAATGCTGCGTGCCTGACGTCGTCGTCGGCGCCATCTGCGCAGTCGACATCAGATCCGGCATTCCGCGCGCCTTGAGCATCGTCATGATCTGCAGCGGCGCGTTGCCAAGCCAGATGCCGCCGAGTTCGAAGTCCAATCCCTTTTGCACCGCGCTCCATCCGCGGGGTGGTGTCGCATCAGGCAAACCGCCGTTCGGTAGCGGGCACGCGGAGCGCAGCGCCGATTCAATCGCAGGATCCGGCTTGCTCGACGTGCGCACGTAGACCGTCGCGTAGGTTAGCCCGCGCTGCGAGAGCGTAGTCGTTTCAATGATTGCCGGTTTGGCGCCACCTAGATGCAAAGTTGAAACGCTGGCGGTCGAGCCGCATATTTTGGGCGAGGCCGTCATCATAGAGAGCTTCTTTTTCGTCTTCGAGTTCGCGAGCACGCCGCGAAGTTGGCCCAGCAATGCGGCGACGATCCCTGACGGAAGCGGGAGCACTGCTTGCGCGAAGACTCCGCCGCCGGCGGGGCCGCCTGTTCTGGGTCCGCGCCAGAGATTCTTGATCTCGGTCAGCGTAAATCCGCGCGGCAGTTGCACCCAATCCGGCGGCGCGACGAAAGTCGCGGCCGGCGCTACCGCGGGAGAGGGTGATGGCAAGGGCGTCGTTTGTGCAGACGACGGGAGCGCGTTGCTAAGCAGCAATGCGCCAATCAGGAGTGCGTATAAGCTCCTCATGCTGAAACGGCCTCTCTTAGATTAAGCCGACCTCTTTACCGACGCCGGCGAACGCCTCCAAGGCGCGATCCATTTCGTCCTTGGTAAGCTTGGCGCTGATTTGCACGCGGATGCGCGCGGTGCCTTCGGGTACGACCGGGAAGCCGAAACCGGTCACGAAAACGCCGCGCTTGAGGAGCCTGTCGCTCATGGCAATGGCGAAGGAAGTCTCGCCCACGATGATCGGCACGATCGCGCTCTCTCCCTCGAGCGGCTTGAACCCGAGTTTCAGCAATTCCTCGCGGAAGTAGCGCGTGTTTTCGCGCAAACGGTCGACCAATTCGGAATGCGCGTCGAGGTAATCGATCGCCTCGAGCGAGCTGCATGCCACGGTGGCGGGCAGCGCGTTTGAAAACAGCTGCGGGCGCGACCGCTGGATTAACGTATCGATGAGCGCGTGACTGCCCGCAACGAACCCGCCGGCGGCTCCGCCCAAAGCTTTTCCAAGCGTTCCCGTGATGATGTCGACTTGTCCATCCAATCCGAAATGTTCGATCGTGCCGCGGCCGGTCTTCCCCATTACGCCGGTTCCGTGCGAATCGTCCACCACCGTAACGGCGCCGTATTTTTTTGCGAGCGCGACGATCTCCGGCAGCTTTGCCAGGCTGCCTTCCATCGAAAAGACGCCGTCGGTCACGATCAGGATCGGAGCCGAACCTTCCACGGCTTTCAGCTTCTCTTCGAGGTCGCGCATATCGCTGTGCTTGTACCGCTCGCGCCGCGATTTGGAGGCTAGACGGCAGCCGTCGATGATCGACGCGTGGTTCAGCTCGTCGGAGATAATCGCCGAGCCGGCGTCGCAGATGGTTGGAAAGAGTCCGGTGTTGGCATTCCAGCAAGAGACGTACGTTAGCGAAGCTTCCGTCCGCAAAAACTCCGCGATGCGATCTTCGAGCTGCCGGTGAACATCGAAGGTGCCGCAAATGAAACGCACCGACGCCGTGCCGGCGCCGTATCGATCCAAACCGCGTTTGCCGGCTTCCACCACCTCCACTTGATCCGATAACCCAAGATAGTTGTTGCTGGAGAGGACGATCACGTCGCCCGCCTCTTCCATATGCACTTCCGGAGCCATGGGCGTCGTCAGGTGGCGCAAGGTCTTGTACGTGCCCGCCGCCTTCAGCTTTTCAATCTCGCTTTGAAGACTGTGCTCGAAAGCCGTATTCACGCGGTTCCTTTCAAGTCCAAAACGATTTTCGCGGCTTCACCGCTGCGCATTAAAGCAAAACCCCGTTCGAAATCTTCGAACGGGATGACATGCGTAATGATCGGCTTCAGGTCGACGCGACCACTGCGAACGAGCTCTTCTGTTTGATACCACGTTTCGAACATGCGGCGCCCGTTGATGCCGAGCAATGTCAAACCCTTGAAGATTATGCGGTCCGCCAAATCGATCGTGATGTTCTCGGACGGAATGCCGAGCAGCGACGCGCGCCCGCCCTTGCGTACGGCGCGCAGACCGTTGTCCAGCGCCTGAGGGTTCCCCGACATCTCGAGCAGCACGTCTACGCCTTCGCCGCGCGTTGCGGCCAGGATCTTCTCGACGATCTGCGGATCGGTTGCGGCGAACGTCTGGTCCGCGCCAAGTTTTTTTGCGAGCTCCAACTTCGCGGGATTGACGTCAACGGCATAGACCGCCGAAGCTCCGGCCGCTCGTGCGACGAGTATTGCCATTAGCCCGATCGATCCCACGCCCATGATGAGAACCGACTTTACGCTGACGCCCGCCGCCATGACCGAATGCACCGCATTGCCGAGCGGATCGAAAACCGCGGCGAATTCATCGGGAATGGCAGCGTCGAGTTTCCAAACGTTGCTTTCGGGCATCGCGATATACGCGGCGAACGCGCCGTCGCGATCGACGCCGATGATCTTCAGATTTTCGCACAAGTGCGCTTGACCGGTGCGGCACAAAAAACAGGTGCCGTCGGCGATGTGGCCTTCGGCCGAAACGCGGTCGCCGGGAGCAACCATGCGCACGGAGCCGCCCACGGCCTCGACCCGACCCATGAACTCGTGCCCCATCACCAGCGGCGGCTTAATGCGGCTCTGCGCCCACTTGTCCCACGAAAATATATGGAGGTCGCTGCCGCAAATCCCGGCTTTTTCGACGCGAATGAGGACGTCCGAAGGTCCCAATGCCGGGACCGGAACGTCGCAAATTTCGAACCCCGCCTTGGGCGCCGTCTTGCAGAGCGCGCGCATGAAAGCCATCCTATTCGCAGGCGCGATAGGATTACATCCCTCGCTTACCCAAGCGCCTTTCGAGCAACCGCTGCCTCACGCGAGCGACGATGGACGATACAGAAAAAACCAACAAAATCGAAGCAATCTACGATCTGCGAGAAGCCGTAGAGCAAAGAGTTTATGCCGAGAAAGAGCTCGAGGCTCGCCCTTCGGCGGAAAATCGTGGCGCACTTCTCGACGCCCAACTCGCCGTCGAAGCAAAGACGCAGACGCCATCGAGTCGTGCCTCGAGTGCGGAACCTGTCACGCTTCGGACGAACCGCACCGGGCCTGGTAGAACGTGACGGCGCTTCACCGACCGCGTACTCGATGTCGCCCAGATCTTCGCCGGAAAACCATTGCCGGGCAAAATCCACGACGGTGCGCCGGGCCGGCCCGACGCACTCGTAAGCGCTGGGAAACTGTTTGCGGAGCTGCGGCATGCTGGGTTAAGAATTCCCGCGGGCCCCGCCCGTCTAAGCTTGACGGACAGGGCCCTCGCCTGAGTCGTCAGCGTGTAACCGCCGCTAGAAATCGAATTCCAGTTGCGTGCGGTTGTATTTGAAGACCGGTGTACCACCGTACAGGAGCGTGTTTTTTTGATCCCGCTCGGCGTATCGATGCCGAATCAAGAGACCATGGTAGGGGCCGCTGGCCGGCTTGCGAAAAAACCAAGTTCCATCAACGTCCGTCTCTTGTGTCGGTGAAGTTCCTGCGGCGGAATTTCCGTACTGGTAATAGGCCTGGCTTGCGATGAGCCTGCCCCGGTGATCGCCGGTTTGCAGCGTCACCGCAAACTTCACTCCCGAGCCCGGACTGCGCCGGTCGATCAGACCTTGACTGATGCTGGTGCAAAAGAGCGTGTCGGTGGCGTACGAGTCCGTGTACGGGCTCGCCCAGCCTCCGTAATAGACGGTCGTTGTTCCGGTGGCGTTGACGAAGCAATTGGTAGTGCCGCCGGATGGAAGAAAGTACGGAAACGTGACGCCTGGCGTCGTAATTTTTATCTGATTGTTTGAGCCGCAGGCCACGCCTGCAGGAAGCGTGATCGTGTCGCTCTGCTGCGGGACGTAGTTGTACCCCACCGTGAGATCGACGTTTTTCCACGGCGAGACACCGAGCTGCAACCCGAAAATCGAGCTGCTGATTTTCCCGATCACGGCGCGGCCGGTATTTTGTTCGGCGCCCGCTTGCCATGCGATGAAAGGCTTGGAATGGCTCTTCGCCCACATATACTTTCCGTCGAACCAGAGCGCGTTTGCAATATCGATGAAATCATAGAAGTGCAGATTTGCCGTAAACGTTCCGCTATAGCCGAGCCGCGCATAGCCGAACCCGCTGGTCGTGATCGACGAACCGCCCGGCGTGAAGATATTTGCAGCTACTCCCGGCCCGTCGACGGGGTGGCTCGTCAGCATTGTCGCGTTGTCGAATGCGGAGCTGGCGCGGCTCTCGAAGCGGTCCATATAGGCCGCCTCGCCCGTCCACTGCCTGTTGAAATTGTACGTCAAGTCGCCGCCCTCGAACGCGACCGGTTTGAGGCGTGAATCCGACGGATTGGCCCACGGAGTCGTGAATAGTTGATCGCCGATCTTAAAATACAGCGTCGGGTCCTTGTATTGCACGTACGCTTCGTACAGTGTGCTGAGGACAAAGCCCGGCAGCGTGTCGTCCGGATTGGTCGGGACATTGAATTGGCCCGTGAAGCTCTGCTTGCCGCAGGGCAAAGATAAATGGGAAACAGGTGTTGTGCATCCGTTGAGCGGGTTGGCATACAGGTAGGTCCCCCCGATCGTAATCGGGCTATTTTCGAACGTGTATTGTAAGTGTAAACTGATGGCCGTGTTGAATGACGCCTGGTTTATTGCTTTAAACGTTTGCGGGTAGCCCGTCGCATTCTGACGGGTGAAGTAGTACGAACGGACATACCCGCTGTACTGGAACGGATTCGGCGTGGGTGTCGGCTTGGGAGCCGGGGCAGCCATGACCGGCGCAGCGAGCTGCGCGGCCATGACCGCAACTAAGGCGAAGAAAAAACGGCTCACAAACACCTAAACGCTCATCTGTCTGATGACAGAAATAGCGGTGCGCTGCACGCTCGCCGGCAAGGGAACGTAGTTGAGGGAACTGGCGATTCCTTGAGCTTGCCCGCCGACCAGCCACGACAGAACGTCGCGAAGAACCCTTGCGCGGTTTTTGTCAGACGGATCGCGGTACACCACGGCCCAGGAGTATCCGGCGATCGGATAGGCCCGTCTTCCGCCCGCGTCGACTATGCTGAAGTCCTGAGCCGTGATGTTCGGCTTGCTGGCTGCTGCGGCAGCCACCGTCGGCTTGGAGCAATTCACCCAATCGCCGGCTTGATCGAGCAGTGCGGCGGTGTCGATATGGTTTTCGATTGCGTAAGCCAATTCGACATAACCGATGGCGCCCGGCGTGTTGCGAACGATGCCCGCCACGCCTTCGTTTCCTTTGCCCCCGACGCTGCTGGACGCCGGCCATTGCACGCTCTTGCCGGTTCCGACTTTGCTCTTCCATTCCGGAGAAATGTGGCTCAGAAAATCGGAGAAGATGTAGGTCGTGCCTGAGCCATCCGAACGGTGCGCGACGACAATTGAAAGGTCCGGCAGCTTCGTGCCGCGGTTTAACCGCGCGATCTGGGGATTATTCCATTTCGTGACTCGCCCCAGAAAAATGTTTGCGACCAGGTCGCGCGTGAGGCGCACGCCGGAGTGTATGCTCGGCAAGTTGTAGCTCACGGCCACTCCGCCCAGTGCCACGGGGATTTGCAGCACGTTCCCGCCCGCCCGGTTGAGCTCGTCCGCGTTCATAGGAACGTCGGTAGCTCCAAAGTCTACCGTCTTGGCGGTGAATTGCTGAATGCCGCCGCCGCTGCCGATCGACTGGTAATTGACCGCAACGTCGGGGTGCATCTGGTTATACTGATAGAAAGCTCTTGAAAAAAACGGGTTGTCGAACGTGGAGCCTGCCCCCGTGAGCTGGGTGGCGGCAAGCGCCGGCGCGCTTAAGAGCGCAACGAGCGCCACGACCGACGCCCGTTTGATGAAATCAATCACGCCTGATCCTCTCGAGAAGTTCTGCGCAGCGACAACGAGGCCGCTCTTCTCAATCTATAACCCGCGCGGGCTTAAGGGTGCTTTAAGAACAGATTATCCGAAACGGCCGCTGATATAATCCTCGGTTCGCCGGTCCTGCGGATGAAAAAATATCTGATTGGTTTCGTTTGACTCAATCAGGCGTCCGGAACCAGACTCATCAGCCAGCATGAATGCGGTGAAGTCCGAGACTCTGGCGGCCTGCTGCATATTGTGCGTCACGATCACGATGGTGTACCGATCCGAGAGTCTCCGAATGAGTTCTTCGATGTTAGCCGATGAGATTGGGTCGAGGGCCGAGGTAGGTTCGTCCATCAACAACACCTCCGGCTCCACCGCCAGCGCGCGCGCCATGCACAGACGCTGCTGCTGTCCGCCCGAGAGCGCTAGCGGCGATGAGCGCAACCGGTCGCTGACCTCATCCCAGAGGCCGACGGCACGCAAGGCCCGCTCCACGGCTTCTTGGCGCTTTTCGCCCCGCAGCTTTGTAAGACCGGACGAAACGTTATCGGCGATGGACAAAGTCGGAAAAGGATTGGGGCGCTGGAAGACCATGCCGACGCGCCGCCGCAAGGCAATCGGATCGACGCTCGGATCGTAGACGTTCTCCTCGTCGAGTAACACCTGGCCGGTCACTCGCGCGCCCGAAGCGATCTCGTGGATGCGGTTGAGCGTACGCAGGAATGTCGTCTTTCCGCAACCCGACGGACCGATCAACGCCGTTACGGCTAAAGGGCGAAAGGCAAGTGTAACGTCGGCGAGCGCATGATGGTCGCCGTAATACGCATTCAGTTCGCGAGATTCGAGTGACGCTCGCGTAGGAGTGGCTAACTCGATCACGGCGCGGCCCTGATGCGCGTTCGCAAGAGGACGCGCGCCAGAAGGTTCAATGCCAGCACGGCAACCACGAGCAGCAGCGCTGCACCCCAGGATTGCACGTTCTGGCTGCGGTAGGGCGAAATGGCGTACGTGAAAACCTGGAGCGACAGCACCGCCATGGGATTGGTCGGGTTCAGTTCCCAAAACGGGCTGCCGAACGCGGTGAATAAGAGCGGCGCAGTTTCGCCCGCAACGCGCGCGATCGCCAGGAGCAGCCCGGTGACGATCGAGGGCCATGCGACCGGGAGAACGATCCGCAGCGTGCTGCGAAACGTCGTCATCCCGAGGGCGAGAGCGCCTTCGAGAATGGCGCGCGGGACGGAACGGATCGCTTCTTCCGAAGTGCGTACGAGCAGCGGCAGCATCAGCACCGCAAACGCAAACGATGCCGACAAGGCCGAGAAATGCTTGAACGGCGCGACCAGCAGCGCATAGGCGAAGAGACCGATCGTAATGCTCGGGATGCCGGAGAGAACGTCGGAAAGAAAACGCACCGTCGACGCAAACCCGCCGCGTGAGAAAAGTGCGAGATACAATCCCGTCATGATTCCGATTGGGCTCGCGATCAACACCGCAATGCCGACCGTGATGATGCTGCCCACGATGCCGTTGGCTACGCCGCCGCCTTCTATGCCCACGGGGTGGGGCAATTGCGTCAGGAACTGCCAATTGATCGCTGCCGCACCTTTCACGACGATATACCCCAGAATGATGAGGAGCACTGCGGCCGCTAGGAAGGCGCAGAGAAAGCTCCAGGTTACGCCCACGGCGTCCGCAATGCGGCGGGACCGGTAACTTTTCACCGGGCGCTCCGGGCTCCGCGGAAGACCGACCACATGAGAATCCGCGCTAGGGCATTGACGACGACGCTCACGATCAGCAGCAGCAACCCGAGCTCGATCAATGCGCTCAAATAGATGTCCGAAGTCGCCTCGGTGAATTCGTTGGCGATCACGCTTGCGAGGGTGTACGACGGCGCAAACAGGGAAACGGCAATCTCCGGGCGGTTTCCGATGACCATCGTGGTTGCGATCGTTTCGCCAAGTGCGCGCCCGAGTGCGAGAATGATGGCCCCGAAAATGCCGGCCCGCGCGGCCGGCACCACGACTTTCATCATCGTTTCCCACTTGGTGGCGCCGAGCGACATCGATGCTTCGCGCTGATCCGCCGGGATCGTCGTTAGCACGTCGCGTGAGATGGCGGTCACGGTTGGAATGATCATCAGCGCCAAAATGACTCCGGCGGTGAGCAGGCCGACGCCGTACGAAGGGCCTGAAAAAATCGGGAGAAACCCAAGCGTTCTCTGGAGCGCGGGGTCGATCGTGTTGCGCATCGCGGGAGCGAGCACGAAGAGGCCCCAAAGCCCGAACACGACGCTGGGTACGGCAGCAAGCAATTCGATCATAAAGCTCAGCGGCCGAGCCAAGAACGCCGGCGCGAAGTCCGATAAAAAAACGGCCGCGAAAATCCCAAAGACTCCGGCCAAGACGGTCGCAATGAGCGAACTGATAACCGTGCCGTAAATCAGCGGAAGCGCGCCGAAAATACTCGTAACGGGATTCCAACTGGACGTCCACAGGAACGCAAAGCCGAACGTGCGCAGCGACGGCAGCGAGCCCTTCACCAGCGACGCAGCCAGCCCGAGAATGATAGCGAGAAAAACGATTGCAGCACCCAGAAGGACAGCTACAAAGATCTGATCGACAATCTTCGAGCCGGTTCGAGCTCCTAGGCGCCGCACGATCAAATCAGAGATTCATTGACTGTAGCGCTCGCTGCGCGCTTGCTTGTACGTTGACCGGAAGGGCCACGTAATGCAACGAAGCGGCGATTTGCTGCGCTTGATTTCCATCCAGCCACTGAAGCACGTTTTGAATCATACGGCCGCGCTTCGGATCGGCGGGTTTCGTATACACCATCACCCACGAGTAACCGGAGATCGGATAGGACCGAGCTCCGGGGCGATCGACGATTGAAAAATCCGTATTAGTGACGTTTGGTTTGCTCGCGGCGGCCGCTTGCACCGTGTTCGGTGAGCAGGCCACCCATGCACCGCTTGAATTCTTGATCGCGGCAGTAGCCATGTTGTTTTCCAAGGCGTAAGCCAATTCTACGTAGCCGATCGCGCCGGGCGTGGCGCGGATGAGGCCGGCGACGCCCTCGTTACCCTTTCCACCTACGCTCCCCGACGCCGGCCATGAAACAGCTTTCCCTTTTCCGACTTTCGTTTTCCACTCGGTGGACACGGACGAAAGGTAGTCGGTGAAGATATAGGACGTACCCGATGCCTCAGAACGGTGAACGACGACGATTGCGGTGTTCGGAAGATTCACGCCGGGGTTGAGCGCTTTCAACCGCGGGTCGTTCCAAGACTTGATCCGCCCGAGGTAAATTCCCGCAATCGCGTCTCCGTCCAACCGCAGCCCCGAGGGCACTCCGTTCACGTTGTACGAAAGCACCACGCCCCCGAGCGCGACCGGCATCTGAATGACCGGTTGACCCGCGCGCGTCAGTTCGTCGCCGTTCATCGGAACGTCGGATGCGCCGAAATCAATCGTCTTTTGAATGAACTGCTGAATGCCGCCGCCGCTTCCGATCGACTGGTAGTTGACGGTCACATCGGGGTGCTGGCTGGAATAGGTGTCAAACGCCTTCGAAAAAAACGGATAGTCAAACGACGAACCCGCGCCCGTAAGCGTCGTTCCGCCCGAACCCGAGGAACATCCGGCAATAAGCAATGCTAACGCCGTAAAAACCGCTCGTTTCAACACGTCTCTCCTCAGCCGAACCGGCCGGTGATGTAGTCTTCAGTCCGCTTGTCGGAAGGGCGCGTGAACATGTCGCGGGTCGGTCCGCTTTCGACCAGATCCCCCAACAGGAAGAATGCTGTATAATCCGACATCCGCGCCGCCTGCTGCATGGAATGGGTCACGATAATGACCGTATATTCGCGCTTGAGATCGTTGATCAGATCTTCGATTTTGCTCGTTGCGATGGGGTCCAGAGCCGACGCCGGCTCGTCCATAAGAATGATTTCGGGCTCGACTGCCAATACGCGGGCGATACAAAGACGCTGCTGCTGGCCGCCGGAGAGATCCAGCGCGGACCGGTCGAGCCGATCTTTTACTTCGTTCCAGAGGGCCGCTCGCCGTAGGCTTCGTTCGACCAGTGCTTCTAACGAAGCGCCGTTGCGCGTGCCGTGTATTCTTGGACCATAGGCGACGTTGTCGAAAATCGATTTTGGAAATGGATTTGGCCGCTGAAAGACCATCCCGATCTTGTGACGCAGCAGAACCGGATTGACGTTTGGAGCGTAAATGTCGATGCCGTCAAGCACGACCCGGCCTTCCACGCGCGCGCCGGGCGTAAGGTCGTGCATGCGATTAAGTGCCCGGATGAACGTCGTTTTTCCGCAGCCCGAGGGACCGATCAGCGCGGTGACGCAGTTTTCGTGAACCTTGAGGGACGCATGCTTGACGGCGGCCACCTTGCCATAATAGACGCTCAAATCGTCCACTTGGACCTTGGCGGTCGTCTCTTCTCCCGCCGCCTGCACCGAAAACCTCATGGCAAAGTCGGAGGCGCGAGCGCCTCTGAAGGCCCGAAGATGAGCGGCAGGCGCACTAGACAAGTCACTTCATCTTACGGAACCAAAGAATAAGATAATCTTAAGACTATCTTAAGGAATATTAAGAAACGCGCGCGATCATGGGAATCCGAATCGTGAATTGCGTGCCCGCGTCGAGTACCGACTGAACGTCGATCGTTCCTCCGTGCGATTCGACGATCTGCTTCACGATGGAGAGACCCAAACCGGCGCCGCTTATAC
Source organism: Vulcanimicrobiota bacterium (assembly GCA_003151115.1). Taxonomy (GTDB): domain Bacteria; phylum Vulcanimicrobiota; class Vulcanimicrobiia; order Vulcanimicrobiales; family Vulcanimicrobiaceae; genus Rubrimentiphilum. Next base: position 531,349 of record PLWS01000002.1, on the reverse strand, counting down.
CGCGCGCCCGCGAACGGTCCGCCACGAAAAACCGCTCGAAGATAAAGGGCAAATCTTTGTATGGGATGCCGATGCCCGTATCGGAAACGACGAACCGCGCGTAGCCGTCTTCCACGTCCAAATCGACCGCTACCGCGCCGCCATCCGGCGTGAAGCGCAGGCCGTTATCGATCAAGTTCACGAGAACTTGCAAGAGCTGCGATTCGTCGGCTTCCACGATCACGGGGCGGTGCGCGCGCACTTCGAGCGATATCTGCTTCGCCGCCGCCTGCTGCTCGAAGGAGCGCAGCGCGGAACGCACCACCGCTTCGAGATCGACTTCCTCAATGCGCAGCGCGGGGATGCCCGACTCCGCGCGGGCCTGTTCTAAGAATCGCTGCACGAGCGATGCCAGCCGGTCCACCTCGCGAAGCGCTTGCGGAAGAAAATAGGCGCGCGCATCGTCGTCGCCGCCGGCGACCAGCGTTTCGAGCATGAGTTTGACCGACGAGAGCGGCGTGCGCAGTTCGTGCGAAACGTTCGAAAGAAATTCCTGACGCGTGCGCTCCAGCGCCAGTTGTTCGGTTTGATCTTCCGCAATGACCAGAGCGCCGGAGACCTCACCGGCGTGTTCTTCGTCATCCGTACGCGCGGTCGTCAGCGGATATACCGAGACCGCGTAGCTGCGGTCGGTGCGTTTTCCGGAGACGATGAGCGGCGCCGCCGCGGATGCCTCGCCGGCGAGCACGCTATCCACGCGCCGTTCTAATTCGATCGAAGGAATGACTTCGATCAAGTGCAGACCTTTCGCACGCGCGCGATCGAATCCGAAAATGGCGGCGGCTGCGCGATTTGCGAAACGTAAACGCTTGGTGCGCCGGAGCATCATGACGCCGAGCGGCAGCGCGCGCACCAGCGCGTCGAACCGGTCGTCGAGGCGCGCTTCGTTACGGTCGGCGCGTTCCGGCTGCGGTTCGGGCGACGCGCGCGATCGTCTGAACCAGCGGATGATCTTATTCCTTGAAGATGTAGCCGCGGCTGCGCACGGTTACGATGTGGCGCGGACTGCGCGCGTCTTCTTCAATCTTTTCGCGCAGCCAGCGAACGTGCACGCTGACGGTTTGCTGCTCGCCTTCGAAATCGTAACCCCATACCTTGTCGAGCAGGGTCTGACGCGTGACGACGCGGCCATGATTTTCCATCAGTACGCGCAGCAGCGCGAACTCTTTGGGCGCGAGCGCGACCTCTTTGCCGCGCACGGTCACGTGCTGGCGAGACGGATCCAAAACGATGCCGCCCAGCACGATCGCCTGGTCGCGATCCGGTTTCGCGGGCGTCGGGCGCCGCAGCCGCGCTTTGACGCGCGCGAGAAATTCGTGCAGCGCGAAAGGCTTGGTGACGTAATCGTCGGCTCCCAACTCCAGTGCAAGCACCTTGTCGATTTCCTGATCTTTGGCGGTCAGCATGATGATCGGAACCGAACTGGTCTTGCGGATTTCCTTGCACGCTTCCATGCCGTCGAGCACCGGCAGCATGATGTCGAGGACGATGAGATCGGGTTCCTCGTTTTGTGCCATCGCAATCGCAGTTCGGCCGTCGCTGGCCGTCACGACTTCGTAGCCGCTGCGCTCCAAGTTGTACCGCAGCGTCTGCAATATTGCAGCCTCATCGTCAACGATGAGAATCTTCTTGTTGAAGTCGGGATGCTTGTTGAAGCTTCCCCGTTTGGTCGGCAGAGTGGTGCTCATCCTAGTCCCCGGGATGATTTGGCGGCCCTCAATCCAATCTTCCTTTATAGGCGAAGGGGAGGCGAGCATGCTGGCACCGGTCCGCAGACCGACATTTGACGAACTGAATCTCTCGACGGGAAAGCGCGTGCGGCTGCACCGTTTCATGTACGAGCATGGGCCGGCCAACGGTACTTTGATGCTCTTGCCGATCGATCAGGGGCTCGAACACGGTCCGATCGATTTTTTCAGCAACCCGGAATCCATCGACACGGATTGGATCTACCGCCTGGCCGTCGAGGGCAACTTTTCTGGCATGGCGCTGCACGTCGGGCTGGCCGAAAAGTACCACAAACCGTACGCGGGCAAGGTGCCGCTGATCCTCAAGATCAACGGCAAGACCAACCTTCCGCCCGACGATGAAGCGTTCAGTTCGATGACGGCGTCGGTCGAAGACGCGGTCCGCCTGGGCGCAGATGCGGTCGGCTACACGCTCTATGTCGGAAGTCCCGCGCAGGACGTAGACATCGCGCAATGCGGCGAAGTGCGCCGCGACTGCGAGCGTTACGGCATGCCGCTGGTCATCTGGGCGTACCCGCGCGGCTCGGCGGTCAAAGCCAAGGGCGGGATCGATTCCCTGTACGCGATCGACTACGCCGCGCGCGTCGCGTGCGAAATGGGGGCCGACGTCATCAAACTCAACGTTCCGAAGTGGGACGCCGCCACCGCAAAGGCCATGCCGAAACCTTACGACACGCTCGAGCTGTCGGAGCTTGATGGACTGCGCAAAGTCGTGAAGTCGGCCGGCCGCTCGCTGGTATTGGTTTCAGGCGGAAGCAAAATGGGCGACGAGGACACGCTTCACAAAGCGCAGATCGCCATGGAAGCGGGCTGCGTCGGTCTGATCTTCGGGCGCAACATGTGGCAGCGCGACTGGGACGACGCACTCTTGGTCGCCGGTAAAATGCACGAATTGATGAAAGGTTATGGCCAGTAACAACCTCGAGGAGCGCGTCAACGCCGCGCTCGACAAAGTCCGCCCCGGCATACAAATGGACGGCGGCGAAGTCTGGCTCATCAAAATCGAAAACGAAACTGCATTCGTGCAGATGCTCGGCGCTTGCGGCGGATGCCCCGCATCCAACATGACTTTAAAAGGCGCGATCGAGCAAGTTGTCTGCGCTGACGTTCCGGAAATTAAGGAAGTCGTCCAGGTCTGAGTTGCGCTAAAGCGGAGGAATCGAACGAAGCCAAGCTTCGTTTTTCTGTTCCGCGGCCACGCGCGCGCGAACGGCCGGAATCAGCGGCTTGGGCAGCGCCATACGCAAATCGCGGACTTGCAGCGCTTTCGCCATGTCGCGTTCGCGCAAGGCTTGCGCAGCCAATTCCGGCCACAAGCAAACGGTGCCGGAAATGCAGCCTGCGAGCCCCTCGCCCAAGACCTCGGGCAGCAGCTCTTCAGAACCCGGAAGGATCGCAAACTCCGGATAGACGGCGTGAAGCTCGAGCTCCAATGCGAGGTCGTTCGAGCTGTCTTTCATGCCCCCAATAACGCCGGGAAATTCTTTTAGGAGCCGATCGACCAGCCTGGCGTGAAACGTGATGCCGCTCATGCGCGGAAAATTATAGAGAAAGAGGCCGCGCGGCGGCGGCTGGGCCCGTTCTATCAGATCGCCGAAGAAATGCATGATGCCGTCGTCAGTGATTTCGCGATAGTAGAACGGCGGTAGGACCAACGCCGCTCCGAAGCCGTTTGCAAACGCGGCTTTCGTGAGTTCGAGGGAGTCGTGAAATGCCGTCGCTCCCGTTCCGACCATGAGCGTGGGCGCCGGTAAACTTGCGGCAATGCTTTCCATGAAGCGCAAGCGGTCCTTGACTGCCACCGACATCGCTTCGCCGGTCGTGCCCAAAATATTGAGGCCGTCGCATCCGCGATCGATCAGGGAACGATAATAAGGAACTGCGAGCGATGGATCCGGCTTGTGATCGCGGTCGAAGGGGGTTAGTGTCGCGGAATAGATGCCGTGAATGCTACGATCTCGTGCTGTTCGCGATGATTAGTCCAAAAACGCTTGCCGTCGTACGCTAACGCGCGAGCCTTGAAGGGGACGCGCGCGATGTCTTCCGCAACGACCTTGCCGTTGCGCGCGTCCACACGCGTCAGAAAGTAGTCGTCGGTCTCTTCGTCATCGGTCGTTATGAGATAAAAGCAGCCGTCGACGATCACTTGCCCGCAAATGTCGTGCGGCGCCGGGATGGGCGTCCCAAAATGGCCGTCGTCATCGACCGAGATGATCTTCCGGTTGTAAAATTGGCTCACGTAGAGCAGATCGCCGTCGTACCCCAAGAACGAACCGGTGTCGTCCGGGCACTCAATGGCGCCTTCTTTCTTGAAGCCGTGACCGGGGATGAATTTCTTGATGATGCGGTGGTCTTCTTCGGTTTCGCTCGAGACCACGCGAAGCTCGTCGCCGACCGCCACCATGCCGATCGGCCGGCCCGGCGCTTGCGCTTCCTCACGCACGCCCCACGTGTTCGGGTCGATCGCGTAGAGCCGCTGCGTTTCAAGCGAACCCATCCACAGCAGCTCGCCGTCGAAGGCCAGCGATTGCGGCCGCGGAGCCGGTGAGGGCCGCCGCGCGATTTCTTCGATCGCCTCCACGTTACGGGTAGAGTCCGCGCAGCTTCGTCGCTTCGGCGACTCGGCCGACGGCAACCGAATACGCACCGCGGCGCATGTCGATCGAATGGCGCTGGGCCTGTTCGTGCGTCTCGCGGAACGCGCGCGTCATCTTGCGTTTGAGGCGATCGTTGATCTCGTCTTCTTCCCAGAAGTTTTCTTGCAAGTCCTGAACCCATTCAAAGTACGAAACGCTCACGCCGCCCGCATTGGCGAGAATATCGGGAAGCACCATGACGCCGCGCTCGAAAAGAATGGCGTCCGCATCGGGCATGGTTGGCCCGTTTGCCGCTTCCGCCACGATCTTCGCACGAATGCGCGGCGCATTGTCTTTGGTGATGACTTTTTCGAGTGCGGCCGGAACGAGCACATCGCAGTCGTACTCCAGAACTTCTTTGTTGTTGATGCGGTCGCCGCCGGTGAACCCGACCACGGATCCCGTTTCGGCCTTGTGGGCCATGATGCCGGCTACGTCGAGACCTTTGGGATTGGCGACGCCGCCTTTTGAATCCGTAACGGCGACGATCGTATAGCCGCGCTGCGACATGAGCTCCGCGGCGTACATGCCGGCATTGCCAAACCCTTGCACGGCGACGCGAGCGCCTTCAATGGTCAAGCCCAGCGTCTGCATCGCTTCGTCCACCACGAAAAGACAGCCGCGCGCGGTCGCTTTGTCGCGCCCGAGCGATCCGCCGATCGCGATCGGCTTGCCCGTCACCACGCCGGGCACCGAATAACCCTTCTGCATCGAAAACGTATCCATGATCCACGCCATAATCTGCGGCGTCGTGTACACGTCGGGCGCTGGAATATCTTTTTCTGGACCGATGATGATCGAGATCTCGCTCGTAAAGCGCCGCGTCAAGTTCTCGAGTTCTTGCATCGACATCGTCCGCGGATCGCAGATGACGCCGCCCTTGGCGCCGCCGAACGGAATATTCACGAGCGCGCATTTCCAGGTCATCCACATCGCCAGCGCTTTGACTTCATCCAGCGTCACATCCGGGTGAAAGCGAATGCCGCCCTTGGTCGGCCCGCGCGACATGTTGTGCTGCACGCGGAAACCTTTGAAAATCTTCGTCGGGCCGGTATCCATGCGTACGGGCACGGAGACTTCGAGAATGCGCTTGGGCTCGCGCAAAAACCCGTGCATCGATTCGTTCAGCCCGATCAGACGCGCGACGTCGTCGAGCTGATGCTGAGCCATCTGCCACACATTTTCGGATGACGAAACGGCGGAGAGATCCAAGGTCATACTTTTTTAGAGTCCTCCAAATTTAGTGCGCGTGCACGCAGCGTCCGCAATACCAGACGACCGCGCCTTCTACCGTCACCGGAACCATGTGCTCGCGCACGCCGCGGCGCCCGCACCTAGCGCAAGAATACGTCTTGCCTATAGGCGCAGCCAATTGCTTCTCGCCGCGGGTCAACACGTAAGCGACCACGAGAATCACGGCGAGCACCACGAACGGAGCCCATGCGAAAAACTCGTTGATTACCTGGGACGAAACCATGCGAATCGAGGGTTTCGCTCACCCGTCTTCGCTTTTCCTTGAAAGCGCCCAAGCAAGCCCAGAGGGAGAGTGGGCCGCCCCGAGGCTCCGGGAAATGTGCAACTTTTTCGAGCTCGACAGGATGTCGACTTCAAAACTTTGTTCTCTCGAAAAAGTGCTCAAACGGCAAAAAAACATGGACGTTTTTTTGCCAGGGGTTTCACGGGGCCTTGGGGTGGCCCACTCTGACTCTTAGCGCATGCGGCGGTAGATTGGGAAAACGTCGTCGACTTTTTTGAAGGCGCCCTCGTGCGGAGTCGAGTGCAGTGACTCGGCCGAGCTCAAGCAGATGAAGCCGAAACGCGAGAGGCTTTGCAAGAACAGGTTGTGGACGCGATACTGCAGCGTCTTGTTGAACTGCGGTAAGACGCCGCGAGCCACGATCGCATGAAATTCGTTCAGCGATGCATCGGTAGCGAGGCCGTGCGTCGCGAAGATGAGATTGTGCGTCAGCGACTCGTTGAACTTCACCTTGCCGTCGGCGTATTCGGAGAAGTCTGACACGGACTTGCGCCCGCCACTCAAGAGATAATCGTTGGAGAACTCCTCGTACGAGTTGATTTCGAAGACGCCTTCGCGCGCTTGCGCGAGCGCGAGATCGCTGAGATCGGTGGCGTACAGCATGCACCGGTCGAGGAGGTCTTCTTCGAAGAGAATCGCCAGCACGGTGTAGACGTCTTCGCCCGTCGAGCATGCGGGGAACCAGATGCGCGCAAACGAGTAGGTGCGTAAGAACGTGATGACGCGCTGCCGGATCGCGCGGAAGTATTCCGGCGCGCGGAAGAGCCTGTTGGTATTGGCCGACATCGCAAAGACGAAGCGCCGCAGCGCATCCTCGTCGTGCAGAAAGCGTTCCTGCAGGCCGGAGATCGTCTCCGCGTTTTCGGCGCGCATACGCTCGGCGACGCGGCGCTTGAGCATCGCGGCGCTGTAGTCACGAAAATCATAGCCGCGCCAGCGCAGCACCGCATCGAGCAAGAGCGAAAGCTCGATGCTAGCGAGTTCGTCGGTGTGGTTGCGATCGGCGGCCGGAGGCGTTGCCGCCGGCCGCTCCTCGATGATCACCGGTTGAGCCATACCCTCAGCAGCGAGATGAGCTGATCCATGTCGACGGGCTTGCTGATGTATTCCGAAGCGCCGGCGGCGATCGAACTCTCGCGGTCGCCTTTCATCGCTTTTGCGGTGAGCGCGATGATCGGCATGTTTTCGAAACGCGGATTTGAACGGATGCGGCGGATCGTTTCGTAGCCGTCCATTTCCGGCATCATGATGTCCATCAGCACGATGTCGATCGACGGGTCTTGCATCAGTTTGTCGATGCCTTCCTGACCGCTCTCCGCGCTCACGGGCATCAGGTGATGCGCTTCGAGGGCGGTGCTCAGCGCGTAGATGTTGCGCGCGTCGTCGTCGACGATCAGCACCTTCTTGTTCTCGAGCGTCGCCGTGCCGAGCGGGGGTATGTCGCTGGTCCGTTTTGCAGCCGGCAGACGCGACTCGACTTGATGCAAGAAGAACCGCGTTTCGTCGAGCAGGCGTTCGGGTGACATCGCGTCTTTAACGATGACGGCCTCGCTGAGCTTGCTGAGCTTGGCTTCCTCTTGCCGCGAGAGATCGCGGCCGGTGTAAACGACGATCGGCGTGCGAGCGTGTTCGGCTTGCATGCGGATGCGTTCGATCAACTGATCTCCCGGAATGTCGGGCAGACCCAGATCGACAACGATGCAGTCGAACTTGCCCGTGTTGAGGGCTTCGATCGCTTCGTCGCCCGAACGCACGGCCGTCACGGCGACCTCGCCGCTTCCGATGAGATTCACCATGGCGTTCAGCTGCGTGATGTCGTCTTCGATCACCAGCAGATTTTTGGTGCGCCGGTCCGCGAAGCCGAGCAGGTTATCGAACGTTTCGGTCAACGCCTCTTCGGTCACCGGCTTGCGCAGGTGCGCGATGGCGCCCGCGTCTAGCGCGCGCTGCCATTGCTCTTCGCCGGAGATGACGTGCACCGGAATGTTCGCAGTTGACGAATCGTGCTTGAGATCCGCCAGCAGCTTCCAGCCGTCGACGTCGGGCAATCCGATGTCGAGCGTGATCGCGTCGGGCAGGTATTTTCTTGCGAACGCAACGCCCTCTTCACCGCTCAGCGCGACGACGGCTTTGAACCCGCGGTCGCGCGCCAGCCCGAGCAGAATACGCGCGAAAATGGCGTCGTCTTCGATGATCAGCAGCACCCTGTCGGTGCTCTCGATCTTGCCGCGATCGTCGGCGATCGCTTCGAGCGACGGCGACATTTCGAGTGTGCGCGCCGGCGTCGCATCGCGCGGCTGCGGCCCCTGGCGCGCGGGATGCGCCTCCCCGATCATGCCGAACGGCCGCGCGATCGACGGGCCGGCAATGCGTTCCGCCGGATGATAGAACGTGAACGTGCTGCCTTCGCCAATCGTGCTTTCCACGCCGATCTCGCCGCCGAGCAATCCCGCAATTTCGCGGCTGATCGCCAGTCCCAGACCGGTACCGCCGAACTTGCGCGACGTTCCCATATCGGCTTGCTGGAACGCTTCGAAGATCACATTGAACTTGTCGGGCGGAATGCCGATGCCGGTGTCCGTTACCGCGAACGCGACCGCCGGCCCCTTGATCGAGCTGAGGCGGTGTTCCTTGAGCAGCGAAATTTCCAGCGTTACGCCGCCTTCGGTGGTGAACTTGAACGCGTTGGAAAGCAGGTTCTTGAGGATCTGCTGCAGCCGCGTTGCGTCGGTAACCAGGTTCTCGGAGACGTCTTCGTGGCGCTTGATCGTGAAATTCAGCGCCTTGTCGGCCGCAACCTGACTGAACGTGCGGGCGATGTCGTCCTCGATCGTTTGGAACGGAATCTCTTGCAGATCGATCGACGTGGTGCCCGATTCGATTTTCGACAGATCGAGGATGTCGTTGATGAGCGTCAGCAGGTCGGTACCCGCAGCCCGAATCGTCTGCGCGAACTCGATCTGCTTGTTGGTCATGTTGCCGTCGGGGTTGTCCGCCAACTGCTTGGAGAGAATCAGCAGCGAGTTGAGCGGCGTGCGCAGCTCGTGGGACATATTTGCTAGGAACTGCGACTTGTACTTGGACGTAAGCGCGAGCTGCTCGGCTTTCTTTTCGAGCTCTTGGCGCGCTTCGTCGATTTCGCGCGTACGCCGTTCGATTTCTTCGTTCCGCTCTTGCAAGAGACGCGAACGCTCTTCCAATTCGTCGTTGGTCTGCTGCAGCTCCATCTGCTGGCTCTGCAGCTCGTTGGTCAGCGCTTGCGACTGCTTGAGCAGTTCTTCGGTGCGCATCGTCGCGCCGATCGTGTTCAGGATGACGCCGACCGACTCGGTCAATTGATCGAAGAACTGCAGCTGCGTCTCGTTAAACCGCTCGGTCGAAGCCAGCTCGATGACGGCTTTGACCTCGCCTTCGAACAGCACCGGCAGTACGATCAGCGAGAGCGGCTTGGTTTCACCCAAGCCCGAACCGATCGCCATGTAGTCCGGCGGCACTTCGGTTAACAAGATGCGCTGGCGTTCGACCAGGCACTGCCCGACGAGCCCCTCGCCTTCGCGGATCGTCCGCTGCGCAGCTTTCTTCTTACTGATGGCGTAGCTCGCCATCAGGCGCAGCACTTGTTCGTCGCCGATCGGCTCGGTCACGTAGAACGCGCCCGAGTAGGCGCTGACCAGCGGAGCGATCTCCGAAATGATCATCCGGCTGACGGTCTTGGTATCGCGCTGGCCTTGCAGCATGGCGGTGAATCGCGCGACGTTGGTCTTGAGCCAGTCCTGATCGGTGTTCTTGCGCGTCGTGTCGCGCAGGTTCTGAATCATTTCGTTGACGTTGCGCGTCAGTTCGGCGACCTCGCCGCGCGCTTCGACTTGTACCGCTCGCGATAAGTCGCCCTTGGTAACAGCGGTGGCGACTTCACCGATGGCGCGAATCTGCGAGGTCAACTGTGCCGCCAACTGGTTCACGGAGTCGGTCAGGTCGCGCCACAAACCGGCCGCGCCCGGCACCTGGGCTTGTCCGCCCAGCTTCCCTTCGAAACCGACTTCGCGCGCAACGGTCGTCACCTGGTCGGCGAACGTCGCCAGCGTGTCGATCATAAAATTGATCGTGTCCGCAAGGCGCGCGATCTCGCCTTTGGCTTCCAGCGTGAGTTTGCGTTTGAGATCGCCGTTGGCGACCGACGTCACGACCTGCGCGATGCCGCGCACTTGGTTGGTTAGGTTGGCGGCCATGAAGTTCACGTTGTCGGTGAGGTCTTTCCATGTGCCGCTGACGCCCGGAACCTGCGCTTGGCCGCCCAGTTTGCCTTCGGAGCCGACTTCGCGAGCGACGCGCGTGACTTCCGATGCGAACGCGTTCAACTGATCGACCATCGTGTTGATCGTGTCTTTGAGTTCGAGAATTTCGCCGCGCACGTCGACCGTGATCTTCTTCGAAAGGTCGCCGAGCGCAACGGCCGTCGTCACCTTCGCGATGTTACGCACCTGCGACGTCAGGTTCGAAGCCATCGTGTTCACCGAGTCGGTCAAGTCTTTCCACGTGCCGGCCACGCCGCGCACGAACGCTTGTCCGCCCAGACGGCCTTCGGAACCGACTTCGCGCGCGACGCGCGTCACTTCCGATGCGAACGCGTTCAACTGGTCGACCATCGTGTTGATCGTGTTTTTGAGTTCGAGAATTTCGCCGCGGACGTCGACGGTGATCTTCTTGGAAAGGTCGCCATTCGCAACGGCGGTCGTGACCTCGGCGATGTTACGGACTTGGTTGGTGAGGTTCGACGCCATCGAGTTCACCGAGAGCGTCAAGTCGCGCCAGGTGCCGCTGACGCCGGCCACCTCGGCCTGACCGCCCAGCTTCCCTTCGGAACCGACTTCGCGCGCGACGCGTGTGACTTCGGACGCGAACGCGTTGAGCTGGTCGACCATCGTGTTGATCGTGTTCTTGAGTTCGAGAATCTCGCCGCGCACGTCGACCGTAATCTTCTTTGAAAGATCGCCCTTCGCAACGGCGGTCGTGACTTCGGCGATGTTACGCACTTGGTTCGTCAGGTTCGAGGCCATGAAGTTCACGGACTCGGTCAAGTCGCGCCACGTGCCGCTGACGCCGGCCACCTGGGCTTGACCGCCCAGCTTCCCTTCGGAGCCGACTTCGCGCGCGACGCGCGTCACTTCCGATGCGAAGGCGTTCAACTGGTCGACCATCGTGTTGATCGTGTTTTTGAGTTCCAGAATTTCGCCGCGCACGTCGACGGTGATCTTACGGGAGAGGTCGCCTTTGGCGACGGCGGTCGTCACGTCGGCGATGTTACGCACTTGCGAGGTGAGGTTCGACGCCATCCGGTTCACGGAGTCGGTCAAGTCTTTCCACGTGCCGCTGACGCCTTTGACGTCGGCCTGGCCGCCGAGTTTGCCTTCGGAACCGACTTCGCGCGCGACGCGCGTAACTTCGCCCGCGAACGCGTTGAGCTGGTCGACCATCGTATTGATCGTGTTCTTGAGTTCGAGAATCTCGCCGCGAACGCTGACGGTGATCTTTCTGGAAAGGTCGCCTTTGGCGACGGCGGTCGTCACGTCGGCGATGTTACGCACTTGCGACGTCAAGTTGGCGGCCATGAAGTTCACCGACTCGGTGAGGTCTTTCCAGGTGCCGCTGACGCCCGCCACCTGTGCTTGGCCGCCCAGGATGCCTTCCGATCCGACTTCGCGAGCGACGCGCGTGACTTCCGATGCGAACGCGTTCAACTGGTCGACCATCGTGTTGATCGTGTTCTTCAGCTCGAGGATTTCGCCGCGCACGTCTACGGTAATCTTCTTCGAAAGGTCGCCCTTGGCGACGGCGGTGGTCACTTCGGCGATGTTACGCACTTGCGAGGTCAGGTTGGAGGCCATGAAGTTCACCGACTCGGTGAGATCTTTCCACGTGCCGCTGACGCCTTGCACCTCGGCCTGGCCGCCCAGTTTGCCTTCGGAACCGACTTCGCGCGCGACGCGCGTGACTTCGGATGCGAACGCGTTCAACTGGTCGACCATGGTGTTGATCGTGTTTTTGAGTTCGAGAATTTCGCCGGCGGCTTCGACCGCGATCTTGCGCGAGAGGTCGCCTCGAGCGACTGCGGTCGTAACGTCGGCGATGTTACGTACCTGCGACGTCAAGTTACCGGCCATCGTGTTGACCGAGTCGGTCAAATCTTTCCACGTGCCGGCGACGCCTTTGACGCTGGCCTGGCCGCCCAGTTTGCCTTCGGAGCCGACTTCGCGCGCGACGCGCGTCACTTCGGATGCGAACGCGTTGAGCTGGTCGACCATCGCGTTGATCAATTTTGCGGAGCGTAAGAATTCGCCGCGCAACGGACGGCCGTCGATATCCACGGGAATCCGCTGTCCGAGATCGCCTTGCGCGACCGACCCCAGCACGCGGTTGGTTTCGGCCATCGGCGCAGTCAGGTCGTCGATCAGGTGATTGTACGCCTCGACCTGTTCTTTCCACCCGCCCGTCGCTTCCGGAAGCAGTGCGCGCTCGTTGACGCGACCCTCGCGTCCCACCACGCGACTGACGCGCATGATCTCGCGCAGCATGTGCTGCTTGATCTGCACGCAAGAGTTGAACGCTTCGGCGAGTTCGGCTTCGAGCCCGACGCCGCGCACCGGCAGCCGGACTGCAAAGTTTCCGTCGCGGAAAGAGCGCAGCGCATTCAGTAGTTTCCGGTTATACGAAGATCCGTTGGCCGAATGCTGACTTGGGGCGCCGTTTGACAGCGTCTTGCCATTGCGCGCCGATTTCGTACGGGTCGTTGTCGCCATAAATGAAAGTTGCTCCGTAGTGGATGCGGCTGACTTCCTCATTGCCCGATTCGTCCTTTGCCAAACTTGGGCTTGCAGGTTTAGCAAACGGGGGGCAGGGGCAGAACCCAGAAATGCCGGGCACGTATGCTTGAGCGCGGCGACCTTCGCCATTCCCAGGCACTCGAGCTGCTGGCGGATGCGAGCCGGCTCCTTGCCTCATCGCTTGAGTTATCGGCGACTCTGCCCCGTGTGGCGCAGCTCTGCGTCGAGCGGCTCGCCGACTATTGCGTCATAGCCGGAAGCGACCGCAGCGACCAGGAGTTCTTCCACGAAGCGGGCCAGGGCAAGAAATTGCGCCTGCGCCGCGGCGACCGGACCCAAATCGAGGCGGGCCTGCGCTCCCGGGGGTACCAAAGCATTCTCGTCATCCCGCTGCCCGGCCGGCACGCCGAAAGCGGCGTCTTCGTCCTGGCGGCCAAGGATGCAGAGCGCTTCGAGGACGGGACTGGCAAGATCGCCGAGATCCTGGGCCTTCAGCTGACCAACGCGCTCGATCAAGCCACGCTCTTGGAACGCAGCCACCGCGTGGCGGACCGCCTCCAGCGGGCGCTTCTGCCGGCAAGCTTCCCGCGCGTGGCCGGCGGGCAGCTGGACGGCGCCTACCGCCCCGCCAGCGAGGAGGCCGAGGTCGGCGGCGACTGGTACGACGCGTTCGAACTGCCCGACCACCGCTTGGCGATATCGATGGGCGACGTCGCCGGTCACGGGCTCGAGGCCGCGACCATCATGGGCGAGGTGCGGATCGCGTTGCGCGCCGCTGCCGTAAGCGAGCGATCTCCGGCTGCCGTCTTAGAACAGATCAACGGCGTGACGAACTTGCGCAGCGGCATCGGCATGGTCACCGCCATATTCGGTTACTACGACCCCGTCAGCCGCGAGCTGACCTATGCGGTGGCCGGACATCCGCCGCCGGCCTTAGTGATCGAAGACGGTTTTGCCGGGTATCTACCGGGCGGCGGCGTGCCGCTCGGAATAGGCGACAACATCGGCGCCCGCGATTGGGTGATGACGCTGCCGCCGCGCAGCTGGGTCGTTTTTTACACCGACGGCATGACGGAGTACGAACGCGACGTGATCGCGGGCGAGGAACGGCTGCTCGAAGCCAGCGTGCGCGCGTGCGAATCGGATCCGGAAAATCCGGCAATCGCATTGCAAGAACGCATCTTCAGCACATCAGTCAATCGCGACGACGCTGCCACGCTCGCGCTTTCGTGCTTCGACGGGCCCGTGCCCAGCCGCATGGAGTTTTCCGCAATTCCGATGACCGCGCCGATCGTGCGCGCCATGGTCAACCGTTTCTGCGATCAGAATAATATCTCGCCGGATCAGCGCTTTGCGCTGACGTCCGCAGTCGGCGAAGCGGTCGCGAACGCGATCGAACATGCGTACCAAGGTGAGGACGCCGGCAAGTTCGAGCTGCGCTTGGAAGCGCGAAGCGATTGCGTCACCGTCGACGTCGAAGACCGCGGGCATTGGCGAACGTTCCAAAAACGCGACGATCGGGGGCGCGGAATGGTGCTCATGCACGAACTGATGGATCGCGTTCGCATCAATTCAGCCCAGCACGGAACCTGCCTAAGCATGGTGCTCAACCGGGAGCCTGCGTAGCTACTCCGCCGCGCGCAACACCAACGCGGCGTTGATTCCGCCGAACCCCGACGAATTCGAAAGTACGACGCGCGCGTTTGCAGTGATCGTCTCGCGCTCGCAACGCACGGCGCACTCTTCATCGCGGTTTTCCAAATTGACAGCCCCGGGAACGACGCGGTCCCGCATGCCCATCGCCGCGATCGCAACTTCCCACGCGCCGGTCGCACCCAGCGCGTGACCGTGCTGGCCTTTCGTCGCGGAGACGGGAATCTGCGCGAGCCGATCGCCGAAGACTCGTTCGAACGCAACCGCTTCGGCGCGATCGCCCAGCCGTGTCGACGAGCCGTGCGCATTGATCGCCTCGACTTCGGCCGGCAAGACGCGCGCCTCATCGAGCGCGCGTTTAAGCGCGCCGGCGGTCTGCGAGCCGTCGGCAAGCGGCGCGGACATGTGATATGCGTCGTTTGACGTGCCGAAACCGGTGATCTCCGCATAGATCGTCGCCCCGCGCCGCACGGCGTCGTCGTAGCGCTCGAGCACGAACATACCGGCGCCTTCTGCCATCACAAACCCGTCTCGCGCCGCATCGAACGGACGGCTCGCGCCCGCCGGATCGTCGTTGCGCGTCGACATCGCGCGCGCAACGGTAAACGCGCCGAACGTCAGCGGTGCGAGCGGCGCTTCAATGCCGCCCGCCAATGCAGCGCGAACGTCACCGCGCCTGATCGCGCGGTACGCCTCGCCGATCGCGATCGCCCCGGCAGCGCACGAATCCGAGTTAGCCATCGTCGGCCCGGTGATGCCAAATTCGATCGCAACGTTGCTGGCCGCGGCTCCGCCAAAAACCGAGATCGTCAGCAGCGGCCGCACCGAACGCAAGCCTTCGCGCCGGAAAACTTCTATCTGTTCTTCCGCAAAAGCCAAACCGCCCAACGCCGAACCCGTGTACACGCCGAGTTCGGCGCGGTTGCCGTCGACGGAGAATGTCGCGTCCTCTACCGCAAGCTTCGCCGATGCGACGGCGAGCTGCGAGAACCTGTCCGTCCACTGCAGCCGCCGTTTCGACAAATAATCTGAAGGATCGAAGTCGTCGATCTGGGCGGCAACGCGCGAAGGAAAACCCTCGCATTCGAAACGCGTCAGCGGCGCAACTGCGACCTTGCCGGCGAGCAGGTTGTCCCAAAATACGCGCGTTCCGGTTCCGAGCGGCGTGATCACGCCCATTCCGGTGATGGCGACGCGATGCAAATCAGCCATCGCTGCCCTCGGCTAATTCTTTTATCCGGCGCAGCGTACGCGTGGCGACGTGGTCGATGAAGAACTTTCCAACGATCCAATTCATCGGAAATATCAGTGGCGCGCGATGATCGATCGAAACGCGAGTTCCACCTTCAACCGGCTCGAAGTTCCACACGACGTCCATGCCTTTGGTCCAGCCGCCCAAGTGCCGGAAAACGATCGAAGGCGTCAGTGGATCGTTCGTCTGTTCGGCGCGCCAGCGAACCGGTATGCCGCTGCGGCGCGCAGCCATCTCGACCACGCGCCGTTCGCCGGTGTTCTTGAGCACGCGCACGTAGCGGTAATGCGGCAGATATTCGGGCCAGCGCTCGGTATCCGAGGCATACCGGTAGACGCGCGCCGGGGACGCGTGTACGACGATCTCGTTGCGAGCGAACATTACGCGACCAGCCTCAGCAAGGTACCGAGCCGAAGGGCCGGCTCGACCGGTCCGCAGCCGGCAATCGCATCGATCAAGACTTGCGCGCGCTCCGGATCGCGTTCCACGTTTCGCGCCGCCCGTTTTGAAAGCGCGGCGTAGCCGACGAACGATCGCACGATCCACGAGAGTTTGGCGCGGCGCCGCATCTCGCCGGAGAGATCCGCGCCGTAGTGTTCGATAGCCCTGCGCGCCGACGAGGGCGATGCAACAGCTTCTACAATCGCGCGTCCCGCCGCGATGCCGGCTCGCAATGCGAGGTAAACGCCCTGTCCCGTAAACGGATCGATGAAGCCGGCCGCGTCGCCCGCCAGCAAAACGTTTCCAGCCGTTACGGCGCGCGTGGAATGAGCCAGCGGGCCGACAGCCACGCGCTTGCCTTCTAAACGCGCCTCCGCAAAGCGCGCGGAATCGCCACTCAGCGCGCGGGCTCGCTCGCGAATGAACCGGTCTACGTCGTTCTTGCGGGCACTGAGGTCCTTTTCGCGCACGATCACCATAATATTTGCGTGCGCCGCATCGAACGGATTAACTGCAAAGTAGCTGCTGCCCTCTACGAACATCTCAACGAAGCGATCGAGATCGCGCAACCCGGCGTAATGCCCGCCTAAAGCAAAACGCTGTTCGCCGTGGGGTGCGGCGCTTAAGCCACATTTTCTTGCGACGATCGACTGCGCGCCGTCGGCGCCGATCACAAAACGCGCCGGCAGGTCTCGAGTCTCGCCGCTTGGTTCTCTCACCGTCAGCAAGCTGCCGGATTCTTCTTCACGCACATCCTCGATTCGCGCTTGCAAAAACGCCGCACCGCGATCGAGCGCGGCGCGCAGCAGTTCGTCATCGAGCCGCAGGCGCGGCAACGACCATCCCGCCTGCGAGAAACGTAATTCGACACGCGCGCCGTTTCCGCTCAATCGAATTCCGTCCAGCGGGGCAGCCAGCGGCGCGAGCGTGCGGTCCACACCGAGTTCGCGCAACTGCGCGACCGCGCCGGCGCTCAGGTACTCTCCACAAGCCTTATTGCGCGGGAATGGCGATTTGTCGATGATGAGCGCCTGCAGTCCGGCTCCGGCCAGCGCGATCGCGGCACTCGAACCTGCCGGACCACCGCCCGCAATGACAACATCAATCATCCCAGAGCACCATACGATAGAACGGCGCGGTGCGCACGTGCGGATTCTTCCAGCCTGCTTCAAGCGCGAGTTCGAGCGCTTCGCGCGGCGTGTACGCGCGCAGCACGGAAAGCGGCGCGTCGTGACGCGTGAGCCGGTTGCGCGTAAAGATCGAGACCAGGAGCGCCGCACCCGCCCATGCGGCGCGCGAGCGCCGCAAGTCCGTGACCACGGGCCGCGCGCGCGCAACGCGGCGCAACTCGCGCAGAAGCGCGACTGCCGCGGACGGATCGCAGTGATGCAGCGTTAGGTTGCACATCGCGACGTCGAAGCTCGCATCGTCAAAAGGAGCGTTAGCACCGTTGCCCCGCACGAAACGCAGATCCGGATCGCCGTTCCGTTTCTTCGCGATGGTTAAGACGTCGGGATTGACGTCCAGACACGTGACGCTTAGACGTCTGCCGGCCGCGCGAGCTTTGCGCGCCAAGAATGCCGCGGTATCTCCCGAACCGCAGCCGACGTCCAAGATGGTTTGGGGAACGAGCGCGCGCATCGCGGATTCCACCGCAGAAAGCCCGCCGAGCAGGCGGTTCGATCGTTCGATGTCGCGAAAGTTTTCTTCGAGTTCGCCGATTGACGCGACGGTATCGTCGAGAAGCTCGCGTCCTGCCGCACGCAGCACAGGACCCTACTTTCTATTTTTTAAAATACTCGGCGTTTATGGCGGTGTAGTTCTGCCATTTTTCCGGAACGTCCGAGTCCGCGAAGATCGCTTCGACGGGGCACGCCGAAACGCACGCGCCGCAGTCGATGCAGACTTCGGGATCGATGTACAGCATCGTGTCATCGTCTTTACCGTGAATGCAGTCGACGGGACAAACATCCACGCAGGACTTGTCCTTGGTGCCTATGCACGGTTCGGTAATTATGTAAGCCATTATTGCGTATTACGCAGGCGCGAGTACCGGGGCCTCCCCTTAAACGGCCGGACGGCGTCCTGAAAAAGCCCGCAACAGCAACAAAAGTAACACCGCGCCGATTAACGCGTAGATAAAGCTCCACAGCGTATCAAGCTGGCCGTGGCCGAAATAGCGGTAGATGAAGCCGCCAATCAGCGCGCCCACGATGCCGACGATGATGTCGGTGAGGATACCGCCGCCGACCGCGCCCGGCACGAGCCAGCGGGCGACCAGCCCGACGATGAGCCCGAAGATTATCCAAACGATGATTGTCCAAAGCATGGGTCGAGTCTACCACGGCCCCCCGGGCCAGGTCACGCGGATTGCCTGCGGTGGCGTTGAAGCCAGCATGATGAATATTTTGGTCATCGCCGCCCTGGTCGGTCAAACGACCATATATGCTTCGGGCCAGGCGACCGTTTCCGCCGCTCCGGATGTCGCGACGATCTCGTTCAGCCTGAACACTCACGCGCAGACGGCGGAGCAAGCGACATCAGAAAACAATACGATCTACGCACACTTCAACACGGGGATGCGCACGATCGGCATCGCCGCGGCCGACATCAAAACCACCAGCTACAATCTGAATCACGTTCCGCCGCCGCCCCCGTGTCCGCCAATGCCTATGCAACCACGATCGACCACGCCAAACGCGGAGTTCGTACAGGCGGTAGCCCCGTGCGTACGCGATCCGCAGAGTTACGGCTATTTCGTAACCCGATCCGTGAGCGTGACCACCCATCACTTGGATGCCGTTGGGAAAATCATCGACACCGCGGTCGCGGCCGGCGTAAACAATGTCCAGGGCGTGGACTACTCCATTGCGAACACGCGGCCGCTTTTCTTGCGCGCGCTCGCGCAGGCGATCGCTTCCGCGCGAAGCGAGGGCGACGCGATGGCGCAGGCGGCCGGGTTGCATATCGTTCACATTGCATCGATAAACAGTCCGAGCGGCATGCCTATGGGTGCGGTCGCAGGGCGCTTCGCGCCGATCGCCATGGCAAGCGTCTATAACGCGCCAACGCAAATTTCACCGCCGTCGAGCCTCGACGTGAGCGCCAACGTTACCGTGGTCTACCTCGCGCAGCCCTAAGCGAAACTCCCCGCTGTGCCGAAAGGTAGAACGTGCAGATGACCGGCACGTGTGAACTCTGTGGGCTCAGGCCGGCGACGGTGCGCGAAGGCAAGAGCAATCTCTGCCCTTCTTGTGCCGCGCGCCGCCGCGCAACCAAAGCCGCCATCCCGCTGGCCGGCGCCGCGCTGACCGCTGCCGCGCTCGTCGCAGGCGGAGCGTTCCTGCTCGAGAGCATGAGCCGGCGCGAAGGCGGAACCGCGAACCCGAATCCGATCGAAGATTTTGCGCGGCGCTTGCGCCCCGGTACGCCGACGTTGGCCGCGTTCTCGCGCGACTTAACCGAGCTCGCGCGCACGGAAAAATTGGATCCGGTCATCGGACGGGCAGACGAAGTCGAACGCGTCATTTCAATTCTCGCGCGGCGGAGCAAGAATAATCCGGTGCTCGTTGGAGAACCCGGCGTCGGAAAAACCGCCATCGTGGAAGGTTTGGCGCAGCGCATCGTTTCCGGCGACGTCCCGGCCGCGCTGCGCAACAAGCGCGTGCTCGCGTTATCGCTTGGCCCGCTCGTCGCCGGCACGAAGTATCGGGGCGAATTCGAAGGGCGCGTCAAGAAGATACTCGATGAAGTCCGACGCGCGTCGCGCGACGTGATCCTATTCATTGACGAGCTGCACACGCTGGTCGGCGCCGGCGCGGCCGAAGGCTCGCTGGACTTGAGCTCGATGATCAAGCCGGAGCTGGCGCGCGGAGATCTGCAGTGCATCGGCGCGACCACGTTCGACGAATACCGCAAGTACATCGAATCGGATGCGGCGCTCGAACGCCGGTTCCAGCCGGTCATGGTCAGCGAGCCGTCGATCGAGCAAACGGAGCTCATTCTGCGCGGGCTGCGCGAACGTTACGCTCGCCACCACGGCGTGGAGATTACCGACGACGCCGTCAAAGCCGCCGCTTCACTTTCGGCGCGTTATATTGCCGACCGGTTCTTGCCCGACAAAGCGATCGATTTAATGGACGAAGCGGCCGCTTCGGTTGCGCTCGGCACGAAGGAGAAACTCGGACGCTCGACCGTGCACGCCGACGACGTGGCTGCGATCGTCACGAAATGGACGGGCATTCCGCAGACGACGCTCACGGAATCGCAGATCAACAATTTGCTCGCGCTCGAACCCGTGCTGAGCAAGCGTGTCATCGGTCAGAGCGAAGCGATCGCCGCCGTCAGCGAGGCGATCCGCCGCGCCCGCGCTGGCTTGCACGATCCGCGCAAACCGCTGGGAAGTTTTCTCTTCATGGGCGGCAGCGGCGTCGGCAAGACCGAACTGGCCAAAGCGCTGGCCGAAGCGCTCTTCGGCAGCGAAGCCGCACTGGTACGCATCGATCTTTCAGAATTCACCGAAGCGCACACGATGTCGCGGCTGCTCGGCGCGCCGCCCGGATACCAAGGACACGATGAACCGGCGCAACTTACCGAACCCGTGCGGCGCCGGCCGTATTGCGTGGTGCTTTTCGACGAACTTGAGAAAGCGCACCCCGACGTCGCCGCGATCCTTCTGCAAATTCTCGACGATGGGCGCGTGACCGACGCCAAAGGCCGCACGATCGATTTCCGCCACGCGCTGATCATCATGACGACCAATCTTTCCGACGAAGAACTGCCTGTCGCGTTTCGTCCGGAGTTTCTCAATCGCATCGACGACGTCGTGCACTTCAATTCGCTGGGGCTGGAACAGATCGAGCAGATTGTCGCGATACACGTGGAGTCACTGGCCGGAAGGCTGGGCGCGCGGGACGTTACGCTGCAACTCTCGCCGGACGCGCGAAGTTTTCTAGCGCGCGAGGCCATGAGCGCCGGCAGCGGCGCGCGTTACGTTCACCGGATCGTGGCGCGGCACGTGAGCACGCCGCTTTCGTCCGCTATTCTACGTGGCGAGCTGCCCAAGGGTTCAGCTGCGGACGTCACCTTTGAGGCCGGCGCTCTGGTTGTCCGCGCCGCCTAGTTTACCCTGAGCTTGTCGAAGGGCGATCTTCGGCCAGCCAAACGTCTTCGATCTCGATGCGAGGCTCCGCAGGCGGATAATTTCCATTCGGGTGCATGCGATCGTAAGCCCGTGAACGCGCGACGAGATATTCAAAGTTGTCGTACGCGACCGGGCCGCGAACACGCCGTCTGATTGCGATGACTTGACTCAGTAGCTTCCAATACTGCTCGGGCGTGCTGTTGTCAAAATACAGATCTTCGGGAATCAAGCCGTTCTTCACGATCGAGCCTAAACGCTCGTAGTAATCGCAAACTTGCATTTCTTTATGAATCTTGCGATCGACCTGCGGTTTTTCCAATTCGTGTCTGAACGCCGGGTCGCGCATGCGAGCTTCGAGTTCGTGGCTGACAAATTGAAACGATTCGTGCAGGATAGGTTCGTACGGCAAACTCAAGATCGCTAGAAGTCCCTGCAATTGGTTGCTGATGCGAAGGTGCCGAAGCTGGATGAGAGCGGCGATTGCCGTGGCCGCAATAACCAGAAACGTTCCGACGGCCGCTGCCGTGCCGAGCGCTTCAAGCGTCACAGAATGCTTTGGACGGCCTTTTGAATTTCGGCGTGCGCCATCTCGCCGGCCACGATCTTCCGGATGACGCCGTCGCGCCCGATGAATACGTGCACGGGCAACCCGTTAATGAGGTACTGCCCTTGAAGCGTCCCGCTATCGGTGACCGCCGGATAAATCAGGTGAAATTGCTTGCGGAATCCTTCGGCTTGTCCGGCGCTTTCAAGCTCATCGACGCCGACGACGTGCAATCCGCGGGAAGCGTACTGCTGCTGCATTTTGTTGATGAACGGGGCTTCGTCTTTACATGGCGGGCACCATGTGGCAAAGAAATTCAGGTACACGGGCTTTCCCCTCAGTGACGACAGCGTCAGCGTTCCGCCAGCCGATAACGGCTGCGTCCAGTCCGGCGCCGGCTTCCCGACTTGCGCGACCTGCTTGGAATTCTGCGAGCATGCCGATATGAGTAGCGCGATGCATGCCAGCGCGGGGCAAAACCTTATCATCATCGGCGCAGTAACGCGCGGGCGATGCTTAGCGGCACACCATAATGGCTATGCAGTTCACTGGATTGGTACGCGCCGCCACCGCCGGCGAATTCCTTCCATCCGGTCGCTGTCTTCTTGTAGAAATTCTCGCCTCCACCACTGCCAAACCACGGAGCGTAAGCGTAATTCTCGACGACGCGCACGAACGGAACGATTTCCGAACTCGATATCATCAGCGCGCGCACCGCGCTCACGTCGGTGGCGGGGCCAACATCGCGCTGGTCGGCATCAACGCCCGTTGGGCACGTGGCGCTCAATGCCCCGCGAAGCCGGGAGTAATCCTGTTGAGGTACCTGGTGGGCACGCACTGAGCAAGTGGTTAGCGCGCCGATGTTGCTAATGTCTATCGCCTGCCATCCAAATGCGAATTTCTCGACGAGAATCTGTCCCGCGGACGCCCAGCCTTCAATCTTGGCGTGACTGTATTGCACGAGTGCATACCGTGGCGTCTGGACGACGACGCGCACAACCGGCTGCGCGCGATCGGATGTCGGCCGCAAAAACGCCAGCGCGCCCGCTTGCGGGGTTTGTGGGCCGCCGATTGCAACAGCCAGCAGTAAAGTAGCAATCATCGGAATCTCCTAGCCGAACGCCGGATATGGGACGGCGCGGGCGTCGTCTTCCATTTGCGCGAGCAGTTCGTCCGCGTTGGCAAATTTCCGCTGCTCCCGCACGAAACGAAGATCGCGCAGCGCCAGCTCGTGGCCGTAAATCGTGTCGTGGAAGTCGCGCAGCCACGCTTCGACCGTCCGGTTCTTCCCGTCGAACGTCGGGTTCGTTCCGATTGAGACGAGCGTCGCGTAATCATGGCCTTCATGCCGCGCCGTTCCGGCGTAGACGCCGTCGCAAGGCAGCAATTTTTCGGGAACGGCGATATTGGCGGTGGGGAAACCCATTCCGTGACCGCGACCCGCACCGGCCGCAACTTTTCCGCGCAGTTCGTAAGCATGTCCGAGCAAGCGGTCCGCGGTGGGCACGTCGCCGTCTGCGATGAGCTTCCGGATGCGCGTGCTGGAAATACGCTCGCCGTTTTCGTCCGCAGCGATATCCACGGGCGCGAAAGCAACATCATTCTCTTTCAAGACTCGCTCCATGAGCGTCACATCGCCTTCGCGGCCGTGTCCGAAACGAAATGTGCGCCCGACGGCGACGCCGCGTACGCCTAAGCTTCCGATCAGCGTCTTCTTCAAGAATTCGTCGGGGGTTTGGTTTGCAACGGCGGCGTCGAACGGAATGAAGTAACATTCCTCGTAGCCTGCGCGCGCAAGGAGATCGACGCGCTCTTCCGGCGTCGAAATCAGCGGCGGCTCCGAGCCCGGGCGTAAAAAAGCGGAGGGGTGGTTTGAGAACGTCAGCACGCCGGCGCTCCAGCCCGGTTTGCGAAGCGCGCGCGTTTTGTGCGCGATGTCGCGATGCCCACGATGCATGCCGTCGAAAAATCCGATCGCAAGCACGAGCGGCGTGTCGTCGCTGCGTTCGAGCGTGTAATGTACGTTCAAAGAAATACTTTGCGCGGCGCCAACAGCGCGCCGTGCGTTTCGCCAACGCCGACCAGAGTGCGCGAGACGTCGCGAACGAACACGTGCTTCGCCGGCGCACCGGCAGGCAGCGGCACCATGCGGCCGGCGCGAAAATCGGCCGAGTGGCGTAAATCCAATACGATCGTCGGAAATGGAATGATCGCTTCGGGCGCGATCAGGGCTTCTTTCGGACCGTCCGCGATTTGTTCGAGCGTAAGGCTATCCTGAAGCAAGAACGCCCCGGAACCTTCACGGACCAGCGCTCCCATATGCGCCGGTAATCCGATCGCCGCGCCCAGATCTTCGCACAGCGTCCGAATATACGTGCCTTCGCTGCACGCGATCCGCAAACGGGCTGTGTTCTCTTCAGCGCCAAGAAAGGTTATGCCGTAGATCGTAACGCTGCGCGCTTTCCGCTCGACGGTCTTCCCTTCGCGCGCGAGTTCGTAGAGGCGCTTGCCCTCGTGATGAACGGCGCTGTACATCGGTGGAACCTGTTCGATTTTCCCAATGAACGTCGGAAGCACGTCCTCAAGGCGTTTCATCCAGTCCACCGGCAGCAGCGCCTCTTTGATCGCTTCACCGTGCGAGTCGGCCGTGGTCGTGCTGCGTCCGGGAACAAAGGTGCACACGTACGCTTTGCGCTGATCGGTCAGCAGCGGAATCAGGCGTGTCGCTTTGCCGATCGCAACGGGCAGAACGCCTGCGGCCTGCGGGTCGAGCGTTCCTAAGTGCCCGGCCGCGATGCGAGTGTCGCGGCTATACAATCCGTAGATTCGCCGGATTCGCGCAACGACGTGCGCGGCAGTCGGCCCGGCGGGCTTAAAGACATTGACGAAGCCGATCAAAGCCCTTCTGCCACCAACGCCGCATCTACGCCCGCGATCGCTTCGGGCAGCGATCCCTCATAGGTAAGGCCGGACGCGCGAAAATGTCCGCCGCCGCCGAGGCGAGCTGCGGCAGCCTGCACGTTGATGCGTCCGCTGCTGCGCAAGCTGACGCGAATCTCGCCGTCGTACGCCTTGAAGAGCGCCGCGAGGTCCACGCCCTCGATCGATCGCAGATGGCCGATGATCTCCTCGGTGTCTTCCCCGTCGGCGTGGCATTCAGCCAGCATCGCGTCGTCAACGACCGACCAGACGTACCGCCCATCGTGCGCCATCGTCGCTTTGTCGAGCGCCCGCCCTAACAGTTTTAGGGCCGCAAAACGTTTATTCGCAAAGATCTCCTCGGTGATCTGGTCCTTGTCGGCGCCCGAGCGAATCAGTTCGGCTGAGAGCGTCAACACTTCGGGCGTCGTGTTGCTGTGCATGAAGCCGCCCGTGTCGGTCATAATCGTCGTCAGCAAACACGTCGCGATCTCCGGCGTGACCGAAACGTTCATGACCCGCAGCAAGTGCATGACGCACGTGCCGGTGGAACATTCGTGCGGCAGCACGTAGTTGAGCGCACCAAAATGGGAATTGCCCAGATGGTGATCGATGTCGAGGATATTTTCGCGCAAAAGTTGCGGCAGCGTTTCACCGGCGCGCGCCGTGTCGCTCATGTCGCAAAAGACCCAGAGCGCGTCGGCCGGTAAATCGGCCGGCACGACATTGCTCACGAGATCGGCATCCGCCAGAAACCGCAGGTTGCGCGGGATGGTCTCGCCTTGGAAATAGTGCACGCGTTTGCCGAGGTGCTTCAAGGCCAAACCCAGCGCTAAACCGGCGCCGAGCGTGTCGCCGTCGGGCTTCACGTGGCTAACCATCACGAACGCTTTGCGCTTGCGAAGCTCGGCGACGACTTCTTCGGTCGTCGCAGCGACCGGCTTCTCGCCGATCACTCGCCGGCTCCGCGTGCGTCTTCGCGCAAGGTCTTGGCCAATGAAATCGCCCGCTCTGTCGTGCGGTCCTCGATGAACGTCAGGGCCGGCGTGTGGCGCAAAGCGATCTGATGGCCGAGTTCGCCGCGCAAGAAGCGCGCGGCGCCTCCCAGCGCATCCATCGTCTGGCGCGCGACGTGGCGATCGCCGATGATCGAAACGAAGACTTTAGCGTGCTGGAGGTCTTGAGATATCTCCACGCGCGTCACCGTCGTAAATCCCATCCGCGGATCTTTCAGTTCTTGAGTAATCAGCGTTCCGAGAACGCGCTGCATTTCGTGATCGATCCGCTGTAGGCGCTGCTTGTTCACGCCGGCGTCAATTCTGCAGCCACCGTCTCGATCGCGTAGGCTTCGATGATGTCGCCGACCTTGAGGTCTTGGTAACGGGCCACCTGGATGCCGCACTCGAAGCCTTCGGCCACTTCGCGCGCGTCGTCTTTGAAGCGGCGCAGCGATTCGATTTCGCCGTCGAAGATCACGGCGCTGTCGCGCAGTACGCGCACTTTGGCGTTGCGCTGAATCTTGCCGTCCTTGACGTAGCAGCCTGCGATACTGCCGACCTTGCTGACCTTGAAGATCTCGCGCACTTCGGCGTGGCCGAGCGTCACCTCGCGCTTGACCGGTGCGAGCATGCCGCGCATGGCCTTCTTCAGATCGTCTTCGACTTCGTAGATCACCTGATAGAAGCGCAAATCGACGCCTTCGTTCTCGGCCAGTCGCTTTGCAGTCTCGTCGGGCCGCACGTTAAAGCCGATCAGTACGCCGTTGGATGCGCTCGCAAGGTTGACGTCGTTGGGCGTCACCGCGCCGACGGCGCCGTGAATAACGCGGATGTCCACCTCTTCGGTTGAGAGAGATTCCATGCGCGTGCGCAGCGCTTCGACCGAGCCTTGCGCGTCGGCTTTGATGATCAGGTTGAGCGTCTTCTTGCCTTCGGCCGGCATCGACATGAACGTCTCGAGCGAAACTTTTTGACCGCCCGCAGCTTCGATGCGCACGTCGCGGCGGCGCGTCTTGCGCTTATCGGCTGCTTCACGCGCGACGCGTTCGTCGCTCACGACCATGAGCGCGTCGCCGGCGGCCGGCACGTCTTGCAAGCCCATAACCTCAACGGGAATCGAAGGGCCGGCTTTTTTGACTTGCTTGCCGGTGTCGTCTACAAGCGCACGAATCTTTCCGAACGTTCCGCCTGCAACCACGATGTCGCCGACGCGCAACGTGCCGTTTTGTACAAGCACTGTCGCTACGGCTCCGCGGCCGCGATCCAGGCGTGCTTCGATGACCGCGCCGGTCGCGCGGCGGTTCTTGTTGGCCTGCAGATTGCGGATGTCGGCTTCGAGCAGAACGGTTTCCAACAATTTGTCGATGCCGTCGCCGGTGCGCGCCGAAACCGGCACCATTTCGATCGTGCCGCCCCAATCGACGGCTTGCAAACCTTCTTCGGAAAGTTGCTGCTTCACGCGTTCGGGCTGCGCTTCGGCTCGATCCATTTTGTTCATCGCAACGACGATCGGAACGCCCGCGGCTTTGATGTGCGCGATCGCTTCTTTGGTTTGCGGCATGACGCCGTCGTCGGCGGCCACGACCAGCACCGCGACGTCGGTGACTTTGGCTCCTCGCGCGCGCATCTCCGTGAACGCTTCGTGGCCCGGCGTGTCGATGAACGTGATCTTGCGGTCGTTTCTTTCGACCGTGTATGCACCGATGCGCTGCGTGATGCCGCCGGCTTCGCCGCCGGCGACGTTCGCGCTGCGAATCTTGTCGAGTAGCGAAGTCTTGCCATGATCGACGTGCCCCAACACCGTGACAACGGGCGGCCGCGGCGTGAGCATCTCGGGCTTGTCTTCCTCTTGCTCGACGGTGACTTCTTCGCCGGCTTCCTTCACGACCGCGTTGAAGCCGAACTTCTTGGCGACCGAAATGGCGACGTCGCTCGGAATATTTTGATTGATGGTCGCCATCGTGCCCATCTTGATCAGCTCGCCGATGATGTCTTTGGCCGGAACGATCATCGAAGTCGCCAGCTCTTGCACGGTGAGCAGGTCGGGAATTTCAATCGTCTCGAGTTTGGCGGCAGGCGGCTGCGCAACGGGTTCGGGACGCTTCTTGCGCGTGCGCTCTTTTTCGAGCAGCAGCTCTTTCTCGCGATCTTTCTTGCTGAGTTTGTCCTCATGCACGCGCACACGATCGCCCGGGCGCCCGCCGGAGCTGGGCGCGGGGCCTTCGGTGACCGAACCGATCGCGGGCCGGAACGGACGCGGCGGCGTGAGCGGACGGAACGGCCCGTTCCCTTGCGGCCGGCGCTGCGGTGCGGCTTGAATCAAACGTCCGGGTTGAGGAACGCGCGGACTGGGTGAAGCTGACGCAGATGTGGTCGGCGGAGGTGCCGCCGGACGCGCCGTTCCATCGCCGGTGCGCGGAGCGATGGGTTTGACTGCCGGACGGCGAGTCGCAGTGACCGGCTTGAGCGTGGGAATCGGTTCCGCAGCGGGCGCTTCGACTTTGTCGGGCGCGGCGGCCGCGGGTTTGACCGCGCGCTTGGGCGCGGCTTTGACAGGGCCCGCCGTCGCGGCCGGCGCTTTTGCAGCGGGCGCGGGCTTGGCCAAGACTTTTCGAACGAGGTCTGCGATCTGGTCGGGAACGACGCTGAGCTGATTCTTCGCCTCGAAGACGCCGTTCAAGCGCTCGTTGAAGAGCGTGATCAACTCTTTTGAAGTGAGTCCAACCTCTTTTGCGAGCTCGAATATCCGAACTTTTCCGGTAGCCAAAGTTTGCCTTTCACGTTCGCAGGCGTGTATGTGTACCTCGGAACGTAAGCCGAGGACGCCTGCGCCGTCCTCACCTCATGCTACGCTCCTTGGAGGCGCGCCCGGCGCGCCTAATCATAGTGGTTAAGCATCATCATTTCACAGAACTCGAACCTTGTTGAAACCCATCTTCGGCGGCCGCAGATGCAAGCCCCGGATAGCGGCGGTTCTTCTCGGCCGCCTTGAGGCACTCCGGGGAGGCGCACAGGTAGGTTCCGCGCCCCGATAGCCGCTTGGCCGCGTCCGGACGCCACTCCCGCGGCCCGGTCCGGACGAAGCGACGCAGGGAAGCCTGAGGCCGGCGCTCGCGGCAGCCGGCGCATTGCCGCACCGGGACATGGTCGCTCAAAGGCCGCCTACTCGCTCAGCCGCTCGCGCTTGAACTCCTCGAGCTTGCGGATGAGGTCTTCGTCGATCGCGGGCAGCTCCTCGCCCTCCTCGACTGCTTCGCCGGCTTCCGCGGCTGCCGGCACTTCGGCTTGCCGTTCGGCCCGCTCGGCCAGGTAGCGTTCGCGCGCCTCCGCCGCTTCGGTCTCGCTCGTAATGTCCAAACGCCAGCCGGTCATCTGCGCCGCCAGCCGGACGTTTTGGCCTTCCTTGCCGATCGCCAACGAGAGCTGATAATCCGGCACGATCACCAGCGCAACGCCGTCGTCTTCGAAGAGCTCGACGCTCAGCACTTTGGCCGGCGCGAGCGCATTCATGATCAGCGTCGTTTGATCCGGATCCCATTTGATGACGTCGATTTTCTCGCCGCGCAGTTCGTCGGAAACGTTCGCGATGCGGCTGGACTTTGGTCCCAGACACGCGCCGATCGGATCGACTTCGGTGCGGTTGCTGCGCACCGCGACTTTAGTGCGGCTGCCCGGCTCGCGCGCAATCGCCATAATCTCGACCGTACCGTCCTCGACTTCGGGGACGTTGAACTCGAGCAGTCGCTGCACCAGGCCCTCGGCCGAACGCGACAGGATCACGCTCGGACCTTTGGGAGATTTGCGCACGTCCAAAACATAGGCGCGGATGAAATCGTTGATGCGGAAATTTTCGCGCGGGACTTGTTCCGAGAGCGGCAGCATGGCTTCGTCCTTGCCGTCGAGCAGCACGTACATGTTGCGCTGTTCGAACCGCTGGACGGTACCGGTGACGATGTCGTTGAGCTTGGCCGCGTACTTGTTGTAAACGGTGTCGCGCTCGGCTTCGCGGATGCGCTGAACGATGACTTGCTTGGCGGTCTGCGCGGCAATGCGGCCGAAATCTTTGGGCGTAACCTCTTCGTCGAAGTAATCGCCGGGCTGATACTGCGGCCCCGCCTCTTTGGGCGTAATCTCCAACTTCGGATCGGTGATTTCTTCGGCCACGATCCGGCGGTGAAAGACTTTGTATTCGCCGGTCTGCCGGTCGACGGAGACGATCGCGTTCGCCTCGCTTCCGAAGTGCCGTTTGTAAGCGGTCAAGAGCGCCGCTTCCAGCGCTTCAATCAACATCTCGAACGGAATGTTGCGTTCGCGCGAGATGTATTGCAGAACGTCTAGGAGGTTCTCTTCGGTCATTTGTTCAGGCATGCTGTCTTTTTTTGTCCTTTGCGCGCTTCAAATCTGCGCGCACGTCGTATTCTAGATTTGCGGTTCTTATGGTCTCGATCGGCAGCGGCAACTCGCCGCTTTCCGTTTGCAGAATCACCGCGGTTCCGCGAACGCCTTGCAAGACGCCGCGATGCGTCTTGGTTCCGCGCACGAGCAGCGACGTTGTGATCTTAGCCTCGCGGCCCGCAAAACGGGTGTAGTCTCCGGGCTTGGTCAGGGGCCGGTTCAAGCCGGCGGACTCGACTTCGAGCCGGTAGGCTTCTTCAAAAGTTTGCAGGCGGTGATTTATCGCAGATGCGATGCGCTCGCACGTTTTCACGTCGACGCCGCCTTCGCGATCGATCGTCACGCTCAGCACGCTTTTGTCTCCGGAACCTCGCGTACTGGACTGCACGATCTCCACGCCGGCAAAACGATCGTCGCGCGCAATCTCCTCAACCGCGCGCCCGAATTCGCCTGCCAACGACCTCTCCACAAAGACCCCCAAAGAACAACGAAGCGCGGGACCTGCCCACGCTTTGACCTACCACGGAGTAGCATACCCGAAAAATGCGACGGGCCGCAACCCCAGGTGGGGCGGGCCCCTCGCTCTGACCTACTTTATCGCTTGCGCGGTACGAGCACGCTCTTTTTCCGGTCTACGTCCGGTTGCCGCTGGGCGCTCGTCTAGCGCT
Organism: Vulcanimicrobiota bacterium; assembly: GCA_003151115.1. GTDB lineage: Bacteria > Vulcanimicrobiota > Vulcanimicrobiia > Vulcanimicrobiales > Vulcanimicrobiaceae > Rubrimentiphilum. Next base: position 500,555 of record PLWS01000002.1, on the reverse strand, counting down.
CTTTAAATCTTGCGTGCTCCGCGGGCTCTACTGCCCGGTGGATCTTGCGGTTCCAACCGCCCTCCTTGTCTTCTGTCTCGTTGAGACAGCTTGATTGTACGCCGACAAATGTCGGGTTTCAAGAAGCAAGCTGTGGATAATACTCACCTGATGCCGGCCTCGCTTTTGGCATGGTTAATCGCTCGCCCGGCACCAGGTTCGCTAGACAGAGTTCCCTACGGCGGAGCGGGGCTGGGGGCGTGTACGGCACCAGATGGCCGCCGCACGGAAAGGTCTGGTCGGGTTCGACGATCCACGGATCCTTGCCGGCGATCGGCTGGCGGACCACCCATCCCGTGCACATCGTCACGCCGGCGACGTGCCGGACCGACGTCACATACATTTTTATCGTGCGCTCTTCAGGCGCCGATCCCAGCGGCCAGATTTTCCAGTTCCCGCCAACGTTCTCCGTGTAAATATATTTCGTGAGTGCCAGGACGGCCGGCGGAGGCGTTGGTTCAACCGGCCTGAGGCTGCTGACGTCGGCCTTGTACATGCGCGGCGTCGCGATCACATACGGGCCGGGCGTCGGCAATATGTTGCGTAGCCGTTGATTCAAATTGCGGGACGCTTTCGAGCTCGGTTTTCCTTGAGCGGCCGCCGGCCGCGGCGTGGATGGAACCGTTTGAATCGGCTTGGCGGGCGCGCTCGATTTGACGGGCGCGATGCCCTTTGGTCCCGGCGAACCGACAGTTTTGGGTCCCGGGCTTGCAGCGCCGCCATGCGAAACCGACGGCTGCGGCAGACGCGTTGGTCCGGGGCTAGGCACGCCCGGCGCCGGCTTGCGGATCTGCACCTGCGCCGTTAATCCGGGCGTCACGACGGCTTGCGGGGTAGCCCGTGCGATCAGCGGAGCAAAGGTTGCCTCCGGCGCCTTCGGCTGCTCGATCTTCGGAATAGGCCGCGCGGTTGGCGCAGCGGTCGGGGCTTGCGTCGGCGGCGCGGTGGGCGGAGCATGAATGGTCGCCGCGACGACTCGCGCCGGAACGCTCGTTGGGACGGCGGCGACAATGGGCAGCGGCGTCAGCGCGATTTCGGGCTGCGTGGGCTGCGGGTTGGGGGCAGCCGAGGCCTCCGGCGCGGGCGTTGGATTGGGCGGTGCGGTCGGCGCGAACTTTGAGAGCTCGTGATGAATGCGCGGATGCGGCGGCGCCGAGCGGGGCTGCGCGGCGGCCTGCTGCGGCGCGGTCCGCGAATGCGGAACGGGCGGCGCCGCATGCGGGGCGGCGACCGCAACCGTCTTAGGAACGGCCTGGCTCGTGACGGTGACGATCTGCGCGCCTTGCACGGATTCCGAAGAGGCCTGCTCCGATGACGAGGTCGCCAGCGAAAACAGCAAAAACGCGGCGAGGGCATGCAGAAATAACGAGGCGACAAAACTCGTCGTCAATCGCTGCGGGTGACGGCGATCGTTGTCGTCGCGCGGCACGATTGGAAACTAATGCGCCCACCTCGGCGCAGGAGCCTCCAGAGCGGGCCTCGCAAGCGCGGTACTTGCCGATGGAAACGATCCAAAAACGCACCAAGATCGTCGCGACGATCGGTCCCGCCTCAAGCGATCCGGAAATCATTCGCTCGCTCGTCCTGTCGGGCGCCAACGTCTTCCGCTTGAATTTCTCGCATGGCGAACCGGCCGGACACGGCAAGACCATCGATGCGATTCGCAAGATCGCCGACGAGCTGGAAACCCACATCGCGGTCCTACAAGATCTGCCCGGGCCCAAGGTGAGGACCGGCAAACTCGGCGATGCGCCTTCGGTGCATCTCGAGCGCGGCGCACCATTTACACTCACGACCGAAGACGTGCCGGGAAATTCGCAGCGTGTCTCGGTCACCTACCGCCATCTTCCGGCCGATGTCGCCGTGGACAAACGCATCTATCTGCAAGACGGCGCGATCGTGCTGCGCATCATGGACAAGAACGCGACGGAGATCCACACGACGGTCGAAGCCAGCGGCGACTTGCGTCCCTCGCAAGGCATCAACTATCCCGATGGCTCTCTCAATCTCTCAGCCGTCTCCGAACGCGACCTCGAATATTTGGCTTTCGGACTGGAAAAAGACGTCGACTATGTGGCCGTTTCTTTCGTGCGCACGGCCGAAGATATTGCGCGCGTCAAGACGTTCATCGCCGAACGCAAGAAGACGACGCGCGTGCTCGCCAAAATCGAAAAACACGAGGCGCTCGAAGATATCGAAAACATTATCGCGCACGCCGACGGCATCATGGTCGCGCGTGGCGATTTAGGAATCGAAATCCCGCTTGAGCGCGTCCCGATGGTGCAGAAAGACCTGATCGCGCGCTGCAACCGCGCGAGCAAGCCCGTCGTAACGGCCACGCAGATGCTCGAGTCGATGACTTCAAGCCCGCGGCCCACGCGCGCGGAGACGACCGACGTTGCCAACGCGATCCTCGACGGCACCGACGCCGTCATGCTCTCGGGCGAAACGGCCCTCGGCGCCTATCCTACCGAAGCCGTGCGCGTGATGGCTGAGATCGCGCGCGAGGTCGAAAAGCAATATCCGCACGAACGGTTGCAGCTGCGGCGGCTGGAGGGCGTAACGCCCGACATCGCAACCTCGATCGCCGAAGCCGCAACGCGAGCGAGCGCCGAACTGCAATTACCCTACATCGTGACCGGCACGACAACGGGCAATGCCGCGCACCACATCTCGGCATTCCGGCCGAAGGCCCGGATCATCGCGCTCACGCCGCTTCCTGAAGTCGCGCGTCGGCTGGCGCTGCTGTGGGGCATCGAGTCGCTCGTGATCGAGCGCTACTCGTCGATCGACGTGCTGCTGCACATCATGGAACAACGCATGCTTTCGGAAGGACTCGTCAGCAACGGCGACTGCGTTGCCTTCACGACCGGCATGCCGGTCGGCGCCGGCGGCACGAACCTGCTAAAAATCCACCAGATACCGTAACCCTGTGTTGTAAGGGCGGCATCAAAAGGGTGTCATGGTGAGCAGCGCATCTTCGATGCGCGTAGTCGAACCACGCTTGAGCGAGCGAAGCGAGTCGAAAGCCGCAGGCTAGTGCGTACCGCTATCGACGTTGAAGCCACTATACGTAGCGGTGACGTCCGCGGACATGCTAGGAATGCGCACGGCCGCATCTTGTTCGGAAACGACCTCACGCGACGCAACGGTGTTATATTTCTGCGTCATTGTAATCGTGCCGCCGTCGGTGCGCGACCAAACGGCTTTGTCAATATGCGCCCTAGCCATATCCACTGTGATGTCCAGCGTTTTGACTAGCTTCACGGTTTTTGGCACAAGCCGAACAACCGGCTCGACTGTGGGCGACCCCGGAACAAGTAACGAGACGTTATAGCGTTGGGGCCATGCTTTCGGATCGGCGAGGTCTTCTTCCAAACCGCTCAGCTGGTCGAGCGATTTGGGCGCGTCTTTAAAAGCGAACTGGTAAAAGCCGGGATGCTTGTAGACTTCGCTGCCGCTCACGGTCTTGGTAATCCAGGGGAAACCGCGCATATGCATGCGGACTTGAACATTCGCGGTATATTGGCTCGGCGCCGACGGGTTGGAAGCGAGCCGCTGCAAGATCTGGCCCACGGATCCGCTTGGGACCGCCGCGCAGAATCCGACAAATGCGAGCACGAGGACGGGGATTCGGCGTATCTCCACCATTGCGTTGGATGTGTACCCGCATTTGCTGAGAGCTCACTTAGAGCTTACGCCAGAGCGTACCGCCGCTCGCTAGCTCGCTTTGCACGAGTAGCCACCCTCATTATATCGGACCGAAGCGATCACGGCATCGGCCACGCGTCGCGCGACTTGAGAAAGTCCAGTATAACTCAGTTCCATACTATCCATTCCAGGATTTCCTAACACGACAGTCCTCGCACCATTCAATTGACCTGAGTCCCACGCGCGCTTCCCGTTGAGGCAGATCTTTCGTAGGCCATGCAGATCATGCGCGCCGCCACCAAGTAATATTTGGATTAATTCATCGCCCTGTAACAAGAGATCGAATCTATCGGTCTCCCAATTGATTCTTTCGCGTTCCAAATTCGCTCCAGCGGGAATCTTCATTTGCACTTGGCTATAAGGAAGCGTGATGAGCTTGTACGCTTTTGTTACGTCTGGGCGCTCTGCCGAAGGTCCCGACGCTGTCAGGCCAAGGAACAGTATGAGGGCGAAAGTGCACACGTTTAGCGAGCTACGCAATTGCCGACCTCCGTTCGGTTGTTTGTCGCAATAATGTTCGCGCGTGTTTTAGCGCCGCGTCATGCGTTTCGCCGGAAAGCATGCGGGCCAGTTCGCTCGTGCGCTCGGCATCCTTGTCAACTCTGCGAACCGAAATAGTCGTGGCAGCACGCGACTCGGTTTTTTCCAGCACGTAGTGTTCGTCGGCCCAGGCAGCGATCTGCGCGAGATGGGTGACGCACATTACCTGCGCTTCGCGCGCGAGGCGTCCCAAGCGCACGCCGACGGCGGTGGCCGTAGCGCCGCCAATCCCAAGGTCGATTTCATCGAACACGAGCGCTGTTTTTCCGCGCTTGCCGGCCAATACGACGATCAGCGCCAAGAGCACCCGTGAGAGTTCGCCGCCCGAAGCAACTCGCGCGAGCGGCCGTTCTTCCTCGCCTTTGTTGGCTGCAAAAAGAAATTCGGCTCGTTCGGCTCCGGTAGCCGCGATCTCACCAAGCGGTTCAAATCGAACGCCAAAACGGCCCGAGGGCAACGCGAGGTCTTGCAACTCTTTCTCGACCGATTTTCGCAAACGATCGGCGGCGCCGCTCCGCAACTTCGAGAGCTCGCCTGCAGCTTTACGTAACTCGCTTTGCGCCGATTGGAAATCGCGTTCGAGCTGCGTTTTCCGTTCGCCGGCGTTGCTGAAAAGGTCGACGTCGTTGCGAAACTCTTCGGCTGAAGCGAGCACCGCCTCTATCGAGCCGCCATATTTTCGCTTGAGGGTGTCGAGCGCTTCGAGCCGGCCGTTGATCGTCTCCAGCTCCGCCGGTTGGAATTCGGTGGCATCCAGTTCGCGCGCGATGCGAACGGCAAGTTCGTTGGCCTCGCTTTGCAGCGCGTTCGCGCTCTGGGCCATCTCGGAAAGCCCTTCGCCGAGCCCGCGCAGCTGCTGTAGCGCGGCACTCGCGGCTCCAAGCGCTCCCGATGCCGACGCATTTTCTCCGGCGAGCGCATCGTGCGCGCTGCGCAATGCAAGCGCAATCTTTTCGACGTTGTCTAAAAACCGCCGGCGCTCGCTCAGGCGATCGTCTTCTCCCGCGCCGGGCGCGGCAGATTCGATCTCGTCGAGCGCGTACTTTGCAAAGGCGTGTCGTTCTTGCGCGCGCCGCTCGCCTTCGTTTAAGTTGCGCAGGTCGCCGGCCAGTTTGGCGGCACCTGCGTGTAACGATGCCACGCTTTCGCGCACCTTGAAGAGCGCATCGCCGCCGAACCGGTCGAGCAGCTCCAAATGGTAGGCCGGCGCCAGCAGGCGCTGCGCTTCGTGCTGCCCGACGATGTCGACGAGTTCCGCTGCGAGCTCGCGGACGTAGCCCGCAGTCGTCGGCCGCCCGTTTAAGCGGAGAACGGATTTACCGCTCTCGCTTAGTTCACGCGAAATTGTCGCGTCTTCGTCTGGGTCGAACTCAAAACCATCGGCACAAAGTCTTTCGCGAAGGTTCTTGTCCGGTTCAAATTCGAGCGTCACCGCCGCTTTGGCCGCACCGCGGCGCACGACGTCGGCCCCGGCGCGTTCGCCCAGAACAAATGCGATCGCGCCAAGTACCATGGTTTTGCCGGACCCAGTCTCGCCGGTGAACATCGTCGCGCCGGGCGCGAAGTCGATCTCCGCTCCCGCGATCAGTTCGTAGTCGGCTATGCTCAGCCGCCGCAGCACCTTACGCTCGCCGGCGATCTTTGATCGAAACGCCCCACCGCATCTTATCTTCGAGACGCTCGAAGAAATGCAACGGGGATGTGCGCGCGAAGCGCACCATGCGCGGATGCCGCTCGATGACGACCGTGCCGCCGGGCGCTATCTCGCTCACGGCATCGCCGTCACATTCCAGTTGTGCGCGCACGATCTCCGAGTCGCAGCTGATGTGAATGCGCGAACTCGTCGGCACGATGAGCGGGCGGGAAAACAGCGTGTGCGGCAAGAGCGGCACGATACCGAAAGCATCGACGTGCGGCGAGATAATCGAGCCGCCGGCCGATAGAAAGTACGCGGTGGAGCCGGTGGGCGTGGCCACGCAGATGCCATCGGCCGGAATGTGCGCCGCCTCTTCTTCACCGAGTTGTAGACCAAACGGCACGATCCGCGAGACTTCGCCTTTGCGCACGACGACATCGTTGAGCGCAAAAAATTTGCGACCCTCGTAATGCGCCTGCAGTGCGATACGCTCTTCGATCTCCAAACCGCGGGCGAGCAACTCGGGGAGTTTTTCGATGCGCGGATCATCTTCATCGAATTCAGTGAGAAACCCAAGCCTGCCGGTATTGATCCCAATGATCGGAATGCCGTCTTCGATGACGATGCGTGCCGCGCGCAAAAGCGTGCCGTCGCCGCCGACGGTGACCAGCAATGCGGCATCGGCGATCTTCGCGTTACTTGATGCAATGGGCAGGCCGGGATCGGAACCCGGACACAGGCAGATGGTGTAACCGGCACCTTGAAAGCGCTCGGCAACCCGCACGCCGAGTGCGCGCGAGTTCTCACGTTTTGCGTCGATGTAGAGCGCCACGACGCCCTTTTTTGCAGCAACGTTCATCCGACGACCTCATCGATGCGCGCATCCGAAACGGCTTCTCCCCGCCGCGCGAGGCGCAAGAGAAACTCCCGGTTCCCCGCCGGCCCGACCAGCGGCGATGCCGTCAAAGCGGACGGAATGAGGCCTAATTCAGGCATGGCATCGCGAATTTCGCGCAGCACCGCACGGTGTACTTCGGGATCGCGCACCACCCCACGTTTCCCGAGGCGGGCTCGCCCCGCCTCGAACTGCGGCTTCACAAGCGCAACAATCTCTCCCGCAGGCGCCAAAAACGAGACGGCGCGGGCCAAAATCGTGCGCAGCGAAATGAACGACGCATCGGCGACGATCAGGTCAAATGGTTGGCCCGCAAAAGCATCGGCGGCAAGCGTTCTGAAATTGGTCCGCTCCATCACCGTGACCCGCGGATCGTTGCGCAATCCCCAATCCAACTGCCCGTAACCGACGTCGACCGCCACGACATGAGCGGCTCCGCGTTTTAGGAGACAATCGGTAAACCCTCCGGTCGATGCGCCAATGTCGAGCGCACGCATTCCACGGACATCGATTCCGAATTCCGAAAGTGCACGATCGAGTTTCTCGCCGCCGCGGCTCACAAACGGACGCGGCCGTTCGACTTCGATGGCGGAGCCGTCCCGAATGGAGGTGCCCGGTTTGGTGGCGGGCGCGCCGTTGACGCGCACGCGCCCCTCGATGATGAGAGCACGCGCTTGCGAACGGCTAATGCCGCTGCGTTCTGCTACGAGTTCATCAAGGCGCGAGGTCATTAGATGGGCTTTTCCTCAAACCCGGCCCTGCGAAGCCTCACATGCATGTCGGGTACGGTTGCCCTATGTGGACATGCCTAACTCGGTCATCGTCACCAAAGGTGACTTTTATTGAGGTCGACCAACCGCAAAAGATGTTAAATCCGCCGCCCAACTCGATGTCCGCGTCTGGGTTCCTAATTGGTCTCGCCGGACGGCCTTCAACGCATACCCCTTCCTGCTTTGGTAGAGGTTCGTTTTGGTATGGCCATGCGCCACTGGACCAGTCGATTGTCTCACAGCCAGCACCGACCAGCGGGTTCTTCGGGTCAGGACTATCGGCTGGTATGGCTTTCCCTTTTACATAGGCCCAATTATACGCAACCAGCCCCTGCGATTTCAGCATCGCGTATGCATCCGCGCGAGAAGCGCCTGGAACAATGTGAGTTCGAATCCATTCAGTCTGTGTAGCAGCTTTTGTCGCAGCAATTCTACTGGCTGTATCAAGAGCGGCCCAGCCGATAAAGGGCAGAAGAACCGCAGCCAGCACGATGCCTATTACAATTCTACGAGCCATAAGAAGTGGTTATGACGCAATTAAAACGGGATCTCGTCGCCCGAACCCGCTTCCTCAGTTTGACCGGCAGATTCCATCGCGCGATCGATTTGTTGCTGCGCAACTTTGAGCAACTTTTCGCAGTCGGCCGCGAGCGCTTTTCCCTCTTTGAAGAGCGCGACCGCGCGATCGAGCTCGACGTTGCCGCCCTCAAGTTCTTTGGCAATAGCTTCGAGCCGCGCAACCTTTTCTTCGAAGGGGCCCTGCTTCTGATCAGCCATCGGCGATCTTCTTCTCGACCCGGGCCTGCAATCTTCCGCGCTGGACTGCCGCTTCGATGAGCGCACCGCCGGGAACAGAGGCTGCGTCTCTGACCGCACGGCCTTCGAACGTGACGATCGCGTAGCCGCGCGAGAGAGGCGCTTCAGGATTTGCGCCCTCGAATCGCGCGCGCAAGACGTCGAAGCGCTGACGCGCGTTGCGAAGCGCTCCCGCGCCGGCTTGGCGGAACGCGAAATTCAGTTGCATCAGACGCTCGCGCCGTTTAGCGACGTCGCGCTCGGGGCTGGCGGCATCCACGCGTTTCTCCAACCGCGCCACCATTTGCTGGCGATCGCGCACGCCGTCGCGCATCGCGCGCAACAGTGCGTATTCAGCCGAGTCCACTCGCTGCGCGCTGTTAGCGAAGATAATGCGCGCTCCATGAGACATGCGCGCCCGCGCGCTCTCGATGCGGGCGACCAGGCGATCTCCGATCTGGACGAAGTAATTTGCCGCGTTTGACGGCGTTTCGCATCGGAGATCGGCAACGTCATCGCTCAGAGGATGATCGTCTTCGTGGCCAATCGCCGATATGACGGGATGACGCGCGCGTGCAATTGCGCGCACGACCGGCTCCAAACTGAACGGGAACAAGTCTTCGTACGAGCCGCCGCCGCGCGCGACCACGATCACGTCGACGTCTAACTTCGAAGCGCGATCGATAGCCTCAGCAATGTCCATCTGCGAGCCTTCGCCCTGCACGCGTGTTTCGATGAATTGCACTTCCAGAAATGGCGCCCGCGCCTTGATGGTCGCTACAATGTCGCCCATTCCGCGACTCGACATCGAAGAAACGACGGCAATGCGGCGCGGGAACTCGGGAAGCGGGCGCTTGCGGCTCGGATCGAACAGGCCTTCGTCTTTGAACTTCTTCTTGAGCGCAACGATCTGCGCGTAGAGCACGCCGATGCCGGAGAGTTCGATCGACTTTACGACCAGTTGATACTGGCTGCGCGACGGGTACGTGCCGTAATCGCCGCCGACGATGATTTCATCGCCGTCCTTAAACGGCGGCAGGTTTGCCGCGTCGCCTTCCCACGCGACGCATTTCAAGATGTCCTTGCCTTCCTTGAGATCGAAATAGGCGCGGCCGTTGGGCTGGCGCGAGAGTCCGGAAACTTCACCCCGCACGCGCAAGCCCGCCAAGATCTTGTTTTGTGAAACGATCCGCCGGATGTAATCGACGATTTTGCTAACGGTCTGCACGCTCTCGAGCGGAGCGGCGGGCCGTTTGAAAAGTGAGTCTTGCACGCTATGGTTGCGGCGTCGGATCCGGCGGCGGTGCGGTCGGTTCCGGCGAGAACGTGGGCGCCGGCGGCATGTTGTTCGGAATGATCACCGGCACGACAGCAGCTGCGGCAGCGGCGGCTTGCGATGGCAGCGGACGCGGATGTCCGCACGGCGAGATCGGATCGGTGCCGGCCAGGTAGTATTCGTACTTGCCGTAACCGCCTCCGCATGACGCGATTTTCGAAACTTCTCCGGCCGGGAAAATAAAATCATGCTTGGCGACGCTTTTTAGCGCGCCTTGCATGAAGCGCGCCCAGATGCGGGCCGGAATATTTCCGCCGTACGACTCGCTCATCGGATGGTAGTTGTCGTTGCCCAGCCACACCACGGCGACCAAGTCGGGCGTGTAGCCGGCGAACCATGCGTCTCTAAAGTTGGTCGTCGTGCCGGTCTTGCCGGCAGCGGGCCGTCCGATAACCGCATTGGGGTAGCCCGTGCCGTGATTGATGACGTCTTCGAGCATCGTCGTCATGACGTAGGCAGTGCCCGCGCTGACGACTTCGGTCTGCGGCGGGTACAGATTATCGAGCACAACGTTGCCGAGCGAGTCTTTCACGATCCGAAACGGCGACGGCGTGACGTGTACGCCTTGGTTCGCGAGCGTCGAATAGCCGCTGGCCTGATCGAGCGGACTGATAACGGACGTGCCGAGCGCCAGCGAAAGATTCGGCTCCAGAAGCGATTCGACGCCCATCCGGTGCGCGTATTGAATCACGCGATCGACGCCGACGAGTTGCAGCAATTTCACCGCCACGATGTTGCGGCTTTGCGCGAGCGCGACGCGCAGCGAGATCGGCCCCATGTACCGGAAGTCGTCGTCCTTTGGCGCCCATTCCGTGCCGTCGCCCATCGGATAACTCACCGGCGAGTCGGCGATGACCGTCGTCGGCGTCATGCCCGTGTCGATTGCGGCGGTATAAACGTAAGCTTTAAACGACGAACCGGGCTGGCGGTGCGCCTGCCAGGCGCGGTTGAATTGATTCTGCAGCGAGAAATGCGTGCCGCCGATCATCGCGACGATCTCGCCGGTCGATGGGCGCAACGCGACCAGCGCCGCTTCGTCCGCGCCGATGCCTTCGGATTGAGCGGCCGCCACGCCCCAGTCCACGGCGCTCTGGGCGATCTCCTCCATCTGCGGATCGATCGTCGTATAGACTTGCAGGCCGCCTTCGTATGTCGCGGCCTTACCAAACGTTTTTTCGAGCTGGTCGACGACGTAGGTCGTAAACCACGGATCGCGATAGCCTTGCAAGCCTTCCGGCCGCAAGCCGCTCAGCTGCAACGGCGCGGCGTACGCCGCATCGGCTTGCGCTTGCGTAACGTAACCGCTCTCGACCATGCGATCGAGCACATGGCGCTGGCGCTCGCGCGCGAGCGAGAGATTGACGTACGGCGAGTAGAGCGATGGCGCAGCGATCAGCCCGGCCAGCATGGCCGCCTGTCCGAGCCTCAGCGAGTCGGCGCCGCGGCCGAAGTACGTGTGCGCAGCCGCGTCCACGCCATACGCGCCGGATCCAAGATAGATAAGATTGAGATAGCGCTCGAGGATTTCGTCCTTGGTGTAGTAGCGCTCGATCTCCATCGCAAGCAGCGCTTCCTGAATCTTGCGCGCGATCGTCTGTTGATCGGTATAGAAAAGCGCGCGAGCGAGCTGCTGCGTAATCGTCGACGCGCCTTGTTCGACCCGGTGGTGTGACAAGTCTGCGACGCCCGCGCGCACGATGCCGAAGAAATCGACGCCGTGATGGGAATAGAAATTGTGGTCCTCATTGGCGATGAACGCGTTGCGCACGACGGCCGGAATTTTGTCGATCGGCAGCCAGGTGCGATTCTCTTTGTAGAGGTTTGCGAGCAGCGTCCCGTCGCGCGCGTAAAGCCGCGTCGAACGCGCCGGCTGATAGTCCGCCATGCGGCTGATGTCGGGCAGATTGCGCGAGTAAGCGGCCACTATGCCGGCGATTGAGCCCGCAAGAAACAGTACCGCCAACAAAAGTCCGACGGCGACGTACCGCAGAGCTCTACGCATTGCCGTTGCCTCGCATCACCGAGGAAAGGACGCCGTTGATGAAACGGCCCGAATCTTCGGTCGAAAAACGTTTCGCGAGTTCGACCGCTTCATTAATGACCACGGGCTCGGGCGTTTCGGGCCGGTGCCGCAACTCAAAAGCCGCCATGCGTAAGAGCAAACGGTCGATGGTCGGTAATCGTTCTAGGCTCCACTGCTGCAGCAAGGGCGCTACTATTTCGTCGCTTTCACCGGCGTGTTCCAACGTACCCATGACGAGATCTTTTACGAAAAGGCGGTGGGCGCTGTCCCCCGACGTGACGAGGTATTCGTCGAGCACCTCCGCCGGATCGCGGTGCCCGACTTCGACCGAAAAGAGCGCTTGCAGCGCAATCTCGCGGCCCAGGCGGCGCGTCGGCATTCCAATGTCCCTAAGCAGCGTCGGCCTGGCGCAGCAGGCCGGGCAGGAAGTCGATTGCGTAGTGCCCGCTAACGAACGCGTCGGTGGCGAGCACCTCGAGGCACATCTGGATCGTCGTATTGACGCCTTCGATGACCGTTTCGCGCAGCGCGCGCTCCATGCGCGCGATCGCCGCTTCGCGCGTTTCTCCGAACGCGACGATTTTTGCGAGCATCGAATCGTAGAACGGCGGCACCGTAGCGCCCGAATAAATGTGGGTGTCCACGCGAATGCCGGGGCCGCCCGGAAAGACGACGTTGGTGAGCGTGCCCGCCGCCGGCGCAAAGTTGTTGTTCGAATCCTCCGCATTGATGCGGCATTCGATCGCGTGCCCGCGCGGGCGCAGGTCGCCCTGCGTATATCCGAGCGCTTCGCCGGCGGCGATCCGGATCTGCTCCTTGACGAGATCGATGTTGTAGACCATCTCGGTCACGGGATGCTCGACTTGGATGCGCGTGTTCATTTCCATGAAGTACACGCGATCGCCGCTGACCAAGAATTCGAGCGTTCCGGCATTGGTGTAATGAACCGCCTCCGCGGCCCGCAGCGCCATAGCGTGCAGCGACTTGCGAGCCTTTTCCGGCAGATTTGCGGCCGGCGCCTCTTCGATCAATTTTTGATGCGAAGGCTTCTGCACCGAGCAATCGCGCTCGCCCAGAATCACGATGTTTCCAAAATTGTCGCCCAAGACTTGGACTTCTATATGACGCGGGCTCACGATCAGTTTTTCCATGTAGAGCCGGCCGTCTTTGAAACTTGCCTCGGCTTCGTTTTGCGCGTTGTTAAAGGCGCGCTCGAGTTCGTCGGGGCCCGTGACGACGCGCATGCCCTTGCCACCGCCGCCCGCAGTCGCTTTGAGCAGCACCGGATAGCCGAGGTCGCGCGCCGCGCGGCGCGCTTTGTCGACCGACTCCAGAATGTCGGTTCCCGGCGTCGTGTCGACTTTCGCTTCGCGCATCACGCGTTTCGCCGTCGCCTTGTCGCCCATCGTGGCGATCACTTCAGGTGAGGGCCCGATGAACGTCAAGCCGTGGTCGGCGCAAATTTGCGCGAACCGCGCGTTTTCGGCCAAAAAGCCGTACCCAGGATGGACCGCGTCGCACTGCGTGATCAGCGCCGTCGAGATGATGTTGGGAATGCTTAGGTACGATCGCGCGACCGGTCCTGGACCGACGCAAAACGCTTCGTTGGCGTGGCGCACGTGCAGCGACTCGCGGTCGGGCTCGGAAAAGATGGCGACGGTTTTCACGCCCAGCTCGCGGCAAGCGCGGTTGATGCGCAGCGCGATCTCGCCGCGGTTGGCGATCAAGACTTTCTTAAACACGCTGGATCTCAAAGAGTGTTTGCCCGTATTCGACGGGCTTACCGTCGTCGCAGCAGACCGATACCAAGCGCCCGGGCCCTAGCGAGCGCACCGGATTGCGGATGCCGAGGGCTTCCACGTATGCCAGCTCGCGATCCGAATCAATCAAGTCGCCGGTCACCGGCAACGGACGGCTGAAGCGAAAGATGCCGACGAGATCGGACCGGATTGCGTCGACGTTTTGCGGCGCGGCCGCTTGCGCTTGCGGCTCCGGCGATTCCGCTGCAACGGGGCGAGAGCTCGCCCGGCGGCGCAGCTCGACGTGGCCGCCGTCGCGTTCGATGCGCAGCCGCACGAGGTCGGTGTCCAGGAACGCCAGCACGAGCGAGCGCACGCGTTCGACGACGTTATTGCCGGGCATGGAGGGCTACGGGTTCGCTTCCACAGAGGCCCGTTCCGCTGGCGGCAGGGCCTCGGCGCCGGCCGCGAAGCGTTGGTCGATTTCAGCCAGCGGCACCAACACGAACGCGCGTTCCATCAGACGCGGATGCGGTATGTGCAATCCGGGCTCGTTCAGCGTGATGTCGTCGTAAAACAAGATGTCGAAATCGATCGCGCGCGGTCCCCACCGTACCGACGGCGTCCTTCCCAACCTGCGTTCCAGTGCTTGCAGCCGCAGCAACAATTCGCGCGGCGAAAGTTGCGTTTCGACAATCGCGGCGGCATTGCAAAAATCGGGCTGGTCGGTGCGTCCCCACGGTTTGGTGCGATAGAGCCGTGAGCGAGCCGCAACAATTCCGACATCGCTCAACGCATCGAGCGCGGCGCGCACGTTGGCGGCCGGATCGCCCAAGTTGGAACCCAGCCCTATCCCGGCTCGGGCCACGCGTGAAACTTCGGATTGGGACGGCGCAGCGTGACGCTCGGCGTCGCGCCTTGCAGCACGCCGGGCTTGGCGACCGTGATCTCCGCGTGCGCGATGCGCGAATCTTCCAGAATCGCGCGCGAAATCTCGGCGGCCAAACGTTCGATCAGGCGAAACGACGTTGATTCGATGATGCGCGTGACGGTTTGATGCACGACGGAATAATCGATCGCCTGTCTTAAGTCGTCGTTTTCGGCTGCCCGACTCAGATCGGCTTCGAGAACGACGGTGACGTCGAAGGGCTGCGCGGCGTCGCGCTCGCCGGGATCGGCGCCGTGACGTCCGAACGCGCGAATTCGGTCGATACGAATCACATCCATCCGGGCGGCCTCCAATTGCGGACGATCGCGTCGGCAACGCGCGCGACGTCTTTGGTTTGCGACACGTCGTGCACGCGCACGACGTCGATGCCGGCGCCGATCGCAAGCGCCGTCGTCGCGGCGGTGCCGTAGATGCGATCGTCGGGATCGCGCCCGGTGAGCTTTCCGATCGTCGACTTGCGCGACGTGCCGACCAGCGTAGGAAATCCGAGCGCGACCAAGCGCGGCAGTTGCTGCAGGACGCGCAGATTGTGATCCGCGGTCTTGCCAAAACCGATTCCCGGATCCAAGATGACGTGCTCGGGCGGCATACCCGCGCGCACCGCGCGAGCCGCAGCTTCCTCTAAAAATGAGAGCACTTCATCCATCACGTCGCCCTCATACTCCGCTTGCGTTTTGTTGTGCATCACGACGACGGGCATCTGCCGTTCGAGCGCGGTTTCCAAAAGATCGGGCGGGAGTCCCCAAATGCAGTTCAGCATGTCTGCGCCGGCTTCGGCTGCAGCGCGTAAGACGTCGTTCTTGTGTGTGTCTACGGAGAGAATCGCCGAGGGCGCGCGGTTTCGGATAGCCTCGAGCACGGGAACGATTCGCGCGATCTCTGTTTCCGCCGGCACCGGCCGGTGGCCGGGGCGCGTCGATTCGGCGCCGACGTCCAATATGTCGCTCCCGCGTTCCAGTTGGGTAAGCGCGAACGCGACGGCGAGATCGGGCTCTTCGATCCCGTCGCCGGAAAAAGAATCGGGCGTAACGTTGACGATGCCCATAACATACGTGCGCGCGCCCCATTCAAGCGTGCCCCTATCGCGCGTGCGAAGCAACAACGTTCTCCATCCACCATTCGCGCAGCTCGGCGACCACGAACGTCGATCCGGTGACCACGACGATTTCATCGCTCTCCGAGCTGCGCCGCGCGATCGTAAACGCTTCGACCGGATCGGAAACGGCGCGCCCCCACAGGCCTGCCGATTCGGCAATGCGCGCCAAGCGCTGCGGTTTGGCCGCGATTCTTCCGCGCGTGTCGAACGAGGTGAAGATGAGCGTCGCCGGCACCTGCGCCAAGACGCGCAAGATCTCGCCGGCGTCCTTGCTTTCGCCGATGGCGATGACGAAGGTGAAGTGCCGGTCGGGAAATAGTGCGCGCAGGCTGCGCACGAGGTTCTCGGCCTTATCGGGATTGTGCGCGACGTCGAAGATCACGCCGGGATGCGCCGGAAAGTACTCCATGCGCCCGGGGAGATCGACGCGGCTCAGTCCGAGTTCGACCGCTTCGCGCGATGGACGCAACGCTTCGGGAAGCTGTTCGAGCGCGAGCACGGCGCAGGCGGCATTGCGCTGCTGGAACTCGCCCAGCAGCGGCAAGTCGACATCGTAAACGGCGCGCTGCGTCGTTAGCGTAAAGCGCTGACTGTACGGACCCGTGTCGGCAGATTGAACCTTGACGTGGTCCGGAACGAACAGGAACGGCGCGCCCACTGCGGCGCACTGCGCTTCGATCACGGCTCGCGCTTCCGGCCTGTCCACGGCGCTAACCAGCGGTATGCCGGCCTTTGCGATTCCGGCTTTGTCCGCGGCGATCAGCTCGACGGTATCGCCCAGAATCTCTGTGTGATCGAGCCCGACATTGGTGATGAGGCTCACTAGCGGGCGCAAAACGTTGGTGCCGTCGAGTTTGCCGCCGATGCCGACTTCTATCACGGCCGCATCGACGCGCTCTTGCGCAAAATATAAAAAGGTCAGTGCGAGCAGCGTTTCATAGTACGACGGCCGCGTGAACTCGACCGCAACGCGATCCATCGCGGGGATCAACACATCCATCAGAGCCGCGAACCGTTCCTCGGAAACGGGAACGCCGTCGATTTTCGCCCGTTCGGTTATCGAGCGGAGATGCGGCTTGGTATGCAGCCCCGTGCGTTTGCCGGCGGCGGTTAAACTTGCGGCAATCATGACCGAGGTCGACCCCTTGCCGCTGGTTCCACCGACATGAATCGTCGGATAGGTGTCCTGCGGATTGCCGATTTCGTCCAAGAACCGGCGCATCCGATCGAGCCGGGATGGTTCGCGGCGCGATCCGGTTTCACTAACCAGCTCTAAAACGTAAGCTTGCGCCTGCGCGAACGTCATCGCTTACGAACCGTGATCGGTTTCGCCGTTCAACTGCTTCAGCGCATGCGGCAGCACCGGCAGCAAAACGCCGATCGTCTCGGCGACGGCCTTTGGGCTGCCGGGCAGGTTAACGATGAGCGTGCGATTTCGCACGCCGGCGATCGCTCGCGAAAGCATCGCGGTTGGAACGATCGCGATCGACGCGGCGCGAATTGCATCGGCGATACCGGGAACTTCATAATCCACTATCGCAGCCGTAGCCTGCGGCGTCCGATCGCGGGGAGAAATGCCGGTTCCGCCGCTGGTCAGCACCAGCGAAGCGGCGGCCGAGTCGCACAGGTCGATGAGTTCGGCTTGCAGTGCCCCGGCATCGTCGGGCAGTACGACTTCTCTGACGATCTCGTACTGCGTTCCCAACAGCTCGCGCATAACCGGTATGCATGTGTCGGCGCGCCCTCCGGACGCGGCGCGATCGGAGAGCACGATCAGCGCGGTCTTCATTTGGTCTTTTCGAGCAGGCGCACCGACTCGATGGTAATGCCTTTCTCGATCCCCTTGGTCATGTCGTAGATCGTGAGCGCCGCAACCGCCGCCGCAACCATCGCTTCCATTTCCACGCCCGTTTGCGACGTGGTGCGCGCGACCGCTTCGATGCCGAGCACGTCGCCGTCCCAAGAAAACTCGACGTTGACGGCGCCCAGCGGAATGGCGTGCGCGAGCGGGATCAGCGCCGGCGTTTGCTTCGCGGCCATGATGCCGGCGAGCTGGGCTGCAACAAGGGCGTCGCCCTTCGCCAGCGTGGCGTCGCGGAGAGCCTTCGCAGCTTCTGCTCCGAGGCGGACGCGAGCTTGCGCGCGCGCGGTCCGCACGGTGCTTTCCTTATGGGAGACGTCGACCATCTGCAGGTCGCCGCCGGGCCCGAAGTGCCGCATCTAGCTCGCGGGCGCCATCCGCATCCACAGCAAGCTCAGCACCGCGAGAACCGCGTAAACGATCCCGTGTTTGATGTGGCGCTGCCCGTCAAAGCCGAGCACGTGCGAGAAATGAGCGATGCCGGTGAACGCAAGCACGGCGGCGATGAGGAACACGATAAAAAGAACGGTCGCAAGAATTTTCAATGGATCACTCCTAAGCGTGCGAGTGTGAAACAGGCTGCGCCGAAGATCAAGCAGTACCAGCCGAACGGGCGCAGATCGTTACGGCGAAAATAGCGAACCAAGAACGAAACGGCGGCATACGCCGCGATGCCGGCGAGTACTCCGCCGAGAACCGCTTGGACGAGTATCCCATGACTTCCCGGTGCGCTCAGGTCGCCGATTTCGAAAAGTCCGGCCGCCAGAATCACGGGAGTCGCCAGCAGGAACGAGTAGTTCGCGGCGTCTTCATGATTGAGATCGCAGATCAAGCCCGCGACCATCGATGCGCCCGAGCGCGAAATGCCGGGAAACAGCGCCAGCGCCTGGCCGACGCCGATGCCCGCGCTTTGCCCCCACGTCAGCGCCGGCAGCGGTTTGTCGGCGCGGCCCGCCTGAGTCTTCTGCCGGTTACGCAGCCACTCTCCCAAGAACATCACGCCCGCGTTGATCATCAGAAATACCGCGGCAATCTCCGCGCTTCCGAAAAACTTCTGCACCGAATCCTTCAGCAGTACGCCCAGAATGCCGACCGGAACCGTACCGACGACGAGCAGCCACGCCAGCTTCTCATCGGGATCGCTTCCGATCTTCCCGCGCCAAATGCTCGCGACGAACGCGCGAACGATGCGCACCCACGTCGTGCGATAGTAGACAACCAGCGCGAGCGCGGTTCCTAAATGCAGGACCGTGACGAACGCCAGGAAGGACGGAGCGGATCGGTTGATGTGCCAATGCAGCAGCGCCGGAATCAAAATCGTTTGGCCCAGGCTGCTGATCGGAAAAAGCTCGCTGACGCCTTGCAGCAGCGCCAGAGCCATCGCTTGTGCGAACGTCACGCGTCGAGGTTACCGTCCGCGCTCATGCGCTCCTGTTGCGCTTATAGGGCGCATCACCAGGATACTCAGCCCTGAAACCGCTCGCAAAATTACGTCCATGTAATTTTGCGGCTTCGCTGCATTTTTTGAAAAACAAAGTTTTGAAGCTGCCATCCATGGCGGGTCAAAAAATGTCAGAGATTTCAGGGCTGAGCATCCTGGTGCTTCCCCCTAGAGTCACCAAGCGACGAACTTGACTCTAAACGTGTACGTGCTCGCCACGCCTTTGCACGCGGAGTACTGCGGCGTGTACGTGGTCTTACGCGCCATATCTAAAGCGCTTGCATCCAACCCGTCGTTGCCCGACGAGCGCGCGACCTTTGCATCGGTGACGTTGCCGGAAGGGTCGAGCGAAACGTCGATTGCGGCCGTGCCGGTTACGCGGCTTGCGCGCGCTTGCGCCGTGATCTCCGCCGGATCCGGCGTGCTGCTGACTCCCGCGGGCGCGTTCGGGCGCGAACAGCCCGTCGACGGCAACGTCGCAGTCGCAACGGGTCGTGGCGTCGGCGGAACGACTGCGGCAACAGCGCCGGCGGCATTCTTTCCGCCGCGCGCGATAAGATGCGGCGTCGAAACTTTGGCACGCGATTTCGAAACGGGCGCCGCCGTGTGAATTGGCTGAGGCGGTTGCGTCGGCCGCGGCGGCGGCGTTCGGCGCGAGATCTGGACGATGCGCACGTTAGAAAGCTGTTCTTCGCTCTGCGTATGTGTGAACGGCCAATACCAATAGACGGCCAGGATCAGGTGGAGCAGGAGCGAGATCGCGAGCGCGGCGAGGAGAATTCTGCGGTTTTTGATTACTGGTTCGGGTCGAAGGTGACCTTAAACAGATAGTCGCCGGTTACCGGTTCGCAGTTCACGATTTTCGGTGAATACGTCGACTGGCGAGCCGCCGACAGAGCCGCTTGATCGAGCGACATGTTATTGCCGCTCTGGAAAATTGACGCGCCGACGAGGCTGCCGCTCGGGCTGACCGAGACCTTGACTTGCACCGTCACTTGCCCCAGACCGAGTTCGCGCGCGGACTCGGGATAGTCGGGCGAGACTTGTTGAACGACCGTTGCGTCTTGGTAAGGATTGCGGCAGGCCGGCTTCGGCGTTCCGGGCGGTACGGTTGCGGCGTGCGGCGGCGCGGTGCCCTGGCCGGCGGGCACGCCATTCTCCGAACCCGAGACCGGCCGCGTATATTTGTTAACGTTGCTGTTCGTTGCGTTATTGCTCGTCGTTTTCGGCACATTGAGCTGCAGTTTGGGCTGCGGCTTTTGCTGAGGCGGAGCAGTTGCGTTGGGCGGTGGAGTGGGAGTCGGCGGCGGCGTTGGCGTGGGCGGCGGCGGCGTCGGTACTCTGATCTTTATCTTCTTGACGACCGAAACTTTCTCGACTTGCTGCGTTTCGTTGTTGTTCTTCAGGCGCGGAAAAATGGGCGCCAAGATAAAATGGATGAGAACCGAGATCACAAAGGCCCAAAGCAGAAAGCTTCGGGTGCGTCCGCCGGAAGTGATCATTTCGCCGGGCACTAGGTCTTGCTTCCCTCGGGCTTATTCGCCAAACCGAACTGGGTGAGGTCTTGAGACTTCGCCGCGTCCATCACTTGCAAAACCGTTCCGTAACTCGCCTTTGGGTCGGCTTTGATGATGACGGTCTTGAACTGGTGACCGGTATCGTTTTGCAGGGATGCGAACGCGTCTTTGGCGCCTTGAATGGTCACAACGTTCGAACCGATCGTTATGTTGTTCTTGTCGTCAATGATGACAAGAATCTGCGATGGATATACCTTGTCGCGGTTGTGCGCGAGCGGAAGCGGCGGCTCTTTGGTGACGGCCGCCAAGATGATGAAGATGATCAGGAGCACCAGCAGCACGTCCGTGAAGGGCGTGATGTTGATGGTCGACATGACCTCTTCGTCGCCTTGACCGGTGGAAACAGCCACGGGTTATCTCACCTCTGCAGTTATGAAGTTACGAATCCGACGTCTTCGAGGCCCGCATCCTTCGCAGCGTCGAGAATCCGGATGATGACGCCGTACGGAGCTTTGGCGTCAGCAGTAATCGAGACGTGTTTCGGACCGCGCTTTAGCCGGTCTTGAGCGATGACCGCATAGATGCCGTTCTCATCGGTCTTCACGCCGTCGACAAAGATCACGCCCTTGTTGTTGACCAGCACTTCGATCTCGTTCTTCTTGGGAGGCGTCGGATTGCTGGTGTTGTTATTGTTGGGCAGTTCTTTTTCGAAACCGGGTGGTATGAGCAGCGCTGCCAGAATCATGAAAATGATCAGCAGCACCAGCAGCACGTCCGTGAAGGGCGTGATGTTGATCTCTGCCATCACGTCCTCGTCCTGTTTCGCGGACAGCAGGCTCATCGAGCGCTAGGGCCTTCTACTTGGTGGCGGCGCCGGCCGGCTGATACAAATCCGTCGGGATTGGCGCGCCCGTGTTGTGGAAGTGCAGCATCTCCGCCATTTGATTGGCGGCGACGATCATCTCTTGGTTGTACGTCTTGATGCGGCTCTTGAAGTAGTTGAAGAACACGACTGCGACGACCGCGATGATCAAACCGCTGGCGGTCGTGATCAACGCTTCGGAGACGCCGGCCGCAACGACCGACGGCGTCGAATTGCCTTTGAGGGCGATGTCGTCGAAGGCGCGGATAATGCCCAACACGGTTCCGAAGAGGCCGACGAAGGGCGAAATGACCGCGATCGTACCGATAATGGCAAGATTGCGTTCCAGCGAGTTCAGGTGCTCCATGAGCGCGATGGAGAGCGCGTCGGTGATGTCGGCGCGATTCTTCTCGCCCCGCAAGAGACCGAATTCCAAAATCTTGGGGAGCATGCCGCGCTGGCCGCGGCAGACCTTGATAGCCCCGTCGATATCGTCTTGCGAAATCTTCTGTCCGATCGCTCGCAATAGGCCTTTAGTATCACCGTGCTGCTGGGCGAAAAACCACAGGCGCTCGATGACGATGGCCAAACCGACTATCGATATGAGCAAGAGCAGCCACATATCCCAGCCACCCTTTTGCATGAATGTTATGAAACCGCCAAACACTATTTTCGTCCTCCCGTTCCGCGGGGAAGCATGTGCGCTTTAGAAAGGCGCCTCATTGGCCTACCTCTACGGAAAGTCCTCGTCATTTTTGGATGTTCGCCTTGATGAAGCTGTCGATGTTAAAAGCAAGGCTCATATTGCCTTGCGCCTGCGCCTCGGTGCGCGCCTTGTTGAGCGCATCCAGCGCTTCGCTTTTGTAATCGGCCTTCTGCTTTCCGCCCACTATCCACGCGCCGGCCATAGCAACGCCGAGCGCGTAGTTTGCGAGCGCGTCGTTGGGATTGAGCGCCAGGGCTTGGTCTGCATAAGGCTTCATTTTCGTCAGATAATCGTTGGGGACGGGCGGAGTCTTTTGAGCGTTGAGGATCGTGTTCTCTTCCAACGCCGCAGAGGCATAGGCCGTGACCGCAACGTCCTTGTCGCCTTCTTTAGCGGCGGTCAAGAAGCTCGCGATCGCGTCCTCATGTTTGCCGGCCTTGGAGGCATCGTTGCCCGCCGCCAAATATTGGTTTCCGACCGTGCGTTTCACCGTCGTGTTGGACGGGTCCAGTCGCGTGATTTCGTCTTCGATCGTCTTGGCGGATGCCATATCGCCGGTTTTGATATACGCCTGAAGCAGCGACGCATCGATGTTTACCTTGGCGATCGTGTCCATCTTCGAGTCCTTCATCGCAAGAGTACGCGCCTTTTGCAGATTCGGGAGCGCCGATGCAGCGTTGCCGGCTTGCACTTGGGCAGAGCCCAGTATGTAGTACGACCCATCCGACGGCGCCAGCGTCACGGCTTTTTGCGCGAACGCAACGGCAGCCGCGGGATCGGTGGGCGCGAGCTTCACCGCCGCCATCGCGTACGATTGCGCGGCGACCGGTATGAAGGGCTTGGAGATGCTCGAGACTTTTTCAAATGCAGCCGCCGCCCCCGAATAGTCTTTCAAAAAATAGTCGACGGTTGCCAACTGCTGGTTCAGCGTCGGATCGCTCGGCTTGGACGCGAGCGCCTGCTGAACCATGGCCTTGGCGGCATCGTATTTGCCCGCGTGAATGAGCCTGTCCACTTGCCCCGTCGTTCCGGATGCGACGACGCCGTTAGAGGCGAGGCTCTTCCCGTGAAAGACGAGCGTAAAATCGTAAAAACCCGTAACGGGCGTTTTACCGCGATGCTGCGGACTGTATGTAGAGTTCGTTGCAATGTCAATTGCGGCGGCATTGTCGCCCGGATTGGTCGAGCGGATGATGCGCGTGACCTTGTGGGTGCCGTCGGCATTGACTTGAACCTGTATAACGACGGTGCCCGACCCGGCAATCGGCACGGACGAATTAGCGCGGTGAAGTAATTTCGCTTGTGAAAACTGATTGCTGTACGATTGGGCGTTTGCCGGCGCGGCAAGTGTGACAGCAGCAAAAACGGCCGCGGCGGCCGCTGCCATGCGGGTGATCCGGATCATGCTTCTATTAAAACCTCGTTGCTCGTGTTTTATAAATGAAGGCCGCGGAGCGTAGGCTTGATACCGCGGATAAACGTAACTCAAACGGAGTCCGTCGCTTGCCATGCGGCAGGACGCCGACGCTCCCCTCCTAGGCGGTCAAGCAGCTAACGTGGCGGACGGCAGCTGCCGCCCCGCCGCGGCGGCGACGGCATGCAGCCTTCCCATCAACGCTTCGAACTGTTCAAACGTGAGAGACTGCGGGCCATCCGACGCCGCCGCCGGCGGATCGGGATGGACCTCGACCAACAGGCCGTCGGCTCCCGCCGCTACGCCCGCGGCCGCCATCGGCGCGACCAACTTCGCCAAGCCCGTGCCGTGCGACGGATCGACGATGACCGGCAAATGTGAGAGCGAGTGGACCAGCGGGACGGCGGCTAGGTCGAGCAAGTTGCGCGTCGCCGAGTCAAACGAGCGCACCCCCCGTTCACACAAAACGACGTCGGCGTTCCCCGCGACCAGCAAATATTCGGCGGCCAACAGCCACTCTTCGATGGTCGCGGAGAGTCCGCGCTTGAGCAGCACCGGCTTGCGCGCGTCCCCGACCTCGCGCAACAGCGTGAAGTTCTGCATGTTGCGCGTGCCGATCTGCAGCATGTCCGCATGCTGCGCCACCAGCTCCACATCGCGCGGATCGAGCACCTCGGTCACGACCGACATCCCGAAGCGATCGGCCGCGTCGCGCAGCAGCTTCAGACCCTCGGCGCCTAAACCTTGAAATGCGTAAGGCGACGTGCGCGGCTTGAACGCTCCGCCGCGCAGCACGTTTGCGCCGTGCCCGGCCACGGCTTGGGCGGTCGCCTCGATCTGTTCGCGCGACTCGACGCTGCACGGTCCGGCGCAAATCGCCAACACCTCGCCGCCGAAGCTCGCGCCGTTCGGCAGCTGCACGATCGTGCGCGAACCGCGCGCGTCGCGGCGCACGAGCTTGTAGGTATTCGGAAGAGCTGCAAGCCTGTCCATGGCTATCGGAGCAGTTCGCGCAAACGCGCGAGTTCCCGCGCGGTCGCGGACCGGCTGCCCCCGGCCGGAAGCGTCCCAAGCGCGATCGGCCCGAACTGCAAGCGGCGCAGCTCGCGCACCGGGTGGCCAACCGCCTCGAGCATCCTGCGGACTTGGCGGTTGCGCCCTTCGTGAATCGTAATATCGAGCACGGTGCGGTCGGCGGGCGACGCGACCACCTTCACGCGCGCGCCCGACGCGCGGAAATCTTCCAGCCGCATTCCGCGCTGCAGCCGCTCGATCTCGTCTTTCGTCAGCTGCCCCTTCACGACGGCGCGGTACGTTTTCTCCACTCCGAAACGCGGATGCGTCAGCACGTGTGCGAGCTCGCCGTCATTCGTCAGCAACAAAACGCCGGCGGTATCGTAATCCAATCGCCCAACGGGCACGACCCGCGGCAAGCCCTTCGGAAGCAAGTCGCTCACGGTGCGGCGCCCTTCCGGATCGCGCATCGTGGTCACGACGCCAAACGGTTTGTTCAACACGATGTACGTATGCGTTTTCGGAAGCGCGACGCTCTTGCCGTCAACTTTTACGTTCGCGTTCTCGTCGACGCTCGTTCCAAGCTCGCGCACGATCTTTCCGTTGACGCGAACCTTGCCGGCAACGATCAGCTCCTCAGCCGCGCGCCGCGACGCGACACCGGCATGCGCCAGGTATTTTTGCAGCCGCATCTCGCGCATCTTCTTCGCGAAGCATCGGAGACCCGGCCTTCGGCGGCACAACACTCCCCGGCAAAGACGTCAAAAAACCGCCGTCCATGGCGGTTTTTTGCTTCGCTACATTTTTTGAAGACTCTGAGCGATGTCGAAGAGTTTGAAGCTGCCCTCCGGGCAGGTCAAAAAATGTCAGAGACTTTGCCGGAAAGCGTTGTGCCCCCGAAAAGCCTAATACTTGCCGTTGCCCTCTTCGTTATATCCACGCGACAGCGAGAGCGCTTCCTTGGTGACGGACTGCAAGAACTCGTCGTTCGTGCGGGTCTGCGCCATTTTGTCGAGGATGATCTCGGTGATGTCGCCGCTGTTGAGCACGCTCGTGGCGCGGCGCAACATCCAGATCTTGCGCATCTCGTCTTCGCTGAGCAGCAACTCTTCGTGACGCGTACCCGAGCGTTTGATGTCGATGGCCGGGAAGATTCGCGACTCGGCGAGTTTGCGCGTCAGGTTGAGTTCCATGTTGCCGGTACCTTTGAACTCTTCGAAGATGACGTCGTCCATTTTGGAGCCCGTCTCGACCAGCGCCGTAGCGATGATCGTGAGCGAGCCGCCTTCTTCGATCTTGCGCGCGGCGCCGAAGAAGCGTTTTGGTTTGTGGAGCGACGCGGTATCGAGACCACCCGAAAGCGTGCGGCCCGACGTCGGAATAACCTGGTTCCAGGCGCGCGCAAGCCGCGTGATCGAGTCGAGCAAGATCACGACGTCTTTACCGATCTCGACGAGGCGCTTGGCGCGCTCCATCGTGAGTTCGGCGACGGCGGTGTGGTTTTCGGGATGTTCGTCAAATGTCGACGCGACGACTTCGCCATCGATCGTGCGCTGCATGTCCGTGACTTCTTCAGGACGTTCGTCCACCAGCAGCGCGATGATGTGCGCTTCAGGATGGTTGATCGAAATGGAGTTGGCGATGTTCTTGAGCAGCGTCGTCTTACCGGCTTTCGGGGGCGAGACGATCAGCGCGCGCTGGCCCTTGCCGATGGGGCAAAACAGATCGATGACGCGCGTGGAAAGTTGCGTGGAGCGTACTTCCAGCCGGAAGCGCTCGTTCGGATAGATGGGCGTGCCTTTTTCGTAGAGGCGGCGGCCGCGAATTTCGTCGGGGAGCAGACCGTTGATGCGGTCCACGCGGATCAGGCCGAAATATTTTTCGCCCTCCTTGGGACGGCGCACTTGCCCATCTACCAAGTCACCGCGGCGAAGTTCGAAGCGACGGATCTGCGTCTGACTGACGTAGACGTCTTCGGGGCCGATCACGTAACCGTCGCGGCGCAAGAATCCGTAGCCTTCCGGCAAGATGTCGAGCACGCCGTTGGCGGCTTCGAGACCCGTGCGCTGGGCTTGGATCTCCATGATCTTCGGGATTAGCTCTTCTTTTTTGAGCTTGAGCGGCGACTCGATCTCGAATTCTTTGGCGAGCGTGTTTAGGTCGGCTTTGGATTTCTCCGAAAGTTCTTCGACCGTGAGCATCTGCGGAAGCGCTTGCTCGGCGACTGCGGGGAAATGTTCGGCAAAGTGCGGAGCGGGGTTGTTGCCAAATTGCCTGTGGCGCCGTGAGCGGCGCCGGCGGTTTCCGCCACCAGGGCGGCCGTCATTGTTGGGACGATGTTCGAATTGCAGTGGATTTTCTCTCTCGTAGAGTCGCGCACGCCGCATAAGCGAAACGATCGGGCGAGGCTGCCGGACTCGTAGGGCGCGAGCGGGGGAAACGTATGGCGTCGCGGAGGGTTTAACCGCACGTCGCGACGCCCAAACTATAACACAGGCATCCTTCTGCTTCAAGCTCGCCCCTCGGCAACGCAACCTACGGTTGCTGCTCGGGGTCCTTCGACAAGCTCAGGATGACACTAAGTGGGTCAGGACGACAAGTGTTTGGGTCCCGACACAAATGGGCTGTCGCGTTCGAAAAAGCGCAGCCTGCGCCGCGAGGCTTTGCTGATTCCGATCCGCCGGCTCATCCCGATCCGCCGCGGATCGCCCGAGGATGCGGCGAGCCAAAGCTTCCGGCTGCGCAAAAGATCGGCTCCGTCGAGCTCGCCGTCGATCGCCAATGCCTGGCACAGGCGTCCCGGTCCACGGCAGAGATCGGTCACGCGCGCGGTGCCGCGGCGATCTTCCATCAATTCAAGTCCGGCGACCGGCTCGAGCGCACGCACCAAGACGGCGGCGCCTTCGTCTTCACGTTCGCTCGTCACGTTGACGCAAAACGACGTGCCGTAGATCTTATAAACGTAAGCGCGGTGCGGCGCCAAGAACATCGAGGCGTTGCGGCGGCTTTTTCCGCGATAGGCGTGCGAGGCCGGATCGCCGATCACGTACGCTTCGGTTTCGACGATTCTCCCGGCGCTGCGGCCATCCGCAGCCTCGCGGACGAGCACGCATCCGATCAAAGCTTTGGCCAAATTGATCGTGCCAGCCGGCAGTTCGTTCGCGCGCAAACGGCGTAAGCGCGCCACGTTTTACGCCGCGACGTGCATCGCTACTTCCGAACGGGCGCGCGCGCTTAAGTCGGCGTCGCCCGGCGGCAAGTCGGCGATTTCATATCTCCGGAATTGATTGAGCGCGCAGCCCAGGCGCACGTAGGGCATCGCAAGCGGAGGCGGGACGGCGTCGTGCCGGCGTAAGTCGGCGATCAAATTCGGATCGTCGACCGCAAACCGCACGCGTTCGATGGCGCGCCGCCGCGCGGCGGCGCAGACTGCGGTCAGCGCGGCATATCCGACCTCGCGGCCGGATAGTGCCGGCTGACGCTGCACTCTGAAAGGAATCCGCAACACCCGCGGACCGCCTTCACGTAGATTCATGCGCACGTACGCAACGCCGTTCCCGGCGTCATCCGCCGCATACCCGACGGACGCATCTACCGCTCTCATGACGTTATCGTACCCCGAACATATGTTCGAGTCAAGGGACGGCGGCTTGCACCTCGCGGGCCCTCAGGGCCTCGTAAAGGCCGACCACCCGCCGGGCTTGGGAATCGATACCAAACCTCGCCGCGGCCGTCCGGCTGCGCGCCGATTCGTCCGGATCCGGAGTCGCCGGAAGCGCATCGATCGCGGCAGCAAAAGCCTGCGCCGAAAGCGCCACGAGCCGGCCTTCGCCGCCGAGCACTTCGCGGACGACGGGTGCGTCGGCCGCGATCACGGCGCAACCCGCGCCCATCGCTTCTACCAATACGAGACCTTGCGTTTCACTGACGCTCGGAAAGACAAACGCATCGGCGCTCGCGTAATAATCGGGCAGTTCCGATCGTTCCAGCGCACCCAGAAACCGCACGCGTTCGCGCACGCCTAGTTCGGCGGCGCGCGCCTCGAGCGCTTCGCGCTCGGGACCGTCGCCGGCAATTGCCAGCCGCGCGGGCACTCTTGCCAACGTGAGCGCTTCTAGCAGCAATTCGACATTTTTTTCCCGCCCCAGACGGCCGACGAAGAGAAGCAGCTTCTCACCTTCGTTCGCTCCGAGCCGGCGGCGCAGTTCGGGGCGCATTTTTCCCGCGCCGAAATGCCCCAAATCGATGCCGCTCGGCACGACCTCGATGTGCGCGGTAACGCCGATTTCAGCCAGCCGGCGGCGCATCGCCGGGGTCGGAACGATAACGGCATCGGCGAGATTTGCAAAGCTGCGAGTCAGCGTCGACGCGGCGTACCGCGTCGCTTTGGGATCGAACGGCAGATAGTGCACGTACTCTTCCAGCCGCGTGTGATAGGTGTACACGAGCGGAATGCGGAGACGGCGCGCGTAGCGCACGCTCATCCAGCCGGTCACGAACGGCGAGTGCGCGTGCAGGACGTCCAAGTTGTTGATGATTCCGCGCCTATTGCGACGGCTCACGAGCGGCACGGTCAAGCGGTACGGCGTGGAGGTCGGCAGAGGCAGCGACGGCATGCGCAACGAGCCGTCGCGGTCGTCGGAACCGGGGATATGCGGCGCGAAGCACTGCACGTCGTGGCCAAGGGCACGCAGCCCCTCGGCCAGGCCGTCTACGGAGGCCACAACGCCGTTGATGACCGGCCGGTAGACCTCGGTGAAAAAGCCGATTCTCATTGGGAGCGTCATCTATTCATGGAACGCCCGGCGGCGCCTTCAGAAAAAAGAGGGCGCCCCTGCTTCCATTGTGACTTTTGGCGTAGGCCGCCTTGCGTAAAGACATGGTATAGTGCCCGGGAACTGCCGGGCGCCTTCCGAGGCTCCGGCACTCTCGAAGTTATGGCGTGTCCGATCCTGGATCCGTCAGCCGAGACCGACCCTCGAGCCCCAGCCGCTTGAAGGGCAGCTTGTAAGCCGCCTTTAGCCCCGCCGTGGGTTCTCGCAGAAAGGAATTGGGTTGATAGGACGCAGTCCCCGGCGCACGTGCGAGCTGATAGCCGCAGGCGCCCTCACCTTAGGCCTCGTGACCGCGGGGTATCTCACGCACCCCCTCTCGGTCTCCGCCGCTGCCTCAGACACCGCCGTCTCGCAGCAATCCGTGGTCTTTGAATCGCAGCAGACTGTAACCGTGCAGCTGACGTCAGCGCGCACCGTCGGCGACTTCCTCAAAGAACGCGGCATCACTGTGGGTTCGGGCGATTACGTGCATCCTTCGCTCGACACGGCGATTGCGCCGGACATGCAGATCGAATACTCCGCGTCGGTTCCCGTCACGCTCGCAAACGGCAACGATCGCACGCCGATCGCCAGCAACGCCGCCGACGTCGGCGCGCTGTTGGAAGAGCGCGGAATTCATCTGGGAACATACGACACGGTTTCGCCTTCGCTGGCCGACCCAATCGTCGCCGGTGAGACGATCCGCGTCACGCACATTTCGAAATGGATCTCGGCGCAAACGATTCACATCGCGCCGAAAACCGTGCACGGCATCGATTTTTCGCTGCCTCCGGGAAAAACCAGAGTCGTCTCGCCCGGACGCACCGGAGAGCGTTTGGCGATCATCAGCTTCACGAACACCGACGGAAAATTGACCAAACGCACCTTGGCTTCGCACGTTCTGCGGAAACCGCGGGTGCGGATCATCGCCGAGGGCGTGGGAACTTACGCCGCGTTCGCCGACTTCGCGCAGCGCGGACTGCAAAAAACCGCCTACATCGCGGCCGACGCGATGGACATGATCGCAACGGCTTATACGGCGTCGTGCGCCGGGTGCAGCGGTTACACCGCGACGGGTTATCGCGCCGGGCGCGGAATCGTCGCCGTGGATCCGCGGGTCATACCGCTGGGCACGAAGCTCTTCATTCCGGGCTACGGATTCGCGATCGCCGGAGATACCGGCGGCGCGATTATCGGCAACCGGATCGACCTCGGATTCAACTCCTACAGCGACGCGATCCAGTTCGGCCGCCGCCCGATAAAAGTTTACACGCTGCGATAAAGAAACGGCTCCCATGCACGCAAGGGAGCTGCTGCAGCGCTTCGGCTACCGTCCGAAGAAACGCCTCGGGCAAAATTTCCTCACCGATTCCAACGCGGCAGCGCGCATCGCGCAGCTCGTCGTGGATTCGGGCCAAGCGCGCGTCCTCGAGATCGGAGCGGGCACCGGCTCGCTGACCCATGCGCTGCTGGAAGCGCACGCGAGC
Organism: Vulcanimicrobiota bacterium; assembly: GCA_003151115.1. Lineage (GTDB taxonomy): Bacteria > Vulcanimicrobiota > Vulcanimicrobiia > Vulcanimicrobiales > Vulcanimicrobiaceae > Rubrimentiphilum. The sequence goes on along the minus strand of PLWS01000002.1, from coordinate 469,910 downwards.
GTCACGGCGCTCGAACTCGACGAGAACATGATGCGCATCCTGCGCTCGCGCGACGATCTGGCCGGCGCAACGCTCGTGCAAGCAGATGCGATGACTTACGACTATGCCGGCTTCGCGGCCGGCGAGCCCTGGACGGTCGCCGGAAATCTTCCTTACCATATCGCGACGGCGCTCGTCTTGCAGCTTATCGAAATGCACGACGGACCGCAAACGCTCGTCGTCATGATGCAGAAAGACGTCGTCGACCGTTTGCGGGCCAAGCCGGGCACGCGCGCTTACGGGAGTCTTTCGGTGGCCGTGCAGTATGCGATGAGCGTCGAGCGCGCGTTTACGCTTTCGCCGCGCGCTTTTTATCCGCAGCCGAAAGTGGATTCGTCGGTTGTGCTGTTGCAGCGGCGCGATCGGCCCGGTGTTACGGTCGTTGACGAGGCGCGCTTTTGGCAGGTCGTACGCGGAGCGTTCGCGTACCGCCGCAAGACGCTGGCCAACAGTTTATCGCTGGCGATGCACATAGAGCGCGCCGCCGTTACCGATGCGCTGCGCAAACTCGATTACGATACGGAGATACGTGGAGAACAGCTCGCCATCGGTGACTTCGCAAAGATCGCAGACGCCCTTCCTGCCGGCTAGCGGATTCTCGGGTTGGCGAACGATCGGCGTCTTGATGGCGATGCTCGTTGCGTGGCTGATTGGCAACGTCGCGCCCAGCATTCAATGGGTGTTCGCGCATATGACCGACCGTTACGCGCTGCTGCATCCACCCGCTGGCGTCGTGCTTTCGGTGCTCGGCTTTTCCGATCTGGCCGTCATCGTTTGCCTTGTGTTCCTGTTGCCATGGGCTGCCCATACGACACTCGCGGCCCTGGGATTTCGCGCGCCGGCTTCCCGCACGATTGGGATCGCGCTCATCGGAGCGGTCGCCATGGTCGTGCTGACAAACGGTTTAGCGTCGCTGCTTCAAACGGCGCTGCACGTCAAGGTGAGCGAACAGGCGGTCACCTTGTTCTTGAGCATGAAGACTCCGGCGGGGAAAGCCTTGTTTGCGTTCCTCGGAATCGTGGTGGCCGCCGTCGCCGAAGAGATGGCATTTCGCGTCCTCATTTTCAACGCCATCCGGAAGTATAGCCGGTTTTGGATCGCGGCGACCGCGAGCAGCATCCTCTTCGGCTTGGTGCATTACCAGCCCGGAGCATCGCTCTTCCAAAACCTTATTCTCGCGCTGCCGCTAGCAGTCGGCGGCGTCATTCTCTGCGCGGTTTACGCCAAGACCGAAAACGCGTATGCTCCGATGATCACGCACGGCTTGTTCAACGCCGTTTCCTTTGTGGCTCTGCTCTTCGCTCCACAACTCGGGAAGTGATCCTCGCGGTCGACGCGTACAATCTTGCCGCCGACCGGCGCGGCATGGGGCGGTACGTGCGGCAAGTCTTGCGCGGATTGGAGACACTCCGCGAAAACGACGTGCGGCTCGTCGTGCGCAACAAACGCGCGGGGGAAAGCCTCACGCGCGAGTTTTCCTACCCGCTGATCGAGGCGCGAGACCTGCGATCGAATCCGCCGGATGCCGTCTGGTACCCCTGGAATGGCATGCGCTTCGACGCGCACGCGCCGGCGATCGCGACGATCTACGATCCGTTCGCTTTCACCTTTCCGGCCAAAAACTTTATCGCGCGCAGGCGCGAGCAGCAACCGATTCTTCGGGCGGTACGTGAAGCGAAGGTCATCACGACGATTTCGCAATGGAGCGCGGCCGAACTACAGGCGGAGCTCGGCATCGATCCCGGCCGCATGGCGGTCGCGCCGCCCGCCATCGAACCGTTTTGGCATCCCGTTGCGCCCAAGCGCGAGTCTCCGTACGTGCTCTTCGTCGCGGGACCCGACGAGCGCAAAAACGCGGGCGTGCTTTTCGAGGCGTTCGAGTCAGCGTTTGAAGATGACGGTGTCGAGCTCGTCGTCGCCGGCGAACTGAACCGGAGCGACGAAGCCGCGCTTGCGCGATTGCATGCGAAGACTTCGCGCGTGCGCCCCGACGATAACGAGTTGCGCACGCTTTATTCGGGCGCGCTTGCCGTTGCCGTGCCGTCCCTGGCCGAAGGCTTCGGACTGCCTGCTATCGAGGCGATGGCGTGCGGAGCTCCCGTGATCGCGAGCGACACCGCGGCGCTGCCGGAGGCATGCGCCGGCGCGGCCTGGCTCGCCGATCCGCACGACCCGATCGCGTGGCGCGACGCGCTGCGGCGAATCTACGTCGACGCCGAAGCGCGCGCTCTGATAAGGGAAGCCGGCCTCGCGCGCGCGGCGGCGATCGATCCGATCGCGCCGGCCCGCATATTAGCGCGTCTCTTCGACGATCTCGCGTAGCCGCGCGATGAATAGCTGCGGCGAAAATTTCTCCGCATGCGCGCGGAGTGCCGCCGGATCGAACGATCGCGAATCGAAACGCTGCATAACTCGCGCAAGCGCTTCAGGCGAAGGCTCGTCAAAAAACGTTCCCGTGACGCCCTCGACGATCGTTTCGAGCGCGCCGCCCGCGCGAAACGCGATCGCAGGGCGCCCCGCGGCCGCGGCCTCCAGCGGCACCAAACCGAAATCTTCTTCGCCCGGAACGACGGCGGCCAGCGCGTTGCCCAAAAGTTCGTTCAGTTCCTGATCGCCGATATAGCCCGTCATTCGGATCCACGGCGAATCGCCGGCAATCGAACGCAGCCGTTTTTCGTCCGGACCCGTCCCTGCGACGACCAACGGCACTTGCGCGATCTGCGCGGCGCGGATCGCGAGATCGATCCGTTTGTAGGGCAGCAGGCGCGACGCAGCGATGAAATAGTTTCCCTCTCCCTTTCCGGGAGTGAAGCGGTCGAGATCGACGGGGCAGTGCAGCACCGTGCTCTCGCGTCCGTAGTAGCGCATGATGCGGTCGGCAACGTTGCGCGAGTTGGCGATCAGCCGCGTGGGCAGCATCGCCGCACGCCGGTCCCAATCGGCGAGCCTGCGCACGAGCGGACGCGCGAGTCCGGAACCGACGTAGTCGTCATACGCGAAGACGAAGCGGCTGACCGTGTTGACATAGCAGACGTGAATCGCGCCCGGAGGAACGCGAATGCCTTTGGCCCAAGCCGTCGTCGAGCTGACGATCGTGTCGAAACCGGAAAAATCGAAGCTTTCAAACGCGCGCGGATAGAAGGGAGCGAGATAGCGGAAAAAGCGGGACGAACCTGGGACCCGGTTCAGGTAGGATGCGTGCACGCGGCGCGCATCGACGAGATCCCCGGTCGCGCGCGCGTCGTACAATGCAGTAAAAATCGGAGCGTCCGGATAGGCCCGCGCGATATGCGCAAAGACACGCTCGGCGCCGCCGCGCTGGTTCAAATAATCGTGGACCAGCGCTATGCGCGCCGTTACGGCGATGGGCTTTGCTGGTCGCGCGGCAGCACGAGCGCGATATTCGGGAAACCCAGATAACGGACGGCGGCGCGCTGCAGATCCGCTGCGGTCGTTTTTTGAATCGCAGCGATCGTTTGCGCCGTGTAATCAGGTCCCAAGCGCTGTCCGACGAACGTGCCTGCCAGCCACGCGCGGTCGCGCAGCGTTACGGATTGATCGAGGAAGCGTCCGATCGCAAACGTTTTCATATCGGTGAGATCGCCCGCCAGTTTTGCGTGGCCGAGGACGTTCACGATGGTCAACGCCGTCGCGAAGACTTGCGTCGGGTTTCCGCCGCCGTCCACGTACACGACGACGTTCGCCGGCTGCGTATCGAAATTATAGGTAGCGCCGACTCCGCCCCCCGACGTCGCCGTCGAAAGCGTCGGAACGCCCGCAACGTCGGCCAGCGTGCGCTCCAAAAACGACGTGAGCACGAGCATCGGACCGAAATCGCGGCTCTGCAGATCGGGAGCTTTATATTGCGCGACCAGCCACGGTACGGGAATATCCCGCCGGGCGATCAGCTGGCGCGTATTCGAAGGTAACTGCTTGAGCGATATTTTTACGGGCGAAGACGAGCCCGCACCGAGGGTGCCGAGCACATTCTCCAGTGAATTGGGCGCGACGCCGCCCAGTTTGCCGGCAGAGCTCACGACTGCGCCTCCGCGCAAGTAATGTGCTGTAAAGAACCCTTGCGCGTCGGACGTTACAAAACCCGCCAGCGTCTGCGGCAAGCCCAGCGGAGGCATGCCAGCGTTGGAGTCGGTGTAAAACGTCCGGTTGAGCATCTGCAAGCCGACGGTGAGCGGAGATTGCTGCGAGCGCGTGATGCGCGCGCCGAGTGCCGTGCGAGCGCGAGCGAGCGCCGGCGCGCTAAAGTCCGGATGCGCGAGCGCCGTCCGGAAACGCGCGAGCATCGACTCGTACGAACTCGGGAGTCCTTCGAGATAAAAACGCACGTCGTGCGGATCGACGTCGTAGGCGATCGAGCCGCCGTCGCCGACGATCGAGTCCGCAAGTGGAACGCCGTCTACCGGCGTTTGCAGAATCGACTGCGCGACCAGCGCCGCAAGCCCGTTCTGAGCCGCGCTCTGCCGGTCGAGCCCGGCGGAGATGCGCACCTGCGTTCCGATCAGATCCGCCGCGGGATCGTCTTGGCGCACGACCAGTCCTCCCGAAACGCGCGTAACGCTCGCGTTTGAGGCAGCGCCCGCCGGCACGCCTGCCGACGCGAGAAAGAGTGTGGCGCCGAGCGCGGCGATCGCGCGAATCACGTTGACGTGCTCCCGCCCGGTGAACTTTGCAGCAGCCGGACGGTGGCCGGATGTTGGAGATACGTGCGCGCGACTTGCGCGACGAACTGCGGGTCGAGGGAGTTCACGGCGTTGACGTAGGTATCCGACGGATCGCCCGGCGCGTATTGCGTGTTGCCCTCGGCCGTATACCAACCGGCATTATCCGCGCGCTCCACGGGCGTTTGTATCTGACTCATGATGTGGTAGAGAAAAGCTTTGCGCGCTTTGGAAAACGTTGCTGCATCGAGCGGCTGCGCCATCGCCGAGACCGCATCGAGCACCGGCTGCTGCAGTGTGGCCGCCGTTTCGCCCGATATCGTTACGAGGAGTACGCCGGGATCGTGCAGCGTTACGAACTGGCCGCCGACGAAACTGGTGCGCTGCGAACGCGCGGCCTGCGTCACCGTACCGCTTTGCGGGTCGAAGAGATAATCGGCGATGAAATCCATGGCCGTTGCCGCGCGCGGATCCGAAATGCTAGGACCGGTCCAAGCAAATCCCATGCCGGGAACGCGCGCCGCGGCGCTCGTTTCGCCCGGAGAACCGGCGAGCGTGGAATCGAGCGGCAGTGTATCGAGCGCGGGAACCGCCGGCGGCACGGTCGAGCGGAGCGCGTCGCTCACGTTGCCCGCCAGCGAAAAGATGGCGTTGCCTTTGCGAAACGCGCGCGCGGCGAAAGCCTGCACGTCGGCCGGTGCAAGTTTCGCGAACTCTGCGGCGTCGGGAACCGGCGCATAGTGCGCGGGCCCTTGCGAAAAGAGCTGCGCGAAGAGCGCGTCTTGCAGGGTCAGCGCGGAGTCGTACGGCTGCTGCGCGGCTGCGACCGCGCTATCTTGAGCAGCGATCTTCAAACCCGCGGCGGTGATCGACGGATTGAAAAAGGCTTCGGTCATAGCGCGGAGCACGGCTGGCGCGGACGCCGCCGGCACGCTGGCGCCGACCATCGAGATATCGGGGAAAACTTGAATCGCAAGCGATCCGCCCAGGCGGTTGACCATTTCGCTGAGCGACGATCCGCCCGCGAGCTTTGACGCAACCGCGCCGGCCAACGCCATACGTGCGATTCCCGGCGATTTCAGATCGTAGCCGGCCGACGGAACCCGATACCACAACTCGACGGCGGCCGTAGCCGCAGCGGGATCGTCGTGCACGGTGACGACTTGCGCGTGCGCGGGCGCCAAAATTGTAGCGGTGAGGCACAAAGCGGCCGCCGCAGCACGCGCGGCCCGAACGATCATGCCGGTTCCGGCGAAATTTTCGGCGGCAGGCGCTTGGGTTTTTCGGCCCGCTTGGGCGCATCGGCCGTCGCTGGAGGCGGCGCGGCTTCGGATGCGGGCTCGGCGGTACCTCGATCGAACGGGCGGCCTTCCAAAATCGCTTTGACTTCTTCGGCCTCGACCGTTTCGTATTCGAGCAGCGAACCGACCATGCGCTCTACTTTGTCCCAGTTCTCGAGCAGCAGCGTGCGTCCGCGGTCGTAACAGCTCTCGATAATGCGGCGCACTTCCGCGTCGATCTTCGAAGCGATCTCCTCCGAATAGTTGCGCTCTTCGCCGAAGTCGCGTCCGAGAAAGACTTGGTGCGTTCCGCGTCCGTACTGGATCGGTCCAAGCGTATCCGACATGCCGTACTGCGTCACCATGCGGCGCGCCAGCTCGGTCGCTTTCTCGAAGTCGTTGCTCGCACCGGTCGTCACGTCTTTGAATTTAATCTCTTCGGCAAGGCGTCCGCCCAGCGAAAACATGACGATGCCAAGCAGCTCTTCCTTGGTGCGGCTGTGGCGGTCGTCTTCGGGCAGCGACCACGTGAGCCCGAGCGCGACGCCGCGCGGGATGATCGTCACTTTGTGAATCGGGTCGCCCTTCTCGGTCAAACTTCCGACGATCGCGTGCCCCGACTCGTGATACGCCGCAATCTCTTTTTCTTTTTGCGACATAACGATCGAACGGCGTTCCGGACCGACCATGACGCGGTCGATCGCTTCGTCGCAGTCGTTCATCTCGATCGTCGTCTTGTTGCGCCGCGCGGCCAGCAGGGCGGCTTCGTTCAGCAAGTTCTCGAGATCCGCGCCGGAGAAACCGGGCGTGCGTTTGGCAAGCGTTTCGAGTTTGACTTCCTTGCCCAGCGGCTTGTTGCGCGCGTGTATCTCCAGAATTTTTTGACGGCCGCGCATGTCGGCGCGGTCAACGACGATCTGCCGGTCGAAACGGCCCGGGCGCAGCAGCGCCGGATCGAGCACGTCGGGACGGTTGGTCGCGGCGATCAGAATGACTCCGGTATTTTGATCGAAACCGTCCATCTCGACGAGCAGTTGGTTGAGCGTCTGCTCGCGCTCGTCGTGTCCGCCGCCCAGCCCCGCGCCGCGCTGACGTCCGACGGCATCGATTTCATCGATGAAGACGATACAGGGCGCGGACTTCTTGGCTTGATCGAACAGATCGCGCACGCGCGACGCGCCGACGCCGACGAACATCTCCACGAAATCCGAACCGGAGATCGAAAAGAACGGCACGCCGGCTTCGCCTGCGATCGCTCGCGCGAGCAGCGTCTTGCCGGAGCCGGGAGGTCCGAGCAGCAGCACGCCTTTGGGAATGCGCGCACCGAGCGCTTGGAATTTCTTGGGATACTTCAGGAACTCGACGATCTCGCCGAGTTCTTCTTTGGCTTCGTCGACGCCGGCGACGTCGTTGAACGTCACCTTCGGGCGGTTCTCGGAAAGAGTCTTCGCGCGCGACCTGCCGAACGAGAGCGCCTGATTTCCTCCGCTCTGCGCCTGGCGCAAGATCAGAAAAACCAAGAATATGACGACGAAGATCGGCAGCAGGGTCAGCGCCCAGTTCATGATGTTGCCGTTACTCGCTGTCTCGAACTTGACGCTGCCTTTGACGTGGCGCGTGACCTGATTCACGAACGAAGAGTCGCGGTTAGGAAGCGACGTCGAATAGTGCGTTCCGTTGGTGAGCGTTCCCGTCACGTCGGTGCCGACGGCATCGAAGGTCTGAACCTGATTGGCCTGCAGCTTTTGATTGAACGCGTTGTAGTCGAGCGGTACGATCTCGGGCGTGGGCAGAACGATGTGCTGCACGATGAAAAATACGACGATCACGGCGCCGAGAATAACGAGGATGCTTCGAAGGTTTTTGCTCACGTGTGGTGGTGCCTTATTCCGAGAATACCCAAGATTGCAGTTGCGCGAGGTAAGGAAGGTTCCGGTAGTTTTCTTGATAGTCCAAACCGTACCCTACGACGAAGACGTCGGGCGCGGTCAAGCCCGTGTAATCTACGGGCACGTCGACGATCCGGTGATAGGGTTTGTCGAAGAGCACGCATGATTTCAAGCTCGCCGGCTCGCGCCCGGAGAGTAACGAACGAAGGTACTGCAACGTGAGGCCGTTGTCGACAATGTCCTCGACGACGAGCACGTTGCGCCCCGCGATTTTTTCACTGGTGTCTTTGAGCAACCGCACCTCTCCGCTCGACCGGGTCGAGTTTCCGTAACTGGAAACGACGATGAAGTCGAGTTCGATTCTGCTTGGTCCGTCAGGCAAGCGCGACAGGGCGCGCACCAGATCGACCGTGACGTAGAGCGCCCCCTTTAACACGCCCAGCACCAGCAGCGGTTGCCCCGCGTAGTCGCGGGCGATCTGCTTGGCCAGCCGATCGATGGCGGCGGCAATCTCCTCAGGCGAAAAGAGCGCCTTCTCGATGGTCTCTTTCACTTACGCTGCACGGTCACGGCGCCGCCCGCCACTTCGATTTCCACCCCGGGCGCCATGAAGAACCGCCCTGAGCCGCCCTGCTGGAGCGCCCGGACCGCCGCCTCGATGTGTTCGAAATCCACGCCACCCAGGGCTTCGTGCTCCCGCAGCGCCTCACGAACCTGCCTGCGCGCCGCCGCCGCCGGCGTCGTGCGGAACTCGGCGCCGACCACCTCCGCCGCCCGGGCGACTGCCGCGTCCAAACCCGGGAACAACGGCCGCAGGGCCGCCAGCGCCACTCGCACAGCGTTCCGCCGCAGGGTGCGGTCAGCGTTGGTCGGGTCGATTGCGTACGGCAAGCCGACGTGCGCGACGTAGGATCGCAGATCGCTTCGTTCGAGACGCAGCAGCGGACGCACGAGATCGATGTCCTCGGCGAGCGGCCTGCGCGGCGGCATGCCTGACAGCCCGTCCGCCCCGGCACCGCGAAAGAGCGCGAGCAGCACGGTTTCGGTCTGGTCGCTCGCGTTGTGCCCCGTCGCAACCACTCCGCAGCCCGCCTCGCGCGCGATCCGCACGAGCGCGTCGTAACGCGCTTCGCGCATCTCGGCTTCGCCGCCGCGCGAGAGCTGCAGCGCAGCCACTTTAAATGGAAGGCCGAGCGCCGCGGCCACGCGCATGACGACCGCTTCGTCCTGCCATGCCGAAGCGCGGACGCCGTGGTTGACGTGCGCGATCGTCAGCCGCAGCCGAAGCGATTTCGAGAGCGTCGCCAGAATAGCGGCGAGCGCGACGCTGTCGGAACCCCCGCTGCAAGCGATCAGCACGTGCTCGCCCGCGCGCACTGCGCCCTCGCGTTTGACGGCCTGCTCGATCGATCGTAACGGTTTGGCGCCGCGCATCAGCGTGCGTGCCGGGCGATCTCGCGTTCGACGTCGCGCTTGGCGGTGTCGGCGCGTTTGTCCCAAAGCTTCTTTCCGCGCGCCAGACCGATTTCGATCTTCGCCTTACCGCGCGTAAAGTAGAGACGCAGCGGAACAAGCGTCAGGCCTTTTTCGGATGCGCGGCTGCCCAAGCGCGCGATCTGTTCTTTGTGGAGCAGCAGCTTGCGCGGGCGATCGGGCTCGACGTTTGAAAAACTTCCCTGTTTGTATGCCGGCACGTGCATGCCGAGCAACCAGAGTTCGCCGTCGCGCACACGCGCATACGCCTGATTGAGCGTGATACCGCCCTGCCTGATCGATTTGATTTCAGTGCCGGTCAGCGCGATGCCGGCCTCGAGCGACTCCAAAATATGAAACTCGTGCCGCGCGCGCCTGTTGTCCACCGCGGGCGCGGCCTTCTTGACGACTTTTTGCGCGGCCCGGGTCGTTTTCGACTTTGCCATCCTTCGACAAACTCAGGATGACACGCGCTGGTTGGGGTTTCTGCGGTCGTTCTCGTCTTCGACGCGTCCCTTTGCAACAAAGCGTCCTTCAGCCTCGACGAGCACGCTGCCCTCGCTGTCGCGAACGCTCGCTTCGATCTCCAAAACATTGCGGCGCATCCATTTGATTTTGCCTTCGATGTCGATCGGCGATCCCAGCGGCACCGGTTTGCGAAAGCGCGCGTTCATGCTGCCGGTGACGCCGCGATAGCCGGCATATCCGGCGGCGTGCGCCATCGCCTCGTCGAGCAGCGCGAGCGCGATTCCGCCGTGCGCGATTCCCCGCCAGCCTTGAAACTGTTCGCCCAGCGTCGCGCGCGCGTGCACGCCGTCCGCACTGCCTTCGAAATGCAGATGCATACCGATCGGATTTTCCGGACCGCACGCGAAGCAGCGCCCGTCGTCGACCGTTCTCACCGGCCCTGCTCCAATCGCTGCGCGAGCACTTCGGGCAAACCGGCCGCGAGAATCTTCTTCTGAACGGCGGCGATGGGGTAATCGTAACGCACCCACTCGACGCGATTCTTTTCCGGTTCGTAAAAAACGAACGACGGCTGCGGATTGAGATCGCGCGGCTGTCCCACGCTGCCGACGTCGATGATGTGGCGCTTGACCGGATCGAGCTCGAGTTCGCCGCCGTGCTGGCGGTGTTCGTGGCCAATGCTGCCGTCGGGTTCGAGCGAGTAGTATTCGGCGACGTGTGTGTGTCCAACGAAAATAAGCGGCGCATCCGTGCGTTCGAACGCGGCCTTCGCTTGGCGTTTGTCCAGGATGTACTCGAAATAATTGACCGGCGCGCCGTGCACCAGCAGAAACTCCGGAAACCGCACTTCGTATCCCAGCCCGTTCAGCCACTCGATGTTTTCGCGATCGATCTTTCCTTGCGTCCATTCGATCGCCGTGCGCGCCGCCGGATTGAAATACTCGACGCCGAAATTATCAACCGCCGCAACTTCGTGATTTCCCAGAATGCACTCCTGAGCGCGCTCGCGAATCAGGCTCACGCATTCATTGGGATTGGGGCCGTAACCGACGGTATCGCCTAAACAGAGAACCGCATCGTCCGGCTTTACCAGCGCGAACGCCGCCTGCAGCGATTCGAGATTCCCATGAATGTCGGAGAGGACGGCGTATCTCATGCGATCTCGCGCCACAGCGCGCGCAGCCGCGCCGCGAATTCATCGCGCTCGGCCGGCGTGCCCACGCTCACGCGCACGAAGCGGTCCAGCGGCGGCGCGCCCGGCTTGCGTACGAAAACGCCGCGCGTCAGCAGTGCGTTCATGAGCTGCGTCGCCACCTCGGCGTTACCGAAATCGACGCAGACGAAATTCGTGCGCGACTCGAGATACGCACGCCCAAGCGAACCGGCAAGTTTATAATAATCCTCACGCCCGCGCGCCGTTTCCGCTACGACGTGCTGCGCGAACTCCTGGTCCTGCAGCGAAGCGAGCGCGCCGATCTGAGCGTTCCGGTTCACTCCGTAGTGCAGCCGGATCTTTTGGAACGTGGTGACGTTGCGCGGCGTGGCGATCGCGTAGCCGATGCGCGCGCCTGCCATTCCATATGCCTTCGAAAACGTGCGCACGCGCAGCAGCCGCCCGTGAACGAACTCGGGCACAAGGAGATCATCGGCGACGAAATCCGCGTATGCTTCGTCCAGAAGAAGCAGCGTCTCCGCGGGCAGGGCCTCGAACAGCCGCACGATCTCGTCCGCCGGCAACAGCGTACCGCTCGGATTGTCGGGATTGGCGATATATACGATTGCGGGACGAAGTCTTTGCGCGGCCTCGATCATTGCGTCGATGTCCACAAAACCGTCGTCGCGATAGTCGACCGTTGCGAGTTTGGCGCCGAACCCCATCACGTGATAGTTGAAGGTCGGATAGGTTCCGCGCGTCGTTAGCGTAACTGCGCCCGGCGCGACAAACGCGCGTACGGCGAGCCCCATCAGGTCGTCGATGCCGGAGCCGGCGCTGATGTTCTCGATTCCGCATCCGTGCCGCAGCGCCAGCGCCGCGCGCAGATCGTACGATTCCGGATCGCCGTACCACGAAATGCGCGGCAGCTCCGCGCTCATCGCTTCAACGGCTCGCGGTGAAGGTCCGAAGGCGCTCTCGTTCGCTCCCAGCCGCAGCAGCTCCGCATGCCCGCCTTCGCGCATGAGCTGCTCGGGGCCGATGAACGGCGTCATCGGCGGAATCGCCTCGACATGCGGCGCCGCCAAAAACTCCACGTTCTGCGTCATCGTCCCCCTTATAAAAAGCGCATCGCCGTCACCGTCTCGCCGGCCGCTGCGGACTCTACCGTTTCGCCTAAAGTGAGAAATCCGCTTGCGCGCGCGAGCAGGCTCACCGAAGCGGAGTGCATGTCTAAAGGAAACGCGGTGCAGATTCCGCCGGTTTCTTCCAGCCGCACGGGAACGAACTGCGTCCATCCGACGCGCTTGCGCACCTGAGTTGCGAGCACGGCCTCCACTTCACTCTTTTGCGGGACGGAGCCGGCGCACTGCGCGACGATCGGTCCGGCGACCGCTTCGAGAATCATCAGCGCCGAGGTGGGATTTCCCGGCAGTCCGATCACGGGCTTGCCTCCAGCGGAAGCCAGCAACGTCGGCTTTCCCGGCTTGACCCGCAGGCCGTGCACGATCACGCCCGGAGGTCCGCAGGCGTCCACCAGCCGCGGGGTGAGGTCGCGCAAGCCGACGGAGGATCCGCCGCTCAAGAGCACGCCGTCGCATTCCGCGACGGCCGCCTGAAGGATGCGCGCGTACGCCGTTTCGTCGTCGGGCGCGATCGGATAGTGCCTGGCCGCGGCGCCGAGCCGCGCGAGTTTTGCGGCCAACGCCCACCGGTTCGAATCGCGAACTTGCGCCGGCCCGGGTTTTGCGCCGGCATCGACGATTTCGTCCCCGCTCGAGACGATGCCGAAGACCGGAACCGCGTAGACGCGGATGCTGACCATCCCTAGCGCGGCAATGACGCCCAGCTCCGCTCCGCCGATGCGCCGGCCTTCTTCTAATAGCGTCTCTCCGGCACGCATGTCCGAACCGGCCGGCACGACGTTCGCGCCGGACGGAACGGCGGCGTCGAGCCTGACCACGCCTTCATCCGCCGCGACGTCTTCAACCGGCACGACGCAATCTGCCCCGGCCGGCAAAGCTCCGCCCGTCGGAATGCGCAACGCGCTCTTCGGCTCCAGTTCGCCCGGCCACTGGCGGCCCATGAGAATCTCGCCCCCGATGCGTAAGGCGCCCGGGGTCTCGCGTGCGCGCACCGCAAAACCATCCATCGCGGAACGCGATACCGCCGGATAAGCGGCGTCCGCGATCACCGGCTGCGCGAGAACGCGCCCGGCGGCGGCTTCAAAAGCGACGGTCTCGGTGGTTCGTTCGCGCAGCTGCGCGCGCGAAAAAAAGAGCGCGAGCGCCTGTTCGGGAGCGAGCAGCGCGTCGTTCCGAAAACCTATCGTTTGCAGGTTGCTTTGCAAACCTCGCATAATGCGGCGTTCCTTCATATGTTGGACGTCGGACTCATTCGTCGCGATCCGGAACGCGTGCGGCTTTCTGCAAAACGCCGCGGACTCGATCCTGCGTTCGTGGACGAGGTTCTGCGCTTGGACGAGGAGTACCGCTCCGCGTTAACGGCCGCAGAGAGCGCACAGGCCGAAAAGAACCGGCTCTCCGCTGAGATCGGCAAAGCTGCCGACAAAGCCGCAGCCGCGCGCGAGCTGCGTCCGAAACTCGACGAGCTGAGCGGGCGCATCGAAGAGCTCGAACAGCGGGTCCGCGAGCTCTCGCCCGCCGAACGTGGTTCGCCGCTGCACGAGCTGCTCGCGCAAGCTCACAACATTCTCGACGACTCCGTTCCCGAAGGAAACGACGCATCGAAAAACGTGGTGGTGCGCTCCTGGGGCGAACCGCCGAAGCTTTCGTTCGAACCACTGCCGCATTGGGAACTCGGCGAGCGCCTGGGCATCTTGGATTTCGCCCGCGCCGCGAAACTCTCGGGCTCGCGTTTTTCGATCCTCTTAGGGCCCGGCGCACGGTTGGCTCGCGCGCTGGCGCAATTCTTTCTCGATCGTGCGCAGAGCAAGGGTTACATAGAAGTGAACCCTCCGGTGCTCGTTTCACGCGACACGATGTGGTCGACGGGCCAGCTGAGCAAATTTGCCGACGCGATGTTCCGCGACGATGACGCCGATCTGTTCCTCATTCCGACCGCGGAAGTGCCGCTCACCGCGATGCACGGCGGTGAGATTCTCTCCGCCGACACGTTGCCGCGCAAGTACGCGGCGTTCACGCCGTGCTTTCGTAAGGAAGCCGGAGCGGCGGGCAAAGATACGCGCGGCATCATTCGCCTGCACCAGTTTGAAAAGGTCGAGTTGGTGTGGCTCTCGGCGCCCGAAAGCTCGGCCGACGCGCTCGAAACCCTCACCCGCGACGCCGAAGAGTTGCTGCGCGATCTCGAGATTCCATACCGCACCGTCGCGCTGTGCGCGGGCGACGTTGGCTTCAACGCGGCGAAGACTTATGATCTGGAATTGTGGGTGCCGAGTTCGCAGTCGTACCGCGAGATCAGTTCGTGTTCGAACTGCACGGATTTTCAAGCTCGCCGCGCTTCGATCCGGCTAAGGCGCGATGCGAAAGCCAAGCCGGAACTCGTACACACGCTCAACGGCTCGGGCCTCCCGATCGGCCGAACGCTCCTTGCCATACTGGAGAATTTTCAGCAGGCCGACGGTTCGGTAAAGATCCCGGCGGTGCTGCAGCCGTACATGCGCGCCGAGAGAATCTCAGCCGGCTAGATAATCCGCTAAGGCTTTCACGTAAGGCGAAGGCGGCGGATTGCCGGCTTGCGCTCCGCGCCGCGTTTCGATCGTCACACGCGATCGTCCGCTGCCCATGGCGGCGATCGTGCACGTTAGCCGGTCCGAACCAATCAGCCCGAACGTCGCTTCAATCGTTCCGGGACGCTCTTCACGGATGACGCCGCCCAGCACGCCTTCGATGAAGTGGCGACAGCGCTCTTGCGCGACGTCTTGCGTGAGATCGAGTTCGACGGATCGCGCGGGATGGAGCGCCGCGGTCTTGGGCGCATCGATTCCAAGCCAAGCGGTTAGCCTGCGAAAAACTGTTCGCTCGCCTCCACGCGTCGCACGCCCGAAAGCGCACTTATGCGCTCGGCAACGGCGCTCAGCCGGCGTCCCATTTCGAGCGTGACGTTGTAGCGCAGTTCAACGCAGTCGCTCTCGGTATCGGCGGTAATAGAGACCATCTCGCTCTCGAATGCGATCTTCTCCGATCGCAGCAGTCCATCGATCGCTTCCATGAGTTGCGCGCCCGGAGTGCACGTAACCAGTAAAGCGACCTTGCGGCGCATGTGAAACATGCGCATGAGAACGTCATCCGAGATCGAGAGCGCGCCGAGCGCGATCGCGGTCGCGACCAAACCTGCTGCGAGCCCGAATCCATTGGAGTATCCGAGCAGCAATCCAATGGCGGCCGCCATCCAAATGCTGGCCGCCGTCGTCAACCCGTGCGCCGTCGCGCCTTGCCGGATGATCGCGCCGGCGCCCAAAAAGCCGATGCCGACAACGATGTAGGACGGAATGCGCGTGTCGTGCAAGTGCGCGCCCATCGCCGTAAACGCGGCAGCCGCCGTCGCGACGATCAAATGCGTGCGGAAGCCCGCGGCTTTCTGCGCGGCTTGCCGCTGCAGCCCGACAATGCCGCCCAGAACCGCGGCTCCGAAAATGCCGAGCAGCGGGGAGAACGTGAAGTCCACGAGCTGTGCCTTCGCTACCTCGCGGCCGTATCCCACGACTCCGGCGCAACGGGGAATCGCAGCATGTTCCGGCCGAAGCTGCGCACGCGGGCGCTCAGGCCATCGAAATACACTTCGTAATAGATCGGAATGACCGGCAGCGCTTGGTGAACGAGCTGCTGCATCGCCAAAAAGTCGGACATGCGGCGCGCGGCGCTCCGCGTCGATTGCTGATCGGCAAACAGCGCTTCGAAGCGCGGGTTGCAATAGCGCGAGATGTTGTCGCCGTTGACCGTCGCCTGCGAACACGTGAAAACGATCGACTGCTCCGGGTCTGCGCCTCCGAACCACCCGTCGATGGCAATCGTAAACCGTGCGTTGCGGATCGGACCGTCCGGCGCATTGAACAACGTCGTCGTAAATGCTTTTATCGTAACGCGAATGCCGGCCGGCGCGAGCTGCTGCTGGATGACCGTCGCCATGCGCAGCCAGGCCGCGTTGCCCGACGCAAGGACAAGCAGGGCGTCGATCGTTTTTCCGTTCAGCAGCGCGCGGGCGGCGCGCAGGTTGTGAGCGTAGGCTCGAATGCCCGGATCGTGCCACTGCAGGACCGGCGGCAAGAATGCAGCCGCGCGCGGGTAGGCGGACTGGTAAGCTTTTTCCAGCGCAGCGAGGTCGAGCGCCAGCGCAATCGCGCGGCGAACGCGCACGTCGCTTGCCGGACCGTGCAGCGTTTGCAGCGTCAGCCACTCGGTCGCATTTTCCGGCGTGCGTAAAACGCGCAGGCCGGGCGTGCTCTGGGTTTGCGCGATCGATTGGGGCAGAATCGGCGCCACGTCTACGTCGTGCGCCTGCAGTGCGACCAGCGCGGATCCGCGATCGGGAATCATCCGCAGTTCTATGCGCGCCAGCTTCGGTTTCGGCGAAAAGTAAGGATTCGGCTGGAGCACGACGCGATCGCCGCGCAGCCATTGCGTGACGCGAAATGGCCCGCTGCCGAACGGGTGCTGCTCCCAGGCGGCGTGCTGGAGCGCCGTGCTTGCGAACGCGTGCGCGGGCAGAATGCCGAACGCGAAATCGGATTGCGCGAAGAGATCGCTCACGGCCGCGTTCCACGGACGTTTGAGCCGAATGACGACCGTGTAGCGATTCGGCGTCGCAAGCGAGGCGATGCGCCGGTAGGCGTCCTGCGAAAGGACGGGATTGCGCGAGTCCATGATGGCGCGGTACGTGAAGGCCACGTCGACGGACGTGAGCTCCACGCCATCGGCAAAGCGCACGCCCTTGCGCAGATGATAGGCGATCGTTTTGCCGTCGCGGGAGATGTCGCGGTTGGCGCGCGATGGAACGCGTTCGATCAAAACGGGAGTGAGCCGGTTCTGTCCGTCCATGCCGACCAGCGTCTGGCAAACCAGCAAATCGTAACCGATCGTGTCTTGATCGTGCGCAAGCAGCGGGTCGAGTGAGGACGGATCGCTCAGATCGGCGATGCGCAGCACGTGCGCGCTCCCGCCGTGCGTCGCGACCGGTACGCACGACGCCAGGCAGAACACGAGGGCCAGACCCTTCCAGCGCGGTAACAGCAGATCGATGCTTCGCTTTTTGACACGCCCGGTTTTTGCCATGCTTGCGGCGCTCTTTGCATGCGCGATCTCACCGGCACTGGCCGACCCCGTGCCGCCGCCGACGCCTTCGCCGGCGCCTTCCCCGCCGGTGACCGTCGCGGGAGTGATTAGCGGCTTTACGTTTACGACGAACAACCCGAATGCAACCGGCGCGCTGGACACGAGTGCTGGCGCCGACCTCTCGTCGCGCACGCAGCTCTCAAATGCGCTTGTAACCCTCGCGCACACGACCGGACCGCTGCGGTTCAGCTTGACCGCTGGTGCGTACAACTTTCCCGTCGTCGGCCTAGCAATCAACCCGACGTTCCAACAGTTCGCCAATACGAATCTCTATAGCTACTTGCCCAATGCGTACGTACAGTACGTTCCGAACGCGAACTGGACGATCAGCGCGGGAAAACTGCCGACGCTGCTGGGTCAAGAGAACGCATTCACGTTTCAAAACGTGAACATTCAGCGCGGGCTCGTGTGGAATATGGAACCGGTCGTCAGCAACGGCATTCGCGTCGCCTATGCCAACGCGAACTTCAGCGCCGCGCTTGAGTACAACGACGGATTCTACTCGGGCAGCCGCCGCGCGGTTGAAGGTCTGCTCGGTTGGAACCCGACGTCTTCGAGCAGTTTGCAATTCATCTTCATCCTACCCGATCCCAACACGCCGTCGAACACGACCGTCCTGATTGCGAACAAGCGCGAATACGACCTGATGTACACGCAGCAGATCGGAAAGCTTCAGCTGCTACCCTACGCGCTGTGGGTGCAGTCGCCGGCGTCAACTGCGCTCGGCTACGTGCGCAGCCAGAGTGCGTTCGGCGCCGTAATGATCGCGAACTACGCGTTCAACGGGGCGTTCTCGCTCGGCGGACGGGTCGAAGCCGCCGGCAATTCCAGCTCGACCAGCGATTTCAGTTTCAACTCCGACCTTGTGGGCTACGGTCCGGGCAGCAGTGCGACGACGTTCACGCTGACGCCGGCATACAAGGCGCAGCATCTCGTCGTGCGCGGCGAATGGTCGTACGTCGCGGCGAACAACGTGTTGTCGGGTTTGGGTTTCGGTCCGGGCGGACTGCGCACCAACCAAACCCGTTTCGGGCTGGAGGTTGGCGCGCAGTTCTAAACGCGTCTGCGCTTAAAGACCGACCGGGTAGGCTTCCTCACCGTGTAAGGTGATGTCGAGTCCGGTCTCTTCGGCGTCGCGATCGACTTTCGTTACTGTGACCTTACTGATCAGCCAGAGAAAGCCATAGGTGAAGACGAACGCCCACGCGCTGCAGATGACCGCCGCCGCGACTTGCACGAAAAAGAACCTGGTGCCGCCGTAGGCTAAGCCGTCGGCGCCCGCCGGGTTCCACAGATGCGAACCAAAGATGCCGAGCAGCGTGATGCCCAAGAAACCGCCGACGCCGTGGACGCCCCACACATCCAGTGCGTCGTCCCACTGCAAACGGTTCTTCAGCGCAACCGCATAGTAGCAGATGTAACCGGACAGAATGCCGATCACGATCGCCGTTACCGGTGAGACGTAGCCGGCCGCCGGAGTGATCGTAGCCAAGCCGGCAACGGCGCCGGTCAACAAACCGACGAACTTCGGCTGCCGCCCGCGGGCCCACTCGACCAGCAGCCACGTGATGGCTGCAAACGACGCCGCGATGTCGGTGTTGAGAAACGCCGACGCCGTGACCGCGTCGACTCGCAATTCGGATCCGGCGTTAAAGCCGTACCATCCGAACCACAGCAACCCGGTGCCGAGCGCGATCAGCGGAACGTTGTGCGGTTTGTTCTCGATCACGTAGCGCCGTCCGATGAACAGCACGGATGCCAGTGCCGCGAATCCGGCCGAAGCGTGGACGACGAGGCCGCCGGCAAAGTCTTCCGCGCCCCACTTTGCAAGCATGCCGTTCGGACTCCACAGCATGTGCACGAACGGGAAGTAGACGAAGATCAGCCAGCCGGTCAAAAACAAGAAATAGGCTTTGAACGTAATGCGGTTGGCAAACGCGCCGGTGATGAGCGCGGGCGTGATGATCGCGAACATCATCTGATAGGCGATGTGCACGACCAGCGGAATGCCTGCGTCGTTGCCCAGGAACATCGTATGCAGCGTCACGCCCCGCAGCATGAAGTACGTGGCCGGATTTCCGATCAGGCCGTGCCAGTCGGGTCCGAAGCACATCGAGTAGCCGAAGACGACCCAAAGCACGGTCGTCCAGCCCAGCGACATGAAGCTTTGGATCATGATCGTGAGCACGTTTTTTCGGCCGACGAGGCCGCCATAAAAAAAGGCGAGTCCCGGCGTCATCAGCATGACGAGGCTCGCGCAGATAAGCATGAATCCGGTGTTGCCGATGTTTATCATGAGCGGGCGTTCGGCAGGCGGGGTTACTCCTCTTTTCGGGCCAGCCGCAGGCGCGCCGCCGGAAGATCGATCAGCCCCGAGGTAAGGGCATTCAGGATCTCGGCCTTCTCGCGCGACCGGATGGCGTGCAGTTCCGCGCCGATTTCGTGGACGACGTTTCTGATCAGCGCGATCTCGTCGGGAGCAAACGTCTCGCCGTTTATGCGCGGTCCGCAGAGGAACGCGCCGGTCAGTTGTCCGCGCACGGAGAGCGCGAAGGCGATCGCATCGTTCCCCAGCGCACTGTTGACTTCGGAGAGATCGATCTGCGAGAGACGTTTGCGCAGCTGCACGAAGGCAAGATCGTCCACTTCCACTTCCGCCGGAAGCCCGCTCAACCCGCTAGCTGCCGCCAGCGCGTATTTTCCGTCGACCCGCTCGTAAATCGCCGCGCCGCGCGCGGCCATCGCGCGCGGGATCTCGTGCGTCGCGCATTCGATCAGCGTATCGGGATTCTCCATGTAAGCCGCGTCTTCGGAGAGCTGCTGGAGCGCGACCGCCGCTTCGTATTTACGGCGAAACAGGGTACGATCGAGAAACTGCTCCGTGCGTTTGAGCACGGCGTTGAACGAGAGCCCTAACGCCAATGCAACGGCGAGTTCAACAGCGAGACTGCCTTCGCGGCTGACGGCGATCGCATTCAAGAAGTGCTCGAGCAGGACGAAAATGCCGACCGCGACCGACGTCAGGATCGTGTAGATCAGGGTGCGGTTTAGGACGAAATTGACGTCTATGATACGGTGACGCAGGATCGCGTACGCACAGCCGAGCGGAAAAATCATGACCGTCAACCATTCGGCGCCGGAGAGATGGATCGGATGGACGAGTAAGCGATTGAACAAATTCAGCAAGACGCCGAAGCGGCTGATCAAGAACGCCCAGAAAACCCAGCGGATACGCTGCCGCGCGATGCCCGTCGTGCGCGTATAACTGACTGCGAAGAATGCGATGATGACGAGTTGCGCCGCCGAGAACAATCCGTTGACCAGCCAAGGCGTCAGATAGACTGCCGCACATCCGGTTTGCGCCTGAGCCGTCGCGTTCACGGTATTGAGGATGAGCGCAGGCGCAACCGTAACGAGCATTGCGGTCCGCGCAATCGTGACCGTACGCCGCGAAACGCCCGTGGCGATCGACTCTACGACCAAGTACAGCATGAGCGGAGAGTACGTCCACAACGCTGCCGTTAACGCGCCGCCGAATACTCTGCCACCCACCGGCAAGCCGCCCCACCAGGCGTCAGGCAAGCCGACGCCAACGCCGAGGCACCAAATGCCGAGTACGGTCGCGGCTCTCTCGCGTCCGCGCCACAATACGAAGACGCCCACGGCCAGCAGAAAAAACTTGAATCCAAGCTGCGCAATAAAGCGCGTTACGGTGTCGGTGTGCCGGAGCGGATAGGCAATCGTAAGCGCCGACGCGTCACGCCGGATCGCAAGCGCGATCGATTCCCCGGCGCGTCCGGTTTGGGTCGGCGTGTTGTTCCAGGTAATTGCCGCGCGCGCGGGCATCGTCATCTCCGGCAAGAGGATCTCGTCGCCCTCATGCAGCCCGGTACCGCGATCCAAGGGGCTGACCGCGACCACTCGTTCAACGCATCGGCCGGCGCTTATAATGGTCGAGTTAAATCCGGCGCTCCGCGGCCATGACTGTATCTCGACCGCAACGAGTATCACGGCGGCTATAGTCGCAACAGTGACGGCGATACCGCGAGCGTTCACGCGCGGTGGATTCGCCCCGGAGCTAGGGGCTTCCTAAAAGGCGGTGAAATTCTCTGCCCATCTCCCCGTTGTGAGGAAGGAGCCTTTTCGCTATGCCTCTCTCCAGAAAGCAGTTCGTTTCAGCCGCCGCGCTCGGCGTCTCCGCCGCAGCAGTCGGATTAGAGCCGCTTGCCGCCGACGCGCAGGCGCGCGCCCCGGTGCATTTTCATATCTTGACGCCATCGCAGTACAACCGCGCAGCCATGATGAGCGTGCTCAACGGCGGCGGAGCGAACAAACAAGTTTTTCAATCGGTCGATCCGCTGCTCATCGCGCCCGGCATCGCCAGTCTCTACATGCACATGCAAAACTCGATGAACGCCTATCAGTTTTCGCTCGGCGCCGGCAAACTCTCGACGCTCGGCGTAATCTTGGGGCCGTCGATCGTGCTGGCGCTCAACGACAGCGTTTGGAAGAAATACGGCTTCGGTAAAGCTTTTAAGCTGGCGCCCACCAACGCGTACTACGCCGCGAGCTCCAATCTCGACCTAAGCTCCTCGGCAGACAATCCGAACGGCATCTACCAGGACTGGAGCGCGCAAGCCGTCATGAAGCGCGGCGGCAAATTCTTCGTTTGCCACAATGCGATGACGGGCGTCGCAGCGGTGCTGTCGTCGAAGATGCTGGGAACGACGTCGGCCGGCGTGCTCGCCGATTTTGAAAAGAACGTGCTGCCGGGATTTATCGTCGTACCGGCCGGCGTTGCTGCCGTTCAGCAGGCACAGGAGCACGGTTGGAAACCGTTTCCGATTATTTAAACGCGTTCAGCCTAGTTGTTAAATCCCACGGTCCGCCGAAACAACGGCGGGCCGCACTTATACGACACGCATTTGAATGGTTCACCGAACCATCTCTGTGCTAAGCATTCTTACGAAAATTGTATTTGTGAGCAGCTGAGTGCCAAGCGTATGGCACAATTGTTCGGCACGATAACGCTTACAATGATAGACAAGAAACGTAAACAACTCGGCGTACCTATAGGAACCGCATCGCATCGCCTCAGGAAGCTTATTCTATTTTCGCTTGTTCAGGAACTAGCTAGAGACATTTGTTATAGATGCAGTAGCGTGATACAAGACGCCGATGATCTAGGAATCGACCATAAGGAGCCATGGCTGGATATCTCGGTCGAGCGCTTTTGGGATCTGGGGAACATTGCATTCTCACACACGCGATGCAATATCATCCATCGCCGCACCACGTTCGGCAAGACTCTTGGGGCGAATTCCATCCGCAAGGAAGGCCCGCCGGGAATGGCATGGTGCAGTACGCACCGCGATTTTCTTCCACTCGCGGGTTTCAGCCGAAATCGCGCCACCTGGAATGGCCTGCAATATGAGTGCCGGCAGTGCCGATCACAACGGCGGCGGCGTTCTCGCCGCCGTGAGATGCCCCAGTTGCTCTTTGATTGCACTATGAACGACTAGGTAACTCGGAGAGGGGGAGATTCGAACTCCCGGAAGGCTCATCACCTTCGGCGGTTTTCAAGACCGCTGCATTCAACCGCTCTGCCACCTCTCCACAGCGGGTCTTGGGCTCACGCGGAGGGCGACCCTTTCGCCGGGGTTAAAACTCGGCGCATGAACTGGGAAGCCCTTAGCGCGATTGCGACGGCGTTCACCGGACTGGTGATCATGTTCACGGTGATCGTCGGCATGCAGCAAGCTCGCGTCGCATTGCAGCAGATCAACGAAACCCACCGTGCCACGCAGCTCGACGGGATGATGCGCATTTTCGAGAAATTTGACGACGAACGCTTTATCCGAGCACGACAGTATATCAATACCGAGTTGGCGGCACGAATGGCTCAACCGGATTTCGAAGACTATCTGCGCGCGACACCCGCCACGGAGTATCCTTGGATGGCAGCGCTAGGCACGCTCGAGCGGATGGGCGTTTTTGTGAAAATGGGATTACTCGAAGGCGAGCCGTTCTACTATCACTGGGGCAACATGATCATCGGCACGACCCGGCGGCTCCGACCGTTCATCGACTTGCAGCGCAAGCTTCAGGACAATCCCTACCTCTGGAAAGATACCGAATGGATGGCAGCCGACTGCGAAACGTTCGTGCGGCGCCTCATCGCGGAGGATCCGCGCAACCGTCCGAGCACGGGCGAAATCTTTACGCTCGACGCATTCGAGACGGGGAGCCGCTAACTCAAGGCAGGGCTAGGGCTGCGCGGGCGGATCGCTCGCCGGAAACGAATCGGCGACCGTTTTGTCATACTCTTCGAGCTTCCGGTCGCCTTTGCGCGCTTCTTCGGCTTCTTTCTCGGTCTCGGATTTCTCGGGCAGGCCAGTCTGTGTTTTATCGCGTTCCATATGGCCGTTCGTACCCATAGTCGCCCCCGGAACACACTCGACGAGCGCGAGCGCCCAACCCCCATCCGTACGCAAGCGCGCCAAATAGCCCCGCTCGGTTCTTCCGTAGATGTGGTATCCGGCGTTCAGCGCTTCCCGCAGCGACGTAAAAACGACAAGCCCGCTCATGCAGCACTCCCAATAAAGACGGGCCTCGTTTAAGCGCCGCGAGCTTGTGAGTCCCTGTTGAGAGCGGGGATAAGCGGCAAGAAGTTGTGCATAAGCCGTGCACAACCGTGGATTCGGAGCTGCTAGCGGCGCACCGCGTCGACGATAACGATGCCGCGGGAGTTGCGCTGCTCGAATTCGCTCAACGCTGCGAGCGTCGCGCCAATCGGACTCGCCGGATGCATCGCATCCGAGAGCGTCATTCCTATGCGCTGCTTCACTTGCTGATCGATCGGGCCGCGCATGAACTCGGGCAGCGAACGGTATCTCTCGATCAGGCCCAGCATCGAACCCAACTGCCGGCCGACGACCTGGGGATCCATCACGATCACGAGCGTGCCGTGCGTTCCCTTCCCCGCTCCGCGCTCGAAAGCTGCGTAATCGAAACCGTACTGCTGCGTGTCGCCGGGTCCGTGCGCGCCGAAGCGACGGACCCACGCCGCGAGTCTTGCAAACGATGCATCGCTGGCCGCGACGACCTCTTGCCCGTCGTACGTCCCCGCGCCGTCAGAAAAAACTGTTCCGCGCGTTTGCTCGTTCGTTACTACTTGCCGAAACGATCGGACGGCGATAACTTCCGCTCGCGGATAAAGGGCGACGCCCAGCGGATTGCGCAGGGCAGGCGAGGGAGTGGGGCTCGGAGCCGGCGCTTGGCTTCCGCTGCACGCGGCCAACAGAAATACCGCCGGAAGAGCGAAGCGAAGAACTTTGTGCATCTACTCCGCTTTTCGCGCAGCCTTGCGGCGGGCCCCGTAGAGGCGCACGGCAAACCGTACGCGCATGAAGCCCGGCGCCAAAGAACAGCTCTCGTACGGCTCGTATTTGCAGGTTGACAAATTGCTCTCGCTGCAGCAGCCGCTCTCGTCGCCGCCGCATCACGACGAGATGCTCTTCATCGTCATCCATCAGGTGTACGAATTATGGTTCAAGCAGCTGCTGCACGAAATAGAAGCGGTCATGCGCGACCTGGCGGCCGGCGATCTGCTGCGCGTAGCCAAGCATTTCAGGCGCATGGATCCTATCCAGCGTCTCATCGAAACGCAGGTGGACATCCTCGAAACGATGACACCGCACGAATTCAACGCCTTTCGCGACCACCTCAACCCGGCCAGCGGCTTTCAATCGCTGCAGTTTCGCGAGATTGAGTTCGTAGCGGGCCTGCGCAACACGGAGACGCTCAAACATATTCAGATGAACGCGGAGCAGCGGGCACGCTTGGAGCGCCGCTTGGCCGAGCCATCGCTCTACGATCGCGTCAAGGAGTACTTGCATGGGCGCGGATTTGCCGTTGGTACGCATGATGAGCTCCTCGCGACATTTCGCACGATCTATTCGGGTAGCAAAGAGCACTACGATCTCTATATGCTCCTCGAACAGCTGATCGAATTCGACGAGCGCTTCTTGCTGTGGCGCGGACGGCACATCCGCATGGTCGAACGCATGATCGGTGCAAAACGGGGCACGGGCGGTTCGCTCGGCGTCGCCTATCTTGCGACGACGCTTGAGAATCGCTTCTTTCCGGAGCTGTGGGAAGTGCGAACCTTTCTCGGAAAGGGGTATTGATGCAAAACACCGCCACGGCGCCGGTATTAAGAGACCGTTTTCCGATTCTCGATACGTCGGCCTATTTGGTCAGCCACTCGATGGGCGCCGCGCCGCGCGACGTAAAGAACGCGCTCGCGCAATACGCGCAAGAGTGGGAGACCGATGGACCCGAGGCGTGGGAACTTTGGCTGCCG
This sequence comes from Vulcanimicrobiota bacterium, assembly GCA_003151115.1. Lineage (GTDB taxonomy): Bacteria > Vulcanimicrobiota > Vulcanimicrobiia > Vulcanimicrobiales > Vulcanimicrobiaceae > Rubrimentiphilum. Next base: position 444,256 of record PLWS01000002.1, on the reverse strand, counting down.
CGCATCGCCGAAATAGCGGACGGCATCGGCGCGATCGTCGGCGCCCCGGCCGGCAGCGTCTTCTTGGCGCCGAATGTTTCCGTGCTGCAAGCGGCACTGGCGACCGCGCTGCGTTTCGAGGCGCCACGCAATGAAGTCGTGTACGAAGCCCTGCAGTTTCCTTCGCTGACCTATGTCTGGAGCGAATGGCAGCGCTTCGGCGCGCAGCCGCGGATCGTTCCATCCGACGACGGCCGCACCGTTCCGACCGAGCGCATCATCGGAGCGATCACCGAACGCACCGCGATCGCGGTGCTCTCGCACGCGTATTACATTTCGGGTGCGCTCTGCGACGTGCGCGCGATTCAAGCGCACTGCCGCACGACCGGAACGCTGCTGTGCGTCGACGCGTATCAAACCACCGGTGTCTATCCGTACGACGTCACGGAGTGGGACCTCGACATCGTGACCGGCGGAAGCCATAAGTGGCTATGCGGTTCGGCCGGCTGCGGCTGGATTTACGTCAAGCCGGAGCTGCGCGAACGTCTCGAACCGGCGGTCACCGGCTGGATGGCGCACGCGCGCCCGTTCGCATTCGAACCGGCGCCGATGGTATGGGCGCCTTCGATGTACCGCTGGGGAACCGGAACGCCGACGATTCCCGGATATATGGCCGCGAAACCCGGACACGACCTGATCCGCAAAGTGGGCGTCCCGCAGATTCGCGCGCACAACGTGCGGCTGACCAACCTGATCGCCGAGCGCGCGCTCGAACGCGATTTGCAAGTGAACACACCGCTCGAATCGGAAAAACGCACGGGCTGGATCGCGATCGACTTTCCTGGATCGCAAGAAGTGTACCGCGAGTTGATCGCGCGGCGGATCTTCGTGGATTATCGCCCGGGATGCGGCATCCGCGTCGGCCCGCACTTTTACACCACCGACGACGAGATCGGTGCGCTCTTCGAAGCGCTGGACGCGATTACCAAGATGTGATGGAGAGCGGGATGCTGGTCGATCACCGGAACATGGGCGCCGCAATCCGGCGCCTTTCGCTTCCCATTGCTTTTACGATGCTCGGCGATCAACTGTTGGGCGTGGTCGATACGATCGCGATCGGCAGCCTCGGCACCGTCGCGCTCGCGGGCGTGACGGGTGCAGCGACCGTTTTTACGGCAGTGGCTTTTTCGATCTTCGGTTTTTTCAGCGGCATGTCGATCATCGCCGCGCAGCGCGTCGGGGCCCGCGACCTTGAACGTTACGGCCAAACCGTGCGCGCCGGGTTCATCGTGCCGTTTGCGAGCGCGATCGTGGCCGCGCTCGCTAGCATTCCGTTGGCGCCCGTGGTCATCCACGCGATGGTCGGGCATCTCGCGAGCGCGCCCCAAAGTTCGGTCTACCTGACGCTGCGCTGCTTTTCGCTCCTGCCGATCGCGATCTCCGGAACGCTGATCGTCGGCTTGGGCGCCGCCGGCAACCGCGTATTGGGCGTCCTGGTGCTGGCCATCGTCAACGTCGTGCACATTCCGCTGCTGCTCATCCTCGCGCTCGGGTGGGGAACGCATCATCCGCTCGGCATCGCCGGCGCCGGGATATCGTCACTGCTCTCCGAGAGCATCGCTTGCGTCTGCGCGGTCATCTACACGCTGCGCCGGCCGATCTACCAAGTCTTCGCGTCGTTCGATTTCAACGTGCGGCTGGCGCTGGAATGCGCGCGCCTCGGATTACCGGAAGTCGTCTTTCTCTTTGCCGTCATCGCGCCCGACTCGTTCATCGTAGCGATGCTGGCGCCGCTGGGCGCCGTTGCCATCTCGGCATTCCGCGCGCTCAACGTCGTTTCCGACATCACGTTCGTCGTTCCGAGCCCGCTGCAGTCCGCGGCGCAAACGGTAATCGGGCAGCGCCTGGGAGCGCACGACGTCGAAGGCGCCCGTTCGTTTTTCAAACGCGCGCGCATCGTTTCGTTCTGGCTGACGACGCTGACCGGCGCTGTTTGCGCGGCGCTGGCCTGGCCGCTCGCATTTCTCTTTACGCTCAATGCCGTGGTCGCGTCGGCGGCCGCGTGGCCGCTCGCGCTGCATATGTTCACGCTGCCGCTCAAGGGCTACGCGATGGTGTCGATGTCGCCGATTCGTGCTTCCGGGGACACGCGCTTTTCGCTCACGGTCGGAATTCTCACCGGCGTTCTGGTGGTACCGGTCTGCTATCTCTGCATCAAGGTCTTGCACATCGGCCTGTACGGCGTGCCGGTCGCATGGATCGTCGCCTGGAGTGCGCGCACGGTCGCGACCGCGATGAAGTTGCGCGGCGAGGGATGGACGCGACGGCAATTAATCGCCGCAGGCTAGCGCAAGCGCGCGAAGATCTCGACCGATTCCTCGTGCACGCGGGCGTTGCTCGCCAGAACCGACTCGCTCTCGAGCGTCCAATCGTCGCCATCGATCGTGGTGACGCGTCCGCCGGCTTCGCGAACGAGCAGCGCGCCGGCCGCCGTATCCCACTGATGCAAATCGAATTCCCAAAACGCGTCGAAGCGCCCAGCCGCGACGTACGCGAGATTCAGCGCGGCCGAACCGTCGCGCCGAACGCCCTGCGTCATCTGCGAAGCGGCATCGAAATAGCGCATGTTCCGCTCGTAACGCGCGGGCTGGAATCCCGTGCAGACGAGCGACGCAGATAAGGTCTGGATGTCCGAAACCGAGATGGGACGCTCGTTGAGCGTCGCGCCTGCGCCCCGCTCGGCCAGAAAAGTTTCGTGCATCGCGGGCGCATAGATCACGGCCGCCACGACTTCGCCCGCACGTTCGAACGCGATCGAAACGCAAAAAACCGGATAACCGTGCGCGAAGTTCGTGGTACCGTCCAGTGGATCGATGATCCAGCGTTCGCGCGACGTTCCCGTCTGAAGCCCGCCTTCTTCGCCGAGAAAAGCAGCCTGCGGAAAATCCGCGCGCAAACGCTGGACGACGGCGCGCTCGCTCGCCCCGTCCGCCAACGTCACCAGATCGGCGCGGCGGCCCTTCTCCCGAATCTCAAGCGGCTCGTCGATGTGCTTCATCAGCACTTCTCCGGCCAAACGCGCAGCGTCCAGGGCAGTCTTCAACGGGTCGGGCGGCATCGGGGTTGGGTTCTCCGGTACCGTCCGGCGACATGCCGGAAGGGTACATTTCCATACTGATCTTTGCCGTACATACGCCTATGATAGAGTGTAGTTCGTCTCAGCCACGGGCTTTTTTACTTATTATACTTCTCGCGTGTGGGAGTTGCCATGACATTGAAGGTCGTGAAACTGGACGGCGATCTGGACTTCTCGCGGAAGTCACAGATCGATGAGCTGCTGGCGCAGGCCGATAACTCGGATATCGCTATTGTCGATCTCTCGAACGCATCGTACATTGATTCAAGCTGTCTGAGCTCTCTGGCGCTTCAAAAGAAACGCATGCGCCAAAACGGTACCGCCGGAATTCTGCGAATCGCCGGCGCATCGGAATCGCTTAAACGGATCTTTGAAATTTGCGGTCTGGATAAAACGTTCGAGCTTTATGCCTCGTTGGACCAGGCACAAAGCGCCAGAGCGCTATCCCCCCGCTAATAATTTCCCTTCCCTTCTGTATAGTGTTATACTGACCAATCAGGCAGGCCCGCGCGCTAGCGAGCGCCCACTTGCTCGAACGTTGAAAGAGCAGGTGTTCCCCTGATCCCGAATTCTAGTCCGACGGGCAACCGTGTCCTTGATGCGTTGCCGACATCCGAATTGGCTGCGCTCATGCCGCATCTACGCGACATATCGCTCAAGAGCGGCGAAGTGCTGCACAATCCGGGCGAAGTACGTTCGCATATCTATTTTCCAACGAGCTGCGTTCTCTCGATCATTCTGCTCATGCGCGACGGTTCGGGAGTCGAGATCGGAACGACCGGTTGCGAAGGCCTCACCGGAAGCATCGGAATCATGCTCGGTACACTCAAGGCACCGAGTCAAACGATCTGCCAGGTTCCCGGTTCTGCCAAGTGCCTTTCCCTCGACGTTTTTCAAGAGGCAACCCGCAACGGCTCTCTCCTGCATTCGCTGACTCAGCAGTACGCGCGCGCTTCGGTTACCCTGATGGGGCAATCGATCGCGTGCAACAGACTGCACACGCTGACCGAACGATGCGCACGCTGGCTGCTGCTCACGCACGATCGCGTGCGAGCCGATCAGTTCTCGCTCACCCAAGAGTTTCTCGCGATAATGCTCGGGGTTCACCGCCCCGCGGTCAGCATCGCAGCCGGCGCTCTCCAGGAAGCCGGATTCATACGATACCGCCGCGGGCAGCTGACGGTCGTCGATCGTGAAGGACTCGAATCCGCATCATGCGAGTGCTATCGCGTGGCGATGGGCCAGCTGAACGGAAATTCCCACACGCCTTAGCGCTAGGAAAGCGTAAGCGATTTGCCCCGGGTTGACCGCGCACCTATACTATAGAGAAGGATACCTCGCTAGGTGAGGCGTCCACGCGAAACACAGGCCGCTGCCCGGAAACGTCGAGAGACGCCAAGCGGGTAGACCAGACTTCGCCGACCTAAGGCGTCGTCTAATGCGGCTAAGCCCCTTCGGGCTTTACGGCGCGTGGTGCCAAAGCAGACGCGATTGGGGTATAGAACGCGCTAACCGTTCCACGCCACGACCGGTCGCCGCCCAGCGAACCGGTTTTATTATGCGCGGAAGGGAGGTGCAACATGGCTTTCCAGGATGGATTTATCTCTGAGCTGGTCGGACGGCGAGCGACCGTGAACGAGCTGCCGATCGGCAGAGTCACCGATTTTTTGGTCAACAACCCCGACCAGACGTTTCCCGAAGTCGACGGCCTGATCATCAAGACCAGCCAAGGTCCCCGCTTCGCCCCGATGGACACGGTCTCGGATGTCGATGCCGATGGGTTCGTCGCGCTCAACGCCGCGCCGAAAATCGCCGCGCCGCCCGACGAAGAGGCGCTGTATCTCGTCCTCGATCTGCTCGACAAACAGATCGTCGACGTCGACGGCCGCAAAGTCGTGCGCATCAACGATATCGAGATTGCCAATACCGGCGGTAAGCTGCGCGTCGTTGCGGCCGACGTCGGCGTCGGCGGATTGCTGCGCCGCCTGGGCCTGCGCGGTTTCGGCAAGCGCTTTACTCCGTGGGTCTCCCGCCGCGTGCCGCGCGCGATGATCGCGTGGGATTCAGTCGCGCCGATCCGCGAGAAGAACCCGTCGCAGATTCAGCTCGCGGTCAAAGAGAGCAAACTCACGCGCCTGCATCCGAGCGAACTGGCCGAAGTCATCAGCGATCTCTCCGCGCGTGAAGCCGCGGCGGTCATCCATTCGCTCGACGACGAAACCGCAGCCGACGCTCTCGAACATCTCGAGCCCGAAAAGCAGCGCGCGATTATCGAAGACATCGGACGCGAACGCGCCGCCGACATCATCGAAGAGATGGATTCCGACGACGCCGCCGATCTGTTGGGAGATCTCCCGGAAGATCAACAGAGCGAGTTGCTCGCGGAAATGAATCAGTCCACTGCGGGTGAGCTGCGCGAACTCGTCAAGTACGAGGACGACACGGCCGGCGGATTGATGACGACCGACTACGTTTGGATTTTTCCGCACCGGACGGCCGAGCAGACCATTCACAAGATCCGCGAGATTGCGCCCGAGTCGGAATTCATTTACTACCTGTACGTCGTCGACAAAGATGAGCGGCTGCTGGGCGTGCTGACCCTTCGCGCATTGCTGCTGGCGCCGCAAGACGCCGTCATCGAGGGCATCATGGAGGCCGGCGTCGTGACCGTTCCGCCGGAGATGCAGGCTCGCGACGTTGCCGCGACGATCGCGCGTTACGACTTGCTTGCCGTGCCCGTCGTCGATCCCAACGGAAACATGCTCGGCATCGTAACGGTCGACGACGCAATCGACGCGATCATGCCCGAAGATCTCGCCAAAGAACTTCCGCGCATCACTCCGCCGCGGCGCACGAGCCGTACGGTAAAGGGCTAAGCTGTGGCGCGCGACGCTCGCAAGCGCAGCCGCTGGCGTACGCTCCTCCTGCTCTTCGCCGTCCTGGGACCCGGATTCATCACCGCGTCGGCGGGCAACGACGTCGGCGGCATTACAACGTATTCGCAAGCGGGCGCGCACTTCGGTTACCGCATTCTGTGGGTGCTCTTACCGCTCACACTGGCTCTTATCGTCGTGCAAGAAATGGCGACGCGCATGGCGGCGGTTACCGGCAAAGGCCTGGCGGCGCTGATTCGCGAGAATTTCGGCGTCCGCGTCTCGTTTTTTGCGATGGCCGCGTTTTTTGCCATCAACTTGGTCATTACGGCGACCGAGTTTGCGGGCATCGCCGCCGCGTCGGAGATTTTCCACATCTCGCGCTTCATCGCCGTACCCGTCGCAATGCTGATCGTGCTGATCTTGGTTTTTGGATTTAACAGCAAGAGCATCGACCGCGCGTTCGTCTGTTTTTCGCTCATCTATTTCTGCTATATCGCCTCGGCGATTTTGGCGCATCCGAACTGGGGTTCCGTTGCGCACGGCACGCTCGTGCCGACTTTTGATTTCAACAACCGCGCGTATCTCGTGATGGTCGTCGGGCTGATCGGTACGACGATATCGCCCTATATGCAGTTTTTCTTGCAGTCTGCTGTCGTCGAGAAAGGCTCCGACGAACGAGAACTCACGCTCGCGCGCGCCGACGTGATCAGCGGATCGATTCTGGCGATCGCCATTGCCGGCTTCATGATCATCGCCAACGCGGCGACGATTTTTGCCGCCAACCGCCATGGCGCTCACTTCGCACCGCTGCAAGCGGCCGATTATGCGGTGGCGCTGCGCCCGCTTGCGGGCGCGGCCGCGTCGATCATCTTCGCACTCGGCATCTTCAACGCCGGACTTTTCACCGCAACCGTCTTGCCGCTCTCGACGAGTTACGTGATCTGCGAAGCATTCGGATTCGAAGCCGCGCTCGACCGCAAGTTTTCCGAAGCTCCCGTCTTCTTCACGCTGTTTGCGGTCGGCTTGATCGCCGGCGGAGCACTTGTCCTGATCCCGCATCTGCCGCTGCTCAATCTGATTTTTTATGCACAGGTCGCCCAGGGAATCTTGCTGCCGCCCGAGCTGGTGCTAATGCTGATTATCGTGAACAAGCGCGGAGTGATGGGCCGGCACACCAACGGATGGTTCGGCAACGCGGTCGCTTGGGCGACGGTCGCGCTGGTCGGCGCACTCTCCATTTATTACGCGGTAACGCAAGTCTTCGGCGGAACGGCCTAGCAAGCGGCGAACCCTCCGGCCATGACGGCCGACGAGTTGGTCGCATTTGCCGAAGATCTCGCGCGCATCGCAGCGGGCGGCGGCGGCGCCAAGGCGCTGGCCGGCCACCTTGCTAAACGCGCGAACCTTGGCGTGCTCGTGGAAGACGCTCAGTGGCGGCACCTCGCGGCCGCGGGCGGCAGCGGCATGCCCAGCAGCGTACAGCCGCTGCTCGAACACAATGCGACCGCGCAGTTCCAGAAACTGCGCAACGGACATGCGGGACGCACGATCGCCATCGTCAGCGGCGGCACGACTTTGGGTCGCCTTTCAATTTTCGGCGGCGGAGATCTCGATGCGTTCGAACATCCCGCCCGGCTGACCGCAAGCGCGATTGCCGTCGAACTCGCACGCGAGGCCGGCGCCCAGCCCGGACGCCGCCGCACATTTTGGGAGCAACTCGTCGCGCAGGCCTATCACGATGCGGTCGCGGTGCGCGACGATGCCGCATCGCGCGGCATCGCGGTCGCGACGCATTATGTTGCGGTCATACTCGAAACGGAGACCGGCGAGCCCGGCGCTTTCCGCGCAGCGGCCCTCGATGCGTTTCGCGGCGGGGAGGGAGATGCGGGCGTGCTCGAACGCAGCGGTTCGCTGGTCATTTTCGTTCCGGCTTCACGTGAAGTTGACGCATCGAACACGCGCACCGCGGCCACGATGCTGCAAAGAAACCTTCAAAAGAAAGAATTCGACGTTCGCATCAGCGGCGGAGTGGGAACGCGCACGGCGGTTTTGGATCTGCACCGTTCGCTCGCGCAGGCCGAAGCGGCGTTTGCGATCGCGCGGCGCCTTTACGGCCCCGGCCGCGTCGGCGTCTACGAAGAGCTCGGCGCTTACCCGCTGCTGCTTTCCGGCGGCGGCGCCGACGCGATGCGCGAATTTGCGGGCCGCATTCTCGCACCGCTGCGATCTTACGACGAAAAACACGCGACGGAGCTCGAGCGAACGCTGCGGCTCTATTTTTCGGTCGGCGAAAATGTCAAAACCGCTGCTGCCGAATTAAACGTCCACCGCCACACGGTCTTCTACCGCCTGCGCCAAATCGGCGAGATCTGCGGCTGCAAATTGGACGACCCACACGACCAGCTCACGCTGAGAATGGCGATCGCAATCGATGCACTCACCGCCTAGCGACTCGAAGCGCGCCGCCGGCAAACGCGAAGTCTTGCGTCTCGCCAAGGAACGCAACGTCAAGTTCGTGCGTCTGTCGTTCGTCGACGTGCTCGGCGTTGCCAAAAACGTTTCTATTCCGGCGACCGAACTCGAAGCGGCGCTCGAAGGCAAAGTGACCTTTGACGGCGGCTCGATCGATGGATTCGTCCGCGGCGAAGAGCTCGATATGGTCTTGCGCCCCGACCCTTCAACGTTCGCGCTCTATCCTTGGTCGACGCCGGAGATGCCCGAAGCGCGACTGCTCTGCGATATCGCGATGCCCGACGGTTCGCCGTTCGAAGGCTGCCCGCGCACGACGCTCAAGCGCGCGATCGAAGAGGCAAAAGGCCCGTTGGCAGGGATCGCCGTTGCACTTGAAGTCGAGTTCTATCTTTTCGAAGCGCTCGACTCCGAATACGGTTCGACCAAGACCGCCGACGTCGGTTCATATTTCGATTTCTCCGCCAACGATCGCGGCGAAGACGCGCGCAGCGCGATCGTCGCGGCGCTGCAAGCGATGGGCGTCGCCGTGGCCAGCTCGCATCACGAGCACAGTCCGGGTCAGCACGAGATCGATTTCCCCCACAGCGATCCGCTGGCGGCCGCCGATGCGCTGCTCACACTGCGCTCGATCGCCAAACACGTCGCCGCGGCTCGCGGACTGGAAGCGACGTTCATGCCCAAGCCGCTCGAAGATCGCGCGGGCAGCGGCTTGCACGTCAACTTCCGCGTCTCGAGCGAACAGCAGCCGGAGCTTCTCTACATGATCGGCGGCCTGCTCGCGCATGCCGGCGCGCTGACCGCAGTCTGCAATTCCACCGTGAATTCATACAAGCGTCTGGTAAATGCATGGGATGCGCCGATCTACACCGTGTGGTCCGAACGCAGCGCGAACGCACTCGTGCGCGTTCCGCGCCAAGATCCGCCGCAGCTTGAGATGCGCAGCCCCGATGCGGCCGGCAATCCGTATCTGTCGCTCGCGGTATTACTCGGCGCACTTGCGGACGGGGTCGACCAGCACCGCCTTCCCGGCGACCCGCTCACGGGTTCGACGTACGAACTTGCCGAACGCGAGCGGCACGAACGCGGCATCGGCACGCTTCCGAAATCTTTACGCCAAGCGATCACTGAACTCGATAACGATCCGGTAATCCGCGCCGCGCTCGGCGATCACATCTATCATGCTTTCCGCGACGCCAAGCTCGACGAGTACGAACGCTACCGCCGAGCGGTACATCCGTGGGAGCACCGGGCGTATTTGCGGTTGTATTAATATTTGCTGGCTCAAAGGTGTCATCCTGAGCGAAGCATTTCGCCTTTAGCGAAATGCGGAGTCGAAGGGCGGCCGAGCTATGTCATCCTGAGCCGGGTCGAAGGGCGAGGCCCGCGTGAATGCGGCTCTCGTCTTACCGCGCTTACGCGCGCTGCGCTCGAGCGTGGTTCGACTGGCGCGCTTGCGCGCCGCTCACCATGACAACTAGAAAGCGCACATTTCCAAGCAATGTACGCGCTCCACTCCTAATCAGCCGCGCGCTCTCGTAACAACCTCCACGCTAGCGCTACGTCGTCGTGCGTCGTTGCAATGTTTCCAATCGCTAGTCGCAACGCGTAGCGGCCGCGAATCTTCGTGTGTGACAAGAACACCTTGCCGGTCGCGTTGACGTCGTCGAGAATGCGTGCATTGAGCTTTTCCGCGGCATCCTCGTCGAATCCGGAAGGCGAATAGCGAAAACAAACAACCGAGAATGGATGAGGCGCGAGGATCTCCCACCCGGGTTCCGCTTCGACCCAGCTCGCGAATTCTTGTGCCAGCGCGATATGGCGGCGCAAATGTTCGCGCAAACCCTCCGCGCCGTAGTAGCGCAGGACAAACCAGAGTTTGAGCGCGCGGAAACGGCGCCCAAGTTGCAGGCCATACTCCATGAAATTCGTTCCCGAAGAAGCGCCGTGATGCTGAAGCACGTGCTCCGGGACGATACTGAACGCGCGGCGCAGCATCTCCGGATCGCGAACGAAAAGCGCCGAGCAATCCATCGGGACGAAGAGCCACTTGTGCGGATTGACGACCACCGAATCCGCATGCTCGACGCCCGCGAGAATCGAACGAAACTCCGGCATGATGGCAGCCGCGCCGGCATAAGCGGCATCGACATGCAGCCAGATTTTTCGTTCGCGCGCAATCGCGGCGATCGCTTCGACCGGATCGCGCGCCGTCGTGGATGTCGTGCCAACCGTTGCAGCGATCGCCATAGGACGCATACCCGCTGCGATATCTGCGTCGATGCGTTTGATGAGAGCATCGGGCCGCATGCGCAACTCGGCGTCGGTTTCAATGCGGACGACGTTCTCTCGGCCCAATCCGAGCGCGATGCACGCCTTCTCGATGTGCGAATGCGTCTCGCCGGTGATATACACGCGTAAAGCCGGGAGATCGCGCGCGGCCATGCCGCGTTCGCGGATCTCGAGTCCGAGCGATTCCCGCGCCGCCGCCAGCGCGGTGAAACCGCCGATCGACGCGGTGTCGTAAATGATGCCGGTAAACGTGTCGGGCAATCCGATGAGGCGCGCCAGCCAGCGCATGACGACTTCTTCCAGCTCGGTCGCGGCCGGCGAGGTACGCCACAGCATCGCCTTGACGTCGAGCGCGGCCGCCAGCGCTTCGGCCGTGATGCCTATGGGCGCGGCGCTCGTCGCGAAATAGGCGAAAAAGCGCGGACTATTCCAGTGCGTAATGCCCGGAAGGATCACCGATTGAAAATCGGCGATCAGCGCTTCGAAGGGCTCGGCACGTTCCGGAGCCTCGGCGGGCAGGCGCGAGGCGATCTCGCCCGGCAAGACCTTGGAAAGCACGGGATAATCGCGCGCCTCCGAAAGATACCGATCGATCCAGGCGCCGGCTGCGGCAAACTCGGCAGCGAAGTCGCTCACGAGGGAGTATATTAAGGCAATGCGATACCGGACCTACCCCAACAGCAGCGTGACCGTCAGCGAAGTCGGCTTCGGTTTATGGACCACCGCCACCGACTGGTGGGGCAAAAAGAGCGAAGACGAAGCTATCGCATTGCTGCACGAAGCGTTCGATCTCGGCGTCACGCTTTTCGACGCCGCCGACGTCTACGGAAACGGACGCAGCGAGGAACAGCTGGCAACCGCTTTTGGCGACCGCCGCGACCAAGTGGTCTACGCAACGAAGTTCGGGTACGATTTCTACAACAATCCCGACAAGAAGCGCGGCGAACGCGAGCTGCCGCAAGATATTTCTTCAGGATTCGTGCGTTTCGCACTCGAAGAGTCGCTGCGGCGCTTGAAGACCGACTGCATCGACATCTACCAGCTGCACAACGCGCGCCTTTCGCAGATCGAGAACGACGAACTCTTCGCGCTCCTGGAAACATTTAAGACCGAAGGCAAGATCCGGATGTACGGCGTCGCGCTTGGGCCTGCCATCGGCTGGCTCTACGAAGGCATCGACGCCGTTAAGAAGCGCAACATCTCGTCGCTGCAGATCATTTGGAACATGCTCGAGCAGTATCCCGGAAACGAGCAGATCAAAGCCGCGCACGACGCGCAAGCGGATACGGGTTACATGATCCGCGTGCCGCACTCCAGCGGTATGCTCGAAGGCAAATACACCGAGGAGACGGTCTTCCCCGAGGGCGACCACCGCCGCCACCGCCCGCGTTCTTGGCTGATCAACGGCGTCAAGAAGATCGGGCAGCTGCGTTTTTTAGAATCGCCGCAGCGCACGCTCGGGCAAGCGGCGATCCAATGGCTGTTGAACGAACCGCGCGTCATGACCGTGCTGCCGAATATTTACAACCGCGAACAGCTCGTCGAATTCACGAAAGCCGTGGACACCCCACAGCTCACGCGCGAGGAACTCGACAAGATCGCCGAGCTCTATGCGGCGAATTTCGGAATCGAGGAACCGCCGATGTCATTCAAGGGGACCATGTCGCCCGTGGAAGCGGCTGTATAATGGCCGAGGTCGTTCGTTCCGATAAGGCGCCCGCACCCATAGGGCCGTACAGCCAGGCGATTCGCGCCGGCGATCAGCTCTTCTGCAGTGGCATGATCGCGCTCGACCCGCAGAGCGGCGAACTCGTCGGCTCCGATGCGGCCGAGCAGGCGGATCAGGCGTTGAAAAACATGGGCGCCATACTGGCCGCCGCGCACTTGAGCTACGCGAACGTCGTGAAAACGACGGTTTTTCTCTTAGATATGAATGACTTTGCGGCCGTCAACGCGGTCTATGCGAAATATTTTGACGCCAACAAACCCGCGCGAACGACCGTCGCCGTTTCCGGCCTTCCAAAAGGTGCGCGCGTCGAGATCGACGCGATCGCCATGCCTCGCTAAGGCGTTACCCGCAAGCCCGTACGCTCCAACGCCGCCACGCGTTCTTTGGCAAGTGATTTGACGATCGGATCGTAGGAATCAAGGGCCATTTTGAATTGCGCCGCCGCCATTGCCTGATTGCCCTGACGCGAATAGACGTCGCCGAGTATGAAGTGCAAACGTCCGTCCTCGGGCGCAACCGCGAGCCCTTTGAGCAACGCTGACTGCGCGAGTTCGTAGAAACCGTGCTGGTTATAGTCGAGCCCGAGATTGATATACGCTTCGGGTGCGTACGGATATACGGTCATCGCCTGCACGTAGTAGGTTACCGCGCTCTTCCAGTCGCCGTTGACGTCGGACAAGTAGCCGATGTTCACGAGCGCTTCGCCACGTTCGGGCTGCAAACGGTGCGCGATCGCCAAGATGTTCGCTGCTTCCGGGTACCGCTTGCTCTCCAGATATGAGGCGCCTAAATTGACGGCGCACGGATAATAGCTCGCATCCCGGCCCAAGCATTTTCCGAACGAATCGATCGCGGCGTCGTAGTCTTGCAAGTCGAGATATCCGCGGCCTAAATCGTTGAGCGCTTGCAGCGACGACGGATCCTCGTCGAGCGCGCGCCGAAAATACTTCACTGCATCCTCGGTCTGGTGAATCGCCAGGTAGACGTCGCCCAGTTCGAGTTGATCTTCCGGATCCGTCGGATAGTCGATGGCCGCCTTTTCACGCTCGTATCTGTACTGCACAAAATCGCCCTTGCGGAGATGCAGCCGCACCAAGTCGGGGACCGAGTCGGTTCCGGGCAGACTACGATCGAACTCGTCGATCGCGGCGTCGATCTTGTTTTCGGTCGCGAAGACCGAACCCAGACGGTTATGCGTCTCTTTGTCTCTGGGTGCGTATGTCAAAATATGCCGGTACTGCTCCTCGGCTTTGGCCAATTCTCCATGGCGGTAGTACAGGTCGCCGAGCAGGCGCTCCGGCCCGATTTCGCCCGGGTGCCCCGCAACGTAGGTCGCCAGGCCCCGAATGGCGCCGTCCAAATCGTCGGCCGCAACGCGCTCGCGCGCGGCTTGGATCGCACCCTGCGGGTCGGACGGAAGAATCGCATGGTCCGGTGCGTTGACGGTCACCGTTCCGGCGCGCACGGCCGCGGCCGAAGCCAGCACCAGACAAGAGATGGCCAAAACGGCAGACAGGAATCGCTGCATGATCTCGCCTCTTTTGCGCCGCGTCTTTATTGTATCGGTCTATTTGACGAGCGGCAATACGTTACTAGGCGTTAACGGATAGAAAGTCATGATTATGACAAAGGCCGCGCACAGCGCGGCGCCGGCGTAGGCGAGGGGCGCGCTCGTGCGCGGACCCGGAGCGGGCTGATCGTGCGGGTCGTACATGAGCCGGAGGACCTTGAAGTAAGCGTAGAGCGAGATGGCGGTGCCGGCGATGAGGAGTGCGGCAAGCCAAGCGTACCCGGCATTAACCGTGGCCGCAAGAATCAGGATCTTGCCTAGGAAACCCGCGGTCGGCGGAAAGCCGGCCAAGGCCAAGAGGAAGAAACTCATCGCCGCAGCCAGCCACGGACGCCGCTGCCCCAGCCCGCGGAAGGCCGCGATTTGCGCCCCTTCCTCCCGCTCTCCTGATAGGACGGCAACGATCGCAAACGCGCCCAAATTCATGAACATGTAAGCCGCCAAGTAATAGATCGCGTACCGCATGCCCAGCGCCGAAGCGCCCGCGAGGGCGGCCACCATGTACCCGGCTTGCGCGACGCCGGAGTACGCCAGCAGCCGCTTCAGGTCGGTCTGCGCCAGCATGGCGAGGTTTCCGCCGATCATCGAAACGCCGGCGATCACGAAAAACGGCAGCAGCAATTTCCCCCCGGCAGGTAGTGCGTATGCAAAACGCGCGAAGACCGCGAGCGTTCCGGCTTTCGTCACGACGCTCATGAACGCGGTCACCGGCAGGGGTGCGCCTTCGTAGACGTCGGGCGACCACACGTGAAACGGCATCAAACTGAGCTTGAAAGCGATGCCGACTAAAAAGAATCCGCCACCCATCCAATACAGCGGATTCGCGGCCAAGCCTGGGAGCATGAGGCTCGCTAGCGTTACGCTGCCGGTGGCGCCGAACAGCAGCGCCATACCGAAGAGCAAAAAACCCGATGCCGTCGACGAGAGGATCAAATATTTCAGCGCGGACTCTTGCGACGCGGCACGATCGGCGACGCCGCACAGGCAGTAGAGCGCCAGCGAGAGCAACTCGAGGCCCAAGAAGATCGTCATCAGGTTGGCCGCGCCCGCCATCAGCATCGCGCCCGTCGTACTCCATAACAGAAGCGCGGTAATGCCCGCCATGCGATCGTCGCGGCCGAACGTGCCGAACAGCGAAAGCGAGAGGATCGCGGACAGAACAATGATCTCTTGAAAAACCACCGCGAATCCGCCGAGCATGAAGCCGCCGTTGAACGCGTTGTAACTGCGGCCGTACGTCGTCGCGGCGAATGCACCGGCCGCGAGCAAGACGCCGATGCCGATCGCGAGCGAAACAGCGCGCGGCGAGTGCTTGGGCCAAAGCAGATCGACGAGCAGCACGATCAGCGCTCCGCCTCCCGCGATGAGCAGAGGCGTAATTGCAAGCCAATCTTGGTGCGTAATGAAATTCGGCATCAGTGCATCACCGCCGCCAGCAGCGCGTGCGGATAGATCCCCACATACAGCAATGCCGCCAGCAGCGGAGCGACGGCCAGCGCTTCCGCAAACGTCAAATCGCGGCGCTGCGGGATGTCGGCGAGCTGAGGCCCGTTGATCGTATCCTGGAGCAGGCGGAGCATGTACGCCGATGCGATAACGATCGGAATCAGCGCGATCAGTGCCGGCCAGAAGTATCCCGCGCGGAAGACGCCCGTGAGAATCACGAGTTCGCCGGCAAAGCCCGCCAAACCGGGAAGTCCCAGCGCCGCCAGTGCGGCGATGGTAAATGCTCCCGCCAGTTTTGGATTGACGGCTCCTAGGCCGCCGAGCTTTAGCACCGAGCGCGTCTCTTCGCGCTCCTCGTAGTAACCAAGTATCAAGAACAGCGCCGCGCTAAAAAGTCCGTGCGCGACGATGTACACGAGCGCGCCTTTTATCGCGATCGGGTTGGCGCTGACGATAGCAAGCACGATCAGACCGAGATGCGAGAGCGAAGAGTAGGCAACGATGCGCTTCATGTCCGTCTGCGTGAGCGCAACGAACGCACCGTACAGCAGTGAGACGAGCGCCAGGGCGACGATCAGCCAGCGCCATTCGGCCATCGACGTGCGCAAGAACGGCAGCGCGATGACGATGAACCCATACAGACCGGCTTTGGACTGCACGGCGCTGACAACGGCGACAAAAGGCGGCGGCAGCTCGGCGTAGGTGTTCGGCATCCACGTGTGCAGCGGCCACAGCGGCGTCTTCACGGCGAACGCAAACGCAAAGCCCGCGAAAATCCAAGGCGCCCACGATCCGGCAAACTGATGCGTGCTGCCGATGACATCGGTGGAACCGCTCAAAACGCCGAACGCGGCCGTTGCCAGCAGCAGTGTCAAACCGCCCGAGAAATTGTAGATGAGGAAGCGCCATGCGGTATCGCGATGCGTTCCCCACTCGATCAGCGCGAAGAACGGCGGAATGAGCATCAGATCCCAAAAAAGCGCGAACGCCAGGATGTCGCGCGCGGTGAACAGGCCCATCATGCAGCCTTCGAGCATCAGGAGCAGCGCGATCATCGAACGGTTTTGAGCCGTGTTCGTCGCGACAATCGCGCAGTACGTGCAGAGCGCGAGCAGCAGCACGAGCCACAGCGAGGGACCGGTCCACGCGAAGTGCAGCGCAGCGGTAAAGGGCCGCGACAGCCAGCGAACCGAAAACTCGCCGCCGTTCTGGGCGACCAGCGGCAACACGAACGTCAGCGCGGCGACCGCCGATCCCGCGAGGCGGCTGATCGTCCGCTCGCCGCGCGGCAGCAAGAACAGCGCGCAGCCCGCGGCGATGGGAAGCAGAATCAGCACCAACGCCATCAGTGCGCGACTCCTTGAAGCGCGTAGTAGACGGCAAAGAGCGCCGCGCCGAAGACGATGACCAGCGCGTAGGAACGAAGCAGCCCGGTTTGCATGCCGCGCACGACTTCGCCGAGCTCGGTGTTCACCCGCACGACGCCACGCACCGCGCCGTCGATCACATCCGGATCGAAGATGCTGCCGAAAAATCTTCCCAGCGCTTGCGACGGACGGACGAACAGCCAATCGATAACGTCGTCGAAGTAGAACAGCCTCACCAAGACTGCCGGCATACGTTGCGACTCCGCGCGCAGCCGCGCCGGCGCATCGGCGAGCGCCGCGGGCGTTGCATACCTCACGTACGCAATCGCGATGCCGGCGGCCATCACGATGAAGAGAATCGCCGTCGTCCAGCCTTCGCTTAGAGCGGGCACGGCTAGGTTTTGCGACGGAAACGTTTGAGTGAACAAACGATTCCACGGAGAATTCGATCCGATCATCACATAACCGGCAATGACCGAAAAGACTCCGAGAATCGCAACGGGCGCGGCCATCAGCCAGGCCGGAGCATGCGCTTCGCCGTGCGCGGGCTCGTGCGCAGCAGGTTCCACCGGGTTCGTCACGCCGACCTGCGCCGGATCCAAATCGCCGCGGTACGTTCCGAAGAACGTCACGAAAAACAAGCGGAACATGTAGTAGGCCGTGATTCCGGCAGTGACGATTCCGAGGACGTACAACCACGGAAACCCGTGCTCGAGCGCGCCGAACACGACGGCGTCTTTACTGAAGAAACCGGCGAAACCGGGAAATCCGCTGATCGCCAAGACCGCAGCGAACATCGCAAAGAACGCGACCGGCGCTCGCAAGCGCATGCCGCCCATGCGCCGGATATCCTGTTCGTCGGCGAGTTCGTGGATGACGATGCCCGCACCCAAAAAGAGACATGCTTTAAAGAATGCGTGCGTGAAAAAATGCGCGACGCCGGCTTGATATGCGGTTACGCCAACGCCCATGATCATGTAGCCGATCTGCGACATCGTCGAATAGGCGAGAATCCGTTTGATATCCCACTGCGCGACGCCGAGCAAAGCACCACCTAGCGCGGTCAAACCGCCGATCGTTCCCACCAGCACCTGCGCGTCGTGCGAAGCGTTCCACAGCGGCCAGCAGCGCGCGACCAAATAGACGCCGGCCGTGACCATCGTCGCCGCATGGATCAGCGCCGAAACGGGCGTCGGACCTTCCATCGCGTCGGGAAGCCACGTGTGCAGCGGAATCTGCGCCGATTTGGCGGCTGCGCCGATGAACAGGAACAAGCAAACCAAGAAGAGCCAATTGCCGAGCGCGGGCACGTGCGCGAAGACCGTCACAAAGCTCGTCGAGCCGACCTTCGCGAAGATCATGAAGATCGCGAACATGATCGCGACGTCGCCCACGACGTTGATGACGAACGCCTTGCGGGCCGCCGCTACCGCGGTTGGCTTGAAGAACCAGAAGCCGATCAAGAAGTATGAAGCCAGTCCGACGAGTCCCCAGCCGACGAGCAGACCGACGAAGTTGTCTGAGAGCACGAGCGTGAGCATCGCGAAGACGAAGAAATTCATGTACGCGAAGAATCGCGCGATCGCCGTGTCCGGCCACATGTAGCCGACCGAATACACGTGAATCAGAAAACCGACGCCCGTGATGATCAGCGCCCAGATCAGCGACAGCGGATCGAGCAGCAGGCCGAAATCGAAGCCGGGCATCCACGAAAGCAGGTGCTGGTTCGCGCCAACGGCGGCGCCGGAGCTTTGCGTCGCAATGCCCCATGCCGCAAGCGTCGCGACGAACGGTAGGCCGATCGCCACGCAGCCGACGATGCCGGCCGCGCGCTTGAGCTGCGGTCCGAACGCCCAGTTGACGATCGCGCCGGCCAGCGGCACCAGCCAGATCGCGAACAACAGCGGATACGAACCGGCGACGCCCATCAGCCCTTCATCAGCGCGATTTCGTCGACGTCGACGTTCGCGCGGCTCCGGAAAACGATGACCACGATGGCCAAGCCAATCGCGGCCTCGGCGGCGGCAACGGTAATGACGAGAAAAGCAAAGATGTGGCCCGCGTTGTTGAGCCACGCGCGCGCGAACGCCAGAAACAAGAGATTTGCGGCGTTCCACATCAGCTCGATGCTCATCAGCATGATCAGCGGATTACGGCGCAGCACGACACCGGCAACGCCGATAAAGAAAATGACCGACGAAAGTGCGACATAGTTGGCGAGCGCAACCGGAAGGAGATCCGCGTGCACTACTCTTCTCCCGCGCGGACGATCGCCTCACGCATGTCGTGCTCAACCAGACGCGCGCGGCGGCGGGTCGGCACGTATGGCACGTGGTCGCCGGCCAGCAAGATTACGCCGACGACCGCAACCATCAGAATGAACGCGGTGATTTCAAACGGCAGCAGGTTCAGCGTGAAGAGCGCATGTCCGAAATCGGCAACCGAACCGAAGACGCCGGCCGTGCCGACGGGCCCGGAAACGATACCGCGCAACGACGGCTTCACCGCGGGCTCGCGGGAGACGGCGTAGGCGACGAAGCCCAGCAAGATGGCGATCACGGCGATTGCGGGAGCCGCAATTTTCGGGAGGCGATCCGGACCTACCGCGAACGGAGCGACGCCGCTCGAGAGCAGTGCGATGACGAAAACGAAGAGCATCAGGATCGCGCCGCTGTAAACGATCAACTGAATGACCGCCAAGAACTCGGCCGAAAGCATGAAATACGTGATTGCGAGAAAGAGAAAATGCGCGAGCAGTCCGGCGACGCTGTAGACCGGCTTCTGCGCGGTGATCACGCAAATCGCCGACGCGACCAGCAGCACCGCCAAAATCCAGAACGCAACCGTCATTCGGCCAAGCCTTTGGTCTGTGTCTTGAGGATCGTGCCTCGCCAGGTCGCGTCGTACCCTTCATCGGTGCTGACGGTGGATTTAATCTCCGCGACTCGGCCGAGATCCGACGGGATGCCGTTAGGCCGGTCGTCCGGCGCCAATCCGGTACCGGCTTCCGGCGGCACGAGCAGGCGATCTTTGGAATAAATGAACGAACCGCGGCGGTAATCGGACATCTCGAATCGCGGCGTTAAGACGATCGCGTCGGTCGGACACGCTTCTTCGCACATGCCGCAGAAAATGCAACGCAGTTCGTCAATTTCATACCGCGCGGCGTACCGCTCTCCGGGAGAGCGCCGGTCGGCCGGCGAGTTTTCTGCGCCGATCACCGTGATCGCGTTGGCCGGACAAACGCTCGAGCAGAGTTCGCAGCCGATGCAGCGTTCTTTACCATCTCCGTAGCGGCGCAATTCATGCAATCCGTGGAAGCGCGGGGCGTGCTTCTTCTTGCGCGACGGATATTGAATCGTCGGCTTGCGCTTGAACATATACTTGAACGTGACTCCGAGCCCGGCCAGCAATGCGCCGACGTTGTAGAGATTTTTGCGGCTCATCCGCGCACCGCCACGTAGGCCGCCGTGATGATGAGATTGAGCGTCGCGACCGGCAGCAGAACTTTCCAGCCGAACGCCATGAGACGATCGTACCGGATCCGCGGGAACGACGAGCGCAGCCAGATATATGCGAACATGAAGAACGCTACTTTCAGCAAGAACCACACGATGCCGGGAACGATCGTCAGCCCGACTACCGCATTCCAGCCGCCCAGGAAAAGCAGCGTCGCGATGCATGAGACGGTCAGCATGTTGATATACTCGGCGATGAAAAACAATCCGAAGCGCAGCCCGGAATATTCGGTGTTGAAGCCGCCGACGAGTTCGGCGTCGGCTTCGACCAAATCGAACGGCGCGCGATTGGTTTCGGCCACGGCCGTGATGACGTAGATAATGAAGCCGACGATCTGCGGAATGAAAAACCACAATTTCGCCTGGCTGTTGACGATGCCGACGAGCGACGTCGTGCCCGCCAAGATCAGCACGCCGACCAGCGACATGCCCATCGCCAGTTCGTAGCTGACCAGCTGCGCCGTCGAACGCACGCTGCCGAGCAACGGATACTTCGAACCGGAGGCCCACCCGCCGAGCGAAATGCCGTAGACGCCGATCGACGTCATCGCGAGGATCAACAAGATGCCGGCATTCACGTCGCCGACCGCCCACACGTTGCCTGGGCCGGGTTCCGAAAACGGGATGACGGCGTACACCGCAAACGCGGTGACCAGTGAAATGAACGGCGCAAGCCGGTAGATGAGCGGGTCGGCGGTCTTTGGAGTGAGGTCTTCCTTTAATATAAGCTTGACGGCGTCGACGGCCGGCTGAAGCAATCCCCAGGGACCGACGCGATTGGGTCCAGGCCGCAATTGCATCCAGCCCATGACCTTGCGCTCGGCGAGCATCGCATACGCGAACGTCGTGATCACCACCAAGAGCAGCACCGCGCACTTGATGAGCACCATCCACCAGATCGAGGATTGCGGCGTCATAAAGCCGTTCACGCGGGCGCACCGATCGCTTCGGCCGCGTCTTCGGGAGCGCGCCGGATGTTCGTCACGCTAACGCGCGCGCCGGCCAAGTTGCTCGCAGGGCTGTCGGGCAAGCCGCCGATCAGCGCGATCGTTCCGCGCGGCATTCCGTTGCGAACTTCAACCAGCAGATCGTGCCCAACGTTGTCATGGTGAGCTTGAACCACGTCCGAGACGGAGTCGAGGACAAGATCGATGTAATCGCCCGTGTTCACGCCGAGCTCGGCGGCATCTTCAGGCGAAAACGCGGCTTCCGGAAGCGGGCAGAGTTCCGCGATGCGCGCGTCGTGCGCGCTCGTTCCGCCGCCGCCGAAGACACGGGTCTGCACTACGACGTTGAACGCTATCCCCTCGACATGCGCCTTTCGGCGCCGCTCGGGGTCCTTCGACGGGCTCAGGATGACGCTAGTACCAAAACGCGCGTCGCCAAGCGTGAAATCTTCCGGCGCCTTCGCCAAGTGGCGAAGAACCGCCGCATCAACTTCTTCCGCGACCGGCAGTTCGACGCCGAGCTTTTCGGCCAGCGCGACGACCATCTCCAGATCGCTCAGCGCATCGGCGGGCGTTTCGAGTGAGTGCGCCGCGTTGACCGGCAGCACGTCGCCGGCCATGTTCGTGGTCGTGCCGGTCTTTTCGAACGGCCCCTTTGCCGGAAGCACCAAATCCGCGAGCTGCGCGGTTTCGGTCATGAAGAGATCGCTGACCGCCGTGAAAGACGCGCGCGCGAAATCCGCGCGATACATTGCCGGATTGGCGCCGAAGATCGACAGCACGGCGAGTTTTCCGTCGCGCGCCGCGGCGAACATTTGCGCTGCATCCAGCCCGGACTCGGCTTTGCCGTAGCCGGGCTCGGAGAACGGCAGCATGCCCATCGCTTCTGCGCCGCGCGCGTTTGCCTGCTCTCCCGTAATATAGGTCAGCACTTGCGCGCCGGCGGGAAGTTTTTCGAGCAGCGACGTCGCGAAATCTGCGTCGCAACCGTCCCAGACGATCGCGATGCGCTTGGGATCCTTCGGCAACTTCTTGATCGCTTCTGCGACGGTCGCAACATCGGTCGAGGGGATCGGCGCCGGATAGGGCCGCTCGGCCGACGCGATGCGAATGACTTTGGCGCCTTTTTGCAACGCGGCTTTGCGCACGCGCAGGTCCATGACCGGCGCGCGCTCCGCCGGCGATTCCCCGATAAGCACGATCGCGTCGCAGCTTTCCAGATCGACGAGCGTTCCGCCGTTACGTCCGGGCGAGGCTTGGCGCTGGCTGCCGGCGCGCCAATCGAGATTCGCAACGCCTTTCGCACGAAAGAGATGCTGCAGCAAGAATGCTTCTTCGTTGGTCAAGCGGCCGCCGCCGACCACGCCCACCGATGCCGGATTCACCGCGCAAGCTTCGCGTATCGCTGCTGCCCAGATATCCAGCGCGTCGTCCCAGCCGATTTGCACCCAGCCGCCATCGCGTTTGTACATCGGCTGCGTGACGCGCGCCGGGTCGTCGTAAAAGCCCACGTTGTAGCGGCCGCGATCGCAGAGCCAGCCGTCGCTGATCGCGTCGTCGTCTTCGAGCGACATGGTGCGCTGCACGACGCCCACGCGCACGTCCACATGCATCTGGCAGCCCACCGGGCACTGCGTGCACGTTGTCGTCGTCCGCCGCAGATCCCACGGGCGCGACTTGAAGCGGTACGTCTTTGACGTCAGCGCGCCGACCGGACACAGCTCCGTGACGTTCCCGGTGAAGTTATGCCGGTAAGGCTCGCCGTTCGCCGTCGCGATGATGTTGCGCACGCCGCGATCTTTTAAAACGAGTTCTCGTTCGCCGACGATCATGTCGTCGAAACGCACGCACCGCTGACAAACGACGCAGCGCTCTTCGTCGAGCACGATGGTCGGCCCGAGGTCGACGGCTTTGGGCTTACTGACCTTCGGATCGACGCTGCGCGAATAGCCTTGGCCGTAGGCCATCGCGTAGTCTTGCAGATCGCACTCGCCGCCCTTGTCGCAAATCGGACAGTCGAGCGGATGATTCACGAGATACAATTCGAGCACCGCGCGACGGCCATCGGCGGCTTTGTCGCTTTGGGTGTGCACGACCATGCCGTCGGTCACCGCAGTGTTGCAGGCGATCTGCAGCTTCGGCATGCCTTCGATCTCGACGAGGCAGATGCGGCACAATCCAGCCGGTCCCATCTTGCGGTGATAGCAATAGACCGGAATCTCGCGTTTTATCTGCTTCGCAGCTTCAACCAGCCACGTTCCTTTAGGAACCCGCACTGGCGTGCCGTCGATGGTAACGGTGACGAGTTGCTGGTCGATCACGCGCGCACCGTTTCGCGTGCGACGCGAGCTTCGAATTGTTCGGGAAAACGCTTGAGCACGGAAGCCAAGAACGGTTCGATCGAATCGCCCAGCGGGCAGAGATTGATGCCGGTGATCTCGTGGCTGACGCGCGCCAGCATTTCGATGTCGGATTTCAGCCCGCGGTTTTCGAGGAAACGATGGAGCACGCGCTCCAGCCAATGCCCGCCCTCGCGGCAGGGCGTGCATTGACCGCACGATTCGTGCGCGAAGAAACGGACGAGATTGAACGCGGCGCGCACGAAATCGGTGGTGTCGTCCATAACGACGATCGCGCCCGATCCCAGCATCGTGCCCGCCTTTTGCAGCGATTCATAATCGTAGGGCATGTCGAGATGCTCTTCAAAGATGCACGCCGACGAACCGCCGCCCGGTTGAATCGCCATGAGTTTTCGCCCGGGGCGCAAACCGCCGGCGAGCTCGATCAATTTGCGTACCGGCGTCCCCAGCGCAACCTCATAGTTGCCCGGTTTCTGCACGTGCCCGCTGATCGAAATGATCTTATATCCCTTGCTGCGCTCAGTTCCCACCGCTGCAAACCATTCCGGTCCGCGCTCCAGGATCGGGATCAGGTACGCGAGCGTCTCCACGTTGTTGACGATCGTCGGTTTGCTGTAGAGGCCTTGCACGGCCGGAAACGGCGGGCGCAGGCGCGGTTCGCCGCGTTTGCCTTCGAGCGAGTTGAGCAGGGCGGTTTCTTCGCCGCAAATATAGGCGCCGGCGCCGCGATGCACCGTCAACTCCAGATCGAAGCCGCTGCCGAAAAGATTTTTTCCGACGAAGCCCGCTTTGCGCGCCTGCGCCAGCGCGTCCATGAAAACTTCATAACCGCGTTTGAATTCACCGCGAATATAAATGAATGCGTGATGCGACTCTATCGCATACGCCCCTAACAGAATGCCCTCGATGATTTGGTGCGGCGTCTCTTCGAGCAGCATGCGGTCTTTGAACGTGCCCGGCTCAGCCTCGTCGCAATTGCAGACGAGATAGCGCGGCGCGACCCCCGCCGGCAAAAAGGCCCACTTCTTGCCCGTCGGAAAACCCGCGCCGCCGCGGCCGCGCAGTCCGGACTTGTCACATATCGCCTGCACGTCGGCCGGTTTCATCTCGGTGAACGCGCGCTTGAGCTGTTTGTATCCGCCGCGATCGCGATAAACCTTGATATCGCGCAGGTTGGCCTCGCCGATACCTTCGGTCAACACTTTGACGACCGGCATTACTCTTCGATCGCCTCCGCCATCGCGGGCTCGACATTCGCGAGCCGTTCCTTGGTGCGTCCTTTGAAGCGCGCTTCGTCTGAGAGGATGCGGTCGAGCATGATGATGCCGTCGCGATCGAGCCCGCCCGGGTTATTCGGTGCGGACTGATCTTGCGCGCCCGCGGATTTGTCTCCGTGCGACACTTGCAAATCTTGCCGCAGCGTCCATGTCCGTGGCGGGTGCTCCGTCTGCGGGAGCGGCGTGATTTCGTACTTGCCGGCGCGCATCGCCGTCAGCATATCGTCGATCATCTTCGGCGTCAAATCGTAGGCGAAATTCAAATTTACTTGCATGCACGTCGCGCGATCGCACGCCGCCAAACACTCGACTTCTTCATACGAAAACAAGCCGTCGCCCGTCGTTTCCAAGTGACCGATGCCGAGCTGCTCGCGGAAGTAGGCCATAATGTCTTCGGCGCCGTTCAGCGTACACGCCAAACCGCGGCAGACTTGCAGCATGTACTTGCCGACCGGTTTGCGGTAGAACAGCGTGTAAAACGATACCGTCGACTCCACTACGGCAAGCGAGAGATCGAGCATCTCCGACACTGCGCGCAGCGCGTCAGCGCTTGCATAGCCTTCGTGCGCTTGGAACAGATGCACCAGCGGCAGCAGCGCCGATCGCGGCTGCTCGTACTGCGCGATGATGGCTTCGCATTGCGGCTTGAGCTGGTCGCGGAGCGCGTTGAAGTCGGTCATGCGCCCCTCGCCCTTCGACTCGCGCCCTTCGGTCGCTGCTCAGGATGACATGCTCGGGGTCCTTCGACCAGCTCAAGATGACAATGGGAACGCGTCGCGCTCCATCCGGAAATGTGCGACATTTTCGAACTCGACAGGATGTCGATTTCACAACTTTGTTCTTTCGAAAATGCGCTCAAGCGGCGAAAAAACATGGACGTTTTTTCGCCAGCGGTTTCGGGATGGAGCGCGGCGCGTTCAATTGTCAACGATCGACCTCGCCGAAGACCGGATCGAGCGAGCCGATGATCACCACGAGATCGGCGATCAGATTGCCGGGTGCGAGGCCCTTGAGCGCTTGTAAATTGTAGAGCGACGGCGGACGCGTGCGCACGCGGTACGGCCGGTTGCCGCCGTCGGAGACAACGTAATAACCGAGCTCGCCACGCGGTCCCTCAACGGCTTGATACACGTCGCCCGGCGGCACGCGAAAACCCTCGGTCATGATTTTGAAGTGATGGATCAGCGCTTCCATCGAGAGCGCAATCGTTTCTTTGGGCGGCGGCATGACTTTGGTGTCGTCGATCGCGATCGGCCCGGGTCTGAGTGCGTCGCGGACCTGCTTGACGATGCGCATGGATTGTTCCATTTCGTCGAGCCGCACAAGGAAGCGCGCGTACGAGTCGCCTTCGGTGCGCGTCGGAATATCGAATTCGTACGCTTCGTAACCGCCGTACGGAAAGGCGCGGCGCACATCGTAGGCGATGCCGGTGGCGCGCAGCGATGGCCCGGTGATGCTCCAATCCTGCGCTTCGTCTTGCGACATAATGCCGACGTCGATGAGGCGGTCTTGCAAGATCGGGTTGGCCTGCAGCAGTTTACGCAAATCGCGCACGCGTTCCGGAAACATCTCGATCAGTGCATCGAGTTGTTCCATGAAGCCGCTCGGAAGGTCGGCTTGCACGCCGCCGACGCGCAGGTAGTTCGGGTGCATGCGCGCGCCGCCGGCCGCTTCTTGCAGATCCAGGATCTTCTCGCGCATATCGAAGCAGTAGAAAAACGCCGAGAGCGCGCCGAGATCGATGCCGTGCGTTCCCAGCCAGACGCAGTGCGATGCGATGCGTGTGAGCTCGGCTTGCAGCACGCGAATCTGACGCGCACGCTCGGGAATTCGCTCGGTGATGCCGAGCAACTGTTCCACGGCCAAGCAGTAGCAATATGCGTTGCTGCTGGGCGCGAGGTAATCCATGCGTTCGATGACGGTCTGCGCTTGCGACCAGAACAAGTTTTCGGCGGTTTTTTCGATGCCGGTGTGCAGGTAGCCGATCTCGGGCTCGGCTTTGATGATATTTTCGCCCTCGATCTCGAGCATAATCTGCAGCACGCCGTGCGTCGACGGATGCTGCGGACCCATCGAGAGCACCATCGCGCTGCCTTCGTGCGAAACGATCTCCGGCGTGAGCGGCGATGTGGTCATGCTCATTTGGAGGCATCCTCGCCGCGAATTTTGGCGATCTGCCGCTGCAGCGCTTCGAGCGTGCGCCCCGACGGCGGCGTTCCCGCCTGCACGTTGCTCTTGAGTGCAAAGGCCGGGCGCGGCGAACGTTCGCGCGCGGGACCACGCAGCGGATAATCCTTGCGCAGCGGGTGGCCTTCCCAATCATTCGGCATTTGGATGCGGCGCAGATCCGGGTGTCCTTCGAATGTAATGCCGAAAAGATCGAAGATCTCGCGCTCCGCCCAGTCGGCGGACTTCCAAAGATCGGTGGCCGTAGGAAGTTTCGGATCGTCCCCGGCCAGACCACAGAGCAGCCGCACGCGTTTGGTCTGCCGCAGATTCAAAAGATGGTAGACGACGTCGAAGCGCGGCGTGCGCTGCGGATAATCCACCGCACCGAGGTCGAGCAGCATGGTGAAACCGTCGCGTTTTAACTCTGTCAGACGCGAGTGAATGTTTGCCGGTTCGATGCGCTCGATCGCGGCGTCGTCGATCGGCGGCCGCAACGCGGGCGGATCGATCGCCGTGCCGGTCAGCGGCGGTGTTTGTGTGCTAGGCACGCTTTACGTTATGTTCGCGCCAGCAGACCGCCGCGGCCGCCTTCACGGATCTGCTGCTGAATCAAGTTAACCGCATACAGCAGGCCGTCGGGCGTCGGCGGGCAGCCGGGAACGTACACGTCGACCGGAATGATCGTATCGACGCCTTGAACGATTGCGTAGTTATCGAACACACCGCCGGAACTCGCGCAAGCGCCCATCGAGATGACCCATTTCGGGTCGGCCATTTGATCGAAGAGCCGCTTCACGACCGGCGCCATTTTTTGCGCAACGCGGCCGGAGACGATCATCAGATCGGCTTGCCGGGGCGATGCGCGGAAAACTTCGGAGCCCAAGCGTCCGATATCGTACTCGGGCGCGGTCGCGCTCATCATCTCGATCGCGCAGCAGGCCAAACCCATCGTGAGCGGCCAGACGCTGGAGCTTTGCGCCCAGCGCGCGACGTCGTCGAGCTTCGCCAAGAGGAAATGCCCCGGTCCTACCTCCATTCGAAGCCTCGCTTTTTCCAAACATAGGCATAGCCAATCCCGAGGACCACAATGAACGCGCCCATTTCGATCAAGCCGAACATACGCAGGGCGTGCATCTGAACGGCCCACGGATAAAAGGAAGCCGCTTCGACGTCGAGGATCACGAACAGCATCGCGATCAGGTAGAATTTCACGGGAAATCGGCCGGCGATGGCCGAGGTCGGCTCGACGCCGCACTCGTACGCTTTCTCTTTTTCAGGATTGGGTTTGCGCTGTGCAAGAAGGCCTGGCAGCAGGCTGAAAGCCAGCGCGGCGGCCACGGCGACGGCCGCAAAAATCGCGACGGGAGCATAGGGGGTCATCGGCTTGTGACAGTTTTCACAAGCCTTTCCCAACCCCTTGAAGAACGAATAGGCGCATGAAACTGTTTGCGGCAGCGATTGTCTTCGTTTTGGCCCAGGCCGGCGGGTGCAATAACCCAAACGGCGGCGGCGTTCAGGACTACGGTTCGATCGTGGGGCGCGTACTGGACGCTTCGAACAACCGTCCGGTTCCTAACGCAATAGTCGCGGTCGGTGCGCTCTACACAGGCTACTCTAACCCCGACGGCGCCTTCACGCTCTCCGGCATTCCAATCGGCCGTCAAGGTCTGAGCGCCAGTGCGCCCGGTTACGCGACCACGACCGTGACGGTTCCCGTGCACAAAGGTCAGACGACCAACGCCTATTACGTCCGGCTGCTTCCGCTCTCGGGCGGCCCCACCGCGCCGCCGCCGCCGACGCCGACACCGACGGCCGGACCCGCGACGCCCACGCCCGTGCTTAGCCCCGAACCCAGCCCAAGCGGCAGCAACAGTCCATCGCCGTAGTGGCGCTCAACCTGCTGGCGATTGCGGGTGGCCTGTTCTTGGTGCTCGTCGCGCTGCGCGACGTCTTTCAAGGCGTCATCGTACCGCGCGCCGAGAACACGGTGCTCCGCGTCAGTCACTATTTGAACCGCGGATGCTGGGGCATCTGGCCCTGGGTTGCGTATTTACTCTATCGCAACGAACGCAAACGCGAAAATTTCCTGGGCACGTTTGCGCCGCTCATGCTCGTCGTGTACTTGGCGACTTGGGTCGCGCTACTGATCGCCGGCTGGGGTTTGATCTTCTACGGTATCCGCGACCAGCTGCGGCCGGAGGGTTTATCGTTTGCCGAGTGCGTGTACTTTGCGGGCGCATCGTTCCTGACGATCGGATACGGGGATA
Source organism: Vulcanimicrobiota bacterium (assembly GCA_003151115.1). Taxonomy (GTDB): domain Bacteria; phylum Vulcanimicrobiota; class Vulcanimicrobiia; order Vulcanimicrobiales; family Vulcanimicrobiaceae; genus Rubrimentiphilum. The sequence continues at coordinate 414,854 of PLWS01000002.1, read as the reverse complement.
TCGTCGGAATGACGACACTGTCGCACATGCTATCCCTGACCGCGGGCGCGTGCGGCTTGGCGGTCGTCGCCGTCGTCGCGACGTTCTTGTTTTCGATCTTCGGGGCGTTTCAACAGCGCGAAAGATTCGTCGTCACGCTGGGCGCGCGCGCCGGAGCTCCGCCGAGCGGCGTCGGCTTGCTGATCGAGCACGCGCAGGCCGCGATCGTTCCCGACTTGGCGCAAGTTTTTCGCGATGGGCAAACGTGGATGGCCGAGGTCATGGAAAGTCACCTGGCCTATCCGATCCTCACGCTCTTTCGTTCGAGCCACGATTATGAATCGTGGGTGGGAACGCTCGGCACTCTGCTGGATGCATCGGCTCTGGTATTAACGACCATTGAAGTGGACGACGCGATTCGCGGCCAAGCGCACGTCGCGTACAACCTCGGCCGGCACCTAACGCACGATTTCACCAACTACTTCGGCTTTCGGGACAGTGGGAGCGCCGCGGGAATCGAACGCGCCGAGTTTGACGCTGCTTGCAAGCGCTTGACGCAAGTGGGATACAAGCTGCGCAACGGCGGTGACGATGCGTGGAAGCGCTTCTATGACTTACGGCGAACTTACGCGGTGCATCTCAACACGCTCGCGCGCTGGCTGGAGATACCGCCGGTGCAATGGGTCGGAGATCGGACCATTCTGCCCCACCACTAAAACCCGTGGGCCGCGTCGTGCCTATGAAGGAAGCGCTTCGCGTCGTTGATGGGCAGCGCGAACCCGATCGAGCGCTCGTCTTCAAATCGCGACTCGGCGATCCCGATCACCTCCCCGGTATCCGCTAAGAACACTGGGCCGCCGCTTTCACCGGGGACGATCGGAAGCGTCACCTCGATCGCGCCGCGGCGCAGCGCGGAAACGCGCCCGGAATTCAGCGACGTCGCGAGTCCCAAGCCTTCGTTATCGAACTCATCCGGAATCGGATAGCCGAGCAAACCGATCGAAGAGCCCTGACGCGCATCGGCGCTGGAACCAAGCGTTGCGACCGGAAGATTTTTGGCGGCGGTGCGAACTAGCGCGACGTCGAGATCGGCGTCGCGCGCGATAACGCGAAACGGAACCCGGCGTTTGTTGCCGATCGTCGCGACGTGGTTCCACGTATTTTCGAGCGCGTGCTCCACGGTCAGGATGTCGCTCCCCCAATTACCGCTCGCGACTACGACGCCGCTGGCATACTCGGTATCGGGGCCGCTCTTCTTCGTTTCGCCCGGCACGCTCATCGTCAACAAGATCGTCGCGGGACGCAGTTTGGCCGCCGCGGCGACGAACGGATCGCCGGCCGGTTTGGGCTGCGCGCATCCGCTCAGCAGCAAAAGCGCGCTGGCAATTGCCGCTTTCAATTGCGCGATGCCCGTTCCGGTCCGAGCGCTGACGGCAATAGATTCTCCCCGGCGTGGTACCTCCTCGACCGCATCACACTTGTTGAACGCGACGATGCAGCGCTTGGATTCCAAATGTAAGGCAGCGAGCGTGTTCTCGACGGCGGTCATCTGCCGCGGCCAGTCGGGATTGGCGGCGTCGACCACGTGAACGAGCAACTTGGCGTCTTCTAACTCCTCGAGCGTCGCGCGAAACGCGTTGAGCAGATCTTTCGGGAGATCCGTGATGAAACCCACGGTATCGACGATCCGGACGTACTGGCCTTCGCCGAACCAGACGCGGCGCACGGTCGGATCGAGCGTTGCGAACGGCTGGTCTGCAACGAACGCGTGCGATCGGGCCAACCGGTTGAGCAGCGAGGATTTGCCGGCGTTCGTGTAACCGACGAGTGCGGCCAGCGGTTCGCGGCCGTTGCTTCCGCGGCGCGTCGTGCGCTGACGGCGCACTTCTTCCAACTGCCGGTTCAGCACGCTGATTCGCGCTTGAATGCCGCGCCGGTCGACTTCGAGCTTCGTTTCGCCGGGGCCGCGAGTGCCGATGCCGCCGCCCAGCCGCGAGAGATCGGCGCCGGCGCCGATCAGGTTCGACTGCCGATAGCGCAGCTGCGCGAGTTCCACTTGCAGCTTGCCTTCGCGGCTGCGCGCGTGGCGCGCGAAGACGTCCAGAATCAGCATCGTGCGGTCGACGATCGGAATCGGAATGATTTTCTCGAGGTTCTTCCGCTGTCTGGGCCGCAAGTCGTTGAGCACCAGCACTAAACCGGCGCGCAGCGATCGCGCCAGCTCCGCAATCTCTTGCGCTTTTCCCGTGCCGACGAGCGTTGCGGGATCGACGCGCGCACGGCGCTGCACGACTCGTCCCGCGGTTTTTACTCCCGACGCGGCGGCCAACGCCTCCAGCTCGGCGAGTTCCGGTTCGATCGGACGCGCGGGATCGTCTGTGTCTACTGCGACGACGAGCGCCGCGGTCGTCAGCGCGCGATCGGACGCAGGCGTTCGATGAGCCATGACAGGGCTTCGTTGTAGCGCGGTCCGGGTCGATAAAGCAGATCCGGATTGGGCACGATCAGCAGCCGCTTGGCGCGCACCGCTAGTAAGGAACGCCACGGTTCGCGGCTGACGCTCTGTTCGAGCTGCGCGTCGCGCGCGGCCAGGAGCGCATCGGGCTGGAGCCGCAGCAGGGCTTCGCCGCTGAACTGCGCGTACGTCTGCGGCAGCGCCGTCACGACGTTACGCCCGCCTGCGAGCGAGATCAGCGACGAGATATACGAACCGGGGCCAACGGTCCAGATTGGATTTGTTTGCAGCACCACAAAGACCGCCGGCCGCCGTGCGAAGTGTTCGGATGCTTGCAGTTCTTTTGTCCGCTCGCGCAATCTCGAAATCAGCGCGCTCGCTTCGCTTTGGTGCCCGCTGAGCGAACCGAGTTTCGTAATGTCGCCGAACAAATCCGTATAGGTGTCGTCGCGCAGCAGCGAAACTTTGAGACCGGCTCGTTGCAGTGCCGAGACCGCGCGCGCCTGCGACGGAATGCCGACGACGAGGCCGGGATGCAGCGCGACGATTTTTTCGGCATCGACGCTCGACGCATCGTTAACTTCCGGCAAGCCTTTCGCACAGGCGATGCCCGAACCGAATTGCGAGACGCCCACCAGCTGTTTCGCCGCGCCGATCGCGCAAAGGTCTTCGGTCAGTGATGGGATGAGCGAAACGATGCGCGGCCGCGCGCCTTCGGCCGGCGGCGCGTTCGATGAAGTGCAGCCGGCGAGAACCGCCGTCAGGATCGCCGCGACCAAAGCTCTTTTCACTCGCGCGAGCTTCCAAAGACCAGGAAGCCTAGCCTGCACCGCGGTATCTCGCCATACACGTTTGTGCGCGGGAAGCCGGTCGAATGCCGGCACGGTCGCGCCACTGTAGGCGGGGAGCCGCCCGATGTCACTCCTTTGGGGGGAAGGCACGGGCACGAGGCTACGATCCGCGAGTCAGGATACCAGCGCAAACGCACACACAACCGCCTCGCGAAAGGGAAAGGGTTGCGATGTTCTCGTTTCTTCTGGTTATCACACTGGGCGCCGCCGCGGCGTCGCCTTCGCCTTCGCCGTTACCGGAGATCGCTCACGTCTACACGAGCGATCGCACCGACGAAACGCTCAATAACGCCGCGCGCACGACCTACATCGTCACACGCGCAGAGATCGAACGCCACGGATACCGCACGGTTGGCGAGGCGCTCGAAGGTTTGCCGGCGTTCGAATTTTCACCATACGGACCGATCGGCGGCAGCGCGCAGTACGGCGTGCGCGGCACGAACAGCGCGCAAGTGCTCGTGCTGATCGACGGCATGCCCGCGCCCGGTTCGTTCGCAAACTCCGTCGAGCTCGCCACGATGCCGACCACCGGCGTCGACCGCATCGAGCTGGTCGAAGGCGGCGGCTCGACGCTGTACGGCACCGGCGCGATTGGCGGCATCATCAACGTGATCACCGACCGCAAGTCGGCAGACGGCGTAACGGCTCGCACCGGATCTCTCGGCGACAGCTCGTTCGAGTTGCGCTCTCCAAACATCCAATTCTCACGGATCGTCGCCCGTAACGATTTCGAACTCTCCGACGGTTCGATAAGGCCCGACAGCGACTACCAGGTATCGGCGCTTCATGCTAACGCCGGCGCGCGCATCGGTTCGTTCGACGCCGTGTTGCGCGCGGGATTATCGAGCGATCGCGGCGGAGCGCCCGGACCGCTGGAGTTCACTTCTCCCACCTCGCGTCAAACCGATCTGAACGCGGACGCCAACGTCACGCTCACGCGCCGGACGCCGCAGGCGGAATTGACCATTCAGTTCGGCGGAACGCGCCAGCAGATCACGTTCGAATGCAACGCAGACACCGATTCAAACTGCTTCCAATCGGTGCAGTCGCTCGATACGGAGAGCCGCCTTGGCCTCGATGCGCGAAACGTCGTCAGCAGTGAGAACGGGCGGCTTCTATACGGCATCGATCTGTCTCGCGGAACGGTGCGCGGCGATGCAGGCGGTTTGTTTTCGACCAGTAGTTTAGCGCAAGCGGCTGCATACGTTCAGCAAAAGTTCTCGACGCGCTGGGGAAATGCGTATGCGGGCGTGCGCGGCGAGCGCGACGGCTCGCTCGGCGGTGAATTCTCGCCATCGGCCGGTTTCGCCGTTCGCTTATCGAGCGAAGCGTCGCTCAAGGGGAACATCGCGACCGCTTTCCGCGCGCCAAATGCCAGCGAGCTGTACTTCCCATTCTTCGGAAATCCGGATCTCAAGCCCGAGCGCGCTAAAGTCGCCGACTTGACCTTGGTCGATTCGGCGGTGCTGGGCGGCGTCTCGATCGGATGGTTCGGCAATCGCACGAACAACTTGATCGTTACGACGCTCATCGATCCGGTAAATTTCATCTTCGCGCCGGAGAATATCGGGCATGCGCTGATCGAAGGTTTGACGTTCGACGCCAAGACGCGGCCGCTGCGCGGTTTCACGGCTTCGTTCAATCTCACCGATCTCTACCGCGCGCAGGATCTCAACGCGCAGTCGCGCTTGCCCGACGATCCCGTCCTTACTGCGAATCTCGGCTTGGATTACGCCGGCGCGGGCGTCGTAGAGGCGGCGGGAGCGTCGGTGCACTCGGCCGGCGCGCACGGACCGGCGGCGTTTACCCGCGCCGACGCTTATCTCTCGCTGCGGGCGTCGCCGAACGTGCTCTTCACGCTGCGCGCGTACAACCTCGGAAACGCCCGTTACGAAGCGGTGAGCGGATTCCCGATGCCCGGCCGCACGTTCGCGTTCGAGCTCTCCACGCGCTAGCATGATCCTGCGCTTCGCAGCGCTTGCCGCCGGATTGCTCGCTGTGGCGGCGGGAGCGCTGCTCGTCGGTGGAACGGAGCTTTCGCCGGGTGCGATTGGAAACGCGCTGCTGCATCCCAACAGCGGCGAGGTTGCGACGATCGTTTGGCAATTGCGGCTTCCGCGCATCGCGATCGGCGCGTTTGTCGGCGCGGCGCTCGCTATCGCAGGCGCGCTGCTGCAAGGATTGCTGCGTAACCCGCTGGTCGATCCGTATTTGACCGGCGTCAGCGCGGGCGCGGCGGTTGCAATCGTCCTTTCGATCTCGGCGGGCGTCGCAGCGGCAGCCGTGCCGGCGCTCGGATTCGCGGCCGGCTTGGCGACAGCGGTGACGGTGGCGGCGCTAGCGCGGCGCGGCGCGAGTTTGGATGCGACGCGGCTGATCCTCGCGGGCGTTTCGCTCTCGTCGCTCTTCGCGGCGGTCATCGCACTGGTCTTAACGCGCGTGCAAGGCGGCGGCAGCGCGCCCGCGATCGTGAGTTGGCTCGCCGGCACGCTCTCGGGACGCTCGTGGGGCGACATGTTTTTCGCGGCGCCCTACGCGTTGCTCGGCGCGATTCTGGCTTTCCTAAGCGCCCCGGCGCTCAACGCGCTGCGTTTGGGTGATGTGCGCGCCGCGGCGGTCGGCGTAGACGTCGGACGCGCGCAGTGGACGATTCTCGCTTCATCTTCCTTGCTCGCCGCTTCGGCGGTGACGCTGTCGGGCACGATCGGCTTCGTCGGTCTGATCGTGCCGCACGTCGCGCGGCGCATGGTGGGATCCGATGCGCGTTACGTGCTGGCCGCATCGGCTTTGCTCGGTGCGGCGCTGACGATCGTGGCCGATGCGCTGAGCCGCACGCTGTTCGCGCCGGCGGAGATTCCGATCGGCGTATTGCTGGCGTTCATCGGCGTCCCCGCGTTTCTTTATCTCTACCTTCGCGACCGGCGCACGGCAGCGGCATGATAGCGGTTCGCGATCTAGCGCTGCGTGTTGGCGGAAAGCCGCTGCTTGCGAGCATGTCATTCGAGATCGGCGCGGGCGAATTTGTCGGCATTCTCGGGCGCAACGGCGCCGGAAAGACGACGCTATTGCGCGCGCTGGCTGGCTTGCACCCCGCGGAAGGCGGAAGCGTCGCGCTCAACTCGCGCGGAATCGCGGCGTTCTCGCCGGCCGAACGCAGCCGCGCTATCGCATTCGTCACCAGCGACGACGTCTTTGCGGATCGCTTGACGGTGCGCGAAGTCGTGGCAGCCGGACGTTATCCGCATCACCGCTGGTGGCAGTGGACGCCGGAACCGCAAGACGCGCAAGCGATTGCCGGCGCGCTCGAAGCCGTCGAACTGCAGAGCTTCGCCGATCGCGAATTTGCGACGCTCTCAAGCGGCGAACGGCAGCGCGTTTGGATCGCGCTCGCGATCGCGCAGGAAGCACCGCTGCTTTTTTTGGACGAGCCGACGAGCCATCTCGATCTGCGCGCCGCGCAGCACATTCTCGCGTTGTTGCGCCGGCAAGTGAAGGCTGGGAAATCGGTCGTCTGCGTGCTGCACGATCCGAATGAAGCCGCGGCCTATGCGGACCGCGCGATGCTCCTGGCCGGCGGCGGCATTCTGGCCTTTGAGGAGAAAGAGCTGGTGCTCACGCCGGCTCTGCTCGAGCAGGCCTACGGTCTGAAAATGGAGTCGGTGGCCACCGCCTCTGGGGCTCGCCGGATTTTCCCCTCAGCAAGCTGACCCCCGGCTCGACACGCGGCATAACCCGCGCCCCCAACCTTTTACCGGGTGGCTAAGGCGCCCGGAGCCGGTCCATGGCAAGATTGTCAAAAGGCCCTTTTTTATTTTAAAGGGAGAACGCGCATGGCAATCACGGCCGGAGAGCTTAAAAGATCAGTTTCGTCGAACGGAAACGGCGTGCAAAGGAAGAGCTCGCCCAAAGCCCTCGTAGAATACATCAAAAAGACAGGCATCAAGATGGTGGACTTCAAGTTCACCGACGTTCCGGGAACTTGGCAGCACACGAGCGTGCCGGCCGATCAAATCGACGAGGATTTATTGGCGGCCGGAATCGGCTTTGACGGCTCCTCGATCCGCGGTTTTCAGGCCATCCACGAATCGGACATGATTCTGAAGCCCGACGTCGATTCGGCGGAAGTCGACAGCTTCTGCGCCGTTCCGACGCTTTCGATGATCTGCGACGTCTTCGATCCGATCGCCAAAGAGTTGTATCACCGCGACCCGCGTAACATCGCCCGCAAAGCCGAAGCGTACCTGCGCTCGAGCGGAATCGCCACAACGGCCTACTTCGGACCCGAGGCTGAGTTCCATTACTTCGATCGCGTTTCGTACGAGAATTCGCCCAACCGTTCGTTCTACGAAATCGATTCGAACGAAGCGCATTGGAACAGCGGAACCGAACAAGGCTCGCGCGGGTACACGCTGCGCCCGAAGGAGGGCTATTTCCCGGCGGGACCGGCGGATACGACCGCCGACGTCCGCGCTGAAACCGCGCTGGTCCTCAAAGAGTGGGGCATCAACGTCGAGATGCAGCACCACGAAGTGGGCGCGCCCGGCCAAGCCGAGATCGATTTTCGTTTCGACTCCCTGCTGAAAACGGCCGACAACTTGATGACGTTCAAATACGTCGTGCGCAGCGTTGCGGCGCGCTACGGCAAGAGCGTGACGTTCATGCCCAAACCGGTCTTCGGCGACAACGGCAGCGGCATGCACGTGCATCAATCGCTCTGGAACGAAGGTGAGCCGCTCTTTTACGACAAGGACGGCTACGCCGAATGTTCGCAGACGATGCTCTACTACATCGGCGGCCTGCTCACGCACATCGACTCGCTGATGGCGTTCTGCGCGCCGACCACCAACTCGTACAAGCGTCTCGTGCCGCACTACGAAGCGCCCGTCAACGTTGCGTTCTCGGCGCGCAACCGTTCGGCCGCGATCCGCATCCCGATGTTCTTCCAAGGCAATCCTAAAGCCAAGCGCCTCGAGTTCCGGCCGCCCGATCCGACGGCCAATCCATACCTCGCGTTCTCCGCGCTGCTCTGCGCGGGGCTCGACGGCATCAAGCGCAAAATCGATCCGGTCGCCGCGGGCTTCGGACCGCTCGAGGAAAACATCTACGACCTGCCGCCCGAGAAAGCGGCGAAGATCCGCTCGGTTCCGGGATCGCTCCGTGAATCGCTCGATGCGCTGCGCAACGATCACGACTACCTCACCGACACGGGCGTCTTCACGCAAGACTTCATCGACCTGTGGATCGCCTACAAGACCGAGCGCGAGCTCAAACCGGTAGAGATTCGTCCGCATCCGTACGAGTTCTATCTGTACTACGACGCGTAACAGCTAAGCAGGCAATCGAAAAGGGGCTTCCGCGAATGGAAGCCTCTTTTCACGTCGAAACGGCCTCGTCTATGGGGACGGGGATGCTCTCGGCGATTTTCAAGAGCTATGACGTACGCGGCATCTATCCCGACCAACTCAACGACGACCTCGCCTACAAAATCGGACGCTGCTTCATTCCGCTGCTCAAAGCGAAACACGTTGCGGTGGGCCGCGACATGCGCGAATCCGGAGAGCACCTCTTCGAGGCGTTCGCGCGCGGTGCGTCCGAAGCGGGCGGCAACGTGCTCGACGTCGGCCGCGTTTCGACCGACGCGCTCTACTTCGCGGTCGGCAAGTACGAACTGGACGGCGGCGTTATGATCACCGCTTCACATAACCCCGCCAACTACAACGGCATGAAGTTTACGCGATCGCAGGCGCAGGCGATTTCGCTCGACACGGGTCTGGCGCAGATTCGCGATCAGATCGCCTCGGGGAGTCTGCCGCCCCCGGCGGCATCTGCACGGGGGCAGATCACGCAGCGCAACATCCTGGACGAATTTGCGGCGCACTGCCTGTCGTTCATCGAACCGAAGAAAATCAAGCCGTTCAAAATTGCGATCGACGCCGGCAACGGGATGGCGGGCGAAACGGTACCCCACGTCTTTAAGCATTTGCCCTGCGAAGTGGTGCCGCTCTACTTCGAACTTAACGGGAGTTTTCCGAATCATCCGGCCAGCCCGATCGAACCGGAGAATATGGTCGATCTGCAGGCCGCGGTGCGCAAACACCACTGCGATCTCGGCGCGGCATTCGACGGCGACGCGGACCGCATGTTCATCGTCGACGAGAAAGGCGATCTCATCGACGGCAGCACCGTCACGGCGCTGGTTGCGCTCAACACGCTCAAACGTCATCCAGGCAGCAAGATTCTCTACAATCTGATTTGCAGCCGCAGCGTTCCCGAACTCATCAAGGCAAACGGCGGAATTCCCATTCGCTCCCAAGTCGGGCACTCGCTCATCAAGCAGACGATGCGCGAACAGGACGTCGTTTTTGGAGGGGAACACAGCGGGCACTTCTACTTCCGTGATAATTGGTACGCGGACTCGGGAATGATCGCGCTGATGCAGTGCCTGGAACTCTTCAGCGAAGCAAACAAAGCGGTGAGCGAATTCATTACGCCCATCGACACCCGCTTTCGCTCGGGCGAAATCAACAGGGAGGTCAAGGCCGTCCAGGGTAAAATGCGGGAGATCGAGGAATTTTATAAAGGTGCCAAGGTCGATCATTTGGACGGAGTAACAATTTCCTATGCCGACTGGTGGCTGAACGTGCGCCCTTCGAATACGGAGCCGCTACTGCGCCTCAACGTCGAAGGCGACACGCGCGAACTCATGGAGAAACATCGTGACGAGGCGCTGGAATTAATACGCTCGTGAACGCATTTGTGATCGGTCCCGCGGAGATCGCTATCGGTGACGGCTCGTCGGTCGAGGGCCGCATCGCCGTCGAAAACGGGCGTATTACCGAAATCTTGCCGGCCGGCGGCGAGAGCGATCACCGCTTACCCGCCGGAACGCGCATCGCGCCGGGACTGATCGACATCCACACCAACGGCGCCGGCGAATTCTTGTTCAACCGCGATCAAGGCTATGCGGTTCCGGTCGCTGCGGTCGAATACGCGCGGCAAGGCACCACCGCCTTCGTCGCCGGCATTATGACCGCGCCCTGGGAATCGATGCTGCATGCGGCCGGGGAAGTCGTTGAAGCGGCGCACCAACTCGAAGAGGACTCGCCGCGCGGCGCCCGTTGTTTAGGCATTCATTTCGAAGGGCCGTTTCTTAACCCGAAGTTTCGGCGCGTGCATCAGCAGCAGTGGATCTTGCCTGCGACGCCCGAGCGCGCGCGCGCACTGGTTGAGGCGTGCAAAGGCGCGTGCCTGATGATTACGATGGCGCCCGAAGTCGACGGAGTATCCGATGCGGCGCGCTTTTTCTTGGAACACGGCATCGTTTGTTCGGCCGGCCACACCGCGGCACGCTATCGCGAAGGCATGCTCGCGATCGGGTTAGGCTTTCGCTCGTTAACGCACGCATTCAACGCGATGCCGCCGCTCGACCATCGCGACCCCTCGATTCTGGCGGCATTCATTCAGGACGGCCGGACGACCGTGCAAGTCATTTGCGACGGCATTCACGTCGCGCCGGTCATGGTCGATCTGCTGTACCGTACGCTGCGCGAACGGCTCATTCTGGCCAGCGATATCATGCCTTCGGCGGGACCAGGTTACCATATCTCCGGCGGCGTCATGCGCGCGGAGGACGGAACGATCGCCGGCAGCGCGCTGCGCATGGACGATGCAGTGCGCAACTACATGGCCTACACCGAGCTTCCGTTTGAAAAAGCGATCGTCTCGGCAACGTACGCGCCCGCTAAATTGCTTTCGCTCGACCGCGAGATGGGCCGGTTGGTGCCGGGCGCGCGCGCCGATCTTTCTTTTTGGGATGCCGAATACAACGTCATCGGCACGATGGTTGGCGGGACCACCGTTTTCGGCGACGTTTTCGCTCCGGCCGCCGCGTAAAAAAAGGCGGCCCCTTAGCGAGGGCCGCCTTTCAACTCGGAGAGCTCGTCTTTGGCGCTTACGAGCCGCCAGGGTTTGTAATCAGCGACCCACCCGCGACCGGAATGGTGACTGCGCCGGTGCCCAGTGACGGGCCGCCGGCTAACGCGCGCCCGGTGAATTTCGAGGCGTTGATGGTTATCGATGAATACGCGAACACGTTTCCAAAGAACGTCGCGCCGCCAAGCGTTGCGGAGCTGCCAATCTGCCAGTAGATGTTGCAAGCGCTGGCGCCGTTCTGCAAGATAACGTTGCCGCTGGTTGTGCCGTTTAGCGTTGTCGTGAGCGTCGACCCTATCTGGAAGATAAAGACGCTCTGCGCGTTGCCGCCGCCGTCCAGCGTCAGATTGCCGGCCGCAATCGCAGCCGATGAAGTGGCCTTGTAGACTCCGGCAGGAAGCGTCCCCGTCGGGAAGCCGGGCACGGTCTGTTGCGAGAGGTCCGGCGTTCCAACAAAGGCGGTCGTCGTCGCGCGTCCGGCGGCCGTATTATAAGCGGTCGTCAAGGCGTTTTCGGCGGCGAGCGGTACGGCAGGAGTGTTGTTAAAGGTAGCCGCGTATATCGCATTCGGGCCATCCGTGTCGGTTCCGGGCGGATAGAATCCCGTCACTGCAGTTCCCGGAGAAACGCCGATGAGATCGTCGTTGGTCGTGCCGGTGACCGCACCAGGCGCGAATGTAACCAGCGTGTTACCGACATTTGTGATCGTTGAACCCGCGAGTAGCGCGAACGGCGAGAGTGCCGGTCCGAGCGTGATGGCCGATGCCCCTTGGCTGCACGACAAAATCGGAGTAGCGGTGGGCGTCGGTGATGGTGATGGTGTCGGTGATGGTGTCGGTGATGGTGTCGGTGAAGGCGTGGGTACGGGGCTGGGCGTCGGCGTGTGGAACGCCGGCACGGTGCAATTACTGCCGCATCCGCCGCCGCCGCTGCACGCGACCAAAGCCGCCGGCGCCATCAGGGCAAGCAACGCAGCGAGCCGTAGAACATTAGAGAAACGCACGGTCTTGAGCATGTTCATGATCCTCATCTAGATCTTCAATCCGAGTCCGAGGTACGGACCGTTATGCGTCTGGCCGATTGGCGCGGCTGACTTCGCCGCCCACTGATCGGCGCTGTAGCCGCCGTAGATATAGAGCGGGAAGTGCGACAGCGCGAGCGCAAGACCGATGTCGAGCTTCGTTATGCCGTACTGCTGGCGATAGCTCTTGCCGTTGTTGGGGCTGGCGGGATTTGCGACCGTGTAGTTGCCGCTTGCAGTTGGATAATAGAACGCGGACCCGAACCAGCTGATCCCGGTGCGCAGTTCGGGTAATTTCTCGACACCGAAGCCGATCGCGTTGAGGCTTGGGTATCCGTAATTGGTCGTGGTCTGGAGATAGCCCAGGCCCACGTAGATTTTGGGATCGGCGACTTTATATTCCAAGCGTACATCCGCGCTGCTCTGTCGCGCCATGAAGACCGGCGTAAATGCCGATCCGCCGTCGATAGTTGAGAACTTCGTATAATGGGTTCCATATCCGTCGGTGAGATTATCGCTGGTGACATAGGAGTCTAGGCGATAGTCGATCTTCACGGCGAAAGGTGAATTTTTGAAGACGATTGCTGCGGCGGCTAAAAGCGCCTTGCAGTATCCGCCTGCCACAAACTCATTGTAGTTCTGATCGTGCGCGACCGCGGCTTGCACGAACATCGTGTAGGGTGCTTCGGTGGGCACGGGTGTCGGAACGGGCGCGATTGTCGGCGCGGCGGTCGGCTCGGGCGTCGGCGGAGGAGTCGGCGGAATGTACCGCACGACGACCACGCGTTTTTCCGGGACCCATTGCACGTAGGCGCCCATGCCTTCGGAAATCACGCGCACCGGGACGAGCAGGACGCCCTGATACATGATGGGCGGTACGTCGAGCGGACGCGTTTCGCCGTTGATGACGACTTCTGGCTTATTGAGCGTTACTGAAACCGTCGCTCCACTTTTAGTGGCGGTAACGGTTTTGCCGTCAGCCGACGCCGACACAGTGGCGCCCATTTGTTCGAACATGCTGCGCAGCGGCACGTATATCTGACCGTCTTTGAGCAATGCGGCCAGGACGCGGCCTTGTTTGAGGACATCCGGCTTGGCGTAGACCGTGTGGTCATTGTAAAGAATTGGAATCTCGCCCGAAGGCGGCGTACCAAAAGCCGGCGCCGGGACTGGTGATGCCTGCGCAACCTGCACAGCGTCCGCCCGGACAGCGGCTGGAAATCCGCCTAGCAGCACAGCCAAAAGCACCGCTGCCGCGGCATACATCGTTTTATTCACCATAGCTCAACCTGAACTTCCAATAACATCACCGCAAAAGAACGGCGTATTCGCGCGCCAAAGCCATTGTTGCGAATACCGGAAACATTTTGTCCAGCGCTGTGATGTGAAAGATGCGCGACAAGTTCCGGCCGGCCGCGACGCACAGGCGGCTATCGGTGTTATGATCCACCGCCCACTGCGCGATGCCGACCATGGCATTGAGAAAGGTTGTATCAAGGTAACTCACGTCCGTCAGATCGAGGATCGTCATCTTGGGCGAGCCGGTTCTTCGCATGGGCTCGAACCCTCGTTCGATCTCGGCTTTCTGTGAGATGTCGAAGTCGCCGTGAAAAGCAAGCTCCCGCACAATTGCCATATACCCTCAGTATGGTCCCGCCAAAACCTAGCGTCTGCGCATTTTTAACCGTCCTTTTTCACACGGTGTTTTTTTAACAGCAGGAACGGACGCCCGGGTGCGTATAATTGCGGACTTAGCATCCGTCCTGGGTGAAAGAAAAGTGCGAAAACGAGTGACAACTTTAGACGCCTCGAGCGAGGCAACGCCACGGCATCTCGAGGTAAACGCGATTCTTCGTGGTCTGGCCGGCATGGAGATGGCGGCCGTTACGAAGGGCGCCGAACTGGTGAACCTCGCCGTCCGCGATCGGATCTATCAGCCTAACGAAAAGATCGGTGAGGTCTTCTTTCCATTAGATTGCGTGCTTTCGATCGTCACCCGCATGAAAGATGGCAACGCGATTGAGGTCGGCACGATCGGGCGGGAGGGCTGTTCAGCCATCCCCTTGCTCTTGGGAGCGACGACAACCGCGAACGAGTCCTATTGTCAGGTTGGCGGCGCAGCGATCAAAATTGACGCAGACGTCTTTCAGTCGCTGCGCGGAAACCCGAAGTTCAGCCACCTTCTCGACCGCTACGTGCAGGCATACGTAAACATGCTCGGGCAACTCGCCGCGTGCAACCGGCTGCACAACGTCTACGAACGCTGCGCCCGGTGGCTGCTGATGACCCAGGATCGCGTCGGCACGAACGAGATTGGGCTCACCCACGAATATTTGGCGATGATGCTCGGCACGCAGCGTTCGGGCGTCACGATCGCCGCCGGCACGTTACAGCAAGCCGGCTTCATCAGCTACGCGCGCGGCGTGATCACGATCCTCGATCGCGAAGGGCTCGAAGGCGCCTCGTGCGAGTGCTATGAAGTCGCCCGTGAACAATTCGGCGGGTTGATGCGGTCGACGAACGAGCACTTCTAGCTCCTAACGTCATCCTATTGGCGCTGCGCCTAAATACGCTTGCGCCACTGCCGGATTTTCAAGCAGCGCGCTGCCCGTGTCTTCGAAGCGCATTTCGCCGGTTTCCAAAACGTAGCCGCGGTTCGCAATTCGCAAAGCTTGCTGCGCGTTTTGCTCGACCAGAAGAATCGTCGTTCCGCGCTCGTTCAATGATTTGATGACGCCGAATATCGTTTGAACGACGATCGGCGCTAACCCCAAGGACGGTTCGTCGAGCATCAGCAAGCGCGGCGCACTCATGAGCGCACGCCCGATGGCCAGCATCTGCTGCTCGCCGCCGGAGAGCGTGCCGGCAGATTGCGAAAGCCGTTCTTCGAGTCTTGGAAAAGTTTCGACAACGAATGCCAAGCGCCGTTCGATTTCACTGTTCGAACGAACGGTATAAGCGCCCAGCGCGAGATTCTCGCGGACGGTCATGCGCGTGAATATGCGCCGGCCTTCCGGTGCATGGCCCAGTCCGAGTCGAACGACTTGGTCGGGCGAACACTTGCGCAGATCGTTACCGTCGAAAAACACCGATCCGCTGTAGGGCGCGAGTCCGCTAGCCGCGCGCAGCGTCGTCGTCTTGCCGGCACCGTTGGAACCAAGCAGCGCGACGATCTCGCCTTCTTCCACGCGCAGCGAAACATCGCGAAGCGCGCGAATGCCGCCGTACGAAACGCTTAGATCGCGGACTTCGAGCAGAGCCTGTCCAGAGCTCGTCGAAGGGCTCATGCGACCGCCGTGCCGAGATATGCGGCAATAACGCGCGGATCGTTTCGAATCTCAGCCGGCGTGCCGCGCGCGATCCGCTCGCCGTAATCAAGCACGGTTATCTCGTCACTGACGCGCATCACCAGTCCCATGTCGTGCTCGATCAGCAACACCGTGATACCGCGCTCGCGAATCGCCGCGACCAAATCGGCGAGCTCGCCCTTCTCGCGCGGATTCATGCCGGCGGCGGGTTCGTCGAGCAGCAACAGTTTCGGGCGGCTCGCCAAGGCGCGCGCGATCTCTAACCGGCGCTGCGAACCGTAGGGCAGATTGCGGGCGTACGTCTCGGCGACGCCTTCCAAACCCACGAATCGCAGCAACTCGCGCGCGCGCTCACGCGCGGCTTTCTCCTCGCGGCGCTGGCGCGGAGTATGCAGCAGCGAATCCCAAAGTCGTGCGTGCAAATGCGAATCCTCTCCCGCCAGCACGTTATCGATTGCGGCCATGAACGAAAAGAGACGGATATTTTGAAACGTGCGCGCGATGCCGGCGGCCGCGATGCGATGCGTGGGCCACACGTCGATGCGCGCGTCTTCAAAGAATATCTCGCCGGCGCTCGGACGATAAATACCGCTTACCATATTGAAGAGGGTGGATTTTCCGGCGCCGTTGGGGCCAATGATGGCCGAGATGCTTCCGGCTGCCACGCTAAGCGACAGCTCGTTTACCGCGATGAGCTCGCCGAAGCGCTTGCTGACGCGCTCAAGCCGCAGCATGATGCAGCTCCTCTTTGCGCTGACGGCTGGGCAGCAATCCCTCCGGCCGGAAGAGCATGATGCCCACTAAGATCGCGCCGTAAATGAAGAAATGATAGTTTCCGAAATCCACGTGCAGACCAGCGCTCGCCGCGATCGTGTTCGCCTGCGGCAGCACGACATTGTTCACGAGCACCAGCACGAGCGCGCCGACGACCACGCCCGGAATGTTTCCCATGCCGCCGAGCACGAGCATCGAGACAATCAGCACGCTCACTTGGAATTGAAAGAGATCGGGCGAAACCAGACTCAGCTTAGCAGCGAAGACGACGCCGGCCAAACCGCTGAACGAAGCGCCAAGCGCGAACGCTGCGAGCTTTACGGCGGTCGTGTTTATTCCCATGTGGCGCGCGGCCAGTTCGTCCTCGCGGATCGCCATCCACGCTCGTCCGAGACGACTGTCGCGCAAATTGTAGGCGAAGAACAGCGCCAAAGCGATGAGGGCCAGCACTACGTAGTAGTACGGAATCGTGCTCTGCCCGAACGAGCGTCCGAAAAACGACGGAAAATCGAGCGCGCCGATGCCGTTCGGTCCACCGGTATATTTTGTGAGGTTTTGGAAAATCTGCGGCACGATTTCACCAAAGCCGAGCGTGACGATGGCCAAGTAGTCGCCGCGCAGCCGCAGCGTCGGCGCTCCTAGGATAATGCCGAAAGCCGACGCAAACGCGGCCGCCAAGAACAGCAGCAGCCAGAACGGCAGATGCAGATTGAATTGCGGACTGGCCATCATCGCATACGTGTAGGCGCCGATGGCAAAGAATGCCGCGTAACCGAGGTCCAACAGTCCGGCAAAGCCGACGACAATATTTAGGCCCAGCGCCAGCAGCACAAAAATGCCGGCGTCCGCGAGCACGTTGAAGGTCGCATCGTTGCGATCGAAAAGCGGCGCACATAACAGCGCGATACCGAGCGCCAAAAACAACGCGCGTTTGGCGCGCTTGTCCGGCAAACGCTGCGCAACGACAACGACCGCGATCGCGATCAGAAAATAAGCGTAAATCATGCGCGCTCGAAGACCGCTTCGCCCAGCAGGCCCGACGGACGAAAGACCAGCACGAGGATCAGAATCGCGAAGACCGTGACGTTGCTCCACTGGCCGCCGAACTTCCAGGTCGCAAATGACTCGATGATGCCGATGAGAAAGCCGCCGAGCATTGCGCCGGCGATGTTGCCGATCCCGCCGAGGACCGCCGCGGTAAATGCCTTTAGGCCGGCGCCGAAACCGTTGAAAAACCAGGTTGACTGGTAGTACACGCCCGAAACGAAACCGGCGACGCCCGCCAGTGCACTCCCGATCAAGAACGTCAGCATGATCGTCCTGTTGATGTTAATGCCCATCAGTTGCGCCGCATCGCGATCTTCCGCGGTCGCACGCATCGCGCGCCCTAGGCGCGTGTTGTGAATGAAGAGCTGCAGCGCGACCATCATCACCACGGCCAAGCCGACCAGCAAGAACTGCTGAGCGCCAATGGCGACGCCCGCGACCATCACCGACGGGTTGGGCACAACCGCCGGGAACGAAACCGGCGCCGGCCCTTTCCATATCTGCATCACGTTTTCGAGAATGAACGAGATGCCGATCGCGGTGATGAGCGGCGCCAAGCGCGGCGCGTTCCTTAAACGACGGTACGCGAGCCGCTCGATGAGTACGCCGACGATGCCGCACAGGAGCGCCGCGCCTATCAGCGCGATCGCCACATCCACAACGAGTGCGACCCCGTGTAACTCGCCGGAAACGCCGAGCGCGGTCAGTATCGTGAGGGCGAAGAAAGAGCCGAGCGTGTACACGTCGCCATGAGCAAAGTTTATGAGTCCGATGATCCCGTACACCATCGTGTAGCCGAGCGCGATCAGCGCATAGATGCCGCCGAGGGATATGCCGTTTACGAGCTGCGCTAGAAATTCATGCATGCGCGCCTCGACTTCGCTCGGCGGCCCTTCGACTTCGCATTTCGCCAAGGGCGAAATGCTACGCTCAGGATGACATTTGTTGTCACCATGACAAAAAGGTCAGAGCTTCAATTGGATCTGCCGGATAAAGTACGGCTGACCGTTCTTGAAGCCGTAGAGGCTCAAGACGGGATTGGTGACGTCGCCGTACTTATCGAAGCTGATCGGCCCAATCGGCGTCTCGAGCTTCGTCGCGGCGACATTTGCGACCACCGCCGCGCGCGCCGGTATCGCACCCTTGCTGCTGCCGATGGCGCGAATGATTGCGTTCGCCGCAACTTGCGCCGCCGCGTAGGCATTGGCGCTGTACGGACCGATGTCGGCGTTGTACTTCGCGCGGTACGTCTTGACGAACGCCCGCGCCGCCGGGAGCTTCTGGGCGTTCGGCGCTGCCAGTGTGTAATAGCTTCCGTCGGCCTGTGCCGCAGCCACCGTCCCAAGATCCGCCAACCCATCACCGCCCATGTATGCAGTCTTTCCCAAACCGACGCTAAACATTTGCTTGCGTATGAGTCCGCCACCAGTACTCGTCACGCCGCCGAAAAACACGACATCGGGCTTTGCAGCCAGCACCTTGAGCAGCAGCGATTTAAAATCTTGCGTGTTCTTGGCCAGATGGTCGCGCGCAAGCACCGTTCCGCCATCGGCAGTGAAATCTTTCTCGAAGCGATCTGCGAGATCGAGTCCGTACGTTTCGTTGTCGTCGATGATGTACGTGCGCTTGAACCCCAGCGAACGCGCGAATTGCGCGAGCGCGGAGCCCTGACGCGAATCCGTCGTACACACACGGAAAAAGGTATTCATCGAAGGATTTGTACGCCTCAGTTGCGCCGCGTCCGGCCCGATCGTTAAATTATCGGCGACAACCGAAGGGCCGATCTGCGCCAAGCCAGCCGCGTTCGTCACCGGAATCTCCGCGCGCGCAACGTTGGAATTATACGGCCCGACAACCGCGAGCACCGCAGCGTCGCTAATGAAGCTGCGAACATTGGAGACGCCCTGCTCTGGATTGTGCACACCTTGCACTGAATCATCGAGCGCTTCGCCTTGAAGCGTGTATCCGTGCGGCATATTCTTCTGCGCCTGATCGATTGCGAGCAGCGCGCCTTGTTCGGTGCTGATTCCCACCGATGCATCGCCGCCCGAGAGCGGCAAGTCGATTCCGATCTTTACCACCTGGCCCGGCGGAGCCGGACTGGGAGCCGCGGTCACCGCGGTCGTTGTCGTCGTCGTGTTTTTTGAAGTCGAGGCATTGTTCGCACCGGAACACGCCGCGAGGGCCGCCAGCGCTGCAGTTGCAAGAATCAGACGCATGCGGGCGGGTTACGCTGAAGCTGGTTCGAGTTCCCTCACGGCCGCGGCATTAAAGTAGGCCGCTTTCGGATGGTGCATGATGATGGCTGCCGTCGATTGCTCCGGCACGATTTGAAAGGCTTCGGTCAGTTTCACGCCGATCGCGTTGCCCGCGTCGAGCAAACGAAACGCAATCTCATGCTGCGAGAGGTCCGGGCAAGCACCGTAGCCCCACGAATAGCGCTTTCCACGATCGTCCGGCAGCCCTAGTTCAGCTCGAATCTGCCGGTGCGCGTATTCAGCCAACGCCTCGGCGCTCTGCACCGAAAATCCGTGCAAGAAATAAGATTCGCTATACTCGCCGGCGGCATGCAGTTCAGCGATCCTTTCCGATGCGCGCGATCCGACCGTAACAACTTGCAGCGCGACCACATCCACGCCGCGGCCGTTTTCCGGCTCGCGCAGATAATCCGCCAGCGACAGATGTTCGCCGCCGGCCTGGCGCACAAAAGTGAAGCGCGCAATTTCGCGTGACGGATCTTCCGGATCGTAGACGATTGCGTCGTTACCGCTGCCCGCCGCCGGAAAATACCCGTAGACAAAACGCGGTTCCAAGAACTCCGCGGCCGATTCTTGATAGCGATGCAACCGCGGTTCGAACTCTTCGCGGACGAGTTTGTCAAACGCGTCGCCTTTGGTGTTCGCAGCCCCCCAAGAGAGCCTGTACAGACTACGCATGTCGAAACACGCCCAGAGTTTGGCCGGGTCGACGTCGCGCACCGAGCGCGTTCCGAAGAACGGCGGCTTAGGAACCGGCGCGCGATCGGCTTTCACGGCGGAGTACTTGATGGCGCCGTTCGTCGACACGACAGTTTGCGCGGCCGCTCGCGGCGCGAGCGCCTCACGCTTCGCCTGCCCGATAAATTTTTCGCGCTCGGACGGATCGCCGGTCAGCGTTTCCATCACTTGCAAACCTTCGAACGCGTCCTTGGCATAAAAGAGCCCCGGCTCGAAGTAGCGGTTCCCTTCAAGCACGGAAATGCGCCGGCCGAAGTCGCGATTGATCGCGGCGCCGCCGACGAGAACCGGAAATTCCAAGCCGCGCGTATCTTGCTCTTGCACGCAGACCGGCATCTGTTTGCTGGTGGAAACGAGCAGCGCCGAGAGCCCAATCGCATCGGCTTTTACTTCGACGGCCTTCTCTAAAATCGTATTCATCGGCACTTGTTTGCCGAGATCGAAAACGGTGTAGCCATTGTTGGCGAGAATCGTGTGCACGAGATTCTTGCCGATGTCATGCACGTCGCCAAAAACGGTCGCGAGCACGATCTTCCCTTTGGTCTGGCCTTCTTTCTTCTCGAGAAACTGCTCTAGGTGCGCGACGGCTTTCTTCATGACTTCGGCCGACTGTAGAACGAACGGCAAAATCAGCTCGCCCGCGCCGAACTTGTCGCCGACTTCCTTCATAGCGGGCAACAGAATGTCGTTGAGCACTTCGACCGGACCGCGCGTTTCCAACGCTGCGTCGATCTTGGCTTCGATGCCGTCTTTGCGCCGTCGCAAAATCGCATTGTGGATGCGCACCTCAGGCGGCGCGTCGGCGTCGTCGTCTTTCTTTTCGCCTTTGGCTTCGGCGGTCGTGCCCTCATAGTGTTCGATCAAACGCTGCAGCGCATCGGGGCGCCGGTTGAACACTAGATCGTCGCAGAGTTCACGCTCCGTCGCGTCGAGTTCGGCATACGGCGTAATCTCTTTAGCATAGACGAGCGCCAGATCGAGCCCGGCCTGCACGCAATGATGCAAGAAGACCGAATTGAGCGCTGCGCGCGCCGCGGGTTTCAATCCGAACGAGACGTTGCTGACACCGAGTGACGTGAGCACGCCCGGCAGCGCCTCTTTGATGGCCTTGATGCCCTCGATTGTGTCGACGGCGGAGTTGATGTACTCTTCGTCGCCGGTGGCCAGCGTGAAGGTTAAGTCGTCGAAAATCAGCGCGCCGGGCGGCAATCCGTATTCGTTGACGACGATATCGTAGATGCGCTTGGCGACTTCGAGCTTGCGATCGGCAGTCTTCGCCATGCCGTTCTCATCGATCGTCAGCGCGACGACCGCTGCGCCGTGCTCCATCGCGAGCGGCAGCACCGCGTCGATCTTCGCGCGGCCGCTCTCGAGATGCACCGAGTTGACGATCGCACGCCCTGGATAGGCTTCGAGCGCCGCCTGGAGCACCTTCGGTTCGGTCGAATCGATCATCAGCGGCACTTCCACCGATTGCGCCAGCTTACGGACCATCAGGCGCATCTGCTCGTCTTCGTCGGTGCGCTCGGTCAGCGCGCAACAGACGTCGAGTGCGTGCGCGCCGCCTTCGACTTGCTCGCGCGCGACCAGGGTGATGTCGTCAAAGTTATCCTCGAGCAGCAGCCGCTTAATCTTGCGCGAGCCTTGCGAATTGATGCGCTCGCCAACGAGCAGCGGACGCGGCTCTTGTTCGAGCGCGATTGCCGTCATTGCCGAGGCGGCGAACTGTTTTGGTTGCGAGATCGGAATGCGGCCGCGTTTACCGGCGCTCGCCAAAGCGTCTACTTCCGCGCGAATTGCGGCAATGTGCGCCGGCGTCGAACCGCAGCAACCACCCACGATGTTCACGCCGAAGTCGCGCACAAACTCAGCGAGTTCGCGCGCAAGCTCTGCCGGCTTCTCCGGATAGATCGTTTCGCCGCGCGGGCCCATCAGCGGCAAACCCGCATTTGGAATGACGCTGATAAAGCGATCGGAATTTTCACACAGGTAACGGATCGGATCGCGCATTTGCGACGGACCGGTGGAACAGTTCAAACCGATCACATCGACGGGCAGTGCGCCGAGCGTCGCGCAGATCGCGCGAATGTCGGTGCCGAGAAGCATGCGCCCTTCGGTGATGAGCGTCGGCTGCGCTTGAATGGGAACGCGGCGCATTCCCTTGGTAAACTCGCGCGTGATGCCGGCGACGGCCGCTTTGAGCTCCAGCAGATCCTGCATCGTCTCCAGCAGCAAGAGATCGGCGCCGCCTTCGATCAGATACCGTGCCTGCTCGCCATACAACTCGACGAGCTCTTCGAACGTGATTTTGGAGAGTGAAGGATCCGATGACGAGATGAGCATGCCCGTCGGTCCCATCGATCCGGCGACGAAACGCGGACGATCCGGAGTCGAATATTTGTCGCACGCGGCACGCGCGAGCTGCGCGGCGGTGCGGTTGACTTCGGCAACCTTACTGCCGAGTTCGTATTCGTCGAGCTTGAGGCGCGATGCCGTGAACGTGTCGGTTTCGAGTACGTCGGCGCCGGCTTCCAAATACTTTTCATGGATGTCGCGGACGATCTCAGGGCGCGTCAAAACGAGAGCTTCATTGCAGCCCTGATAGCGAACACCGCCGAAATCGTCGGCGGTGAGTTCGAGGTCCATGATTTGCGTGCCCATGGCCCCGTCGAAAACGAGCACGCGCTCGCCCAAAAGTTGCAGGTAGTCCGCCAAAATTATCCTTCGCGGGCGCTGATATGGCCGACGGCGCGCCCAGCCCGATTATATACTATTCCGCGCTCGAGGTCCGCGAGTTTGGTCAGCTGCGCCGGAGAGAGTACGCCAAGGCGCTTCAGCATCGCCAGGACTGCAGGGCCTCGGGCGCGCGCCGTTCCGTCGAGCACCTTGCAAACCAGGCCTAACCCCGGCGTCAGCACGCCGACGCCGTGCACGCCTTCGGCGCCCGCTTTGCAGACGATGTTGCCGGCGCCCGTCTCCATCAGACGCGCGTCGAATTCGCCCGTGCCCGAAACGTACTCGGGGAAAGCCATCATCGCATCACGCACGATCCGCAACGCCGCCGCATCTTCCGCGCTCACATCGTCGAGCGTCGCCAGCCGCAAGAACGACATCGCTGCGTTGCGCAGCGGCACCGCGTAGACCGGAATGCCGCAGCCGTCGACGCCGATCGGCATCTCCGCCGTCTTCACACCGGAGACGCGCGCGCAGAAATCCAAGATGAGTTGCTCGGCCGGATTTTCCGCATCGAGGTAAGTTCGCGCATCAGCGTTTATGATCTTACACAACGCGAGGATGCCTGCGTGTTTACCGGAGCAGTTGTTGTAGATCGGCGTCAGCGGAAGGCCGGCGCGTTCGAGCTCGAGCGCCGCCACCGCGTTGTACGGCGGATGCACGCCGCATTGCAGCGCGTCTTCGGGCATGTCGATCTTCTTGAGAATCGAACGAACGGCTTGGACGTGAAACGGCTGGCCGCCGTGCGATCCCGCCATAACGGCAATCTCGCGTGGCTCCAGGCCAAAGCGTTCTCGCGCGCCGGCTTCGATAATGGCCGCGGCGATAAACGGCTTTGCACTCGAACGTAAAAAAACGGGAAACTCGTCGACGTCACCGTACGCGAGTACGGTTTTTTCGCGCGCGTCGACGGCGCACGCGGCAATAGCGTGGATCGACTCCACGGTGCCGCCGCGAGTAACCTGAACGCTAAACGAGAGCGGTTTCGACAATCCGCGTTTCTTGTTCGGCGAACACTGGATTCGAGAGGTAGCGTTCGCCGGTGTCGGCGGCAATGGTCACGATGAGCTTGTCTTTCGACTCCGGCCGGGCCGCGACTTGCAGCGCCGCCCAAATGTTCGCGCCCGAAGAAATCCCAACCAGCATGCCCTCTTCGCGAGCGGCACGGCGCGTGGTCGCGATCGCGTCCGCGTCGGTAACGCGGATCACTTCTTGATAGATCTTCGTGTTGAGGATCGCCGGAACGAAGCCCGCGCCGGTGCCTTGAATTTTGTGGGGGCCGGGCGTTCCGCCCGAAAGGACCGCAGAGGCATCGGGTTCGACGGCAACGATTTGCACGCCGGGCTTGCGCTCGCGCAGCACCTCGCCCACGCCGGTAATCGTTCCGCCCGTTCCGACAGCCGCAACGAAGACGTCGACGGTTCCATCGGTGTCGCGCCAGATCTCTTCCGCCGTTGTGCGGCGGTGGATTTCGGGGTTCGCCGGGTTTTCGAACTGCTGCGGCATGAAATATTTGGCCGGGTCGCCCGCGCGGATCTCTTTGGCCTTGGCAATCGCGCCCTTCATCCCCTCAGCGCCCGGCGTCAGCACGACTTGCGCGCCGTAAGCTTTAAGAAGGTTCCGGCGTTCGACGGTCATCGTATCGGGCATGACCAGAATCAGCGGATAGCCCTTGGCGGCGGCCACGAAGGCCAGCGCGATGCCCGTGTTTCCGCTGGTCGGTTCGATGATCACCGAGTCGGGACGCAGGCGGCCTTCGCGTTCGGCGGCTTCGATCATCGAAATGCCGATGCGGTCCTTCACCGATCCGGCCGGATTGAACGACTCCATCTTCACGGCAACGATTACGGGCAGACCCTTGGTCAGCCGGGGAAGCTTGACGAGCGGGGTGTTGCCGAACGAGTCGGCCAGATTCTCATAGATGCGGCTCATGCAGCCATGAACCGCCCGCGCTTGCGAAAAGCTGCACAGGCCGCGCGCGCGATCCGACGGAAAATAGAGCCGGTGTTCTCGCTGGCCGACAAGTCGCTCTACGTGGAAGCGATCGATCTTTGGATCGACTCGATGCGTTCGCGCGGGCGCTGCTACGTTTCGCACGGCCACTCCGATCACGCACGCGAGCACGACACGATCGTCTCCACTCCGAACACCGCCGCGATCTGCCGCGCGAAATTCGCTCGCCGGGAAGCGCGCGCGATGCAGCCGTCGCTGCTCGCCGGTTTCAAAACGCCAAAGCCCCCGCGCCCGCCCAGCATCTTTGAAGAGCACGGCTTCAACGAACCCTGGACCAGCGGAAATCACCGGTTGACGCTATTTTCCGCCGGTCATGTACTCGGTAGCTCGCAGATTATGATCGAAGGCGAACACGGCAGCTTCGTCTATACGGGCGACTTCAAACTCGACTCGTCAATAACCGCCGAGCCGCCGGAAGTGAAGCAGTGCGATCTAGTGCTCATGGAATGCACCTTCGGCCGACCACAGTATGCCTTTCCGCCGCGCGACGAAGTCGCCGCCGAAATGATCGCATTCGCGCGCGATGCGCTCGAAGCCGGAGCCGTGCCCGTCTTCTTCGCCTACTCGTTGGGCAAAGCGCAAGAAGCGGTCGCGATCCTCGGCAATGCCGGGATCGATGTGACCGTGCATGGCGCGATCGAAACGCTGTGCCACGTCTATGAAACGTGCGGCGTACAGCTTCCGAAGTACGAACGCTACGACGTGCTCACGTTCAATGCGAACGGCGCGGTCGTCTGGCCGCCATCGGGAAAAGCGCTGCCGAAAGCTTTGCGCGGCAAGCCGGTGCGCACCGCCGTTTTAACCGGCTGGTCGATGGATCGCAGCGCGCGATTCCGCTACGGCGTCGACCGCTGCTTCCCACTTTCCGATCATGCCGACTATCCGGCGCTGCTGCGCTACATCGAATTGGCGCAGCCGAAAAAAGTGTTGCTCAACCATGGCTGGCCGGACTTCGTCTTCCGCCTGCGGCGGCTCGGCATCGACGCGGAGTACTTAGAGGAACACACACAGCTGGCGCTGTTCTAAACGAATGCTTCGCTTCGGACAGACTTGCGCGGCGATCGCGGCGCGTGCCGGAAAGATCGAAAAGATCGCGCTGCTTGCAGAGTACTTTCGCTCGCTCGATGACGCAAATCTCAGCGCGGCGGTGCGCTTCTTCACCGGCAACCCCTTCGCGGCGCGCGACGATCGCAGCCTAGGCATTGGCTGGCGTACCATCGTTGCCGCAGCACGCAACGCATGGGGCTTCGACGAAGCGCAACTTGGCGCGAACTACCGCGAGCACGGCGATCTCGGCGCGGCGCTCGGCCCATTCGTTCGTGCGGCGATGGATCTCGCGCTTTTCTCCGAGACGCTGACGCCGGCTTCACTCTACGCGCTCTTCGAAGAGATCGCAAACGCGCGCGGTAAAGCCGCGGGCGTCGAGCGCATTCTACGCGCGTGCGCCGACGCAACCGAAGCGACCTATGTCATAAAAATCATGACCGGCGATCTTCGGATCGGCCTGCGCGAGGGGCTCGTTGCCGACGCGGTCGCGGCAGCGTTCGAACGCGATGCGCACGAAGTGCGGCGCGCCGTCATGGCGGCCGGCGACATCGGCGCAGTCACGATCGCGGCGCGCGAGGGAAATCTCGGCGATCTGCGCGTGGCTTACGGTTCGCCGATCGGTTTCATGCTTGCGTCTCCGATAATCTACGGCTCCGATTACAGAGACTTGCGCACAGGCACGTGGCTGGCCGAAGAGAAATTCGACGGCATTCGCGCGCATGCGCACAAGGCCGGCAAAAGCGTCAAGCTCTTCTCGCGCACGTTGAACGACGTGACGCAATCTTACCCGGAAGTCGCCGCCGCACTGGGTGCGGTTCCCGGCAACTTCATGCTCGACGGTGAGATCGTTGCAAAGCGAGGCGAGAGCGTGCTGCCGTTTCGTTACCTGCAGGCGCGGCTGCAGCGCAAGACCGTAGAACCCGAGCTTCTCAAGGAAGTGCCGGTCAGTTACTTCGTCTTCGACATGCTCGCGTCGGGTGACGATTTCTTGATAGACGAGCCGCTGGTCGTACGGCGCGAACGCTTGGCCGAAACGATCGTCGCGAGCGGGCACTTGGAGATCGCGCGCTTCACGCGGCTCTCGAAAACGCCGGCGCCGGAGGAATTGCACGAACTGTTCGACACAGCTCGCGGACGCGGACACGAAGGCATCATGCTCAAGCGTAGCGAGTCGCTATACCATCCTGGACGGCGCGGAAAATGGTGGCTCAAACTCAAGCGCGAGCTGTCGACGCTCGACGTCGTCGTCGTCGCGGTCGAGTGGGGGCACGGCAAGCGCGCCAAGGTTCTCTCCGATTACACATTCGCCGTGCGCGGTAAGGACGGCGTGTTGCGAACGATCGGCAAGGCGTACTCGGGCTTAACCGACGCGGAAATCGCCGAGCTCACGCCCTGGTTCTTGGCGCATAAGCGCGGACGGCGCGGACACGCGATAACCGTCGAGCCGAAGATCGTGCTCGAAGTCGCCTTCGACATCATCCAGCCAAGCGATCTGCACGAAAGCGGCTTTGCGTTGCGCTTTCCGCGCATCGTCCGAATCCGCGACGACAAGCCCGCGGCCGAGATCGATTCGATCGATCGTGTCGAGGAAATCTACCGGGCCATGCTCGCTCGTGAGGGCCTGCCTGCTTAGGCCCATTCTTAACGTTTCTCAGGGCCCCAGGAAAAGGGGCACTCTCTTGCGCGGAGGGAATCGCGGTGGATGCGCAAGCGTCTTTTCGTCGGCGTGCTTTTTGCCGTCCTCGCCGGGTGTTCTCACGGCAGCTCAGGTGTGCTTCCGGCCGGCTCAAGCCTGCCGATCACCCCGCAATCGGTCTCGCCGGGAACCATTCCGGCGGCTCCGATGGCGAAGACGACCATTCTTCCCGCCAGTGCGATGCAGTCGCCGCCGAAATCAGATACCGCGGTTCTACCGCTGAACTGGATGCCGATTCCGGGTACCGCCAGCGTGGTGGCAGCCAGCCCTGACGGATCTCTGTGGGTGCTTTCCGATCAACCGAGCGGCCCCGATAAGTATATCTGGCATTATTCGGGCGGAAGCTGGACCAATATTTCCGGTTTGGCGTCAAATCTCTCCGTCGCCGCGGACGGATCGCTGTGGGCGCTTAACTCAGCCGGCGGCATCTGGCATTACAGCGGCGGAACTTGGACGTCGCCCGGCGGCGGCGCCACGAACAGCATAACCGCGGATGCATCCAACGGAATATACGTTCTTTCAAATGGAGGCTCGGGAGCCGATCGGGCGATCTGGCATTATTCGCCGAGCGGCGGATGGACGCAACTCCTTGGTTCGGGTACGGCGCTTGCGGCGAACTGGGACACAAACAACTTTACGCCGGGCGCGGGCGTAAGTGGACCCATCAATGCCGGCGGCGTCTATATCCTGAGTTCTTCCGGGTCAATTTGGTACGAGAATGCGAATCAGAGCTTCGCGCAGGTTCCCGGCGCGGCTTCGGGCATAGCGCCGACAACCAAAGGCGGATTCTTCGTATTGGGCTACCCCGTCGCATCCGGCGGCAACCAAGTCTACTACTACGATCTGGACACACCGGGATTTACGGCGCAAAACGGTGCCGGTTTGCTCAGCATCTCCGCCGGCCCATCAGCTCTGTACCTCACGAGCTCGTCGGGTTCCATTTACTCAGCTGCAGCGACGGAAGCCGTCTCGACCGCCATCGTCACCGGACCATCCAGCTCGGCCTTCGGGTCGGTCACGATCGGAACGCCGAAGACCATTACGTTAACCGTTACCGAGCAAGACGTTAACGGAAAGACGATTAGAGGGACCTACGACACTCCGGTGACTTTGTCGAATCTCGATAACACCGGAGCGACATCACTCAACGTCACGACCGTCTCTTCGTCGAGCACGTCGGTTACACTCACCTACAACGGCAGCTCTGCGTTTGCAGGTACCCGAATCAGAGCCAGCGTCGGCGGCACCGTTACGGGATCGTTCTTGGTGGTGGGCCCTTGCACGACGACAGGGAGCGCGGGTCGATCCGGCTTGTCCGGCTACTATCCATGCGATCTGCAATCGGCCTACAACTTAGCCGCCAGCTCGGCAGCGGGCGGCGGCACGCAGACAGTCGCGATCGTCGACGCATACGACGATCCGACCGCCGAAAGCGATCTGGCGATTTATCGCAGCGCGTTCGGACTACCGGCATGCACGACCGCAAACGGCTGCTTCAAAAAACGCGCGCAAGACGGAACGACGAGTTATCCCGTTCCCGACGCCGGCTGGGCCGGCGAGATCTCGTTGGATATCGACATGGTTTCAGCGATCTGTCCGAATTGTCATATTCTGCTCGTCGAAGCAACAACGGATTCGACCACGAACCTGTACGCAGCCGAGAACGAGGCGGCTACTCTAGGCGCGACCGAGATCAGCAACAGCTGGGGTCTGAACGAAAATGTCCTCATCTTGGCGGCTGAAAAGAACTTCAATCATCCCGGCATCCCGATCACGGCCAGTAGCGGCGACAATGCTTACGCAGGTGGCGTGAGTTACCCGGCGTCGTCACAATACGTGACGGCGGTCGGGGGCACGACGCTCATGGCCGCTACGGGCAACCGCGGCTGGTCCGAAACCGCTTGGGGCACCAGCACACCTGACACCGGCACGGGCAGCGGGTGCAGCCAGTACATCTCGAAGCCGTCCTGGCAAATTGACGGCGGGTGCACAAACCGCATGGTCGCCGACGTCTCTGCGGTGGCCGATCCCGCGACGGCGGTTTGGACCTACGACACGTACCAGTCCAGCGGAAACGGCACGTGGGTGCGCGTGGGCGGCACGAGCGCCTCTTCTCCGATCATCGCATCCGTCTATGCGATCTCGGGAAATGCATCCTCGGTGGTCGCCGGATCGTATCCCTACGCGCATACCAGCTGGCTCTACGACATCACTTCAGGGAACAACGGGAATTGTAATCCCGATCCACTCTATTACTGCACGGCCGCGGCCGGCTACGACGGACCCACAGGGCTCGGGACTCCCAACGGCGCGACCGGAGCATTCATACAGCCGCTCGAGACCGGGCGCGAACAGCCCGCGCCCTTCACGGGTTTGAACTACCATCCGGGCCCAACCCGGGCTCTCTGTCCCGACGAGTTTCGGCCAGGGTATGCCCGGTGTTTTGCGATCGTTCGCACGGATTAACAATGCCCAGGGCGCCTAGACCCAAGCGCTGAAACGCGCCCCCGAAGGGGATGGAGCTCCCCGATAACCGCCGCTCGCGGCTAATGGCTCCTGTCTGCACGTGCGCTTAGACGGGAGTTTACATGAACATGTGGTTGGTTGCGGCGATATGGATGGCACTTGCCGCTGTCAGCGCCCTCATTGCGATCCGCATCAAAATGCCGGCGGCGCTGGCCGAGATTATCATCGGTATGCTCGCCGGCAACTTCATCATGCTGCATACCAACGCATGGATCGATTTCGTCGCGGGCTTCGGCAGCATCTTGCTGACATTTTTGGCCGGCGCCGAGATCGATCCGGTCGTTTTGCGCAAGCAGCTCGTTCCGTCGACGGTGCTGGGCGCGGCATCTTTTCTTGCCCCGTTTCTTGCAGCGATGGGTTACGCGTTGTTGGTCGCGCACTGGACTGCGCCCGCGGCAAAGATCGCCGGATTGGCAATGTCGACGACGTCGGTCGCGGTGGTCTACGCCGTCATGGTAGAAACGGGACTCGCCGGACGCGAATTCGGGCAACTCATTTTGGCGGCGTGCTTTTTCACCGACCTAGGAACGGTCGCGATGCTCGGATTGTTGTTCGCAAACTATAACCTTTGGCTGGCGTTATTGGTCGCCGGCATCGTCGGCGGAATGATCGTAGTGCCCAAGCTGCTTCCGGCAGTTATCGAACGCACGCGCCGTTATGTCAGCGAACCGGGCCTGCGCATCTTGTTTGCCGTGATCTTTATCCTCGCGGCGCTGGCGACGTACGCCAAAAGTGAGGGCGTGCTGCCGGCCTACTTCCTCGGCATCGCGTGCGCGGGCTTCCTGTTCGCCTATCCCGATGTGAAACGCCGCCTGCAAACGATGACGATGACGCTGCTCGCGCCGTTTTATTTTATCAAGGCGGGAACGTACATTTCGTTCTCGGCGGCGGCGGGCAGCGCGTGGCTGATCGCCGTTCTCTTCTTCGTGAAGATCGTCGCAAAGGTCGTGGCCGTGCTGCCGATCGCGCGCTACGGTTTTCGCTACTCGCCAAAGGACGCGGGCTACCTGACGCTGATGATGGCGACGGGCCTGACATTCGGAACGATTTCGAGCCTCTACGGACTGACGCACCATTACATCAACCAGTCGCAGTACACGGCTCTGGTGACCGTCGTCATCTTGACGGCGATCGTGCCGACCCTCATCGCACAGGCGCTCTTCAAGCCGGCCGAAGAGCCCGAAGAAATGGAGGCCGAAGTTCCTTAATGGGTAAGCAATCGCGCGGAGGTCGATTCATGATGGGAAGAGTTTTCTTGGCGGCCGTTGCGGGCGCCGTGCTCGCGAGCGGCATCGCGACGGTGCACGCAAAAACGGCGGCTTCTCCCCTCGTCGCGCTGCAACTCAGAGGACACTGGGTTTGCACGCAAACCGGTGACGGCGGCGGAACCTACAACGAGGATTGGACCGCTCCGGTCGGCGGTCTATGGCTGCGCGCGACCGACAGCACCAAGGGCCAAGTGACCGCAGAACACACCCTGACGTTCAGTAAGGTCGACAGCACGTGGGTCGTACTCGATGACTTCCTACCCGGCAGTTACGACGTGCTGCACGGCACCTCGTCGGGAATCAACCACATCGCCTTCCACGCGATCTATCCGAAGCTGGCGCTAACGATCACATACAATCGCCTGACGCCGGTGCAATACACGATCGACGTCAGCGGCAACGTTCAGGGCAAGAAGATTCTCGGGATATATCATAAGGAATCAAAACGTCCGGTCAGCTCGCGACGAGGTCCAAACGCGCGGAGCTTAAGTGCGCAAAACGTCCGGTCGCCCGATGCGCAATGCGTCGATGCGCAATGCGTCGATGCGCTATGCGCCGATGCGCAATGTGCCGATGCGCAATGCGTCGATGCGCTATGCGCCGATGCGCAATGTGCCGATGCGCAATGCGTGATGCCCGATGCGCAATGCACGATGCGCCGATGCGCAAGCTATCGGTGTCCGAACCAGGACATCGGCTTCGCGCACTAAAGCGGAAGCAGATGGCGCATTCATTTACCTACTACGACTTGTTGGGAGTTTCTGCAACTGCCTCGTATTCGGAGATTAAGGACGCGTACAAATCAACAATTGCCTCCTATCACCCCGATGTCAACAGGCAAGAAATGCCACGCAACTAGCTGCCGAGATAAATCAAGCCTAGGGAGTCCTCAAGGATGTAAAAAGTCGCGCTGAATATGGTGAGAGCAGCGATGTGCGCTCTAGTTGTGATGCGGGCAAGGGAGGTTGAAACGATGCGCACGTATTCGTCGAGCGAAATGCCTCGCGGGATATCCGAGCCCATGCGCTCATACAAGAATACTTCATGAAAGATGGCGCCGAGGAACGCGCGTGTGACGACTTCAGGCGCGATGTCATTGCTGTAGTCGGGCATGCTGGCGAGGCTCTGGGACAGCGTCGGGTACAGGTGGCTGAAAAGCCAACCGTTGTGCCTAGACAACAGACGATCCTTATTCAGGAACCATAGCGCGTAGTGATCGTGCATCCGATGGATAAACTCCGCATAGAGATTTCCCACGTCGACCAGTAAATCAACGCAAGTCCGATTCTTGTGGGCGGCTTGGTCGATGCCGCGCATGAGCCATTTCAATTGCCCCTCGCCGCGTTTGCTCATGGCATCAAACAGCGCCGCCTTGTTGGGGTAATATCGGAAGATCAGGGAACTGCTGATTCCGCAATCGTTAGCCACGTCAGCCATAGCCGTGCCCCGATATCCATTTTCTGCAGCTCTGATGATAGCTGCGTCGAGAATTGCTTCCCGCCGCTGCAGATTCTCAGGCCGACCGCGTCTTGCATGCATATTCTCACCCGTTCATACGGCAATTCTTGGGTCGTTCGATCTAGCGATCTTAATAATAGCGTAATCTAGGGATAAGCTCAAGCGCAGAAGGCCTCCGTTACCGCGCGGCTCTCTGTCATAGCCGCGCCCGGCAAACCCCGCCCGCGCTCACATCGACGTCGACGAACGACCAAACGCTTTCACAATTAGGTATGAGTATTCGTATATAAGTATGTGCGCCCACACAATATTCGTGCGTGCCGACATTGACGAAACGTACTCCGATCTTCGCTTGCCCGTCTGAGATTGTGGGTAGACTCTGAGTCTGTTCAAATACAAAACAGAGAATGGCTTAACCGGTATATTCAAATGAGAATGTTTAAAAGAACTTTTGATCTCACGGCCAATAGCTTCGGCCGTATTCTTGCAACTACGCTATTTACGTTGGGTTTAGTGAATTGCGGTGGCGGAGCTGGCGGCAGCACCATGACGCCAATAGTGTCAACCGTCGCCGCTCCGGTAGCGCCTGGCACCATCACCGAGTATGCGATTCCGACGGGTAACGCGGGGCCGTTCCTCATCGCCGCGGGTCCGGACGGCAACCTCTGGTTTGCCGAAAACAGCGGCGGCAAGATTGGAAAGATCACCACGGGCGGCGCGTTCACCGAGTATACGATTCCGACGAATCTCTCACAGTCGACCGGTATCGCCGCCAGCCCGGACGGCAACCTCTGGTTTACCGAGAGAAGCGGCAACAAGATTGGAAAGATCACCACAGGCGGCACCATCACCGAATATGCAATTCCGACTAGTAACGCGACCCCCTACGGCATCACCGCCGGCCCGGACGGCAACCTCTGGTTTACCGAAGTCGGTGGCAACAAGATTGGAAAGATCACCACGAGCGGCACGTTCACCGAGTATGCGATTCCGACGGTTAACTCGGCGCCGGTAGGCATCGCCTCGGGCCCGGACGGCAATCTCTGGTTTACCGAAAACGCCGGCAACAAAATTGGGAAGATCACGACGAGCGGCACGTTCACCGAGTATGTGGTTCCGACTGGTAACGCGACCCCGTTCGGCATCGTCGCCGGCCCGGACGGCAACCTCTGGTTTACCGAAAACGCCGGCAACAAGATCGGAAAAATCACACCGTAAGCTTGTTGATATAGCCGAAGAAAAAGCCCGCCTTGCGCGGGCTTTTTTTAACATTTTCGAATCCCTGTTTCCCCTCAAATTTCCCCTCAGACCATCGGTAACCAGCGTAAACCAGCGGCCACCATCCTCTTAAGACGCGTTGTAGCGGTTTCCATGCGCGTTCTGTCACGGCGGAGGTCGAGGGTTCGCTTCCTTGCAAAAATCGATCTCAAGCCCCGGCTCGGCACTTGTTACGATTGGTAAGTCCAAAGGTTCGACATAGGTCCGGGCCCAATAGGCTAGGCCCGAAGCGCTTCTTGGAAGAGGTGTATTATGCGCTTTCGTTCGGCCATTATGACAGCTGCAATCTTCGCGGCCGTGGTGAGCCAGGCTCCAATCGTTAGAGCCCAGATCGTCGGCCCGCAACCAACTGCAACCCCGCCACTAAAGACGGTGCAGGTTCTGGTGCCAGCTGGTACTAGAGTGCCCGTTTCCCCCACTGACAAGATAAGCTCCGCGACGGCCCAGGTCGGAGACATTATCGCCGTCTCGGCCACTGAGAACGTCAATGATTTGACCTGCATTTCGCCGTGCAGGTTGAAGAGGATGTCATCCAGTCCGAGCCCTTCACCATGACATAATCGACGGTTAGAAAAGACGGCGGAAGAT
Source organism: Vulcanimicrobiota bacterium (assembly GCA_003151115.1). Classification (GTDB taxonomy): domain Bacteria; phylum Vulcanimicrobiota; class Vulcanimicrobiia; order Vulcanimicrobiales; family Vulcanimicrobiaceae; genus Rubrimentiphilum. The sequence continues at coordinate 379,884 of PLWS01000002.1, read as the reverse complement.
CGCAGCAACCTAGCCTTCAGCGAATTGCGAGGCACCGTTAAGCAAAAGGGAGACCGAAGTGGCCCGACCTCGGCTGATGCGGGTTGCCAGGAGGCGACGCCGCTCCTGGGATACCTTGGGGTGTATTCTGAATACAGCGGAGGGCATTTGCGATACAAAAGCGATTTCGGATACTAACTCGAAGCGGGGGCCCCAACGGCGAGAAGCAATATTGCTGTTCAAGCCTATGACGATCTTTTCCAGGCTCTCTATTTCGTACCGTGGAGCATTGTTCAAAACATATGCCACGAACGCTGCGTCGTCCATTGCGAAGCATTCGGCGATTTCTAGCGCCGGAGCCTGCCCCGTGAAACCCGGTTCCCCGCCTGGGCGCTAGAACAAGTCCCTAAAGGTCCGGCGCGGTAGCCCGCATCTGCTCCGCTTTGCGAGCACGTGTTTTTGCCGGTGGCAAACCGAGCGACCTACGGCGATTGCTCTCCGCTATCTTCGCGCCACGCTTCTTAGCTGCCTCGCCACCATGGCCCGGTGACAGCCCTGCTGCTCGCATTTCCGCGAGCTTCGCTTGCGCCTTGTCAATTGGCCGCGCTATCTCGACGGAGTAGCTGAGATAACACTGACGGTCGCAAAATTGCAAACCTCTACGCGGTAGCTGTTGCTGACAATATCGGCAGTTCGAAAGCGATTCCACGCGGCGGGCTCCGTCTATCGTCTTTCGTTCTGCACGGACCAAGCGATACGGAACCTTCACGCGTCGCAGCTGCTTCGCGTATTCGTTTGCTACGTGAAGCGCCTTTGAACGTAAGCGCGGCATAAGATGATGCGCGATATCACGCGCGAGGTCCGGGTCGAGGCGTACTATGCCGTCTCGGAGTTCGATGAACATGTGCGGGCGTAATCCGCGCTGCTTGATGAACTGGAATACCGCGACATCTACATCGCAACGAAGCGGCTCTAGGAGATCAAAAACAAGCGATTCGCGCAGCCTGTCATCTACGTGCAGGAGGCCAAGGTCTGGGTCTAGTCCGACGCTCGCGCAAGCGATTCGCGTCTCGACCTCTAGCAGCGTGTAGCACCAGTTTAGAAGTCCGTTAAAAGGGTCGCGTGCGTCACGGACGCGGTTGCGACCGCCGCTATCGCGTGGAGAGATGAAGGCCCAGTGTGGGGGGATGCGCTTAAGGCACCAGTCAGGCCATGGCAATGCCGTGCCGGTAAGCAAATCCCAATATTCCTTTGCCGCGTATCCCTCGCGTGTAAGAAACTGCGTGAGCGTTTCGTCCTTGTCCAGACCTTTGGAGCATTCGGATATGGCTGCCACTGCGCTAGCTCGCGCTGTCCTGTTCCCGATACTCAGCGCCGCAAAATCTCGCGTGATTGCTTCAGTACAAGCCGCTAGCTTTGATTTCAATAGCATTCGCGCTAGCGGAACGGCGTCATCAGTTATAGCGGTAACTGCCTGCGCGCGTTTCAGCGGCCCGTCGTGTGGGAGGTCAGCAATGAGACAGTTCGTGAGCGTGCTGTCCGAGGCAATGAAGGAAAGCGTTATTCCCATTCGAGCACACCAGTCGAAGGCATCAATAGAAACCGTTCCGGCCCTGGCTCGGACTAGAATGCGATCTATCTCGCAGCGGCCGCGTGAAAAGCGTATCTGCTGCATCTCGCCAGGAAACCCGGTCACGGCGACGAGCTGGCCGCGTTCGATGTACAAACGGGCTGCATAGCCTTCAATGCAAAGAACTTTGTTCATATCTGTTCTCCCGTCGTGAACTGGCTCAGAAAAGTATTGACACGCGCGTTGATTTCGAGGAACATCGTCCCGTCGCGCAGCGCCTGTAGTCCTGGATGAGCGCTGTTTTCTAGCTGCAACTCGATGCTCACCGCTGTCAAGAGCGCGCTAATTGGCTCGGTAATGCTCCATATCGACAGCGCCGATCCCATCTCGCAATCGCTTAGTAATTCGTTAAAACCAGAACGCAACAGCAATGCATCCTTCGCTCCGACAAAGAGCAAATCAGTAGACTCGGTCCGAGCCTGTCGCACTGCTGCAACCAAAGGATTCTCGATTCCACTGGGACGGAGGCGCGGTACGAGTTCTTTCAAGAACTCGCCCAAATCCTGAGGAGCCCCTAAATTTCGAAGTCTATTCGTGTACGACGATACCAACCTATCAAATAGGTAGATGCCAATTAGCATTTCAAAGACAAGCTCGATTTGCTGAAATGTGTTCTCAGTTTGTGCCGAACGCTGCAAACCGAACTTGCTGAGTACGTGCGCAGTGGCCCTTCGAGCCTTAAGAACCTCCGGCGGAGTGGGTTGATTTTGAACGTCAGCCCTACCAGCGGAAGCGGCAGCACCTATAACTTCTTCGTTGCTCTCAGTAAAGTCATTTATGCATGTTTCGATAAAGATAGCAACGTTATCGATGTATCGTTTTGCATTGGAGAATGTAGACGTTATCCCATTCGCAGCCATAGCGAACGCAAGCGCGGTGTATTCAACACCACTTGGTAGTTGCTGCCGAACTTCGAATACTCTGTATATGTGCTCTGCTTCATTAGAAAGATAATAGTTGCTCTTGCCGCGCCCAGCTGGGCGACTATTAGAGATGAGTCCATGCGCGCGCATCTTGTCTAAAACATCCGAATATTTGGCAGTGCCGAAGCGCCTGGTTAATTCGGCTTCAAGTTCAGGAACGAGGATTTTCGGCACTGATGACACCGCAAAGAGATTCGACATTGACACACATAGCTCCGCGCGAAAACACCTTGACAATTAGCTCCGCGCAACAATAGCTAACACTTCCGAACTTAAGCTGCTTCAATTCAAAGTGAGGCTCGCAAACGTAAACCGCCTCCTTTGGAGATCAAAAATGGCAAAAAGACCGTACAGACGCAAGCACGGAGCTCGCCAGTATGCTTTACATGCAAGTTGGGGATACAGGGCGGCGCTAGACGCCATTGCGCTCATGCGGCGCAACCTGAACATGACGCTGGAGCGCGCCGCTGAGCTCTCGGGCACAACGGTTTCCAACGTTACGCGCCAAGCCCGTCCTGCCCTAACCTTTAAGCGGGGGCGATGGTACGCAACGCCCCACGACACGCTGCCGCGCAGAATGCGTTTCCTCACTCCGCGCGGATATATCTCCGTCCTTACAACCGATTCCCGAGACGCAACCCTGATCGCGAACCATCATAACGCGGTTCGCGCATATTTAAAAACCGAAAACCAGCGTGGCCTCAAAGCTTTTGAGAATTTGTATTTTGCGACCGACGAACAGGAGTACGATTTCGTCACCGACCCGCGAACCATACTGCGCGTCGCACGTGCCGGCGAAATTAGTTTTCTCGATATTTACGCAGACGAGGGGCTCTAGAGATGCGATATGAGATTGACCTTCGCCGTAACGTACGTCTCGAACGAAAACGGCAGCGGCTCGTCGAGCGTAGCGAAACTACTAACCCATGTTGCGCGAAATGCGGTATCGATGCCAGCGGAACGAACATCTGTTTTGTTTACTGGTCATATCGTCTTCATATCGTGTTATGCGGAAACTGTTCCAAAAGGCGCCGCACGATGAAGGAGTTATCGAGGCGCGCTAAGGTGCGGAAGTTCGCAAAGCATGGATATCCAAATCCGACGTGCGTCGTATGCGGTGAAGGCGACGTGCGTTGTCTTGAGCTTAACCACATCTTTGCCGAGACCAACAGCGACCTTTGTGGGCCAAAGTGTACGAACTGTCACGCGATTTTCTCCGACATGCAGGAGGACCACGAGGGCGAGGATGTACGACGGTGCGACCGAGAGCGCGGCGGTCTCCTCTTGCAGGCGGCCATCCTCATCGGGATGGTTATTCTATTAGTGCTGCTTGGCACACACGCGCAAAAAAGCGGTAACGAGTCTCTGGGCACGATGTACATTAGTATCGGTGAGACACTTACCGCCTGTATCACGTTCGATTTCGCGCTGCACGAGCATCTGTTCGATAAGTATGGACCGGACTACGACAAGGGTCTCACCCTGGAACTGCCATTATGAGGGTGCAGACAGCGATTCGCGCCTGGGTTGAAGTAGAGCGCGGAGACAGCCTAAGGGCGATAAGCAGGGCGACGAGCTTTCGTTCGGCGCGGATCGGCGAAAAGGTCTGGATCTTCGACACGGAGACCTCGACCGATTTGACTCAACGTCTGCTTTACGGATTCTTTCGAGTCTATGCGAACGACGCATTGGAACTCGAAGCAATTTTCTACCACGATAACCTTGCCGTAAAGGACCTTGAAACGATCTCGCGTTTTGCAAGACGCGAGAATCTTCGCATGTTCAGCCGGTCACAATTCGTGGATCTATTTTACGCCGAATGTTATGAACTTGGGACGCTTTGCGTTGGCGCAAATTTGCCCTTCGACCTCAGTCGAATCGCAATTCATGCCGGTGTCGGGCGGGGACGAAACCGCCGCAAATTCCGGTTCACGCTCTCTGAGAACCCATTCCAGCCAAAACTTCGAGTGGAAGCGATCTCAGGGAAAGGCGCATTCATAACGTTCGCAATCAAGAATGAGCCCGACGAGTGGCGAGATAAGGGTCCGGTCTTCCCCGGGCGCTTTCTCGACGTTTTGACTTTAGCGCGTGCTTTTACGGGGGAACACCACACGCTCTATACCGCTGGCCTCCGCTTTGGCGCACTTCCGTTGAAAACCCGCATTGAAACGCTCGGGATAGTCACGCCGGAGACGCTTGCTTACGGTAGGAACGATGTGCATGCGACGTGGGCGCTGTATGAAAAACTCCGTGAGGAGTACGCGCACCACCCCTTTGCGTCGTTTGAAAATGAACGCAATCAGCCCGCCTGGGCGCTTCCCATTACGCGAATCCTGTCTTCCGCGAGTATCGCTAAGCAATACATGAAGATGATGGGGTTCGCCGCATCCGTCAGAGATGACTCAGAAGCAGAGTAACGAGACTCCGCTTACTTCAAAGGAGCACGGGTTCTTCGCTGCCGCCTATTTTGGAGGTCGCGCAGAGGTACGCGTTCGCATGATGGGCGTTCCGGTTTGTGTCGGAGATGTGACCTCCATGTACCCCACGGTATTCATCTTGCTATTCTTGCAGCAGCTGCTCGCCAGCAAGAGCCTATGGATTCGTGATGTCACGGAACAGACGCAAAGCCTCATCGATGAAATCTCGCTGTACGATCTAGAACGGCCTGAGACGTGGCGCAACCTGAATCGCCTGGTTTTGCTTGAGCCAAAAGGTGAGATGCTGCCCGTTCGCTGGCGCGAACCGGCCCCGGGAGAGGACCCTTCGGGGCCATTTACCATTGCGATTAGTCCGTATACATGCGGCTCCCCCTGCTGGTACACCTTAGCCGACGTAATTTCGGCGAAGATTCGCAGTGGGCGAGCGCCGAAGATTCTCCGTGCAATCGAAGTTATTGGTCACGGCGAAAAACAGCTCACGCCAGTATCGTTCCGCAACTCGTTCAAGGTTGATCCGAATACCGAGATTTTCAAAACCATCGTCGAGCATAGACAAGATACCAAACACGCTAGAAAGTTAGGCGCAAATTCAGAAGAAGGGCGCCTCGATCTCAGCCTAAAGCAGGTCGCCAATGTTTGCAGCTATGGCATGTTTGCTGAGGTCAACGTCAGCCCGTCGCTTAAAGGCAAACGTGGACATTGGTATTCCGACCAAGACGAGGAATGCGAGGACGTTGGCGACGAGCGGCCCGGACCATTTACGAATTTCGTTTTCGCCAGTTTAATCACGGGCGGTGCGCGGCTACTGCTTGCAATGCTGGAGCAGCACGTCATCGATGCAGGCGGTACATTTGCCTTCTGCGATACGGACAGTCTCGCAATAGTCGCTGGAGACAATTGCCCTCCATCGGTTCCCTGTCTGAAAATCTCACAAGTTCAGCGCATATTGAAACGACTTGATGTACTAAGCCCTTATAACCTAAAAGGCAATCTCATCAAAATTGAACACGAGGAAGAACGCAACCTCAGGTGCTTTGCGATTTCTGCAAAACGTTACGTGCTCTACACGGTAACGGAAACGGGCCGCATTCGGATCGTGAAAGCCTCGGAGAGCGCACTGGGCGCTATTGTTGGTCGAACGGCCGGAGAGAACACCAAGAAGCTTGCCCGGCGAGTTTGGCTCGCCATTTTATCCCAAGAGCTCCCAATGCCGAAAAAACAAGTGCGACGGGTTGAACAGTTATACAAGTTTGGAAAAACGCCGCTTCGACGGAAGCTTCCAATAACGCAGCCTGTAACGTTCGGACGTTTCAAGTATTACAACGCGCGCAAACCTTATGACCAGTGGGTAAAACCATTTAACTTTATACAAGCACTTACCGTTGCAGAACAATCGGTGTATGAAGATATACGACCGGTAATGCCGTTCGAAAAGGACCTGGGCAAATGCCGAAAACTCCCGTGCATTGACGCGCTGACAGGCGACGCCATCGCCATCGATTGGGATCGCAATGGCTGGGCGGGAGCCGTGCCGGTGTTATCGCTAGCCGAATACGTTGAAGAATTTCGGCGGCATCCGGAACTCAAGGCAGCCGACTCAGAAGGCATTCCGTGTACAGAGGAGACCCGAGGTGTGCTTTTTTCGCTGCCCCTGGAATCCGACGGCGCAATTCGCATCGGGAAAGAAGTCGACCGCCTCGATGAAGACGAGGGCACCAGCATCGACAACGACGGGCCGCTAGTCTACGATGCTAAAGCGAAGCGTAAGCGTGTCCGATGCTTCGACGGCTTGTGGAGCGCAGTAGATTATCTTGCGCAATTTCCTCAGGCGCGTATTGCAGCCATACTCGGTATCTCGGAAAGGCGCTGGCGCGACATTTTGAAGCGCAAGTCGACCCCCCGCCGGAAAACGCAGCGCGCAATTGTTCGTCTCGCTATGGAATACTCGGCTGAGCGCTTTAGTTCCACCGAATGATTTCGTCGTACTCGTCTAGCATTTGCCAAAGGTCCAGGTCGCCCAGCTCTACACCGGAAGCGGCCTCTTCCGATTCAAACATCGCGAGCATGTACGGCAGCTCCAGAATGCCTGCCGTCATCCCAGGAGTTGGAAAGTTCCAGAATATCACGCCGTATTGAGCGCCCCGATTTCTGCGACGAGGACGTAAAGTTGCGCGTCGCGCGCAAACGCCTACTGGGGGCGAATCAGAGACCCCAATGCATTCGCGTGGGGCAAAACAGAGGCGAGGGGGCCGCGCACGCTTAATGGGCTGTCAATAGTTGATGTAACTTAATGGTGAACGAGGGCCGCTTTGAGCACGACCCCAATTGATGGTTATCTCGGCAGAGTTGGGAAGGCACTGTCGCTCGGCAACGCGACAGAGCATACGCATCGGGGCACACTGCAGAATCTGCTGGAGCAGCTGCACAACAAGATTACAGTTACAAACGAGCCCAAGCGTATAAAATGTGGTGCCCCGGATTTCATAATCAGTAGGGGACACACGCCGCTTGGTTACATCGAGGCAAAGGACATTGGCACTGACCTCGACCGCATTGCCGATGACGAGCAACTGACGCGCTATCGCCATGCGCTGTCAAATCTCATTTTAACAGACTATATTTCATTTGCCTGGTTCGTAAACGGAGAGCAACGGGAATCCGTACGGATTGCTAGCGTGGACGCGCGCGGCAAACTCTCGCCGCTTCCGAAGAATTATGCTGGTTTTGAGGCGCTGTTCGATCATTTCGTAAAATCCAAGGTCCCAGTAATCACAACCTCGCGTGATCTCGCGCTTCGTATGGCGGGGTCTGCGCGGTTGATTCGGGATGTCCTCAGGCGCGCGTTCGCAAGCGAGACCTCTAAAGGGGAACTTCACGAACAGTTCAAGTCATTTAAGCAAGTTCTTCTGCATGAGCTTAATGAAGAGCAATTTGCGGACATGTATGCCCAGACGATTTGTTATGGATTATTTTCGGCACGCTGTAACGCGCCAGATGTAAAACCGTTTACGCGCAAAGACGCCGCCTACGAGCTGCCAAAGACGAACCCATTCCTTCGGAAACTATTTGGTCATATTGCGGGGCCAGATTTAGACGACCGGGTTGCCTGGGCAGTGGATGATTTAGCAGAATTGCTAGAGCGCGCAGACATAAAGCAAATCGTTTTAGATTTTAACAAACGGCGTCAACGAGAGAATCCGGTAATTCATTTCTACGAAACGTTTCTTTCTGAATATAACCCTGAAATGAGGGAACTTCGGGGAGTATTCTTCACACCCGAGTCGGTGGTGTCTTACATCGTGGAAAGCACCGATGTTATTTTGCGCAAACAATTCGGACTGTCGAAAGGACTAGCGGATTCTTCAAAAATAAAGCGCGGCTCGGCTAAAAGCGAAACGCACAAGCTTCAAATCCTCGATCCCGCTGCGGGGACGGGGACATTCTTACATGCAGTAATCGACAAGATTTTGGCGGCCTTCCGGTCCAATAGGGGCATGTGGTCCGATTACGTGCACACACACCTGCTTCCTCGCCTTTACGGCTTCGAGCTGTTGATGGCTCCATACGCCGTCGCACATATGGTATTAGGAATGAAGCTGCGCGAGTCGGGCTACAATTTTTTGAGTGATGAACGCCTAAGACTATATCTCACAAACTCGCTTGAGGAAGCCCACGATATATCTGGCTTGTCCCTCTTTGCGAACTGGCTTGCTGAGGAAGCGAACAATGCCAATGACATTAAGGAGCAAATGCCCGTCATGGTGGTATTGGGGAATCCTCCTTACTCAAAACTATCCGCAAATAATGGGGAATGGGTGAATGGACTCCTGCGGGGTAAAGACATAAAACAAAAAACCGCTTCGAGGCCATATGCCGCGACAAGCAGCTATTTTGAAGTCGATGGCAAACCGCTTGGTGAGCGCAACCCAAAATGGCTAAATGATGATTATGTAAAATTCGTTCGATTTGCCCAATGGCGAATCGAAAAAACGGGTTACGGGATACTGGCCTTCATAACTAATCATGGCTATCTGGATAACCCGACCTTTCGCGGCATGCGCCGTACGCTGATGCAGACCTTCGATGATATCTACATTTTGGATTTGCATGGCAATTCGCTGAAGACCGAGGCTGCGCCGACTGGGGTTACCGATAAGAACGTTTTCGATATACGTCCCGGTGTAGCAATCGGTATATTCGTCAAACGAAACCGTGATTCGGAAGCAACGAAGATTCACCACGCCGAATTGTGGGGGAGCCGCGAGGATAAATATGACTACCTCTATGCCAATAATGTCGCGACTACGAGTTGGAAGGAGGTTGCCCCACAGTCTCCGGCTTACTTGTTCGTTCCTCAAGATGGCTCTCAGCAGGTGGAATACGCCACCTTCATGTCCATCAAAGACGCATTTGGCCTTTTTAATAGCACCGTTACCACGGCGCGAAACGATTTCGCAATGGCGTTCGATGAAAAGACGCTGATACGCCGCGTTGACGACCTTTTGGACCGCAACCTCAGTGACGATGAAATAAGACTGCGCTATCCTTCGTTGCGAGATGTTTCCTACTGGAATCTAGCGACAGCGAGAAGTGAGCTCGCAAATATTGGGAAACCGAAGAGTTACATAAGGACTTACTGTTACCGCCCGTTTGATTTTCGTTACGTCTTTTATCACAAAGCCCTGGTAGAGCGCATGCGCCTCGATGTTATGGGGCACATGCTTGATGGCAACGTCGCGTTTTTGACGCATCGCCCGCAGTCCCCGCAAGAGTTTACATTTTCTTATTGTACGGAAATGATTGGTGACCAATGCGTAGTGGCGAACAAATCCGCTGGCGGGGGGAACAGCTTTCAGTTCCCGCTCTACCAATTTAGCGAGGCGCGCCATCTGTCTATGTTCGACGAGAAGTTAGAAGGAAAAGAGTCAAACCTTTCTGCCGCCTGCGTTGAGGCATTTTCAAAGAACCTCGGACTAAAATTCGTAAATGATGGCTATGGCGACTTCAGCACTTCATTTGGGCCAGAAGATGTCTTCAACTATATATATGCGATTACATACTCGCCAGGCTATCGAGAACGCTATAGTGCTGAACTAAGACGAGACTTCCTTCGATTCCCCATTACTTCGGACAAGTCACTTTTTAAGGTGCTTGCGTCAAAGGGCGCGGACTTACGCGCGCTGCATCTGATGAGATCAAATGTTTCGTATGTTACCAATTTTCCGGTAGCCGGAACCAATCAAATTGATGTCGTGAAGTTTGAATGCGATCCCAACGGTGTCGGCCGCGTTCATATAAATAAATCGCAATATTTTGGCAATATGCCGCGCGAGGTTTGGGAGTTTGAGATTGGCGCTTACAGGATGTGCGAAAAGTGGCTAAAGGACCGTAAGGGCCTTAATCTCACTTTCGATGACCTCGACCATTACCAAAAGATGGCCGCGTCGATCACGCAAACAATCCAAGTGATGGCCGACATTGAGACCGCAATTCGGCAATGTGGTGGATGGCCGATCAAGTAGGCGCGCAGGCACCGCTTCCGCCCGGTCCGGGTTGCTACCGCGAGTAAGGGGCGCCTCCCTGACAGACTACCTAGAAGCGAAAGGGCGCGCGCTCCCTAAGCTCCCCAGAGGGCTTGACATGACTCTGCCGCTCGGCGACGCACCTTGAAACCGTTTGTGGATGATACAAAGGGCGCAAAGTCTCCGTCCGGCGCATGATCTCTACATGCCTGCTCGTAATCGATTGTCGTGCGGGAAGTTGATCGCACCGAGCACTGTGCGGGTGCGTATCCCAATCTTGCATAGGTCAGCAATTCTTCGCGAAGAGATTGCCGTTCCGCCGCGAGGCTGCGCTCCGCGTCGGCAAGTATGACCACAGCCCGCGCGATGCAATGAATCGAGGACGTGACGCTTTCCGACGCTAGCGGAGCCCCTACAGCATTCAGAGCAGCTTCAACATCGACGGCTGTTTTTGGGGTGACGGTTTCTGATACGCTTACTTCCTTGTATGGCGCGAGGTCGACCGTCGGTATGAGAGATTCCACCGCGCTCTTCCAGGAGATTCTCTCCGATGTATCCCAGCGAGTGAAAAAGTGCTTGCAACACCAATCGTCAGTTCCCACTAAGCCGCTGCAACGCTCCAAAAGCGCTGCTCGCTGGCGTTCGACGGACCTCAGAGCGGTGCCGATACGTGAAAGTGCCCCGTCCACCGCTTCAGGAGCTGAGTGGCTTCCTGAAGCGATCAGTTCATTATAAAAGAAAAGCAGTTCCCTTTCGAAGTTATCCAGCTCTGCCCCGCAAGAATCTTCCACGATCGCCATCCACCTATCATAATCAGTAGCCATCTTAGGAAAAGCCGACCCCAAGAGCCGGATATCAATGGTAGCGCCGTGAAGTTCTCGCTCATCAAGGTTTATGTTTAGGTGCTCGCATAACGCGTTTAAATTATGCTTTGGGATGAGCGGGTATACGTTCCGGGCCACCGCTAAGGTGTCGATGACAGTTACTCCCAGTTGCTCTAGGACTGGTTTCTTTGCGCGGGATAATTCGGCGTCAAGCATACGCGTATCGAAGGAGCTGTTGTGGCTCACCATCGTAGCGCCTTTAAGGAAGTCGACTACCTCGTCTGCCACCGCTCCAAAGGATGGTTTATCTCTAACCTTGTCGTCGGTAATGCCATGCACTTCTCGGGTAACGAGCGATGGGATCGCGCGACCCGGATTTATTAGATGATAAAATTCTCGTCCCAGAACGCCGCTTCGCGGTTGTATTTCGGCTGCAGCAATCTCAACGATCCGATCCCAGTCCGGTGAAAATCCAGTCGTTTCCGTGTCTAAAACCACAATCCGCGTAGCCATAAGAATCCTCCTTGCACGGAGCACGCAGCGCCACCCGCCAGGGGGCGTTAGCGACTTTTTTTGTTAAATGAGGCTGCACTGGTTGAAGACTTTCCAAATCTTTCCCAGTGGGCATTTACAGCAGCCACAAACCGTTTGAGTTCGCTGCAAAAACCTGGGTCTGATTGACTGCCTTCCTCGATGAAATCGCCAATACTCTTGTAAATATCATCTGCGATTACGCCCCACCATTGGATAGCTAATTCGTATTCTAAGAAGCCATGGTTTGCAAGGAAAGCGACGCGTTCTATGTAGTTTGTAACTCGATCCAATTGAGGGTCGGCTGTGGCCGCATCTTGATCTAAGCATATCCGTTTCGTGTCCAAAGGTAAGTTTCGTAAATTCCATATGAAGCCAAACGTGCTTGAAAAGTCTTTCGAGTCCATTTCCTGTGCGAGCGCTACGAAATTTTGGAGCTGGGTCGCTTTGTTAAGTGACGTTAGCTGTTTTCTCGCTACAGACCACGTCAGTGCTAAAAAGATAGCCGAAGTGACTGCGGCCACTGCTGCGAGCTCAGTCCAAGGTAAGGTCATTCCAAATGCAATTGCGAGAATCGTCAAAAACGCACTTATGGTTACTTCCATGCTCGTCTCGATTTGGGGTAGGCCCCAAAGCAACTCAGCCCCCGCGATGACGACATTCCACATCTACAATAAGGCTTCGCGGACCAGATTCGTAGACCATGCGCAGGGCAAAGTGTTAAACACGGTGCCTTTGCACGCGCCATTCGCCCACCGCCACCCGCCTCGCGCCTCGCGCCTCGCGACCGATGCGCAATGCGTCGAATGCGCCGATGCGCAATGCACGATGCGCTGATGCGCAATGCACCGATGCGCGATGTACCGATGCGGAATGCGTGGTGCCGATGCGCAATGCGTGATGAGCCCGATGCACTAATACACGATGCAGATACGCGAAGCCCTATAGCGGAGATAGAGCAACACATGATGTAACAGACGCTACAGTCTCCGACTTTTAAGGTCCGCAATTAAAGCAGATATTTTTGAATCCGCCTGACGTAAACCGGGCTCATGCAAAGACGGGTCCGGCATTGTAAGCGGTTCACCGCGCTGCGGCGCGTGCTGCTGCATTTCGTCAACAATATCGCGGAGGCGCTTTGCGATCACACTGTCCGGCGCCGAATTAGAGCTACCCCGGTAGTCGTCAATCGAGTTCACAATGTGGGCCCATTGGATAGAACTCGACTCCGGCGGTAACCCCCTCCGAAAGACGCTCTGAATGCCCTCCAAATTTTCGCTAAAAGTTCGCATAGGGGAAATCCATTGGCCGAGCAATGGCGCTTTTCCGCTCAATGCGACCGAATCAGGGCTAGTTTCCCAGACCTACTAGACACACCCAGTAACGCAGCATGGCGCATCATGCATCGCGCACGACGCAGCGGCAGCGGCAGCATTGCGCATCGGTTCAGCGCGCATTGCGCATCGGTCACGCATTGTGCATCGGCGCACATCGCATTGCGCATCGGCAGCATCGCGCATCGGCAGCATTACGCATCGGCGCATTGCGCATCGGTGCATCGGTGCATCGGGCGACCGGACGTTTTGCGCTTAGGCGTCGCCGCGCATCGGCACCTCGCGTGCAGCGACCGGACGTTTTGCGCTTAGGCGTCACCGCGTTTCGGCACCTCGCGCACAGCGACCGGACGTTTTGCGATCTCTGCTCGCGAAAGACAACCGGACGTTTTGCGCGCGTTAGGATATATCCCGCAAGAAGATTCTCACCCACAGCGTCTGCGTCAAACACTAGTTACTGCGTGGCCCTGGGCGCGGGTGAAGGCGAGCCTTGCAGCTCGTCGATAATTTGCAGCGGGGTCTTCAATTGGGCGACAAGTTCTTGCGCGAGCTGGAGTTCGGAGGGTTTGGAATGATGGGCCCGTTCGATCGCGAGCGCCTGCGTCATCGCCGCATCGGCCTGCGCGCGGCCGCGCGCGACGTTCCCGCGCTCGGCATCGGCGGCGCCGATGTATGCGTCCAACCCCGTCTCAAAGAGCTGGAGCTTGTAACGCACGTCGGCGCGATCTTCTCCCCGGCCGCACGCCTGCGCTTTGGCTTTGAGCGCGACGAACGCGCTGTAAGCCGGCTGCGGTTTCGTGCGCAGCGAGTCGCGCGCCGATTCGAACCCGTGCAAAAACGTCTGGTAGGAACCGCGTCCGCAGCGCGCCTGCGCGGGAAGCGCCATAACGATGGCCAAGCCGGCGAGCAACACTGCGTAGCGCATTCTTAGAGCCTCCCGTCATCGAGCCGTACGACCCGGTCGGCGACTTTTTGAATCCGGTCGTCGTGCGCCGCTATGACGACCGTCGTACCACGCTTGCGCGCGAGCTCCGAAAGAATATCCGTGACGATAGCGCCGTTTTCCGCATCGAGCTGCGAGGTCGGCTCGTCTGCGAGGATGGCGCACGGATTTCCGGCCAGCGCGCGCGCGATCGCCACGCGCTGCTTTTCGCCGCCGGAGAGATCGCGCGCGAGGCGGTCGGCTTGCTCGTTGAGCCCGAACTGCGAGAGCAAGTCGCGGACGGCCGTACGAGCTTTGCGACCGCGAACGCCGCGAATATCGAATGCCAGCTCCACGTTCTCGGCTCCGGTCATCGAGCTAAACAAGTTGAAAGTTTGGAAAACGTAGCCGAAATTCTGCAACCGGAAGCGCCCTAATGCTTTCCGGCCCAAATGCGTGATCTCGGTTCCCGAAACCGAAACGCTGCCGCCGGTCGGCGTCAGCAGACCGCCGATGATCGATAGCAGCGTGCTCTTACCCGAGCCCGACGGACCCATCACCAGCAGCATTTCGCCCTGACGGATGTCCAGCATAACATCCTTGAGCGCATGCACGGGTCTCGCCCCGTCATACGTCATGCGCAGGTCGTGTGCGGCAATCGCAAGCTTATCGAGCATGTTACGCTCGAAACACCAGCGCGGGATCCGCCCGGACCACTCGCTGCATGGCAACCATGCCGGCACTGATGCAAATAAGCAGCGCCGCCGCCAATACGAGCAGCGCCCCGCCGGGCGTGATAAGGATGTCGACGCCGCGCTCGGCTGCGATTCCGCGAATCGCGAACGTGAATGCCAGGCTCGGCACGTAGCCGATCACCGCCATGCACGAAGCCTGCAGCGCGACCACGCCGTAGAGGTAGCCGTCGTTGACGCCGATCGCCTTGAGCGTTCCGTACTCGTGGAAGTGCTCGTTGATCGACGTGTAGAGAATCTGTCCCACGACGGCAACGCCGACGATCGCGCCCATCAGCGCGATCAGCGAGAGAATGAATCCGATGCCCGTGCGCTTGACCCAGTAGTCGCGCGTCGTCGCAAGCATCTCGGCGCGCGTCATTGCGCGCACGTGCGGGATGCTGTGCTGGATGGCGGCCGCGAGCTGTGCGGATGCGGCCGGATTCTTCGCCTGCACCATAACGTACATGATGGGATCGGTCGATTCCAGCGGCGGCGGCGCCGAGCCGGGCGGGGAGAAAAATGAAAGCGCCGACGGCGTGTACGCGTTAGCGGTTTCGAGTGACGTATAGAAAAACGTGGCCGAGACGATCGGCTGGGTGCCGCGCGTCACGTATGCGAGATGCGCGGGCAGCGTCCCGATGACGCCGCTCTGGCCAACGCGCTGCAGATCCAAAATATGCAGCTGCGTTGCGTCAACGGCGAACGCATACGGTCGCCGCAAGAGCTTCAGCGTTGCACCGGCCGCGTTTCCGGGATTAAAGAGTTTTCCGCCCGGGTCGAAGCCGATGATGCGCCCCAGCGCTAACTCGTCGTGCGGACTGCGCCAGCGTGCGATGCCGAGCGAAAGCGCTTCGGCGCGCGCGACGCCCGGAACCGCGCGAATCTTCGCGACCGTGCCGTACTCGAGCGGCAGCGTACCTTCAAAGTACAGCATTTCGGGTGCGGCGACCCAAACGTCGGCGCTCGATTCGGCGATCGGCAGCGTGGTGGAGTTGGAAAAACCGCTGAAAAGCGCTACCTGAACGGTGAGCAGCGTAACCGCGAAAACGATGCCGGAGAGCGCCACGAAAAATCGCGGCAGGTCTTCGAACAGCGTCTTGCGCGCGAGGGTGAGAATATTACTTGTTCTTAAAGCGCGCCGTGCGCTTTTCGTTGTACGACGCCAACCCTTCTTTGGCGTCTTCGCTCTTGAACAGGAGCGACTGCAGCTCACGCTCCAGCGCTAACGCATCTTGCAGCGGCAATTCCATCCCGGTCTGCACCGCGCGTTTGATGTGCCCGACCGCCATGGGAGCTTTGTTGGGCGACGTAAACTGTTTGGCGTAGGTGAGCGCCTGATCGCGGAAGCTCGCCGCATCGCCTTCGTAGACGTCGTTGACGATGCCCCACTCCAGCGCTTGCTCGAAGCTGAACGTGCGGCCCATCGCCATCAATTCGATCGCGCGCGACTTCCCGACCAAGCGCGCGAGCCGCTGCGTGCCCCCGGTTCCCGGCAAAACGCCGAGCGCGACTTCGGGCAGGCCGATCTTCCCGGCGTCCTGACGCGCGATGCGGATATCGCAAGCCATCGCGATTTCCAGGCCGCCGCCGACGCAGTGCCCGTTGAGCGCGGCGATGACGAGCTTGGGCGACTGTTCGAGACGCAAGAGCGTCTCGTTGGCGTGCAAGCAGAAGTTGTATTTGAATTCGGGCGTCACCGAATTGAGCATGGCGATGTTCGCGCCGGCTGAAAAGAACTTCTCGCCCTTGCCGGTGAGCACGATCACTTCGACGTCTTGATCGAAGCGCGCGTCCAAGATCGCCTCGTCAAGCTGGCGCATCATCTCGTGGGTGTAGGTATTGGCCGGCGGATCTTCCATCTCGACAATGGCGATGTGTCCGTCTTTCGAATAATTGATGACGCGCTTGCCGTCACGCGCGCGCTCTTCACGCCCGAAGGGAGTTTGCGCCGCGGCGGGCCCGTTTACCGTAGTAGCCATCAGTCTTTTCCTTTAGGTGTGATCCAGCTCGAGTCTTTGGTCAGTTCCTGGACTTTCTTCTCGTCTTGCGACGTCGGCAATACCGAAGGCAGGTAGGCCTCCCATTCGGCTTGCGTCAGGGAGCGTCCGTCAACGGCCCAATACTGGCCGGCAAATTGACCGATCTTCCGGTTGAAGCGAATATCCGGCACGTACAGCTTCGTATCGGACACATTCACGGCATTGACGCGTTCGACCGTTTTACCGATCTCGTCGTAAAACTGACCGCGGGCGCGTTCGTTCAAGTGTTCTTTGTCGGCCGTTTCGCCGGCCTTGTCCTCGTCTACGCGGCCCTTGATTCCCCACGTATAAGCCCACTGCGCCGAACCCGAGTGGTCGGTTCCGAAGAGATCGAGCGACCCGGAGATCCACTTGTTGTAGTATTTTTGCTGCAACTCGACCGGAATGACGCCGGCTTGTGCGATGCGGCGCAACCCCGAGATGCCGGTTCCCATATGGTAGGACTCCTCACGCAGCATCGGACCCATCGACTGCGCGAGCGGAGCGAACCCGGAATGCGAGAGCATCGTCAACTGGAATTTGCCGTCGCGATCCATGAAGTTCGTATAGGCGAAAAAGTCCAGCCAGTGCGTCACGTCGTCGTTGAAGGCATTGAGCAGGCGGTTTTTCTTGCCGTACGCGCGCCGTTCCAAGAGTTTCTGCGCTTCAATTTTTCCGTCGTTGCCGAAGTGGTTGATCAGCAGATGGCACATCTGGTAACCGTGGCGCGTCTCTTCCACCATGATGCGCACGAGCGAAGCGAGGTCATATTCCGATGGCGAGTTGTTCACGAGGAAGCGCTGCTGTTCGTTGGAGGCGAACTCCGTGTCGCCTTGATACACGATCATATTCATCAGCGCGTCGCGCATGCGCTGATCGGGCACCTGCAAGAGCTTCTCCCACCGCGCCTGCCCTTTGAAGTCGCCAAAATATATTTCGCCCGTCGGCAGCTCTCCGTACTTCGCTTCGAACTGGTAGCCCGGCATATAGCGATCGATCAGCTCTTTGTTCAAGCCGATGTCGTTTTGCCAATCCGCCAGCAGAGCCAGCCAATCATCGAAAGTTGCTATCCGCGCCATCGAGACTCTCCTTATACCACGATGCCTTCCGAGCCTCGCGGGGCGGCACACGGAACGGCAACGGCGCGGAAATCTCCTCGCAATAAGCGGGCGCTACTGTCCTGGATTGGGTCGGGGCCTTAGCGTAATTGGTAGCGCGCCGTGTCGCCAACTCGGAAGTGCGGGTTCGAATCCCGTCGGCTCCAGGCCCAACACAGTTGGGTCTTCCACCCAGGCCGCTCGCGTGCTAAAATCGCTACGGCGACACGGCGATTGCGCTACGCGACGGGCCGCCTAATCAGGCGGCTCTTCTTATTTAGTCCGCGTCTTCGTGGAAATGGAGATGGCAGCCGTCTTCGGCGTCGCGCAAAACTTCGCGCGCTTCCGAAAGCATGGCTTGTGAGACCGGTGCGGCGATTTCAACCCCGCCTTCCTCGGCTAGAAAATCGCTCTCTTCCCAGTCTTCCCACGTTTCGAGCGGGTCGCCGTCTATTTCAGCCGGGAAGCGAACGCAAAAACCTTCGACGAGGTGAAGACCGACGACCACCACTTTCGTGCCGCGCGGAAAAAACGTTCCATCCTTCCACAGCGTGCCGTAGGTGGTTTGGTACGTCGTCCCAATTTTCAGTGCTTCTATGGCTCAAACTCCAAATGGGTCGATGGGCTTCTCGCCGATATACGTAATGATACTCTTCACTTCCGAATAGAGCGCCATCGTTTCGATGCCCAACTCGCGCCCGTAGCCCGACTGCTTGTAGCCGCCGAACGGAACGCCCGGGAATACCGAGTAGGGCGTATTGATCGCCACGGTTCCCGTGCGCAGCGCTTTGGCCGTGCGGCCGGCGCGCCCGAGATTCTGCGTCCAGATGCTGGCGGACAAACCGTACTCGCTGTCGTTTGCCATCGCGATCGCTTCCGCTTCATCTTTAAAGCGCGTAATCGTAGCGACCGGACCGAAAACTTCTTCGCGCGAAATGCGGTGCGCCGGCTGCGCTTCGTATGCGCTGACGCTCCAAAACTTGCCTTGCTCGAATCCGTCGCCCACGCGCTGGGGCCCGCCGCCGAGCAGCAGCTTCGCGCCTTCGCCAGCGCCGATGTCGCAATACGACTTGATCTTGTCGTACTGCTCCTGCGTCGTAATCGCGCCGATCTGCGTCTGCGGGTCCTCCGGATTGCCGACGCGCAACTTGCGTGCCTTTTCGGTAAATGCCGCGATGAATTCGTCCGCGATGGTTTCGTGCACCAGAACGCGCGAACGCGCCTCACAACATTGGCCCGCGTTGTAAAAGATGCCGTAGAGCGCGCCGTTGACGGCCTGCGTGACGTCGGCGTCGTCGAAAACGATCGACGGCGACTTGCCGCCAAGCTCGAGCGTAACGCGTTTTATTGTTTTGGCGGCCGTAGCGGCGACGCGTATGCCCGTCGCCGTGCTTCCGGTGAATGCGATCTTGTCGATGCCGGGATGCTCGACGATCGCTTGTCCCAGATCGCGGCCTTCGCCTGTGATCACGTTGAGCACGCCTTCGGGCAATCCGGCCTCGAGCGCGATCTTCGCAAGCTCGAGCGCCGAGAGCGGCGTCTGTCCGGCAGGTTTGAGCACAATCGTGCAGCCTGCAGCGAGCGCCGGCGCAACTTTCCACGAAGCCAGCAGCAACGGAAAGTTCCACGGCACAATGGCGCCGACAACGCCGACGGGTTCGCGCACCGTCTGTGCGAGATAGTTGGGCAGCGGACCCGGCAAACTGTTGCCGTAGTTTTTCGTCGCGGCGCCGGCGTAAAACTCGAAGCAATCGGCGATGGCGCCTAACTCGCCCTTAGCGGTACCGAGCGTCTTGCCGTTGTCGCGCGTTTCCAGGAGCGCGATGTCGCCGGCACGCTCGGCGATGAGCTGCGCGATTTTGTAGACGATCTTCGCCCGGCGCGATGCGGCCATCGTGCTCCACTTGCCGCGCTCGAGCGCGTTGCGCGCGGCGGTTACCGCGCGGTCGACGTCGGCAGCCGACGCGTTTGCGACTTGGGCGATGACTGCGCCGGTTGCGGGATTGGTGTCTTCGTACACCGCTCCGTCGGAAGCGCCGGCCCATTGATTGCCGATGAAGAGTTCAGTTTTCGCTTTCGCTGCAGTTACCGCCATCAAAGCCTTTCGAAAATCGTACTAACGCCTTGCCCGACGCCGATGCACATCGTCGCCAAACCATAACGCGCGCCGCGCCGCCGCAGTTCGTGCAGCAGAGTCGTGGCGATGCGCGCTCCGCTCGCGCCGAGCGGGTGCCCGAGCGCAATCGCGCCGCCGTTTACGTTCGCCTTGGCCGGGTCAATCTCCAGGTCGCGCAAGCATGCAATCGATTGGGCTGCGAAGGCTTCGTTTATTTCGACCAGGTCGATATCGGCCATCGACAGGCCCGCGCGCGCGAGGGCTTTGCGCGTCGCCGGAATCGGGCCTAGGCCCATGAAGTCGGGATGCACGCCGGCCGCCGCCGTCGCGACGACGCGCGCCATGGGCCGCAGGCCAAGGTGCTTTGCAGTTTCGGCTTCGCACAAGAGCAGCGCCGCCGCTCCGTCGTTTATTCCCGCCGAATTCCCCGCCGTCACCGTGCCGTTGGTTTTGAACGCGGGCTTGAGCTTCGACAAAGCGTCGAGCGTCGTATCGGGGCGCGGATGTTCGTCGGCGGCGACGCCGCCTACCGGGACGAGCTCGTCCGCGAACGCACCCTTTTCAACGGCCGCCTTCACGCGCATCTGCGATTCGTAAGCGAAACGATCTTGCTCCTCACGCGAAATGCCGTAGCGTTCGGCGACGTTTTCCGCAGTTTGGCCAAGTGTAACGGGCGGATACAACTCTTGCATGCGCTGGTTCACCATGCGCCAGCCGAGAGTTGTATCGTAAAGCTCGGGTGCGCGCTCGAACGGTTTCTCCGCTTTCAGCTGCACGAAAGGCGCGCGCGTCATCGATTCGACGCCGCCCGCAATAACGACGTCACTCTCGCCGTACGCAATCGCATGCGCGGCCGAGTTGAGCGCCTGCAGACTGCTGCCGCACAAGCGGTTGATCGTCACGCCTGCAGTCTCGACCGGCAGCCCCGCCAGCAGCGCGGCCATGCGCGCGACGTTGCGATTATCTTCGCCGGCTTGATTGGCGGCGCCGAAGAAGGCGTCTTCGATCTTTTTCGGATCGACGCCGGTGCGTTCGACGATGGCTTTTATCACGAGCGCCGCGAGATCATCGGGACGCACGTTCGCAAGCGCACCGCCGTATCTTCCGATCGGCGTACGCGCTGCGTCGACGACGACAATGTTACGCATCATCCAAATATTCCGGGATACGGCGTTGCGCTTCCAGACTGCGTTGAGACAGGGTCTTGATCGTCTTCCACATCCAGCACCCACAACGCGCGCTGGGGCGCGAAAGCTACACCGTCGGCGCCCGCGAGCCGTTGCAAGATGCGAACGATGCGGTCGCCGCCGATTTCGCGCCCCCATGCGATCGGGCCAAGCGGGTAGTTCGTGCCCAGGCGCATAGCGAGGTCGATGTCGTCGGCTGAAGCGACACCTTCCTCGACTCCGTAGACCGCTTCGTTCACGATCGAACCGATCGTCCGCCCCAAAAATAGACCGGGCCGATCTTCCACAAGTACGACGCTCTTGCCGATCGATTCAAAAACTTCTTGCGCCAATTCCAGCGCGTCGTCGCCGGTCGCTTCCGCGTCGGCAATTTCGATGACACTCTGTCTCGCGAGCGAACCGAGCACGCCGAAACCGGCGACCCTCTCGGGATGGCGCAATCTCTTGGCGAGCCGGCTCATGTCGAGCGCATAGGCATCGACCAAAAAAACCGTTTCGGGTGGAAAGACCGCTTCCAATTCGCCAATGAATCCGCCGCGGTCGTTCACGCCGTCGCCCGCGTCGATGACGATGGTCGCGTCGAGCGGCATATCGTCAACGGCTTCGGGATTCTCGCAGACGTTCACGTGCGCGTAGGCCTTGTCGAGCGCTTCGCGCAGTTCGATGGCGGCGTTGGTCAAGCCGATGACGAGAATCCTTTCTTCGGTGTTGATCTCCGCGGGCAGCGCCGGCGGCGCATCGTCGTGCGCCGGTTTTCCTTTGCTGTAATCATAAAAGCCCGCGCCGCTCTTGCGCCCCAACTTTCCGTCCTGCACCAGCTCGCGCTGTAGCGCAACGGGTTCCAAGCGTTTCGCGCCCGTGCGCTCGTAGATCGACTCCGACGTTGCGAGGTTGACGTCGAGCCCGATGAGATCCATCAGTTCGAACGGGCCCATGCGAAAGCCGGCGCCGCGCGCGAGCCGGTCGAGTTCTTCGACCGTTGCGATTCCGGCGTCGTATGCCCGCAATGCCTGCAGATAATACGGACGCGCAACACGATTCACGATGAACCCCGGCGTGTCGGCGGCAACGACGGCAGTCTTTCCGAAACGCGTTGCAGCCGCGCGCGCGCGTTCGATCGCCTCATCGCCGGTTTCTGCTCCACGCACGATTTCGACCAACTTCATCGCCGTGGGCGGGTTGAAAAAATGTAACCCTAACACGCGCTCGGGATTTGGGAGGCCTTGCGCGATTTCGCCGACCGAAAGCGAAGACGTATTGGTCGCGAGCACGGCTTGCGGGCCGAGTGCCTGCGCGAGATTCGCGAAAACGGAGCGCTTGAGGTCCAGACGCTCCGGCACGGCTTCAACCGCGAGATCGGCTTGGATCCCCGGCGGAAGCGTTTCGTAGTATTGCACCTTGCCCGCGCGATCGTTCGCCGCACCGGCGATGAGCTGCCGCGCTCGCTCACGGGCGGCCGCATCGGGCTCGATTAACGCAACGTCGTCGCCCGCAAGCGCCGCGACGGCTGCGATGCCGGCGCCCATCGTCCCGCCGCCTACCACTACGATTGAAGACACGCTTTCCTCATTGTTCGGGGACGGCGGCGGTTCATGCCGAACCGAGCGGCATGAGCGGATCGCGTTGGCGCGTGACTTCTTCTTCGTATGTCGTCGATTCGGAACACTTGCGACTGCGCAAAGACCGGATCGAACTTCCAGACGGACGTACCATCGAAGACTATTACGTCAAAGAGAGTCGGGGGTTCGTGGTCATTTTTGCGACGACCGCCGACGGGCGTGTCGTTTTGGTGCGTCAGTACAAGCACGGCATCGGCAAAGTCTTGTTGGAACTTCCGGCCGGCGCGATCGACCCCGGCGAGCAGCCGCTGCAAACCGCGCTACGCGAGTTCTCCGAAGAAACCGGTTACGCCGGTGCGATGGACCTCGTGCATTCGTTTTGCACCGACCCGACCAATGCAGACACCGTCGCGCACCTCTTTTACGCGCCTAACGTCACGCTCGCCGGAAAGCAAAACCTCGGACTGGGTGAAGAGATCACCGTCGAGCTGGCGGCGCTCGACGAGCTGCACGGTTTCGTACGCGACGGGACGATCGATTCGGTCGCGCACGTCGCATCGATCTATTTGATGCTGGACCGCTTGCGCTAGCGATCGGGGCGCAGAAACTTCCGGCGGTAATGATGTTGCGGCTGCGAAGGGCGCCGGAGTTCTTGCCGCAAGCCGGAGACCGATCCGAGCGGATACACGAGTTCTTCTGTTGTGGCCACGACTTGCAGTTCGCCGCGCGATGTAACGCCAAATGCTTGGAGCGCTTCGAAACAGTCGTCCCCGCAAACGTCGAGGCCTTCGGAATACGGTGTAAGCGCAGGCACGACGATGATCCGCTCTCCCGCGAGAAATACCGGCGCAGTGGTTCCGTCGCTGCGCACGCTCGGATGCAAGTGTCCAATGATGGCGCGCCCCGCCAGCGACTGCTTATCGCCATGTATCAGTAGCCAGCCGGAACGCTCGGCGAATTCCACCGTATCGCCCAGCACGTCCGCGCCGCGCGTGCGGCCTTCGTGGTTGCCGGCGACCAGCGTTACTAGCGCGAGCGCGCGCAGCCGCTCCAGTCCGGACTGCACTTCAAGCGCGGCGCCTTCGCTCATGCGCGCGCCATGAATAACGTCACCGAGAAAAAGAAACTCGCGCGCGCCGAATTCTTGAGCCGCTTTCTGCAGCACCGAGATCGCGTCGCCGGTGCTCCAGGTCGGCAGCGCGCCGCCAATGACGTCTTCGTAGGCGAGATGGGCGTCGGCCGCCACGATCGTGCGCGTTTCGCGCATCCAGAGCAGCCCAGGCGCGACGGCGTCGATTCCCTCGGCCAGCGGCACGCGGCGCGCGGCCGCTTCACGAAGCACGGCGTTCCAGCACTTCCTGCACGCGCTGATGCAACGCCTCGACCATGCTCGAGCGATCGTCGAGCACGACGGTGTCGCCAAAGCTCGACGTGATGATGCCGAAGGTGAACGGCGAGGCGGCTTTGGGATGAAAGAGCCGGATTGGGTGCTCGATCGATTCCAGATAGGCCAGCGCGCCCGGCGCATCGAGCAGGTCGCGCGTCACGGTGCGCAGCGTCTCGCGCAGCAGCGGAAAGTCGCGATCGCTTGCAAAGATGCGCTCGAAGATGCGCTGCGAATTCCACGACAGCGCGCGGCGGCGCAACGTCTTGCCGCCGGCCCGGCGCAAGACCAACAGCCCCGTGTTCGCGACGTAGCGGAATTGGTTGCGCAGCAAATGCGAACTGCGCAGCCCGGCCAGCAGGTCGCGTTCGAAATCGTGTACATGCAGCAGTTTCGCCCATGTCTCGTCGCGCATGGATTTACCGGCCGGAAGCGTCAGCAGAAAACCGTTATCATCGGTCGTGAGCTGCACGTTTGCGCGGATCTGCCAAAAGATACGCGTCGCAATCGCACGCGCCAGCGTTTCGTTGATCCGGCGGCCTGCGCCGGTGTGGAAGACCGCGCACTGCTTGCCGTCGATGCGGTAGATCTCGATCACCGGATGCGTCGCGTCGGGCACGCCGGACAGCGCGATCTGTTCGGAGATGTAGCGCACTACGTGCTCCGCCTCCAAACCTTCGAGCCCGTACCGGGTGCGGAGATACTCGAGCGCGCTCCCCCCGCCACTGCGGAAGCGCTCGGCGACGCCGTTGCGGAGCGTATGGATCTCGGCGGCGAGTGCGGTGGGAATACCGCGCAGGTGCGAGCTCCATTGCGGAACGGTTGGACGGCCGGCGTGCGGTTCGACGATGATGCCGGTGCCCGTCAGTTCCTTTACGCGCAGCGTGCGGCCGTTGAGCACGAAGACGTCGCCTTGCCGGATTTCGCTGAGGAAACTCTCTTCTACGCGGCCGATCGCGTGCCGCGCGCCCTTTAACGTCACCGGGACATGCTGCTCGTCGGGAATCGTGCCGACGTTTTCGAAGAATGCGGCGCAGACTTCGCGGCCGAGCCCGTAGAGCGCTTCGCCGTCGAAACCTAAGCGCCGCACATGCGCTTCGTCCTCGCCGACGCCTCCGCCTGAAAGATAGCGCGCGCACGCGACCAGATCGCTGCGTTCGAGTTGCGCGAACGGATAGGCGCGCCGCGCGATGCGCAACGCATCGTCGATCGGCAGCCGGCTGTCGTAGCAGACGCTGCCGACCAGCCACTGCGCCAGCACGTCGAGCGGCGCTTGCGGGATCGCGGCTTCTTCGAGAACGGAGTCGGCGATGCAGCGTTTGGTGGCGGCGGCTTCGACGATGTCATCGCGATCTTGCGCGATGATCGTGCCGCGCGCGACCGCGCCCGGACGGTGGCCGGCGCGGCCGATGCGCTGCAGCGTCGGCGTCATGCCGCGCGCGCCGCCGATCACCAAAGCCCGATCGACGAAGCCGATGTCGACGCCCAGCTCCAAACTCGAGCTGCAGACGACGCTGCGAAGTTTGCCCGCGCGCAACGCGGCTTCGACGCGATGGCGGACGTTGCGTTCGAGCGCGCTATGGTGTACGCCGATGCGCGAATCGTATTGCCGCTCGCGCGGCTGGCCGTTCACTTCTTCGACGCTCTCCGGTTCCAGAATCTGCGCCATGCCGTGCGCGATCAGTTCGGCTTGGCTGCGCACGTTGGTAAAGACGAGCGTCGTGCGCTCTTCCCGGCTGAGCCGCGCCGCCGCTTGCGCGACGGTCGCCAGCGGCGCCATTGCGTTGGGAAACGGCGCCAGCACGTCGATGGAAATGGAGCGCAACCGCCGCGCGTCGACGATCTCGCACTCACGATCGGCGCCGGCCAAAAACTTTGCGACCCGGTCGAGCGGGCTGATCGTCGCCGAGAGCCCGATGCGGTTGAACGGCGTTTCGGCCAGTTCTTCCAGCGATTCGAGCAAGAGCGCGAGCTGCGCGCCGCGCTTGTTGGTTGCGAGCGCGTGCACTTCATCGACAATGACGGTTTCGACCGTGCGCAGGGTCTTGCGGTATGACTCCATGGCCAGCATCACCGCGAGCGACTCCGGCGTGGTCATCAGGATATGCGGCGGGCGGGAGAGCATCAGCCGGCGCTCGTCCTTGGGCGTGTCGCCCGTGCGCACACCCGTGCGAACGTGCGTTTCGCGGATGCGTCCGCGGCGGAGCCGCGCGCGCGGCGAGTTCGGGCGCTCCAGCAAGCCCATCTCGCGCAGCGGGCGACGCACGTTATGCTCGACGTCGTAGCCCAGCGCGCGCAGCGGGGAGATATAGAGCGCAAACGTGCGTGGAAAGAGCCTGTCCTCGTCGCGGCGGTGCGCCAGGGCCGAGATGACGGGCAAGAAGGCGGCGAGGGTCTTGCCGGTGCCGGTAGGTGAGGAAACCAGCACGTTCCGGCGCTCGAGGCCCAGGGGTATGGCGGCGCGCTGCGGTTCTGTGGCTTCCTTTAAGACATCGCGGCACCATCGCGCGACATCAGGATGCAGGGCGTTAAAAAGCGGCTCCATGAATACGAACGCCTGTTCGACGGCGCGGAGCCGCTCTCTGCTACGGGGTCGTGGACGCTTGCGCGAGCGAGTCGGACGTCAGCGTGAGGGTCAGCTGCTGTTCGACCCGATTATCTTGGCCCTGCCCCACGTGGGTGCGGGTGACGGTGTCTTCCTTCACTTGGATCGGCACGCTGAGCTTTTGGTTATAGGAGAGACTGCCGTGCGTGTCCGCGCGGTAGCCGTTTGCGCCTTCAACGGTAAGAACGCGCTGGAAATCGATGCCGAGCGTGCCGTCGTGGTTGTCTTTCGAAATCGTGTAATCATTGACTTCCTTGCCGCCGGCGCCGTTCGCGACGTTCTGCCAATGGTGGTTGCTGTCGAGGGCCGAGTCGTTGACGAAATTGCGGCCGAGCACGCGCAGCAAGGACATCTCTTCTTCGTTCACTTTGGCGTTCGGATCGCAGACGACGCTGCCGATGCCGTAGACGACGCAGGTCGCCGACTCGGCGGTGCGGTTGCCGCGGCCTTGCTCGGCGATGTTCACGATCAGCCCGGTATCAGGCTGCACCCCCATGACGTCGACCGTGATCGTGCCCTTGTCGCTATTGCCGCCGCTGTAGTGCGTCGTGCCGCTCCCGCCGCCGCCGGCCTCGTCGATGCCTGAAGATTGCACGGTGAGTTCAGACGTGATGCTGATATCGAAGCTATAGGCCAGATGGCGCGTCGGCTTCTGCTGGGCGCTCGCGCCGGTGCTTGCAAGCCCGCTAAGTAAAGCAAACGCACAGATCATATGAAGAAGTCGGTTCATGGGTGAAACTTCGGTTTCCCAAGGACGAAACCCGTCCGGCTCTTCCCTGGTAGTAGGAGGCATGCTCAGTCTTTTCATGCGCTTGACGATTCTGGTCGCGCTGGTGCTCGTGGTGCTGTTCGTCGTCTCGTTCCTGGTCGTGCACGTCGTCGTGCCGGCGCTCATCATCGCGGCGCTCGTGGTCGGAGTGCTCTTCCTTATAAACCTGTTTCGCCGCCGTACCGGCTCGGCCGCGATTACCCGCTACCGGGGCTAACGAGTGCGGCCAACTCGGCCGTAAGCGCCTCCGGCTCCTCGAGCATCGGAAGATGCCCGCTTTTTTTCATGACCGTCAGCCGCGCGCCCGGAAAGGCGGCGCTTATCTCTGCAGCCTCGGTTTGCGCCACGACTTTGTCCCCGGCGCCCGCCACGATCAGCACCGGCATCGCCAAATCCGCGGCGATGTCGTAAGACTCCGTCCGCTGCGCCATACCGCGCAACATCGCGGCCGCGCCGCGCGGTGAAATCGTTCGCGCGATCCCGCGAGCGCGTTCGACTGCCTCGGAATTTTTCTTCAGCGACTCGTCCGAAAACAATCTAGGAATATAACTTTCGACCGCCGGTTCGATGCTGTTCTCGCGCTCCAGCCGATCGGCGAGATCGTTCCGAAAGCCCGCTATTTCGGGCGAATCCGCCCCAAGGCGGCTGCAGACCAGCGCTAAACGCGCGACGCGCTCCGTATACATGCGCGCGAAAGCTAATGCGACGAATCCACCGAGCGAATGGCCCACGATTGTTGCGCAATCGATCGCCATCGCGTCCAAGATCGCGGCAAGATCGCCCGCTAATGTTTCCATCAAGTACGGTCCGTCGGGCGCACTCGATCGTCCCATGCCGCGCAGATCCGGACGGATCACGCGATGCGTTTTCGCGAGCTGCGAAGCCTGTGCGTTCCAGATTTCGCGCGTCAGCGGGAAGCCGTGGATCAGAACGATCGCGTCGCCGTTGCCGTCCGTTGCGACATCGAGCTCGGCTCCGTCAACGTAAAAACTTGTCACGGCGCTCGTAATACTGTATAACATAGGCAACACCCCTGGCTACTTACCTAGCCAGAGAAAGGATGACTGAGCTTAAATGGCAGTCAAACGTAGAAGGAAAAAGGCAGCTGCAAAAGCAGCTCCGCGTAAGCGCCGTAAGGCAGCGCGCAAGGGCGGACGCCGTAAAGGCGCACGCAAAGCCGCTCGCAAGACAACGGCTCGCAAAAAGACGACCCGCCGGCGCCGCCGGAAAAAGGCCGCCTAACTAAAAACGCTTCGGCGTTTTTCCTTTAGCGCGCCGTTTCCGGCGCGCTTTTTTTATACCGTCCGTAATATCGGCCGCGTCAGCCAGGGCCAGACGGCAAATAGCGCGCTGACCGCGCCGACGATGAGAAACGCCATGTGCAGGCCGATGAACGACCCGATGGCGCCCACGACGAGCGCGCCCCCTGGAACCAAGCCGATCGCGACCATCGTGTAGACCGAGATCGCGCGTCCGCGGACGTGATCGGGCGAGAGCGTTTGAATGAGCGTGTTCGAAGCGCCGAGCAGCGTCATCGTCGCCGTGCCGATCACAAAGAGCACCGGCAGCGCAATCCACAGACTCCAAATGAATCCTAGGCTCATGACCCCGAGCGCCATCAACACCGACGAGACGAGCCAAATCGTCCCGCGGCGCTCGCGCGTACCAAGGTATGCCGTTAGCAGCGCGCCAGCGAATCCGCCGACGCCGGTGGCCGAAATTGCCAGGCTGAGATCTAACGCATTCCCATGCAGCGTGTTCACAATGAAGGCCGGCAGCAACATGCTATACGGCCGCACCAGTACCGCCGTCACTACGAAGATCGCGATGATCCATTTCAGGATCGGATGTTCCATCAAGAAGCGAAGCCCGTAGACGATCGAACCAAGCCAATTTTCGGGCCGCGCCGTGCTCGGCGGCGCCGGCTTCATAAAAACAAGCGCCAAAATCACGGCGAGCGTCAAGACCGCGTTCACGTAGAACGAGCCGGCGATTCCGCTCCAGATGATCAGTCCACCGGCGATCGCCGGCCCGATCACCGCCGGCGCATTGAAAGCCACCGAGTTCAAGCCGATCGCGTTTCCGACGTACTCGCGCTCGACCATCAGCGGCACCCAGCTCTGGCGCGCCGGGGAGTCGAACGCGAGCGTCGTCGCGCTGGCCGCGTTGATGAGAATCAGCCCGACGATGTTCATCCACCCCAAACTCGTGAAAATGGCTAAGATGAGCGCGAGCAGCACCATGACCGAGTTTGTGATAAAGAGAATGCGGCGCCGCGGGAACGTGTCAGCGACCACACCCGCAACCGGCGAGAGCAGCAGCACGGGGATGGCTCGGCCAACTCCCTGCAAGCCGAGGTACAATGCGGCCGTGTGCGGATTGCCGGCGAGAATCGCAATATAGTATCCCGTTGCGGTCAGCTGCATCCACGAGCCAAGATTGGATATCAGCAGCCCGATCCACAGCAGCCGGAAATCGCGAAAGCGCAGCGCCGAAAATATCGTGATGCGCCGCGCCGGTAGCGAGCGTTCGAGGCTCACCGCCCGCCAGCCGCGTGCGTGATGAGATCGGTGCAGCCTTCGACGCCGAACGTGGACGTATCGACCACGAGATCGTAATTAGCCGAATCGCCCCAGTCCAGATCGTAGTAGGCGCGCAGATACTCGCGGCGCGCACGGTCGATGCGCTCGACTTCCGCCGCCGCAGTCTTTTCGTCGGCGTCTCCCGCTTCCATGACGTGGTGGACGCGCCACTCGCGCGGCGCGGTCATGAAGACGCGCAATATGCCCGGCCCTCGCCCCAGAATCGCGTGCGCCCCTCGCCCAAAAAGAATCACGTTGCCGCGCGCGGCATACTCGCGCACCGCCTCCTGCACTTCGCGCAAGCACTCTTCGTCGAACGTCGGGCCGGTTTCGGCGCGCACCTCGGGCGTGCCGAGCTCGAGCCCTCGCAGCATCCGCTCGCTCATCGAGCGGCCCATATCTTCAGCCGACTCGACTGCTTCGGGCGAGGTGTGCAGCCGTTTTGCAACGACCACCGGCAGCTGCTCGTCGACGAATTCATAGCCGAGGCGTTCGGCAACGCGCTGCGCGATCGCGAACGCACCGCAGCCGTACCGGTTGGAGATCGTGATGACCACGTTGGCGTCTTTCTCCGAGGGCCTGCGCGAGCCTCGGGATAACAGGGCCTACATGCCGCCGATCATTCGAACGCACGATTTGCGCAAGACTTTTCGCTCCCCGAAACGGCGGCCGGGCGTCAGCGGCGCGCTGCGCACGCTCTTTTCGCGCGCATATGAAGAAAAGGTCGCCGTCCGCGACGTCACCATGGAACTCGAGCCGGGCGAACTCGTCGGCTACATCGGGCCCAACGGAGCGGGCAAATCCACGACGATCAAAATGCTGACCGGCATTTTGGTGCCGACGTCAGGTACGATCGAAGTCGCCGGCCTGGT
The DNA here is from genome assembly GCA_003151115.1 of Vulcanimicrobiota bacterium. Lineage (GTDB taxonomy): Bacteria > Vulcanimicrobiota > Vulcanimicrobiia > Vulcanimicrobiales > Vulcanimicrobiaceae > Rubrimentiphilum. The sequence continues at coordinate 348,858 of PLWS01000002.1, read as the reverse complement.
GCCCCACGAGCGCCGCAACGACAACGCGCGCAACATCGGCGTGGTCTTCGGACAGCGCAGCCAGCTCTATTGGGATCTGCCGCTAGTGGAATCGTTCGAACTGCTGCGCGCCATCTATTCGATTCCGAAGGACCGCTACCGCGAGAACCTCCAGCGCTTTATCGAGATGCTCGAGATGGAGCCGTTTCTGCGCACGCCGGTGCGTCAGCTTTCGCTCGGGCAACGTATGCGCGGCGATTTCGCGGCGGCGATGCTGCACAACCCGCGGATCGTCTATTTGGACGAGCCGACGATCGGACTCGACGTCGTCGCGAAGGAAGCGATCCGCGAATTCGTCCGCCACATCAACCAAGACCGCGGCACGACCATCATCCTGACGACGCACGACCTTGCCGACGTCGAACGGCTCTGCCGCCGCATAATCCTGATCGACAAAGGCACGATCATCTACGACGGCACGGTCGATCACATCAAGGAACAGTACGGCACGCACCGCACGCTCGTGCTGACGCTGACCGAGCCGCATCCGAATCCCGTGCTGGAAGAAACAGAGATCGAATCCAACGATCGCGGCCTAGTGCGCTACCGCTTCGACCGCCGGCGCGTGCGCCCCGACCAATTGATTCGCGAAGCCACCGAGCGGTACGAACTGCGCGACGTCAGCATCGAGGAGCCTGACTTGGAATCGATAATCCGAAGAATCTATGTCGAAGGCTACGAGCAGGAGCCGGTAAATTCATGATTGTTTCCAGCGGAACGAAAAAGCCGAACATCCACGCAAGTGCGTATGTTGCGCCGACGGCAACGATTAGCGGCGACGCCACCATCGAAGAGGGCTGCGCCATACTTTTCGGCGCCGTCATCAGCGCCGAAGGCGCGCCGGTTACGATCGGCGCCAACAGCGTGGTGATGGAAAACGCCGTCGTCAAATCCAGCGGCGGAAAAGTCATGCAGTTTCCGTGCTCAGTCGGCGAGAGCTGCATCGTCGGGCCGGGCGCCTACATCATCGGCGCGACCATAGAGCCGGGCGCATTCATCGCCTCGGGGGCGCGCGTCTTCAACGGCGCGACGGTCGAGGAGGGCGTGAGCGTAGCGATTGGCGCTATCGTCCACGTGAATACGCGCGTCAAGAGCGGCCAGCACGTGCCGATGCTCAACATCGCGCACGGCGATCCCGCGACGATCTACTCTCCACGCCAGGCCGAGGAAGTGCATGGGAAGATGCACTTCTTCCAAGACGTCTTCAACTTGCCCGATTCGGACGACGTGCGAGCGAAAGCGGCCGAAGGCTACTCCAAGTTCCTTCGCAAGACGCACGCCCAAGACGCAACCATCGCCGAAGCGCCCAAGAAAACGGCGCCAAAGCCGCCCCAGCGCAGAACCGAAGAGCCGCCCCCGACACAGTCGACCGAAGTCGAAAAAGTTGTCGACGTGATGTTCGTTGAGTTGGAGGAGGCGCGGTTGCGGCGCGAAGCCGCAATCGAGCGCGAAAAGAAAACCAAGCGGTGAGACTCGAGCCGTACTTCGAATTCGCGAAGAAAGCGTTCGCGCGCGAAGCGACGTACCGCCTCGAAGTCTTCACCGAAATCGGCTCGCTCATCGTGCGGGTTTACCTGTTGCGGTCGGTTTGGACAGCGCTCTACGCACAGAACATCGCGCCGATGAACCTGCCGCTGCACAGCATGATCACCTACGCGACGGTCGCGCTGCTCATGTCTTTGATTCTCGAGGTTGACGGCACGCGGCTCATTCGCGAAAAATTGCGCGAAGGCACCATCGCGACCGACCTGATGAAACCGATCAGCGTACCGTTCTACTTCTTCAGCGACGGATTCGGCCAAACCGGCCTGCACGCGCTGCTGGTCATCCCTTGCATCCTCTTCGCGCTGCTGCTGGTGCACATCGACGTGCCAAGCGCGCCCGTCTTCGCGATGTTTCTGCTGTCGTTCGCGGTCGGTTATCTCTTAAATTTCTTCGTGAACTTCGTCATGAATGCGATCGCGTTCTGGACGCTCGAAACGTTCGCGATTCAGTTGATCGTGCGGTGGGTCTCGGATCTCTTGAGCGGCCAGATCATCCCGCTGACGTTTTTTCCCGGCGTCTTTGGCCGGATCGTCTTCGCGCTGCCGTTTGCGGCGATCTATTCGACTCCGCTGCTCATCTACGTCGGCGTCATTCACCCGCAAGACTACGGGCGCTACCTACTCGTGCAATTCCTGTGGCTGGGGCTTTTCAGCACGCTCTCGCTCTTCATGTGGCGAGCCGCCGCGCGCCGGGTCGTGATCCAGGGCGGTTAAGTGCCCTACTCCCACATCAACTCGTCGACGTAGCACCACTTCCAGTTTTCGCCCGGCTGAAACGATTGGATGACTGGATGTTTCGTAGCGTGGAAGTGCTTGGTCGCGTGCGTGTTCGGCGAATCGTCGCAGCAGCCGATGTGCCCGCACTCCAAACACTCGCGCAAGTGCACCCAATCGCTGCCGATCTTTAAGCACTCCTCGCAGCCCTGCGGCGTCTTCGGCTTGACGTCGTGAATGTGATCGAGGTGTTTGCATGCGCTCATGCTGCCGGAAGATCCCATAGCACTACCTCACCATTTCCTTGTAACTCGAGGCGTTCGATGTCGTACGTGCGCACCGCATCGCCGGGGCGCAGCGCCTCGCCGTTTACGCTGAAATCCGAACCTGGGCCCGCGAACAAAAATCCGAATCTGCGCGGCTGAAACGTATGCCGCAAGGCCCGGTTCTCGAGGCGCATAACGCGCAGCGTCGCGACCTGCGTCAGTTTAATCGGGGCATCAACGTTGGGTTCGCCCGATGCGACGGTCAGCCAGTCGTTGAGGCGATCGTCTTGCGTGAAATCCATTTGCCCATAGGTCGGCGGCGTACCGGTGCGTCCGGGGAGCACCCACATTTGCACCAGGTGCAACTCCGAGTCTTTGCGCGCGTTGAATTCCGAATGGCGCACACCCGTACCCGCGCTCATGAATTGCACGCCGCCCGACTTCACGACGCCATGGTTACCCATGCTGTCCTGATGTTCGAGTTCGCCGCTAAAGACGTAGGTGAGAATCTCCATGTCGCGGTGCGGATGCGTTGGAAAACCCATCCCCGCCGCAATGCGATCATCGTTGAAGACGCGCAGCGCGCCCCACTGTTCGTTCGCCGGATCGTAATACTCCGCGAAACTGAAGGAATGATAGGTCTTCAGCCAGCCGTGGTCGGCGAAAAACCGCTGGTCCGCGCGCTGAATCGTTAGGCCCGCCGGCGGCTCGGAAATCGTTCTCATGCAGTGCCAGAATCGTCGCCGCCCGGCGCGAGGTTGCGCATCCGGCCCAGGAGCAGATGAAAGTAAAGGAAGCCGCGCACGGGACCGAGCGCCGCGAGCAGCGCCGCCGCGTCAAGATCCGACTCGCCTGAGAGCTCGCGAAGCGAGCGAGCCACCCCCGAATCGTTCAAGGGAAAGACGTCGAGCCGCCCCAAGCCGCGCAGCAAGACCACTGCCGCGCTCCAAGGGCCGATGCCCCGGACGGCCTGCAGTTTCACAGCGGCCTCTTCGCTCGAAAGGCCGGCGAGCAATTCTTCGGAGACCAGTCCGTCCTCGACCGCCGCGGCCGCGCTGCGCAGGTGGTCGATCTTGTTCGCGCTCAAGCCCGCGGCGCGCAGCGTTTCGTCGGCCGAAAAAAGCACGCTCGACGGACTGAAAAACGGATGCAGCGCGCCGCTTTCCGTTTCGTACGGCGCGCTGAGCGTCTGAACGGTGCGCCGCATGATCGCCGACGCCGCGTGAATGCTGATCTGCTGGAACACGATCGCGTGCGCCAGTGCTTCCCAAAGCGACGGATAGCGCGGCGGATGCATCCCGCGCAAATGCTGCGTGAGCCGCGCAAGCCACGGAAACGGCTTCACGCGGCGCTTCCACTCGGCCAAGGCGGCTTCGATGCCGAGCATCGATTGCACCGTCTCCGTCCAACGCTCAGGCTGCGATCCGGCGACGCGCAACTGCAGCGCGCTTTCATGAAGCTGTCGCACCTCAATCAGATTGCTGCCGTGTTCGTCGGAAAGCACGCGGCGGTATGCGCCGTCGTCCAGCACGTCCACCACGTTGGCGGCCAGCCGCCGCAAGGCGTCGGCGGTCAAATCCAAGCGGTATGGTTTCCGGACGGGAAGCTCCGTTTCGAGCCCTTCGACTTCGCTCAGAACAGGCTCCGGCTCATGACTGAAATAAGTCTCATACTGTGCTTGCGACCTACTACCAATATTGGCGCATCAATTTCCTGACGATGCTCGAGTACCGGGCGAATTTCATCATGTGGTTCGCGTTCACGATCGTCTATCACGCGACCGCCATCGCGGCGCTCTGGGTGACGCTGCGCACGTTCCCGTCGATGAACGGCTGGGACTTCCGGCAGATGGCGTTTCTGTACGCGCTCTGGATGCTGGGGCACGAGTTTCATAATGCGTTCTTCTTCAACGTCGTGAGCGTTCCCGAATACGTGCGCGAAGGCCGCTTCGACCGGTTCCTGGTGCGGCCCCAAGACACGCTGTTCCAAACACTCACCGTGCCGGCCCAACTTTTCCCCGACGGCCTTATTCTCGCGATCGTCTGGATGGTGCTCGCAACGAATTACAGCGGCGTCAACGTAGATGCAGCGTTCCTGCTCTTCGTGCCGCTCGTGATGGTGGGAGGCGCGCTCATCGATTTGGGTATATCGCTTGCCGTGGCCACGGTTTCATTTTGGTTTGTCCGCGTCGACACGCTGCGATGGGTGGTCATGTCGCTCGAACAGGAATTTACACGCTATCCGATCAGCATCTACACTCGCGGCGTCCGGTTCTTGCTGGCGTTCGTCTTTCCGTTCGCGTTCATGAATTATTTTCCGGCGACGTTTTTGCTGCACAAAGCCGAGACCGGATTCTCGCTCTCGCCGCAGATCGGATTGCTGACGCCGCTCGTCGGTGCCGGCTGGCTTGCGATCTCGTACGCGTTTTGGCGCTATGGTTTGCAACACTATCAAGGAACGGGCTCGTGAAACGCTCCATGTTCGTCGCCGGCGTAGGCGCGGCCGCCCTGTGGCCTAAACGCGCGTCCGCGCAATCTTTCGACGATCTCTTGCGCGAAGCGATCGAACGGATTCCCGCGACGGTCGGCGTCTATGCGCGAAGCATGGCACCCGGCGCCCCGATTGCATCTTATAACGCCGGCCTATCTTTTCCGAGCGCCTCCACGATCAAGCTGCTGATCATGCTGACGGCGTTCCGCCAAGCCGAGAGCGACCCGTCGGTCATGCAAAAAGCCATCACGTTTCGAAGCGGCGATTTCATCGGCGGCTCCGATTTCATGGCGCACGCTTCAAACGGCGAGCATTTCACCGTGCACGAGCTCATCGTGCCGATGATTCAGGTGAGCGACAACACCGCTGCGAATATTCTGATCACGCATTTTGGATTCGATGCGATCAATGCAACCGCGCACCATGCCGCCATGAAACATACGGCGCTGCGCCGTCATTTTCTGGATACGCCGGCGATCCTCAAGCATCACGACAATCGCACCACGCCGCAAGATATGGCGAACCTGCTCTTCCAGATCGAGCGCGGAACCCGGGAAGCGATCCGGACCGTTGCATCGCCCGAATCGTGCCGCGCGATGATCCAGATCATGCTGGGGCAGACCGACCGCGACAAAATTCCAGCGGGCGTCCCGCACGGCGTCGCGATCGCAAATAAAACCGGGGAACTCACTGGCACGCGCGCGGACGTCGCGATCGTCGATCCGTTCGGAAATTCGCCATACGTGATCGCCGTTTACACGATGCAACTCAACGATTGGAGCGGCGGAGCCTCCGGCATCGCCGATATTTCGCGCCTGGTCTACCACCAGGTAGCCGGAACTATGCTTTAGGAGCGACGCTTACTTTCGTCATTTTATCGCCGCGCCGGATCGCGTCGAGCGTTTCAAATCCCTCCGTCAATTGCCCGAAGACCGTGTACTGCTTGTCGAGAAAGCGCGCGTCGTCCAAGCAGATGTAAAACTGCGAGCCGGCCGAGTCCGGCGACGAGGCGCGCGCCATCGCAACCGTGCCTCGCACGTGCGGGTAGTCGTTAAACTCCGCTTTCAAGTTGTAGCCCGGGCCGCCGGTGCCGTCGCCTTGCGGGTCGCCGCCTTGAATCACGAAACCGGGTTCAACCCGGTGGAAAGCCGTGCCGTCGTAGAACCCCGCGTCGGCGAGTTTGATAAATGCGGCGCAATGCTGCGGCGCATCGGCGGCATAAAAAGAAAAGACCATGTCACCCTTGGGCGTGCTGATGCGCGCCAAAGATGTGCGCGCTCGCTCGACGAGCGTGCGGAATTCTTCGCCTGTGGGCGCAGTGTGCGTTGCCATTTAGCGCGTTTTGTGCAGCCGGACTCCGAAGGCCTTGCCCGCGGCGAGGGCTGCCAGCTTTTCCCCGCGGCTCAGTTGCTTGAAGCGAGCTTCCAAGCTCTTGGCTTGCGACACGTCACCCGTCCGCATCCATCCGACCAGCCGCACGGGCAGGCGCGAACGCGTATACTTCGCGGCGCGCCCGTCGAGGTGCGACTGAAGCCGGCGGTCGAGGTTGTCCGTCCAGCCCGTGTACAGCGATCCGTCCCGGCAGGCAAGAATGTAGACGAACATATTTTCGTGAAGGCACTTTCATGAACGCTCGCCGCATTCTTTCTGCAAGCGCGATCCTCGCGCTGACCGTCGTCTCCGCTTCCGCCAAACCGGCCGCCGACCCGCGCATTGCCGCGATGGTCCGCGCGGTTTCTTCCGCGGACCTGCGCGCGTATGATACGCGCTTGGTGGGCTTTTACACACGCAACGACTTCTCCGAGGGCATGAACTCGCCGGCCCGCGGCGTTTTTGCAGCGCGCGATTGGATCAAAGCGCAGTTCGAAGCGGCCGCTGCGACGAGCGGCGGGCGAATGACGGTCGCGCTCGATACGTATCTCCAGGACAAGACTCCGCGCACCCCGCGCGCCGTTACCGAATCGAGCATCATCGCGACGCTGCGCGGCGACGAACCCGGACCGACCTACGTAATGTCCAGCCACTACGACGACTGTGACGGCGATTGCACCGACGGCGCCGGTCAAGCGCCTGGAGCCGATGACAACGGCTCCGGCACTTCGGCGGTCCTTGAAGCCGCCAAGGTCATGGCAGCGCAGCAATTTCACGGCACGATCATCTTTGCGGTTTTCGACGGTGAGGAGCTCAATCTGTGGGGCTCGGATCACTTCGCGCGCGAGCTCAAAGCGTCCAACACAAACGTCGTTGCCGATCTCAATAACGACATCATCGGAACCTCGAACTCGCCGGCCGGATCGCCCGATCGCCACACCGTCCGCGTCTTCAGCCAGGGCGTTCCGGACGACGCGAAAATCAGCGCCGTAAACGCTGCCGGCTCCGAAAACGATTCGCCGTCGCGCGAGATCGCGCGGTTTGTCAAGAACGTTTCCGAACAATACGTCGCGCCGATGACCGCGACGCTCATCTACCGCGCCGACCGCTTCCGCCGCGGCGGCGATCAAGAGTCGTTTACGGCGCGGGGTTTTCCCGCGATCCGTTTCGTCGAAATCCACGAAGATTTCCGACACCAGCACCAAAACGTGCGCGTCGAAAACGGCGTGCAGTACGGCGACTTGCCCCAATACAATGATTGGAACTATCTCGCCAACGTCACCCGCATGAACGTCGCCGCGCTTGCGGCACTTGCGCTCGGACCCGACCAGCCGGGGACCGTGCAAATCATGATCGACCGGCTGACCAACGATTCGACGCTGCGTTGGAAACCGGCCGCACGTGCGGCGAGCTATGAAATCGTCTGGCGTGACACGACCTCGCCGCTGTGGCAGCACTCTAAAAACGTCGGCAACGTCACGCAGGCGACGGTGCCGGTCAGCAAGGACAACTCCATCTTGGGAGTGCGCTCGGTGGACGCAAGCGGACTAGTCAGTCCGGCGGTCTATCCGGTGGCAGTGCGTCAGTGAGGCGAGCTAGTGCCCTTCACTGCATGCTGCACGCGCAAACCGTTAACGTAATAGTCCAGTTGGTCGGTTTCCGTTTCTTGCAATAACCAACGGCCATGCAGTTTGACCCATGTGTCCGTCGAAAGCGTGATCGGTTCCACGGGCTGGGTGCTGAATAGCACCGCCTTAGTGGTTTTCATATCGTAACGTTGTTAGATGATCGCTGTGTTCTGCTTAACCCAGACGGAAACCAACGTCGTTACGCCTGTCTTATGCGGATCTTGCGGCAGCGCCTTAACCTCCGCGATCATCTTCGCGGCATTCTCGCGATTGCCCGACGTGTCGATGCTGACGAAGTTCGGCGCCAGGACAGAGGCGATCGCATTTGCGTCCCTCGCCGCCATGGCGGCCTTCATAGCTGCGTAACGGCTCTGCAGAACGGCGCGAAAGTTTCCGTCCGCGCTCGCTTGCGACATGGCCGGGCCGGCAACAAAAAAGAGCACGCTCATGCTCAACAGAAATTTTTCCACCCGCACTAATTCTCCAAAATATCCGGCGAACCTAGCGGTTCAACCGGACCCCGCCTCGGCTCATGTCCGCATGCCGCGCATGATTTTGCCTTCGGTGTTGAGGTAGTAGCGGGAGCCGTCAAAGCGCGGCGTATCGGCGAACATGAGATAGAGATACTTGAAGTTCTCCGAAAACGAATACGCCGGGAAGTAATCGCCTTGCGTCATCGGTCGCGTGCGCAGGTCGGTGAGCACAGTGTAGCCGCGCGGCGTCCGGCAATTCCGGCGCAGCGCTTGGAAGTACTGATATGCGGTCACGCGGTACTTCGGATCTTTTGTCAGAAACCACAAGTCAAACGAAGAGTTCGGATATTCCGGCCGCAGCCAGTGCCGCGGGCTGACGATTGAGAGGTCCGCATAGTTAATAACTTCGGGAATCAGCTCGTACTTATCGAGTGCCGTGGTCCACGAGTCGTAAAATGCCGAACCAACGTCGCGATTGCCGCCCTTGGCAACAAGCCCCGCATAGAATGCCGCGAGTTCAGACGTCGTCGTATCTCCGGTGGCCGCGCCCGTCTTGTAGTTCAGCGTTTTGAACCAGAGGTTTCCCGAAACGCGCGTCAGCTTATACTTGACGATCGCCGCCGTCAGCATGCGGTACCAATCGCGCGGCTGGGTAAGGCCAAGCATTTGCCAACCGCCCCACAGGTATTCGTAGAACGAATCGACGGGTTCGTCGGGCGCGGGGTCATCGGTATCGATGAACTCGCCCTTCTCCACGTCGAACGTCGTGCCGAGCAGATCGAGATCCGATCGTTTGGCGATAACGGCTTCATAGGCTTTCATGGAGGCCTGCACATACTTCGGCTGGCCCGTGAGCCGTGTGAGATCGCCGAACTCCAAAATGTTCGAACCAATTTCGGCGAGCACCATGTGCGGCTCGCGGACCGCGCCGGTTTTCAGGTTCGCGTACCGGTAGGGCGCGCCGGTGGGCGACTTCGTGAAGCAAACGAGCAGACGATCCGCGAGATCGCGGGCACCGTCCGCCAAAAACCGCTCGCCGATCGCGTAATAACCCGTCAACAATCCGGCGACCATGCGAATCACCGCTTCGAACATCTGAACGTCGCCGTCTACGTCGAAATCCATGTGCGAGCGCAGCCATGCGACGCACGACTCCAGTTCGGCATCGAGGCCCATGACGTAAAGTGTATCCATCGCTTCAATGATCGAGAGCCCGAACGAATGGTTCTCCAAAAAGAAATTCGACGGCTTGCCGCTGATTGGGCGCACTTCATCGTAGCCCCAGGCTGCGTACTTGTAACCATGCCACGCGTGCAAAAACTCGTCGCGCACTTGCGCAGCGATCGCTTTCGGCGATAGCATCGACGCCGGCGGCAGGCAGGCCAGCTCCGCGGGTAAGAGCGCCGCAGCCGCGGTACTTTCTAGAAAGTCACGGCGCCGCATGCTCGATCTCGGCAAGTGACTCGTCGATTGCCTTGAGCGTTTCGTCGATGTCGCTCTCGGTGTGCGCGGTTGAAAGAAACATCACTTCGTTCTGGGAGGGTGGCAACAGAACGTGCCGCTCGCGCATCGCGCGGTAATATGCGGCGTACTTCTTTCCATCGGAGCCGCGCGCGTCGTCGTAGTCTCGAACGGGCGGTCCGTTGCGGAACATAAAATCCACGATGGATTCGTATTGCGCCACATTATAAGCAAGGTTCTGCCGCACGAATATCCCGCGAATTCCGAGCGCGAGCCGTTCCGCCAGCCCGCGCACCTGAGCGAAATATTCGGGATGCGCTGCGAGCAGATCGAGCACGCGATGCGCGATCGCGACACTGAACGGATTGCCGGCATGAGTTCCGCCCGTGAACACCGCGCCGTCCGGTGCGAGCACCGCCATGACGTCTTCGTGCCCGCCGAAGGCCGCGATGGGAAAGCCGCCGCCGAGGACTTTCCCGATTGCGGTCAGGTCGGGACGGATGCCGATGACCGCCTGTTCGCCGCCCATACCTGCGCGCGGCCACGAAATGATTTCGTCGAAGATCAACAACGCGCCGGAAGCGTCGGCCTGCCGGCGCAAGCCTTTCAGGAAATCCTTGCGGGCCTTGACCAGCCCCATGTTTGCGCAAACCGGCTCGACGACGATCGCGGCAAGTTCGCTTTCGCGCCCGCGGATAGCGCGTTCGACGCTTTCAAGTTCGTTGTAACGGGCGACCGCGACATCTTGCATGACGCCCCCGGGAATGCCGCTAGGGCCGGCCTGCGTCGTCTGCGCGGATGCGCCTGCGGAAAAAAGCGCCGCGTCGAAATGCCCGTGATAGTTTCCGGCAAACCGCACGACGAGATCGCGCCCGGTAAACGCGCGCGCCACGCGGATCGCGCTCATCATCGCTTCGCTGCCGGTGGTCGTGAAACGCACGCGCTCCATCGAAGGGACGTGTCCGCGAATGCGCTGCGCCAGCCGCTCTTCTTCCGCGTGCGTCGATCCGAATAGCGCACCACGCGCCGCCAGCTCGTCGAGTCCGGACGTCAGCGCCGGATTGTTGTATCCGAACAAAAGCGGGCCGTAGCCCATGATGTAGTCGATGTACCGTTCGCCGTTTTCATCAAACGCATAAGCGCCGTCGCCGCGGCTCTGCACGAACGGTTTTTCACCGACCGACCAGCCCGAGCGCACCGGCGAGTTGCAGCCGCCAGCGAGCGTTTCTTGCACTTAAGCCGGCGCGAGGTGCTTCGAGAACTCTTGCAGTTCGTGCAACGCCCGGTCGACGTCGAACGGCAGCACGCGCGCGCCGTCGGCATGCGCTTGCGCGTTTCCGGTATAGCACCGATCGCCGTACGCCGCCAACGCAAACCTCGGGCGCCCCAGCTGCTTGGCGTAACGCATGGTCAGCATCGCGCCGCCGTCGGTTTCGCTTGCGATCAGCACGACCGCGCGCGCGTGCGCCGCCTGCAGACGGTCGCGGTGCGCGAGCGTGGATTTTGTGGCGCCTTCGCCCGGAAGACGTTCGCTGACGATCGCGCCGCCGCGCGCAACGATCTCTTCTTCCAGCGCGCGGTGCTCGGGCGGATACGTGACGCCCAAACCCGTTCCGACATAGGCGACGGTCGGAACGCCGGCGTCCAGCGCGCCGCGATGCGCCGCGGCATCGATCCCCAAAGCCAAACCGCTGACGATCGGCTCGCCCAGACGCGCGGAAAACTCGCGCGCGAAGAGCCGCGCCGCTTCGGGCGGAGTGCGGGTCCCGATGACGGCAATGCCGCGCGAGGGCAGATTTCCGCGCACGCACAGAAACGCCGGCGGATCCTCGAGATCGCGCAAACGTTCAGGATAGCGCGCGTCGGCGATGGTTACGATGGAAGCCTCCAGCGCTGCCAGGGTATGTGCCGCGTCGCGGGCCTGATGACGGGCGTGCGCGACGCGCCGGCCCGAATCAGACTCCAGCCACTCCTTTAATGATGAATCTTCACCGCGCGCGAGCGACCGCAGACGCCGCGCCGGAACGTGCATGTAGGCGGCGGTCAGCAAGGCGAGCTGCTCGTGCGACATCTCTCGCATAAGACCGGGGGCTTCGGAACGCGAACCCCTTGCCCATGCCGCACCTCGAAATGGAGATCGGGCCGCAGAGCAACATCGCGGAGCTGGTCCGGGACCTCCCCATAGCAGCCGAGGTTCTCGGCAAATTCGGCCTGCATTGCGCCGGCTGCGGCGTCAACAAGTACGAGACGATCGAACAAGGCGCCAAAGCGCACGGCCTGCGGATCGAGCCGATTATCGCGGCCCTCGTGCAGGCGCGCCTCTCGGGCTTCGTCCCGAATATCAGCAACGAAGATCGCATTCCGCTGCGCCGCGCTCCCGGTGAATTCAAAAGACACGGAAAAATCAACCACGTCGTACCGATCATGTCGGGCAAGGGCGGCGTCGGTAAATCGCTCGTCACCGCGCTGATCGCGCTCGGGCTGCGACGCCGGAATCTGCGCGTCGGCATCCTTGACGCCGACATTACGGGACCGTCGATCCCAAAACTCTTCGGGCTGCGCACGCCGCTGCTGCTCGAAGTCGACCCTAACGCGAAGCCCGTTCCGCAAGGCGGGAACGCGCCGCCGCTCATGGTGCCCGCGCAATCGCGCACCGCGATCGAAATCGTCAGTTCAAACTTGCTCACCGATCAGGAAGACACCGCGATGATCTGGCGCGGTCCGATTCTTTCCGGCGTCATTCGTCAGTTTTACGAGCAAGTGCTTTGGAGCGACCTCGACTATCTGCTCATCGATCTGCCGCCGGGAACGTCCGACGCGCCGCTCACCGTCTTACAATCACTCGCGATCGACGGCGTGATCCTCGTGACGATGCCGCAAGCGCTTGCGACGATGATCGTGCGCAAAGCGGCGAACCTGGTGCATCAGCTCAAGAAACCGATATTGGGCGTCGTCGAAAACATGTCGTACTTCATCGCGCCCGACACCGGAAAGAAGTACGAAATCTTCGGCCCCTCTTACGCCGAGCGCGTATCCGAACTGGCGAAGGCGCCGCTCCTCGCCCGCATTCCCATCGACCCGGAGAAGGCGCGGCTTGCCGACGAAGGCCTCGTGGAAGAAATCGACGATCCGATCTGCGACCAGCTCGCCGGCGCATTACTCGACGCGATCGAAGCGCATCCCAAGCCGAAGGAAACGATCTCGATTATTTAGTTTTCGCGGCGGACGCGACCGCGCTAATGACCGGCGGCGCTACCGGCAGCGCCGGATTCGTGTAGCCGGCGATGATCGCGGCTCGGCTCGAAACGTCGGGCGAGATCTTGAGCACGTGATTCATTCCGGGCACCACAACGAGGCTCGCGCCTGGATCGCCGGCTTTGAGCGCTTGTGCATCCGCCATCGTCACCTGCACGTCCGCCGTTCCCTGGACAATCGTGGCCGGGATTTTGAGCTTCCCGATCTCCACGGCCGGATCGTACTTAAACCACGAGATGAGATACGGCTGGACCGACGCATGAAAAAGTGACTGCAGTTCGGGCGGTATGGCACCTGTGTAAACGGTCCCCGCATTTAACTGGGCGATGATGGTGTCGGCTTGCGCCAAGAGTGCGGGCGTCAGCGCGGGGCGCAGTTGTTCCCGAATAACCGTGGATGCCGGCCGCCCTGCACCCTCAAGCGAAACGTAAGCTGCAACACCACCGCGCTGTGCGGCAATCATTCCGAGCAGCGATCCTTCGCTGTGGCCCGCAACGGTAATGTGCGATAGCCGGGGATCTCGCGCCAGCAGCGCTGCCCAGCCCGCAGCATCGTCGACGTACGTATCAAAACGAAGGTCTTTTTCAGCGGTCATCGCAGCCGCGCTCGCCGCGATGCCCCGCTTGTCGTAACGCAAAGACGCGACGCCCCGCGAAGCCAGCGCCGTGGCCAGGAGCTTGAGCGAATCATTTTTTCCGGGAAGCAGCGGATTGTTGCCATCGCGATCCGTCGGTCCAGAACCGGCGATAAGCAGCACGACGGGCGCCGGCTTTGCGCTCGCCGGCAACAGAAGCGTTCCGAAGATCGATCCGGTTGCCGTATGCAGGGCCACACCCGATTCGATTGCGGCAAATGCCGGCAGCGGAATCGCACACGCAGCGGCGGCGCCGCCGGTCAGAGCAAGAAACTTAGAGCGTTCGATCTTCTGCATACACGATCTCTCCGTCGCACCAAGTGGACAAAACACGGCATTGCGTAAACGCCGCGCCGTCGAGCGGATCTTTGTCGAGCATGACGAGATCCGCAGCATACCCTTCGGCGAGCAAGCCCGTCCGAACTTCAGCATGCCCGAGCCGCGCGGCATTGTAGGTGTACATCGTGAGCGCGGATGCGGGCGAAAGCCGTTCGCCGGCCTCGTGGTGTGAGACCGCCGCTTGCATGCCCAGCAGCGGGTTCAAGTCGCAAACCGGGCTGTCGTCGCCGCCGCAGAGCACGCCGCCGGCCTGCTCGATGCGGCGCAGTGCGTTCATCGAACGCGCGCGCTCCGTTCCCAAACGCCGCTCGTACATTCCGCCCGCGCCGCCCCACAGCAAATCGAACTGCGGCTGCATGGAGAGATATATTCCAAGCCGCGCGCAGCGTTCGATCTGATCGTCACGCGCAATCTCGAAATGCTCGATGAAATGCCGGCAGCCGTTCTGGCTGGGCTTGCCGTGTAAGATGCGTTCCCATGTAGCGACGGCCTGTTCGATCGCCCGATCGCCGATCGCGTGCACGCCGGCCGAGATACCGAGCGTTTCCGCGGCGGAAAAATATTCGAAAACTTGCGCGTCGCTGTAGCGAAGGTCGCCGCAGCCGCTGCCTGCACCTGAAAGAAACGGTTCGCTGACGGCGGCGGTGCAGCTGCCGATGGAACCATCCAAGAAAATGTCGCCGCCGATATACGGTAAGCCGAGCTCTTTGGCCAGCTGCGGATCCGGCTCGCACACCTTGGGATACCATTTGGCTCCTGGCAGGTCGCGGAGCGCCGCAATCTCCGCGGCGTATTCGTCGCGCGCGAAGCCGACGAATTGCGCGTGCAAATGGAGGCATCCGCGCGAAAGGGCCAGTTCCACGGCCCGCGCTTCGGCGGCGCGCTTGGCGCCCTGCGGCAGCGCGGCCATGAATGCCGACTGCGCGCGCCAGTTGGCTTCGAGGGAGAGCTTGCCGCTGGGTTCGCCGGACGCATTTTTTTCGATGCCCGTGGTTTCGGGCGGCAAGTTCAGCCACGCGAATGTCTTGCGATTGACGACGCACGAATGGCCGTCGATGCGCACGAGCATCGCAAACGTTTCGGAAAACTCCCGTTCGAGCGGCGCGGCATCGGCGGCACGGCCGTCGCGCCACGCGCTTTCGTCATACTGACCGGCGAGCACGTAACTCTCGCGCGGCAGCTCGCGCACCGCGGCGGCAAATTCCTCATACGAGCGCACGGCGTCAAAATTGCGCGCCCCGGTGAAATAGCCGGTGTCGGTGAGGTGCACGTGACAATCCGCAAACGCCGGCAAGACCGTCGCACCGCCGACATCGATCGACGCGACGCCGGCTCCGGCATCGCTGGGATCCAAGGATGCGATCCGGCCGTCTTCCAGCACCACACCTTCGTGCCGGGAATAGGTGCGCGCTTGCGGGTCGTAACGGTATGCGCGCGCGTTTTTTAGGACGAGCTGCGTGCCGCGAGCCAAGCCGTCAAATCCGTTTTGCGGCCGGCGTAGGCGCCGCCGCGCAATTCGCCGCGCAATTCTCCGAACGTGCCGAACGCTTCGGCAAACGCGTCATGCTTGTGGATCGATTCGTAATTGACCTGAGAAGCACTGATGAACGTCCCGTCCGGAAAGTCTTCGTACATCTCGAGCGCGCCGGCCAAGATACCGCGCACGACGTCTTCGACGAACTTGGGATTGTGGTGCGCTTTGTTGACCACGAAAAACTCGTCGGGCCGCTTAAGCAGGTCGTACGTTTCGCTCGACATCGCATTCTCGACGATCTCGACCAGATCTTCGACCGCCGGCATCTCTTGCGGCAGCGCGCCGATCAAAACGCTGCCGCGTCCGCGCTGGTTGTGCGTGGCGACCGGCAGCGCTTCGAGCGCGCGGCGCGCATCGGACTCCGAGAAACCGGCCTCACGCAGATCGTTGAAACTTTGCTCGCGAACCATCGCCTGCGCGCACGGGCACGCGGTCATCCCCTCGGCCTCGACTCCGATCGCGCGGCGTACGCCGGCGCCGTCCGCGTGCGCGATGCCCGTCAGCGTGTAGGTCTCCTCGCCGCGCTTTCCGCTGACCGGCGTCCACCGCTCGAGCGCAAACTCGGCGCGCAGACGCACGTCGGCGCGCACGGCGCGCTGCGTTCGCACGATCTCGCGGGCGATCGCTTCGACCAAACCTTCGATCCGCGACGGCGCATCGGTTCGAGCCAGCACTTCCAACGCCGCCTCTTCCAAGATTTCGTGAAAGCGCGACATGTGCACGCCGGCTTTATCGGGCGCGAGATCGGCGAGCATCGTAAACTCGCCGTTGAAAACTTGTTCGCGGCCTGCGACATTCAGCCGAACGATCCGGCGCACGCGCGACACGCCGACGCGGTCGAGTGAGAGCCGTACGTCGGGAGTCTCTTCCTGGCGGTTCGCGTCGAAGTGCAGCGAACGCGCGCGTTTGTGGACGCCGTTGGTCTTCAACGCGGCTGCGAGTTGCGCGAATTGCGGCGCGATTTCGGCGAGCGGAACGAGATTGTACGGACGCTGCGCGAGCGCCGGATGAACGTAGTCGTCGCCGGCTGCGAGCAGATCGATATCGATGGCCCGTGCCGCCAAGCGCTGTTTTCCCGGCCGGCCGACCGACACTTCAACGCCGCGTGCGAGTTCCTGAAAACTCTCGCGATCAAGTGCGGTCTCCAGTTCTGCCGCGACGTTGAGGAACGGCGGGCCCTCCGCGCCTTCCGCGGGGGCGCTTTCAAAAAACGACGAAACCGCCAGCACGCGGCTTTTGCGCCGAAGCCGCTGCAGAGCCGCAAGAATATTGGCCTGCCGGTCGCCGAGGTTCGAGCCGATGCCGACGTGGACGCGCACGTTTGGGTACTTAGGGACGAGGAGAGTAATCGCATGCACGACGGACGCAACGTTGCCCCATCCGAACGATGGCTCTCGCTCGGCGCCGGGATGCTGATAGGCGCCGCTGCGGCCCATCTGCTCTATCGCGCCGCAACCGGTTATTGCCCGATCTACGCAGCGCTCGGAATCGCATCGATGCCCGACGGGCAGACGCACAATCCCAACGCCAGCGTTCCTTATAGCACGTCGCCCGAAGACTTGCACCGGTTCAAGTCGATCGTCGAACGCGGGGAAATCTGCGCGTCGTAGCCGGATCGGGCCCGGCCCTGCTCTTCGATTCACCGATCCACGTCTTTCGAGCCGCCTCGCCGGACGAAGCGTGGGGCACTCTGGACGCAGCGGACGCGGCGCTGTCGGCTGGCTACTGCATCGCTGGCTTTCTTTCTTACGAACTGGGCGCAAGCTGCAACGGACTTCCGCAACGCGATGCGCAGGCGCCATTGCTGGCGCTCGGCGTCTACGACGCGCCGCAAACGATCGACCTCGAGACCGGGCCGCTCGACTTCCGCATGACGCCGCCCGCAGCTCGCATCGAACGAAGCGAATACGACCTGGGGATAGGCGCAATCCGCTCGGCAATTCGCGACGGCGAAGTCTATCAGGTGAATTACACGCTGCCGTTCGATTTCGCATTTTCCGGCGAAACGTTCGGCGCGTATCGCCTGCTCGCGAAACAAAGCGAAGCCCGCTACTGCGCCTACGTGGAAGACGGCGATCTCGCACTCTTGTCGTTTTCCCCGGAACTCTTTCTGCGGTTTGAAGACGGCCGGCTCGTAACCAAACCGATGAAAGGAACAGCCCCCCCGAACGAAGCCGGCGAGCTGAACAACGCCAAGAACCGCGCGGAGCACTTGATGATCGTCGACTTGTTGCGCAACGATCTGCACAAGATCTGCGACGGCGTAAAGGCCGATGAACTTTTTTCGATCGAACGGTACCCGACGTTTGCGACAATGACGTCGACGGTTTCAGGAACGCCCCTTCCCGAAACGCCGCTGAGCGAGATCTTCCGCGCAACCTTTCCATGCGGAAGCGTCACCGGCGCGCCCAAGCGCGCCGCAATGGCGCACATCGCGCGTTTCGAACCGCGAACCCGCGAAATCTATACCGGCAGCATCGGTTACCTGATGCCGGAACGGCGCGGCTGGTGGAACGTCGCCATTCGCACGCTGCAAATCGATCGCGCTCAGGGCGCCGGACGGCTCGACGCCGGCGGCGGCATCGTCACCGACTCGCAAGCCGAAGACGAATGGCGCGAAGTGCTGCTCAAAACCGCTTTCGTCGCGCCGGCTCTCGCCGGGTTCGCGTGCCTGGAAACGCTGCGCTGCGGACCGCAGCCGAGCGACATCAACGCGCACCTGGAGCGCTTACGCGGCGCCGCGAAGCATTTCGCTATTGCATTTGACGATGGGGAACTGCGCCGCAGCCTAAACGAACTCAACGCGCGCGGCGTGCCGGCCCTCGTTCGCATCCGGCTCGGCCTCGACGGAGCGGCGTCGGTGGCCACCGAGCAACTACAAGCGATCAGGGAGCGCGTCACGATTCTCGTCTCGGAGGAACGCGTGCGATCCGGCGATCCCATGCTGCAGTACAAAACGTCCTGGCGGCCCGCTTACGACGCGGCCGCGGAGTACGCACAGCGAGCGGGATGCTTCGACGCCCTGCTGCGAAATGAGCGCGGCGAGTTGACCGAAGGATCGCGAACCAATCTTTTTGCGCGCATTGACGGCACACTCTATACGCCGCCCTTGAGCTGCGGCGTCTTGCCGGGAGTTCTGCGCAATGCGCTGGTCTCGCGCGGCGAAGCCGTCGAACGCGTGCTGCACGAGGACGACTTGCGATCCGCACAGGAGGTCTTCGTGGGAAATTCGGCGCGCGGACTGCTCAAAGCCCAGCTCGCGAGCGAACGTAACCGTGTCTGACGATTCGCTGTATCCCTACGTGCTGCAGCCCAAACTCGCTCCGGCCATTTGGGGCGGTGACGATTTGGTCAGGGAATTCGGCAAAGACGGCGACCCCGGGATAAAGATCGGCGAAAGCTGGGAATGCTGGGACGAAAATCAGGTCACGAACGGACCGCTCGCCGGCCAAACCGTTGCGCAACTGCGCGCTTCGCTGGGCGCAAAACTGCTGGCTTCCATCGACCCGTCGCGTATTTTCCCGATACTTACGAAGATTATCGACGCGTGCGATTCGCTTTCGGTACAAGTGCACCCCGACGACGCCTACGCGCAACGCGTCGAACATCAGCCCAACGGCAAGACCGAATGTTGGTACGTTCTGCAAGCCAAACCGGGCGCGGAGCTCGTGATGGGCTGGACGCGCGACACCACGCGTGAAGAGTACGAACAACGCGTCGCCGACGGATCGCTCGGGGAAATTCTGCGCCGCGTACCGATCGAAGCCGGAGACGCATTTTACATTCCCGCCGGCCTGCTGCACGCAATCGGCGCGGGCATCGTGATCTTCGAAACGCAGCAGGCCAGCGATCTGACGTATCGCATCTTCGACTGGAACCGCGTCGGACCCGACGGCAAGCCGCGCGAGCTTCACGTTCAAAAAGCCGCCGACGTTCTCAACTACAAAGCCGGCACGTCGAACGCGCTTTCCGAACTCGCTTATGCCTTCGAAGGTTTTCAGCGTACAGCGCTCATCGCAGACTCGCACTTCATTGTCGAACGCGTTACGGCAACGGAAACGCCAGCCTCAATGGGCACGCACGACCGTCCGCTCATCGTCATGACGCTCGAAGACGAACTCGACTTGGCCTGCGATGACGGAAGCGCGCACTTGCACCGCTACCAGACCGCGCTCATTCCTGCCGCCGCGCAAAACGTGAGAATCTCCGGTAACAGAGCCGCATCGCCGTTCTTGCTCGTCACACCGCCCGCCTCGACTGAAACAATGAAGCAGCGACTGCACGACGCAGGCGTCGCGCAACCCGTCATCGAGCAATTCCTCGCGCAGTTTGCCCCTAGCTGAAGCGGCGGATTCGCAAGCGCAATTCTTCTCCCGCATCGAGCGCGTCTTGCGGCACGAGCGGGCGCAGATCGGGCTGCAGCCGCGCGATGTCCCACCGCTGCTGGGGTTCGGTTCCGAAATATCCGTCGAGGAGCCCGGCCTCCGCATGCGTCATGATGTGCTCCGCGTCGACCGGAACGCCATAACGCGACGCGAGTTTCGCTGCAACCAAACACAGTGCATCGATGAGTTCGGGCGTGAGCGGATACGGTCCGAAGTCGCCGGGCTTTGAGTCTTGCATGCCCATGACGGAGATTCCGAGAGCAAACGAGTTGCGTTTGCGCGTGTGGGCGGCGTACGGTTCGTCCGGAGCGTCATAAACATTGCGCATATTTTCCCGCACGTCGTGCGTGTTGACGACGATAATATCACCGTCATCATCGAGCGCCACGCAGAAATGATAGGCGGGGAAAACAGAGCGGTAGTCATGCGCCGACCAATGGATATAGATGTTGTCTACGCGGCCTTCCGGCAGATCGGGCGTCCACTCGCGCAGTTTCCAGAACGGATATTCCATGATCGCGCCTTCGACCTTCGACAGGCGCGCAACTCCGCGCCGCTCAGGATGACAAAGCACGGTTTGGGCCAAAGCAAGAGATGCAATGATCGGGAACTCTGCGCCCGTACGCTGGCGCGGCGGCCTTGCTCCGGGACACGAGCGGCGCGGCGGCGAGCTGTTTGCCGGCGGCGTTTCCGCCGACGAACTTGCCGCTACCTACGGCACGCCGCTGCTTGCAGTCGATTACGGCGTATTCGACGCGGCGATCGCACAGTTTCTGCAAGCGTGCGCTCCGCACTCGGTCGAAATCGCCTACGCCGGCAAAGCGCTGCTGCTTGTCGCGCTCGCGCGCCACTTAAAGCACACGCCGCTGCACCTCGACGTCTGCTCGCTCGGCGAACTGGCCACGGCTGAACGCGCCGCCTTTCCACCTGACCGCATCGCCTTTCACGGGTGCGGAAAGACCGGCGAGGAACTCGACGCAGCCGCCGAAGGGCGCGTGGCGCGCGTGATCGTCGACAACATCGAGGAGTTGCGGCGTCTGGGCAGCCGTTCCGGCGGCGCGAAAATCTCCGTTCTGCTGCGAGTCAACTCCGGCATCGAAGCGCATACCCACGAATTCGTACGCACGGGCGGAGCGCGCACCAAATTCGGCTTCGATACGGCCGCTCTGCCGGCGGCGTTGGAGACACTCAAAAAATTGCCCGGCCTACAGTTTGAGGGACTGCACTCGCATCTCGGCTCGCAGATCTACGACACGCAGACGTTCGTCGAAAATACGCACGCGCTCATGGAGCGGGCCGCTTTTGCCGCGGCCGCCGGCTTTGTGACGGAGCGCATCGTCGTGGGCGGCGGTTTCGGTGTTTCGATGCATCCCGACGAGCCTGATACGTTCGATGCGGATAAGACCATTGCGGAGATCGCAAACGCGGCGCGCAAAGACGCCAAGCGCTGGAATCTTCCCCTTCCGCAGATTGGCATCGAACCCGGCCGTGCGCTCGTCGCGCAAGCCGGCACAACGCTCTATCGCGTGATGTCCGCCAAGCGCCAGTCCGGCAAGCCGTTCGTCATCGTCGACGGCGGTATCTACGAAAATCCCCGCCCCGCACTCTATGGCGCGTACCATCATGCCTATGCCGCGCGTGAAAGCGGGCCGCTGCAAGAAACCATCCTGTGCGGACGTTCTTGTGAAAACGATGAGCTCGGCACCGCGCGCTTGCCTTCCGATGCGGCCGAGGGGGATCTGATCGCGATGTGCACGACCGGGGCATATACTTACAGCATGGCGGGCAATTACAATCGTTTTACGCGGCCGGCGGTGGTCGCCGTACGGGGCGGGACGCACACGCTGATCGCGAAACGTGAAAGCATCGATGACGTATTACGGAACGACTGTGATGAATAAAAGAGCGGCGCCTCGTCAAGCTCGGCGGTGGTTCGACAAGCTCACCATGACAATAGGATGTGCCGCGCTCGCATGCGCGCCGTTCACGGCTATAGCGGCCGACATGTCGTCTGTTGCTACGCTGGCGAAGCCCGCTCCGGGCGGTGTGCCGTGGAAAGCCGCGCAGATTGCGGCACTGCGTCGTACGATCCAAAAACTGCTGGCCGCGCCTACGCTTCGCGGCGCGCAGGTCGGCCTCATCGCGATAGACACGGTTCGCGGGAACGCGCTCTATTCGCAAAACGCGGATCAGGAGTTCATGCCGGCCTCGAACTTTAAGCTGCTGGTAGGATCCACCGCGCTGAAGATTCTCGGGACGGGATTCGCTTACACCACCTCGGTCGTTTCGGACGGGCCGCCGCAAAACGGCACCGTCGCGGGCAACGTGTATTTGGTCGGCGGGGGTGACGCGCTGCTGACCGCAAAGGATTTGGACGACGCCGCGGCCGCCGTGGCCGCGCAGGGAGTGACCAGCGTCTCGGGCAGCGTGGTAACCGACGCCGCGCATTTTGATGCGGTCCGCTACGGGTACGGCTGGTCGTGGGACGATCTTCCTTTTTATTACGCGCCCGTGGTTACCGCGCTGGAACTCGAGGACGGCGTCGTTCACATGCACTTTTCTCCGGGCGCCGCACCGGGTGAACCTGCGCTCATCACGCTACAGCCTCCGACCGGCGCGTTCACGCTCGATAACCAGCTAATGACCGGGCCGCCCAAATCCAAGGACACGTCCGAACTCGTGCGGCCCTGGGATCAACCGGCGACGATTCGCATTACCGGCAGCTATCCGGCCGGCGCGAAAACCTCAGGCGACGTTCATCCGGCTGTTCCCGATCCGCAAAGTTATTCGGGCGATGTTTTCGCCAAAGCGCTTGCCGCGCACGGCGTCACCGTCGCCGGCTCAATGCAAAGCGGAAAGGCTCCGGCCGGCGCGACCGTGCTCTGGAGTAAACATTCCGAAGCGATGCCGCAACTGCTCGCCGACTTCTGGTATCCCAGCGATAATTTGATGGGCGAAATGTTTCTCAAAGAGCTCGGCTTCCGTTTGAAAGGCGCGCCGGGCACGGTTGAAAACGGGACCGCGCTGGAGAATCAATACTTGAAGTCGGCCGGCATCGATCCCGCGACGGTTTCGATCTCCGACGGTTCGGGGCTCTCGCAATACGACCGCATCACCCCGCGCGATCTTCTGCTGATCCTCCAAAACGATTGGAATTCGCCCACCCGGGACGTGGTGCTCGACGCCTTGCCCGTCGCGGGCGTGCGCGGAACGCTCAGGAGCTCGTATAAAGGAACGATCGCGGAAAATAACGTCTTCGCCAAGACCGGCAGCATCAGCCACGTGCGCACGATTTCCGGCTACGTAAAAACGAAGACGCACGGGCCGGTCACCTTCTCGTTCATGATCAATCAGTGGATGGGCGAAGACCAGCCGCACGGTGCCGCCGACCTGGCCACGATGCGCGGCGCCATCCTCGCGGCGATCGCCAAGCAGTAACGTATGCTCGGAGCCCATTTCGAAAGCGAGATCCGCGAACAGCCAGACGTCTGGCGCGCACTTGCCGCGTCGGATAAGGCCGAAACCCTGGCGCACGCGATTCGCGAGCGCGACGTGGTGCTGCTCGGCAGCGGAAGTTCGCTTTTCATGTCGCAACTCGGCGCACTCGCGCTGCGCCGCCGCGGCATACGCGCGCACGCTCTGGCCGCGACCGAGGCGCCGCTCGATAATGTCGCCTACAGAAATGCGGCGATCATCGCGTGCTCGCAAAGCGGCCGGTCGGGCGACTTGCTCGAAGCGCTCAACGTTCTGCAGCCCAAGGATCTGATCGCGATCACCAACACGCCCGATTCGGAACTCGGGCGCCGCGCTAATCTCACGATCGATCTCGCCGCCGGTCCTGAAATCGCGGTTCCCGCCAGCAAGAGCGTCAGCGCCACGGCCGCGATCTTATTGTGGGCAGCGGGTTTGATGGCCGGCACGCACTCGCGCAACGCCGACAGTCTGACCGAAACCGCCGAGGACGTCCGCAGCTGGCTCGACGGAGCCGGCGTCGAGGCCGTCCACGAAGCGGCACAACGCATAGCGCGGCGGCGCAGCGTCGTCATCGTCGCGGCCGGCTACGGGATTCCGGTCGCCAACGAATTTGCGCTCAAACTGAAAGAAGCGAGCTACATCCACGCCGAGGGGTTTTCGGCCGGCGAGTTCCGGCACGGAAGTGCGGCGATGCTCGACGCTACCTGCGCGATCATCGGGATCGTGGACGACGTCGCGCGCAACATCGTCAACGGCCCCATGATGGAGGCGGCCCAGGCCGAGAGCTTGCGGTACGTCATCGGCGGCCATATCGGCGACATTCCGCTGCTGGGTCCGGTCGCCGGTGATGCGTTTAACACGCTGGCTTGGCTAGTTGCCGCCCAAATGGTCGCGTTGTACGTCGGGCGGGCGCGCTACGTCGAAAGCGACGCCCCTCGCGGGCTGGCCAAGACTCTCGTGTAACGGTTCAGATTCCGCACGAGTTGCCTGCGTCTACGATCTCGGTGGAAAAGGCCATCTCTTGCAGTTTGAGCTCCCTGACCACATCTGACACGTTGCCGGTGTGCGCGAGATCGTGCACCGTCTCTTGCGGCGGCAGTTCGTCACTCGGGTCATGCGCGTGGGCCAGCGCTGATGACAGCCCAAGTATGGTATCGCGCAGGAGCGCTTTGAAGGAAGCGGCGTCATCTGCATATTTGGCCTGGCCGGCGTTGTCCTCGTAGGTCGAGGCGAATTCGACGTAACGGCCGGCGAGAGCTCGTTGCAAATCCATGAGGTTTTGCAGCCGCTCCCGCATCGCGTCGATGTTCGGGAAGGCGCCCTTTGGATATTTTGTCCATGAATCGTGCATGACCTGATCTTCAAGCGCGAGGTTCTGGACGATATCGTACGCGATCTGGTTGACCTTCATCGTGCTCAACGTCCCGGTCGGCGTATAGATGGCGGCGTCATCAAGCTCGGAGCTCAGGGTCTCCATATCTTGCGTTCCGGCTGACGAAACGCCGCGAACGCTTTCAAAAAATTTTAGCAGCGAATGGTCGATCGCAGCAAAGGCTTCGTCATTGCGACGCGTCACATAACCGATGGGTACGGCCATCGTGCGGACGGACGAACAATACGTGTTGTTCGATCTGATGTGGATGATCACTTTGAGCGGCTGGGCCGGTTTGGGCGAAGGCGTGGCAGCCACGGCTGCCGCTAGGACAATTGCCATCATACGATCTCATGTATTCGGCAGAATCGCGCGGGTTCGCTCCTTGCACTGCCCGTCGAACAAGCGCGCCCGGACGGCGCCGTCCTTCGGAAGGCACCCCTCGGGGCCTAAGGCAGGAGCACATTGGTTTTAATCATATTCCAAGATCCAGCGGACGAGCGTGTCCTCACGCCGGTCGCTTTAGTATTATCTCGGGGTCCACGGCCGGGATGCATCAAGGCGCACCGCTCGCGGCTCCGGTGGAGAAAAAACACTGAAATGATACAGATCAAGGGTCATCTGCGCCACCTGGCAGTCGTGCTGGCGACAGTCACGGCCGTGTCGATCGTATCGCCGACCGTTGCGCTGGCGCAATCGGCGACGACAGGCACCATCAGCGGAACGGTCACAAACGCGACGACGGGCGCTCCTATCGCGAACGCTTCGGTGACGGCTTCATCGCCCAGCGGAAGACAGACGACAACGAGCAACGCCAGCGGCTTCTACGTCTTGCAAAATCTTCTGCCGGATACTTATACGGTTTCCGTTGTAGCAGGCGGATTTGAATCGCAAAGCCTGCCGGGCGTCACCGTCACTCAAACGCTCACGGTGACGGAAAATATTCGTCTGTCGGCTACCCTACGAACGATCGCCAACGTAACGTCCCGAGTCGCCGGCTCGCTTGTAAAGCCCGACACGACCTCGGACACCTACACGGTTACCGGCGACCAACTGAGCGCGATATCGCTCGGTAACGATACGCACAAGACGTTGTATCAGTATATTGCAACGATCCCGGGTATCACCGGAAGCGGTTTTCCGGCCCAGCCCCGCGTGCACGGCGGTTCGGCCGCAGACATCTCCTACCAGTTCGACGGCATCCCGATTAACGATCAGATGTCGGGACTCTTCACCACGAACCTGTCGAACGTCGGCATCGGGAGCATCCTGGTTTCGACCGGCGGTCTGCCGGCTTCGCAGGCGGCTTACGGAATAGGTGTCATCAACACCGTCGTGAAGTCGGGAACCTATCCGCCTTTCGGGGACTTCACGTACGGCTCGACGCCGCAGTACCGGAACATGTACTATACCGCCGAGTACGGCGGCGCGACGCCGAACCACAAACTGTCCTGGTTCGTCTCGGCCGACATGACGAACGCTTTGAACCAGTACACCTCTGGACAAACCTATCCGCTCGTTTTGATCGAGCAGCAAAACGGCCCGGGTGTGGTCAAGACGACGGACCTTATCGGCAACTTCCACTGGCGGCCCAACGACAGAAACGACATTCAGTTTCTTATTCAAAATGGTTTAGGTGACTTTGACTGGGGCTACTTGATGCAAAGAGCGCCCGGCGAACCTCAGCCGTTGACCGTAAATATGTGCCCCGGGGCCGTGGCAGTCGGCGACGGAAGCGGATCGCCGACGTACACCGGCGGCCAAGGTGGAGTGGCGCCCAACGGTCAGCCCTGCCCGGAAGGCCTCTACTTCGGTACGGCCGCCACCCAGAACGCGGGCGGCAATTACTGGCACCACTATAGCGGCATCGGCAAATTACAATGGAACCACATCATCAACGATCATTCCGCGCTCCAGTTTCGTCTAGCGGAAAATTACAACCAGTACATCTTCGATCAACCCGTCGCCGATGCCAACTTGGCACAATTCCAAAACAATCCAAACGTTGATGTGAGGGCCGGCTGCCCGGCATACCCCTACGCGCCCGGGACCCCTGTGCTCTATCCGGGCTATCCGGGCACCACGCCGACGATCCCCGGCACGTACGCACCCAACCCCGGAGTCGCTTGCATGCAGCTCGCCAATTGGGTCAGTACCGGCTACTGGGAGGATCGCTCATCTAACCTCTATTCCGGATCGATCGTCTACGACAACGAACTCAACGCCAACTCGTCCATCGAGCTGGGCGTCGGTGACGATTACAGCAACAACCGCTACACGAACTACTACGATGGATGGTTTAACCCGGTCGGCACGTGGAGCACAATCTGGCCGGCGCTGCTGTACGACTCTTCGTATCCGACGCACACGCCATACGCGTATGCTCAAGGTGACTTTCAGGTCGGGAAATGGAAGCTCAGCCCCGGCATCCGCTGGACCTCGCGCCATTATGGCTACCCGATTGGGGGCGGCGCTACGTCTACGGCACTAAATCCAACCTTCGCGTTTAACTACCAAGCGGGCCGCAACGACGTCATCATCGGTTCGGTCACAACCTCTACCTCGCTGGTGGCATCCGCGTATGTCTACCGCTACGTGCCCCAGAGCATGCTCAACGGTCCCGTCAACGTTCCGGGAACGGCGGCCTTTGCGGCCAATTACTACTGCAACCAGTACAACACGTCGCAGTGCGGAACTTCGCCGCAGCCCACATTGACCCATGACTACAATCTCATGTGGGAACACCAAATCGATCGGAATACGTCGATTAAATTCGGCCCATACTACAACGAAGCCAGCAATATCTTATTGGACTTCCGTCCCTACCAGCTCGACACGACCGTCAATCCGCCCTTATGGCGACCGGTCTTGACTCAGCCGAGCAGCGTCTCCAACACCGGCATTCGGAAGGGTTTTGGATTCGAGCTGGGGCTCAACCACCTCGATAATCGGGACAGCGGCACATCGTACTGGCTCGCTGCCACGTACGTGAACTTCTGGACAAACACGGTCTCGTCGCTCACGACGCCTTACGGCAGCGTTCAACTGCCGCCGTCAACAACGGGCGTCTTGTTCCGTTCGTCGCAGAACCCGCCATGGAGCGGTTCGGTTACCGCGGATTTTCACGAGCACGGATTGCACTTGATTCCGCAGGTGTATCTGCAGAGTGCCGTGACGTTCTACACGGGAACAATTCCTTCGGGAAGTACCACGGGCTCGAGTAACGGCATAATTACGGCCGTGCCCAATCATACGCCAGGCTGGGGCATTGTTAATGCCACAGTTCTAAAAGAGATCGGACCAAACCGCTCCTGGGACATCGGCATTCAGGCGAGCAATCTCCTGAACAACAACCGGCCGATCACGCCCACTTGCGTTCCTTCAGCCCTCCCGGCTGCGGGTCTCGGCCTCGGCTGCGGCGCGCTGCGTCCGGTCGGGGCGACTTCAGTGGCGCCCGGTGCCATTGCAGGCGTCAACTCGTATCTCTTGATCAACCAATCGTCCCCTCTGATCCTATTCTTCCTTTCGAAGAAGTTCTAACGGCAGAGGAGACGAGGTAAGGCAAAGGCGGTACACTTAGGTGTACCGCCTTTTGATTTTTTACGCCGTCACTGCCGGAGAAAGTCCGCCATACATGTATCTCGTGCTTCTGATCATCGCCGGATTGCTACAGGCGCAAGCCAAGCCCACTCCATCGCCGCCGCCGATGCCTTCCGGTTTAGTCTATTACGGAAATCCGGCCGCTAAATTGACGGTCGTCTCGCGTCCGCTCGGGTTCGATCCGGATGGAAACGCGCGCTGGCTTCTGGTCGGGCGCTTTCTCGACGCACAAGGCAGACCGACGCGCATCATGACAGGCAGCGATTTGGAATGGCTCTCGAAGGACGGGTACGTGCAGTGGCAAACGCGCCTGCGCTTCGGTCAGCCCGCGGCCATTCTTAAAACCCACCGCAACGGGCCGCTGAAGCTCGAGGTGCGCTCGAACACGCCGAAGCTCGGCAGCGTAACGGTGACGACCGATACGCGCAATTGGAGCGGATCGCGCGTCGTCGCGCAAGCGCTCGGGCCGCATACCGTACAAGTCGGTTGGTTTCCGCAAGAGAACGTGCTGGCGCGCGTCGTGCGCATCGACAGTTTAGGAAGGCGCGCGATAATGAGCGTGATAGCCGGGCCGAGTTCCACCTATCGCGACACGTCCGCGCAACCGGGCGCGCGATACCGCTATCTGCTGTACCGAAGCGGCTACCCGCCGGTGAAGACCGCAGCGATCGTTACGCCGCCCGCAGCGCGCGCAACGTCAATCGCGGCGGCCTCCGGAAAAGGCATGTGGCTTTTCTTTACAGCCAATCCGATCGATCCGCTCTATTTCAAACACCTCGATGCGCAAGCCATGGTCGACCAAGCCGTGCGCGCCGGTTTGCACTACGTCGAGCTGCGCACCGCCTACGGTGCGTATTGGGAGATCACACCCGAAGCAAAAGCGACAGTCGATGCGATTATCGATGGTTTGGCCGCGCACGGCATCGGCACGATCGGCTGGACGGTTCCGCGCGATACGACGTTCGAAGATCTGCAGGCCAGCGTACGCACCGCATATTACCGGACTGCGAAGGGAACGCCGTTGACCGGGCTCGCGATCGATCTCGAGCGCGGCCCTGAATTCATGGGCGGCGATCCGCAAAAACTCGACGCGCTGTGGCTTTATATGCAGCGTCTGCGCGCAGCGCTCGGACCGAAATATTTGCTCGTCTCAACCGTCGAGGATCCGTACCTCGAACATTTGGACCTGGCGAAATACCCATACCGCCAAATTGCGCAATACAGCGACGTGCTGCAGCCGATGGCGTACTGGCGCATGATGCGGCGCACGCCGACGACGCCGGCGCAAGTCAAGGTACTGCTGCGCGCATCCTACGACAAACTGATCGCGATGAGCGGGCGCCGCTTGCCGGTGAGTATCGGCGGGCAGACAACCGCGGAGGGACGCAACGGCTACCCGCCTGCTGACGAGATTACCGCCTCGCTCGATGCGAGCCACGCTGCCGGGGCGATTGGCGAATGCTTTTTCGCCTGGGACGGGACGCAGCCGTACCAGTGGGACGCGCTGGCGGCGTACCGCTGGTAACCGGTGTTTCAATTCGTCCTTAAGCGTCTGCTGTTGGCGATCCCGACGCTTTTGGGCGTCACGGTCTTAACGTTTATCTTGCTGCACCTCGCGCCGGGCAATTTAGCGCAAACGCTGGCCGGCGAAAATGCCACGCCCGCGCAAGTCTCGCGCATCACCCACGAATTGGGCTTGGATCGGCCCGTCTACGAGCAATACGCAATCTGGCTGGGCAAGCTCACGCGCGGCGATCTGGGATTTTCATACCGCCGCCAGGCTTCGGTACTGTCCCTCATCGGCGAACGGATTGGCCGCACGCTGCTGCTGATGGGCAGCGCGCTGGCATTGTCGATCGTGATTGCCGTTCCGCTCGGTGTCTATCAAGCTTTCCGGCGAAACACGATCTTCGACCGCGCGGCCAGCGCGGTGGTTTTCGTAGCCTGGTCCATGCCGACGTTTTGGTTCGGCACGATCTTGATCGCGCTCTTTGCCGTACAGCTTCGATGGTCGCCCGTCGGCGGATTGCAAACGATCGACACGGCCTCGTTTGATTGGCCATCGCGGTTAGCACATCTGATCTTGCCTGCGGCGACGCTCGCCCTCGTCTCGCTGGCAGGCTGGAGCCGCTACATTCGCGGCAGCATGGTCGAGCAGTTACAGGAAGACTATGCCCGTACGGCACGAGCGAAAGGCTTGCCCGCCGGAGCGGTGTTGTTCAAGCACACGCTTCGCAACGCGCTCATTCCGTTCATCACCTTGCTCGGCGGAACGATTCCCGCACTGTTCGGCGGCGCGGTGATCACCGAACAGATCTTCGCTTATCCCGGAATGGGCCAGCTCTTCTGGCAATCCGCAACCGACCGCGATTACTTCACGCTCCTGGGGATGACGGTCATCACGGCGCTCCTGGTCATTCTCGGAAATCTGTTGGCCGACGTGCTTTACGGCGTGGTCGATCCGCGCGTGCGTTATGATTGATGCGACGCTGACGCTGCCGGTTGACGAGGGTTTTCCGCGGCGCCGGCGGATGCGCGTCGACCCAATTGCGGCCGCGGGTATGTTTTGGATTGTGCTGGCACTGCTGGCCTGCTGGTTGGCGCCGTACTTGCTGCACATCGACGCGTATGCAACCGACGTCGCGCATGCATACGCGCAGCCGGGCGGCGCGCACTGGCTGGGAACCGATGGATTGGGGCGGGACGAGCTCGCGCGTCTGCTGATCGGCGGGCGGATAACGCTTTCGGTCGGCATCGTGGCGGCGCTCGTGGCGATGCTGATCGGGACGCTCTACGGCGCGCTCTCCGGATTTTATGGCGGCTGGTTCGATTCGATTCTGATGCGGGTCGTCGACGTGTTCTTGGCCGTCCCGACGTTATTTCTCTTGCTCTTTTTAGCCGCACTCTTCAACGGCAGCGTGCTCACGCTGATGCTCGTCATCGGTTTTACGGCTTGGCTCGGGCCGTCGCGTCTGGTACGCGGCGAGGTTTTGACGCTAAAAGAGCGGCTGTATGTGGAAGCCGCGCGTTCCTCGGGCGCCGGCGATTGGCGCATCATCTTCCGGCACGTGGTGCCAAATGCGATGGGCACGATCATCACGACCACGACGTTCATGGTCGCCAGCGCAATGCTCGCCGAAACCGCGCTTTCGTATCTGGGGATCGGCATCCGTTTGCCGATCCCGTCTTGGGGCAATTTGCTTACGAGCGCGCAAAGCGACCTATTTGCCCGAGCGTACTGGCTGATTCTGCCGCCCGGCTTAGCAATTCTCATCACCGTCTGTGCCTTTAACTTCGTCGGCGACTGGCTGAGAGAGAAACAGACGTGAAGGCGCTCACCATGTCAATAGTGGCTTCGCTCGTCTTAGCGGCGGCGGGGTGCGGAGCGCGATCTGCCGAGACGCGTCAGCCCAACATGATCGTGACGGCGTGGATCGCGGGGCCGGATTCGTTCAATCCGCTGACGGCCGTCGGATCGGCGGCGCGCATGGTCAACGAACTCATTTACACTCCGCTGCTGGCGATCGGTCCCGACTTGCTTCCGCGTCCGCAAACCAGTTTGGCGTATCGCATCGATATCACCGACGGCGGAAAACGTTATCTGCTTCACCTGCGCCGCAACGCGCGATGGTCTGACGGCGCGCCGCTCACGTCGAAAGACGTCGTCTTCTCGCTGCTGCTCGGCAATAACCCAAACGTTTTGGAAAGTAGCGCTTCAGATTTCAAACTCATGACTTCGGTCCGGGCCATCGATCGTTACACCGTCGAGATCCGGCTTTCGTCTCCGTCGCCGCCATTCTTGGAGAACGCCCTAGGCGAGACGCTGCCGCTTCCCGAGCATATTTTGCACCGTTATCCGCCCGGTTCTGAAGACGAAGCGAAATTCGTCAACGCGGATGCGGACTTCGCCCAAAATCCCGTCATCAGCGGCCCGTGGCGGATCGTTCGCAGCGTTCGCGATTCGTATACCATCCTCGGCCGCAACCCGCGCTACTGGGGACCGAAAACTAAACTCGATGAGGTGGCCTTCCGCGTCTATCCTCAACAGGACTCGCTCTATGCCGCGGTCGATGCCGGCGAAGTCGATGTGACCGATATCGCTCCCAACCTCTGGCGCATTCACAATCGCTTGCGCGGTGATCATAAATTCATCACCTGGCCTTGGAACGTCACATTCTTATTGCTGCCGAATTACCACGATGCGTCTATTGCATGGGCGCATGATCCGCGCGTGAAGCAGGCGATGATGTACGCAATCGACCGCGACTTTATCAAAGCCGGAATCATGAGCGGCCAGGCGGATATTCTCAACGGACCGCTTCCAAGCTTTTCGCCGCACTACGATTCGCGCGTGCGAACCTACCGGTACGATCCCGCGCGCGCGCGAGCGATACTGGATGCAGCCGGCTGGAAACTTCAGGGCAATATTCGCGTAAAAGACGGACACGAGCTGCGTTTTACGCTCAAAACAGGCGGCGCAACCGACGCGGTGGCGAGCAACATCGCGGAGCTGATACAAGCCAATTTGCGCGCAGTCGGTATGGACTGCACGCTGGAGAATGAGGAGC
Organism: Vulcanimicrobiota bacterium; assembly: GCA_003151115.1. Lineage (GTDB taxonomy): Bacteria > Vulcanimicrobiota > Vulcanimicrobiia > Vulcanimicrobiales > Vulcanimicrobiaceae > Rubrimentiphilum. The sequence continues at coordinate 315,711 of PLWS01000002.1, read as the reverse complement.
TGCAGACGTTTTTTGAAGATCTGCACAACAGCCGTTTCCAAGTAGCGCTGCGCGGTATCATTCTGCCCGCCTACCCCGACGACTATCGATCGTATGACTCCCAGCAAACCCGCGCAGCCGGCGGTTACAACATCGGCTTCTACGCCAATCCGCAGGTCGATCGCGCAATCGAAGCGGCGCGCTCGGCCCCCTCGATGGCGGTCGCCCGGCGCGAACTCGACCGCTATCAGGAATTGGCCGCCGTGGATCTCCCCGTGATCTACCTTTACTCGATCCGCCTGGGCGCAGTCGTGCCGTCAAACCTGGCCGGATACGATCTCGACCCGCTGGCGCCGGCCGCGCTCCCGATGGGCCTGCAATTTTGGCACCGCGTGAATCCGCCGGCGGCCGGAAAACGTTCTAGAAAGTGATGAGCAATGAAACGGCGACTTTCGCGGCAGGCTGCTTCTGGGGCGTCGAAGCGGCGTTCCGGCAGCTTCCGGGCGTGCTGGAGGTGACCAGCGGCTACACCGGCGCGCACACGGTCGCGCCGAGTTATCAAGACGTATGCAGCGGACGCACCGGGCACGCCGAGGCCGTGGAAATCCTGTACGATCCGCAACGGGTATCGTACGACGCCTTGCTCGACGCGTTCTGGAAGATCCACGATCCGACGACGCCGAACCGTCAGGGGCCCGACGTCGGAACGCAATACCGCTCCGCGATTTTCACGCACGGCGAGGAGCAGCAGAAGCTGGCCGAAGCCTCGCGTGCGCGGGAGCAAGCCAATCAGTCCAAGCCGATCGTGACGGAAATCACCGCTGCCGGCGATTTCTATCCGGCCGAAGATTATCATCAGCGGTATTTCGAGAGGAACGGAGTCGCATGTCACATAGCACTATGACGCGCGCGGCTTTCGCGGCAAGCATGGCTTCGGCAGTTGGCGCGCTCGCGTTTATGCGCGGCGCGCACGCGAGTGAGAGCTACGCCGTGGCGCACAGCGACGCAGAGTGGCGGCAATTGCTTGGCCCGGCGCGTTACCAAATCTTGCGCCAAAACGGCACCGAGCCGCCCGGCAGCAGCCCGCTGAACGACGAGCACCGCTCGGGAACCTATTCGTGTGCAGCGTGCGGGCTCGCGAACTTTTCTTCGAAAACGAAATACGACGCCGGCGAAGGCTGGCCCAGTTTTTGGGCCGCGCTTCCCGATGCGATTCGCACCCGTGCGGATTACGAGCTCGTCGATCCGCGCACCGAAGCGCACTGCCGGCGCTGCGGTTCGCACCTCGGACATATTTTCGACGACGGCCCGAAGCCGACCGGAAAACGTTACTGCATCGACGGGTTGGCGCTCAAGTTCGCACCGGGGAAAGCCGCTTAGAGCGAGCCTTTGTTGGCACGCGCCATCACATCGTTGAGCGTGAGGATTTCGATCTTCTCCGACTCGCGAATGTACGAGCGGAACTCTTCCGAGAGATAGAACGCCACCAGCCCTGAAGTAAAGCCGCTCCCGCCGATGACGATGTACGCCTTGTCGTAGTTCGGATTCTCGCGCAGCGCATGCAGCAGTTTGATCACTTCGTACGGAACTTTTTCTTCGGCGCTGCCCGCCGTCTGCTGCCATTTGAGCGAGACTAAGAACCGCGTGCCGTTTGGACGCATGCCCACCAAGTCCGCACGGTGTTTTCCGCCGCCGGGTTTACTGCCGACGACGACTTGTTTTTCGACCGCGTAACTGTTGTTGAGCAGCACGGCTTCGACGCCGGCTTCGAGCGTGGAACCGGTCTTCGTGCCAACGCTGCCCGGGAATAGCATCAGATGTTCCGCATGGCCAGCATCTCGCGCGCGTCGTCGCGGTTGCCGTCGCAACTGATTCGCCGCGGTGCGTCGAGGATTTCCACGGCAAATCCGAGCTTTTTGTAGAGACGCAGGATGCGATCCGTCGCCTGATTCGATGCAATGACCGGACCGGGATGTGCCGCGAGCATCTTTGCGAGGCGGCGCTGGTCCGCCCACGTGAAGCCGCCGGCGGCGTATGAGGTAAATTCCACGTCGTAGGGCGGATCGGCATAGATGAAGTCGTCGTCGCGGATATCGATCGCTTCAAAATCACCTTGGACGATTTCGTAGCGCGACAATGTGGCACGGTACGGCGAAAAATCTTTTGTGCATTCGATGTGCTTGTAGCGACCGAAAGGCACGTTGAAAACACCGCGCGCATTGAAGCGACAGAGTCCATTGTAACCCGTGCGGTTGAGGTAATAAAAAAGCGCAGCGGCTTCGGCCGTCTCGCCTTCGCCGTTGCGGACCAGCTCGTTGAAGCGCGCGCGGTTGTGCGCATAGATCGCGCGGTCGTTTTTCAGCGAGACGCCGGTAGTGCGCAGGTCCAGTCCGCGCTGTAGCCATCGGTAGAACGAGATGAGGTGCGGATTGACGTCGCCCAAAAGCGCGCGCCGCGGCAGCAGTCCGAGCGTGACCGCCATTCCACCCGCGAACGGCTCTACGAGCCGGCGTTGGCGGTGGACGGCCCACGTCTCGAGCAAATGGGGTACCAGCCAGCGCTTTCCGCCGGCCCATTTCAGCGGCGGGGAAAGCGCTACGGAGGCGATCTCCTCGACTGCAACGGCCATGGCGCAATTATTGCCGGGCAGGGTGCCAGCTGCCTGTCACTCTGCGCCGGGTGTGCAGAAACTTTGCAGGGCGCAGGGCCGTTGGTCGCAAGGGAGAAAATGTTCCGCCGCGCCGACGTAGCTCAGCTGGTAGAGTGTTTGCTTCGTAAGCAAAATGTCCGGGGTTCGAGTCCCCGCGTCGGCTCCATGTAAAAAAACGCAACACAATCGTGTTGCGTTTTTTACTGTGCCATACAGGTGGCACTCGCAGTGGTTATCGTTAGATCCATGAGAGTATCTTTAAAAAAAATCATTAAGTGCAAACGAAATGGCTGCAACAATGTTGTCGGAAAAAATGCGTTCATCTACTGTTCTAACAGGTGTTGCGCTGCCTTTCACCACGAAGAGTACATCCGGCGATGGCTTTCCGGTGAGATCGAGGGGACGACAACGAGTTTTGACAAGCCTTCGGGTCACATCAGGACGTATATGATCGCGACCTACGGCGAAAAGTGCTGCATGTGCGGATGGGACGAACGTAACCCGCATACTGGCCGCATCCCGATTCATATCGATCACATCGACGGAAATGCGCGGAACAACCGACCGGAAAACCTTCGGTTCCTTTGCCCCAACCATCATTCACTGACTCCAACCTTTGGGAATGCGAATAAGGGCCGGGGACGGGCCGTTAGACGTGCCCGCTACATGAAAGGGATCAAGTCAACGGATTTCTCGCCGCTGATCCTGCCGCTACGGCGCTCTCGATCTAGGGCTTGTACTGAAAACGCTGGACGAAAGCGGTTGCGGGCGCCGTTGCGGTAGGCCGCGTCCCCCAAACCGCCCAAATGTCGCCCGTTTTCGGGTCGATCGCGACGGTATGCGGACCGGGCGTCATCGGCAGCGTGCCGACGATCGTCGCCGGACCGTTCTGATTGATCTTGAACAACGTGATGCCGCCGCCGGCGCAGGCCATCAGCTGCCTCGATACGTCGAGATCGCATTGATCGACGCGCCCAGGAAAGTCGATCGTCCATAACAGCTTGCCGGCGGACGTATAGCCCGAGAATTTGTTTCCGCCGCCAACGACCAGCATATCGTAAGGCGCGTCGAACACCAGCGGGTGATTGTTGGTGACGGGAGCGGTTGGAATCGTGCGCGTGACTTTCATTGCCTGTCGATCGATGACGGCAATCTCGTTGTCGGTTGCGATGTTCTGGTACATCTCATTGGTCGCAGGGTTGATTTGCAGCGTCTCGGGGTGATGGCCGGGTATCGCGATCGAACCGATTTGTTTGAACGTCTTGGCGTCGATCACGAAAATCTGGCTTCCGTCGTCTTCATCGCCGTAAATGCGTCCCAGCTGCGCATCATAGGATATCCAATCTACCGGACCGGATACGGCGACGCGCTGCACTTCTTTGAGCGAAACCGGATCGACCTCGGATAAGGCCTTGGCATCGCCGTCGCCCGTGTAGACGTGACCGGTGCTCGTGTTGGGCGCCGAACCCGCGGAGCCGCCGAGCTGGACGGTGCCGACGACGCTGCCTTTGTCGACGTCGACGATCAAGAGGACGGCGCCGTGCGCCGCATACATGCGTCGGTTCACGGAGTCGATGGTCACATAGTCGAAGCCGCCGGGCGGCGTCACCGCTACGGGCGGAGCTGCAGCTACAATAGGCATGGGTTACTCCTTCTTATCGTTGTCGTGGAACGTTCCGCGTTTGGCGCCGGCATCGAGCTCTAAATCGTCCAAAAAGTAATAGACGATTTTCCGGTCGTCGAAACCGACCTTCGCCAGTTCGCGGCCGTTGAGCGTCACCACCTCGTGGATGTGCCCGGTCTTGCCCGCATAAGCATAATTGATCGCCGTATAGCCCGCGTCATCAGGTTTGGGCCGGGGAACGGCTTTCACGCCGCGCAGCGGGGTGTTATGACGGTGCATCAGAACCTGTCGCTTTCTATGGAACACGCCACGATCATTGAGTACAACGGGAAGCGCCCGAAAGTAGACCCGTCGGCCTTTATCGCTCCGACCGCCGTACTGATCGGCGACGTCGTCATCGGAGCCGAATCGAGCATTTGGTTCGGCGCGGTCCTGCGCGGCGACAACGGACCGATTCGCATCGGCGCGCGCACGTCGATTCAAGACAACTCCGTGATTCACGTCAGCGAAGGCGGGCTCACGCAAATCGACGACGACGTGACCGTCGGCCACGCGGCGATTATGGAAGACTGCCACATCAAGTCACACGCGCTGATCGGCAGCAACGCGGTCGTACTCACCAACGCGACCGTCGGCGAACGCTCGCTTGTCGCCGCGGGAAGCGTCGTCGGCGAAGGTTGCGAAATTCCCGACGGCGTGCTGGTTGCCGGCTCTCCGGCCAAGGTCAAGAAGCAACTAGACGGTGAGTCGGCTAAGTGGATCGCGATCAGCGCGCACGAGTACGTAAAGCTTTCGCGTTCCTACCGCGCACAGGGCATCGGAAAGCCTTAACAAAGAGCGCTTGCCGCGTAGCGTCTCCGGCCGATGGGTACGCCCTAGTACCAAGGTAACAAGGAGAACTCGATGGCCGACCGCCAGCACACCGACGACAACATCTCAAGACGCCTCTCCAGCCTCATCATCACGCGCAGCCCATCGAGCCGCGGCGAGATACCTGAAGATAATCTCGCCGAACGTGATTCCGACGAACGCGCCCGCGAACCGGTCCGCGTCGAGCAAGGCGACACTGGGGAGGTCGACAAGCAGGGTTAGGCAGGCGGCGCACCCGGCGTCCTAGGCGAACGGGCGCGCCTTCCCGAAGAATTCGTCCGTGCAAGTCAACGATTTGACGATCCGCGCCGCGACGGTGAACGGTTCGGGAAGTCAATCCGCGAATTTGGTTTTAGCCAACGCCATTTTCCGTTTGGGCATTCCCGTCGCCCCGAAAAACGTTTTCCCGTCGAACATCGAGGGGCTGCCGACGTGGTTTGACGTTCGCGTCTCCCCACAAGGCTACCAATGCCGCAGCAGCAGCATCGATATTCTGATCGCGCTCAATCCCGCGACGTGGCACGCCGACGTTCTCGACGTAAAATCCGGCGGCGCGATTCTTTACGAAGAGACCTTCGCGGTGACCGGCGCGACGAAACGCGACGACGTGACATATTATCCGGTTCCCTTCGCGAAGCTTGCCAAGGAACATGTGACCGACGCGGCGCTGCGCAAATACCTGACCAACATGATTTACGTCGGCGCACTCGCGCATTTGCTGGGCATAGGCGAGGAACCGATCGAGGCGGCGCTGCGCGCGCAGTTCCGGCGCAAACTCAAAGCGGTCGATACGAATATGGAAGCCGTGCGTTTGGGCGCAAACTACGCCCGCGAGAATTTACCGAAGAACGATCCCTACCGCCTCGAAGCGATGCCCGGCAACAACGACGGGTTGATTCTGATGGAAGGCAACTCCGCGGCTGCGCTCGGCTGCGTTATGGCCGGCTGCACAGTCGCTGCGTGGTATCCGATCACGCCTTCATCTTCATTGTGTGAATCGTTCATCGCCTACTGCGATCGCTATCGCGTCGACCCGCAAACCGGCGAGCGCAAAGTTGCGGTACTGCAGGCTGAAGACGAACTCGCCGCGATCGGTATGGTTTTCGGCGCTACCTGGGCGGGAGCGCGCGCGATGACCTCGACGTCCGGACCGGGCCTTTCATTGATGGCCGAGTTCGCGGGGCTCGGGTATTACGCCGAACTTCCCGGTGTGATCTTTGACGTACAGCGCGCCGGCCCGTCAACCGGCTTGCCGACGCGAACGATGCAGGGCGACGTCGCTTTCGCTTACATGCTTTCGCACGGCGACACCAAACATATCGTGTTACTCCCGGCCATGCCGATCGAAGCCTATGAATTCGCAAGCCAGGCCTTCGAACTGGCCGATCGTTTCCAAACGCCGGTCTTCGTGCTCAGCGATTTGGATCTCGGCATGAATCTGTGGATGACCAAACCGCTGCCCTATCCCGAGCGCGGCTTCGATCGCGGGAAAGTTCTGAGCGCCGCCGAGTTGGAAACCGCCGGATCGTGGGGACGCTACCGCGACGTCGACCTTGACGGCATTCCCTATCGCACGTTGCCGGGCACGGAACACACCAACGCCGGATTCTTCACACGCGGCTCGGGTCACGACGAATTCGCCCGATACTCCGAAGATCCCAACGTCTACCGCGATAACCTCGATCGCTTGTCGCGCAAATTCGATACGGCGCGTTCGGCGGTGCCGAAACCCATCGCCGAAGAGACGGGGAGCGCCTGCGGGCTGATCGCTTACGGAACGACGCATCACGCGATCGTCGAAGCGCGCGAGCAGCTTCGCGCGGCCGGCGTCGAAACCGATTACTTACGCATTCGCGCGTTGCCGCTCACCGCGGACGTGCTCGCGTTCATCGAGCGCCACGAGCGCGTCTACGTCGTCGAGCAAAATCGCGACGGACAAATGTACGGCATCCTTCGCACGGAATTGCCGGCTAGCGCGATTGCGAAAATACGTTCCATCCGGCATTACAACGGCGTGCCGATCGATGCATCGGCGATTTTCGAACCTCTACTGCAATCCGAACGAACGGAGCTCGTCCCGGCATGACCAGCGGCGCACCTCCGGCCAACGTCAACTCGGCCGGCCTTTCACGCGATGTCTACAAGGGTTTGCCCAGCACACTCTGCGCGGGCTGCGGCCACAACTCGATCACCAATCACCTGATCAAGGCGCTATACGAATACGGCGTCCAGCCGCATAAACTCGCCAAAATGAGCGGCATCGGCTGCTCGTCGAAAACGCCGGCCTACTTCGTCGAACGCGCGCACGGCTTCAACGGGGTGCACGGACGGATGCCCTCACTCGCTACGGGCGCAAAGATCGCCAATCGCGAGTTGATGGTGTTGGGAATCAGCGGCGACGGCGATACGGCCAGCATCGGCTTGGGCCAGTACTGCCACATGATCCGCCGCAACGTCGACTGCACGTATCTCATCGAAGACAACGGCTGTTACGGATTGACCAAGGGCCAATTCTCCGCGACCGCCGACCGCGGTTCGGTTCTGAAAAAAGGCCAAGTCAACGAATTCGAAACCATCGATGTGTGCGGGCTAGCCATCGAATTGGGTGCGACGTTCGTCGCGCGCTCGTTCTCCGGTGACGGCAAACAACTGATTCCGCTTCTCCAAGCGGCATTCTCGCATCGCGGCACCGCGGTGCTCGACATCATCAGCCCCTGCGTCACCTTCAACGATCACGAAGGTTCGACCAAGAGCTACGCTTACGTGAAAGAGCATCACGCGATTCTACACACGCCCGACTACATCGTAGGCGGACGCGAGATCGAAGTCGATTACGAGCCCGGAACCGTGAAAGAAGTCCAGTTCGACGACGGATCGCGCATCTTGCTGCGCAAACTCGAGGTCGAGTACGATCCGGCCGATCGCATCGGCGCGCTGACGGTCCTCAATCAGGCGCGCGAACGCGGCGAACTCGTAACCGGCTTGCTGTACATCGACACGCAAGCGCGCGATCTCTGCGAGCGCGAAAAACTTCCGAAGAAGCCGCTGGCACAGATGAACGAAGACGACCTTCGCATCTCGCGCGAAGATTGGACGGCGCTCATGGAGTCTTTCAGCTAAATCGGCAGCGCTGCGACCCGCGCGTGATACGACCTACATGGTGTCATGGTGAGCGGCGCGCGCAGCGCGCAAGACGAGGCGGGCGAATTGAGCTGGATGGTTTGGCCCCTCGACAGGCGCGCTGCGCGCGCTGCTCGGGGTCCTTCGACAAGCTCAGGATGACACAAAAAACGCGCGCCGCGATAACAGCTCGCGCTAGCCGTTAAGCGGCTGGAAAGTGCGACTCGTCCCCGTACGGTAAGAAGAGCGTGTATTCTTTTTGGAAACGCAACCTCACCGTGCCGGTTGGACCGTTGCGGTGCTTGGCGATGATGAACTCGGTAAGATCCGGCTCGGCCGCTTCTTCTTTGTAATAGCCTTCGCGATACAAGAACGCAACGACGTCGGATTCTTGCTCGAGGGATCCGCTGTCCCTAAGGTCCGCAAGCATCGGGCGTTTTTCGGAGCGCGTTTCCACGCCGCGGTTGAGTTGCGCGAGCGCGATGACCGGTACGCCGAGATCTTTCGCCGTCGTTTTTAGCGTGCGGCAGATGTCGGAGAGCTCTTCGTTGCGGTTGGAGTTGCGGCTCAAGACGTTTGGCCTGACCAACTGCAAGTAGTCGATGAAAACGGCCGAAAGACCGGCGCCCGATTGCAGGCGGCGGCAGCGGCTGCGAATCTCGGCGATCGAGATCGCGCCGGAATCATCGAGGTAAATCGGCAGCTCGTTGAGCACGCCCATCGCGTCGGAGATCTTTTCCCAGTGATGCGGCTTGATGTTGCCGCGGCGCATGTCGTGCATGCTGATGTGGGCTTCCGCGCAGATCAAGCGCTGTACGATTTCGTCGTTGGACATTTCCAGCGAGAAAAACGCGACCGGCTCGGTCTCCACGCGCGCCGCCGCCACGGCCATGTTCAGCGCGAACGAGGTCTTGCCCATGCCCGGCCGCGCTGCGAGTATGATGAAATTCCCGGGCTGGAAGCCGGTGGTCATGTCGTCGACGTCCCGGAAGCCCGAGGTCAGCCCGGTGAGGCCGCCGCGGCTGTGAAAGAGCTTGTCGATGTTCTCAAAGGCCGGTTTAAGGAGTTGACCCACCGGCACGAAGTCGCGGTGGAGCTGCCGCCGGCCGATTTCGAAGACCATCTGCTCGCTGCGGTCCAGCGCGCCTTCGACATCTTCTTCGTTTTCGTAGCCGTATTGCGTGATCTGTGTGCCCGCATGGATGAGTCCGCGCAGCACCGCTTTTTCGCGAACGATCTTTGCGTAGTACGTCGCCGACGCGGCAGTTTGCACTGTATCCATAAGCGACGAAAGGTACGAGATGCCGCCGACTTTCTCGAGTTGGTCGCGGCGCTTCAGCTCTTCGGCGATCGTGATCTTGTCGAGCGGTTCGGCACGATCGTACAAATGCACGAGCACGGAGTAGATCGTCGCGTGCACGTGCGCGTAGAAATCCTCGGCGCGCACGATCTCGCCGGCTGCGCCCATGATTTCGCGGTCGACCAGAATCGAACCCAGCAGCGCCATCTCCGCCTCGAGATTTTGCGGAGGAATGCGATCGATGACGGGCAGATTCGTTACGGTCATGAGCGAGCGGACATACTCCGCCGCACCGGAAGCGCTCGCCTTGTGGATTTCTTGTGGAGAGCCAAAGCTTTAAAAGCCTGCTCGATGGAGGCGACCGGAATCACTTCGATTCCCGCCAGCGTCCGATCGATTTCGCGCACGTTTTCCTTGGGCACGAGGATCGCGCGCATGCCGGCCTGCCGCGCCGCGTAGAGTTTCTCGACGATACCGCCGACCGGTCGAACTTTGCCTTGAATCGAGAGTTCGCCCGTCATCGCGACGTCTTGCGGAACCGGCGTCTTGCTTAACGCCGAGTAAAGGGCGAGAAAGATTGCCAGGCCCGCCGACGGTCCGTCAATGTTTCCGCCGCCGATCACATTAATGTGCAGGTCGTAATTGGCCGTATCGAGGGCCGTGACGGCGCGTAAAACGGCGGCGGCGTTAAAGACGCTGTCTTTGGCCATCTTGCCGGCCGCGTCGTTGAAGCGGACCGAACCCTTTCCGGGAGCGCCGGCGCTAAATGCGACCGCTTCGATCTCGATGATGCTGCCCAAATAGTGCAGCACGCCCAGGCCGAAGGTTTTTCCGATCTCGCGGGCCGGTCTTCCGCGCACGGGCGTGTGCGGGACCAGGCGGCCTGCCTGGACGACGTCGCGCACGTGTTCCTCGGTAATCACGACGTTCTCAGCCCGCCCGGTTTTGGCGGTCTTGGAAGGGGCTTTGGCGCGGTAGAGCGCCTCCCCGAAGGCGTCGGCCACGATCTGCACCGCTTGGCGGCCTTCGATCGTGTACGAAGCGATCAGCTGCGGCACGCGCCGTTCGGCCTTGGCGCCCAGCCGCTTGATGGCGGCGCCGACGATCGAGACGATCTGCGACTGCGTAAGCGGTTCGAAGTACACCGCAGCCGCGCGCGAGCGAATTGCGGGATCGATATCTTCGGGCTCGCGCGTCGTCGCGCCGATCAGAATGAAATCGGCCGGCGCGCCTTCCCGGAAGAGCCGCTTGATGTATTCCGGCACGTTCGCCGCACTCTCATCATAATAGGAAGATTCGAACGTGACGCGCTTGTCCTCGAGCACTTTGAGCAGTTTGGTTTGCAGCAGCGCGTCCATCTCGCCGATCTCGTCGATGAAGAGCACGCCGCCGTGCGCGCGCGTCACCATCCCCAGTTTGGGCTCGGGAATGCCGCTGTCGGCGAATTCACGGCGCGTGCCTTGATAGATCGGATCGTGCACGCTTCCCAGCAGCGGATTGGTCGTTTCGCGCGGATCCCAGCGCAGCGTCGTGCCGCTGGCTTCGATAAACGGAGCGGCCTTCGCAAACGGCGTGTATGCACGCGCCTTGGCGACTTCGAGCGCCAGCCGCGCGACAGTGGTCTTTCCAACGCCGGGCGGACCGTACAGAATCACGTGCTGCGGATAGGGCGACGAAATCTTGGCCAGCAGCGAACGGATGGCGGCCTCTTGCCCGACGACCTCCTTGAACGACTGCGGGCGCAGCAATTGCAGCGCGGAAGCCGCCAGGCCGCGTTCGTTCAGCTGCTGCAGTTCTTCGAGCTTCTTTTGCGTCGCCGGCGTTTCGGGTCCGGAGTCTTCCCGCAGCGCCTCGAGCTTCAGATCTTTGAGGTAGTCCTGGTGGCGCTCGATCATCTTGGTGTTGATCTTGCGCTCGATCGAGTCTTCAACGTTCTTTTGCGCGATCAGATCGGCCAGCTGCTCCTCGATCTCGCCCAGGACGCGCCGGAAGCTGGCCCGGCCGGTGACGCGGTCGATCGTCGGGTCTTCGAAGACCAGGCGCTGCAGCGCGCACAGGCGGTCGGGGAGCGCGCCCGAGCGCATCATTTTGAGCGCGTTCATCTTGCCGGCCCGCAGAACCAGTTTGTCCGAACCGATCGTATTGGCGAGCACGTCGTAGAGCGCCGAAACGTAACGGCCCATCTCATCTTCGCTGCCGAACTTACGCCGGAACCTGACCGCGTAGGGATTGTCGCTCACGCCGGCTCCGCGACGACGTCCACGGTCGCTTTCGCAACGACGCTCCTTCCGAGTCGAATCTCGATCGGATAGGTGCCCACAGTTTTGATGGCCGTCTTCATCTCAATTTTGTGTTTGTCGACCGGTACCGAAAACGTCTGCGTACAGGCTCGCGCGACGTCGGCGGTCGTGACCGCGCCGAAGAGCCTGCCGCTCGCGCCGGCTTTGGCGCGCACGACGACCGGCTTGCTTTCCAACAGCGCCGCGAGTTCGCGGGTTTCGGCCAGGGACTCGGCCTCGCGCTTGTCGCTCGCTTTCTTCTGCTCGTCGAGGACGGTCAGGGCGCCTTTGCTGGCTTCGGTCGCCAGTTTGCGGGGCAGCAAAAAATTGCGCGCGTAGCCCTCGGCAACGTCGACGACCTGGCCTTTTTTGCCGAGCGGCTTGACGTCGCTCAGCAAGATTAGGCGCACGGACTTACTCGGTAACGAACGGTAAAAAGGCGATAATACGCGCGCGCTTCACCGCGACGGTCAACAGCCGCTGATGTTTCGCGCAGTTTCCGGAGATGCGGCGCGGCAAAATCTTCCCGCGTTCGGAGACGTACTTCCTCAAACGCATCACGTCTTTATAATTGATGTCGATCGTGCGCTCGGTGCAGAAGCTGCACGGTTTCTTTTTGACGCGGCGGTCTTTGACCACGCGCTTGGTCTTCATTTTGGTTTTCGGAGGCATCAAGTTTCCTTTGCTAGGTGGGTAGCGCCCTCAGACGTTGCTGGGGGCCTAGCGAAGTGACGCTGAGCGCCACTGCCTTTTGGGGGTTAGATCCGGCGCGGCTCTCCGGCCCGGTAACGGTAGACGATCCGTCCCTTGGTCAGGTCGTAGGGCGAAATCTCGAGTTCGACCCGGTCTCCCGGCAGAATTCTGATGCGGTGGCGCCGCAGGCGGCCGGCCACGTGGGCCAGGACCGTGTGCGAATTCTCCAGCTCCACCGAGAAGCTGGCGCTGGGGAAAACCTGCACGATCGTGCCGAAAACCTCGAGGGGCGCCTCTTTGGTGGCGCTGGGCTTGCGGCGCTCGAGCGGTTGCTTGGAACGGGGTCTCAAACGGCTATTGTCCTTTGTATAAATGAGTACGGGACGACCGGGGGAGGTTCGAGCCGCCCGGGGGGTCACCCTGGCCGATCCGGCCTCCTAGTGAAACCTTCGCCGATGGCGAAGCGTTGCAGGAGGGTTATCAGGCTTCGAAGTCCGCATGGTCTACGTTCCAAGTACTAGCGAGTCGGATCCAGAGAAACTCACAAACTAAAAACTAGGAGACTCGTTAAGAAATATGTATACCGATGAAACGCTGACCTGTGTGGATTGTGGACGTCAGTTCACGTTCACGACCGGCGAGCAAGAATTCTTCGCCAGCAAAGGCTTCACCAACAAACCCAGTCGTTGCACCGATTGCCGCGCAGCCCGCAAGTCGGGCCGTTCGGGAAGCGGCGGCGGCGGCGGCGGCGGTGAAGGCTACGGCCGTCAGCGCGAAATGTTCACTGCAACGTGCAGCCAATGCGGCGGCGTAGCGGAAGTCCCGTTCCAACCGCGTGGCGACAAGCCCGTGTATTGCCGCGACTGCTTCGCTCAACGCCCCAGCTACCGTTAAATAAAGTAAGCGCTCTTCCGTAAAAGGGAGAGAGACTCACTACCATAAAGGGCCGCTTCGTGCGGTCCTTTATCTTAGCCGCGGGGCTTATCGCCGCCGTGCTTTTTGGCGCACGGCCGGCGCTGCAGGCGCTGACCAGTTCGAGCGATCGCAACCCGTGCGGGCGCGCGCTACCGGTGCCTTCGGCTCTGCGTTTGCCTGCGACCGTTCCCTCGGGCGAGCCCGTTGCGATCGAGCACACGCTGCTCGATTACTTGAGCTCGTACCGATACCGCGATTTAGGATGGTGCGTCGATAAGAGTTTGCGCGATACCGGCCCGTATATTCACGGCGTTTCGTACGGCGTGCATCCCACCGTGCGCATCTATTACTCGCCGGAAATGATGGCGTGGCTGCGCAACGGACGGCGCGGCGCGCCGGCCGACGGCGCAGTGATCATCAAAGAGCAATACGAGGGCGGTAAGCCTGCCGTAGCATTTGCGGGGGAGACGAACGCGCAGCTCCGGCCGACCGACTGGACGATCATGATCCGGCGCGCGTCGGCATCACACGACGGCTGGTTCTGGGCCGAAGTTTACCAAGGCATGTTCGGCGCCCAAAATGCAGCGCAGACGCAATATCCGAGCGCGGGCTTCGGCATCTATTGTCTGCGCTGTCACGCGTCGGCTGAAAAAGCCCTGACGTTCGTTTCGCTGGAAAATATCGAGGGCTACCCCGGCACGCCGCTTCACTACTTCGTCGACAATTCGTGGCGCGTAAAAAAACCGGCGGCGCCGGTTGTCGCGCCGGCGGCGGCGCAAACGGCGGCGCCCCTTGCCGTACAAACGTTTCCGCCCGAATCCGTCGACACATATCTCGCGAAGGCGCACGGCGCGCATGTGTTTGTAACGTCGGATCAATGCATGGGATGCCACAGCGCCGCTCGCGGACTCCCGTTCGGCCCGGTGATGTGGGTGCGCGGCTTCAACGTCTCCGAATACGGGGAATGGCGCTGGTCTCCGATGGCGCTCGCCGGGCGCGACCCTGTTTTTTACGCGCAGTTCGAATCCGAGCTAGCGTATTTGAACACGATGAAAGATGCGCACGCACGCAATGCGCTGCGCGGACAGATCACCGCGATCTGTTCGATGTGCCACGGCGTGATGGCCAAACGCGCGCTCGCGGTCGATCATCCGAAGCTCACGTTCACGCCGCAGATGGTCTTCGACGCCGACCCGTCGCACTGGAACTATCATTACGGCGGGCTGGCGCGCGACGGCATCAGCTGCGCGGTCTGCCATCATATCGTGGAGACCAAGACGCCGGCCGGACAAACTCCGCTCGCGTATTTCTTGAATCACAAGATCAACGGCGCCTACGACCTTGGCGCGCCCGATAAAATCTACGGTCCGTTCAAAGACAACGAGATCGTCACCCATGCCATGAACGAAGCACTAGGCGCCAAACCGCACTATTCGCCGTACGTCACGTCGTCGCGCTTATGCGGAAGCTGCCACACGATCAACTTGCCCGTCGTCGACGCTCCGCCCGTCGCCGCCGTTCCCAAAGAGCATAACGTCGAGCAAGCGACCTACGTCGAATGGCTCAACAGCCGTTTCCAAAACGAGTACGGTGCGCTGCCCGGCGCAAAATCATGTCAGGATTGCCACATGCCCGCGGGCATTCGCGACGACGCGAGTGGAATCGCGCTCACCCATGTCGCCACGAAAATGGCGCTCATCGAGGATACGAGCTATCCCGAAACCACCGGCGCGGCGCCGCACGCCGACCTCAACGTACGCGTTCGGAAGACGGGCTTCCGCCGTCACGAGTTGCTGGGCCTCAACGCTTTTCTGCTCTCGCTCTTCAAACAGTATCCCGACGTGTTGGGCGTGCGGCTCAGCGATTACATGAGCGGGTCCTCGACCGATCTCGACGATGCGATCGCGCACGTCGTGCAGCAGGCGCGCACTGCGACCGCAAAAGTCTACGTCCGCACGCACGTGACCGGCCGGAAACTGGTCGCCGACGTCGAGGTCGTCAATTTAACCGGGCACCGCTTCCCGAGCGGCGTGGGATTCCGGCGGGCATTTCTCGATTTCGAAGTGCGCGACGGCACCACGCCGGTTTTCGTCTCGGGCCGTCCCGATGCAAAGGGCCGCATCTTAGGGCCGGGCGGACGCGTTCTACCGAGCGAGTTTTTTAACGCCGGACCGGACGGCCGCCAACAGTATCAGGAACACTTTGACGAAGCGCATCCGATCACGCAGCCCGGCCAAGTCGAGATATTCGAAGAGCTGGTGCGCGATCACAGTGGACACTTTACGACCTCGTTCATCCGCCGCGACGACGAAGTCAAGGATAATCGTTTGCTGCCGCAAGGCTGGACGAAGACCGGACCAACGCCCACGATGCCCGCGTATTTTCTGCGCGCAACCTACCCGCACGGCCGCGCCACGAGCGACCCGCGCTACCAAGACGGAAAAGGACACGCGATCGTTCGCTACGTCGTGATGCTGCCGCCGTCGGTAGACCCGCAGCGCGTGCGCGTGGACGCAGTTCTCTATTACCAGTCGTGGGAGCCGTTCTTCATCGCCGAGCGCGCGAGCGGCACGGGAACGGCGGCGCAGCGTTTCGCCGCGCTCGTCAACCGCTTGGATCTTGCGAAGACGGCGCTCGCCGGCTGGAGGATCAAGATTGCGGAAGGCTCCGCCCGCGCGCGGTAAGCGCGATCATGATCGCGATGGCGACCGCAACCGACAACCCCGCGCAGACGAGCAGCGCATCGTGCATTGCGTGAACGAACGACTTATGCACGAGCGGTGTAAACCTGCGCGCCACCGCGAACAGATCGTCGTGCACCACAGCGCGCGTCGTTTGCACGATCGCCTGCTGCGAAGCATGCAGTTTGGACATGCGCTCGGCGATCCGGCCGCTCATGCCCGCCGAAAGAAGCGAACCCAAAACGGCAATTCCGAAAACGCCGAAGAGCGAACGTCCAAAGGCCAGGGTTCCCGAAGCGAAGCCTTCGTCCGACGCCTCGACCACCGATAGGCCCACGGCCGACGCGGGCGTGCAGATGATGCCCCAGCCGAGTCCCGCCAGTGCGAGCGCAGCCGCGACTTCCCACGGCGGCGTCTTTTGTTCCGCCATGGCCAGCCAGACGATGCCGGCTATGGAAAACACGAAACTGAGCACGATATTCCATGGAAACCCAAGCTTTTCGCGCACCTGATTGCTGAAGAAATTCGCCGCAAAATAGGCGGCATTGCACGGTATCAAATACAGGCCGGCGGCGACCGCGGAGAGCCCCTGGATGTCTTGCATGAAAAGCGAGACGAGCAGCATGACGCCGTACCAGGCAAAGTTCACGATCCCCAGCAGCAGCACGGCGACGTTGAAAGCACGCAGCTTGAAATAGTGCAAGTGAATCATGGGCCACCTTGCGTAGCGCTCGACGGCGAGAAAGAGCGCAAAGCCGGCGCCGGCGATGCCGAAGGCGGTCAGAATAAGCGGCGAGTTCCAGCCGGTATGGTTCCCTTCGATCATCGCATAGCTGATCGCGACGATGGCTGCAATGCTGAGCAGCTGTCCCCACAAGTCCCATCCTGTTGCTTGGTGCGGGGTTTTTTCGGAAGCAAAAAACAAGCTCGCGATGACCATCACGCCGAGCGCCGCCGAAAGATAGAATATAGCCGGC
This sequence comes from Vulcanimicrobiota bacterium, assembly GCA_003151115.1. Taxonomy (GTDB): domain Bacteria; phylum Vulcanimicrobiota; class Vulcanimicrobiia; order Vulcanimicrobiales; family Vulcanimicrobiaceae; genus Rubrimentiphilum. Next base: position 298,623 of record PLWS01000002.1, on the reverse strand, counting down.
CAGGCGATCCACTCCACGAGCGCTCCGCCGGCGAGCGGCGCGATGCCCGCCGCGAGCGCGGCCACGGTCGAGTAGAGCGCGATCGTCGAGTCGCTTTCCTTGGAATTGCGCGCGTTCTCCAGCAGCAAAGCCAGCGGCAAGGAGAGCAAGGCTGCGCCGCCCATTCCCTGGGCGGCGCGGGCAACGATGAGCTGCACCGGATCGTGCGAGAGCGCGCAGGCGATCGATGCCAGCACGAAGAGGCCCACACTCAAGCCCAATACTCGCTTGCGTCCGAACTTATCGCCCATCGTGCCGGCGGCCAGCGTAAAACTGCCTTCCATCAAAGGATAGATGCTAACGATCCACTGCTGATCGCTGATGCCGGCGTGGAGCGACTGACGCATGTTCGGAAGCGCCAGGTAGACGATGCTCACGTTGAGCACCGAAACAAAAGCCGCCAAATACAAACCAAAGCGCGCAAACGGCGTGCGCCAATCGGCCGCGACCGCTCGCACGGCGAACCGCGGACGGACCGGCGTTACGTGCAAACTAGGCCGTGGCGGACGAGAGCGCGCACTTGTTCATGCCGACTTCGAGCTCTTCGGCGCGTTCGGCGGAAACGGGCGCTCCAAGATTGACCTTTCGAATCTCGGCGTATGCTGCAGGCTGACTCGAACGTGAGACGCGCTGCTCGACGCTTTCGACGAAGGCGTCGCGATCCGCGATCGCCGCGCCCGCCAGCAGCGTGCCCAGAGTGCGTTCGCACGCGCCGCGGGCGTCGAACTGCGCTGCCGAAGCAGCGTGCGCGGGCAGCACGGTGGTTTGCGGATCGAGCCTTCCGAGCACGCCTGAAAGCGACTCGTAGAGAAACTGCGTCCACTCGCGCGCTTTGTTTCCCAGATCGGGCCGGCCGACGCCCTCGGGCAGCAGCGTATCGCCGCTGATCAAGTAGCGATCGTTTACGAGCAGCGCGGTGCTGCCCAGCGTATGTCCGGGAACGGGAAGCGTCAGCACGCGAATCTTCGCGCTGCCGATCTCGAACTGTTTGGGCATCGGGTCGCGCGATAGCGCGCTGCCTTGCGCATCTTCGTCGGCCAAATGGTAACCCGCACCCGCGTCTTGCGAGAGGGCGGAACTTCCGGAAAGGTGATCGGCGTGCAAATGCGTGTCGGCCGTGGCGCCGATGCGCAGGCCGTTGCGGACGGCAAACTCGCGGTAGGCGTCGCCGTAGCGCGTGGCGTCGACGACAAGAGCTTCGCCATCGGACGCAACGACATATGAAAGGCAGCCTTTGGCCGGACGCACCACCTGGTAGATTGCAAACGCGTCTTCGGATCCGTTCAAACGAACGATCCGGTGATGCGCGGCCCACGCCAGCATGCCGCCGTCCACGTTGATCGCATTGCGGCCGCGCTGGCGCAACACGCCCGTCACATATTGCGACGAACGCCCGCGCGCGCAGATTACGTAGATCGAATCCGCTTCGGGGACGCGTGAAAGCGCGCCGTTTTCGTCCTCGACGAACTCCGAGTACGACACGTTCGCGAAGGTCGGAATTCCAGGCCCCTCCGGATGCCATTGCTGCGAATCTTCCGCGTCACGCGCGTCGAGCAGCACGGTACCCGGACCGGCGTTTCCTTGAAGCAAGCGGTCGAAGTGCGCGATGTCGATCGAATGGTTCATATTTGCAGGTCCTCGGAGACGCAGTTAAGCAAGATTCGGGCCTCCGCCTTTTTCGTTATGGAGGTACAAACGTCCATGGATCATGCAAGCAAGAACGTGTCGCGCGGCGAGGCGCTCAAGCAGCTCGTCGTCCTTCCGGCCCTGGCCGGACTGCTGGCCGCAGGCTCGTTTTCAACCGCCGACGCCGCCGATAACAAGAAACAATTCAAGTATCAGGACAAGCCGGGCCCGCACGGGCAGAAGTGTTCGGGCTGCCGCTTCTTCAAGAGCCCGCACTCATGCTCGATCGTTCACGGAACCATCAGCCCGAACGGCTGGTGCATTGCCTGGGCGAAAAAGTAAGGCTCAGTCCTTACACAATTGGGGCGCTTTGTAGACTTGCGGCTCCCAGCCCGGCGTCTTGGGATTCGTGTCAAAGAACTGAACGTCTAACAGGACAGCGCCCTTCGGCCCGGGCGTGATGTCATGATAGGTTTCGGCGGGAATCACGATCGCGCGATTGCCCGTGAGCGCGGTTTTGCGTCCATTGGTCGTATCCGTGGCCGATCCCGAGAGCAGGTAGAGAATCTCGCCGAATTTGTGGCGATGTTTCACCCTGGCGAACGTCGGCGCATACGTTTGCTTCAGCACGCGGAACGTCACGCCGGGAGCGCTCGGCAGGCTTTGCCGGTGCGCGAGCGTGATGCACGAAAAACCGGGATAAGCGTTTGCCGCCGGCGCGGCCGCGACGAGAACGCCAAGAAGCATCGCGAGAATGAAAGGCACGAGATACCTCCGCTAGAAACGGGACCCAGGCCCGCGGTAAGGAGAGAACGATGAGCGCAGTTCGAGTTTTGGTCGGAACCCGCAAGGGCGCCTTCATTTTGAGCGCGGACGGAAAACGCGAACAGTGGGACATCAGCGGCCCTCACTTCGCGGGCTGGGAAATCTATCACATGAAGGGCTCGCCGGCCGATCCGCAGCGCCTGTACGCGTCGCAAACCAGCAGCTGGTTCGGGCAGGTCGTGCAGCGCTCGAACGACGGCGGCAAAACGTGGGAACCGGTCGGCAACAAGTTCGAATATGCGGGCGTTCCCGGAACGCATCAGTGGTATGACGGAACCGAACGCCCGTGGGAATTTAAGCGCGTCTGGCATTTCGAACCATCGTTGAACGATCCCGACACGGTCTATGCGGGCATCGAAGACGCCGCGCTCTTCCGCACAACCGACGGCGGCCAAGATTGGGAAGAGCTTTCGGGATTGCGCGAACACAAGACGGGAAGCTCCTGGCAGCCGGGCGCGGGCGGCATGTGCTTGCATACGATTTTGCTCGATCCAAAAAATTCCCAGCGCATGTTCGTTGCGATCTCGGCGGCGGGCGCATTGCGCAGCGACGATGCGGGCAAGACGTGGAAACCGATTAATCAGGGGCTGCGCTCCGAGTACATTCCCGATCCGAACGCCGAGGTCGGGCATTGCGTGCACCGCATCGCCATGCACCCGTCGCGTCCCGACGTGCTGTTCATGCAAAAACATTGGGACGTGCTGCGCAGCGACAACGGCGGCGAGTTGTGGACCGAAGTCAGCGGCAATTTGCCGAGCGACTTCGGCTTTCCCATCGACGTGCACGCGCACGAACCCGAAACGATTTACGTTGTGCCCATCAAGAGCGACGGCGAGCATTTTCCGCCGGACGGAAAGCTGCGCGTCTATCGCAGCCGCACGGGCGGAAACGAATGGGAAGCGCTCACCAAAGGCTTGCCGCAGAAAGATTGTTACGTCAACGTCCTACGCGACGCAATGGCCGTGGATTCGCTCGACTCGTGCGGCGTCTATTTCGGAACGACGGGCGGCCAAGTCTATGCTTCGTCCGATGCGGGCGACAGTTGGAAGCCCATCGTGCGCGACTTGCCGAGCGTACTTTCGGTCGAGGTGCAGACGCTGGCATGATCCGTGTGGTGCTCCCGGCGCATCTGCGCACGCTCGCGCGGATCAGCGGCGAGCTCGAGATCCCGGTGGACGGCGCGATCACGCAGCGCTCGGTCGTTGACGCACTCGAGGAACGCTACCCGACGCTGCGCGGCACGATTCGCGACCAAGCCACGAAGAAGCGCCGGCCATACATACGTTTTTTTGCGTGCGAGAAAGATCTCTCGCACGATTCGCTCGACGCGCCGCTCCCCGACGCGGTCGCGGCGGGAGACGAGCCGCTCCTCATCGTCGGCGCAATAGCGGGCGGCTAGCGCTATGCGGGTGCGGCGCGCGGCATTCGCAGCCGGCTTGGCGGCCGTTTTGCCGATCCAAGCCGCCGCGCACGAAAAATGGTTCATCGATGCGGCCCGGTACCCGCTGCGTTGGGATCTGTTCTTCTCGTCGGGTCCGGTCGTTTGCACGGTCGTCGTTGCCGTTATTACTGCGGCGCTGGCATGTGTTTGGCGCGCGCGCGGCGGGCGCGATTTTCTTCCATCGCCCGATCGTCTCGGCGCGACGCCGGAAGGATTGCGGGTCATGTACGCCCTGCTTCCGCTCATCATAGGACTGCACGTGGCGATCACGCTGTTTTACGACGGACTCAACGGTATGCTCTTCTCGCCGAACGTCCACTTGTATGGCGCGGCCGCGTACATCTGCGGTTTGATTGAAATTTGGGTAAGCGTCTCGCTCTTTTACGGAGGCCTCACGCGCCTAGCGGCGGTGCTTATGGTTGCGCTATGGCTGGCCGGCATTGCAATTGCGGGAGTCCAATCCATGTTCGACAATGCTATGTATCTCGGCATTGCCGCTTTCTTTTTCTTGGCGGGCCGCGGCCCGATCGCCATCGATCGCTTCATGTTCCCGCGTTTCGAGCCGCCCGCGCAGCTCGCCGCGCATGCGGTCACGGCGCTACGCATCGGGATCGGCGCGAGTTTCGTAGTTGTCGCCTTCACGGAAAAACTGGCGAACCTGCCGCTCGCGCTTGCGTTTCTCCAGCGCTACCCGGTCAACTTTACGGCGTATCTAGGCGTGCCGCTTTCCAACCATACATTTATACTCGTCGCGGCCTCGGTAGAGCTGTTGATCGGATTGTGTCTCCTGCTAGGAATTTTTACGCGCGAGATTATCATTATCGCGTGGCTTCCGATGAATGTGACCCTGACGTACTTCGGCACAACCGAACTGATCGGCCATCTGCCAATCTATGGAATCATGGCACTCTTGCTCATTTGGATACCCGGAAAAACGACTCTAGCCCAATGGGTTGCCGGCCTTCGGCTCTTCCGGCCGGCCTAAGCGTCTGACCCGCATCAGCACCACGAGCTGTGCGCCTTATAGGTCAGTGTTGCATGGCTGTCGGCCGGAACGTGTATGGTCCAGGTCGCCGTCGACGACGATGCCTTCGCGTGCGCGAGGTTCTCGGCGATAATCTGCCAGGTTCCGGGGATCGATTCGACGACGAGCACGTCCTGCGCAATGTCTTTCGCATTGGAAACGACGATTTCGTAGGACGAATCGGCCCAGCAGTCGTGCCCTTCGAAATCGGTCTGCCGTTTACGCGCCGTTACATCGAACGAATTTCCCAGATGCAGCCGAACGGATTCGTTGCGCGGCGTGTGGTCGATTTGATCGGAACCCAAAAACTGCGAGAGATTGCGGGAATCGTTCTGATAGAGGCGCACGATTCCGGCCGGTAACGGAATACCGAGGTCGCCGCCGCGATTTTGGAACGTCACGTAGACTCCGACGGGCAACCGGTCGCCGAGATCGGCATCCTCGGTGCGATAGTAGTCCTGCGATCCGCGCAGCTCGAGCGTTTTGCGGACCGGCACGTCCTGCGCGCTCAAGAGAGAGATCTGTTTGGTCTGTTTGTCCAAGACGGTCGTAGGGTGGTTCAACGTGTAAAGGTGATACTCGAAGTAGTTCTCTTGGCGGAACGTGTCCGGGACGAGACCCCCGGCAGCTCGCGCGGTAACATTTGCAATCGTGCGAAGTGCCTGCGGCTGAATGATGTTTACGTTGCCCGCGACCAGTTGCAGACGGGCATTATCGTAGCTGACGCCGCTGGTGTTCGACAGCGTGATGAGCCCGGTGAGCGACAGGCGGCGTTCGTCTGAACTCAGCAAACCCACGTAATCTGCGCGCCAGCTCAACCCGCTGGTCAGATAGCTCAGGTCGAGCGTGTGGGCTCCCGCTCGTCCGCTCTGCATCTCCAGCACGAGCGTGGGCCGGTCGCGAAAATTGCTCGACGAAACGGGGAAAGCGATATGACCGCGGAGCTCCGTTTCGATCCGGTTACGGTACTGTAGCACGATCCCGCCGCTGGTGCTGAGCACGCGTGCCGTCTCGCGCGTTTCGCGTTCTCCGGCAAAGCGCGGGTCGTGAACCACGATGACGTCCCGGCCGATATACTTGTCGAGCAACGCGCCCGGATTGAATAAATCGAAGTCGAAGTTCTGCTCGGTGACGCTCACGGCGCCCATGGGCCCGAGCGAATCCAGCAACGCACTGGTGGGATCCATTTGCGCGCTCACGTCGCGCCAGGCAACGCGATTGGCGCCCGCATCCAAATAGACTCGTCTGCGATCGTGCACGAGCGCGGTGCCGGCATTGTAGACCGTGAGATTGACGAGATCGCGCTGCGCGACCGTGCTCATGCGTTCGCGCGACGCGGCCGCAGCGTTCCCTGCCGGCACGAGCAGCGCAAGTAACGTGAGAATTGTTGATGCGATGCGTATCATGCAAGCCTCCGATTCGAGAATGTTGCATCTCAAACGCATGAGTCAGCAGCCGCGTGACCCGAACGGCACGGAACAATCTGCCCGTCCGGACGTAATTGAGGTAGTATGACCGGCTTGGTCGTCGCCGTTTTCGTGCTCGTGTGGGTGCAGCTGTCGCGCACGCCCTGGCGCGAGCTCGGCTTCGTGCGCCCGAAAAGCTGGTTCGTAACGGTTGCAGCAGGCGTGGCGCTCGGCGTCGCCCTCAAACTCGTGATGAAGGCGGTCGTGATGCCGCTTCTCGGCGCCGATCCGGTCAATCACGTCTACCACTATGTGGCCGGAAACCCGGTCGCTCTCGCGGGGATGGCGCTGATCGTCATCGTCAGCGGAGGGTTCGGCGAAGAGTTCGTTTACCGCGGTTTTTTGTTTGAACGTCTCGGCAAGCTGTTGGGGCACGGTGTGCCTGCCAAGGTATTTACCGTTCTGATCACGACCGCACTATTCGCCGCCCTCCACTTTTTCGATCAAGGAGCCGCCGGCGTGGAGCAGGCCGCGTTCACCGGCCTCGTCTTCGGAAGTATCTTCGCAATGACGGGAAAGATTTGGATACCGATGATCGCGCATGCCGTTTTCGATTTAACGGCGCTGGTGATCATCTATTGGAATCTCGAGCCGAACGTCGCGCACTTTATATTCAAGTAGCTTCTACCGGTTCAGCGCTCCGGCTACTTGAGAACCGGATAGTAGACGAAAATATACGCCGTCATCAGAGCCGCCAAAACGAGCGGCGCCAACACTTGGACCCAAGGTTTTCGCACAAAGAAGGCAGCGACCATCGGCACGACCATAATGATGACCAGCGTATTCTCGCTCCCCCAGCTTTGAATTCCCATACTCGAAGCGGCAGCGGCATTCACGACGATGGAGGCGATCAGCGTGACGAACATAGCACCCATGTACGTCGCGCCTTGACGCTCGTGGAACTCTCGTAAATCCAGCGTGCCGTCTTTGTCGAAATCCGGCGAGAGGAGCGCGCAAGCGAGATAAACCAATATGCTGAACGCAAATCCCACCGAGATCGCCGCCGCGGTTATTTTCGTAACCGTGTGAAAATCCCAGAGGCTTATCCAATTGCTAATCACGAGAACGAGGGCTACGAGCATCCACAGCGCGTGGGGCGCCGAGAAAACGATAGAAGATCGGTAACGGATCATCCGTGTGGTGGCCATCAAGAGATGCGTCAACGCCAACGCGTAAACGAACGAGAAAAACAAGAGAACGAAATCAAACGCTTTCATCACTCAACCTAGAAATGCGCGGCAACAATTTGACGACCGTCCGCGGGACGTTACTTGACGGAGGGCATCGACGCCTCTCCCGTTTGTTGTAACCACTCCTCGAGCTGGTCGTCTAACCCGACCCGCGCTCGGAATTCTGGCGAATAGCGTTTCGCCGAAAGTGGAATCTGCCGCGTATTGTAAACAAGGAACTCGATATCCATCCAGCGGGGATTTCCGGGACTGCGCGCACGCATTTCATACGCGATGGGACGCAGCGCGCGCCAGACTCTTGGAGCGGTCATAGCGACCGGCGCAAACAGATCGCGATCGAGGATACCAAAGTTGATGAGGCGGGACACTATTTGATAATACCCTCCGATCATCAGCACCCGGTGATCGATCCCGTCGGCAAATGCCTTGCGCAGGACCTCCGCGTCCTCGAAATCGTGCGACTCAACGTACTCACGAGCCGCAACCATGTCCGGCGAATTGAGCTGCCGCATCAAATCGAGGTAGCCTCCCATCTGATTCGCAAGACGCAGCTGTTTCAATTGAATCACGGCCGCCACCGCGCCGACCAGCAAAATCAGCGCCCCGGCTATAGAGCCAAGTGCCGCAATTCCATCCCAGCCCATGCCGTGTTCCCTCCGCCGGGCCATCATGCACGAAACGGACGCGTTGTTCCTTTGCTGAACCGGCTCAGCGGGATGCCGCTACTCTGGCTGCCTCCGCCTCAGACCGCGAGCCATTCGTCAGCCAGGATTGCATAGAGATATGAATCCCGCCATTCGCCTTTCTGAAACGCGTCTTTGACGAAGTGACCTTCGCGCCGCATGCCAAGTTTTTCCATGACTCGCCATGACGCAATATTGCGCGTGTCGCAGCTAGCCCAAATCCGATGCAGTTGAAGATCTCGGAATGCGACGTCGACCAGCGCTCGCGCCGCCTCCGTTGCGTAGCCCCGGTTCCAGTATCGCCGGTTGAATGCATACCCGATGTAAGCGCATGCCTTCTCATGATCGTTTATTTGCAGTCTCATTGTGCCGATGCGCTTGCGTTCGCCGGTGAGTTCGACGGCGAGATTGATTTCGGGGCGCGGCCATACTTCTTGGAGTTTCAGCCAGCGTGTAACGACTTCGTGCGTTTTCTCGCGCGTGTTCGGGCCCCAAGAATCAAATCGCGAAACGCACGGGTCGCTCGCGTACTCGTGGACATCGTCTTCATCCGTAAGTCGTATCTCTCGCAGCAAGAGCCGCGCGGTCTCAATCGGTAGCCATCGGTCCATATGGGAGTTATTTTGCGCCTAGCCCCCCACGTGCTCTTATGCTTACGCGAGCTGCCGCGGCGGCAGTTTTGGGTCGAGCACTTTGCGGGCGCTCTCGGCGCCGCTCACGGGCAAACCGGAGCGATCCTCGACCAAATTAATTGGAGATGAGATCGGCAACTATCCGTCCAAGTCTTGGTCGATTGGGGCATGAGATATGGTCCGATCATCGCCGGCAACGACGTGGACATCTTGCGAACCATGGAAGCGGGCAAGGCCTGATGAGTACGCGTAGGTCGTTCTTGGCCTCGCTGAGTGCAGTGGCGACTGCAACGAACATTCCGCAGATCGCGCGGGCCGCGAGTGCGGATTTTAGGATCGACGGTGAATACGCGTATCCGCGCATCGGTCTCGTGCGGTCGGTCAGGTTTTACCGTAGCGGTGACCGCCCGGAGGTGCAGATACTGTTCGCGTCGCTGTTGCGTAATGTAACGCGGGCGCAGATCGTTCAGGGCTCCGAGATGGAGATTCGCGGCTCGCAGCTCTGGCATTTGGCCGACAAGCACAACGCGATTATCGGGGTTAACGGCGGCTTCTTTCAAGGCAATTCTTTCGCGTACGACGGTTTGCTGGTAGTGGGCGGGCATCAGCTCTCACCCAAGAACACGCAATTTACGGGCGCCGCTGTCGCGGACGCTGATGGTCGCGTGTCAATCGAGCACGTCGACGACGTGAAGGATCCATTCTCGGCGATGCAGAGCGGGCCGCTCTTCATCGAGCCGGGCGGCCGGATGGGCATGCGTTCGCATACTTACGACCTTTTTCGCCGCTCGTTCATCGCCCAAAATACAGATACCATCGTGGCGGGAATCACCTCGCCGGTGAGCCTGTATCAGTTAGCGGAACTGCTGATGGAGTATCCGTCGCCGTTTCTTCTGGATCGCTTCGATGTCGCACTGAGCTTGTGCGGCGCCGCGACAGCCGCGTTCTTCGCGCGCACCGGCAAGAGCGACATCCGCGACGGCGGCGCCGTGAATAGCCCGGCAGTCATTCTCTTCCCCTAAGACCGGCCGGCCGCGTTTTTTCGCTACTCAGCTCGATCGTTAAGCCAGCTCACCATTGCCGGGTCGTGGTGATCGAATGCAACCGAAACGCCAGTGTCGAGCTTAGCGATCTCGTTCATCTCGTCGTCGCTCAGCCGGAAATCGAAAACGTTCATGTTCTCGGCCATCCGCTCGGGGCGGACCGATTTGGGGATGACGACGACGTCGCGCTGGATGAGCCAGCGCAGAACGACCTGCGCCACCGACTTGCCGTGCGCATCGCCGATCTTGGTCAGCGTGGGATTGCTGAAGATCTCGTTTTTGCCTTCGGCGAGCGGGCCCCAGGATTCGATCTGCACACCGCGCTCGTGCATGAGCTTCTGGTAGTCTGCTCGTTGAAAAAACGGGTGCGTTTCGATCTGGTTGACAGCCGGCACGATCTCGTTGTGAGCGATAAGGTCGACGAGCCGGTCGGGAAGGAAGTTCGAAACGCCGATCGCTCGAATCGCGCCCTCGCGGTGCAGCTCCTCGAACGCGCGCCACGCGCTGTAGTAGTCACCCAGTGGCTGATGGATCAGGTACAGGTCGACGTACTCCAGACCGAGCCGCTGCAGTGAAGCCTTGAAGGCTCGCTTGACCGCGTCCTCGCCGGGACGCTTTTGAATCCACAGTTTTGTGGTGACGAACAACTCCTGGCGGGGAATCCCGCCGGCCTTGAGCGCCCGGCCGACCGCTTCCTCATTGCGATAGGCGGCGGCAGTGTCGACATGACGATATCCCGCACTCAGCGCGTCATTGACCGCCTGTTCGGTTTCTTTATCGGGAATCTGGTAGACGCCGAACCCGAGAATCGGCATTTGCACGCCGTTATTGAGGGTGACATTCGGAACAGTATCACTCATCTCGCCCCTTCTTCCCAACCGCGTCACGCTCCACCAACGCTTTCGGAACGATTTGGTCGCATTTCACAGCATCTCACCGTTTTCGCCCGCATTTCACAGTACCTCGATTTCAGAAAGGGGCAGCCAACACTTGGGCGGTTAGTGGCGTCTATATAGGAAACGGTCCTTCCACATGGAGCCGCCAACGTGCCATTAACTCTGGAAATCGGATTTATCGAAAGCGCCCGGTCCGGTGGTGATGCGCTCGAGCGTCTTATCACGGCCGTTTGGCCGGAAGCCTACCGGATAGCGCTCAGCATACTTCGCGATCCGGGTCTTGCAGAGGATGCCGCGCAAGAGGCGTGCGCTTCAATCGCGCGTTCGTTGCCCATGCTCAAGCATGCCGGCACTTTCCGCACGTGGAGCTACAAGGTCATCGTCAACCAGGCGATTACGGCGGCGCGCCGCCGCCCTTCCACGCTGACGCTGGGTCCGCTGACCGACCGTGCAATTCATTTCGATCAAAGCGACGCCTTGGATCTCTACAATGCGCTTGGCGCACTTCCAGTCGTACAGCGGGGTGCGATTCTTCTTCATTACTATGCGGGTCTGAACAGTGGTGAAATCGCTGTGGCAACGGGTTTGCCGTCGTCCACCGTTCGTTTCCACCTGATGCTCGCGCGTAGAGCGTTGCGTAAAGCCCTTGCCACGACGACGCAGGCCATACACTCTTCCGAGGAGGTACTTCCGAATGTTCAGTGATGCACGTATCCGTGAGGGCTTGAATACGATGATTCGCGGAATCGACGCGCCGCCCGTCACACTCCACCAAATCCAACGAAAAATTTTGCAGCAGAAAGCCCATCCGCGCTACACTTCGCGTTATCTGCGCCTTGCGATCTCGGTCGCCGTGATTATAGCTATGCTTGTCATCGCTCTGCCTTCAATCTCTCCGGCACTCGTTCAAACCATCGAAGCGCGTTATCGTGCGGCCTTGCAAGCGCTGGGGGGGATTGCGCCGCCACCTGCGCCCAAATCGCTAGTTTCGACGCTGTCCTCGCAATCGCGTAACGCAACGCTTGCACTCGCGCAGTCGCGCGTAGGTTTCACAATCGTTCCGCCGGCCGGCTTGCCGAAGGATGTTGTCTCCGCAAGAATCCAGATGACTCCCACGGGAGTCTACTCGAAGGTAACGCATTCCTGGAGCGTCGGATCCCCGTCAGTGACCTTTAGCTATCGCCGTGCCGATGGCCGTTCGTTCGGCTTAATGGCGGAACCGTTCGATCCGCAGGACGGGCCGCAACCGAAATACATGTTCGAAGCTGACGGTCTGGCGTCCAATGGGCAGCCCGTACTCGTGAAGCACGAACACTTTGCATGGCGCAACGGTAGTCAGGTCATGACGGCGACGCAGAGCGACGGAATTAGCGCACCGGAAATCAAAGCCATTCAGGCCGCGATGCGCGGCATTGCCTTACCGCGACGCGAACTGCACGCACCGAACACGGGGACAAGGATGAAGCTCTACCTGCTGAAGCCTTAGAGAGGAAGGACGTTGGCGCCAACGGGGCGGCGCAATAAAAAGGCCCGGCGCCACTGCCGGGCCTTCTGTTAGCGATTTCCTATCAATCTTTTCAGGACAGCCGACAGCTATTCGGCTTCAGTTCAAGAGCCGCACGCCAAACCAGGGACAGAGTGGTATGACCGCCAGGAATCCGCGGCTCGCTGGAATACCTCGAGCAAGTCAGCGTTTAGTAATCCCACGGAGCAGTATGTCCAATGTTTGGAATGCGTTCTGTTTACCTGGCCCTTCTGATGCTGGCGCCGCTTCTCGGCGCAGGTCATCACGCGCCGTCGATGCCGCGGTTCGAAACAGCACCGTGCCCGAAAATGCAGGAGCCGATTGAGGCGCTAAAGCATGCCCGGTGCGGTTTCTTGCTGGTACCGGAAAACCGTTCAAGCAGCAACAGCAGGACTATACGTCTGCAAGTCGCGATTCTGCGCTCGCGTTCAAAGCCCGCGCTCCCGGACCCAATCGTATTTATGGCGGGCGGCCCCGGCGAGGCCGCGATTCACGACACGCCGTTTTTGGACCGTGCCGGCATCAACCGCAATCGCGATGTCATTATCGTGAATCAGCGCGGCACATTGTACGACGATCCCGACCTCAATTGCCCGGAACTCGACCAATACTATGGACGCCAAGTCAGTCTGGTGTATGGTGCGCCATCTACTGGACGCGCGCAGGCTGGCGCGGCCGCCGCATGTCGCCGGCGGCTCGTTAGTAAAGGCATCGATCTCAGTGCCTACAACACGACGGAAAACGAACAAGATTTTGTTGACCTTCGACGTGCGCTCGGCATTCGTCAATGGAACGTGTACGGATATTCATACGGGACGGATCTTGCACTATCGTTGATGCGTGATCACCCCGACGGCATCCGCACCGCGATTATCGACTCAGCAGTTCCGCCCGATATCGTCGGCCTTCCCTGGACGTGGAGCAGCATGCGAGAGGGCATAACAACGATCTTTGGCGACTGTCAGGCACAGCCCAAATGCGCCCGCAAGTATCCGAATCTTTTGCAAACGTTCACGCGACTTGTCGTGCAACTCGAGGCGCATCCGGTGATCCGCAATGTCGTCCCGGCACTCGGCGGCCCCGCCGTGAAAGTTGTGTTGGACGGCGGAACGCTTGTGAACATGATCGTCGCCAACCAGCCGAAGCCCGGTGATATGCCGGCCGCAATTACTGCGCTAGCGCACGGCGATGCGCGAACCTTCTTGCAAGCGCGCGCAGCGTCAGCGCACGTAGCGGCCGTTCCGGAACAAGCGCAAGGCATGACACAAAGTATCGTTTGCCGGGAGTGGGCGCCGTACGGATCGTCCGCGGACATTTTGCGCGCCGGAAAACGTGAGTTCCCCGCCTTCCCGGAGTCGGTCCTAATCAATGCCGTGCAGATGCCGTTCGAACACGAGCTCTGCAAGGCGTGGAACGTTCCGGTCGGACCGGCGTCGCAACGCGTTAAAGTGCGCAGCAATATCCCGACGCTGGTTGTATCGGGTGCGATCGACGGTAAGACGGGCGCCCGGTATGGACGGTACGCTGCAAGCCTTCTGCCGAACTCAACCTATGTGCGCATAAACGGTATCGGGCATTGGGTGATCGTGCAGTCGCCATGCGCGCAACAGATTTTCCAATCGTTTCTTTCGCGCCCGCGCTCACCCAAAACGTCGTGCGCTCCTAGCACACCCGGAGTGAAGTTTAAGGTTTGAAAATGAAATTGGTAGCATGGTTCGTCGCGTTCGCCTGCGCCGTTGTAGCGTTAAGCATAGGTGCATTCTTTGCTGCAGCTAGTACCGCAGCGGCTTCGTCATTCGTTCCGGGTCCGTGTCCGAGTCCACCTCACGTCATAGCAGAATTAAAAACCGCACGCTGCGGACAACTCATCGTCCCCGAAAACCGGCGGCATCCCGGCGGAAAAACGATCGGTCTTTCGGTCGCGATCATTTCGTCAAGCTCACCGAAGAAAAAGAACGATCCGATCATCTGGCTTGCGGGCGGCCCGGGCGACGATGCGGTCACCGAAATTCCGATGGCGTTAGCCGGAAAACTGAACGCCAATCGTGACGTGATTTTCATGTCGCAGCGCGGCACCTATACCGCAAAGCCGAAACTGACGTGCGACGCAGTTGATCGATGGGCTGCAGAAACACTGAACATGCCGTACGATTCACCGGCAACCGGTCGCGCGTATTCGGTTGCGACGCTCAAGTGCCGTCGCAACCTGTTGAGGAAGACCGCGGATCTAGGCGCATACAACACGCTCGAAAGTGCTGACGACCTCGAAGCTTTGCGCCTTGCGTTGCGTATCGCGAAATGGAATGTATACGGCATCTCGTACGGAACCGACCTCGCGCTGACGTACATGCGCCAACACCCGCAAGGCATTCGATCCGTTGGCATTGACGGCGTTTTTCCGCCGTCTCTTGCAGGCGGCGCCGGAACATGGAAAACCGCAGGCGAAGGAATCAACGCAGTTTTCGAAGCGTGTCGGCGGCAGCTTCGGTGCCGTCAGCGTTACGGGGATATAGGCGCGACATTTCGACGACTCGTACTCCAGTACGAGAAGTCGCCTAAGACGGTCAAGGTCAAAGTGCCGGGCCATTCGGGGACCGTGAACGTGAAGATCAGCGGCGGCATGCTCGTGCAATGGGCCGTGTCGCCCGGTACGCACATCGCCGCAAAACTTCCGTCATCGTTCGACGCACTCGCGCATGGCGATCCGGCGCCGATCGCTTCAACGTGGGCAGCGCCAAAGCTGGACCCCGCCGGCATTGGCGTGTTAAGTAACGGCCTGTTTAATAGCATCTCCTGCGGTGAGTGGGTGCCGTACGAAACCGAACAGAGCGTTATCGAAGCGGGACGGCGCGCGTTTCCGACGTTTCCGAATTCAATCTTGAAAAACGCACCCAACTTGCCGTTCATGCGCGAGAACTGCCGCGACTGGAACGTGCCGACCGTTTCTCCGTTAGTGCGAGCAGTAACGCGAAGCAGCATACCGACGCTCGTCATTTCCGCCCAGTACGACGCTCAAACCGCGCCATCGTTCGGTCCCTATGTGGCGCGCACGCTCACGAATGCTACGGTTGTGACCATTCCGAACGTTGCACACGTTGCGTTCGGCAGCCCCTCGACCGCGGCAAACGCCTGCGCGTATAAAATCGTCAGGTCCTTCTTCGATCTGCTGAACCGGGCGGACACGAGCTGCGTCAGAAGGGTACCTGCAACCAACTTCGTGATCAACCCACGGCGCTAACCTACGCCAAGCTCGTGTTGAAAACGGACCTAGCATGACGCGAATAGTAAGGACCGCGTTCATTCTCGCCTTCACCGCAATCGCGATGCTGATGGTCGGGCCGGACCTCATGTTGCCGTTGCATCCATTTTCGTCTTTTGGACTGGACGTCGATCCGCACGGCACCATCAAGAGCGTCGACCGCGTGGCGGAAGCGGCGGGACTGCACGTCGGCGATCGTGTCGAGCTCAAGCGCTTGCAGCCGCTCGAACGAGCTAGGTATATGGGCGTGGTGCCGGAGGGACTCGTTGTGCGTTTGCCGCTCGCATCGGGACGCACGGTAACACTGCACGCGCATACGCATCGCCGATCGACTTTGGACAATGTCACCGACGTGATCGCCGTGCTCGCGTTGCTTACGTTCATCGCGCTCGCGGCAGCGCTGGTTCTCCTTCGGCCGATGCCGGCAACATGGGCGTTTTACGGCTTCGCTTATAGTTTTTGCTCGTACGGAGCCCTCGTGAAGGAGGTCTCGCCGCAACTGCTCGTTGGCATCATGATTCTCATGGCACTTGCCGGAGCGATATCGCCCGCTGCCTTCGTTTCGTTCTCGCTGCGTTTCCCCGACGTGAAGTTGAAGCCGATCACGCTCTGGGCGGAGCGCGTCTTACTTTTCGCCGTCACGCCCGCAATTGCGGCTTGGGGCATATATCAGTTACTGGCGTATATCATTGCAGGCGCCCCGGCGCCAGCGTGGATTCGACCGGGAAACCTTCACAACGCGCTGACCGACGCGATCTATGCGGCAGGTGTCGCGATCCTGATCGTCCGTTACGCCACCGCCGATTCGGCGAATCGGAACCGGCTGCGGTGGGTGGTCGCCGCCTTCACCGTCGCATTCTTGCCTTTCCTGGCGGTGCAGTTTGTTTGGAGCGCAACGAGCGTCTTTCCCGGCGTGGCCACCATGAATCTTGCGCAAGCGTGTGAAGTATTTGCGCCGATTGCACTGGCCTATACCGTACTCAAGCACCGCCTGTTCGACGTTCGCTTCATTGTCAGCCGCGCGCTCATGTACGCCGGAATGATGTCGCTGAGCATCGGTGTGCTCGCGCTGATCGATTGGGGATTCGGCCGCTGGATCAGCGCGTCGCGATTTACATTGTTTGCCGAGCTTGCGCTGGCGCTCGTCTTGGGCGCCGGCCTATCGATGGCCCAACGGAGAATCGAGGCGTTTCTTAATAGCGTTGTTTTCCGCACGCAAACGCTTGCGCTGCAGGCACTTCGCCGGTTCGCGCTAGAGACCGATCTAATCTCCGATCCGCAGCGTTTGCTCAGCCAAACGCACGAAGCGCTGGACGCGCGGCTGGAGAGCGAATACGTCGCCATCTACACTGCGGACAGTTCGTCATATGTGCGCGCCACGCCGGGAACAGACTCCAGTCCAGCGCTCCTTGCCGCTGACGATTTTGCGGTGTTGCGCTTACGGCGCTGGCACGAGGCCTTCGAATGCGACGAGCCGCGTCACGCATTTCGAGGCGCACTGCTCTCGCCGATGACAGCGCGGGGACATCTGATCGGTTTCATCGCTTGCGGGCCGAAACACGATCGCACGCACTACTTACCGGGGGAAGTCGAAACGCTCACGACGCTGACGCATAGGGTTGGAAGCGCCCTTGCTTTGCTCACGTTGCCTTCCCAAGAAGGCGAACGCTTCGACAATCTGCGCGGCGCATCATTAGAAAGGCTAGAACGCTAAGCATTAGAAGCCGCGTCCCTTCTTTCACATTCCCTTGGTGCCTTCAGGTATGGAAGCACCTGCGCTTCGTGCATCTTTTTCCGCCTCGCGTACGATACGCGTCGCCATCCTTCCGAAAACCCACTCGTGAAAAAGCGCGACACCGTACCAATAGAGAAAGCCCATAAGGCCTCGCGGCTCGAAGAACGCCGTTTGACGGAGCGTTGCAGTGCCGCTCTCGCTGTGCTCAGCCTCAAACTGCAACCACGCGCGACCCGGTAATTTCATCTCGGCGCGCAAGCGGAGCAGCCGCCCCGGCTCATACGCTTCGACGCGCCAGAAGTCGACCGCGTCTCCGGCGCGCAGTTCGCTTGGCGAGCGCCTCCCGCGGCGCAATCCAACGCCGCCCGCCACGCGGTCGAGCCATCCACGAAGTTGCCACAACGCATCGCCAGAAAGCCAACCCCGGCGGCCACCGAGCGAACTAAACACCGCGGCAACACGTTCGGGCGAAGCAGACGTGTTACGCACGCGCATGTCGATGAGCATTCCTTCTTTGACGCCAGCAAAGTCCGTCGGGAGCGCATGAAGATCAAAAGCATCGAACCAAGCCGTCTCGGCGTCGGCACCACGGTTCAACGCCTTTCTGACCGCATCGTCAAATCCGCTCGGAACGATTTGCGGAAAATCTCGCGTTGCGGCAGAATCATGCACCACGACTTCGTTGTACAAGCCGCGGATCAGTGGTTGGGCAACCCGCGCCGAAATCGGCGTAATCAGATGCACCCAGTACGACGAAAGCTGCGGCGTAAAAAACGGAACAATGATGATGCGGCGCTTCAGATCGCGAATTGCCGCATAGCGGAGCATCATGTCGCGATAGCTGAGCACATCGGTGCCGCCGATCTCGTAAATCACATTCACTTGCGCGCGGGATTCTAAAGCGCCAATGAGGTATGCAAGTACGTTGTTGACCCCAATCGGTTGGCACCGAGTGACGACCCACTTGGGCGCAATCATAACCGGCAGGCGCTCGGTCAGGTAGCGCATCATTTCGAAACTGATCGAACCACTGCCAATGATGAGCGCCGCACGAAACTCGATCGTTCGAACGCCACTTGAACGTAGCACATCGCCAACCTCGTGACGGCTGCGCAGGTGCGTAGAGAGTGGGTCCCGGTCATTGCCGAGCCCGCCAAGATAGACGATCGTAGCGACGCCTGCAGCGCGCGCGGCCGTCCCGAACCGGCGTGCTGCTTCCCGGTCCGTATCCGCAAACGCCTTCGTAGAACTCATGGAATGGATAAGGTAGTAGGCCGCATCGCAGCCATGCAGCGCGCGTACAAGTGAAGCTTCGTCTTTCACGTCGCCTTCAAAAACCTCTACGCCCTCGTCAAAGCGGCCGCGCAAACGCTGTGCTGCCCGGGCAAAACAACGCACCTCGTAACCGCGCTTACGCAAGCGCGGGACGAGCCGGCCGCCGATATAGCCGGTGGCTCCTGTAACGAGCACGCGCACTACTTACTTTCCGTCCATTCTCAAAAAGCATAACCCGAGCCCAGACCGTGCGGGTTCACAGGAAAGAGCCCGACGCTATTCGCGGTCGGCGGAAACCTTCTGGAACGGGGTGCTGACGTTCATCGCTTAGCGCAAAAAAACGGCGAAGCTCGCCGGGCTAAATCGGAATCCGCCGCCGCTACGATCTTGGTTTCCATTTAGTTCGCGGCGCCGAAAAAGCTGCCGCACCTCCTCGGCAATCTCGCGTAGTATCAGCCTCGGGGTGTCAAGCGGGAACCAGCGCTCCATCGGTGCTTATTTAAATAGGCGCCGGCGGAAGTCATGGCTAATCTGATTCGGGTGAACTGGGAAGCGATCAGCGCCGTCGCGTCTATCTCTAGTGCGGTGGTAATCGCGCTGTCCGCCTTTGCGGCTGTGCGCCAGATGCGCGATGGCCAGCGCGGCCAAGCATTTGAAGGAACAGAAACTCTGCTGGAACGCTGGGAATCCACAGAGTTGCGGTCGGCCAGGCGTTACGTGCTTGAAGAACTCCCGGCGCGCCTGAAAACCGAGGCATACCGTGAAGACATCTTGCGCAATGGCGCGCGAGGCGAGCTCTCCGATTATCCCGAGCTTGCGGTGCTTAGATTCCTCGAGCGCGTCGGAATCTATGTCTACTATCGTCTCCTTCCGGGCGAAGCTATTTACGAACAGCTCTTCATGTATGTTGCACGCTCATGGCCGTACCTGAGCGAAGTTGCTCAGCTGGTACGAGAAGCGGAAAACAATCCTTATGCCTTCGATAAGGCAGAGATGTTCTACGGCTCGATGATGGCACTCGCCGGTCGGCAACTGCGAAAGCTCAGTCGTCCTCTCCCCAAAGACGCGCGGCCTGCAACAGTTGATGACATTAGCGGCTCTTATCTGGACTGACGCCGCTAACATCGATCAACAAGTGATCGCAAGGAGAGCCGTGCTGCACCAATTTGATAACGACTAGCAGGTTTTTGCATCGCATACACCCTCGCTGTATACTGTTTGCATGGACCACAAAACACATGGTGACCACGAGCACAAGCACGGCAGCGATTGCTCGCATGCGACGATAAGGCACGCGGACCACGTTGACTATCTAGACGAGGGACATCTGCACTCGGTGCACGGAGACCACGTTGACGAGCACGTCCTAGAAGCGTCGCGCGAAAACCCCGATGAGTGCACGGGCGACCATCCCTGCGGCGGTCACGAAGCGCGACACGGCCATGGACAAGGTTGTGGCCATGAAACCGTCCCACATGCCGGCCATGTAGACTACTTAGTTGCCGGGCATCTGCATAACAGCCACGACTCTCACTGTGATAATCACGGAGCGGTTTCCGGGCGCTAGACCGTAGGGGCTAGCCCCTGTGTGCGCCTCCATTATCTTTTCAAAAATCGAAAGCCCAGGACGCGGCCGTAGAGTCACTTCGTTGACGACGACACTGACCTGGTCCATAAGCATGCGCTCTGCGTTCTCCGGATCACTGCCGGCCAGTATCGTTTGCAGCGCTTCCGAACGCTCACGAAGCGCAGCCAGATGCTCCTCTAAGCAAGAGCGCACAGTGCGGATGTCGCCGTACGAATAGCAGCACTGCTCGTGCAAGAAATACTTTGGAGTACCATTTCCCTGGGCTTTGCTGATCGTAAAGGTCGTCGACGGTTTCACACTACTGGCTACTCAATGGTTGCCGAACTGAATTCCAAGTTCGATTTCGCGCGGAATGCTCCAATGATTGCCCTGCGCATTAAGATACGTAATCCAATAGCGGTCGTTAAACATGTTTCGTACGCGCAGCGTCAGGGCTGTTCCGTTGCCGAGGCCGAAGCCTTTTTCGAGATCGAAGGTGGTGTGCGGAGGGACTTTGCAGTCCGAGCTATCGGGCTGACAGGACGCCGAAGAGAGCCCGCTTCCGTACTCTCCATCCACCGACAACCAGCCGCCGCGCGAGTCGTTTAGGATAAGGCCGCCGTTGATATCCCATCGCTGGTCGTGATCGGCGGGCGTCCAATCATCGGGCGCGCCAAAGCACGGTGCTAGCAGCTGCGTTTCGCACCCCTTGTTTACCGAGTACGTGTGCGTGACCGATGCATAGACTCTGCTTTGGCGCGGCAAGGCGCGCTCGTAGTAGAGGCTCTGCGTCGCAATGCGGCCTTGCGCATAGTTAATGTCCTGGTGCAGATTGGTCGTGCCGACTTGCGTGTCGTCGATCAAGTCTGTCGCGTTTCGCTGCGCGATGCGAAAGCCCACATTCGCAGCACCAACCGGCAAGTGGCCGCCGATTTCGTAAACGGAATCACGTTGAGGACGCAGGTCGAATTGCGCGAGTGTTGGTTGATTAGGAAGATTGAGCAATTGCGCCGCGGCCGGAGAAACGTTCTCGAACGAAAACGGTGTGAAGAACCGCCCGTAATAGACGTACAAACTGCCGCGCTGCCCGAAGAGCCGAGTCAGTTTTACGCGCGGGCTGATCTGTCCGAAGCCAGAGTCGAACTCGGTCGACGAGAGCCGAAAGCTGTCTGCGCGTAAGCCGTAATCGAGCTGATAGGCTTCACCGAGCTTCCAGCTGTCCTGGATGTAGACGGCCTCTGTGTTGCCGTTGTTCGGAGCGTTGTCGGTGACCGTCGTGGCGGCATCAGGCATCGCCGGCGTGAGAATCGGCGCCAGGAAATTGCCGGGCTGCAGCATGACGGCGTAGAGCTTGTTGATCCGCGCTCGGTCGTAGAATCCTCCGATCCTGACCTCATGCTTCGCACTACGCACGTCGTCGTCGATCGTGAAGCGATAATCGAATGCCGTGCGATCGGCGAATAGCGAGAACCCGCATGCGGACGGGGTGCCATTTGCACAGTCGTCCGGCGCACCGCCCCCATCGATGTTCAAGGCCTCGCCAAAGGCGAAGTCGTTAGACGGGTCCCCGAAATCGCGAATCCGGGACCGCTTGAACGAGAGATCGTACGTCAGCGCTCCGGATTTTAGGAGATGGTGGTAGTTAAAGGTCGCAAAGAGATCCTGTTGCGTCTCATTATCGTCCGTGGCCGCCGGCCCTCCGTTCAGGATGTCGATCGGTATCTGAAAGGTCCGGTAGGCGTTGCTGAGTGTGACGTTCCAATAATCGTTTCCGAGCGGCTGAGTAAACCGCACGAACTCGTTGACATTACTCCCGGTGTTATGCGGAGAGTCGAAGTTGGGCGGGTCCAGGGAGCGCTCGTTGCGCTCGCCGCGCACGTTGAAGACCAAGCTTCCCGAGCCGACGTTCGTGTGATATCCAAGGCTCGAGTCGTAATGCGCGAACGCGCCACCGGATGTGTAACCGCTCAGGCCACGCGTGCCGGTGCCGACCTTCGTGTTGATGTTGATGACGGATGCGAATCGCTCGCCGAACTGAGCTGGATATGCGCCCTGCAGCACCTCGGCATATGAGATATCTGCCGGGTCGAACTCTGTTCCGATGTTGCGATTGAGCTCTTGCGGAATGGAGACGCCGTCTACTATGTAGTTGATGTCGCCGTGATCGCCGTTAATGTGCACCACGCCGTTTGCGCCTCGGGCTGCTCCCGGCAGCTGCACCAGGATTTCGGAGAGGCTTCCCTGACTCGGCGCTCGGCTCAACGCAAGGGCGTTCAGCGTTAGATCTGTTCCGCTGCCTTTGACTGGCACCGGCCGCACGGCATTGACGGAGCCGATCGTCTTCAAAAGTTCGATGCTCACGTGGGCGCCGCCCGAGGACAAATCAACTTGTACTGCGCCACTGCCCTGCGGAGCGCGAGCGGAGACTTGATAGGTCCCGACAGGCAAGCCATATATAACGAATTGCCCCCGCTGATCCGAGGTGGCGTGAAGAATCAGATTGTTGCCGGCGACATCGATAACGGCGGCCGAAACGGGTTTCCCCCCGGCAACCACCTCGCCGGAAATGAACGTGCCAGTTTGGGCGAAGGCCGTCGCGCACGGCAAGAAGAGTAGGAACGCCACGGCCCAGCCGCCGGCTCGCATGAAGAATCGCATGTCCGATGGTTTCGATAAGTAGGAATCAATTCCTAGTAACCACCTCTTCCCTCTGCTAAACGAGAATGATTAGCAATTAGCAACAGCGAAACTGTCGGAGTGGAGAAGTCACCGCGCAACACCAAACAGCGTCGCACACTAGCGCAGGTTTTTGCGGGGGCCGACCAGCCGCTCAGCGTCGAGGAGGCGTGGGTGCGCGTTCGGCGGCTTCAGCCGCGCGTGGCGTTGGGCACGATGTATCGTAACGTACGCGGACTGCTTGAACAGGGAGAACTGGCAGTCGTGCATTTTCCGGGTCAGGCAGCGCGATATGAATTAGAAGGAAAGGCGCACCATCACCACTTCGAGTGCCGCTCCTGCAATCAGGCGTTTGATCTGAGCGGTTGCACCGATAAAGTGCGCTTCAAGGTTCCGCGGAGTTTCAAGGTCCACGGGCACGAGATAATTGTCTATGGGCTCTGTGCGAAATGTGCGGCGAAAAGGTAAGTCTCGAAAGCCGCGCCTAAATCGTTTTTCCGAACGGAGCGCAGCAAAACCGCGTGGCTATTGCGTTTTCGACTTGTTTACCAAGGCTGACCGTCCGCTTTTCACATTATCTGGCTATTTTCACACTATCTAGCCGTTTTTGACTAGATCCTGCGGGTCAGCATTAGAACGCTAGAACGGCGTTGTCTCATGACGTATGCCTAAGATTGCATCTGCGGAAATTATCTCCCAAGGAACGCGATTACCGCAGCGCTTTTGCCCGGGTTAGACGGAGCGCGCCCATTTCACAATAACGTGGCCATTTCCCAATATCTACCTTTTTTTGGCTAGATACTGGGAGCCATTACTAAAACGGCGTTGTCTCACGATTTGGCCGAATTTCACAGTATCTCCCCGTTTTGGGCTGCATTTCACAATATCTCAGAAGAGGAGTTCGTCAGGCTCCTTCGCTTACGGAAAGGTCGTAGGCTTCCCGCAACAGCGGAATGATTGGGCGAAGCTCTTTCGAATTGCGGAGCAGGGCGACGTGTGAAATTCGCTTCCCGCTTTTCCCAACTTTGATGAAGTACGGAGCGCGAACTCTTCGGCCGAGGTGAATAACGACGCGTAGCGCATCCCGCATAACAGTTAAGTCGGCAAAGATGCGCGTCGTCCGAAAGAGCGCATAGCGGTTACGACTGACGACTTCAACGCTGCCAAAGCGTCTGACCGTAGCTTCGAGTTTACGGTACAGGGCGGTCAGCGCCGGCGACCTACCTTTCAGCAGCGTGGCAGCGCTACCGACGCCGCATGCATGACGTTGATTGACTTGGCGAAAGGTCCGGCGGCAACGCGGACATGCCCAGCTCGCACCGATCGAAGGTCGACGTTTTCGGCGGCTTCGTTCGGATTTTCCCAGTGTGCTATGCATTTTCGAATTACCTATTTCCGACAATTTAGGACAAAGGGGGCTAAACCGCATTGGGCAACGACGATACGGCATGTCTCCATTATCCAAATGGCTCACCAAGATCTGGCCTCCCTGGTGAACGCTTGCGTTCATAACTCGCGCCGCAGCATCAGCGCACCGATTGTTACGTACCACACCGCTTGACTCAGGAGAATTAGGGCCCCGGATTCTGCATTGAGTTGCGACGGTCCTAACAGCAATATTGCGAGCGGAACGATTCCTGCCACGGCCCCGGCAATTGCGGCGTAGCGAATCCTACCAGTAGAACCGAGCAGTCCGACCGACCAGAAAAGAATCGCGCCCGACATGACCACGAAGCCGACCTTTGTTAAGACTTGGATCATCACTGCACCGCCCCGGAGCACTTCGATGCCTGCAGTCAAGGCCGGGACATTCGAACCCAAGATCGCCGACGCGAACGCCGGCGTGAAGAAGCCGTCGATTATCGAGGCTAGCCCCAACGCGACCGTCCCGAACAGATAGCAAAGTAGCCCTGCAACGTTCACCTGCAGCCCGGAATCTCGACGCAATACGTACATGCAAAACCCGTACGTGAGCCCTAACGAAAGTGCGATGAGTACGCCGTGTACTAGCTGGTCGGCCGCCGAAACCTCCGCGATCTTGTGCAGCAGTTGCTGAGCCGAGTGTCCGCGCGCCATCGGATGGTGCAAGACGACGGCAACCGAAAGCAAGCCGCATCCCAAAATCAAAGCTCCGGCAAATACGCCGGACGGGCGAGACGAAGGAGTTTGTTCGTGAAGCATGGCTCTAGGCTATCAAGCCGGTTGCCGGGTTTGTCCTACAGATCGCGCGATGTGTCCGGCGATCTGCTGGCTGCCTTTCAAAAACTGCTTCTCGATAGAGGCTATTCCCGCATCAGCGTACGCTTGGTCTGCTCGCGCGCACGCGTGGCGCGCTCGACCTTCTACGAGTGCTTCCAAAGCAAGAGCGACATATTGCGGCAGAGCATTCAGCCGCTCTTTGCTCTATTTGCCGCATGCGTTTACGAAAAACGCTGCCCCGATCGCCTACCGCTCGTACTGGCGCATATGCGCGAAAACGGTAGATTGAGCCGCGCGCTCTTACGCGGCCCTACACGCGAGCTCGTCATCGGCTTTCTTGCCGACGACATCAGCGCGACCGGCGTCGCGCAAGCTCCGTTTGAAACCACCGCTGTTGCCGCAGCGCAGCTCGCTATTCTCGAGACGTGGCTCGAAGCCGGAGCGGCCGCCGAAGCGGCGGATTTTGCGAAGATCTTCTTTCACAGCTCCCATGCGCTCGCGCGCACGTTGAAGACTCAGGGGAAAGTAGCCTGATCGGGCACGTGTCCGGCGACGAGGCGCAACGACGTCATTGCATGGCGCATCGGGCGCGTACGGAAGCTGATCCGCTTGACGCAAGAATGGTTCAAAATACCACACCGACGGCGTCCTATTGGTCGATCTCAAAATGTCAAAACGGCTAAAACTCTAGAACGGCTAAAATGCTAAAACGTTAGAAAGTTAGAACGTCAGAACGGTCAGAACGACTAGAACGGTCAGAACGCTAAAACGCTAAAACGGCGTTGTCTCACGATTTGGCCGAATTTCACAGTATCTCACCGTTTTCACCTGCATTTCACAGTATCTCGGTGCGCGACTTTGCATGACGGCCATGCAGCCACTCACTCGACGGGCGATCAATTCTTGTTTGTCCACGTCGGGCGAGGCTTTGTGAACATTACGCGCGCGCCGAACCGCGCCACAGTCCGGAATTTTACTAGAGTTTGCATCCATCGCGATGCATCAGCGATAGCTAAATGAGGCTCGTCCGGCTCCGCTGCAACAGGCGCCGCGGGCAATATGCCGAATCACTTCTTTATCTATCCGAAGATGCATCGCCGCCAGCGTTTACTCGTCGCGGTCATTGCGACCGCGGCGATCGCAGCGGGCTGCGGCCGACCCGTCCCGCCGTCCAGCGCAATCGTACAGGATCTACCGAACTACTGCGCTTCGGCAACCAGCCCACCGTACCCGGACGTGCTCGCGCCGAACGGTAAGAAGTTTATCGTTGGATTGCTCGATCTGGGCCAGACGAATTTCCCTTCCGCAAGCACACCAGCTAACACGCTTTATTATGCGTGCAACGTTTCTCCGGCGATAAACGGGCTGGTCGTCAATGATAACTGGGCCGATCTGCAGCCCGGCGGTGAAAACACGCCGATTATGACGCGGAACATCGACGCGGCACTTGCCGCTGTCGCAGCGTACAACGCTAGCAATCCGGCGCACCCGGTCGGCGTGCGTCTCCGCGTCATGGGCGGCATTGACGCGCCGGGATGGGCGAAGGACATCGGCGGACCGATTCCCATTTGCGACGCGTCTGGAAGCACGCCACCTCCGACGCCGTTCCCAACACCTCCAGGGGCCACGCCGACTCCAAGCCCGACAGGCCCTACACCGTGCCCCGCGGAGTTTGTGCGCACGGCGGGCGCGTATTGGACCGTGCCGTATCAACAAGCTTGGTCGAACGTGCAGCATCAACTCGCTGCAAAGTACGATGGCAATCCGCTTATCGCAGAGGTTTCGGTTACCTCGTGCGTGTCATTCGGAGACGAAGAGTTCCTGAGTCCTATCGACGAGTGGACGACGGACAATCTCAACGAATTCGGATACACAAACGAGGCGTTCGAGGCGTGCCTCATGCAGGCGCTTGACGCCTACAGCGGCTGGCGCAGAACAATCATCGACGATATTTTCAACCCGTTCTACATGATAACGTTCCATAGCCCGATCCTTACTTGGGACGTCGGCTTCACCGAAGCGTTGATGCAAAATTGCGTCTCATCGCTGGGTTCGCGATGTTTGCTCGATAATCAAGAGCTCGGAAAATTCACGCCAGCGCCGTCCGGTGGACCAACCGCACCACCGAACGTTCAGAACTTATTTGCGATGTGGAGCTACATGGAATCGCTTCACGAGCAAGGTGTTATGGTAACCTTTCAAACCACCTCGCCGGGAAATCTTCTTCACACTTGGGGCTCAAATGATGCCGGCTGGAATGCCGTCGTGCAGTTAGCACGCCAATTCGGCGCGGGATCGCTGGAGTTATGGCCGCCGGAGCTCTCGACACTCCCTTCTCCCGCTCCGGGCGGGACTCCAATTCCGTGTCTGTTTGTCGGCCATCCCGAATTCACCGGATACACGTGTTTCTCCACGCCGACGTTGCTCGGTTGGGGGCAGTCGCTCGCTCCGAACGGACCTTGAACGAAGACGGTGCATCCTCAAGAGGTTACTCAAGTTTGAGTATATCGGCTGGTTCGTGCAGCCTAGCTACTAAATCCTCGATGCAAAACAGAGCCTCGGATCAGGCTCTGTTTTTTTGCTCTTCGTCTCTATTTCTTGGCGATCACTGCCGCACGGCATGTGCCGAAAGGGCCGGCGAGATACCGCAAGTAAGCACTAGAACGCTAAAACGGCGTTGTCTCACTATTTGGCCGAATTTCATAATATCTCCCCGTTTTTGAGTGCATTTCACGGTATCTCGGCGAAGACAATTTCGAAGTCACCTAAAATCTGTGTTAATCACATCGGAACTAACTTCGTAAACGTCCCGTCCGTGAAGAGGCGGATTGGTAGCCGTGCTTTCGTTACATAATTAAAGATCGCGTCAAACAGCCGTTCTTGGTCTGGTGACGGCGATTCATTTCCGTTTTCGCGCGCGTACCAAAAAACGCCCCCGCGCGACCTAAGGATGTCTATAGCCTGTTCCGTTTTTTTCAGGGTTGATGGCTTGCCATCCACGACCAAATGGGCGTTGCGCGTTAGGAGAACTGCAAGATGGGGTTCCTTGCTAAAATCTGGCGCGTCAGCGTTCACGTATCCACCACCGATTAATGCGAGAACCAGGATAGCTATCAGCGATCGGAAGAATGTTTGGCGCACGCTCGTCATGTTAGCCGGTTTTTTCGGCAGATTCCCATGGCTGCTTCCGTGGGAACAAAGCAGACCTCGACAACCGGTGCGGCGCCATTCCCACAGTATCTGCCTATTTTCATAACATCTCGCATTTTTAGACCAGATACCGTGAAACAACATCAGAACGTCAGAACGTCAGAACGTCAGAACGTCAGAACGTCAGAACGTCAGAACGTCAGAACGGCGTTGACTCCCAATAAAGCCTCATTTCACAGTATCTCCTTCTTTCGGCGCGCTTTCACAGTATCTCGACCGAAACAATAGAACCTGTCGATGACGTTTGGGCTCTTCCGGGCTACCGACGGGATGCCCTATCCATCATCGTTTCTCGCGTGTTACCAGAGGTTGTAAAGGCCGAGGCGGGGTGAGTAATCGAGCGAATTGTACCGCGTGCCATCGAGGCCCATTTTGTAAAGCGCGTCTTGATGCGCGCCGACGATCGTTAAACACTGCGATAGCAGCGTGACGTCGAGATCCGGCGACGCAATCTCCAGCCATGTGCCGCCTTTCGAAACGTGAGGCGTTATGGTGAATCCTTCGGGTGCTGTTGGCCTCGCGTGGCCATTGTAATACGCGGTTATGTATGGTTGCATCAGCGACACAAATGCTTGCGCCCCCGAGATTATGCTCGAGGCACATTTGGCGGCCGTCGAGATTGCGAACGGATCCGTAGGCGCTGCTGCTGGGAGATCGGCATACGCGGGAACATAGGACTGGTTTTCAATGATCGAAGGCGGAAAATAGAATCCGACTTCCGGCGCAAAGTCGAAAGCGGGCGCAATCTCCTGGCTTTCGTCGTACGGAGGAATATAGAGATGCCGGCGCTGCGTCTCAGGCAGGCGGCCCGAGGTGATGTGCGCGCACGCCGCGAGTGGTTTCAGTATGGCCAGCTGCTCATCGTACGAGAGCTTTTTGTCGACCGTGATGAGCACCGCGAAGCTCTGGCCGTTGCGCCGGTAATACAATCGCAAGCCCTGCACGTCGTCGTCAGGAAATTTGGCGGGATAGCTACCGCTCTGGACTCGCGCGGCCTCGATTCGCTCCACGTATTGGCGCACGATGCCGAGGTACTTAATGCTGCCCGGCACCGATTCGGGTCCGCAAGCACCCGACCGGCGATCGATCGCCAGTGGATTGGCTGGCGGCGCATTTGGATAGTCCCACATTTGAAACCCGTATGCGCCGGGGCCAGGATTGTAGACAGGCAAGTCAACTAACTGCGCGCCATAACCGAACGGCATGCGCCATGCGACATTGATCGAATGCGGCGTGAGCGGCGTTGCAATCGTCGCGAAGGAACCGTTTTGCGTTGCGAGCGGAACGGCTCCATTCACGGTTGCGAACGTTCCGCCATATGTATTCGTTAGGTTGAGCAGACTCAGCGTCAGCGTCCCACCTTGTTTGAGCGGCATCTGCAGCCCGGCGTCGACCACGGCGTATGCCGGTAAGTTGTTCGGATTGTTCGCTGAAACGTAGTGCACATTGGCAAGGGCAGTTATGCCGGCTTTTCCGATCAATGCTGCCAGCGAGAGGTTTGCCGTGCGGATCGGTTGGTTCGGCAGTTGCCGGCCCGAGACCACCGTGGACCCATTTGAGAAGAGCGGCCCCGCGTTGCCGTATGCGCGTGCCAGCGTCATTCCGTACGACAGGTCCGCGGAGAAGTAGCGGCTTGCATCGAGATGGAGGCTGAATTCGCCGCCGTCGTAGGTAGCTCGCGGCGCGGTCGCATTTATCTGATAGTACAAGTCCTGCGTGGAGAGTGGGGCAGTAGGGCCACAACTCGCCATAAAATTCTGTTCGACTCCGGCGAGGTAGGCGGGCGTGAACAGCGCGGGATTGAGTGCTTCAGGGTTGACCAAAGCCAGAAGGGACGCATTGAAGTCGATTTGATGGTGCACAGAGAGCGACGTTGAGATCTTGCGCCCGGTATGGTTCCAGAACAGCGTTGTTTTAGTTGTCCCTGAGTCGTTCGAAGGTGTTACCGGCCCAAAACCAACAGCGTTACGCGCCGCACAATTGAACTGCAAAGACGCCGGATCGGCGATGCCGGCAAATGCAGCCGCGGGCGCCGCAAGAAACCCCGTGCCGTATTGCAGGCCGAAAGTATCGTAGCTCGTCGGCGTATAGGCAAACAAGAGCTGTGCATTGGCGCGCGCCTGCGCGCCTTGACGCTGCATGCCAAAAACGACGTTCGACGAGAGATGGCGACGCGTCAAGAGCGGCCCCGATATCGACGCGCTCGTAAATGAAAGGCTCGATTGTGCCGGTGGAATGATCGTGCCGAAGGCATTGCCTGTTGTGCTCGTCGTTTGATTGTCGCTCGTTAGGTTGAAGTTCACGGGATACCCGCGGCCGATCTGAAATCGGCCATCGAGGATGAGTCCATTCGCGAGCGTCGTGTTGCTGCTCAACTGCGGGAGGTTCACCCCGTTCACGTACCTCCCGCTCTGATCGACATTGAGCGAGGTTCTATTATGAAACGCGGTCACGTCGAGGCTGAGCCGGCCGATGGCCACGGAATCGCGCAGTTGTGCAGTCGTCAAGGCGTTTTGTTGATTGTTTATCGGCCCGTAGCCGCAAGGGGTCGGTCCCGTGAAAACAGTGCAGAACAGCGGAACGTCGGATCGGATCGTGATGAGCGATGCGAAGAGAATGTTGTTCAACGAAAACGGATAGCGCGCTTTGAATGCGTCGCCTGAGGTACGTGCGAGTGCGTTATGGATATAATTCAGCCCGCTCGAATCCAGGAAGCGCATGCCATCGAGCGGATTGCCTTGATCGCGCGTCGCGTGCGTGAACACGATACCCAGACGCCCCGACGTGCCTTTTCCTGAGAGCGAAAGTCCGGCGTTGCCGAAAGACCCCTCAATTGCGCTGCTGGTGCCGATCCAGTCTAGCGTCGGGTCGGGTAGCTCGAAATTTACGGTGCCGCCCGCCGCGCCATAAGCACTGTTTTCAGTGATGTTTACCGAGCTAAAAAGATCGAGATTGAACGGTTGAAGATTCGGGGTCGCGCCGAAGCCACTTACCGGAACACCGCCGATGCTCACGGCGGTTTGATTTGGAGAATGTCCACCAATGGATGGATATTGAGCGAATCCGCTGTCCTGAGTGACAACGTTCGGTAACGTTTGCAATGCGCTGACAGTCGAACCAGAGAGCTTGGCCTCGGTACTGTCGTTGCTGGTTTGCGTAGTTGAGGACTTTGGTTTCGGTTTTGAATTGATACGCGCGATTGTCTGCAACCAACTTGGTGGACGCCGTGGCTGCCGCTGAAGGGTTAGCGTGTAGTCTGTCGTGCCTAGCGAACTGACGGAGATCTGGTGCACTGTTTTCGAAATGTAGCCGTCCCTAGAAGGGACCGTTATTTCGTAAGTGCCCGGAAGAAGATGATCGAAAGTAACGCTTCCATCAATGCCCGTGATGCCACTTAAGGAACGCGCCCCGTAAATGGAGACGCGCGTAAGAACGAGGGGCTTGCCGGTGGTCGCATCGGTCACCACGATGCGCAACGCGTTAGTTTGCGCCGCCTGCACGGGTAAGCTAACAAGCAACGCCAAGGCAAGCGTGAATGAGCTTATCGTTAGTTTGCGCTGCATCTTCACCCAATTCTGCATATTCGACCAGCACAACGATCAGCCATCCGTGGCTCCGCCCTCCCCTCGGTCGCCGTTTCTACTGCGGCACCTGGTATGTGACTTTGCCGTCGGCATCTAGAAATTGCAATTTGGTGTTCAGATTGACTACTTGGTCCCCAGTCGCTGCTTCCCGGAGCCGGACGAACGCTCCTAAGAAAACGCGCAACCTAACCTTAGTCACCGCACAAGAAAAAAGACCGTGGTGTAAAACCGCGGTCTTTTTTTCCTTAGATACTGTGAAATATCACCATTGCCTGACGTACGCCCGAAATTGCAGCCGCGAGAATTGTCTCCCAAAGAACGCGATTACCGCAGGGCTTTTTAGGCCGTGTTACGAGCGGGAGCGCCGCATTTCACAATAACGAGGCCATTTCCCGATATCAACCTTTTTTCGGCTAGATACTGGGAGCCATCACTAAAACGCTAAAACGGCGTTGTCTCACGATTTGACCGAATTTCACAGTATCTCCCCGTTTTCACCCGCATTTCACAGTATCTCGTCCAGAGTCCACATATCACCGGCGCCACTGGCGGGAATGCCGTCATAACTGTCATTCAAGGGAGTTTCCCAATATCTAATACGAGGAGGCGCGCCACCCCGAACTTGCGAGTTACGGAGCGTCGAACACGCTGTCAGGCACGGTTGTCGGATAGCTGATTATAACAAGCTGATAAATCCAATAGCGTCGCTCCAGTTCGGGCTTTTCGCGCAGAACGACCATCCCTGGTTCACGTGGCCCCAGATCCGGTAACACGCGCTCCCGCCACGTCACTGCTACCACTCCGTCGGTCTGCATCCAAAAACCTGCGACCATAGCGTAGTGAAACTCGACAATGCGTTGCGCGTTGCCAGGTGCGATGAACCGCACCATGCAGAAGCGCATGAAATTTAGATCTATCAGCACGTCGCTTAACTGATGTTTTTCAGGCGATGTGCGCGCGGTCAGGTGCAGCGCTCGCGCCGGATCGCCATTGGAACACCCTGCGGCACCGCGGTCTTGAATATTATATATCCCTGGCCCCATCACATTGATAAACGCGATCGTCTTCAAGTTGCTGGCTAGAGGGGTCTGAATTGGCGCAGGCGCCGGCGATGGCATTTGTCTACCCGAAGCGACTGCAGATCTGGTCGTACTGCCGGTGCCTTGAACCTTGTAAAGGCCCGGCGCCGGAACCGTAACTGATGTTATCGTTTTCGGGCCGCCCGTAATCGACGGTTCCGGAGTCGGGATGGGCTGCGGTTTTGGTTGATGATCTGAGAAAAAAGGATAGAGGAAAAACATTCCATCATGCAATGCATGATACGCACCATACCAAGTCGGATCGAAAAACGAACGATTCGAGACATATTGATGTTTATTCTCGTCGAGGATCGCGCTTGTGAAGTCGCTTGTACGATGGACCACGAACCATGTCGTGTTAGCGTTGCTGGCATCCCCATCCAACCAAACCAGCTTGTCATTGACTCGGAGTTTGACCTGGAGCGGCCGTATGGCGCTAGCGGGTTTTCCCTCAAGCCGATAGACGACATATGGCGGCTCTGGCAGAGCCGCCATATTTTTTATGGCCGCGTTGTAGAGATCTACTGGCGACTCCGTAGCGCCCGATGTAGCATCGCCGAGAAACAGTATCGCCAAGATAGCCGAAGAGACTCGAATAATAATCTTAAGCACGGTTCACCGGAAATCGTATTTCGCAGTATCTGCCCTCTTTCGCAGTATCTACCCGTTTTCGGTTAGATACCGTGAGACAGCACTAAAACGGGATCTCTTCGTCCAGTGAATCCTCGGCGCGCGCAGCGCCTGCTGCAACCGGCGTGCCGTTTCCGAAACCTTCGCTTGATTCTTGCTGCTGGCGATCTTGACGCGAGCCGAGCATTTGCATCGTGTTGATGACGATCTCGGTCGCTTGGCGCTTGTTGCCTTCTTTGTCGTCGTATTGGCGAATCGAGAGCCGGCCTTCGACCAGGCACGACATGCCCTTCTTTAAATAGGTGTTGCACGTTTCGGCGAGCTTCTCCCAAGCGACGATGTCCACGAAGAGCGTGTCTTCGGGTTTGGGGTCGCGCTTGTTGGGATTGACCGCGATGCGAAACTTGGTAACGCCCGCGCCCGAGGGGATGTACCGGATCTCGGGGTCGCGCACCAGCGTGCCGACCAAGATCACTCTGTTAAACGATGCCGCCATGATGCCTTACCTGTTCCTTTAGATGCTCGTTACTGCCGCTAGGATAACCCCTCAGACTGCCACCAGTCTGGCACTCTACTCCGCGGGAGTCTGTGCCTGGGCCGGGACCGGGGGCGCCGCCGCGGCCACTTTCTCGGCCTCGAGGGCTTGCTTGTCGAGCCGAATCAGGAGTGCCCGCAGAACGTCTTCGTTCAACCCCAATTGGCGCTCGAGTTCCTTGGCCGCGGACGCCTCGCTGCGGAACCGCATGATCACGTAAATCCCCTCGCGGACGTCGTGCATCTCGTAGGCGAGGCGCTTCTTGCCGAGCTTCTCGACGTTGAGCACTTCGCCGCCGTTTGACGTGAGGGATTGGGCGATCGCGGCCGCGCGCTCGTCGGCTTCGGCCTCCTCCAGATTGGGACGCAGCAGATAGGTCACTTCATATTCGTTTGCCATGGCGGGTCGCGGTGTTCCCCGAGGGGGGCCGGGGGGCCTCTCAGGGGCTTCTCACCACCGTTTGGCACATTCTAAGGAAGGATGGGAACAGAGCACTAACCGATGCCTATTGCCCGCTTCGCCGTGAACCGGCGCGTGACCGTGGCGATGATCGCCTGCGCCATCATCGTGCTCGGCATTTTCGCGTTCCCGCGCCTGCCGGTCGATCTGCTGCCGAGTTTCTCGCCGCCGGTCATTAGCGTACAGGTCAACTACACCAACGTCGCGCCGCAGCAAATGGAGACGCTGATTACTCGGCCAGTCGAAAACGCGATCAGCCGCGTCGCCGGCGTCCAGCAGATCAACTCGACGTCATCCGAAGGCCTGACCGACATCGATGCCACCTTCTACTATGGCGTAAACATCGATACCGCAGCGGTCGACGTGCAGCAGCAGGTCTTGCGTATTTATCGCTCCTTGCCTAACGATCCCAATCTTTCGCAGCCCAGCATCAACAAATTCAATCCGAACTCGTTGCCCGTCGTGCGCATGTTCGTGACCGATCCAACCATGGCGATGCGTGACCTGGGGGACCTCTGGACTAATACGCTTTCCGACGAGTTTTCGTCAATCTCGGGCGTCGCGGCGGTTTCGGTGAGCAACGACCGCACGCGCGCGATCATGATCCAGCCCGACCTCAATAAACTCGCGGGCTACAACCTCACGATGGCGCAAATCGTGTCGCGCATCGGCCAAGAAAACGTGAACTTGCCCGCGGGCATCGTGCAAATCGCCAACAACGAGTATCAGGTGCAAGCCAACGGCCTCTTCACCAACGCCCAGCAAATTGGCGATGTCATCGTTACCACCAAGAATAGCGCGCCGATTTTCCTGCACGACGTGGCAACGGTAACCGATTCGATCGAAGAACAGCGCTCCTTCCAGCGCGTGAACGGCACCGAGGCGCTCGGCATATCCGTCACGGCACAGCCGCAAGCCAATGTGGTGCAAACCGCGTCTGGGATCTACGCCAAAATCGACCAGATCAAGAAACGTTATCCCGGCATGCAGTTTGCGGTTGTCTTCGATCAGAAGAGCTTTATCACGCAGGCCGTGCAGGCGCTCGAGCACACGGCCCTCTATGGCGCGGTGCTCGCGATTCTGGTGATCCTGCTCTTCCTGCACGCGTGGCGATCGACGGTCATCGTGGCGATTTCGTTGCCCATCGCGGTGCTCGGCACGTTATTTGCCGCCTATATGTTCGGCTTCACGCTCAACGTCATGACGCTTGGAGGTTTGGCACTGGCCGTCGGCCTGATTGTTGACGACGCGATCGTCGTGATCGAAAACATCCACCGGCATATGGCGCGCGGCCAGCGCGTGAAGGAAGCCGCTGAAAGCGCCGTTACCGAGATCTTCTCGGCGGTGTTAGCTTCGTCGATCACCGTAATCGCCGTTTTCGTTCCATTACTGTTGATTCCGGGACTGCAGGGCTTGCTGTTCATGCCGTTTGCGGTGATGGTGATGAGCGCAGTAGCAATCTCGCTGCTCGTCGCGGTCACTACCGTACCGATGCTCTCGACGATCCTGTTACATGATCAGAAAACGCACACGAACGGACATCCCATCGGCTGGTACGCCAAATTTACACAGCGCTTCGACAAAGGCTACGAGCGGTTCGCCGAACGGTACCGCGGATGGCTGGCTTGGTCGGTCGATCACCCCGGCCGCGTGCTCGCGATGGCCGGCCTCATTTTGCTTGTCACGCTCATCGTCATAAAATTCGGAGCGGTTGCGACGGAGCTCTTCCCCGCCTCCAATCCACCTTACGTTCGTTTCAGCTTGCGCATGCCCAACGGCACGGCCCTGAACGTTATGAACACGGTTGCTCAGGACGTTGAAAGCCGGATCCAACGCGATCCGCGAGTTCTCAACGTTGCCGATCAGGTCGGCGGCGGTGGCGGCTTTGGCGGAGGCGGCAGTTCGAGCAACAGCGCGAATGTTTCGGTCGCGCTCAAACCGGATACCGGCAGCGCTCAAGTTGCGCAGTTCGTAACGCAGTGGCAGGGCGCGCTGAGCGGCCAGTTCGCCGGCCGCGGAGGCGGCGCGGGAGGCTCGAGTCGTCCTAGTAACCCGCAATTTGCCAAGTACCGGGCGATCTTCGGCAAACCGATTCCCGGACTGGCGGTGTTCGGCCGCACGCAAGATATCGTGCAAGGGATCATCTCTCGCGGACAGGATAGCCTGGACGTCCAGATCTACGGATCCGACGTAAATACGCTCTACACTATCGCGCAAAATCAAGTGATTCCGAAGCTTGCACAGATCCCGGGTGTAACGCGCCCGGACAC
Organism: Vulcanimicrobiota bacterium; assembly: GCA_003151115.1. Classification (GTDB taxonomy): domain Bacteria; phylum Vulcanimicrobiota; class Vulcanimicrobiia; order Vulcanimicrobiales; family Vulcanimicrobiaceae; genus Rubrimentiphilum. The sequence goes on along the minus strand of PLWS01000002.1, from coordinate 261,755 downwards.
GGGTATCACGCCGTCGCAACCGCTTCTGAACGTTACGGTCGATCGCGTGCGAGCCGCCTCGCTCGGACTCTCCACCCAAACGATTTCGCAAACGATCGATACGGGAACCAGCGGCAGTATCGCGTCCTACCTTCAGATCAACGGCACGCAGTATCCGATCATCGTGCAGCTCCCGGCATCGGAGCGGCGCTCGTATCAGTCGATCGCCGACCTGCAGTTGCCGGCGCCGGGCGCCGGCGGCGCGCAAATCGCCGGCGGCACCATCGGCGGCTCCGGAAGCCTGCTTTCGTCGAGCGGAAGTATCAATCCGAGCCAACTGTACGCGTTGCCGACCGTTCCGCTCTCAGACGTTGCAACGATCGCGGCCGGCCTTGGCCCCTCGGAAATCACACGTCAAGATAAGCAGCGCGAAATTGACGTAACGGCCTCGGTCTCCGGCGCTCCCTTAGGCGCGGTCATCGCGCAGTCGCAAAGTGTCATGAACTCTATCGCGCTGCCCGCCGGCTACCATTGGCAGTTTGGGCAGGCGGTTCAACAGCAAGGCCAAGCGTTTAGCAGTCTCGGCCTGATCGTTCTGATGGCGATCCTCCTCATTTACATGCTGCTCGCATCACAGTTTGAATCACTGCTGCACCCGATCGTCATCATGGTTTCCGTACCGCTCTCGATTGCCGGCGTCGTCGTGGCGCTGATCGTCACGCACCGCGCATTTGGATTGACGGCCTTTATCGGAGCACTGATGCTCGTCGGCATCGTCGTAAAAAATGCGATCTTAGTCGTTGAATTTACCAATCAGCTGCGCCGCCGCGGATTGCAGGCGCGCGACGCCGTGCTGCAAGCGGCCCCCTTACGGCTACGCCCCATTCTCATGACGACGCTGGCAACGGTCGGCGGCATGCTGCCAATCGCCTCGGGCATCGAAGCCGGAAGTCAGACACAAGCTCCACTGGGAACAGTCGTGATCGGCGGATTGCTCTGCTCGACTATGCTTTCGTTGATCGTCATCCCGACCTTGTATCTTTGGGTGGTGAATAACGTCGAATCGCGCTTCGCCAAACGACGTGCCAAGCGCGAAGGTCGCGCGCACGTCGGCGAAACGCCGGCGCCTTCCGGCGCTCCAGCCAGTTAGTCAGCGCACAAAAAAGTACGCCGTCATCGCCGCTCCGATGCAAAGCACGACGACGCGCGTGATCGACGACGGCACCTTCCGGAAAAATCGCGCGCCGAAGTAACCGCCAAGCATGGTAAAGACCGCCATGAGCAGCGCGAGCTGCCAGACGATGATGCCCGCGATAATAAACGGGACCAACGCAACGCCGTTGATCGCCACCGACAGCACGGTTTTCAATCCGTTCATGACGTTGAGATTCGGCAAACCTGAAAACGACAGGATCGCGAGCATCAATATTCCGATGCCGGCGCCGAAGTAGCCGCCGTACACCGCGACAGCGAATTGGGCGGCGAGTTGCCACGGCGTATGGGGTCGCGCGGAATCGTGCTTCTTCGTCAGCCAAGGACTGACCGCAAAGACCAGCGTCGCAAAGAGCAGTAGCCACGGAATCATCCGCTGGAAAATCGCGGGCGGGGTTTTCAGCAACAGGATCGCGCCCGCGAGCGCGCCGATCGAGCTCACCACGAGTGCCGGAACGAGCATGCGGCGGTATCCCCGCACTTCCTCGCGATAACCGCGCGCCGATGCGACGACGCCCAGCCACATCGCGGTGTTGTTGGTCGCGTTGGCCGGAATCGCCGCAACGCCGGTCAGCACCAAGGCGGGGAAAGTGAGAAAACTTCCGCCGCCGGCGACGCTGTTGATCGCGCCGCCCGCGAGCGCGGCCAGGCCGAGTACGAGGTAGTGGTTTACGACGACTTGGTCTCGCGCTTGGTGACGCGATAGACGCGGCGGACGTCTTTGAGCGTTTCGAGTTTGCGGAGAATTTTATGCAAATGATCCAAGTCGTGAATTTGGACCGTGAGGCTGACGACGGCGTGCCGGTCGCGCTTCACGCGCGCGGTGACCGAACTGACCACGGTCTTCAACTCCGCGAACACTGCCATGACGTCTTGCAGCAGCTGCGGACGGTCGAGCGCTTCAACTTCGACGTCGACCGCGTGCGTAATTTCGGCCTTACCGATCCAACTTGCTTCGAGCATGCGCTCGGGCGTCGCGGTCATGTAGGCGACGTTCGGACAATCCGCACGGTGCACCGAAACGCCCTTGCCGATCGTCACGTACCCGACGATATGATCGCCGGGCACCGGGCTGCAGCATTTCGAGAGCCGCACGAGCACGTCGTCGACGCCGGCTATCCGGATGCCGCTGCTCTTGCGCACGGTGCGGCGTGACACCGACGGTGGGCGCGCAATCGTATCGAACTCGACGACTTTCGAAGCTTTGAGCTCGTCCTTGATGCGGTTGATGACCGAGAGCGCGGAGGCGTCGCCGAAACCCACGGCCGCGAAGAGATCGCTCGGTGCAACGTAGTTCATGCGCCGCGCGATGCGTTCGATCAGCTCGCCGCGCAGCACGTCGAAACCGATGTGGCGCCGCGCGAGCTCTTTTTCGATCGCTTCCTGGCCCGCGAGCACGTACTCTTCGCGCCGTTCCTTGCGGAACCACTGTTTGATCTTATGTTTCGCGCTGCTGGTCTTGACGGTCGAAAGCCAGTCAAGTGAGGGCCGCCCGCTCGATTTGTTGACGAGAATCTCGCAGATGTCGCCGTTCTGCAGCGTCGAGTCCAGCGGAACGATGCGGCCGTTGACGCGCGCGCCCACGCAGTGGTTGCCCACGTCGGTATGTACGGCGTAAGCAAAATCGAGCGGCGTGCCGCCGGACGGCATGCTGAAGACGTCGCCGCGGGGCGAAAAGATGAAGACCTGCGAATCGAACAGGTCGAGCTTGAGGTTTTCCATGAACACTCGCGAGTCGCGCATGTCCTTCTGCCACTCGAGCAGCGCGCGCAGCCACGAGAGTTTGTTCTCGAACTGGTCGGCTTTGCCGCCCTCTTTGTAGCGCCAGTGCGCGGCGATGCCGTACTCGCTGGTGCGGTGCATCTCCCAGGTGCGGATCTGAATCTCGAGCGCTTCGCCCTCCGGGCCTACGACGGTGGTGTGCAGCGACTGATACATGTTGGGTTTGGGCATCGCGATGTAATCTTTGAAGCGGCCCGGCAGCGGCGTCCACAGCGCATGCACCGCGCCGAGCGCGGCGTAGCAATCCTTCACCGAATCCACGATGATGCGGATTGCCGTCAAATCGTAAATCGTGGAAAAATCGCGCCCCGTCTTCATTTTCGTATAGATCGAATAGAAATGTTTGGGACGTCCTTCGATCTTCGCATTGACGCCGAGAATCGCAAACTCGGCGTTCAGTTTGGTGATGACCGATGAAACGACGCCCTCGCGCTCTTTGCGCGTCTTGGCGACGCGTTCGACGATCTCGCGGTAGCGTTCGGGGTCCAGAACGCGCAGACACAGATCTTCCATGTCCCATTTGATCTTCCAGATTCCCAACCGGTGCGCGATGGGCGTATAGATGTCGAGCGTTTCGCGCGCGATCGCCAGCTGCTTGGCGGGCGGCAAACTTCCGAGCGTGCGCATGTTGTGCAGACGATCGGCGAGTTTGATGATGATGACGCGGATGTCTTTGGCCATCGCCATGAACATCTTGCGCAGATTCTCGACCTGCGCTTCTTCTTTTGACTGATAGGGAATGCGCGTGAGTTTGGTTACGCCGTCTACCAGGCTCGCAATCTCTTTGCCGAATTCGGCCGCGACTTGCTCGGTGGTGAGGCTCGTGTCTTCGACGACGTCGTGCAGCAGCGCGGCGGCGATCGTCTGCCGGTCCATCTCGAGTTCGGCCAGGATGCCGGCGACGGCCAGCGGGTGTTCGACGTAGGACTCGCCCGAGGCACGGCGCTGCCCCTCGTGGGCCTGGACGGCCGTGGAGTACACGCGCTGCAGCCACGCCACGTCGAGCGACGAGTCATAGGCTTTAACGGCTGCGGCGAGCTCCTCAAAGGTCATGATACTTCCGTTTATCATGCCACAGGGCCGGGGCCGAAGGCAAAACCGCTAGGTGAAAAAGACGAGCGCGATCTTGCCGTCGGGCTGGAGCGCGAACTTCATGTCGATGCTGCCGTGTTCGCAGGTCATCGTGTAAACGTAGACGTGGATGCCCTTCGCCTCGCTGATGCCTTTAAAGGTCGCGCTCTGCAGCGCGCCCATGGCCGCCAGTGCTTTTTCCGAGGCGTCCAATACGTCGTCGCTCAACTGGGCGTTGACGTCGTCGGAGTAACGGGTGCGGTCGACCGCACCGCCTTGCCATGCAAGGAACTGCTGCACGGCGAGCTTGCGGATTTTCGGATCTTCCTTGGCCGGTTTGGGCGAAGGCAGCGGCGGCGGCGCATTGTCGGCCGGCAGCGCCGGGACTGCGGCGGACGGCGCGGGCGATGGCGAAGGTTGCACGCTTTGCGCGCGCGTGGGGGTCACAGGCAAGAGCGCCACGCCCGCGGCGAAAGCGAGAAAAATCAGGCTGCGTTTCATGTTAGTACGTGATGAACGAGGTAACGTCGGCGCCTTGCAAAGCGTCTCGCCCTTTGAGGGCTTCGAGCTCGATCAAAAAGGCGAAGCCGGCGACTTTTGCGCCCAACCGTTCGAGCAAGCGGCGCGTTGCCGCCGCCGTTCCGCCGGTTGCGAGCAGATCGTCCACGACCAGCACGCGGTCGCCGTCGCCGAGCGCGTCGGCGTGGATCTCGAGCGAGTTGGTGCCGTACTCGAGCGCGTAGGACTCACTGAGCTTGCTGAAGGGCAATTTGCCGGGCTTGCGCACCGGGACGAAGCCGGCGCCGATCGCGTAGGCCAGCGGCGCGCCGAGCATGTATCCGCGCGCCTCGATGCCCACGACGTGATTGATTTCCGCCTGCTTGTATTTGTCGACAAAGAGATCGATCGCCGCCTTGAAGGCTTGCTTGTCCTTGAGCAGTGGGGTAATGTCACGGAACAGGATCCCGGGCAACGGGAAATCGGGGATGTCTCGGATATAGCTCTGAATCTCCACGGAGCACGGGCTTTCCGCGAGCCGGGGCATGCGGCCTTTCCGTTGTTCGTGGGGATGATCTAAGCTTGGACTATCCATGAATCAGACGGCCAAGGGCAAGCACGCGCGGGAAGCCCCCGCGCCTGCGCAGCCATTTTCACTCCTCGCCCAAGAGGATCACCGCCAGCGGCTGGTGATGGCCTTTGCCGCTGCCTTGGCCCTGGAGATGGTGCTGGCTCAACTGGTCCCATGGCGGCAGTCGACCATCCCGCCCGAACAGCCCGAGACCATCACGATCGCCAAGATCGTGCGCATCGAGCATAAGCCCACGCCCTCGCCCAAGCCGATCGTCCACGCGCACGTCGTCGCTCCCACCAACGTGCAGCCGAAGGTCATCAACCCCGGAAAACCATCGGAAAATCAGCACATCCGGCGCGTCGCATCGGCGCAGCCGCTGGTGCGCACGAAATATCATAAAGCACCGGCTCTCGTCCATCATCCGACCGGCGGGCAAGGCTTGGGGAGCAGCAAAACGGCCAAAGCCGTAACCGGCGGCGTTGGAACCGGGGGCACGGGAACGGGCGAGAGCGGAACGGGCACGGGCACGGGCGGCGCGCCGGCGGCACACGAGCCGTGCGGCTACGTCGATTTCATTCCTTACGATCAGCCGACCACCGACAGCTCCAGCGGCCGCATCTGGGAGCACATATCGATGACGGTGCGCTTCCCCGACGGTACCGCTCAGAGCATCGATCTGGATTACCCGTGGTTCTATGCGTCGAGTTCGGTCGACCCGTTTAGAATAACCACTGCGAAAACAGCGCTATTCCAATTCCCGCCCTCGGGACAGAGCGAGCCCGCCCTCGTGCAGTATGTCATCGATCATACAACGCCGGGCGGCTCGACGAAGCTCAAGCAGTGCCCCACAGGCTAACTCTCTAAAAGTTAGTGAAACTCGCTTAGCAAGAGAGCGGTTAAACCTTCTATGTGTCGTAGGAAACGGTCTATGAGACCACGGTGGTTTGCATTGTTGGGCGCGCTGTCACTAGCGGGCTGCATCGATGCAACATCGCTGGGAAGCCACAACGTCCAGGTGCGGTATCACAGCGCGCTGGCGGCTTCCGGTGTTACCCAAACGAGCATCACGAACGTCGCGGGGACGATTGAGGTCACCGCATGGGATCGCCCGAACGTTGACGTGAGCGCCGTGATTTACGGCGCCGATCAAGCCGCGGTCGGCCGGACGCACGTCGTCGCGAACCGCAACGGTTCGGAGATCGTGATCAAGACGGAATACGACCGCAGCGGCTTCTTCGGAAATCAAAACGGGGGCGAAGTGGATTATACCATTCGCGTTCCCAAAACGGTTTCGGTTTCGGTGACCAACGTCAGCGGACCGACAACCCTTACCGGACTCGCCGGCGACGTGGATGCAAACGAAGTCAGCGGCAGGCTTGACGCCACGCTCGGACGCCTCACCGGAACGCGGCGCATTCACCTCACCGCGATCAGCGGGCGCATTACCGTGCACATCGCGCGCAACAGTGACGCGCACGTCGACGCGAGCACGCTCAGCGGCTCGGTCGATCTCTTCTTCCCTTCGGACAGCCATCAAGGCATGGTCGGAAATTCCGCCACGGGACGCATCGGGAAAGCCACATCTTCAATGACTTTGCACACCGTCAGCGGCCCAATCGCCGTCGAACCGGAGTAACTCTTATGAACATACGCAGCATTCTATTTGCCTCGGTGGCGTCGCTCACTTTATCGGCGTGCGCTACCACAAACGTGACTCCTCCGGTTCCTGGGCATTTGCAGCTCGGCGCACCGGTGACGTTCGCCAAGGCGGCCTACGTCGACGCATTTGCGAGCGGCGCGTTGGCCCAGATCACGGCATCCGGCTGGCAATCGCCCAATATTCTCGTGATCGCGTTCGCCGATCCCACGACGGCGGCCAGCAATTCGACAATCGCAGCCGCACTAACCACAGCCGCCTCGAACCGGTCGGCGGCGGCAAGCGGAAACCAAACGTTCTTGAGCATAGGCGGCGCCGTCGTCGTTCCGGCTTCCTGGCCGCAGCCGCCCGCCACGCTGGCTGCAAACATCGCGGCGCAGATCAACGCATACAACGCGAGCCTTTCGGGCAACAATCAAGTCGTGGGCGTGGATCTCGACTTTGAAAACGGTTTCACCGCCGCGGCCGTCAACAGCATCGCGCAAGCGATGAAGGCTGTGGTTCTGAGCAACGGCAAGACGCTCTTAGTATCGATTGCTCCGCAAGTCGTCGGCGTTACCGGCGTCAACGTCGACGCGACCAACCCGGCGAACCTTGGATTCAGCGCGGGGGGCATCAACAATAACTTCGGTCTGGCGCTCAAGAACGGCTTCGTTGATGATGTCTTAACGCAGACCTACAATACCGGCCCGACCGGCATCGTGTTGAATAACGTCACCAATACGCAAGGCCAGGTTGTCAGCGGCGTCGATGAAAGCAAAGTGCTCTTCGCGCAAGGAATCGCGCAGGCGATCAACGGCACCGTGCAGGCCAGCTGCGCGGCGGCTACCAACCTGTGCATTCCATCGACAACGAGAATACTCGTCGGCGAACCCGTGAATCAAGGCGCGGGCGGTACCTACACCATCTTCAACCCGACCGCCCCGGCCGCTCCGCCGGTCCAGTACGACCAGAGCGCAATACTGAACTCGCTGGCGAGCGAACTGAACTACATGTTTTCCAGCAACCCGTCACTCTATTCGCATATCAACGGAGTCGTGACGTGGCAACTCGGAAACGACTATGCGCCGAACCTCTATGGCGACACCTTTGCGACCAAAGGTCTTTTCAGCACGAAGATTTTCGGCGCGGCCGCTCCGCCCGCGGGTCCCAACATCCTGCTGCAGTTGACCAACAATGGAACCGGCGGCTCCGAAATCACAACCCTTATCACGTCGGCGCAACAGTACTATCCGTTCCCCGCGGTCAACGCGTCGAGCTTTACCTCGTGGTGCACGCTAGCCGCGAGCGGAAGCAGCTGTCCCGACAGCTTCATCCTCGACACGATCGGAGCCGGCACGTTCACCGTGCAGGTTACGCCCAGTACCGGCGTCGCCTGGCTTTGCCCGGCGAACAGCGGCGGCATCGGCCCGGGCAGCACGATAACGCTGACGAGCGGATTCCACTACAACTTGCAAGTCAACAGCGACTACAAATCCTGCGCGTTCGGAACAATTCCTTAGCCAGACCTTTCCAAATAACGCGCTCGTCGGGATAGCCTCTCACACAGTTGTGGGAGGCTTTCTCTTTTGGAACCAGTTAGGTGCAATCCGCCGCGAGCTTTGGAATTCGGAATCTACCGCGACGGCGATAACAACCTCGATCAATCACAAAGCGCGGTGATTCGCCAGGCGCGAATCACGAGCGCAGAGGACACGGCGATCCAGTTCACGGTCGAAGACACATCTCGCGCGGGCACGCAGCGCGCGACGATTCAAGATGGATGCCAAACGCTCGACGGGACGACGCGCTCACCGGACGACATGGCTTCGCCTGAAAATCTCGCGCGGTTCGTCGCGCGCACGCTCGACAACGCTCAGCGCGTGGGCGCGAAGCAAACATGGATCGAGCTGGTCGATCACGGCGCCGGCGACGGCGGCGGTTTGGAAGCCGATTCGTTTAAGCAGCTCATGCCGATGCCGCAGATCGCCCAGGCAATCGCCGACGGCGTGAAGATGCACGCCACCGCGCATCCGGAGGACGCAGGCCGCACCGTCGACGGCGTCGTTGCGAACCAATGCTTGATGGCCTCGCTCGGATTTGCCGAGGGATAATACACAAGCGCGCAAAACGTCCGGTCCCCGATGCGCAATGCGTCGTTTGCGCAATGCGCTACGCTATGCGCTAAGCGGGTTGCGCAATGCGTAATGCGATGCTGCCGATGCCGCTGCCGATGCGCAATGCGTCGATGCGCTATGCGTCGATGCGCAACGCGCCCATGCGCAATGCACCGATGCCGATGCCGCCGATGCGCAATGCACCGATGCGCAATGCAATGGTGCATGATGCGCTATGTATGATGTGCCGCTCCCGGTACTGGGTGTGTCTAGTAGGTCTGGAGGAGCAAACCCCTGATTTGGTCACGTTGAGCGGAAAAACGGCGTTGCCCGGCCAAAAGATTTCCCCTGTGCGAACTTTTAGCGAAAACTTTGAGAGCATTCAGAGAGTCTTTCGGAAGGGGTTACATTGGATTGAGGTTTTAACACAAAAACGGCGTAAGGTGAAAGAAAATGCAGAATCTGACCTGTGGAGTTTACAGGCACAAGGGGCGAATTGGGCTCTTCATAAGTATGAAGGGCCTGAACAACGTATACGGAGAGAAGACGGTCTCGGCGTTTGCGAGCACTGCAACAGCCGCTTTTCTTATTACTTAGTACATAGCGGCTTCAACGATAGTTCTTACGCATACTGCGACTCCTGTGGTTGCACCGCAATTCTCGATGACTATGCCCCGCGACCAAACGGAGCACCCTTCGTACGTTTCAAGCGAATAACAAGCGGTGTTGAACCATATTTGGAACCGTGCGGGTGCGGAGGACGATTTACTGCCGCAGGCGAGCCGAGGTGCCCAAAATGCAAAACGACCCTATCGGCTATAGTGGCAACAAGCTGGATAGAGCATAATGCGCCGGGCACGTCCAAGGGATGGCGCTGGCAACGTACCTGGGACGATCTCTATTGCATTGTGATTGAAGGCCAAGTGATCTCTAATCCTTGGCGACATTGATTTAAGATTCGCTAACCGCTATCCCGTTGCGCAATGCACCGATGCGCGGTGCGCCGATGCGCAATCCGGCAATGCACCGATGCGCTATGCGCCGATGCGCAATGCGTGGTGCCAATGCGCAACGCGGCCGATGCGCAATGCGCTGTGCCGATGCGCAATGGGCGTGCGCCGATGCGCAATGCATGATGCGCTATGCGCTATGTGCTAACGATTTCTAACAATCTTACGAGCGACGCGCCCGCCTTACACGCCAACCTTTTTGCTTGGCTCCGGTGAACCCGACTTCCACCAAACTCGTGACGCCTAAATCTAAGGCTATGGTCATCAATGAACGGGTTGCTGCTTCGGCAACCTCCGATGGTTCAATGGCGCACCAACGGCAAAGAGCACCCGCATTTACCCTAGCGGGCTCACCGCAGCTGATACAAACCTCAGACGATTTTCTGAAGCCTTTCACGTTCCAAGTCATTACGTCACCTGAAGCGGTCGAAAAAAACGGCTTGTAGCGGGTCTTGCCAATTCTAAGCTCAAGGAGCGGGACGCGATACTCGCTGGCGCGTCTCCGGCAAAGCTGCCTGATGCTATCTTGCGCCTGTGGTCCAACAATAATGTAGCGCAGCACACGCCTGGGTAATTTGGCCAGCAAGATGCCATTTGAATGTTTCAACGCCTTTGGGTCCACGATTAGACGACGTTCGGATTCATATTGCCACTCAGAACGCTTCGCGAAATAAGCGAGGCCGTAAGCGTCGTTCAAGAGCCATTCGCTGTGTCGATTCTTTTCCGTGGTGTACGCATACACAACCTTCCACGCAGGAATCTGCGCGGGGCCTTCCAGGTACTTAACATCGCCCACAAATGCACTCGGAAACTTATCCGCCAAGTCATCTTCATCGAAAGCGAGGCATACTCCGGCGGCATCCCTGCCATAGTGGGCCCACATCGCGACGGAATCGGGGCGTTTCGAGAAGCATGTCACCGGAAACTGTTTAATCTTGCCAAGAAAGTACTTATAGAACGCGCGGTGCTTTTTCGAGCGTAATGGCTTATCGGTCTGCAGAAATAACTCATAGGGATCGTTGTAATCCCGCGGTAGCGCAAATCGTAAACTCACTTCTCCCCTGCGCCTAAACACGTGAGTAATTCCCTCTGGACTGAGATATTTAAATATCAGCATGAGCTCATCATTTCATTTGCTCCAAGTAACGATACGTTTCTCGCTATTGCTCACTTCGACATTATTTATGGGCTTGGGCTGGAGATTTCCCTTGGAAAAGGCGGCCTGTTACGGTGCCCGAATTGTCGCCCTAGAGATGATTGAAAACCATGGACAGCCAACCTGAACGGCAGCGGTTTTGTTTTGGACGTGCCGCTTTCATCGGGGCAAATCAAACAGGTCTCGTTTCGTGCCTCGTCCATTTCCGAAATAAACCGACTAGTCTATTCGCTCACGCAGTACGGCAACGGAGTCAAATACTATTCGAACGTGCGCGCAGAACTGTCGGACTCGCAGACGCGCCTTTCAAACGACGTGAATTATTACCACCCACGTGCCTTAACGCAGATTCGGAACGCGAAGTCATATATGGCCAAGGCATTGGCTCAGCAGATGAAAACGCGCCAGAGCCTTAACGACAAGGAGCTTATTGCGGCACAGAAACATGCAGCAGCGGATGACGCGAAGCGAACGGCGCAAACAAGCGACGACCAGATTAGAGCCAATGAGTTACAGGTTGATGCGAACCTTGCGGACGAGGACGTATCCGTCGCAACATCAAGTCTAAATGTGGCAGACATTGACGTTGCACAAGCAAGAAAAGACTTGAACGACGCGGAGAACGATCTGCGTAAACTTAACGCCCGGATTGCACAGCTACGTGGAATAATCGCGCGAGACAGAGGAACCCTGAACATCCATTAGGATACATTTAGGAGTCTCCCGCACCGGAACGACCGGACGCTGCGCGCTCGGCTCGAAGCCGACCGGACGTCCCTTGCGCGAGGCGTGAGGCGCGAGACGCGTGACACGCGATGCGCAAACGTTTCGCGTAGCCGCGGATGGCTGCCCGAACGGGGTTCGACGCAAGAGGCTCGCGGCAATGCCGCGGACCTCTTTGTTTGCGATGCGTCAGCGTACAGTTATCGGCACCACCACGGTATGGCCGTATTGGTCGCGGATGACGGCGGAACACGTTCCCGGCACAATCGGTGTGACCACATACGTAGCCGCTGCTTCACCGGATGCGCTGAGCTTCACGTTTGCAATTTGGACGCACGTGTCGCGCTCGGTGAACGCGGCGACCTCTTCCGCCGCCATAACCATGAACAGATGTGATTCCGCGTTGCGATCCATCGTCACGGATGCGGGGGTTGCGCTCAGGGCTTGCGTGCTTGGGGATGCGGGTGGAGAGATCCCCGCATCACCGTGGCGCCATGTCGTCCCGTCGGTGAAGCCGACAGACTGCACGTGACACGAAATCTTGGGTGCGACGAGCGCCGGCAGCACGAATGCTTGTCCCGCGCCGTTGCTATACTTATGCGTGATTTCAATGTTCGGCGAGAACGTTCCGACGTCGCGGATGACAAAGGAATCGCCGTTCGAGTCGACGGTAAAGTTGATCAGGTTCGCGGTTTTTGACGATTCGTTGGTGAACTGTATTTGAATCCCGCCGCTTGTTGAAGTCACCGGGATGCCGAAGAGCGTTTGCGTACTGTTGTCTACCAATATCGGCCCGCACGCGTTGATCGCCACCGGAGAACCGGAGGTTTGCGCACTTACGCGCGGCACCGCGATTGCGGTGAAGAACGCCGCTGTGAGCGCTCCTGCGAGTACCGTAGTCCGCATGTGCTGCACCTCCTATAACGCACCGTTCGGAAGATCTCGCGGTTTTGCTTTAGATGCTATATGGGAAATGCCTTTAGGGCGCTGCTGGAAGCGGTGCGCTCGCCGAAGCAGTCCGTTGATGTGATGCGTTGGTATACCTAACGCCTGTGCGCCCCTCACCCCTCGCGTTTCTCAGAAACCGGACGTTTGGGCCGGGTTACTATATATCCCCTCGGATTTGCCGACGCGCTCTCGCACGCCGGCATCAAATGGCTGGCGGCCAGTCCCGAGACGATGGTTTCGCCGGGCGTGCCCAGCAGCGTCGCAGAGGCGGTTGCAAAAAATATCGGGGATCCGAACGCGATGGGTAGGGCGATCGTGCGCGACGTCATGCAGCAAAGCTATGGCGCCGGCGCATTCACGTGGAAGCCGGCTGCCGCGTTCGACGTGCTCGATCTCGATCCGCGCAAACGCGAGACGGTCGAGCGCAGCGTAAAAGCTTTCAACGACGCCGTTGCCGCGCGCTCCGCCGACGCCGCAACGTTGGCGTGGCTGCGCGACGATGCAAACTCGGTGCCCGGCATGGTGCGTTTTGCAGACGCCACGCCCGACATGCCGTGGCACGCCGACCGGCCGGCGCTGGCCCTCTACGCAAAAATCGCTAGCGACGATCGCCTAGATTCGCGATTGCGCGCAGCCGCAACAGATGCCGGAGCGGCGATCCGCGCCCTCGTTACCGCGCATGCCGAAAGCGCGTCCTTCGAACCGTTCGGGGGATCGGATTATCGCGATGCCGCCGGGCCGACCGTACACTTTCCAGTCACGAAACGTTCCGTCGACCCGTGGGCGCCGCGGATTACGGAAACGCACAACACATTCTTCTCCGAAACCGACGCGGCCGCGGCCGAACGTGTGCTGGCGTAAACTCCGTTACTGGCCTCGGAGTGCGGCCGGAAGCGTGATGATGTTCGCTTTGGCGTCCAAGGCTTGCTGAGCTAGTGCCGAGAGCGCTTCGAGGTGCGCGCGCGTCAGTTCGCTCAGCCCTGAGCTTTGCAGTCCCGTCCCTGCCAGCTGCTTCAACTGCTGGAGTTGAATGCGCGCGAGTGCTTGCGCATCAGCGGGAGTGCCGGGCGCCGGCGAGATCCACATATCCGACAACCGTTTGGCGTAGGCCATTTGCAGATTGCGGCGGATCGGGCCGGCACTGTTAATGCCGCCGGTCAGGTCGCCGAAGATGCTGCCGCGCGCCCAATCGAAGAGATTGCTCAGCGACATGGTCGCGCCGGGGCTGTACTTGGTTTGCAGATCGTCGATCCGCTGCAGCGTCAGTGGAGCGAACAGCTCGCTCAGCACTTGATTCTGTGCGCCATTGATGATCGTCGTGACGGCCACGTCGTGACGCGGAGTCGGATTATATGCCCACGATCCGCCCGCAAAGTCGGACCATTCGGAGTACGTGAGCTTATTGAGGACGTTCGGATTGAAGTGCCAAGCTGCTTCGGAAAATAATCCATTGGCAAGCCTAGTCCAAGCGGAACGCTCGTCCGCGAGCGAAACCGGGCTGAGCGGCTGGGCCGCTCCCGGATCGCCCTTGGCCGCCCGCGAGATGTACTCGCCGCCGATCCAGTTCGCCGGCATTGAAGCGCAGCGCAGATAGGTCGTTAGCGGTGTGGTAAAAGCCTGACGCGCTTCGTCGAACGAATGTCCCGGCGCCGGAAAGCGCTGGCTGACCGCGTTCATGACGCCGTGCATAGTCTTCATCTGCACATCGCACCATTCCAGCGGGTGGTTCGTGAGATCGTAGGTGACGACGCGCGGATCGATCGCGTGGCCGCCTTGGTGCGAGTTGTCCTCGTCGCTAGCAAAACGCGTCCACGGGTTGGACCAGCCCGATGCCCAACGCCGCAGCGTCGGCAGTTCAGACGTCGGAGACGATGCGTTGGGAATGTAACCGTACCCGTAGCGGATAGCGTAATAGTCGTACGGTCCGAGCGCCGTTTGGAAGTAGTCACCTTGCGGAGTGCCTTTTGGCCACAGGTTGACCGGGCTATATTCCATGACCGAATTTGAGACGCCGTAGCGCGACGTAAAAGCCTTGCTCTGCATCTGCTTCGCCGTGTACGCGTAGGTACCGATGAAGTTGTGCTGCAAACCGAAGTCGTGTCCCGATTCGTGTAAGATGATCGACCCGATCAAGTCTTGCACGAACGTGTTTTCGGCAGACGCTGTGTCGGCAAGCCCGCGCGCGGGAGCGACGACGTAGCGGTAGGTTCGTCCCGCCAGACCTTCGACGGCGTCGAAGTTCACGCCGATATTGAGTTCCTCACCGGTGCGCGGGTCAGTGACGAGCAGCGCTTCGGCGCCGAAAGCCGGCGAACTGGTATTGAGCCAGCGAATCAGATTGTGCCGGATGTCTTCAGGATCCCAGGACGGATCGTTCGGCTGCTGCAGCACCTGAACCGCATCCAGGATACCGATTTTTCGGAACGCGTTGTTCCAAGTGAGCAGCGCGGACTTCACCGTGTTGCGATACTGGTATGGGATATCGTTACTCAAATAAAACACGAGCGGGTTCGTCGCGCGCATCGGCGCGGACGACGTGCGCTTTCCAAAGTTCCAACGCATGATGTAATGAATCGTGCGGCCGATGCCCACCTGATCGGTTGAGAAGTTGATCAGCGGTTGCGTGAAATAGCCGACGCGGGGGTCCGCTAGGCGTGGAACGTATCCATCCGTGGGTGCTTGGATGAAGTTGTACGTCATCAATACTTCGAGGCTGCGCGGATCCGGCGCGTTGTCGATACGCGAAAAGCTCGGAGCCGCCGACTGCCACGTCTGATCGACGCGCAGTACGTCGTTTTCCGGAAAGGCTTTGGTTACCGCAAAGAACGAGCGCGATGCATCCAAGCGGTACGCGCCCGGGCTAGGTGGACCGAAGTTGATGCTCGCGTCGAAGTCTGCGACGTCGCCCAGGAGGAACGAGGCGGGAATGACGACCGTGTTGTCATCGACCGCCGCGATCGGCGCGACCGCAATGACCGAACTGGGCAGCGACTGTTGAACGCCGGTCGCTTCGGGCGTGTTCGGCCGTGTAATCGTATAGGTATTCGGCCAGCGCACGACGACGGTGTCGTCAACCTTTTCAAAACGTATTAAGCGCGCCGGCGCGACATAGGGCTCGCCTTGCGCCGGTCCCAGCCCGCCGAGACCGCTCGACGGCACCGACGTTTCGATGAAATCGGCGCCCAGTTGCGTCCGTTTGAGTGCCAGATAGACTCTGCCGCTCTTGTGAATGATCGGAATGAGTCCGTCCTGGACTACTGCGCCGCGCACGAAAGCGTCGTATGGAACGGGCTGGCCTGCCTGCGCTGCGGCCGCGGCAGCCGCGGCCATGGCGGCGGCCTGGTTCGCAGCGCTGGGTGGCGGATTGGTCTGCGCCGCGGCCGGAGCGGCCAGGGCCAACACAAAAAAACCGCCGCTAATAACGCGAGAAAGACTGGTCATGAACCCTCCGGATTAGGACAGGCGCACTAAGCGCCCGGACCTATGAATTTCAGCGAATGAGCGGTTGACCCTGCGGATAGATCGGACGGTTCACGATACGTTCGAGCGTTTCGGCCTTTGCGGTCAGCACGAAACCGCTAAAGCGAGCGAAATTCTCGCGCTCGGCTTCCCCTTCAGCAAAGCGTTCGTTGTGCGTCAGGTCGATTTTTCCCGAGGGCGGGAGAAAACGGACGTAGCGGCCGTCGTCGTCGATCCCGGCTTCGATGAGCCCCTCGTCCTCAAATATCCTCAAAGCCGCGCCCACCGTCCGATCCCTGACCTTATCGAACTGCAGCGTATCGGCGATGTCGGCTTGCGAGAGCCGCACGATTCCTTCTTGCGCCAGCCCGCGGATCCCGCGATAGAGCTCGCGCAGCACACCGATAGTCGGAGCTTCCTGATCGATGATGTACTCGTTGATCCGGCGGTCGCTCTCGCCGAACAGCAGATGAATCTGCGCCGGAGCACCGTCGCGTCCGGCGCGGCCGGCCTGCTGGTTGAACTCGGTGAACGAGAAATTCAGATGGTAGAGCACCACGTTGCGGACGTCGGGCAGATCGATTCCCTCGCCGAATGCCGACGTGGCGACCACCGCACGCAGCTCGCCGGAACGGAAGTATTTTTCCACATCGGCCCGTTCCGCCGCCGGCATGCCGGCATGATAAAACATCACGGCATTTCCGAGATCGCGGCGCAGACCGTCGGCGACTTTCGAAACTTCTTTGCGCGAGTTGCAATAGACGATCGCTTTGCCGCTCTCCGCGAGCGTGTCGCGCAAATACCTGAGCTTATCTTTGGTACCGCGCGCGTCGACCACGTGCAAGTTCTCGCGCACGGACGGATCGATCACCCACGCGTTAATACCCAACTCGTCGACGACGTGGCCGAACGCCTCATCGCGCGCGGTCGCGGTCAGTCCCAAAACCTGCGGAGCGCCAAGCGACACGATCGTCGCCGCCAGCTTTCCATATGCAGGCCGGTGGCTGGATTCAAAAGCGTGGTGCGCTTCGTCCACAACGAGCAGCGCAGGTGCGCTCTTGCCGGTAAACGCTTCGCGATGGAACTGCAAGAACTCGGGAGTTCCCAGAATGATGTCCCAGTCGCCCGATTCGAGCGACGACATCAAATGCGCGCGTTCCTCGACGCCAATCGCGCCGTTCGCGCGCAGGATGCGCAAACCAAAACCGTCCAGCCGCCGTTTGAGCGCCTCGAATTGATCGTTCGCGAGCGCGCGCAGGGGATAGAGGACCAAGGTTTTTTGTCCGGACTCGAGCGCACGGTATGCGGCGGGATATTGAAAGCAAAACGACTTGCCGCGCCCGGTTCCCATGACGGCCAGCGTGTTTTTGCCCGCGTCGAGCCGCGCGAGCACGTCGCGCTGCGCTTTGTGCAGCTCGGCTTCACCGATGAGCGCGCGGCGAATGCTCGCATGATCGGCTTGGGCGCGCGCTTGCACGCCGAAGGCGTCAAGCGCCGCCGCCTGTATACGAAAGACGCGAATGTTCACGCCGAAGTTCTTGCCGGCGGTTCCGCCGGTTACGTGCTCGACGCGCGCGCCGTATGCGATACCCGCATCGATCAGCGGCGCGAGATGCTTGGCTATTTGCTTGCGCAAGAACCCAAGTTGCATGGTCCCATATCGAACGGCGATGGCGTTGCCGTCGAACGGATTTTCGGGCTCGCGCTCCAGCTGCAGATCGACTCCCGGAACGATGCCCGCTACGACGTCTTGCCGGCCCTCGAACGAAACGCCCATGATCTTGGTGGGAAACGTGTCGCGCTCGCCGATTCCGGCAAAGGCATCGCGATCCAAAAACTTCTTCTGCTGCGCGAACATGCGGCTGACAAAATCGTCGATTGATTCCTCATCGGCGGCCGCAGCGATTGTAGCGTCGTGGATTGTAGGGTCGTAGATTGTAGGGTCGTGGATTGTAGGGTCATCGCCAGTAGTGTCATGGCGAGCTTGTCGAACCAACCCGAGAAGGGCGCCTTCAGCGCCCGCGTCGAGGGGCGCACGATCAAAATTCTCTAGGACACGTTCGAACGCGGCCTCAGAAGCCGTCGGTAGAGGAAGCTTCCTACTCTTCGCGCGCGTCATCCGGTGGCAGCGGCCGCTCCGGTTCGAAACCTTCGAGATTGAGTTTGACTTCTTCGTGACCCTGATCGAACGCAGTTTCATCCATGCCGGCGGCCTGCGCATCGAGTGGATCCATCGCTTCGGTAGCTTCTTCAGCGGCGCCGGCCGGCGCGTTCTCGTCGCGTTTGCGTTTGTAGCGCGCGGGCGTGGGCGTCGTACCCGTGCGCGTGGCCCTGGCTTTCTCGCGCCGCGCTTTGCGCGCGGCCACGATATCTTCGCGCGCCATGCCCGAATGCGCGCCCAGCGCGCGGCTCTCCGCGACGCTGCGGGCCGATCGCGTGCCTTGCGCCGCTAACCCGGCCGCGCGTTTGCGCGAGGCCGAATCGAGTTGGCGCTTGCGGAAAAAGAGCACCAGCGGCGCCGAGTAAAAGATCGAGTGGTAGCCGCCCGAGCAGATGCCGACCAGCAGCGCGAATGCGAAGTTCTGCAGCGAGGCGCCGCCAAGCGCGAGCAGTGCGACCAGCGTAATGACGACCGTCGCAAGGGTGTTGAACGAGCGCGTCATCGTCTGCAAAATCGACGTGTTGACGATCTTGTCGTACGGCTGCCCCGCCAGCACGCGCGTGTTTTCTCGTATTCGATCGAGGATGACGATCGTATCCATGACCGAGTAGCCGATGACCGTCAGCACCGCCGCCAAGAATGCGTCGTCGGCCCGTTTGTCGGCCAGCGCGTAGATGCCGATCATCATCGCGGCATCGCGCACGAGCGCGATGACCGTCACCAAGCCGAAGATGTAATTCCAGCCGAAGCGGAAGGCGATGTAGATGAATTGGATCAACAGCGCGATGACGAGCGCCTCGATCGCCTTGATCAGATACTCTTTTCCGAGCGTCGGCCCGACCGAGGTTACCGCGGATGAATTCCTATCGACCGGCGCGACGGATTGCAACGCGGCCCACAGCGCGGTCGTGTTGTTACCGAACGCGGTCTGCGTTTCGATCGAATACTTCGTCCAAGCGTTCGCGCCCGCGGGTTGCCCGACGGTCGTGATGCGCTCGTCGCTAACACCCAGTTTGGCAAGCGCCGAATGCACTTCGTCCGGCGTGACCGGCCGGGTGTAGACGACGTCGACCGCCGTACCGCCGGTGAATGAAAGCCCCAGGCGCAGCGCGTGCGACGGCTGGAATCCGCCGCCCGGTGCCGTGAGCGAATGATAGATCATCGAACCAATCCCCGCGCCGATGATCAGATACGAGATCAGCGAGACGATGCGGAACCAGCCGACGATGTTCCAATTCAGGCGGCGAAAAAACACCGGTTACGTCCCCGCTTTGGCCAGGATGCCGACTTCTTCGGGCTTCACGCCGTAGAGGTTTGGGTTGGTTGCGACGTTATTATCCACGAGCAGATCGACAAAGAAACGCGTGATGAAGACGGCCGTGAAGAGCGAGAACACGGTGCCCCAAAAGAGCGTGTAGGCGAAGCCTTTCACGGTGCCCGTTCCGAGCATGAACAACACGCCTGCGCCGACGATCGTGGTGAAGTGACTGTCGAAGACGGCCGTGAACGCGCGCGCGAAACCCGTGCGGACGGATGCACGCATGGATTTGCCCGCCCACAGTTCTTCTTTCATCCGTTCGAAGATCAGCACGTTGGCGTCGACCGCCATACCGATCGATAAGACGAAGCCGGCGATGCCCGGCAGCGTCAGCGTCGCGTGCGCCGCCGCCAGCAAACCAAACATCATGATGACGTAGATCATCAGCGCGATGTCGGCCAAGAGTCCGGGCAGGCGGTACATCACGATCATGAAGAGCAGCACGAGTCCCAAGCCGAGCATCGAGGCGTAGAGCGATTTGACCAGGTCGATCTTGCCGAGCGTCGGTCCGATGGTTTCATTTTCGATGAACGAAATCGGCACCGGCAGCGCGCCGGCATTGAGTTCGTTGGCCAGCGTGATCGTTTGATCTTCGGTGAACTGTCCGTAGATTTCGCCGCTGTCGGAAATGGCGCCGTTGATCGTCGGCGCCGAAATGTAGCGCTTGTCCAAGAAGATGCCCAGCGGCTTGCCGAGATTGGCGGTTGTCAGCGCGAAAAACTTTTTGGGATCCTTCGTTTGGAAAGTGATTTGGGGCGCACCGTTCTGGCCGTACGCCGCCTGCGCCGCTTTCAACTCTTTTCCGGTATACACCGTTGGACCGCTGGCGTTATATGCGCCGCGGTTGATCAGCGCGCACGCGTCCTTGGTCGCTTTATTCGTGTTGCATTTCGCCGGCGTCGGATTGGGCCCCAAAAACGCGAGCGCGGCTTCGGCCTGCTGCGCTATCGCGGGCGGAACGATCTTGTACTCGAGCACCGCGACTTGCTTGAGCAGCAGCTCGGCCTCTTCGGCATTCTTGACCTGCGGAAGTTCGACCAAAATACGATCGGTGCCGACCTTACTGATCTGCGGCTCGGTGACGCCGAGGCCGTTGATGCGGTGGTCGATCACGTCCATGGTTTCGTTTTGCACGTCGGCCGTGATCGTCTTGACCTCGGGCGTCGTGTTGAGCTGCAGCAACAGGCGCGCTCCGCCTTGCAGATCCAGCCCGAGGTGGATCTTCTTTTGCAGCGGCAGCGCAGCGTACAAGCACAGCGCGATGATGGCGAGGACGACCAGCGCCTTCACCGGGTTCTTCCATCTATTCCAGGTCATGGCTAACCGCGAAATGTTGTGCCCAGGCCCCTTGAGGGCCTTCAGGGACGAGCATTGCAAGCCCCGCGGGCGTGGGCACGAGGCCTCGGCGCCGCCTAGCTCGGACTACCCGCAACGCCAGAAACAAAAAGGGGCTAAAAGGCGGCCGAGAAAGACGGGCTCCAGGCCGTCGCCGCGATCAGCGAGCTCACGATCGCGCGGCTTGCCGGTGACTTGTTGAGCGTATAGAAATGAATGCCCGGTGCTCCGCGCCGCAATAAGTCGGCGCATTGGAGCGTCGCAAAGGCAACGCCGAGATCTTCCACCGCTTTAGGTTCGGACTTGCGCTCTTCGAGCTCGACGAGCAGCTTCGGCGGAATCGTCGCTCCGCACAAAGCGATGAACCTTCTGATCTGCTCGTAATTGGTGATCGGCATGATTCCCGGGAGTATCGGAACGGCTACGCCGGCGGCACGCGCGCGATCGACAAACGCAAAGTATTTGTCGTTGTCAAAAAAGAGCTGCGTGATGAGGAACTCTGCGCCGGCGTCCACTTTCCCGCGCAAATGCTCGAGATCGGTTTCCAGGTCGGGCGCTTCCATGTGCTTTTCGGGATGGCAAGCCCCGCCCACGCAAAAGTCGAAGCTGCGTCTGATCATCGTCACCAGCTGGTCGGCGTGAGCGAAGCCGTCCGGCGGCTGCACGAAGGATGCAGCGTCGCGCGGCGGATCCCCACGCAACGCAAGCACGTTTTCGATGCCGGCCGCTTCCAAGTCGCCGAGCAGCGAACGCAGATCGGATCGCGAGCTGCCGACACACGTCACGTGCGCCATAACGTTTAGGCCGATGTCGTTGCGAATTTGTTTGGAGACTTCTACCGTGCGTTCGCGCGTGGAGCCGCCGGCGCCGTACGTTACGGAAACGAATGCCGGGCGCAGCTCGCGCAGGGTACGCGCCGTCTCCAGCAGCTGCGCGTGGGCTTCATCGTTCTTCGGCGGAAAGAACTCGAACGAAAAGAACGGCCGCTGCGCCGCCAGCGCGTCGCTGAT
Organism: Vulcanimicrobiota bacterium; assembly: GCA_003151115.1. Taxonomy (GTDB): domain Bacteria; phylum Vulcanimicrobiota; class Vulcanimicrobiia; order Vulcanimicrobiales; family Vulcanimicrobiaceae; genus Rubrimentiphilum. The sequence continues at coordinate 239,766 of PLWS01000002.1, read as the reverse complement.
TCGCATGACCTTCTTTTAAACCAAACCTCGCTCACGCCTCTCTGAAGCCAGCCGAAATCTCTTCGAAATATACTTTGCCGCGTTAATGCTGCGTCACGCCGCTCGCAGCCCTATTATTGCCGAACTGTGCGATACCGTCCGTCGTCAAAATGCTCCGCCGGCTTCGCGTAGAGCTTGGCATTGGCCAGGTCGAACGTCAGAACGAAATTTCGAAGAACGCCCAGACCGATGTTGCCCGCCGCGAAGCGATCGGCGAACGCGCCTTGGGTGCCGAGCATCACGTTGGCATAGCGGTTGAAGAACCGGAACGGCCCCATGTCGAGTTCGTTGACGACCGTTCCCACGGCACTGGCGGATCCGCCTACCCCCATGTTGTTGGCGAACGCTCCGCCGGCGTATTCAATGAGACCGGCGTGGGCCCGTATGAACGGGCCGTACACCAGCAGCTCGTTGCCGTTGCCCGTATCGATCACGAAACGTCCGCCCGTGCCGTTGACTGCTGCTTGGATTTCGGCCAACTCGCGATCGGTGTCGACGTCGAAGCTCGTCCCGCCGGTTTGTAACGCGCCGGGTTTTGCAAACGTCATCGTCTGCGCGTCCGGATCGATGCGAACTTCGGCCGCGGCGAAGAACGGATAGCCCAGAATCCCGTCGATGGGCTGCGCTCCCGTCACGCCGCGCAAATCAAGAACGGTCACCATCCGCAGCGGCAGCGTAACGGTTCCGATTTGGATCGAATCCAAAGCCGCAACCCCCAACCCGCCGGTGCGCTGCGCGCCGGCCACTTCGAGATTTCCTTGCGGCGTCAGCCCGGCTTCCTTGGCGACGTGCGCGTCCAGCACGATCGCTTGCGCGCCGCTGTCGAGCAAAAACGTGTATTCGCGTTCCAAAATCTTCACGCGAACGTAATCATGACTGTCGTGCACTTCCAGCGGTACGGTAACCGGCATCGACGTTTGCACGACCGGCGCTACGGGCAGCGTGAAAATCTCAGAGGGGATGGGGAGATCGATGATGACGTTGATGGTTTCGCGCGTCAGATCGAAAAGGTGATCGCCGTTGGACTCGGTGGACCGCTGCGCGATCAGGACGCCCGCGAATATCCGATAATCGTAGTAATCTTGCGTCTCCGTTCCATCCGCGTCGTCATAGGCGACGCGATCGAGCATCGAATCCTTACGATCGAGATAAATCGTTTCGGGCTGTCCCTGCGGCGGAGTGACGGCGATCGCATAGACGCCGCGGCCGTCGGGGAGCTGCTGCGCCCCCAAGAAACTATCGTACTGGGGCTCGGTAACGAAGCGATCGCTCTCGATGAAATCTTCGGTGCGCTGCCGCTGCAGCAGCAATCCGCGCAACTCTCTGATCGCGCCGTTTTCGTTGACGATGTATTCGTGACCGTTCAGCCGCAGCGTCGACTCACGCCGGACGCGGAAATTCTCGTCGTACCGCTGGTCGTCGCCTGATTTCCAATTGTGAAAAGTGCCTTGCAGGTCTGCGCCGCGCACCACGCCGATCAGTTCGCTCGAACGTGCTTCGCGCACGTGCATTGCGGCGATTGCCGCTTTCCGCGCCGCCAAAATGCTCGTTAGGTCCGGTACGGACTGGGCACGCGCCGCCGGCGGCAAGGCAAGCGTCACTACCCAAAACGCGCAGAGCAGCCGGCTAAGGCCGCAGCTTGTAGCGGCGGTAACTCTCCAAGACGTTTTCAACGTACGCGCGCGTTTCTGCATAGGGCGGGATGCCGCCATACTTCTCGACGGCACCCGGGCCTGCATTGTAAGCGGCTACGAGAGGGTGTCCTCCGGCCGGAACTTGGGGCACTTAAGTCTGTTAGCCGCATGGCTTACACCCGAGCCATGCGGCTCAAGCCAATTCTTACTTTTCTAGTGCCGTCATATAGCTGGGCTGGGTAATCCGTTTCGGTCCAACGGAATGGTGATCAGCAGCTGCGTGACTTCGCTATAGTTGCGGACGCCGGAAGCGATGCGATTCGACTTCAGGTAGCTGTTGTACATCCGCCAGGAAAATCGAGAGAAATCAATGTTGATGAAACGCGCGTTGCGTTCGCGCAGCGCCGTAAAATCTTGCCAGACCTCCGGCACGAACATCTTGTGCGGGTAGTGCTGCAAGCTTGGAAGGTAGAGGAATACCTCGAGCCAGCCCGAGTACTGTGCGACCACGTCTGAGTCGCGCATGCACGTCAGCGCCGCGATGTAGTTGCCTTCGTCTTCACGGTTGTAACCAGCGACGTGGCTCCACTCGTGCGCTTGAGAAAACGGGCGTTCGAACCAGAGCAGGTCCGGCGCAAGCTGCGTCTCGAGTGTAAACGGATTGGTGAAACCGCTGGTACCGTTCTTGTCCATGAAGTATCCGGCCAGCGTCGGTTTGGGGGGCCCAACCTCGGGCCTCCAGCGGTCGCCTAGTCTTTGCACCACCGGCAGCCACGCGTTGCGCAGGAGCTCGAACGCGAGCGCTTCGCCGCGCGGTGCGTTATCGTTCAGGGCATGTGCGGGGGGCGCGAGCCGGTTCAGCTGCGCAATCGCACGCCGGCGCAGCGCGTCGACGTTGGATTCCGTTAAGCGCGAGCTGTCATAGACGACGCGCGTCTGCAGCGGCGCGCGATCGTAACCCCAGCCCCACCCGGCGTAAAACCAGAGTGCGTACAATCCCCCCAGCCCGCCGACACCCATGAGCATGCGCAGCAGCGGCAGACCGAAACGCCCGCGCCGCATGCGCTCGATGTTGCGCCACACCTTGACGATCAGCACGATCGCGCCGGCCAAGATCACCAGATCGCCCAGCGAAAAGGGAAGCGCCGGCGTGAACGCGCCCCAAAAGTTTTCCCACTTCGGATACCAGCCGTTGCTGAAAGCGCTCTCTACCCACGCCGCCGGCGGATGCCAAAGCGCGGCAAAAAGCCCTGCTACGATCAGCAGCGCGTCGGCGAGCAGTTGTACGCGGAGTCTTAGCGTTTGCTAAATTGGAAGCGCTTGCGGGCGCGTTTACGGCCGTACTTTTTGGATTCTTTTTCGCGATCGTCGCGGGTCAGCAGTCCGGCCTTGCGCAAAATCTCGCGCAGCGATTCGTCCATTGCAACCAGAGCACGCGCGATGCCGTGGCGTAGTGCGCCGGCTTGCCCCGACGTGCCGCCGCCTTCGACTTTCACGTCGATGTTGAAGCGTGTGAGGCTCTGCGTGGCCTCAAGTGGCTGCTTCACGATTTGCTGCAGCGTCTGGCGGGTGAAGTATTCTTCGAGCGGGCGTTTGTTGACGGTGATCTTGCCTTCGCCCAGCGCGAGCTTCACACGCGCGATCGAGCGCTTACGGCGTCCGGTTCCAAGAAAGTTATCGTTCAAGGCAGCTCCTGCGGCTTCTGCGCTTCGTGCGTATGCGTCGCACCGGTATAAACTTTTAGGCGGCCCAGGCGAACGTCGCGCAGCCGGTTGGTAGGCAGCATGCCGCGCACGGCGCGTTCGATAAGGCGCTCCGGATGTTTGTTCATCAGGTCGCGCGCGGTCTGCAGTTTCAAACCGCCCGGATAGCCGCTGTGCCGGTAATAGACTTTCTGATCCCACTTGTTGCCGCCGAGCTCGACCTTTTCGGCGTTGATTACGATGACGAAGTCACCGTCGTCGATGTGGGGCGTCCAGGTGGCTTTTTGTTTGCCCGCAAGAACACGCGAAATACGCACGGCGAGCGTGCCGAGACGCTGGCCCGCGGCGTCGACGATATACCAATCGTGCTTCGTCTCCGCGGTTTTCTGCTGGTACGTGCGCATGGTCTTCCTTATAAGCGTGGGCAACCGACCTACTATACGCGGAGCCCGCCGCACCCGTCAAGCCTGATTAAGGCGCTGTCAGGGTTTCGCATAGCTCAGAGGCCGCCGCCTGCCTGCACATGAAAGAACGATGAGAATGGAGCTTCGAATTTTCGGCGGTATAGCCGCGGCCTTTTTTGCGTATTCCGGGGTAGCCCTGGCCGTGGAGCAGCCCGTCCCCAAGGGGCCTCCGGTTAAGGCCGTCTGCGACCAGTCGCTGCGGTCCGTCGCCAACACCAGCCACGCCAGAATGACCCCCTGCATCGTGCGCCGGGGCCAGATCGTCATCGAGGCGATGTACTACCAGAACGCTTCCCGTGAGGGTGGGACCGCGCTGGCAGCCTATCCTGAGGCGACCTTCCGCATCGGGCTGACTCCCCGCCTCGAGCTGTTTATCGACGCTCCCTCGGACGTCGCCAAATCGGGCAACGCCGGCCAGGGAGTCTTTTATTTCACCCATCCCGGCCTGGGCCTGAAAGCCGAGCTTTCCAGCAGCAGCTCCTTCGCCTCGAGTCTGTCGATCGAAACGCGGCCCCGGCTGCACGCGCTCGCGCACTTGAGCCTGCTTCCGGTGGCCGACGCGACGCTTACCGGCGCGTGGATGCCGCGCCGCTCAAACCTAATCGTCACCGCGCAAGCCGGCGCATTTTGGTTCCGTCAGCGGGGAATGGGACACGTGCAGCGGATGGCCGCAACATACGCGATCGGCGTCACCGCTCCGATCATGCGCAAGACTTGGCTCATGCTGCAATTCCGCAGTTTTTCGGTAGCGGCGATTGACTCATCGGCGCAAAGTTCGGGCACGCTGAGCGTACAACATGAAATCGGGCGTAACGTCTTGGCGAACGTGCAGCTCGGCACCGCCTTCAACGCCGCCGGTCATTCGAAGGCGCATTACCTGGGCTTCGGCTTTACCATCCGGCGCTGATGGGCGGTTCACGGAACGAATCGAGACCGTCCGCATAACGCACGCCGGCTAAATACAAACCTTGCGGCGGCGCAGTCATCCCGGCCGCCGAGCGATCGAGCGAAGCCAGCGCCGCCGGCACGCTCGCCGGATCGCGTTTTCCGGTTCCACACTCAACCAGCGTTCCCACGATGTTGCGCGCCATGCGATGCAAAAACCCGTCGCCGCGAATTTCGATGCGAATTATATCTCCGCGCCGACGAATACCGATCGCGCGGATCGTGCGCAGCGTCGGACCACTTTCGGGAAGCATCCCGCAGAACGCGCGAAAGTCGTGCTCGCCGATGAGCGGCGCCGCGGCCGCATTCATCGCGTCGAGGTCGAGCGGCAGCCAAACGTGATAGGCGTGGCGCGCATAAAGAGGCGAGCGCTCGCGCCGGTTGAGAATAAGGTAGATATAGGTGCGTTCCAGCGCGGAGAACCGCGCCGAGAAATCGGCCGGCGCTAAGCCGGCATCGCGCACGGAAAGATCCGGCGGCAATTCGGTGTTCGCCGCCAGCGTGAGGCGTTCGAACGGAAACGCGGCCGCGGTTCTTAGCGAAACCACTTGCCCGGTCGCATGTACGCCCGAATCGGTGCGGCCTGCGCCCGTGACTTTCACGGCGTTTGCGAACAGCGTGGAAAACGCGCGCTCGAGCTCGCCCGCAACGGTGCGCAGCTCAGGTTGAAATTGAAAGCCGGAAAAGGCAGAGCCGTCGTACTCAACGACGGCTCTTACGGTCGTTAGGCTGCGCGGCGCGGGACCAGACGCTTCTCGTCCAGATCCAGCAAGTCTGCCCAGGTCGTCACGTCCGTCCGATCCGGCGCCACTTGGTTGCGCAGGTTCAGGAAGTACGTCTTCGACTCGCCCTCGGGAGCGTGACTCACCCATTCCCGGTTCCACTGTTCGATTTGGGCAGGCGTCTTTTTGTCGACGAACTGCTTGGCGTAGGCTTCGATCTCCGCATCGCTCTTGGCGTTCTTGATGACGCCCAGGAATTCTTCACCCTTGATGCCGAGAAACTCGAAGACCGCGTTGTCCATCGGACAGTCGAAGTTGTATTCGCCGATGTTGCCGTGGGCTTTGGCCTTGCCCTTATCGAGGGCGCGGCCCAGCTGCACGATGCCCAGCCATTTTTCGTGCACGCTGCGGGGGTATGTTTTTGTTAAATCCATGCCCCCCATAACCCGGCTTACTTAAAGTAGGTTGCGAGTGGGCGGCCGCCCGCTTATTGAGAGTCCGGGGCCACGAAAACGTCGGCCGGGATCCCGCGCGGGTAGCTGATATCGTCGAGCCTGAAGCGCCAGATGCCATGGTGCGTTGAGATCCCAAAGAAACGAATCGTCCCGTCGATGAACCCGTCGGTTAAGGTCCAGAAGCCGCCGACGTCCCCAAAGTGCTGCTCCACAATTCCGTGAAAACCGAAGGCGTCGCGAACGCCGTAGCGCAGCATGCAGAACTCATGCGTCTGCATGTTGATGATGACGTCGCTGAGCTGATGCTCCGGCGCGCGATCCCGCGCGACCAGGTGCAGCGCGTGTCCCGGATTGCCGTTGGGGCAGGCCTGCGCGCCGCGATCTTCCAGGGCGTAGATTGTCGGTCCCATGACATGGATGGCGGCAATTTGTCGCAGCGACGATGCCTCTTGCGGCTCGGGCGTCGCTCGTGCCGAAACGGGTTGCTCGACATCTTGGTAGTTCAGCATGCCGTCGCGCAAAGCGCGATACGTGCCGTACCATGTCGCATCGAAAAACGAGCGCCCGGTAACGTAGCGTTGTCCGTTCTCGTCGATGATCTCCGTAGCGTAATCGTTGGTACGATGTCGCAGTTGCCACGTGCTCGGTCCGTTGCCGCTTCCGATGCCAAGCCAAACGAGATGGTTTCTGACGATAAGCTTCACCGGCATGCCTTCGTCCGTCGAGTGCAAAACCGCACTTTCAAATGCGGGCTCCGGACGAGATGATGTGGCCTTTACGGCGGAAAGGTAAAGAGTCTCGGCAGCGGATGGCGGGTCCGCATGTGCCGGCTGCGTTGCCGTGAGGAAAATGCCCGCGAGCAGCACCGCGGACGCGACAAGACCAGCCGCTACCTTCGACATGTCCCAAATACGCTAGCGAGCGGCGGAACGTTCCAGTTAATGGCCTAGCGGAAAAGAAACACCCGCAAAGGGCATGAAAAGCGTGTTGCGGTCTGACAGCGCTCCGTTTGAGTCAAAGTGCGCGAGGTAGTTGATGTAGCGGATTCCGTAGGCCCAAGTGACCCCCGCAGTCCGCACGGCATAGCGTAACTGGCCGTCGATTTGCGAAGCGCTTTCCGGTTCGTCGAACGTCCGGTTGAAAGACGAAATGTACTCGCGGATCATCGCATGCATGGACGGCGCCACCCCGATCTGCAGGCTAAGTGAACGGCGCTTCGAGAGTGCGAGCGCATATCCGATTTCGTAACGCATACCGCCGACGCGCGACCGGTCGTCTTCGGTTACGGTGGAAGACGGCGGAGTGCACGGCGGTGGTCCGCACGTGCCCGTCACAACCTGCGACGTTACGGTTTCCTGATTGTACAAAATCGCGCCCAGACCCGCGCTCCAGCCACTTGGCATGCGATAGCGTAGCGTACCGAAGCCGTAACTGATCCTCGTTGTCCGGCTTGCCGCCGTAAAGCCGCTGTTATATCCGACCGGTCCAATCGAAGGAACGCCTTCGATTTCAAGCTCTAACCGTTTGAACGGAACGCGCAGGTCGAGCAGCGGGATGGGAAGCAGCGGAACGGTCTGACGCCCCGTCGCCTCCTCGTGCGTGCCGATACTGGCATTTAATGTTAGCCCGATGCTCGGGCGGTCGTCCGCGCGCGCCACGCCCGCGGAAAACAGCGCGAGCGTAATCGCGGCAGCCGCGATCCGCTTCATCCGTGTTGGCGCTGCAAGGGGAAAAGCAAAACGTCTTTGATGCTCGGCTGATTCGTCAGCAACATCACGAGCCGATCGACGCCGATTCCGATGCCCGCCGTGGGCGGCATCCCGTACTCGAGAGCGCGCACGAAGTCCCAATCGGGTTCGGGAATCTCTTCGTCGCCCGCCGAGCGCTGAGCGATCTGACTTTCGAAGCGCGCACGCTGATCGTCGGGATCGTTGAGTTCGGTGAACGCGTTGCTGATTTCAGCGTTGGCGATGAAGAGTTCGTAACGGTCGGTGATTTCGGGATCGCCTTGCCGGCGCTTTGCGAGCGGCGAAATGATGACGGGGTACCCGGTCACGAATGTCGGCTCGAACACGTGCGGCTCGGCGACACGCTCAAAGATTTTATCGAGCGCGTGCGCGTGCGATGGCGATTCCGGTAAGCCGAGCGCAGCCAGGATTTTCGCCGCGCCCTTCGGATCCAGGAGCTGCTCGCGCGTATAGCCGCCGCGCTCTCGCAAAAGGTCGAGGTACTCGACGCGTTTGAACGGGCGTTTAAACGAGAGTGTCTTGTCGCCGATTTGCAGCTCGTCTCTGCCGCCGGTCATGACATCGACCAAATGCGCCACCAGCGCTTCGTTGAACTCGCGCATGTCGTTGACGTCCCAGTAGGCCGCGTAGAGTTCGAGCATGGTGAACTCAGGATTGTGAACCGGATCGATGCCTTCGTTGCGGAAGATGCGTCCGATTTCGTAGACGCGTTCGAAGCCGCCGACGATGAGTCGCTTGAGATTGAGTTCGGTTGCGATGCGCAGCTGCATCATTTGATCGAGCGCGTTGACGTGCGTCACGAACGGGCGCGCGGCCGCGCCGCCGGCAACGTGCAGCAGCGTCGGCGTCTCGACTTCGTAAAATCCCTGCGCGTCGATGAAACGCCGCATCTCTGCCAAAATCTTGCTGCGAGCGAAGAAGACGTCGCGCACTTCGGGGTTGACGATCAGATCCACATAGCGCTGGCGGTAGCGTTTCTCGACGTCGGTCAATCCGTGCCATTTATCGGGCAGCGGATACATCGCTTTGGCCAGCACGTCGAACGCGAGCACGTGCAGTGAAAGCTCGCCCTTCTGCGATCTGAACATGTAGCCGTGCACGCCGACGATATCGCCGATGTCGAGCACGGTCCAGTCGGCGAACTTGTCGTTGCCGACTTCGTCGCGGCGCACGTAGAGCTGCAGTTTGCCGGTTCGATCGGCCAGATCGGCAAAGGCGGTCTTTCCGTGCGGGCGCTGCGACATCAGCCGCCCCGCGATCGACCAGTTTTCGCTCTCCGCTTTTTGACCGGTGGCAAGGAAATCGTACTTGGCGAGCAATTCGCCGGCATTGGTGTCGACCGCGTAACGCGTCTGCGCGAACGGGTCCGCTCCGCGCGAACGCAAAACGGCCAGATTTTTACGTCTGGCCGCTACGAGCGCTTCTTCCGTTTTTCCGAGTTCGCGGGAGTCCGTGCTTAACTCGCTTTCTTCGCGGCCTTCTTGGACGGCGTTCCCCGCCGGATCGTTTCAATCTTGTATTTCACGATGCCGCGCGGCGTGGCCACGTCGACGGTCTCGCCTTTCTTATGGCCGATCAGCGCGCGGCCCAGCGGCGACTCGTTGCTGACGCGCTGGTTGACCGGGTCGGCCTCGGCCGAACCGACGATCCAGAACTCGTGGCTCGAGTTCGACTTGACGTCCTTCACTTTGACGGTGGCGCCCAAGTGCACTTCATCGGCCGAATAATCGGACTCGTCGATCAGGCGGGCGTTGCGAACCATCGACTCGAGCTTCATGATGCGGCCTTCGATGAACGCCTGCTCCTGTTTGGCATCTTCGTACTCCGCGTTTTCGCTCAGATCGCCGAATTCTTTGGCCTGGCGGATGCGATCGTTGACCTGACGGCGGTGCACGCTCTTCAAATCGTCGAGCTCCCGCTCCATCTTTTCCAGGCCCTCTTTGGTGAGGACGATCTCTTTGTCGTTCATACGTTCCCCGGCGGCCAGTGATAAGGAAAGCGCCCGCGTTCAGGGCGCCAGCGCCGTTGGTTCACCCTGCCCGGGGGGCTCGCCTGCCATGGGCTTTGACGAGACCCACCCCCGCCAGAGGGCCAGCGGAATGCCTATCACTATACCCCCGGCCGCGTAGAATTGGGAGGTTCGATCCTCAAAAATTACAGTTGCTACCAACACGACCATGAGTGCCAGCAGGCCGGCCCCGGGAATGACGACTCCGGTCCAAACGAAGGCCGGCTGCGGCCAAAAAATGCGGACCGCAGCCGCTGCACTGCAGGCGAAGAGCAGCCCCAGGAAGAGCGAACTGCCGTTGAGGACCAGCGTCAGCTGCCCGGCTGCCGTCGGTGAGAAGCCGGTGAGCAGCTCGAGGCCGATCACCAGCAGCGCCGTGACGAGCAGCGACCAGAACGGCTCGTCGCGCGCGTCAAGCGTGCCTAGCGCGCGCGGCAGCACGCGGTCGCGCCCCATGGCGAAGATCGACCGCGACAGATAGAGCAACGTCGTCCACAGCGCCGAGCTCGTCGAGACGAGTACGGTCGTCAAAATGATCGGCCGCCAAATCGGGGCGCCGAGCAAGTCGGCGACGTAGCGCATGGCGTCGGCTTCGTTGGCTTTGAAACCCGCTAGCGTACCGAGCTTGCCGAATGCGAACATGGCAATCGCAAGCGTTGCGGTGGTTATCAGCAAACCCGTAATGCCGCCGCGCCCGGACGCGGTCGGATCTTTGGCGACTTCCTCGGACGTCGCCGCCGACAGCTCCCAGCCGTCGCTCATCCACACGCCCAGCGTCATCGCGTAAATGAAACCGGCCCCGCTAAACGCGAGCGCTTTTAAGTCGCCCCCCGCAGCCGGGTGCGCCACGCCTGCGTGCGGCGTTAGCCAGGCAAAGATCGCCGCAACTCCCACCACGCCGATCTCGAGCGCGAGTGCCGCTGCCGTCACGATCGCGGTCGGGCGAACGCCCGCGTAGAGCAGCACCGCGCTGCCGGCGATCCACGCCGCGCCGACGGCAGCGTCCCAAATCGGATTTTGCGCGCGGCCCGGCGCGAGCAGGTCGAGTGTGTAAATGCCGGCGGGAACCGCGGTCGCCATCGTCGCGAAGACGTTCGAAAGGACCAGCAGCCATGCGCCGTAGGCACCGGCATACGATCCGAACGCCATGCGGATCCATGAGTAAGACGATCCCGCGTTCGGCGCGACGCGCGAAAGTTGCGCGTATCCAATCGCAATACACAGCATGATCGCCGAGACCGCGAGCAGCGAGAGCGGCGCAAAGGCGCCGGCCGCGACGATCATCGGTCCCATCGTCGAAGCTAAACTGTAGGCCGGCGCCATCGACGCCGACGACAGCACCGAGATATCGAAGAACCGCAGAACCTGCGGGAGGTGGCGCGTCGAACTCGCGGCTATAGCTCGATCACCCTTGGCTTTAAGTGTAGCTCGTGTAGCACGCGCTCGTAATCCTCGGGCGTAACGTCGGCCCATTTTTTACCAAGCAGCGCGAGCAGCGCGGCTTCGACGACGTTGGTGCCAAACGAGCGGCCTTGGAAATCGGGCGTTGTCGTGATCAGCATCTTTACGCCGCGTTCGCGCAGCTCGGCGACGTCTTTCTCCGTAACGGTGTTGGTCAGCACGATTTTTCCGTGCAAGTCGTCGGGCATGAACTGGCGCATGAAATGGAAGTCGCCGGCGATGATCTCCGCGTCGCGATAGTATTGCGGGTATTTCGGCTCGGGCGGCTTGTCTTGTTTCTTACCGGTGGGATAAAAGAATTGGAAAGGCAGCTTGCACGCATCGGGAAGATATTTTTCGGCCATTTCTTCGAACTCGCGCAAGCCTTTGACCGGCTTGTCGAGGTCGAGGGCGAAGATGAAGTCGCCGAAGAGCACGTCCGCGCCCGCGTCGACCAACGCCTGGGCCATGCCGAAGCGATCCAGCGCGCTGACCATCAGCACTTTCTTCCCCTTGAGATCGATGCCGAGCTCGTCTTGCATGAAGCGCACGGCTTCACGCTCCAGCGTATTCTTCAGACCGCTGCCGTCAACGACGGGCGTTATCTTTGCCGCCTCGAGCAGACGCAAGCCGTCGCGCAGCGCGAAACGATGTTTCCCCGCGTAAAGATAGACGTCGATTCCGCCCAGTCCGATTGCGTCGACCTTGCCGTCGAGCTCGCGCACCTTCGCAATCGCTTCGTCGAGCTTTCCATCGGTGCCGACGCGCGAAATCTCAAAATCTTCGCCGAGCAAATTCACCTTGGCGCTGTGGTCGCGCGCGCTGGAGCCTAACGATACCGAGACGACCCTCTTCATGGCTTAGCCATTACTGCAACTGAAAGAAAATCGGAAAATATCCAAGCCAAAACGCACACTCCAAGTGACCCGGTTTTCCATCTAACAAACGGCAATGCGTAAGCCCCTGCAGCGGCCACTGCAACAACCCAAGAACGATGTTCATAGGATTCTAAAAGAGCGAGCAGGGCCGCCGCAACGCAGGCCGCTCCAAGCGGGCTTATCCAAGCACCCAGGCGCGTTTGAAGCCAACCGAACAATATTATCGTGATAGCTATAGCGCGTAAGGCTATCTCAGGGAGCCACTCAATCCGAAACTTGTAGGGGCCTCCCGGAAAATGCGCATATGCCAACACACTTATCGTGACCAACGCTGTCGCCGCGCCGATCAGAACAGCAAGCCGCAACACTTGTGCCACGGTCAACGTGCCAAGAAACGCCTCGCGAAAGACGCGGCGTGCTAATATTAGCGCGCCGAAATCAAACAAGCCGTATGTCAGGAGGAAAAACCAAAGCTTTTCCTGCTCGGTAAGGCGTAGCCAGTGATGATAAACATTATACATTGCGAATAGTACAACGGCCGCACAGAGGATCGTAAGCAAAGGCCCAATCCGCGCGCGCTCAATAAAGCGCCGGTTGATAGATTCAGGGTCGTGCAGCGCTATTGCATTCATGCTACTCCAGCCTTGCGCAGTTCGGCAGCGTGGCGGATCGCCGCGATCTTCTCCGGCGTGATCGCAGCATCGAATGCACGCATGTCGGCCAATTCGAAACCGTCCTTGGTTGCCAGACGTTGGATCTCGACGACTTTGTCCACGTCGATGCCGCGGCCCAGCGAAAACGGCTCGAGCCGGTTTTCCAGCGCGAGCACCATCGTTTCGCTCATGCAAGCCAGTGCGGTGCGCGGCGGAAGGTTCAGATCGAAATCTTGGCCCGGTTCGCGGACGCGCTCGAAGCGCGGATTGCCGGGCAGCAGCATATTGCCGCCTTCGGTCACCAAGACGTCAGGGCGTTCTTGCGCCACGCGGCGGCTCACGTCGTGTGGCAACGACAGCTCGCAAACGACGGCACCCGTTTGCAGATCTTCGGGTTCGATCACGTCTTGCGTCGAGCTAGTGGCCGTCAAGATGAGTTGCCCTTGGCGCACGGCGGCCGAAAGGTCCGTCGTGTACGACGATTCACATGGCAGCTCGGCGGCAATTGAATCGTAGAATTTTGCGAGGCGTGTGTTGTTGCGGGCAACCAGAATCAGCCGCTTTACGCGCGGCGCGATCAATTTGACGCACGCCGATCCGATCGATCCGGTCGCACCGACGACCACGGCTGTCGCTTCCGTGGCATCGATGCCCATCTCTTGCGCGCCGCGAAACAGGCTGGCGATACCGGCTGCAATCGTTAGCGAATTTCCAGTAGTCACCGGAATCGGCGAACGCTCCGCGACGGTCACCCCGCCATCGCCGACGACGCCCGTAAACGCTCCCAGTCCCGCGATGCCCGCGCCGAGCTCCGTACCGATCTCGATCGCGCGCAAGATGCGCTCGTAGACCTTTTCGCGCGGAAATCCTATGATCTGTTCGGGCAGCAGCGCCGCCGAAACAAACCAGCCTTCGGTTTCACGTCCGTCGGGTGTTCTGATGCCGGTGACGTGCGCGACGTTCCAGGCCGGCATCCACTCCATGATCTTACGGATGATCGGCGCGCCTTTGCCTTTAGCGCTCGGCTCGTAACGCACCACGTCTTCCAGCGAAAGCGGATGGATCACAAAAACGAATTTGGCCGTGTTTACCATCGCGCCGCCCTCGTCAGGCGACCGTCCCGGTCGCTGCTCGGGCATCCTTCGACAAGCTCAGGATGACACATAAGAGTCAACCACCTTCGGCTTCCCGTTTGAGCGCGGCCAGCATCATCTCGCTATTTTCCCGCACCTTGCGTTCCAGTGTCGGGCCGATCAGTTCCGCCAGCGTCGGCACACCGAAATCGTAGTCGACGCCAAGCACGACGTGCGTCTTTCCGTCCCGATCGGCGAACGTCCAGCTGCCTTCGAATTTATCGAGATCGCCTTCGAGCAGCTTGTAGTCGATGCGAAGGTTGGCATCATCAAAGCGATCTTCTTCGGTCCACTCGATCGGCGCTTCCTCGACCAGCGTCTTCCAGCGCGTCAGCATGTGGTCCGCGTGACGTTCGAGGACGGTAACCGATTCGACGTCCGGCATGAACTCCGGAAAACGATCTTGCTGTTTGGCCAATTCATAGACGGCGCGAGGCGGAGCGGCGATCACGATCGACGTTTCAACATACGGCATGAGCTGCTTCTACAGGGCGCCGAGCTTCTCGCGGGCGGTCGACAGCCCTGCCTCGAGCGCTTCGAGCGCTTTTTGGATCTCGGCCTCTGTCACCACCAGCGGGGGCTCCAAACGAATGACGCGCTGCATGTTCAAGGTCCATGCGGCCGTAACGCCGTGTTTCAGCATCTCGGGAATGATCCAGCCGCCGTAGCCTTCATTCGTCAACTCTACCCCGACCAGCAGCCCGAGTCCGCGCGCTTCGCGGGCAACGCCGGAGTACTTGCGCGCCAGCTCCTGCGCGCCCGCCAGCAATTGCGCGCCGCGCTCACGTGCGTTCTCGACCAGACCCTCGTCAACCAGCGCGTCCATCGCGGCCAGCGCGGCCGCGCACGCTATTTCGCTTCCGCCGAACGTCGAGGTGTGCATGACGGGATGCTTGGCATAGCCCGCACTCCATACGGCAGTTCGCGCGATGTATGCGCCCACCGGAATCACGCCGCCCGAAAGCCCTTTGGCCAGCGTCATGATGTCGGGAACGACACCGTCGCGATCGCAGCCGAACATCATGCCGCAGCGCCCCAAACCCGTTTGCACCTCGTCGGCGATCAGCAACGCGCCCGTGCGGTCGCAAATCTCGCGCACTTCGCGCAAATATCCCGCGGCCGGAACGTTGACGCCGCCCTCGCCCTGCACGGGCTCGACGATGAACGCGGCCGCGTCGCGCAGCGCCTCTTCCAATCCGGCGGTCGAACCGTATTCGAGGTGCGCGACGTCCTCGAGCAGCGGCGCGTAGGTATCTTTAAAATATTCGCGGCCGCTGGCCGAAAGAGAGCCGAGCGTCTTACCGTGAAACGCGTCACGCGTCGCGACGATCGATCGACGCTTGGTGGCCGCGCGCGCGAGTTTGATCGCCCCTTCGACCGCTTCGGTTCCGCTGTTGCAAAAAAACGAAACCTGGAGATCTCCGGGCGTCAGCTCGGCGAGGCGCTTCGACGCGCGCCCGAGCATGATATTGAACATCGTCTTGCCCGAAAGCGCCATCAGATCGAGCTGCGCCTTGACGGCGGCCACAACTTTGGGATGCCGGTGCCCGAGCGTGAAGACGCCGTATCCGCCCGCGAAATCCAGATACGCCTTGCCGTTCTGATCCCAGATCGTGCAGCCTTGCGCGCGCACTTCGACCGGACTGCCCGAGACTTTCATCACCCGGGCGAGCGTCGGATTTACGTAGAGTTTATAGTTCTCGTACGTTTCGTCGTATATCCCCTCGACTCTCACGATGACATTAGGCGGCGACGGAGCGCTCTAACGATTCGATGGTTTCCTCGAAGACGGCGATGACGTCTTGCGCGCGGTCCAGCCGCATGATTCGCTCGCGCAGAACCGCCGCGCCGGGAATGCCTTTCAAATAGAGCGCAAGGTGCTTGCGCATCTGCGGCACGGCGCGCGTTTCGCCCAGCTCTTCGAGCATCGCGCGGTAATGCACGCCGATTGCGTAGCGCAAGCGATCGGCGGCGGACGGAGGCGCTTGCGCAGGACGGCCTTCCATGAGGTCACGGATCTGCGAGATGAGCCACGGGTTTCCGAGCGTCGCGCGTCCGAGCATGATGGCGTCGACGCCGCTCTCTTGCATGCGCCGCATCGCCTCGTGAGCGTCCGAAAGATCGCCGTTGCCGGTAATCGGAATGTCCACCGATTGCTTCAAGCGCTTGATGTGATCCCAGTCGGCGTTTCCTTTATAGAACTGCTTGGCGGTACGCGCGTGGAGCGTCAGCGCTTTCACGCCGACCTTCTGCGCGCGCTGCGCGGCTTCGATGTAGACGAGCTTGTCTTCACTCCAGCCGAGCCGCATCTTCATCGTCACCGGGCAATCCACGGCTTCGACGACTGCGCGCATGATCGCTTCGCAACGATCCAGGTCGCGCAAACATGCCGAGCCGCCGTTTATTTTCGTAATCTTTGGAGCGGGGCATCCGAAGTTGATGTCGACGATATCGGCGCCGCATTCGCGCACCACTTTGGCGGCCTTCGCCATGACGATCGGATCGTCGCCCCAGAGCTGCGTGCTGACGGGCTTCTCGAGCCCGTGCTGATCGATCATCTCCATCGTGCGCTTGGCGCTCGACGCATACTGCAGCGCGTTGGCCGAGACGAACTCCGTAACCGTCAAGCCCAAACCGAACGGCTTATAGAGCGCGCGCATGGTGCGGTTGGTCACGCCCGACATCGGCGCCAACACCAGCGGCGGCCAAATCTCGTGCGGCCCGATGGCCAGAGGCTTCATAGGGACGGTATTCTATCACCCCTTGCGCTTCCCGGCTATCGGCGTGAATAGCAGGGCAGCGCCCGTAGCTCAATTGGAAGAGCGCCCACCTGACGAAGTGGGGAGGTGTCGGTTCAAGGCCGACCGGGCGCGGCCCCATCGCGAGACGTTCGCCGCGGATTCGTCACCCGCGCAAAGGGCGACGGCTCGCGGGGCCTAGTAAATCTGCCGAAACTGCGCTAGGATATCCCTACACTTCGTCAGGTGGGTACTCTCCATATTGAGAGCTACGGCGAGAGGATGCGGAAAACGCGTCCTCTCGTTTTATGCCGGCGCCAGCTAAAGCGGCTTCGCTCCCGCAAGTTTCGCAACCTCATGGAGCGCGTAGAGCATCCACACCGTTTGCTCGCCGTTGCCGGCGCCGTTAAACACGTCCACGCTCGCAGGCGAGATCTTCACTTGCGCGGCCTCAAAGACTCGCGGCTGATTGTTGCGCTGCTGTTCGTCCTTTATAAAGGAAAGCGTCTGACGCACTTGGTCCCACTCACCGTGTTGCGCAAAGTAGAGCATCTGCCAGGCCAGTAATTTCCCCGACGTGATCGGCACCGGGTCGAAACCTTTGCTGAAGCCGACGCTGATGACGCGGTTCCCGTGCCAGACGAAGCTCGCATACTGCATCAATGCATTAACGGTTTGCGCGTAAACCTTCGGATCGACATTTTTCCAGCCGGCAGCGGTCGGGCCGAAGTTGAACTCCGAAAGTCCGAGGAAGAGCTGCGTGGTGCTTTTATCGTCGAACATCTCGGCGTAGACCTTCTGCCCGTCGAAATTCCACGTCAGCTTGCGCGCGATCGCGCCCTCCAAAATGCTCTTGTCGTTTTGCCATTTTTGCGCGTGAGCCGCATCGCCGCGCGACTTCGCGATCTCGATCATCTCGGTCAAGGCTTGCGCGACGTAGGATTGCGTGAGGATATCGTACGTATCCCACAGACGCTCCTCGCGATAATGCTCGAAGTTGAAGTTTCTGACCAATCCGAACGACGGCGAAAAATACGGCGGAGCCAGCGCCGCATCCATCAGCGATGCGACTTGCTGATACGTCGAAGCGACGAACATTTGATCGTGAACTTGCCGCGCATAAAGCGCCCAGGCCAGAATGATCGCGGCTTGCCCGTCGGTCTGGTCGATCATGTCGAGTTGTCCCGACGTCAGCACGTAGTGCGGCACCCGGTTCCTTCCCGCCCGTGCGGTGATATCGAGCGTATACGCCAGGACATCACGCGCGCGTTTGAAGTCGCCCGTGCTCAGCCACAGTTTCACCAGCGCTCCTCCGGTGCGTGGAAAATAACTCGGCGCGTACGCCGAGGTCAGCGACTCGAGCAGAAAGCCCGGTGGATTGTTTCCGCCTTGGCGCGATTTGATGTCGTTATAGTTAAAAGCGTAAAATTTCCGCCACCACGCGGAGTTCAAATCGTAGCGGACGGCGGATTTGGCCGCAGGCGAAGGCGTCAGCGCGATCCGCTGCGGAGATCGTTGCGGGACGCCGACCGGAAAATCGGCGACAAACGCGTAGATCCCGGGCGCGTAATCGAATGGCATGGAGGCGACGATGTAGGCAATGCCGTCGACCGGATTGAGCGCGACGGCCGGGGGTTCGCGCAGGCGGCCTGAAATCGGCTGCCAGACCGGTATGCTCTTCCCTTGCGAATCGAAGCGCGAGAACCAGACTTCGTTATCGCCGCCGCGCACGAAGGCGTAGAGCTTGTTGGCGCGTCCGTCGTACATCAGCGACGGCGCCGACATCGTATTTCCAGAAATGTTGGCGTAGGCTTTGTAGACCGAGCCATCGGAATTGAGCGTTCCGTACCAGAGCGTGTCGTTCGCGGCTCGGACCAACACTTGGATCTTTTGTAGCGAGTTGTCCCAGGCGGCCGCCGGTGACGACGGCGAAGTTCCGGCGATGCGCGCCCAGTCTCGATAAAACGTCCCGTCGGAATTCAGCGCGGCCATCCACAAGTTCTCGTCGGCCGTACGGCCCAAAATCTGGACTTTCCCGATCAGCGGATTCCACACCAAAGCCGGCGGCGATGCGAGCACCCCGTCGAGCACTTTCCAGTTCGTGTAGAGCGAACCGTCGGTGTTGAGCGCGGCAAACCACAGCGTGTTTCCTGATCCCAGCACGACGAGATCGATCTTGTGCAACACAGGATCCCACACGAGAGCGGGAGGCAGCGGCGCAATGATCGGAATGTCTATATACGGCGTGGCGCTTTTGTCGCTGCCGACCTCCGTAAACCAGAGCCGGTTGTTGCCGCCTCCGACCACTACGTAGAGTTTTTGCGTGTCGGGACTCCACACGGCGGCCGGAGCCGAGATCGTCCTGCCCGGAATTTGCGTCCAATTGGCGCGCGCCGGATACGGCAGCACCAGAGCCGCGCAGAGCAGAATGGCCGCGGACACTACGCGCACGCGTTACTTCTCCAAATAAAAGCGCCGCAAGCCGTACAAACTGAGATGCGGATTGACGGCGTGGATGATTTTCGTGTGACGCGCCACCACATCGGCCATTCCGCCGGTCACGACGACTTTTGCGTCGGCCCCAAGCTCCGACCGGATGCGCGTCACCAGCGCTTCGGTTTGGCCGACGAAACCGTAGACGATCCCCGACTGCAGCGCCGAGATCGTATCGGTTCCCAGCGCTTTGCCCGGCGCTTCCAGCGCGATTTGCGGAAGTTTCGCGGTCCGTTCAACCAGTGCGTCGATCGAGATGCCGATACCGGGTGCGATCGCCACGCCGAGATAGAGCCCGTGTGCGTCGATGGCCATAAAGACCGTCGCCGTCCCGTAGCTAATGACGATCAGCGGCGCCCCGTACAGTTCTTTCGCGCCGATTGCCGACGCGACGAGATCCGCGCCTACCTCGCCCGGGCGCTCGGTACCGATGCGCATGAGCGTTTGTCGGTGCGCTTTAAAAAATACCGGCGTGCAATTGAAGTAGCGCGAACACGCTTCTTCAAGCGTCTGATCGAGGTTAGGAACCACGCTGGCCACGACGATCGCATCCACGTCCGCCGGCCGGAGCGCAGTTGTCCCGAAGAGCTGGACGAAGAGCGCGCCCAGTTCGTCGGCGGTGCGTTTGGCGTCGGTGCGGACGCGCCAGGCTTGCGCGAGCTGCGACTCCCCGGGTGCGAAGCAGCCGAGTTTGGTTTCGGTGTTGCCGACGTCAATCGCTAGTAACATCGTTGATGATGCAATCGAGCAGTCTGGCGGCTAAAACCTCTTTCGAAGCGGCGCCTAAGTCGCGCCGGCCGGCAGTCCCCCACAGCACGGTCAAGGCGTTGGTTTGCGCGCCGAAGCCGCGGCCCCCCGCGACGTCGTTAACCGCGATCGCGTCGAGGTGTTTGCGCGCCATCTTCTCGCGCGCGTTGGTTTCGTGATTCTCCGTTTCCGCGGCGAACCCGACAACGATGCCGGTATGTTTCTCGCGTCCGATCGCGGCAAGCACGTCGGGCGTGCGGACCATGTGGACGTCGAGATCGCCTTCGCCTTTTTTTGCTTTCTGCGGCGACGTGGTCTCGGGACGCCAATCGGAGACCGCAGCCGTTGCAATGATCAGATCCGCCGTCTGCGCGGGTCCGACCGCCGCGTCGTACATGTCTTGCGCCGAGACGACGTCGACCACTTCCACACCGGCGGGCGGCGCGAGGTGCGTCGGTCCGAGCACGAGCGTGACCGTTGCGCCGCGCAGCGCAGCTTCGCGCGCGAGCGCGATGCCGGTCGCGCCGGTAGAAGGATTGCTAACGAAACGCACCGGGTCAAACGCTTCGCGCGTCGGGCCGCCCGTAATCAGCACGCGCTTTCCTTTCAGCGATTGCGTGCGCGCGAGGATCGTTTCGAGCGCTTGCAAGATCGCGTCCTCGGAAGCGAGGCGCCCAATCCCGGTCTCGCGTTCGGCCAAGAATCCGCTTTCAGGTTCGACGAATTCGTAGCCGCGCGAGCGCAACGTGCACAAGTTCGCCTGCGTCGCCTGGTCGTTGTACATCGCATCGTTCATCGCCGGCGCGATCAGCACCGGAATACGCGCGGCCAGCAAGGCGCTCGTCACCAGATCGTCCGCAACGCCTTGCGCGAGCTTCGCGATGATGTCGGCGGTGGCCGGCGCAACGAGCGCGACTTGCGCTTCGCGTACGAGCCGGATGTGCGGAATGGACTCGGGCGCATCCCAAAGCGAAGAATAGACTTGGCGACCCGTCAGCGCCGCGAAGGTCAGCGGGCCGACGAATTCTTCGGCCGCCTTGGTCATGGCGACGTCCACGATGGCCCCACGCTGCACTAACGCGCTGGTCAGCGCGGCGGATTTATAGGCCGCGATGCCGCCGGTGACGCAGAGGAGGACGCGTTTGCCGGCAAAGGCGCTCATTGCCGAATCCAAAGGTTGTCGAGCAGCCGCGTACGCCCGAAACGGGCCGCGCCGATCAGAAACGCCGGGGCGCGCAGAGTTTGGAGCCGCGAAAACGTGCGCGCGTCGACGAGATTGAGGTATTCCAAGCGCGCGCGCGGACTCAAGACGCTCACGGCCGCTTCGCGAGCTTCTTCGACGCCTTTTCCGGCCCGGATCGCTTTGAGCATCGCCTGCAGGGCGCCGTACAGCGTCGGCGCCGCGGCCCGTTCTTCGCCGGAAAGATACGCGTTGCGGCTCGACATCGCCAGCCCGTCGGGCTCGCGAACGGTTTCGACGATCTCTACGCGCGACGTGAAATTTAAATCCTCGACCAGCTTCGTCAGCACCGCGGTCTGCTGCGCGTCTTTTTGTCCCAAGAACAAGACGTCCGGTCGAACGATGTTGAGGAGCTTCGCCACCACGGTCGCGACGCCGCGAAAATGCGCCGGCCGGGCCGCGCCTTCGAAACGCGTACCGAGTTTGCCGACGTCAACGAAGGTCGTAAAATCCGGCGGATAGATCGTCGCGTTTTCCGGCGCGAAGAGCAGATCGACGCCCGCCCGCGCGAGTTTTTCGGTGTCGGCCTCTACGTCGCGCGGATAGCGTTCGAAATCTTCTTGCGGTCCGAACTGCATCGGATTGACGAACAAACTCACCGCGACCGATTTGCAGCTCTCACGCGCCGCTTCGGCCAGCCGCAGATGCCCGGCATGCAACGCGCCCATCGTGGGAACGAAGCCGAGCGGCCGCGCGAGTTTTTCGAGCTCCGCGCGCGCCGGCGCCAGCTCGCTTTCAACCTTCATCTTCAAGTTAAGAGCTGCGCGTAACCCTCAGCACGGTGCGGCCGACCTGAAAGGGCGTGCCGGGTTCGATTAGCTGTTCGCCGCGAACGCGCCGTTCGTTGACGCGCGTCCCGTTGCGGCTCTCCAGGTCGCTCAAAAGCAAGCTGCCCGAGTCCGCGCGCAGCCGCGCGTGGCGCCGGGAAATGTAACGGTCGAGCGTGATACAGGCGCCTGCCAAGGTCTCGTCCCGGCCGATGACGATCTCATCTTCGAAGGGCCAGGTCTTGCCGTCCAGCGGACCGCTCAAGACCTCCAGAACAAAGGTCGAGTGCATGAGCACTAACTATTCTCTGGAAGGGGACGATACTCTCTAGGGTGGTGAGCTGTATAATGGGCACGGTGAACGACAGAATCGACGAGTTGCTGCACCTGATCGAGGTGGAACCCGACGCGCTCCGGGAAGCGGAGTTCGCGCAGGCCGCGTCTATTCTGGAAACGATGGTCGGTAAGACGGTGACGTCCGCCGAGCTCGAAGACACGCGGATCGTGATTACGACCGCCGATGGAAATAAATATTTCTTCTACGGTTTTCTGGGCTTAGACTAAGCTCGCGCGCGCTGCTGGAGTTCGTGGATGAATTCCACGATCTCGCTTTGATCGGGCGCAGCGATCTGCGTAAAGGCGACGCCGTGCGCGTACTGCTGACGCGACGCATCGAAAAACGAAAGGACCACGCGTCCGCGCACCATCATCTCGCGCTCGCCCTGCGGAAGCGCAAACCGCAGCGTGATGTTCTGGCCGGCGCTCAAGTCGTTCTTGGTGACCACGCGCATGCCGCCGCCGCTCAAATCGACGGCGCTGCCCTCGATAGGCACGTCATTTCCCGAGACGGTTACGCCGACCGGGAACTCAACGGCCGCCCGAAAAAAGCGGCGCTGCTGTGGGCCCGAATCAGGCGGCTGCTCTGTGCTCACGTTTTATCCGCTTCTGTACCGAAGCTGAGCGCCCTGCACTGCAATGTTAGGAGCTTGTCAACGCACGCGCGGCGAAAAGCGCGCCGAGAACGGTATGGTCGGCGACGATTCCGCCCTGCAAATAGACTTCAAACGGCTCGCGCATCGGCGCATCGCACGACAGTTCGATGGTCGCTCCGCTGATGAACGAACCGCTCGACATAATGACCGGCTCGGCATAGCCGGGCACACGTCCCGGTTCGGGTCGAAAACGCGCGTTTACCGGCATCGCCGATTGCAACCCTTCGGCAAACGTGCGCAAACGCGAAGCCGACCCCAGCCGGATCGCCTGCACGATGTCGGTGCGCGTCTCTCCGGCGTGCGGGTCCACATCGTAGCCCAGTTCGGCAAAGAGTGCCGCCGCAAAGTCCAATCCGCGTAAGCACTGCTCGACCACCAGCGGCGCCATAAACAATCCTTGAATAAAGGCGCGTCCGTAGCCGAGCGTCGGCCCAATGCCGTCTTTAAGTCCTGGGGCATACAAACGATCGGCAACGCGCTCGATCAGATCTCCGCGCCCGGCTACGTACGCTCCCGCCGGCGCTAACGATCCGCCGAGATTTTTGATCAGCGATCCGATCGCGAGATCCGCGCCCACGTGCGTCGGCTCGCGATCTTCGACGAGTTCGCCGTAACAGTTGTCGACGACGATCGCCACGTCGGGCCGTTTCTTCTTGATCGCTGCGAAGAGCGGCTCGCATTCCCCGATCGAAAGCGAGCGCCGCGGCGCGTAGCCGCGCGAGCGCTGCACGAATACGGCCGCGACGTTCTTGTCCTCGAGCTCTTTCTCTATTGTCATCCTGAGCAGCGCATCTTTGATGCGCATGTCGAAGGGCGAGGGGAGTTCGCGATACACCATCCCTTGGCAGACAAGCGAGTTCGGTGCGTCGGCGATCGCATTGCGAAGCGTATCGTAAGGCCGGCCCGTGAGACTGAGCAGCGTCTTGCCATGCGGCACGCACGCCGCCAGCGCGGTGATAATCGCGTGGGTGCCGCTGACCAGCGAGAGGCGCGCGAGGACGCGCTGCGCGCCGAAGATGCGCGCGAGCAGCGCTTCGTACTTTGCGCGCGCCGGATCGTCGTACCCGTAACCGAACGAACCGGCAAAATCGCTCTCGGCTACGCCTTCTTCCAAGAACGCCGCGAGCACATTGGTTTTTACGCGGGCTTGAGCATCGTAGGGTATTTCCGAAACGATCGCTTCCGCGCGCAGCGCCGCCTCGCGCACGGAACCCGCCACACCGAAGCGTTCGCACAGCAGCTGTACGTTCACGGCAACGCTGCCTCGTGCCGTTCGTAGGCGCGCACGAACGGCAAGTACACCACGGTCGCGAGCGCGATATTGACGAGCACTAGAATGACCGCGCGCCAATCAAGCGTCGCAAGATAGGCCGCGGCCGGAGCCGGCACGATGCCCGGCAGGTACGTGTAACTGCGCGCTACCAGGTTATTTGCCGACGCAAAGTACGCGACGGTCGCCGTCATCAGCGGAACGCCGACGAACGGCACGATGAGAAAGGGATTGGCGACGATCGGCAGCCCGAAAAGCAGCGGCTCGTTGATGTTGCACAACGCCGGCGCAACGGTCGCGCGCGCGAGCAGCCTCAGGCGCGGAGCGCGGCTAAAGAGTAGCAAAAATGCACCGGCAGCGTCGCGCCTGCGCCGCCCGGAAAGACGAAGAGAAAAAACGAGGTGACCACGATGTGCGGCAGCGGCGCATGGTGCATGAATGCATCCGTATTTTGCCGCTGCAAGGTAAGGTACAGCGGCGTGATCACCGCGGCGAGCAGTGCCGGTCCGTGAACGCCTACCGCCCACAGCAACGTTTCGAGCGCGACGATGAGCATGAGCGCGCCGTATGAATCACCGAGCCGTCCCAGTGGCGCAAGCGCGGCAGCCACCGCGTTTGCGGGCGAAAGATGGAAAAGAAAAGCCACGACGAGCAGCGCAAGGACGGTCGCGACGCCGGCGATCTCTGCACCTTTGGCGATGCGGCGGCCGAGGGCGGCGGCGCCCGCGACGATCAGCGCCAAGCCGATCGCCAAGAACAATCCCGTTCCGCCCACAAGGTTCAGATATGCGAGCGGACGCGAGAAATCGATCGGGCGCGGCAGCGCCAGCAAAAAAGCGGCGCAGGTTGCGGCAACCAGCAGCGCGCGCGGGAGACGCAAGTGCAGCGCCAACCGGTAGGAAAGAATGGCGGCGAGCGCGGCTGCCATGATCCCGAATGCAGGCAGTTCCGCGGCGATGAGGCGCTGCAAAAACGAACCGCCGGCAAAGAGCATGAACACCGGAATAGCCGCCAGCAGCGCAAAGAAGCTGCGCGGCAAGCTTTCGCGCACGGCAATCAGCGCGGGCAGATCGCCGAACGCGCGCAGGGACGCTAGCAGTTAGATCTTACGGACGACGGCTTCGACGCGTCCGACGACGGTGACATCGCTCGAGAAGATTGGCGCCATCTCCGGATTCTCCGGCTGCAAACGAATGCGCCCGTCTTCCTTATAGAAGCGTTTTACCGTCGCTTCGTCATCGACCATGGCCACCACGATCTCACCATTTTCGGCGTCGGGCTGTGGACGGACCAAAATCAAATCCCCGTCCAGGATTGCCGCCCCAACCATCGAGTCGCCTTTTACGCGCAGCATAAACGCGCTGGATGCGCGCGGCGCGAACGAGGCGGGCAGCACAAACTCGCCTTCAATGTTCTCCTGAGCGGTGATTGGAACGCCCGCCGCAACGCGGCCGATGATCGGCATGACCACGCTATCGGGCGGATTGGGTGACGTCTCGCTGCGCAGCGCGCGCGGCTTCGTGGGATCGCGCGTGATATAGCCCCTGCGCTCGAGTGTCTTCAGGTGGGCGTGAATTGTCGACGAGGACGACAGGCCGACCCGCTCGCCGATCTCACGGACCGACGGCGGGTAGCCCCGCTCGGCCCGAAACTCTTCGATGACTTCCAGGATGCGCCGCTGGCGCTCGGTTGCTCCCTCCATGCCAAAAGCCCCCATGACCCAAAAGCAAAATGCCATACATATGGCACTAGGGCCGGCTACAAACGTACCATAAATCCGAAATCAAGGCAAACATACGTTCGAAGGCCATTGACACCCAAGCAAGCGGATGTGATAAAATCTAGGGGACGAACAGGCGTTTGCCACAAAATATGGGTACACTAGTTCGCGAACGCCCGTTCGGCACAACATAGAGAGCGAGGAGAGGTTCCATGATCAAGCGCAGACGATTCACCCTCATGCCGGCCATCATGCTGGCGGCGCTGAGTCTCATGGTCACCGTACCGGCCCTCTCCAGCATGCATCTCTACGCCGCCGGCGCCCAACGCTATGCGACCGTAGTTGTCCAACCAGGCGACACGCTCTGGGCCATCGCCGCGACGCACACCACGCGCAGCGCCGACATCCAAGACACGATCGACCGCATCGCCGAAGTGAATCACCTCGGCAGCGCGCCGATTATCCCGGGACAGCGCCTCCGCGTCCCGCTGTAACCGTCATATTGTCATCCTGAGTTTATCGAAGGACCCCGAGTAGCGCGCGAAGCGCGCATATCGAGGGGCAAACATTTAAAGGCCGCAAGCGCGGTCTTTTTTGTTAGAATTGCGTGGTGGATATGGAACCTGATAAGGACGCCATCACTCGAAAGCCTATTCGCGCGGTGCGCGAAGGCTGGGCCGAAGCGTCGCGCAAGATCGCCGCCGCTGGGGAAGATGCCTTGATTTGGCCCGAGTTTCCCAACGAGGATGACGCGCAACTGGAATGGTAGGGCTTGCGGCCGAAGCCCTTGCGCGTGATATGCTTATGTGGCATGCAGCCCATCATCGAGCAACAGACAAAGCCCGCTAGCGAGTGGGTCTTCGGCCGAGTGGTTCAAAAAGTGAGCCCCACCGCGAAACACGCCAATGCACAGACGCGCGTCGCCGCGGCGCTCATGGCGTGGGCGGATACCAACGGAGTCGGGCGCGTCGGAACCGAGTGGGAGTTTCGAATTGCGCCGCCCAGTGAAGAGTTTCGCAGCCTCGTGCCGGACGTGGCGTTCCTTTCTTATGATCGACTCGGTTTTGATGAGGAGAAGGCCGCGCAGATGCCTGCCGTCGCCCCCAACATCGCCGTTGAGATTCTTTCACCCAATGACCGGAAACGCGACGTAGAAGAAAAGATTCGCGTGTACCTGGCGTCTGGAACAGATCTTGTCGTTGTCGCCGATCCCGAGCGCAAGGAGGTCGCGATGCATGATTCGCGATCGGTCTCGATGCTACACTGTGGCGATATGTTGCGACATCGGGCCCTTCCTGAATTCTCGATGGCCGTCTCGGATATCTTCGCAAGACCGGGCGAACGTTAGCCCTTCGTCATTACGAGCACGCTGTGATCGCGATGCTCTTCCAAAAACACCAAGCCGTCGGCCATCCAGATGTCGAGCCCGCCTTGCGAGTGCTTGGCGACTTCGCGCACGACGTGAACGCGATCTTTCAGCCACGCCAATTCCGAGCGCGGCGCCGCCGGCCATATCGAGATCTCGCAGTCTTCACAAAAGTAGCCCGCCGTCATGCGCAACATCGGTTTGTCGCTAGCGGCCAGTTGCCCTTGAAGTCGGGCAGCGAACCTTGTACGCTTGCAGGTCGGCCCAACGCATGTGAAAATTGAGGACTACCACTGATGCCTAAACGACCTGTTCATCCCGGCGAAGTATTGAGCGAAGACGTTTTGGCGCCCCTGGCAATAAGTGCGAACAAACTCGCTCAGGCGCTTCGGGTTCCGACGAATCGCATCACTGAAATAATCGCCGGCCGGCGAACGGTTACGGCCGATACTGCACTTCGGTTGTCACGCTATCTCGGAACCTCGCCCGAATTTTGGCTTGGGCTACAGGCTGAGTACGATCTGGATTTAGCTCGCATCGAAGCGGCGAAGCGCATCAAACGTGAAATTCGACCATTGTCGGCCGCTCGTTTCCTCTCAACAAGGTCAGGCTAAAGATACGCCCTCGCCCTTCGCCCCTCGATATGCGCGCTGTGCGCGCTCCCTTCGACTCGCTTCGCTCGCTCAGGACTGCGACGGGTCCTTCGATAAACTCAGGATGACAACCTAAGGAAAGAGAAGCGCCCCTGCTTTCGCAGGGGCGCTTCTCTTTCTATCCTGGAGTGTTGAGGTTAGATCTTAACCTGCACTTGCAGATAGGCTTGGAACGGAATGGCTCCCGATACCGGTGCGAACGGGTAGTTGAA
The DNA here is from genome assembly GCA_003151115.1 of Vulcanimicrobiota bacterium. GTDB lineage: Bacteria > Vulcanimicrobiota > Vulcanimicrobiia > Vulcanimicrobiales > Vulcanimicrobiaceae > Rubrimentiphilum. The sequence continues at coordinate 211,746 of PLWS01000002.1, read as the reverse complement.
GGCCGGCGCGTACGGCGAGGTGCCGTTGACCGGATCAGTTCCCGCAGCTCCGTAGAAGAAGCCCGCGCCGGGTTGCGTTCCGATGAACGATGACGCGTTTGAGGCATAGCCGCAGACCCACTGGCTCGGCGCGAACGCCTTCGACCAAGCGGTGCTGCTGCCGCCGAAGCAGGTGTTCACCAGATTCGACAGCGTGAGGCTGGCGGTCACGCGCGGTGACACGTCATATCTCAGCAGCGCTCCGATGTTGAGCTGCCACGGTTGCTGGAACGCGCCTGCCGCGTCCATCTTGCCCGTGATGGGATTGGGAATCGCCAGCTGTCCGCTTTGCACGAACGTCGACGGTCCTAGGCTCAGGTAGTCGCAGTTGCCTGCGTACGGGGACGTGGCCGGTTCGACTGGCGCGCCGGTCGGGGTCGTTGCCGCGGCTTCGTTCTGTGCGCAAGCGCGCGGATCGATGCCCATCGTATCGGTGGGCGATCCGTAGTATCCGCCTGCGACCAGTTCGAAGTTCGGCGCGATCGCGAATCGGCCGCGCTTGTACTGGAGCCAGCCCGAGAACGTGTTCGGAGCGATCGCGCTCGAGAACCCGCCTTGATCGAAGGGATCGTTCGGCGGTTCGTTCGGGTAGGTCGGGTAGTAGCCGTTACGATCCAGCGTCGATTGCTGGCTCATGTTGTAGTACGGGTTGACGATAATCGTCGGATTGCCCGCGAAACTGGCCGGGCAGGCCACACCGGCGGCTTGACCGCCGGTCGTGTAGACCGCAGCAGTGTTGTAGCATGGCGAGCCGCCGCCGGCCGACGTCAACTTGTTGAACGCGTTGATGTAGTTGTTCAAGTAGTCGATGCCGTTGGTGCCGTTAGGCAGGTTGCCGTACTGCAGAAGTGCCTTCGTATAGGTATACGAGAGCGCTCCCGAGATTCCGTCACGTGACGGATCACCTTTTTGCACTTGGAGTTCAACTCCATAGGAGTGCTGGTGTCCGACGTTCGTTCCCGAGACGAATCCCGGGCCGAGAACGAGCGTGACGATCTCGTTATGCGTGTCACGGTAGAAGGGCGATACTTTGAAAGTGACATCGCTGTTGTGGAAACGATGTTCCCACGAACCGTCGTAGTTGTTCGAGTACTGAACCGGGTTGTTATGGGCCGGTGTGAAGAAGCCCAGTCCCCAGAACTGCGAGAAGTTGAACGCCGCCGCCCGCTTTCCGGACTGATCGAGATATTGCTCGAACGCCGTTTCGGTTGGTTGCGTGAACTTGCCCGCCGAGAAACGCAGCACGTCGTCCGGAGACAGCGTGTACGTGAACCCGATACGAGGCGAGAGCATCTGCCGCGTCAGCGCCGTCGGACTGTTGGCGCTGTAGAGCAGCGTTCCGCAGTCTGTTGTCGTATACTGGCCGGCCGTTCCTGGATTGACGATTCTGCCGCACTGACTCGTGCCGCCTACCGGGTGCAGACCTTCCTGGCCCGAGGGCGCTAGGCCGCACGCGGCGAGGGGATTGGTCGTCTTCAGTCCCGGTGGAACCGGCTGTCCCGGAGCCAGCGGGGTGATCATCGGCAGCTGCGTCACGGGGTCATAGCAGTTCACCTGAGCGCCTTCATTAAACCAGTAGTTGAATTCCGGCGTGTTGCTGTTGGTCAGGTTGTACTGATAGTTCTCCAAACGCAGACCCAGGTTGATGTCCAGCTTGTCGTTGGGCTTGAACTCGTCTTCAAGCGCCATCGATGTAAAGACCGGACGAACCGTATTGTACGTGCCTTGTCCGCCCGGCACGGTCACTTGCCATGTGGCTCCCGCTGCGCAAGCGGGACTGCCAATCAGCGGTGAGCCGGGAACGCACGGGTTGTTCGCCTGGCCATTGGTCGGGGTTTGGAACGTACCAGCGGTCGAGGTCGAGAAACACGAGGCCTGGTTGCCGGTTGTGTAGCTGTAACAGATCGGGTTATTCGGATCGCCGTTTGTGAGGTTGGTCACAACGTTACGGCTGCTCGTGTAGCCCGCCTCGAACGACCCGTTGTTGAAGCGCGTGACGCCAGCCGTCGTGTAGTTGGCAGTGAAGCGCAGCAAGTTCTGGGCGTTGATCTGATCGGCGAATTGGAACTCGGCTCCGCGCGTGTGCGTCGCCAGCTCGTAGTTGGCCGTGTTTCCGAAGAGACCCGGCTGCAACAAACCGTCGAAGTAACACGTGGCGGCGCAATCCGGGCCGCTGATGAGCCAGTCGGAATAGAACGTGTATCCGAAGAGACGTGCATAAGCATTTGAGCCGATGTTCTTCGTATACTGCGCTTTGATGATTCCGACGTTATTCCAGTAGCCGTCCATCAGATTGGTCGGCAAACCGCTCGGGAATGATTTCGTGAACGGGTTGTTGATCGCTCTGTTGGTCGGTGAGTTCGGGAACGGGTACGGGTTGACGATCGCCGTGCTGGCGGACTGTCCGAAACTCGTTCCCGACGCGAAGATCTTCGAGTCGATGTATTCGAGCGGACTATTCGTCTGCGCGCAACCGCGCATGAAGAAGTTCTCGTAGCCGCACAATCCGGCAGCATTGGTTCCCACCCAAGTTCCGTTCGCGAACGGAGCGAATTGGTTGAGGTAGCCGCTGAGGAATGCGAGGCCACCGTTTTGGTCGATGCTAGAGTTGTTCAGCTGGTATTGCATCGAGTTGTCGTAGAGCAACTGAATGTCGTCGCGGCCGCTGTCGTTTCTGTGCGGCAGCGCGAAGTGCAGATTGACTACGTTGTCACGCTCGAAGATGTTGCTGGTGTACGAGCTGTTCCACGGGCCGTATCCCTGACAGGCGCCGTTGAGCGGGCCCGGGTTTGCAGCGGTATAACCCACCGCAATTCCGCCGTTGACGCCGCCGTTTTGGCACGCCGGGAACGGACCCTGGAGAAATTGCCCGTAGCCACTGCCCCCGAAGAGGCCGCCGGCATAGCTGGTCGCGTCGGGAGGCGTTCCGAGATAGAACAGCTGTCCGAGCAGCGTGGCCGCTTCGGACTGCGCTTGGAGACCGTACTGGTTGGTACCGTTGGTCGCCAAGCCGCCCAAGTTATTCCAGCTGAGGAAGGGGAAGTGCTGGTTATAACCTTGGATCCCGACGTAATACGAGAACGTGCGGTTCGGGTTGGATCCGCCGGCTTCTGCCGTCAATGAGTGGTAGAAACCGGGTCCGCCGATGCCGCCCGTGAGCGTACCGGAACCGGGATAGGTTCCCGTCTTGATGACTTGGTTAATGAAACCGCCGAGCGTGGCCGACGATGCGCCCGAAGGCGATCCGCCGGTGTAGACTTGCAGTTCCTGTTGTCCCAAGCTCGAGAGCGAGTTGGCTTGATAGTTATCGAAGGCGCGGTTCACCGGAACGCCGTCGAACTCGTAGCCGATTTGGCTATATGCGCTTCCGCGAATATAGAACACCTGGCCCCAGCCGTAGTTACCGATGTATGAAGTAACGCCGGGTTGAGAATAGATGCCCGAGTACGCTTGGTTCAGGTTGAAACCACCGCCCGACCCTGAAACGACTTGCTGCGTCGCGGCATTGACCGAATAAATATCGGCCGTGGTACCGGGCTTGACCAAATTTCCGGCCGCCCGGGCCGTGACGTTTGCAATTGTCGTCAGTGACGGTGTGATCGCGAGACTTAGTGTGAACGTTTGGTCTGCGAAGACCGAAACGCCCGAACGAGACGCGCTGTTGTAACCACTCTTCGTTGCCGAGATGGTATACGTATCAGGCGCCAGCGTTAGGAAATGGAAGTTTCCTCCGCCATCGGTCGTGACTGTAGCGGTTTCAGACGCGGAATTAGCAGTTACCGTTGCGTTGGCAACAGCTCTTCCGGTCGTTGTATCCACTACCGTACCGCTTACTCCGCCGGTGGTGCTCGCCAGTGCCCATGTTCCCTGGGCAAGCATTGCCACCAGCAGTAAAACGGCCACGAACGCATGCCGGAATCTGAATCGAGGCATGGTTCCTCCTATGTTGTAGAGGCCTGTAAGTTGTCGTATGGGCATAGGGACTTAAGTCGCAGCCCATGCGACCTGGTTTGGGTTCTTTTCACGGAATCTTAATCCTCTGAGAACCCTCTGAGAGTATCCCCTAAGGAGGCAGGCCCTTAAACGGCGGCGGGTACCCGCTGGGCTAGCAGGCCGGGGATGGCGGAGGGCCGGTCGGCTACCGGCACGCCGGCCGCCTCAAAGGCGGCGATTTTGCTCTGGGCGGTCCCGAAGGCGCCTGAAATGATGGCCCCGGCGTGGCCGAGCGACTTGCCCGGCGGGGCGTTCCGGCCCCCGATGAAAGCCACGATCGGCATCTCGGCCATATGCTCCCGGATGAAGGCCGCGGCGTCTTCCTCGTCCGACCCCCCGATCTCGCCGCAGAGGACGAGGGCCTCGGTCTGGGGGTCGTTGGCGAATTCGCGCAGGCAGTCCACGAAGGTCGTCCCGATGATGGGGTCGCCGCCGATGCCCACGCAGGTCGACTGGCCATACCCCGCCCGCGTCAGCAGATCGACGACCTCGTACGTCAGGGTCCCCGAACGCGAGACGAGGCCGACGCTGCCTTCCTTAAATACGTGTCCGGGCATGATGCCGATAAGCGACTTGCCCGGCGAGATGAGTCCGGGGCAATTCGGACCGATGATGCGCATGCCGGGCGTCGTGGCGACGACGCGTAGCACGTCGTGAACCGGAATTCCCTCGGTGATGCAGACCGCAAACGTAATGCCGGCATCGTGGGCTTCGAAGAGAGCGTCCCCCGCAAACGGCGGCGGAACGAAAATGCACGTGTGCGTCGCACCGGTCGCGTCGACCGCATCGCGCACCGTGTTGAAAACGGGGAGCCCGTGCTCGGTCTTTTGGCCGCCCTTGCCGGGCGTTACGCCGCCGACGATCTTCGTGCCGTACTCGAGCATGCGCGACGTATGGTACGAACCTTCGCTGCCGGTGATCCCTTGCACGATCACTTTCGTATTTTTATCTAAGAAGATGCTCACGCCGCCAGCTCCGCCGCGCGAGCTGCGCCCTCGTCCATCGTTTCGACCGGAGTCATCTTTGCGTCGGCTAAAATCTTGCGGCCTTGTTCTTCATTGGTTCCCGTCAAGCGAATGACCAGTGGAACTTTGCGCGACTTGGTCGTGTTCAGCGCTTCCACGATGCCCTTGGCGACTTCGTCGCAGCGCGTGATACCGCCGAAGATGTTGATGAACATGACTTTGGCGCCGGTGTGATTGACCACCAGTTCGTAACAGTTGCGCACGCGTTCGGCGTTAGCTCCGCCGCCGACGTCGAGAAAGTTCGCGAAGTTTCCGCCGGCGTTGCGCACGGCGTCCATCGTCGCCATCGCCAGGCCCGCGCCGTTGGCGATCGTGCCGACATTCCCGTCGAAACGACGGAAATTGCGCGTGCCCAACCCGGCTTGCGCCGCAAGTTCCTCGTCTTCGTCGAGCGGCAGCGTCTCTTGCCATTCTTTGAATTCGGGATTCTTGTAAAGCGCGTCGTCGTCGAGTTCAACCTTCGCATCCGAAGCCATCACTCGTCCGTCGTTCGTCAGCGCGAGCGGATTGATTTCGATCAGCTTCGCGCCGTAACGGAAAAACAGTTCGTACATTCCGCCGACGATCGCGGGAAACGCTTTGCGGTAACCGGGATCGAGCTCGGCCTGAAACGCGAGCTCGCGGCCGATGAACGGCGAATAGCCGATCGCGGTGTCGACGAAAAATTTCGCGATCGACTCCGGATGTTTTTCCGAAACCTCTTCGATGTCCATGCCGCCGAAGCGGCTGACCATGATGACGGGGCGTTTGGTCGTGCGGTCGATTGCAATCGCGCAGTACGCCTCTTTGGTGATCGGCAGCTTCTCTTCGACCAGCACCGAATTCACGTGCTCGCCTTTGGGATTCTGCCGGTTCGGCGGCATCGGCGTCGCCATGATCTCTTCGGCGACCGATGCGACGTCGTCGGGCGATTTTGCGAACTTTACCTTCCCGGCTTTGCCGCGCCCGCCCATCAAGACTTGCGCCTTGACCACCCACTCGGGAATGTCCGGCGTCGCCAGTTCGGCCGCTCGGGCGGGTGCAGCTGCGTGATAGCCGCGCGGCACCGGAATCCCGGCGCGGCGGAAGAGCTCCTTGCCCTGGTACTCCATGAGGTTCACGGCGGCACCAGGTTCGCGAAGGGTCGGAGCGAGCCTGTCGAACCCCGCCTTTATGGCCGAGAACCCTAACGCGTATCGCTGTTTGGTAGTTTTGCCTACCTATAACGAACGCGAGAACATCGCGCGGGTCGTGGACGCCGTGCTGTCGGCGGACGAGCGCCTCGACGTCTTGGTGGTCGACGACTCCTCGCCTGACCATACCGGCGCCGCCGTACGTGAGATCGAACTGCGCACCCCGCGCGTGCGCCTGATCGAGCGCGCGAGAAAAATGGGGCTCGGCTCGGCATACCTCCTCGGTTTCGAAACGGGAATGCGCGAAGGTTTCGCAGCCGTCTGTACGATGGACGCCGACCTCTCGCACGATCCGCAGTATCTGGTCGAAATGCTGAGCTCGCGCGGCGGGTACGACGTGATCATCGGTTCGCGCTACGCGGCGGGCGGGCGGATCGAAGGCTTCAATATTTGGCGAAAGCTCAACAGCGCCGTGGCGAACGTCCTGGCGCGCCGTTTTATCGGCAACGACGTGCGCGACTGCACCTCTGGATACCGGCTCTACTCGACGTCGTTTCTACAAAAGCTCAATCTGCCGGCATTGGAAGCCTCGGGATACTCGATGCTCGTGGAATTACTTTACGAAGCCAGGCTCAGCCGCGCGCGCGTAACCGAGCACCCGATCGTTTTCAAGAACCGGATCGCGGGCAAATCGAAAGTCAGCTATCTCGAGCTGCTCGGATCGCTGCGGACGCTCTTCCGTTTGAAGGTCCGTCAGATGAAGGAGCGCAGCGCGCTGCCGCGCGAGGTCCTCGAGCCTTCGGAGGGCCCGCTTCCCCTTCGGTAGGCAACGCGCGGTTTTTTTGAGAACCACACGTTGATGTCATCGCGCCTCCGGACCCTCGTCGCGGGGGTACTCGCTACCGCACTCATTTTTTTTGTCTTCCGTCATTATTACGGCGGCAACGGTTTGCTCTTCGGCGATGCGAACTTCATGTGGTCGCCATCGCTGCTGCGTGCCGAACTCGCGCAGCTGCTGCACGTGTGGCGGCCGGCCGCGTCGGGCGGCACGGCGGGCGCGATCGCCAACGAGTCGCAGAGCTACGTCCTCTTTCAAGCGCTGTTCGCGCCGCTGGGCATACCACTCTCGACGGTGCTCGTCTTTCCGTTTTTTCTGTGCATCGGCGCGTTCTCGTTTTATCTCTTCGCTCGCGCACTGGGCGCGAACCGCCTCGGTGGCTTGGCCGGCGCCGCCTTTTTCATCGCCAATCCGTGGACGTGCGACCAAATGCTCGCGGGACACGTCTCGATTCTGGGCGCCGTCTGTCTCTCGCCGCTGATCTTTTTCGCTTTCCTGCGCCTACGCCAAGGCGCAAGCGCGTATGGTTTCTTGCTCTTCGCGCTCTGCGCAGTGGAATTAGCGCTCGACCCGCGCACGTCGATCTTCGTTTTCGCCGGACTGGTGATCGCCGGCATCGCCGCATTTTTGCGGCTGCGAACCGGCGAGAAGTCTCTGGCGCGCACCGTGCTGTGCTTCACGATCGCGGCGCCGTTTTACGCGGCTGCGTGCAACGGGGCTTGGACGATGCTCTATGCGCTGAGTCCTTACGCCAATCTGGTGCCGTTCTTTTATCCGCCCGTCGAAGATCTCTCGGTCTTCAGCTGGTACAGCGATTTCTGGCATTCGCTCGTCCTCTCCGCATACTTCATCCATTTTTCGTGGTCGGTGGCCGACACGTTCGGACCGCTGAGCTTCGTCCCGTGGTATGCGAGCATCGTCGGACTGCTGGTGATTCCGCTTTGGGCCGCCGCGAAACGGCGGTTGAGCTTCGCGCTCGGATCGATCGCCATCGTGCTCGGCATCGTCTTGAGCATGGGAACGCGCGCCGTGCCCGCGGGCGCCGTATACGCGCTGTACTCGCACGTGCCGCTGATGTCGCTTCTGCGCGAGCCGGTGAAGTTTAGCTACCTCACGGTCATGGGCGCTTCGGTGTTGATCGCGCTCGCAATGGCGCGCCTGCGAATGACGTGGCGCGTCGTGCTTACCGCCGCCCTCATCATCGCGATTCTTCCGATCGTCACCGGGAATCTCTCGGTTCCCGACGGATACGGGTTCCAAGAATTCACTTCACGTCCGGCCTATTTGCGCATGCTGCATTTCCTTGAGAAGCGGAGCGCCAAAGAAGCGTTTCGCATCGCGGTTCTCCCGCCGTGGCTTGCGGAACAATCGCTTGCCAAGGGCCAATTTTACACGGACAATCCGTTCGTATTTCAAAGCGAGATTCCGGTGGTCGACGCGAAGCTGATCAATACGGCTAACGTAACGTCGGAACAAGCGTGGCAGGCATTCTACGGCATCTATGCGGGCACCGACGCGCATCCAGCGGCCACGCTCGGAGAGTTCGGCGTGAAGTACGTCGTCGTGCCGGGGACGATCGGCTTGTCGGCTGCTGCCGCGCTGACGCCGTTTGGCTCCGCCGACGACGCGCTAACGGCGGCAATTCTGAAGAGCGACCGGAACTTCGTGCCCGTCTATTCCGACGGCGAGAATCGGATATTTCAAAATCTCCTTTTCAAACCGATCGTTCGTGGGGCCAGCACGCCAATCGTCGCCGGCGACATTCCCGCGATCTTGCGTCAAACGATGCCGGCCGGAACGTTCGGCGATTCCTTCAGCGCAGGAGAACGTCCGCCAGCGCTGCCGGCCGGTGCGATTGCGACTGCGGATACGCCACTCGGGCGCTGCCTCGACCAACACGTCGAGTTGCCGGCGCGCAATGCATATTACGAAGTGACCAAGCACGACGATTGGCTCGGGTACTGGACGGCCAGCGATTGGGCGGTTTCCGCGTCCGACATGTATCGCAGCCGTATCTTGCAGCGCTTTCCGCTGCCGTTTGCGTTCACGGAATCGCATTCCGCGATCTCTTTGCGCGTCAATGCTGCGCGCCGCGGTGAACTCTTTGCCGAGGCGGCGACGATCGGCTCCGCAGCGCCTTTGCTGGTGAGCGTCGACGGCCGCGAGTCGATTTTTCCGCTGCGCTCCGACGAACTGCACTGGCTCGATATCGGAAGGATCTCAGCCGGCTCGCACCTCGTTGCGTTTACCGGATCGGCGCCCGGAACGATTTTGCGCCGCGTCGTTGCCGACGGAGGCGTCTGTGCCGGCGCGGGTCTTGTCCCGGCTCCGCGGCGCAACCGGTATTTCGTTCCGGGTCCAATCCGGAGCGTCACGATAAACATCGGCCCCCGGTTCACGAGCGTCGCCGTTAAACCGCTCGCGCTCGGCGGAAATGCCGACAATCCGCGCGCCTGGAGCATCGCGACGCCGCCGGACGCCGTCGCCGCGGCGTGGGATTACGTGCCGGTCACGCCCGGACGGCCCTTTCCGTCGTTCAGCGGTTATCACCGGCTGAGCTTTATGAAGCCGGCCGGCGTGCCGCTGCCCGGTTCGTGGCAAGCGAGTGACGCGGCCAAACGCGATCTCACGCTCTCCGGCTCACGCTGGCCGCAACGCGCGGATGTCATCATTTCACAAATCCCCGACGGTGCGAGCACGATCGTCGACCTCTCGATGACCGGGACTATTCGGGGAACGGCAATCGTGGTGGCTGCGCCCGGAAGCAGGACCATGATCGTGCCGGTCGATTCGTTACGTACGCCCTTCGTGGCCGTTCCATTCATCGGCGCGACCTATACAATCAGTGTGATAACGCCCGCGAACGCTCGCGGAAGCATGAGCTTTGGAGCTGACGTGCGCGCGGCTGCGCCCGCCGGCGAAACGCGGCTCTTGCGCATTCCAGGCGTCGCCGTCGCGACGAACGCGGTGCGTGCGCCCAGGGTTGCGCCGATCATCGCGTCGTACTCGCTGACGCCGGAAAACAATCTTCAGCCCGCGCAGTCCGAAACGCTAAACGTTCCGGTCGCCGGCGCGCAAGGGCTCGTCTTGCATCTGAGAAACGTGAGCGCGGACGATCGCGGACGCGCCGTGGTCACCGCCTTTTACGATTCCTGGACGAATCCGGCGCCCGTAAAGATCGCGGAATTACCCGTCGGAAACAAACCGTCGGATTACGATCTCGCCGTCCCGCTCGCACCATTTTCCGAAGCCGTGGCCTTCAGCTTACTGCCGGTCGATGATCCGCGGCTCACGCTGACGTTCGGATCGGCGACGCTGACGGACTCCGATCCGCTAGCCGGCGGCACGATCGTCTCCCTGCCGGCGATGCGCGTGCGTGCCGGCACGCCGATCGCGGCGGACGTTTCCCAGGGCGAACGCATTCCGTTCCGCGATGCGCGCGGAGAGTACGTCGTCGGAGATTTTACCTACGATCCGGCGTGGACGATCGATTCGCGGCCGCATTGGCAAATCAACGGCTACGCCAACGGCTGGCAAGCGGGAAGCAGCGGCGTCATAACATATGGACTGCAAAGTTTGTATCGCGAATTGCTGATCGCGGGCGCCGTTCTGTGGCTGGCCGCGCTCGCGGCGTTCGTTTTTCTTGAATATCGCACTCGTCGTTCCTGAGTTTCCGCCCGATACCATCGGCGGAGGCGGGCCGGTCTTTGCATCACTCGCCGCCACGCTGTCGCGCCGCGGGCACAACGTGCGCGTGCTGACGTCGCGAACGCACGGAGCGCCGCCGGCCGGCGACCGCGGCTATCCGTTTCCCGTGCATCGCGTCGCGCAGCTGCGCCATTTTAGCCCGCAGTACAGGACGTATATGCCGCCCTCGCCATTCGCACTGGCGGGAGTGCGCGCGTTTCTGGCGGGCAGCGACGTCTATCATCTGCACGGCTACGGCATGGCGTTCGTGGACACGGTTTTCAATTTTTTCGTGCCGGCGAACCGCTCGGTTTTTACGACGCACGGTTTTCCCTACACGGCGCGGACGGCAGGCGGCGCGCTGTCGGCAGCTTATGCCGCCTACGATGCCGTTTTCGGATCGCGCATACTGCGCAGGAGCAGAGTCGCGACGGCGGTGTCGTCGCTGCTTGCATGGGAAGCGCAGGCGGCATCGGGGCGGGAGGTCGCCGTAGTGCCAAACGGTTTCGTTCCGCTCGAAGCGAGCGCGCAACTCGACCCGCGGTTCGAGCGCGAGATGGACAAGGGTCCGTTTCTCCTGGGCGTGGGACGGCTCGAGGAGTTGAAAGGTTTTCAGTTCGCTATCGAAGCGCTCGCGCAGCTGCGCGCGCGCGATCCCGCGCTGCGTTTGGTGCTGGCGGGATACGACAACGGCGCGGAGCGCGGCTTGCGCGATCTCGCAAAACGCCTCGGCGTCGCCGAAGCGGTCTCGTTTCCCGGAGCGGTTCCGCGCGATCAGATCGCGCACGTATACGATCGGGCGGCATGCGTCGTCGTCAGTTCCAAATACGAATCGTTCTCGCTGGTAACGCTCGAAGCAATGTCGCGCGGCGTTCCGTGCGTGGCGTCCGCCGTAGGCGGTGTTCTCGACATCGCGACCGATGGCGTAAACGCGCTGCTCTTTTCCGTAGGCGACGTTTCCGCGATGGCGGCCTGCATCGAGCGCGTCCGGACGGACGCCGGCTTACGCGATCGCATTGCAGCCGCCGGAAGGGCGACGGTCGAGCAGTATTCGTGGGACGACGTCGCGCGCCGGTACGAGCAGCTGTACGGGGTCGCGAGTCAATGAATATGCGGGTCGCGCTGGTCACCGGAGTTCCGCTCGAAGATCGCAGCGAGATCGGCGCAGCCTACCATACGCGCGCCTTGGCCGAGGAACTGGTGAAAGCCGGACTCGCGGTCGAGATATGGTCGAAATCGGGCGCCGGTGCCGCCGCCGCGTCAACGGCGCCAATCGTTCCGCTTTGGCGTCCCGGATGGCTCGCGTGGCTGGATATCTTCAACGCCGTGCGCGAACGAAAGCCCGACGTCTTGCACATCCAGTACTCGACGTTCGTCCTTGGCGCGGGTGCCGCGGGTGAAATCGCGATGCTGATCTTGCTGGTGCTGCTCAAGATGCGCGGAACGAATCTGGTCGTAACGATGCACGACGTGCCGTCGCTGGCGCAAATAACGCCGGCGTATATCCGCATGAACGGTTACAAGTTTCCCGCGCTCATCGTGCGGTTCGGGTTGCGTCTGATTTTCTTTGCCATCGGTTCGGCCGCAAGCGGCATCGTCGTGCACCAGGAAGCGTTTGCGGCGATCTTGGCGCGCGACTATGCCATCGATCGCCGGAAGGTCGCCGTCATTCCGCTGATCGCGCTCGCGCACCGCGCGATCGGGCGGGAAGCGGCGCGCGCCGCTCTAGGATTGAGCGCAAGGGGAAAGACCGCGCTCTTTTTCGGCTTTGCGACCAGGTACAAAGGGATCGAAGTGCTGCTTTCGGCGACGCAACAGCTCGGCGCCGCATTTGGGCTGTGCGTCCTGTTGGGTGCGGGCGAGCATCCGAAGGTCGCGCATACGGCCGAGTACGACGCTTATTACTCCGGGTTAAAGCGCCGCGCCGAAAGCATCGCCGGCGTGCAGTTCATTGGATTCGTGCCAGACGCGCGCTTGGACGACTACATTGAAGCGGCAGACGTAGCCGTCTTTCCTTATATCGAAGCGCAGTCCATGAGCGGACCGCTCACGATCTGCGCCGCGCACGGTAAAGCGCTGCTCGTCTCGACGCGCATCGCCGAAAAGATTCCGAGCCTCGCGCCGTGCGCGTTCGATCCATCAAGCGAAGCGCTGGCTTCCGCGCTCGCACACTTTTTCGGCGATCCGTCGTACCGTGCGTCCGTGGAATCGCAGAGCCGTGCGTTCGCAGAGCATGCGATACGCGGCGGAGAAACCGTGGCGCAGACTATCGCGCTCTATCGAGCGGCCGCCAGCACCTCACGCACGCGCGCGTAGACATCGGCCGGCAGCAGGCGGTCCATGCAGTGCGGATCGACTTCGCACGTTTTCAGATAACAGCCCAAGCACGCTAAATCTTCGGCCGCGAGCTTTTTGCTCGAGGCGTCGAGATCGATCTCGTGTAGCGAGGTTGGGCCAAACAAGACGGTCATCGGAATCTCGAGCGCCCAGCCGATATGCATCGCCAGCGTGTCGCCCGTGAGCAGCGTATCGCATTGCGCGATGCCGGCTATAAGGCGACGGACGTTACCGGCGGATTCGAACGCGGCGACGCCATCTCGAAACGAAGCCGCTAACGCCCGGTTGCGCTCGCGCACCGGGCTTCCGCCAAAGAGCATCACTCCCGCGCCCTCCGCGCGAGCCAGCTCAACGAATGCGGCGACGTGCTCCGGATTCCAATTTTTGCGCTCCCAGCGATCGCCCGCGTCGGTGTTGATTCCGATCAGCGGACGCGGCAGAGCTCGCGCCGATTCTTCGGCGCGCAGCAGCTCCGCGGGATCCAGCGGAACGTAAGGACGGCCGGAAGCGTACGTCACGCCCACGCTTGCGCCGAGCATTTCGAGATACGACCGCCGGTTGGCGCGCTTGAGATCGTCCCACAAGCCGATTTCGTAGAGCGAGGGATCGCCGCCCGGTGCCACGCCCGTGCACGTGCCGAACTTTCCGGCCATAAAGCCGTGGTACGCGGCTGCGCGCACGCTCGCGGCATAAGCGAGCGCATCCGCCCCGCTGTCCAATGCATACACCGCGTCGAACTCGCCCCCGTCGAGTAATCCGGCTTGCGCGGTCGTAACGACGCGCTGGATCAGCGGATTTCCGAGCAACAGCTCGAGGCTCTCCGGATGTGTCAGCCAGGTTACGTGCGGGCGCTCGTGGCGCGCGACGATATCGGGCAGCAGCGCGGTGCTGCGCAGCACGTCTCCCATCGCGCCCAGCTTGACGATAAGGACGCACTGCGAAAGCGGCTGATACTGCGGGCAGTCTTCGCAGGCTTGACCGGTCGCCTTGTGCGGTTCGCACGGCATGCTTCCGCGATAGAGCAGACAATCCGTATGCACGATTCTCGGAGGCGTCATCCGTTTACGCAATCGGCCGGCGCGCCGTCATGACGAGGCCTTCGCACCAGTCAACTTCAATCATATAGGAAAGCACGCGCCGCAGCGGCAACGCAAAGAGCCGCCGCGGCGAAGTGATGAAATGCGTTCGCAGCACATCGACGTCCTCGAAATAAAAACGGAGCATCGCATAGAGATCGTACCATGGGTAATGCTGCACGTGCGTCACGTCACGATGCAGCACCGCCGGCGCCAACGGGTTGGGAACGCTAACGACGGCAAAGCCGTCGCGCTTCAACATCCGCGGAAGGCGCTGCAAATACTCTTGCGCGAACCTATCGGCCGGCATGTGCTCGGCGACCTCGCTCAGGAAGATCAGATCGAAATCGTTGCCGGGCACTTCGTCCAGCGTTTCATATATCGGAAAATTCACTCCGAAATGCGCGACGTCGACGCCGGCGTAGTCGATGCGGCGCGCGGGATCGCGCAGTTCGAGGTAGTCGCGAAAGGACCCGGACGCGCAGCCGACGTCCAGTATTTTTACCGACGTCCTGCGCGCGAGCAGCTCGTCGGCGACGATCATCGAAGGGCCGGCCGCGCCGATGCGCAGCGGGCCGGCGCGCAGCGACGGAAACTTCGTCTCGCGCGAAGCCGGCCAGACCGAAGGCAGAAAACAGCGCGTCGGCGGCCGTTCTATCTGATCGACCAAGAACGCGCCGAATTTGCGCAGACCTTCGTTGCGGTAGGCGAGCAGCTGCGCGTAATTCTTGCCGGTGAAACCCGTCACGTCAACGTCCCCTTCCGTTCGCAAACGCCGCAAGCCTCGGATCGGAACTGACGTGCGCGTCCTGATGCTGGCGCAATCCTTCAGGCCTGCACAAGGCGGCGGTCCGCGATGGACGACGGAGTTGGCGGAGGGTCTGGCCGCCGCCGGGAATGACGTTCTGGTCCTCACGCATGAAATCGGGGATTGCCGCGGCATCTTCAACCCCGCGCCGCGTTTGGAGATCCGCTATTTGCCGCTGCGCACGATTCGAGGAGCGCCACTCTTTCCGCGCTCCCTGTTGGACGAAGAGGTCGCGCGCTTCCGGCCGGACGTCATACAAACGAGCGCGCCCAGTCTCGCCGACACGTTCATGCCCGCGCCGGGCCGCTACGGCGCGCCGTACTTCACCCTCTTTCACGCGCAGCTCGGCGCATCGGTTCCGGCGCGCGCGATTCAGTGGCTCAATGTCCGCCGCCTGAGGCGCGGTGATTGGGCCGGTATCGCCGTGACGAGCGATTATTGGAAATCGTGGCTCGCTGGAAAAAACGTCAGCGCGGATCGCATCGCGGTCATTCCGTCCACGGTTGCGGGAATTTTCGCCGCAGGGCCGTTCCCCGGCGTGCGGCGAGAGACAGATCATTTTCTGTTCGCCGGCGGCCTCGACACCGTTCAGAGTTACAAGCGTTTCGATCTGTTGCTGAGCGCCTGCGCGATGCTCGCGAACGAAGCGCCCGAACGGCTTTGGCATCTCACGGTGGTCGGCGATGGAAATCTCCGGCCGCGCTTCGAACGGTCCGCCGCGGACGCAGGGCTGGGCAAACGGATCGTTTTTCTCGGCAGGGTCGGGGACGAAGAGCTGCACCGGCTGTACTCGACCGCAACCGTCACGGTGCTGCCGTCCTCGGATCGACGGGAGGGCTGGGGCCTCGTACTCGCAGAGGCGCTCTGCTGCGGCTCTCCGATCTTGCTGACCGAAGGCATCGGCGGCGCGAGCACGTTCGGCCGCGCGCCCGGCGCGCTGGTGGTTCCGGCCGGACGCCCCGAAGCGATCTGCGACGGGTTGCGCGCACGCTTGTCGCACGGTCCCGATGGGCGCGATGCCGACCGCATCCGGTACGGCGCGTCGTTTCACGCAACGCGCGTCGTCGCGGCGTACGAGGCAATGTACGCGCGCGTCACCGGCTCCGCACAGAAAGCCTAGTGCTGCGCAAGCCCTCCGAAGAGCGAGAACGTTCCCGTACCGTTGTCGACGACGGAGACCCGCGCACCATTGTTTGGCGCCAATCCGAAGAAGCCGAATCCGCCGAGCGGCGGGCTGAAGCTCGTTGAGCCGTTTACGGCCAGGGTTATCGCCGACGTCACGCCGGTGAGCGTGCGAGTGTGTGCAAACTGATCCGTGTAGGTCGCGCGGGTGTTGAACGTGCCCAGATTCAACTGGGAATTGGGCGGCGTGATTTGTTGTGAGTTCGTCGCGATTGCGACCGCGAAATCACCCATCAGCGCGCCGGCGGGCTCGTTGCCGCCGTTGGCCTGCAGGTTTGCAAAACCCGTTTGCTGGCTGGTCTCCATACCTTGCGTATACGTGTCGCCGCTAAAACGGTCGCGCATGTAGCGCTCGAAGAGATAGGCCGATCCGTAACAGCCGCCGCCGCAGTTGTATTTCGGGGTCGAACCATTGCCGCCCCAACTGGCCGGATCGATGCCGATGAAACCCGAGACGCTGTAGTTCTGCGGTGACGAGAGATACTGCTGCGCGTGCGACATCGCATCGGCCACGTCGAATGCTTGCGTGGGATGCAGCGTATTGACCGCGAGATCTTGCGCGAGCATCGAGAGGCCTTCGTTGATGAACGTATCCTCAAATCCGCTAAACGGATAGGTGCTCGCTGCCGTCGGCAAGATCGAGTGGTTGACGAAATTGATCAGGTGCTGCAGCTCGTGACCCGTGCCGCGCACGAGATCTTCCTGCAATTCGTAGGTCGCGCCCGATGACTCGAACCAGCCGCAATAGATGAACGGCGCCTCGTTCGACATGGGTGTGTTTCCGCCGTTTTGGATGAAGTAGTTCCAAATCTCTTGCGGCGTGTAGTTGATGCTCGAGAAATAGCCTCCGACGCCGCTGCCCAAGTTTGCCGAATTGAGAACTTCCAAGTTTATGCGCTTGTCGGTGGGTTCAAAAATGTACTGGTTGTCGCTGTGATGCAAGTCGTTACCGCTGGAATCGTAGGCCTCATACTGCAGCGTGACGCCGGGCGCGCTGTTGGAGTAATCGAACGAAGCGAAGTGCGTGGTATCCGACGTAAAGGCATTTTCCAAATCTGCGCCGATCTGCGCGACCGTCGTCGCCAGCGACCCGCCTTGGAACGAGGGTGAGGCGCTTGTTCCGCTGAGTAGGGAATTGTCGATCCACACGTTCCCGTGCGCGCCTTGGAACTCCAGCGTCGATGGAACTTGAATGTATGTGACGCTGCTCGATCCGATGGCAAATTTCGCGACCCAAATATTGGCAGTTGCTCCGACGGTCGGGTTCGTACCGATCGTGCTGGTCTGCGGACGAATAGCCGGGCCCGATGACGCGGGCGGCAACCGGCGCCGCAATTGCTCGGTTTGGAATTCCGTATCCGGCCCGTCGTTGGCGGCGCGGTGTTCGCCTCCGCCCTCCACGGCAACGTGCTGCTCCTGCGTCGAGACGCTTTGGGCTTGGATCGACTGCGCCGTCGTGCCCGATCCAATCGTGAGCGATCCTAAGCTCATCGTTCCGTTTATGCCGTTCTGCGTTTGATCGGCCGCTTCGGAGATCGCGACGCCCAGAATGCTCGACATGTTCGTGCCGAGCGTGTCGGTGACTTTGAGCGCCGAGAGCTGGCGCATGTATCCCGCCGGCACGGCTGCGGGCAGCAGGGACGTCGTGAAGATCGCGCTCGAGGACGAAATCACGTAGAGCTGCGTCGCGCTGGCCGACATGGAGACTCCCGCGCCGCCGGTTTGAATCCAGCCCGGGTTATCGAGGTCGTAGTAATAGATCGCCGTGCCGGATCCGCTGGTCGGATAGCCGAGCGCGAAGATGCCGCCCACAGAAGGCGCGATCTGCGCGGCCACGCCGGGGAATTGCACGTAGTTGCCGTTGCCTTGCGTGTAATAAATTCCACCGCCGGAATTGACGATGTAAATTCCGCCCGGATAGATCGTTCCGCCCGGAACTTCGTGCGCTCCGACGTCGAACGATGCGGAAATGTGCACGCCCGAGCCGGGAATTTGCGTCCACGAGGTCGTGTAATGCCAAATCGCTTGGTCGTTGCCCGCGGCCGCGCCGTTGGAGAGGACGTAGAGCGAGTTGTCGGAAGCCGCCGCGATGTCGCTCACGCCGCCGCCTAACGCCGTCCACGTTCCGTTGACATAATGATATGCGCCGCCGACAGAATTGCTCGCGTAGAGCGAGCCGTCGGGCGCGGCGCTGATGTGGTTGGCCAATCCGCTGATGTTCGTCCACGCCCCGTTGGCGTAATGCCAGATGTTCTTGTCGGCGCCGGCCGGCCCGTTCGAAAGCACCCACAACGATCCGTCAACCGCAGCCGACGCAACGAGCGCAGAGCCCGGGACCTGCGAATAGCTAACGCCTTGGATCGCGCTCATTGGCTTGACGCCGGCATCTGCCGGCGACTGCATCGCACTGGGCGGCAAGATCGCGGTCTGCGCCATCGGCGGCGGGACGATCGAACCGGGTGAGACCGATTGGGGCATCGTCGTCATCGCGCCAGGCAGCGGCGGCATTCCGCCGGCTCCGTGCGACGAGCATGCCGTGGCAAAAAGTGCAAAGAAGATCGGCGCGAATACCCGGTTCAGACGCTTGACCATGGCGGTACTCCTCGGCAAGAGGCTGGAATGCTTCGATGCCGCCCGGCGGCTCGCCTAGAACACGGCCGGTTTCAGCGGGCAATTCAGTCCCGTCGAGGAGCCCGCGATCGTTTGACTCGGGGCGATGTTGCCGTTGGCCGTGGCGGAAAAAATGAGCACGGAATTCGGCGCGGTGCACTCGGTGACGTACATGTTGCCGGAGTTGTCGACTGCCATGCCTTCGTTTCCGGTCAGCCCCGTGTTGGAGCCCGAAATCGTGCGGGCCGGAGCGACGTTTCCGTCGGAGCCTGCCGGATAGATCGTGATCGCCGTACCGTTGAGCGCGTAGATCAGTCCCGCCGAATCGACCGCCATGCCGAAGGTGTGCGTCAGTTGGGTGTTCGAGCCGGAAATGATCCGCACCGGGGCGACGTTCCCGTTCGCGGCCCCACTGAAATATTCGATCGATGCGTTCGCGCTGTTTGAAATATAGAAATCCCCACCCGAGTTCACCACGATCTGTTGTGGAGACGAAAGCAGCGTCGCGGCTCCGCTGATAACGCGCGCAGGCGCGACGTTGCCGTCGGAGCCTGCAGCGTAAATCGTGACGCTGTTTGTGGTGCGGTTCGAAACGTAGATGTTGCCGCCCGAATCGACGCCGATGCCTTCGGGGCCACTGATTCCGGTAAGCGCGCCTTTGATCTGATGGACCGGCGCCACGTTTCCACTCGCGCCCGCCGCGAACACATCGACCGCGCCCGCATCGAAATCGGCGACGTAGATGTTACCGCTCGTATCGCGCGTGACGGCGGTCGGTCCGATCAGCAGCGTTGCGGCACCCGTAATCTGCGAAGTCGGAGCGGTATTGCCGTTCGCATTGGTCGGCCACTGCGCTATCGATGCGGCGTTGCTGCTCGTGTAGTTCGGGACGTAGAGCGTCTGAGGCACGACGTGCACGGGCGTGAAGTAGAGTGCGCCCGTCGAAGCCACCGCGTAGAGGTTGATGTCGTTTGTTGCGATCGCCACGCCCGCGCCTGGCTGCGCATACCACTGCGACGCGTTCAAATCGTAATAATAAATGTAATTGCCGTTCGGATCGACCGGCGAGCCCAAGACAAAAGTGCCGTGCAGCGTCGTCGTCGGCGCGATCGCCGAAGCGGCGCCTGGGAGTTGCGCGAAACTTGCGTCGGAGTTTTCGTAGTAAATCGTGCCCGCCGAGTTCAGAATGTACAGGCCGCCCGAACGGATCGTGCCGATGCTCTGCGCAAATGGACCGGCGGTATCCCACGAAGCGGCGATCGTTACGCCAGAGCCGGGGACTTGCGTCCACGTTCCGTTGACGTTATGCCAGATCGCCTGATCGGTGCCCGGCGGGCCACCGTTGGAAAGAACGTAAATCGAGTTGTCGGGCGCCGCGGTGATGCCGGCGGCGCCGCCACCGAGCGCCGTCCAACTCGTGCCGTTATACGAAAACGTTCCGCCGCCGGAATTGACCGCGTAGAGCGTGCCGTTGGGCGCGACGGTAATGTACTGCGCCAAACCGGTGATGTTCGTCCACGATCCGTTCGCGTAATGCCAAATGTATTTGTCGGGGCCGCTTGGCCCCGTCGACAGTGCCCAGAGCGAACCGTCCGGACTGGCGGCAATTGCGGACGCCGCGCCGGGGATCTGCGTCCAATTCAAGCCCTGAATGGCGCTCAGAGTCGTAATCGGTGAGCGCATCGCACTCGACGGCAATATCGCCGTCTTCGCCATAGGGGCGGGAGGAATACGTGCGGGCGAAACGGACTGCGGCGTCGGCGGCTGCATGGTTTGCCGCGGGACGATGCCCCGGCCGGAGCATCCGGCGGCTACGGCTAGAACGGCAACCCAAAGAACGCGCGGCGCTCGAAACGTCACGATTCCTTATCGGACGCTAGCCCGCTTTTATTAAGACCGCGTCGCCTTGGCCGCCGCCGCTGCAGATTGCCGCTATCCCGTACCCGCCGCCGCGCGCGCGGAGCTGATTGATGACGGTGCTGATCAGCCGTGCACCGGAAGCGCCAATCGGGTGGCCCATCGCGACGGCTCCGCCGAGCATGTTGATTTTCTCAGGATCGATGCCCAACCGCCTTGCCGAAACGAGCGCGACCGCCGAAAACGCTTCGTTGATCTCCCACACGTCGATCTGTTCTTTGCGCAATCCGGTTTTCGCCAGCAACTTTTGCGCAGCCATCGCGGGCGTCAGCGCAATGTATGGCGAGTCCCACGCAACCGTCGCGTGATCCAAAATCTCAGCCAGCACGTCGCGCCGGTTCGCGCGCGCATAATCGCCGCTCGCGAGAATCAGAGCCGCAGCGCCGTCGTTCACACCCGGCGCGTTCCCGGCCGTCACCGTCCCGTCCTTATCGAGCGGCTTCAGTTTGGCCATCGCTTCGATGCTCGCATCGGTCCGAACGGCTTCGTCGCGATCGACGAGCGTGTTCGGAATGTCGCCGGTCACGAACGGCGCCCACTCGCCGTAGTTCAGCGTGAACTCTTTAGAAGGTTGGTGCTCCCACACCGCATCTGCGGCACCGTTCGACGAGCCCGCGGCAACCGGAACGCGCGCGCGCGCCGGCTCGGGAAGTTTGTCGACGACGATCTTGCCTTTGGCTTTGGTTGCGACGCGCAGCGGAACGATCTCGGCCGCCAGTGCGCCGCTTTCTTGCGCCTGCACGGCGCGACGGTGGCTTTCGTACGCAAAGCGATCCTGTTCTTCGCGCGAAACGCCGAGTTCGTTTGCGACCTTGGCGCCCTGCGCGGCCATCGTCATCGGAAAATAGTAATCCCAGAGCCCGTCGTGGATCATCGCGTCGATCAGGCGCCCGTCGCCGAAACGGTATCCGCCGCGCGCATCCTTTAAAAGGTAGGGCGCGTTCGACATCGACTCCATACCGCCGGCTGCAACCACGGCGTTGCTGCCTTCGTTGACGAGGCGCGCCGCGTTGACGGCAGCCAGCAGTCCCGACGCGCAAACTTTATTGACCGTCTCGGCGGTCACGGTTTTTGCCAAGCCGCTTTTGAAGCCGACTTGCCGCGCCGGATTTTGTCCGGCGCCGGCCTGCAGCACGTGTCCGAAGATGACGTGCTCGACGTCGGCCGGATCGATTCCCGAGCGTTCGATCGCAGCGACGAGCGCGGCCGCGCCGAGCGTAGTGGCTTCAAGGGAAGCGAGCGAACCGCTCAAACGGCCAAACGGCGTGCGTGCGAGGCCCAGGACAACTGCTTTGGAGTTCATGCTTACCGGATTCGCGCAGGCTCCGAAGGCGTCCCTCGCGGCTGCGTGCAGACGATGCGTTCGTCGGGTGCGCAGCTTTCGCACTCGAACTGCAGCGTAACGTGGGTGATGCCGAACCGGGCGCGAACCAGCGCGTCGATCTCGCGCGCGATCGCCGTCGCTTCGCTAACGCGGCGGTCGTCGACCAGCACGTGCGCGGAAAGCGCGCGATCGCCCGATCCGATCGTCCAAACGTGGAGATCGTGCACTGCCACTATGCCGGCCAGCGGCGCCAGCGACGCGAGCACCTCGTCGAGGGTCATACCGCGCGGCGTGGATTCGAGCAGCACGTCGGTCGCGTCGCGCAAAACGCGCAGCACTCCTACAACGATGATCGCTGCGACGAAGAGCGAGAGCGCGGGATCGATCCACGTCATTCCGGTCGCGACAATCGCTATGCCGCCCGCGATGACGGCGAACGCCCCCAGCGCATCGCCGGCGACGTGAAAGATCGCCGCCTGCACGTTCAAGTTTGCATGGCGATCGCGCACGAGCAGCAGCGCCACGCCGGCATTGACGACCAAGCCGAAAGCCGCGACCGCGCTCATCAGCCCGCCTTGGGCATGATAGGCGATTGAAAATCGGCCAACGGCTTCGTAGACGATAAAAAATGTCGCCGCCAGCAGCAGCGTGCCGTTGGCAAGGGCGCCCAGCACTTCCAAGCGCCCGTATCCGAATGTTTTGTGGACGTTAGCGGGCCGCTGCGCTCCGGCCAGCGCCGCGAGCGCGATCCCGAGCGCGAAGACGTCCATGCACACGTGCACGGCATCGGCGAGCAGCGCGAGGCTGCCGGCGCGAATGCCGCCCCAAAACTCTACCGCGGCGACGATCGCGACGAGAATCAGCGCGAGGGTAAGCCGCCGGCGCGGCATGGCTACACCAAAAACGCTTTCACGGCGAGCGCGGCCAGCATAACGCCGAACGTAATGAACGTCTTGGTTTCCGCTTGCGCGATCACGCCGGGCTTCCACGTGCCTTGCTGCAGCTCGGTAGGTTCCAGTTGCGGCACGATCGGCGGAACGGTTTCGCAATAGCGCACGAACGCCTCACCGAAACGCGCCCGCAAGAACTTTTCTTCGTGTGGAATGATAATTGCATACACCGTTGCCATCGCTCCCAGGCATCCCGCAATCAGCGCGATTTTGGCCGCGCCCGAGTTCGCTCCTGTGAAAGCGATCGCGAAACCCGCCGCCGTCACGAAGTTTCCGACGTACAGTGGATTGCGCACAAATGCGTACGGTCCGGAGGTGACGAGCTCCGGTGCGGTGACCGCGTTCCCACGGGTGGTTGTGCCCGAATAGCCGACGGCCCAAATGCGAAGCAGCTCCCCCGCAAAGGCGAGCGGCAAACCGAGGGTCACGCCGAAGACGTTGGGCTTTCCGAAGATCAGGAGCAGCAGTGCGGGAACGGCCAGCGCCGCTCCGCGATTCTTAAAGACGAGCGCTTCGAGCTCGTCGCTCACGTTCCGCTGGTTTCGAGTTGGTGCGCAACGGCGTCATCGAATATCTCGCGAAGCGACCGCCCCAGCGGAATTTTCGGCGCCCAGCCGAGCGCGCACAGCTTCGCGTTGTCGCCGTAAAACGTTCGCACGTCGGATTTGCGCATTCGCGTCGGATCCTCGCGGACTTCGAGCGGTATGTTCGCAATCTGTATGAGCAGGCGCAGAATATCTTGGATCCGCATCGGCACGCCGCTGCAGACGTTATAAGTCTCACCGGGCTCGCCGTTTTCGGCGAGCGCGATATAGGCCTCGACCACGTCGCGCACGTCCAGAAAGTCGCGTTCGGTCGTGAGGTCACCCACGTACATGACCGGCTTCTCCGCGCCGGCTTTGATTCGCGCCAGTTGCGCCGCAAACGACGGTACGACGAAATCTTCACTCTGCCCCGGGCCGACGTGATTGAACGAGCGCGCGATCAAGACCGGAATCTTATACGAACACCACGACGCCATGGCCGCAAAGGCCGCCGCGGCTTTGCTCGCGCCGTACGGATCGGCCGGCGCGAGCGGGTAATCTTCGTGCAGCGGATTTTTCGATTCCGATACGCGTCCGTAGACAGAGGCTGAGCCTGCCAGCACGATGCGCGGAAAATTGCCGGCACGCGTCGTCCGCACGACCTCCAATAAGCGAACCGTCCCCATGGCGTTGATCTCAAAAGCTTCCAGCGGCCGCTCTACCGCGCGTGGAACGAACGCCTGACCGGCAAGATGAAAGATGACGTCAGGCTTCGCTACTTCGACCGCGTGCCGGATCGTTTCTATATCGAGAACGTCGATGCGTAGCTCGCCGGCCGATGACGGCCCTCCGGCTGCCGCAACTTCCATGCCGCGCTCTTGCAGCGCGCGGATAAGATATTTGCCGACGAACCCATCGGCGCCGGTTACCAGGGCGCGCAAGGTTCTAGACCGGAACTACTCTGCCGAGCCGATCGAGGTCGGCACGGACCATCATCTCTACGAGATCTTCGAACGAATGCTCCGGCTCCCAGCCGAGTTCGCGTTTTGCTTTCGATGGATCGCCCACGAGCAAGTCTACCTCGGCCGGGCGAATAAACTTCGGCGCCGTACGCACGTATTTTTCATACGATCCGAGGCCGGCTGTTTCAAACGCGATGCGGCAAAACTCGCGGACCCTATGCGTGCGGCCGGTTGCTATCACGTAATCGTCCGGATTTTCTTGCTGCAGCATCAGCCACATCGCTTTGACGTAGTCGCCCGCGAATCCCCAATCGCGCTGCGCGTCTAAGTTTCCCAGCACTAACTCGCTTGCAAGACCGAGTTTAATACGCGCGACGCCATCGCTAATCTTTCGCGTGACGAATTCCAAACCGCGGCGACTCGACTCGTGATTGAAAAGTATTCCGCTCACCGCAAAGAGATCATATGACTCACGATAATTCACCGTGATCCAATGCCCGTAAACTTTCGCGACGCCATATGGACTTCGCGGATAAAACGGGGTCGTCTCACGCTGCGGCGTTTCTTGCACGTTGCCGAACATTTCGGAACTCGAAGCCTGATAAAACTTTATCGATGGATTCACCGTGCGCACGGCCTCAAGCACGCGCGTTACGCCTAACGCGGTAAACTCTCCGGTCAACACGGGCTGCGTCCATGACGTGGGCACAAACGACTGCGCCGCGAGGTTATAGATCTCGTCGGGCTTCGTTGCGACAATGATCTCACTGATCGAGCTTTGGTCGAGCAGATCTCCAGACACAAATTCGATGTCGTCAAAAATGTGTTGAATACGCTCGTGGACGTCAGTGCTTGTGCGGCGCGTCATGCCCACGACGCGATACCCTTTGCCGAGCAGAAGCTCGGCGAGGTAGGAACCGTCCTGTCCCGTGATGCCCGTGATCAACGCCGTCTTGCCCACGGCGGAACCTTTCAAAGTCGCGGTTATCCTACCCTGTGGGGCATGCGCGTCGCGATAAATGCGGCAACCTCGCTCGGAAGCGTGCCCCGGCCGAAGCCCGCGTCATAGCCCAATTCGGTTGCCAGCAGACTCGTCATGCGAGGGCCGCCGCAGCAGAGAATTACGGAGTCGCGCAGACCTTCGGCTTCGAGCAGTTCGACCAGCGCCGTGAAGTTCTTAACGTCGCTGCCTTTTTGTGTGACGACTTGCGACGCGAGCAGCGCGTCGATCTTCTTCTCTTTGGTAAAGCGGACCAGATCCTCGACTGCGACTTGGCTGCCGAGGTTGTACGTTTCGAACATCTTGTAGCGCTCCAACCCGTAATCGCCTTGGTAGCCTTTCATGTTGAGGATCGCATCGATGCCGACGGTATGCGCGTCGGTGCCGATGCACGCTCCGGCAACGCGGACTTTGCGCCCGACGCGCTCCTCGATCAGCGCGTCGATCTCTTCCATCGTCATCTTGTGGGTTTTTACCGACGGCACGGCAAGCGATTCGAAGTCGATCGCCTGCGGCGTTGCGGCATACACGACAAAGAACGAAAAACTCTCGGCGATCGCGCGGCCTTCGGCGACCTGCACGTCGGCAAAGCCCATCTTTACGACGAGCTGACGCGCCGCTTCGTCGGCCGCCTCGCTCCACGGCACCGGAAGCGTGAACGAGAGCTGAACCTTTCCATCGTTGAGCGTGTCGCCGTACGGCTTGATCATGAGAGCAACTCTTCGAACGGATTCCAGTAGTCAGGCGCGCGTTCGAAGACGCCCTCAAAACCTCGGCCGCCCTCAGGCGATCGCTTGACGTCGGCAAAAACGCCGGCTTCGATCGACTGCATCAATCCCCGCGCCGCCACGCGTTCGAGTAAGATCTCACATTCGCTCAAGACATCGGCGGCGCGCCGTTCGATGCGCCCGCCCGGCTTGGGAACGACGTCGTCGCCGAAGTGCCGCGCCGTTCGCATGATGTAGCGCGCGTTTTCCAGCGAGAGTGCGCGGTCACCCAGGAAGGGCGTGTGTATTGCCTCGGTTAGAATGCCGCAGAGATGAATCGTCTGCCCCGTCATGACCGACGTCAGATTGAACATGGCGTCGATCAGATGGCCTTTGAAGATGTCGCCGGTCATGTGTTTGGTCGGCGGCATATATTTGAGCGGCGAATCGGGGAAGATCTGGCGCGCGAGCTGCGCCTGCGCGACCTCGAACAAAAAGCCGTCTTCCAAGTTCGGATCGATTTCGTAAGCGTCACCCAAGCCGATCTGCCGGTCGGGCATGCCGGCGCGGCGCGCGAGCTCTTCGTTGATGAACTGCGAAGCCAGCACCGCCGGCGCCTGTTCGACCGCATCGGCCGTCGTGAGATAGTTGTCCTCGCCCGTGTTGATGATGATGCCGGACGCGGCGTTGAGCATACGGCTAAAATGCTGATCGACGAAGGTGCGCTTCATGTTAATGTCGCGAAAGAGTATGCCGTACATCGAATCGTTGAGCAGCATGTCGAGCCGCTCGAGCGCCGCCATCGCCGCGATTTCCGGCATGCACAACCCGCTGGCGTAATTCGTCAGCATCACGTATCGGCCTAAACGGCGCGATGCTTCGTCCAACGCTTCGCGTACGATCGCGAAGTTGGCTTGCGTCGCGTATGTGCCGCCGAAGCCTTCGGTCGTCGGCCCGTACGGAACGAAATCCAGCAGCGATTGTCCGGTGGAACGGATCACCGCGATAATCTGCGCGCCGGCTTCGGCGGCCGCCACCGCCGCAGTGCGATCCTCGTAAATGTTTCCCGACGCAACGATCATATAGAGCAGGGGCGGCGGCAGTTGCGGCAGCTGCTGCATGAGATCGTTTCGCTCCGCGCGGCGTGCGAGGACGCGATCGAAGGCCGCTCGCGCGGCAGCAACGATCGCGCCGCGCGCCGCTTCGTTCGGAACGTCGCCGAACTGCGCAAGGCGCGCGCCGCCGCTTGCTAGACGTTCGCCGAGCGCGCGCGGCTCTAACCCCGTCTGCACGAGCGCGCGTCCGAACGGAATCGCGATTCCGTTGGGGAGTTCGCTGGCGTCGAGCGATTCCACGATCATATTGGGAACAGGCGTATCGCCTGGACCGACGCCGTCCACGCCGAGCAACCGCAGAATCGATCGCTCGACCGAAACGGTCGAGTGCCGCTCGATGAACGCCTGGACCGGATCGGCTATCGCCGCCGCCGACTTGCGGCAGCGCGCCACCGCGTTCCGGTCGATCTGCAACTCCATGTCTTCCTTGTACGGCCCCTCGTCACGCGTCCCTTGGACGCTGCTCGGGGTGGTTCGACTTCGCTCACCATGACAACAGGGCGCACCATGACAATAAGGCGCCGTGGGCAAAAGGGGCGGAATGAGCGTGGTACAACGAACGGCGGTGATCGCGGCCGGCATTGCGGTGCTGACGGCGGCCGGATGCGTGTTCGGCCAGCGCGGTTCGATCGCGCAATCGCCGCCGGCGCGCGCGAGCGGGACGTGGCCGATGTATCAGTACGGTGCGACGCACAACGCAGTCTTCGACGAGCCCGTTTTGCACGCCGATTGGCAAACCGGACTCGGCGATCGTATTAACGGCGGTTTCGCCCTCGAAGGAACGACGCTGTACGCGGTCAGCTTCGACCACAAGCTCTACGCAATCGACGCGGCATCGGGAAAGATCCTCTGGAGTCTGCTGACCGACGACATCCTCATGTCGACGCCGGTCTACGCCAAGGGCGTTCTGATCATCGGCAGCGGACACAACGGTTTCATGAAGCCTGATGATCCGGTTTCACAAACGTGGGGACGGCCCGAAGGAGACAACGTCTTCGCGTATTCGTTCGCCGGCAAGCCGCTGTGGAAATTCCATACGGACGGCGAGGATATGCCGACGCCCGCGATCGACGGCGACACGGTCGTTTTCGGAAATGGCGACGCGCATGCATATGCGCTCGATCTCACGACGGGCAAGCTCAAATGGCAGGTGCCGCTGGCGGGGGCGGTCACGATGGCCTCGACGGCGATCGACAACGGCGTCGCCTTCATCAGCTCGTGCCATAACGCGCCGTATTATTGCGAAACGCGCGCGCTCGACGTGCGCGACGGACGCACGGTTTGGACCAATCCGAACGGCGGCAGCGATTGTTCGCCCGCAGTTGCGGACGGGCTGGTCTTCGTCAACAGCAACCGCAACGACGAATCCCACTATCATACGGGCGGAACGGATATCGTTGCCGCGATCGACGAACGCACCGGCAAGACACGCTGGACTTATGAAGGCGAACCGGGACCGTACACATTCCCCGCCACGAATGAGCGGCAGATCGCCGGCACGGTCGCGGACGGCGCACTCTTTCAGCCGATCGGAAACGCGAGCCGCTTCATCGCCTTCGACGCGCAAACCGGAAAGATTCTGTGGAACCTGCGCACGTGGGCAAACGTCAAGATGAGTCCCGTCGTCAAAAAGGGGCGCGTCTACTTCGGCGACACCGGCGGCGTTCTGTACGCGGTCGACGAACGCAACGGCAACGTGATTCACACGAGCTCGTTCTTGCAGCCCTTCTCCTCCGCGCCGCCGCTCATCGCGGGCGACACGATCTTCAATGCGATCGGATCGATCGTGCTCGCGATGCCTCTCGACCATGTCTAAGATCGGAGTCGCCGTCGTCGGCTGCGGCCTGATCGAGAGCCGGCGTGCGGCCACGGCAGCCGCCGACCCGCGCTGTGAATTGCGGCTGGTCGTCGATACGAACGCGGAAGCCGCCGGTTCGCTCGCGCAAAAATACGCCACGCGATCAGCTGCAGACTGGCGTGCGGTAATTGAAGACAGCTCGATAGGGATCGTCGTGGCGTCAACCCCGAACGCGTTCTTGCGTGAGGTGGCGGTCGCCGCGCTCGGCGCCGGCAAACACGTGCTCGTCGAAAAACCGATGGGCAAAGATGCCGCCGATGCGGCCGCCATTGCCGCGGCGGCGCAGGCGTCGGGAAAAATCTTGAAGGTCGGCTTCAACCACCGCTACCACGGCGCTTTAATGAAGGCGCGCGAACTTTTCGCGGCCGGGGCCGCCGGTGCGCTCGTTAATATCCGCGCGCGTTACGGACACGGCGCGCGTCCCGGTTACGAGCACGAATGGCGCGGCGATCCCGCGCTCGCGGGCGGAGGCGAGCTCACCGACCAGGGCGCCCATCTGATCGACCTCATTTTGTGGCTCGCCGGAAAACCGCGCGAAGCGTTCGCCTACACGCAGACTGCCGTCTGGCCGATCTCGCCGCTCGAAGACAACGCGTTTGCGCTGCTGCGATTTAACGGCGGTCCCGTCGCGAGCTTGCACGCGAGCTGGACGCAGTGGAAGAATCTCTTTTCGTTCGAGATCTTCGGAACCGGCGGATCGCTGGTGGTCGACGGGCTCGGCGGCAGCTACGGCCCCGAGCGGCTGACGGTCACCAAGCGCAATCCGGACGGCGGAGTTCCGGAGGTCGAGGAGATTGCGTTCGAAGGCAGCGACCGGTCGTGGGAGCTGGAGTGGCAAGATTTCATGGGCGCAGTGCTCGACGGGAAGCCGTATTGGGGCACGCCGGCGGACGGACTGGCGGTGATGGAGGTCGTCGACGCGCTCTATGCTTCGGCCGGATCCGGCAAACCCGTCGCGCTATAAATCTTGACCGTTTCGGGCGGTTTCGCGCGCGTTCCGCGCATGAGCGCGATACGCATAGCGGCGAGATCCCGCAGAAATTTTCCCGAATCTGTCATCGGATTCATGCGCGTGTCCGCGTCGTTAGTCCACAGCACCGGAAACTCGAGAATCCGGCAACCGTCACGGAGGGCCCGCAAGATGATTTCGACGTCGAACATAAATCCGTCCGTCACGATTTCCGAGTACAACCGCTTGGCAACTGCGCGGCGATAAAGCTTGAACCCGCACTGCGTGTCGGAGATAGAACCCGGCACGCCGACCGCCGTGTGAATGAGCAACGCAAAGGCGCGCGCGCCGAGGCGGCGGTACAGCGGCTGCTCACGCTTGATGCTGCCGCGCATACGACGCGAGCCGTGCGCGATATCGCACATGTCGAGCTCGAGCATCGTGAGCGCGATGCGCGTGATGTCGTACGGGACGCACAAACCGGCGTCAGCGAACATTAAGAAACGCCCGCTCGCATAACTCATGCCATGTTTGAGCGCGTGGCCTTTGTCGCGATTCTTATCATAGGAAAGAACTGTCAGCCGCGGATACTGCGCCTGCAGCGATCGCGCTGTCTCCAGCGTCGCGTCGGTCGAGCCGTCGTTCACCAAGACAATTTCGCCGTTAAGTCCCGATCGGGCCAGGAACTCATCGGCCGCCGCAACGTCCGCCGCAATTTTGTGTGCTTCTTTAAACGCGGGGACGACGATGCTGAGGTCGAGTTCGCTCACCGGTGCACTCCGCGCAGCCTACTGCGAATGCCGGGACCGAACGTCATGTGTTTGTGCGCGAAGAAAAAGAGCGGAACGTTGATAAAAACCGCCAGTATCTTTGATTCGAGCGGTGAAATTTTCGCCAGATGCACGCCGGCTTCAACGATCGCCAGGGTCGTGATCAGCTGGCCGGCCGCAATGAGCGCGTAAGTGCGGGCTTGCTGCACGACCGTGCGCTGATAATCGCGAAAGTTCCAGTACTTGTTCAGCGAGAAATGCACGATGACGCCGAGCAGGTACGAGACGATCACTGCAGCCCACAAAAGAGCGCGCGACTGCACCATCCACTGGAACGAGCCGACGTCGATGCAAAAAACCGTCGAGCCGATGACGACTTAGCGGACAAATTGTGCGAGCGCGGTCCGGCTGTGCATGAGCTTCGCGAACAGGGCGTTCATTTCGCGACCACGTCGGCCATTACGGAGGTTCCCGTCGGAAACGTGACCTACCTCGAAGTCGCACAGTGCGCCATAGATCCGTCCGATCGATCCTTCGCGGCCCGCCTTACGGGGATATTCCCGCCGCAGCAGTTTCGAAAAGACGAGCACCAGCGGGATGGAGAGCGCACCGTAATACCGCATGCGCACGATCTCGAAGCGCCGTGAAAGCACTGCATCCAGCGTGCCCTTGGTGTAACGGCGGAAATGCCCCAACTCTTCGTCGTGCCGGCCGAAGAGCTACTGCAGCGCCGGGGCACTCACGAAAGCATGGCCGCCGGGATTGAGCAGATTGCGAAGCATATCTACGGCGCCGGCGTCATCTTCAATATGCTCGAGCACGTCGTGCATCACCACGAAGTCGCCCTTCACGCCGAGCTGCGCGAGGCCGCCGAGGTCACAGCTGTAGACCTCGCAGCCGGGCGGAGCCTCTGTGCGCGCGACTTCGAAAGGCGCCGGATCGGGCTCGCAAGCGATGACCTTCAAACCATCGCGTGGGCCACCGCGTTGAAGTCGCCCGCCCCGCAGCCGATGCTGATCAGCGTCATGCCCGGCCGCGCGTAGGGAATGAGCCACCGCCGCGTCAGTTCGCGCTTTGCCTGAGGATAGCGGTCGGTGCGCTGAGCGAGGCAGTTATCGAACGTGTAGCTCGGCACTTAGCGTCTTTTTCGCGCCGGTAGTCACTCTTAAGCCTTTCGGTGCGCGATGCTCGCGGGCTTCCTACGACTCTTCCGGGGGAAGCGGCCCGGCCACACCTCTCGGCGGCAGCGCTCACCTGTAACCATCGGGACGAGCGGCGGTAGAACTCCAC
Source organism: Vulcanimicrobiota bacterium (assembly GCA_003151115.1). GTDB lineage: Bacteria > Vulcanimicrobiota > Vulcanimicrobiia > Vulcanimicrobiales > Vulcanimicrobiaceae > Rubrimentiphilum. The sequence goes on along the minus strand of PLWS01000002.1, from coordinate 179,673 downwards.
AAATACCCGAAAGCAAGGGGGCATGACCATCGAGGGGCAGAGCGACGAAGCTCTGGTGCGGCGGGTCCGCAGCGGCGAGCGCGAGGTCTTCTCGGTTTTGGTCGACCGCTATAAACGTGGAATCGCAAGCTTCATCGGCGCCGCGGTGCGCACTCAGGCCGACGTGGCCGACCTTTCGCAGGAGACTTTCCTACGCGCTTACGCGCATTTGGACACGTTCAATCCGGCGCTCGGAAAGTTCTCGACTTGGATGTATCAGATCGCTCGCAACGTCGTCCGAACGCACTTGGGAAAATCGCAGCGCCGCGTCCCGACGTCGGACCTCCCCGAAGATCAAACGCTTGAAAACGCGATTCCCGATCTCTCGCGCGACGGCGACCCCGAAGCGGGCGTCGTACGCGCGGAAGCGGAGCGCGAGTTGCGCGCCGCGCTTGCCGAGCTGCCCGAGCGAACGCGCACGGTGCTGACGTTGCGTTACTACAACAATATGGAGTATCACACGATTGCAAGCACGCTGGGGCTCTCGCTGGGAAACGTGAAGACGCTGATCCACCGCGGCAAAATTGCCCTTGCGCAAAAGATGCTCGAGCGTGAACGCAGCGCCATGAATTGTCATCCTGAGCTTGTCGAAGGACGAGAGAGAGGCAAACGTGCGCTGCTCCTCGTGTGAACCGCTGCTCGACCGCTATCTCGAGGGCACGCTGACGCCACGCCAAATGATCGATACTGCGGCGCACATCGGCTCTTGCGCCGCCTGCGCGCGTTTGATCGAGGAAGTCAAGGTCGTCGACGCGCTCCTTTTCACCACGGACACTCCGGAGCTGCCTAACAACTTTACGTTTGCCGTCATGGCGGAGACGCGATCGCTGCCAGCTCCGAAACCGCTTCAGCACCGTGTCTGGAGCTTCGTCACGCTCTATCTGACGGCGGCCTGGATCGCGGCGCTCGCACTATTTGTTACGTCGGGAGCAAGCCTCACGAAAATCGGCGCGGCGATTGCAGCAGGCTTCGGCGGTCTGGCGCAGTCGTTTTCCGGCGGTGCGTCCGGCATCGCTCAGGGCGCACCGGCGCTAGCAACCTTCAGCGTCGGTGTGCTCGCGGTTGATCTCGCGCTGGCGGCAATAGCCGCGACGGTCTACTTTCTGATCCGTCCGCGCTTGGCGGCGCACCTCGCATCGGTTTCGGAGGCTCAATGACATACCGCTGGGGACCTTTTCTCGCGTTCGTGCTGGCGGCGGTCGCGCTCTGTAGCGCGACGGCATCGGCGAAAACGTTGATGATCGACCACGGCGGCAGTTATTTCGGAGAAGACGTCGTCGTGTCGCCCGAGCAAGTCGTGCAGGGCGACGTCACCGTTTTCGGCGGCAACGCGATCGTGGAAGGTGAAGTTGACGGCGACGTCACGGTCTTCGGCGGAACGATCGAGGCTGCGCCCGGCTCTGTCATCACCGGCCACCAGCAAGTCTATGCCGGCGCGTTAAGTTCGATCGTGCCGTGGGCCGCGGGCGTTTCAAGCATTGCGGCCGACAGCGCGAAGATTACGACACTGATCGCATACAGCTTCGTTGTGGTGCTGATCTTCCTCATCTTCCCCGTGCGCGTGCGCACCGCGCTCGACCGGATCGAAAAACATCCCGGATTATCCGCGGCAACCGGCGTGGTCGCGCTCATCGCGAGCTTGCCGATCGCGGTCTTGCTCTTCATCAGCTTTATCGGCTGGCCGCTTATCCCGTTGGAGTTCGTTGCCATTATCGCGGGCGTTTTGATCGGTCAATCCGCGCTCGGTTTATTGGTCGGCCGCCGGCTCTTCGAGCTGGTCTCGCCGCACACGACGCCGTCGCCGCTGGGCGCGCTCATCCTCGGGCTGGTCGTCCTATGCGCGGCCGAAATCTTGCCGGTCGTCGGATTTTTCGTCGTCGCGCTCGTCTGGACCATAGGGCTCGGCTCGGCCATTTTGGCCTTCATCCGGGAAACGACGTTTAGCGGAACGCATGTCGCGAGCCCGGCGCCGCCGCCCAGCGGTCCTCCGATGCCGGCCTAGCGGGCGGAGCCCCGTTTTCAGGGAATACGGCTGGCGTATGGCTACCGTCCCGCGCACCGTGCGCTTTGCAGCGCGGACCGCGCACATGCGCGCCTCCACTATCCGCGAGATGCTGAAAGTCACCCTCCAGCCCGACGTCATTTCGTTCGGCGGCGGCCTGCCCGCGCCCGAACTCTTTCCGACTGAGGCGATCGCTCAATGCACGCGCGAGATCATGGAAGAGTATGGCGCGCGCGCGCTCCAGTATACGGTGACCGACGGCATTCCGGAGATGCGCGAATGGGTGGCGCAGCGCCTCACGCGGCGGCTCGGTACGCCGTTCGATGCGCATCAGATCATCATCGTGAACGGCTCGCAACAGGGACTCGATCTGATTGCGAAGATCTTGGTCGACCCGGGCGATCACATCGTATTGGAAAACCCGTCGTATTTGGGAGCGATTCACGCGTTCGACGCCTATCAAGCGCGTTATCTTGCGGTCGACACCGACGAGGACGGCATCGTGCCCGAATCGCTCGAGCATGTGCTGGCGCACGCCGAGCCTCCGCCGAAATTCGTTTATTTGGTTGCGAATTTTCAAAATCCGACCGGGCGGACGCTCTCGCGCGACCGCCGCGAACGGATCGTGCGCATCTGCGAGCACTTCGGTGTCCCGATCGTCGAAGACGATCCCTACGGTGAGCTGCGATTCGAAGGCGAGGATCTGCCCGCGCTCGTCAGTTATCCGACGAGCGGAACGGTCATCTACAGCGGCACGGGCAGCAAGATTCTGGCACCGGGTATGCGTGTCGCGTGGCTGGCCGTGCGCGACCCCGAGGTGCACGAGAAGCTGGTGCTCGCCAAACAAGGCGCGGACTTACAGAGCGGAACGCTCACGCAATATCTTTTCGCGCGCGTCGTTGCGCGCGCGCAAGATTTCGAACAGCACGTTAAAACGATCCGGCGCGTCTACCACGAGCGTCGCGACGTAATGTACGACGCCCTCACCGAAGACATGCCGGAGACCGTCTCGTTCAACCGTCCGCAAGGCGGCATGTTCTTGTGGGCTCGCGCACGAGGCGTGGACACCACGGATCTGTTGCAGGTTTCCGCCAAGGACGGCGTCGTGTTCGTCCCGGGCGTCTCGTTCTATCCGCATTGCGACGTCACCGACGGCATGCGGCTGAATTTCTCCAACGCATCCCCGGAAAAGATCCGCGAAGGCATCGGGCGCCTGGCGAAGGCGGTCAAGGAAATGTCGTCGTAATGAAGGGGCACTATGGCTGAGAAATTAGTAGCGGGAATCGCGCAATCGTCGAGTCCGGATCAACTTGAAGACGCTCTGTGCAGCACCCCCAACGTGAACTGCGACAAACTGGCGGTCATCACGAAGGATGCGCCCACGACCGAGCATGAGGAATCGATGGTGACGTTCATGCACGTCGGCCAAGGGCACACGACGACCGACACGGCACACGACGTCATCACCGGCACCACGGGCATCCTCACGAGCATGGACCCGAACGTGCCGAATATCAGCTCCGATAACCGCTACATCGGCTTCTTCGCCGAGCCGCACATCATCGATCACCTTGCCGACTGGCCGATCCCGGAAGACCAGGTGCAAAATTACAACGACGCGATTGAGGCGGGGCGCAGCGTCGTCACATACAAAGCCAGCGGCGACGAAGCTCCGGGCGTGGAGCAAACGTTTCGCGATGCCGGATTACGCAACGTCAAGACGTTCGAGTCTCCCAAGAGCTAAGAAGTCAACGGTTAGCGCTGGGGTACGGGCGCGTGCGCTTCCAAACCGGTTGCAGCGACAACGTACTCCAGGAGCTCGCCGACGCAGCGGTCGACGCTCGAGCTGCCGGTATCTATCGTCAGTTCAGGTGAGTCCGGTGCCTCGTACGGAGCCGAGATGCCTGTAAAATCGGAAAGCTCCCCGGCGCGCGCGCGTTTGTAAAGCCCCTTGGTATCGCGCGCTTCGCAGGTCAGCAGGTCCGCGCGCACATAGATCTCGTGAAAGCGACCACCGGCAGCTTGGCGCGCGATAGCGCGGTCGCGCTGCATCGGCGAGATGAACGCGGTGATGACGATCAGACCGGCATCCGCAAAAAGCGCCGCCACTTCGCCTATGCGCCGGATATTCTCGGCGCGATCGGCGATGGAGAAGCCGAGATCGCTGTTCAGCCCCGCGCGCACGTTGTCGCCGTCGAGCACGTACACCGCCGCGCCTCTTCTAAAGAGCGCGCTCTCCAAGGCCATCGCCAGCGTCGATTTTCCGGCGCCCGGAAGCCCCGTGAGCCAAATCACCGCGCCCCTATGCCCATTGCGCCGCTCGCGCTCTGCAGCCGATACGAGATGGTCGGAATGAAAAATATTCGCCGGCATGTTGCCGGTCATCACGCTGCTGACGATGCCGCCCGCCACGACGTCGCGGCCGCGCAGGATGACCATGCGCGCCGAAGCCGGCATCGCTTGCTGTTCGTCGAGCGGAAGCAGCGCCGGCGATCGCAATCGGAGCTGCACGACCGCATACCGCGGAATATGTTCGGATGAAAGCTGCTGCAGCGTTGCGGAGTCCATCACAGCGTCCACGGCGGCGATAACCGCGCGCGCGGTCGTCGGGCCGAACTGCACCGTCACTTGCTCCCCGAGTTCCGGCGGCGACTCATCGAGCCAGAAGCAAATGGCGCGAAACGCATAGTCCAGGAAAGGCGCGCGATCGACGTGACTGACGACGTCGCCGCGGTTGATGAAGACCGGCTCGTTAAACGTTATGCCGATCGATTCTCCCGCCGCCGCCGGCTGCCCGTCCGGCGCGTTCCATCGCTCGATGCTGCGCACCGTGGCTTTGGTGTTCATGGGCGAGAGCAGCACCGTATCGCCGCGCGCGACGCTTCCCGATTCGACGCGCCCCACTGCCACGCGGCTGCCCCCGACACGGTAGACGTCTTGCACGCGCAAGCGCAGCGGCGCGTCCGCGATCGCGTGGACCGGTTTGAAATCGCTGAGCGCTTCCAACAGCGTCGGCCCTTGATACCACGGCATGTTCTCCGAACGGTTGAGCAGATTTTCACCGTTGCGCGCGGAGATCGGAATCAGTGAATGTGGACGCAGCTCGAGCGCCGAGAGCAGCGCATGCACGTCGCACGAGACTTCTTCAAAACGCGAACGATCGTAGCCGGCGGCATCCATCTTGTTGACGGCGACGGCCAGTTGTCCTATGCCGAGCATTTGCAGTAATTGCGCGTGCCGTTTGGTTTGTTCGCTCACTCCTTCCAAGACATCGACGACGAGCACCGCCGCATCCGCTTCCGACGCTCCGCTCAGCATGTTGCGTACGAACTCGCGGTGGCCGGGCGTGTCGATGATCGCGTACCTGCGATCGTTCCACGTAAACCACACGCGCGTCGTGTCGATCGTAATGGCTTGATCGCGCTCCGTTTGTAAGGCGTCCAGAACGAAAGACCACTCCAGCGGCACGCCCCGTTTACTGCTTAGCGCTTCCAGCTTCGCCGCTTTTCCCAGCGGCAAGCTGCCGGTGTCGTGCAGGAGCCGTCCGATCAAGGTAGACTTTCCATGATCCACGTGACCGCCGATGACGATCTTCAGCGTGTGCGTCATTTACATGTAGCCCGACGTGCGCAGCCGTTCGAAGGCATCTTCCTGTTCGTGATCCATAAGGCGACCGGCGCGTTCGGGTTCCCGCGTCGCTTCAAGCTCGGCAATGATGTCTTCGAGCGTCGAGGCGTTGCTCTCTATCGGTACGGTGATATTCTTTTCGCCGAGCGAACGGTACCGTTTGCCATCTTTGGCGAGATAGAGCGGCACGTACGGAATGCCTTCACGCAGATGATACCGCCAAATATCAACTTCCGTCCAATGCAGCAGCGGATGAATCCGCAGATGCATGCCTTCCGCGACGTCGGTGGCGTAGTGATTCCAAAACTCGGCAGGCTGGTGGCGTACGTCCCAATCGCCGCCGAAAGACCTCGGGCTGAAAATGCGTTCTTTGGCGCGCGTCGCCTGCTCGTCGCGCCGGATTCCCAAGATCACACCGCGGTATCCGTCGCGGCGCAGCAAATGCTTGAGACCCTCGGTCTTGCGCGCAGCGGCGCGGGCGCCGGGCGGCAGCGTTTGATCCACGCTCGATTCGGGCGGACAAAGTTCCACCCGCAGATCGAGATCCCACTCTTTGGCGATCCGGTCGCGGAATTCGTAGACTTCGGGAAGCTCCATCTCCGTATCGAGCTGAATGATCGGAAACGGAACGTGTCCGAGAAGCGCTTTGCGCATGAGCCACAACAGTGCCGTGCTGTCTTTACCGACGGACCACAAGGCGCAGAGCGGCGTAGCGCATGCGAAGGCCTCGCGCAGAATGTACACCGTCTGCGCCTCGAGCTCATCGAGGTAGGATAAGGCACCCGCCATGCCTGCGGCTTGCGCGCGTGCGGGCGATCTTCCTCGTAGAAGCGGTCCGCTTGCCTGCGTTGAACTCGCGGGGGATGAGGACGTGCTTCATACACATCGGGACGCACCGCACGGGAACGACTTCGATTCAGGCGTTCCTATCGGTGAACCGGTCTCAACTTCTCGCTCGCGGAGTGTACGTGCCCGAAACAGGGCGCGCTACCAACCGCGGCGACTCGTATGCCGGGCATCACAATCTTGCCTATGAACTCTTGGCAGATCGACGCTTCGATTCGGCCGATGGCTCTCTTGCGGAACTCATCGCAGAGCTCGATGCCGCTCAGCAACCGGTAGCCGTCCTCAGCTCGGAATTATTTCAGCATCTCTATTCTCAGCTCCGGGCGCTTCGGCACGTACGCACCGAGCTGAACGGTATCGGATGGACCGTCAAAATCATCGCCTACCTACGGCCGCAAATCGCGTACGCAAAATCATTGTATTTGGAATTGCAGAAACATGCTTTGAGCGAGACGTTCAGTGACTATCTGCAATCTATTTTGCAAAACGGAGAGTTTGCGTTCGGCGAATTGCACTACCAATTCTCTTATAATCGTTTGCTGGCTGCATTTTCGGGCGTGTTCGGTACAGAAAACATCCTCGCCCGAAGATATCTTGACGACTCGCTTAGTCTGCTCGATGACTTCATCGGGTTGTTGCGCGCGGGAGGGCCTGCGTTTACTTTGGAAGATTTCGCCGTACCCGAACGATTGAATCAGGGCAACACTCGCGATCAATCCCACCTGTTGAGCGACGGCCTCGACAAGCTTCCGCGGTTGGAGACGCAGTTCGGCGTCGACTACGTCACGGCGCTCGTGCGTTATGCAGGGATAGGAAAGAGGGAACGGGACGGCCCTGGCGCGTGAGCCCCGAGCCGATTTCAGTAGTCACATCGAATGGCAACTTACGGTCGCGACGCACCTTTTTCAATTTCACGCCGGTCGCGCAAATAGGCCGCGATCCCGGATCGCCAATCAGGAAGGCTCAATCCGATCGCGTTGAGTTTCGCGTTCTCCAGAGCCGAGTATGCCGGCCGCCGCACGGCTGAACCAAACTCCCGGCTCGAGATCCGTGTGACCGCCGCCTCGATGCCGGCTTGGCGCAGCGTCTCACAAGCGAACTCGTACCAACTGACGGCGCCTTCGTTGACCGCGTGATAGATGCCGGGCTCAGGATTTGCTTCCAGCAGCGCACGGACGGCGACGGCCAGATCGCCGGCGTAGGTCGGCGAGACGACCTGATCGTCGACGATGCGCACCGGTTCGCCGGCCTTGGCCTGCGCGATAATCCGATCGATAAACGTGTACCCTTTGGACGAACTGACGCGCGTTCCGTAGACGCCGCAGGTTCGAATGACAAATGCCGGCGATGCCCGCCGCAAGGTCAGGAGTTCGCCGGCGAGCTTAGATATTCCATAGCCGGTTGCAGGATTGGGCGCGTCACCTTCAACGTATGGCCGCCGCTGCGTCCCGTCAAAGACATAATCCGTGCTGAACGTGACAAACGTGCAGTCGCGCCCGGCGCATATCCGGCTCAGCGAATCAACCGCGAACGCGTTGACCGCAAACGCGCGCTCGGGTTCGCTTTCCGCCCGCACAACGTCGTTGTATGCCGTGCAATTGATAACGACGTCGGGATCGGCAGCCGCTACGGCTCGTTCGACCGCGGCGCGATCTTCGACATCGATCTCAGAGCGAGACGGCGCGGTAACGTGCAGGTCACTCCAAAGCCTGCACATCTGCGAACCGAGCTGACCCGAACCGCCGAAAAGCAGTATTTTTTTCGATTTATCCATCGGCGGTTACCGGCGCAGTTCGGTTCGCAGCTTTGCGCGTTACCGCAGCGGCTGCGAGTGCGACCAGCGCCCAATACTCGAGGCCAACCTTCGGATAGAGGACGAGTCCGTCCACGAGCTGGTGAAAGTTTAACGTCAAGATGACGCCGATGCCCGCGGCGGCGAAGCGGCTCTCGAGGTTTCGCGCGAACACGAACGCCGGCACCAGAATGACGGCCGCTAAAATGACGAGCCCCGCTATTCCCTGCTCGGCCAAGACTTGAAAGAAATATCCGTTCGGGTGCGTTCTGACTCCCGGCAGTATGCTGCCGACTTGCAGTTCGTAGTTCCCGGGGCCGACGCCGAGCAACGGATGGCCATGCCACAGCACGATCGCGGCGTGCCATAGCCCCGCGCGCGAACCGAGGCCGCCATTGTAAGCATCGGATACGCCGAAGAGACGATCGAGGTGGGCATTTGGAAACGTCACCGCAGCGATGGCCGTAACGATGAGCACCGCGGCGCAGATTACCGCTGCGCTCAGCAGTATACTCTTCCGATGGCGCGGCCAGAGCTTCACCGCCAACACCGTTGCCGCGCCCAAAACGAACGCAACGAAGCCCGCGCGAGAGATCGTCAGCACGAGCGCCAGCGTCCCCAGCACTAGAGCGAAAATTGTTGCGGGCGACAACCGCGGCGAAAGCGCGATCAGCGCCACCATCATGATTCCCAGGAATGCGGCCAGCTGGTTTGGCCCTTCCAGCGGCCCTGCCAAACGCGGGACGATCTCTCCCATGAGGATGGTGCGCTGAACGGGTTCGACGAACGGCTGCAGCAGCGCAAGTATCGAGACGATGCAGATCACCCAGGCGACCGTCGAGCGCAGCAGCGACTCGTCGGGGTCGGTACGGTACGCACCGTAGACCACCGCAAACACAAGCGCATATTCGGCAGCCTTCAACGTTTCGCGAAGCGCGGCGCCTGGGAAGGTCGCAGCTGTCGACGAAAGCAGCATATCGGCCGCAAAGAGCAGCAACGCGCCCAATATCCAGATTCCCGGTCCGCCGAAGATCGCGGCGCGAAACTTGGCGTGAAACATCATGATCGCAGCAGCCAGGACCAGTACGACTTTCTCGAGACTGATCGTCGTGCCGCCGACGGGAACGGGAAAGAGGAACGGCGCTGCGATCAGAATTGCGACCCACGCGTATTTCGGCCGGCGAAACAAGAACGGCAACAAGACTGCGGCGATCGCCAGGCAGATCGCGTCGGCGATAACGCGCCAGCGCGGCAAGAGCATATTCGAGCTCATCGGCGTTGCGCCCATGTAGATCTCACCGGTGGAGCTGTCCGTTGTCGAGACGTGCTTGAGGAGCACGGACAGCTCACGGCGATCTTGGTTGAGTCCCAGCTCCGCCGGAACGAAGCGAGTCGTCGACACCACCGAGACCTCGAGGACGGCCGGGCCGGATCGCCCCTTCAGATGAAGCGACGCGGAATGTTCGCCGGCACCAAAACAGCAGAACCTACGCGAGGCGCCGCCGGACGAAATGATCAGGCCGGTCTTCTTCCGCGCGGCGGCATAAGGCGGAATGACGAAATCGAGCGTGATGACATCGGTATGCGAAGGGCGGTCGATGGTGAATCGCGCCGAAGGCGCCAGCCAGCAACACCCTGCCTCGTCCTCGGCCGCATAGACGCCGCTCAGCGGCTGCAGAACCCCCGCCGGCAAAACCGAGCTTGCCCGAGCCGCCTGCGCGCTGCCGCCGACAAGCATGCAAACGATAGCCAGGGCTGGGCCAAAAGGAAACTTTGACCGATGACGTAACCGTTTCCATCCGGTGCTGAACATTCCCGAAACGATTTCCATACCAATGCCGATCGCGACCTCTCCAAAGGTCGTCGCGATTGTTCTCAATTGGAATGGCTGGCTCGATACCGTCGAATGCGTCGAGAGCTTACTGCGGTCCGCACGCCTTCCGAATCAAATCGTGATCGTCGACAACGGCTCGACAGACGATTCGGTCGAGCGGATCTGCGAATGGGCCGAAGGATTGCTCGTACCCGAGCACCTGTCTTCCATCGCGGACGGTTGGTCCTATTCGCCCGCCCCCAAACCGTTGACGTACGCCCTCTTCGAATCTCCGGAGCAGGCTCTGGCCGGCTCGGGCGCATCGGAGACGTCGCTGGTCATCGTGCGTGTCGGCGAAAACCTCGGATACGCGGGCGGGAATAACGTCGGCATTCGCTGCGCACTCGAGCGCTTTGGCGCAGACTACGTGTGGATTCTGAACAATGACACCGTGGTCGAGAGACATGCGCTCGACAGAAAACTCGTCGTCGCCGAGAGCAATCCGCAAACCGGCATCGTCGGAGCAAAGCTGCTAAGGTACCAAGAGCCCTCGAAAATGCAAGCGCTGGGCGGCGGACATGTCGTGCCGGCATTAGGCTTGGATTCGCAGATCGGCGCCGGGCTCGACGGTTCGATCGCCTCGTCCGCTCCCATCGAACTCGAACACGTTATCGGCGCGAGCCTCTTTGTGCGGGCGGCAGCGATACAATCGGTTGGGCTGATGGACGAAAGCTACTTTCTCTATCGCGAAGAGACCGACTGGTGCTTAAAAATGCGCCGCGCAGACTGGAAGCTTGTCTGTTGCCCGACCGCCGAAGTATGGCACAAGCAAGGCGCGTCGATCGGCTACAAGAGCATGCTGCATGACTATTACTCGGTTCGCAACATGCTGTTTCTTCTGCGGACACATCACAGCAACACGTTCGCCTCTGCTCTGGTGATGATCGCATTCCGCTCAATCGCGCCCAAAGTTGCCCGCCTGCAGTTCCGGCGGCTATGGATCGTGTTGTGCGCCTTCGGAGATTTCTTCACCGGCGTCCGCGGCCGCGCGCACACCGAAGAGCAGCTGCTGGCTAATCGCAACTCCAAGCGGCTCCCAATTCACAACCCGCGCAGATAGCCGCTCATCTGCGGATGAGAAATCCGTGCGGCGAAAACGTCCATCCGAACGTCATTTCGCGCTCCCGATCGTATTCGTAATCGTCCGGGTATTCCGAAACATACCTTGCTATTGCTTCAAACGGTCCGTCTCCCCAGCCCGGGAGCACGGGGTGGCCATTGATATTGCCATCTTCCACAACGAGATAATCGCCGGGCTGCAGGACCTCTCGGAGTGTGACCATCTCGTTATAGACGTGCGCCTTGCTATGATCGCTATCGAGTATCGCAAACGCCCGGCTGACCGTAGGCCGCTCGTCGCGTAACACGTCGCCGACGAACGGATCGGTGGACGAAGCTTCGATAAAGAAGATGCTCGGGTGGGCCTTGGCGCGCGGATCGACCGGCGCGAGATCGATGTCGACCGAGACGACCTTTCCGCTTTCGATGCGCAGCGCGTTCAAGAGATCTGCGAAATAGAGCGCCGAGCCGCCCGCAGCGGCTCCGAACTCGATGATGAGTTGCGGACGTAGCTGCGAAATGATTTCCTGGTAGTTCCAAAGGTCGAGCGGAGATTTGTGAATCGTCACACCAGCCCAGGTGCGTTGCCTCCAGATAAGGTTATCGTAGTACCATCGGTGATATGCTTCGGGAACCTCCAAGTTCACGCGGTCCCTCGAAGCCCGGCCGATCGCACGAAGGAGCTCCGACGCGGCTGCCGTCTCTCCAGATTGTGCCAACTTCACGGATTGTATTTCGGCTTGAGCCAGCTGACGCTCATCGATGAGCTTTCGAATCGCGCTGACCCTCTCGTCACGCGCGCTGTCTTTCACGCCGAGAGCACCGCGTCGAATTGGCGGGCCTGAATCTCCGGAGAGAAACGCAAAGCGCCTCTGCGAGCTCCGACGGAGTAACGATCCCATTCTTCGGTATTTTCGGATAGCCGGATTATGGCATCTGCGAACGACTGCGCATCGTTCGCAACGATCATCTCTTCCGGCTCGAGCTGCAGGCCCTCAGCGCCCACACTTGTGGTCACGACCGGAATCCCCGCCGCCATCGCCCGAACGATCTTTCCTTTGAGTCCCGCGCCGAATCGAACCGGTGCGCCGAAAACGCGATGGCCGGCAAAAAGCGGTGTGAGATCGCGCACGAACCCGGGCACGCGCACCAGTTTACCGGAAAGTTTCTTAACGTCGGGCGTCGGATCGGCGCCCGCTAACGTCAGCACCACCCCCGGAATGCGCTTCCAAACGAGCGGCATGATCTCGCCGGCCAACCGAACGGCCGCGTCCACGTTCGGCGCATGAGCGTAGTTTCCGACAAACAAGACGCCCGCGCGATTCTCTGCACCCGGAACGCGCTCCACGGGTGTTTCGGCCAGCCCGACAATGGCCACGTCGCGTATGCCACGGCCGCGCAGAATGCCGGCCTCGTGCGCACTCGTGACGACGGTAACGTCGCTCGCGCGCGCCGCGTTCAACTCGAGTTGCTCCATCTCTCCCGAACCCGCCGGTTCTCCCAGAACGTCAGCTTGCCTGGCGAGGCGCAGATGGTGAAGATCGACGGTGTCGTAGACAATTCGCGCCTGAGGCTGGCTGGAGCGAACGTCCGCGATAAACTGCGAAGCAATCGCGGGTCGCGAGAGCCAGACAAAACCGAAGCGCGATCCGCGCGCTTTCAGGCTGCTCAACGTCTCCTCGCCGAAGCCCAATAACACTTCCGCGCCCGCTTGTTTCAGCTCGTCACAATATGGCTGGTATGCGCGCTTGTCGAGCGATCCGAAAACGACCAACCAGCCGTTTGCGCGAGCGCGACGCACCAGCGACATCATGCGCTGCGAGCCCGCATCGCGATCCGTAAATGGTACGTGTTCTTCCACGAACAAAATCGAACCGGCGTCGTCGCGGCGCCCCGCCGGCTCGCCGCGCAGCCATTTGCCGGCGAAGGCTCGCGCATCGCTCGCAACGGCGGACTCAGCCGGATCGACGTCGCAGAATACCAGCGAAAACGACTGGCAGACGCTGCGAAATCCGCGCGAACGCAGTTCAAAACAAAGATCGACGGTCGCCCATGCGGCGCTTGTGAACGTTGTCGCACCACTGAGTGCGGAGCGCAGCGACCCGGCTCGAATCATAAACGCTGCCGGCGAGACGGCATCTACGTCGCGCAAAAACTCAAAACGCGAGTCGGTCGGCGAACTGCCGGCACCGCAGAGCTGGATGTTGCCGTCGTCCGTAACGGCGCGGCCGGCCTCGCGCAGACGGCCGCCGGCGCCGCAGATTTTCGAGCAGGCCGCGGCAATCGCAGGGTCATTTTCCAAAGTTGCCGCCAGCGCGGCGACCGCGCCGGGGAGTGCGACTGCGCGCGCATCCAAGACGTAGACATACGGAGCGCGCGCACGCTCGATGATCTGCTTGAGGAGCTCTGTGAACGGTATCGCGCTTGAAACCGGCACGAGCTGCACACCCGCGTGCATTGTCATCTCCGGCGCGATCGAACGATCGTGAAAAACCAGAACCTCCAGCGGCCGTTCGGTTTCCGCGTTGTGCAGAGCGCGCAAGCAGCGGTTGACGAATCTCCAATCGCCGCCGCCTGCGACAGCGACGCTCACAAGAGGATCCACCGGCTCGAACTTCAGCCCTTCGGGATGGTGCGGAAGCGCCAGCGCTCGCCGCGCGGTCAGCCGCTCGCCGAGCAGCCGCCATGAATCGCGCCACAGCCCAATCGCCCGCGACGTTCCCCTTGCAAAGACCGTCCCGATCCCGTGGCTGCGCGCAATCTCAACAATGCGCCTCATGGCCGGCGGGGCCGTCGAAACGTCAAGCGGTAAAAGCCCGCCGAACCCTCCCCAATACTCGTTTGAGCTGCCAGAAACGGCTCGATTGCACGGTATCGATCAAGAGTGCCAAACGCTCGTTCTCGGCTTGCGTTACCGCCAGGAACAAATTGGTTTGCTCGAACAACTGACGGCGCGTTTCATCGAACCGGGAGTGCAACTCGTTCATGGCTCCTTTCGCCGACGAAAGTTCTTGCTCGACCCCGGCGTGCAATTCTCTCAGCTGCGCAATCGTTGTTTCGAGCTCTTGCATACGGGCCACCGCACCGTCGACTTCCCCATCGCGTTTTTGCAGCGCGGCCCGCACGTCGGTCATATCTGACTCGAGTTCGGTGATACGCGCGGCTGCGCGCTTGCGATCGTTCTCGAGATCGGCGATAAGAGCCGTTGCACGATCGATCTTCTGGTCTCGGTCTTGCAGCGCCCGGCGCATTCCTATCACGGCTTGGTTCGTTTCGCGTTCTGCCAGAATCAGACGATCGCGTTGCGACTCGAGCTTAACGATCTGCGCGGTTGCGCGTTCGACCTCGGCATCGCGGGCTTGCAGCGCAGCTTGGCTCTTGAGCATTTCAAACTGAGCGTTTTGCATCGCGCGCGTCGTTTCGTCGCGTTGCGTTTCCAATTGCTTGATGTAGGCGGTTGCGCGTTCGATCTCGGCGTCGCGGCTTTGCAGGGCGGCTTGGCTCTTGGAGAGCTCGGCCTGAGCGTCTTGCATCGCCGCGAGCGCATCCGCGCGCTGGGTCTCCAACTCGGCGATGTGGGCAGCGGCGCGCTGAATATCTAGATCGCGGTTCTCGAGCTCCCGCTGGGCTCCGACCATCTCGCGATGCGCTGTGTCTGCTGCATCGACCAGTTCGGCTCGCTGTCTTTCCAGCTGCAGAATGCTTGCGCTAGCGCGTTCTATATCCTCGTCACGCCTTTCCAGCGCGGCGCGCGTCTCCAGCAGCTCCTGCTGCGCTTGCCGTCCCGCAAGCGTCATTTGATCGCGTTGCGACTCGAGCTCGCCGATATACGCTGTCGCCCGCTCGACTTCTGCATCGCGGCTTTGCAGCGCAGCTTGGCTCTTGAACAGCTCCTGCTGAGCGGCTTGCATCGCCCGAATCGTGTCGGCACGCTGGCTCTCTAACTGCGCGATGTGAGCGGTGGCGCGCTCGACCTCGGCATCGCGGCTTTGCAGCGCAGCTTGGCTCTTGAGCATTTCGAACTGAGCGTTTTGCATCGCGCGCGTCGTTTCGTCGCGTTGCGTTTCCAACTGCCTGATATAGGCGGTGGCGCGCTCGACCTCGGCATCGCGGCTTTGCAGCGCAGCTTGGCTCTTGAGCAGCTCGCTCTGCGCATCTTGCATCGCCCGAGTCGTGTCAGCGCGCTGGTTTTCCAGTTCGTGGATGTGGGCCGCCGCGCGTTCGACCTCGGCATCGCGGGTTTGCAGCGCAGTTCGAACGTTAGCCAGCTCCGCTTCCAGTTCGCCAATGTGGACGGCGGCGCGTTCCACCTCGGCATCGCGGCTTCGCAAGGCCGCATGCGCCTTCTCCATTTCGAGCTGCGCATCGCGCACCGCCGCGGTGATGCGCGCCTGCTCCTTCTCGAGATCGGCAATGCGGGCGGCTGCGCGTTCGACCTCGGCGTCGCGCACCCGCAGCACGGCTTCGCTCTTGACCAGCTCCTGCTGAGCCGCTTGCATGGCCGACACGCTTTCCGCATGCTGCCCTTGCAGCTGAACGATGTGGGCGCTCGCGTTCTCCACTTCAGCGTCGCGGTGCTGCAGCGCACCCCGCAATTCCAGCAGCTCGCGCTGCGCTTCACGCCCCGCGTCGGTCAGCACGCTGCATTGACGTTCGATCTCTTCGACGCGAGCGGCGTCGCCTGCGCGCGGCGCGGAGGACACCTCGACGAGTTCCCGCTCGAGGTCGGTGATGCGCGCGTTGGCGCGTTCGAGTTCCGCGTTGCGGTTTTGGAATTCGGTCTGCGCCTTGAGCATCTCGCGATGCGCCGCATCTGCGGCCGCTGCGAGTTCAGCGCGTTGGTTTTCGATCTGCACGAGATCGGTCTCACGGCGGCGCAAGGCCGCGGTAACTCTGGCCAGTTCCGTGTTGGCCTGAAGAAATCGCTTGGCCAGTTGCCGGTTGCGCGCCGCCGGCGCGAGCGGCGCTGCGCGAACGATGAACTGCAGCGTCTCGTGTTCGGCATCGCGCCGCACCTCGTCGACGACGGCGGGAGAAAAATCCGCCTCGCTGAGCTGCGGCACCAGATCGGACGTGCCGAAGAGCGGAACGGTCGTGCGATCGACTTGTTCGATGTGATAGCCGGTGGCTAGGAACATTTCTTCGAGCGTCTTGGCTGTGAAGAACCGCAGATGCGTGTCGTCCAAGATTCCGAGCTCGGTGTAGTCGAAGTTGCCGGCGAGCAATGCGAGACGGATCGCGCCGTGCGCGATGTTCGGTATCGAAGCAATGACTTGACCGCTGGGCTTGAGGATGCGGTGCGCCGCTTGCAGCACGTCGCCGGGAGCCCGCAAATGTTCCAAGACGTCCGCAAAAACGATGACGTCGAATTTCTTGCGTTTGAAGAGCGCCGGCAGGCTTTGCGCTTCCAGGTCGGCGACGATTACCTCGGCGCAATGCTTGCGAGCTGTTTTGGCGGCCGCGGCGTTGCTGTCGATTCCCGTCACAACGCAGTTCTTCGGCCGCAGCAGTTCGGCCAGGTATCCGGTCGCGCATCCGACGTCGAGCACCGCCGAGCCTGGGGCAATCAGTTTGGCAATCTTTCCGATCGCCGTCTCGTTCTCGAGCAGCGTACTCTGCGGGTCGGAATGAACCGGGTAATCTTTTTTTGACGCGTCCACTACATGCACGAATTACCCCTTGCTGCAACTGCTGGAACGGTGAGTCTCTCGCTTTCGAACCGTGCGGGGGCGAGCCCTGTGCAAGCGCGAATCCGGGGGGCCATTTGTCCGCATCGTAGAACAGGCAACGGAATCGCTTCGCCGCCGAAATGGACTTATGGACCAGGAGAGTTTAGACGCTGCCATGCGCCGTCTCGTCGAAGAGCGGCGCCGATTGGAGAGTCTGCGGACCGACTATGCGCACATCATGCGCAGCCGCTTTCACGCGCTGCGGATGTTCTGGTTTTCCCTCAAAGCAATGCTCGGTCTGCCGGTGGCGCGCGACCGTTATGCAGTGTGGAGTCCCGGCATGGCGCTCTCGGTCGGCGAAGTTGCGCCGCGAGTTCTTGCGGAGAGACCGCTACCGCGGTCGCCCGATCACTTGCAAGCGAGTTGGAAGAAGCGCATGGATCAGCATCCGCTCAACGCGGAAAAACCGATCGTGAGCGTCATCATACCCGTCTACAATAAGGTCGACGTAACGGCGCGCTGCCTGCAGTCGATCGCAGACACGTGGTTTGCCAGCATGCAGGTTCAAATCATCGTTGTAGACGACGGCTCGACCGACTCGACTCCGGAGTTAATCGCGTCGCTGCCGGGTTTGGATTACGTTCGACTCGGCGGCAATTACGGCTTCGTGCGCGCGTGCAACCGCGGTGCCGGCGTCGCGCGCGGAACGTACATCTGTTTTCTCAACAACGACACCGTCGTGCGCGACGCCTGGCTCGATCAATTGGTTACGACGCTTGAAAACGATTCGACGATAGGCGCCGCCGGCTCCAAGCTCGTTTATCCGGACGGCAAGCTGCAAGAAGCAGGCAACATCATCTGGCGCGACGGCACGGGCTGGAATTACGGCCGCGGCGAAAATCCGGAAGACCCGCGCTACAACTATGTGCGCGAGGTGGACTACTGTTCGGGCGCCGCTCTGCTCGTTCGCCGCGCGCTGTTCGAACAGCTCGGCGGTTTTTCCGAAGAGTACGTGCCGGCGTACTACGAAGACGCCGACCTCTGCTTCGGGATACGGTCGCTCGGATTTCGCGTCGTCTATCAGCCGCATTCCGAGGTCGTGCATTACGAAGGTCTTACCTCCGGCACGGATCTTTCGTCGGGGACGAAACGGTTTCAGGAAGTCAACCGCCCGAAATTCCGCCGCAGATGGGCCGCGGCGCTGGAGGATCAATACGAAGGCGACCCCGCGGCGGTTCCGGCGGCCGCGCGGCGCGGGCGCGGGGGCCCGACCATCCTGGTCGTGGATTCATACGTTCCGATGTACGACCGTGACGCGGGATCGAACCGCTTGATGCGCATCGTTCGAATGTTGCGCGCGGCGCGCTTCCACGTGATCTTCCTGCCCGACAATTACGCGCCGCTTCAGCCGTATACAACGGAGCTTCAAGACCTGGGGGTCGAAGTTCTGCACCACATCCAAGACGGCATACCGTGGCAGGCGTCGCTCAACTCAGTCTTGCCGGTTTTGGATCTCGCGTGGGTTTGCCGGCCGGATCTCTTCGCCAAGTACGAACCGCTCATTCGTCACAATCGAGCGACGCGCGTGATCTACGACACGATCGACTTGCATTTCATGCGCAAGCTGCGTGAGATCGAGGTGCATGGCGGCGATCCGAATGACTCGAAGGAAATCGAGAGGCTCGAGATGGACGCCGCGAAGCGGGCCGACGCGACGGTCGTGGTCACGGAATCGGAAAGAAAGATCCTGCGCGAGCGCGGCGTCGAAAACGTCTTCGTCGTGCCGACCATCCACGAGATTGAGGTCGAGGGGGAGCGCAGCTTCTCCGAAACTTCGGGCATACTCTTCATCGGCGGCTACAACCACCCGCCCAACATCGACGCCGCCCGCTGGCTGCACGACGAAATCATGCCGCTGCTCTGGAAGCGCAATCCGAACATCGTCCTGACGCTGCTGGGCAGCAACCCTCCGGATTCGGTTCTCGCGATGGAGTCGGAGCGCGTGCGCATTCCGGGATTCGTCGCGGACGTGCGTCCGTATTTCCTGGGCGCGCGAATCTTCGTCGCACCGCTGCGCTATGGCGCGGGCATGAACGGCAAAGTCGGACACGCGCTCTCCTACCGGTTGCCGGTCGTGCTGACCGAAATGGCCGCCGACGGGTTCGGCTTGACCGACGGCCGCAACTGTCTGATCGCCAACGATGCCAAAAGTTTCGCGGAGGCTGTCGCGCGGCTCTACGATGACGAGCAACTCTGGACGAAGCTCTCGCGCTCCGCAGACGAAGTGCTCGGACGGTTCGGGCGCAGCGCCGTCGCTCCGAGCTTGTTGCGCTCGCTCGAAGAGCTCTGCAACTCGGAGTCCAGAGGAGTGGCGTACAGCCGCTGATGCAAGACGACGTCGTTTCGATCGCGGGCTTCGACTGGCGCGGTCTGAATAACCCCGACAACTATCCGGCCCTCGTGCGGTCGGCTTTCGGTTCCGGATTAGCGCCGGCAACGGAGGTCGCCGCGAATCTCATGCCCCCGATGACGCGGCTCGACTCCGCGCAGATCGAGATCACGACGTTTTGCAATTTTGCCTGCCGGGAGTGTTCGCGCACCAAAAAAATCGCGGCCAATGCCTGGCAGAACGTTCACATTCCGTTCGAGCGATTCCGCACGATCATTCAGAAGCTGCCCCCTACGGGAATGATCTATTTACAGGGCATCGGCGAGCCGTCGATGCATCCGAACTTCGTCGAGATGCTGCGCTTTGCGTCGGACTCCGGAAAATTTAATTCAATCCATTTCAACACGAACGCCCATACTCATGACGACGCCTATTGGGAATCGTTGGCCGGTTTTCACGGCATCACTATCGCGCTCTCGGTCGACTCGCTCGATCCGGTTATCGCGGAACGCTGCCGCTCCGGAACCGACGCCGATCTGCTCTGGCACCGGCTGGAACTCTTCCGGAATACGTTTACGTGGTTCATCGTGGCACTCGTTGCCAGCCGGCTCAACCTGCTCGACATCGAGACGACGCTGCGAAGGATCGCGGCGCTCGGCAAAGTGCCCGTCCAAATAACCCCCGTGATATCCGACGACATCTCGGTCGTGTTGCGGCCCGAGGACGAAACGTGGCTGGCCGAACGCATGGAGTCAGTCCGGCGCGATTACCCCAACTTTTCGGTCTACTTCAACGCCAACACGCCGTCTTTCGGCGCAAACGAAAAACGCTGCGTGAGGCCGTTTCTCAACCCGTTCTTCACCGTCGATGGCAGCCTTACGCCGTGCTGCAACGCCGTGAGCCCATCGCATTACGGACATCTCCGTGCGGACGACGAGCGCAACTGGGACGCGATCCGGAACGATCCGCGCGTCACCGGCTGGGTCAGCGATTTCATTAATGCCGATCCGAAGATATGCCACGGCTGCTCGCTCAATCCGAACAAGCAAAGCCTGACGGTCGAGCGCTTCGTTTAAGCGTCAGCGGCGGCGATAGACAGCGTGCATCTCGGTGGAACGCCCTCCGTCCCTCCAAAGGTTGTATTCGGCCGCTACAATGCGCAAAATCGTCCGTCGGTGCTCCTCGTTCGATACATCATAGTTGTCGATGTACGTTGGTTCGACCATCCTCCACAAGAAGCAGTTTCGGCGATAGATCTGCACGGGTTCAAAGTACCGCAACAACATCGGCTCGATCTCCGACGATCGAATGCCCTCAAACGTCACGGAAGAGAAATCGCTGTCCGGCATTGTATTGTCAATGGCCCCGCTGTGGGCATTGCGGCGAAAAGGCTCGGGCAAAGTAGCGAACAACCGGTCCACGACCTCGCGAGACTCCGGCCACAAACGATTGCCATTGCGTCCGATCTGCTCGCCAATCAGCCAGAACTCACCCTGCTCTTCCAGCAGACTGGAAACCGTCTGCAGAACATGCTCGAGTTCCACAACGTGATGAAGACCTGAAACGAAGGCCACGACATCGAATCTCGTCGCAAACTGCGCCGTTGATACCGTGTTGACGTCGCCTGCGACGCCGAAGGCGCGCGCATATGGCGCGACCACGTCAGCCGCCTGAGCCAACAAATTTTCGTTGATGTCAAAGAGCGTGATCTCGATGGGAACTCCGGCGGCCTCGAGAATTCCACGCTCGATCCCTGCGGTACCCGAGCACAGCGATAGCATTCGCACGGGCCGTTTCTTGTAGATGGAGCCTAGCCGTTCTGCGAAGTTGGGCGCCGAAACTCCGATAATCTCACCGAGTACGTGGTGCGCGTAATGATATGCATCGTCGCCTTGACGCGGAGCCGAGCATGGAAGCTTTTCGAGCTCTTCCACGGTCAGCTGCGGCAGGGCTTGGATTCTGCCGCGGCGCGGCGGCGCTTCGAACGTGCCGGCTCCACCTCGCGGACCGCGAATATCATACATCGGATGATCGTACACGGTCGCAAAGTGCCGCTTCTCGTTGGCCACGCGCCGCGCGTGATGAGTGCGGGCGGAAAGTAATCCCAAGCGATCCAGCCGGCCGATTAGGAGTTTGGTTAGGACGACGTCTTCCTCAGCGCGCACGGAAACGCGCCCGCTGCGGCCTTCCAGAGCACGCAGATCAAGGGTAACCGCACCTCCCGCGCGGAGCGCAAGCAGTTCTTCGTCCTCGCCGTCCATCCGAAACGAGATGTGCGCCCGGCCTGAAGTCAGCTCGCAGAGCAGCGCCGTGTCCTTTCCCAAACGCAGCTCGGGCGAGACCAGTGTTTGCTCGGCCGGCAACGCCAGGCCTAAGGCCGGTACGTCGCCAAGGGCAATATCGACCCAGCGCGGTGCGCCGCCCATGATCGCAAAATTGCACTGATCTTCCGTCAGGAAGAATTCCGAGACAACGTCGTTTTTCGAGGACTGCACGGAATGTTCTTGGACTATTACGGCCACTTATACTGCTTCTAAACTCCGTTCGTCGCCAGGTTTTGCCACGATGAAATCTCCCATGACCAGGTAATCCATGTCGGCGCGCGCGAAGCTGTAGACAGCGTCTTCCGGACTGGCCACGATCGGCTCACCTTTGATATTGAACGACGTATTCAGCAGGACCGAATAGCCCGTTTCGGCGCGGAACGCTTCGAGCAGAGCCCGCATCTCCGGATTCTCCGAGCGGTTCACCGTCTGAATGCGCACCGTATTATCCACATGCGTAATCGCCGGCAGCTTGCTGCGGTATTCCTCGCGCGTGCTGTAGACCAGGAGCATGTACGGGTTGGGGTAGCTGCTGTCAAAATACTTGCCGCAATCTTCCTCGAGAACGACCGCCGCGAAAGGACGGAACGCTTCGCGAAATTTTACGCGCGCGTTCAGGATCGCTTTCATGTCGGGGTGAAGCGGCGACGCCATGATGCTGCGGTTGCCCAGCGCCCGCGGACCGAACTCCATTCGCCCCTGGAACCAGCCCACGATCTTGTCGGCCGCCAGCATCTTGGCGGCAAACTTGCCGTAGTCTTTCGTACGGCGGTAGGGCAGATTGTGCTTGCGAAGTGCGGCTTCGTACTCTTCCGATGAATAACTCGGACCGAGAAATGCGGTATCCATGACCCATTTCCGCGGACGTTTGAGCACGAGATGGTTATAGAGCATCGCCGCGCCGAGCGAGGTCCCCGAGTCGCCCGCCGCGGGTTGAATGAAGATGTTCTCAAACAATCCCTCTTTGGCGATCAACCCATTCGTTACACTGTTCAGCGCAACGCCGCCCGCCATGCAGAGATTCTTCGACTTGGTCCTCTTCTTGAGTGTTCGCACCATGTGCAAGATCACGTCTTCGACGATATGTTGCGCTGCGGCGGCAACGTTGAGCTCGTGCTCGCTCCAATCGCCGGCTTGCGCTTTCGACGGTCCAAAGATATCGGTGAATTTCTTGGTGAACGGAATCTTGCGCGTGTAGTGATAACTGAGGTACGACATATCGAACCTGAAACCGCCATCGTCGGTCAGCCGCACGATCTCACGCATTCTTCGATAGACGTCCGTATCGGGATCTCCGTACGACGCCAGTCCCATCAGTTTGCCCGGGCCCTCGATCAAACTGAACCCGAGATGCCGCGAGATAGCTTGATAGAACGCGCCAAGCGAATGAGGCGTTTCAACGGCGCTCAAGCGCGTGATCGTATTATCCTGGCCATGGGCAAGCATCGCGGTCTTCCATTCGCCCGCGCCGTCAATCGTGAGGATCGCCGCTTCCTCATAGGGCGTCGGGAAGAACGCGCTGGCCGCGTGACAATAATGATGCTCGAGCAGATGAAAGCCGAACTTCGGTTTTTTCGACGTCGGAAAAAGCGTTTCGAGCGTCTGCGGCGCCTTCTTCATGTCGCCAAGATAATTGAGCATGCCCAGATTCTCTTCCATCGAAAAAGAGCGCTGCTCGCGCATCAGCGTCGGCACCTTGTCCCAAAACTTCATCAAGAAGACGGGGATCTTCGCGTATGAGATCGAGGGTTTCCAGAAAAACGTTACGTGGTCGATATCGGAAAGGCTCATGCCCGCATGATCGAGGCACGCCGCAATCGCCCGCTGAGGCAGCCCGCCGTAATGCTTCTTCCGGTTGAGCCGCTCTTCTTCAACGGCAAACACCACTTCGTCGTCAACGACGAGCGTGGCGGCCGAGTCGTGGCCGAAACAGTTGAAACCTAAAATATTCACTTCAGTCGTTTTACAATGGCGAGGCTGATCTCCGGAATGAGGATCTCGTGACGGAAATCATAGTGATCTTTTTTCATTCTTTGGACAATGACGGCGTCGATTTTTTTTGCTTCGTCGGGACCGACATAGCTGACGTCTCCGCTATACGTAATTCCCTGCGGCGTGGGCGTAAAAGCGAGCACGGCATAGTCGGCCGTATCGAGACCCATCGGGAAAAACCGGATCGTGCGATGCTCGTACAGCGGCGTCATCGCGCCTTCGGGCGCGGTGACGACGGACCCCGGTGGAACCGCCTTGCGCAGCCGGTCCCCGGCCGCTTGCTGCGTTGCGCCGAGCGAGCCGGCACCCAAATAATTGGCGGATAGGCGATTGAGTTTGAAAAAGAATTGATTGCTGGTAGTGTCCGAGCTCAGATTCGGACCGGGCGCGGTGTACGGATCGAGCATGCTCAAGTACAGGGCGAGCACGACCGGCATGGCACAGACCGCTGCCACGGCATAGATCGGCCGCACGCGGGTTACCGCAGCCGCTTTCCGGTACGCCGCCGCATAGCCCAGCATAGCCGCCCACACGAGCACCGGGAAATAGTATGAATGATAATGGGTGGTCCAGGCGATTTTTTCGGCTCCCCCGATACTGCCCAAAACGTTCGGCGACAGCAGCACAATTCCGATGACCGCGGCCCGCCATTCGAACAGCGCGAGCAAAATGAGCGGAAGGTTTACGAAGATCAAAAGTTCGGCGTCATGGGCAAAAACCGGCTGCTGAAAGTTCGCCATGATCTGCGCGATGCTCGTCGGCATGAAGCTCGAATAGAAGGAGTTGGTGAGCACGAGCTTGAGCGCAATTGCGCCGTACGCGAGCAGCACGAAGCTGAAACCAAGCTTGAATATCCGATCGATTCCCGGACGCGTCCAGTACAGCAGCACGTAGAGCAGCAAAAAGGCGCCTGCGGTGAGCGCTCCGCGTTCGTTGACGAGCAAACACAGCACGCCGGCAACCACGAGCCATGCTCGCGAGACGTTTTGCCGCGAAGCCAGGTACATCAACAGAAAGCCGGTGAAGACGAAAAACCTGTCGACGTAGAATTGGCCGTCGAGCAGGCTCTCCGACCAAGCCGGATGCGAGACGATCAGCAGACAGAATAGACTCGCTCCAACTACCGGTAGGTTTCTTTGACGCAATCCAAGATATGCCAGCGCCACCACGCCGAAGAACGATAGCGTCCACAACGCAAAGAGCACGAACTTGACCGGAAAAACCCAGACGAGCGGCGCGACCAGGTAGAGTATGTAGTACGTGTGGTAGGCCATGATGTTCGCTTCTTTTGTGGCGGGCGGCGGCGTCAGTGGATCCTTGGCAATTTGGCCGGCCGTCATGCGTCCTAGACCGCTATCGTAAATGAATGCCAGCGAGTTCGCCGCAACCTGGCTGGTGGCCACTCCCCGGTGCGCGATGTTTTCGGTCGCCTGCAGCGAGGTCGCCGTGTCGCCCTCGAGCCCGTCGAGACGATACATTTTTACGGTCGTTACCAGCGCGCACAAGAGGACGAAAATAACGATCGCGACCAACGCCTCGCGCTGCGTCGCAAGGCGCAGAAATGACCGGCGGGTATTATCCCAAGCGTTTCCGAGCCGATTCATGGAAAACGTGCGGTTAGCCGCGGCATATCGATGCACCTTCCGCCGTACGCGGTGCACAAGACTCACGCCATCAGCGCGAGGGGTACATGAGGCTCGAGATCCGGCGATTTGTTATCTCGACGATCGTGTGCGCCACCGAAAGCAGGTTGCGCAGCGTCAGCGCATTAGACTTTCCAACGCGCTTCTCATCGGTAATGACCGAGACTTCCTTATATGTGAAACCCAGATCGAGCAGCAAGCACAAGATCTCGGCCTGAAAGCCGAAGCCTTTCGTATTCGTGTGCCAGCGCATGATGTTGTGACGCAGATGAACCGCCAAGCCGTTATAATATTTGATCCGGTTTCCGGTGATGGAATTGATCGTGAAGGTATAGATCTTCGATAGCATCGCCCGCCCGCGACTGCGCCCGATGGTCAAGCGATGATAGGGCACCACGCAATCGGCCTGGCCGATCGCCTTGAAGATCTCGACGATGCTCTCTTTCGGCTCCGCTCCGTCACCGCAGATCAGACGGTAATACTTTCCTTTTCCAAGGAAAGCGCCGTCGACGTAATTCTGCGCCAGTCCGCGATTTTTCTGGTTGACGCGGAGCACGATGTTATCATCGGGATGCGACGCGATATAGTCGCGCACGACCTGCAAGGAATTGTCGGTCGAGCCGTCATCGATGACGATCAGCTCAAAACTGAGACCGACTTCTTTTGCGGCTTCGCTCACGGTGTCGAGCGTCTCGACGATGATTCCGGCCTCGTTGTAGCAAGAAACGAAGAGCGTGAGATCGATCTTCGCCTCGTCATAAGGATTCGTAATCGAGGCCTCATCGTGCAGCTTGGCCGCCGCCTCGCTCATCACGACCGGCGCCTGCCAGAACGACCGCCCTGCGTTATTCAAAAAAGATGAAGCCGTAGTCGCCGCTGTAGCCGGCTTTGCGGAAGAGCCACTCCCAATCACCGGTGGAGTAAAAGCTCTTGCATGTCAACTGCCAGTAGAGCAGATTGGCTTTTTCGCGCTGGTCCCGGTAGGACTCGACCATGATGTATTTGCCGCCGCGCCCCACACGTTCGATCTCGCTGACTGCGGACCAAAGATCGCCGAGCCCAAGGTTGTGCAGGGTGGCGAGCGTCACGACCAAATCGAAGGACTTGTCCTCGAATGGAAGGTCCGCGGCGGTCCCGACTTTCAGGCCGGCGCGGACTTCTTCTTTCGCGTTTTCAATCGCGTACGGCGACACATCGATTCCCGCAACCGAAATGCCGGGGACGGCTTGGGTGAACTCGTAGAGCAAAAAGCCTTTTCCACAGCCGACATCGAGCACGCGCATGCCGGGCTTCAAGCCGTAGTGCTTGGCCATTCGTTCGGCAATGGGCCGCCAGCGCCCATCGTACCGGTATCCACCGTATCCGTATTGCCGTTCGCCGTCCCAATACTCGCGATCGAATTTGGATGCGACTTCGGCGCACTCCGGTTTATCGAACTCCGTTACGCGCGCGACATAATCACGTTTGGTCGAAGAGTGGAGCGCTTGGACGAAATCGATGCGCTCGCCGAGCGCGTCTGCTACCTTCATTTTCCGCGGATTTCAACGAAACGGGAACGTGGCCTTCAGTCTACGCGCGCCGGCCCGGATGAGCTCGGGCAGGCAGCGCGAGCGCACGCGCCGCTTCCATCAGACGCGCAACGACGAGCAGCGTTTTCTTCTCCAGCCTCCAATGCCCGTCGCGGTAACTCAGCTGGTTTCCCCGTTGCAGCCGCTCCAGACGGCGGCTCAAGTACTCCTTGGAAGAATACCTTTCCATGAGCTCGGTGCGTGAAATGCCGCCGGGCGAGTGCAGGACCTCGCGCAACGTGCGAACCCGCAATCCCGAAATGTTGACGTTCAGGAACGCCCAATACCCAAAGGCCAACGCGACGTATGTCGCAATTGCGGTGATCCAGGCCGCGATCACGTCGGGCGGCGCCAGGCCGGCCGTGGCCAACGCCGTGCACGCAGCGGTGACGGCAAGCCCGCTAAGAGTTCCTGTTACGATCGATACGCCGACGAGCCGCACGATGTGCGCGATCGCAAGCTGAACGGCCACGTCCGCCGCCAGCCCGGCGAGCGGCGCGATCGTGAGAAGCCATTGTGAGCTCATCCGGCGGCTGAAACACCGCGGGTGATACCGAAGACGCGCGCGATGTTTTCGAACATCTGAGCGTAGAATCGTCCCTTCCCCGTCAGCCGCAACGTATCGCCCGCGCACCGGATCCAGCCTGCTTGATCCATCAGCGTCAAACGCTGCGCCAATTCCGTATCGATGCCGAATCGCGCGGCTAATTCATCATCGCTGCAACCTGGGCTTCCCGCTTTCGCGACGAAGGAGATAATGGCCAGCGTCGGGCTTTGCATCTCGATCGCGGAGTAGAGAGTAATGTAAGCCAGCATTAGCGAGAGATACAAGATAGCGGCGCGGACTGCCTCGGCTGGAGAAAACGCGGGCATATGCCCGGTGAGCGCGGCGACCGCCAGCGCGGCCGGTGGGACAAGCGCGTACAAAAGGAATAATGCCGGCATTTGCCGCCGCGGCAGCCATATGCGCCAGAGCACGGCTTGCAGAATGAAAGAACACGCAAATAGTCCGGCGCCGGCGAGCAAGACGGTCATCGGGGCGGCCTTCGTGGCGGACTTGAACGTCCCTTGGCCAAAGATACCATTGTGAATTCCATCGCCTCGCTTCGCAATTCGCATGACCTGCGGCGTATTGCAGCGCGCCTGCGCGCCGAAGTCGTGGCGATGTCGCATAGGGCCGGCACGCCGCACCTTGCCTCGGCGCTTTCATGTATCGACATCCTGACCGCCGCCTACTGGCACGTGCTGCGCCTGGATCCGGCGCAACCCGATGCGCCGAACCGCGATCGTTTTATTCTGTCCAAAGGGCACGCGGCAACTGCGCTGTACGCCACACTGGCGGCGCGTGGTTTCTTTCCGCAGTCGACCCTCGATTCGTATCATACCGATGGCGGAGCGCTGGCCGAACACCCGGGACCGCGCTGCGCGCCCGGCATCGAAGCGGCGACCGGTTCGCTCGGTCACGGTCTTTCGATCGGCGTTGGAGAAGCCTTAGCCGGCCGCATCGGCGGATACGATTATCGCGTGTACGCGCTGCTTTCAGACGGCGAGTGCAACGAAGGCGCCGTATGGGAAGCGGCGCTCTTTGCGGCGGCTCAGCACTTAGACCGCTTGTGCATCGTGGTGGATTACAACAAGTGGCAAGCCACTGCGCGCTCCAACGAAACGATGTCGCTTGAACCGCTGGGTGAAAAATGGGCGGCCTTCGGATGGGACGCGCACGAAATCGACGGACACGATCTCGAAGCGCTCTGCGAACACATGGATCGCGTGCCGTCCGCCAGCGGCAAACCGACGGCGATTATCGCGCACACGATCAAAGGGCGCGGCATCTCCTTCATGCAGGACGACAACAACTGGCATTACCGCATTCCGAATGCGGAAGAATTAGCGCTTGCCAAAGCCGAGTTGGATATGCCGTGAGAAATGCATTCGCCGATGAGGTAACCGAGCAAGGAAAACGCGATCCATCGATCGTCCTGCTCGCCGGGGACATCGGAAACCGGCTGTTCGACGAATTCAAGCTTGCGGCACCCGATCGTTTTTACAATTGCGGCGTGGCCGAAGCGAACATGGTCGGCATGGCCGCCGGGATGGCGATGTGCGGTCTTCGCCCCGTCGTCTATACGATCACTCCTTTCATCACGTATCGCGTCATCGAACAGATTCGCGACGACCTCTGCTATCACCATGTCCCCGTGATCCTGGTCGGCACGGGTTCGGGTTTGCGTTACGCCTCGCTCGGAGCCACGCACCATTCGCTCGAAGAAATGGCTATGCTGCGCACGCTTCCCGGGATGACCGTGTTGGCGCCGGCGGACAGCGCCGAGCTGCGCGCGTGCCTGCGCGACGCGCTGCGCCTCGACGGCCCGGTGTACATGCGCATCGGCAAGAAAGGCGAACCCGCGCTGCATGCCGAGCCCGTTGAGCACGCTATCGGCCGCCACTTCATCTTGCGCAACGGCGGAGACGTGTGCTTGCTGGCGACCGGCGTCGCGGCGGCGAACGCGCTCGAAGCCGCCAAGCTGCTGGAGAACGCCGGCATCGCCGCGCGCGTCGTGAGCGTGCCGACGGTGAAGCCGCTGGGGACGGATCTGCTTGAAGAAGCGTTCAGCACCTTTCCGCTCGTCGTTTCGATCGAAGAACACGGTCTCATCGGCGGCTTCGGCGCGGCGATCGCGGAGTGGTACGCGGATCGCGAGACGCCGGCAGCCGGACGCCTTCTGCGCATCGGAACTGCGGACGCGTTCATGCACGAGGCGGGCGAGACCGAATATGCGCAAGAGCACTACGGCATCTCCGCCGAAGCGATAGCGCGGCGTATTGAACGGCGGCTCCTTGCGCGCCCGGCGCACGTACGGCTTGCATAGTTATCAAATGAAGACGGCCGCTGCTATCCTCGTCGAGCTGGGTAAACCGCTCGAGATTGCGGAGCTCGAGGTCCCGGCGCTGCGAGCAGGCCAAGTGCTCGTCGAGATCGCTTTTGCCGGCATCTGTCACACCCAACTCTCGGAGGCGCGCGGCGAGCGCGGCGCCGATCCGTTCTTGCCGCACTGTCTCGGCCACGAGGCGACCGGAAGCGTCCTTGAGATCGGTCCCGGCGTCGTCAAGGTCAAGACCGGCGATCAGGTCGTGCTCTCCTGGATCAAAGATACCGGCGCCGACATCCCTGGGAGCGTGTACCGCTGGGGAGAACGCGACGTGAACGCGGGCGCGATCACGACCTTTCAGCGTCACGCGGTCGTGAGCGAGAACCGGCTGACGCCGCTGCCGCAAGAGCTCGGCATGAAGACCGCCGTCTTGCTTGGATGCGCACTGCCCACCGGCATGGGCGCAGTCGTGAACACCGCCGCCGCAACGGCGAGCGAGAGCATCGCGATCTTTGGAGCGGGCGGCGTTGGCCTGTGCGCGATCCTCGGAGCCGTCGCGATGGAATGCGCGCCGATCGTGGCCGTGGATCCCAACCCGCGCAGGCGGGAACTCGCCTCCGCCGCCGGCGCGACGCACACGATCGATCCCACGCAAACCGACCCGGTCGCGGCGATTGCGGAGCTGATCCCACCGCGAGCCGATATCGCCATCGAAGCGACCGGCATTCCGTCGGTCATGGCTCAAGCGCTCGATGCGGTGCGTCCGCGCGGCGGCCGCGCGGTCATCATCGGCAACGCGCGCCGCGGCGAACAACTCGTGCTCGATCCGCGTGCCTTCAACGACGGCAAGCGTCTTCTCGGGTGCTGGGGAGGCGACACCGTTCCGAGCCGCGACCTGCCTCGCTTCGCCGATCTGATCGCAACGGGGCGCGTCGACGTGCAGCCGCTGCTTTCGCCGCCGGTTGCGCTCCGGCAGATCAATGAGGCACTCTCCGACCTCGAATCCGGACGCGTCGGCCGTCCGTTCTTGGACCTCTCGCTCGCGTGACGGAAGAGATGCGCATCGGGATCGATTTTGATAACACGCTGATCTGTTACGACGACGCCTTTTATGCGGCAGCGATCGAACGTTCGCTGATTCCGGCTGAAAGCGCGCACTCGAAGCGGGCCATTCGCGATTATCTGCGCTTGGAGCATCGGGAAGACGAATGGACCGAGTTACAGGGCTACATCTACGGCAGCGGCATGCATCTGGCACAGCCATTCCCTGGTGCGTTCGATTTTTTGGAGCGCTGCGCGCGGAACGGCGTCGACCTCTGCATCATCAGTCATAAGACGCGGCTTCCTTATCTCGGAGCCGAAATCGATTTGCATGCCGCCGCTGAGAAATGGCTTCGCGATCAGGGAGTCTTCAGCCGCATCGGCCTGCCGCGCGAGCGCGTCTTCTTCGAGTTGACCAAAGATGCAAAACTCGCGCGCATCGCATCCGAGCAATGCACGGTTTTCATCGACGATCTGCCCGAGCTGCTGACGGAGCCCGCTTTCCCTCCCGGAGTGCGGCGTCTGCTCTTCGATCCGGCCGGCGACGGCACAAGCCCGCCCGGATTGGAACCGGTCCGCTCCTGGGAAGAGGCCGCGCTGATGCTGTTGGGATCGCCGCGTTGATCTCGGCCGCCGATCGCGACGCCGCGGTGCGCTCGCTGCTGGAGCTCGCCGAAGTTTCCGCATCGGCGCAGCTCGAGCCGCTGGCGGGCGGCGCAAACAATCGCGTCTATCTCGTGCGCGCCCCGGAGCGCAGCCTGGTTCTCAAATCGTATTTTCTGCACGCCGCGGACGGCTGGAACCGCATGCAAGCGGAATGGGAGTTCGTCCGTTTCGCATGGGGTATCGAGTTGCGCGCGCTTCCCGAACCGGTCGCTGAGGACAGCGCACACGGACTGGCGCTCTACGGATACGTCGACGGCCGGCAGCTCGAACCAAATGAAGTCGACGCCGGCGCCGTCGCGCAGGCATCGGCCTTCTTCTCGGCGCTGAACCGGCACCGCGAATCCGCGCGCAATCTAAGAGACGCGGCCGAAGCGAGTTTCTCGATCGCAGAACATCTGCGCACGATCGACCGTCGCTTGGAAGAACTGGCGCGCATCGAGGAACGCGAGCCCGAAGACGCCGACGCGCGAACGTTCGTGCGCGCGGCACTCCTTCCGGCTTGGGAAGATATTCGCTCCGGAATCACGGCCGCAGCGGGAAGCGGTGTGGACGCGGCCCTCGATCCGGCTTTGCGCTGCATCTCTCCGTCGGACTTTGGTTTTCACAACGCCATCCGGACACCTGAAGGCGTTTTGAAGTTTATCGATTTCGAGTACGCCGGCTGGGACGATCCGGCGAAGCTGATCGCCGACTTTTTCTCGCAGGTCGCGCTGCCCGTTCCGCTGGACTTGTTCGACACCTTTGCCGGCGAGGTTGCGGCGGCCGTCGGCGACGATTCGGGAGAGATTCCGGCGCGCGCAGCCCTCTTGCTTCCGGCTTACACGGTGAAGTGGTGCTGCATTCTGCTCAACGAGTTCCGGCCGATCGGGCGGCAGCGCCGCGAATTTGCCGATTCGGGCGCCGATACGCGCAAGCGCGACCAATTGAACAAATCGCACCTGCTCTTTAAGAGGCTCTAAGCATGCCTGAGACGGTCTTGGTCATCGGAAGCAATTCGTTCTCGGGGGGCGACTTCATCGACTTGCTGCTCGACGACCCGGCGATGCACGTTCTCGGCGTCTCGCGTTCTTCTGAAAAACCGGCCTTCATGCTGGCGTATCGCGGGCGTTCCGATCTCTCGCGCTTTCGTTTCGAACAGATCGATCTCAACCACGACGTCGATAAGCTGCTTGCGCTGATCGATGCCGAGCGCCCGGAATATATCGTGAACTTCGCAGCGCAGAGCGAGGTCGCGCCGTCCTGGATCCATCCCGAAGAGTGGTTCGAGACGAATACGGTCGCGCTCGCCAAGCTCGTCAAGAATCTCACTGGAAAAGACTTCATCAAACGCTACCTTCACGTCTCTTCGCCGGAGGCGTACGGAAATTGTGTCGGCAGAGTAACCGAAGAGGCGCCGGATAATCCGTCGACGCCTTATGCCGCGTCGAAAGCTGCCGCCGATATGCTGCTCTCGGTCTATCACAAGCAGTACCGCTTCCCGGTCGTCACCGTCCGGGCGACGAACGTCTACGGACCGCATCAGCAGCTGTTCAAGATTATTCCGCGCACGGTCATCGCGCTCAAGATGGGAAAGCGCATTCCGCTGCACGGCGGCGGCGTCGCGGTGAAATCCTACATTCATATCCGCGACGTTTCACGCGGCGGGCTCGCGATGCTCAAACGCGGCAATCCCGGCGAGCGCTACCATCTTTCGCCAGACGAAGGCATCGCCGTCGCCGATGTCGTCCGCACGATCTGCGAACTCCTGGGCGCGCGCTACGAAGACTCGGTCGAAGTCGTCGGCGAACGTCCCGGCCAGGACGCGGCCTACGTCATCGATTCAGAAAAGGCGCGAAAAGCGTTCGGCTGGCGCCCTGAGATCGCACTGGAAACCGGACTCGCGCAAGTCGTCGACTGGATCGAAGCCAACTGGGATGCGATCCGCCGGGAACCGCTCGAATACATCCACCAACCATAGACGCCTTCGTCGAGATCTATTTCTTTGAGATCTGTCCGATCGCGCTTTCCATCTCGTTCTGATACTTCGCAACGGCCGCTCCGTCCGAATCCGGCGGCGCCCACGGGGCCCAGAGCGTATCTTTTCTGTCGAACGGTCCGGGCGTCGCCTCGTGGATGATCATATAGTCGGAGCGCATGATGATCGTGTGATAGATCCCCTGCGGCACGCGCACGAAAAAATTCTTGCCGGATTTTTGATCGCCAAGCGCAATTACGTCGAGCACGGCGCCGTCGTCGTCAAAAAATACGAAATCGGCTTCGCCTTCCAAGATATGCAAAGATTCGTCCTTGCCCATATGGACGTTGGGACGAACGTACGTCATGCCCGTGTACACCACGAACATCTCGTGCAGCACCGCTTCGTCGGTTTGATGAACGCATAACCGGATGCGTTTCCTGGTCGTACGATGGACTTCGGATTTGAGATACTCCAAGTCGCTGCGGCGGACCGAGACCACGCCCGGCTTGGCGCGGCACATCTCCTCGGTGAGACGTTCGTACTGACATCCCATCAGCGGATGGACCGGTTCGGATGCATACCTGAGCCTGAAGGCTTCCTTTTCCGCATCGAGTTGATAATCGGGCGACCAGCCGGGGAAGCACGTATTGGCTCTATCGAACGGGCCGATCGCAATCTCGTGCGCCACGGCATGTTCGGAGAAAACGATCAGCGAGTGTGCCAAATTTCCGGGAATCCTGCAATAAAACGGCAAGTCGCTTTCGTACGGCCCGAGGCGAACGTCGCCCGTAACGGCGCCCTCATCGTCAAAGAAGACGTATTTGCCGAAGCCGTCGATCATGTGGAACGATTCGTCCCGGTCCCGATGAAAGCTGGGACGCACGTACGTCTTGCCGTCGAAAGCGATAAACATTTCCTGCATGCGATCCGCCGGGACGGGATGCATGCAGACGCGCGAGCGCTTCGTCGGCGATCCCGCCACT
Organism: Vulcanimicrobiota bacterium; assembly: GCA_003151115.1. Classification (GTDB taxonomy): domain Bacteria; phylum Vulcanimicrobiota; class Vulcanimicrobiia; order Vulcanimicrobiales; family Vulcanimicrobiaceae; genus Rubrimentiphilum. The sequence goes on along the minus strand of PLWS01000002.1, from coordinate 145,333 downwards.
TCGGCGAGGCAGAATTGAACGTCGGTCTCGGAAAATCGCGGAAATCGATCGGCGCTTTGCCACACGCCGGGACTCAGGAGCGCGGTGCTGGTTTTCGTCAACTTTTCTTTCCAATACAGACAGCGAAGAGATAGTGGGCCATTTTCTCGAACCCCGTGTGAACGATCTCGTCGTTCATCGAGAACAGCAGAACGTTGTCGAAATGCTGCCGGAACGTTTGGCGCATGTCGTCGCCGCTTTTGCAGTTGACATGGCCTTCCTTGGATCCTTCGGATGCATACTGTTGCGATTCTAATGAGGGAGAGCCGATGATCAAGATTCCATCGTCCGCCAGCGACTCTTTGGCATTCCGGATGAATTGATGCTCGACATCCGCCGGGATGTGCTCGAAGACATCGAGCGCGTAGACGCCGTCAAAACGCTCGCCGAAAGCGCCCGCAACCATGTCGTGCACTTTGTATGTCACGGGCCACGCGCTGTCACGCTCGCGGCTCAAACAGTCCTCGATAAACAGCGGATCGATATCGGTGGCCGTGACGTTGGGAACCGTCTGCCGGACCAATCGCGTGCCGAACGCGTCGGCGCACCCGATCTCCAGCACGCTCTTCTTGCCCGCCATCATCCGCGAAACGAACTTGTAGCGCGCCAACACGAAGAGCAGCCGCTTGGGGTCATCGTGCCAGACTTGATTGCTCATTAGGCCAAACCGGGTGCGGCCAAATACTTTGTCGACCTCGACGCAGTGGTTATATTGCGGTTCGACTGTACTCATGTTTCACGACCTGGATATCCGGAAGAGGAACGATAAAGCATCCCCCTCGCGACAAGTATTCTTGATTCTTCGCTACGATCTGATCGGCAAACCGCCACGCTGACAGGACGACGATATCCGGACGAAAATCGGCGAGCGCCGCCGAGGAACGGACCGGCACGAAGAACCCGGGCCCTAACCGGTTCTGCCGCAGCGGGTTGTCGTCGACGATAAACGACAGTTTCCCGACTATTCCCAGCAGCGCGTTTAAGACCGTCGTGGTGGCCGAAGCTCCGTAGCTCGCTACCGAGCCACCGCGGGCGAGCGTTTCGTCCAGCATGCCGGTGAGCCTGGCGGCGATGGCGTCAACTCGCGCCTTGAGCCGATCGTATGTTGATTTTTGGTATAAACCAAAATCGATTTCGTCCGCGATCATGCTCTCCACAACCGGCTCGGGCTTCGTGGGATCTCCCGCTTTCTTGGCGTAACAGCGAATGCTTCCACCCTTGGTCGGAATTCGTTCCACGTTGATGAGCTGTAATCCGCATGCTGCCATGAATTGCTTGAGCGGCTTGACGCTATGCTGGCAGAGATGCTCGTGATAGACGTAGTCGATGACGACGTGCTCGACGAGATCCTTGAGATAGGATACCTCGAAGACGAACGTGCCGTTCTCGGCGAGCACTTCTCTGACGGACGTCGCGAATTCGCGCAGGTTGTCAGCGTGCGAGAAGACGTTGTTCGCGGTCACGAGGTCGAACGGGCCACCCGCGCGTAGCACCGTCTCGGTTGCCGCGCTATCGAAGAACGAGACCAGCGTTTTGATGCCCCGTGCTTCTGCTTCAGCGGCGACATAAGCCGAGGGGTCGATCCCTAAAACTCGAAAGCCGCGCGCTTTAAATTTCGACAACAGTAAACCGTCGTTGCTTCCGACGTCGAGAATGGAGGCATCCGGCGGCAGCTGCAGATACGCGCTGACGCGGTCGGCATAAGCGCTGAAATGGTTGTCGAGATCCGTCGAGCTGCTCGACGTATAGATGTAATTTCCATAAAGAAGCTGCGGATCGACTACCGCCAGCAACTGCGCGTGGCCGCACGCATCGCACATATAAAGATCCATCGGAAAACTTGGCAGCGAGATCTCCGGTTCGCCAGGCAGACGAAAATTATCAACCGGCGGAGTCGCCGGCATTTTATAGATCAGCGTCAGGGCATCCGACTCGCAGAGCCTGCAGGTAGTGCGCGTGTACATCATGGGCTTTCTCGGCATCCCTTTGGACGTTTTAAATCAACGTTTCCTGCAAAATATTCGATAAGCCGCCATCCAGGGTCAGTACTTGACCGTTGAGAACCGCCGCATCGTCGGAGATCAGCCATTGTACGAGCCGCGCAATATCTTGCACGCCGGCGACGCGCTGCGCGGCGGTTCTGCGAGCCAGCCGTTTCAAGAGCGCCTGCCGCGATTTCGTGTATGAAGAAAGCGGACGTTTGAGAAACGTCCCCGCGGCAATGCAGTTGACGTTCAGCCTGCCGTGCCTGCTACTCAACGCGGAATAGTACCTCGTCAACTGGAGCTGCGACGCCTTTAACCAGTGGTACCAAAACGGCAGATCTTCGCTTATCAAGTTCGCGTTCACCGACGACACGACGACGACCGAAACGGGCGGGCGGCGACCGGCCGGCGTCTTTCTCGATGCTAAGATCTGTTCGATGATCGCTTGGGACGAGAGCACCTCGGTGGTGATGGCCGCAAGGATGCCGGCATCGCGTGCTTTCGAGCTGGGACGGTAGCGCTGGCAAAAGACGACGCCGCGCGGCATATCTTCCTGAAGCAGCGCGCCTACGGCGGCGCGAACGCGTCCGATAACGCTGAGATCGATCCGCACGTTTTGCAAGCGCCCGGAGTTCGAGCCCGCGCTGCGCCTGCTCAGGTTGACAATGTTATACGCCGGCTCTAACTGGCGCGCGACCGCCCGGCCGAGTTCGCCTGAGCCCCCCACCACCCAAACGACCGGCAGCGCGCGCTTGAAGGGCAACGTCTATTTCAAACCGACGAGTTGCATCATCTTGATATTGAAGTAGCGCGGATCGTTCATCGAATCCGGAACGAGGCCCGCATCGAACGCGGCGCGGAGATCTTTGACCGCCGTCGCTATGTCGCGCCGCGCTTCAAAGCCGAGTTCGCGCTTAATCAAGCCGGAGTCTATACGGTACGAGCGGTGATCGTTGGTCGGCTCGACCGCAATTCCAACGTCCGGGCCGACGACGTCCCGAACGGTTTGAGCGATTGCGCCAATCGTTTCATTATAGTAGCCGGCATTATAGATCTTTCCGTCGATGAGCTTCCCGGGCGCGGTAACGGTTTGCACGTAGAGATCGGTCATGTCTTCGATGTGGATGTTCGGCCGGACTTGGTCTCCGCCGAAAACGCGAATGAGCCGGTTGGTGATGGCGTGATTGGTCAAGATGTTGACCGACAGGTCGAGCCGCAAACGCGGCGCGTAGCCGCAGACCGTGGCGGGCCGCAGGATCAACGTTTCGAATCCCGGCTCGCGCGCATCCATCAGCACTTCTTCGCACATCGCCTTGAACTTCGAATAGTCGGTCAGCGGCTCCAGAACGAGGTTTTCGGTAACGCGCTCCTCCTGTTTGACGCCGTAGACGCTGGACGACGACGCGTAGATGAAGCGCGTGACGCCCGCCTCCTTGGCCGATTCGATCAACCCGGGGAAACAGTCGAAGTTAATCGATCTTCCAAGATCGGGATCGAGCTCGAAGCTCGGATCGTTCGAGATGCACGCAAGGTGAATGACCGTGTCTATTCCGCGCATCGCGTGTTGCAGCGCGACGCGATCGCGAAGGTCGCCGCGCACTTCGCTAAAGCCCTCGCGGCCGCGCGCGCCGGCCAGCGCTTCATCGCCGTACAGGTAGAGATCGAAGACGCGCGCCGCGTGGCCTGCATCCAGGAGTTTGGGGACGAGCCGGCTGCCGACGTAGCCCGCGCCGCCGGTGACGAGAATGTTTTTCATTTCAGGAGTGAGTCGATGAATCTATACGTTGCGACACGATCGACGGCGTTGCGATTGCCGACGATCTGCGTGGCCTGCGCGCCGATGATGTTCGAGACGAACGCGATCATCTTGCCCGGCAATCCAGCCGCGGCCATCGGCGCCGTCCACGCTAAGACCGCGTCGCCCGAACCGACGCGATCGATAACGCTGCTCGTGAAGGCCGGCCCGCTCGACCATCCCTCTCGCATGCTGTAGAACAAGGCTCCTGATTTTCCCCGCGTGACGAGCATGTTGCCCGCTCGCAATCGTCCGACGGCCGAGAGGACCAGCGGTTCGATCGCGCCGACCCTCGTGCGCGCATCCGAGCGCAACTCGCGCTCGTTGGTGCAGACGAAGTCCGCGCGCGAGTATCTCGAAATCGTATGATAGCCGATGTTTGCGGCATTCTGCTGCGTGTTCACGGCCAAAAACTTTGCCTCGTCCTGCAGCGTGTCGATAGCGTTTTGCGTCATGATCCCGTGTCCGAAATCGGCTACGACCACCAAGTCATACTCCTGTGTAGCCTTTTGGAGCTCGGAACAAAACGAGATTTCGTCTTTCTCCTCGAGGAATTCGTCGTTGAAAACATAGACTTCGAATAATTTCGAGAGCAGGTAGCTTTCGACGTAGCGCCGCTTGACGATCGTCGGCGAATCTTTTTTGTAGAGAAATTTCGCTTTGATGTTGGGCGCCAGGCAGCTGCGGACGAACTCTTCGCTGGTGTCCTGCGCGCCGAGAAAAGAAACGACCGAAACGTCGTCGATCAGCGCAGCCATGTGATTGGCAATCGCCAGCGCGCCGCCGGCAAACTGCTCCTTCGAAACGTAGCGCATCGCCAAGACGGGTTCCTTCGACGATTTCCCCATTTGGTCGACGTACACGTATTCGTCGATGATCGCTTCGCCGACGACCAGGACCCGCATCTTGCGAAGGCTATCCAGCGCAGCGTGAATCTCCGAGACCGAGTACGTCGATCGCATCTCGGTCAAATACGCGTTGACCTCGCTCGAAAACGACGAGAGGTGGCGATTGATGAGCGCCGAGCTCGAAAAGGTTACGTCTTCGGTGTAATACATGCTGCCGCCGGCATCGAGCACGGCGGCTTCTTCGGCCGAGATCTTGCCGGTGAGATCGGCGTCGTGATTCTTGTAGTCGGGGCCTTTGGCATAGACCGATGGCGCCACGACCGCCAGCATTTCGACGGCGTTCGGCCAGCGGTTGACGGCGACGTAATCGACGAGCTCCAGAGAAGCAAGCATTTGCGCCCGGTACGATTCGGTGAATGCCGGCCGGTTCAAGCCTTTGGCGACATAGATGTCCGGCGTAATGGTGACGACCAGCGCATTGCCCTGCCGGCGCGCTTCCTCAAAATGCTTGATGTGCCCATAGTGGAGCAGATCGAAGACGCCGTGACACAGCACGACTTTCTTCCCCGCGGCCTTCATCTCCGCAACGCGCTGCGCGAGCAGATCGAGGTCGACGACCTTGCTCGCAGCTTGTGAACGTTCCACGGTATTCACGTGCTCGCCAATTCGCCGAGTTGATCGAACCACGTTTTGGTCGCGCGCGCGATCGAATTTTCATCCCAAACCGGAGCGGCGCGCCAATAGTCGATCTGATCGAGCACGAGTCCGACACCTTCTTCAAAGGGGATCTTGGTCTCCCAATCGAGCAGCGCTTTGGCCTTCGCCGTGTCGGCATGCGTGCAGTCGGGTTCGCCCGGACGCTTGGGCACGTTCACGACGTCGCCGCCGAGAAGTTCGACGAGCCGGTTCACCGTCTGGGGCCGGCCGGACCCGATGTTGATCGCTTCTCCGGTAACGTCCGATCGAGCCGCAGTCACGAATGCGCGCGCAACGTCCGTCACATAGGTAAAATCGCGCGACTGGGTTCCGTCGCCGACAACCGTAAACGGGCGCGACGCCAATTTCTGCGCCAGAAAAACGCCGAAGACACTGCCGTAGGCACCAGAAGTGCGCGAGCGGACGCCGAAGACGTTGAACAGCCTCAGCGCGACGGTCGGGATGCGATAGACTTTTCCCCAGTGCAGCGCAATTTGCTCGCCGAGATATTTTGTCAGCGCGTAAGGGTATTGCGGCCGCGCCTCGGCAGTTTCGGCAGTCGGGTAGCGGTCGGGAATGCCGTAACACGATGAGGATGCCGCATAGACGACACGGCGCACCCGCGCGTTGCGCGCCGCTTCCATCACGCTTGCGGTCCCATCGACGTTGGCCCGGAAATACTCCATCGGGCGTTCGATCGACGGAACGATATCGGCCAGCGCGGCCAAGTGGAAAACACAGTCGACGCCTTCGAAAACTTTTTCTAGGCGTTCGATTTCGTTGACGTCGCAGCGCTCGACGCGCACGCGTCCGGCGAGCTGCTTCAAGTTCTCCTCGCGTCCCGTCGCGAAGTTGTCGACGACGACTGTCTGGATGCCCGACGCCACGAGCGCGTCGGCTACATGGCTTCCGATGAAACCGGCGCCGCCGGTTACCGCAGCGCGCTGGATTTCACTCACCGTGTCGAGCCGATGCGATCGCGCAGCGCAAGAGCAACCGCGTGATTGAGAATCAGATGCACGTCCTCTTGCTGGCAAATGTTTTTTGACGAGACCGTAACCACCGTATCCGCGGCTTCACACAAGCGGCTGCCGGCATTGCCGCAGAGTCCAATCGAAACCGCACCCGTTTCACGCGCATATTTCACAGCGCGGATCACGTTCTCCGAATTGCCCGACCCGGATAGCGCGATCAGGACATCGTTGGGCAGGAGCAAATTTCGCAACTGCTCGACGAAGATGTCGGCATAGTCGATGTCGTTGCCTATCGCAGTCATGTACGGAACGTTGTCCGTCAGCGCGATGGCTCGAAATCTCGGCAAGCCGTCGACCGTCGACATTTTGTTGAGGTCGTTCATCATGTGAGACGCGGTCGAGGCGCTGCCGCCGTTGCCGACGATGTAGGTCGTGCGCCGTTGTTGCCAAGCCTCAAAGAGACGATCCACGACGGCGCGGACATCGGCGCGCGAAATCGATTTGACGACCGCTTCGACTTCGTCCAAATAGGACGAGATGCGGTCAGTGAGAATGGCCTCTTTCATGATGCGGATGTTTTCGGCGGGAGCGCTGATTTTCTTTCCCGCAGGGCCGCGGCAGGCTGCCGCAGGACACACGTAGAGTGAAAACGCCCGCTTGGCTCAGTCAAACACATGCTCCCTTTTTGTGGGAGGTGTTCCAGTTGTTGCTGGGCTCGCACAAGGACAAAACCAGCCTTTATCGCTCGCTTGCGCAAGGGCGAACGACGGTGCTCGAGATCGGCTGTTCGACCGGCATCACCGCCTCCGCGTTTCAAAAGCTCCCCGGCATCAGGTACACCGGAATAGACATCGATTCGTCCGTCATCGGTTACGCGAAAAAGAAATTTCGCAAACGGCCGAACTTTGATTTCGTTTGCGAAGATCTTCGCTCGTTTACGGAACGGAAGCACGGTTACGATCTCGTTCTTTTCGCCGGTATTCTTCATCACGTTGACGACGCGCTCGGAATCGAACTGCTGCGAGCATCGACCTCACTGGTCGACGGTCAAGGAACGCTCGCGGTGATCGAGCCGTTGTTCGATGCGCGCGACCGCGGTTTCAACCGGTTGTGGCTCAAGTACTTGGAAAAAGGCGAGCACGTGCGGACGAACGATCAGATGAAAGAATTATTCGATCGCGCCGGCCTGCACGTTCGCTCCGAAAGACAAGTCATGATGGGACAGACATCGCTGCCGCTGCCGAAGGACGCGCGCTTCGGCGTCTACGAGCTGGCCAATCCCTGAGCGCGGCGGCCCGCGAACGGATAGAGTACCGAACACAGCGCCAAGCTGTTCATCACGATCAAAATCGTAATGATCTGCAGCACCGAAGCGTGGAAAACGAAGAACGCCGGAATTTCTAAGGCCGCGATAACGGCCAGCAACGGTACGAACTCAAAACGGGTCATAGCGATCCGGTAAGAGACAAACGTGTTTGTCACGACGAGGATCGCCATCGCTATTCCGTACGGCAGCAACAACGGAGCCGCGCTCGCAAAAGCGTGACCGACGAGCGCTCCCAGAATCTGTCCCGGAAACACAGCGAAGAGCACCAAACCGCCGGCCGCCAGCAGCAGCACGGCGGCCACGGCCTGACGCAATGTAGACGCGGTCGGTAAGCCCTTCAGCAAGAGATTCGAGGCGTGCGGCAGCAAAACGGCCGGCACGAAGGCTACCAAGAAAAAGAGCATCCTGCCCGCCAACGACGCGGCGCTGTAGAGTCCCGCGCTCTTCGGATCGAAGAGGTGCTTCACGATCACGACGTCACTGAAACCGAGGCTCGTTATAGCCAGCGTCGCGATAGCGATGTTGACGCTCATGCCGATCACGTGCCGCGAATCGGTGTGAAACGGCACGCGAGGCGCCCGCCGGAATTTCCGGGAGATCAGAACCCACGTGAAGGCGAGCGACAGCATCACGCCGATCGTCCAGCCTCCCAATGCTCCCCTCAATGCCCACCCGATGCCGGTGAACGCCACGGCGAGACCGAATTTTCCGGCGCCCTCGAAGACCAGCGAAAACGCAAACCCGACGAAATCTTCGACGCCTTGCAAGATACCGCGAATGGGCAGAACGACGTTCGCCGCCAGAATTGCCAGCATCAGCAACACCGGCATGACGTCGGGGATGTGCAAGTAGTCGGCGATCGCCGGCGCGCACAATGCGCCGAGCGCAAGAATGGCCGCCGCGATCAGCAGCAGATATGCCGTCACCGTGCGCGCCAAAGCTCGCAAATGCGCTTCGTCGTTGGCGGCGTGAAACTCGGCCGTCAGTTTGATCAGCACGGTCGTGAGAATGACGGCGGGAGCTTGCGCTATCGTGAAGCCGGACGAAAGCGCGTTTAAGCTCCCGTATGCGTCCACGCCGATTCGCCGGCTGACGACGGCGTGAAACGCAAAATTCAGGACGTTGACGGTACTTTGAGCGATGAATACGATCAGGCCGTACTTGACGAAGCTCAGGTCCGTTAGCCCGCCAGATCGGATCGTCGTCCACCGACGGCGCAACAACTTAGCTAGACATTAGGTCGGACTGCTCGAAGGCGCCGTACCCAAGGGCGCCGCCCCCGGCGTCACTAAAAACGACTTGGGATTGACGGTCGCGTTCGAGTAAAAGCTTCGATTGACCGGACCCCAGATGCCCCTGGTAAAGAGCCTCGTCGAATCGTGTCCTATAAAAGCCGGCACGTTATCGACGTATCCGGCGAAATCGATCCGCGAATTGCTGGTGTGTTTAACGACCACGCGCAGCGTGTGCCAACGGCCGTCCGTCATCGGGACGGGATTCGGATACGAGTCGCTGATGTCTTGAAAATTGCCGGACTCCCGGCGGTAAATGGCGATCTTGCTCGGAGCTTCGAACATAGCAATATAGCCGTTGTTGTAGGACGTGCCACCGGCGACGGCATCGGTGAAGAGCGCGAGTCCGTAGCCGTGCAGCGTGATTTTGCCGCTTGCCGGTTTGAAAGTCGCCTGAAATGTCTCGCTCTTGCCGACGGGGCTCATTTTCAGCGGAACCTGGCTGCCGCAAATCTCGGTGCCACCCGGAATGAGCCACATTCCGGTCTTTGGATCGAGCAGGATCGTGCCGAAGTTCGCCGCCTGGCTTCCCAGCTTGACCGCCCGCCCAGTTAGAAGTATCGTTCGCGCACGGTCGAGGCAGGATAACGACGGGACGGGCTTGATTTTGCGCCCATTGTTATTCGTATTCGTACCGCCACCGCAAGCGGCAACCGCTACGGCAGTGGCCAGCGCGAGCGCTGATCCGACAATTGCGCGAAAAGTTCTCATGTTCTTCGTCCTCCAACACTCCAGCAATTGCAGTAAAAATGCGAGCGGGCGCCAATCCCCACAAGACATGACATGCTGCGTTATCCCGGCTTACAAGGCCAGCTCTTCTATTTGCGGCGTCGTGCGTTCGACACTTGCCTTCGTGGATATCGTCATCGTCGTCGATGATGCCTGCCCGGAGAGGTCCGGCGAAGCTGTCAGCAAGGAGTTCTCCGGGAACCCACGGGTCCTCGTCATCCATCGCGCAACGAACGGCGGAGTCGGGGCGGCAGTCAAAACAGGGCTTGCCAAATGTCTGGAACTGGATCCGTCGGTGGTGATAAAGATCGATGCCGACGGGCAGATGGATCCATCCTACGTGCCGTCGATCATCGCTTGCTTCGACGCCGATCCGTCGCTGGCATACGTAAAGGGCAATCGATTCGTCAACCCGTTGATTTTGCGCACGATGCCGAAAATTCGGCTCTTCGGGAACGCCGTACTCTCCCTGCTGGTGAAGTTCGCTTCCGGCTATTGGAACTTGCTCGATCCGACGAACGGTTATGTTGCGTTCAACGGGCGCATGCTCCCCGACCTTGGCTGGCAGAATTTTGCCGACAGCTATTTCTTCGAGATAAGCGTTCTGGGCGAACTCGGTTTGCGGCAATTACCGATCGGTGAGATCGAGATGGCGCCGCTCTATGGCAACGAACGCAGCTCGCTTTCCATCCGGTGGGCGCTCTGGGAATTTCCCGGAAAGATTCTGCGGCTGTTTTTGCGGAGGATGCTGCTGCAGTACTTTCTTTTCGACGTAAACCTTGGATCGATCTATCTTTTCTGGGGAGCGATTCTGGTGCTTAGCGGCATCGGGCTGGGCACAGCCGAGTGGATTCAAACCGATATCACCCATCAGCCTCGTTCGGCAGGCACCATCATGCTGGTCGCGTTGCCCCTTTTGATCGGCGCGCAGCTGCTGTTGAATGCGTTGATGTACGACGTGCAGTTCTCGCCGAAAACGGCACGGGAGCTGGGTACGCGCGCCAAAGAAGTTCGCAACACAGCCGATGTACGAACCCTCGGCTGAGGGCGAAGCGCGCGTCTTCGCCAAATATCTCATCGGCCGCGACATCGATGATACGTGCGCGCAGCTGTACGCCCGGGCCGCCGGCGAACTGGGGTCAGGACAGGACGTAAGGGATCGCAAGATTCTCGCGTTCGCCTTGCGCCACGTTTGGGCGCTCGGCCCGTTAGATGCAATCTCGGCTCTTCGCCGCCCCAAGTCGATCCTGCGCGCGAAGTTGCTCCTGATGTCGGCGATCCTCGAAGCGCGCCCCGAATTCAGCGAAAAGTTTCTGCCGGCCGATCACTCCGGGATGGAACGAGCCGCTCTCCTGTATTACGCCGGCAGAACCGTAGCGCGAGCGATTGCCGGATTCGCGCTGCTGGGCGTGATCGCATGATCGACAGCGATGTTATCGTCGTCGGTTCGGGCGCAACCGGATCGATGGCGGCCCAAACGATTATCGAAGGCGGCGGCAGCGTGCTCATGCTGGACGTGGGACGCACCGACCGGCACTACGCCGGCCTGCTCCCGGAGCAAGACTATCTCGAGATTCGGCGCACCGACCCGGAGCAGCACCGCTATCTGCTCGGCGAGAGCTTCGAAAGCGTGCTGGCGAGCAGCAGCTCGACGGGCGCGCAACTGACGCCGCCGCGGCGGCACGTCGTCGCAGACGTCGACCGGTTCCTCCCGATCTCTTCGCCTAATTTTTTTCCGATGGAAAGCCTTGCGCTGGGAGGGCTGGGCAGCGCTTGGGGTTTGGGATGCTGCGTTTTCTCCGGGGCGGAATTAAAAGCCGCGCGATTGCCCGTTGCCGGCATGAAGGCAGCCTACGATGTCGTCGCCGCGCGAATCGGTATTAGCGGCGAGCGCGACGACGCGCAGCCTTACACGTTTTCCTACTTGGACGGAATCCAGCCGAGTATTCCGCTCGACCCGACCGCGGCCGTTGTGTATAAGAACTACGCGCGGCACCGGAACCGCATGCACGGCGACGGATTTTACATGGGACGCCCGGCGCTTGCGCTCTTGACCGAATCGCGCGACGGGCGGAACGCTACACAGCTTCGCGATATGGATTTTTATTCCGACGCGGAACGCGCCGCTTGGCGCCCGTGGATAACGATCGAAACTCTGCGCAAACACGAACGCTTTCAGTACGCCGGCGACCGCTTCGTCACGCGTTTCGAAGAACGCGAGGGCGAGGTGAGCGTCGTCACGCTGGCCATGGGCGATCTCGAGGAACGAACGTACAGGTGCCGCCGGCTGATTCTCGCCTCGGGCACGCTGGGAACGGCGCGCATCGTTCTGCGCTCGCAGCGCCGGCCCGCCGCGTCGCTTCCATTATTGTGCAACCCGTTTGCCTACATACCGTGCCTGGTGCCGGCGCGCGCCGGCAGGTCGATGCCGGAGCGAAACACCGGCCTCGCGCAACTCGAGCTCTTCCACGACCCCGGTCAACGGAACGACGACGTGGCGATGGCATCGATCTATTCGTATCGCTCGCTCATGCTCTTCAGATTACTGCGTGAAACTCCGATCGATCTGCAGGATGCGCGTCCGCTGATGCGCGCGCTGATGTCGGGCTTACTGATTATGGCGGTGCAGTATCCGGAAAGCCGTTCTGCCGGGAAATACCTGCGGCTCGAGCCCGACGCCGCGACGCCGACGCGCGACCGCCTGCACGTCAACTACGAGTTGACCCGCGACGAGAACGCGCGCGTGGGGTGGCGAGAAAAACTCTACCTGCGCGCGATGCGGCGTCTGGGGGCGTGGCCGCTGCGGCGATTGTATCCGGGGCATGGTTCGAGCATCCACTACGCCGGCACGCTCCCTTTCAGCGACATGGAAAAGCCGTACACGCTTTCGCCGGACGGGAGAGTTTGGGGCACGAACAAAATTTTTGTCGCCGACGGCTCCGGCTTTGCGTATCTGCCGGCCAAAGGGCTGACCTTGTCGCTGATGGCTAACGCGCACCGCGTAGCTGCGGGCGTTCTAAAGACGACCGCGTAATGGCCGAACGCACGGTCGCCATAACAGGGGCGAACGGCTTCGTGGGAAGCGCTCTTCTGCAAACATTTGCAGACGCCGGCTGGCGCGTCATCGCATTGACGCGGCGTCCCATCGCCGATCCGCCGGTCGAATGGCGCCGTTACGACTTGCTCGACGATTGCGCGCCGGCCGGCCTCTTGGCCGGCGTGGATGTGTTGGTGCATTGCGCATATGCGCGCCGGCGTCCCGGGGCCGATGCCTTCGCAACAAACGTGCACGCAGCGAAGATGCTCTTCGATGCGGCACGTGGAGCCGGCACAAAACAGCTGATATTCGTTTCGAGCCTAGCGGCAGGCGGTGACGCGCCTTCCGAGTACGGCCGTCAGAAGTTCAGGATCGAGCAGATGCTCGACCCAAACGCGGACACCGTCGTGCGCGCCGGCCTCGTGTTGGGAAACGGCGGCCTTTTTGCACGCATGCAAGCCTACCTCCGGCGGCGATCGCTCGTTCCACTTATCGACGGCGGGCAGCAGCCGGTACAGACGGTGGACGTGGATGATTTGAGCTGCTGCATTCTCAAAATTGCCGAACAGGACCTGACCGGGCTATTTACGATCGCCGATTATCCCGGCACGACGTACGAGCAGTTTTACCGCCTCATGGCCGGCAGCATGCGTGTGCGCGTTCGGTTTATCTCACTGCCGTTTTGGATCTTCGATACCGGCCTGCGCGTCGCCGAGGCATTGCGAATTCCGCTGCCGGTCGACCGCGATAATCTCCTCGGAATTCGCGCCGCTGCGATATGCGCCGCGACTCCCTTTAGCACGTTCGGTGTCAATCCGCGAACGCCGGGACAAGCTATCGAGCGCGCCGCCCGGAGCGCAGTTTAGCGAGCCGGGCCGAATGTGAGGAACCGGTGCGCGAAGTATGCGACCGGAAGATTGACGGGAATCGACAACATGTAGGCCATCATCGGCGACAAACGCAGCGGGCCGATGCCGACGGCTTCGACCGCGATCATAATTAGATAGTTGAGTACGGTAATGACGACGTAGACGCCGGCCTGTTTGTGAATCGCGCGCTCGAACGATTTAAAATTCAAGTACCTGTTCAACAAGAACGTGACGCTCACGGCGATCACGTACGAAAGCGTGAACGCGGGAATCGGCGGCATTCCGGCGCGCACGAAGCACCACAGCAAGCCCATATATAAGAGCACGCCGAAGACACCGATAAAAACGTACATCGAGAACGTCCGCACGGTTTCGCGCGATCGTAAGGCCACTCTAAGGAGCCGCTAAGTCGCGGCACGGGCCGCGAAATCGCACCAACAGCTGTGACTGCGTGCCCGGCACGCGCAGCGCACAGAATCCGGCCGCAAGCAGTTGTTCTTTTAAAGGTACGCCCAGACCGCCCAAAGCGTCGTTGTCGATCTCCACTGCCCCGACATGAAGGTCGTTGAAGTACTGAATCGCCTGATGCGTATCAATAGCCATCGCTAACCGAAAATAGGATCCCGAGCCGACCCAATCTCCGATATTGACGAGGCCGTTTCGCCGAAAGTAGTACGAAGCTCCAAAGTTGCCGCCTCCGAACGCGTAGACGCGCCCACGTATTCCGTATTTTCTCAACACGGCGGCGGTGAACTCTTCCTCCACATATCCGGGTTCAAAAACGCGTAGAAACGCATCCTCGTTCGTATAATAATCCGGCAAAGCTTTGTAGCGATCATACGTTTGCTGAAGATATACGCCCGAACCGGGGGTGGGCACGATCGTTGCCAATGCGAATAGAACCGTAAGAGCTCGCACAGGAACGTTTCGCAACAGCGGAGCGACACTCGCAGCGAGGCAGACCGCTAACGTGGGCGTCAGGAGCAGGCCGTAACGCAAAAACGTTGACGTTCCGAACCAATACCCGATAAACCCGGCCAAAATCAGTGCCGAAACGGCGGCAGCGTCAGCGCGATACCTCCCCAGGAAAAACCACTCCAAAAGCACGATAACGATTGGCACGAAGAGCAGCATAATTAAAGCGCTCGTTCCGTAATCACGAAAGTCGGCATGCGAGGTTGCCTGCATGAACGCGCGCACCGGCAGTGTGACAAAAGCCTGTGCAGAGCGCGATGTCAGTAGATCCTGCTGAATAATGTCCCACTCGGTCTTGCGCATGAAAGCGTCGTCCCCATACAACGCGATATTGCCGATGGGTGGAAACGGATCGCCGGCGAGGATGAGATTGCGCGCGTACCAGGGCATTGCGCAAACACAAAGCAAGCCCAACACGCCAAGAACCTGACGCGTGCCGGTCCGGAGAGTCCGAGCCGCCGCAAACGCTGCCACCACAAAAACCGGCAGCAACGCCAAAAACGCCGCTTTCATACCAACCAGGAATCCGGCCGTAACCGCAAATGCCCAGAGCCAGCGCCGATCTCGTTCGATGAGCGCCAATTGCAGGCAGAGCACGGAACACAAAGCAAAAGCGCCGAGAGGCACGTCTATAAACGCGCTGGCAAGCCAATGCACGAACGCCGGTGAAAGCACTACGGAAAACATCAAAGCCAGTGCGGCGACGGCGGCCCACCGGTAGCCCAGAGTCGTTTGCAGGAACGCGCGCGCTGAAGCGCAGACTCCGAATCCCGTCAAAAATGCGCCCACCCATGTCAGGAAGTTCACAAACGAACCGCCGTGACCGGCGAGCAATGCCGCAAAAAAGAGCGTGTAATTGCTCGCATAAAAAGGATAGCGGAGGAAGGGATCGACGACGAGCTTCCCCGCCCGCGCCCAATCCTCAGCGTACGCCAAGTGATAGAGGACCGCATCGCTACCCGGATCGGGAAGGACTGCCACCACCGCCAAACCGAGCATGCAGTAATATGCAAAAAGGAACGGCAGGTCCCAGCACTGCGCAAGATCTGCGCACCGTACACGCCAGTACTGCAAACGGAAAGGTGACTGCTTGCGCACTAAGCCGCCGGCAATTACGATCGCGACGAACGAAACAGCCATGAACGGGAGTGTAAAGAATCCGGCGAGCCCAAGTACGAAAAGCATTAAGCCATACGATGAGATGCCGAACGCCATCGTGCAGACGACGCGCATCATCGCAGTCGCGGAAGAATCGGCGCGCTCGCGCGGCCACAGAATGCTCGCGCCGAGGATGTACGAGGCTAGCAGGAACGCATGCGCGAACAGAAGTCCTTCCACGAAACGTATGATGGCAAACACGACTACTTCTTTCTACCCGGGCGTCCGATGAAGCCTGTCCATTATCGAACCGGCTTGTTGCTCGCGTTCACTACTCTTCTAAGCGCGTGCGGCGTGCGCGATCGAGCCTTTGATCCCGTCCACTTCCACCCCACGGGCATCATGGTACCGCCGGAAATCGTTCTTTCTGCCAAACCCTTTGCGGCCGGAGGCTCCGTCGACGGCCTGTACCCGGTAAAGGCCAGCAGCAACTATCCGGGGATGTGCTGTTGGATCGCAAGCCGCGCGCGAATCCGAATAAAAAAAAACGCCGCTGCGCGAGCCTTGATTCTCACGAGCTATGTGCCCGACCTTCCGCTGTACCATAAACATCCGCAACGATTAATCGTCATATTTCCGCAATTCGAGGGAACGCGTCACATTTCCAAACTGAGTATAGGGTTCAACTCGATATCGATTCGCGTTCCCAAGTTTCTCAAGCGCGCAACCGGACTGGTGCCCGTGCAACTGGAGTGCACAACCCCTTTGCTGGTTTCCGGGCAACGGTATGGCGTCGTCCTTACGAGCGCATATTTTGAGTAAGATGCCTGCTCTGATCGGCGCCGGAATCGCCGCAGGTATCGCCGCCCTCATCGGACTACTGGTCGCGCTGTCCGCGCCCGTGTTTAGTGGCGCCGGATTATCCTTGCTCAACGGCTCACAGACGGATCCGCACTTACTGACTCGCGGAATATGGCACGCGATCGCGCAGAGCTGCTCACTTTCGACCCATTGCATCGGTACCTGGAACGTCGTAGCCTTTGCCGTTCTTTGCGCGCTCGTCGCATATCTCGCGGGATACGGCATCAAGGCGCGCCCGATCTTCGCGGCAGGGCTCGGCGGCACAATTCTTGCGACGTCGCCTCTTGCAGCAAGCATAGTGCTCAGCGCACTCGGAGCAGAAACGTTCGCGACGCTGGCTCTGTTTGCTGGAATTGCTGCGATGGCGGCGCGGCTATGGAATCCCCCGCCGGTAATTCGTTTGCTGATGGTTGCCGCGCTCGTATTGCAGGACCCTCTCTATTTCCCGGCCGCGTTTGGCTACACGATGATCGACCGCAGCCGGATCGCGCTGAAAGGCTGGTCGGCCGCGGCGATCGCTCTGACGTTCGGCGTGCGCATCGCAACCGGATCGCCCACGGTTTGGGGGCTGTCGCACCCGGCGTTTGACGCGTGGGCTGCTCCACCGACGATCGTCCTGATTGGCATCGCGCTTTTCGGAGTGCTTCCATTCGCGCTTTGGCTTCTTCGGCAAGACATCGATCGCGGCGCCGGGTTTGGGCGGATGAATTTCTTCTTGCCGGTTGTTTTGGGCGCCATCGTCACTGCGTCGGCGATGATATCCTCGAGCGACGGCGATCCGAGTTCGTACTGGCTCGCGGGGGAAATCTCCCTGATCCTTGGTTTTGCAGCTGCCGTTCGCGACGGCGCCGCACTCCGGGCACGGTCGGCCGGTGCAGTCTTGGGCGTCATAGCAATCGTGTTTCAAGCGTACGAATACCCGCGCGCAGCTGCAGCATTTCCCGGCGCGGCGATCTCGCGTGAAAGCTCCGATCTGTGGAGCGGTTTGCGCTCGGCGGAAGCCTCGCGCACCGTGGTATGCGTTCTAGGCGATCAACGCGCCCGCGCCGCAGTGCTCGACGACGGCGCATTCATTCGAATGTATCATCTGCCGGCATCGCAGCTACAGACTCCACCGACCGTCAACGCCTGCCTTTCGTCTGCGCCGACCGGATCGCACATCCTTGCGATCGGTTATCCGCGGCCGGCTGAGATGAGCTTCGCATTGGCGCAGGCGGCGCGTGCGGCGAGCCGTTCGCGGTACGTGCTTGCGCGGCAAAACGGCACGGTCTCTCCAAACCGGCGTACGGCACTGCCCGGCGGGCACGGCGCCTTCGCGTCGACGCTACAGACTCCGCTAGGCCCCCTCCCGGCCTTTACGGTAGTTGCACCTTTTTCGTACACATTCCATTGCGTGCAGCTGAAGGACCCCGGCGTGCTGTCATTCGCAGCCGCAAACCCGCTCACCGGGATTCCCAGCACCGACGTTACGCGCTTTTCAATTCTGCTGGATACCGGACGGCGCCAGGAACTTCTGTTCTCGCGCGACCTCCCTGCCACGCACGGAATACAGAATCCCGACTGGCGCTTCTATACTGTTCCTATAGCAGCGATCCACTGTCGCTCGCTAACGTTCAGCGTTAGCGCGCCAAGCGGCCGAGGTATTGGAACGTGGGCGCAGTTCGGCGGTGTGAGCTTTGACCGGCGCTGAATCTACGGTTTCGGGATGCCTGCGCCGGCTGGCGAGCGCCAAGCCGTCTGCTTCCTTCTGCACCTTCATCTCCGGCCCAGAGGTGGAGCACATTACGTTTGATCAGTTGTACAGACGCAGTTGCGCTTACGCGCAGCATTATGCCGGCCTGGGCATTCAACCCAACGATCTGATTCTGATCATTCTCAAGCACACGCCACACCTGTTTTATGCTTACCTCGGCGCAATGATCGCCGGCGCGATTCCGTCCTACCTTCCGTTCCCATCCCCAAAGCAGCGCGCGGACTTGTATTGGGAAGATCACGACATCCTTTTCAAACGCATTCAGCCGCGCATGCTCGTCACATATGAGGAAAACCTCACGGCGGCAACCCAAACGCTGCCGGATTTCACTATCCCGGCGCTGATCGCCGGGGACGATATCCTTGAGGGTCGGCCTTCAGGCTCCGATACGTTCCCGGGATTTGCGCGCTCCGCCGACGATATCGCATGCCTTCAGCACAGCTCGGGAACGACGAGCTTGAAAAAAGGCGTCATGCTGACACACCGCATGATTCTCGACCACGTCAACGCCTATAACGAGTCCATCGGTTTTGGGGAGAGCGACAGCATCGCGTCCTGGCTTCCGCTGTATCATGACATGGGCTTCATCGCATGTTTCATGGGGTCACTGCTCTCGGGAACGCATTTGGTTGCATTGGACCCGTTCGAGTGGGTCATGCGCCCGCGTACTTTGCTCGATGCGATACAACGGTATCGCTCGACGTTCTGCTGGCTGCCGAATTTTGCGTTTTCGCATATTGCCAACGCGGTGCCGGCGGCAGAACGTTGGGACTTGTCCTCGATTCGCGCCTTCATCAATTGCTCCGAGCCTTGCAAAGGCAAGACATTCGATCGGTTTGTAGAGCGCTTTGCAGAGAGCGGAATCACCGCCGAGAAGTTGCAAATTTGCTATGCTATGGCGGAAAACGTTTTCGGCGTCACGCAAACCCCGCTCGGCCTGCGCGTCAATGAAGTCGCCGCCGAAGCGAACGCCTTTTCGTTCGGAGAAGTCGTGCCGGCGGATGGCGACGGCATCCGGCTGATGTCTTGCGGACCGCCCATAGCCGGGGTCGAGGTAGAAATCCGCGACGAATCCGGAAATTGCATTCCCGACGGACACATCGGAGAGATCTGCGTGCGCGGCCCGTTTCTGTTTTCGGGATACTACAAACTTCCGGAAAAAACAGCCGAAAAACTGCGGGGCGGCTGGTACTATACGGGCGATATGGGTTTCCTATTTGGCGGAGAGCTCTTCGTCACGGGCCGAAAGGATGACATGATCATCGTCGCTGGGCGAAACTACTACGCCCACGAGATCGAAGCGATCGCAAATACGATCCCGCAGGTCGTTCCAGGCCGTAATGTTGCGATCGGCGTCGAGGACTCGTTGACGGACGCAACAGCGGTGGTCGTGCTGGCGGAGTGCGTCGCGGGCACCGACTCAGAGAAGATCGGCCGAGCGTTACGCCGAGAGGTTGTCGAAAAGCTCGGTCTTGCTATTCACGCATTCGTGCCGCTATCTTCGGGGCGTCTCGTGAAAACGACCAGCGGCAAAATCAGCCGTAGCAAGAACAGGGAGTTATATGTTGCCGGAAAGCTCTAACACGCTCGCACGTGTCGTCAAAGTCATGGTACGCACGTTTCCGACCCTCCAGGCGAAGTCGGTAACACGCGAAACGGTCAGTTCAGACGTCCAGGGGTGGGACTCGCTGTCGCACTCCATGCTGATCATGGGCGTCGAGGAGGAGTTCGGCATGGAACTGCCCCTTGGAGAGGTCTATGCGTTGGCAGACGTCGGTGCGCTGGTGGACTTGATCGACCGCTTGAACGCCGCCGTACCTTAGGCTGACGCCGCCACCGGCGCGCCGGCAGCGCGTTCGCTCACGCAGTAATCGATCATCTCGCGAAAATACTGTTCGTATGAATAGGTTCTGCCGCACGAGCTAAATGGGCGATTGATATCGTACCAGGTCAGCCGTAACTCTTCGGCAACGTTCGGATGGATTGGAATGTTGATCATTCCCAGCTGCTCCCAGTTCGGAAAGAGTACTCCCTGAGTCTTTTCTATGTCCACTTCCAGCAGCGCCGGTTCAACACTTACCGAGGCATTGAGTAGGCGCTGGACCACTTCACGCAGCACCGTCTGTGTCGGATGATTTATCGTCCAGAACAATCTCTGGCTGCGAAATCTCTCCATCACCCACGATGTCATCTCGATGTCGCAGTGGCCATCGCGTGCCTCAAGACGCGCCTGGTCCAAGCGGGTGATATGTTTGAGATCGACCTTGTATTGCGCCCAACCGTTCAAGTAATACTCCAGGATGTCGTCCGGCGCCATGCCCTTTTCAATGCAATCCAAAATAATGCGATCGCCGTACGGGAATGGCCCCCACGGGAGTTCCGGCAGTTGCGGTTTGTTGTACGGATTGATACAGTGGAACGGCCATAGAAGATTGAAATCTACCGACGGAAAGCGCACCGTCAAGCATTCTTTTGGCAAACGGTCGGCAAATGCAAACGGCTCGGGACCATGCTGTGAGAACAGCAGCGCACACGCGCTGAGGTCCTCCGATGCCGGCAGATTGCGGTCCTGGCCCGGAGCATCGTAATTGTGGCAGTACACGACTCGGAACAACGACCCGAAGAGCTCGTCCTTTTTCAGAATGTTCGAAAGGGCCTCGGCTTGACAATTTCCATAGACGATTGCCGTCCGCAGAGCCGGTCGTTTAGCTGGGCGTTCGAGTTCCTTGGTCGCTGCCATGGCTTTGCGATAGGCGTCGAGCACCATGTCCGGCTCGCCGAAGGCCATAATTTTCCCCTGATCGAGCCACATGACGAGGTCGCAGCGCTCCCGGACCATCTCCATGCTGTGCGTAACCAGCACGATCGTTTTGCCCCGCGCGCGGAAGTCATCGATGCAGCGCAGGCACTTCTCTGCGAACGGCGCGTCTCCGACGGCCAGGACCTCGTCGAGCAGCAACACGTCCGGATCCACGCTGATGGCCGCCGCAAACGCAAGGCGCATCATCATGCCGGAGGAGTACGTGCGCACCGGCGCGTCGATGAGATCGCCGACCTCCGCGAAGGTGACGATCTGATCCATCCGCTCCTGAATTTGTTTCGGAGAATAACCGAGAACCATCAGCTCGATGCGCGCATTCTCGCGTCCGGTCAGGTCCGGATGAAATCCGGCCGCCAGGGAGAGCAGCGGCGCCAGGCTTCCGCTAATCGCGATGCGGCCTTCGTCCGGCGCGTAAACGCCGGCGAGCATTCGCAGAAGAGTCGTCTTCCCCGATCCATTGCGTCCGACGATGCCCAGCGCTTTTCCGGCGGGAACTGAAAAGCTTACGCCCGCAATGGCCTCAATAGTCCGCCGGCTGTGCGTCTGGCCGCGCACCGTTTTTACGAAGAGTTCTTTGAGCGTCGTCTGCTTCGCAATTCCTAAGTATCGGAAACGTTTTACGACGTTCGCGACCGAGATCGCAGCGATTGCGCGCGGCGTCACAAATATTCTCCCAGCATTTCCCGGTAGTGCGCAAACGTTGCATAGCCGGTGATCACCAGGACGATCGCGAGGACGAAGACCAATCCAAGGCCGGCAAGATTCGGAAAAGTGTTGTAGTAAAAGATATGCTGATAGGCCATGATGATTACGGCTATCGGGTCCCCCAGAACGAACTGTCGTGCGGACTGCGGTATCACATTCGCCGAATATACGATCGGTACAAGGAAGAATAGCAGCATCAGCAGGTACTGGATTAACTGCTGAAGGTCACGAAAAAACACGTTCAAGGTCGCAACGAAAAACAGCAAGCCGACGGTCAGCAGCGCCTGTATTATCATGATGACGGGCAGCAAGATCAGCGGCAAGCCCAAATGCTGATGATATGCGAACACGATCGCGACCAGGAACGGCAACGAGAGCACGAAGTTCACGCAGTTCGACAGGACCGGAACGATGACCAGAAGCTCTGCCGGGAAGACCGTCTTGCCGACGTACATCCGCCCGTCTACGATCGAACTCGTACCGCTCTGCATGGCGCTGACAAACCAGCCCCATGCCATGATGCCGCTCAAGAGAAACACCGGAAAGTTGCGAACGCCGATCCTCAAATACACGCCGAAGACAAGCGCGTAGACTGCCATAAAGAGCAGTGGATTGAGCAACGTCCACGCAAAACCCAAAACCGATCCGCGGTATCGCAGCTTCAAGTCGCGCGATACGAGTTCGTAGAGCAACCAACGGTAACGATAGAGTTTGCGCGCCAGAAAAGGCGCGGCGGGATTGGCGGCCTGCAATATCATGGAGAACGCTTGCTTCGCCGACCGCCTAAAATATCCCGTCGCTACGGCAGCAGCGCCGTGTGCCTCCGAATCTCGTCGGCAACGGCAGGGGCCGGCTCGGATAGTAAACGCGTCAGGATGCTTGCGCTTGAAACGTTATATGGAGGGAGAAAGCGCAAGTCGACGCCGCGCGCGGCGAAAATGTTCGCATCGTACAGCGCGCGGCCGCCGGGCGCGTTGACGTATCGCTCTGCTCCAAGCCGCTCGACGATTGCTAAAATGCGGTCCTGTCCGCGCAACTCGAGCGGAATCCGAAGAGAGCTCGAACGCACCATCGGCGTCGAAAAACCAAGGTCGCCGGCGAGCCATCTCAATGATTCGCAAAGATAATCCGCCACGGTCCCCGATCCGAAATCAACGAGTCGCGCGAATATTTCAGCATTATTCTCGCACGCCCGTTCGAGAATGG
Source organism: Vulcanimicrobiota bacterium (assembly GCA_003151115.1). Classification (GTDB taxonomy): domain Bacteria; phylum Vulcanimicrobiota; class Vulcanimicrobiia; order Vulcanimicrobiales; family Vulcanimicrobiaceae; genus Rubrimentiphilum. The sequence continues at coordinate 122,323 of PLWS01000002.1, read as the reverse complement.
GGAATCGTCGCGTTGCCGCTTCGAACCTCTTGGCGGCGTCCGGAGCAAAAACGAGATCGCGAATCAACGTCGCGCGGCTGCACTTGGCAAGCGGCAACGAGAGCCAACCTAACTCACCCGACGCGAGCGGCAAGCGATTACGATGCACCCAACCGCGACGCGGAAACTGCACGCAATCGAATATCACGAAAACGTCCGAAGCGGCAAAAAGCCGGAAATACCCCGCGTACGGTATGAAATAAGGCTGCATGACGGCAACGGTAGTCACAGGCTCACCGCTGTCCGTTGTTCGCAGACAATGCTCGTCGCCCTCGCGGCGAAAAGGCGGGGCGCCGCATATGCCGAAGCGCGCAGCTTGATCGCGTCATCAGAATCCAACTATGAGATTCCCCTCATGCGGCCACTGCTGCCCACGCTGGATGCAACCGCAAAGTATTTTCGCGAGATCGACGAGCGGCGCTGGTATTCGAATTTTGGCGCGCTCGAAACGCGGCTCGAAAAAACTCTGGCCGGGCATTTCGGGATGCCGGAGCAAAACGCCGCACTGGTTGCCAATGGGACGACCGCACTTAGTGCCGCATTATTAGCCGCCGGTGCAAAACCAGGGACTCGGTGCCTTCTGCCCTCCTGGACTTTCGTCGCGTCAGCTGCAGCCGTGCGTGCTGCGAACCTAGTCCCGCACTTCATTGACGTTGCGCCCGACTCGTGGGAGATCGATCCGAACCATCTCAGGAAACGTGCGGACCTGGACGGCGTCGGGGCCGTTATGGTCGTTTCGCCGTTCGGTTCTCCGGTGGATACGCGTGCGTGGGACAATTTTTGGTCGGAAACGGGCATTCCGGTCATCATAGATGCGGCCGCCTCCTTCGATACGGTGGCATCAGTCGCGCAATCGTTTCCCGGCCGCTCGCCCGTGATGATCAGTTTGCACGCGACGAAGGCTTTCGGCATCGGCGAAGGCGGCCTCGTGCTCTCAACACTCGAGGACGTCATTCAGCGAGTTCGGCGGGTCTGCAATTTCGGTATTTGGCAAGGGCCGGAAAGCGAGATCCTCGGCTACAACGGCAAGCTGAGCGAATACCACGCGGCCATCGGCCTCGCCGCGCTCGACGAGTGGCCACACCGTCGCGCCGCGCTTCAATCTCGAACGCAGAGGTACGTAGTCGAACTCGAGCGCCTCACCGGCGTGACAATGCTTCCGCGCTACGGCGATGGCTGGGTTTCCACGTATTGTACGGTGCGTCTCCCGGCAAACGCGCGCGACGTGGCCGCTCGTATGTCGTCTATGCGCATCGAAACGCGCCGCTGGTGGCAAAAAGGCGTCAGTGCCCAAGCGGCGTACCGCGACGCTCCACACGACGACCTGCCGGTTACTGCAGAACTTGCGGAGCACGTGCTATCACTGCCCTTCTTTCATGATATGAGCGACGAGCAGATCGTGCGAGTCATCGATTGCCTGGTGGAGGCACTCTCATAAATGTTTTCGTGGAAAAAACTCGGCAACGTCTTCAACCCGACGATAAGCCGGCCAAGAGAGTGGATGCAAGCGTACACCCAGTGCCCGACTCCGATAGTGCTCGACGCCGAAACTATCCGTGTCTATGTCACGTCCCGCGGAGAACGCGGCTCCGATTTGCAATACGTCTCGTACCCCGGCTACGTCGACCTTGCGCGCCATGATGTTTCGCGCGTGCTAGGAATAGCCGACAGACCGCTGCTGTCCCTCGGCAGGCCAGGCTCGTTCGATGAGTTCGGCATCACGCCGAGCAGCTGCGTGCAGCAGCGAGATGAAATTTACGCCTACTACACGGGCTGGACCCGGATGCAGTCTGTTCCGTACACGCTGGCTATCGGAATGGCTGTTAGCCGCGATGGCGGATACGCTTTCGAAAAGCTCGGCGACGGGCCGATCATGGCGGCCTCAGTGAACGAACCCTTTTTCCTTTCGGGTCCCATCGTTCGCGTGATCGCACAATGCTGGCATATGTGGTATCTGACCGGTCTGGGTTGGCTGCCGGGCGCAGACAACTACGAGCCGGTCTACCAGATCGCTCACGCCACGTCGAAAGACGGAATAACGTGGGATCGGAATGGCACGCCCGTCATTCCATCGCTAACCGAAAATGAATGCCAGGTCTCGCTCGCGCTCTTTTCCCTGGAAGGGGCTTGGCACAGCCTGTTCGCCTATCGCCAATCAACGCGTTTTCGTACCGATAAGGCGCGATCGTACCGCTTAGGGCACGCATCATCGCACGATCTGGAAACCTGGGTGCGGGACGACTCCATCTGTGGGATCGACGTTTCTGAAAGCGGATGGGACTCGCAAATGATCTGTTATCCACAAATCCTACAAGTGGATGGACGCATTCTCTTGTTCTACTGCGGCAACGATTTCGGGCGTGAAGGCTTTGGGATCGCGGAGATGCTCAAGAACGATGGCTCATGAGATCGTTTTTGTCGGTTCGTCCGAGTTGGGGTTACGCAGCCTGCTGGCTTCGCCGAACTTTACGGTCGTAGAAGCGCTCTGCCTAACAAATCGGCTTACGCCGCCTTTGACCACGGCGGCCGGCAAACACGCGATCCCATGGTGCACGTTCGAAGGCATCCGCGATTTTAGAGCGTTGGTTGAACGCCATCCTGCCGCGATGCCCTTCTTCATCTACCAACTCGACATGCTTGTACCGGCCGATCTCACGGAAAAATACAATTTCTACAACGTGCATCGGGGCGATCTCAGAACGAACAGGGGGCCCAATCCCGACGTTTGGCCGATTTTAAACGGCAGCGACAAGACGGCGCTGTCCCTACACAAGATCAACGACAAGGTGGATTCGGGAATTCTCATCGACGCACCGGAAATCTCGATCGTGCCCTCAGACGACGCCGTCACCGTCCGCGAAAAATTGGAAGAACGCCTTCCGGCCATTATCGAATCCCTGCACGAGTACTTGCATGGCAAGCGGACCGGAACGGCGCTTAGCGGCGGGACGTACCGGCCCTGGATCACCGAGGCCGATTTCACCCTCGATTTGCAAAGTGATCCGCTGGAGGTCATCGACCGTAAAATCCGTTCCCAAAGACAGTACAACGGTGCGATAATTCAGAAGGACGGACAAAAATATTATGTTACCGAGATCCTCGGCGCACGACCCGAACAAGCGCAAACGGAATTCTACTTCAACGCTAGGAACGGCGTCATAACGACTCGCTCGCCTTCACATGCCTTGACGTTGAAATGGAATGAGCAACCGAAATATCCGCCGCCTCCTGTGCGACCGCCGTCAAAGCGCGTGTAGCTCCGCACGATGAGTATTCTCGACAACATCCATATCGGTGCTAACAAACAGCAGGCGGTATTGAATCATCTGAAAACAACGCCGCGACCGATTGTAATCTTCGGCGCCGGTATCTACGCCTACGTTTTGCATCGGTATCTGACGGCAAGCGCCATCCCGATCGCCGCTGTTATGGTCGATTCCGCCTATAAGACGTCCGAAACGTTCGAGGGTTCCAAGGTCGTGACGACCGAGGAAAGCGTCGCATCCATTTCCGGTTACGAAATCGTCATCGGAACCCCCAACTATCCCGCTGCAGTTGCAAACTTAGAGCGGCTGGGCGCCACGGCCATCCATCTTGTCGACGTGCCGGATTTCCTCAACATACCGAAGCCTTTTATGGACATCGATTTTGTGAGGCAAAACGCCGCATCATTCGACCGGGCCTACGAGCTGTTCGCCGATGACCTTTCGCGCGCCACATACATCGCAGCGATCAACACAAAGATTAACGACGATCTGGAATACATCAAACCATGCGTGCGGCTGAGTCACCTGTATTTCTCGGACGAATTTCCTTTAAGCGGCGATGAGGTACTCCTCGACGTTGGCGGCTACACGGGCGACTCGGTTCAAGATTTCATCGCAACCACCAAAGGGCACTATCGCGGAATCATTTCACTCGAACCGTTTTCGGCAAGTTTCGAAAAACTAAGCGCGCTGGTAGACGCGCTCGGCAGGCCTGACGTCACGGCTCTGAAAGTTGGAGCTTGGGATCAGAAAATGACGGTACCTTTTGCCACCAACCCGCTCGATATCGATAATCGCATAACCGGCAACGGCGATCGCCGGATAGAGGTCGATACGATCGACAATATTCTGGCGGGCGGCGATCAGATAACGTTCATCAAGATGGATATCAACGGTGCGGAGTACCGCGCCTTGTCAGGAGCACGAGAGACGATCCGGAAGAGCCGGCCGAAGATCGCCGTCAAGCTGCACGTAAAAGAAGATTTGTACCGACTGCCACTGCTCCTGAAGGAGATCGCTCCCGATATCAAACTCTACCTGCGTCAGCGCAACTTCATGTCGATGATGCTTGTCCTTTACGGAGTCTTCGGTTCATGAAGCCGGCTTCGTATTCGTATAACGTCGGCCTGGCGTATGCAGCGAAAGCCCGCGAGCTTGGCGACGCGCCGGCACTGCGCTTTCCGCATGGCACTGTTTCCTATCGTGAGCTCGATGCGCTGGCCAATCAAATGTCGCAGTTGTTTGCAGCCCGTGGCCTAGGGCGACACGACGCGATCGCCATCGTGCATACGAAAAGCGCACGCAGCTTCGCTGCCATGCTAGGCGCGCTTAAACTCGGCGCAGCATACGTCTGCCTCGACGAACAAAACCCAGCGGCGCGCGCACGTCACATACTGACGTCCAGCCTGCCGAAGCTCGTTGTCGGAGAGAGCCTGCGGCCGGCAGTACAATCTGCTGCCGAATCTCAAGCAATAGCCCTGCTCGATCTTGATACGCCGGAGACACGGAACGAGCTGGCGGCCGCTGACGAGAGCAAACAGCCGGATCTATCCACTATAACAGGTTCCGATCCTGCGTACATCATGTATACATCTGGGTCCACCGGCGTCCCTAAAGGCGTGCTCATAACTCACGCTAACGTCTTGAATTTCGCGTCATGGTGCCGTTCGAAGTTTGATATTGATTCGGCCGACGTGCTCAGCAACGTCAATCCAATGTACTTCGATAACTCGGTCTTTGATTTTTATGCCGCTTTGCTCAACGGCGCGTCGATCGCACCAGTTCCGCGGGAGCTCGCAACAAACCCGGCGGCGATGATCGCGCAGCTGGAGCGGGCCGGCTGCACGATCTGGTTCTCGGTCCCATCGCAGTTGATGTATTTGATGACACTTAAAGTGCTGAGCGCGGCAAGCTTGCCCGCCATCCGCGTCTTTCTCTTCGGCGGGGAGGGTTATCCAAAACCCGAGCTGCGCAAACTGTTCGCGCTCTTCGGCAGCCGCAGCCGCCTGGTCAACGTCTATGGACCGACCGAATGCACGTGCATATGCTCGGCTTGGGACGTCCTGCCTGCTGATCTCGATGGCGAAGGATTGGTTACTCTGGGCCCAATAGCGGATAACTTCGCGATGCTCGTCTTAGCGGAAAGTGATCGGCCTGCTGCGCAAGGCGAGACAGGTGAGCTTTGCCTGCTCGGGCCGCAGGTCGGGCTTGGATACGTGAATGACCGGGAACGGACGGACGCCGTTTTTGGGAAGAATCCACTGAATGCGGCTTGGCACGAGCGCATGTATCGGACGGGCGACCTTGTGAAGCTGCGCCCGGACGGCGCCCTTGACTTCATAGGACGTAAGGATAATCAAATCAAGCATCTCGGCTACCGAATCGAGCTCGAGGAGATTGAAGCCGCGCTTCATCAGGTCGAGGGCGTCACGCAATCGGCCGTCTTGTACAAGGCCGGCCGGCGCGGAGCGAAACTGCTCGTAGCCTATCTCGCTACCGATCGCGAGATATCCGGCCAAGACGTACGTTCTGAGCTAGCGCGACTGCTGCCGCCCTATATGATTCCACAACACTTTGTCATGCGATCTGCCTTGCCGAAAAACGCAAACGGAAAAGTCGACCGCATTGCGCTTGAGTCCGAACAAATAAGAGTGTAAAGCTAACGGAATTTTGAAATTTGCATGAAGTGAGCGCTGTCCAAGCGGTACTTTTGCGTGTCCGCTGCAACGAAGACGCTCTTGGACTCCGCGCATCTCGTCAAAACCACGCCGGCTCCGATAAAACTTTTCGCGCCGATCTCGACCTCGTGCCCAATTATTGCGCCGAGCCCTACGAAACTTCCCGAACCGAGCTTTGAGCTGCCGCCAAATACCGCGTGGCCCGAGATCCAGCAGTTGTCTTCGATGACAGCATGATGGCCAACCAGTACACCGCTCCACATCACGACGTTATTGCCGATGACCGCGTAAGGCTCGATAACAGCGTCGTCGAGAATGATGCAGTTGTCCCCGATCTCTAGCCAATCGCCATAAGCCGCGCGCCCACTGACAAATGATGCGAGACGATAACCCTTCGCTCTCGCTTGCTCGCAAATGCGCTCCCGGGAAGCATTGAGTTCTTGGTAGCCGACGGCAACGATCATCTCGAAACGATTGGGCGGATATGCGTTCTCAATGTGCTCGAATGCAACGACCTCCCGGCCGCCGAACGTGCGAGACTCCGGGAGAAATTCGGCTTCACAGGTGAATGCCGCGATCTCGCGCACGCCTTCTTTGAGCATGTGGCGCGAGACGACCTGGCCGATCTTTCCGGCGCCGAAAACGACGACCTGCTTCAAATTACCAGACCGCCGTCAACGCGAATCGTGCAACCGGAAATAAAATCGTTTTCGAGCACGAAAAGCACGGTGCTCGCAATCTCTTGCGCCGTACCCAGACGGCCCAATGGCGTGCGGCGCTTCCATTCTTTCAATGCCTCTTCACTGAGGGCGGCGTGTGTCGAGTGTGTATCGACGAAACCCGGCGCTATCGCGACGACGCGGATTCCCAGCGGGCCTAGTTCTCGAGCCCAAACCGCCGTCATCGCTTCGACTCCGGCCTTCGCCGCCGAGTAGGCCGTTTGCCCGGGATTCCCCGCGGCGCTTACCGACGAAAGATTCACGATCACGCCTTTGATTCGATTGGCCGCCATGTGTTCTGCGACGTGCAGCGACGCGAGAAAAGTGGCGGTAAGATTGCTCCGAATAACTGTTTCCCAGCTGGCAACGCTGTGGCGCCGCCGGGAAGGGGTGACCATACTGATCAGCGGCTCACTATGAATAAGCCCTGCACAGTTTATGAGCACGTCGATCTTTCCGAGCCATTGCGAGGCCGTAGCAATGGCGGCGCCTGCCTCCGCGTCGTCGGCGGCATCAGTTCTAACGTAGAGGATTCCGGCGTCGGCGGTAACGGGCTCACTCTCCGGATTCTTATCGAGCACGGCTACTCGCACGTCTTTCTCGCGAAGGCTCGCCACAAGCGCTTGCCCGATGCTTCCGGCACCTCCGACGACGATGGCGCCTTTATCCGCAAGCTTCATTGAACTTCAACCGCTTTTTTTCGAAGGATGGACTTGATCTGCGCGACGCTGGTCATCTGCACGATCTCGTCGGCTGAGAGCTCGATATCGAAATCACCTTCGATGGCCGCAATGAGTTGCATGTGCGTCAGCGAGTCCCAGGCGCCGGATTCCTGCATCTCCAAGGAATCTACGACTGCTGCCGTGGGAAGCCGAAGGACCTCCGCTAGCAATGATTGCAAGCGTTGTTGCGCCATCGACAGTTCCTTCGACACGCATCGGCGCGCTTCTGCCCGCGGTGAAGGGGCGCAAAACGATTGCCTTAGAACCTGTCGTTATGCCGAAAGATGTCGATTTTGTCATCGAAAACCGCCTGCAGACGCTTGAAATGTGGGCGCAGACCGGCCGCGCCGGCGGACTCGATGCCCCCGAGATCAAGCGTCAAGCGGAACTCTATGCGGCTGCCGTGCTCGTCCCCGTCTGCGGTCATGCGGTTCAAAAACTCGGCACCACCGGCTTTGAGCCCGATGGGTTCATGCTGCAGAGCGGCGCATTCCAATTCGCGGCGCGTAAAGACCTACAGTGGGTTGCGGTCAGCGGGTGGCTTCCGGAAGGACACGCGCGGCCCGTTACGATTACGCTTGCGTGCGACGAGCATCGCCGCTCCCAGCCGTGCGCGGCGGGAACGATGTTTTCGATTGACATGCCCTTGAATATCGCCGTCGATACACAACACGAGTTCCGGATTGCGCTCTCGTCGTCGTATCAACCGGCGGCCGTCAACAGCGACAGCCAAGACAACCGCCATCTAGGTTGCTTGATTCATGCGGTAGAGTTTAGCTGATCTTCCATCGTATCGAGCAAATCGCGATACGAGCCCTGATAAAAACCTGGCTGGCTCCAAACCGCGTAACTCTGAACCGTCATTTCAAAAGCACGCTCCGGATTTTCGATAAGGCGCGCGATACGTTCTGCTAAATCGGTACGTCCGTAATCCACAAAAACCATCTCCCGATCGTCCCTGAAATAGCGAGCGATTGTTGGATTGGGATCGGTAATGCAAACCGCGTTGTTGATTAAAGCCTGCGTCACCCGGTCATGGATGGCATTCATCGGGCTGGAATTTACCACAAACCGGTATTTGCCGTATAGTGGAAGCGTTTCGGTCATGGTAAGCGGCTTCCTAAACTTACCGGAGTGCTTGCGCTCGAGCTCTATGGGTACATAGTCACTCGTAACACAGATAGGCAAATCGATAAGCGCTTCGATCAACCATCTCCGACGCCAAAGTTTGACGTAATTGAATGCCAATGCGAGATCTTCTATTTCGATCTCCGGGTCGCCGGCGGCCGCAAGATTCTCCGAAATAACGTGCAATGGCGTAAAACATTCGGTCAACCCGGCTTCGATCAAACGCATCGTGCGCGCCTGGCGCGGCTCCGGAAGTGCCGTTATTCCCTGCCAGATATCGTCGGCGGTCCGGGCATGAACCGTGAGATTCATCGGGCAGAGCAGCATGTTCTTCCGGGCGAGAAATTGATCGAGGTCCGGCGGCTTTGCATTTTTGTCGGGCGGAAAAACGCCCGTGTTGGCGATCGTCTTGACCGCGATTGGATAGTGTTTCGTTATGAACTCGGCCAGATCGCTGCTTGGCGCAAAAATCAACGCCCCGTCCAAACTCGGGGAAAGTTGGTGCAGAAAGTACACCGGGTGGTCGTGCATCAAGATGACCAGCGGAACTCCCGTTAAGGTATGCAGCAGCCGTCCGTTATTGTGGATGTTGATCGCCCAAAAATTCGAGCTGTAAAAAAAGAACAGCTCTTGCCCCCGTTCTCGCAACAGCGAATGCAAGCGGTCTGCGGCGTCGGGAGCGAGAACCGAAAGGTCTTCCAGTTCGTATCCATGCTCAGCGAAACCGCGCCGCGCCAACGTGGCGGTTTCCGTATCGATTGGGTTTCCGCCGTGGATGAACAGGATCAGTTTGCGCTTACTCGACGCGTCGCGCTCAGTCTTCATTGGTGAAGACTCCGGAAAAAGGCTTATTCGCTTGGTCTTTAGGCGAGACGATCGCGTCGCGAGCGGCCGGCCACTCAATACCCAGGGCTGGGTCGTTCCAAAGCGCGGCGATTTCCCGGCCGGGATTGTACTCCGCGCTTTGCTTGTACGAGAGCACGATGCGATCTGAAAGCGCTTGAAATCCGTGCAGACACCCGCGCGGAACATACACTTGCCGGTGATTCGTCTCAGTGAGCTGGATCGATTCCCATTTTCCAAATGTCGGCGAACCGGCGCGCGCATCCACGATGACGTCAAAGACCTCACCGTGAAGTACTTGAACGAGCTTGCTCATGGCCGGATCGCCGTGAAGGCCGCGCACGACGTGGCGCCGCGAAACCGAAATGTTGTCCTGCACGAAGTCGTCGGTTATGCCGATCGCTTCATATTTTGATCGGACGTAGGTTTCTTTAAAAAAGCCGCGCTCGTCCTCAAGAACGGCCGGCTCGAGTATGAAGACGCCTTCTATGCGCGCTTCAGAGCGTACGAGGGCGACGCTCACACATTTACCGGCCCGCGGGAAGCCGCGACCAGCTGGTTTGCGCGGAAGAGCGACTCGAATTGTCCGGCATCCGTCCACCAGCCCTCCAGAATATCGTAATACAAATCGCCTTCACGGATATAGGCGTTGTTGATGTCGGTGATCTCCAACTCACCGCGTGCCGACGGTTTCAAGGCCCGGCAGAAATCAAAGACCCGGAGATCGTACATGTAGATTCCGGTCACTGCATAGCGGCTCTGCGGGACTAAGGGCTTTTCTTCGATACGCACGATGCGGTCGCCGTCGAGCTGCGGACAGCCGAACCGTTCCGGATCGTCGACTTCCTTCAATAAGATCCGCGCGCCGGACGCTTGCCGTTCATACTCGCGGACGTACGGCGTTATGTCGTCCTCGAGAATGTTATCGCCCAAAATGACCACGATGCGCTCGCCGTCGGCAAAATTCTCGCACAACCGCAAAGCGTCGGCGATTCCGCCTTCGCCCTCTTGATACGTATAGGAAATATCTTTCAGCCCGAAGGCCCGTCCGTTGCCGAGAAGCCGCAAAAAATCGCCGGCAGAGCTCCCGCCGGTGACGAGCATGATGTCGGTGATCCCCGCTTTGCACAGCGTTTCGATTGGATAATAGATCATCGGCTTGTCGTAAATCGGCAGCAGGTGCTTGTTGGTCACTTTGGTCAGCGGCCGCAGGCGAGAACCCAGGCCGCCGGCAAGGATGATGCCTTTCATGCGCTTATCAACCTCTTCAGATATTGCCGTTTGAAATACTCTTTAAACTCACCCGAGCGCAAAGGCCTCCACCAGTTTTCGTTGGTTCGATACCATTCGATGGTGTTGCGCAGGCCCTCTTCGAACGCCACTTCCGGCTGCCAGCCCAGCCCGCGCGCCTTCGTGCAATCCAGTGCGTAGCGGCGATCGTGCCCCTCTCGATCCAATACGTGCGTCACATGGGTCTCCATGGAACGTCCCAGCGATTCGACAAGAAGTTGCGTTATCTCCAAATTCGTGCGCGTATTTCCGCCCGCGATATTGTAGACGTTTCCCGGTTCGCCATGTTCCAAAGCATGCAGCACACCCCGCGCATGGTCATCGACGTGAATCCAGTCGCGCTGCTGCATGCCGTCGCCATACACCGGAACGGCTTTGCCGTCGATGAGGTTCGTGATAAACAGCGGTATCAGCTTTTCAGGATACTGAAAGGGCCCGTACGTATTCGATCCGCGAGTTATGATAACGGGCGTTTCATATGTCGCCCAGTACGCCAGCACTTGCAGATCGGCTCCCGCCTTGCTCGCGCTATACGGACTGCGCGGACGCAATGCATCGTCTTCGGTGGATGCGCCGGACGAAATATCGCCATAGACTTCGTCGGTCGAAACCTGCACAAATCTGCCGATGTTGTACTTGCGCACGGCTTCGAGCAAAACGTGGGCGCCGAGCACATCCGTGCGTATGAACGCGTCCGGGTCGAGGATCGAACGGTCGACGTGCGTTTCGGCCGCAAAATTTACGATGGCGTCCACACCGCCTGCGGCAGCTTCTTCAACCGCAGCGGAATCACAAATGTTTCCTTTGATGAAACGGTATCGCGGATGCGTTTTGAGATCGGCGCAATTGGCCGGATTGCCGGCATAAGTCACCGCATCGAAATTGATCACCTCGTACGCCTGCCGCGCCGTCAAGACGAGGCGTATGAAATGGGAGCCGATAAAGCCCAAGCCGCCTGTAACGAGAAGCCGCTTCACCCTACACTCCAAAACTGTAACGCATTGCGCTGAATATGACCATTAGACTCTGCTGAGAAACCGGCCTTCTACGCGGCGCGCGGGCGAGGCCTGGCCGCGCGCGCCCGCATTGACGCGGTATGTCGTAGCCAACAGGGCACAGGCGTTCCCAATCATGAGAATATTTACGACGTCGCCGATGTTTCGATGCAGCACGGTGATGGCTACCACTTCCGCCGCCAGAATCGCAAACAATAGATACACGAAATCAAATCTGTGCAGCGCAATCTTATAATTCACGACCAGCGTGATTCCTGCCAGCAGCGTCATCGCGATATCGTACCGGAAAACGTAAGGCGCGGCGTCGACGAATGCCGGGCCGGCGAGAACCCCGATAATGGTTGCCGGCATCAGCGCAAAAAGAGTAAGCACTGCGCCGGAGAGTACCAGCGTTCCGGCTGCCGCCTGCAACAGCAATCCGCCCGCCGATTCGCCGCGTTTGGCTTTGGCAACGGCCTTTGGCAACAACGTCATGGGTAGGAAACTGACCATGAAGAGTACGACTTTGCCGGTCAGATTTACGGCCGCGTACAAACCGGCTTGCCGCGCGTCAAAATAGTGCTTCACCAAGACGACGTCGAGAAAACTCAGCAGCGTGAGCACCGCGGTCGCCGACGCTATTCCGGAGAGCGTTTTGAAGAGCCGTGATGCATCGATCGAAAGTCTGGCTTCATCCGATCTCGAGAGACCGCCGCGAACCGCCCAAATCGTGTAGCAGAGCGCTATGCCGACGGCCACGCTCCATCCAAACATCGCGCCGCGAACGCCGAAGCCCGCGTAAACCAGCGCCACGCCAAAGATCACTTTTAATGCGAGTTCGAGAATCACGGAGTTCGCGAACAGTCTGAAATCTTGACGCCCCTGCAGAATGCCGCGAACGCTCGGCGTAATCAGGCTCAACGCCAACAGCGTGACGGTAAAGATGACGGCGTAATCGTCGGCAATGTGCAGAAAACTTGCGATGAAGCCGCGCAAAGCAAAACACACCGCGAACAACACGGCTGCCAAGATTGCAGTCCACTGCAGAACGACGCGCGACAGTCGCGCCAACCGCTGCTCGTCGCCCACGGCGTGAAACTCGGCCGCATATTTCACGACGATGAGATTGACGACGATCGACGGGAGCGAGAGGACCACGAGCAAGCCGCCGAGCGCGGAAAGAACGGCGTAGTTTTCCACGCCCAGCCGCCGGCTGACGGCCACGTTGAACAGGTAATTCAAGATATTCGCCGCCAGCGTGGCGCCGAAGACGACCGCGCTGTGCCGGAGGAACTCGCTGCGGAGGACCTTTTGCAGCGGGAGGCTACGCAATCGGCGCCTCGCGGTTCTCAGTCGGGATGTTCTTCGCAAATTTTTCCAGCAGCAGGCGCCCGACCAGCGGAAGCTCTTCTACTTCCAGCATGCGGGCAATCGCCAAAAAGACGAGGGCGCCGATCGCCATCTGCCCGAACAAGAACCACGCCCGCGACGCGAACGAGTGCGCCGGATGAACGCCGAGGGCTTGGACCCAGTGCAGCGTGCCGATCATGACGGCCGAGGCAACGAGAATCTTCGCGGCCGAAACGGCGAGCGACATCCAATTGACGCCGCGCACGATGCGCACGGTAATCGTCAACAACAACGCGGCTTGAAAGATCTGGCTGAGCGAGTTTGCGAGCAACAGACCACGGGCGCCCAGCGTCGGCAGCCACGCGAGCGAGAGCGCGACGTTAATAGCAACCGCAATGACGGAGACGACGACCGCCCAGTTCGTTTCGTTGCACGCAAAACAAACGCGTGTCAGCACGACGTTCGCAGCGAGTGCGACCAAGCCGGCAGCTGCGTACGGCAGCAAGCCCGCGCAAAGGTCGGTCGCGGTCGGCCCAAAGTTGCCGCGCTCGAAGAGCGTTTGCACGATGGGCCGCGCCAGCACGACGAGCGCGCAGACCGACGGAATGATGATAAAGTTCACGAGTCTCAAGCCGATGATGACGCTCTGGCCGACGCCGGCGCGATTGGACTTGGCGAACTCGGCGGCCAGCAGCGGGAATATCACCGTCGCGATTGCGGCCGCAAATATCTGTTGCGGAAAATTCACAAGCTTCGTCGCATAGTTCATGCCGGCGATGTAACCCGGCGTGAGCGTCGAGGCAAAATAGCGATCGAAGAACAGCGCGGTTTGCCCGGCGGCCGAACCGACGACGATCGGGCCCAAGACGGCTGCGATCGCGCGCAGTCCGGGATGGTGGAGGTCGATGATGAGCCGGTATTTGCCCGTCATCAGGACAGCCGGAAGCTGGATCAGCATTTGCGCGGCCAGGCCGAGCGAGGTCCCTAGGACCAGCGCGAAAATGCCCAAGTTGCGATTCAAGAGCAAGACGCTCCCGATGGTCACTATGTTGACGGCGATTCCCGTTAGCGCCGCCGACCGGAAGCGGTGATGCGCGTTCAGGATCGCCGTGAAGACTCCCGAGAGGCTGACCGCGATGATGGTGGGCATCAGCCAGCGCGTCATGTGAATGGCGACACCCATCTGCGGAGGCGGGAAGCCGTGCGCAATAACCGGCACGAACCACGGCGCAAAGATATATCCGAGCGTGGCGCAGACGGCTAGTATAAGGAAGAGGCCGTTGATGATCGTGTTCGCGAGCCGCCAGCCTTCCTCGTCGCGGCCGCGGGACAAGTAGTCCGTAAAGGCCGGCACGAGCGCGCTCACCAGCGCGCCATTGAAGACGCCGAACAAGATCGTCGGAACAACCGCCGCCGCCAAAAACGTATCCATCTGCCACTGCGTGCCGTAGAATCGCGCGCTCACGACCTCGCGCGTGAAGCCCAGCAGCGTCGAGCCCAGCGTCGCGGCCATAATAAAAAGCGTCGAGCCTGCCAGCGCGACGCGATCGGGCGTACCCGCAGGGACGACCTGAAGATGCGGCTTAATGCGCGCCCTCCTTCCGAATGACCGCGGGAATCGTCTTGGCCAGGATCTGCAGGTCGAACCAGGGTGACCACATGTCGATGTAGCGGTTGTCCAGCCGCATCCACTCTTCGAACGACACGTCGGATCGCCCGTTGATCTGCCAGAGACACGTGATTCCTTGCGGCACCGTCAGGCGCCGCTGCGCGGATGCCGAATACCGTTCCACTTCGGAAGGCAGCGGCGGCCGCGGTCCCACCAGCGACATATCTCCGCGCACAACATTCACGAGATTCGGTAATTCGTCGATGCTGCTGCGGCGCAGAAAGGCGCCGATCGCGTGCAGCCGCGGGTCGTTCCGAATCTTGAATACCGGACCTTCGACTTCGTTGAGATGCAGAATATCATCGCGCATCGCGTGTGCGCCGTGCACCATCGTGCGCAGCTTGTACATCCTGAAACGCCTGCCGTTTTGCCCTATCCGGTCTTGCGCGTAGAATGGCGAACCACGGTCGACGAGTACGACCGCGAGCGCCGCGATCGCGATGAACGGCAGCGTCAGCAGCAGGAAGACCGAACCGAGCACGATGTCGGTCGCGCGTTTCGCTCCCGACCACCATTGCGGGACTATGCGGCGCTGCTGCGCGGCCCGATCGCGGGCCTCATCAACCGCTACTTGCATGTCGCCCCTTCGAACGACTGAGCTGCGGTCTTGCCGACCAGGTCCAAACCTTCGACGACGCCCAAATTCGCGCCAGCGCCGGGTCCGAGATGCACGAACGGCACGTACTCGCGAGTATGATCGCTGCCCGGGGCGGTCGGGTCGCACCCGTGATCGGCCGTAAAGAGTACCTCGTCGCCTGGCCTCAAGCACGACTCCAAACGCGGCAGCAGCGCATCGAGCGCTTCAAGCGCTTCACCATACCCGCGGACGTTGCGCCGGTGGCCGTACTTTGAGTCAAAGTCGTTAAGGTTGACAAAAACAAATCCTTGCTCGATGCGTTCGAGGAGAGCGAACGCCTTTTCCATGGCATCACGATTATCGGTCACCCGGACCGACGAAGCAATTCCGTGACCACAATATATATCGCAGATTTTTCCCACGGCATGAACCGGCACTCCCTCCGCCGCCAAGCGGTCTAAAATGCTCGGCGGAGGCTCGATCGCGTAGTCGCGACGGTTCGGCGTTCGCACGAACGCGCCCGGCTTCCCCACGAAAGGCCGCGCGATCACGCGGTTAACTGCGTGCGGCGGCACGAGCATCGCGCGGGCCCGTTCGCACCAGTCGTAGAGCTGCGGCAAGGGGACAACCTCTTCATGGACTGCCACTTGAAAGACCGAATCCGCGGACGTGTACAGGATGGGACGCCCCGTGTTCATGTGCTCGCGGCCGAGCTCTTCGATGATCTCGGTTCCCGAAGCGGTCTTGTTTCCCAGCGGCGCCTTGCCCGTTATCCGCGCAAACGCATCGACGACTTCGGGCGGAAAGCCGTTGGGGTATGTCGGGAACGGCGTCTCGGTGATGATTCCGGCCATCTCCCAATGTCCCGTGATCGTGTCTTTGCCTTTGCTGCGCTCGCGCAGGCGCGCGACCCGCGCCCTTGGATTCTCCACCGCGGGGACACCCCGGATATCCGTCAGGCAGCCGAGCCCAAGTTTAGTGAAATTGGGTAATGTGAGACCGCCAAGGCGCCGGGCAACGTTACCTACGGTATTGGCGCCGGGCGCGTCCCCGTAAGCGGCGGCATCGTCCAGCGCACCAACTCCTCCGGAATCGATGACGAATGCGGCAAAACGAGACATTAGGAAGTTCGCCCTTCGAAAAGGCCGGGGAAACGGCCTCCAGAATGAGGGGGGCCGTGCGTTCTCTGCTCTACCCTAGCGCTCGCAATCTGCGCGCGGCCGTCTGCGTGGCCCTTTTTCTGGCGGGGACGCTGCCGTCGGCGGCCGGGGCCCAAACCACGAACTATCAAGGCGCCGACCTCCGGGGCGCGCACTTTCAAAAAGCACGTCTGGCGAAAGCCGACCTGCAAAACGCGGACCTGCGCGGGGTAGACTTACGCGGCGCCGATCTGCGCGGCGCGAACCTCCAAAATGCCAATCTGCAGGGCGCGAACCTGCAAGGCGCGATCCTTTCGGGCGCAAACTTGCAGCACAGCAATGCGCAAGATGCAATTTTTACGGACGCGAATTTGCAGGGAGCCAATCTGGAAAGCGGGCTGTTCTACGGCGCCAATCTGTACGGCGTAAACTTACAAGACGCGGACCTGCGCGGCGCGAATTTGCAAGGGGCCAACCTCCTGCGCACAAACCTGCGCGGCGCAAATTTGCTCGGCGCCAATCTGCAAGGCGTGAAACGTTCGATTCCGGTTGTGCTCGCGTTCGCCACGCCGCGGCCCGGACCAACACAAGCTCCGGCGACGCCGGCTCCGGCGACGCCGGCTCCGGCAATGCCGGCTCCGGCAACGCACACGATGTCCGCCGAAACGATCTTAGGAGCGCTCGCGCCCGCAACGCCGGCGCCGGCGACTATCCGGTTGAACGCGAGCCGCGTCGAGTTTTACTACGATCGTTTTTTGGTGGAGGCCGACGGAAACGTGCGCGTGCGCACGTCCGACGGACTGGTCGCGACGGGCGATACGTTTTCCATGGATCTCAAACTGAACCGCTTCTTGCTCGCCGGGCACGTTCACGTTTCGGACGCGGCGGGCTCGCAAGACGGCGCGGCGATCGCGGATTTTCTGGACTTTAGCCGGATCTACTTGGTGCCGCTGACGCGAGAATCTCAAAATGCGACGGGCATTCCCGATCGCTGGACGTTCGCCGACGGCGATTTTGCGCACCCGCTAAAAGGCCGGGAGATGCCGGGCGATACGTTCTATTTTCCGGATCTCGGCCAAGCCAAGCCTTACCTGGTCGGCACCTCGGCCGTAATCGGATCGAAATCGTTCGTGCGCTTCGGCGGCGGACGGTTCGATGCGGCCGAAGGGGCCGGCGTCTACATCCCCGTTCCGACGTATTACATTAATTTTTCGGCCGATCAGCATCTGGGCGACAATTCGCTGGCGGGCGCCAACTACGACGCGACGTGGGAGTTTGCCGGCAACGCCCATTCGATCAGCGCGCTCCATTTTCGCTACGACACGATAAACAAGAGTTATCTGTCGTTCGAGCAGCATCTGAGCGGCCCCAAAGCCTATGCCGTTTTCTCGGTCAACCCGATGACGCGTCCTTCAAAGTTTTGGGATCTGCTGCTCTCCGACCGCCCGTCCGACAAAACGCAAGTTCGTACGTTTACGCAGCTGCACACGTTTCAGTACGGACTTTCTTCGCCGCTGGAATCGCAGCAGGTCACCACGCTGCAGCTGACGCAGGCGCTGCACGGCTCCTACCTGCAAGGAAATTATCAGTTCGAGAATTTTTCGCTGCTGCCGCTCGGGTGTTACCCAATGACTCCGGGAAACACCAGCGATCACTGCACGGTCCCGTTCCATCCGTCGAACGCGCAAATCTCGCTCCAAACCTTCGACCGTCCGTTGACACCCTATTTTCACGGGGCGCGGGTCTACGAACATCTTTCGTTCGGGTTCGGGTTCCAGCACGAAGCCTTCATCAGCGAGGCGAATCCCGCGGCCGCACTGCAAACCCTGGGCGGAGTTCCCTACACGACCATCTGGCAGCATACGCTCGGTTTGGAAGTGTTCATGCCCGATCTGAAGTTCGGGCCCGATTTGAACGTTCCGACCAAGTACTACGCCATCAACGCTTCATTTCAGAAGCAGCGCCAATGGAACTCGCTCCCGCATTACATCGATACCACGCAAAGCCGGATCAGCCTCAGCAAAACGCTGGACAGCCACTGGCTTTCCTATCTCGACTACAACGTCCAGAACGTCGCGGACATCTATGGCCCGCTTCAGTCGACGATTTATCCCCCTTTTACGCCGGTCGTCAACGGTGTCACGTATCCTGGTTATGAAGCTTTTCACGGCATCGCAACCTTCCGCACGCTGAGCTTCGGTCTCAATTACAGCAACGGCGGAAACTTTACGTTCAACTTGCTCGCGCGAAAGCACACGGACTTTCCGGCGCCGATTCCGTTCTTCTTTCAATTTGCAACGCCCGACGTGCTAGGCAATTTCAACGTTCAATATTTTCTGGGTCAGCCGCCCTACGACGTGACGGCCGAGGTGCGCATGCGGATAAACCCGCACATGTCGATCGACATACAGCGTTCGTACTTTTTCAACTACTCGAACCTGCGGTGGAGCCCGCACTTCGTCTTCCAGGTGATGCAATGAACGTGGCGCTTCGCGTGATTCCGGCGGCCTTACTCGGCCTAACGATCCTGGCATCCTCGCTGTTTCCGGTCTCCGCGCAAACCGGCACGATCGCGGTAACGGCGCAACTGCTCGATTATCAGAACGGATACGTCTTCCTGACGACCGGCGACGGATTTCGGGTCTTGCCGGCGGTCGCGATCGTCGATTACAAGTCCGGAAAACTCGCCGGGCCGCCGGCGCCGCGCCAGTATGCGCGCTTGACGTTCGATCAAACCGGAACCGTTTTGAAAATCGAGCTCTCCAAAGCGAAGCTGCCTCCCGAAGGCGACTTGGACGCGATCCGGCGCCGCTTTGCCGTAGCGCTCTCCACTCCGGTCCCCAATCCGGATCTCGGACCAACCAGGGTCACTTCGCCATGCGCCAATGTGCGGCCGGGCAAATCGGTCAGCCTCAACGTCACCGTGCAAGTTCCGCCGAGCACGCCGCTGACCGACACCGTTTACATGACAACCGACCAAAGCGGTTGGAACGCGCAAGCCTACCGGATGGACCGTCGCGACGCACTGCACTACCGCGTTCAGCTCAAACTGCTATCCGGAACGGTGCTGCACTTGCTCTTCGATCGGGGATCCATGCAGTCGGTGCAGCTGGGCGAAAACGGAATCGAGCAGGATCCTTACACGATTTGCATCGGCGACGAAGACGCGCAGACGTTCACGAAGACGGTCTACCACTGGGCCGATCAGCAAGCCGGCGCGTCGCTGCCGATACCGCAGACATTCCCCACGCCATACAACCCGGCGCCGTTCCCGAACCTGCCGACGCCGCAGCCGCGGCCGACTTAGCGCAGCGAGAGCGTGATGTCGCGGGTGACAAAAACGTTGACGGTGTTCATCGCGACGATCTGCGCGGCATAATCGCGCAAGAACCGCCTCGGAATGTGCGGCAGTTTGTAGTTCAGCTCCCAGATGCCGAAATCGAGCCGCGTGAAGCGCACGACTTTCCCGATCACTCTGAGTTCGACCGCCGGCACGTTGGTTGAGGTGATGACTTTCGCGTAGAACACATCGCCGCTGTGATAGATGTGCTGGTTCATGCTAATGGCGAGGATTTGCGGCGGAGCTTCGGGCGGTAGCACTAACGGCGTCGGCAACGGCGTCGGCGACGGCAGCGCAGTGGCGCTAGGAGACGGCTGCGGATTAGCAGGCGGCGTGGACGAGGGTAATGCGGTGGCAGCGGGCGAGGGCACGCTCGTCGGGGCGGGAGCCGGCGGAGTCTGCGCCGTCGCAACAACCGGCAGCACGAAGGCAAACAGCACGAACACGATCTTCATTTTCACTCTAACGTATCGTGATGGGCAAAGAGCTCGATGCCGTCTGGCCCCGCGCATTCTGCGCGATGATTTGGATGGTATAGGTCCGGCGCAAAAACGGCGGAAGTTGCGGCACGCGGTACGAGAGCGCAAAGTAGCCCGTGCTTACTTTTGTCAGCGCAGATGAATATCCGGCGATGCCGGCTTGCACGCTCGTAACGTCGGATGAGGTTGCTACGGTTCCGGTTACGATTTGCCCGCCGGTTGCAATTGATGTACTGAGCGATACGTCGACGATTTTCGGAGCGGGCGCAGACGTTGGCGCAGCGGCGGAAGGCGACGCTGCGGCACCCTTCGCCGTTGCGGGCGCGGCGGACGGCCGTGCCGTCACAGGCGCGGGCGAGGGCAGCGGCGGCCGTGGCGCGATCGATTGGAGCGGAACCGGTCCGCCCGCCGCAATGCCGGCGGCAACGTGGCTGTACCAATCGAGTGCGGCAACCGCCCCGAGAACGACTGCGGCGAGAATAACGGCGACCAATGCGCGTGACATGTTAAAGGCCATTCTCGCGACGCACGGCGAACCGCTTCTTGATGGCCACCAGCGCAACGCCCGTTACGTTAAGCGTCGTCGTTCCGCTCTATAACGAGGAGGCAAACGTCGCTCCCCTCGTCGAGCGCGTCGCCGGCATTCTCGAAGCCTTGCCGGAACACCCCAGCTACGAAGTGATCCTCGTGAACGACGGCAGCACTGACGGAACCGCGCAAAGCATACGCGCGGAGCTGGAACGGCGGCCGCACGTCGTCTTCGTCAATCTCTCGCGCAACTTCGGCCACCAACTCGCAGCAACAGCCGGCTTGGACGTTTCTCGCGGCGAGGCGATCGTGCTGATGGACGGCGACTTGCAAGATCCGCCCGAGCTCATCCCCGAGTTCATCGAACGCTGGCGCGCCGGATACGACGTCGTGTACGCGGTACGGCGCTCGCGCAAAGGCGAGAGTGCGTTCAAACTCGCCACAGCACGCGCGTTCTACCGCATCATCCGGCTACTGACCAATGTATCTATCCCGATGGACGCCGGCGATTTCCGCCTGATGAGCCGCCGGATCGTCGAGGTACTCAAGCGATCGCGCGAACGCCATCGCTTTCTGCGCGGCATGGTCAGCTGGGCCGGATTCGCGCAAACCGCGGTCGAGTACGACCGCGACGAGCGGCGCTACGGGAGCAGTAAGTATCCGCTTTCGAAGATGTTGAAGTTCGCGATCGACGGGGTTACGTCGTTCTCGGACGTGCCACTGCGGTTCGCTTCGTACTTAGGCTTTACGGTCAGCACGGTCGCATTCTTGTACGCGATCATCATTATTTTCTTCCGGCTGTTTCACTTGGGGATTCCCGAATATACGCGGGGTTGGGCCTCGACGATGGTTGCGATCCTCTTCCTGGGCGGCGTGCAGCTGATCGGCATCGGCATCCTGGGCGAATACATCGGCCGTATTTACGACGAGGTGAAAGCTCGTCCGCTGTATTTGATCTCGGATATAGAGCGCTCGTAGCGCTACGTAACCGTATCGTAAACGAGTGGGGGCGGTTCGACGGGGTCTGCGCCGATCTTAAACGACGCTTCCAAGTTGCGAACGTGTTCCTTGTCTTTTCCGTAGACGCGCGCGAGCGGTTGACCGGCCTCAATGCGATCGCCGATCTGCGCGGTCACGAACAACCCACCGAGTTTGTCGTGCTGAGATAGCCGCCGGCCGGCATTGCCCAAATGCACGACGTCAATCGACTGCACGAAACCGGCCTGCGAAGCTTTCACAGTGAGCGGTTTCGCGTCGAGTTCCATGCCCTCGAGCGCGCCGCGTGACGCGCCCTGAGCCTCCACCATTTCAACGAGTTTTGCGTATCCGGAACCATCGGCCAGGGCCTTAGCCGCGCGCTCCTCGCCGCCGCCGATTTCTGATGCGTCCAAGAGTGCCGCAACGATTTTTAGAACAAGCGAACGCGCGCGGTCGTCTTCGCCTCCGGTACGCAAGAGATCGCGGGATTCTACCATTTCTATACCGGTGCCGACGGTGCGGCCGAGCGGCTGATGCATGTCGCTGACGAAGGCGATGGCTTTGCGGCCGAATCCCTTGCAGATCTCGACGAGCCATCCTGCGAGTTCGCGCGCCTGTTCGGGCTGCGGCGTGAACGACGCCGGACCGGTCTTTACGTCAAAGACGATCGCATGCGCGCCGCAGGCTATCTTCTTTGAAACGATCGACGCGGCGATCAATCCCATCGCGGGAACCGTTCCCGTTCGATCGCGCAGATTGTAGATGCGTTTATCAGCAGGCACCAGGGCTTGGGTTTGTGCCGCGATCGCGCAGCCGATCGACTCGACCTGCCGAATGAACGTGTCGAGCGACAGCGCCGCGTTGAAACCGGGAATGGCTTCGAGTTTGTCGATCGTCCCCCCGGTGTGACCGAGCGCACGGCCTGAAAGTTTTGCAACACGCGCGCCGCACGCAGCCGCTAGCGGAACTGCGACGAGTGAAACGATGTCGGCCACGCCTCCGCTGGAATGCTTGTCGACGATGATGCCCTGGCTGCGATCGAATGAAATCGACTCGCCACTTCTCACCATCGCGTCGGTCAACGCGTGCGCTTCTTCAAAGGTCATCCCGCGCCACACGCACGCCATGAACAGCGCGGCGGTTTGCGCTTCGTCGATACGGCCTTCCATGAAACCGTCAATGATCGCATCCCAGTCGGTTGCCGAGAGTGCGTGGCCGTCGCGTTTGCGTTCGATGCAATGGCGCATCGCCGTTTCATCCATAGCGCCGGGGTTCGCGACAGCCACAGCGAAGCCCGCCGCGTGATGACGTACGCCTTCCCGGACGCATTTGCAGCGATCGCGTATGCCGCGATTTTCGTTGCCGGCGCACTCATTGCGATGCGCCGGCCGGCTTATGCCGTGGCGCTGCTCATCGTCGTGCAGCCGTTTTCGATATACGGCAACGCCTGGGTTACGACGATAACGCTTCCAAAAGCGGCGCTGCTCGGCGTCTTGCTGGGGTTGGCGACGCACCGGGGAGTCTGGCGGCCGCTGGCCGCACCGGCTCCGCGCGCGCTCCTGATTGCCGGC
Source organism: Vulcanimicrobiota bacterium (assembly GCA_003151115.1). Classification (GTDB taxonomy): domain Bacteria; phylum Vulcanimicrobiota; class Vulcanimicrobiia; order Vulcanimicrobiales; family Vulcanimicrobiaceae; genus Rubrimentiphilum. The sequence goes on along the minus strand of PLWS01000002.1, from coordinate 99,012 downwards.
ATCGCGGTGCTGGCCGCAACGATCCTCACCGGCGCCCAGGCGACATACGGCGCTCCGGTCGTACGCGAGTCGCTGAAGGCCGCCGAGTACGTGCTGCTGTTCGCCGCGATCGTCTGCGCGTACAGGCTCGATCCGGATTCCGCGATCGTGCGCAACGCGTGCGTGACGGTGATAACGCTCGTTGCGCTGTTCGCGCTTTCACAAGAAATCTACGGCGCGACCTCGGGTCTGAAACTGAATGGCCGCGAATTGGTGCGCGTCGCCGGGCCGCTCGAAGGCCCCAACCAGCTCGCGGGGTACTGTGACGTCGCGATCCCGCTGCTGTTTGCGCTTGCCATCGAATCTCCGGCCGTGATCATCGCGGCCGCGCTCTTCTTGATTGTGCTCGCAGACGTGCTCACGTTTTCGCGCGGCGGCGGACTGGGCGTCGCGGCGGGTTTGGCTGCCGTCGCGCTCGCCTACCGGCGGCAGCTTCTGCATCCGCTTGCGTTCATCGCAGCCGGGTTTGTAACAGGTCTGTTGCTCATCGGCTTCCTCGCACATACGCCCGCGATATTCCGCGTGTGGGATAACCCGATTACCTCCGGCGGTGTCGGCACGCGCTTGAATCTCTGGCGCGCCGCATTCACGCTATGGCGTCAGCGTCCGTTCTTCGGGATCGGCGCAGGGAACTTCGAGCTCGAAATCGCGCAAACTGGATTGCGCGGCGTTCGCACCCATGCCAATAGCTTGTACCTTCAGTCGCTCGTTGAAGGCGGGATCCCGTCACTCGCGGCGACGCTGTGGCTCACCTACGTTTCCATCGCCACGTTTGCAAAGAACCGGCTGCTGTCGCCGTTCGTCGTCGCCGCATTTGCGGGCAGCATCGCCCTCGGGCTGCATCAGATTTTCGATTGGCTTGTCTTCTATCCGAAAGTCGGCGGATGGTGGTGGATCGTGCTCGGGCTGGGAGCCGCACAACTCGCAGCAGCTGAGCCCGTGCGCGAAGCCGCGCGCGAGCCCGTGTGCGCCTAGCATTTCTCGTTCCGCTAGGATTTGCGGCCGGTGCCATTCTCTGCCGGCTCCTGCTTCCGCAAGCGCCCGCGACATTTGCGATCGATCGCGCGCAACCGCTCGTCGTCGTCACGTATTGGGGGAACTTCGGATCGCTCATGTTTCTCGCGCTGCTCGGTGCTATCGCGATTGCGAGCGTCGGGTATATCGCGGGCCTCGTCAAGCTCGGCCGCCCTTCAACTACGCGCATCGAAGATGCGCTGCTCAGGATGACACCCGAAAAGCCCGCTACGACACCCGTAAAGCCCACCACGACAATAATGACAATGATTTACTCTGCGCTTGCGTGCGGCGCGGCGCTGTTTTTTCCGGTCGTGTTTTCGAGCGACGCGTATGCCTACGCGGGTTACGGATTGATGGCGCTGCACGGATTGAATCCGTACGCACATGCGGCGGTTACGTTGCGCGGGCCGCTGATGGATGCGGTGCTGTGGCAATGGGGAAACCCGCCCCCTGCTTGCGTGTACGGCCCGGCATTCGTCTGGTTCGCACAAGCAGTGGTCGCGATCTTCATCGGCTTCGGGCCTGCCGCTCCGTTGTGGGCATTCCGCATCGGCGCGTGCGCCGCGCTGGTGCTCTGCGCCCCGCTGGCGGATGCGGCGTTCGGACCGTTCTCTTCGCGCACGCGCGCGGCGGCCGTTGCCGGTATCGCGCTGAACCCCGTTGCGATCTGGTCCGCAGCCGAAGGACACAACGACGTTTACTTGATCGCAATCGTGCTGGCGGGTTTCGCGCTGATCGCGCGCGCGCGTCCGTTTTCCGGCGCCGTTGTCGTCGCATTATCGGCGCTGGTGAAAGCGCCGGGATTATTGGCGGCCGCTGCAGCGCCGCTGATCGCCGCCGGCCGGCGCACGCGCTTTCGCATTCTTATAGGCGTCCTTGTGGGATTTGACGTCGTCGGGTTCGTTTCGTGGCCGGCACTCGTGCAACTCGCGCGCGGTGCGCGGCACGGCGCGTATTTTCCGCAATTCTCTCTGCAATACGCGCTGGAGGCGGCGTTCGGCGCATCCGCGGCGCTCGCGTTGACCGCCGCACTCGCCGCGACACTCGTAGTTGCCGGCTGCGTTCTCTTATGGAAAAAGAACCGGAGCGGGGCGGCCCTGCTCGCGCTCGCTTTATGGATCGCCATTCCTAATCCGTATCCGTGGTACGCGCTGTGGATTTTACCGGCCGCACTGATCGCGTGGGAAACTCCCGCCGCGTGGGCGATCGTCGCGCTCACGCTGGGTTCGGCCGTGCGCTATCTGCCCGACTCCACGACGGACGTCTCAAGGGCGACCGGCATTTTTGTCGCGCTTGCGCCGCTGGCCGCCGCAGCCATTACTTTTATGAACATTGGCGCCACGCGTCGTTCTTAGCGTCTATAGCCTACACGCAACAGCTTGATACTCAAGCGACGCGTGTCGTCGTTCATTCCGATCTGTTTGGGAATATATGAGATCGACATGTGCATCGTAACGATAATCTGAGAACTCTTTGCTTGGGATGGCGTAAGGCGAAAGCGGAGCCTGTGAACGCCGGCATTTAAGGCTTTTTGCGTACCAGCTCCTGCGCCGTTGAAAAATATACTGACGAGCTCCGGCCGCCCGGCAAAAGGCTCGGTATGCGGAACATCAAAGGAAAAAACAACCACTGCGGCTGCGGCCGGCTTGCGTAAACGAAATGAGGCTCGGTCTGCCAGAAAGCAGCACAGATTCGGCGCCGTTTCGAGATAGATTCCTTGCCGTTCGCCGTCAGCCGCACTCCGAGGCGGTATTATTCCAGGAGGGTAGTAGAGGCCCAATGAGTCGACGAGACCGCGATTTGACAGCTTCTCTAACCCACGCCGCGCGATCTCGGCTGCGAATTGTTTCTTACTGTAAGCTCGGGTGAGGCGGCCGTCCCGGTTGAAAATGACGATCAGATCGTAATCGCTCCATCGAATGCGGCCATAATCGATCGGTCGCGCGTTGGGCTGATAATCGATGGCCCGAAAACCCGGCTCTGACGCCACCGTCCACTCGCCGCGAAAGTCGAACTCGCGAGAAAGAAACGCGGCGCTCTGCATGAAGGGCCATCTCCCGAACGCGAGGCCGCAGACGATCACGTTATGAGAGGCGCGGATCCGCTGCTTCAGAGAACCGAGGCCGACGAGAACCGCCCTATTTTGGGCGAGCGCAATCTCGTTCCAGTGCTTCTGCTGGAGAGATTGCGTGCTCTGAAAGGCAATTGCAAACCCCAATGCAGCAACAAGCGCCGCACGCGCAGCGGTGCTCACGCCTGCGCCGGAAATCCGTTCGTTTCGAGCAGCGGCCCATGCAAGGGGAACGAGCAACATGAACAGCGGCATTGACACCCATTGATACGTGACATCCAAATGATTGGGCAGCACGCAATACGGCAGATAGAGCGAGAGTGCCGCGACCACGAACGCGACACCGACCATGAAGCGTCGCCGCAACCATAATCCGAGTCCGCTTACGGCCAGCAACGTTAGAAAACCGGCGTTCATCAGGGGCGCGGCGTAGAATCGGGCACAAGCCAAAACCGAAGATAACGAGAGATCGATCTTGTATTGATACGTGCTCTCAGCACTCAACTTAACGAAAGGCGAATGAGTAAACTGGCTATCCCAAAACGATGCAGCCATAGCCAGAAGCGGCAGCCCCGCCAGCAGCACGGCGATCGGCAATGAACGGCGGTTTCGCCATGCAGCAACAGCGGCGTAGATGAGCAAAGCCGGGATCACTCCTTCGTTGGCGAGCCCGCTCAGCACGAAGAACAGCCCGCTGAGAAACAGCGAAGCGATTTCATGTTTCGCCCAGCGCAATTCCCAAGCGCACACGCCCAGCAACCCGAAAAGGAACGCTACATGAAAGCCGACGTCGTAGGCGGGTTGTTTGAAAAAGCCGGGCCCCACCATTGCCAGCAGCAGCGTGCCAAGCACAATCAACCATGGAAGCCGGCGGCCGAGAACGGTTCTTTCGAGCAGCGCTACCACCAATGCCAGATCGAGCAAGACAATCGCGTCGAGAAAAAGCAGGGAGCCTACAAGCCCTAAGTGGCCCGCTAACAATAACGTTTCGTAAAAAAGCGGCCTGGGCGCGGACAAAAAGTCTACAGCACTCAGGCCTCTCGCAGCAAAGTTTACTGCCCAATACATATCGGGGTGATATGGAACCGGCAGCGCAATGTAGCCGGGGAAGAAAAAATAAAGCGCCAGAGCATAGGCGAAAAGCGCCGTTACGAAAACCGCACCGACTCTCGCGCTGAAGCGTTCACCCCCCAACGTCAGCAGAGCACACCTTTATCGCATGCAGTAGACGTTTGCGTTCGGGCCTCCGGGAAAACCATACGCCGGCCCCTGACTCTGCGCTCTACCATTTTCCGTAACGGTGTCGTAGATGTGAATTTGGCGTGCGTATTCGATGTTCGCGTCGCGCACTAACTCCGCCATGGCTTTTCCTAAACGCGCGCGCGCCTGCGTCTCCGATCCTCCAATCGCGCGAAGCGTTGAACTTTGCGCGAGGCTTCGCGCTATCGCATAATAACCTGCAACGTGCGCGCGTAACCCTGCGTCGCTCGTTGTTGCGGCTTTTTTTACCGTACTAACCGAGAGCGTCAGGCTTGCACTCGCCGTAAACGAACTCGAAGCGCGCGCGACGCGCATTTGTAAAACGGTCGGAGCCAGCTGCAGCTGCGGACGGAACGTGCACGCCGTAGATGTGGCAGCGACGAGAACGATCGCGGAAAGCAAGACAAGCCCTTCGCGCGCCGAGAAACCATCTCCGTGAAAGCGGGGTTTCAGCTGGAGGCCTCCCGGCCACCATGACAGCGACGGATAGCGCGCCTGCCAAATCGCTACCCCCCGGGCAAACGCTCGCGGGGAGGCTGGTCCATGCCCTTCAGGGCGCCAAGCCTGTGGCCGGAGTCATCGAGCGCCTCCGCCAAGGGCGGGGCCTCTACGCACTGCACGAGACCATCCCAGCCGCGCGGCCGGCGCTGCTGGCAGCCCTCTACCGGGCCTTGGGCGGCCAACTCTTCGTCGCCATGCCGACCGCGGATGCCGCGGAGCGAGCCTTCACCGACCTGTTGTACTTCCTGGAAGAGGACGAAGCGCGCAGCGTCTCGCTGCTGCGTTCGCGCGACGAAGCCGTCGGCGTTTTGGAAAGCCCCTCGGAGCACTCGGCACGCATGGCGATGCTGGCTGAACTCGCCGACGGCAAGCCCGGAATCATTCTTGCGCCGCTCGGCGCGCTTCGGCAGTACGTCATGCCGCGCGCGCTCTTCGCCCAATCGCGGTTTACGCTGCGCATCGGCGGCGAGGCCGGTTGGGATCGTATGCTGCAGGAGCTGTTCCGGCTGGGTTACCGGCGCTGCGACGTCGTGAGCGCGGCCGGCGAATATGCCGTTCGCGGCGGCATCGTCGACGTGTTTCCCCCGACGGCCGACCGCCCGGTACGCATCGAATTTTTCGGCGACACGGTGGAAACGATCCGGCCGTTCGAGTTGGAATCGCAGCGCAGCGAAGGCACGCTGACGGAGATCGAGATCGTGCCGTGGAGCGAGATCCCGCGCAACGAAACGCTGCGCGCCCGCGTGCTTGAAGGTTTGGATGCGCCTGAAAATGTCGCGCGCGCGGTGCGCTCGCATTTGGAGTCCGGCGCGGAGGTACCGCCGGCTTGGCTCTCGCTGGCATTCGACGAGCGCGAAACGGTGCTCGATTACCTCTCCGAACACGCGACGATCGTGTTCGACGAACCGGGCATGCTAGCGACGCTCGAACGCGCACTCGACGAAGAACGCTCGCGCGAACAAAGCGTCCTGCTCGAAGCCCTGGCTTCCGACCAACTCTCCGTTCGATCGGCAGACGTGCAAGAATCGTTGCTGGGCGAAGTGATTGCGCCGTATCCGCGGCTGCGCGATCTCGCATCCGCGTTCGCGCGAACGCGCGGCGTCACGTTTCCGGGTGGAATCGAAAGCGCGCAGTCGCTGGAGTGGCTGCCGCACGTCGTGCAATCGTTCGTGCTCGAAACGCGCCCGGCCGAACATTTCAACCGGCAGATCACGATGTTCACCGAGTCGCTGCGCGAGTGGACGCAGGCGGGTGAAACGATTGCGCTCGTTACCACCGGCGCCGCGCGCACGGCGGATATTGTAAACGCCGCGGGGTTAAATGTACGGCCCCTCGACAGGCGCGCCGAGGGCGCGCTGCTCGGGGTGGTTCGACAAGCTCACCATGACAACGCCGCCCACCATGACAACAAACCTCACCCCGCCATTTTTGTGGACCACGGATCGATCGAAAGCGGATTCGTTATTCCGGAACTGCGGTTGCGCGTGCTCGGCGATCGGGAGATCTACGGTCAGCCGCCCAAGCGCGTAAGAATCCGCGCGGTCAAAGAAGGCGTCCCGGTTACGCTCGCCGACTTGCGCGTGGGCGATTATGTGGTGCACAGCGTGCATGGCATCGGCCAATATCTAGGATTGCGCACCGAAACGATTTTAGGCGCGACGCAAGATTATTTGGATCTCGCCTACACCGGCACCGATCGCATGCTCGTGCCGGTGACGCAGATGCACCAAGTGGCGAAGTACAGTGCGGCCGAAGGCGCGACGCCGCGTCTTTCGCGCATGGGCGGCGCCGACTGGGCGCGCACCAAACTGCGCGTCTCCGAGTCACTGGGGAAAATCGCCGACGGACTAGTCGCGCTCTACGCCGAGCGCGAGATGGCGCGCGGGCACGCATTCGCACCCGACACGCCGTGGCAAGCCGAACTCGAAGAGGCCTTTCCGTATGAAGAAACGCCCGATCAGCGCAAGGCGATCGACGAGTCGAAAGCCGACATGGAAAGCGCGCGTCCGATGGACCGCCTGGTCTGCGGCGACGTCGGCTACGGAAAGACCGAAGTCGCGATCCGCGCCGCGTTTAAAGCGATTGCCGACAAAAAACAAGTGGCACTGCTCGTGCCGACCACATTGCTCGCGGCACAGCATTACCGCACGTTCGCGAGCCGCTTCGCCGGCTTCCCGATCCGGATCGAAGAGCTCTCGCGCTTCAAGAGCAAGAAGGCGCAGCGCGAGATATTGCGCGAGTTGGCCGAAGGGCGCGTCGACATCGTTATCGGCACGCATCGCCTGCTGCAAAAAGACGTCGTGTTCGCCGATCTCGGTCTGATAGTCGTCGATGAAGAGCAGCGCTTCGGCGTTATGCAAAAGGAACGGCTGAAGCATCTGCGCGCGAGCGTCGACGTGATGACGCTTTCGGCCACGCCGATTCCACGCACGCTGCACATGTCGCTCATGGGCGTGCGCGATCTCTCGCTCATCCAAACCGCGCCCAAGAACCGCATGTCGATCAAAACGGTCGTCGTGCCGGCCAGCGACGCGGTCGTGCAGCGCGCGATCACCGCCGAACTCGATCGCGGCGGACAAGTCTACTACCTGCACAACCGGATCGAATCGATCTACGCCGTCAAGAACGCACTGGAGCGCCTGGTTCCGCGCGCGCGCATCGCGATCGGACACGGACAGATGACCGAGGCCGAGATCGAACCGGTCATGCAAGCGTTCATCGAGGGCCAGATCGACGTGCTGGTCGCGACCACGATCATCGAAAACGGCATCGATATTCCCAACGTCAACACGATCGTGGTCAACGACGCCGACAAGTTCGGCCTCGCGCAGCTCTACCAGTTACGCGGTCGCGTCGGACGCTCGAACCATCAGGCCTATGCGTACCTGCTCTATCAAGCCCACAAGTCGCTCTCGCCGGAAGCCAAAGCGCGGCTCGAAGCGATCCGCGAGTTCGCGCATTTGGGAAGCGGTCTGCAGATCGCCATGCGCGATCTCGAGATCCGCGGCGCCGGCAACTTGCTCGGAGCGGCGCAATCCGGTTTCATCGCATCGGTCGGTTTCGATACATATTGCCAGCTCTTGGCCGAAGCGATCGCGCAGCGCAAAGGCGAACAAGCCGCGCTCGAGGAGCGGCGCGAGGCCGTCATCGACGTCAAGATCGACGCCTACGTTCCCAACGATTACGTGCCGCAAGTTTCGCAGAAGATCGCCATCTATCAGCAGCTCGCGCGTTCGCGCACACAGGCGCAAGTCGAAGAAATCGCAGCCGGCGTACGCGACCGGTTCGGCCCGTTTCCCAAGCCGCTCGAAAACCTGGTCGAGCTGACCAAGCTGCGCGCGATAGCGCTCCAAAAGCACGTGACGCGCGTGATCGTCGACGAGAAACGGCTGACCCTGGGCGTCGGTTCGAGTTTCGCGCTGGCGCCCAGCGCCATCGCGCGCTTCGGGTCGCTCACCGGAAACCGGTTTCGTTTCGGCGACGGCAAGGTGCTCGTGGAACTGCCCGCGCTGCGCGGCGGCGCGTCGCCCGAAACGATCTGGATGCCGCTGCTGCGCGACCTGTTAGAGGCGATTTAGGACCCGGCGCGAATCGGGCGGCGGTGATAAAATTTACAACAATAGCCGCGGTGTTGCTCGCGGCCACACTTACCGCGTGCGCCTCCGGCGGAGGCACGATTCTCACCGTCAACGGCCAAGCGATCACTCGCGATCAGCTCGACACCAAGCTCGAAAACAGTTCGACGCCCGTCACCGCGCGCAACGTACTGCAGCTGATGGTGACCGACGACCTGATCGATCAGTATGCGCAGAGCCACAAAATTACGGTCTCGCAAGCCGAGATCGACAAGATCGAAAACCAATACAAAGCGCAGTACCCCGCCAACCAGTGGGATCAGCTGCTGAAGGCTCGCGGCCTCTCCGAGCAGGACGTGCAAGACTTGATCCGCCGCCAGATCGTTCTCGATAAGGCGGTCGGCAACGGCGTGCACATTATGCCGAGCCAGATTGCGGCCTACTTCAAACTCAACCACGCGCAGCTCGACCAGCCGGCACAGGCCCGCGCGCGCCACATTTTGGTCGCGGATCTCGCGACCGCGCAAAAGGTCGAAGCCGATCTCAAGGCCGGCAAAGATTTTGCAGCCGAAGCCAAGCAGTACTCGATGGATCCCGGCAGCAAAGACAACGGCGGCGAACTGGGGCTGTTCCCGCGGGGCCGTATGGTGCCGACCTTCGACGCATACGTGTTCAGCGGACCGATCGGAAAGATCAGCGCGCCAATCAAATCGCCCTTGGGCTACCACATCATTCAGATCGAGGCGCGCACGCCCGCGAGTAAAGCAACGCTGGCGAATTCGACGGCGAAGATCACGCAGATGCTTAAACAGCAGCAAGAGAGTCCGCTAATCCAGCAGTTCTTGCAGCAGCTGCAAACAACCGCAAAGATCGACGTCAGCGATCAGCGGTTCGCAGGTCTGTTCCCGACGCCGCTTCCGGCCGCTGCGGCCCCGGCGCCAGCGCCGACGAAGTAGCCGCGCAGGCGCACCCTTCGGCTCGCTCCGCTCGCTCAGGACAGGCTATGCTAGTGCGCATCGTCGGGCTCGGGCCGGGCGATCCGGGACTGCTCACGCTGGGAAGTCTCGACGCGCTGCGCGCGTCGCAGCGCGTCGCACTGATGCTCGCGCCGGCCGAACTGACCGCATATATTGAATCGCAGGGCGTCGAGATCGTCACGGGTCTCGCCGCCGATCCTGCGCTTTTCGTGCGCGGCGCCACCGACGCGATTGAGCAAGTCGTCGAAGCGCTAATGCGTCATGGTGAGCCTTCAGAGTGTCACGGTGAGCCTTCAGAGTGTCATGGTGGGCCCAGTAATGTCATGGTGAGCTTGTCGAACCACCCCGAGCAGCGCACCGAAGGTGCGCATGTCGAGGGGCGCACAATCGCCATCGGCGTGCTCGGCAATCCGCTCTCAGATTTCCCCGGCTTGCCGCAATTCGTGCGCGCGCTCGAAAGCCATGGCATACGAACGGAGATCGTGCCGGGTGTTCCGCGCGACACGCTCTCGGCGGCGATCGCGATGCCGCTCGTGCCGCTGCCGCCCGCTTCGACGCACCACACCTGGAACGACTTGATCGAAATCATGGCGCGCTTGCGCCGGTCGTGCCCGTGGGATCGCGAGCAAACGCACCGCACGCTGGTGCCCTATCTGATCGAAGAAACCTACGAAGTCGTCGAAGCGATCGAGCAGAATGACGAAACGGCGCTTTCCGAAGAGCTCGGCGATCTATTGCTGCAGATCGTATTTCACGCGCAGATCGGAAGCGAAACGGGCCGCTTTACGAGCGCCGACGTCATCGACGCGCTGTCGAACAAAATGATCCGGCGCCATCCGCACGTTTTCGGCGAAGCGGTCATTGAAGACGTCGACGCGCAGTGGAAAAACTGGGAGCGTCTGAAAGCCGAAGAGTCGACCGGCCGCAAGCGCCTCAGCCGGCTCGACGGCATACCGAAACATCTGGGAGCGATGCAGCGCGGCCAGCGCATGCAAGAGAAAGCGGCGCGCGTGGGCTTCGACTGGCCCGCGGCTTCCCAGATTCTCGACAAACTCGTCGAGGAGCTGCGCGAACTGGCCGAGGCCCGCCGCGCCAAGCAGGACGATCCGCACGTGCGCGAAGAGCTCGGCGACGTCTTCTTCACGCTGGTCAACCTGTCGCGCGCGCTCGGGATCGACGCGGAGGCGGCCATGCGCGAGGCGAACGAGAAATTCTACAAACGCTTCAGTTTCATGGAAGCGCGCGCCGCCAAAGAAGGCAAGTCGCTCGCAGACATGACGCTGGACGAACTCGAGGAATTGTGGAAACTGGCAAAGACCTAACGAGCGTTATTCGCGTTCGCATGAGCTCGAGCGACGCGCACTACGGCGGAGACTTGGTCGACGGCGCGCGTATGCTCGAACTGTTCGGCGACGTTGCAACGGAGTTACTCATCCGCCTGGACGGCGACGAAGGCTTGTTCGCCGGTTACGACAGCGTCGAGTTTCTCGCGCCCGTGCGCGCGGGCGACTATATCGAAGCGTCGGGGCGCATCGAGAGCACCGGCAATACGTCGCGCAAAATGTCGTTTGAAGCGCGCAAGGTCGTCGCCGCTCGTCCGGACATCGGCCCCTCTGCGGCCGACGCGTTGGCCGAGCCGATCGTCGTGTGCCGAGCTTCCGGCACGTGCGTCACCCCGCGAAAGAAGAAACGAACTTAGAAAGCGGCAGCCTGCGCTGTAGCTGCTCGACGGTTACGCCAATATGCCCGACCTGCATTTCGATATTCACTACGCGAGTGTCGACACTTTCGAGGCGTGTCTCGACGTTTTCGAGACGCGTTTCAACGTTTTCGAGCCGCGTTTCGACGTTTTCAAGTCGCGTTTCCACGTGGCCGACACGCCTATCCAAGGAGCCGACGTGAAACTCAAGGCCCTCGAAGCGCTTGTCGTGTTCAACGAGCTTGGCGTCGACACGGTCGAACCGCTTGTTGACCTCGGCAAATTGTCCAGAAACTCCGGTAAATTGCTCGGAAACGCCGTCCTTGAAATCAATCAAGGCGTCCATAAGCTCGCGGGTGGTCGGTTCTCTATCCATGTGCGCTATCAAGCACTACGAATGTTGCAGATCTGATTCCTTGTGATTAACTCTTTGTGAGCGACTCCTCAGCTCTGCTCTCGCGGCCCTCGCCACGGGTGCCTCCGGCACTCTGCTCGGGCGTCCTTCGACAAGCTCAGGATGACACCAGCGGATTGACGCGCTAGATGAGCCTTTCGTGCGTCATGCGTTTCCAGAACAGTTCGTAGTAACCGAATTGTAAAAGAAGCACGACGCAATACGCGACGGGATAGCCCATCCAAATGCCGTCGATGCCAAATTTGTGCATAAGTATCCATGCCGTGGGAACTTCAACCGCCCAGATCGCGAAGATGCCGTTGACGGTAGGCCAAAAGACCGTGCCGCTGCTGCGCATCACGCCGCTCAGCACCGAGGAGTTACCGAACAGCAAGTAACTCCAGAGCGTGATCATCAACAGCGCGTGCGCGATGTGCAGCGGACGCTCCGAGGTCACGAACCAGCCTAAAATGTTCCAGGCAAAGATGTAGCAGAGCACGATAATGATGCCGCCGATGACGTAGTTGAGACCGACGCCCGACCGGATAACGCTGTTGAGTTTATCTTCGCGCTTGGCGCCGATGCACTGTGCGCCGAAGATCGACGCGGCGATGCCGATGCTGATCGCCGGGAACTGCACGTACCCCACGATTTGGTTGACGGCGCCGTATGCGGCAGTCGCGTCCGAGCCGAACCGGTTGACGAAACTGATGACGGCGATTTCGGCGAGCGCAACCATGATGACTTGCAAACCGATGGGAACGCCCAGCCGCACGACGGTCTTGGTGATCTTCCAGTCGATGCGCATGTCGCGCATCATCTCGAAATCGAATGAGAGCGGATCCTTGCGGCGCTCCAAGAACAGCAGCAAGCCCACGAACGCGATGGCGTTGCTGATGTACCCCGCCACCGCAGCCGACGCAACCCCTAACCGCGGGAGCCCGGCCCATCCCAGAATGAAGGCGGGCGTAATCACGGCGATCAGAACCGCGCTGACGATCAGGAAATAAAACGGCGTCTGCGAATCGCCGGTTCCGCGGATGAACGTGGTGTAGGCCAAATAGGGAAACAGCATCGGGCACGAAAGGAAAATGAGCTGCGAGTACATCGTCGAGTTGCCCAAGATATCGGCCGGCGTTTGAATCAGCCGCAGCAGATCGTTGCTCAGGAAAATGCCGATGACCGCGACGATGACGCCAAGAATAACGCTGATCGAAAGCGTCGTGCCGGCAATGCGTTTCATCGCGTGCACGTTGCCCGAACCGAATGCCTGCCCGATCAAAATTGTGCTGCCGCTCGAAAGGCCGATCAAAAACGAGATCAGCAAGAAAATGATCGGAAAGATTCCGGAAACCGCCGCCAATGCGCGCACGCCGATCAACTGGCCGAGGTAGATGCTGGCCACCGTCTGCGAGGCGGACTGCAAGACGTTGCTCAGCAGCAGCGGCACCAGGAAGATCAAGAACAGCCGCCACATCGGCCGGCTCTCGTCGAAAATGTTGACCTGACCGCGGCGCATGGCCGGGCGCGCTGCCGTCGCCATCGGCGCTCGGGTTGGCGAGCAGGGTGCCGATCTCTTTTTCCGGGAAATGGTGCGCGTGCGGCTCGATAAATTCATGAAGGTTTCGCGGCTGAGCAAACGGCGCAGCGAAGCGCATGAAGCGCTCGTTCACGGGCGCATCACGAAGGACGGTAGGCCGCTCAAGCCTGGATACGACGTGCATCCGGGCGACGTACTGGTGATCCACTACGCCACCCGGTACGTCACCGTACGGATCCGCGAGGTGCCGCTGCGCATGACGCCTTCGGTCAAGCCGGCCGCGCTGTACGATATCGTAGACGACCGGCCCGACGATGCGTAATCTTTCCGCCGATACGAAGGACGCGCTCGCGCGCGACTTTCCGGCCGAAGCGCACTGCCGCGAGGCGCTGTTCGCCGGCCTCGTTCTCTACGGGGCGCGCAAAATTCGCGCCGGTACATATTTCGTCACTCACCGTAACGCGGTGGCGCGGCTGTTGCTAAAGCTTTCCCCTCGTGATGCTCGCTTCGCTCGCTCCTCGGGGTCCTTCGACAAGCTCAGGATGACAACAGGGACAAAACGGGCACAACGTATCGCAATTCCCGTTGAGCCCGAACGCGCGCGCAAACCGGTGCGGCGATGCGACCGCGTCATGGAAGCTCGCGCCGCATTTTTAACGGTCGGGTCGGTCTCGGCCGGCTCGCAAGGATATCACTTGGAATTCGTACCGCCCGATCGCGAGCGCGCCGAACGCCTCGAATGGATCTTGCGCGCCGTCGCGGGTGCGCCGAAAACAATGCGGCGCAGCGGACATGTGACGCTCTACTACAAAGACTTTGAGGCGATCGTAGAATTCTTCGGTGTCACCGGCGCGCACCACACGGTGCTCGAACTCGAGGGCATTCACGCACTCAAGGAAACGAAGAATCGCATTCACCGCCTGGTGAATACCGAGGCCGCGAACCTCGAGCGCGTCGCCGCCGCGGCCGCGGCGCAGCGCGAAACCATCGAGTACGTGAGTTCGGCGCGCGGTCTGCGCCATCTCTCGGCGGCGCTGCGCGAGATCGCGGAATTGCGTTTGAACTATCCGGATGAAAGTTTGGCCGAGTTGGGCAGGCGCTGCAATCCGCCGATATCCAAGCCGGCCGCGAGCGGCCGGCTGAACGCGCTGGCGCGGCTCGCGCGCCGCCTGCGCGGGAATCAGCGCCGGGATGACTAACAGCAAAAACCCTATGCGAATCGGCATCAACGGCTTCGGCCGCATCGGACGAAATTTCACCAAAGCCTTGCTCGAACGGCATCCGGGGATCGAGATCGCCGCGGTCAACGATCTTACGAGCGCGGTCGAGTGCGGGCATCTTTTCAAATACGATTCGAACTACGGGACGTTCGAAGGCGACGTTTCCTGCGAAGGCGACTCGATCGTCATCAACGGACGCAAAATCAAAGTGCTCGCGGAGCGCGATCCGGGGAAACTTCCGTGGAAAGATTTGGGCGTTGACGTCGTCATCGAATCCACCGGCTTGTTCACCGACGCCGACAAAGCGCGCGCACACATCACCGGCGGGGGCGCCAAAAAAGTGCTGATCTCCGCTCCCGCAAAAGGCGAAGACATCACGATCGTCCTCGGCGTCAACCACGAACGCTATGACCCCGAGAAGCATCACATCATCTCCAACGCATCGTGCACGACGAATTGCCTGGCCACCGCGGTCAAACCCATCGTCGACAATCTGGGCTGGGTCAAAGGCTTCATGTCGACGATCCATTCCTACACCAACGATCAGAATATTTTGGACGCGCCGCACAAGGATCTGCGGCGCGCGCGTAACGCCGCAACCAACATCATCCCCACGTCGACCGGCGCCGCCAAAGCGCTGTACCTCACGATTCCGGAAGTCAAAGGTACGTTCGACGGTTTCGCTTTGCGCGTTCCGACGGCGACCGTTTCGATGATTTATTTGGTCGCTCAAGTCAAGCGCGAGACCACCAAGGACGAGGTCAACCAAATACTCAAGCGCGCGGCCGGCAGCGACATGAGCGAATATGTGCAATACTGCGAGCAAGAGCTCGTCTCGAGCGATTTCAAGAAATCCGCTTACAGTTCGATCGTGGATTCACTGCTGACCAACGCCAACGGCGATCTCGTGCAGATCGCGGCCTGGTACGACAACGAGTGGGGATACTCGTGCCGCCTGGCCGACCTCACCTCGCTGGTGCTCGAAAAAATACCCGCGCGAGCGTAGTGCCCACGCTTCGCACCTTAAAAGACGCAGACGTGCGCGGCAAGCGCGTGCTGCTCCGCGAAGACCTCAACGTGCCGCTCAAAGAAGGCCGGATCCTCGACTACAAACGGATCGACTCCGCGCTGCCAACGCTGCGTTATCTCTCCGAACGCGGCGCCCGCACGATCGTCGTTTCGCATTTGGGGCGGCCGGAAGGCAAGCGCAATCCGAAATACACGCTCAAACCGATCGCGGCCGCACTTGCCGAACGTTTGCACGTCGACGTTCCCCTCGTGCCGGACGTCGTGGGCCCGGCCGCCCAAGAAATGTCCGAGTCCCTGCGCGACGGCCAGATCGCGATGCTCGAAAACGTCCGCTTCGAACCGGGCGAAGAACAAAACGATCCGCACTTCGCGAAGCAGCTCGCATCGCTGGCGGATCTCTACGTAGACGACGCCTTCGGCACGGCGCACCGCGCACACGCCTCGACCGAAGGGGTCGCGCATTACTTGCCGGGCTTTGCTGGTTTGCTGATGGAGAGCGAGATCGCGGAGCTTTCAAAATTGCTGACCGATCCGGAAAAGCCGTACGTGTGCGTTATCGGTGGCGCGAAGATCAAAGACAAGGTCGGAGTCTTCAGTCATTTGATGGATCGCGTCACGGCGTTCTGCATCGGCGGCGGCATGGCGAACACGTTTTTGGCGGCGCAAGGAATCGATGTCGGCAGTTCTTTGCGCGACGGCGATCTGCAGCCGGCACAAGCCATGCTCGATCTCGCCCGCAGCCGCGGCGTTGAGATGCTGCTGCCGGTTGATGCGGTCGTTTCGTCAGCGTTCGACGACGATGCGGGCGCGCACGTGGTCGATCTTTCCGGCGTCGGCGATTCCACGATCCTCGACATCGGGCCGAAAACTGCAGCCGCGTATGCAAAGACCATCGAGGCCGCGCGCACCGTCGTCTTCAACGGACCGATGGGCGTCTACGAAAAAGCGCCTTACCGCGAGGGCACGCGCGCGGTCGGCGAAGCGATGGCGCGCGCAACGGCGCGCGGCGCGCGCACGGTCGTGGGCGGCGGCGACGCCGCTGCCGCAGCCGAAGAACTCGGCTTCGCGCAGAATGTCACGCACGTAAGCACGGGCGGCGGCGCGACGCTCGAATTTCTCGAGGGTAAGGAACTGCCGGGTATAAAGGCGCTCGAAGTATGAGACAACTCATCTGCGCCGGCAACTGGAAGATGCACAAAACTGCGCGCGAAGCCGGCGCTTTCGTCGATACATTTCTGCCCCTCGCGCGCGCGGTTCCCGAACGCGTCGAGATCGTGATCTGCCCGCCGTTCACCGCGCTGGCCGCGGTTGGGTCGAAGCTGAATTCCGGGCGCATCCGGTTAGGCGCGCAAGACGTGCACTGGGAAGAGAGCGGAGCCTTCACCGGCGCGATCTCCGCGCCGATGCTGCGCGAGCACGGCGTACAGTACGTCATCGTCGGACACTCCGAACGCCGTGAATACTTCGGCGATACCGATCTCACGGTGCGGCTCAAAACCGCCGCGGCGCTCGCCGGCGGATTGACGCCGATCGTCGCAGTCGGCGAAACACTCGAACTGCGCGACGCCGGGAGAGCGCTCGCGCACGTCGCGCTGCAAACGCGCGCCGCGCTCGAAGGCTTGAGCGAAAGCGATATTGCGCGCATCGTGCTCGCCTACGAGCCGATCTGGGCGATCGGCACCGGCCGTAACTGCGATCCGGCCGAGGCCAATGCGGTAATGGCGGCGATGCGCGCGTGCGTGCCGGGACTGCGCGACGTTCCGATTCTGTACGGCGGAAGCGTCAAAGCCGAAAACATCGCCGCATATACGGCGCAGTCCGATATCGACGGCGGCCTCGTTGGAGGCGCCTCACTCGACCCCGCATCATTCGCAGCGTTGTGCGCCAACGCCGGAGGTGCGTAGCGTTGGGTAGTGTCATGGTGAGCTTGTCGAACCACCCCGAGCAGTGTGCGAAGCACACGAGTCGAGGGGCGCACTCTCGCGGGCCTCGTCATGCGCGCCTAAAGGGCGCGCTGCTCGGCCGTCCTTCGACGACGCGTTCATCCTTACCGGATGAACGGCTGCTCAGGATGACATCATTTATCACACACACAATCCGTTATGACCCTTAGATTCCGGCCAATCGTTATTTGCGTGCTCGACGGGTGGGGCTGCCGCGACGAGCTGCACGGCAACGCGATTGCGGCCGCGCGTTTGCCGGAATGGGATGCCTTGCTGGAACGCTATCCGTGGACGACCCTGAATGCATCGGGCGAATACGTCGGCCTGCCCAAAGGCGTCATGGGCAACAGCGAAGTCGGCCATACGAACATGGGGAGCGGCCGGATCGTCGCGCAAGGCGTGACGATTATCGATGAAGATATCCGCTCCGGCGCGTTCGCGAAGAACGCCACGCTCCATGCCTGCATCGATCACGTCCAGCGCAGCGGCGGAACGCTGCACCTGATGGGCCTGGTATCCGACGGCAAAGTGCACAGCTCGCTCGATCATCTTTTTGCGCTGATCGATGCGATGCATGCGGCCGGCGCAAACTACGCCATCCATGCGTTCCTCGACGGACGCGACGTGCCACCACGTTCGGCCAGCGACTACTTGGGTGCACTGCAGCTGAAATTGGAGTCGTTCCGGAATCCGGCCGCGATAAAAACGGTCATCGGGCGCTTTTATGCGATGGACCGGGACAACCGCTCGGAGCGGACGGAAACTGCATTCGACGCGATCGCACACGCGCGCGGCGAATACGACGCTCCCACCGCGCAAGCCGCGCTGGCTGCCGCATACGCGCGCGGCGAGAACGACGAGTTTGTAAAACCCACCACGATCGCGGGCGGGCTGCCGGTGCGCGACGGCGACGCGTGCATCTTCTTCAACTTTCGCCCCGATCGCGCGCGGCAGCTGACCGTTGCGTTCAACCGCGCCGGTTACCGCGACTTTATCTTCGCGACGATGACGAAGTACGACGAGACGTTCCCCAACCCGGTGCTCTTCGGTCCGCGCCCGCAGTTCGACACGTTCGGCGAAATCGTTTCGCGCGAAGGATTGCGGCAGCTCCGCCTCGCCGAAACGGAGAAATACGCCCACGTTACGTATTTTTTCAACGGCGGACGTGAAGACGTTTTTGAGAACGAAGACCGCAAACTGATTCCGTCGGACCGCAGCATCGCCACCTACGACCTCAACCCGGCCATGCGCGCGCGAGAGATCACGCAGTATGCCGTCGAGTCCATAAGGGCCGGTACCTACGACCTCATCGTGATGAATTACGCGAACGCCGATATGGTCGGGCATACCGGTAAATGGGAACCAACGATCGAGGCGCTCGAAGTGCTCGATACGTGCATCGGCGAGCTCGCGCGCGCGACGACGGGCGCGGGAGGCCTGCTCGCGATCACCGCCGACCACGGCAATGCGGAAGAGAAAATCGATCCGCAGGGAAACCCCCTGACGGCGCACACGACCAACCTGGTGCCGTTTGTTCTCGTAGCCAAAGATTTCACGTGCACGCTGAGGACGGGCGGGAAGTTGGGCGACGTTGCGCCGACGCTGCTGCACTTGGCGGGATTGCCCGTACCGGCCGCTATGACCGGCGAGGATTTGATTCAATGAAGATCGGCGACATCGATCTCGCGCTGGTACTCGGAAGCGGGCTTTCGGAGATACTGGCGAGCGGAGCGCTTCCGGCATGGTCGGAAGGCGGACGCATTCCCTTTAGTAAGCTGAAGCTGCCGGTCGCAAAACTCGCGGGACATGCCGGCGAGGCCGTTGTGGGCACGTGGCACGGCAAACGGGTCTTGGCATTCGCCGGCCGCGTGCACGGCTACCAAGGGTTTAGCGCGGCGAAAATCACGCGGTCGGTCGCGCTCGCGCGCGCGCACGGCGCAAAGCAACTGTTGCTGACAAATGCAGCCGGCGCGATCAACGAACAGTTCCACGCGGGCGACTTGATGCTGATCTCCGACCACATCAACCTTACGGGCCTCAACCCGCTGCTCGGCAGCGAACTCGACGACCCGTTCGTGAACATGACCGATGCATACAGTCCACGGCTGCGCGAAGCTGCGCGCAAAGTTGACGCCAACGTGCGCGAAGGCGTCTACGCCGGTCTGCTCGGGCCCAACTATGAAACGGCCGCCGAAGCGCGTTACCTTCGAACGATCGGCGCGGACGCCGTCGGCATGTCGACGGTGCTCGAAACGATCGCCGCACGCGCGGCCGGCATGGAAGTTTTCGGCGTCAGTTTGATCACCAACGCCGTCGCCGCGGCCGACACCTCCCACGCGGAAGTCACCGCGATCGCAAAGCAGGCCGCCGTGCGGCTCGCGTCTTTATTGGACGGCGTAGTAGCTGCCGCTTGAGTCCACGCCCAGCGTTCGTCCGCCGATCGTAACGGCGCGCGTTTGATGATCCCAAAAGCCGAAGACGGAGATTGCGGCCGGAAGTAACGTCGCAAATAGGCGGTCTGCGCACGTAAGAGCCGGGCGCGAGCGACGTACGCGCCAGCGCTCGGCCCAGGTCGTCGCGCAGCGTACCGAAACGATCGCGCGTGAACGCGCCGCTGCGAGTCCGCACGGTACGCCCGTCGGCTCCGCGCAGGACGAACGAGCCGCCGCCCACGATGGCGCGGTCCAGCGCCCGGCCCGTGCGGCGCAGCGCGCCTTGTCCGCTGTCGGCAATGCCCTCGACGCGCACGCCGCGGGCGTCGAGCCATCCGCGCGCGACGCTTCTCCTAAAGCCGTCCGTCGATCCGTTGGCGAGATTCTGTGCGGCGATCTCCAGCCGCGTTTGCGCGGCGGACATCGCGCTCGCCGCCCATGCTATGCCATCCATGCCCGCATGGTAGACGGCGGCCGTGAACGAAAGATGGCCGGAAGATGAAAGCCACTCGCGCATTGCTGGCGATCCTTATGCTGGCCGGATGCTCTCAGCCGGCGGCTCCGAGCGCTACCGATACAACCGCGACGCGAGAAGAAAGCGCGGTCGCCTCGCTCAAGACGCAATTCAAGCCCGTCATTACCGGCATCGATGCGAAAGGCACGACACTCGACATCTTTGTCGACGCGGAACTGATGAGCGAGATGGACGGCCCCGTTGAGCAGGCGATGGAGGATCAGGCGCTCAAGCGGTGGCGCGACACGTGGAAATTCAACAACCCCGGCAAACACGCGACGCTGCACGTGCGGTTCCGCAATTACTTCGGCGAAGACGTCTTCAGCGAATCAGCAAAAGTTTAGCACGCGATCCGTAAACTCCGCGCTCGAGAGCGGCGTTTCGCCGGACTGCACGAGATCGGCCGTCCGTGCGCCGCCTGCAAACGCTTGCTCGACGGCGTGCTCGATTTTCGCCGCGCCCGCTTCATCCGCCAAACTGTGCCGCAGCAGCATCGCCGCCGAGAGAATGGCGGCCGTCGGGTTGGCGATCCCGCGCCCCGCGATATCCGGAGCCGTGCCGCTGATGGGCTCGTAAAGACCGAACTGTCTTCCGGGCGTGCCCTTCCTGCCGAGGCTCGCGCTCGGCAAATTGCCGATCGACCCGGTCAGCATCGCCGCTTCGTCGGAAAGGATGTCGCCGAACATGTTCTCGGTAAGCAGTACGTCGAACTCGGCCGGCCGCCGGACCAACTGCATCGCCGCGTTATCCACCAGCAAGTGCGCGACGCGCACGCCGGGATACTCCGGAGCGATGCGATCGACCACGCGCCGCCACAGCCGCGACGTCTCCAAGATGTTTTGCTTGTCGACCGAGGTGACGAGCTTCCGCCGCTTGCTCGCCAGTTCGAACGCAACGCGCGCGATGCGTTCGATCTCCGGCGCCCGGTAAAACATCGTATCGACGGCTTCTTCCACGCCGTCGCTGCCGGTACGCTGTTCCTTTGGTTTGCCGAAGTAAATGCCGCCGGTCAATTCGCGTACGACGATCAAATCGAGATCTTTCAGCAGTTCCGGGCGCAAACTCGAAGATGATTCGAGTCCGGAGAAAAGCCGCACCGGCCGGAGGTTTGCAAAAAGTTCGTAGTCGCGGCGCAACAAGAAGAGCGCGTATTCGGGGCGCTCGCTCAACGGCTTGCCGTCGTATTCGGGTAGTCCGACCGAGCCGAAGAGAATTGCGTCCGACCGATCGCACAGCGCGCGCGCCTCTTCGGGCAGCGCGGGTTTGCCGGCTCGCAGCGCAGCACCGCCTACGTCGGCTTGCACGCACTCGACGCCGGGACGCACCTTTTGCAAGACCCGCACCGCGGCGCCGGTCACTTCCGGACCGATGCCGTCGCCGGGCAGAACCGCGATCGTGCTAATAGACGGTGATGCGGTTGGTATCGCTCAGATCGGCCTCCGAGCTTTCGCCGGACGCCTTGGGCGCCTCGGCGGCCGCGGGCGGCGTTTCGCCGTTACTTTGCGGAGGCGTCTTTTCCAGCAGCGCGATGTGCGTCATCAGCAGACTTCTGAGCTCGCTGCGCGCTTTCTCGGCGGCTTCGTTGGCGCGCTGGTGTTCGCGGCGCGCGTCGGCGGCCGCGTCGGTGAAGGTCGAAATTTCACGCTCGGCCGAAATCCGCGCCTGCTCTTTGATCAGGTCGGCTTCCTTGTGCGCCGAAGCCTTCACTTCGTCGGCGGTGCGCTGCGCCAGCAGCAGCGTATTTTGCAGCGACTCTTCCATCGCTTTGAAATGGCTGATGCGTTCTTTGAGATCGGCAATCTCCGCTTCGAGTGCCGCGCGATGCTGCGCGTCATCCTCGAGCGTCTCGATGATCTCGTCCAAAAACTGATCGACTTCCGCGCGGTCGTACCCTTGCAGCGCCTTCTTAAAGGTTCTGTGCTGGATGTCGACCGGCGTGATTCTTTGCATGCTCATCCTCTATTGGAAAGAAAGTCGAGGGAACCGTCGGCCATCATGGATTCGCGCAAGCCTTGCGAGTTGACAACGACACCCGCGGGCACGATCAGATAAATCGCTTCGGCGAGCTTTTGGATCTTGCCGTCGATCGTGTAGGCGACGCCGGAGGTAAAATCCACGACGCGTTGCAGCAGCGAGCGGTCGGCGTTTTGCAAATTGACGATCACGACTTGGCGGTTGCGCAACGCGTCGGCGATTTCCGTAACGTCGCCGAACGCGCGCGGCGCATAGACGCTGACTTCGGTGCCGCCGCGGCGGGAGACGCCGCTCAGTGGAACGACGTTGCGCGAGCCTTCTTCCGCATACAGTTCGTCATCTTCGTCGCTCATCGAAAAGAACGAGCCGATTCTGGTAAACATGCTCATGTCAGCCTCACTTTAGCACAAAACTTCGACGAGGCCCGAATAAAGCACTGCCCAGCCGCACCATCGTCGAGCCGGCGCGCAACGCCTCGCGCCAATCCTCCGACATACCGAGCGAGAGCACCGTTCCGCCGACGGCTTGGAAGACGGCGGCGGCGAGCTCAAACGCGCGTGCCGTCTCCGGCTGCGACGCGCCGAGTGGCCCGATCGCCATGACGCCTTCCACGGCCAGACTCTCTTCCCGGCGCAGCGCGCGGGCGAGTCCGGGCGCGTCCTCGGGCCGAACGCCGAACCTCTCGCCGGGCGAAATATTCAGCTGGATGAGGACCGGCAGCCGTTTCCCGGCGGCGGCGGCGGCCTTCGCGAGCGCGAGCCCCGCCTCGACGCGGTCGATGCTCTGCACGACGTCGAACGTTTCGACGATCGCCTTCGCTTTGTTGCTCTGGACGTGTCCGATGAAGTGCTTAGTGAAAGTTTTCCCGCTGACGGCTGCAAACTTGGCGCGCGCTTCCTGAAGATAGTTTTCGCCCACATCCGAGACGCCGGCCGCGATCGCTTCTTCGAGCGCGTTGGCCGGCTGCGTTTTCGTTACCGCCACGATCGCGACGTGCGCCGGAATCTCGGCCCGCAACTGCGCCCAGCGCTCGGCGATCCCCATTGTCATGGTGAGCCTGTCGAACCACCCCGAGCAGCGCGCATAGCGCGCGAGTCGAGGGGCGCAGCGTCGGTGCGAACACCCCTACGAATGCATACGTACAGCATGGTCGCGCCGATCGCGATCATAGGCAGCGCGTAGAGTTGGCCGCCGGTGATGCCGTGCCACGAAAAATCGGCTTGCCTCCAAATCTCGGCGATCGAACGGGTAATGCCATAGAGCGTAAACCAACTCCAGGCGATGACTCCGTCGGGCGGCCGCTTCTTATAAATGAAGAGCAAAATCGGCAGCGTCAACGCATCGAGAACAGCTTCGTACAGCTGCGACGGGTGCAGCGGCAGCCCACGGTTCTGCGCAGGTATGTCGGCGTTAGCCCCGGGCACCATGCACCACGGCCGATCCGGTTTGCAGACGTCGCCCCACAGTTCGTCGTTAATGAAATTGACGAACCGCGTGAGGGCGATCCCGACCGACAAGAGCACGACCACTTCGTCGCCCAGCACGCTGAACGTCAAACCCGGATGCTTGCGCAGAAAAAGAACCGTTGCAATAATGGTCGCGATCATCGCACCGTGGAAGGCCATGCCGCCGTTCCAAATCGCGATGAAATTGATCGGATTGCTGAGATAACTTCCGAGATCGTGCTTGCTGATGATGTCGTTGATGACGAAGAACGTCCGTCCGCCGACCAGAACGCCCACCAGCGCGTACACCAGAAAATCTTGAATCTGATCGCGGGTCAAACCCAGGCGGCGCATGCCTGCCGGACGGCTCATCCAAAAGTAAACCGCGGCGAACCCGATCAAATAGGATATGCCGTACCAATGAATGCTGATGCGCCAGATATGAATGGCGATCGGATCGATGTTGGGATACGTGAACCAATGATTCAAGAGCGTTCCTGTCAAATGAAGCTCGCGTGACCACGCACGTCGGCGCCGGGATTGCGTTCCTGGCGGGCCTCGTTTCCTTCATTTCTCCCTGCGTCCTTCCGCTCGTTCCGGCGTATCTTTCGTTTCTGACGGGCTCGACGATAGAGGAACTGCAAAATAGCACGGCCGCTCCGGCGCGAGCGCGCGTTCTCGCGCATGCCGTCGCGTTCATCATCGGTTTCACGATCGTTTTCGTCGCGTTGGGAGCATCTGCCAGCGCGGTCGGCATGCTGTTCAAGACGAACCGGCATATTATCGCGCAAATCGGCGGCGCGATTATCATCATCCTAGGCCTACAGATGATCGGCCTCTTCCGTCTGAAGTTTTTGGCCATGGACAAACGCCTGCATCTGCGGCCGGGAAATCGCTCCTTTTTCATGTCTGGGGTCGTCGGCGTCGCATTCGCGGCAGGATGGTCGCCATGCATCGGACCGATTCTCGCGGCGATCCTCGCAATCGCATCGCAAGCGGGCGGGGCGGCTCAGGGTGCGTGGCTGCTCTTCATCTATTCGATGGGTTTAGCTGTGCCATTCATTGCTTTAGCACTGGCGTTTGGCGCGGTACTCCCTGTCCTCAATCGGATGAAGCGCTCTCTGCGGATCATCGAGATTGCGAGCGGAATTTTCATGATCTTCGTGGGCATCGTGCTGGTAACAGATAGATTTCTCGTAATCGCAGGAAAGCTTTATCAATATGTTCCGACGCCAAAGATCTGACACGCTGCAGCTGTTCCTGGTCGCGGCGTTGGTCGTCGCGGCGGATCAGCTCAGCAAACGCTACATCGCAACGCATTTTATGCCCGGGGAAAGCCGGCTGGTCGTTCCGGGTTTGCTGCGCTGGACGTACGAGCAAAATCAGCACGGCGCGTTCGGACTTTTCGGCGACTCGCCCGTGCTGCTCATCGCGATGGCGGCCGTCGTGCTGGCGATTTTTTGGTACTCGTTTCGCGATCAGGCGCGCAGCTCGCGGACCGTGCGCATCGCCTTCGGCATGATTCTCGGCGGCGCGATCGGGAACATCGTCGACCGGCTGCACTACCGCTACGTCATCGACTTCATAGACTTTTACAGGATTTGGCCGAACATCTTCGACGTCGCCGACTCGTGCATTACCATCGGCGTCATTCTTCTCATACTCGCAAGTCTCGCGAACCCACGTGTTTCGCCTCGCCGTCGAGCCTGAAGACGCCGGGAAGCGCGCCGATCTTGTCGTCGCGCACCGAGCCGGGTTTTCGCGTTCGCTCGTAGCGCAAGCTGCGGCAATCGGCGACCTTCGCGTCAACGGCGAAGCGGTGAAAGGCAGCTACCTTCTTTCCGAAGGTGACACGATCGACTGCGAGGTACAGCCGCGCGCTCCGCTCGTCGTCGAAGCCGAGGCAATCGACGTGCCGATCGTTTACGAGGACGAGGACGTTATCGTGGTCGATAAGCCGGCGGGGATGGTGACGCATCCGGCGCACGGCGCGACCAGCGGCACGCTCGTGAACGCGCTCCTCGGACATCTCGGAACGCTTCCCGGCCCTTCGACGCACTCAGGACAGGCTGGGTTGCGGCCTGGATTAGTGCACCGCTTGGATCGCGACACGTCCGGATTGCTGCTCGTCGCGAAAACTCCGCAAGCGCTGAGCTTTCTTTCAAAAGGCATGAAAGCTCGGCACATCTCGCGCGAGTATCTCGGACTCACTTCCGGCATTCCGGCGCAGCCGAAAGGCACCATCAAGGGCGCGATCGGCCGCGATCCGCACAACCGCCTGCGGTATGCCATCACGTCGGCCGGCAAACCCGCCGTCACACACTACGAAATCCGCGAACGTCTAAAGAATGCGGCGGAGCTGCTTTTCCGGCTGGAAACGGGGCGCACGCACCAAATTCGCGTACATATGGCCGCCCTCGGACATCCGCTCATCAACGATCCGGTTTACGGGCGAACCGATCCGCGTTTCGATCTTCCGGGCCAAGCGCTGCATGCGTGGCGCTTGGGCTTTCTGCATCCGCGCACGCGCGAACACATGCGATTCGAAGCCGCTCCTCCGCCCGAATACGCCGCCGCAAAAGAAATGCTGTTGTCATCGTGACATTCACCCTACAAAACACCGACGGACCGGCGCGGCGCGGCTCGTTGAGTTTGACGCACGGCACGGTAGAAACGCCGGCGTTCATGCCGGTCGGAACCGGAGGAACCGTAAAAGGGCTAACGCCCGACGACTTGCGCGCGGCGCACTCGCAGATCATTCTTGCGAATACTTATCACTTATGGCTGCGCCCGGGATTGGACGTGCTCGTGGCCGCGGGCGGCCTGCACCAATTCATGGCGTGGGACGGGCCGATTCTCACCGACAGCGGCGGGTTTCAGGTCTTCAGTTTGCAGGCGCTGCGCGAACTCGACGATGACGGCGTGACCTTCGCGTCGCACCTCGACGGCAGCCGTCTCCGTTTTACTCCCGAAAACGTGATCGCGTTTCAGGAAAAGATCGGTGTCGACGTTGCGATGGTGCTCGACGTTTGCGTGCAGCTGCCGGCCGAGCCGGAGACGCTGCGGCGAGCGGTCGAGCTCACCACCGCTTGGGCGCAGCGCAGCGCGCGGGGGCGTCGTCGCGAAGAAACGGCGGTCTTCGCCATCATGCAGGGCGGTCTGAATCGAAAAATGCGCGAGGAGAGCGCAAGCGCGATCGTCGCGCTCGATTTTCCGGGCTACGCCATCGGCGGACTCTCCGTAGGCGAGTCGCGTGCGGAGATGTACGAGCTAGCGCGGTATTGCGCCGATCTGTTGCCGGAGAACAAGCCGCGTTACCTCATGGGGGTCGGCACCGTACGCGACGTGCTCATGGCGGTCGACTGCGGCATCGACATGTTCGACTGCGTCTATCCGACGCGCTGCGGCCGCACGGGCCGCGCGATGACGCGCACCGGCGAGTTTGCCATCCGCAATGCCGCTTACCAACGCGACTTCACGCCACTGGACGCACAGTGCGGCTGCTTCGTCTGCAAAACGTTCACGCGCGCATACCTGGCGCATCTGTTCCGTTCGAATGAGATGCTCGGCCCTCGCTTGCTTTCGTACCATAACGTCTACGTGCTCAACGATCTCATGCGCGACGCGCGCGCCGCGATCGAGGCAGGGAGTTGGCAAAAGTTTCGCGATAGCGTTCTGCAGCCATGAGCATGCCGGCGATCTTCTTCGGCCACGGCAACCCCATGAACGCGCTCGCACAGAACGCGTATACGCGCGCGTGGAATTCGATCGGCGCGCAAATCCCCCGTCCGAAAGCGATCCTGTGTATATCGGCGCACTGGTACGCGCCCTACACGGCGCTCACCGGGATGCAGTCGCCGCGAACGATCCACGATTTCGGCGGCTTTCCGCGCGAGCTGTTCGAGTTCTCGTATCCGGCGCCCGGGGATCCGGCGCTCGCGCTGCGCGTGCGCGAACTGCTCGAACCGCTGGACGCCGGCATCGACCAGCAGTGGGGACTCGATCACGGTACGTGGTCCGTTCTCGCGCACGTTTTTCCCGACGCCGACATTCCGGTCGTCCAGTTGAGCATCGACGAAACGAAGCCGCCGCAATTTCATTTCGAGGCCGGTAAGATGCTGGCGCCGCTGCGCGACGAGAACGTGCTCATGATGGGAAGCGGCAACGTCGTGCATAACTTGCACGCTTACGCCTGGGGCCGGCATCCCGCCGAGCCGTTCGATTGGGCGGTGCGGTTCGACGCGCGCGTTCGCGAATTGTTAACGGAGGGCAACATGGATCCGCTGGTCGACTACGAATCGCTCGGCCGCGACGCCTTGCTTTCGGCGCCCACTCCCGACCATTATCTCCCGCTGCTCTACGTCGCAGGCATGCGGCGCGCGGACGATGCAGTCTCATTTCCTGTCACCGGAATGGACGGGGGCTCCATATCCATGCTCTCGGTGCGTTTCGGTTAATTGTCATCCCAAGCGCGGTGTCATCCTGAGCGCCAATGTTTGTCATCCTGAGCTTGTCGATGTCATCCTGAGCCTGTCGATGTCATCCTGAGCTTGTCGAAGGACCCCGAGCAGGGCGCGAAGCGCCCGAGTCGAGGGGAGCCCTTTCCAATTCCAAAGCTCGTCGCAGAAGACAAGCGTGCGAAAGTATCACGTCTACATGCTGCAATGCGCCGACGGCAGCTTCTATATTGGGATCACGAACGATCTGGACTTACGGGTTTGGCAGCATAACGAAGGTATCGACACGCATTGTTATACATACCTGAGGCGCCCGGCAACGCTGGTTTACGCGACCGAGTTTGATGATCCGAACAACGCTATAACTTGGGAAAAGAAACTCAAGGGCTGGTCTCGCAAAAAGAAACAAGCATTGGTTGACGGCAACTGGGAGCGATTAAAAGAGCTTTCCCGGCGCAAGATATTCTAAGTGCCTCCTCGGCTCGGGCGCTTCGCGCCCTGCTCGGGGTCCTTCGACAAGCTCAGGATGACACTACTAACGCCGCACTATCTGAGAGTCTGGACAAACTCCGCGACGTCGTGCAAATCGCGCGGCGTCATCTTCCAGCGCGGCATGACCGGATTGAGCGGCTTCCCTTGGTTATCGATGCCTGTGGAAATAGCGCGCTCGAGGCTGTCGAGCGTGTAGGCCGGCTTGACGGCCGCAAGCGCTTTTTGACGCAAGTCCGCACTGACGGCGCCGCCGGGAAGGTGAACGCCGCCGGAGCCGTTGGCGCGGTGGCAAGCGGCGCACGAGGTGCGCAGCGGCGGCTGCTGCGCGTTGATGCGAAAACCTTGGCTGTCCTTACCGGTGAGAAAAATCATCCGCCCGTTAGCCGTAGCGCTAGTCTTTGCCGCGTTCGCAGCGCGCTGTGTTTGCGCCGAGTTGTTCGCGCACGCGCTGAGCGCGGCTAAAGCTACTAGTAGGAGAACCAGTTTTCGCACGATGCACCTCCGAACTAAATGATGCTTATACCCATGTGAGCCCCCTCGACTGGCGTGCCTGCGCACGCTGCTCGGGGTCCTTCGACAAGCTCAGGATGACAATATTAGGGGAGCGCGTTCACAATCTCTGCGCAGGGTGCGCACAACGAAGGATGTTCCGGGTCGCTTCCAAGCGGCAAGTATTTCCAACAGCGCTTGCATTTGGCGCCCTTGGCTGGTTGTAAATGGACGCTCCGCTCGTCGCCGTCACCGGTGACCCGTTCGATGCGCGACACGACGAGCGCTTCGCGCAAGCCGTCGCCCAGCGCATTCACGTCGTTCAGCATCGATGCCGGCACGACGACGCTGCCGGCATCGGTTTCGAAATCGCGCGGCGCTTCGTTGGCGGCGACCTGCTGGCGCAGCTCCTTGAGCAACTGCCACAATGCAGCGGATTTCTCGCCCGCCGCTCCCGTCTCGGGCGCGAGATCGAAGACGCTGTCCGCGCCGTCGCGCAACGCCGGCGGAACGGCTTGCCACGCTTCTTCGGCGGTGAACGAGAGCAGCGGCGCGAGCATGGCCAGCACTTGTTTCAAGATATGGAAAAGCGCGCTCTGCGCGCTGCGGCGGCGGGGCGAACCGGCTGCACTCGAATAGAGCCGGTCTTTGAGCGCGTCGAAATAAAACCCCGAGAGATCGTCGCCTTCGAAACGCACGATCTCCAAGTATGCGCCGTGCAAATCGAATCCGCGCAAAAGATCGCGTACGCGCGCCACCCAGCGATCGGTTTGCTCGCACGCCAGCGCGTCGAACGGTTCCATGGCCTCGCGCGAGACGAGCAGGTCAGGCGTGACGTCGCCGAGATTGCTGACCATGAAACGCAGGCGGTTACGGATGTTGCGGTAGACGCGGCTGACCTGCTCGATGACGTGCGGGCCGAAACGCACATCGTCCACGAATTCCACCGACGCGGCCCACAAGCGCAGCACGTCCGCGCCCCATTTCTGCATCGCGTCCTGCGCGTCGATGCCCGTACCGAGCGATTTGCTCATTGGCCGGCCGCTCTCGTCGTTGACCCAGCCATTCTTCACGACGTGCCTGTAAGGCGCCGCGCCTTTGACCGCCGTCGCCGTCACGATCGAACTGCGGAACCAGCCGCGGTACTGATCACCGCCTTCCAGCACGAGATCCGAGGGCCAAGGCAGTCCGTTCTTACCGAGCACGGCCAAGTGCGTAACGCCCGATTCGAACCAAATGTCGACGATGTTCTTCTCTTTATCGAAGCTCGTGCCGCGGCATTTGGGGCAAGCAAAGTCCGGGGGCAAGAAGGTCTCGACCGGATCGCTCCACCACGTGTTGGCTCCCCGCTCGCGAAATACGCCGCCCGTTATGCGCGCGACTTCGGGGTCGAGTATCGACCCGCCGCACGCCTTGCAAACAACCGCCGGAATCGGCGTTCCCCACGTGCGCTGCCGCGAGATGCACCATTCGGGGTGCATTTCGAGCATTTGCGCGATGCGCTCTTGTCCCCACGCGGGCGTCCACTCCACGCTGCGAATGTTTTCGATCGTGCGCGCGCGCAGCCGGTTTTGATCCATTGCGATGAACCACTGCGCCGTCGCGCGGAAAATCACCGGATTGTGGCAGCGCCAGCAATGCGGATAGCTGTGCTCGTAGTCGGCGGAATCCCAAAGTGCCCCGCTCGCGCGCAAGTCTTCCACGATTTTCGGATTGGCTTTCCAGATGTGCATGCCGGCGTATGGGCCGGCTTCGGAGGTAAACACGCCGCGCGAATCGACCGGATTAACGATCGGCAGGTTGTATTTTACGCCGGTCTCGAAATCGTCCGCACCGTGCCCCGGCGCGGTATGCACCGCACCCGTTCCGGTTTCCATCTCGACGTAATCCGCCAGCACGATCGGCGCGTCGCGATCCATGAACGGATGACGAACAGCTAGGCCTTCCAGAGCGCTCCCCTTCGCGCCGCCGATTCTGCGCGCGCTTGCGAAACGATCGCCGAGCGCCTTTTCCGCGAGCGCGTCCGCAACGATCACCGCTTCATCGCCCACCGCGTACAAGCCGTACTCCGCATCCGGACGCAGCGTGATAGCGGCGTTTGCGGGAAGCGTCCACGGCGTTGTGGTCCAGATGAGGATGCTGAGCTTTGCGCGCGCCTCGACTGGCGCGGCTTCGCCGCTCTGCTCGGCGTCCTTCGACAAGCTCAGGATGACACTCGAAGGCGCCGTCGCCTTGATGAGGGCCTTGCGTTGCGTATCGTTGGCGGTGAAGCGTACCGTGACCGACGGCGAAACGCGCGGCTTGTACTCGATCTCGGCTTCGGCCAGCGCGGTTTCGTCGTGAATGCACCAGAGCGTCGAGCGCAGCCCTTTGTATATCTGATTTTTGGATGCGAGTTCGCCGAGCGTCTCAACGATCGTCGCCTCGAATTCCGGATCGATCGTGCGATAAGGGTGCTGCCAGTCGCCGAAGTTGCCCATGCGCATGCGCACGGTTCGCTGCCGGTCGAGCCAGTAGATCGCGCGCTCTTTGCATTTCTCGCGCAGCTCGATCGGATCGACGTCGTGAAAGTCTTTGATCTTCAGATGCTTGAGCGTCTCGAGCTCGATCGGCAAGCCGTGCATATCCCAGCCGGGCACGAATTTCGCCCACCGTCCATCGACGAGCGCGATCTTCACGAAGATGTCTTTAAGGACCATGTTCAGGAAATGGCCCATGTGCAGCTCGCCGTTGGCATATGGCGGGCCGTCGTGCAAGATCCATGGATGATTGCGCGCGTTGCGCTCGAGGCGCCGTTCGTAAGTGCGCCGCTCTTCCCACCAGGCGATGCGATCGGGTTCCCGCTTGGGCAAATCCGCCTTCATTGGGAAATCGGTCTTGGGAAGATTCAGCGTCTCGCGATAGTCGCGCTCCGGATTACTCACGCGACGGTCCTTGCGCGATCAACTCGTCGAGCACTTCAAAGTTGCGCAGCGCCAGCCGTTCCAGCGGCTCGCGCGCCGCGATCAAATAGTCGCGCAGCGATTCGCGCCGGTTCCACAGCTCGTCGACGGCCAAATCGATCGCTTCGGGAGCCGGTTTGGCTTCCGGCGACTCCAGCGAAAAAAGCGGCGGCAACGGATAGGCCAGATCGCCGCAAAAAGCCGTGACCTTTGGATCGTAAGGAACCGCCAGGAACGGAACGCCCTGGCGCGCCGCCAAAATGAGCGCGTGCAGCCGCATGCCCACCAAGACTTTGGCGCGGCCGATAATGTTTGCAGCGCGTCCGAGCGAAGCTTCGGGCAGCAGCACCGCGGGCGTGCGGCACTTGCGGATGATCGTCGTTGAGACTTCCGCATCGGATGCGCCGCCGAGCGGCAAGAAAGCGACGCGCAACCCGTGTTCCTCGCTCAGGCGATCGACGGCGCGCGCCAACACATCGATGCGATCTTTCAAACCGTTGGCTTTTCGTACGCTGACGATCGCCAGCGGATCGCTTTGCGGACCCAGCCCGTCGGCCGCGAAGTCGTCGGATTCTTCGGGCGTTTCGAACAGAAATGCCGGATCCGCGGTCCGTTCCACGCGAACTCCGGGCAGCAGCGAACTCAGCAACTCGCGCGAGCGATCGTCACGAACGGTCGCGCCCGCGATGCCTTTGCACGTCTCGCGCACGACGGTTCTTCCCCAGAAGTCGAGCGGGCCGATCGACTGCGCGAAGATCATCGTCGTTCGCCGCGCGCGCACCGCGGCGCGAATGATCCCGGTGTAGTAAATCAGGCTGCGCAAGCTGGTCGCATTTTGCAGCAATCCGCCGCCGCCCGAAAGTACGACGTCGGCACGCTCGATAGCCGCGCGCACGGCTTTGGAATCCCAGCGCGCCGTCGCTTCGACGCGCAATTCGTGGGCGGTCACTTCGGGCTTGGCGCTCAGAACATCGATCTCGGCGTACGGATGGCGCGTGCGCAGCTGCGAGACGATCACCGAAAGCAGCGCCTCATCGCCGAGGTTGCCGAACCCATAGTATCCGCTCAGTAACAGCCGCACGAAGGTTACCGGCGGAATGCAAACGCGCGATAGATGAGGATCGCGGCGATTCCCACGATCGCGCCGATGACGAAGCCGTTAAAAACGCGCAGCACCGACACCAGCAGTTCGGTGTGCAAGTGCGAGAACGTGTCGATCACATCGCCCAAGCCGATGCCGATGGCGAGCGCGAGCAGAACGCCCAGCCAGCGCCGGTGCGGGATGCGAAGCGCCGGCATCAGCATCAGGGCCGGAAATCCGATCAGGAACTCTTTGAAGCGCGGACGCACTGCCAGCAGCGACGTCAGGTTGTGCCGCAGCGCCAGCTCGAACGCCGAGGGCGAGATGTCGCTCTGGTTGCCGCTGCGCAGCAGCACGAGCGCGCCGACTCCGAGCACGACTGCCGCGGCCGCAAGCTGATAGATGCGCACGGGTTCGGTCAGCGTTTCGCGCGGGTCGCGCACCTGCGGATCGAATTTGTCGGTGAAGAGATACAAAGCGAGCGCGAGCAGCGGCGGCACCGCCAGCAAAAGTTTTACACCGCGGAACGGTTCGACTTCTTCCATGACCAGCGGCGAACTCATCACGCCGACAACGACGAGCGCGCCGAGCAGTGTGATGCCGGTGGCGATCAGCGTCCACGCCACACTGCGGCGAATCTGCCGTCCCGCCGTCGCGGCCGGCGCTTGCAGAAACGCGCGGCTCAACACCGAGAAACCCGCTGCCGCGAAGAGCAGCGCGCCGCTCAGCGCGATGATCGAACGCGCGAGCAGGTCGTGGTGCGAAACGATGCCGCCGAGATAAAGCAGCACGGTGGCGCCGTACGCCAGGACCGCCCACAGCGGACGGTACCAGCCGTAGAATCCGAGCAGCAGCAAAAAGATCGACGGCACGGCAAGCGCGGCGAGGCCGACCAAAATGCGGCTGTTGCCGCGGTAGAGCGGAATCGGCGCGGCGCGCCCCGGTTTGAAACCGCGCGCGACCAGATCGCTTGCGATCTCGCGCACCATTTCGACGTTGGTCTTTTCGATCGAGAGCCCGTTGTATTGATGCGCGAACGGCCGCAGGTACACGACGCGCACGTTGCGCTCGCGCACGCCTAATTCGTAACGCGCGACGATTTCGGGCAAGAGGAGTTTGTCGAGTTCCACTTTGGTGATCGCCTCAACGCGCACCGTACGGCCCGGAATCAGCGATGCGAGTTCGCTGCTTCCCTTCTGTACCTGGCTGGGATCGTAGGTTTCGATCTCGCCGAAGTTGAGCGCGCGATATTGCGGCTCCCCGAAGAGCGCTGCCATATCTTTGACGTGATCGGGAAATCCCATCACCTGATTGCGCAGCCCGAAGAATATCACCGTCGCCAGCCTGTGCCCCGCTCCGGTGTAGGCAAACTCGCGCTGGATCTGCGGCAGACTGAAACGTTCGTCGTTTTGAAAACGGGGATCGATCAGCAGGTTGAGCCGGCGCGCGAGCGCCACCTGATCCGCCGGTATACCGAGGCCGGTCGTATTGAAGTAATCGATCTGCGAACGCAATGCGATCACGTACGGTTTGACGGCATGTAAGACGCGGATGCTCTTCGTTTCAAAATGCAGCGGGAGCTGCGCGCGGTACCGCACGTACGTCGGCGTATCGAAAACCAGCAGGTAGACTTCATCCGCGCGAACTTTTCCGGCGCGCACCAGCGCCAGCAGCGTTGGATCCTCGATTCCGCCGATGTGGGCCTGGGCCGCGAGGACGGCGCCCGGAAGCGCGATGGCGTTATTCGAACTGCCGACGTTGGAGCCCAGCTCTTCGGTCAGCGCCAGCGAGGTCAAGCCTGCGCGGCGCATCTCCACCAAGAAATCCGCGGGATTGTAATCGTAGGAGCGCGCCAGCGACAGAAAGTCGTTGTAGTCCATCGTCAACTCGACGCGGCGCGTCGCAGACTCGATGCGCGCGCGCTCGAACGCCACGACCGCACAAGCGAGCAGCGCAATCAAAAGGATCAAGGCCGCAAAGCGCGTTCGCGGATCGAGCCGGTTCACGCTTGCGCGCATTCGCTTCAAAAAACAGGAAGGCCCGCCAAAAGCGAGCCCTCACTGTCGTCGCGTATGCGGTTGCCCGCATACCGGGTGTGGGCGACGCTTTTACATTCTGCACCGACGGGGCCCACTAGCCCGTGCGGGAGAGCAATCACGATTCCGCGCGCGGGTCGTCCCCCCTGCCGTCATCCACAGATTTTTTTTCCGCGGACCCCCAACGCGGCGGCCGCCTTTCCAGGAACGCCGCCATC
Organism: Vulcanimicrobiota bacterium; assembly: GCA_003151115.1. Classification (GTDB taxonomy): domain Bacteria; phylum Vulcanimicrobiota; class Vulcanimicrobiia; order Vulcanimicrobiales; family Vulcanimicrobiaceae; genus Rubrimentiphilum. The sequence continues at coordinate 63,667 of PLWS01000002.1, read as the reverse complement.
CCTTCTTGAGCGTCCGCCGACAGCGCGTTCATCGTCATCACTTCCTTGGCGTACCCGTACGCGTCGTGCTGGTCCAAGCCGTACTGCGCGTAGAAGGCGGTCTTGCCGAGCGCGATCACCATCGGGCTGGATTCGCAGATCTTTGCCGCCAGCGCCAGCGTCTCGGCGCGCAGCCGGTCCGGCGGGACCGCCCGGTTCACGAGTCCCCATTCGGCCGCGGTCGGCGCATCGATGAAATCGCCGGTCAACAGCATCTCCATGGCGCGCTTGCGCCCGATCGCGCGCGTCAGCGCCACCATCGGCGTGGTGCAGAACAGGCCGATGCGCACGCCCGGCGTCGCGAACTTCGCGTCCGTCGACGCAACCGCCAGGTCACAGGCCGCGACGAGCTGGCAGCCGGCCGCCGTCGCGATCGTCGCGACTTCGGCGATCACCGGCTGCGGAATGCGCTGGATCTCTTCCATCAGCTCGACGCAGACGTCGAAAATCTCACGGTATTCGGCCACGTCGCGATCCCGCAGCTCGCGCAAGTCGTGTCCAGCACTAAACGCGGGTCCGTCGCCCGCGAGGATAACGGCACGCACTTCCGCGTTCTCGCCGATCGCGGAAAACGCGCGCAGCAGCTCGCGCATCACCTCGAGCGAAAGCGCGTTGCGCTTCTCGGGGCGGCGCATCGTGACGATCGCGATGCCGCCATCGATCTCCGAACTGACGAATTCTTGCGCTTTCAGCATGACGCAAAGGTTCTAGCCCGGAACACCCAACGCCCTCAGCGGTGCCCCGGCGGCTCCTGAAGCTCGTGCCTCAGGGCGTCGCTGATCCACGTGTACCCGTTCGTCAGCGTGTAGGCATCGACGGTACAATCGAGGCCGGCGATGCCACCGCCCGTCCACGCACCGATCACCGGCATCCGGATCTCCGGCGGATCGAGGTCGTGGTGAATATGAACGTTCGGTGCAAACATGCCAAGATCCATGACCGCGAACGTCGCCGTGTTGGTTCGCACGCGAAAGCGAATGCGAGTGACGGGCAATGCGTTCAGATCGATAAAGTCCACATGAAACTTGCCCGGGACTCCGCTGAGGTCGTTGTATGTGAGGCTGCAATCCGTGATCTTCAGGGCGTCCGCCCCCATCGGCGTCGCAACGGGCGCGGGGGTTGGCGTCGCCTGCGCGGCAGCGTCAACGCCTAACGGGAGGTAAAGAGCCAAGACGAACGCAGCAGCGGCGACGCCGAATTTTCTATTCACGCTGTCTCCATCGCCGAGAATGATTTGGGCGATGACGGGCTCGAACCGCCGACATCTTGCTTGTAAAGCAAGCGCTCTCCCAGCTGAGCTAATCGCCCCCCCGCTGCTTGACCTTCGAGTCGCGCTTTGCGCGCCCTGCGCTAGTTAGTTGCGGCTATTTTCTTGGTGAGGATCGCGATGGCGGCTTGGAGCTGCGCATCGTTGGTCGTATCGCCGAAGCGCGCGTTCTGATTTTCGGTCACCGCGAAGTCCGGCACGATGCCCTTGAGATTGATGTCGCGGTTTTTCGGCGTAAGGTAATGCGCGGTCGTGATCTTGATCGCGGCGCCGTCGGGCAGCTGCGTGAGCGACTGCATGACGCCTTTGCCGAAGGTCTTCTCGCCGACGAGCACGCCGATGCCGTCATCTTGGAGCGCGCCCGCGGTGATCTCGGAAGCCGATGCCGTGTAACGGTTGACGAGGATCGTCATCGGTTTGGGCGGCACTGCAGTCTGCGGAGCCTGCACGGTGTAAACGCGCTTGCCGCCGAGTTCCTCGACGGTCAGCAGCGGATCGTTATTGATGAACTTCGAGCTGATGTCGAGCGCAGAGTTCACGTAGCCGCCGCCGTTGTTGCGAAGGTCGAGCACGTAGCCGCGCACGTCTTGCGAATCCAGGCGGTCTAACGCAGCCGCGAATTGATCGGGCGTGTCTTTTCCGAACGTCAGAATCGCAACGTAGCCGATGTGATCGGCCAGCATTTTATAGATGACCGTCGGCGGTTGCACGTCGCTGCGCGTCACCGCAAGTGTCCCCAGCGAAGATCCGCCGCGCTGCACGTGCAGGTTCACGACCGTGCCCGCCGCGCCGCGCAGCAGCTTCACCGCTTCATCTTGATTTAAGCCCTTGGTCGATGCTCCGTTGACGCTCAGGAAGTCGTCGCCGGATTGAAGGCCGGCCCGGTCGGCCGGCGTTCCCGGCACGACGTAAAATGCGCGGATGTATTTGGTCGCGGGATCGGGTTCGATCAGAACGCCGATGCCGGAGATCTTTTCCGGGTCGAGCGCTTGATTAAATTTTTGGTATTCGTCCGGCGTAAAGAACGCCGTGTATCGGTCGCCGAGGGCGCCTGCCATGCCGCGAATGGCGGCGTAGGTGAGGTCGGTCTCGGGTTCGTTCGTCGCGTTCTGCGCACGGACGATTTCGGCCGCGATCTGCGAGACGTTTTCGCCGGCACCGGTCCGTGCGTGCATCGCGGGCAGCAAGGCAGTCGCCCCGCGTCGCTGCATCTCGGCGTTGAGCGCTTTGCGCGCGCCGTCGAGCACCGTCTGGATGTCGACCCTCGAATAATAGGTCGTCGTCAGCAGCTCGTAGCTTTGCAGCAGGTCGCCCGAGGCCAGACCCTGCGGGGCCGCCAGCAGGCTGCCCGGTACTGCGAAAAAGATGGCTGCGACAAAGGCCGCGCGCCTCATGAGGCCGTGTTTCATGGAAGGATAACGTTCGCCGGCCTCTTGGAGTTTGCATGGCAAGCAGGCCCGCACGTTAGAGTAAGGTTAGCGTAAACTTGCGATGGCTTCCATGGCCTGCCGCTCGATCGCGGAGAGGTAACGCGCGACGGCCTCGCGGGCCGGCCCGTCGAAGGCGACGCGGCCGTTTTCCAGCCAGATCGCGCGATCGCAAGCTTGCCGGATGAATTCGAGCTCGTGCGAAACGATGACGACGGTCACGTGCTCCTGCCAAAAGCGATCGAGCCGCCGCCGGCACTTCTGCTTGAAATGCTCGTCGCCGATGGAGAGAACTTCATCGAGGATGAGGATGTCGGGCTGCACGTCGGTCGCAATCGCGAAGCCCAGCCGCGCCGCCATCCCCGATGAGAGCACTTTTACCGGCACCGAACCGTAATTCTGAAGTTCGGCAAATTCTAGAACGCCCGGCACTTTTTCGATCATCACTTTGCGCGACGAGCCCAGCAGTACTCCGTAGAGAATGATGTTTTCGACGACCGGTAGATCCGGGTCGAAGCCCGCGCCCAGTTCAAGCAGCGGTACGATGTTGCCGGCGGTACTCACTTCGCCGCGCGTCGGATAGAGAATTCCGCAGATCGTCTTGAGCAGCGTCGATTTTCCGGCGCCGTTGGGACCGATCACGCCGACCTTTTCTCCACGCGTGATCTCGAGATCGATCTCGGAAAGCACCGCTTTGCGTGTCTGCTTTTGATGGCGCCCTTCGAGGATGGAAAAGATTTGATTTTTGAGATCGTATGCGTACTCGTCGCGCATCCAGCGCTCGAGCGAAACGTTCCTCAGAGCGACTACGGGATCGGGCACTACACGAAGTCCATGAACTTACGGCGGTTGGCGACAAAAACCAACCAGCCCACGGCCAAAACGCCGAGCGATTCAAGACCGGCAATGCCCATAAGGCGGAAGTCGGGCATCGTGCCATCGAGCGCGATTTGCCGCAGGCTCTCGATCACCGGATAGAGCGGATTCAGCCATAAGAACGATCGCACTTGTTCGGGAACGATCGCCACCGGATAAAAAATCGGCACCGTTAGCCACAGCAAAAACGTGACGAGTTCGTAAAGGTATGGGATGTCGCGAAAAAACACATAGAGCGAGCTTACGAAAAAGGCAACGCCCAGGCTTAAGATAATGAGCGCGGCGATCGGCAGCGGCAACAACAGGACGTGATAGGGCACACGCGCGATCAGCACGGTGATGATCGCGAGCGCGGGCAAGATGCCCACGACCAGTTGGAACGATTGGGCGACGACCATCGAGAGCGGGAAAATCGCGGGCGGAAGTTTGATCTTGTTGAGCAACATCCCGCCCGAAACGAGCGCGGGCAATGCCTGCGTCGTTGCGGCGGAAAAGAAATTGACGGCGACCAGGCCAATGAAAACCGCGAGCGCATAGCGCAGCGCCGAACCTTGATAATAGCGCTGAAACGTCGCGCTGAAGATCGCCGAGTAGACGGCGGTCATGATGATCGGATTGAGCAGCGACCAATAGATCCCGAGCACCGAGCCGCGATACCGCACCTTTAAGTTGCGCAGCGTCAAAATGTGCACGAGCTCGTAAAACCGCGATCCGGCCGTACCGGAAGGGTTTCCAGTCATAAAAGCGGATTCTCTGCGCTATGTCTTTATTCCGCGCCTGTATCTTGCTTTCGATTGCGACGCTCGCCGCCTGCGGCGGATCGAACACAACCGCACCGGTGCCGCCGGCCTCCAAAAGTGGACCGCTGACCGGCAAGGTTGCCGACATTGTTGACGACACGAACGATCTGGGCTTGGGCAAAAACTGGTATCTGTACGAAACGTTCGGCGGACAGACGTTTCGCTGGGTTGACAACAATGCCGAAATCGTCGTCAAAAATCCGCGCACGAACCTGAAAGCTGTCGCGCTCGAGCTCGAAGCCGGCCCCAGTTTAGGGGAGAAAAAGTTCACGCTGCAGATCGTGGAAAACGGAAAGACCGTCGCATCGCTTCCGGTCAACGGTCATCAGTGGGTTCTCGCGCAAGTTCCGGTGCACCCCGGAAAGCCGGCGACGTTCGCGTTGCACGTAAACGGCAGCGGCAAACACACTTCAGATCCGCGCATTCTCAATTTCCGCGTCTTCACGATGGCGGACGCCGATATCGTCGATCCCGGCAGCGGCATCACGCTCGGGAGCAATTGGGACATCGTCGAACGTTACGCCGGACAAACGTTCCGCTGGGTAGACAACGACGCCGCGTTTACCGTGACGTCGAACGGCTCCAAAACACAAAAGATCCACGTCGTCACATTGCCCGGACCCGGAATGAGCGGACATCAGCTGGCGATCGCCGTTCGCAACGCTTCGGGAGCGACGGTCGCAACGATCAATCCCGACAAGAAAGGTAACGCGACGTTTTCCCTGCCCGTGAAGTCAGGCGCCAACGCCTTTACCCTGCACGTGAGCGGCGGCGGTCACAAAACCGGCAGCGACCCGCGCATTCTAGACTTTCGAGTCTTCTCGCTAACCCCCGGGTAGCTGGTAGCGGTCGCTGTACCCGACCTTCTCCAAGAGGTAACACAGCCGGCGTCGATCGGCATTGCCCGGAACGAAATGTCGCGCGGCTTCGACCGTAAACGTCAGCGTCGCATCCCAGATATCTTCGGGAACCGGAATGCTCAACACGAACGTGCCAACGCCGAAGCTCTCGCGAGCGAGTATCCGGCGGCCGGTTCGCACCACAATTGTCTGGCGTTCGATAGGACCGGGCGAAAGCGTGACCGTGAGTTCGACGTAGCGTCCGTCGGAGGGCGGCAGCATGAGATGCACGCGCGTCGAGGCCCAGCCGTCGGAGTAGAGTCCTTGCGAGTGGACGGCGTATTCTCCGATGAAATGATGCGACACGCGCAGAACGCCGCGCTGCAGCTTGCGCGCCAGGCGAGGCCACCATCCAAAAACGGTTCCGAGCCAGCCACAAACGATCTTTTCGTAGGTGTCCAAACCGTATATAAAGTAGGCCGGCGGGAAACGATAGGAACTTTGCGCGCGCAATATGCGCGCGATCTCCCGGAAGCGCTGCGCGCCACCCGCCGACGTTTTCGCCTCCGGATATTCGCGCAGACAACCCATGAACTGCGGGACATATCCCATCACGTAGCGTTTTCCGGTGCGCATCAAGATTTCCCAGTCGAGTCCATAATGAAGATCGAGATCGAAAAAACCGATCGTGTCGAAGACCGAGCGCCGCCAGAAGACGGTCTGCTGTAAGATGTAATCCGAGACGTTGACGAGCTTCCAGAGATTGTATTCCTCGGTCACTTCAAACCGGGCGATCACGTTGCCGGCGGCGTCGATGCGGTAACCCTCGCCGTAAACTGCGCCGAATTCCGGGTGTTCTTGCAGCGCCGCAACTGCGGCGCTTACCGCGCCGGGCAAAAAGAGATCGTCCGAGTTGAGATAGGCAACGATCGAGCCGCTTGCCATTCTAAACCCTTTGTTGATGGCGTCGCCCTGACCGCGGTCCTTTTCCGAAAGAAACGTCAGCCGATCGCTGTACGGCGCGACGACCGCACTGGTTCCGTCGGTCGAACCGCCGTCGATGATGATGTATTCGAGATTGGGATAACCTTGCGAAAGCACGCTCTCGATGGTTGCCTGGATGAACCGCGCCTGGTTGAACGACGGCGTGACGATCGTGACAAGCGGGAGAGCCTCGGTTTCCATCATTCGCGGCGCAACAGGATCTTACCGGCGCTGCGATGCGCCAGATAATCGATAAAAAATGTTTCGGGCCGGCCGATGTTGATCCAAACGCCCAACAAAAGCGCGAGCGCTGCGGCCGCGATCGTGTTGCGCGGCTTGGTAAAGAATTGATCGTTCCGGTCGATCAGGCAGCTCGCGTACCCTTGCACCCATTCGTACGGAACGTAACCGAAGTGCGATTTCAGCAGCAAGAACACCTCGCGATAGAAGGCCTTACGGTCGGAAACCGACTTGCTGCCCGCGTGAACCCGCGATTTCGCTAGGAACGGCTCGATCCGCACGAATGTGCCGAAAGCCGCGCAACGCAGCCAAAGATCGTAATCGAGCACATAGTGCAGCGCGGGGTTCATCGCACCCGCCCGCTCGAAGGCTTCGCGCCGCACGAATGCGGCCGGCTGACAGATGTAACAGCTGCGCCTCAGCGCTTCCCGATCGAAGTCTTGCGTAGGATAGGGCGCGATCGTCGAGCCGTCTGCGCCTACGTGATACGCGTTGCCATAAATGACATCGGCGCCGGGGTGCGCGGCAAACGCGCGCACCGCCTGCCCCACGGCGCCCGGCAAGTACGCGTCGTCCGCGTTCAGGAATGCGAGAATCTCGCCTTTCGAACCCGACAACCCGCGATTGAGCGCCTGACCCTGGCCGAAATCCGGCGCGGAATGAATGCGTGCAATGCGGGCGCGATACCGTTGGAGAATCGCGGCCGTCTCATCGGTGGAGCCTCCGTCCATTATGATGTATTCGATGTTCGGATAGTCTTGCGAAAGCACGCTTTCGATGCAATCCCGCAGGAACGGCCCTGAGTTGAACGAGGGCGTGACGATGCTGACGAGCGGCTGTGCGAGGTCGGTCAACGTTCGTCAGTTTTTTCGCGCAACAGGGAAGTCACTTCCGCGAGCATGATCGCGCGGCGGTCGGCCTCGGCCGTGATCGCCCGCAAGCCTTCATCAGTCTCTTTTAAGGCCACAAGGCGTTCCTCGGCGACGCGTTCGAGCTGCGCGATGCGGCGATCGCGTTCCTGGAGCGCCGCGTTGAGTTCGAAGATGATCTTCTCGCGTTCCTGAGCCGTTTCGTGCATCTCCTGGAAATTTTTCGCGTTCGTCTCGAGGGTTTTCACGCGCTCGGTTTGCTTTTCCAAGGCGCCGGAAAGCTCTTCGACCTTTTGTCCGCGCAGGTCGGCAGCCTCTTGCAACAAATTCGCGCGGGCGTCCGTCTCATCTAGCGCGGCCCGAAGTTCCGCGATCGCGCGCTCGCGTTCCTCCGCGACGGAATAGATATCGTGCATCGCAGAAACGGCCGCTTGCAGCTCCTGCAGTTTTTGTCCCCGCGCGTCGGCAGCTTCCTGCAGCAGGTTTGCGCGCCGGTTGGTTTCTTCCAAAGCGGCGGAGAGCTCGACGATGACTCGTTCGCGCTCCTGGGCCGCCGCTTGCGTGCCTTCCAGAGATTCTTGGCGCTTCGATAATTCCACCAGCCGCGCGTTGCGCTCGGTCACCGCTTCCTGCAAAGCGTTGGCGTGACGGTCGCGTTCGTCGAGCGCCTCCTTGAGTTCCGCAATCACGAGTTCACGCGCCTCGGCCGCTTTGCGGATGACGTCGAGCGATTGAAGCGCCGCGCTGAGTTCTTGGATTTTTTCTTCGCGGAGGTCGGCGGCTTCTTGAAGCGCCTTGGTCCGTCGATCGCGATCGTCGAGAGCCGCGTTCAAATCCGCGATAACGTTTGCGCGCTCTTGCGCCGCCTTGCGCACCTCGCGCAGCTCTTTCTCAAGTGCCACGGCACCCTTCAGCCGGGCGTCGCGCGCCGCAAGCGCGGCTCTGAGTTCGGCTACTTGGTTGGCGAGGTCACGTTCGTCCACTCCCCACCCTTCGGCGTAGACCTGCTAGGCGCTTACCGCCGGGACCTGGCGCTTGTACCAGGAGATCGTTTCGGCCAGGCCTTCCCGCAGCGGCGTCTCGGCGCGGAATCCAAAGAATTGCTCGGCCTGTGTCGTGTCGAGTTTGCGCCGCGGCTGGCCGTTGGGCTTACTCGTATCCCAGAATATTCGTCCTTTGTAGTCGCAGAGCTCGGCGACGAGGACCGCGAGATCTTTGATTGACGTCTCCTCGCCGCTTCCGAGGTTCACGGGCGCGGCGCCATCGTACCGCCGGGCAGCTTTGAAAATGCCCTTTGCCGCGTCTTCGACATACAAGAATTCGCGCGTGGGCGACCCATCTCCCCAGCAGACGATCTTGTTCGCAGAGCGGCTCTTCGCTTCGAGCATGTTGCGGACCATCGCCGGAATAACGTGTGACGAAGCGGGGTCGAAATTGTCGCGCGGGCCGTAGAGATTTCCGGGAAGCAAATAGATCGCGTTCATGCCGTATTGTTGGCGATATGCTTGGCATTGCACGAGCAAGACTTTTTTCGCGATTCCGTACGGAGCGTTGGTCACTTCGGGGTAGCCGTCCCATAGCGATTGCTCGTGGAACGGAATCGGCGCCAAGTTCGGATACGAGCAGACGGTCCCGACGACGACGGTCTTTTCAACGTTGTAGCGGCGCGCGTATTCGAGCAGTTGAATCCCCATGATCGCATTGGCGTAAAAGAACGAACCCGGATTCTCTTGGTTGGCTCCGATGCCGCCGACGACCGCCGCAAGATGAAACAGAATTTCCGGACGCGCGTCTTCAAAAAGCCGCTTCACATCGGCTTCCTTCGTAAGGTCGTAGTCCCGGTGTTCGACAACGAAGACGTCGGTGCAGCCTGCGCTCCGCAGCGATTGCACTAAAAAGGACCCCAAAAATCCGGCCCCACCCGTGACGCAGATACGCTTCGACGTTAAGTCTAGCGCCGACTTACCGTTCACCAATTCGACCGCCTCTGCCGGAACGCGGTTTTCGGTATTCTACCATCCGGTTGCTTCCTTATCAAATATCGGCTGTTGCTTCGACCGGATTCAGTAGGCTGCGGTAGGCGCCTTCAACTGTTTCCCAGCGGCATGTATCGTTAATGAAATCCATACCCTGTCTTCCCAGTTTCTTACGAACCTCTTCGTTCATAACCGTCAATGCCGCCTCAAACTCTTCGTAATTTGAGTACCATAAGCCGCCGCCCGAGCGTTTACATTGCCCGACGAGCGCCGCGGCGTGGGCGTTCACGAGGACCGCTTTCCCGACTGCCCAGGCCTCCAATACGGCCAGCGACAGACTCTCGTAGGCCGACGGCATAACAAGCAAGTCGCAGGCTGCCAGCGCCTGCCACTTCGTCTGATCGTCGATGGGGCCGAGCACCAGTATGTCGTCGTGCGGCTTAAATGCCATATGCCGCTCGCCGGCCAGAACCAGCTTCGCCGGAGCGTCGTGGGCGATCCGGAATTTGAGGAAGTCTTCCACCAAGACATCGCATCCTTTGGATGGATCGATGCGGCCAAGATACAGTACGAACGGCTCGCGTATGCCGAATTGCTCGCGAAAGGATCCGGCGCTCGCGTAGGGCGGCGGCTCGATGCCCGTGCCGATGATCGGGCCGTCGACGGTGGAGCGCGAAAACCGCGCGCGCACGAAATCGTGCTCCTCTGGGCTGTTGAAGACGATGCATTGCGGCAGTTTGAAAAACTCGTTCCAGATGCGCATGCGCAGCGGCCACTCGTCGTGTGCGAACGGAACCAGGAATGCTTTGTCGGTCACCAGCGGCAGCAAGAAGTACGTGGTCGCATACAAATAGCAGAAAAAAAAGAAGGCGTCGTACCGGTGCCGGTGAGCGGCGACATAGCGCTCCAACTCGCTCGAGACCGGCCCTTGAGCGAGCATCCATTCTTCTTGCAGCGATATGCTGCTGCGCTCGACGTCGAAATTAATGCGCTCGGAGAGCCGGTTGAAACGCGCCACGTCGCGCGGACGATCGACCGGAAAGCGCTGCACGTGAACGCCGAGTTCGTAGCTATGGCCTTCGGGATAGGCGTTCTCCCACGTCATGTAATCGCGCGCGCACGTCGTCAGCACGTCGATATCCCACGCCGCTGCCAGCCGGCGCGCCAGCTGCAGACAGTACGTCTCGGCGCCGCCGAAAACGTCCGCGCCGCAGCGCGGCACGACGAATGCAACTTTAGGTGTGTTCAATTAGCCGCGCGCCGCGGCAACGGCGCGGCGATCGAGGCCTAACGCTTCCCGATACCGCTCGAGCACGCGTTCGGGTGTCCCGCGCAGAAGGTAATACGACTTGCCTCGTTCACCGAGCGCGCGCAGCGATTCCGCGGACGCGTCGTCAATAGCGCGAAGCGCGCCAATCCAATCGTACGCAGACGACGCAAGCCAGCCGCCTCCGCATTCATTTACGGCGCCGGCGGTCGGCGCGCATCGCCCGTTGACGGCCACGGGCTTGCTATAACTCCACGCTTCCATGACCGAGCGCGAAAAGCTCTCGTTGACGCTGGGCTGAAACAGCGCGGCGCAACATTGCAGGAGCGCCTGTTTGCGGCGTTCGTTGACGCGGCCAAGAAAATGTACGCCGTTCCCGGCCGGTAGCGGTTCGCCGTCGCCGGCGAGCACGAGCTGGAGCTGCGACGCCGGACGGTACCGACGGTAATCGTGGAATGCGTTGACGACCGCGCGGACGTTCTTGGAGTCGCAGATTCTGCCGAGGTAAAAGACGTAACGGCCCTTCGGCACGACGGGATCGGAAAGCGGCCGCAGCTCAGGCGCGTTCACCCAGTGGCCGACGATCGTGCTTTTCGCCCGTATAGCCTCGCCATAGAGTTCGCAGGCAAGGTCGTATTCCGCCCTACTATTAAAGAGCAGCCCGCGCGCCGCTCGAAAGATTCGCGCGGTTTGCGGAAGGTAGGCGTAAGGTTCGTCGTGCAAGCAGGGCTGCAAGAACGCGCGGTCGCTCACGCGTTGGAGTCCGTGCAATACGGGACCGTACGGGTACGGCGTAAAAATGATCGACGCATAGGTCCTGCCCCAATCCGCGAGATACTGCAGCAAGCCGGGCGAGTGAATATTCTCGCCGCAGAAAGCGTCCGCAACACCGGCCGGAATCGCACCCGGATGTTTCTTGAGAAAATCGGTCGGCTGGCTTAGAAGAAAAGCGTTGGCCCAATTGAAAGCCGCCGTATCTCTTTCCCGTACGCGAAAGCGCCGCAGCGTGAACGAATCGAAGCGAGTGGTTCCCTCGGCATGATAGTTACTCGACCAGCCGTCATGGAACGATTTCGCGCACGTCGTCAACACGTCCACCCGCTCGTTAGCGGCAAAGAGCTCGCCGACGAGCTGTGAGGAGAGCAGCTGAGATCCGTTTGTCTCGTCGTCTCCGAACCAGGGCGTGACGAGCGCAATTGCATGGTTAGGGCCGGGCATCGCGATGCTCCACCTGCTGCAAGCGCGCGTCGAGGTTGCGCACTTCTCCTTGCAAACTCGCAATGAGGCCGTGCATTTCCTTGGTAATCTGCAATTGTTCACGCAGCGCTTCGGTCAGCGCGAAGTTGACGTGACGCTGGTCGTTGAACAGGAAAGCGAACATCCTTAAGAATGCGCGCCGTAAGCCGCGGCTTAGGTTGAACGGAAACACCCAAAGATTGCGCGGCCACACCGTCCGCACTTGCGCCATCTTTCGCGCCGTGTGCAACAGCGCTTCGATGCTCGCCGCATCGAGCTGAGCGGCGTAAACGTACGTGCGCTCGGCGCTCGGCGCGGCAGTTGCGATGCGCTCTTCACCGCGCAGCACGCGATCGTGCACCTGAGCCATCAGGTCGTTTACGTCGACGTTAGGATTATCGTGCAAAGCGCAAACGAATTTCTCCTAAGCGAGGTCGAACTCTTCTCCTCCCGAAGGAAACGGGCATGCAGTTCGGCCCAGTCGCTCCGGCCGAAGTAACGGCGCCTCACTTAGGCATCGCGGGCGTTGCCGTCTACGCCGTGCTCTTTGCCGCCGTCGCATTTGCAACTTCACGCAAGCCCGTTTACGGGATCGCCGCTTTGATCTTGATCGACCCGTTCGCGTTCTATCAAGCGATCGGGCCGACGACATTGACCCTTTCGAAAGTTGCCTTGGCGGCCGCGATTGCCGGCTTGGCGATCCGTGGGACTTCGCTGCGCGCGTTTTCGGCAATGCCTATCAGGCGGCTCGTCGCAGCGGTACTTCTCGTCGCGGCCGCGGTGGCAATTTCGATCGCGCATGCAGCGTTCGTTGCGCCCGCATTGCGTGAAACACTCAAGTGGATCGAGTACGCCGTTATCCTCGCCGTATGCGCACTGGCTTATTACGAAGATCCCGACGATCTCGTCATCCGGTGGGCGATCCTCATCGTTACGGCCGCAGTCATCGCGCTTTCGATCCCCGAACTTTACTTGGGCGCGCATTCGGGTAGCATCATCGCGCACACCGAGGTGCCGCGCATCGCGGGGCCGCTCGAAGGGCCGAATCAGCTGGCGGCTTATCTCGGGCTGATGCTGCCGCCGATTCTTGCCTACACGCTTCTACAAGGCCGCCGGTGGGCCGAAATTTTCGTGCTGGCCGGCGGCATCATTGCAACGGTTATGAGCCTATCGCGCGGGGGTATCGTTGCGCTGGCTCTGGCCCTGCTTCTCGTTGCGTTTTTCTGCGCGCGATCGAAGGCTGCCAAGGTCGCGTTCGGGGCCGCGGCGCTTGCCGTTCTCGGAGCCGCGGCAATCGCGTGGCGGCTCGTCGCCGGCGGAATCGGACTCGTCACGACGACAGGGCATCATCATATCGAGATCCAAGGCGGCCTGGGAACGCGGCGCGATCTTTGGCAAGCCGCCGTACAGCTTTGGCGCGCACATCCGCTATGGGGCATCGGCGCCGGGAATTACGAACTCGTGGTCGGCAAGCTGTTGCGAGCGCCGATAAAAACGCACGCCAACAGTTTTTATCTGCAAAGCTTAGTGGAAGGCGGCTTGCTGCTCTTAGCGGCGACGCTCTTCCTTATCTATACGTCGCTGGGCACGTTCATAGGACGCGCACGCACGCCGTTGACCATCGCGGCGCTGGCCGCCAGCGCGGCGCTGGCCCTGCACTACATCTTGGACTTGCTGGTTTTCTATCCGAAGGTCGGCATGGAGTGGATGATTCTGCTGGGACTCGCGGCGGCGGATCTTGCTATTTCCTCGGGCGTCAAGAAACGCTCGTTGGTTTCCGAGTCGTACGCGAAGCCGTCTTCGATGGGTTGACCCTGCGCGCCCGACGCGTCCGTGCGATAGTCCCGCGCGTTCGGCATTGCGATCGACGGGCAGATAACGTAATGATTTGCAAAACGCAGCGTGAGATGAGATTCGTCGCGCGGACAGAGCGTTTCATGGAGCTTCTCGCCGGGACGGATCCCGACGACTTTGATGCCGAGCTTCGGTGCAACGGCTTTGGCAACGTCAATCATGCGCACCGACGGAATACGCGGCACCAATATTTCGCCGCCATACATCCGCTCCAGGCAGCCAAGCACAAAATCAACGCCCTCTTGCAGCGTAATCCAAAATCTGGTCATGCGCGTATCGGTGATGGGAAGCTCCGTTGCTCCCTCCGATGCCAACCTTATGAAGTACGGAACGACCGAGCCGCGAGACGTAAAGACATTTCCGTATCGAACCACCGAGAATTTTGTGTGCCGGCCTTTGTCGTCGCCCCCGTTGGCGGCAACAAAGAGTTTATCGGAGACGAGTTTCGTGGCGCCGTAGAGGTTGATCGGGTTGACGGCCTTATCCGTCGATAAGGCTATGACGCGGGAAACCTGATTGTCCGCGGCCGCAAATATCACGTTCTCCGCTCCCAAGATATTCGTCTTAACCGCTTCGATTGGGTTGTTCTCGGCAGTCGGTACTTGCTTCAGAGCTGCGGCGTGCACGATGACGTCCATTCCTTCCGAGACGCGCCGCAAACGCTCGCGATCGCGCACGTCGCCAAGCACATATCGCACGACGCCCTGGCCGATCGTTTGTTCCATTTCGTACTGCTTTTGTTCGTCTCGAGAAAAAACGATCAGCCGCCGCGGCATGAATCGCTCCAGCACCGTCTTGACAAATGCCTGGCCGAACGAACCCGTTCCGCCCGTTATGAGCAGAGCTTTATCGTTAAACATCGAGATTGCGAGCCAGCACAAAGGCCTCGGCGGCTTCAACGCCGGCGGTCGCCCCGCGCCAGCGAGCCAAATGCGTTACCGCTTCTGCCGACCGCGGATGCGGAAAATCGCGCAGTTCGTGGCCATACTCGGCGAGCGCGGCCAGCTTGGTGGTTAACGTTTTCGAGATATCAATAAACCAGTTCGGCTCAAACGCATCGCGGCGCGGTCCCCGCCAACCGGTGCTGGAAGGGACCTCAAAGCATAGAATTCTTCGGATCATCTGCTTGGGCACCGGCCTGCACGCAGTCACCACGCATTCGCTCAGTTGGGTATGGTCGTGATTGAGGTCGGCCCAATGGTGCGTGTAGACGATCGCCGGAGCATGCTTGCGAACGTGTGATTCCACGAACTGCGTGACGTCCAACCTGTCGACCGAGTCCAGTCTATTGTCGGGGTAGTCGTGCAACGTCAGAGTTTCCACGCCGAGGATGTCGTTTGCCCGAAACGCGGCCTCCCTGTGTTCGCCGAGCTCCGCTGGGTCCGCCCCGGGCCTGGCCATGATTCCTTCGCCAGTAATAACCACGTGGACGCTGTCACCCAAGGCAACGTGGCGAGCGATAGTCCCGCCGCACCCCAGCACCTCGTCGTCGGGATGGGCGGCTACCACCAGAACGCTAGCCACGAGGTTTCGCGTGCGGTTCGATTTGCGGCGGCCACACCAATGCTTGCACCTCGACGCTGCGCGTCTCGTAAAGACCGCCATCCTGAACGTCAAAGAACCAGCGCTGCTCTTCAAGGATGTCGAGCCGCAGCCCATAGGTTCCCGGCGTGCCGGGCGCCTTCACCTTTACCAATGCGTCGTGTTGATGCTTCGGCAAAACTCTGGCCGGAAAGGGCGTGCGTAGGTTGGATTCGTCGGCCGTTTTCTCCGAGCCGGCCAACCAGTGATAGGAAAGAGCCAGCGTTCCCCATCTGATGAATTCGCTTTGCGGCAGAAGCGCGCGATCCGAATTATTGACGATTCGCACGGTAATCCAGTACGTTTGGCCGATGGTCATGCTCTCGGGACAATCCAAGACTTGCATGGAAATCCCACGTGCAATGGCTTTCTTTTTTATGGATTCCATGATCATCGGCATTTTTGAATCATCTATCCGCCGCGTCTCGAAGTAATAATCTTCGTACAGATAGAACCGCGTCTGATCGAACCCCGTGCCCCATTCGTCATATGCCTCATCGTACGTACGTAGCGTTGCTTCGCGGGTGTTTCTGTCGGACCAAGCGAAATTCATAGCGTCCGTATAAAGGCCCGCGAGGTATGCCGGTTCGCCTGCAAATGCCATCTGCTGATGCAGTTTTGACGGAAGCACGGCAATCGACTCGATATTGCGGTAGAACGACGCGCTGCAATGACCAATATACGGCGCCGTGGAAAGATAGAGATCTTCACTAACAAGGTACCGCGTGGGAACCCAATAGTGCGTCACGCTGCGCAATCTCATGAGTCTTTCGAAGACCGGCCGGGTCCAAAGCGAACTCAGCTTGTCGTCATCGTCGGCTGCGAAGATCCAATCTCCGTTGCACCGATAGAAGCTTTGCCTGCGCATCTCGATGAATAAGGGATCGTGCGCGAAGGAGTACACGCTCTTCGTGAATCCCTTGGCAATCTCGAACGTATCGTCGGTCGAAGTGTCGTCCACAAGCACGACCAAGTCGTCGGCGAGCTCTTTGAATTGTTGAAGCAGATTTGCGAAAGTTCCGGGCGGATTTCTCGAGGAGCCGTTTCGCGTTGCAATATAGATCGACAGCTTCATGTTTTACTTCTTACCAACGACGATTCGCAGCGCATTTATTGCTTCCCTACAAGGATCAGTTGATATGCCGAATTCCATCGATATGCACAACATAATCCGCTATTATGACGGCTTGCTCGACAAGAACGGCAACGACGGCCAGGCCGTCGGCTGGCGCAATGCCGAGAGTCAAGAACGCAAATTTTTTGAGGTCACGCAGATTTTTGCGCACGAAAAGCAGCCCTTTACGGTTTACGACGTCGGTTGCGGGCTTGGGCATTTGCGTGACTTCTTAAGAGAAAACAACCATTTCGCACGGTATTATGGGTGCGACATCAATCCCCGGATGGTCGAGAGAGCACGGCAGAGAAACCTGGAACTCGCAGTGGAGTGCCGCGACATTTTGCTATCGCCACCGAAAAGGCGATACGATTACGTACTCGCTTCCGGAACCTTCAACCTGCGCATGAACGCTCCGAAACGCGCGTGGAAAGAATATGTACAACACATGCTGCGCGCTCTGTACGGCATTGCAAGACGCGGCATGGCGGTCGATTTCTTGTCAACGTTTGCAAAAGGCCAAGAATCGCAGGAATACCATCAAGACCCCTCTGAAATACTCGCCTTCGTTCAGCGCAGCTTCTCCACACTGGCAGAGATTCGCCATTCGCTCTCGCCGGGGCACTTTGCGGTATTCGCGTACCGGTCGTTGCCGCTCAAGAGTATCTCGAGGCTGCGCGGGCCTTCGTTGAAGAGCAGGTCGATGACCGACAGCCTCGGCATGAAAGCGCCATAACACTGACGGTAGACCGGATGCCCGTATTCTTGGAAAACAACGTTGATACCGGCAGATGCAAATGCCGGCAAGTCTGCATAATTCCGTCCTTGCGAGCCGAAAATGCACGTAGTTGCTCCCAGCTTGGTGCACATGCCAATGATGCAATCGGATTTCTTACCGACAAAATCATAATCGCTAGCCACAACTAGCCGAACACCGATTTCAAGCAATCGAACAAGGACGCGCAACAGGGCACCCGTTAAATCCGTGAGGAACACGTAACGTTTCGTGAGAACTTCTTGGAATTCGCTTATGTAACAATCATAGTACGGTGCTTTAACGTATGCGTTTGCTATCGTGGCGAGATGCTTCCTGTGCCAATTGATTTCACTGATTCGTACGTCGCATATGCGCGGCTTGCCGTGAGAGTAGACGGGAACGCTTAACCAAAGAGGTCCTCGAGCCGTCTTGATCCGGTTGCGATTGATGAAATCTCCGCTACTATATTGGACCGTATCGAGCACGCAAAAGGTATCGCTGATAGCCATTTTGTGGATGAACCCAAGCCATGGCAGATAGGCGGGTTGATGACCGGAAAGGATCATCGGGCGAATCGCCATGTCCGAATTGGCATGTACAGCTTCCAAGCCGCCGTCCGTTTCGTGCCGGGGAGCTGCGCCCCTTCGGGCGAAGCACTACGGAAAATGCACAGCTCGCCCGGCGAGCATCGCGAAACGCTTCGTCATACAGCCCTGGTGTTCGGTGCGACCGCGTTCGTGAATGCTGCCAATTTCGGATTCCACTTCGGAGCGATCCGGTTGCTCGGTCTGCAGACCTACAGCGCGCTCGCGGCGATGCTCGCGCTCGTGCTGATCTGCAGCGTTCCCGCGAACGTTTTGCAAGCTGTCGTCACGGTGCTGGCCGGCGAATCGATTGGGAGAGATCCCGGGAGCGCCGGCGCGTTGAATCGATCGGTCATCAAGCTTGCGCTGATCGCCGGCGGCGGCATCGTGCTGGTGGGCAGCGCTTTTGCGCCGCTCTTGAAGAACTATCTGGATCTGCGCGAGCTAGCGCCGGCATTCTTCGCGATCCTCGTCATCGCTTTCGGTTTCGCGGCGGCCTCGCTGCGCGGGCTCTTGCAGGGTGAGCAGCGCTTCGGCGTCCTTGCAGCTTCGCTGATCTGCGAAGCCGGCGGCAACCTCATCTTTGGGCTTACGTTGATCGTCCTTTGGGGCGGCCTGCACAGTGCGATCTTCGGCAACGTCTGCGGCGTCGCCGGTGGATTCCTGTTCTGTTTGGGATGGGCGCGCAAGACCGCTTCAGCCAACCACGCGCACCTCGACATGCGCAGGGTACTGGCAAAATCGATTGGGACGACGCTCGCGCTGGGCGGATTGGCGGCGATGTCGTGGGCCGACATCATCCTCGTGCGGCACTTTCTGCCGCCCGCAACCGCGGGAATCTACAGCGCCCTATCGATCGTGGGGCGTGTCGTGATCTTCAGCATCGCCTTCATTCCTTTGGTGCTGATCGCGAAAGCGGCGAAACTGAGCAGTCAAAAGCGCACCACCGCACCGCTGCTCATGATGATGCTCCTCGCCGGCTTGAGCGTTTGCCTAATCGAACTCACGCTGATCCGGTTTGTCCCCGCCTTGATTCTCGCAGCGATCGCGGGCAAGGCAGCGATCGCCGCGACACCCTACATGCTCCGCTACGGCGTGGCGATTACCGCGCTTGCGCTGACCACAATCGTTGCGAACTACGGGATCGGCACGCATCGATTCGCTTTCGTGGTTCCTTTGATTGCAATCGAACTGTTGGAGATTGGTGCCATCACGGTGTATCATGGCTCGATCGACAACGTAATCTCCGTGCTCATCGCCGGACATTGCTCCGCACTCGCCCTGACGGTTACGGCGTTGCTGCTCGACGGACGAATGCGCCGGCCATTTCCGGCAGTGCGCTGATGATTGAACTTATTGTGCCGAACCTCGGAGAAGAGGAGATCGCCGCCGCGATCGATGTGCTGCGCTCGAGGCAGCTCTCGCAAGGCGCGGTCGGTGCGTCATTCGAGAGCGAATTCGCGAAGCTGTTGGGCGTCCGTCACGTCGTGGCGGTGAATTCGGGAACCGCCGCCGTGCACTGCGCGTTGAAAGCCGTTGGCGTCGGTGAGGGCGACGAAGTCTTGACGACCCCGTTCACGTTCGCCGCAACCGCATCGACGGTCTTGATGCAGCGCGCGAAAGTGCGCTTCGTCGACATCGATCCGCGGACGTACAACGTCGATCTCGCCAGTTATGCAGCGGCCGCAACGCCGGCAACCAAGGCGGTCATCGCGGTCGATCTGTTCGGACTGCCGTGCGATTGCGCCGGCGCGGATACGTTGCGCTCGCGCGGCATCGCGATCGTCGAGGATGCATGCCAGGCGATCGGATCCGAACGCGACGGCAAGCCGGTGGGCGCCGAGTGCGATGCGGCGGCCTTCTCGTTCTACGCGACGAAGAACCTCGTCATGGGCGAAGGCGGCGCGCTGGCGACCAACGATGACGCGATCGCGGATTCTGCGCGCCGCTTTCGTCAACATGGACAGGTTGGCGACGAGTTTGCGGAGCTCGGCTACAATTACCGCCTCACGGAAGTGCTGGCGGCAATCGGCCGCGCGCAGCTGAACCGCTTGAACGCGATCACGCAAGCCCGCCGCGCGAACGCGGCGTTCTACGACGAACAGCTCGCCGGCGTTCCCGGCGTCACGCTGCCGTGCGCCCCTGGGAACGCGGTACACGTGTACCACCATTACGCGGTCTTGATTGACAGAGCCGCGACGCCGAATCGGCGCGGCCGCGATGAAGTCCGATCCGCACTCGCTGAAAAGGGCGTCGGCAGCGGGGTCTATTATAGGAAGCCACTCCACCTGCAGCCGCTCTTCGGCGGACCGCAGAGGGCCGGCGAATTCCCGGTCGCCGAACGGATCGCAGCGCAGGTTCTTTCCCTGCCGGTCCACCCCCACTTGTCGCAAGCCGATCGCGCGCGCGTCGTCTCGGCTTTCAAGTCGGCGGTCGGAGCATGAGCGCCAAACTCGCGATCGCGGTCGTCGGCTTCGGCGCCATCGGACGCCAGCACGCGCGCAACCTGGCGAACATCGAAGGCGTTGATTTCGCCGGCGTCGTCGATCCGCTGCCCGAGGCGCGCACGAGCGCCGAATCGCGCGGCTATCGGACCTTTTTATCGGTTGAGGATCTCCTGAAGAATCCGTTGGATGGTGCCGTCGTGAGCGTGCCCACGGCACTGCATTATCCTATTTCCCTCCAACTGATCGATGCCGGGATTGGAGTGCTCATCGAAAAACCGATCGCCCAAACGATCGAACAAGGAACCCAGATTATCGCACGCAGCCGCAGCCGCGGCCTCCCGCTGATGGTCGGCTACGTCGAGCGTTTCAATCCGGCCGTCATCGCCGCCCAGGGTTTGATCCGGGACGGCTTGGTCGGCACGCCGCTACAGGTTACGACGCGGCGCGTCGGAACCTGGCCGGCGCGCGTGCGGGACGCGAACGTCATCGTCGACATCGGCGTGCATGATATCGATCTCATCTCGTTCCTGCTGCAAACCAATCTCACGCTGCTCGACGCGCAAGGCGGCATGGCGGTATTCAACGACCGGATCGATTACGCGAGTTTGACGATGGATGCCGGCGGAGTCGCCGCAAACGCGCTGGTCAACTGGGTAACGCCGGTCAAGATTCGCGACATGACGATTACTGGTTTGGCAGGCTTTCTGCAGGTCGACTATCTGCGCCAGCAGACGCATTTTGCGCCCGGCCGGGACTTCGTGGTAACCGAGAGCTATGAGGATTTCATCACGCAATACGAGGAAGGCGTGCTGCTCGAGTGTCCCGTCGTTCGCCGCGAACCACTACGCCTCGAGCTCGAGAAATTCGTCAGTCTGCTGCACGGCGCCGAGTGTCCGGATCCCGAAATCGCGCTTGGGTCGCTGCGGATCGCGCTGGAAGCCACCGAGATGATCGAAAGTAAGCTGCGCTTGGGCGCGACCACATGATCTATGTGCACGAAAGCGCGCTGATCGAGGAGGGCGTCACGATCGGCGACGGGTCGCGCATTTGGCACGACGTTCACGTTCGCAAAGGTGCGAGCATCGGCGAACGCTGCATTTTGGGCAAAGGCGTGTACGTCGACGCCGATGTGCCGATCGGTGACGACTGCAAGCTGCAGAACTATGCCTGCATCTATCGCGGCGCAAGGCTCGGCCGCGGAGTCTTCGCCGGCCCGCACGTGGTCTTCGCGAACGACATGCGGCCGCGTGCCACCGACCCGCAATTCAAGCTATTGGGAGACGAAGATTGGGAAGCCGGGTCAATTTCCGTCGCGGACGGCGCGGCGATCGGCGCGAACTCCACCATTCTTCCCGGCATAACGATTGGCCGCTGGGCGATGATCGGCGCGGGTTCGGTCGTGCGGCATGACGTTCCCGACTATGCTTTGGCCGCAGGATCGCCGGCGCGGCTGATCGGCTGGGTTTGCGCGTGCGGCGATCGGGTCACGTCGCGGCGTTGCCCGCGTTGCGGCGAGATCCCGAGCGATCATCCGTTGCGCAACAATGAAAGCTGATGGCAAACGTGAGCGTCGTGGTGCCAGCATACAACGAGGCCGAGGGCGTCGAACAGCTTCGGAACAAGCTGCTTCCGGTGCTCGATCGGATCGCGGCGCGCCATGCGGTCGAGCTCGTGCTGATCGATGACGGCAGCACCGATGCGACTTTCGAGCGGCTGAGTGAAGCCTTCGGCGATCGCCCGGCTACGCGCATCATTCGCCATCCGCAAAACCGCAATCTCGGCGGCGCGATCCGAACCGGAGTACGCGAATCAAGCGGCGAGTGGATCGCGAACCTCGACAGTGACTGCACCTACGATCCGGCGATTCTCGAGCCGCTCCTGACGTTTATGGAGAATGGAGCCGACCTCGTTACGGTTTCGCCCTATCATCCGGACGGCCGTGTCGTCGGAGTGCCGGCGTACCGGCTTTTTCTCAGCCGCGCCGCGGGCGGTCTTTACCGCCTCATCCTGGGTGCGAACATCCACACGTATACAGCGATGGTGCGCGTCTATCGCCGCGATGTGTACGAGCACATCGCATCGCCCGATTCCGGCTTCACCGCCGTCGCCGATATGATGCTCCGGGCGATCAAACAGCGTCGGCGCGTCGCTGAAGTGCCGGCGGAACTTTCCGTTCGCCGCTTTGGACAGTCGAAGCTGCGCATCGCCACGGTCATCGCCGGCCATCTGCGCTTGATGACGCGATTGATACTGCGTCCTCGTTCGTTTTGCGTATGAAGCAAACGATCTTGACCGTTTTGGGAACCCGGCCCGAGATCATCAAGTTCTCACCGGTACTGCCGCTCTTCGATGCGCGCTTTGAACACGTGCTCGTTCACACGGGTCAGCACTATGACGAGAACATGGACCGGATATTTTTTCGCGAGCTGAAACTGCGGCAGCCCGCATACTTTCTGAACGTCGGGTCGGCCGGTATCGGCCCCGGCGTCCAACTCGGCCGCATGCTCGAGCGCCTGGAACCGATCCTGTCGAAAGTCCGACCGGATTGGGTGGCGGTTCTCGGCGATACGAATTCGACGCTCGCCGGCGCACTCGTCGCAGCGAAGTTGAACGTGCCCATCGTCCACTTTGAGTCCGGCTGCCGTTCCTTCAATCGCGATGCGCCCGAGGAACAGAATCGCATCCTCGTCGATCACCTCGCCGCCTTGCTGCTGGCGCCGGACCGGCAAGCTGTGGCGCATCTGCGGCACGAAGGCATCGATCGCAAGCGCGTGCATTGCATAGGAAACACGGGCCTGGACGCGACCCGCCGGGCGATGCGATTGGTGAGGGAGCGTCAGCTGCGCAAATTCGGCGTGCGGCCCGAAGCTTTCGTTCTCGCAACCCTCCATAGGGCCGAGAGCACGGACGACCGAGCCCGCCTCTCGCAGATCGTGGCGGGCATCAACGAAGTCTCGGAGATGGTGCCGGTGCTCTTCCCCATCCATCCCCGAACCGTGGCGATGCTGCAAAAGCATCGGATACGATTGGCGCAGGGCGTGCACAGATTGGAACCGATCGGCAATCTCGACTTCCTGGCTCTGTTGAAAAATTCGCTCTTCGTTATGAGCGACTCCGGGGGCGTGCAGGAAGAGGCCGCCGTCGTGAACCGTCCCTGCCTGGTGCTGCGCGACGAAACCGAATGGACGCGCCTGGTCGACGCGGGCAAGAATTTTTTGACGGGAACGAATCCCCGCGGAATCATTCGGATCGCGGGAGCCTTGCTGCGATCGCCGTCGCTGCGGCTAAAAATCCGGGGCAAAAAAGCCCCGCTGCAATTCGGCGCGACGCAAAAAGCAATCCGTCTGCTGCTCAAAAAATGATCGCGCTGCTTTTCGCCTTCGCCATCGTGCTGTTTCTGGGACTCGTTGGGCTCGGAGTGGTGACGCTCTTCGGCCGACGGATCTCCTTAGGGATCCTGTTGCTTTCGCCGACGATCGGCATGGGTGTGGCCTTGCCGATCGAGCTGAGCTTCAACCGCGCGGGGTTGCCCGTCGAAGCGTTTGGCCAATGGCTGCTGCTCGGTCTTGCACTCATTTCAGGCATCATTCTTGCGATCCGGCGTCCCGCAGTTCCCTGGAGTAAGCTGCTCCCGCTGATTCCCGCCTACGTCGGCGGTGGTTTGCTGGCCGGCGCG
The DNA here is from genome assembly GCA_003151115.1 of Vulcanimicrobiota bacterium. Taxonomy (GTDB): domain Bacteria; phylum Vulcanimicrobiota; class Vulcanimicrobiia; order Vulcanimicrobiales; family Vulcanimicrobiaceae; genus Rubrimentiphilum. Next base: position 39,834 of record PLWS01000002.1, on the reverse strand, counting down.
CCACTGCTGCTCTTCGGTTTTCACTGGGCCGGCAACAGCAACGGCGACATGTCGGTCTATATATCGACGGCTGACAACTTCTTGCATCATGGTTTCTTCGACGTTGCTCCGCTGCGCGAGCTGATTGGGGGCACGGACGTACCCCGAAACTTGTGGTTCTGGGAAGTGGCGCCGCCCAACCGCTTCGGAACCGACGCGCTGCTGGCGCTGGTCGCAGCTGCCGTGCATGTACGCACGTACGAAATCTATATGCCGCTCTCAGTTGCCGCATTTCTGATGCTGGTCATGGGGACCGGCGCACTCTGCGCCAATCCGCAGATGGAGCGGCGCATGGTCATAGCGACGATCCTGATCGCAGTTGCCTCTCCGCTGATGCTCTTTTCGGTCTACCAGCAAATACTGCCGCAGCTGCTAGGCCAAGTCTGTGTCGTCGGCATCGTGGCTGCCGTTCAGCTCGCCGGCGGTTCCGGGCTCCTGCAGCGTTCGGTCGCACTCGGATGCTGCATGGCGGGTCTTTCGCTCATCTATCCCGAGATAACGCCATTGCTCCTCGCGGCCGCGGCGATCACGGCTCCCGTCACGCTGTGGTACCATCGCTCGGAGATCGCCGCTTTTGCAAAGCGCATTGCATCCGCCGCTGGAATTGTCGTCGCCACGGTGCTGCTGCTCCAAAACATTCAGTTCTTTACGTTTGCCGCCACGATGAAAGTCTTGCTGACCATCGTCAGAGCGTCGGTGCAGTCGGGACCGGGAATAATCACCTGGTATGTCATTCCGTCCGGCGCTGCCAATCTCTGGGGGCTCCTGCCGTTTGCGAATGATCCCGAGCCTTGGCTGTCCATCGCGATCGTCGCCGGCTTCCTCGGGTTTTTTGCGATTGGGGTCGTCGCAGCACGCTCGCTCCTTCGCGGCGCAAAGTTTTCGGATGGTATGCTCTTGGCAATTCAGATAGCCTTGGTCGTGCTCGTCATCCAGCGCTCCGGCTATGCCGCATTCAAGCTCGGTTTTTGGGCACAGCCGTTCTTAGCGTCCGCGGTCGCGCTCGTGATCCTGTGGGCCGCCGACCGCTTGGCCCGGATTCTGCGAACGCCGCCGGTTTTCGCAAGGGCCGGCCTCGTGACGCTCTGCCTGGCTGCGACCGCCTATTCGACCTACATCTATCTGGCATCGACCTCGGACTTCCTTATGCATACGCGGGCCGAATTCACCGAGATCAACGGAGCTTCGCACGAAGATCTTTACGGAACGCTGGATGCGATAGCGCGCCGCTATGCAAACCAGATCGATCGCCCGATTCGCATGGACGCGATGGTCTGGCAGATCGATCTGCTTGCAGGTGTGGCGCTGCGTGGCCATCCGCTCCAATTCGAGGGTGCCGATCCGTTCCCACAGTTCTTCTTCGGAAACACCGGTGGAATCGTCAAGGAGATCGTCGGCTGGCCGGCCGGCTTGCGCGACTTCGTGAGGAGAACCGCAAACCAGCGAACGCTAGTTTTTGAGCAAAAGATGCTGTCGTTGCCCAGCGCGATGAACCACATCGAGTTCACCGCGGCGGACAGTCCCTCCGCAATTCCGACGCGCAACATCGCTCCCGACTCCGACGACTTTGCCTCCGGGTGGAGCAAATGGGATCCCCTTCACAGGGGAAGCGTCGATGACGAGCATGTCCATGAGGTTGGACCGGACGCTCATGGCGGTTGGCAGGCCACGGGTGACGGCCTTTCCGTCGATGTCGGCGTCATCAGTGACCCGATCAGCGTCAGACCGGGGGAGACGGTCACGGCATCCGTGTGGATCGATCCGAGCGGGATCTCGAGCAGTTATAACAGCCGCATCTACATCAATAATGCCGACAGCCTGCAAACCGAAAATCTCATCAGCGGCCTCTATCATGGAAGAAAACCGGGCCGCGTTTCGATAAGCCTCACGATCCCGCCGGGCGTTACGTCAATCTATCTGCTGTTCTCAACGGACCGGGCGGTTCTCGGCAATAGGCAAAGGTTCACGTGGTCCATGCCGATGCTCGAAGAGGGCCCGCGCATGACTCCGTACGTTCCCAGCACGCCCTTCACGCGCTTTTATCTCTATTCGAGAAATGAAAGGGTTTTCGTGCCACCGGCGCTACCATTCGATCGCACCAACGGACTCTTCTTGGAGATCGGGCCGCAGCTCTCGCTGCTCAACCGGTCACAGACGAAGACGCCGTTTATGGTGCGGGTCGTTCCCTGGAACACCGTGCACAATTGGCTGTCGCTCGCGGAATCGGATTTTGGAACGCCGGCCACGCTGCTTGTCGATACCTACACGGCGGCGGTAGGAAATGTCGAACCAGATCCGCTCTCTTCGCCCCCCTTCATGGCAACGCTCGGCAGATCGATGCTCTTGGAAGTCATCAACGGGACGCCGACGATCCGCCTCAAGCTGGTGATCACGGCGTCGTACAATCCGGTGCCGTATACCGAGATTCCGCCGATTGTGATCATGGGGGCATCGCGGCTGAAGATTCCGAGCCCCGGAGCGGGCTCGGCCAGGATCATCACGCCGCCCATTCGTCCCTTCACCGCGTTCGGCCGGCGATACGTGATTCTGTACTTCGGCAATAGGCTCGTAAAGTTCGCTACCCATCGCAGTTGGCTCATGAATCTTTATGGGCGCGATATCGACCGCGATCCTCGCCAGTTCGCACTCTTCGGAAGAGACATCAGCATCGCCGGACCGCTGCGGCCGGCGCCCGTGCGGATCGACAGCTTCCCGGGCGATCTCGTAAATCCGGATCTGATCTACTCCGGAATTTTCGAAGACGGCTGGGTGGGGCGCAAATTCTCCGTGCGATTGCATTCGAGGGACGAGGCTGAGGGACTTCGGATTCGCCTGACCGTTCCGCCGTCCAGCATGAAGCAAATCGTTACCGTAAAGATCGACGGGCGGCTCTCCAGCCGCTTCAGCGTGAAGCCGAGCACATATGTCGACGTAAATGTGCTCGGAGCGCCGCCGGGGGATCACACGGTAACGGTCCAGGCTGCAGCGGTCGGAAACATCTTGCCCTCCGACGTGCGTTTAGTCTGGGCGAAATTGCAGGAGATCGGTTTCGAACCGGGCGGTGACGCGCGGTGAAGAGCGCCATCGCGAGCTCGGTTGCGGTCATCGTAGCGATCGTCTTACTGGAAAACATTCTCGTCGTCCGTTATTTCACGCAACTTCCGCGACTAACGACCGATTTCTCGCCCGCATATCTGCAGCGCGAATTGCAATTGATGGCGCAAGGCCCGCCGCCCACTATCTTTCTGGGCGATTCGGTGGTTTGGGGATACCAATTGCAGCCGAGCCAAACCGCGGTTTCGGAATTGGCGTCGCGTGGTTGCGTCTGCCGCAACCTGGCGTTCGAAGGCGGCAGCCCGCCCAATTACTACGCGCTCGTACGCTTGCTGCTGGCTGCGGGAGTTCGACCGAAGATTGTCGTCATGCAGGTCAACCAGAAAGTATTCAGTCAAAGCGATCCTGCCTATCAGAGGCTGCAGCCGGCGCTTGCCGAGCTGACGGCACCCCAAAAACATTCGGCAATCGGCGAGCGGTTCGGGCGCGCGCTGGCTTCGATCTGGCTCGTGTACGCGATGCGCGCAGATATCCGTGAAACGCTGCTAGGCGATTCAAGCGCGCCGGAGCCGCGCCATCCGTCCGCAGCGCTCTTCGAAGGAGCCTACGATGCTACGCCGCTGAACGCTCGGAACGCAGGCGTGTACTTCCTGCAGAAAACGGCAGCGGAGCTGCGCGCCGCCCGCATTCCGGCCGTAGCTTTTATGACCCCGACCAACCACACGCTCCTGCACGAATATATCGACACGCCGGAGTATCGCGCGAACGGCGCGTACTTGCAGCGACTGCTGGAGAGGCAAGGCGTCGTTGTGCTCGACCTCGACGCCGCCTATCCTGCGAATGAATTCTTCGATAACGATCACCTGACGGCGGCGGGGCAGCGGCGCTTAGCGGCCCTGCTCGCGCCCGCGTTGAATCGGTAAGGAGCCATTGATGAATCACGTGTACAACAGGCTTACCGAGCTGCTGTGCGACGTTTTTGAAGACGACAGTTTGGTCGCGCGCCCGGATCTCACCGAGGATCAAGTTGTGGGGTGGGACAGTTTGGCGCATGCACGCCTGATATTCGCTGTGGAGAGAGCGTTTGGCGTCGAATTCGCACCGTCGCAGATCTCTTCGTTCAAGAATCTCGGAGAGCTGGCCGAATTGATCGAGGCCAAGATTGCGAAGCGGCCTTGAACGCACCCTCGTTTGAGTTTCTGGCATTTGCCGCCGCGATTGCGCTGCTCATCCACGTTTCCAACGCACCGGGGTGGCGGCGCGCGATCTTGGTCCTCGCAAATGTTGCCTTAGTGCTCAGCTTCACGCACGATCCGAAACAGCTCGCGCCCTTTGCAGTATTGCTGGCATTCGGATTCGTCAGCATGAAAGCGATGGAATCATACCGCAGCCGGGCGGCCTTCATTCCGCTTGTCGTGGGACTGCTGTTCGCGTTCTTTTGGCTCAAGAGATATGCATTCGTTCCCCACTATCTTTACTTGCCTTTCACCTACCTGACGATCGGCATGTCGTACGTGTTCTTCAGAATCTTGCATTTGGTGATCGATGCCTATCACGATGCGTTGCCCGAGCGACTGAGCATCGCCGCGTACGCGAGCTATACGCTGAATTTTACGTGCTTGATTTCAGGACCAATTCAGCTCTATCAAGATTATCGCCGGACGGAAACCGAGGAGCCGTTGCGGCTTAACGTCGAGCTGGCTGGGAAAGCTGCGAGCCGGATCGTCGCGGGCTTCTTCAAGGTGAGCGTCCTCTCACCGGTTCTGTTGTACGCGCAGCAGCAATGCATCGCGCTCTTAGGGACGCAGCTGACCTTCAGTGATCGCGTCGTCGATGCCGGCGTAGCGTTGGCGCTCTTTCCTATCTATCTCTATTTCAACTTCGCCGGCTACACGGATTTCGTGATCGGCGTCGCGGGGTTTTTGGGACTGCAGCTACCGGAGAATTTCAACAAGCCCTTTTTGGCGGGCGGCGTGATCGATTTCTGGACCCGCTGGCACATGACGCTGTCTAATTGGTTGAAGACGTACGTGTACTTGCCGCTATTGCTCAGTTCGATGCGGCGCTTCCCGGCAGCGAAAACGCAAGCATATCTCGGCGTCTTCGCGTACTTCGTAACGTTCTTCTTGGTCGGCGCATGGCACGGACAAAGCGCGAAGTTTCTGTTCTTCGGTCTGTTGACAGGCCTGGGAATCAGCGTGAACAAGTGGTACGAATTCGTCATGACCCAAAGACTCGGTCGCGTGGGCTACCGCGATTTGGGCGCGCAGCCGGCCTATGCGGCGCTAGCCCGCGCGATGAATTTCACATGGTTCTGCATTACGATGCTCTGGTTTTGGTCGAACTGGCAGCAGCTCGGCGGTTTCGCGGCGCTACTGGGAACGCCCGCAATCATTTTGGCGATCCTTGGAACGCTCATCGCTGCGGTCTTCGTTCTATCGGCGTTGAAGAGTCTGGGATGGGTCGAAAGGTTGAACGTCCAGCCGCTGCGAGCTGCCTGGTACACGGCGCTGGCCGTCATTACGGTTTCCGTTGCAGTCGCGTTGAACGCGCCGGCTCCGCATGTCGTGTACAGAGCGTTCTGACGACGTTCGATCACGGCCGCGCTCACAGAACTTGTTGCTCGAAACCTCCGCTCAGATACAATTCTTTGTTTTTGCCGCGGTTTATTTTCCCGCTCGTCGTCTTGACTAGCTGACCCTTCGTCAGCGGCACGAACGCATGAATAGCCAGGCCCAATTCCTCGAGAATCTTCCGCCGAACGGCGTGGCCAATCGTCGCAACATCAGCCTGCGGCGTACACTCGGCTAGCACCGCAACGATCGTTGCGTCCATGCGCTCCTCCTCCAAGCCTATGGCTACGCTACGGCCCGGGATCACCGATGCGACGCTGTTAACGATTGCTTCGAGTTCATGAGCATAATAATTTTGTCCGTTAACGATAAGCATGTCGTCTATTCGGCCGGTAACGTACAACTCACCGTCCAGAATAAAACCCATGTCTCCACTCGCATACCATTCGCCGCGTAACTTTTCGCGGGTTTTCTCCGGCAACTTGTAATAGCCGGAAAGCAGAAAGGGGCTGGTCAGGTGAATCTCGCCGCTGCATCCGTCCGGCAACGGCGAGCCCGGCTCCGCGCAAATCTGCACGCGTACGCCGTCAATAGGCACGCCACACGAAAGCAGGGAGATAGCGGCCGAGCCGGCTGCCGCTGGCTTCACGACTCCGCGGGAAAACGCTTCGGCAGCGGCGTGCAAGATGCGTGCCGGCCGGCCCAGCGTGGTCTGCGTGACGGCAAAGACGTTTTCGGCCATCGCATAACAGACGTGGAGCTGTAGCGGGGAAACTCCGTCGGCGCCAAATCGAGAAACGAAACGCTCAAACGTTTTCGGTTTGCAGGGCTCGGAACAGTTGATAAACGCTCGCATCGAAGACAGATCCCACGATGCGTCGGGTTGCACAGTATTGGCGATGTGCGAGAATGCGAAATTCGGCAGCCAGCAAAATGTCGTGCGGTATTGCTGGATCGCATCCAGGAGAATCGAGGGACGCATCACCCATTCGAATGGATCGAGCGCAACCAAATGAGTGCCGAGTAAAACCGAACCCATGAAGCACGCCACGAAGCCCATGTCATGATAGAGGGGCAGCCACGAGGCGATGCTGTCTTCCGGGCCAAAAGTGAGCGCTTCGGCATAGGCCTCGACTTCGTCGAGAATCGCCCGATGGGTGAGCATCACGCCCTTCTTCAAACTCGTGGTTCCTGAGCTGTGCTGGAGACAAGCGACGGAGTCGGGGGCGGCAGCGAATCCGGCGAGAAGATCGAGCGGTTCGGCTCGCTCGTTGAATATCTCGTCATCTGCAATGAGCGTATCAACACGGAAATGCGGCAGCGCGCGTTTCGCATCCAAGAGATTCGTCTCATAAGTCACGAGCAGCCGTGGGTTAATCCTGTCGAATAATGCCTCGTGGTCGGCCCAATAGAGCTCAGGCCGCTGCTTTGGCGTCGGAAAAGGCATGAACGTCGGAATGCCTCCCGCAAGTATCGCGCCGAGATAAGCGTAGAACAAATGCGGCATATGCTGCAGGATGACGATGATCAAATCTCCGGGGTTGATGCCAATCTTCCGGTAACGATTGGCGTAAGCTGCGCTGCGATCCAAGAGTTGCGCGAATGATATTCTCTCGCATCGTTTGTCCTTAATGAACGAGCAAAACGGAGAAGCGGGCTGTTCTGTTGCGTTCTGCAACAGCCGAGATGAAATCGTCACGGGCATGTGAAATTCATTTTCGGCTATGAGGCGTGGATGTGTTGCCACGACTCTATCATGCGGGAAGCGGACATCCAAATCCCGGTTATTCGTGCCTCGGGGGAGCTCTAAAGCTTAATCTATCCTAATCAAGATTGGTTTGCACTTGGGCGATAAGATTTGATAAGTCCCCGCTCGTGCTTGTGCCCCCGGTGCGAACACGAATGTATGGGGCCGGCGCTATCGCAAAACTTATCGCGCAGGCATGGAAAAAATGATACATCCCCGCCGAATCCAGGGAGCCGTTTCCATCATTTGTTAGGAGCGCGTCCGGAATACACGCCGCATACCAATTTACGCTGTCGGGCTATACCTCGACAAACACATTCACCCCATTCCCTAATTCCGTATCGCTTGCCGTAGTCAGGAGGAAAACCGTGATACGTTCTGGGAATGCGCCGAGATTCAAACCGCTATTAGATGGGAGGTTTACGTCGTGCGTTACCGCACCGCTAACGATTGTGTTTACTGCCATAATCCTCTCCTAGTGCCCGTGGGGTATGCGGTAGGAACAATGACTCCTGCAAGGCGTCGACTTGATCGAACGTGCTGAGTAAATCCCTCCTGTTTTTCTGTGCGTGCATTCTCTGCGCCGGAGCTGCGCGCGCCACTGCGCCGCCCGAAGTCACGACGATCGCGGGCAGCGGCGCACCCGGCATCGCGGACGGGCCTGCGCACAAGGCTACGTTCTTATTCCCGTCGGGCATCGCTATCGCGCGCGACGGTTCGATCTACATCTCCGATCGCGCCGCGCAGCGCATCCGCTTGCTGACGCGCTCCGGCGAGGTTAGGACAGTAGCCGGATCGGGAGCGATCGTGCCGCCCGGCATCTTCGTGACGCCGGGTTATCGCGACGGAGCAGCTTTGCAGGCGCAATTCAACGGACCCGAAGGTTTGGCAATCGGGCCCGACGGCGCGCTCTACATTGCCGATTCAAACAACGGCTGCATCCGCAAGTTACTGCTGGGGCAAGTGACGACCGTTGTCGGGAAGTGCGGCCAAAATCCGCAGCCCTACCGCTGGAATCCGGCGTTTGTCGTCGATGGGCCGATCGAAACGGCAAGCCTGATCCATCCGAGCGCATTGGCGTTCGATGCCGCCGGAGATCTCTACATCGCGGATAACGGCGGCGGGTTGCGGCGGTGGGCGAACGGCGTTCTGACGACCGACCATTTTGCCGAAGAGCACAGCTTGCCGCAGGGCGAGGCGATCAGCGCGATCGGCGTGGCGGTCGCCGGTGGAGCGGATCCCGTTATCGTGGTTTCAACCTATACCGACGTTTTTGCATACTATCCCTTGACGGGGCGGGATACGATCATGTATCCGGACAAGCTCTCCGACGGCAATCCGTTCGGCCATCCGAACCAACTCGCGGCGATCGATGCGCAACAGTTTCTCTTTACCGACTTAATTACAGCGAACATCCGCTATCTGCGGCTGCAGAAGCTGCCGTTCAACGGCAGCGTCTTCACGCGCGTGATCGCCGGCGGGCGCTACGAGCGGGGATCCGACAACGCGGGCTTTGCGAACGGCACGCCCATGGATTCCCGTTTTTACGATCCGATGGGTATCGCCGTCGTGGGCAACTCGGCCGTCGTTGCGGACGGCGGGAATCGCCGCATCCGCCAAATCGTTTTGCCGGCCTCGCGCGTTTCCGAAGCAGGCTTCGATCCGGCCAATCATGTCGACACCAAGCATTACGAAGTTGCCTTGATCGGCGCGTCCTGGTCGTTCTGGGACACTCTGGGCGACGATTCGATCTGCGCACACATCGAAGCGACGCTGAACCGTTCGCACCGTTTCCGCAAGCCGGTACGTTGCCACACGATCAGGATCGATGCCGGCAAAGTCGGCAACTTCGAAGATTACATTAAAAAAATCTTTCCGTACGAGCGCATGGACTTGGTAATTATGGACGCCGAAGCATACGCTTCAGCTCTGCCGGCAGCGAAGGAAGCGAGGGCGGCGTTCGGGCCCACGTTCCGAGCCCACATGCAGCAGCCGCTGGCCGTGCTGAAACCGCTGCGCACGCGCCTTGCCTTGCTGTGGATCTACAATGCCCAGGACACGTCGGACTCCGAGTGGATCGTGCAAGGCTTTCCCTTTTTTCGGGCGCCGCCGGGCACGTACTTCCACGAAGACTTCACGGAGCTCGCGGGCCTGCTGCGGGGAACGCCCATATTGCACTACGACATGTACGACGACATCATGAAGTACGAGTTGAGCATCGGCGCGACGCCCTTGTATCTGCCGACGAGCCAGCATCCCAATTCTCGCGGGAACGCGTTCTTCGGCGATCACATCGCGCAAGGTCTACTTGCGGCCGGCCTCGGAAACCATTGATCAAACTTTCGGCGCTCGCACTCGTCGCATTCGCGCTCGGCGCCGTAACGGTAAGTGCCGCAGCGGCACCGGAGGTCACGACGATCGCAGGCAGCGGAGCAGCCGGCATTGCGGATGGCCCCGCGCAGCAGGCGACGTTCCTCTTTCCAGCCGGCGTCGCCGTCGCGCGCGACGGTTCGATCTATATCTCCGATCTCGCCGCGCAGCGCATTCGCGTGCTGACGCCTGCGGGGAACGTTCGCACCGTTGCGGGTTCGGGATCGATCGCGCCGCCGGGATTCGCCGTGCCGCCGGGCTATCGTGACGGGCCCGCACTGCAGGCGCAATTCAACGGCCCCGAGGGTCTGACCGTCGGTCCGGACGGGTCGCTCTACATCGCCGACTCCTACAATGCGTGCATCCGCAAGCTACAGCATGGATTTGTTACGACGTTTTTCGGAAAATGCGGCGACCGCGGCGTACTGGATGGAACGCGTGCGGTTGCGCGGCTGAACCGCCCGCGAGACCTGGCGTTCGACGCCGCGGGCAACCTTTACATCGCCGACGACGGCGTCGGCCTGCGCAAGCTAAGCAAGAACGGCGTGCTGACAACCATCCGATTTAAGCAGTACGGCGACCATTCGTCACATGGGGTGGCGATCGCCGGCGCATCGGATCCTATCGTTCTTGACGCGACGGTGGACGGAGTCGTCGCCTACTACCCCTCAACAGGCCAAGACGAGATGCTGGGAGCCGGTATCAGCAGCATGCCGAGCATGGTCGCCGCAGTCGATCGCCGCCAGTTTCTCTTTACCGATCTGCTCTCGCACAACGTTCGCTATTTTCGCACTCCCGCATTTCCGTTCGTCGGTCAATACTCGCGTATCATCGCGGGACAAGTTTCGGAGCGCGGTATCGACAACGCAGGCTTCGCGAACGGCCCGCGAGCCGATGCGCGCTTCTACGATCCGATGGGTATCGCCGTCGCGGGCAACCGGGCGATTATCGCAGATGGCGGAAACCGCCGCATCCGAGAAATGCTGCTGCCACACTCTCGCGTCAGCGAGACCGGCTTCGACGCTGCCAACAACACGGACGACCGCCATTACGAGGTGGCACTGGTCGGCGCATCCTGGTCGTTTTGGGAGAGCTTGGGCGACGACTCGATCTGCGCACAGATCGAGAGAACGCTCAACGCCTCGCACCGTTTTAGTAAGCCTGTGCGTTGCCACACGATTACGATGAACGGCGGTAGCTCGCTAGCAATGGAGGACTACATCAAAAATGTGTTTCCCTACCAGCGAATGGATTTGGTCATTCTCGACGCTGAACCAGAGCTGGTGGGCTTTCCGAATAACGCCACGCCCGCAAACGCGGCTTTTGTAAGCCGGTTCCGATTGCGCATGCAGCATTTGCTTGACGTATTGAGGCCGCTGCATACGCAGCTTGCCGCGGTGTGGATCTATCCCGCGCAGCTCACTTCGGATGCCGAGTGGGTCATCGACAAGTGGCCGGCTGGTGGTTTTCGCACACTGCCCGATTACACTGCCGATAATGCTGACCACCAGACTTCGGTGCGTCTGGAAAAAACGCTCCGCGACATGCCAATTTTGCAGTACGACATGTACTACGACATGGTCGATTACCAATTGAGCCGAGGCGCGACGATGCTCTATCATCCGGACGATCAGCATCCCAATCCGCGCGGGAACGCATTTTTCGGCGACCATTTTGCCCGAGGATTGCTTGCCGCAGGCCTGGGAAGAAAATGAATCGCGCAATGTTGGCTGCGGTGGGTGCGCTCGCTGCGTGCGTGGCGGCAAAGACGGGCGTTCAGGCTGCGCAAGAGGTCACGACGATTGCCGGCAGCGGCGCGGCGGGCATCGCGGACGGCCCGGCGCAAAAAGCGACGTTTCTCTTCCCGTACGGCGTTGCGGTCGCACACGATGGTTCGATCTACATCTCCGATCGCGCTGCGCAGCGAATCCGCGTGCTGACGCCGGCGGGCCAAGTACGGACCGTCGCCGGTTCAGGTTCAATTGCGCCGCCCGGCTTGATCGTGCCGCCCGGTTATCACGACGGACCTGCTCTGCAAGCCCAGTTCGCGGGGCCGGAAGGACTGGCAATCGGCCCGGATGGCGCGCTCTATATCGCAGATGCGTACAATCACTGCGTTCGCAAACTCGCGAACGATGAGGTGAGCACGGTGGTCGGCAAGTGCGATCGTACCGGAGTGACCGATGGGCCTGCCGGTGTTGCGATGCTGAACAACCCCGAAAGCCTGGCATTCGATGCGTCGGGCAATCTCTATATCGCCGACGACGGAATCGGACTGCGTAAACTCGGAACGGACGGCGTTCTGTCGACCATCCGTTTCAAATCGTACACCGGGCAGAGTGCGCGGAGCGTTGCCGTCGTCAACTCTCCCGAGGAGCTAGTTGTTGTCGGCGGATTCGATGGAGTCGTCGTCTACCATCCAGCAACCGGAACGGACGCGCATTTTTCAGCCTACACGCTTGAATGGCCGCGGGCCGTGCCCAACCAACTGGCAGCCATCGATGCGCGGCAATTCGTCTTTGCCGATCCGCAGGCCGAGAACATTCGCTACGTCCGACTGCCAGCGCCGCCCTTCGATGGAGCGGTCTTCACGCGCGCGATCGCCGGCGGCGAGGCCGAACACACGAGCGACAACGCGGGATTTGCCAACGGTTCGCGCGCGCAGGCGCGCTTCTACGATCCGATGGGCATAGCCATCGCCGGTAACCGGGCGATCGTGGCGGACGGCGGAAACCGCCGCATCCGCGAAATCGTGCTGCCGGATCTGCGCGTCTCCGGCGAGACCGGCGCAACCGCGGACCAGAACCATTACGAGATCGCACTGGTCGGCGACGCCTCGATGTTTGCCGACACGATCGGCGGCGATTCGATTTGCGCGCACATCGAAACGATCTTCAACCGGTCGCGGCGCTTCTCCAAACCGGTGCGCTGTCGCACGATCGAGGTCGACTCCGGCCAACAGGCCTCCCTGGATGAGTACATCAAGAGCGCCGCGACCAGCGAGCCCCTCAATCTCGTGATCCTCGACACGCAGTGGCGGCGGTACGCCGCTTCGCCGAATACCGATGCTCTGCGAGCTCGCGTGCAGGGACTGCTGAGCGTGCTGGCGCCGCTGCGCACGAAACTTGCGCTTGTGTGGAACTATCCGCCGCAAGACGTTGCGTTTGCAGATGCGGAGTGGGTACAGAACGGCACCTGGGACAACTCGTTACCGCCCTCTCCCGGGCTCAGTTATGGTCGCTCGTTGACGATGGAGAAAACTCTGCGAGACTTGCCGATCCTGCAATACGACCTCTACAAAGATTTGGTCACCTACGAATTGCGTTTGGACGCGCCGCCACTCTTTACGCCGCCCATCGGCGCGCTGCCGAACCCGCGCGGCAATGCTTTTCTTGGCGATCGCATCGCCACGGGCTTACTGGGTGCCGGTCTAGGGCTTAATTTTTAGGCCGAAGACGCGGAAGTTCAACGTTCGCCGCTCATTCTGCGCTTTCGCATTACGGCTTTGCAGCGACAGCGTCAGCACCGTTCCCGCGGGCTGGGCCGGAAGGTGAAACTCGACGTAGGCGCGACCGCGAACGGGCGAGCTCTGCGCAATCGATTTGCCGCTTGCGTCGCGAACGCTGATCTGCAGCGGCGCGCCGCCCAAGCTCGGTCCCGGTTCGACTTCCGCTTCCATGATCCACGGGCGCCGCTGCGCGGCCGTCAGTTTGACCTGCGCGTCGTTGGCGACCCAGCGAAAGCTCTGACCGGCGTACGTTTCATATGGATACCAATTCGCGCCCAGCGCCAGCGGTGAAGCGTCGAAGACGATCTCGTTCTTGCAGTTACCGGCCGAGGATCCTAAAATGATGCTCATTGCGCGAAAGTTGAGAATGCGTTTGTCGTGCGGCACCGCGCGATTGCGGCCGGCGGCGTTCAGCACGAATGTTTCGGCGAGCGCGTTCTGATTGACGGGAATCTTGACGTACTCTCCGGGTTTGACCGTGGCCGTTTCGCTGTCGCCGTGATTGCCGCGAATCTTCAGCGTCAGGATTCTCATGCCGAGGCTCGGCCCACGCTCCAGCAGCAGCAGCAGCGCCCGGCTGTTGACGTCGGGACAGGCCGTTATCTCCGCGTCGCGGCTGGCCCAGCGAAACGTGACGTTTGCATAGTTCTCGGGTGCGTACCAGCCGGAGCCCAAACGCACGCCGTCGCCGGGACGCGTGATGTCGCTCCCGCTGGTCGGCGAAGCGGAAGGCGCCGGAAACGAGGGGGTGGCGCAGGCGCTCGTTGCCAGCGCCGCGATGACAATCGCCGGGACGAGAGCTCGCTTAACCATTGATGCTGCCCGTCACGGTCGCGCTCACGCCCGCCGGCAAGCGGCGCGGATCCGTTACCCTCGGCCATTTCGCCGAGTTGGCGAGCGCGGTTTTCGTAACCGTCAAGATCAGCAGTTGCGTAAAACCGGCAAACGAAGTCGGCGCGTATTGCGGGTCGTTTTGCGCGGCGGTCCGGACGTACAGAACCTTCAGCGAAACCGACGAGGCTTTGTGCAGCAACGCCTTGTGTTCGGCGATCACCGTAAGCGCAGCCGATTCGAGTTCAGCCAGCGCCTGATCCTTGGATTCGTGTTTGGAGGCAAGCGCAGCCACGAACGGCGTCGCCTGCCAAATCAGCAATGCATGGCCGCTGCTCCTGGGCACGACGACCGGGCCGGCGGGGGAGGCGGCAACGGGCGCCGCGGCGGCAAGAAGCGCGGCGAGAAAAAGTACAGTACGCATCATAGGAAACTTCTCCATGTAACTCACATCGACTCCCACACGTTCCGCAGCAGCAGCATCCAGAGCCCTTCACACCTGCAAATCTGGTCCTCTGAAGGTTCCCGCTGGCCTGCCTGCAGAATCCCGAGCTCTCAATTGTATGGACATTTTGACACCTGCCAACAACACGAGTCTGGGGTCCGGCTGGTTTTCATTGGAAACGTATCGCGCCGAGAGCTTTCGCTGGGTCATGAACGATGCGGAAATCTATGTCGCCGCCCTTCGGAACGTCAAGCACTATCTGCAGATTCATTTAGAACCCGGGCCCGGTCTCAACCTCAAACCTTTCGAACTGCTGATCAAGGAAAATGGCAATACGCTCGCCCGCACCACGGTGAAGGGGCGGCAAATGATCTCGGTCGAGCTGCCCGCAACGGAACCCAGGGTCCGAAAACTGATGTTGCACGTTGAGGGCGGCGGCAAACCAGCTCCCAACGACGCGCGCGTGCTGAACTTCCGGGTCTTCAAAGCGACCTTCATCCCGGCGCTGATCGATGTGCTCCCGCCCGAGCTCTCGGCCAAACTCGGCTCGGGCTGGTATCCGCTCGAAACCTTCAACGGCGAAACGTTCCGCTGGGCCGGCAACGATGCGCAGATCGCCATCAACGATCCGGGCGGTGCGAAAGCGCTCGTTCTAGAGATTGAACCGGGACCGGGCGTCAGCTCGAAATCCTTCGTGCTGCGCGTTTTGGATACCGGCGTGCAAATTACCGAAGCGGGAGTCAATACTCGGCGAGCGGTCGCGATCCCCCTCAACGGCACAGCTTTGCTGACCTTGCACGCGGAAGGTGGCGGCAAGAAGATCGGATCAGACGAGCGGATCATGAATTTCCGCGTCTTCCAATACTCGCCGGATCTCAAAGCGCCCGCAAAAGAGTCTGCAACCGCCTAACGTCGATGCGTTCCGGGACCTTCCATATGCCCGGCAACACGTCGACAGCGATGATATTGCCGCGGTCGAGGCGGTTCTACGCTCGGACTGGCTTACGACCGGCCCACACGTCACAGAGTTTGAAGAGCGCGTTGCCTCCTACTGCGGTGCGCGCTATGCCGTCGCCGTTTCCAGCGGAACCGCCGCCCTGCACGCCGCGTGCCGCGCGTTGGGCATCGGACCCGGTGACCGCGTATGGACATCACCGAACAGTTTCGTCGCTTCGGCGAATTGCGCGTTGTACTGCGGGGCGAGCATCGATTTCGTGGATGTCGATCCATGCACATACAACTTCAGTACGAGCGAACTCGAGCGAAAGCTGGCCGCAGCCGACAGATCCGGGAAACTTCCGAAGGCGCTCATACTCGTACATTTTGCGGGCCAGCCATGCGATCTCGCCGGAATTGCCGCATCGGCCCGGCGTTACGGAATCACGCTGATCGAGGATGCTTCGCACGCGTTGGGAGCGAGCTACCTCAATCGGCCCATCGGCAGCTGCGAGTACTCCGATGCGACGGTCTTCAGTTTCTTTGCAACAAAAAGCATTGCTACGGGCGAGGGCGGCATGGTCCTAACGAATAGGGAGCGCGTCGCGCGCAACGTGAAACTTCTTCGCGCACACGGGATCGTCCACGATACCTCCGCCCTAGAACCATGGCGCTACGAACAGGTCGGCCTCGGCTTCAACTATCGCATGACTGACATCCAAGCGGCACTCGGAGCGAGTCAGCTAAAAAAACTCGACGGTTTTCTCGCGCGGCGCCGCCAGTTGGCGGCGCGCTACTGCGAGGGCCTGATCGATCTGCCGCTGCAACTCCCCTACCGTGACTCGATCAGTACGCCTGCGTGGCACCTCTATCCAATAATGATTACCGGCGAGGCACGAGCGGCTCGACGGCGCGCGCTGTATTTCGCTTTGCGCGAACACGGCATACGCAGCCAGGTCCATTACATTCCAATCCATACGCAGCCGTACTACCGCGATTTGGGCTTCCGCGCCGGAGACTTCCCGGCCGCGGAATACTACTACGAAGGCGCTTTGAGCTTGCCGCTCTTCGTCGATCTTGCGGAGAGCGATCAGGATCGCGTGATCGAAATCGTTCGCGCGACTTTGATCGAACGATAGCCATGGCGACCATCGAACGCGTTGAAAATCAGATTGCCCGGATCGAGGGTTTCATCGCGATCTTCTTGACGGAAGATCGCCGCGATCTGCGCGGCGACCGAACCGGTATTCCCGGGTATTCCAACCGCTTTGCAAAGAAAGCTCCCGGCCGCATGACGGTCGAGGGTTGGAAGCAGCGCCGTTTTCGCACGATCTACCCCGGTCTTGACGCCGATGTTCTGATGGGCAACGGCGCACCCGCGCGCGGTAACACGTTCTTGGAAACCGTCCGCAACTCGTATCGCCGCTAAGGTCACGCACTTTGGCGTGCAGGTTCAATTAAGTCGCTTCGCAGAACGTCCGGGCTTGTTCCATCAGAAGGACCTTCAGCTCATTATGGACATCCTGACGCCCGCCAATAATACCGCTTTGGGAAACGGCTGGTTTCCGCTCGAAATCTTCGGCGCGGAAAAGTTTCGTTGGGTTTCCAATGCTGCCGAAGTCTACGCAGCCGCGTTCAGAAACGTCAAGCACTACTTGCAGATCTACCTCGAGCCGGGGCCGAGTCTCGATTTTAAACCCTTCGAGTTGCTGGTCACGGAAAACGACGAAACCGTTGCGCGCGCCACGATCAAGGGGCGGCAAATGATCTCGATCGAGCTGCCGGCGACCCAACCCATGCTTCGCAAGTTCGTGCTGCGTACGGAAGGCAGCGATAAGCCCGCCCCTGGTGAAATTCGGGTGCTAAACTACCGAGTCTTCAAGCTCATTTTTGTGCAGGCGATCGTCGATATTTTGCCGCCCGAGATGAACGCGCGGCCGGGTGAAGGCTGGTATCCACTGGAAACCTTCAATGGTGAAACGTTTCGCTGGGCGAGTAATGACGCGAAGATCGAGATCGCCGATCCCGCAGAGC
Source organism: Vulcanimicrobiota bacterium (assembly GCA_003151115.1). GTDB lineage: Bacteria > Vulcanimicrobiota > Vulcanimicrobiia > Vulcanimicrobiales > Vulcanimicrobiaceae > Rubrimentiphilum. Next base: position 22,297 of record PLWS01000002.1, on the reverse strand, counting down.
TCAAAACGCTGCAGCTCGAAATCGAGCCGGGCCCGGGCGTGGAGTCCAAACCGTTCACCTTGCGGGTCTTCGAAGACTCGGGCGTTCAAATCGCGGAAACTGAAATCGTGACGCGCCAAAGCGTCTCCATTCCCGTCGACGGGACCGGCAGGGAAGGCCCGCTTTCAATCTCGCTGCATGCCGACGGAGGCGACCGGCGAATCGGTTCGGATCAGCGGATCATGAATTTCCGCGTATACCAACATTCTCCAGATCTCAATGACGACGGGTCACCGAAAACGTCGGCGAATCAGCCCGAGCAAACCTAAGAGCCGCTCCGGCTTCATGCAAAATCTCATCCGAGAACTAAACCTATCCGTTGGCGGCAATCCGCTATCCTACCGGACAGATACGGACGATCTCGAGATCCTCTGCAGCATTCTGATCAGACAGGAATATGGATGCGTCGGGGAAGACGTGCGTGAGCCTAAGCTTATTGTCGACTGCGGTGCCTACGCAGGGTATTCGACCGCCTACTTTTTGACGACGTACCCAAGCGCCCATATCATTGCGCTCGAGCCTGACGATAGAAACCTTGAACTGTGCAGGTTGAACCTGGGGCCTTATGCCGGACGCGTCAATCTGATCAAGGCGGCGATCTGGCCGGAAGCAATGAAGCTGGCGCTGCGCAAAAACGAACTCGCCGGAGTCCAGCGCGAGTGGGCCACGGTTGTAGGCCCGCCACGCGGCGATGAGCCTGCACAAACAGTGGGAATCGATTTTGCTACATTGCTGCGCGAATCGGGTTTCGCCGAAATCGACTTGGTGAAACTAAACGTATGCGGAATCGAAGAACAGCTTTTCTCCCAGAACTGCGAAGCCTGGTTGCCGCACGTCAAGAATATCGTCATCCGTCCGCTCAACGAGGAGCTCGAAAGCACGCTCCTTAGGGCGTTGGCGGATTACCAATTTTTCTTGGCGCGAGGTACGGGGCTTTTTGCATTCACGCGTATTAGTGCGAAAGCTCCGCCCCCGAAAGAGAAACCATCGAGCACGGGCACGGGCAATGCGATCGCAAACGGCGGCTTCGAAAATCTGCGGGTCGGACCGGGCCGGGTCGTTCCCGGCAGGTGGATGTGCGATTCCAACGATGTGGCCGTCGACTGGCAGATAGCCGTTTGCGATCCGCAGTTTCGTGTTTCATTGGCGGTTCGAACCGGACTCCAGCATAGCGGGGACACTGCGCTCTACGTCGGCATGAATTCAGATACGCCAATCTTGCCTCATTCCGCACCGTATGCGGCCATTGAAAACAACATCGCGCTTCCGGTTCGCGAAGGCGACGATTGGCATATCCGAGCGTTCGTGAAGACTGCGGATAACGGACGGTCCGCCAAGGGAGTGCGCGGCGCCTATGTCTTCCTGAGACTGTCTTACGAAGACGGCTCGTTTACGGACTTGCGAACCGAGCCTTTGTTAGAGGTAACCGGCGAGTATGTGACAGTGGGCGGAATCGTATCGGTCCCCGTATCTGCACGCGGAGGCCGGATAGAGCGCGCCACGCTCTGGCTCTATGCCTGGATCGAGAATCACGAAGCGGTCGAAACGTCCACGGCGGCCTATTGCGGTTGGGAGGTCTTTTTCGACGACGTGTACTGCTCAAAGCTTTCAGGATTGGCGGATTCCTAATGCTCGGCATCCACACGGCCTACGACAAAGAACGCCTCGAAAAACTCAGCCGCATGTTCGACGGCGATCCCCGACACGGCAATATGGCGCTCTACGTTCGGGAACACTTTGACCTCAAGCGCATCTGCGAACGCTGTGGCAAGCGAACGACGGCGAGCCGTCTCGCAGTGGCGTCGGTAATCATTGAGGGTTCAAGCTGGGTGCTGCCCATCTCGCTCGCGCACGACGGCCGCGTCCTCATCGATCTTCAAGAATCGATTTCCGATCAATCGAATTTTCTTACCGAGCAAATTACCGGCGAGCTCTTGGAGCTCGGTATTACGCTTACAGAGAACGGAGTCGAGTACGTCATTCCCGTCATGCCCGGCAGCGATGCGCATCATCAGGACGCTCAGGAGCATTTTAGCTGCCGCGTTTTAACGGATGCTTCGCCCGAGGATGTACTCAAATGGAATGCTGAAATCGAAGCCTTGCAACGAAACCAGAAACCAAATCTGCGGCCGGTAACGCCCGAAATGGTTGGGGAGGACTGGAAGGCATACATCACGGCTGTGACCGGCGAGCTAACGTACGCTTACAATGTTCAAACCCAATACTTTCAATGGCTAGCCGAACATGGTCAATTGGTGCTTGCGCGGATGAGCGACGAGCATGACAGAACAGTCGGCATCGCATATTGTGTGCCGGAGCAGTACCAACTTTGTCTGATAAAAACCAAGTGGAGCCCGGCAGTGCCGTACCAAAAATCCGCGGTGGCGAACGGGTTGGTATTCACGCTTATCGATCACATTCACGAGAAAGGCTTGGCGACTCCGCTCAATCTCGGACCGAGGCTCGAAAACTACATGGATAGCTGCCATACGGTTCCCGTGGTTAAGCATCAACTCGAGATTACGAACCGCGTTGCCCGGCTGGCGATACTCGACTGTTTTGGCGGCAGGTAATGGTCGAGATCCACGCGACCTATGACAAGCGCCGTCTCGAAAAGCTCGGTGGCATGTTCGACGGCGAACTCCGTCGTGGGAATATGACGCTATACGTACAGGAACACTTCAACCTGAAACGCATCTGCGACAGCTGCGGTCAGCGAACCGGCCACCGCGTCGCGGTTCCATCGGTGATCATAGAGGGTCCGACCTGGGTGCTGCCCATATCGGTCAGAAATGATGGACAAATTCTGATCGATCTCGAAAAATCGATTCCCGATCAATCGAATTTTCTTACGGAGCGAATCACAGACACTCTTAGCGAGCTAGGAATCGTTTCCAACCCTCAGGGCCGCACGGACGAAGTCGTCCCGATTGCGGCTACTCGTGAAGCATATTTCAGCACGCTCCGAAAGAACAAAGCTTGGGATTACAAGAATGTTCGCAAGCACTTTAAGTGTTCCGTTATCACCGACGCTTCGCCCGATGACGTGTTAAAATGGGATACCGAAGTCGAATACGACTACGAAATGCACTGGAGCGCCACGCCCGGCGATCGCTCTTGCGGGTTCAACGTTGAAGCAGAGTACTTTCAGTGGCTTGCCAAGTTTGGTCAATTGGTCGTCGCGCGCATTAGTGACGAACAGGACGCGACGGTGGCTATGGGGTACTGCGTGCCCGAAACATACGAGCTCGTCTTTGTCACCTTAAAGCGGCGACATGGCATTGCGTACCGTAAGTATGGATTGGGTAACGCACTGTACTTCATGTTCTTCGATCACATCTACGACAGGGGGCTGCTGACCCCGCTCAACCTCCGCTCCGCCATCTATAAGCACAATGCGATCTGGCATCCGATTCCGGTCTTCAAACCGCGGCTTGAGTTTTTGAATTCCGACGCCCGGCAATCGATAATTGCCCGTTTTGGCGACAATCCGAGCTCGAGCAAGCGAGAGGTTTAGAGGGTATGAGCGAAACCACGCCGCCATAAAGCGTCGAGCCCGCGATCATCGAGATCGTGAACAACATCAGGACGAAGTAGCGCGACTCGCCTCGGGGGCCAGGAGCATCGTGGGCCCATTCGTCGTTGCGGCCAGCCGCTACTCGCCGCTTGCTTCCAACATTAAGGCCGGTTAACGGAGCGTAAGGCTTTGCTTAGTACAGCCGTTTCAGGCCTCCGAAGGCTGATCGGGGCAGGCCCAAGTGGCTTCATTAAGAACACATACCGAGGCCGGTTTGGCGATTTTTTTTGCGGCTTGCCCAGGCGACCGCATGGGAGCGACTTGATGCATCGTTTTATTCCACGTATTGTGCGGACTGCTTCATTTGTAAGCGTAGCTTTGGCACTCGCGGCCTGCGGCGGCCACAGCGGCGGCGCCATTCCGTCTACCGGGTCGACATCGCTCTCCGCTACCGGGTCGACATCGCTCTCCGCGAAATCATTGGGCCGCTCATCCTCCGGGGCCCGTTCATTTGCCATAGTAATACCGAATGTAATACCGAATCCGTTAGCGTTTACGGAGTATCCCGTTCCGACCGCAAGCTCAAGTCCCAACGAAATCATCAAGGGACCCGACGGCAACCTGTGGTTCACAGAGCTCACCGGCAATAGAATTGGGAGCATCACGGTTGGGGGAACGTTTGCAGAGTCCGCGCTCCTGCCTTCGAATGCAAATTCCTCCCCGAACGCTCTTACGCTTGGTCCCGACCTGGCCGTCTGGTTCACAGAGGATAACGTTGGCGTTCGCGACGCAGTCGGCAGAATTGCCGGCCCGACAGTTGGCGGCGCGATAACGGAATACGACGGTCCTAGCGGCATCCCGTCGGGTTCTGGTCCGTACGGAATCATTACCGGCCTCGATAGCACCAACCTTAACCCAACTCTGTGGTTTACAGAAATTCCCGGGGTCGCGGAAATTACGACCGCGGGAACGCCAATGAGTACGAGTATCTGGAGCGGCGCCTCCTCGACACAGTACAATCAAATCACGACGGGCCCGAGTGGAACCCTATGGTTCACTGAGTGGACGCCCGGCGGCAAAATTTATAAGATTGATAGCAGCAAGACGGTGACGGGGTACCCGCTTCCTTCCGGTGGGGACCCGTACGACATAGTTTTGAACCCTGCGGACGGTAATCTTTGGTTCACGGAACCCGCTGGTAATAAAATTGGGTTCATCACGCCCGCGGGAGGGGTGACGGAATTTTCCATCGGCATCACTGCCGGAGCGGGCCCCAATGGCATAACCGTTGGTCCGGACGGCAACATTTGGTTTGTTGAAACCAACGTAAACGCCATCGCGAAAATCACAACGGCCGGCGTCGTCACGGAGTATCCAATTCCCGTCACGACATTGAACGGCGGCGCTCCGAACCCGGCATTTATCATCAAGGGTCCGGATGGCAGCCAGACCCTGTGGGTTACTGAATTCAGCTCGGGCAGCATCTTAAAGGTGGATTTGGCTCTGTTGACAGCGCCTCCACCCACACCCACCGGCGTCATTAGTGGACAAGTGACGGATAAGACGACGGGTAAAGCCGTCGCTGCCGCAACGGTAACCGCTGTTTCGCCGTCACAATCCGCGACGTCCACGACGGATGCTGGCGGGAACTATCACTTCCTGACGCTGTTACCGGGTACGTATACTGTCTCAGCAACGAAGACGGGCTACAACAGCGCCTCGCAGTCAGGGGTCAAGGTGGTTGCGGGCCAAACGCACACCTTGACGCTCCAAATCCAACCTGCGACGCCGGCATGCAATGACAACAACAACAACAACGACAAGTCGGGCAAGAACGACAAGAATGACCAAGCCAAGAGCGATAAGGATGCCAAGCACGGCGACAATAATCAGGACGGCAAGCGCGGCGACAATAATCAGCAGTGTGGGCAACACTGACAAATCTCGCGCTCTCCTAGAAGGACGGCGGGCCCGAAAGGGCCCGCCGTTTTCATTTCCTACACTTTCCCGCCAAATCTTAAGGTGCGTAAACCGGGGGTAAGGGCTTGCATAGCAAGGCCGTTTTCAGCCTTAAAAGCCTATCGGGCGCAGGGCCCTAAATCTACAATAAGGACTAAGGACCTAGCCGGTTTGGCTATTTTTTTGCGGTTTTGCTCTTGGCAACCGCTCTGGTTCCGTTTCTGTTGGCCGTCACGCCCGCGGCCACGCCCACACCACCGACATGCATCGATAAGGATGACCTGCACGAGAATCCCGCTCATCCGAACCGTGACCACGCGGTGAACAAACCGTGGAAAGACTGTAAGACCAAGAAGATCCAGTAGGCGGGCATCGATCAGACAGAAACGGCGGGCTCTTTTGAGCCCGCCGTTTTCATTTTTGATAGTGACCTGAGTGGCAAAACCGCTCAGGTCGAAACCGTGAGTTCCGGCCCTTGGGGGCAGCTCCAATGAATTTAAAACTACCCAACCCTCACAGGTATCCGCGGCTTGAAAGCGCTCAGGTCAAGACCCAGGATACGCTAAACCGCGGCGTTGCAGATCCGCATCTTATTGAGGACCTTACACCGACGCTTTTCTTAGTTCGGCGCTAGCGCGCTCTCGTTCACTTCGCGCAGCTTAATCTCTGCGTCGATCATTTCGGGCGGTCCGGCGACGATGTCACTGCCGTTTTCTTGGATGAACGCCATTGCGCGCCGCGTTGCTTCCTCGGCGCTCGCGCGGTCGCGCCACGCGGCCAGCGAGAGCAGCGCGTCGGGTCCTGTTTCGAAAACCGCTACGCGGGAGAAGCCCGGAAGGCTCGCGAGCAGCGGGACCATTTTGGTTCGCATCATTTCGAGCGCTTCGTTCAACTTGCCGGGCTGCAGATTCACGCGTCGCATCGTTCCGTAGGTCGCATCTTCGGCGCGGCGCTCTTGGATCCGCACTTCACCTTCCGCAATTTTCGGCGGACCTTCCACGGACCACGCCACATTGTCGCGCACCCAGTCAGCAGCTAGGCGCGTCGACTCTTCCGCTCCCGCGCGATCGGCAAACATACCGATGGTTACCAGCGCACCATCCGGCGCTGCCGCCATCGTGTAAGCGATAAAGCCAGGCGCCTTGGTAACGATTGGCAGAAAACCGGCGCGCGTGGCATCGACAACCTTATCGATATCCCCGGCCGATTTCATTTTATAAACACGAACAACACTATACATCTGACGGCCCCTTTCGAGCGTAGGCGTGGACCGTTCAGCGCCGGGCGGGCGGAACCTGGCGGTGGCTGAGAGTAAGCAAAGGCGGTGAGCCGCCTCCGCGCAGTTTTGATTGGCGCTGCCCTTCTGATGCTGGCCATAGCGCCGAGCGTTCCACGGTCGTTCGCGCGATTGTTCGACGGGCAATGCTTTTCCAACAAGGTCTTTATTCTCGTGCCGCCGTTATCGCCGAAGCCGGCACCGGCCGGTGCGATCGCGCAAGCCTGTACGAACGCAGTTGCGTTCGATCCCTCGAACGGCACGATGGCGGTCGCGTCCGGCGCGGTCTTCGGCAAGCTCTCGATCAGCATCTACCATCCGCCATACTCCAGCGCTTCCGTTCCAGCGGTTACATTTACGCCGGCCGCACTTCGCCATCCGCGGCAGATCGCGTGGGATGGCCGCGGAAATTTTTGGATCGCGGACGATCTCGCAAGAAAAGTCTATGAGTTTCGGGCGCCCTTTTTCGTTGCGAGCAAACCGGCCGCCGCGAATTCCTCGGCGATGCAGCCCATAGGACTCGCGATCGATCCGGTTCATCGGCTCATGTTCGTCGGCGACGAGGGCGGAGCGCGAACGTGCGCTGCAATACCCTGTCGCGTGCTCGTTCTTCGCGCCCCTTACACCGGAGCGCCTGTGGCGACGATTCCGCTGGGAAACAGCACACCCGCTGCATTGGCCGTCGACACGCGCGGCCGGCTTTTCGTCGGCATCGAAAACGGCGACCTTAAGGGCCGCATTAAGATCTACGCCCCGCCGTTCGTCACCGGCCAAACCGCCGCGTACACGCTCAACGCCGGCGACGGAGTGATGAGCTTGGCATTCGATCCGGCGCAGAACCTTTACGCGCAGCTTTTCAGCACAGGCGGAGTGGTGGCGTTCAACGGTCCGATCGCAGGATCCATGGCGGCGCCATCCGTGCGCCTCGGCTGTCCCCGCGGCGTGATGTGCCGCAAGAAGAACTGGGCCGGTTTGGCGTTTGGCCCTTAAACCGGCGCCGGGCTCTTCTCGATCTCTTGCAGCTTCGCGAAAATCCGGTCTTCGGTGAACGGCAACGCGGTGAAGCGCACGCCAGTCGCCGCTTTGAGCGCGTTACCGATGGCGGGCGCGACCGGGTTGATCGTATTTTCCGCGATCGACTTCGCGCCTAGCGGTCCAATGCTGTCGTACGTGTCGGCGAAGAAGATTTCGGTCACCGGCGCGTCGGCAAAAGCCGGAATGCGGTAGTTGCGCAACTGCGCGTTAATCACGCCGCCGCTGTCGTTGTAGACCATCTTCTCTTGAAGCGCGTAGCCGATGCCTTGCACGACGCCGCCGATGCACTGGCCGCGCAGTTGGTTCGGATTCATGACCGTTCCGGTATCGACCGCTTCAGCGCTGAACAGTACCTGAATCTCGCCGGTTATACGGTGAACCGCAAGCCGCACGCCGTACGCCATAAACGCAACGGTTCGCGGCGATCCGTACGCTTTGCGGAACGCGGCAAGGTTTTCGCCTTCCTTCTCGGCTGCGGCGCGCAGCTCAGTGAGCGGCGTCCGGCGCCTGCCATGCACTACAAATGTGTCTTCGATCCGGCAGTCTTCGGGTTTGGTTTTCGTCGACTTGGCGGCGTACGAAACGATCTTCTCGTGAAGCGCGCGCGCGGCGTTTTCGACCGCCTTGGTCGGCACCATCATGCCGACGCTCGCAAAGGTGCCGCTGTCGTACGGCGTCTTGTCGGTATCCGAGTTGATGAACGACACGCGCGAGGTCGGGCAGTTCATGATCTGCGCGACGACCTGCTGCTGCGCGGTCACCAACCCGTTGCCGATCTCTACCGAACCAACGGTGAAATGATAACTCCCGTCTTCGAGAAGCGAGACTTCCGAACCGGATCGCTGCTCGGTCGGCGGCACGCAATCCAGCATGGAGATTGCCATTCCGCTGCCTTCGAGCCAATCGTCGCCCTCGGGTTTGCGAAGTCCGCGTCCACTGGCCAGAGCCTTTTCGATCGCATCGAGGCATTGATCCAGCCCGTAACTCCCCATCGTGAGATCCGACGACTCTTCCCAGATCGCTTCCATCTTGTCGGCGGCCCCGACGACGTTCTTCCGGCGCATTTCGATCGGATCGATCTTCAGCAGGTCGGCCAGCTCGTCGAGCGCCGACTCCATCGCGAACGTCGGCTGCGTCGTGCCGTAGCCGCGGAAACCGCCGCCGCATTGCAAGTTGGTGTAGACCGCGTATCCGTCGCCCTTCTTGTTCGGGCATTTGTAGATGGCCCACGGTCCCGACATGCCGTTAGCTAGTGTTTCACCGCCATGATTGCCGTATGCGCCGGTATTGGAAACGATCCGATACTGTATGGCGGTAAGCGTTCCATCGATCTTGGCGCCGAGCTTCACATGTATTTTCATCGGATGACGCGTCGTTGCGCCGATGAACTGCTCTTCGCGCGTGAACTCCCATTTCACCGGACGCCCGGTTTTCATCGTGGCGAAGAGCGAGAGGTCCTCGCTCATCATATCTTGCTTGCCGCCGAAGCCGCCGCCGACGCGTTCGGTGAAAACGTGCAGATCGGCCGGCATGATCCCGAAGAGGTAGCAGAGTCTGCCCTTGACGATGAAGGGCCCTTGCGAACTCGTGCGCACGTGCAGACGCCCGTCGTCGCTGCGCCATGCCAGCGATTGCATCGTCTCCAGATGGACGTGCTGCTGGCGCGGCGCATCGTAATCGCCTTCGTAGATCGCGTCGGCTTCTGCGAAACCTTCCGCGATATTGCCGACTTCGCCGTGCAGCTCGAGAAAAATATTTCTTTCGGGATGCAAGATGTGCGAGTCGATGCCGCGCTCGTGCAGTACCGGCGCGCCCGGAACCATCGCTTCTTCCGGATCGAAGACCGGTTGCAAGATCTCGTACTCGACCTCGACTTTGCGGCAACCTTCCTCGGCGGCGCCTTCGGTTTCGGCGACGACCGCGACAATGCGCTGTCCCACAAAGCGCGCGACGTTGTCGAGCAGGTAGGTGTCGTCCGGATCGACGCGGTTGTCTTCGTGGATCGCGGTCGTGTACGGGCGGCGCGGAACGTCTTCCCACGTGTAGACGGCCACGACGCCGGGCACGGCCATCGCCTTGGTGCGATCGATCGAAACGATCTTGGCGTGCGCGTGCGGCGAGCGCAGCACTTTGAGGTGCAGCGTGCCTTCGGGCAGCGGAACGTCGGTCGTGTAGTGGGCGTGTCCGGTGACGATCGCTTCGGCAAACGGATTGTGGACGCTGGCTCCGCTCGACTTCCCGGCGTCATCAATCTCCACGTTGGTCTTCCCGTCGAACGCATCGCGGATCGAGCCGTAGCCCGTGCAGCGGCAGAGATTGCCCTTGAGCGCGTGCGGCAAGTCTTTTTTCTGCTCGTCGCTCAGTGCCGCTCCGGTCATAATCATGCCCGCGGTGCAGTACCCGCACTGAAATGCCTGCGCATCGAGAAATGCCTGCTGCATCGGATGGAGCTTCCCCTCGCTCGCGAGTCCCTCAAGGGTCGTCACCTCGCGTCCGTCCGCGCGGAATGCGGGATAGAGACAACTGTGCACGGGCTTGTTGTCAACCCATACGGTACACGCCCCGCAATCGCCGGCGTCGCAGCCCTTCTTGACGCTGAACCAGCCCAGGTCGCGCAAGAACATGCGCAAACATTCGCCCGGCGGGGGGCTCGCGGAAAATTCTTTGCCGTTGACCTTGAGCTTCATGCTTCGAGCTCCTTGCGAATCTCTTCACCGAAATGGTACGTCAAATGTCTGCGGTGCGCCGGCGAGCCGTGCACGTCGTCAAACCACAACGAATCCGGAACAGCAGAGTCAATCGCGTCGCGCAGCTCCGCTTCCGACGGGCTGCCCTTGAAGCGTAACTGCACGGGATGCGCAGTCGCGGCCGTCACCGTGAGAATCACATCGCCCGCGGGGGCGCGCGTGCCGATTAACAGTACGGCCGACCTTCCGAGATGCGTCAGCGACGACCGGCGGAAGGCAAAGTTCTTCGAGAGCGCTTCGGCGGGTAGACGGATGCTGCGCAGCAGTTCGCCGGGCGCCAGCACGTTTTGGTGGTTGCCCGTGACGAAATTGGTCGCGAGCACTTCGCGCGGCGCGCCGTCACGCGGCCACAGCGTCAGAATTCCCTCGAGTGCAACCACGAGCGAAACCATCGGACTCGCCGGCAGCGACATGCAGAGGTTCCCGCCGACGGTCGCCTCGTTCCAAATCTTGAACGACGACAAAAACGAGCGGCAGCATTCGCCGATCACCGGTCCAGAGCGCCACTCCTTGGGCGGTTTGAAATCATAGAGCTCGGCGATGCGGCAAGTCGCCGCAATCTCGAGTCCGTCCTTGCCGGCGGTGAGCGCCGGCCATTTCAGAGTGTGCAAATCGATCAGCGTGTCGACGTGGACCTGTTGCTCCGAGAAGAGCCACGTTCCGCCGGCAAGCCACGCGTAGCCGTCGCGCCACTGGCGGATTTCGTCCGCCGATTTGGGACGTTTGAGATCTTTGACGGTGTTGAGGTTCATTGCGGAGCTGCTTCCTTTAAAGAACGCGCCAAAACACGGCGACTTCGATGGCGTAACCGAGTAAGACGGCGGCGGGACCGGCGAACCGCACCCAGCGCGGCAGGCCGTCGGGATAGAGCCACCAGCCGAAGGCCTTGATGGCGACCAGCGGCATCAGCGGCCACGTCACCAGCCCGACGCTGATCGCATTGCCGATAATCGTGGCCAGCGCGGGATTGAGCACCGCCAGAAGACGCGGAGTAAGAAATTTCAGTTCGAGCGCGACGACCGGAAAGAGCATCAGCGTCACGAGCATCGCCGTTTTCCAATTGGGCGGCGACTTTCCGGTCACCGGATCGGGCGGCACCCAGCCCGGAAACGATGTGTCCACGTGCTGCACGACCACGTGATCGACGAGGCCTTCCGATTCTTTCAATAACGCCGCGCGTTGCGGAGAGTTGAGCCATGCGTTCAGTTTCTCGACCGTATCGAAGCGCAGCAGCGTGGTCCAGACCGTTCCGCCTGGATCGGGCGGCTGCACGTATGATCCCCGAAAGCCGGGAAACGTGCCTTCCATCTGGTCGATGCGGTTAGCCCAGTCGCGGTACTCGGCTTCCTTGCCGGGTTTGAGTTCGGTGACGATCACTTCGGTCGCACTGTTTTGCATGTAGAACTCGGTAGCGGCGCCGCCGACCAACTGCGTCACTCGGCCGCCTTCCACGAGTGGAGCAACCTCCGCGATCAAGTTGCGATACGTCTCCGATGTACGCCAGCGCCGCAGTGCGTCGACGGATTCGAAACGCAGCGCACCCACCCACTCTTCCTGATCGGGCGGCGCGGGCGGCCAAAATTCGCAACTCAACGCGCCACCGAAGGCAAGCAGCGCCTTCTGCAGACGCGGCGGCCATTGCGCGAATTCGTTTTCGGATCCCGCGCGCGGACGCGCGCAAACCAGCAAGTTATCGGGCATCAGTCGCCGTCGTTCATTTGACGATAATCAGCGGGCGCATCATCTCGTTATCCTCGTGATCGATCAGGTGGCAGTGCCAAATGTAGCCGGGACCCTGCGTCGGGTCGAACGGAAATTTGTTCTGTCCGGTGTAGTTGACGGGTTTACCGTTAACGACTGCCGGTAAATCCTGCGGAACGAACCGCACGACGACGCGCGTCACGTGACCGCACGACGCGACGACGGAATCTTTCCAACCGCTCTCCTCGGGTCTGGCCGGTCCGTCGGTGCCATCGGCGCGGCCATCGTCCATGCAATACGGAAGCGTTTTTTTCAAGAAGAACGGCGTGACGTCAGGATTTCCACCGACGGCGCCCGCGCGATTCGGAACGCCGTAGGGTCGCGGCGGACCGGCTTCGGGAATGCACCGGTCGTGCGGGAACGCCGCATAATAAGCCGCGCCGTAAGCGGGCAAATTGAACGGAATCCGCGCGATGATTTGAAACTGCACCAAGTGCAGGTGAATCGGGTGGTCGTCGTTGCTCAAGTCGATCAGGTCCCAGACTTCCGTCGAGCCGACTCGAGGCTTCTCTGTTGCCGGAGCCTTGAAACCGGTGTTGTTCAGTAACATGGCGTTGATCACGTCGCCGTTCCCCGCTCCCGGCCAGTGACAGCCGCCCGAGCCGAAAATCGGATTGAGCGTTAATTGCCGGTAGACCTGAACTTTCTTACCATCGGCAATCGGCGAACTCAGCGGCAGGCCGCCCTTCGTTCCGGGCAGCGCAACGATTTTCTCCAGCGTCGGAGCCACGGTACTCCCCGCACCGCGCAAGCGCGCGCCCGTGCTTGGATTGAAGCTCGAGTCGGAGACGGCATTTGCGGCGACGATGAATCGCATCACTCTGCCCTGCAATGCGGGCGTGAACTTTGCGAACGCGCTGGGATATGGCGTGACCGCGTCGTTGCGCATCATGATCGCTTTCCCGCGGAAGCGTGAAAAATCAACGATCACGTCGTAGCGTTCGCCCGGCGAAAACAGCAGCTGTTTCACTTTCACGGGAGCGTCGAGCAATCCACCGTCGTCGCCGATAACGTAGAACGGCACTTTGGTCTGGCATCCGTTCACGCAAAACTGCAGGTTGAAGAACCGCACGTTGGCGCCGTTGAGCAAACGGAAGCGGTAGCGCTTGGGCGCTACGTTCAGCTTGGGCCAACTCTTGCCGTTGACGGTGATAACGTCGCCGAAAAATTCCGGCATCCAATACGGATGTAACTTCGGATTTTGCAGCGGACCATCCAAACCGCTCGGATAGCCGTCGGGGAATAGCAGCTGACCGTTTGTATCAAACTGCCGGTCTTGTAAAACGAGTTCGACTTCTTGGCGCCCGGCCGGAAGCTTGCCCATTCCCGGAACGCCGGTGTCGCCGTTGCCGCGGATCAGATAAAACGCTTCCAACCCGGCGTAGACGTTCAGACGAGTGGTGCCCAGCGTGTGATCGTGAAACCACAGCGTCGTCGGCTCTTGCGTATTCGGATAGGCGTACTTATTGGTGACGAAACCTGAACCGCGCGCCTTCATGCCCGGCGTGAACCACGTATTCGGCCCACCGTCGAACGCCGAAGGGTCCTCAGCGCCGTGCAAGTGCGTCACCGCCGGAATCGCGCCGAGATACGGAGTCGCGTTCCCCATGCCATGGCTCATCATGGACGAATGTGCCGGATTGGCCCAATCGATGCTTTGATCGATGGTCAGCGTTCTGGCGAGGCTCGGGCTAAGGTTATTTTTATAATCCGCGGCGGCTATGTGATCTCGCGTAACCACGACCGTGTAGCCGGGATAGAGTCCTCGCAGCGGCAGCGCCGGATAGTGCTTCGTGCCCTGATCCATTCCGTACCCGAAAACCATGGTGCCGGCGGAATATGGTGCCGGCAGTTTCGCATAGAACGCCGCGGGCAAAATCTTTTGCGCAAACTCTTCGAACCGTACCCGGTAGGGAACGTCGCCGTTCACTCTTCCGAGCACCGAAAAGTCCGGCAGGTTCTCTACGAACTGCGGTATCGTCCGCGCGTCGAGCGGGCGCTGCTTGACGAGCTTGCTCGCAGAAACGCTCGCACCGCCGATCGCGACCAAGGCCATCGCTACAGCCGCCGAACGCGCAACGCCGAAAAAGGGCGAGGCCATCTTAGAACCCTCCAACGTTTCCGATTTGCGCGTTTACGTTAGAATGGACCGCGCCGAGGCGGACGGCCTTCATCATGGGCGTCTTGCTAGCCCTGACGAAACGATATTTGACGACTTGCGCGCGCCCGGCAGCCGCGCCGCTCACGAGCAGATCGGCGCCTATCGTCGTGCTCGTCGTCGCCACGCGCACGTCCGAGGATCCGCCGAACGGATTGAAGCTCGCAACCACCCCGAACGAACTCATGCCTTGATGCGCGGCCGGGTTCTCCAAATACATCGGCGGTGCACCTTGCAGCGCCGATCCGGTGGAATAAACTTTCACCGTGCCTCCGTTCCGCTGCCCCACGACGATTGTCTGGGCTCCGCCCAGTCCGCCGGCCAGCCAGCCCGTGCCGAGCGAAATTCCGCCGCGATAAGAAGCGCCAAATGGCGTGAACGCCGCGGTCGTTTGCGGTTGTGGAGCGCCGCCCGCGCTGCCAATCGGGCTCATCAGCGAAAAGACGAAGACTTTCACCTGCCCCGCACTGCCTTTGCCGGGAACCGTAACGATGCTGTTGCGCCCGGTCATGAAATCGACAAAGCCCGCGGCGAGCGTTACTCCCGAACGATCGTTGGCGTACGGTACGAAAGCTGAAAACAGTTGCGGAGGCGCGCCGGACTTCGGCGCACGGTAAACGTTCACGCGATCGAGCACGCCGGCGCCCGACCCCGCGATGATGTTGTCGGCGGCGCCGCCGTCGATCTCGGCCGCCGCGACGCTGATGCCGTTACGATCGTTCGAACCGAATGCGGTAAAGCGCGTCAGCACCGTTTCAAATGAAGGTTTTCCGGCGACTGCTGCGCCGGAATAGACGACGACGTCGGGGCTATGCCCTTTCCCGGCGCCCGCAATCAGGTCGAGCACGCCGTCACCGTTCACGTCGCCCATTGTAACGCTCGGCACGCTCGCCGAGCCGGGAAATGGCGTAACCGTGCGGATAAGGCGATCGCCGTTACCGTCGTAAATTTTTACAACCGCCGCATGGCCGGACGTTCCGGGAAATGCCACCGCATATGAGGAGACCGCCGGAATGACGTTGATCAGCGCCATCAAGCCATTGTCTTCATGATTGAGGCGGTGACAGTGCATCACGTAAAGCCCGGTGTAACCGATGAAGTGCGTGCGCATCGACAAGAGTCCCGGCGCGATCACGCTCTCTTCAGGGCCGAGCAGGGGAGCCGGAACGTTGGCGTTGTCTTCGCCCCACATCTCGACGCCGGTGTGCAGGCCAATCGTCGGATCAGAAAAGTTGGTGACTTGGAAATCGTTGACGTGAACGTGAATCGGGTGCTCGTCGTTGTTGTGGTTGACGAAGTCCCACTCTTCGACCGAACCTAATCGCGGCTGAATGAGCGGAATGTTCGGAAACGCGTTCCCGCCGAAGGCATAGACAAACGCTTTCGGATCAGCCGTACTAGCATGGTTATTGAGAAACCCGCCGTTAATCAGCAGCTCGCGCCGCACGTCGGGCTTGACGCGCGAGAGATCCTCGAACGAGGTGTACGCGTGCAACTTTTGTCCGGCGACAAACGCGGTGGTTTGTCCGGTGCCCGGCGCCGGAACTGCTCTGAGCAGCACCTGCGTCGGAAAAACGAAGAATCCGTCCTTGTAACTAACCACCGATTCCTGAACCGTTAACGTGCCGAGCTCCGCCGGAGGATTGGGCGTGCCGTTATTCGTGTACAGAACGCCTAGCGCACTTAGCGGTTTCTTCGAACGCCCGAGCGGCGGCATGTCGAGTTGCAGGCCGCCTTTTTTCGGCATCGTGACGGCGATGGCAAAGCGCGACGCCGGCGGAATCGAAAGATGCGTGCCGCCGTAGATTACCGGATAGTGCACGACCGTTGTCGGATTTCCGTCCACGCCGACGATGGCGATGCGCGGATGTCTGCCGGTGGCGGTCTCGGTCAATTCCACAAGCGTGTAGGCGATGTCGCTGATATTTGCGAGCACCCAAATTTCGGTCTGTCCTGGCTTGATCTGCAACACCGGCTGAAAGGCGCCGTTTACGGTGAACTGCACGTCGCGATCCCGCGCGGGCAGATTCGGATTAGCCGGAATTGCCGTTCCGCCTTTGGCGTAAGGCGTGAATTGCTGCAAATTGCTCGGAACGAACTGAAAGAGTCCGCGGTAATTGTGAATCGAAAGTGCGCCCGCCCACCAGACCGTGAAGTAATGGGTGCCTTTTTTTGATTGCAAGAAATTCACGGGCGCGAGCAGCGGACGGTACGTTCCGTTGGCAAGCGCGTTTCCGCTCGGCGCCGCGAGCGTGCTGACGAACTGCGGCCAATTCGGATTATTGACTTGCGAGAGCCCGTCCATCCGGTCGAAAACCATGTTGTACTGCAGCGCCATGTTGCGAATCGGGATGTGACGCGCGGTCACAACCGGCAGATTGCCGTCGGTACGTCCAATTTCGAGCAGTCCAGCGAGTCCGAAATACGTTTGCGGCGTTGTGATCGTGTGCAGGTGACTATGATACCAGTACATGCCCTGCGGCATGTCGGTCGGAATGTGATAAGTGTAGGTGTTCGCCATGCCCGCCGGGATGTGCAGCAGCACGTTGTCCGAGTTGCCTTTCGGGCTGGTGTGAATGCCGTGCACGTGCAGATTCATCGGCGCTTGCGTCAGCTGCACCGGATAGAAGGGAACGGTCTTTCCTTTAGCTGTGTACGCGGGATCGTAAAAGTCGCGGATCGTTAGGCCGTTGAGCGCATTGTTCAGATGAACGATCAGCGTTTGGCCCGGATAGACGCGCAGCGTCGGCGCGGGATAAAGGTTGTCGCCGGACATCTGCCCATTCGAAGCCGTACCACGATTGACCGTATAGGCGAAGAGCATCATATTCTGCGCCGGCTTGGCGACGGTATTGAGGCTGGCTTGGCTCTGGTGCGCGGTGAGGGTGACTTCGAGAACGCCGACCTGACTCGCCAGCACGACCTGTTCGTGATAGGCGGACGGTGCCGGGCCGGCAGAGACGTTGGCGCCGCCGATGGCTGCAAACGCGAAAGCGGCACCGGTCGCGCGGAAAAAAGAAAGCAAGGGTGCGGCCATAAGAAAGTCCCCCAGTCAGCCGGGGTTTTGGCAACCGCTTATGCACGGCCTGTTACCGCAGAGCAGATAGATCTTACGGGCTGATCTTGGCTACCTTATTGCCGAGCTGTTCATTGAACCAGAGGTAGCCATCTGCGCCCACGGTGATGCTCTCCGGCCCAGAGCCCGGCGTTGGAATCGGGTATTCGGTGAACGTGCCGGTCAGCGTCATTCTTCCGATCTTATTGCCTGCCGCTTCGCAGAACCAGATGTTTCCGTCGGGTCCCGCGATAATGCCTGAAGGCTGCGAGTTCGCGGTTGGGATCGGGAACTCAGTGATCGTTCCCGTCGGAGTGATCCGACCGATTTGATCGTCGGCGTTACTGGTGAACCAGAGATTGCCGTCAGGGCCTACGGCGATGCGTTGCGGGCCCGAGTTCCCTGGGATCGGGAACTCGGTAATTGCGCCCGCCGGCGTTATCTTCCCGATCTTGTTGCCTTGGTTTTCGACGAACCAGATATTCCCATCCGGGCCGGCGACGATGCCGCGCGGGGCAGAGTTCAGCGTCGGGATAGGATACTCAACGATCGTGCCGGTCGTGAGGCTTGCTTTAGCGACGTTGTTTCCGAACGCTGGCTGGAAGAATTGCAGTCTTTGCCATCGGCGCGGGCGGTATCAAAGCGGGCGAAACAGATTGCGGCATCGGCATCTGTGGTAACACGGAGTTGGAGCCGTGCGAGGAGCAGCCCACCGCAATGGCTGTAAGAACAAGCAGCAGAATGGAGCGAAATGTTCCGGCACTGGTACTCATAATAGTACTTTCGCACCGGGTAGCGGTGGATTCCTTGGTGGCAGCACCGTGAGGATGTCCCCGCTGGTGCGCGGGCTTGTCAGTTCGTTCGGCCTGGGCCGAATACTCAACGTGACGCCTTTCTTCCGATAATTGAGTTAGAACCCAGGTTGAGAATACGGCTCGAGCATTAGAAGACGGTTAGGTTCCTCTAAGAAAGCGCAAAACGGGGAAAACTCCTAACCCTGGGAACCTTTACCGGGAGAGACTTCCGCGGGCATTTCGGACGTCAAAGCTTACGGTGACCCCATGGACACACTTGCGCCACGTGTCCTCGTTGTGGACGACGAAGACGCGATCCGCGACCTCTTGGAGTACGGGCTCTCAAACGCGGGATTTGCCGTACGTAGCGCTGCCCATGGTCACGCGGCGCTGAAGTTGATAGACGACTGGGCTCCCGAAACCATCATCCTCGACGTCATGTTGCCGCATGTCGACGGCTATGCATTGCTTCCCATGATGCGCCGGCTCACCGATGTTCCATAATCATGCTGAGCGCTAAGGGTTCTCCGCCGGAAAAGGTTGCGGGCCTCGTCCGCGGCGCGGATGACTACGTCGCCAAGCCATTCGACATGGACGAGCTCGTCGCACGCATTCACAGTTGGCTAGGGCGTCCCCGTTTGGAGACGCAGCACATCATGCGTTACGCAGACCTGTCACTCGATATCTCTCGCCGAACGGCGAAGCGGGGGGACCGCGAAATCCAACTCTCGCAACGCGAGGTCGATCTGTTGCTGGCCCTCATGCACAATGCGGATCGCGTTATCAGTCGCGAGCGGCTACTCGACCTGGTATGGGGGATGGGAAAAAACGTCGGTGCGTCGACGGTCGACACGTACATCTCGTACCTGCGCGCCAAGATCCCGCAGTGCTCGCGTCGATCATCCGGCGCTTCAGTTTCGTGCTTCCGGGCCTACTCGTCATAATCTTCATGTTTGCGTATGTCGCCTCGAAACGCCTCAACCGTCAAGCCTTGCGCCCGTTGGAACAGGTCGTCGCCGCGCTCGAGGCGTTCGGCCTCACTCCGCGACCCGTTGAAGCGGCGTCAATGGATGAGTTGGGACGGCTCGCAGTCGCCTATAACCGCGCCGCGGCGCAGGTCACCGCCGCCTTTGGGAGGCGCGACCTCGCAGAAGCCGAGATGCGCCGCTTCATCGAAGACGCGGCGCATCAGTTGCGCACACCGTTGACCGTAATTCAGGGCTTCATCGGCATCCTTCTCAAGAACGACCTAAAAGATCAAGCGGACCGCGAGCGCATCATGTGTTCGATGGATCGAAGCATTCGTTCAATGGCATCGCTTATCGAAAAGCTGACCTTACTTGATCAATGGGCAGTCACGCGAACGAATCCGCAGCTGATCGACATTGGAGATTGGATTGCTGGCGTAATCCAACCCTTTGCCGCAGCGTTTCCAGATCGCGACATTTCGCTTTCGCATGAAGCCACTTGTTACGCGCTTGTCGATTCCGCGGAGCTTAAAGAAGCTTTCGGCAACATCGTCGATAATTCGATCAAGTACGGGAAGCCAGCACCCATCTCTGTGGCCGTCCGCAAGGACGACCGCAACGTATACATCGACGTTACGGACGGCGGTCTTGGTTTTTCCGACGAAGAAAAACCGCATGCATTCGAACGATTCTACCGCGGCCAGCAGCGGCAGGTTGTCGGTTCGGGGCTCGGCCTAGCGATCGCAAAGCGTGCCGTGGAGCGTGCGGGTGGATCCATTACCCTCGAAAGCGAACGCGGCGTGGGGACAAAGGTAACGATCGCGCTGCCCACCAAGAGTTCGTGCTTCGAAATCATGCAGCCTTAATCGTCAATCTCCTTGAGGATGCGCTTGTGGCCGGGAACGACCGCTTCGATGGGGGGCAGTTTCGCCCGCTGCATACGTTTAGGATACGTGCCATCGCTGTGCTTCTTGGTCCAATCCAATCCGCAGACGTACAAGTATTCGAAATTTTCCCAGACGGCATTCCCGACTTTATGCCGCGCCAAGACGGTCATCGGCACCATCAGTTCCCACGCCTGGACGATTCGAAAGGAGTAAACGTCAAGAAAGGCATCGATCGGGATAAGCCGATTTTTCACCAGGCTGCCAACCCAATCGTATGAGTTTCCCAATTGGAGCCAGGCGACGTTTCGATCGAACGTGTTGTCGTAAACGCTCTTAACGTATGCGGGATCGGCTAACATTTCAGGCAGCTGGTGCTGCGTATCCGTAAGCCACTTGTTGAAGTTCGCGTCTTCTACGCGCGCCAGCACGCTCAATAGTCCTTCGAGCTGATTGGAGGCGCGCATGTGGCGCAGCTGCATGAGCGCCGCTATCGCTGTCGTCGCGATAACGACGAAAGTGCCTAGGGCGGCGATGGTGTTGAGCGTTTCGAGCATGGCGGCGCGTTTCGCCACAGCTCCAAATCGTGCCCACCGAAGCCGCGCTGGTAGCGCCAACGGGAATCGAAATCCCTGGCTGGTTAATGCGCATTCACATGGATTGCCACGGGCTCCGTGAGGATCGCAGAATCAGCCTTTTCGGTTACCATGGACTACCATACGTTATAGCCTGTAAGTAGAAGACGAAGTCGAAGGCCCAACAGACCTATGGCGTGATCTTCCCGATCTTGTTGGCGCGCGACCGAAACGAGCGGTTTGCCCAACGATTACGGCGTTTCGCACGTCAGAGCGGTAACATGGGCTCGGAATTACGATAAAAGTCGCACCCGCGGACCGCCAGCCGTGTTACTCCTCCATGATCAGGCGCACGTTCCGACCATCTTCTTCGGATCGTCGCACCGGAACATTACAGTTGAAGCATCTGGCTTAACATACCGGAGGGCGTTCGACCGTCCAGTGTATGTGAAAGGACACCCATGAGCCGCCCGTTTCCTTATGTGTTCTCGGCACTCGTTTTGAGCCTCGCTTTATCGGCATGCTCGGGCTCGAGACAGATGACCCCGCAGACCGGCGGCATCATGCTCGATACCCCGCAGTCGGTTTCACCTGGCTCGATCGCACCTGCGCCGATGGCCAAAACGGCGATTCTTCCGGCCAGCGTCATGGCCATAAAACCACTGAGCGCAATGCAAGACGCGAGTTGGACGCAGATTCCTGGTGCGGCAAGTTACGCCGCTGCGGCTCCCGACGGCTCGCTCTGGGTGCTCTCTACCGCGCCTGCCGGTTCCGATAAGTATATCTGGCATTATGTCAGCGGAACGTGGACCAATATCTCCGGAATGGCCACGCGGCTTTCGGTGGCGCCCGACGGCACGCTCTACGCGATCAACTCCGGCGGCGGAGCTTACTCGTATAGCGGCGGAACATGGACCGGGCTGGGCGGCGGATGCAGCGATATCACCGCTGCTTCAGACGGCTCGATCTACGTGCTCTCCAACGGCAATTCTGCCGGCAGCGATCAAGCGATCTGGCACAACGTGAGCGGAACGTGGTCGCAGGCGCCGGGCAGCGGAGTGCGCGTGGCTGCGTCGTGGGATCCCAATAGTTTCACGCTCGGCAGTGCAACCATATCGGCCAACGGTTTGTACGTCCTGAACTCGATCGGCGGCATCTACTATAAGAACCCCAATGATAGTTGGGTGCAGCTGCCCGGGGCCGCATCGGCGATTGCGCCCACGGCGAACGGCGGTGTCTTCGTGCTCGGTTATCCCGCCGACAGTAACGGGACCAGCATCTACTACTTCGATTTAAGCGCGTCGGGTTGGACCCGACAGAGCGGTGCTGGCGTTAGCCTATCGACCAGCAGTACGCATCTCTATGCGATCGGAAGCTCAGGCAGTATTTACTCCTCCACGAACGGCACGATCACCGAATATCCGATCCCGACTGCGAGCAGCCAACCTAACGGCATCACGACGGGTCCGGATGGGGCCCTCTGGTTCACGGAACTCAACACCAACAAGATCGGTCGGGTGACCACCTCC
>PLWS01000001.1 GCA_003151115.1 Vulcanimicrobiota bacterium | reverse complement strand
GGCGACATTTCTTACATGGCAGTCGAACGCGGACAGCGCACCTTCCGGTATTATAATTACGACGATGTCAACAAATGGTTTGTTTCCCGACGCCATCGTAAGCGCCGCTCAAGCGCTAGCCATTTCCATCGTTGCAGCAAGTGCAGTCATGTTGAGCGCTGCGGGCGACAACAGCGAAAAGCTGCCAAGATTGAGGCGACCTTCAATATGAAGGTCGAATGGCCGGATGGAGACCTTTCGCGCTCGCCGTTTCTGAAGTGTGTGAGACCATGAGAGATCAGGCGCCATTCACTTTCGTGCGATGGTATCAGGTGTTTGTGCTCCTAAAGCTTACCCGCCACGACTCTTATGTATCATCGAGCACACGGGCTCGCTTGCGGCCGGGACGAACCTGGTGGAAACCCGTTGATTTGCGATCAGACCAATCTCGCAAGACCGAACTCAATCAAAAACGGCGCGCGTGTTTGTTTGCAACAATTGCATGCATGCTAAACGAGTTTCTTGGGATTGAAATGTTTCAACTCGTCATCAAAGAGCAGCGGAAGCAGCGTCCTTGCCAACAATGACTCGCTATGCCATCGAGCCTCACGTGCTGCAGCCGGATCGACGGAGTTCCCGTGGATGATCTTCGAGCGTACTCCGTAGGCGTCAAACGCCCAGGCATACGCTTTTTTTGCCACGACATCAGAAGCGCTCTCCCGGCTTTTACCGGTCACATCTTTCGTGACATAACATGCGATACGCCTTGAGACGAGCTCACGCTTGGTGTCGTCACGGCGAAGATATATCCCCTCAAGCCCGATCCATGCGTCCAGAACTGCATCTTGATCGTCCAGACGCTCCCTGCAGCTCGCCCATCGGCGAACTGCGATCCCGGCCGTTCGAGCCGCTTTGGATTCTTGTGTCAGGGCCGGACGAACCCGCGCGACCGCCTCCAGCTCGTCTCGGTAAAGACAGATCTCCGGATCGGGATAATTGTCGAGATCCCCGTAGTTTGGAAGTACCGTTTGCGCAGCCAGAAAAAACCTTCCATCTGAGGGTTTCAAGTCTTCCGCCTCGGCGAGGACGAATGAAAACCACAACCGGCATCGCGCACGAAGCTCGATCAGCGCCAGCAAGAGCCGGGCATTTGCGAGAAACTCTCTGTCGAAACATAGCAGTCCGGTCCCGGAGCGTTCGTAACAAAGCGCGGCGGGATCCGGGACTGGTGCCGGATAGCCCTGCAACAGCGGCATTCTTGGAGGTTCCTTTGGCCACCGCTGCAATTTAAAGCCGTCCTCGAAAGAGAACTCGCCATCTTCAAGCCTTGCGTTTAGCAGTGCGATAAAGGCCCTTTGCTTCACGTCATTTTTCTCAGATCCATTATGAATCGGCGCAACGTAATCATCGGCCACCAAGAACCCCGACCGTTTCGTCTAGGAGCGTAACACGAGGCCACTCGCGGGCGGCAGCTCAGAATACTCTGGCCGTTTTCATCGGTTCTTGCGTCTTAGCGATTCGTCCAAGTCGTTAATCTTCCGGATCTTGTCAGCAAGATTTTCTGGGTAATTAAATCCGTAAACGGGATCAACCGTATACCGATCACGGTCCTGTTGGGAATATTCGCGCAAGACAGTGAACTGCTCTGCGTTAATACTTTCTTCTAACAAGAACTTACCCTCGACGGCGAAAAACATCGGATCCATTGCAGCTCGAACTTCATCGGCGAGCCAATTGGCTGCAGCGCTCGCGTCGTGCATACGCTCATAGCAGTCTTGTCGCCAGTACTCGTAGAGCGACCGAAGGTTTTCTATGGGCTTAGCGTAGGTCAAGAATCTGGTGTTTCGATAAAACTGATTGCCACGATACCAAGCGTCGTTAACCTGCTCTGCCTGATCCATGAAACGCAAGGCCGCGCCGGCAAGCGTTATCGCAAAGCGCCGAAGCGCCGCCTCTAGCCGAGGCCGACGGCCGTAAAACACCGCTGCCGTCACGCGGTCGCGGAACTCGAGGACATCCCCCACAACCTCAACTGGCCAAAACGGCGTTGCTTGCAATGTATTGTGCGTCCACTCGCGCCAGATTGCAAGGCGGCACTTCATCACCGCCTCATCCACAAGGTGAGCATACACGGAATCGGCCGCTTCCAGAATTGGGTCTACACCGGTCAAATGCTCGCTAACCCAGGTTTCGTGAGTGGCTTTTATCCCGTGAAGACGCTCCACGGGATAATCGTGCCGCAACACCTTATCGTCGATCATGCCATGATGGTGTCGGCACAAGAGGATAAGATTACTGTAATCGTCGCGTTGCTCGGCGGTGAGCGGGCTCACACCACGTGGACCGTCCGTCTTTTCCGCAACAATATGAGCTTCGTGCCCAACGTTAGCTGCGTCCCCAGTCGCGTTCGACTTCATGATCAGGTCGCGCCGGCAATCCTCGAAAGCGCAGCGCCCTGCGGCGCGTCCCCACAGTAAACGGCGTGAACGCTCCGTAATTGCCATCGGCTTCCTCAACTGCGCGAGAGTCAAGCCGAAACCCTACGAGCAACCCTTGTAACCTTCTTCGGCCGCGGGCAGGGCGAATTTCACTAGGGCTTACGCCCAATGCGACGCGGACGCCGAGGCTGCCCTAGAAAATCTTGGATCTGAACGTTCAGCGCTGAAGCGATTTGTTGAAGGGTCCGAAGTGTCGGGTTTGACTCCCCGGTTTCAATTTGGTAGTAATGCCTCACGCTCAGACCGGCGCTATGGGCGACGTCCTCCTGGGTGAGGCGTCGATCCTCGCGAATTGATCGAATAGTGCGGCCGACCACGCTTGAAAGCTCGTCGAAGGGCGTCCTGCTCACACCGGGATTGTCCGGCCTGCCGCCTTTTTAGACCAGGAGATAAATATCTAGTTATTTATAGCCAGGTGCCGATTCCCGATGGAAAGAAGCATCGACGCCTCGGCCTTCGCATCGGCCGTCGAGGTGTCGCAAATGAGAGCCTGTAGCGCGTTTGCCGCCATAGCCGGCGCATTGCTCGTAACGGTTGTGGCCACAGGCCATGCGCAGGCTGCCAGTCCGGCTAACTTCAGCGTTTCCGGTGTCCGCCTCTACATGAGCCCTCAACAGGTCGTTGCGGCTTTACGAGGACAAAATGTTCGCAATGTGCGCCTAATCCTAACCGGATGTTATAGGGATGTCGCAGTGGCGATAGCCCACGCGAAGGATCCGCGCCAGATCACGATAGATCCTCATTGCATTGGCGCAATTCGATCCGACACAACACAGGTAGCCTTTATTGAAGACTATCCGCTGCATCCCGGCACGATGCGCGCATATTCCGTTGAGTACACGGGGATGTCCGGCGACGCCGGCGTTTTTAAAGCGCTTCTCGGCAGTCGGTACGGTCCACCAACCTGGACGTGGGACGACAAAGAATCGTGGTGCGCAGCTCCCTCAGGGCCGATAAAGGGGATGCTCGCTCCGGTTTTTAGCGACCCGTGTGGCGTGAACGAGATGCCTACCAGGTTCGGGCCCGATCTCACCGGCACCATCCCTGACATCGGAACCTTGAACGCCGCATACCCCGCGATTGCCTTGGAGGCGTCGATAGATTCGCCACTACGAATCGAGCTACACGACAAGCGATTTGCATACGTTCGCACCGGCGCGTTAGTCAGCGCCCAAAACGCAGCGATTAAACGAGCGACTCGAATCCCGTTTTGAGTAACTCCCAATTCTCCGACATGGTCGCATCGTACCACGCCGATGACGTTGCTGTAGCCTACATCAGATGAACGCCTCGGGTGGTTCCGACCGTCTCGCGCACGTGTGACACTCAAGATCTAAGGAAGCATTGCTGATAAATTGAACCTAAGCATTGGCAAATACAGTGGCGTCTGGATTTGAAGTTCTTTATGATGAGCCGCATAATGCTATGATGATCGCGCTTAGCTGTAATGAACTTCGATGACCGCCTGCTTGGTCCGGAACGTTATCGAGGTAAATCAGGCCACCGGGCACTAACTCAGCGGCCGTCACGGCCGTCTCTATCGGTCCTTGGGATTCCCCTTGGCGCCAAGCGAAAGTCGCAGATCAGCAAAACCGTAGACTGTATAAGCCAACCCGAGTAGATTCCATTTTTTAACAAGACGCCAGCGTTCACGATAGAGCGCTTCGGTAATCGAATAGCCTTGCGCGAAATCGGAGAGAACCTGTTCGCCGATTTCAGCAGCCAATCCAAGTATCACGCTTACCTCCGTCCCCAACACGCCGGTAGCCCCCATGCTGGCGAACGCCGTCGCGAAGTTAAGAATTTCGCCCGGAGCTAGGTCACAGGTATGGCATCCGTTGATAAAGACAATGGGCCGTTTCGAAAGCATTGGGTATGATCTAGTCAATGCCAGAGACGATAGCGCCTTGGCATAGACCCGCTGTTCGGGATTATTGTTAGGGCCTACTTGGAGGTATGGTCCTTCGCCGTTCCTTTCTCCGTGACAAAGAAAGTATATGAAGGGCGCATCAGGCAGCATCTTTCTAACCGAGTCAAACGAATCTGCTGGGGTAGACGGAACAAAGTCGCTGAACGTACGCAAGCGAGCAAAATGCTCGTCGAGCATCGCACCGTCCAGTCGTTTGTCCTGAGTACGAGCGACCGACACACTGAGCTTTTCGGCAGACGCGGGCACATCGTCGAGCCGACCCGCGGAAAAAGCGGCGCTCCCATCAGAAGGAAATGGTTGCTCGATAAAGCATCGCAGCCCCCAGAATCCATACGGGCACAGCATGTCTTCTTGATGGTCGGGCTGATGTTCGTACGGGCAAATACCGCCGGCGGGCTGTGATGCCCCGCTTTCCCAGTCGCGAATCACGCTGCACCATTTTAGCTTATCTGTCGTCGCGCGGCTCGGTAACGGGATCGTGTAGAACATGGCCCAAGGCAACACATATTGCGCAGGTCCCGCACGCGCTATTTGTATCACGGCGCCTGGAACGAGTGCAGAGCGAAGGCCCCGCACCCAATCGGGCGCCATTCCCGCGTCGGGGCGTACCATCAATAATGATGAGCCCAGCTCTTCTCCGGTCAAGGCGAGCTTCTTAAGATCATTCCGAAAGGATAACGCGGACTTTGCGTTGTTCGCGTCCAGTGCGGTACGATCATAGTTCCGTTTCACGGTGAGATTGGCAGCCCGATTCCAAAAGCAGTCCGTCAGGTCATCGCGCGCACGTGCCAAGAGACTCTTATTGCCCTCGACGTCGTAAGGCAGGAACCCGCACCGCTCCTCCTGATCCAGAAAGTATATGATCCGATTGCCTTCTCCGCCATCACTGTTAAGCGTAAAACTCGCCGTAACGGGAGTTCGTTTGGGCTCAATCGTCGATAACCCCGGATCGACATTCTCAAAGCGGGCGTCCAGCAATTGCTCGAACGGTACCATCGAGCGGTGCGAAAACTGTTCTACTTTCGCGAATCCGGCTGAAGCAGCATAGTCGATCGTTAAACGATTCCCGGAAGTTCGCTCCGACGCGTCGCTAGCGACCGTGGCCTCGAGAACACCTGACTGCAGTACATTAGCGCCATAATAAATGGAAACTCGCGCACGAATCACGGCGCGGGCGACGCCCGCTGGTAACGCCGGAACGTGCAAATCGATCCGCACCGGTCCGGCTTGCGGCGCTTTGGCGCCATCGACCACCTTGGAACTACGGCCGCGCCTCGGCAGCCAGATCTTCGCCCGGGCCGTGTTGGGAGAGAAATCGTCGCTCACGACGACGACGTCCAAGACGTGCCCACTCTCGTCGGCCGGCAACGCATCTTCGGGAAACTCGACATGCCCCTGGGTCAGGCTTGCGATCTTGTCCCACTTGGGCCCGATGTCGACGAGCAATCCGCACTTGGCTAAGGGGATCAGACACTGGTCCGGTTTCAACGCCTCCCCGGCGTCGTCAACCAGCGCCGCATTCAGAACGCGCGGCGCGTCTTGCGTAGCTTGCTCAACAGCTTGCAAAGTATCCTTTACGTCGATTGCATTGGGTGATAGCGACTTTACGATGAAGCCGGCGCGCTTACGTGAGGGACGCTTTCCTACTGCAAGGGTCTTCATGTCGTCCAACTTTACGACCATCTTAGAAAGTGGAGAAACTCCCGCTGGCTCGCGCGACCAAGGCGAATCCATCAAATACCCAAGATTGTGCCGAATTGTCCGCAGCTGTTGCTTGTTCGTTCTAACCATCGTTATCGGATCGCTGAGCAGCGTATGGACCTGAGAGCTGTGTAGATATCGTTGCGCATCTATCTTGATGAGGCTCAGCTCCTCATCTGCCATTTCAAGTTCAGAGTGCCAGAGATTTGCGTCCGCAACGAGCTCGGTCACCCAACGGTCGAATTGCAAAACTCCATCGGCATTCTTCGCCATATAAAGTCGTATGGTCAGGTCCGGCGATGAGGGTTCGGCCGCCGTGCGCAACGGCACGTTGTGCAGAATGTTCCGAAGGAGCTTTTCCAAGTAGGTTTCGACCTCCGGGCGAGACATATCGCGCATTAGAAGAATCGGCGGCCCGCCGGCCCCGACGATAAAGGATGCAAACCGATCGGCGTTGTCCCAGGCATCGATTGCTTTGCTACTATCCGTTGCAACATCCAGGATCAGCAAGCGAACGCCAGCGCTAACCAACAAGTCACGCAAATTGCCAGGACGAAACCTTGAGCCAGAACCTCTGCCCAACTTCATGCAAAGGTCACTCTCGGAGAGCTGGAGGCGATATGGGACGATTTCCGGATCCCAACAGTAGATCACGTCGAAATGTTGGCCGCGAAGCAACTGCCCAAAGCTTCCAGTTAGACTTGCCTCCAAGATTTCGTCAGCTCCGATTTGCTTCGGCGTCGCGGTCCATAATGA
The DNA here is from genome assembly GCA_003151115.1 of Vulcanimicrobiota bacterium. Lineage (GTDB taxonomy): Bacteria > Vulcanimicrobiota > Vulcanimicrobiia > Vulcanimicrobiales > Vulcanimicrobiaceae > Rubrimentiphilum. The sequence continues at coordinate 306,876 of PLWS01000001.1, read as the reverse complement.
CGTGTGGAACAGATTCGAGGCATCAGGCGACGCTTGATCGTCCGCAACCTTAGCAACAACATCCCAAATACTCGCCGGTCGCCGGTTTTCAACGTGTCGTGAAGCGCTTATTGCGGCAAGAACGTTCAAGGGAAGGTTCGCGCCCGTTGCATCGATCAAGCACGAAACGTCAAATTCGCGTATCTCAAACATGCCAATTACCTAGTCCGGGCCGAAATCTGAATTCATGGCTGCCTATTTTAGCGTAAAGATGTCGGGCACTTGGCACTACGTTCACGTGAACGCGTTATTTTAGGCGCGGAATCACAACGCCATCGATCGCCGTTAAGATGGGGCTTACGACTACGATCGAAATGCTGAGCCACAATTGACCGTACGCAAGACAATTGGCCTCCACGTCTCCGATAGGTTTGTGGCAGAGCATTTGCGTGGCAGCTTGCGGTACTACGGCCAGTGCCCAAGTGAGGTAACCGATTTCTACCAACAAGAGCCGCCACCAAAACACTTTCCAATTCGTTTGTTGCGGCGGATTCGAAAGGAACCCAATGTAATAGAAAAACGCCGTGAGCAAGATCCCGGAGAAATATGCTATGTGGACGCCCTGCCAGAGAAGAGACGCTTGGACGGGATTAACAGTATTCTTGATCGGGTCGGTAAATTGTGCAATTAAAAGTCCGATTACGGTCAGGTAGAGGGCCATCGCATCTTGTGGCACAAACTTTGCGAGCGCCCCGATCGCCGTAGCCACACCCTGAGGCTCAGCCGGCTGGTCATGCTCGGTTAACCCAAGAAATTGTCTCGAAGGCAGTGCCGCCGAGAGCTTGCTCACTTGCGATCCTAAGCCAAATGCACTCATAATTCACGCCTTTCTCAAAAACAGTCGATGGAGTTTGAAATATTTTCATTAAGACTAAAGTTTTTCGGTTATGGCGATCTGACGTTCAGCGAGCACGCCCAGGATGCGGTCGCCGTTTGAACGCCAGCAAATCTTCGAGGGTTCAAGCACCGCTGGAGCTGGCTTCGTTCTCCCCGTACACGTAGGAGACGCAATCCACGTGACGCGCGGTTGAGCCACAGCAGAATCACTGGATTCATTGACTAGGCATGTTTCACCATGCGCTTGATCGTGATGACGTTATGCTCCAACATATCTAGCGTACTGAACACCAGAGCCCGGCGATCTAGAGCTTTCAGCTCCGGCAAAATAAAGATTCTCTCCAGAAACGTCTCAAAAAAGCCGGGTGCACTTGTAAGTTTATTGTGAACGCCGGAGCCCCAATCGAGCCCCGCGATGGTGCTGCCTGTTATGATTGACGTATAGTCGCCTACTGGAAGCGGCGCACGTTCGAAGTCAAAGCACGTGTCCCATATGGTCGGGCTCGATTTCCATCGCGTCCCAAAACGCCCGTCGAATTGGACACCCCAGCGGCTCGCGATGCTCGCCATAATGGCCGTGTGATCGAGTTCCACGTTGCATGCGATGCCACGCTTGGCGTACGGGCTGACGACTATTGATGGGACCCGGAAGCCCCACGGACTGTCCAACGCGTTTGGCTCGCGCGGCGCAGGCGGCGCGACGTGATCGTAAAACCCGCCGCTTTCATCGTACAGGATGACCATGGCACTGTCTTTCCAGCTGTCGCTATGCGTTAGTGCGTCGACAATGAGTCCGATGAATTTCTGACCCAATGCGGGATCGTGTGGCGGGTGATCATCCGCCAATGAGAAGGGTGGGTCGATGAGGCTGAAGGTCGGGAGGACTCCTTCCCGGCAATCGTCAGCGAAGGCGGCGACGTGGGAAAAATTATGGAGAGCGTGCGTTGCCGCAAACGGATACCAAAACGCGATAAATGGAACATCTGAAAAGTAGCTCTTCCATGTTAATCGATGTCCCGGATGGTCCGGATCGTCTGCGTCTTCGATGACATCGTAGATCGGCGTCGTCTTGAAGCCCGGAAATCCGGGTATTACTTCGGTGTCCCGGTCGTCGTCTCTCGTGCCCGAGTGAAGGTACTTCCTATTCGGCCACGTGGAACTCAGCATCGATCCGAACCATCGGTCGCACACGGTAAAGTGATCGGCGAGCGAATACAGCACGGGCAACTTCTTGCGCGTGTAGTAGCCCATCGGGAGGTTGGGGTTCGCAGTGGGATTCTCTTTTTGGAACTGACTCACGAAACCGTTATTTTGTCCGTCTGCCCAATCGGCATGAATGTCGTTCCAGCCGTGCGGTATCTCGAAATTGGAGTCGGCATCATCCATGCACCACTGAGAGACTGGTTTGCCGTTAGCGTCAGGAATTGTGCGGGGCACCTTAGCATGCCCGGTAACGTCTGTGCGACCTTCGAGGGCGAGGGCGCCGAGATAGTGATCAAAAGACCGGTTTTCCATCATCAGGATGATGAGATGTTTGATCGGGTTCACTTTGATTTTACCTCTCAGGTTGGGTGGACCAGCAAATAGAAGAGACCACCATCCCTTCATGGCTTATCTGCCGCGCGGAGGGACCAACCGCGAGTCAGACGAGCCCACGTAACACGACGAGCTCGCTGGAGACGTTCCGCTAGACATGAGCACGCGTATCATCGTGCTCAATCTGCAACTTGAGTTACAAATAGTATAAGTGGCACGCGCGATTCCGCGGCCTCAAGGAGCATTGGCACCCTGCCCCTTAGTTGGTTGGCCTACGAGCTTAACGAGTGCACTCAATGCCGCGCCGTAATTTCCAGTGAGCACATCTACACCGAACGAAAACATCGCTGCTCCGATGGACAACAGGTTGTTTACCTGGGCAATCTGCTTCGACATTCGGTCCGCCGTGTTTGCGGCTTGACTTGCGGCATCGGAAATGTCTCCGAAAGCTGTATCAGCATTTTTAAAGACCGTTTGCACGGCATTTGCCGCGAGATTCGCAGCTACAGAAGCTATCTGGTCGGAAGACTCAGTTAGCTGTTTGACGTCTGACACGGACAGGCCGTCCTGCGAGGCGGCATCCGTGAGGTCACGCGCTACCAGATTGAACCAATGTGATATGGTCAACGCTTCGAGTTGGCTCAAGTGCTGCGGCATCGTTATTGCTCCTATGAACCGGCCTGTTTTGGAAATAGCAGAGCATATAGGGAGTTTACGGCATCACCTAGATCGCTTGCGCTTTGCAAGAAAGCGGCAGCGGTGTTTTGGCGATTTGTAGTGCCCTTGACAGACTGCGTGAACCGCTCTTGAGTAGAGTCAATTTGCTTTACTACTCTGATGTAGGCGTCGGCCGAATTAAGATGTGAGAAGCAGGCGGTCCTATCGGCGACCCATTGTGAACGTAAGGTGCGCGCCTGAACTCTCTGAAGGACTGCAACAGGGTCATCGTTTGGCGCGATCTGCTGCTGATGCACGGCCGCGATGAGCTTGAGCTTATGGCCGTTACGGAGGGTCACGGTCGCGCTGATTTTCCGATCGCGCTCTCTCAGGGCCACGAGCGCGTTGATATAAAAGTTGTCCGTGATGGTACATTCTGCTGTGATCACTTCTTCGTATCCGGCGGCGGCATTTAACAAAGCTGCAGTGGCTGTGGGGAACGGCCCGGAAACCTGATTCATAAACCCTGCGATGCTCCGACGCTCTGCGTTGTGCGCAAAATAGTTGACAATTCCGCGTGCCACCGCGTTGACGGCGGTTGCTTGGACCTTGTTCATGAGTTTCGCATCAACTATCGAGCCCGTGAGCTTCTCTATATTCTTTGGGTCTGAATCAACGCCGGCGATCGCCCCAAGGCCCTTTACGTAGTCCAAAACGGCGTCATTTGCGCGCTTCCAATCGCGAGACACGGAGCCCAGCGGATATCGCTTTGGTTGAGTCAGGGCGATGCAATGTTCCTGAATCGCTGGGCTTCCGAAATATGGGGTTCTTGTAGGGCGGGGCGATGGGGTTCGTTCAAGTTGGGGCAAGCTTTCGCTCTCGCCCGGCGATGGCGTTTCGTCAACCCCTACGGGGTTTGGCGCCTGCGGGGCCGGCGTCGGCGGAATATTCTGGTAAGATGTCTGCGGAATGAGCAGCTCGCGCGATCGCTGACAACTAGCATCGAAATCCGCGGCGATCGCATTGAATGAAGCGCGCGCCTTTTCCGTCGTATCGGCGTACTTCTTGACAGCGTTGAGATCGAGAGCCTGAGTACCCGTGCACGCGGAGAGGGCACCGCAAAGCGCTGCGCCGAGTAACAGTGTGCGATGCAATGGAGCGATACAACTGGGAGACGCCATTAGTTCTCCTCCCACCCAGAAAAAGAACGGCTGCTAACCACCAATATGAAGGCGGTATGTCCGTACGGCCTTATCCCTACCCGTCTCGGATTCCTACCAGCGGCTTTGCCGTTTACCCCAGTTTGTAGGCCCACTGGGCCAGCTTGATAACGTAGGTGCTATAATTTGACAAAGATACCGCTCTCATCGGAGGCGAGGGGAAACATGGGATACGCCGCATACGTATTCGCACGCCCGGGTGGCGCGATAATCTTGGGTTCCCCGTATGGCCACGTCGCTTTCGGCTTCCAAATTGATGACCAAGGTACAGTGCTTGTTGGTGGGGTTGAGGTGGTAATGGGCAATACCTCGCATGTCAACAACGCAATGGACTTTTGGACAGACGAAAAAATAGATCCGCTCACGTTCATGTCGAGCGATACGCCTTATAAGGTGAAGACGCGATACGACATGGCCAAGATCTTATCGGTCGATACTCCGAACGTGGTCGCTGCTCGGTCGCAGATCGACCGTATACGGGGAATGGACTACAACCTGCTGTCCCAGAATTGCCGAACAGATGTTGTAGACGTTCTACAAGCTTTCGGAGTGACGGGACTTCCAGGCGGTGCCCGGCCCAGCGGATTTTTCGGCGGGATACATGCTGCAATCGTGCCACTCACTTCTCCGTGGCCGGGACTTTCGCTTGATTTCTCAATCTACAGCGAAACCGATCAGTATGGGTTGCGCGACGATCCGGAGATCAATGCGGACGGGTATGTCGCTGATCCTACCGCCGACGTAAACCCCAATGGTCCGGACTGGCCAACACCAGTCGTAGGCTCCATTCTGGTACGTAAAGGTTTTCTTGCCTTATTTCCTGACGAAAACTATTCGGGCGAAGCGGTAACGGTGCCGACTGGACATGTTTTCAATTTCCGAGACGTTCCTTGGCCTGACCCGCGAATTCGGTCATGGTATGGTTCTGCGACCGAGTTTGACGCGGCATCGCTGGGATCAATATCCGATCAGATCGTACCGCGATTTGAAACTCCGGCCGATCGCCGAACGCACCAACTTGGACTAGGTCTACCTCCGCATTTTTAGATAACCTACGCAACGAATCTGCGTGACAGTCTTGATTAGACCGCACCCGTGATCTGCTTCATCTCCGCCTTTGCGAACTGGTAGCCGTCGACGTTCGCGCGACGACGCTCACCGGGATCGGAATGACCGATGACGTACCGTCGCTCTTACTCGCAGTCAACGAAAGTTGAATCGTGGCATTGGGTTCCGGGAGCCCAACCAAAGTGAAGGGAATCGTCGCCGACCACTGCCCAGCACCGCTCTGCGCGATGGAGGTTTGCACACCGTTGTAGCTCAGCGTGAGCGCGTTCACATTGCTGGTCGTGATCGCCGTCACCGTAATAGGCGTTCCATATGAGACGATCGTCGGGGAGAGCGACGCGTAGAAAATCTGCACGCCATCGCCGGGACCCGCAAAATTATTGGGAGGCGGCGAACCAAACGTGTAGACATTCGTTTGCGCAAAGGCCGAGGGCATCGGAGAAGGCGTTGGCGTGCGTAGCCCGCCGATCTGTGTCGGCATGCGTCGCGACAGCGGCCGGAACGGCGGAGGCGCTGCGGGCAGCGGCCGCATGATCGGGATTGGCAAGCGCTGACTGAACGTTTGCGTCGGAAGGACAGTTCCCGGCGCCAGCGTCGGCAGCGGATTCGGTGTGGGCACCGATTGTAACGGAACCGGGTAGACGCCATCGGGTGCGCCTGGAATCACCACGTGCGGCGTCACCGTAATGATGAGCTCGTTGCTGACGCCATTGAGCGTTTCGTTGCGGAAGAGACGTCCGACCAACGGAATGTCGCCCAGCACCGGAATTTTTGATTCGGTTCTTTGCGTATTGTCCTGTATAAGCCCACCGATTACTAAGGTCTGATTTTCACGCAATGCGACCGTGGTCTGCGTGTCACGCGTCGAGATCTGCGGAATCCCGTTGAGAATACCGGTTAGACTGTTGACCACAGGATGCAACGCCACCGTAATCAAGCCGTCGTCGTTGACGATCGGCGTGATATCGAGCGTTACGCCGGTTTGAAACGTTTGGATTTGCGTCGTCGCGATCGTGCCGGCTCCTCCGCCCGCTTGCAATTGGATCGAAAGGTTGTCGCCCGCTCGAATCGATGCCGTATGTCCGGAGAGCGTGGTGATGCGCGGGTCGGCCAGCACGCGAGCCGATCCGTGCTGGATCGCGAGGTTCAACTGGACTCCGAATGAGATCGGCGTCCGGAACAGCTTCTGCGGGCGCATGAGCGGCGGTGAAATGCCCGTGAGCGGATCGGGCGGCGGCGTCGACTCGCCAATGAGCGTTCCGATGCTGAAATCCCCGCCGAAGATCGACGAGAGCGAAATACCCAGATTTTTGGCGGTGTTTTCATCGACCTCGAGGATCTCGGTGTCGAGCACAACGAGCTTCTCGGAAACATCCAGCTTGCCGAGCAAATCTTTAGCGAGTTTGATGGAGTAGGGATTGCCTGTCAGGATCAGCTTGGGTGAATCCGGCGAGACGGTAATGTGCAGGTCCGGCGCCTGGGACTGCAACGACTGCGTCACCATGGTCGCTAAGTCGTTGGCGGTCGACGAGCTGCTACCGTTGGTCGCAGGCAGTGCAGCTTTCAATGTATAGATCTCGGCGCTGCCGCCGCCCCCACCACCGGCCGCGCCTGGGCCTGGACTTGGCAATGCGTCGAGCTGCGCAATGCCTTCGGCAATTCTCCGCTGCTCCGCCGGCGTTGCCGAAACGCTCAGCGAATTGATCTGCGCATCGACCGTCACTTTAGCGTTGGGATAGGAGCGCGAGATAAGGTCGCCCACGGACTGCGCGTCGAGCGTGCGCAAGCGGTAGACTGCCGTGTAACGCGCACCGACGGAAGGCGTGTCGAGTACCGAAATCACATCTTTGGCTCGCGCCACCAAATCGGGTGCCCCCGCCAACACGATCGTGTGGCCCGCAACGCCAACGCGTAGACCGTGCACGGCGCCGGCCACTTCACGCGCGATCGTCCGCGGACTGGCTTGCAGGACCGGCACGGCTTCGGTATCCGGTGCGCTGGGCGCTGGCCGGGGCGTTGGCGTCTGAGGAGGCTGGTCGATGGCCGCAACGAGCGATTGCATCTGTTGCAGATCGCTGTTGACCGCGCTCACGAGCAACGTGTGCCTATTAATGATAGCCAACTTCGCGCTTGGATAGAGCCCATGTAGGCGAGCGGCGATCTGATTCGCATCAAGGCGGTGGAGGATCAGCGAGGCGGTGACCGGCGTCAGCGGGTTTTTCGTGTCGATTGCCGCGCCGATCTGCCGGAGTGCCGCCGCATCATCCGATCCAGCGAGCACAACGACGGCATTTGCCGCACCGTCGATCGTGAAGGACAGTTGCGGGTAGAGCCGGCGCAGCACGCGCACCGCGTCCTGAGCGCGCACCGTCGTAAAGGTTAGCACGATGGGTGTCGGCGGTATACGCGGCACGCGATGTTGCGCAGCCGAAAGGCCGCCGCACAGCGCGAGCACAAGCGCAACTGCGCACAAAAGAGAAAATAAGAAGCGGCTTTTCATGAGATCACCCGATCGTGTACGCCAACTTTACTCCACTGCGTTCGCATGATCAAGCGTTTGTAATCGCAAAAGTTATGTTATCCACAAGTTTTTTCGTACTAGTATATTGACTGCGCGTTTTTGCAGTCGTATTATCATATCACTCAAGCAAGCAATGACGCGCTTCGCATCTTTGCAAATTTGAGGGGTGGAGGGTGTTCGGGTGAATACGTTCCGTTGCGAACGACACATCTCGCGCATTAGAAGCGGAACCTAGCAGCGACGCACCGCTGCGGGTGAGCGGTGCTTTTCTGTTATGTTTGCACTGGCTTACTTCACGTAAGTCGCTACTTCGCGGGAGAGTATCTTATGCGTCGCTTCATTTGCGCAACGCTCCTAATGTCACTCTGCCTCCAATCGACCGGCGCGGCCGCCGCCGGCCCAGAGGGGGCGAATGTTAGTGCAACGCTTGCGCAAGGACGACTCGACCTGGGAGGTGCGACAAATTGGCTGGTTGGATCCCCGCTATTTGCGATGATCCTAACTCCTGATCGTTACGCCGCAATGCACGCCCCGCGCCCTGTTCGTGTCACCGCACCACATGTCGACGCCACCAAAACTCGTCTGACCGGCATAATACGGCCGCAGTCCAATGGCTCCGGTCAGCGCATTGCCGGCCCAACGATGCGCGCTAGGCCACTCTTGCCAAAAGACGCCGAAAAATTGACGGCGCCACAGCGCACTGCGACTGCCGCTCCTGCATCGCGTCTTCGCGCTGCGTTACCAGTGCAGGCGCCGATCGTCGATCGCAATCCGGTGGTGCGCGTCCCCGCCTTGCCTGCGCCAGCGCATCGTCCGTCGATTCCGCGCGCGACGTTCGACGTCACTACGGGCAGCACGAACGCCACCGGCACCAATACCTGGTGGAGATACGAGGAAGGCGCGCTTCCGGGAACCGGTAAGTACATGGTCAACGTTGGCACCGGAAACGTCGTTGTCCAAGCGTCCGATCTCGTCGTCACTGAACGTGGAATTGACCTGGAGTTTCAGCGCACCTACAACTCGATGAGCGCTAATGACACCAATGGCAGCTATGGTAACGACGATGGCTCGCCCGCGCCCAATATCTTTGGCAACGGATGGACGACGACGTATGGTGCCCACCTAGCACTTAATAGCGCCGGGGGAATCACCGTATTCGACGTCGACGGGACGCGCTACGACTATGCTCCAAACGGGACAGGATGCTATACGCCCCCACCGGGGATGTATAATACGCTCTGCGGCGATGGCAGCGGCGGCGGTTACTTTTGGACGCAAAAAAACGGAGTCGTCTATTATTTCTACAGCCCCTACGATGCGAGCTCGATTGCTGGATATGCCGGTCGGCTCTACCGGATATTTGGCCGTAACCAAAACAATTACATTCAACTCAACTACTACTGGTCGGGCGGTGATTCTTCCACTACGGCAAATCTGACCCAGATCGTGGTGCAACATACCGATGGCCAAGCACTAACTTTGGCTTTCGGCACGGTCAACGGGAGGGTGCTGCTCTCGGGCGTCACACGGCCCGACGGCGCGCAGGTCACCTATTCTTACAGTGGTGCCCACGATTTGGTATCGGTTGGTAAAATCGGTAACAGCGCCGCGAGCATCCTAACAGAAGACTACGGCTACAACGCCGGCGATCAGCTGGCGTGGACTTCCAACCCTCGCTGGAACCTTTCGGGAGGCGCCGATGGCTCGTTTACAAACTTTTATTACGATGCCAACAACCGCATCGACGGAGTGTTGCTCTACGGATACGCCAACCCAACGCCCAGCGACGATCTAAACACGCCGATTCAGCCCGGCTACACAACGGGCGGGAGCACGGTGATCTATAGGACGTTCAGCTATCCGACTACTGGCGAAACGAGTATGACCGACGTTGACGGGCACGCCACCAATTGGTTCTACGACGCAGTCGGGCGGGTTACGCAGATGCAACGGTGGACAGGTGCGAGCGAAAACCTGTGGCTCGTCACATCAAGTTCGTGGGACGCCACCAATAATCTCACTGAAACGGTCGATGCTCGCGGCAACGCGACGGACTACGCCTATGACCTGAACGGAAACCTAATAGCGTCCGCTCTGCCAGCGGTGACTACTAATGCAGGTACGTTTCGGCCGACGACGCTCTATTCATATGACCTATCGAGCGGCGTGAATTACAATAACCTTTCGAGTGTTTGTCAGGCAAGCTACACGCACCAGCTTGGAAAAGATTGGACAAGTACACCTGCCGCAAATGATTCGCTTTGTCCGACTGGGACTGGCGCCGAATGGGCAGTTTGGAACTACACAGACGGCGCTGAGCCATTTGGGCGATCCACTGATACCCATTCGGCAATTGGCTACCATCGGTCGCTCTCGCATGATGCCAACTCCCAGGGAGGGGACTACGGCCTTCTCACCGGTTCGTTCGGTGACACGATCGGACAAGTCGACGGCTCGCAGCGTACTCCTCAAGACGCAGCGACCTATGATCAGTTCGGCAATGCCGTAACTTATTCTAACGGGAGCCAGCACGGACACGTATCTGCCGTCTTCGACTCGTTGAATCGCTTGACTCGAAAGACTGATGCCGACGGCGTCACTGTCTACACGTGCTACTACAATAACGGGCAGGTATTTTATACCGAGAGCGCATTGCAGCACCAACTCGACGGTTCACCCAGTGGTTGCCAATCGACTGCGCCGGCTTATGCGACGGTCTCCACCTACGATGCGGACGGAAACCTCGTAACGGAAACACATCACTCCGGCAATCAGGCGGGTAGAACGATGCAATGGTATGATGCCGTCGACCGATTAGTCGAGGTCGAGCTCCCTCAAGACACCCATGATGTCTTTCAAAACCCTTGGATCACGAGAACGTTTTACGATCTGACGCAAGGGGGGACGGTGTCGATCACTGGCTCGGCCAGCGTGTCGTTTAGAGCCTATGGAAATTCTTTTAAACGTCAAGAGCTCTTGGTTCCAGGATCTAATCAGAACCTCTCCTGGGCGACCGGACAGCCTTCTTTGAACAACACGCAGTTTCAAGATACGGGCGGAGCGGGATACGACGCTGCTGACCGCGTTGTCACACGTTACCGCATGCTTAACGATGCTCCATATGGCGAGTCAATCAGTTACGACGGGAACGGTAATTTCGCTGAAGTCTCGCAGCACTGCAACGGCGCAAATCAATGCGGCACGCCACAATATGACGCCGCCGGCCACACGACTAGCATTAGCTATAACGATAGTACGCCATCAGAATCTTATACGTACGACGCCGATGGGAATACACGGTCGGCCACGTCAAGTGCCTTTGGGACCGAAAACTACACCTACGATGCTGAAGAACGACTCACCCAAGATCAGGAGCCATCCGGCGGCGGAGTCACGTCCCCGGCCACTCTTAGCTATCATTATTATGCGGACAACACCAACTCATCCCTTGACGTGTCCTCGCCGGGGCTGAGTCAAACAACACTTTTCGGATATTCATACCGCGATGACGGCGTCACGCAACAGATTCAGATCAACTTAAACGCTGATGCCGCCGTCGGGAGTTCCGCGATCAATTACTCATATTCCAACGCGGGTCGATTGCTCGCGCGATCCGAGACCGGCCCGGCCGCGAACGGCGCCGGATCAACATATGCCTATGACATTAATAACGGATCCAATACGGGCGTTCTTACCGCCGAGACTCTACCCGCTGCTGCACTCAGCTCATTTAGCTACGATGCGGAGGGCAACGTTCTTTCGTATAATCGTAACGTTTATAACGTCGCAAGCGGCTCCAGTGGAACCTTTGTATACACGACCAGAAATGAGATAGAATACGATCCGCGCAATACGCACAGCCAGGCCTACTTTGCTAATGGCCTGGCACTAATCGGGACAGGCAGCAATAATACGGACCACTGGGATGGCCGAAACGCCGTTCTGACTAATAACGGAAACCCGTATACCGACCAAAACGGCAACAGCACAGGCACAGCTTTCTCATACGACAACGCGGGTCGGCAAACCGGCTCGGATCAAAGCGCAGTCGATCATTTTGGTAATGGGTATGACATAACCGACACGCGTCAATATGATGGCGAGAACCGCATCATCAGTGGCGCTCAGAACGATCCGAACTCGCGCATAAGCGCTAACTTCAATAGTACGCTAACGTCATATCATTGGGGCCCCAACGGACACGCGATCCAAATCGGTTCTACACCTTCCGTCTACGATGCAAATGCGACGACCTCGCAGTTAAGCTATGATACATTGCATTGGGACGGCGATAAGCTTTTGTTTACGACGAACGCGCAGGGCGCGGTAGACGATATCAAAATCAATTTGCCCGACGGGGGAACCGCGGATATCACTCCCTTGGATACCGCATTTTCGGGGCTAACATTTTGGGATTCATTACTAGGAATGATTTCGTTCTGCCACAACTCATCGGGCGCTGCGGGCACTGACCAGAATTCTACCAGCGCATTTGGCTGCATCAAAGCCAGTGGGCAGACGATGCAGATCCCGGCATCGGTCACCACTACCGGGGCCTCCAATCTCGCGAGCGGAGTTGGACAAGGCAAGGTACTGGGAACCGCTGCGCTAGATCGATTCTCTGATGGCGTAAATGAGCTGCAAAACGGCGGAGATTTTGACAGCCTCCAAAGTGCTGCAACATCACCGCAGACCAATGACGGGAATCCACACTCGCCTGGAACTTCGCGACCGTATCAAATACCGCAGGCCGGCGGCGCTTGCCACCCAACCGCCAGCTTTTGCTATGGTGGGAGTCCTCCAACGCAAGCCCCAGGGGGCAAGCCTACGGAACCTTGGATCCCTGGGTACTTCTACGACAACCAAAGCCTCATGTTTGGTCAGCCCCTCGTGAACATAAAAATTTATTTCTACGCACCAAGCGGAGCAGAGATCGGAGTCGTCCTTGGTGACCTTGCGAAATTGGTTGCCTCGTCACGCGAGGGTCCTGTCGGCATACTAGCGGAAGGGGCTAGCGAGCTTGCTAACGCGGACATCGCTCCCGGATTGTATATATCCAGCTGGGAGCCGAAGGGAGACGGCGCCTGGGGAGCCGGCACATTCGAAGAACGATTCTGGTACAAGACCGTCAATGGATTAAAGAACTTCTGGGGAGGAGCCGATTACAATACAACGCCCGGACCCGATCAGGGGGCAACAAAAGTATTTTGGATTGATGACACCGGTGCCTACAACTCGTACTACATAACGCCCGCCGGAAACCAAGGAGGCCTCGGGGAATCGTACCTGCAAACGCTCGCGCAATTCGGCGAAGCGAACGATCCAGGCGTGACAAACTACACCTCGGTAGTCGTTGTCGGTCCGACCCGTAACAACACACCATGGTGACAAGGTTTCGGATGAGTTCGAAGGAGGCTCTATGCGATTTCTCGCCCTAAGCGCGATCCTTACTTGTGGCCTTGTACCGAGCGCTGGCTGTGGTGCGATGGCTGCTGATTCACAAGCCGTAAAGGTCCGAACGTCTCCTGCACCTCCATGCCTCGCCGTAATGTTCCGTCAGGGCATTGCGCTGAATGCGACCCTCCAGGGCGCTAACGACGCTCTATCGCATAAATGGTTCTATTTGCGAGCGCTTTTTAACCTTCGCTACGCGTCATACATCGTCGACCTCAACCGCTCGCGCCTGCACGAAGATGATAACTTACGGCGCGGCGCGCACGACATTGCCTCTGCTATGCAGTCGTTAGTCCCTTTGATCGGGGAGACGACCGCTAACGCGGCCAAGAATATCAAACCGTGCCTCGCATCCACGGACCGAACCGTCCGAGCTGCCGGCTCCTATCTTTCCTTAGCCCGGGGGAACCTATCAGCTCATGATCCGGTTCCTAAAATTGAAACCATTCGCGCCAGAGCGCTGGCGAAGGTGACCGAGGCCGAGTCTTATTTAAAACGCGTACGCAAGTAGATTGAAGTTCGGGGTATTCTCAGCTTACCGAAATGATAGGCTAGCACTGCAGTTCGACATAGTTTTTCTCGTGTATCTTTTCCCAAAAGGTGGGATTCTTACCAAGACATGATAAAAAAACTAATCAATAGCGGGTGCCGCTCGGGTCCGCCGGCGTAGAGTTTTTGTCTATTTATTTTTCTCACGCGCCACAGGGCGGCCCGCATACTCGTGTGATCAATTATCATTAATAATATGCAAAGCGGCATCGTGGATGCTGAGTTTGTCGCGCTCGGTTCTCGCAGCGACTCGCTCTACGCACGCCCCTTTCGCCTGAACGGCGACAGGGTGATCATGAACTATTTGGATATCGCGCTTGTTAAATGTGACTTGTGTGGTGTATTCGAACCAAATACTCGTTATGAATCTCCGTCTGTTGAAATCCAGTCCCCTGAAGGCAGGAAGAAAGGACGGGCTATCGAGTGGCTTATCTGTGCACGGTGCTCTGAGGCCCTTCACAATAGTGATATGAATCAGCTGTTGCAAGCTGCTCAAGCAAAAATATTGCTAACGACTAGAATGGTCCTCGCCGAAGAAATCATTCCCGCAATGACAGAATTCTTGAAGCAAGAAAGGGCTGCGATAGTTTCCGGAAAACGACGGACATTCAACGCGCGCACCGTCGATTACGCATATCATCGACCCGAAGGAATAGCACCCGGATCTTTGGCGGAAAAAATCGAAAATGATGCGCATACATTTCTGTCCCAAGTTCCTGTGTCCCGCATCCACAACGCTCGAGCGGAATTTCGCGCGCGTTACGGTTTCGCAATTCCCACCGCCGAAGCTCTGGATACTATTGCGAAAAACTCCAAATCGGGTCTAATCGACTTCGGCTCAGGAAACGGCTATTGGAGTTATCTGCTTCGCAAGCGAGGTCTGTACGTCGACTGCGTGGATCGTTCGCCAATCGGGCTCGGTAAGAATCGTTTTTGGAAGAACCTAGGGTATGAATATAAATATGGGGTTACCGCATGGACGGATATCCGAATTGGCTCCTACGAAGCCTTGCGTGATAGTACCTGTAACAGTCTGCTTTTCATTTGGCCGCCTCACGACGACGTTATGGCGTCTACTGCACTTCGGCGTTTTAAGGGCGACATTTTGATTTACGGGGGCGAATTGCAGGCCGGAATGACCGGCGATACTAGATTCTACGAAATGCTCGACACGGATTGGCGCGTTTCAGATGTCGTCTCGCTTCCCACGCTCTACGGCTGTCAAGACACCTTGCGCGTTCTCCGGAGGACAGTATCTAAACGACCACCATCCGGTTAGACCAAATGACCTACCTCAGCCTGAAGTAAGGCAGCGCGTGCGATCCCTATATCGTTTAAGACGCGGCCCTCGCGCCTTGAAACGCCGCGGTCTCGCCCCTTTTCAAAATGCCCTATTATGTGAGCAGTAATCTCACGGCGACCGTCGCGGACGTGTCAATCTTAAGGTGACGGCTCAATCACTTCGTGTATTTATAAGGAAAGAGTTCGATGCAATCGAGCTGTTATTGGTAGCCCCAACGGGATTCGAATGCGTTGGCTTATTGATAGGCATTCATATGGATTGGGCTTCCTGAAGACCGCATAATCAATCCTTACGATTACCATGGATTACCATACGTTATAGCCTGTAAGTAGAAGGGGAAGTAGAAAGCCCGTCAGCTCGCGTTCAACCGGCGCAATCTGGAGCTATCGTTTTCAGTCGATGGATTCTGCATTGCTTCCGCGATGTCGGCTTCACTAGGTTCATCAGGGTGGCTGTCCCAGTCGGCATGCGCACCGGACGTTTGCGCGCCCTTGTGTAGTATCCCAGCACGAATGCGTCCGCCTGGAAAGCAGGCTCCAGCCGACCCTCGACTGGGTGAGCCCGTGTCCCAACGCGGCTCGCGCACGGATGTTCTCAACTTCTTCTCGATGCGGTCATAGCGTGAGATCGACAACGGAGGCATTCATTCATGAGATTCACGCATCTTCGGCGCCGGAAGGGCCAACTGAAGCGTTCGACTGGCTCGCGCGCTGCTTTGGAGCGGTTATGAGCTTTCGTTCTTTTTTATTCTCCGCACTTGCGTTTACCGTCGTCCTGGCGGGATGCTCGGGTGCGAGGCATATGACCCCGCAGACCGGCGGCATCATGCTCGGTACGCCGCAGTCGGTTTCACCTGGCTCGATCGCACCTGCGCCGATGGCGCACACCGCAATTCTTCCGGCCAGCGTCATGGCCGTAAAACCGCAAAGTGCAATTCAAGGCGCGAGTTGGACGCAGATTCCTGGCGCAGCTAGTTATGCCGCCGCGGCTCCCGACGGTTCGCTCTGGGTGCTCTCTACCGCGCCTGCCGGTTCCGATAAGTATATCTGGCATTATGTCGGCGGAACGTGGACCAATATCTCCGGAATGGCCACGCGGCTTTCGGTTGCGCCCGACGGCACGCTCTACGCGATCAACTCCGGCGGCGGAGCTTACTCGTATAGCGGCGGAACATGGACCGGGCTGGGCGGCGGATGCAGCGACATCACCGCTGCTTCAGACGGCTCGATCTATGTGCTCTCCAACGGCAATTCGGCCGGCAGCGATCAAGCGATCTGGCACAACGTGAGCGGAACTTGGTCGCAAGTGCCGGGTGCCGGCGTGCGGATCGCTGCGTCATGGGATCCGAATAGCTATACGCTTTCCAATGGAACCGTTTCGGCGAATGGTTTGTATGTTCTCAATTCCATCGGCAGCATCTATTACAAGAATCCGGATAACAGTTTCGTGCAGCTCCCCGGGAGCGCGTCAGCAATCGCGCCGACGACCATCGGCGGGGTCTTCGTTCTGGGCTATCCTGCGAACAGCAACGGCAATAATATCTACTATTACGATCTGAGCACACCCGGTTGGAGCGTTCAGAGCGGCGCCGGAGTCAGCATCTCGACCGACAGCACACATCTCTATGTCATCGGAAGCTCAGGCGGTATTTACTCCTCGCCGGTCAAGCCTACGAGTGGAACGATCGTAGAGTATCCGATTCCGACGGCCAGCGCGGGGCCGCGCGGCATCGCCGCAGGCCCGGACGGCAACCTCTGGTTTACCGAAGAGAGCGCCAACAAGATCGGGAAGATCACCACGGGCGGCACGTTCACCGAATATGTGATTCCGACGGGTGGCGTCCCGGGCGGCATCGCCGCAGGTCCGGACGGCAACCTGTGGTTTACCGACGGCAGCAAGATCGGAAAGATCACTACCAGCGGCTCGATCACCGCGTATACGATTCCGACGGCCAGCGCGAGCCCGCAAGGCATCGCCGCAGGTCCGGACGGCAACCTGTGGTTTACCGAAGGCGGTGGCAACAAGATCGGGGAGATCACCACGAGCGGTGCGTTTACCGAGTATGTGATTCCGACTGCGAGCGCGGCGCCGCGGGGCATCGCAGCAGGCCCGGACGGCAACCTCTGGTTTACCGAAAACAACGGCAATAAGATCGGAAAGATCACTACCAGCGGCTCGATCACCGAATATGCGATTCCCATTAGCAACTCGTATCCGCAAGGCATCGCCGCAGGTCCGGACGGCAACCTCTGGTTTATCGGAAGCGGTAGCTCCGGGATCGGGAAGATCACCACGAGCGGCTCGTTTACCCAGTATCCGGTTTTTGTGTACGTGGGGTTCGGCATCGCCGCAGGGCCGGACGGCAACCTCTGGTTTACGGACGACTCGGCGGGCACGATCACGAGAATCACCACGAGCGGTTTGTCCACCGCGTATGGGGTTCCGAGGGTTCCTCCGGGTAATCCGGCATTCGTGCTAGGCATCGCCGCAGGCCCCGACGGCAACCTCTGGTTTGCCGAAACCAGAGCCAACGTGATCGGGAAGATTACACCGTAAGGCCAGCAAAACCGGGACCGATTCGCCGATGTGTCATTCTGTAAGATGGCGAGCCAATCACTTGGTATATATAAGGAAAGAGCTCGATGAAATCGAGCTCTTATTGGTAGCCCCAACGGGATTCGAACCCGAACACAGGGGTCCCGGCCAGTCCCTACCGTCCCATTAGGCGCCGACTCGCAACAATTGTCTAGTACCGCCTAAAAGACTTAACCGAAGCGGCGACTGCTAACATCGCCGACGTTGGTAAAGCGAAAAGGTTGTGAGTACGCAGTCGCTAAACGTGCCTTTCTGAGAGTGGGGGCTGATGAAATTCGGGCGCTCGCTGTTTAGCCTAGTAGCTTTTGCGGCTTTTTCTGTGACGTTGGTCCAGTGCAGCGGCTCGGGCGGGAACGCGACGGCTGTTCCGCCCACTGCGTCGCCGACACCAACGCCCACGCCGACGCCCACGCCAACGCCCACACCGACGCCAACGCCCACACCGACGCCAACGCCCACACCGACGCCCACACCGACGCCCACCCCGACGCCCACCCCGACGCCGGGATCCGTCACTCTGCCCTCGTCGAGCATTTCGTTCCTCGGAACCGGCGCGTCAAACGCGCAGACCGTCACCCCGTCCCAGAGCAATTACAGCGGAGCGTTCACCATTTCGACTGCGGCGGCCGGGCAAACGAACTCATGCAGCGGTATCGTGACGGCATCCCCGGCGACCGGCGCGTCGTTCACGATTACGCCAGTAGCGGCCGGACATTGTACGTTTACAATCACGGGAGGGAATGGGCAGACCGCGACGCTCACCGTCGATGTCACCACCACTACGGTAGGGGGTCAGTGATGAAAATATTCCTCCGCAGTTTTGTCATCGGTTTGCTGATTCTCGCGCCCGGTTGCGGTAGCTCCGGTGGTAGCGCAGTGCCTACGTCCGGACAAGTGCGGATGGCAACGGTCGAGTTCCACATCGTTGTTCCCAGCTCGAGTGGAATAAGCCCGAAATACATTTCGGCGTCGACGAAATCTGCGTCGATCGCCGTCACGCCGAGCGGGGGAAGCGCCGGTACGCCGACGGTCGTCAACTGTACGAGCAGCTGCAGCGCGCAAGTTTTAGCGCCGATCGGCAGCGACACGTTCGCCGTCAAACTCTACGACGCGCAAAACGCGGGCGGGAATTTGCTCTCGACCGGAACGCTGACCCAAACGATCGCGATCGATCAAGCCAACAGCGTCAGCGTGACCTTTAACGGCGTCGTCACCTCGACCTCGGTTGTGGTAAGTCCGAGCACCGTCACCTCCGGAACGTCGACCACCGTCAACGTCACGGTTAATGCGCTCGATGCGGACGGCAACACGATCATCGCGCCCGGCGTTTACGTCGATGCCAGCGGCAGCGCGCTTACGGTCAACCTTGCGGATTCGGACAGCTCGGGCGCAACGCACCTCTCGCAGAGTTCGCTCACTGCGCCGACATCGGGAATTACGCTGAGCTACAACGGGGCTGCGATCTCCAGTCCGACGATTACCGCAAACGCCACAGGCGCGACCTCGGGCCAAGCGACTCTGACCGTCAATCTTCCCACCGGTACGATTACGGAGTACGCGAGCGGGGTTCCGACCAATCCGGACGATATCGCGGCCGGCCCGGATGGCGCCCTTTGGTTCACCACGTTCAACGACCGGGTGGCTCGGATCACGACCAGTGGCGCAGTCACTGTTTATTCGACTGGGATTTCCGCGGGCTCTATCCCGGCAGGCATCACAGCCGGTCCGGACGGTGCCCTCTGGTTTACTGAAAACAACAGCACTCTCGCCCGGATCGGCCGCATCACAACCAGTGGCGCCGTCACCGAATACTCGGCAGGCATGACGCAGTTACCGCGTCCTCAGCCGTTTCGTATCGCGGCCGGTCCGGACGGTGCGCTATGGTTCACGGAATCACATAACAATGTAATCGGCCGGATAACAACTAGCGGTACAATCACGGAATATACGGTCGGGCCCTACTGTTCAGGCGGGCCGGTGGATATCACGGCCGGCCCGGACGGTGCCCTTTGGTTCACTCAAAGTTGTGCTATCCCAGTCTCCAACGCAATCGGCCGGATCACGACGACTGGCACAATCACCCTGTACTCGGCCGGGATGTCTGCCGGCGCCGCCCCAGGTTTTATCGCGTCTGGTTCGGATGGTGCCCTGTGGTTTACAGAATTCACCGGCGCGCCCACGAACGTCGGTCGAATCGGCCGAATTACAACCGCCGGAGCAATCACCGAATACTCTGCCGGGATTTCTGCGAGCACTTCTGCGGATGGTATCGCGGCCGGTCCTGACGGCGCCCTTTGGTTCACCGAACAGACTATGGGCACCGCCGTTAACCGGATCGGCCGGATCACAACCGGCGGCACGGTAACCGAGTACTCTAGCCTTCCAATAAACGCTTCGGTGCGGGGTATCGCGGCCGGTTCGGACGGGGGCATGTGGTTCACGGAATTCAATAATGCTAAGATCGGCCGTATCCAACCTTAGGATTATCGCATAAGCTGCAGCCCGATGTACGGGGCGACGCGAATCATCTGGCCCGTGCGCGTTCCCGGGTGCAGCGAGCGCATTTCCTGATACAGTCCGACAATTAAGCCGGTATTTGAAGAACCCAGCCGCAGACGAAATCCGCCGTCAAACGTTACGATCGTAAATGAAAGGCGCGTGCCACCGTACACGCCCGACGCCGCGGGATAGTAGTAGAGTGCTCCGAAGAGATCGAAGCGTCGGTTTGCATCGGCGAAGCGTTCCAACCCGATCCCCGCTGCTTGAAGATGCTCGTAGCCAAGCGGATAGCCGTAATTCGAGGACGTCCGCACGATGCCGGCTCCGGCGTACAGGCCAAGAACTCCGAGGCAACGTGCAGCCCGGGCTTCGGAGGTTTCGTCGGTGGCTATGAACCATGGAATTGAGATCGTTGGCCCGGCGATTGTATGGACGCCCGTAAGCGTATTCGCGCTGGCATGCTGTGTATCGTACGTGCTACGGTGCGTTTGCACCGTATATGCGTATGCGGATCCCAAGATTGTCAATTTTGCAAAATACGAGTTCGGCAGTTCGTCGCCATCGCTTGCGAGTTGATTGTATACGTCGCCTACGGATTTCGCAAGCAGAAGCGATGCGCTGCGGTGCGGCCGGCATTCGGCCGCAAAGGCAGCGCCTTGTGCGAGAATATACAGTGTCACGACGAGTATGGGGATGAATTTCGACAACGCCGCGCACTTCGAGCAAACGCTTAGCGACCCTTGTGTGGCGCGTAACGTTCAAGCGTCATCGCATTCACGTTGGGGTAGCGAGAATGAATTAAAAAAGAACTCTATAAAAGCGGGGTCTTGGATCGTAACCCCAACGGGATTCCGAACCCGAACTCAGGGGTCCCGGCCAGTCCACCGCTACCGAATAGTCCCGTGTGGTTGAGCTCATCAGACATGCGTTGGGAGAGCTCTTCGACAGGGAGGATGAGAGGACGTGCGACCGACTTCTGAACGATCTTCATCACGCGCTGTACCCGTACGAAGCGGAGCGTTTCAAAACCCTGGGCTTTAAGCGGAGCCTGAATCGGGAGCGATTGTGCCGGGTCCCTCGTTTGTCGATTTGTTGCTCAGAGAATATGGTGAAGGTTACGGGAAACTACTTCGCGGAAAGCGCTACACGCTGGAAGAGGCGCTGGACAGCGAACTGCGCACGAATCCTTGGCGCTTCCCGGATATTGACACCAGTTGGATTCCCTTCGCAAATATGGCCAAACGGTTCTTGACCTGTCCTAGCTCGCATTAAATTCTTTATGCGATCATGCAGGTGGAATCGCCCCGGTCCTTCGCGTTTTTCCGACAAGCGAATTCGCCGACAGCGGCCAGCGTTACGCCGGCTTCGCGTACAATGACGCGCTGCAAGTCGCTAAAGCTGACAGCACACCCATCGTCTATCCGCGAGCGGGCACTGTCTGGCGAACCGATGACGGCCTCACGCTGACGTTCATCGGCCCTTCTCTCCCGCTTCTCAGCCACACGCGAAACGATATCAACAACAACTCGCTTGCCTTCATCTTGCAGTACGGCAACTTTCGCATGCTCTTCACCGGTGACGCCGGCGCTGAAGCCGAGCAGCGGTTCTTATCGGAGGGAAGCGATTTACGCGCCAATGTCCCAATGTCCTCAAGGTCGGACATCACGGGTCCGCCTACAGCTCGACGCCCGCGTTCGTAAGTGCGGTGCACCCGGCGTACGCGATCATCTCGGTCGGGCGGCATAATCTCTTCGGCCACCCGGCGTCTTCAACGCTCGATACTCTCCAGCGCTTCGGCGTGCGGATCTACCGAACGGACGAAAGCGGCGCTGTAACCGTGACCACGGACGGCCACATTACTAAACTAAATGTTACGGCCACCTCGTTGACACGGTGAGCTCGTTCGGCTTGATACGGCCGCCTCGTGCCATTCAAGCTGCACGTTAATGCGAGGCGGCAATCCCGAATGGCCCGGCCATACCGCTCGTGATGGTCTCAAACGGATTCGAGTTGGCGTAGAGAAATACAGAAACAGAATTGCTTATATCGCTCTCCGCGAGATCGTTGATTGCGAAGTTGATCGGCGCGACCCATCGAAACGACGATGAGTGCGAGCCGCAAGCGCGCGGCCAACGGTCGAACGGATCGCGTATTCATAACACAAGTCCTTGAGCCCCCCCCCGAGTCAAGCCTGCCTGCAAAAAACAGGCAGGCAGGCACCGGGCCTCAAAGATGACGGGCGATGAGGAAATTCTTGCAAACTTTTGGCCCGGTAGCGATAGCGAGCTGCCTCGTTCTCACGGGCTGTAACGGATCGAGCACGCCGGCGCCTATCGCGCAGACATCCAATATTTCCGGCGACTATAACGGCACGTTTCACGACGGGATCGCGGGCACCGGCAACGCGACGACGACCCTCGCGCAGCACGGTTCCAACGCTGGCGGCGCCATCAACGCGGCGACGCCCGGCGGCGGCATCACCGCACAAATATCGCTGACCATCGCTTCGTCGAATGCGCTGAGTGGCGCGATGGTTATCAACTACCCGAGCGGCACGACCTGCACGTTTTCGACGACCGGCACATATAACAATACCGGAACCACGGCGATCATAACCGGCTCGTTCACGCCTGTCACCGGATGTTCGGGCGACTCCGGTACTTATACGCTCAACCAGGAATGCACCGATACGATCACAAGCGCGGTGCGACCGTTCAGTTTCCCTGCTCAGTGCTGACTTAAGGAGCGACCGCCGCGAGCGCTTCTTCCTCGGTCCATTCCCCGCCGCGCTCAAGCAAGGTTTTGAATTCGCCGCCGGGGAGGCGCGCCTCGATGGCGTGCGATGCGTTTTTTAACGCCAGGCCGTCATCCGGCTGCACTTCCCACTCTAGCTGCTCCAAACGTTTGGTCGCGTAGCCAAAAAGCATTGCCGCTTCCTGCGCATCGCGCGCGGCGTGCAACGGCGCGTAATAGGCCAGCGCTGTCGCGCGGGCGAGCGGATGTTGCGCCCGCACTGCAAGGGTCAGCGCCTCGCGCGCATGTGCGCCCGCTTCTTCTGCGTCGCCGAGCGCCAAAGTCCACGCGGCAAGTTGAATCTCGAGCGACATCTGCGCGTTGCGTCCAGCGCATTTGAGCCCTTCCAGCGCGAGCGATTTGGCGCGTTCGTAAGACCCGGCGGCGGCTTCGCGCGTCGCCCACCATTCGAGGACGATGCACGCCTCCTCGGGCTCGCGGACCGCGCGCGCCGCGACCAACGCTTCCGAAAAGAGCGCGCGCGCGTCTTCAATATCCGCAGCCGGCAGTGAGTAGGCACAGCGGCGCAACACAGCGATGAGCACGCGCGGCTCTCCGAGAATCCGCGCGCGCCGAATCGCTTCGGCTGCCGGCGCGCGAGCTTCTTCAAAGCGTTGTGCGCGCGAGAGTTGCTGAGCGATTTGCGAGAGCGCGCGAACCAAGCCGCGCTCGTCCGCGGTCTGTTCCAAGAGCGCAACAGCGCGCTGCGCGCACGCCAGCGCTTCACGGTTTTCCCCGAGATTGTTGTGCATCATAGAAGCGACGTATTCGATTCTGCCGGCGGTCCCTGGAGCCAGACCGGTTACCGCACGCGCTCGCTCGCACCACTGCAATCCTTCGGCCAGCAAATCCAAGCGCATGAAGGTCGGGCCGCAGTCCGCCGCCGTCTGCGCGCCCACGCGGCGGTCGCCCGGACCTTGGAGCGCCCACTCCAGGGCCGCGCGGAAGTTGTCGAGATCGGGCGACAACCGTTCGAGCCATCCCGGCGGAAGCTGCGAATCGAACTCGTGGTACGCCTGCGACGCCAGCGCCGCGAAGTATGCGCCGTGCTGCGCCGCGGCGCTGGCCGCGTCGTTGCTGCCGGCAGCCTTTTCTGCGGCGAATTCCCGGATCGTTTCGAGCAACCGGTATCGCGTCGCGAGCGCAATCGTTACGGTTACGAGCGATTTATCCGCGAGTGAGGTAAGCGCGTCGAGTACGCGATACTCGTCGCATATGCCGCCCGAGGCGCAGACCGCCGCGGCCGCCGCCAGCGAAAAACTGCCGCGAAAGGCGGCCAGCCTGCGAAAGAGCGACTGCTCGTCGGGGGCGAGCAGATCGTAACTCCATTCGATCGTCGCTGCCAGCGTTCGTTGGCGCGGCACCGCATCGCGCGAGCCGCTCGTAAGCAAACGAAAACGTTCGCGCAAACGCTCTAGAATTTCGTCGGCGCCGAGCGCACTGGTTCGCGCTGCAGCAAGTTCGATCGCGAGCGGAATGCCGTCCAAACGTTCGCAGATTGCTGTCACGGTCTCCGCATGCCGGTTTAAATCGAAACTGCCTGCGACACCGGCGCCACGCTGCGCAAAGAGTTCGGCTGCCGCATCCGGGCGCAAAGAGCCCAGGCGGTAGACCTGCTCGCCTTCCAGATGCAGCACTTCGCGGCTGGTGATCAGCAGCGTCACGCGTGGACACGAGGCACTTATCCGCGCAACCACCTTCGATACTTGCGCGACCACCTGTTCGCAGTTGTCCAGCACGATCAGTGCGTCGCGCGGCCGCAGATGCTCGATCAGGCGCTCGAGATCGTCATCGTGATCGCCGCCACCCGCGCCGAGCGCGGCCAAAGCAGTCGCCACAATCAGCGCGCCATCTGCGATCGGAGCGAGATCGACGAACCACGCACCGTCGGCGCGGCGGTCGATCGCATCGGCCGCGCACCGTAGCGCAACGCTGGTTTTTCCGACGCCGCCCGGGCCCGTGAGCGTAACCAGATGCGATTCCGCAAGCGCGGCATGCAGTTCGCCGAGCTCCCGTTCGCGGCCGATGAGCCGCGGAAGATTGGCCGGAATATTATTGGGCACGCGCGCGGTCCGCGGTCGCAGCTGCGGATCGAGCGCGCCCAGTGCGACGGCCAGATCCTGTGCGAGTCCGCCTAGCATCTGCATTTCGTCAGCATCGTACTCGTTCGCTGAGTCAACCGTAAGAAAACCAACGAGATCTCCGGCGGCCGTCATCGGGAACGCCCAGATTCCGCTCGCGGCCGAGTGAAGCGATGTGAGCTTTGCCGGTGTTCCGCTGGAACGCAGCCGGATCGCCAGTGGGTCCCCAAGCGGAACGTCTTCGAGTGAAGAGTCGAACGAGGACGCCTCTGCGCGAAACGCGTTGCGCCGGACGTAGACCGCGCAAGCGCGCGCCTCCAAATGCTGTCCGACAGCCTCGATGACGCGCCGCAGCAGCTGGCCGGCATCGCTGAACGACGTGAGTTCCCGACGAAATTTCGCGAGCGCAGCGAGCGTCTCGCGCTTCCGTTTATAGAACGCGGACTCAATCGCGTGGTCGACCCGCTGATGTACGGGACGGAAGACGAGCGCCGCGATGATAACGATCGATATCTCGACCGCCGTCGATGCGGCACGCGAACGTTCGGAAATGAAACGCTCTGCGCCCCACTCCGCCAGCGCAAACACGAGCACGATTGCGGTCGTGACCAACGTGTATGCATACGCCCGCATGCGGCGAGCGGCCGAATTCGCTCGCGCGCGACTTATCGTGACGGCAGCGTAACCTTATCTACAAACAACGGCGAGAAATAAGCGCGCAGCGGCCAAGCGACGACGAACCAGATCGCCACCGTCAGTATCGCCAATATGACCGTGCTGGGCATCATTGTTATGTGGTAGGCCAAAATGTTGGCCAGAACAGCCGCTAAAACGAAGACCGCAAACACAACGTAGCGGTTGATCAAGAGCAAAAAGTCGGCAATGACCTGGACGCCCGACGTGAACCAGATGAAATGTGAGACGGTGATTGCGGTCTGAAATTCGCCGGCCGGACCGGTCATCGGCGGCGCCTTCAGAAACCACAAGAACCCCAAGAACCCGTTGAGGCCGCGAACCCCGAAAATGAGGCCGAGCAGAATGCCTGCGATCGGATGAATGATCCTCATGCGCTACGCTTCGGCGGGACGATGAAAAATCTTCGGCCTTGCGAATGAAGCGAACATGCGTAAAGTCAATACCAAACAGGTCGAAGAGCTCTCGTGGACCTCTCCCAAAGGTAAGTTCAGCAGTTTTGGGATTGAAGTCTCCGAGGCGTTAGGGCGGAAACCGCAGTCGACCGACGTGAAAGAACGGCACCCGTTCGATGTCGAGATCGCGCGCATTCCGCCCGGCACGGTGCCATATCCGTATCATTCGCACAGCATGCAGTGGGAGTTCTACCACGTTATCTCCGGCAAAGGCAGCGTGCGGCACAAAGACGGAACGACGCCGAGCGAGGCGGGCGATGCATTTATTTTCGAGCCCGACCAGCCGCATCAATTGAAAAACGACGGAACCGACGATCTCGTCGTCTATGTCGTCGCTGACAATCCGATCGGCGAGTCGTGTAACTACCCTGACAGCGGCAAATGGATGGTGCGCTCGCCGGAGCGCAGACTCATACGCAGCGAACCGCTCGACTATTTCGAAGGCGAAGAGTAAGTCATTCCTCGGGGTCGAGGTCGGTGTGCCCCGTCGTGCTAAGCAAACTGATCTCTTCATCTTCGAGATCGAGCAGCGCCTGAATGCGTCGCATAAACGTACACGTTTTCTGAATAAAGTTGCCCATCTCGTGGAAGATGCGCTGGATAGCCAGCCGCGCACGAATCCTTGGCGGTCCCCGGACATTGATCTCAGTTGGGTTCCTCTCGCGAACGTGCCATTTGGTTCTTGACCCTGTCCTAGCTCGCATTAAATTCTTTATGCGATCATGCAGGTGGAATCGCTCCGAGACGTCCTCAAGGTCGGACACCACGGATCCGCGTACGGCTCGACGGCGGCGTTCATCTCCGCGGTGCATCCGGCGTACGCGATCATCTCCGTCGGGCGCCATAATCTCTTCGGCCATCCCGCAATTTCAACACTCGAAACGCTGCAACGCTTCGGCGCGCGAGTTTACCGGACGGACGAAAACGGCGCCGCCACGCTAGTAACTGATGGAGTAGAAATTAGCGTTTCTACGATGTTGTGACGGGTTGCGATATTTATTAAGGCGTGGCGGCGATGCCGAAAGGCCCGGCGACTCCGTTCGTGATCGTCTCAAACGGGTTCGAGTTGGCGTACAAAAATACGGAAACGGAATTGCTGATATCGCTCTCGGCGAGATCGTTGTTGCCGTTGATTGCGAGCTCGATCGGCGCCACAGGCAATTGAGATGCCGGATTGAGCACGTTGACCGGATAGACGTTCAGCCCCGCCTGTTCTGCGACGTAGATGTTATCGAGCGAATCGAACGCAACGGCGCCCGGTCCGCTCACTTGATTGAGGCTGACCATCGGCGTCGTCGCGCCGGGTGCGTAGATGAAAACGGCGTCCGTGCCGCCGCCTTGTCCCGAACAAGAGTAGCAGCTCGACACGACCAGTTTGCCGGTGAAATCAACCGCTAACCCCGGCGGATCGTTCACTCCGGAGATGGTTCGTAAAATAGAGGCGCTGCCCGCGGCATACTCCGTCACGGTGTTGTTCGTCTGATTGGCAGAATAGACCGTGCCGCTGCCGTCGACACCGATTGCGGACGGAACCCCGATTCCCGCGCTGATCGTCAAGCTGGGCGACGTCGCGCCGGGCGGATAGACGGTGATCGATCCGTTGTTCCCAACGTAGAGCGTGCCGCCTGCATCTAATGCCAGCGCCTCGGGAAATGAGGTCCCGTTCGTAATCGTCCGGATCAGATTCCCGTTCGAATCGTACTCCGTCACGCTGCCGGGGCGGAAGGCATTGCCGGAATATACATTCCCGGCTTTGTCTACCGCAAGCGTCAGCGGGTTGTTCACGCCGTTGCTAATCGTCCGCAGCAACGTACCGGCATAAAAATCGTAGACGGTGACCGTGTTGCTGTTGCTGTTTCCGACGTAAAGAAGTTGCTGGCCGGTTCCCTGTCCCAAGCGGGGAGGCAACGGCGGCAGCACCGGGCGGCGCACAATAGAAGCTGCAGAGCAACTCGCCATCAAAACCGCGATGAGTGCGGCCGCCAGAGAACGCCTCATAGCGACGCCTTGGGCACGAAGAGCGGCGCGAAATAAGCGCGCAGCGGCCAAGCGACGACGAGCCAAATCGCCACCGTCAGTAACGCCAACACGATCGTACTTGGCATCATCGTTATGTGGTAGGCCAAAATGTTTGCAAGAATAGCGGCCAGCATAAATATCGCAAACACGACGTAGCGGTTGATTAGAAGCAAGACCCCGGCTAGCACCTGGGCGCCCGACGTAAACCAGATGAAATGCGAGACGGTGATTGCGGTCTGAAATTCGCCGGCCGGGCCGGCCATCGGCGGCGCCTTCAGGAACCACAAGAACCCGTTGAGGCCTAGGACGCCAAAAATCAGCCCCAGCAGCACGCGCGCGATCGGATGAATGATTCTCATGCGCCACGCTTCGGCGGAACGATGACAAATCTTCGGCGATCCGAATTAAGCGGGCATGCGCAAAGTCAATACGAAAAATCTCGAAGAGCTGAAATGGACATCGCCCAAGGGCACGTTCAGCGGGTCGGGGATTCAGGTTTCGGAAGCACTCGGCCGCAAGCCGCAGTCGACCGATCTGCGCGAACGACATCCTTTTGACGTCGCGATCGCCCGCATTTCACCCGGCGAAGTTCCTTATCCGTACCACTCGCACAGTATGCAGTGGGAGTTTTATCACGTCATCTCGGGCAAAGGCGCGGTGCGGCATGAGGACGGAACGACGCCGATCGCGGAAGGCGACGCTTTCATCTTCGAACCCGGGCAGCCACACCAGCTGATCAATGACGGAACCGAAGATCTGGTCGTCTACGTCGTCGCCGACAATCCGATCGGCGAGTCCTCGCATTATCCCGACAGCAACAAATGGATCGTCCGCTCACCCGAGCGCAGAATCATGCGCTCTGAACCGCTCGATTATTTTGACGGTGAGGAATAGCTACTTTTCGGGATCGATGTCGGTGTGCCCGGTCGTGCTGAGCAAACTGACTTCTTCATCTTCGAGGTCGAGCAGCGCCGTAATGCGGCGCATGACGGTGTTGTCGATCTTTCCGCGGTCGCGTAAGCGGATGAGCTCCTCGCGCTGAACGCCCAAGAGTTCGCGTTCGATCGCACGGTACTGCGACGTGACGCGATCGCGGTAGTCCTCGCCTTCCTTCGCATCGGCGAATTCACGCCAGCGCGAACGGTGGTGCTGCTGCAGCGCCGCGAGGATCGGAGCCGGAATGTTTCGTTCTCTTCGCAGCGCTGCCAGCCGGATCAGAGCAACGCGAGCGATGCGTGAAAGCGCCAGACGCTCCTCGCGCTCGTCTCGATCGTCTTCGCGGATCCGAAGCAGCCGAAGCAGCCAGGGCAACGTTCCGCCTTGTCCGACCAGCGTCGCGAGCAAAACCGCAAAGGTTAGGAAAATGATCAGGCTGCGCTGCGGAAACCGGCCCGCGCCGATCATCAGCGGCAGCGCCAACGCGGCCGCAAGCGAAATGCCGCCGCGCATGCCCGTCCAGGCAAGAACGCTCACATGCGCCCAGTCGGCTTTTCCGCGCTCGTGTTCGGGTTCGTTCGTAAACGGAACCAGCGCCTGGCCGAAAACCCAGAGAAGTCGCACGATGATAACCGTTGCGCAGATTGCAAGCGCGAGCCACACCAAGTGCGGAGCCGAGTAACGCGAGAGACTCTCGGTAAGAATCGGATGGAACTGCATTCCGACCAGCACGAAGATGAAGGCGTTGACGACGAAGACGATCGTCACCCAAAATCCGGTCGCACGCTGGCGCGCGCGCGGCGTCAACACGCGCGGAGTAAACCGGCTGACGAAGATGCCTGTTACAACAACTGCCAGCACGCCGGAAACTTTAAAGTGATACGCCGGCAAATATGCGACGTATGGGGCCATGAGTGAGATGATCGGCTGCAGTTCGTCGTCACGCGTGAAGTGCCACGCCGTGACGATGAGGCCGCCGGCAATCAGCCCGATCGCAATTGCGGCTACGACCGAAATAACGAGCTGTTCGAAGGCCTGGCCGATCGTAAACACCTGTCCGAGGACCGCGCCGATTGCAACGGCGTAAATGATGAGCGAGGTCGCGTCGTTGATCAGGCTCTCACCCTCGATCGTCGCGATTAGGTGGCGAGGGACGCGCAGCTTATCGGCGATGCTTGCAAACGCGACTTCGTCGGTTGAGGAAACAATCGCGCCAAGGACAAGCGCGGCCGGCCAGCCCATGGCCGGATCGACCTTGTGAGCCACAAACGCCACCGCCACCGTCGTCGCGATCACGAGCCCAAACGCGAGTTGGAAGATCCACGCCGCTCCTTCCTTGAAGCCGCTGGTCGGCGCGGTGACGCTCTCCCAATACAGCAGGGGCGGCAGAAAGACCAAGAACACCAAGTCGGGACGCAGCTCCGCGCGCGGTACGCCCGGAATAAAGCCCAGGACGATTCCGCCCAGCACGAGCACGATCGGATAGGCCACGCCGATCCGTTTGGCAAGCGCGACTAGGACGAGAATCGCGATGGCGATGACCGCCAGCGCGGCGACGCTCATCCCGCCGCCTTTAGAGAAAAGGGAAGCGGATTACTCCGCTCCCTATTGCAGAACTTCGTCCTCGGCCGGCTCGTTAATGACGCGCGCAATTGCCGCTTCCAAGCGATCGTGCCCCTTATCGCCTGCCTGAAAGTGCCGCATCTCGTGGCGGCGATTGAAGACATAATAAGAAGGCACGAACTCATTTTCGAACCGGTCGACGATCGTATGCTCGTTGTCGACCGCGCAAGGCTGAGTGAAAAGCATTTGCTCGAGCGCGTCCTTGCGCACGGCCTCGACGTCGAGCTCGGCTTCGGAGCGCGGCTGATGGATGGCGATGAAGATCATGCCTTCCTTTTCGAAACGCTCACGCCAAACTTTCAGTTGCTCGGCCGCATTGTGGCACAGATGACACGTGATCGACCAAAAGTGCACGAGAACCGGAAAGCCGCGCAGCTCTTCGAGTTTCGGCTCGCCATTGATCCAGGTCGCAACCCCCTTCAGCGACGGGAGGGGGCTGCGCATCCGCATAGGCACTAAACTTTTTGCAGCAGTGCCTTGCCGGGCTTCCATTCCGCCGGACACAGCCCGCCGGTTTGCAGCGCCTGCAGCACGCGGATAGTTTCCTCGACGCTGCGTCCGACGTTGTCGTCGGTCACGACCGCGTACTTGAGGACGCCTTCGGGATCGATGATGAACAAGCCGCGCTGCGCCGCGCCGCTGCCTTCGTTGAGAACCCCGTACGCGCGCGCCGTTTCTTTGGTGAAATCGGCGACGAGCGGATACTTCAAATCGGCGATGCCGTTCTTTTCGCGCGGCGTGTTGATCCACGCCCAATGGCTGAAGACCGAATCGGTCGACGCGCCGACGATATCGCAATCGACGGCTTTAAACTCGTCGGAGCGATCCGAGAGCGCAGTGATCTCCGTCGGGCAAACGAACGTGAAATCCAGCGGATAAAAGAAAAACACCAGCCACCGGCCCTTGTAATCGGCGAGCGAAATCTCTTTTCCGAGGTCCTTGGAGCTGGTCGCACCCTTGGTGCTCTTGAGCTTAAAATCCGGAGCGGGCTTACCTACCTGAGCCAACATAAACGACATTCACTTTCTCTTATGCGTGGGGAGCGTTGAGGGTTGATTCTACCCCATCCGGGACAAAAGTGAAAACGACTTTCACCACGGGCTTTGGGGCATCGTCCCGGTCCACGGGGCATGTTTAGTGGCCCGGGCCGACGCCCCGAAACCCTTACTTGGGGGAAATACTCCATAGAGATATGGCACGAGCAAGAAAAGGCGGGGACCCGGGGGCCAAGCGCTTCCAGGCGACCCTGGCCAACCTGAAACACACCCCACCCAAGGCGGCGGAGGCCTCAGCACCTGCAGAGGAGCCGGCGGTGGTTGAGAGCGACGTTCCCAAAGCGGAAGCCCCTCAGCGGCGGCAGGCCAAGACCAAACTGCGCTGAGAGCGAAATAGCGCTCCATGGACACGCGCAAGCTCCCTGAAACGGCTCCCAAGCGGGCCGCCCACGACCCCGATACGCCTCAAGGTTTGGTCGACTTCATGTCGAGCGGATGGCTGGAAGCGCCGATTACGGTCGCGCGCCCGAAAGAGACCGAGCGATTCGCCGAGCGCCGCGCGATACTCGCGCGCGCGTTTCCGGATGCGGTTTTAGTGATTCCGGCGGGCGATGAAAAAGTGCGCTCCAACGATACGAACTACCGCTTCAGATCGTCGAGCTATTTCGCATACTTGGTCGGACCCGGCGAAGCGGGTTCGACGCTCGTCCTCGAGCCGGCCGGCGGATCGCATCAGTCGGTGCTCTTCGTGCCCGCGCACAACCGCGGCGAATCCGCGTTCTTCGCCGACCGCGTTCACGGCGAACTATGGGTCGGGCGTCACCGCGGCGTCGATGAGAGCCAACTCTATTTCGGCGTGGATCGCTGCCGGCCGATGGATCAAACCGAGGACTACCTGAACGAGCTGCGCTCGCGAGGCGCAACGCTCCGCAACGTCGACGAAGACCCCGAGCTCGCTACTTACCTCGCCGAGATGCAGCTGATCAAAGATGACTACGAGATCGGCGAGCTGCGCACGTGCGTCGAGATCACCAAGCGCGGATTCGAAGACATCATTCGCATTCTTCCGCGCGCCCGTTCCGAACGCGAGATCGAAGCCGCGTTTTGGTCGCGGGCGCGCATCGAAGCCAACGACGTTGGCTATTCGACGATCGCCGCCGGCGGCGAGCATTCATGCACGCTGCACTGGATACGCAACCACGGTGAACTGCGTCAAGGCGAGCTGCTGCTGGTCGACGCGGGCGTCGAGGCTAATTCGCTTTACACGGCCGACGTCACGCGAACGCTTCCGATCAACGGCCGCTTTTCAAAGGATCAACGCACGGTCTACGATCTCGTCTTCGAAGCGCAGCGCGCAGCATTCGCCGAGGTCAAACCCGGCAACGACTTCCTAGCGCCGCACCGCGCGGCTATGCGCGTGCTAGCGCAGGGTTTGATCGACCTGGGCATTTTAAAGTGCTCGCTTGACGAAGCGCTGGACCCGCAAAAACAATACTACCGCCGGTATACCTTGCACGGCACCAGTCACATGCTCGGTCTCGACGTACACGACTGCGCGAAAGCGCGCACCGAAAACTACCGCTACGGAAAACTGAAAGCCGGCATGGCGTTGACGGTTGAGCCGGGCCTCTATTTCCAGCCCGATGATGCAACCGTGCCCGAACGCTTCCGGGGCATCGGCGTGCGCATCGAAGACGACGTCGTGGTAACCGATAGCGGATGCGACAACCTTACGACGATACTTCCCTCGGCCGCAGACGCGGTCGAAATGTGGATCGCACAGATTCAAAGCAGGTAACGATGCAAACGGTCGGGTCGGGTGACGCACTCATCGTCGTAGACGTCCAAAATGATTTTCTGCCCGGCGGCGCATTGCCGGTTGCCGAAGGCAACCGGATTTTCGGGCCGCTGCAGCGCATCATGCCGCTCTTTCCTTACGTCGTCGCGACGCGCGACTGGCATCCGAAAGAACACCCGCACTTCAAAGACTACGGTGGAACCTGGCCGTACCATTGTCTGCAGCACACGCACGGCGCGGGCTTTGCGCCGCAGATGAACCTCGCGTACGTCGACGAGATTTTGAGCAAGGGAACGATGGCGCCGTGGCACGGCTATAGCGCGTTCGAAAACTCGGACTTGGCCGAGCGGCTACGCGGCCGCGGCATCCGGCGCATTTTCGTCTCCGGCTTGGCGACTGATTATTGCGTGAAAGAGACGGCGCTCGCATCGATTCAGAGCGGATTCGAGACGCTCGTCATCACCGACGCCATCGCTCCGGTAAACGTTTCTCCCAAAGATGAAGCCGCCGCACTGGCGGAGATGGAAAGACAAGGCGTGCGCTTCGTGACCAGCGACGAGCTGCGCACGGCTGCATGACCGATCACGTCTATCGCGATCAAGTCCTCGAAGTAGAACCCACCGGCATCGAATACATTCCGCCCGAACAGCGGCACGGCAATCCGCGTCAGCTCTTCGGTTTGTGGTTCTCGGCGAACGCCGAAATTGCCACGTGGATGGTCGGCGTATTTGCCGTCGCGCTCTATGGTACGAGCTTGCCGGGCGCGGCAATCGGGCTCATCGTCGGAAATCTCCTGGGTTTCGCACTGCTGGGCATCCTTGGCACGTTCGGCCCGCGGTACGGCGTGCCGCAGATGGTCGCCTCGCGCCTGGCGTTCGGACGATACGGAAACGCGCTGCCGGCAGCGTTGAGTTTTTTGGCCGGCGTCGGCTGGTTTGCGATCAACTCCGTCTTCGGCGCGTACGCGCTCCAGACGATCACGAATCTGCCCTATGCGTTCGCGCTGGCAATCATGCTGCTGCTGCAGATTCTGCTCGCGGTCTACGGCTACAATATGATCCATTGGTTCGAACGCGTGAGCTCCGTCTTGCTCGCAGCGGGGTTTACGCTGCTCGGCGTAATCACGTTCGAACGGGCGAACTGGCACGCCGCATTTAACGCGCACGCGCCATTTGCAACGGGCGGTGAGATCGGCGGAATCATTCTGGCAACGGCGCTCGGCTTCTCTTATGCGACGGGCTGGGTGCCGTGCGCGTCGGACTACTCGCGCTACCTCCCGGCATCAGCCGATCCGCGCAAGATCTGGTGGTACTCGTATTTGGGGACCATTATCCCGTGCATTATCCTTGAAATCATGGGCGCGGCCACCGTAACGGCGGTCCGCGGCGGAAATTTTGGCGACGCAAGCCCAACGCAGGCGATCGCGACGCTACTCGGATCGACGGGCGCCGGCCACATCGTTGCGATTCTCGTACTCCTCACCATCGTACTTGGAACGCTCACCGCGAACTGCATGAATCTGTACTCGGGCGCGATGGCGGCGCTCGTCGTAAAATTTCCGACCTCGTCTTTGCGCGCACCGGTCGCGATCGGCGCGTTCTTCGCCTTGCTGACCGGCGGATTGTTTGCCGTCGCGCACACGCCGCCGCTGGTCGCGACCGGTTTTGCCGTCGCGGTCGGACTGATCGTAGGAATCGTCGCGCACGTGCGGATCGCGCGCTGGCGCGCGGCGATCGTCGTCGGCGTGCTTGGCGCACTGCTCGCTTCGGGCGGCGGCCATCCCGAAGAAACCGCCAAACTTTACACCAACTTCTTGCTGCTGCTTTCGTACTGGGCCTCGCCGTGGGCGGCGGTCGTCTTCATCGACTGGCTGCAACGGCGCGGACAAACCGTCGCGCCCGAGACATTCGAATCGGGCTCGCGGATAAGAGCCGGTTTGTACGCCTGGATCATCGGTTTGGTCGCGTCGCTGCCGTTCTGGAACCAAGCGTGGTATGTCGGCCCGTTTACGAGCGCGTATCCGCAATTCGGCGACCTTTCGTACTACGTCGGCTTTATCGTAGCCGCAATCGTCATGCTGTTGTTCTCGCGACAAAATGCTGCAAGTCTGAAACG
This sequence comes from Vulcanimicrobiota bacterium, assembly GCA_003151115.1. Taxonomy (GTDB): domain Bacteria; phylum Vulcanimicrobiota; class Vulcanimicrobiia; order Vulcanimicrobiales; family Vulcanimicrobiaceae; genus Rubrimentiphilum. Next base: position 271,090 of record PLWS01000001.1, on the reverse strand, counting down.
AGACTCGGACGTTAGCGCGGCGTGACGACGAGCTTTTGAACTAAGCTCTGCTCGGAGACTCCTGACGAGATGCTGGCGACGACGTAGTAAGTCGTCGCGGTTTTTACGCTCGGTGCGGAAAGCGTCACGGCGTCTTGACCGGCCGGAACATCGCCCTGCTCGACGGTATTGCCGGCAGCGTCGGTCAGCGAGATGCGCGAATCGCCGTGATTGCCCTTGAGCGTGACGGTGACGTCGTCACCGGGTGCAACGCTGCTCGCGGAAAGAACGAGCGCAAGCGGCGCGCTCGCTGAAGTCGCGGCCGCGTTGGATACGACGACGGCTCCCGGCTGCACGGTGACGCCGAGCGACGAAACCGTGTCGGCAGCGCCGTCACGCGCGTGCAGAACGACGCGCATCTTCTGGCCCGCCGCAGCCTGCGGAACTTTCAGAGTGCTCGCGCCGTCGGCGAAGAGCGAGGCGGTGGCCCATAAGCGGCCGGTTTCGTCGATCAGCCAGACTTGTCCGGACTTCGCATTCGTCGAATAGTGCACGACAAGCGGAGCACCGGCGACAACCGTCGGCGATGCAACCGTAAACGATTCGATGCGCGGTGCTATCGCGGCGGGCTTTGCGGCCGGCGGCGCCTGTGCGATCAGCACGCGGCGCGACGCTTGCGCGGTGCCGAGCGGACTTGCGAGCGTCGCGGCGAGCACGATCTGCGAACCGGAATTCCCCGGCAAGACAAAGTGCAGCGTACCTTGGCGATCGGTGAGCAAACCCGCGGCGAGCTGACGGCCGTCTTTGGTTTGCAGCGTGTATTGCATCGATCCGAAGCCGGCGAAGGCGTACGGAATATCGAGCGGCGCGCCCGCGAAAGCGCGGGCTGGCGCTGCCAGCAAGTCTATGCGTGGCGTGGCGACTGCCGCGCCGAATGCAGCGCCGAGAATCGCGACGACACCGGCTGCGGCAATCCTAAGCCAACGGTTGCGCGCGCTCGTGCGGGCCGGCGCCGGAGCTTCGAGCGTGAACGCAATATCTGCGCCTGAAACTTTGACGATCGCGCGATCGTATGGACCCACTTCCGCGAGCCGGACCGGCAGCAGCGTTTCGGCGATCGAGAACGGTGCGACGTATACGTCGAGCGGATACGCCAACACCGGCAAATCGCGCGAACGCGATCGCAAACACGTCATCTGCGCGCGCAGGGGCGCGGCGCTTTGATTCGCGATGCGTAAGGCGTAGATGGCAGTGCCGGCGCGGCGGTCGACTCCGGTAAGCGCGAGTCCGCCTTCGACGTCGCCTTGCGCGAGCGCGACTCGGGCGCGGGTTCCGAACGGCAGCGTTTGCGCGCGGCGGCTGGAAAGACTCAGCGGTACGATGGCCGACTTCACTGTGGACAACCGTTCGCGTTTCCGAGATTCGGGGGCGGTGTCGACGTCGTGCCGCCCGCGGTAATCGCGCCCCAGACGCGGTTGTACACCTCGTTACTGCAGTACATGATCAACCCCGGGTAAGCCGAGTGCGTAAACGAAGCTGCGCTATGCACGGTTTGAGGACCGGAGCCAAGCATTGGCACCAAATATGTCGGAACGTTCACCCCGGCGGCAACAGTCACCAACGTTTCCGCGATGTAATGCGCTGCCAAAAACTGCGCGCCGCCTAGCCCAATTGCGGTCGTGCTGCACGTGCTCGTCGGGGCGACGTCAGGCTGCCAAAACGGCGCGCTCGTCGGTCCGGGAAACGGCGCGGAGTTTGAAAAGATCTGCGGCGGCGCGGTCGCACACGGCGCCGGCAAACCCGCCAAGTTGATGTTTTGGTAGATATTCCCCGCGCTGTAAGCGCCCGATCCCGTATCGAAACCGGTGAGCAGGCCGTAACGCAGTGAAAGCTCGGCGCGTTCGCTGACGACCGCGTACTTCGCCAGGTAGATCATACAGAAAATCGCGAGCAACACCAGCGGAAGCATGATGACCGTTTCGATCATCGTTTGGCCGCGCGATCGTCTCAGGAGCATGTGTAAGCTCCCGATGCGAGATTGCCCATGTACGGTCGTATCGTGGCGGCGGCGTACCAGCGCAAGTTCACGCTCAGCCCGCTGAAGTCTACCCAATAGGCCGGCGCGCTGTATCCTGAAGCCCACTGCGTTTCCGTCGGCTGATATACCGCCCCGGTGCTTGGGTTTATCGCCGTTCCCGGAACGAAGTTTTCCGTCTGCACGGGAACGATCGCGGCAGCGCCGCGCCCGACTACCTTGTATGAGGCGGCATTGGACAATTTGAAAAGCAGCGGCGCGATGTATGATACGTTTTTGCACGCGACATAGTCGGCTTGCGTCGGCAACGATTTCCCGTTCCCCTGGCCGTTGCCGTTGCTGACGTCGAGCGCCGTGTAACTGAAAGCACACATATAGTCGCCCGCCGCGCAGTTGCTGCCGATGTGTCCTTGCGCTTTCTTGACGTCGGCCTGCTGGCCGCCCTCGGTAAAGTTGTTGCCTTGCCGGAGCAGTTGAATATCGGCATTGTATCCGCTGAGCGCCGCATTATACTCCGCTACCAGCGAATGGTAATCCTGATCGCACGTCGCTCCGCTGCAGCCGCCGCCCGCGCCATTGTTGATCGTGTTGAGGATAGCCTGATTGAGCACGCGCATCCGGTATTCGTCAAGCGAAGCGGAGTAGAGGATCGTGTTTTCTTCGTTCCACAGATTCGCTTGTACCGTCAGCGCGGTAGAAGCGGCGGAATCCGCGGCGTTTTGCGCGCGAATCTGCCAAATGATCGATGCGCCGTAGTTGGCGACGAAGAACAGCATCGTCAAAACGATCAGAATGCCGACGACCCAGAAAGGCATCGTCTGGCCGCGCTGGCATTCGAGACTTCTTAGCTGCACGGCGTTCCCGTATCCCATGAATAGATCGTGTACTCGGCGCCCGAAGAAGTGCTAAGCGGGTTCCATCTAGCGCCTGGAGTCGGCCGCGTCGACGGGAAGCTCAGTGAACCCAAATACCCTGCGTGGCAGTTCCATTCGGAAAACTGGCCATTCACGCCGTTACCGCCGGTCGACAGCGTGTGCGCTATGTAAATCGAGCGCGCGCTCGGGTACGTGCACGTCGATTGATACGGGCACCAATTCAGTAATTGCGCCGTCACCCCGAAGGTGTACGTCTGCGCGGCTACGTCGACCGATGCCGGCGCGACTTCGAGGTCGCTCCCGGTAATCGGAAAACTCGACGGAAATCCCGGGAGCGAAAATCCGCCGGCCGATGTCGTGACCGTCGCTTGCTCTAGGTTCGAACCCGCATTGGATGCGCTCAAATTGCCGGCTTTGATGCCGGGGAAAATACTTTGCACGGTCGCGAGCGGGCTCGACGTTGGCTCGGCGGCCAGCATGTGCGCGGCGACGAACGCGCCGCCGTCGGCGCTCAGCTGCGTAACGCTCAGAATCGCGATTTGTGTGGCGCCCAAAATCAGCATGAGCGCAAGACCGATCATCAGCGCCGTCTCGGGAAGAGCGACCCCGCGCTGCGACCGTTTCACGGCGGATTGGTTCCGAGCTTCTGCAGATTGCTCGTGGTCGTCGTCAACTGCCCGGCGGCGTTGGTCGCGATGGCTGCGCCGAGCGCGAGCAGCGGCAGCGCAACGGCAGCCGCGATCATAGCGTACTCGACGAGCGAAGCGCCGTTGTCGTCGCGCAGGAGCGCGATGAATGTTCGCACGATCTAACGCGTAATGATTGTCGGCGTCATCACGAAGACAACGTCGCTTTGGTTATTCTGGTAATTCGTCGAACGGAAAAGCTTGCCGAGGATCGGGATGTCGCCCAACAGCGGAATCTTGAGAATCGTGCGCGTCTCAACCCGCCGGACCAAGCCGCCCATGATGATCGATTCACCCGGCTGCGTGATCACGTTGGTCGAGAGTTTGCTTTCCTTGAGCGCCGGGATCGTGAAACCATTCTGCTGAATGCCATCGGCAAAATCGAGATCGGAAATGTCGGGTGCGATCTGCGTTTGCACGGATCCGTTGCCAAGCAGGATCGGCGTCACGTTCAACTGCACGCCGAAATTCTCGTATTGAATGCTGACCACTCCCAACCCCGATGAGATCGGAATCGGAATCTGGCCGCCGACCAGAAACGTCGCCGCCATTCCCGGCATGGTAACCAAATCGGGAGCCGACAACAGCCGGGCGTGGCTTTCCTGAATCATCAGATTAAGCGTCGGCGCCAACGTGATCGTGCGGAGAAACGCGCCGACTTTCAAACCGGCACCGTTTGCCGCGTCCGACGGTGGATGCTCGACGATCGGGAAACTCGGTGTCGAGCTCGTCTTATAGTCAAACGGATTGTTGCTGGTAAACACGGCCGATTGCAGCTGCACGCCAAGATTTTTAGCGGCGGTGTTGTCAACTTCGAGCACGTAAACTTTGATGTCGATCTGGCTGTTCGTGTCGGTGCTGATGCGATCGATCAATTTCCCGTCGCTGGAAAGATACGGGCCGGCCAGTCCGCGCGCGCGCTCGAGGATCGCGGCGACCGTCACCGCGTCGTGCGCATGACCGCTGACGATGACGTTACCCTTACCGTCGGGATCCACGCGAATCTCACCCGCGCCCGGAATCATCGAGAGGCCGCGCTGCAAGTCGCCGAGCGGATGCGCCACGGTGACGGCGTTGACGATCGTATACTTTTCGCTCTGCGCGTACTTGTCGAAGCGGCTGAGGATGTCGCTGAGCATCGTGAAGTGCGCGCCGTCGACGACCGTTCCGCGAACTACGACCGACCGGTTGAAGCTCACCACTTGCACGTGAGGCTCGTCGATCGAGGTGCGCAGCATCTGCGCGATCTGGTCGACCTCTTGCTCGGTGACCGTGACCTCGTAGGTCGCCCGGCCGCCGGCTTCCCAGATGAAGACCGTGGTATGTCCGGGCGCTTTGCCGTTGATGACGAGCTGGGAGCTGCCGATTGGAACGACCCCGGCGATCCGCCCGTCGCCCACGGCCACCCGCGAGAGACCAGGCGTCTGGAGCAGGACAGAGTGCCCCGACTGCACCGAGAGCAGCTGGACGGCCTCGGTTTGGGCGGCGGCCGGCCCCGCCGCGAGCATCGCGAGCCCAAGCACGGCGGCTATTCTCATGAGCATCGATCGCATGTACGCCTGTCCTCCGATAGATAAAGACGACCCGGGTGTGCCCCGGCTCGTAACGCCATCGATTATCCCACGGCGAGATACGTTAACACGTCAACAATCAATAGACAGGCAGTAAAGAGTCAGTACAAACCGTCACTTTTCTCTTGAACCGCGGGGCAAGCGATGCGATGATGACGCCACCGAAAAGGAGACGGAACTTGCGGACGACCTTGGTTCTAACCACGGCGCTCATGCTTTCCAGCCTCCCGGCTTTCTCAGCCGGGGCTGGGGCCAATTCCGCCTTGCTTTCCGCAAACGGTACGCTCGTCGCTCAAAACGACACCGTCGCGCACGGATTCATATCCCTTGAGGCCAAGCAGCTTCAAGGTGCGGAGGCGATCGTCGTTGAGGGCAGCGCACCGCCGAACTCACCAATCACGATGACGCTCTTGGCAGTGGTATCGCCGGACGTTCCGACGATCGTCGTTAGCCGCCAAGACGTTATCACCGACGTCAACGGGCGTTTCCGGGCAGTCATCCCGATTGCGTCCGCTTACGAGCGGGGGACGATTCTCAAAATCGTTGCCACTTCGTTGCCCGGCGTCATACCGGCGTCCGCGCAACTCGTCATGAACGCTCCCAACGCGGGAGTAAGCGTCCCCCTCTGGCAGACGCCACCACCATCTCGATGACACATCTGCACTCACACAAATCGGAGGTCCTATGATCAAGCACATGCTCGCGATGCTTCGCGATGACGAAGGCGCCACGATGGTCGAATACGGCATCATGGTCGCACTGATCGCCGCCGTCTGCATCGTGCTCGTGACGACCCTTGGAAAGAACGTCTCCAACGCGTTCTCCTCGGTCAACACGAGCCTATAAGTACCGAATAAAAACAATAGCCGGGGCTGTCTTCTCTCCCTTCAGCCCCGGCTCTACTTTTGGAGGAAACCAGTTTGAAAACGTTGATGTCGCTGCTTCGCGACGATTCAGGCGCCACGATGGTCGAATACGGCATCATGGTCGCGCTGATCGCCGCGGTTTGTATCGTCCTCGTGATGACGCTCGGACAAAGCGTCAGCAACAGCTTCTCTTCAGTCAACAGCGCACTCTAACACTGCAATGACCCTCGCACTGGCAACCGTCCTGGCAACCGTCCTGGCAGCCTCGCTGATCGGGGCGGTTTGCGACGTTCGCACGCGCAAAGTTCCGAACGTACTAGTCGGGGCTCTGCTCGTGTGCGGACTGGTCGAGAATTTTGCCCTCTTCGGATGGAGAGGCGCGGGTATCGGCCTGGCGGTGACGGCTGCGATTCTGCTCGCCGGCACCGTCGCGTTCTCTTTCAAATTGATCGGCGGCGGCGACGTAAAGCTGCTCGCAGCCGCGGGTGGAACGCTCGGCTATCCCGCTGCGGTGCCGTTCGTTCTGCTGACGCTGCTCTGCGGCGGTGTCGTCGGACTGGCCTATGCCGCCGTGCGCGGCAGACTGCAAGCGACGTACGCCAACATGCAGGCGGTGACGCTTCCGCTGCTTTCGGGCGTCGCGCCAATGCGGCCGGCTAACGGACTCGCAATGCCGTACGCCGTTTCGATTTTTGCCGGGGCGCTCTGCACCGCGGCGCTGAGCGCCGCTCACCTGAGGTTACTGCCATGAACACCCGCCGGACGACGCTCATCGTCGCATTGGTCGTTGCCGTCCTGACGGGATGGCTGACCTTGAATTATCTTTCTTCGATACAGCGTTCGAGCGCGGTGAACAATCAGCCGACCGAGATTCTCGTAGCGGCGCAAGAGATTCCGGCACGCGTTCCCATCACGGCTGCGATGTTGGCAAAGGCTACGCGTCCCGCAGCCGCTGTCGAACCCGACGCCCTCACTGATCCGACCAAAGTGATCGGCGCGCTCTCGCTGATCACCATTCCGGCCGGTTCGACGATCACGCTTTCGAAAGTCGGCCATCCCGCCGACGTCGGACTTCCCGTGCGTCTGACGCCCGGCATGCGCGCGGTCAGCATCTCGATCGACAAAGTCAAAGGCGTTTCGGGATTGATCGAGCCCGGCGACCGCGTCGATGTCGTCGCGATACCGCCCAAATCGACGGCCGTGCCGCCGCCGGCGTCAACGATCCTGCGCGGCATCCGCGTACTCGCGGTAGGTCCGCTGCTCGAAAATACGTCGGCAACGCCGCCGCCCGAAGCGCAAGTCTTCACGACCATTACGCTCGAAGTGACGCCAAAGCAAGTCGATCTGCTCGAAATGGCGGATCTCAACACGGTGCTGCGCTTGGCGCTGCGCTCGCCGCGCGAACCACTGAACTCCGCGCCGGTCGAAGCTCTGCATTTCCCCGACGGTTCCGGCGCTCCGCAGATGGCAGCGGCTCCGGCGCCGCCGCCCGATGCGGCCACGCTCGCCCTTGAACAGTTGGCGAAGAACCAAAACCGGCCCGCGACGGCACCGGCGCCCGCGCCTTACAGCGGCGTTCAAATCATCGACGGCGACCGTTACGTAACGCCGGGCGGCGGACAGAGCCCGCCGTGAACGGCCCTGTCTTCGCACTCATCGGTGCGAAAGGCGGTTCGGGTGCCACCACGATCTGTGCCGAGCTCGCGAAGGCCATTCGCGCGGACCGCACCGTTGCGCTCGTAGACGGCGATCTTTCCGGCCGCCGCAGCGCGGCGATTCTTTTCGACGCGCTGCGCGACCTCGACACGTCGCGTGAAGACAATTCGGTAGCGCTCACGAGCGCGAACGGCATTGCCCTCGCCGAGCTGGCGCCGACGTACGATTCCGCTTTCACGATACGTTTCGACGACGTCGAACAGCTGGCGGCTTCGCTGGTGAGCACCACGCAGTGCGTGCTGGCCGATGTGCCCATTCCCTTTGCCGCGCCCGTACGGCCGTTCGTCGTGCGCGCGACGCGGTTCATCGTGCTGGCCGAACCCACGCTTCTCGGCTTAACGTCGGCACGCACGATGATCGGCGAACTCAAGAAATTCGGCGTTCCGATCACGCGCATCGTGCTGCTGACAAACTGCCGCGATGGAAACCCGAGCTCTTCGCGCTCCGAAATCGAACGCGCGCTCGAAGTAAAGGTGATCGGCGAGCTGCCGCCCATGAGCGATCGCTCGTTCACCAAAGCGTTGCAGAACTTCGAACGTACCCTGCGCGGCATCGAGGCCGAGCCGCAGATCGAAGCGCTGCTTCCGTCCGCGCGCGGTTTCATTCAAGACCGGCGGCGCGAACCGCGCGCCGCGATGCGCCCGCGTCCCGCAACTCCCGAAACGCGCGAGACTTCCGGCAACGGCAGACAGTCCAAGGATTCGGTGCTCGTTTCGCCGCGCGACCGCGTCAAAACCGACATTCACGAAACGCTGGCTAAGAAAGTCAACCTCGTCGAGGCAAGCCAAGCGCACAGCGACTCCGCCAAACTCGCCGAGCTGCGTTCGAAGATCGACGACATCGCGCAGCAGATTCTCAGCGAAAACAAACACAAAGACCTCACGGCCGAAGAGATCGCGCAGCTCAAGGACGAGGTCGTCAACGAAGCGCTCGGGCTCGGCCCGCTCGAAGACTTGATGACCGACCCGTCCATTACCGAAATCATGGTCAACGGCCCCAAGACGGTGTACGTCGAGCGCCTCGGCAAGATCGATCGCACCACGAAAGAGTTTACCGGCGAACAGCAGCTGCGGCTGGTGATCGAACGCATTATCGCGCCGCTGGGACGGCGCTTGGACGAGTCCGTTCCAATGGTCGACGCGCGCTTGCCCGACGGTTCGCGCGTAAACGCGATCGTCGAGCCGCTTTCGATCGACGGCGCCACGCTGACGATCCGCCGCTTCGGAACGCGCCGTTTGACCGCGCAAGACTTGCTGGAAAAAGGTTCGGCGGTTCCGCAAATCCTCGACTTCTTGCGCGCTTGCATCGAAGGCCGGCTGAACGTCCTCATCTCCGGCGGAACGGGCTCGGGAAAAACCACGTTCCTGAACATCCTTTCCAGCTACATTCCCGAGCGCGAGCGCATCGTGACGATCGAAGACTCGGCCGAACTCTTTCTCAATCAGCCCCACGTCGTACGGTTGGAATCGCGCCCGGCCAACATCGAAGGACGCGGCGAGATCACCATCCGCGACCTGGTTCGCAACTCGCTGCGCATGCGCCCCGACCGCATCATCGTCGGCGAGTGCCGCGGCGGAGAAGCCCTCGACATGCTCCAGGCCATGAACACCGGCCACGACGGTTCGCTGACGACGGCACACGCCAACTCGCCGCGCGACGCGCTCGCACGCATGGAAACTATGGTGCTGATGGCGGGCTTCGACTTACCGGTGCGCGCGATTCGCGAACAGATCGCAAGTGCGGTCGACCTGATCGTGCAGACGGCGCGCATGCGCGACGGCAGCCGCAAAATCATCGCCGTGAGCGAGATCGTCGGCATGGAAGGCGACGTCGTGACGATGCAAGAGATCATTCGCTTCCAGCAGCATGGCGTCGATAAAGACTCGAAGGTCGCCGGCGAGTTTCAATATACGGGCGTGCAGCCGCAGTGCATGCGACGCTTCGATGAGTACGGCATCGAATACGACGTACGCTCGCTCTCAACGCTGGCGTCGACCGGTGCTCTGTGGTAGCGACGAGTGCGCGGTTCGACTTCAGTCCCGAATCGAGCAATCTCCGCAAGCTCGCAGACACGCTCGACCGGGCCGGCATTGCAGCAGGCCCGCGCGAGATCGCGATCGGCGTTTCGATTGGCGCCATCGTGCTGTGGCTGCTCGGCGCGCTCGTCATGCGTCCCGCGCCGATTATCGCCATCTTGCTGCTTCCGTTCTGCGGTGCGATCGCGGCGGGCGGATTCTGGATGTACGTCAAGATGCAGCTGCGCAAACGGCTGGATCAATTCGTGCAGCAGCTCGAACTCGCGCTGCGCCTGATTTCGAGCGGTGTCCGCATCGGCTTGGGCTTGCGTCAAGCGCTGACGATCGTCATCGAAGAAATGCCCGACCCCGCGCGGCACGAGTACATGCGCGTCGTCGGTCAGACGAATATCGGCGTCACGGTTTACGATGCACTCGATAACCTTGCAGTGCGCATGCCCAGCAACGAAACGCTGATGATGGCGCGCGCGATCCGCATTCAGTCGCAGACCGGCGGCGACTTGGGCAAGATCCTCGAGCATCTGGCCAACACGATCAAAGAGCGGCGCCGCATTCAACGCAAGATCAGGGCGCTCACCGCGGAAGGCCGCGCGAGCGCGGCGATCCTGTCGGTTCTGCCGCCGTTTCTCACCGGTTTTATCGCGCTGACCGAACGCGACATGGGCCACGCACTGCTCTTTACCAATGCCGGACACGTCTCGCTGCTCATCGTCGCCGTGCTCGAAACGCTCGGCGTCCTGATGCTGATGAAGATGCTGAAGGTCGACGTATGATCATGATCGTCGCCATCGCGCTGCTGGGGATGCTCGCGGCATTCTTGTTCGCGATCTCGCTTGTCCCGCAGAAGAGTCCGCTGAAAAAAACGCTCGAGGAGCTCGAAGCACGCGGCATGCAGCGCGATTCAAAAGGGCTGCGTACGTTCGACAAACTCTTCTCCAAAGAGCGCCGCGGCCGGCTCCTGCGCAAACTCATGGAGGCCGGCTGGTACACCGTTACGCCGGCGCAAATAGGCGCGCGGATCGTGGCCTTCGGCTGCGTCGGGCTGATTCTGTCTTTCGTTTTGTTGGAATTCATCCACGTCGCGCTGCCGATGGCTATCGTGATCAGCATCGTGATGGGCGCCGGCGCGGCGTATCTTCCGATGTCGGCGCTCGAACGTGCCTGCGAAGCACGCAAGGTGCAGGTGCAGAAATCGCTGCCGGATTTTCTCGATATGGTCGCGACCACCGTGCAGGCGGGACTTTCGGTCAACGCGGCGCTCGGGTATTCGGTCGACGCGGCGCCCGGCGCGCTCGGCGACGAGATCAAAGCGACGCTTTCTGAAATTCGTTTGGGACGGTCGCGTTCGGATGCCATGCGCGGCGCGGCCGAACGTTTGCAGCAACAGCAATTCAGCACGACGGTGACCGCCATCACGCAAGCCGAGCGGCTCGGCACGAACATCTCTAAAGTTTTGAACGAACTCGCGGAAGACGTCCGCAACCAGCGCATCATGCTCGTCGAAGAGCACGCGGCGAAGCTGCCGGTCAAAATGGTCTTCCCGATGGCGCTCTTCATGCTTCCGGCGATCTTCGTCGTCATCTTCGGCGCGCTCGTCGCGAATTATTTTTCACAATGATTGCCGCCGCATTGCTCGGAGCGCTCTTCTTCGCGGCCGCCGGCTACGTCGGTGCGATCTTGGGACTGTGGTATGCCGAAAGGATCGAAGCGCTGCCCGACGGCCCGCCTCCGGGGAAAGCTCCGGCCGGTGTGTTGATCGCCGCTTGCGCGATCATCGGCGCGGTCGTTACGACGCACGGAAGCCAGGCGCAGGTTTTGCTCGTCGCGGTTGTCTGCGTCGCGCTCGTCGCGATCTGGATCACCGACACGATGCGCGGCGTCGTGCCCGACGCGTTCACGCTCGGACCGCTAGGATTGATTTTATTGCTGGCCGTTTGGCAGCACGACTGGGTCGTTTTTTTCTCGGCGGGCGTACCGTTCGTCGTCTTCGCAACCGCCGCGATACTTTCGCGCGGCCGCGGTATGGGCTGGGGCGACGTCAAACTCGTCGCGCTCGGCGGCGCGCTGCTCGGCATCCAAACCGGCGTGCTCGCGTTCGCGTTGGCATGTTTGGCTGCCGTCATCTTGAGCTACGCGCGCGGCCGGCGGACCGGTCCGATCGCCTTCGCGCCGTATTTGGCGGCCGCGATCGGCTTGGCGATACCGCTCGGAATTCTGCGTTAGGTGCCGCCGTGCCGAAACTGCGCAATCTTACGACCGGGGAAGTCATCGCCGAAAACGTCCGCATTGCCGACGGCTGGTGGGAGCGTTTCGCCGGACTAATTCCGCGCAAGGTCGTCGATCCCGACGAGGGTCTGTGGTTTCGCGACTGCTGGGCGATCCACACGCTGCTGATGCGCGCGAAAATCGACGTCATTTTCCTAGATGATCACGAACGCGTCGTTCGCACGTTCGCGCGCGTTAAACGCAACCGTCCCGCGATTGCCTGCTTCGGCGCGCGGAACGTCGTCGAACTCGGCGCAGGCGCGCTCGAAGGACGCGACCTTCTCCCCGGCGATCGCCTGGAGCTCTCGCGGTGAAGGGCCGGTTCTCCGCCGCCATCGTCGCCTTCGCGGTTGCCACGGCATTCATTTCGGTCGGCCGCGCGCTGCCCGAATTCTTCGTGCAGCTGCGCGATCCGAATCTGCTCGGCGGAAAAGACGCGACGTGGCTGCTGCACACGTTCGGTTTTTCGTTCGTTTTGGGTTTGTGCGCCGCGATAACCGCAGCCGCGCTTCTTCTCGCCGCGTGGCGCACGCGCTTGCGGGGCGCTTCCGACTGGCATGTCGGTTTGGCTGCAACGTTCATCGCGCTCTGTTTGGTGGGCCGGATTGGCGTCAGCCTCGATCCGGTGGCATGGTTCTGCATCGCCGCGATTTGCCTGCTTTTGGATCGCGACGATGTGTGGAGCTGGGCGGCGATCGTCGCGATCACCGCCGCGTGGGAACTCGTGCAAGGCGGAGCGACGATGGGCGCGCTCATCGTCACGCTGGCCGTGGCAGCGAATCTGATCGAACGGCGCCGCTTCGACGCGGTCGCCGCGCGTAAAGCGATCGCCGCCGCCGCGTGCGTCGGCGTTTCGCTCGTGCAATTCCACTCGGGAATCTTTTCCGCGTACGGCGCGCACGCGCTGTATCTTGACTCGCTGCTCGGCGGTGCGCAGCGCGATCGGCTCTGGGTAGGAGCTATCTCGGCGCAAGATCTGGGATTCGCCGCGATCGTCGTGGTGGCGGGACTCTATGGCATCCGCCGTCGCGAACGGTTAGGCGACGCGCTCGTCTTCTTTGCGCTGCTCGTTCTCTCGCTAGCCGACGCGCGCAATCTGCCGTTTTTTGGAATTGTCGCCGCGCCAATCGTCGCCGACGCCGTTGCCAGCTATTACCTCGAGCGCCGCCAACGGCCGGCGGGTTCGCTCGCCGCCTATGGATTGGCCTTCGCAGCTGCGGCTTTCGCTTTCATCGGCGTGATAACGGCGGTGGAACCGAAGACCGTCGCTTGGCCGCGCCCCACGGTGGCGCCGCTTTTGAGCGAGCTGCTCCATCGTCCCGGCGCGCATTACGTGCTCTGCGTGCAGCCGCGCTGGTGCGATGCCGCTTCGTCATTGAAAACGCGCGCGCTCTCGGTCGTGCTCGACGATCGGGCGGGCATTTCGGCGCCTGCCGCGCGCAAGATTCAGGGCGACGTCGCTAACGCGATCGGCAATTGGCAGGACGAATTGCGCCGCTCCAACGTCGATGGAATTCTTGCCGAACAGAACGATCGTCTCGTCTCGCTGCTGCACGCGGGCGGATGGCAAAGCTCGATCTCGGCCGGCGGCGCCGTTCTTTTACAAAAGGTGACCGGCCAATGAGAATCGCGTGGGCGGTCGTTGCAATTTTCGGCGCGCGCTTCGCGGCGCTGGCGTGGCACTATCCCGGACAAGACGCCGATCTCTCCTGGCAGCAGTGGCTGGGACAGCGCGTGCTGACGCTGCATCACATTCCGACGCAGCTCGGCTTCGAAACATTTACCGCCAGCGGCGCGCGCTGGATTCCGCAGGAATGGCTCTTCAGCACCGCCGTTGCCGCGACGCTCCCGACCGGCCATTTTTACATTCTGGCGATCTTCACCGCATTGGCCGGCGTCTGCGCACTCGCCGTGACGGCGTGGCGCGCGCACCGGCGCGGAGCTTCCACGTTCGCGACCGCGTTGACGACGGCGCTCGTAGGCTTTGCGATGATGCAGTCTTTCGGTGTGCGCGCACAAGTCTTCGGATGGGCGCTGCTCGCGGTCATCATGCTGCTGCTCGACTTGGAATCGCCGCTCGTATTTCTCGTCGTCCCGCTGACCGTGATGTGGGCCAACGTGCACGCAAGCGCGCTGATCGTTCCGGCATTGGTCGGATTTTGGACGCTCGGAACGGCGATCGAAGATCGCGGATGGAGCGCGCGCGTCCAGCGCAACGTGCTGCTGACGTTTGCAACGGGCCTCGCCGTTTTTCTCACGCCGTTTTCGTGGCACTTGCCGGCTTACGCCGTGCAGCTGCAAACGAGCGCGATCCGCAGCGCCATCAGCGAATGGCAGCCGCCGGATCTCACGATTCCGGCGTTCTTCGCCGGCCTGCTGCCGCTGATTGCGATGGGCTGTTACTTCGGCGTCGCCGCGCCGCGCGAACGCTGGCGCGACGGCATGCTTTTTGCGGTGACGGTCTGCCTGGCGTTTACGGCGATAAGGCACATGCCGCTCTGCGCGCTCGTGATCGCGCCGATGGTGGCGCAGCGTCTGACCAACGCTATTCCGCAGCACGCGCGCTTGAACGTCGTCTTGAGCGAACGGTTCAGCGAACTGCTTGTGAGCGGATCGAGCGCGGCCGCTGCGCTCGCGATCGTGCTGACGCTCAACCAAGTTCCGGCTATCGCGCACTCCTCGCTGCCCGGTCCCGCCGTGTCGGCGCTCGCGGCGGCGCCCGGCGAGCATCGTCTCTACTGCGAAGATTTTGCGTGGTGCAGCATGGCGCTGCCGGAGAAAAACTTGCGCGTCTTTCTCGACGGCAGATGCGATCCGTTTCCGGCCGCAGTTTGGCTGGCTTACCTCGACGTCGAAAAAGTCACGCCGCGCTGGTCGGCCGTGCTCGACAAATACTCGGTCGACGCCGTGCTCGCCAAAGCCGGCAGACCGCTGGCGCAGGTGCTCGCGTTACGTCCCGGCTGGCGCGTTTTCTATCGCGACGCCGGCTATGTCGTCTTTGTGCGCGACGGCGTACGCACCGCACAGCGCTAACGACACCAAGCCGATCCAGGTCGGCAGTTTCGGAATCCACCAGACCAGCCCCGAACTCGAGGTTTGGTCGGAGATGTGCCGCGCCCAGGAAGCTTCGGCGAGCAGCGGATCGAACGCCGCGCCCGCGGCATGCGGCGCAGTCTGCGGACCCAGCTGCCATGCGAGCACGATCGCCAAAGCGCAGAACAGCGCCGCGCCCAAACCCAACCGCAGCGACCACCGCGGGGGATACTGCAGCACGATCAGCGCGATCGCAACCGTTCCGGCGACGACCGGCGCAACAAGCGCGGGCTGCGTGATAATCGACTGCCACGGCAGCGCCACGAGCACGAGCGCCGCCGCCGCAAAGGCCCGCGCGGTACCGCGCGTGCGCGCGTACAGCAGCAGCGCCGCCGGAAAAGCCAGCGTGATCTCGCTGTAATGAATGAACGATCCGAACGTCACGGCAAGCGCGGCCGGAACGAGCAGCAGAAATGCCGGGTCGGCAAACTTGCGCGCCGCGACGCCGGCCAGCCAGATGCCGAACACGATCGTCACGAGATACGAAATATTTCCCGCGGCCAGCGCAACCCGATCGGGCGCGCCCAAACCTTGCGCGAACCACGTCATGCTGTACTGCGTAATGAAGCCGATCTCCGACGCGGCGTGGTTGGGCAACACGCGCGTGAAATAGGAGATCGCCAACTGCGGCCCTCCGATGACCAGATCGAGCGCGGCGAGCGCCACGCATATCGCGGCGACCGGCAAACGCGCAGCGCGATCCCAAATCAAGAGCGCCAAAAAGACGGGCAATGCGACGTGGGGGAGCAGGGCGGTCACGGCGAGTGCCGCGATGAGCGGCATGTTCACCCCGCGCCGCAGCGCGAGCGCTCCGCCCGCGAGCGCCGCGAAAATGATCGGCGCGAGTTCGCCGTATGGAATCACCGCGACGCTGAACGCAACCGCGAGCAGCGTCAAAACGGCGTACGGCGGACGATCCACCAAACGCGCGGTGAAGACGCAAGCCAGCGCAGTGCACGCGAGCAGCAGCACGAACCACGCAGCCGCGGCGAGCGGGTACGGCAGCAACGCAAAGATCGCAAACAGCGCGAGCGCGTAGCCGGGAAACGGCGCGGGCAGATCGACGCGGTCGCGCGCTGTGTGCAGTCCAAACGGCTGCGGCACCTGTTCGCAATGCAGCAGTGGGCCGGCTTCGTAAGGGTTGGCTCCGTGCAGCAGCGTCGATCCGCCGCAATAGAACGCACGAAAATCGCCCAGGAGCATGCGCCCTTGAGCGTTGACGACGAGTTGCCAGGCTAGGACGGCGCACGCCGCGATCACCAGCGCGGCGAGGACCGGTCTACGCACTATCGCGCTTGTTCCGTCTGCGTTCTTCCAGCGAAGCGGGAGCTGAGGGGATGCGGTACTGCGGCGCGACCTTGCCGAGCATCTTCACCAATCCCTCGGAATCGGGACGCAGCTGCGCGACGCGGTAGGCGTAGTCCGCGGCGCCTTTCATATCGCCCTCATCGAACGCGAGTTGGGCCAGGCGTTCGAGCACGATGACGTAGCGATCTTCAAGCAGTTGCGCGTGCGCCGCGAACCACGCTTCGGGCGCGTCCGCTTCGAGAAGGCGTCCGGCATAGAGTTCTTCGGCGGCGCGGTAACGGGCCGCGGCTTCTTCCACGTCGCCGCGGTCGAAGGCGCCGTCGCCGTCGGCAACGTGCGCTCCGAAACGCCGCACGTCGGCCGCAACCAGCGAAAGTTCGAGCGCGACGTCCGGGTCGGCGCGAAAGTACCGCTCGACCACGGCGTAGCCCGTGATCGCCGCGATCGCTTTGCGGATATTGCTGCAAGCCGTGCGCACGCTCTGCGCTGCGAGTTGGCGATCCGCATCGGGCCAAAAAATCGAGGCGAGTTCGGTGCGCGTTGCCGACGCCGACGGTTTGAGCAGTAAGTATTTAACGATCTGCTGGTCGCGTTTGCGAATCCAGGCGATCTCGCTGCCGCCGATGCGCACTTCAAAGTGGCCGAACATCCGCGCCGACATCGGCGCGAGCTGCGTTTGCGGCGAACGGGCGCGCCCTCCACGCAGGTGGCGGATCGGCCGGAGCGGCCGGCAACCGCCGGCATCGTCGATCACAAAAAGTCCCGCGGCTTCCAGCCGCTGCAAGCGCTCCTCGTCGTCGGGCAGGGCGCCGGCCATAATGCCGCGCAGCAGCGCGCGATCTTCTTCGGCCGCGCGGTCGAGCTCGGCCGCGATGAATTCCGTAAACATTTGTCCGTAGCGGGTTCGCCAGTTTTCAAATGCTCCGCTCAGCGAACGTCCGTCCTCGGCCGCGCAGCGAATTGCGCCGCTCAGCACGATCGCCCAGCCGTCGCTTTCCTCGATCAATCTGGAAACGTCGACGCCGGTGTGCGTTACGCCGCAGGCTTCCGCGAGCAGCTGCGTTTCGGCAGCGTCGAAGGCGAGTTTGCGCGAGTCGCAGAGCACGGCCAAGCCGCGCGCGATCCACGTTTTGGCATCGAGCGCGTCGCGCGCGCGCGCAGCATACACGAAACTGATGCTCTCGGGCGCGCTCTCGACCAGCCGGTGCAGATGCGTGACCGCTTGCGGCGTCGCGTTGTCGGCGTCGTCCACGATCAACTCGACCGGACCGCGCAGATCGCGCATCTGCGCGATCGCATCGTCGAACGATTCGGGAACGCGCGGCAACGCGAGTCCCGCGGCCAACGCCGCAAAAAGCGCAGCCGGGCCGCACCCGAACGGCAGCGCGCAATAGCCGGCCGCGATCGGGCTCTCGGGGATGTATTTCAAAAGGAGCGTGGTTTTGCCGAAGCCCGAGGGTGCGATCAAGAGCCGCACCGGAATTCCGGCGTGCGCCGCGAGCCAGCGTTCGAGCCGCGGGCGCCTGACGGTGGAAGGCGCGAGCCGCGGGAGCGTTCGGGTCAGCGTCATGCAGGAGCTAGTATCGGCCTGTCCCCCCTCGGTTCTTAGCGAGCGTGCGGGCCGCCCGACCGGGCGGTGCTCAGACCGTTCAACCGCGCGGGGGCGAACCCCACCCCGATTGGACGTACTTTCCGCCGGCTACGATGGCCGGAACCGTAGGGTCGCCGCCGGTCAGGGCCAGCATCCGCGCGCGCAGCTGCGGATCGTTGGCGGCATCGCAGACCGTGTATGCCGTGCCGTCGCGATCGTAGTGCTCGCGCGCTGCACGACAGTATGGGCACGATGGACTAACGTACATCTCGACCTTCATCCCCGGAGGGATGTGCTCAACGTCGAACTCCGCAGCCATGCCGCTCGTGTTCGTGCCGACTCCGCTGGGCAACCTCCGCGATATCACGCTGCGAGCGATCGACGTGCTCAGAGAGTGCGAGCTCGTGGTCGCCGAGGATTCGCGGGTCGCACGCAGGCTGCTCTCTGCGCTCGCGCTTCCCGGCAAAGAGATCCGGAGCTACCGCGAGCAGAACGCGCGCAGCGCGACCGGACCGATCCTCGAACGCGCGCGCACGGCGCTGGTCGCCGTCGTCACCGACGCCGGCACGCCCGGCATTTCCGATCCCGGATCCGAGCTCGTTGCGGCTGCACGCGAAGCGCGCATCGACATTGAGGTCTTGCCCGGACCCAACGCCGCGCTCGGCGCCGCGCTTCTTTCCGGATTCCCGATCGCGCGTTTCATCTTCGAAGGATTTCCGCCGCGCACGAGTTCGGCGCGAACGGCTTCGCTAAAAGCTGCGCTCGCAATGGAAATTGCGAGCATCTGGTACGAATCTCCCAACCGCATTCGCGAGACGCTGCAAGAACTGGCGGCGCTCGATCCGGCGGCGCGCGTTTTTCTGCTGCGCGAATACACCAAGCGGTTCGAGCAACAGCTGAGCGGCACGGCCGAACAGGTTGCGGCCGCTCTCCCCGAACGGGTGCGCGGCGAGATCACGCTGGTCGTTCTGCCGTCGCCGGCCTCGCCGGCTGTCCACTCGCAGCGCGAGCTCGACGCGCGCATCGACGAGATGCTGAACGAATCGCAAAGCGTCGCGTCGGTTGCGAAAACGCTCGCTGCAGAAGGCTTCGGCGAGCGCGGCGCCATCTATGCGCGAGCGGGCAAGCGAAAACGAACACGTGAGGAATAGCCCTAGAAGTGCGCTCTTTTTACGTCACGACGCCTATCTATTACATCAGCGGCGACCCGCACATCGGGCATGTTTATACGACGATCGTGGCCGACGTGCTGGCGCGCACTGCACGCGCCGGGGGCACAGCCCGCTTTCAAACGGGCACCGACGAGCACGGACAAAAAGTAGCCGACGCCGCCGCGGCCGCCGGGAAGACGCCGCAGGAGTGGTGTGACGCGCTCGTTCCGCGCTGGAAAGAACTTTTCGCGATCTTCCACGCCGAGTACGACGATTTCATCCGCACGACGGAGCCCCGCCACGAACGCGTCGTGCAAGCTGTCTTCGAGAAGATGCTCGCCAACGGCGACGTGTATCTTGGAAAATACGAAGGCTGGTATTGCGTCGACGACGAGACGTTTTGGCCGCAGGCTAAGCTCGTCGACGGAAAGTGCCCGACGTGCGGGCGCGTCGTGCAGTGGCTCTCCGAAGACGACTGGTTCTTCCGCCTTTCGAAATATACTGAAAGGCTGAAAGAGCATTTTCGCGCGAACCCGGATTGGGTTCGCCCACGCGCAGTCTACAACGAAATGATGGCGCTGCTCGAAGAAGGGCTCGAAGATCTCAGCATCTCGCGCACTAATTTCGCATGGGGCATACCGGTGCCTCAATCCGCCGAAAAGATTTCGGGCAAAGCGGTGATCTATGTCTGGTTCGACGCGCTGCTGAACTATATCTCGGCGCTCGGCTGGCCCGACGGTCCGGAGCTGAAAACGTTTTGGCCCGCAAGCGTGCAGCTTGTGGGCAAAGAGATCGCGCGCTTTCATACGCTGATTTGGCCGGCGATGCTGTGGAGCATCGGCGAAGAAGCGCCTGCGCTCGTCTTCGCGCACGGCTGGATCACGCTCGATGGCGAGAAGATCGGCAAGAGCCGCGGCAACGCGGTCGATCCGTTCGCGCTCGCCCAGCGTTTCGGCGCCGACTCGCTGCGCTATTTTCTCTTGCGCGAAGCGCCGTTCGGCAGCGACTTCTCCTATTCGGAAGAAAAGATCGAGCAGCGGTACAACAGCGACTTGGGAAACGATTTGGGCAACCTGCTGCGCCGGTCGCTTTCGATGCTGGCGCAGTACCGGGAGAGTTTGGTGCCGCAGGCCACGGCGGGCGAGCTCGCCGAGCGGTTTGCCGATCTAGGCCCGCGGGTGCGCGAACTGATCTTGCGCTTGCAGTTTCGCGAGGCGCTCGAGGCGATCTGGGAGCTGGTCACCGCGCTCAACCGCGCCATTGACGAACGCAAGCCGTGGGTCTTATATAAGGAAGAACGGCGGACGGAACTGGACGCACTCTTGTACGAGCTTTGCGAGGGCCTTCGCTGGCTGGCGATTCTGCTGGCGCCCTTCATGCCGGAGCGGGCGCGCGAAATGTGGACGCAGCTCGGAGCGGGCGAACCGATCAACGCCGACTGGGAGACGGCCTTACGCTGGGGCGGCTTGGCCGCCGGCACGCTGACCGTTCCCGGTGACGCACTCTTTCCGCGCAAGGAACCGGTGAGGTAACCGTGCGCGATCGCCGCCGGCGGTTGCTCTATCCCGCGATTCGTTTCGCAGTGCTCCTGCTTGCGATCGGCGCTACCGCCGCGGCCGCGCCGAAAGTGTTCGCGCGTCTGCATCCCATCGACGGCGTAGCGCTTGCCATCGCGCTCGTGCTCTTTACGCTGCTCGCGCGGATCAACGTGCCGCTGACGGCGCGCAGTTCTTTCTATCGGCGCCGCAGCGCCGAACCCGGACGGATCACCTTGGAGCTGCCGCTGATCCTGACCGTCGTCAGCATCTACGGTCCGGTCGTTGCAGCCGCGATGACGCTGATCGCTTACCCGTTCGCACTCACCAGCGAAGGCGGTTCGCGTTTTCTGCGGCGCGTTTTCGAAGGCGCTCCGCAAGCCATCCTCTGGCTTTTTGCCGGCACTCTGCACGCCGAACTCTATCGCGGACCGGTCACGCTCTCGATTCCCTCCTATCTCGCCTTCCTCGCATTTTACACGCTGGCGATTT
The DNA here is from genome assembly GCA_003151115.1 of Vulcanimicrobiota bacterium. Classification (GTDB taxonomy): domain Bacteria; phylum Vulcanimicrobiota; class Vulcanimicrobiia; order Vulcanimicrobiales; family Vulcanimicrobiaceae; genus Rubrimentiphilum. The sequence goes on along the minus strand of PLWS01000001.1, from coordinate 249,891 downwards.
ACATGTTCTTGTACGGAATCTGGACGCCGTTGCGCATGCTTGCAACGCATGTCCGGCTGCGCCGTTTTTGGCACAATCTCTCGCGCGACACGCGACTGCTCGGTTTTCTGCTGCTGCTCACGTCGTGGGGATACGTCTGCACGATCATCTGGCTGCACGCGGGCATCGCGATCGGGCTGGCGAGTCTCGCGCCGCTGCCGTTCCTGGCGTACACCCTGCGCTCTCTGCATGAGTCGCAGGTCGAATTGCACCGCCTGCGCCTTGCCCGCGACGCGGTCCAAGCCATGCTCGGCGCGGGCGATCCGATCCCGCAGATGAATTCGCTGCTCGCCAGTTTGCACACGCCGACCGCGCGGGAAACGCTGCAAATATTTGCGGCGATCACGCCCGATGAAACGCGCCTCGCGCCGCTGGCGACGATCGGCCATCAGCCCACCGTCGAACAAGTCGAGCTCTGTAGCCGCGCGCTGGCCGAACTGAGCCGCTCTGAGAGTTCCGCCATCACGGTGCGCAACGCGAACTACATCGTCTTCGCCGACGCCGCGCGCAGTTCCGACGACGAACTGCTCGGCGTCCTGATCGCGCACCGGCCGATCGCCACGTCGCACCTCATCGCACGCAAGCGCTTCGCGCAAGCGGCCGCCGATCTCGCACCGCTGCTGCGCGACTTCCGATCGATCGCCGCAACGCAAAGCGCTGCGGCGCTCGACGCGCTGACCGGCCTTCCGAACCGCCGCACGATCATGCAGCTGCTGCGCGACCGCGTCGATAACGTCGCATTCGGAAATCCGTGCGCCGTGCTGCTGCTCGACATCGACCGCTTCAAAGCGATCAACGACATGCTCGGACATCCCGCGGGCGATCGCGCCCTTCGGATCGTCGCCGGCACCATCGCGCGATCCATCCGCAGCCACGACCGCGCGGGCCGGATCGGCGGCGAAGAATTTCTCGTGCTGATGCCGGAGACCAACAGCGAAACGGCCGTCGCTGTCGGCGAGCGGCTGCGCGGCGCGATTGCAAGCGCGGAGACCCGCCACGCCAACGGCGACAAGGTCACCGCCAGCATCGGCGTCGCCGTCGCATCGATCAGTGATACGATCGAATCGCTGCTCGCGCGCGCCGACCACGCGCTCTACCAGGCCAAGCGCCAAGGCCGTAACCGGGTCGTCGAAACCGTTCAGTAGTGCCGCTGATCGACACCCACGCGCACATTCACGACAAGGCCTTCGACTCCGATCGCGATGCGCTCGTCGAGCGCATGCGGGCCGCAGGCGTCACGGCCGCCATCACCGTGGGCTGCGATCTTGCCGACACGGCGCGCGCGTTCGAAATCGCCGGACGCTACGATCTGCGAGCGACGGCCGGCATTCATCCGCACGAATCCAAAGACGCACCTGCCGACATCCGCGCCGCCTTCGAACCGTTCCTAAAAAACCCGCGCATTATCGCGATCGGCGAGACCGGACTCGACTATTACTACGACAACAGTCCGCGCGAGGCGCAGCAGCGCGTCCTGCGCGAGCAGATTGCGATCGCGCGCGATGCGAATTTGCCGCTGGTCTTTCACCATCGCGACGCCTTCGAGGACTTCACCGCAGTCCTGCGCGACGAATGGCGCGACGGCATGCACGGCGTCGTGCACTGTTTTACCGGCGATACCGCACAAGCGCGCACGTATATCGACGAGTTCGGCCTTTACCTCGGCATTGGCGGCATCGTCACGTTCAAAACTGCGCAACCGATTCGCGACGCCGTTGTTGCAATAGGAATCGAACATGTCATCTTAGAGACGGACTGCCCGTATCTCGCGCCCGTGCCGCATCGCGGCGAACGCAACGAGCCCGCATACATCGCCGAGACCGCCAAGTATTTGGCGCAGCTGCTGCAGTTGCCGTTCGACGAGATCGCTTCGCGAACGACGGAGAACGCGAAGAAACTTTTTGGCTTCCCTGTGTCATGGTGAGCTTGTCGAACCACCCCGAGCATGTCATGCGTAGGGCGTCGCAGCCTGCCACGTCGTTACGAAGCGCCGTGAAAGATGGCGCAGCACGTCCGGCGAGTCCGTGCGCAGGCCCCAGTCGATTTGATCGCCGTTTGCGAACGCCGACGTCGCGTTCGCCGATCCGATCCATCCGCGCGTTCCATCGACGATCGCCATCTTTTCGTCCGAATCGCTGACGCGCACAGAAACGCCGGCCTGCGCAAGCGCAGTTAACGCACGTTTCGATCTATCGTTGAGATCGCGCCGCGAAACGATCAGCCGGCAAGAGACGCCTGATTCCGCTAGCGTCTTGAGCGCGCCGTAAACGCCGCTGCCGGCTCCGAACGACTCGCTCTCGACGTCGACATGTTTCGCGTTATGCGCGCCGGCGAGCAAGCTGCGCTCGGACCACAGCGCGTCGCGTTTATCGGTCGAAAACTCCGGAGTGCGTTCCGCGCGTCCGCGAAGGGCTGCCGAGCGAATCGCGGAGACGTCAGCGCGGAAATCATCGCGTACGATCGTGTCGCCGCGCTCGGGCCAGTTCCGATCGTCGAGATAGGCGACGCCGTCGCAGACGGCGGCCTTCATATGAAGTGCGGGTCCGTTGCGGGCGTTCGTATCGACGAGCTTCGCATCGGCGCCCAAGCGCCGCAGCTCGCGCGCCGCGCGTTTGTTCGCGGCGGCGAGTTCGCCGCCGGTGTCGCCATAGGGGTGCCCTTCCAGGCGCACCGTAACCCGCGCGCCACGCCGGGCGGCTCTTTCGAGCGACTCGAGCATCGTTCCGGGGCGAAGCGCGTACGAGGTGAGCAAAACGCTGCGCGCGGTGTTCATCGCGCGCGCAAGACCTGCCTCGGAACTGAGGGAAATCACCTGACGCAATCACGACGGCGGCGCCTTCTGCCAAGGGGTGCCGCCACAGGAACGCCGACCGCCGCTTGGAAGCGTACTCATCCGCATGAATGCAATCCCGGCGGCGGTACCGCCGCCGAAGAACGACAAGAGCGCCTTCGTCCGCGACATGTTCGCGACGATCGCGTCGCGATACGACAAAACCAACCGCATCATCAGCGCCGGAATGGACGAAGGGTGGCGCAGACGCGCGATCGCGCTGCTGCGCGCCCCCCACGGCGCGCATATCGCCGATCTCTGCTGCGGAACGGGTGACATCGTCTTTCATCTGTTGCGAACCGACCCGACGCTGCACGTCACGGGGGTAGATTTTTGCGAGCCGATGCTCGCGCAAGCCCGCGCACGTTCGGCGCGGGAAGGCGGCGGCACAGCCGAGTTTATCGAAGGCGACGTGATGGCACTTCCGTTTGCCGATAACTCGTTTGACGGCGCGACCATGGGTTTTGCAATGCGTAACGTAGCGGAGATCGATCCGACGCTGCGCGAGATCCGGCGAGTCCTCAAGCCGGGCGCGCGCTTCGTGAACCTCGACATGAGCAAGGCTCCAAACGCCGCATGGAAAGCATGCTTCGACCTCTATTTCTACGGCGTCGTTCCGCTGATCGGCGGCATCGTCAGCGGATCGCGCGCGGCCTATACGTATCTCCCGAATTCGCTCACGCATCATCCCGACGCGGAAGGCTTACGCGATCGCTTTACGGCTGCGGGCTTTGCAAATGCCGGATTCGTGCGGCTCATGGGCGGCGCGATTGCGCTCCATTACGGAGACGCATAATGATTCAAAGCGCGCGCGCCGGCGAGCGGCACGACGAGATCGAGGCGTTCTTCCGGGAGCGCTTCACCACCGACAATCCGCTGATCACTGAAGCGGTGAAACGGATGCTCGCCGCGGGCGGGAAACGGCTGCGTCCGCGCATCACGTTGCTGGCGGCGCAAACGCACGATACGCAATCCGAGCGGCACATGCAGCTCGCGGCGTACATGGAGCTGATCCACGTCGCCACGCTGATTCACGACGACGTCGTCGACAACGCGCAGACGCGGCGCGGCGTCAACGCAACCGCGATCGATTACGGAAACCGCATCAGCGTGCTGGCCGGAGATTATCTTTTTGCGTGGATCTTCAAGAACGTCACGCAATTTTACGCGCCGCCGATACCCAATATTCTCTCGGCGACGCTGGCGGAAATCTGCGACGGCGAAGTGCTGCAGCTGCGGTCGCTCGGCGATCTGAACGTTTCACTGCAGTCATACATAGCTATCGTGGCGAGAAAAACGGCTTCGCTCTTCGCGGCGTCCGCGCAGTGCGGAGCGATTGCAGGCGGCGCGCCACCACAGGACGTCGCGGCGCTGCGCGCTTTCGGCTTGGCCTATGGCATCGCGTTTCAGATGCGCGACGACTTGCTCGACGTGACGGCCGACGCCGCCGCGCTCGGCAAACCGGTCGGAAACGATCTCGCCGAGCGCAAGATGACGATTCCGTTAATTCTGGCCCTGCGGGACGGCAGCCAAGAATTTGGGGGCATGGTCGAACGTTTGTATGCGGGAAGAGAGCCTAACACCGCCGCGGTCATCGCGGGCATCAGGCAATCGGGCGCGGTCGAAGAGACGCGCGCGCAGATCGCCGAGTACTCCCGGCGCGCGGAAGACGCGATCGACGGTCTCGAAGATACCGCGGCGAAAGCCGAGCTGCAGCGGCTCGCCGGCGAATTGCTCGAAGAAGCCTTTTAAAGGAGAGAAAACCTATGCACGTCACGCTCGCCCTGGGGAGCCCGGAAATCATCATGATCCTGATTGGCCTGGGGCTCTTGCTCTTCGGAGCGGAGAAGCTGCCGAAGCTGGCGCGGAGCGCCGGCGCGGCCAAGAAAGAGTTTATGGTCGGACAGGCCGAGGCCGACGCGGCCGCTGCTAAAGCGCGCGAAGACGCGCGCTTGCGGGCCGAAGCCGCGCGCGCCGACGTCATGGATAACGTCTCGCAAAACAATGCCGACGGCACGGGCGCCAACGTCCCGCCGCCGACGCCGGACAAAGGAACGTTGAGCAGCTGACGCCGTGTCCGAAACGTGGGATCAAAAGGAAATGAGCTTTACGGAGCACCTTCGGGAGCTCCGTAAACGTCTCTTGATCTCGCTCGTCACCGTTTTTGGGCTGGGCGTCGTTCTCTTCATCCCCTCACCCTACGTCATCGAATTTCTCAAGAGCGCGTACTTTCACAACGTGCAGCTGCACGCGTTCGGGCCCGCCGACGCGATCCTGGCCGAGTTCAAATTTTCGATCTATGCGGCCGTCGTGCTGGGTCTGCCGGTGCTCTTATATCAGCTGTGGATGTTCGTCGTGCCGGCATTTCACCCGCGCACGCGCAAGCTCGTGTACGTCTACGTCGCTCCGTCGGTTCTGCTGGCGTTTGCGGGAATCGCGTTCGCGCACTTCGTCGTGCTTCCGCGCGTCGTCCAGGCGCTTATCCTCGTCACGAACCATATCGCAACGCCGACGTTCGGCATCGAATCAACGATCAATTTCATCTTGCTGATCTTCTTGGCGTTCGCGCTCATCTTTCAGACGCCGATCATCATGATTGCGCTCGCGCGCATCGGAATCATCAACTCGACGTTCCTGAAGAAAAACCGCAGATACTTTCTCTTCGGATTCTTCGTCTTCGGCGCCATCGCAGCCCCGGACGGAAACCCTCTCACGATGGCACTCATGGCGTTGCCGATGTATATCCTCTACGAAGCCAGCCTGTGGATCATCGTTCTGCTCGAGAAGTCGTGGCACGCGGAAGCCACGGGAGTACACTAAAAGGCATGCAGGCGGTCCGGGAGCTCTACGACGATTTCATCCGCACGTTCGGAAACGTCTTGTTCGCCGTGCTGCTCTTTATCGTGTGGGGACTGCTCACGCTGGTCGGCGTTATTATCGCACAGGGCAAAGATCCGGCGACGTATTTCGATTCCTATGCGGCGCCGCTCGCACGGCTGATCCTGCGGCTCGACTTCAACAACATCTACCACACGCCATATTACGTCGGAATCATCGGATTGATTCTGCTTTCGTTGACGGTCTGCACATTCAAGCGTGTCATTCCGGCGCGTTTGCCTCCGCTTCGGGCGGTGGCGATCGACAAGATTCCGCTGCACGCTTCGTTCGATGTCGTCGGCGATCCCGAAAGCATCCGCGATCGCATGGAAGCATTCTTTCGCGCGCGCGGCTGGAACGTTCGCAAGCGCGAACTCGGCGGGGTCGAGTGGACGTTCGCCGACAAACATAACTGGGCGCGGCGCGGCGTGCTGGTCGCGCATGCGGGCTTCGTCATTATCGCGGCGGGCACGACGATCTATTGGGCCAAGGGTTTTTCGGGCGACGAAGCGATCGTCACGGGCCAAACCGTCTCCGTGCCGCACACGCAAACGTCGATCAGGCTCGACGGTTTCTCCTATAAGATCAAGCCCATCGTCACCAAGAGCGGCATGGTCTATCAGCCGATCGATTATGTTTCGCGCGTCACCGCCACAGGCAGCGACGGTGTCGCGCGCACCGCGACCATTCGCGTCAATCATCCGCTCGACGTCGACGGCGTGCTCTACTACCAGTCCAGTTACGGCTTCGCAATGCGTTTCCGCGTAACGCACGACGGCGTTCGTGTGCCCGCGCTCATGAACCGAGACTATCTAACGGGTGACGAGATCGACCTGCCGGGAACGCAACGGTCCATCGTGGTTGCGCAATTCGTTCCAACCGTCGATCGCCTGAGCGGTCAGCCTTCAGCCGATCCGCGCATCAACGATCCGGCAGTCTTTTTGCAGATTTTCGACAGCGGCCAAGCCGCGGGTGCCGGCCTGATACCGATGAAAGCCGCAATCGATGCCGGCGGCGGCTGGCGCGTGACGCCAGAGCGCTACCTGCTCGTCAGCGGCATTCAATATACGCACGATCCGGGCGTTTCGCTGGTCGGCATCGGCGCTTTCGTCTTGCTCGCCGGATTGATGATCTCGTTCTATCTGTTGCCGGCGCGCCTGTTTGTACGGGTCGATCCGGGACCGGAAGGGTCGCGCATCGGCCTAGCCGCCATGACCGTCAAAGGGTACGACATTTTCGAAAGGCAATTCAACGACTTAGCGGCGGCGCTCGGTACGAAACTGATTGGAGACTCGCGTGGCTAACGCACAGATGCCCCTAGACGAAGTGCTGATGATCATCGCGCTCGGCGCATACGTCGTCGGAGCGCTCGCGCTGCTTGTCTATTTCTTCTCGCGCTCGGAATGGCTGCGGCACCTGGCGATCCCGCTGGCCATCGCCGGCTGCGCCGCCCAGTTCGGACAATTGATCGCGCGCTACGAAATCACTCACATCTGGCCGCTGCTTAACCTGTACGGCTCGCTCTCGCTCTTCGCAGCGGTAGCCGTGCTCATCTTTATCATCTTCGCGTTCCGTTACGACCTGTGGTTTGCGGGCGGTTTTGTTTTGGGCCTTTCGGCGCTCTTTCTCGCCTATGCGATCACGTGGAACGAAGGCTCGATGCCGGCGGTACCTTCGCTGCAATCGTATTGGGCGAAGATTCACGTGCCGCTGGTCGTTTCGTCATATGCGGCCTTCATGGTTTCGTTCGTCATATCGGTCATGTTTCTGGTCAAGTACTATTTCGAGCGCTCGCTCGCGAAACAAGGCCCCCATGCTCCGGTCACAATGCGAATGGACACGCCCAACATTGCGGCCGCCGCCGCCGCTGGCAACGCGGGCGCGCAATGGCTCAATACGATTCCGAGCTTGGCGCAACTCGACGTGCTGATCTACCGGATCGTTGCGGTCGGACTGCCTCTGCTCACGCTCGGCATCATTACCGGCGCGATGTGGGCGCACGAATCGTGGGGACATTATTGGCAGTGGGATCCCAAGGAAACCGCGGCGCTGTTTTCGTGGATCGTGTATGCGATTTACATGCACTTGCACACGCGCAACGCGTGGCGCGGGGTACGAAGCGCGTGGGTGAGCCTGATCGGATTTCTTTCGATCATGTTTTGCTATTTCGGGGTCAACCTCTGGATCAGCGGCCTCCACAGCTACAAAGTCTAGGGAGGGCCGGCTCGACCCGCCTTAAGAGGTTGGTCGTGGCGGCGGCGGAAATGCCGCCCTACAATCGGAGCGGAGGAAGCGAACTTGTCCAGTCACGCCCATAACCCAGGCGCCCCGGAAGAGCCGGAAACCCCAGAAGTCGTCTCGAGACGGCAATGGATGGCCAACGCGACCATTGCCATCAGCGGCGTCATCGGGCTGACGCTGGCGATTCCGATCGTCGGTTCGCTCATCCCGGACGTGGGCGCGGGCGGCGCCTCCTGGACCCCCTTGGACGAAACCGGCTGGAAGCAACTGCAGAGCGCCACCGACAAGGCCATCAAGATCGACATCAACCTTAAGAGCAAAGACGCCTATTTGCCCGAGCAAAGCTCGCCGCAATCGGTCTGGGGCATCAAGGTGAAGGATCCACAAAAGTTTACCCGCGATCGCACCGATATTTTCGGCGCGGCCGGAAAAGACACTCTGCCTTACCCGATCGTGACGCTCGGCTTCGTGCTCTTTAGCCCGATCTGTCCGCATTTAGGCTGCTACTATAATTACGACGCCTCGGCAAACAAATTCGTCTGCCCGTGTCACGGTTCTCAATTCGACCAATATGGAGCGCGTCTTGCAGGACCGACGGCGCGCGGTCTCGATCCGCTGCCGCTGCGCGAGCAAAGTGGGGTCGCGCAGTGTGAATGGATCCGCTATGCACCTACGGTCGCGGACCGCATCGTCGTGTCGTACACCGCGTAATGCTTAACTGGATCGAGCGGCGCACCGGCTTCGTCAGCATGACGAAGAATTTCCTGACCGAGGACGTGCCCGGCGGCGCCAGCTATTGGTATGTTTTCGGCAGCGCGACGCTCTTCGCGATGATCGTGCAGATCGTCACCGGCATCTTCTTGACGTTCTTCTACGCGCCGTCGGCGATGACGGCATGGGAATCCACCAAGTACATTTACGATCATCCCTTCCAGCACGCCGTGTTGAGCATTCACTATTGGGGCTCCTCGGCGATGATCGCGCTGGTGTTTCTCCACTTGCTGCAAGTCGTGATCTGGGGCGCTTACAAATCGCCGCGCGAGATCCAGTGGATCGTCGGCGTGCTGTTGCTGCTCGTCACCATGGTGCTCGGCCTCACCGGTTATCTGCTGCCGTGGGACATGGACGCGTATTTTGCGTCTCAAGTCGCCATCAATCTCACGCTCAACGTGCCGTTCATCGGCGGTTGGATCCAGCAGTTCGTGCAGGACGGCACGACGATGGGCACGCTGACGATCAACCGGTTCTTCGGGCTGCACGTTTGGCTTATGCCGGCGGCGCTCGTCGCACTGGTCGCCGCACATCTTGCGATCTTCCGCTGGAACGGAGCTGCCGGGCCGCCCGTCGAGGATCCGCGCCCGCTGCGCAAAGGCCGCTTCTGGCCCGATCAGTTGTTCATGGACACTGCCGCTTCGTTTCTGGTGTTGATCGGCATCGTCGCGCTCTCTGCGTTCTGGCCGCCGTTCCTCGACGCGAAGGCCGATCCGACGGTTCAGTTCACGCCCTATCCGGCGTGGTATTTCCTCGATCTTTTCGGTTTGCTGAATCTCGTGCCCGGCAATTTGGAGATCTTCGGCGCAATCATCGTTCCCGGAATAGCGACGGCGCTTTTGCTTTTGCTGCCGTGGATCGATCGCAGCACCACGCGCGTCTTAGGATCGCGCAAGTTCATTTTGTGGCTCTTGGGCATTTCGCTCGCGATCATCTGGTGGTTGACGGTTTGGAGCCAGCTCTCGATCATGGGGAAACAAGCGGCGACGCCCGCGGGTGGGCCGCCCGCCGTCGCGGCCAAAGAACAGGCGAACATGACCAGGAGCGGCGGCAGCAATATATCACCGCCCAGCACGACCGCGGCCGTAAGTCCCGCCGCGAAGGCCGGCCAAGCGGTCTATTCGCAGAATTGCTCGTCGTGCCACGGCGCGGCCGGCGCGGGCATGCCGCCGAACTTCCCCCCGCTGGACGGCAACGCGTTCGTCACCGGCGATCCGAATCAAGTGATTCTCACCGTGCTCAACGGAAAGACGGGCGCGATCCAAGTGAACGGCACGAATTACAACGGACAGATGCCTGCGTTCAAATCGATGCTCTCGAACAAAGACATCGCCAACGTCGTGACCTACATTCGTTCGGCGCTCGGCACCAATCATGCGGGCGCGGTTACGCCGGCCGACGTTGCAAAAGCCAAAAAATAACGTGCGGTGGAAAACGGCGAGCGTGAGGAGCTTCTTCGCGCGCTGGGCGCGAGCGAAAGCCGGCTAACCCAAACCGAAACGGCGGCTCTGGACCGCGACGGATACGTCGTCATGCCTGGAATCTTGAACGCCGGACAAATCGCAGATGCGCGAGAAGCGATCGACACATTGATCGCGCAAGCTCGGCTCGATCCGACGTGGCACGCCGGCGGCACGCTGCACTTGAACGATCTCATCAACGAACCGGCTTTCGATGCGGTGTGGAAGTCGGACAGGCTGCTCGCCGGCATCGTACACATCATCGGTTTCGATCTGCGCATCGGCTCGGTGGCTTACCGCGCTCCACAGCCAGGCTACGGCGCGCAAGCGCTGCACGCCGACTTTAGGCAAGGCTATCGCGGCGAGTACCAAGTCGCGACCGCGATCGTCGCGCTCGTGGACTTCACAGCAAACAACGGCGCGACGCGCGTCGTTCCAGGATCACACTTGCCCGGTGCTGAGATTCCCGTCCCATCCGATGCGGACACCGCGCACCCTGCACAGCGATCCATTACGTGCGAGGCGGGATCGGCGATCGTATTCAACGGGCATTTGCTGCACTCAGGTACGCGCAACGCATCGCAAGAAACGCGCCACGCGCTGCAAATCACGTTCGCGCGGCCCACGGCGCCGATCTCGGGAACGGCGCGCATCGAGAATGCGACGCTCGAGCGCATCGGCAACGCCGCGTTTCTCTTTCTTTAAACTTTCGTAACACTCTCACGTTGTGTCATGGGCTGCTGGGTCTCATTTCGGCGCAGGTCGTCTGACTGCAACCGCGGAGCCATGGATGGCGGGAGCGGTATGCAGTCAGCAGGGCAAGCGGAGGCGGTATGCAGTCAGCAGGGCAAGCGGAGGCGGGATGCCGCAGCGAGCGCGTGGCCAAGCGAAATGGGACCCGGTAGCCCATGACACAATTGGGACATTACGAACAAGTCGGGCCGGTGTACAGGTAGAGATTCGCTTCTCCCCACGCCGTCACGAGCGAGCGTTTACGGCCGAACGACTCTTGCGTGGACGGCTTATGGCGCGGAACGATCAGCCAGAGCCTTTGCGCGCTGCAAATGATATTACGCGGGTTGGCCGTGCCGTTGGCGATCGGCTCGCCCGGGCGCGCAAAAACGTAGACCACCGGGCGCGTATAAAAGATGAGCGCGTTGCCGCCGGCGAAGTTTTGGATCGCGACGGCATCGCCCGGAAGCCGCCTGCTGTCGATCAAGCTCGCTAAATGCGGAACGGGTTTGAAGCGCTCGGCCTGCGGCAGCACCAGCAGCGCCAGCAAACCGAGGGCCGCCGCCATCGAAAATGCGAGCACGTAAGGCGCGACGAACGCCCGCGCGCGACTGAAGAGCAAAACGAAGCTGGCGATCGAGCCGGCAAAGATCGCTGCGCCGACCCAAATCAGGCTCCGCGCCGCGACGGTGAGTTCTGTATTCAGGCGGTTGTCCCGCGAAAACATGACGATCGCGATCGCAACGAGCAGGATCGTCAGGGGCACCGCGGCGGTCGAGATGAGCGCCGAACGGCTGCGCGCCCGCTCGAGCGCCGTTTCGAAATACAGCGCGACCAGTAGCGCCGGCGCCGGCAATTCGAGCGCGATGTAGTTCGGCAGCTTCGTGCGCGCAAAACTAAAGAAGAGCAGCGGCAAAACGATCCATACGATCGCCAGCCGCACGAGCTGATGCAAGCGCCGCTCTTCGGTCGTGGCAGCCGGTTCGCGAAGCCGGCGAACTGCCGCCGCGATTGCAGACGGCAAGAACGCGATCCACGGAAAGAATCCCAAGATGATGACCGGCAGATAGTACCAAACCGGACCGCTTTGACTTTCGATCGTCCCGGTGTAGCGTCCGAACGTGTAGTGCCCGAGCAACTCGGCGATCGACGTGACGCCCGCCCGCTGCCAAAGCGCCCCCAGCCACGGAAGCACGACGATCAGAAATAGCGCGATGCCGCCCGCCCACGCGCGCCAACTGGGCGGCCGCGCATGCGTCGCGCGCCTCTCCCACAAGTAATACGGAATCATCACCAGCAGCGCGACGACCGGCGCGACCGGGCCCTTGGCCAAGAATCCGAGCCCGGCGGCTAGCCAACCGTAGATGAAATAGGAATCCTCGCCCGTTTGCACCGCGCGAAACCACCACAGGATCGTCGCCGCAACGGAAAGATCGAGCAGCGCGTCCATGATGGCAAGCCGTCCGACGATCGCCTGCATGAGCGACGTCGAAAGAATGACGCCGGCATAAATGCCGGCGCGCGATCCAGCCTGCCGCGCGACGGCGTATGCCGTCAAGGCTCCCATCGCGATCGTTGCGAGCGCGGCCGGCAGCCGCATCGCGAGGGACGTGACGCCGAAGATTTTCGCGCAGATCGCCGCGATCCAAAAATAGAGCGGCGGCTGTACGAACCACGGATCGCCGTTGAAGTGCAAGACGACCCAGTCGCGAGCCAGCAAAATCTCGCGAGCCACTTCTCCGTAAGCGGTCTCGCTGTTATCCCAAAGCGTGCCGCTGCCCAGGCCGGGGAACGTGACCAACGCGGCAACAGCCGCTCCGATCAGTGCGGCGCGCCAAGGAATACGCATTGCGTGCAGTTTTGGGCAGTCGTGCAGCGAAGTCATGCGCACCGATGTCGTTTCCCGTGACGCTCTACGTTCGCGGCCGCCTGGCGGTGGTGGCCGGCGGCGGCGAAGTCGCGCGCAAGAAGGCCGCGGCCCTCCAGGTTGCCGGAGCGCGCGTGCTCGTCGTCGCACCCGCGATCGACCCGGCTCTGCGCGAAGCCGCCGGCCGGCACGATTTCGAGCTGCGCGAGCGCGGCTACGAATCGGGCGATCTCGACGGAGCGTTTCTGGCAATTGCCGCCACGTCCGACGATGCCGTGAATGCAGCGGTCTGTGCCGACGCGCGCGCCGCGCGCATTCTGGTCTGCGACGCATCGAAGTCCGAACGCGGAGATTTCGCCATGTCGGCGACCGTGCAAATCGGCGACTTAACATTCGCCGTCGACACCGGCGGTGCCGCACCAGCTTTTGCAAAACGGCTTGCCGGCGAGCTGCGATCCCATTTCGACGACTCTTATGCGGCCGCCCTAAAAACGCTCGAGCAAATGCGCGACTACGCCAAGAGCGAGCTTTCAGAACACGAACGAGCAGGCGCGCTCCGCGAGTTGGCGGAGCTTCCCATCGAGCGGCTCGCAACGATGAACGTACGGTCCGCCGTTTGCGCGACGCGCGCGAGCGCGCTGGCGATGATCCAGGCGCGCACGGTCGCAGCCCAACTGGCGCGGCGCGGAATCGCGACGACGTTCTTGAACGTGACGACGACGGGCGACCGCATCCGCGATCGATCCATCGCCGCGATCGGGTCGGAAAGTTTATTTGTCAAAGAGCTCGAGGTCGCACTCCGTGAAGGCCGCGCGCAATACGCGGTGCACTCGTGCAAAGATCTTCCAAGCGAATTACCCGCGGACATGCGCATCGCCGCGATCTCCGCCCGCGAAGATCCACGCGACGTCTTCTGCAGCGAACGGTTCGAAAATCTGGCCGCGCTTCCGCCGGGCGCGCGCGTCGGCACATCGAGCGTGCGTCGGCGCGCACAATTGCTCGCGCTTCGCAAAGACCTGGAGTACGCCGACGTGCGCGGCAACGTCGACACGCGCTTAAGAAAACTTCGCGACGGGGAATACGACGCGATCGTATTGGCGGCGGCCGGTTTGGAACGCTTGCACGCGCGCGCGACGCACATGCGTCCCTTCGAGCTCACCGAGATGGTGCCGGCCGCCGGGCAAGGCGCGCTCGCCGTCGAGATCTGCGCCGGCGACGATCTCGAGAACGACATACTCCAAGCCGTCAACGATCGCGCCGCGGAGCTCGCGGTGCTGTGCGAACGCGCGGCGCTGCGGGCGCTGCGCGGCGGATGTCAGGCGCCGATCGGCCTGCACGCTCGCTTTTCCGGAGGCGAGCTCGAGGCGTTCGGCGTCCTCTCCGAACCCGACGGCTCGGAGATCGTGCGCGTCGTTCTGCGCAAACCGGTGGAAACGCCGGCCCAAGCCGAGGCTCTCGGCATTGAGCTGGCGGCCGCCTTGAGCGCGCAGAAAGGGCGGCCGCTCGACGGCAGGCTCGTGGTCCTCCCGCGCACGCAAGAGCGCACCAGCCGCATCGCTTCGGCGCTGCGCGCGGACGGGGCGGAGGTGCTTGAGATGCGCTCCGGTGAAGCCGAACCGCCAGGCCTGGGCCAGCGGGTCCCGGACCTCATCGTCTTCCCGTCCAGCGGATCGGTCGGCGCGGCCGCAGACTACTTGGCGCGCCTGCACCGGTTCGAGCGGCGTCCGGCCATCGCCGCAATGGGCCCGGCCAGCTCGGCGGCGGCACACGCAGCCGGCTTTACGCCGGATCTGGTAGCGCCGGAGGCACACATCGACGCGCTGGTCGGCGCGATCCGCGCGCATCTTTCTTCCAAGGAGCACTCCAGCTGAACGCAATCACCAAACTCCGGCAAGCGATCCGCCCGCGGCGGCTGCGCCGCAACAGCGCCATGCGCGAACTCGTGCGCGAGTACCGGATCGATCCCGCGCAGCTCGTGCAACCGCTCTTCGTCGTCGAAGATCCCGACGAGGCCGGACCGATCGCTTCGATGCCCGGCATCGAACGGTACACGGTCGAGAGCGCCGTGCACGAAGCGCGCACGCTCGACGCGCTCGGACTCGGTTCGGTTCTGCTCTTCGGCATTCCAAAAACCAAAGACGCGCGCGGCAGCAAAAATTACGATCCCGAGGGCGTCGTGCAACAGACGGCGCGCGGAATAAAGAGTGCGTTGCCGCACATGATCGTCATCGCGGATCTCTGCAATTGCGAGTATACCGATCACGGACACTGCGGCATTCTCAACGAGCGCGGCGACGTGGACAACGATGCCACGGTCGAGATTTTGACGCGCACGGCGCTGACGTATGCGCGAGCGGGCGTCGACGTCGTCGCGCCGTCCGACATGATGGATGGCCGCGTCGGCGCCATTCGCACCGCGCTCGACGCCGAAGATTTCGAAGAGACCGCGATCATGGCATACAGCGCCAAGTATGCGTCGGCATTTTACGGACCGTTCCGCGAAGCCGCCGGATCGACGCCGCAGTTCGGCGACCGGCGCACCTACCAAATGGATCCGTCGAACGTGCGCGAGGCGCTGCGCGAAATGGCACTCGACGCGCAAGAAGGCGCCGACATCCTCATGATCAAGCCCGCCCTCGCCTATCTCGACGTCGTGCGCGCCGCGCGCGATCGCTTCGACTTGCCGATTGCGGTCTACAACGTCAGCGGCGAGTACTCGATGCTCAAAGCCGCAGCGCTCAACGGCTGGATCGATGAAGAGCGCGCCGTTCACGAAATGCTCGTCAGCTTCGCGCGGGCCGGCGCGAACGTCGTCATCACCTATTTTGCAAAAGAGTATGCCGCCCGCAGCCGCTGATATTGCCGTCGTCATTTTGGCCGGCGGAGAGGCGACGCGGTTTCCGGGCAAGCTCGAGAGCGACGCCGGCGGAATGCCGTTGCTGCTGCGCGTTTACCGCAACGTGCGATCGATCGGGCCGGTCTACGTTTCGGCCAACGCGCCCTTCGGCGAAAAGATGGCCCGCGAACTCGACTGCACATTCGTTGCGGACCGCGAGCCCGGGCGCGGACCGCTGGGCGGCATCGTCTCTACCTTTGAAAGCATCCACCAGCCGCTCTGCTTCACGCTGGCAGGCGACGCGCCGTTCGTCGACCGGACCGTTTTCGAGCGCCTGCTGGCGGCTTGGGAACCGGATCTCGAGGCCGTCGCCGCCGAGCGCGGCGGCCTGCTCGAGCCGCTCTGCGCCATTTACGCGCGCGAGACGTTCCTGCGGGAAGGCCGCGAAGAGCTGGCAACGGGGTCGGGAGCCGTCCGTACAGTCGTCGAAAGGCTCCGTCACCGGCGGGTCAGCTTTCCCGACGAACGCGCGCTGGCCGGTATCAACACGATCGCGGATCGCGATGCACTGTTAGGAATGTCTCTTTGAGATTAGAGCGCTCGATTTCCGCGTTTGCGCGCGCGCGAGGAATCATTGCGGGTGGCGTCAACTCACCGGTGCGCGCGTTTCGCGCCGTCGGCGGATCGCCCGTCTTCATGCAGCGCGGATCCGGCCCGTTTCTTTACGATCTCGACGGACACGAATACGTGGACTACGTGCTGTCGTGGGGCGCGGCGCTCTTGGGCCACGCCAACTCCACGATCGTGAAAGCCATCGTGCAAGCCGCGGGACGCGGAACCTCGTTCGGCACGCCGACCGAAGCCGAGTCGGAACTCGGCGAACTCATCGCCTCGATGATGCCGTCGATCGAACGTATTCGTTTCACTTCGAGCGGAACCGAAGCCGCGATGAGCGCCGTCCGACTCGCGCGCGGATTTACCGGGCGTGACGCGATCGTCAAATTTGCCGGCTGCTATCACGGGCACGGCGACTCGTTCCTCATCGCCGCGGGGAGCGGCGCGATCACCAACGGTATTCCGAACTCACCGGGCGTGACGGCGGGCGTTGCCGGCGACACGATCGTTCTTCCGTTTAATAACGCAGCTGCAGCCGCCGCGGCTTTCGAACAGAACGCCGGTAGAATCGCGGCGATCGTCGTCGAGCCGTACGCCGGCAACATGGGATTGATTCCGCCCGCGCCGGGGTTTTTGCAAACGTTGCGGGCGCTCTGCGACCGGCACGGCGCGCTGCTGATCTTCGACGAAGTGATGACGGGTTTTCGCGTCGCGCGCGGCGGCGCACAGCAGCGTGAAGGCGTGACGCCCGATCTGACGACGCTGGGCAAAGTGATCGGCGGAGGACTTCCGGTCGGCGCTTTCGGCGGACGCGCGCAGATCATGGCCGAACTCGCGCCCGACGGGGCGATCTATCAGGCGGGGACACTTTCCGGTAATCCGCTCGCGATGGCGGCCGGCATTGCGGCGCTGCGCGCGATCGCAAACGATCCGACGCTCTATGAACGCCTCGAAGTGCTTTCGAAACTGCTGTGCGACGGTCTCTCCGAAGTTTTTGCCAAGCACGAGGTTCCGCTCTCGACCGTGCACGCAGGCTCGATGCTGTGCGTCTTTTTCACGGGCGAGCCGGTGCGCGATCTCGACGGTGCGCTTCGCTCCGACACGGCGGCCTACGCACGCTACTTTCATGCGATGCTGGACCGCGGCGTCTATCTTCCGCCCTCTCAATTCGAATCGCTGTTCGTCTCGACGGCGCATACGACACGCGAAATCGAACGCACGATCTCCGCGGCGGAAGATTCGCTCGCGCAACTCGAAGCGGTCGCGGCGCGATGATCGAACCGATCGCGGCGGCACTTCTCAAACCCGGCGCGCTGCGCATCGCGCAGAGCGAGGTTGCGATACCGCGGCTCTTCGCTTACCACCGTGCACTCGCGCAGGCGCAAGCGGCGGGAAAGACGGTCGTCACCTCTATCGGCCTGGCCGACCTGCTCGGCCACACGATCTCCTCGACCCAGATCCGCAAAGATCTCTCGGCGCTGGGCCCGCTCGGACGGCGCGGCCAGGGCTATGCGATAAAACCGTTGATCGATCAGCTCGCGCTGGTCTTAGGATTAGAACGTGACTGGCGCATCGCGATTGCCGGCTTCGGTTTTCTGGGACACGCGTTTGCGACGTTTTTGGCGGCGCGCGAGGAGCGTTTTAAAGTCGCGGCGATTTTCGATGTCTCCCCATCGGTCATCGGACAAGAATGGCAGGACGTCCGCGTCGAGGACGCAGCCGCGCTCGAAACCTCGCTGGCCCGGGTCGACGCGCAGATCGGAGTCATCGCCGTGCCGGCCGGAGCGGCCCAAGCGATTGCTGCCCGTCTCGCGCAAAGCGGAGTTCGCGCGTTGCTGAACTTCGCGCCGGTTTCGCTGCAGGTGCGGCAGCCCGTTATCGTCCGCAATATCGATCTCGCGGGCGAGCTTTCGATTCTCACGCACCGCTTGAGTTTCGCGCAAGGGTATACTCCTTAAGCCATGCCGCTGGTTTGTCTCGGCCTCTCCCACAACACCGCGCCCATCGAAGTGCGCGAACGCCACGTTTTCCCGGCCGAGCGCATGAGCGAGGCGCTCATCGCGCTGCACGATTACGGGGCGGTGCGCGAAGCGCTGATGCTGCAGACATGCGGACGCCTCGAGATCTACGCCGAGCTCGACGATTACGAAACCGGCGTGGAGCAGCTCAAATCGTTCCTCCAGCATTTCCGGCACGGATCGGTCGCCTACGATCTCGAGTCGTATTTGTACACGCTGCTCGGACGCGAAGCCGTCGAGCATCTTTTCCGCGTCAGCACCGGGCTCGACTCGATGCTGATCGGCGAAGCCGAAATATTGGGGCAAGTCAAAGAAGCGTACGCGGCCGCACGCGAAGCGAATTCGGCAGGCGAGGTCTTGCACAAACTGCTGCGCGAGGCGATGAGCGCGGGTAAAGCCGCGCGCACGCAGACGCGCATCGGCGAAGAGTCGCCGTCGGTCGCAACCGCCGCGATCGAGCTGGCAAAGCGGCGTTTCGGATCGCTCGAAGGCCGTGGCGTCTTGGTAATCGGCGCCGGCAAGATGGGCGGAGCCGCCGCGAAACGTTTCCGCCGCGAAGGCGCCAGCAACGTCGCCGTTCTGAGCCGCACGCTGGAACGGACGCGCGAAGTGATCGCGCAGATCGGCGCGGGCGAAGCCCTCGAGCCGGGCGAGCTGGTAAACGCGCTGACGGCGGCCGACATCGTCATCACCTCGACCGGCGCGACCCATTTCGTGCTGACGCCGGAGATCGTCGCAGAAGCGCTGCAGGCGCGCAGCGGCCGGCCGCTCTTCATCATCGACATCGCGGTGCCGCGCGACGCGCATCCCGCGGTCGGCGAGTTACCGGGCGTAATGCTGGTAGACATCGACGGCTTGAAATCGCACGTCGACGAAAAACTCGAGGTGCGCCGCGAAGCGGTTCCGCACGTGGAAGAGATCATCGGCGAGTACGTCGATCGCTTCCGGCGATGGTATAAGTCGCGCGCGACCGTTCCGGTGATCGCGTCGCTCACGCAAAAAGCCGAAACCATCCGGGCCGCCGAGTTGGAACGCCTCTTCGCGCGTCTTCCCGAACTGGGCGAGCGCGAGAAAATGCTGATGACCGGCGCGTCGCTGACGATCATTTCGAAACTCTTGCACACGGTCATAACGAAACTGCGTGAAAAAGCTGCGGAAGAAAGCTCGGAGGCGATCACGCACGCCAAACTGCTTCAGGAGCTTTTCGACCTCGACGTTGCCGACCGGTAAGGTCTTCCTCACCGGAGCGGGGCCAGGAGATCCCGGGCTTCTGACGCTTCGCGCGCGCGAAGCGCTGCGGCATGCCGACGTGCTGCTCTACGACGCACTTGCGTCAGACGCCATCGTCGATCTGGTTTCGCCGGCATGCGAGCGCATGTATGTGGGCAAGCGCGGCGGCGCGGAGAGCGTCGCGCAGGACGAGATCGAGAAGCTCATGATCGAAAAGGCGCGTGCCGGCAAAACGGTCGTGCGTTTGAAAGGCGGCGACCCGTTTCTCTTCGGCCGGGGCGGCGAAGAAGCGCAAGCGCTGCATGCCGCCGGCATCGACTTCGAAATCATTCCCGGCGTAAGTTCCGCGCTGGCCGCTCCGGCTTACGCCGGCATTCCCGTCACGCATCGCGATCACAACACCATGCTCACGATCGTGTCGGGGCACGAAGATCCCACCAAGGATCGCTCGGCGATCGACTGGCAGCGCCTGAGCGACCCGAAGCAGACGCTGATCTTTCTGATGGCGATGCGCAACCTGCGCGACATCGCCGCCAACCTGGTGCAAAACGGTTTGCCGGCGGATCATCCCGCGGCGGTCATCGCAAACGGAACGCGGCCTACGCAGAAAACGGTGACGGGCACGCTCGCAACAATCGCCGGCGATGTGGAACGCGCGGGGTTGAGCGCGCCCGCGATCGTCGTCATCGGTACGGTCGTCGCTTTGCGTTCGGGGCTCGCGTGGTTCGAAAAATTACCACTGTTCGGCAAACGCGTGCTGATGACGCGTCCGGCCGACCCGCACGACGATCTGGCCCGCGCGCTGCTGCGCGCCGGCGCCGAACCGATCGCAGCGCCGGTCATTGCAATCGTGCCGCCGGACGATCCCGCAGCCGCCGAGCGCGCGACGCACGATCCGGCGCAATACAGTTGGGTGGTCTTTACCAGCGCCAATGGCGTACGCGTCTTTTTCGATTACCTGGAAGCGCGCCGCGATGACGCGCGCATCTTCGGTACTGCGAAGATTGCCGCCATCGGTTTGAAAACGTCGCAAGCGCTGCTGCAGCGCAGCGTGCGCGCGGACGCTGTTCCGCAGCGATACGTCGCCGAGGACCTTGCCGATCTGCTGGTCGCGTCGTCGCGTGAAGGCGACCGCATCTTGCTGTACCGCGCTCAGGAAGCGCGCGACGTATTGCCTCAGCGGCTCAAGGCCGCGGGACGTGCAGTGACGGTGGTGGCCGCTTACAAAACCGTCGTGACAAACGATCCGCACTTCGCGGAACGCGTAGCGGCCTGCGATGCAGTGACGTTTACGAGCGCGAGCACGGTTAACGGTTTCGTCCACAATCTCGGATCGGCGGAAGCGGCGCGCGAAGCGTGCGCCGGTAAAGTCGTCGCGTGCATCGGTCCGATCACCGCGCAGGCCGCGAAGGACGCGGGACTTCCGGTAAATGTTATCGCTCCCGAACATACCGTGGAAGGCCTGGTAGAAGCGCTATCTTAGTCCGCATCGCCGCAGCCGCGGCGCTCGCGGCGATCGTTGCTTTCGCCGCGTGGCGCGCACGCTCGCTGACGTCCAGCGGAGCGGTGGCCGCCGCGATCCTCGGCACGGCGATCTTCGCGGCCGGCGGATGGGGTTTCGCGGCCGTGCTCTTCGCGTTTTTTCTGCCCGCCGTCGCACTCTCACGTTTGGGATCGCGACGAAAAGCGGCCATCGCCGACACCGATAAACGTAAAGCGCGCGATGCGCGGCAAGTCATTGCAAATGGCGGCATAGCGGCGGCGTGCGCGATCGCTTACGCCTTCACGCGATCGCCGGTGCTCGCCGCCGCTTTCGCCGGCGCGTTTGCGGCGGCCGCGGCAGATACGTGGGGCACCGAACTTGGAACCCTGGCGCGCAGCGCACCGCGATCGATCGTAAACTTTCGCGCGGTCGCACGCGGACTCTCCGGCGGCGTGACCGCATGGGGAACGCTCGCCGAAGCCGGCGGAGCGCTTACCGTCGGCGCAGTTGCGTGGGCGGCCGGAATCGCGCCGTGGTGGATCGTAGGCGTGGCGGGATTTGCCGGTGCGTTGGCCGATTCGATTTTCGGCGCGACGTTACAGGCGTTGCGTTACTGCAGCCGCTGCCGGCGTCTCTGCGAAACCGATCCGCATCTCTGCGGCAGCGCGACGTCGCTCGTGCGGGGATGGAGCGCGATCGACAACGACACGGTCAATGCCATTGCGACGCTCACCGGAGCCTTAGCGGCCGGCGGCATCGCCGCGCTTTATACCGCAGCTTTTTGACCGTAGGTCTTTTCGAGGTACGGAATGATGTCGTCGTCGTCGTCGAGCACGACGTCGCCGTCCACCATGACCGGAATACTCGTCTGGCCTGAAACTTCGCGCACGACCGTGCGCAGCGCATGGCTCGGTGGAACGTTCACGACCTTGTAGTCCAGTAAGAGTTCGGTGAGCTTGGCGCGGACCCGCGCGCAGTAGCCGCACCACTCGGCTTGGTAAAGAACAATGTTTGTCGGCCGCACTTTTCTCCTAAAAGGGGCCCCTCACAAGGGGGGTCGTAGTACTATCCCACATGCGACGCGCTTTTGCCGTTTCGCTCGGCATCCATCTGGCCGTGGCCTTCATCATTCCCCTCTGGCCCGCGCAGCTATCACCCGGACCCGAGGCGGTCGAAACACTCTCGTTTGCGCGCGTCGCCCACATCCAGATCGTGAAGCACGCCGATGCGCGACCGCTTCCAGTCGCGATGCCCAAGACGAAACGGCGCTCGCCGGTCGTCTCGTTCGAACGCAAACATAGCGAGCTCTCCGCAAAGAATCGCAATCCGCGTTCGCGTCCGACGCCGGTAAACGGTCCACAGGGACACGTGGCGGCAGCCCCGCGGGACATCCCGCAAAACCGCCCGGTGCCGCTGGTCGCGCGCGCGCCCGGACTCCAGCCGCCGAAGGATCAGACGCTCCAGCGCGCTCCAGGGCCGTCACCTAATCCGCAGGGTACGTCGGACGTCGCGATGTCCGGCTTCGGCACGAATAACCGCGGTGGCGTTTCGCCCTTCGGCGCCGAGCAGCCGCCCATTTTGGATCCGCGCGTCAGAACCGCGCTGCTGCAGCGCTTCAATGTTCACGTGGTGCTATTGGTCACGGTCGGGGAAGACGGCAAAACCAAGAAGATCGAATTCCGTCCGCCGCTCGACGACGCGACGCAGCGCCAAATTCAAACGCTGCTTGCAAATGCGAACTGGGATGCGGCGGTATGCGGCGGCGGCGTCAGCTGCGAAGGCGTCGCCACCATAAAACTATAGGATAGCTTTTCCCAAAGCCGAGCAGATCAAGCCGACGGCCAGGGTTGCCGTTTGATTGCGCGTGTCGAGAATCGGGTTGATCTCGACCATCTCGATCGAACCGAGCTTGCGCGATTCCGCCAGCATCTCCATCGCGAGGTGCGCTTCGCGAAAACTCAAGCCGCCCTTCACCGGCGTGCCGGTTCCCGGTGCTTCGCGCGGGTCGATCGCGTCGAGATCGAACGAAACGTGGATCGGCGTCTCACCGGCACCTGCGATCGCGATCGCTTCTTCCATGACGCGCGTCATCGTGAGCCGGTCGACGTCGCTCATGGTGAACGCTTTGACGCCGGAGTTGCGCAGGTTTTCCTTTTCTTCAGGCTCTACGTCGCGCAAACCGATCTGCACCGTGCGCTTCGGGTCGGCGTATCCGCGTTCGAGCGCAAACCAGAGCGGCATGCCGTGCACGTTGCCCGACGGCGAGCTCTTGGGGCTGTTGATGTCGCCGTGCGCGTCGACCCAGACTAGGCCCGCCGCCTGTCCGCGCGCGCGTTTGAGGCCATCGAGCGTTCCCACCGCAATCGAATGATCGCCGCCCAAGACGATTGGAAATCCGCCGGCGCGCACCGCCTCTTCGACGACGGTTGCCAGTTCGGCGCAGACGCGATCGATGACGTCGAGATATTTCGCGTGCTTGTCGTGCTCGTCGGCCGCTTCGCGGATCGGCACGTGCAGGTTGCCGTGGTCGTCGACGCGCGCGATACCGAGCGCGCGCAACTGCTCGTGCAACTGCGCATAGCGAACCGCCGACGGACCCATATCGACGCCGCGCCGGCTGGCACCCAAATCCATCGGAACGCCGATGATGTCCACGCGCGGATTGCTCACGCTTGCGCCTGCTCGTCGGCTTCGACGACTTCCTGGGGGTCTTTGGTGAGCACGGGCTTGGCTTCCTCACGGCTGACCGAGCCCGGAATAACGTGCAACAAAAGCACGCGAATGATACCGGCAATCGGCACGGCGATGAACATTCCCGGAACCCCATAGAGTTCGCCACCGATCAGCACTGCGAGCACGATCGCACTGGGAGAGAGTTTGATCGTGCGGCTCACGATGTTGGGGGCGATGACGTGTCCCTCGAGCTGGTTCGCGACGACGAAGACAACGGTTACCAAGATTGCCTCATGGATTCCGCCGCTGGAATATCCAATCGCGAACGCCGGTACGAACGCGATGACGGGACCGATGTACGGTATCAGGTCCAGGGCACCCGCAACCGCACCGATCAGAATCGCGTACGGCACTTGAGCCAGCATCAACCCGACGGATATGATGAGGCCGACCGTCACTCCCACCAGCAATTGTCCGCGAATGAACCCACCGAGCACTTCTTCGAGCTCTGCGAGCAATCCAAGCGTCGCATCGCGCCGTTTCTCGGGAATGAATCCCATGAAAAACCGTTTGATGGCTTCGGAGTCGTAGAGCAAATAGGCGCCCAGAACCGGGATAACGATCAGGGCGCCCACGAACGCGGCGGTGCCGACCAGCACCGTGATCGCGCTCGTCGCAGCCCCGCCGCCGTGCGTTTGAAACCACACGACCGTTTGCGCGGGCAACTGCGCCAGTTCTTTGCGCACCGCCTCGGGTGCGCTTCCTAAAACGGGCGTATTCGGACTAGTGAAAAAATCTTGGATTTTCGCAATAATCGACGGGCCTTGGTGCGAGAGCGTGCCGACTTCATTGGAGATCGACGGGATCAGATAGGAGAGCCCGATGGCGACAAGTGCTGCCAGAACCGCATAGACGACGAGAATGGCAAGGATGAGATGCAGTTTTCGATTGAGCCATCGCACGATCGGATAGACCAAGTAGGCAAAGAAAATAGCGCCGACGATGACGATCGCAACCGGCCCGATCCGCTCGACGAAATGCACCGCGTAGTACAGCATCACGCCGATCAGCACGACGGAGAGCAAAATCTTCCACGCCATGTCGACGTTGCCGGGCGTCAGCCAGCGGTATGGCTCTTCGTTTGTGCCGCTCGCGGCAGCGGCGCGTTCCCCGGCTTTCTGCACTTCGATCTCTAGACCGATCGCCGATGCTTTCGCGGGCCAGCGGTAACGAATGTACCGCGTCGCCAGCGAACTGACCGCGCGCACGATTCCGCGCACGGGACGTAATGCGGGATTATATCCGTCGTCGAGATCGATGAGGAAAAGCACCCATCGCTGGCGTCGTGAAAGGCGCTCGCTCCACACACGCGCGCGCGCAATGCCCTCGGGAACTTTTTTTTGCAAAGCGGCGAGCACCGCTTCGTCGTCGTCGCCGGCCGCGCGCACGATTCCGGTAAAGTCGCGGTAGGTCAATCCGAGCGCGTGCAGCAGCCCCCGATCGATCGGACTCTGGCCGTACCAATAATCGCTCAGGGTGCCGGCGATTGCGGCGCGGGATTTGTCGATCAGACGCGGCAACCAGCGGATGCCGCCCAATTCCTCCGACCAGCGCCGCGGAGGCGCTTGGGACAGGTCTTTCGCCTGCATCACCGCCTCACGTTCGGGAAGGTTCCGGCGCCTCCCGGCTCTGCCCGGAGGCTTCGTGACGCGGCTGTGCTAACGATACCGCGATGAAGCACAAGGCGATCGTTATCTGCGCCGCGGCTGCCGCGTTCCTGACGCTGGCCGGATGCGGCAAACACATGGCGGGTGCGGCCCGCCCCGGACAATTGGCGCTCGGCATGGTTACCGACGTGGGCGGTTTGGGAGACAAATCGTTCAACGATTCGGCGTATCGCGGATTGCTGAACGCGCAGAAATCGCTCGGCGCGAATATCCAAGTGCTGCAGTCGCGATCGGCGTCTGACTATCAGCCCAACCTGACGGCGCTCTCCGAAAAACATCTGGACATGATCTACGCGATCGGGTTCTTGATGAACAAAGACCTCGATCAGATTTCGAAGCAGTATCCGAAGCAGCATTATGCCATTATCGACGCAGTCGTGGACGATCCAAACGTCGTTTCGGCAACTTTTAAAGAGGAAGACGGATCGTTCTTGGCCGGCGCGCTCGCCGCCCTGGTGAGCAAGACGCATCACATCGCGTTCCTGGGCGGCCAAGATATCCCACTGCTGCGCAAGTTCGAAGTCGGCTACATTGCGGGCGCGCACCAGATCGATCCCTCGGTGAAAGTTGACGTGAAGTGGGTCGGATCGTTCGAAGACGTCGCGGGCGGACAAGAGTTGGCCGACGTGCTTTTTAACGGCGGCGCGGATATCGTTTACGCAGCCGCGGGCAAAGCCGGCATTGGCGCGATCGACGCGGTGAAAACGCGTGCGAACGCGTTCGTGATCGGCGTTGACTCGGATCAGGATAGCCTCGCGCCCGGTAAAGTTCTCACCTCGATGGTCAAACACGTCGACGTCGCGGTTTTCGACATCGCGCAAGCCATCCAACAGAAAAAGGGGCTCAAAGGCCATCTGATCTTCGGTTTGAAAGACGACGGCGTCGGTCTGACCGACTTTAAATACACGCGCGCGATCATCGGCAGAGCCAACATCGAGCGGGTCGACGCAATCCGGCAAGATATCGTAAGCGGCAAAATTTCGCCTCCCGCGACTCCGCAGGACCTGGCGACCTGGAAACCGGTCAAGCTCTAGATCTTGCCAATGCCGCGCTGAGACTGCGCGGCATTCGCAAAGTCTATCCCGGCGTGATCGCGGTCGACGGCGTTGATCTCGATCTGCTGCCCGGTGAAATTCACGCGCTCGTCGGTGAAAACGGCGCCGGCAAATCAACGCTCGCGAATATCGCCTTCGGCGCGGTCAAACCTGACGACGGCACCATCGAAACCAACGGCACCGTCGGCTTGGTGCACCAACACTTCGAATTGGTCGGCCGCCTGCGCGTCTGGCAGAACATCATGCTCGGGCGCGAGCCGCGCAAGGGCATGCTGGTCGACGTCGACGGCGCGCGTTCGCGCGTGGCCGAGCTTGCCGAACGCAACGGGCTGGCGATCGATCCGGACGCGCTCGTCGAAGAGCTTCCGATCGGCGTTCAGCAGCGCGTCGAGCTCATGCGCGAACTCGAACGCGAACCGTCGGTGCTGCTGCTCGACGAGCCCACTGCGGCGCTCGCACCGGCGGAGATCGCCACGCTCTTCGCCACGGTGGTACAACTCGCCAAACGCGGCACCGCGATCTTGGTCGTCACGCACAAACTGCAAGAGGTCATCGACTATACGACGCGGGTGAGCGTCATGCGCCACGGCAAGATCGTCGCGCGCTACCTCACCACGCAAACCAGCACCGACGAGATCGCGCGCGCGATGGTGGGCGGCGAATTACCTGTGGTCGCGGAACGCGAAACTACCGGCACGCAGCCGTGCCTGAGCGTGCGCGACTTGACCGCGGGTGTAGACACGACGACGGTATCCGACCTTTCTTTTGAAGTAAGCGCGGGCGAGATCGTCGGCATCGCCGGCGTCGAAGGCAACGGCCAGACTGCGCTCGCCGACGCGATCGCCGGAATGATCCCGTACACGGGGACAATCGAACTCGACGGCAGCACCGATGCTTTGCGGCACCGCGAAAACATCGGAATCGTTCCCCAGGACCGCCATCACGAAGGGCTCGTGCTCAACTGGTCGATCGTCGAGAACGCGATCCTTGGGCGGCAGAATCTGCCGGGAATTCGCAAGGGCATGCTGACGGACTGGAATGCGGCTCGAGCCGACGCCGAAGCGATCATCGAACGCTTCGACGTGCGCGCGGCTTCACCGGACGTCGCGGTGCGAACGCTTTCCGGCGGAAACCAGCAGAAGTTGCTTGTGGGACGCGCGCTGCTCGGCGATCCGCGTTTTGTGCTGGCCTATCAGCCGACGCGCGGCATCGACGTCGGCGCCGCCGCGCTCGTACAGTCGCGCTTGATCGAATCGCGCAACCGCGGCTGCGCGATTCTCTTGATCTCGTTCGAGCTCGACGAAATATTGGCGCTCGCGGATCGCATACTCGTGATGTTCCGCGGAAAAGTTACGGGTTCGTTTAGCGGAGCGGAAATCGATCGCGGGAAGATCGGCCGCTTGATGGCGGGTTTGACGTGAGGGTCGTCCTGCGCGTGCTTGCCGGTCCGGCGGGTGCGCTCGTTCTCGCGTTCGTGCTTGCGGCAGTCGCAATGTTGATCGCGGGCGTCAGCCCCCTCGACGGATTCGGCGCGCTCTTTGCCGGATCGCTCGGCGGCCGGCGTCCGATCGCCGAAACGCTCGTGCAAACGACCGCGCTGCTTTTCCCCGCGCTCGGCGTCTCGCTCGCATTTCGCGCCGGGCTCTTCAACATCGGCGCCGAGGGACAGTTACTCATCGGCGGCCTCTTTGCAGGCGCCGTGGGTGCGCATTTTGCCGGGCCGGGCTGGCTCGTCATCCCGGTGCTCTTGCTGCTCGGCATGGTCGGCGGCGGCATTTGGGGCGGCATCGCCGGATGGCTGCGCGCGCGTTTCAACGCAAGTGAAATTATCTCGACGCTGATGCTGAACTTCATCGCCCTTTCGCTCGCGGGTTATTTAGTCGCGGGTCCGCTCAAGAGTCCGCTCGCATCCGGCGCGGAAACGGCGCCGCTGCTACCCAACGGATACCTTCCGGCATTCCCGACGCTCGGCAGCATCAGCTTCGGCGACACGCGGCTGACCATTTCGATCTTGATCGCGATCGCGACCGCGGTCGTCTTGAGCTTCGTCTTCACGCGCACCGTTTTCGGTTACGAACTTCGTGCGGCCGGCGAAGCGCCCGAAGCGGCGCGCCGCAGCGGCATCAACATGCCGCGCATGACGCTGATCGCGCTTGCGCTCTCGGGCGCGGTCGCGGGGCTGGGCGGAGCGGCGATCGTTACCGGCGTGCTGCATCGATTCAACACCGCGCTTTCGCCGGGTTATGGATATACCGCCATCGCCGTCGCGCTCGTCGGCGATCTCAATCCGCTATGGGTCTGCGTCGCCGCGTTCGGTTTCGGTATTTTGGAAGCTGGCGGCCTGGCGATGCAAGCCAATGCCGGCGTGCCTAAAGACGCCATTCACGTTATCGAAGGCTTGATCGTGCTCGTGCTGGCCGCGCGCCGCTATTTCGCGACGCGCGCGACTGGAGCGCCGGTATGAGTACGGGCGTATCGCTGATGCTGACGCTGCTGTTCTTGACGCTGATCAAATCGGTGCCGATCGTCTATGCCGCGCTCGGCGGCGTGATCTCCGAGCGCGCCGGCGTGGTGAACATCGGTCTCGAAGGCATGATGACCGCGGGCGCGTTCAGCGCAGTCGTCTTTACGAATTTGACCGGGAGTCCGATTGTCGGCTTGATCGCCGGCGTCTTTTTCGGCGCGGTACTCGGATTCGTGCTTGGCTTCGCCGCGACGTTCTTCAAAGTCGATCAGATCGTCGCCGGCGTCGGCATCAACTTGGTCGCGCTCGGCGGCGCCGCGTACGGCTTGGTGTTGATCTTCAATCAGCCCGGCGCGAGCCCGCAAGTCACGCAGCTCGCTCCCGGACAGTTGCTGCCGCAGATCACGACCGGCGAAACCGCGATGATCGTCCTCGGTTTGCTCTGCGCGTTCGGACTGAACTGGTTCATCTATCGCACACCGTGGGGGTTGCGCATACAAGCTTGCGGTGAAAATCCGCGCGCGGTCACCGACGCCGGACTCAACCCTTTACGTTTGCGTTTGTATAGCGTTATCGCAAGCGGCGCGCTCGCCGGCTTGGGCGGCGCCTTTCTTTCGATCTGCGAAGTCAATCTGTATTCCGACGGCATGACAGCCGGACGCGGATTCATCGCGCTAGCCGCCGTCATCTTCGGGCGCTGGACTCCGTGGGGCGCGACCGGCGCCGCGGTTTTCTTCGGTTTCTTCGAAGCGCTGCAATACGTACTGCAAGGCCGCATCTCTTGGCTGCCGAGCGATGCGATGCAAGCGCTTCCGTACCTCGCTGCGCTCTTTGCAATCGCGGGCCTCGTGGGCCGCGTGCGGGCACCTGCGGCAGATGGAGTGCCTTATTAGGCCCGCATGAGGACACATTAAGGCCTAGCTCGAAGTTAGCCGACAACAAGCCTAGGAGCTGTATGCGGTATTTCTTAGCTCTCCTTACCGCAGCTGCGATTACCGGCTCGTCGATCGCACCTGCGAACGCGCTTTCATTGCCCGGGCCGCTGGCGGAATTGCAGGCCACGCTGACGCAAGCTGCGCAGCGGGCTCCCGGCCGCGTTGCCATGGAAGTCAAGGACTTGGGATCGGGCTTCAGCTCCTCGATCAATGCCAATGCGGTGATGCCCGCCGCGTCGACGATAAAAATTCCGGTCATGGTCGAGGTCTTCCAGCAGTTGCAAGCCGGTAAATTCGATTTGAACCATCGTGTTACGCTCATGCCGCACGATCGCGACTGGGGCTCCGGCGACATCGCCGACGCGCCGGTCGGATCGACGTTCCCCGTCTCTCAGTTGCTGACGCAAATGATCGCCGTAAGCGATAACACCGCCGCGAACATGCTCATCCGCTTGGTCGGCAGATCGAACATCAACGCGGAGATGCGCGATCTCGGCTTGCGTCACACGCGCTTGTCCGACTACATTCATACCGCAGGCTGGAGCATCCGCAACACGCTGCGCACGAGCCCGGCCGATATGGTCCGCCTGCTCAGCGACATGGCGCAAAAGCGATTGGTCGACGAGTGGTCGTCACAAGCCATGATCGCTATCTTGGAACGGCAAGAAATCAATACGCTGATTCCCGAACCGCTTCCGCAGATTCCGATCGCACACAAAACCGGATCGCTCGCGGACACGCTCAACGACGTCGGAATCGTCTACGCATCAAACGGAACCTACATCATCGCGGTGATGACGACGCAATTGCCGACACTCTCGGCGGGCCGGCGGTTCATCCGTCGCGTTTCGAGCATGGCGTATAAAGATTTGCAACAGCTGGGCCACATGCGCGCGCTCGATACATTCGGAGCGTCTGCCGCGCCGGTACCGGACCCCGATCAGGACACGCCCGTGTGGGCGCCCCAGACGCCCGTCCCGGCTACGCCAAACCCCGAAGCTACGCCGTAGCGACTGCTCGCCCGGCGTACACCGGCGTCAGCCACTTCCGGTATTTCGGCTCGCGGCCGTTGACCAAGCGCTCGTAGAAGCTCGCGAGCTTTTGCGTGACCGGTCCGATCTTTCCGTCGGCAACGTCGCGGCGGTCAACCGAACGCACATAGACCACACCGACCGCAGTGCCGCTGAAAAAGATCTCCTCGGCGCCGTAGAGTTCGCTGCGATCGATCGCGCGCTCGACGACTTCTAACCCGAATTCCTTGCGCGCAATTTCGATGACCGCGCGCCGCGTGCAGCCTTCGAGCACGTTTTGCGAAGGGTCGGGCGTGAGGATCGCGCCGTTCTTCACCATGAAAATATTTTCGGCCGAGCCTTCGGCGACGTGACCGTCGTGCGAGAGCATGATGGCTTCATCGTAACCGTTGGAGATCGCTTCGCTCTTGGCGAGCGCGCTGTTCACGTAAAGGCCGGTAATCTTGGCGCGCGGCGGCGCGGCCGAGTCGTCGGCGCGGCGCCACGAGCTCGTTCCCGCGGCGACTCCGCCGGAAATGTCGAGATAGTGTGTGAACGGAATGGCCGCGATGGCGAACGCGTCCGGAACGTTGTGTAAACGCACGCCCACGTCTTCGGCGCACTTATACATGAAGGGCCGTACGTAGGTCGCGCTCTCGAAACGGTTGCGCGCGCAGAGCTCGGACGTGATCTCGATCATCTCGTCCACCGAGTGCGGAGGCCGCATCAATAGGATCTTCGCGCTGATCGCCAGCCGTTCGAAATGCTCGCGCAGCTGAACCAGATAGAGTTCGCTGTCTTCGGGCACCCAGTACCCGCGAATGCCTTCGAAGCATCCGGTTCCGTACTGCAGACCGTGGGTGAGAAGGCCGACTTTGGCGTCTTCGTACCTCTGAAATTCGCCGCCGGCGTAGACCGTGAGCTCGCCTAGTTTCACAATAGCGACTCCTTATGGCTGGGCGGGTTCCGCCGAGCCCCGCCGCGTCCTCCGGCCACCCGGCCAACCCCGCCTTGCCCCAGAGGGGCGGGCATCCTCCATAAGGAGAAACCGAGCCGCATGCTTCGAGCCATTCTTCTTGCTGCGGCCGCGGCTGCCGGCGCTTTCACTCTCGCCATAGCCGCCCAGCATTTGCAATCCGTTCTGCCCAGTGGGTGGCGCCTGACGGCCCCGGCAGGCCCGCTCGCAACCGTCGGTGACATGCCGCAGGGCATCGCGCTTTCACCGGACGGCAAGACGCTCGCGGTTGTCGAGTCCGGGGTCAATCCCGCGGCTCTGCGCCTGCTCGATGCAAAAACACTGGCGACGATCAAAGTCGTGACGCTGAACGGCGCCTTCGGTAAACCGTTGTGGTGCAGCGGCACGACGGTTTGCGTTCCGGGCGCGGCTACCGACGCGATTCAAGTGGTCGATACCGGCACCGGCGAGATCCAACCGCTTTATCCTTCGGATAAGGGCTCATGGCCGGTGGCTATCACGCGTCTCTTTTCGCACCCAGGCGGAGCAATCGTGCCGACCGACGTCATAACCGACGATCGCAACACAGCGACGGGCGGAACGATCGATATAGTGCAATCGACGTCCGATGGAACGTTCGGTACAAGCGTGGGACTAGTCGTCGTTGTCGGGTCGCACCCGGCCGCGGCGCAGGGAGCAATAGACGGCAAACTCATCTACGTTGCGCTGCGCGGACAGAGCTCGGTTGCTGTCGTCGATGCGGCCGCCGGCCGCGTCGTGAGGAATATCACGGTCGGAAAACATCCGTGCGATCTCGCACTTTCTTCCGATGGCCGTAAACTATACGTCGCCGTCTGCGACGATGATGCGGTCGCCGTAATCGATACCAAGACGAATACGCGGATTGCAAGCATTCCCGTCGGTATGAAGGCCGGGCGCGTACACGGCTTCGGCGCAAATCCTAATGCGCTGCTCCTTCACGGAAACGATCTCTTCGTGAGTCTAGGCGGAGAGAATGCGATTGCGCACATTCAAAACGGGAAGGTGATCGGCTACATTCCCGCCGGTTGGTACCCAACCGGCCTTGCGATGGGCAGCGACGGCACGCTTTACGTCAGCAACGGCAAGGGCGAAAGTGCGCCGGCGAACACGCAGTTCAACATTCGCAAACGCAGCACCGGCGGATACGTCGGGGCGATTACGGTCGGGTCCGTGCGCGCCATCCCGCGCAGCGCTTACGATCAGATTCCCACAATGACCGCGCAGGCTGTAAGCGACCTGATGCCGTTGTGGGCGCCACGCGCCCCGGTACAAACCGTACTCAGGGCACACGGGCCGATCTCACACGTGATCTACATTATCAAAGAAAATCGATCGTACGATCAGGTCCTGGGCGATATCAAGAGCGCCAACGGCGATCCTTCGCTCGTAAACTTCGGCCAAGTCGTCACCCCCAACCAGCACGCCCTTGCTCTGCGCTTCGGTGTTATGGACAATGCGTATGCCGACGCGCAGGTGAGCGCAGACGGGCACAACTGGACCGACGCAGCGACCGCAAGCGATTATGTCGAGCGAACCTGGCCCGTCAACTACGGAAACCGCCGCGCCGGGTTTGACTCGCAAAACGGCGTCGGCGCGCCCGTCCCGCACTCGGGATATTTATGGGATGACGCCAAACGCGCCGGCATTACGTACCGCGATTACGGCGAGGACATGATGCTCAGCGCCGGGCCGCCGATTGCTGCGACCGATCATCCGGCGCTGCAGGGGCATTACGATCCGGCGTTTGTCGGCTGGAATCTGAAATACAGCGATCAGGATCGCTTCAACGAATGGAAGCGCGAATTCGACAAGTTCGTCGCAAACCGCAACCTGCCGCAGCTCGAGATTGTCTACTTTCCAAACGATCACACCTCCGGCACGCAGGCAAACATGCCGACGCCGGAGGCCTACGTCGCAACGAACGACTGGGTCGTCGGGCAATTGGTGGATGCCGTTTCACATTCTCCCTACTGGAAGTCCACGGCGATCTTCATTCTGGAAGACGACGCGCAAAACGGACCCGACCATGTGAGCGACCAGCGCTCGACGTTTTATATCGCCAGTCCGTACGGGCGTGGTGGCGTCGACCACACGCATTACTCGACCGTCAGTTTCATGCGCACGATAGAGCTGCTACTGGGACTCGCACCTCTTTCGGTTGCGGACACGACGACGCAGCCGCTCTACAATCTCTTTGCGCTCAATCCGGTCAACGCGGCGCCGTATAACGCCATAAAACCCGGCATCGATATGAACGCAGTCAATAATCGAGCGGCATACGGCTCCGCCATCAGTGCGCACCTGGATTTCAGCAAACCAGATGCGGTCGATCCGCGCGTGCTCAACGACATTCTGAAACACGCGGTCCGCCGGCGGTGAACGACCTGCGCCCCGCGGAGCGCCCCGGACTCACGACACCGGCCGCGATGATTGCGCTTGAGGCACAACGCCGCCGCGAACTCGTCGACGACCTGGCAACCGAAGAGCCGCTCGAGATCCGGCTCGCGGCGCAAGGCGCGACCCAAAGCCTTGCGGTGACGATGCGCACTCCTGGAAATGACTTTGAACTTGCCGCGGGTTTCTTATTTTCCGAAGGCGTCGCTCCGAAGCGCGACGATATTATCGGCATTTCGTATTGCGTCGACCCGGCGGTCGGCGAAGAGCAGCGGTACAACATCGTCACGGTAGAGCTCGCCGGCACGATGCCGGCGCTCGAACGGCTCGAACGGCACTTCACCGTCAACAGTTCGTGCGGCGTCTGCGGCAAATCCAGTATCGAAGCGCTGCAAGTTCGCGCGCGGCCGATCGCGGACCAATTCCAAATTTCCTCAGATTTCGTCACGAAACTTCCCGACAAGATGCGCAGCGCGCAATACATCTTCGCTTCCACCGGCGCTCTGCATGCAAGCGCGCTCTTCGACAAAGCCGGCAACCTGATCGCGCTGCGAGAGGACGTCGGCCGCCACAACGCGCTGGACAAAATTATCGGATGGGCGCTCTTGAACGATCGTCTGCCGTTACGCGAATCGGTGCTGCTGGTCAGCGGGCGCGCGAGCTACGAACTGGTGCAAAAAAGCATAACTGCTGGCATTCCCATAGTGTGCGCCGTTTCCGCACCCAGCAGTCTCGCGGTTGAAACCGCACGCGCGTTCAACGTGACGCTCTGCGGATTCGTCCGCGGCACGCGCTGCAACGTCTATACCGTTCCCGACCGGATTATCGCTTAAGGCGTTCGCGTTTCGAGCGTACAAACTCGAGTACGCCTTCGAGCGGCCGCGCGTTTAGGACGTCATCGCGCGTTAGCCCCGCCCTTCTGGCCTGAACGATAGCTAAGTCGATATTACCGAGTTGTCCCGCGTCATGCGCGTCGCTGTCGACGGTCAGCGTTACACCCAGACTCTTTGCGCGGCGCGCGAGATTCGCCGGCAGGTCGAAGCGCTTGGGTTGGCCGTCTATTTCGAGCGCGGTACCTGTACGTGCAGCGGCCGCGAAGACCGCATCGTAATCGTACTCGTAACCCTCGAACCCATCGACCTTTCGCCCGGTCGGGTGGCCGATGATGGTGACGTAGGGATTTTCACAGACGCGAATCAGGCGCTGCGTCATCTCCTCGCGCGTTTGCCGGAATGACGAGTGCACGCTCGCGATCACAACGTCCATGCTCTGCAGCACGTCGTCCGGGAAATCCATCGAGCCGTCGGGGAGAATGTCAACCTCGCTTCCCCACAGGGTCCGCACACCGTACTTGTCGCCGAGTTCGCGAATCGCTTCGCGCTGCGTGCGCAGCTCGTCCGCGCTGCACCCGATCACACCGCGCGCGGGCGAGTGATCGGTGATCGCGTGATACTCGTATCCACGGGCGGCCACGGCGGCGATCATCTCTTCGAGCGTCTGCCGCCCATCGCTCCATGTGGTGTGCATGTGGAAGTCTCCGCGAACGTCCGAGGCTTCGAGCAGTTCCGGAAGTTCGTTGCGCAGCGCGAGGTCGACTTCGCCGATGCCGCTGCGTAATTCGGGCGGAATGTATTGCATGCCGAGCGCCGTGTAGACGCCTTGCTCGTCGCGGCTCGTAAAGACCTCGCCATTCTCGAGATTCAAAATGCCGTTTTCGCTGACGCGCAGATTCTTGCGCACGGCGTGCTCGCGCACTTGGATGTTGTGCTCCCGGCTACCGGTGAAGTGCTGCAGCAGATTGCCGTAAAGATTATCGGGCAAGACGCGCAGATCGATCTGCAAACCGTCTTCGAGCCAAATGCTGCCTTTGGTCGGCCCTTCGGAAAGAACGGCGCGCGCGCGGTTCCAGCGAACGAAATGATCGATTACCGCCGCCGCGGTATCCGACGTGCAGACGATGTCGATGTCGCCGACCGTCACTTCCGCGCGGCGCAAACTGCCCGCAAATCCGATCCGGTGAACCGGCGGACCCGATTCGAGATATGTCACGGCTTCATGGGCGATAGCGAGCGCGCGCGGGAGCGGCGTGCGCCGCAGCCGTCCGCGATACGCGAGAATTCCGCGCCGGATGTTTTCGATCGTCTTGGGACCCATGCGGGGCGCTTCGGCCAGCACTCCCGAATCGATCGCGCGCTCCAAGTCTGCAAGCGAACCGATGCCGTACTGTTCAAAAAGCATCGCGGCGGTTTTGATGCCGATGCCGGAGACCCCAAGCACTTCGAAGATCGTCGGCGGATAGCGCTGCTGAAGCACTTCGAGTTGGGCGCAGGTGCCCGTGCGCACGATCTCTTCGATCGTCGCGGCCAGCGACTTGCCGATGCCCGGCAGCGTAGTGAGTTCACCCGCGGCCAGCAGGTCGGTAACGGGCGGTGCGTTTTCGAGGGTCGCCGCGGCCCGCTCGTAGGCGGTGAACTTGTAAAAAGTCTCGCCGGCCAGCTCCATGAGCTTCCGGATGCGCAGCAGGGTCTCGGCGATCTCTGTATTCGAGGGCACTTCGCGATTTTCAACGTATAGGCACTAACGTGCCTACCAGGCTGCCGCCGGAAATCTTTAATTTGCCCGTCGAGAAGATGCGCGACGGCTATTATTCCGACACGTACTTCAACCGCGCCCGGCAGATTCTCGAGCGCGACAACTACCATCCGACGGTCCGCATGCAGGTTTTTCAGCGCAGCGATGCGGTCTTGTGCGGCATCGACGAGGCCATAGCGATTCTGCGGCTGTGCTCGGGGCGTCGTCTTCCCTCGGGTGAGTGGGAAGACGGATGGAAAAAGCTGCGCGTCCACGCGCTCTATGACGGCGACCGTATCGCACCATACGAAACCGCGCTCATGATCGAGGGTGACTACGAACTCTTCGCTCACCTGGAAACGTGCTATCTCGGCGTGCTCTCGCGTCGAACACGTATTGCGACCAATGCGCGCGAAATCGTGACCGCCGCCAACGGCAAGCAAGTCTTGTTTTTCCCGGCGCGATTCGATCACCATTTGGTGCAAACGGGCGATGGTTATGCGGCGTATATCTCCGGGGCGCTCGGCGTTTCCACCGACGCCAATGCGGAGTGGTGGGGCGCCGGCGGAATGGGAACCGTACCGCATGCGCTTATTGCCGCATACGGCGGCAACACCGTGCTCGCGACGCAAAAATTTGCCGAGTACATCGATCGCAAAGTCAACCTGATCTCGCTGGTAGACTTTGACAACGATTGCGTCGGAACGAGTCTTGCCGTTGCGCGCGCGCTCGGCGATCGGTTGTGGGGCGTGCGATTGGATACGTCGCAAACGCTGGTCGATAAATCGATCTGGAATATGATGGGCACGTTCAAGCCGACCGGCGTGATACCGCAACTTGTTTTCAACGTGCGCCGCGCGCTCGACGCCGAAGGTTTTAAACACGTGCGCATCGTCGTCAGCGGCGGTTTCACCGCGCAGCGCATTCGCGAATTCGAACACGATAAGGTTCCGGTAGATGCGTACGCGGTCGGAGGCGCATTCTTCTTGGGCGCGGGCAGCGGACGAACCGAATACACCGCCGACGTCGTCGCGCTCGAAAACGGCAGCGAGTGGCGCGAGTGCCATAAAGTTGGCCGCCCCGAACGACCGAACCCGCGCCTGCAACTCGTCGAGTAACATGCTGCTCGAAATGCGCGGCGCGAGTTTCCATCGCCGTGGCGAGGAACTCGTAGCCCCGCAAAACGTCGAACTCGATGACGGCGGTCGTCTTGCGCATCCGTGCGCCGGAAACCGCGCGGCGGCAATCGTCGCGATGATGGCGGCGGGCTTGGTTCGCGCCTCCGACGGCGCCGTTTACGTCGGCGCATTCGATCCGCGCATTCAGCCGGTCCATGTGAAACGGCTGGCCGGCTACGTTCCGCACGACGCACTGCCGTACGAATTCCCGACCTTCGAGCAGTACATCGAATACCGCGCGGCGCTCTGGCAGCTGCCGCAGGCCGAAAGCGTCGTACGTGCGCGCTACATCCTTTCCGGACTCGACGGCATCCACGAATCGTTCGCGTACCCGCTGGCAGGCGCGCTCATCGCACAGCCGCGTTTGCTCGTCCTGGATCGCCCGCAAGCCGTCTACGGTCCGCAGATCGTTGATGTTGCCAAGACTTGCGCGATCTTTTCAACGCATGGTTCGGAAAACGACGCCGCCCGTTTTTCGGACGCGTGCGCCGTACGCGTATGAACTTTCGATCCGTAACCTCTGAAATAGCGCTCACGCGCCTGCGGCGGCTCGGCGCGCAAGTGCTATACGTAACGGCCGCGGCGGCCTTGTTTGCAGCGTTGCAAATGCACTCGGACCTCGGCGCGCACGCGCTCGGCGCGGCGCTCTTCGGCTCGCTCGCCGGAATATATCTGGCGGTCGCGCAACGCGGCGGCCGCATGCGCGAGCTCGAGCTTTGCGAACAATCCGCCCCGCTGTATGCGCGCGAAGTTGCACGCGCCATCGCGTTGGTTCCCAGCCTGGGCGTTGTGATCGCGCTGGCCGGGTACTGGATCGTCACCGGAATATCGTCCGGATCACGCGACCTGGCTGCCGCCCCGGTCATCCTATCTATGACCTGTGCATGTGCGGTGTCCGTTGTCGCGCTCGGCGCGACCGTCCGCACCGGCGTCTGGCAGGCGGTTTACATTCTGCTAGCGGGCGTTGTCGCGGCGACGATCGTGCTGCTGGAGTATCCGCAGTTGCCCGCCGCATTTCTCTTCTGCGGGATCGCTGGCTTTATTGGATTACGTCAATACGGCGAAGCACTCGCACGCTGGGACCCCGCGGCGTCTTGACGACGCCACTGACGAGTAGATGCTGTTCTATTACGGCGCGCCACCTTAAGTAAATCGGAAAGGCATGCGGTGCGAACAATTAGCTTGGGATTGACTCTGATCGTGTTGTTAGTTAACTCCGCCTCCAGCAGGACGTTTGCGACCACAGATGGTTACTGGTGGTTGGCCGCGCGCCCCGTTGACCAGGTTGCTGCCGTTCAGGGCGCTATTGATGCATTGAGAACCGGCTACTCCCTGGGCGGCGGTGTTATGGGGAGCTATTTTTACGCGTTACTGGCATCGCCCGAGATTGATTCCCGGAGCCGTGATGCAATTCTTCGCAAGCTTAGGAGCAGTTCACCGCCCAAGGCATTTCTTTTATCGAAACCAGCCGCTCATTATGCAGCCGAGATCACTAGCTATTACAAATCTCATAAGTCGCAGCAGGACGTCCCGATTGCGAATTTACTCCCCTGTCTAGATCTAATCGATTTACAAGACGCTATAGGCTTTGCGCAATGTGAGCAGCTGGCAATCGATCAATGGCAAATGATCGATAAGAGACCATGAGCCGCCGTTCTTGGTACTAGTCAGCCGTAACAGGAAAGTTAGCGCTCGTAGGCGCCGCCCCAAAAACTACACAACCGGCGTCGGAATCGCCATCGCGAGCTTCTCGACGATCGCGCGATTAAATTGCGGCAGATCGTCGGGAGTGCGCGACGTGACCCAGTTGCCATCTTGCACAACCGGCTGATCGCGATATAACCCGCCCGCGTTGCGAATGTCGTCGGCGATTGCGGGCACGCCGGTCAGCTGACGGCCGCGCACGATTTGCGCGGAGATCAGCACCTGCGGCCCATGGCAGATCACGAACATCGGTTTCTTGACCGCGTCGAACTCGCGCACCAGGCGCTGCACGTCTTTGTTCGTCCGGATGTGATCCGGCGAAGTGCCGCCCGGAATGAGCAGGGCATCAAAGTCTTCGGCCGTGACATCGGCCACGAGCTCTTCGGCCTTGGCGGTTTGACCCTCGTCCAGTCCGCGCTTGCCGCGGATCTTCTGGCGCGACTTCTCGTCGATGCCGACGATCGTCACGATTGCGCCGGCCTCTTCCAGAGCGCGGCGGGGTTCGGTAAGTTCAGATTCCTCGAAGCCGTCGCCCACGAGCGCGGCGATACGTTTTCCCTCTACTGATTGCATCCGCGTTCGATTCTCTGGCGGGGCGACTCGCGCCTACGAAGCAGGTTCGACCTGCTGCGCCGCAGCGCGAAGCAAGTAGGCCAGCTCCAGCTCGACTTTGCCCTGTGCGTCGAGGATGGGGTCGTCACCGAGCGCTTTGAGCGTCGGATTGCGCTTTGTCATGTCGCCTTCGGGAACGCGGTGGCGCGGATTGATCTCGCGCATGTAAATGCGCGCGTCGTAACGCACCTGACCTTCGGGAAGAAAATAGAGCGGATCCAATCCGAACGCGTAGAGCTCGAGCGAGAGCAGCTGCGTATGCTGCATGAATTCGATCGGTTTGGTTCGCAGCGCGAGTACCGCGCGCGCCATTGCCGAAGGCGCCAGCCGGCGCGTTCCCGCATAGACTTCTTGCAACTCCGGCACCGTAAGACCGCACACTTCGGCGAGCCGCTCGTCAGAAACTTCGCGTTCCGCCGCGTATGCTTTAAGGCCGGCTCCGAATTCGGAACCGCCCGCGGTGCCGGTGACCGGATCCCAATTCATCCGAACAGCCCGCCGATCAGCCCGCCGTCGATCGCGATCGTCTGGCCGGTAATGTAGCTCGCGGGTTCGCCGCACAAGAATGCGACCAGCGGCGCGAATTCTTCGGGCGTCGAGATCCGTCCGGCCGGGACGTCGTTACCCGCGCGCTCCATCGCCTCGTCGCTTCCATAAATTTCACGCAAACGTGCCGTGCGGATGCGTCCGGTCGCGATCGCGTTGATGGTCACACCGTCACGTGCAACTTCGGTCGATGCCGTTTTTAGCGCCGCAACCAATGCTGTGCGAAAAATATTTGAAAGCGCCAGCGATGGAATCGGTTGTTTCACCGACGTCGACGTCAGCGCAACGATTCGACCCCAGCGCCGTTCGCGCATCCCGGGCAGCACGCCGTTCACGAGTTGGAGCATGCAGCGCAGCGTGTTTTTGTATGCCGTATCCCAGTCGGCCGCGTTCAATTGCGTAAATGTGCCGGCCTTGGGTCCGCCGCCGTTTGCGATCAGCACGTCGATCGCTCCGAAATCCGCGCGCACGCGCTCGAGCAGATTTGCAACCGATGTTTCTTCACTCAGATCGACGCGGTACGGCCGCGCATCGGGCGACCCTTGTTCGCGCGCTTCCGCAGCGGCAGCT
Source organism: Vulcanimicrobiota bacterium (assembly GCA_003151115.1). GTDB lineage: Bacteria > Vulcanimicrobiota > Vulcanimicrobiia > Vulcanimicrobiales > Vulcanimicrobiaceae > Rubrimentiphilum. The sequence continues at coordinate 208,456 of PLWS01000001.1, read as the reverse complement.
TCGAGCTCGCCTTCGCGACGGGCGGCCAACGCGACGCGCGCTCCCTCGCGGGCCAGGGCTATCGCGCAGGCGCGGCCGAGCCCCGAACTGGCGCCGGTCACCAGCGCGGCACGTCCGCGCAATCCTAAATCCATCTCCAGCTGAGTTCGCCCCGCGAGGCTCCGGCGCTTTCAGCTGGAACCTCATGCACGATGGCAGAGTCCGAAGCGATCGTTGAAAAACGCACCGAAATCGTATTTCCCACCGACGTCAACCATTACGGCACGCTCTTCGGCGGAAAAGCCGTCGCAATGATGGACGTCGTCGCGTCCATCGCCGCAATGCGCGCAGCGCACAAGCCGGTCGTCACTGCATCGATCGACCGGATCGATTTCAAAGAGCCGATCCGCCAAGGCAATCTCGTCGAAACCATCGCGCGCGTCGTCGCGATCGGGCGCACGTCGATAACGGTTGAAGTCGAACTATGGCGCGTGCTCGCGGAAAGCGGCGAACGCGTTCTTTCGACGGTCGGAAAATTCGTGATGGTCGCCGTCGACCGCGACGGCAAACCAACGCCGGTCAATCCTACTTAGGCGCTAACCGAATCGCGCCGTCGAGGCGGATCACTTCGCCATTGAGATACTGGTTCTCCACGATGTGATGCGCCAGCCGCGCGTATTCGGTCGGGCTTCCTAACCGCGGCGGGAACGGCGTCTGCTTTCCTAGCGACTCGCGCGCAGCTTCCGGCAGCCCCGCCAGCATCGGCGTATCGAAAATGCCGGGCGCGATGCTCATCACGCGAATTTGGTGTTGCGCGAACTCCCGCGCGATCGGCAGCGTCATGCCGGCGACTCCGCCTTTGGAAGCCGAATACGCCGCTTGCCCGATCTGACCGTCGAATGCCGCCACCGACGCGGTGCAAATGAAGACGCCGCGATCTTCGCCCGGCTCGACCGTACGTTTGATCATCTCCGACGCCGCGATGCGAATCACGTTGAACGTGCCGATGAGATTGATCGTCACGACCTTCGTGAAGTGATCAAGCGGCTGCGGCCCTTCACGACCCACGACGCGTTCGGCCGTCGCTATGCCCGCGCAGTTGATCGCGCCGTGGAGCGCACCGAACTCTTTGAGCGCGAGCTCGACCGCGCCGCGCACGTCTTTTTCCGTTGTTACGTCGGTGCGGTTGAAGCGCGCGTTAGCGCCTGCTTCCTTGGCGACCTCGGCGCCGTGCTCGTTGACGTCGCAGATCACGACGCTTGCGCCGGCTTGCGTGAATTCGCGCACGCAGGCCGCGCCCAGCCCGGATGCTCCGCCAGTTATAAGGAAGGTCTTCTTTGCAAGTTCCATAGGAGCGGCGCTTTAGACGCCGCCCCGCCCAAACCCAGGTTGCGCCCCCGGCCGCAGCGGTGGTATGATCCCCCGGTCGCCCGGACGGGTCTACGGCCTGTACCGAAGCGAGCCTATCCTTGAACGAGGAGTTCTATTCGTGCCAATTACCAAAGATCAGAAATCCGAGCTGGCGGCCAAGTACGGCCGTTCGGCGGGCGACACCGGTTCAGCCGACGTCCAAATCGCGATCCTCACCGCGTCGATCAACAAACTGAACGAGCATTTGAAGGATCACAAGAAAGACCACCACAGCCGCCGCGGACTCTATCTCCAGATCGGGCAGCGGCGCCGTCTGCTCAATTACTTACAGCACAAAGATCTGGACCGCTACCGCAAACTGATCAGCGAGCTCGGCCTGCGCCGCTAACGACTACCAGCTCTTGGTAATCGTGAACCTGTACATCCGCACGACCTGATTTCCCGTAAAGCCGTCGATGCGCACGGGCAACTGCGTGTTCTGCGAGAGGTAGAGCACCTCGCGCGTCATGCCGTTGTCTTGTGCCGGATTGGCGACGTTGAGCGTAACTGCCGTGACCATGGCGCCATCCAGCTTCGTCGAGCCGCTGGAGAGCGAGCCGGCCGTTTGCTGCGCATGCGAAAGAATTCCGGCGAAACTCAGATCGGAAACCGAGTAACCGCGCAGCGAGGTGACGAGCGGATCGTTTAGGCTGACGTTCTTCCCCATCGTGATCCCGAACGCGCCGCTCTTTGATGCATTGACGGACGAGCCGCCGGTCCACTTGACCGTTGCTCCCGAATTCGGTCCTTGATTGACGTGCATCGTCACGGTCGTGGGCTTCGCGAAACTGTATGCGAAAACGGCGTGTTCGGAGTTGCCGCCTTTAAGCTCGTAGAGTTGAATCGTCGCGTTGTATCCGTGCAGTGCCGACCAGGCTTTTGCAAATGAGTCGAGCGCCTCGCCCGACGCGGCCGGCGCGCTTGCGAAGCTCAGCGCGAAAAGCGCGAGCGTTGAAATTACGGCCGCTCCGATGCGGCTAACCGAACCTTGCATAACAAGCTCCTTACAGACCAGAGGTCTCTCCCGTTCTGGGACAGCCTGGCGGAGCCTTCGGCCGCACGCCGAAGCGAGCGTGATGATCGCGGCTCAAACGCCACGCGAATTGATCTTTTCCGACGTCCTGAGCGATATCGGCCCCGCGGCGCTTGCGGTCGAAGGCAGCCTTCCCGGCTGGCTGCGCGGTGCGTTCGTCCGCAACGGTTCGGCGCGCTACGGCTTCGGTCCGATCCAGTTCTGCCACTGGTTCGACGGCATGGCATTTCTGCAGCGGTTCGAGTTCGGCGAAGGCCGCCTAGAATATACGGGCCGCTTCATTCGCAGCAAAAGTTACGAAGCCGCGGTCGACGGGCGTGCGGAATACCAAAGTTTTGCGACGCCGGCCGCGCGCTCGTTCGGATCGTGGATAGCGGGTGTGACCTCGAGCAACATTACCGACAATACTAACGTCAACGTCGTTCGCTACGGCGACGCGAGCGTTGCGCTAACGGAAATCGGCGCGCCGCGCTGCTTCGATCCGCAAACGCTTGAGACAGGCGACCTGCTAAAGTTCAACGACGATCTGGGAACAGGTCCGACGACCGCGCACCCCGTTCGCACGGGCGAGCGTTGGGTGAACTTCAGCCTCAAGCCGGGCCTGCGCAGCAAATACTTCGTGTGGAGTCTCTCCGGTAGCGGACCGCGTAACGTCATCGCGCGCATTCCCAGCAAACGACCGGCCTACATCCACAGCATGGGCGCGAGCCGCCGGTACGCGATCCTCATCGAATATCCGTACCGCTTCGATCCCCTCGCGATGATCCTCGGCGGAAAGCCGTACATCGAGAACTTTCATTGGAGCGGCGGCGAGACGCTGATCCATCTCATCGACTTGACCGGATCCGATGCGCCCGTCACGTGTGCCGCCGAACCATTCTTCTGCTTTCACCACGTCAATGCGTTTGACGACGGTGACTGTGTCGTGGTCGATCTTGTCGGCTACGACGACGCCTCGATCGTCTCCGACCTTTACCTGGATCGCGTGCGCGAACGCGCGCCCGTAGCCGCGGGCCTCTCACTTCGGCGGTATCGCGTTCCCTGCAACGGACAGGATGCGACGCGCGAAACGCTTTCGGACACCCGCATGGAACTGCCGCGCGTCGACGTTCGCTCCGAACGTCCGCGCTACGTCTATGCTCCGCGCATCGGCGAGGTCGATGCATTCACCGACGGCGTCCTGCAGATCGATACCGCGTCCGCATCACAGCGCGTTTGGGAACGACAGGATGAATCTCCGGGCGAAGCGGTCTTCGTTCCGAACCCCGGCGGAAACGGCGAAACGGACGGCGTCGTACTTTTCGTCGCGCTCAACGCGAAACACAAGCGATCGGCACTCGTTGTCCTAGACGCAGACACGTTCGAAGAACGCGCGCGCGCGTGGGCCCCTGCGATGCTTCCGCTCGGTTTTCACGGCCAGTTTTGGCGCGCTTAGAAAACGATAAAGCCGGAGACGGGTTCGGTGTGACCGTCAGAAAACAGGACCGTTCCGGTTCCGAGGCCGTCCACACCTAAGAAACTCGCCGCAGCGCTATTACTGATCTGTGTAACGCCTCCTGAAGTATTGCCGAACGGGCCGCCGATCATGTTTGCAGTCGCGCTCGCATCGGCAGTCGCGTCACTGAGCGATATGCTAATCGCCGTTGCAAGATTGAACTGGCCGGTCGTCACCGAAAAGTTTCCGGCATCGTTGATCACGGGGTTTCCACCGCCGGTAATCGTCCACGCCGTCGAACCCGGACCCGGCGAGAGCGTCATCGCATTGGGCGCCGACACATAGGCTTTGAGCGCGGCGCCGCCGGTATTCACGTTGCCGTTTTGCGTCCCGTTGAAAGTGAACGTGTTGCCGAGCTCGACCGCCTGTATCGCCGTGCAGTTGACGGCGCCGGGTTGCGTGCACACGGGTATACCAGCGTTCTGAATCCCGCCGAAGCCGCACGTATTGGAGCTGCCGGTCGCGCTGCAGCTCAGTCCGAACGATGCAACCGCCGGCGCCGACGGACCCGGCGCCGCGGTGCCGGTAACGCTGAAGGACGTCGTGCCGGCGCTCTTGGTAACGGTGCCGCTCAGCGAATTATAGGCGATGATCGCGCCGGTTTGCGACGTGAACGTGGCCGTTCCCGTAAGCGTTGATGTCGTCGAAGACGTTTGCGCCTGAGTCAGAACGACGTGCGCCAAAATCGTGGTGCATACCGGATCGTAAAATACGTCGATCGTCGTCGTAATGGTCGTCGGACCCGAAACGATCGAAACCTTCACGCCGTTATTGCAGACCGGCAGCGTGTTACTTCCACCAAACGCTTGACTCGTGCCCTGGCCGAAGATCAGCGTGAGGATCCCAACACCGAACTCGGCCGCCAGTGCCGCCTGCGCGGCGTTGCGCTGCGTCGCGATCGAGAGCGTGGTCACCGGTGGACCGGGCGGCGTCGCCGTCGTTCCCGAACACGCGGAAAGAGCGAGCGCCGCTATGCACGCTAACGCCGAAAATTGGCTCTTTTTAAGCATCAGGCGGTCTTCTTGCGGCCGGCGTATAAAGCCCTCTCATGATTACACGTTTACGTCACATCGCCGTCGTGCAATTCGCGCTGGTCGCCGCGGTGCTTTACGCCTTGATCGGCGTGTTGATTGGATTGGTGTGGTGGCTGATCCTGAGCCCCATTATGATAGCCGGCATGAAAGGCAGCGGCGTATCGGCCCCGGGCGCTGCTGCGCTGACCGGCATCGGCTTCTTCGCGATCCTGCTTTTTCCGATCATGTACGGGATCATCGGTTTCATTGCCGGGCTGCTCTACGCGGCGCTCTACAATCTAGCCGCCCGCTGGACCGGCGGATTTGAGTTGACGCTCGATCAGGTTCCGAGCGCCGCGCTTCCCGTCAGAACAGTCTAGCTATTTGCGCGCGACGGCGCGGCGCACCGCCGCTTCGATCGCGCTCGATCCCATGCCGTAGTGCTCGATCAGTTCAGCGGGATCGCCGGATTGACCGAACTGATCGGCCACGCCGACGAATTCAATCGGCGTCGGCCTGCGCTGCGCCAGAATCTCAGCGACGCGCGAGCCCATGCCGCCAAAAATCTGATGTTCTTCAACCGTGACGACTGCGCCGCAGGCTTCGGCGGCTTCGACGATCGCTTTTTCGTCCATCGGTTTGACGGTGTGGTTGTTGACGACCATGCACTCGATGCCGTCGCGGGCGAGCTTCTCTGCTGCGATCAGTGCGTTGTAGATCAAGATGCCGCAGACCACGACCGCAACATCGCGGCCTTCCCGGAAGATCTGCGCCTTTCCGAGTTCGAACGGCGTCTCTTCAGTCGTGACGACGGGCGTTTTCTCGCGGCCGAAGCGTAAGTACACCGGTCCGTTCATGGCTGCGACCGCCAAGGTCGCGCGCTTCGTTTGAATCGAATCGCACGGAACGACCACGGTCATGTGCGGAATGCAGCGCATGATCGCGATGTCCTCGATGGCCTGGTGCGTCGCACCGTCCGGGCCGACCGAAACGCCCGCGTGCGCGCCGGCGATCTTCACGTTGGTTTCGTTGAGCGCCATCGTCGTGCGGACTTGCTCCCACGAGCGCCCCGGATTGAACATCGCGTAGCTGGCGATGAACGGAACTTTTCCGGCGCTGGCCATGCCCGCCGCCATCGCGACGAGCATCTGCTCCGAGACGCCGATCTCGATGTACTGATCGGGCAGCGCTTCCTTGAAACCGAGCATGCGCGTGGACTCGGAAAGGTCCGCGCAGATCGCGATGACGTTGCGATTTTTTTTGCCCGCCTCGATCACGCCTTCGCCGAATCCGTTGCGCGTCGGCACCTGCTTGACGCCGGCGGGATCTTGTAATTCGGCCAACCGCATCGCGGCGACGCTGTCGAGCGCGTTAGCCATTGGCCGTCAACCGTTCGCGCTCGGCTTGCAGCTCGCGCAGCGCGACGTCAGCCTGTTCTTTATTGGGGGGCTTGCCGTGCCACGTGTAATCGCCTTCCATATAGCTGACGCCTTTGCCGGGCACCGTGTTGGCGATGATCACGCTCGGTTTGCCTTTAACCGTCTTGGCTTTTTCGATCGTCTCCGTAAATTGCGCGATGTCGTTGCCGTCGCACTCGAAGACCTCCCAATTGAAGGCGCGGTACTTGTCGGCGAACGGTTCGAGCGGCATCACGTCTTCGGTGCTTCCATCGATCTGGATGAAGTTGCGGTCGACGATCGCGATCAGGTTGTCGAGTTTGAATTTAGCGGCGGTCATGGTCGCTTCCCAATGCAGTCCGCACTGATGCTCGGCATCCGACGTCACAACGTACACGCGCCAACTCTTGCCATCCATCTTCGCTGCAAGCGCCATGCCGGTGCCTTGTGCCAAGCCTTCACCGAGCGGGCCCGAGGTCGTCTCCACCGCCGGCAGCCGCACGCGTTCGGGGTGCCCTTGCAGGCGCGTTCCGAACTTGCGCAGCGTCAGCAATTCTTCGATCGGAAAGTAGCCGCCGTAGGCCATCGCGCTGTACCGCACGGGTGCGATATGCCCGCACGAAAGCAGCAGCCGGTCGCGGTCGTCCCACAACGGCTCTTTGGGACGGTGATTAAGCACGTGTTCGTAGAGCACGGTAAAGACGTCGGCCATATCCAACGGACCAGCCGAGTGTCCGGAACCGGCGGCCAAGAGCGAGCGAATGATTCCCACGCGCACGTTGTTCGCGTGGAGCTTCAATTCCGTGAGACGTTGCGGCGTCAGCGTGGACATGCCAGGCCCTAAATACCCGCCTTTGCCGGAGTATCCTCGTCCTTACTCCGCGAAACGCGGCGGGCATTCGCCGCCGTCGGCTTTGCCGTCGCGCGATCGAAAATTTGTCGGCAAGGTTCCTGGGGGGACCGAACGTCTCCAGGAGGCGCGGCCTACGATGCGGGGATAAAATTCGATCAGCCCTAATACTCGCTCATACCACTTAAGAAAGAGGGTAGTTATCCTATGACAGACTTCCTAAAACGGTTCAACATCATCGCGCTGGTCCTGGGGGCGATGCTCCTTGGCTCGATCGTCACCGGCACCACGGTTGCCGCCGCGTACCAATCGCACATGCTTGCAGCCCAAAATCAGCTCGGATTCGCGCTCAATCAGCTGAACTTGGCGCTGGCGGATAAAGCCGGCCACCGCGCACAAGCCATCGTGCTCGTCAAACAAGCACGCACCCAAGTGCAACTCGGCATTCAGGCGGGCGCGAAGTAAGCTTCGCGACACGCTTCGCTGCGATTGGCGGATTGCTGTTTATCAGCTTTCTGCCGGTCGCGGCTTTTTCCGCACCCGCGCCGGTTGCGGGTGTGGTCGTCGACCGCGACGGTCAGGCGGTCGATAAAGCCGACATCCATTTTTACGCCGACGGCTCGCGAGAAGTTGGACACGGCCGATCCGATAAGAGAGGCCGCTTTTCGATCGCCGTCAGCGATCCGCCCGAAACGTGGAGCGTCGCAGCCAAAGGTTTTGAAGGCCGCACGCTGCGTTTTTCCGAGCTCGACTCGAACGCGGTCGTGCTCTATCCGCGTGAAGCGAAATCGCCCGCGAAAATCGACGGCGCGGATTTTGCCGTACTGCCCTATCAGGACGTGGGGTACATCTTCGCGCTCGCGCCTTTCACCGTGATCCAAGGCGGCGGCGCCATCGGCATCGGCGACCGCGGCCTGAGCGGCAGCGCAAACGCCCTCGAAGGCAACGGCACGACGTTCGAAACCGTGCCCGCACACTATCTTTCGTTTGCCGGAATCGCGGACGCATTCCATTCTTACAAGTATTCCGACGGCGCCACGGGACACTATACGCTCGGTTTCGATAAAGCCGCGGGAAGCTCGCTGCAGGCGGGAGGCGGGTCGCTGCAAATCGACGCGCTGCAAGGCCGTGCGGACGACGTGGCTTTCGGCTACGGCTACAGCGCGGGCGATCTCACGCAGCATTCGCGCGTCGATCTCATTTCGCGCACTCCAGTCGGCGCGGGCAAATTGCTCTTCTCTGCCGGACGCAGTTTCCTGGTCGATAACAGCGGCAGCGAGGAAGAACTCGGAACCGCGACCGCTTCGGAGTTAAGGCTCGACGAGCCGTGGCTCGGGTCGACTGCCACGATCGAGCTGAAAGCCAAACAAAAAACGAAAAATAAAGTCGCCGACTATATGGAGTCCGACAGCGAGGTCGAGGGCGAGTTCCGGATGCGCAACGACGGCGCGCTGTTCGGCAACGAGTACGGCGTAAAGTTCACGCGCGACACGGGCGTGCGTGACTATACGACCAAGCTCTACAGCGGAACGGCGTTGACCAATGAGGTCTTTGCGAGCGAAACCTACCAGGGTACGCACCTGGCCGCGCACGCCACGCTGGCATGGTATGGATTACACGACGCGGGCGTCACGCACAAGGTTCCCGGCGGCGTCGCGCAATCCGCCGGCGGGCTGGCCGCTTCGATGCGCGCGAGCTGGCAGTTTGCCAATCACTTTGCGCTCGAAGCGTCGCGCGGAAACGTCGAAGACACGCCGTCGGTGAGCGACCAGTTTTTCGCCGATCCCGTTCCCGGGCTGGTGCTCAACCGCAGCAACCGTACCGAAGGATCGATCGTTTACGGATCTCCGGGTGGATTTGAAGCGGAGGTAACCGGTTATTCCGAGCGTTACACGACGGCGCTGCCGACGACTCAGCTCAGCGGCTTCGGCGTCGCGGTCGACTGGCCGCTCGCGCGCGATTTTCGTCTGCGCGCCTGGACGCTTTCGCTGCACAATACCGCCGCAGGCGTCAGTCAAGCAGATCTCGGTCCGTCGCTCGGCCGTGACGTCGCGTGGCTGACCTATTACGGCGGACGCCGCACGCGGTTCGACGTGATCTATCGCCGCGAAACCGATCCGGTCGAAGCGGGGCGCTACATCGACGCGGATGCCGCGATTTCGATTGCGCCGCACCTTTCGCTGATCGGCACGATGGAGCACCACAGCGTCACGTCGTCCTATGGGCTGAGCCTGAGCTTCGACGAACGGCCGTGAAACTGCGCGGCGCTTTCGCGCTTCTTCTGCTTGTCTGCGCGCTGACGGCGTGCCGCGGTGCAATCGGCGGGCTGCCCCAGTCCAACGCGACGCCCGGATCCCGCGCAACACCGCCGCGGTTAGGCGCAATCGGAACGAGCCACGCCAATTACACCGTCTATATGTTTCACAACTATTCGGCCGCCAACGGTCTGCCGACGTCGCCGCCTAACGACGGCGCCCTGCCCAAAGGTTCGCTTACACTGGTGCAGGGAACGATCCCGATGCTTTACGGACGCACGGCAGCGGGCGGAAGCAACATCGGGCACGACGGCATCGGCTGTGGGACGGTCTTCAGTACGAACACGTCTTTCACCAGCTACACTATGGTGTACTCATTCAGCGGAAGCGATGGCTGCGATCCGCGGCACGACGCCATGGTTCCGATTAACGGCTCACTGTACTTCACGACGCAGGGCGTCAACGATACGTCGACAGACACCTACAACAACGGCGACGCATACGCACTCGTGCCGGGCAGCACGCCGTCGATCGTATTCGCGTACGGCGGTGCGCCCAATCAAGGCGCGCAGCAGCACAGCTCGTTCACGCTGGATCAAACCTTCGGCAACGTCATGTTCGGTCAAACCGCCAAAGGGGGACCCAAAGACGAAGGCCAGGTTTATGCGATCACGCCGAGCGGCTCGGCGTATTATCCGATTCATGACTTCAGCAAGAGCGAAGGCACCGAGCCTCACGGACGCATCATTCAGCTCGGACCGACGCTGTGGGGAATCACGCGCAGCAACGGAGCCGGCGGCGGCGGAACCGTTTTTTCGTTGGTGCTGACCTACTCCAACGGCATTCCGCAGCCGCAGCCTACGATAAATATTATCCATGCGTTCGTCAGCGGCGGATCCGATGCGTACTTTTCCGACCACGGCTATTTGACGCCCGTGACGGAAGCCGGTCAAACGATGCTGTACGGCCTGACGCAGTGCGGCGGCGGCGGAACCGGCGGCGACAGCCATCACTGCGGAAGCGGGATGGGCGACGGTGCGATCATCCGCATCGTTCCGAACATGACCAACGGCCAATACGACGGTACCGGAACGTACAGCGTCTACTATGCCTTCCAAGGACAAGACACTATACTGCCTAACGGCGAGCACGACGGCGCCGACCCCTACGGATCGCTCTATTACGATTCGACGTCGGGATATCTTTACGGAATGACCGCTTACGGCGGCTCGAGCGACGACGACGGAACCGTCTTTCGTTTCATTCCGGGATCGCTCTCGATGTATCAAGTGCTCTATCATTTCACCGGAAAAAACGGCGACGGCGCCAAACCGATCGACAACGTCATCATTTCGGGTGGATTGATCTACGGAATGACCGTTTACGGCGGAACGACGGACGACTCGCTGGATGGCACCAAAGGCGGCGGGAACGGCACGATTTTCGCGATTCCGGTGCCATAACGACCTTTGCGTTTGACGCGCACGGCGATTGTGTGCCATACTGACGGCCACTCCTGCGCGATCTTTCGAATATGATTGAGCCGCGCTCTCTTCGAAAGATTCCAAAAATTCACACCTTCGATCACCTAGGCCTACAGCCGGCGTTGCTGCGTGCCGTGCACGACCTCAAATTCACCGAACCGACCGCGATTCAAGTTCTGTCGATTCCGCCGGGTCTCGCAGGCCGCGACGTCCTCGCGAGCGCCGAAACAGGCAGCGGAAAGTCCGCCGCTTTCGGCTTGCCGATTCTCAATAAACTGATGGGGATGCCGCGCGGAAAAACGCGCGCGCTCATCCTCGCTCCGACCCGCGAACTCGCCGACCAGATCGCAGCGCATTTGAAGCTGCTGGCGAAATACACCGACATCCGCATTGCCGCGGTTTACGGCGGCGTCGGATTCGCTCCGCAGGCAACCGCCTTTAAACGCGGCAGCGACATCATCGTCGCCACGCCCGGACGTTTGCTCGATCACATCGAGCGCGGCACGGCGAAACTCAACGACGTATCGATGCTCGTTCTCGACGAGGCCGACCGCATGCTCGACATGGGCTTCTTGCCGCCGGTGCGCCGCATCCTGAGATACGTCGCGCGCGAACGCCAAACGTTTTTCTTCTCGGCAACGCTGCCGCCGGCGATAGCCGGCCTCGTTCGCGAGATGCTGCGCGATCCGGCTCGCGTCGAACTCGCGGCCAAACCCTCGCCGGTCGCGGGACTTACGCAAACCGTCTACGCCGTACCGAATGAAAAGAAAACCGATCTCTTCCTCGAGCTGCTCAAAGACAACACGATCTATTCAGCGATCGCGTTCACGCGCACGAAAGCTCGGGCCAACCGCCTGGCGGCCGCGCTCGAGAAACACCGCATCCCGTCGGATCTGATCCACGGCGATCGCTCGCAATCGCAGCGCACTCGCGCGCTCGAAGATTTCAAACGCGGCAAACACCGCGTACTGGTCGCGACCGACATCGCGGCGCGCGGCATCGATATCCTGGAACTGGGGCACGTGGTGAACTACGACGTCCCGCGCGCGGCCGAGGATTACATGCACCGCATCGGGCGAACCGCCCGTGCGAAGTCGACCGGCGACGCGATTACGTTCGTCTCATCGGACGAAGAGCCGCTGATGAAGCAGATCGAGTACGCACTGGGCAAGCGCCTGGACCGTACGAAGAATCCGCTCTTCCCTGAGGCCAGCATCGCACCGCCCAAGGCACAAGTCGTCTACCGGTCGCGCACCCGCCGCCGCTAGCGCCAGGGCGATTTGGGCGGCGTCCCGAACGGGACGGGCTCATAATAAAACGATAAACATAACGAAATAGGAGTAATTTGTGCCTGAATCCGTCTCATTAGAGATCGGCGGGCGCACGATGACCATCGAGACCGGCGAGCTCGCGAAGCAAGCGAACGGCTCCGCCCTGGTCCGGTATGGCGACCAAAATGTCGTGCTCTGCGCCGTCACTGCCTCCGAGAAGCCTCGTGAAGGCATCGACTTCTTCCCTTTAACCTGCGACTTCGAAGAAAAAATGTATGCCGCCGGCAAAATTCCCGGTGGTTACATCAAACGCGAGGGCCGGCCGCCCGAACACGGCGTGCTGAGCTCGCGGCAGATCGATCGCCCGATCCGCCCGCTCTTCCCCGACGGCTTCCGCAACGACATTCAGATCGTCGCCACCGTGCTCTCGATCGATCGCGAGCTCGATGCCGACGTGCTGGGCGTTTGCGCAGCCGGAGCCGCGCTCGCACTTTCGGATATTCCGTTCGACAAGACGGTAGCCGCCGTGCGCGTCGGGCGCGACGAAAGCGGCAACTACATTTGCAATCCCACGCTGCCGCAGTACGTCACCGGCGGCATGGACATCGTGATCGCCGGCACCGCCGACGCCGTCATGATGGTCGAAGGCGGCGGCAACGAAATCAGCGAGGACGATTTCCTGGGCGCGATCGAGTTCGCTCAAGAACAAATCAAACAGATCGTCGCTGCGATCGACAAACTCGCCAAGAAAAACGGCAAGAAAAAACGCGAGTTCCCGCTTCTGCGCCCCAACAGCGATCTCGAAAAGTGGATGCGTACGGCGTTCAAAGACGACGTTGCCAAGGGCATGCGCGTCATCGAGAAGTTGGAGCGCGAAGAAACGCTGGGCAAGATCACCGTCGACGAAGCCATCGCGCGCTGCAAAGAGCCGCAGATAAAAGCGCTGCTGGAAGACCCGGTTCTCGCCAAAGACTTCAAAAAGATCCTCAAAGCCATGGAAGAGGACGAGCTGCGGGTCATGGTCGTGGAAGAAAAACTGCGGCCCGACGGGCGCAAACCCGACGAAATCCGGGCCATTTGGAGCAAAGTTCATTACGTGCCGCGCGTGCACGGCTCGGGCGTTTTCACGCGCGGTCAGACGCAAGTTTTCACCGCGGCGACGCTCGGATCGATCGGCGACGCGCAGCGTTTGGACGGCATTCTCGATCTCGGAACGCAGAAGCGCTACATGCACTTCTACAACTTCCCGCCATTCTCGGTCGGCGAGACGCGTCCGATGCGCGGACCGGGCCGCCGCGAGATCGGCCACGGCCATCTGGCGGAACGCGCGCTCGTTCCGGTGCTTCCTTTGAAAGAAGACTTTCCTTACACGCTGCGCCTGATCAGCGAAGTGCTCGAATCCAACGGATCGTCGTCGATGGCGTCGGTTTGCGGAAGCTCGCTCGCGCTGATGGACGCAGGCGTCCCGATTCGCGAGCACGTCGCAGGCGTTGCGATGGGCCTGATCCTCAAAGGCGACAAGTACACGATTCTCACCGACATCCAGGGGATGGAAGACTCGCTCGGAGAGATGGACTTCAAGGTTGCGGGCACCAAAAAAGGCATCACCGCAATCCAGATGGACATCAAGGTCCAAGGCGTCACGGTGCAGATCATGCGCGAAGCGATGGCCGAAGCCAAGAAATCGCGCCTGTTCATCATCGATAAACTCGCCGAAACGATCGCCGAACCGCGTGCGGAGCTTTCGAAGTATGCGCCGCGCATGATCGTCGTGCAGATCAATCCGGCGAAGATCAAAGACGTCATCGGTCCCGGCGGAAAGATCATCAACAAGATCATCGAGGAAACCGGCATCGAGAAGATGGACATCGAGGACGACGGCAAGGTGTACATCACCGCGCTCGACGGCGAGTCGGCTGAAAAAGCCCGCGCGCAGGTCGAGGCGATCACCAAAGACATCGTCGTCGGCGAAACCTATAAGGGTGAGGTCACGCGCATCATCGCCATCGGTGCGTTCGTGAAGATCTTGCCCGGCAAAGAAGGCTTGGTCCACATCAGCCAACTCGCGCCGACCCGCGTTGAGAGAGTCGAAGACGTCGTCAAAGTTGGCGACGAGCTCACGGTCAAAGTCATGGAGGTAGACGGCCAAGGCCGTCTCAATCTCTCGCACAAGGCCACGCTGGCCGGCGCGTCCGGAAACGGTTCGTTCGAACCGGAGTCCGCGCGCAGCGGCGACGGCGGCTTCGGCGGAGGCAGCGGCGGAAGCCGCCGTCCGCGGCGACCGCGGCGCCGCGAGTAGCGTCCGGACGACGACTGTCGAATGACAAGAGCCGCAGAAATGCGGCTCTTTCTTCTATAAAGGAAGTACTATGCCAATCCGTTCTCAGATGCTCCCATTGGTCTTTGCCGTGCTCGCCGGATTTGCGGGCGGAATTCTTTCGCAGCAACTGGTCCGGCCCGTGCAAGCCGCGGCCGGCCCAGGCGTCGTCACGACGCGAGATCTTCGTCTGGTCGACGCACAGGGGAAGCTGCTCGCGGAACTCGCGCCCGTAAAGTATCCCGGGGCTAAGGCCGCGCAGACGCAACTCGTCTTTTTTTCGCCCGATCATTACCAGGCATCGCTAGGCGGCGGCGGCCTCTATTTCGGAAAGGGTTACGGCAACGAGAACCTCGGAATCGGCTTCTCGTACGGCTCCTCGGGTAAACAGAGTCCGTCGGTCTTCTTCTGGTTCAATAAGAAGGGCCGCATGGGATTCATGCTCGACGCCGACAAAGGCGGTGCGCCTTCGGCGTGGATGTACGACGCGAACGGAAAGACGATCTGGTCGGCTCCGGCTCCAACGCCAACCCCTTGAAAGACGCAATCCTCGTCACCGGCGCCTCGACCGGAATCGGGTATGCCATAAGCGCTTTGCTCGCGAGTGAAGGCTATACCGTTTTCGCCGGTGTCCGCAACACCGCTGATTCAGAACGCCTCGGCGCGATTCCGGGCGTCGCGCCGCTGCAGCTCGACGTCACCGACGCGGAGCAGATTCGCGATGCGGCGCACGCCGTGCACGGAAGCGGCGAGCAACTGCGCGGCGTCGTCAACAATGCCGGAATCGCCGTGCCCGGTCCGCTGGAGTTCTTACCGGTCGACGAACTGCGCCGTCAGTTCGAAGTGAATTTCTTCGGAGCGATCGGCGTCACGCAAGCGTTTCTGCCGATGCTGCGCGCATCCAAAGGGCGGATCGTTTTCATCAGTTCGGTCTCCGGCCAAATCGCTTCAGCTTTCGTCGGCGCCTACAGCTCGTCGAAGTTTGCGTTGGAAGCCGCCGCCGACGTGCTGCGCATGGAACTTCGCGGCTCGGGCGTCGGCATTTCCGTGGTTCAGCCGGGCAACGTCGACACGCCGATTTGGCAAAAGGGTCGCGGCCAGAAAGACTCGCTGCTCGCGCGAGCTCCGCAAGCCCGCGAGTATTACGAAAAACATCTCAACGCGCTCGCGAGCTTGAGCGAAAGCCAGAAGCGCAGCGGAATCGATCCTGCCGTCGTCGCGCGCGTCGTGCTCCACGCGCTGACGGCGAAAAAGCCGCGTGCGCGCTATGCCGTGGGTGCGCCGGCGGGCTGGATGCGCCGGATCTTTACCGCCCTTCCCGAGCATGTGCGCGACCGTATGCTGATGCGGCGCATGGGTTTCGAATAATGCCGTACGATTCGCTCCGCGATTTCGTGGAGGCGCTCGACCGAGCCGGGCAGCTTCAGCGCGTCGAAAGCGAAGTCGATCCGCACTTAGAGATCAGTGAGATCACCAACCGCGTGGTCAAACGCGGCGGACCGGCGCTGCTTTTCACCAACGTTCGCGGATCGCAGTTTCCGGTGCTGACCAACCAATTCGGGTCGCGCCGCCGCATGGCGATGGCGCTCGGCACGCAGACGCTCGACGAAGCCGGCGACCGCATTCGCAAACTGCTCGATATGTCGATGCCGCAATCGGCGATGGAAAAAATCGGGAAGTTGCTCTCCCTCGCGCCGCTGGCCGCAGCGCTCCCGAAAACGGTTTCGTCGGGAAGCTGCCAGGACGTCGTCATCGATAAACCGGACCTCACGAAACTTCCGGTGCTGACGACCTGGCCCATGGATGCCGGCCCGTTCATCACGTTGCCGCTGGTCGTCACGAAAGATCCGCAGAACGGCCGGTTCAACGTCGGCATGTACCGCATGCAAGTCTATGGTCCCAATGAAACCGCCATGCACTGGCAGCGCCACAAACAAGGCAGAGCGCATGCCAAAGCGTGGGGCGATCGTATTCCCGTCGCGGTGGCGATCGGATCCGATCCGGTGCTGACCTATGCTGCGACCGCGCCACTTCCGCCGGTCGTCGACGAATATCTCTTTGCCGGCCTGCTGCGCGGAAAGTCCGTGAAACTCGTCGCGTGCAAGACGGTCGATCTCAAAGTTCCGGCCGATGCCGAATTCGTGCTCGAAGGATACGTAGACAACACCGACCTGCGCGTCGAGGGACCGTTCGGCGATCACACGGGCGTCTACAGTTTGGCCGACCGCTTCCCGACCTTCCACGTGCAATGCGTAACGCACCGGCGCGATCCGATCTATCCGGCCACCGTCGTCGGCAAACCGCCGATGGAAGACGCGTGGCTCGGAAAAGCGACCGAACGAATCTTTCTTCCGCTGCTGCAGATGGTCGTACCGGAGATCGTGGACATGAATCTGCCCGTGGAAGGCGGTTTCCAAAATCTTGCGATCGTTTCGATTTGCAAAGCCTATCCGGGACAAGGCAAGAAAGTCATGAATGCCCTTTGGGGACTGGGACACATGATGATGCTGACACGCGTGCTTGTGATCGTTGACGAGGACGTCGACGTTCAGGACACTCGCACCGTCGCGTGGTTCGTGCTCAACAACCTCGACGCGCAGCACGACGTCGTTATGATGCCGGGACCGGTCGACGACTTGGACCACGGATCGTACACGCCCGCGCTCGGCATGAAAGTGGGCGTCGACGCCACGCGTAAGAGCGCGGCCGAAGGATACACGCGTGAGTGGCCGCCGGATATGATCATGGACGAAGCCACGCGTGCTCGCGTGGACGCGCGTTGGAAAGAATACGGCTTGGATCGCATCGAGCGCGCGCTCGAGCCCGACGACTGGTCCGGCCAAAGATAGAGCCTGCTCTGAGCCGGGTCACCGCGTTCTTCAAGGAAATCCGCGTCGAGCACACGTTTTTTGCGCTGCCGTTCGCTTACACCGGCGCGATCTTTGCCGCCGGCGGAATTCCTTCGATCCACGCGTTGATCTGGATCACGCTCGCGGTGCTCGGCGCGCGAACCGCCGCGATGGCCGCCAACCGCTATTTGGATCGCGAGATCGACGCGCGCAACCCGCGCACGGCTCGCCGCGCGCTCGCCGCCGGCACCCTCGATCCGGCAGTCATGCTGTGGGCATGCGGTGCGGGACTCGCGCTCCTCGCCGTCGCCGCATGGCAGCTGAATCCGCTCTGCGTCAAACTCTTGCCGCTCGCCGCGCTCGGCGCGCTCTTCTACCCGCTCTGCAAACGGTACACGTGGCTCACGCATTTTGTTCTCGGCGCCGTCGACTCGTGCGCGCCCCTCGGCGCCTTCATCGCGATTCGCGGCGGGATCGATCTCGCGGCGGTTTTACTGTTCGCCGCCGTGACCGTATGGGTCGCGGGATTCGACGTTATCTACGCATTGATGGACTTCGCAATCGACCGCGCCCAAGCGCTGCGCTCGCTGCCGTCGCGCTTCGGCGAACGCACCGCCCGCACGCTGGCGATCGCACTGCACGCGCTGATGGCCGTGCTGCTGACGGCCGCCGGCCTCGCAGAGCATGCAGGCAAGCTCTACGCGCTTGGCATTCTGGCAGCCGGCGTTCTGCTCGTGGTTGAAATACGCGCGCTGGAGCGGGAACCCGATGTCTTCGCGCTCAACGATCGTGTTTTCAAGGCGAACATGGCGTTCTCGGTCGTGTTTTTAGCGACGACCGCGGTGGCGTTTTCGTTGGGATAGCGATGAAGCGTAAGCACTTTTTGAGTTTGGCCGCAGGCGGCGCGAGCGTGCTGCCGGGGGCGCGCGCGCTCGCGCAGTTTCAGCAGCAGGTCACGATCGGCGTCATGGCGCCGCTCTCGGGAACGAGCAGCGATGCGGGACGGCAGATGCTCGACGGCGTTCGCGCGGCGGTGGATGAAACCAACGTCACCGTCGGCTCCTTCGGAACCGCGTATGCCTATCGCGTTTACGACGACCAAGACGCGCTTGCGCAGATGATCCAAAATGCGCAGTTTGCCGCATCCGATCCCTCCATCGTCGCCGTCGTCGGGGGCCTGAACGGCAAGCTTACCGCCGCGGCCATGCCGACGTTTGCCAACACCCAGCTGCCGCTGGTCGTATCCGCATCCACCGCCAACGCGGTGACTTCGCAAGGCTACCGCACCGTGTGGCGTCTGCCCACGAAGGACGGCACCGAAGGCCAACTCTTCGCGCGCTATCTCGCCAGAAACGGAAAACCCAAACACGCGATCGCCGTCACGCAAGACGGAGATTATGGGCCGGACGTCGCCGCCGGTTTCGTCGATCAAGCCGGTGCGTTAGGAATCGCTGCGGAGACATACGAGTTTTCCTGGAACTCGCCCGCCTACGGCGCGGCGGCAAAAGCCATCCTTGCGAAAAAACCGGACTACCTCTTTCTGGGTGGCACAACGAAAGCGATGGGACCGCTGCTCGACGCGCTGAAAACCGCCGGTTACAGCGGCAGGTTCGGAGCCAGTGAAGGGTTCTTCAATCAAGGAACGCTCGACAAGTACGCGAGCGCGTTGAACGGCGCGGTTATTTCCACATCGTTTCCGCCGCTCGACCGGGCGCCCGACGTCGCCAACTTGCTCTCGGATTTCCGCGCCCGCGCACCGGTGACGGCGATCTCGGCCTTCGCATACGCCGCGGCGCAGATCATTATCTCGGCCTCAAAGCGCAGCGGCGCGACGAACAAGCTGACGATGCTTACGGCGCTGCAAACGCCGATTTCTTACGACACCGTCGTCGGGTCGTTTCAGTTCGGCTTCGACGGCGACCCGATCGATCCGAACCTGTATTTTTACACGGTAACCGGCGGTGCGCTGAAGTACGCTGCTGCTTCACACCCGAGCGCGTTCATTCTTTAGTTGAGCATGCTCTGCAGTGTGACCGAACGCTGCGCAGGCGCGGGTTTCGGCTGCATCCCGGCAGCTTCTGCGTCCTCGAGCATCAGCACGAACCGCAGCCGCCACGCGCCGAGCGCGAATGAAAACTTCATTCCGAAGAGGTCCATGATTTAAGCCTCCACCCGGCGCCACTGCAGCACCGCAAGCGTTGCGTAGACGATTGTTAGGACGAGCAACATGAGAACCGAGAACTCGATGGTGCCGACAGCGGTCCGCATCTGCAGGCCGCCGCCTTCGACCGATCCATGAAACGAGACGTACGCGATCGGGTCGATGTAAGCGATCGATTGGAAAATCGTGTGAATGGTGATGCCGATATCGCTCGAGCTTCTTGCCGTGGCACCCGCAATACTCGGAACCATAAGCGCCGCCAGCCATCCCAAACCACAGACCAAGCCAAGGCCGCGCTTGAGCGATGCGCTGAAGGCCGTTAGGCAAGCGTACCACGCGAGCGGTGCTAGCACTGCCAGGCCAACGACCCAAGGCGTGAGCGCGTTCGCGTACAGGTGCGGCCAAACGAACATCAGCACGACGATCAGTGTGAGCGCGAACATAGCGAGTTGAGAGACCACGATCGTCGCCATGTCCACCGTGATTGAGGCGATCGCCAGGCGTTCCCGCGAAACGGGTTTGGTCCAAGCGAGCTCGAGATGGCCGTCGTTTTCTTTGGCAAGCACACCGCCGAGCATCGTCGCGGTAACCAGGCCGATGACGCACGAGATGGCAAATAGAATGCCGATGCCGATGTTGTTCTGCGAACCCTGACGGGTTACGACGACATGCGACATCCCGCCGCGGTTGCTTCTGTCCACACTAAGATCGCCGGTTGAGTAATAACGATAATGAGTCATCGGATTAGTCGGCGGCAGGGTGACGTCCACGCGAAAGACCTGGCCGCGCCGGTCCATAACCGCGCGAACGTGCTTGACCGGATCACTCACGGTTGTTTCGATAGTCCCGTCCGCCAGCGTCCTCGTGGTCACGTGCGCGGTCGGCGATGATTGAAGGGCAGAGAACATGGCTTCTGGGTGGTGCTCCTCGCTCAACGCCCACAGCCGAAAGATCAGAGCCAACGCGAGAAAAACGCCCAAAATGATCGCGATGACGCGCAAGGCGCGCGTTCCGCGCAGGACTTCTGCATAGTAGTACATCAGCGAGCCTCCACGACGTCAGCCGTCTGCGAACCCGGTGCGACGGCATTGAGAAAGATGTCTTCCAGATTCAGATCGACGATGCGAACGCTTTGCGCGCCCATCGTCGAAAGTGTTTCAGCCAATCCGCCGCCGTTGGCGGTAACGGTCAACCGTAAAATACGGCCGGACTGATCGAGCCGCTCGATGCGCGCGTCACGGCGCAAGCCGTCGACCGCGATCGTCTCCGATGGGAAGATGCCTTCGACGATCTTGCGATCCGACTTCAGGTCGTCGACGGCGCCGGCGAGTATAACTTTTCCGTCCTTTAGCACGGCAATGTGATCGGCCGCGCGTTCGACCTGACCGATCTGATGGGACGAAAGCACGACGGTGGCACCTTGTGCCGCAGCTTCAATGATGAGATTCAAAACCGCACGCTGATTGACCGGGTCGAGACCGCTGGTCGGTTCGTCCAGCACGAGCGTTTCGGGGTGAATCGAGAAAGACATCACGATCGCAAGTGCCGAGCGCATGCCTTTGGACATCGCGCGGACGCGCTTGCGCGGATCGAGCTGAAAGCGATCCATCAGCTGCTTCGCGCGCGCCGTATCGTAACGTTTAAAGGTGCGGCGCTGCATCTCGAGATGCTCGGCGCCGTTCATCCACTCATAGAGCACGCTGCGCTCGGGAACGTACGTGATGCTTTCAAAAAGGTCGGGCGTCAGCGGCTTGCCGTCGAAGCGGACTTCGCCGGAAGACGCGCGCGCCAATCCGAGCAGACATTTAAACGTCGTCGTTTTGCCGGCTCCGTTGGGACCCAGCAAGCCGAAGACGGAACCGCTCGGGATCTCTACGGTCACATCGTCTACGGCTAAAAATTTTCCGTACGACTTGCTCAAATGTTGAATGGAGATCGTACTCATTTTTCCTCCGGAAACCAGCGCGTCAGCGCGGAATCGAAAAGTTTTCGCACGGCTGCAGAACTCAGGCCCAGCGACTTTGCTTCGCGGACGGCGCGCGTGACGGCTTCGGCTGCAACGTCGGCCGCGGCGCCGGCCTGATTGGCGACGCCGTCGGCGCGGACGAACGAGCCGCGCCCGGGGGCCGTCTCGATCACCGCATCGCGTTCGAGGTCGCGGTATGCCCGCGCTACGGTGTTCGGATTAACCGTGAGATCGACGGCCAGTTGCTTGACCGTCGGCAGTTGCTCGCCGGGGGCGAGGACGCCGAGGGCCACTGAGCGCTTGACCTGCTCGATCAGTTGCAGGTAGATCGGAACGCCGCTGCGCGGGTCGACCGTGAATACTGCCGGCATCCTAGCCTCTTAGAGTCTCGGACCCCAGCCCAGGAACAGGTTGCCGCCTTGGTTCGAAAGCGGGAAGCTGGGGCTGCGACGCTCGGTCGCTTCTTGGAAGTTGAGGGGGAACGTCATTGTCTTTTCTCCTAGCAGTACCAATACGCTGTTATACTAGTACACTAGTATAATAGCATAAGAATCGCTCCCGTCAACCCCCCAACAGAATTTTTTCGGATGGGCAGCCTGCCCTAGTGCGGAGCGGGCGCGTTTCGGCGCAGGTCGTCTGACTCATCAGCAGAGGCGCGAAGCGCCGAGTCCTGAGAATGCGCCCGATCCGCACTAGGACAGACTCGGAGTCAAGGCGGGCATCTTGAAGAATTTGCGGAACCGGGCGTCTGCCGAGGCAGCGGCGCCGAAACGGTTTGACGATTAATTTAGTAGTTGAAATATGGAGTATCCTCTGAAGTCTTTATCATGCCTCGCGGCCTGCGCTATGCTGGCGGCCATTCTCGTCTCAGGCTCGCCTGCGCAAGCGTCGGTCGTGGCGACTTTGCAGCTGCCTGCAGCCGCGGCCCCGGCGCCGCCGCCGCTCGATCCGTCAATTCCGGCCGCTGCTTGGCAGGCCGGCGCCATTCCGGAATCCGGCGGATTCGAGGATTTGACCACGCGCACGATCGCGCCGCACGCCACGCAGGTGTGGATGATGTACGACGCGCGCAACCTCTACGTCGCATTTCGCGCCGAGCAGCGCGGCACGCCGATCACGGCGACGCAGACGACCAACGACGTCGGCTTCGGCATCGACGACTTCGTCGGCGTCGAGCTCGACACGAGCGGCTCGGGCTCCAACGTCTACTTCTTCGAAACCACGCCGCGCGGAGTGCGGTACGAACAGGCCAGCGAAAACGCGCGCTACCGTCCGGTGTGGCAGTCGGCCGCGGCGATAACCGGCGACTCCTGGAGCGCCGTCATGGTCATTCCGCTCGACGTGCTGCGCATTCACGGCGGCGCGAACCAAACGTGGCGCATCAATTTCATTCGCAACGTCGCGGCTCCGGCCGAGCACTACACCTGGGCTTACGACGGAGTCATGCAGGACGGCGCCATCGGCAACGCGTTCCCGCTTTTTACCGACGCGCGCTTCTGGCCGTCGTGGACGGGGATTACGACCGGAGCGACGGCGGCGGCGCGGCCGAAGCCCCGCGCCGAACTCTACACGCTCGAGAGCGGCGGCCGCGACCGCAAACTCTTCCAGCAAGCCAACGGGCAGTTTTTGCCGGAGACCGTGCGCGTTGCCGGTCTCGATCTGAGCTATCCGCTGACCAGCACGATCAACTTTGTCGGCACGGTCAATCCGGACTTTTCAAACGTCGAGATCGATCAGCAGACCATCGCACCGCAAGAGTTCCGCCGCTTTTTGCAAGAGTACCGGCCGTTTTTCTCCCAAGGCGCCGCCTTCCTCAATCCCAATCAGTCCCCGGTCGGAGGAAATGAACTGTTTTACTCGCCGTCGGTCGGCCCGTTCGACCGCGGTGAGAAAGTGGAAGGAACGTTCGGCCGCCAGGCGTTCGGCGTACTGAATTTCCGCGGCTTCGACCAAACCACGGGCAACACGTTCGACGACACCGCGTTCGGCTACACGCACACGCTGCAAGATCGCACGTTCTTGTGGTGGGCCGACGGGGTGATGGCGCACCACAGCATCTTCGGCAGCGACACCGCGATCGAGGCCGGCGTCAAAGGCCGCAACCTCAAGAACGGTTTCGTCTACGGCATTAACGACGCGAGCGAGCACGGTTCGTGGGTCCCGCAAGGCGTTGCGCATAGCCTGAACGGCTTCATCGACGTACACAAGCCCAACTACGAGTGGAACCTGACCTACACCGACATCACTCCCAACTACAATCCCATTGATGGCATCACCGCGAACTCGGACATCCACGGCTTTAATTTCTTCGGCGATACCGGCGGTTCGACCAAAGGTGTCAAGAACTTTATCCTGTTCGTGAACGCCGATCGCTTTTTCGATCGATCGGGCGCGGTACATCAGTCCGATGCGGGCCTCTTTTTGAACGCGACGCTGAATAACGGCTTCTCAATCGGCGTCGGACCATCGACGAGCGAGTTGCGCAGTTATTCGGTCGTCGACCCTGCCGCGTTTTCAACAAATTGCAACGATCCGAATCTTCCCCGCTCGTACTTTACGGGATATCCGGGCTATTTCTGCGGGCGAACCGACACATTTAATCTCTCAACAGTGTCGGTAGGCTATCGCGACGGAACCCCCACGCCGATCGACTTCCAGATGGCCTATGGAAAATTCGGGTTCGGTTTTGTGGGCCCCAACGACAACGGACCGGACTATCTGCATATCTATTCGTTCACGACGTCGCGGCCGCTTGGACGCGTTTTTTCACTCGGATTTGAGTACGACGGCAGCTTCGAGCGCGCCATGACGACGGGAGCATTCGATTCGCAGTGGCTGCGCCGTATTTCGCTCGGCGCACAACTCGGCCCGTACGAAAACTTCACGATTTCGCTGCGCTCGATCAACGGCCGCGGCGGTTTCTCGCCCCCCGGTGTCAATCTGGCGGCCGCCTATCACCACCGCTTCCGCAGCGGCGATGAACTGTTCTTAAACTTCGGCACGCCGGCGGCGCCCAGCACGCTCGACCGGTTCATCATCAAATACCTATTCCGGTTCGGAAGCGACGCGGGAACGTAAGCGCCGAAACAAATGTCATATCGCGCCGTATAAACATGCGGTAGGATATTGATGATGAAAAATAATGTGAATGAGCGGCATGAGCCGCTGAGCCAGCTTGCGTTGCCGGAGAATAACACTCCGAGCCCGACGATCTTGAGCGAACGCGTTACGACAATTCCGACACCTTCGGGCGTTTTCTCGGGCTGGGGTCCTAAAGCTTAGAGAGATCTCGCCAGCCGTAGAAGTGTTCGCGGTAGGGAAAACCGTCGATCTCTTCGGTGGTTTCGCAGATGACTTGCGCGCCTAACTTTTCATAGAAACGCCGCGCCGGAGCATTATCCGACAAAACTCGCAGCCACGCAGCCTTAAGACCTTTGGCTCGCAGCGCCGCACCCACGGCGCGCAGCAGCCGTTCCCCAACTCCCTGGCCTTGCGCTTCCGGCAGCACATAAAGCGTGCCGATTTCGGCGTCGAAACCGTCGACCGGTTCGCTCGACGCGCCGCCGGATGCGAACGCGCAGACTTTTCCATGCGCATCGCAAGCGACGAAAACGTCCTCATCGCCGGCTCCCAACCGATCGTTCCACTGCGCGGTACGCAGCGCGACCGTGCGCCGGTCGAGGTGTTCTTGCGGAAGAAGTCCCGCGTACGCGGCGTGCCACGTGCGCACTTGCACGGCCGCAATAGCCTCCGCATCCTCGGGAAGGGCTTGGCGCACCGTCACGACTACGCGCGTTGCAAAATCGAACGGTCTTCGCTGAGAATGCAGCCCGAACGCTCTATCCGCGCAACGTTTACGAGGGCGTCGGCATCTTGGCTTAACTTGTCCCGGTACTGCTCGTATGCCGCGAGGTCCTCAAAGTCGATCAGCGCCAACGCAAAATTTGTCGGGCCGGCGATTCTGGTCGGCAGATAGTATCCGACCAGCTTGCCGCCGCATCGTTCGATCGTTTCCGGCCATGCCTTGGCGTATGCTTCGAAATCCGAAAGTTTGTTATGGTCGAGAGTATATCGAATGCAGAGCGTTATCATGGCGGTAATAAATCGGCTGAACCCAGTTTATTTATTTTTAGCCAGCCGTTTTACGTAAATTCCATTGCAGATTATTTCGTTTCAGGAAAAATCGGATCGTGATCGATTGCCAACTGCTTCTGGTCGTTCCTTGGCTTCCCCTTAGGTTCAACATTCGCTTCCACGCGAAGGCGCGACGCGGTGTGGTTATTAACTCTTTGGGACTACCGAGGTCCCTACTTCCTGTTATCGTCGTCCTACTTAAATACATAGAGTCCCAATTCGGGCGCATAGTTAATGGAACCCAGCGATTGCACCGTGAAACCGAGTCTCCTGAAATCATCTGCGCTTCCGCTGTGAAGGACAAGGCACGGCATGATCGGATCAAGGAACCCATTATCATCCCTCACCTCGAGCCATTTCTTTGCGCTATCACTATGCGCCAGAATCTGTAGTCCAGCCTCAGGCTCAGCGACACCGCTGCTAAAGTATGCCGTGACGAACTTTTCCAGGGCTCCGAGGAACGCAACCGCCGCTGGTCTGATCTCGTCGGTGCAACCAGGATCTTCGTTGAGGCCGAAAGGATCGGTCGGGGGCTGCTCCGGCAGCGACAGATAGTGGATCGATGGCTCTTCGATGAGCGGAGGAAGTCCGTAGAATCCAAGGCGCGGAGAGAAGCCGAACAGGAGCTTTTGCGTAGTGCGCTCGTCCCATGAGGGGATGTAGAGCCCTGCGCGCTGTGCTTGAGCTAGCGTCCCGGTACGAAATGTTCCGCAGCTCAGTACGTCTTGCTGCAAAGGACGAATAGACGCGTAAGAAGATGTCGGTGCTCGTGCAATCAGCACGACGAAGCCTTGGCCGCTGCGGCGGTAAGTCAGTCGAAGTCCCCGGAACGTTGCGTCTGCGAATGTAGCGGGAAGGTTATTGGAAACCGTCGCCGCCTGTATGCTCTGGACGTATGATCCAACCGCGGCAAACAACGCGCGCGTCTCGGGAACAAGCTCGGGTCCGCACAAGTAGGACTGTCGGTCGATATCAAGTGGACCGCGCGAGTCGAGCGAATCGTATGAGATAAATCGACCGCCACCGGGCAAACTCGTTGCTTCCAAGGAGTTTGGATTTCTTCCAACTTGGACGTGATACGTCACCGCGAACGTGCGGGGCGCCAGTGGCTGCGCGGGCGGATGATAGGAACCCATCAGCATGGAAAGCGGGACCGCATCCGCTGAGGTTGCAAAAGGTCCGGGATGAGTGTTCGTGAGATTGCGCACGCTCAAGCTGAGCTGACCGTAATCAGTCGGTACGCTCACGCTCGCGTCGAAAGTAGTATAGGCCGGGAGAGCATTCGGATTGTTCTTGGAAACGTAGTGCGCGTCAAGCAGGATGAGTGGCCCATGTCCGGTCCCGTAGGCGAAAGACCATGTAGCGGTGGCATAGGGGCGGCCAGGAAGTTGGCGTCCCTGGATGACAGTCGAGCGCGTTGAAAAAATTGGCTCGCTCGCACCGTACGCGCGAGCTGATGAAATGCCGGCCGACAAGGTCGTAACTATGTTAGGTCCGATTGCGATTTGAGCCGCCACTTGCGCGCTATCGTAGACGGCGTACGGCGCGATCCCAGTGATGTTGAACAAGGCATCGTCGAGGGTGTAGTTAGATCCAAAGCCGCACGCACGATCGCCCGCCATCGCCAGCTCTGTGGCGAACGACGGGCCGAACAGATTCGGGTCCAAGTCAGGAGCTGCGACGACGGCGTCCACGAGCGCGTTGCGATCGACAGCGTGCGTGGCAGAAAGCTCCCATGTGACTCTGGCCGCGGAATGCGTCCAGCTAATTCCGGCTAGCGTCGTTTGCGTGTCCGCGCCCTCTACCGAGGGTCCAACGCCAAGCGCAGTGTGGTTCGCACAATCGAACGCCATTGATCTTGCGTCAGAAACTGTAGTCCGATAGGCTGTCGGTCTGCCCAGAAGCCCGGTACGATACTGAAGAGAAATCGCATCGCGATTCGTTGGTCGGTAGGCGAAGCTGAACGTCAACCCGCTCGCCTGGTAACCGAGCTGGGAACGCGCCGTCACACTTAATGATGAGCTCACGCGGCGCGCCTGAATCAATGGAGCTGTGAATAAGAACAATGACGTATGGGCAGAGGGATACTGAAACGATGTATCTGGGCTCGCCGAGCCGAGCGAGGAAAAAAATTCGGAGTGGGTAGTGATCGTCTGCCACATGGCTCGTACGCTGTAGTTCGGCCCAGCATGAATCGTGCTATCGAGCGTGAGGCCGTTCGAGAGAGAGCGTGAGAAGGATGACAGTGGCGCGCTAACGCCGTCGTAGAAAAGTCCACTTCCGTCCTGAATCGTGTTACTGTCAGACGAAAATAACGAGAGGGAACCGTCGACGGCCGACCCGCTCCACGAATCACGGATTTGAGCGGCATTAAAGCCCAAAAAGTTCCGATCGACCGGACCATACCCGCACGGAACCTGCGCCGTATACACGTTGCAGACGAGCGGTACGGCTTGATGCAGCGAGTCATAAGAGAACAAGAGTGAGTTACTGCGGGAAGTGGGGTATCGGAGCTTAGCGGCAAACGCATCTCCGCTAGTGGTGTCGTCATGAACGTAGTCGAGGCCGCTCGAATCAAGATAGCGCATGCCATCGAGGGCCGACGCTTGAGCGACCTTCGAAAAGACCAGACTTAGACCTAGACGCGCAGCGGTACCGCTCTCGCTAATCGTCGTCTGCGAAAACGAATGACTACCCTCCGCTTGCGCAAGGCGCGCGAGCCAGTCCAGCGTTGGATCCGGCGTCGTGAACGAAAGGCTGCTAGTCCCAACGTCGACGCTTGCGCTGCTAAAGATGCCGCTGCTAAACAAGCCGATGCTTTGTGCCGGACCGAGCAGCGGTACGCCGTCCACCGACGTCTGAGTCTGTGCGCTTGATCGACCTCCGATCGATGCGGCGGCGTCTCCGCCTACGCTCTGCAACGCGACGCCGGGCACCATGCCGAGTGACGTCCGGAGAGAGTCGGATATCCGCGTGGTAATGTCCGAGTCCGAAATCTTATCGGTATGTGCCTGAGGTACGCCGGCGCCGGTGCGAACGTTCGCAATCGTCGGCGGGCGAGACGGCTGCAACCCCTGCTGAAACGAAGCAGGGAGCGGGCGTAAAGAAAAACGCAAGCGCCGTTCGGTGTTCGCCACAATGATGACCTTGCGAAGCGTGAGTGGAAGGTGTTGGCGAGCCTCCAGCGTTATCGCATACGGACCTGGGGGTACGCTCCGGAATAGCACGATTCCCGAGAGATCGGTAACGCCTCTTCGATCCACACTTCCGTGAATATCCACTACAGCGAACGAAATCGGCGCATGTGAAATCGCATCAAGGACTGTGACGCGAAGTGCGCCGTAGTGAATCATTTCTGCGGCGCGGATTCGGGGCACGGACACGCCGAAGCTCACTAGCAAAACCAATGCAGTTAAGAGCACGAAAAATGATCGCGGCTTGTTCCTTCTGGGACGCCGCGCAGCGTTCATTATGATTTGTGCGCGATTCTTGTTCAGCCAAGCCACCACTTCTCGCCTGGGCGAGCCTGACTTGTCTCTAATGTGATGCTCGTTATTCATGGAAGCGGGAAGGAATGAATCCTAGCCTGTTCTAGGCCGGGTTGTGGGAACCGTTAGCTAATCCCCGCTAACCGGATCGGGTTACGCGCTCAAACGGGCTTAGCGATCAGTCTGTTCCCCCGAGCCAACTTTTGTCCACCAATAGGTCAATTTGCATTTCCACGTTTCCGCCGGTTCGCACAGGTTCTTCTAGTGAGGGGTGGCGGAAGGCATTGGCAAAACGGTTCTCATTGCTGAACTGACCGCTTCGGGATTGCCAAGTATTCTTACGAGAAACCCGCCCGCTTGTTCTGGGGTAAATGGCGGCCCTTGATTAATGGGCGGCGGATTGACGCTTGGTTGGGGATGCTCAGGATGCTCCATAGCATGCACGCTCTCAATCATGGAGAGCTCCTGGGACTGAATCGCCGAAACTTCATCGCTATTCAGTAGTCGTCCAATTGCGGACGCGGCGGCTTCGTACGTGACCGTTCCGTTATCGAAACCTGCGATTATGTTTAGCACTTTCGCTCGGTGATCGGCGGTAAGTGTCCTTAGGCAGCCAGCCTTCGCCTTCTCATGTATCTGATGCGCCGCTTCCGCTCGCGGCGAGAGGGATCGATTTGTTGCTCCGGCCACCTCCTGCGCTAGGTACATAGTTAATACGGCGCAGAGCACCGCCGCCAGGAATTTCGCAGCTTTCATGATTTATAGAAGATTGTACTCCATCGCGAAGTCAACCTTCGCCAGTCGTTAGCGAGTTATTGCGTGCAAGAAAGTCTTGGACGAAGCGCTAGTAAGAAACGCTTGCACCATAGATGTGGGGAAAACAGATCGCTCTTACAGTGGGATGAGTCGATTCCGGGAGCGAGTTTTACCGTTGCGCCGAAGATTGGATCTCGCACTGTTCTGGAGCCCAATTATGATGGCGCGATTGCGCTCAGCTTCAACGACGAGCATCCGCATCCCGAAAATTCGGATTCTGTTTTTCCCATTTCACAAAAAATCCGAATAAACGGGGTTCACCATAATAAATCTGCCCAGAAAGGGACTCGAACCCCCACGGCCTTGCGGCCACTGATACCTGAAACCAGCGCGTCTACCAATTCCGCCATCTGGGCTTAGAGGCCGTCCGCTTCGCGGGGCGCCCGCACGGCCCTTCGTGAAACCGCGCCAAAGGCTCGCAGGTTCCTAAAAGCACCATGGCCGTTCCTCTTCACGCCGTCTCCGAGCAGAACGAACCTTCGCCGCTCGATGCGTACTCCGAAGCCGTCACCAATGCGGCCCAAACCGTGAGCCCCTCGGTCGTCGGGATCGAAGTGCGCGCGGGGCGGGCGCGCGGAAACGGTTCGGGCTTCATCTTTACGCCCGACGGATTTCTTATAACCAACAGCCACGTCGTGCACGGATCCGACCGCATCGAGGTCTCGCTTCTCGACGGCCGCGAGCTCGACGGCCGGCTGGTCGGCGAAGACGAGCACACGGATCTGGCAGTCGTACAAATATCGGCGCCCGATCTCACCGCCGTCAAACTCGGAGATTCATCGCAGCTGCGCCAAGGCCAACTGGTTGTCGCCGTCGGCAATCCGTACGGTTTGCAGTATACGGTCACCGCCGGCGTCGTCAGCGCGCTAGGCCGATCGCTGCGCGCGCAGTCGGGACGTTTGATCGACAACGTTATCCAAACCGATGCCGCACTCAATCCGGGGAATTCCGGCGGACCGCTCGTCACGAGCGACGGTGCGGTGATCGGCGTCAACACGGCGGTCTTTCCCGGACAAGGCATTTGTTTTGCGATCGCCGTGAATACGGCGACGTTCATTTCGGCAGTGCTTATGCGCGACGGGCGCGTGCGGCGCGGTTATCTCGGCGTGGCCGGACAAGATCTCGAAATCCCGCGGCGCCTCGTGCGGCTGCACGAGCTGCGCGATCCGCGCGGCCTACTGATCGTCACGGTCGAACCGGGCAGTCCCGCCGAAACGGCCGGTCTGCGCGAAGGCGACGTGCTCGTCGCGTTCGAAGAGCAACCTGTGCGCGGAATCGACGATCTTCACCGTTTGCTGACGCTGATCGATCTGCGCCGGAGCTATCGCATGACCGTTATCCGCAAGAGCGAAAGAATACAACCGCTGGTTCTGCCCATCGAAGCCGAGTGATACGCCGGCTCTTCCCGATCCTCGGGATCACGTTCATCGACATCCTCGGGTTCAGCATGCTGATTCCGCTGCTCCCGTATTTCGTTACCCACTTCGGCGCCTCGCCGTTTGTTGTCGGCGTGCTTTTCTCGACGTTTTCGTTCTGCCAGCTCGTTTCGGGACCGATCTGGGGCAACGTTTCGGATCGCATCGGCCGCAAAGGCGTGCTGATCATCAGCCAAATCGGCGCGACGATCGGCTGGGCGATGCTGGGCGCAGCCGGCAGCATCGGATTTGTCTTTGCCGCGCGCATTTTGGAGGGCTTCTCCGGAGGAAACATCGGCGTCACGCAAGCCTACGTCGCCGATCTCGTCGAGCCGAAAGATCGTTCGCGCGCGTTCGGCCTGATCGGCGCGACGTTCGGCGCCGGCATGATCTTCGGTCCGCTGATTGAGTCGGTGCTCTTTCAGCGCTTCGGTTATAGCGCGCCATTTTATGCAGCCGCGGCGCTGCAGCTCGTCACGCTGATCGTGACGATCCGCTACCTGCCGGAATCGCGCGGAAAGACCGAAGAGGTCGTCGGGCCGGCCGAAATCATTCGCACGTTCCAGAACAAAAAATTCGCGCCGCTGCTATGGCAGAAACTCGCCCTCTCGCTCTCACTCTACGGCTGGTTCAGCGTGATGGCGCTCTACCTCGCCAAGCAGCTGCATTTCTCGCCCGAGCAAACCGATTATTTCTTCTCGGGCACATCGACGCTCAACGTCTTCGTGAACGTGTTCCTGATCAGCCGCGTCTCCGATTGGCTGGGCGATCGCGGCATGTCTACGCTGGGCTTATTGTCTCTTTTTGTGGGGTTCGGCCTGCTCTCGATCGTGCATTCGATCTACGCGCTGGCGATCGTAGCGGTACTGTTCAGTTTCGGGCTCGCACTCAGCAACAGCGGGTTGACCGCACTCATCAGCGTCGCGGCGGACGCCAAGCGGCAGGGCACGGTATTAGGAGTGACGTCGTCGCTCGATTCGCTCTCCGGCATCATCTCGCCGCCGATCTCGACGGCTGCCCTCGGCAACCTCGGGTCGCAATGGTCGGGCGCGTACTCGTGTTTCTTTGCGTTCGTCGCGCTGATCGCCGGCATCGTGCAAACCCGGCGCGAGCCGCGCCGGCACACGCAATTGAAAGAAGAAGCCGTCTAAGCGTTAAGCGCTCTTGCGGCGCTTGGGCGCGGCCTTGTGTGCCGCGCGTTTTTCCGAAGCTGCAGTCCGCGCGCCGCGCTGTTTCTTGCTCGCCTCTACACTTTGCGCCAGTACATCCATGAGGTTGACGACCTTGGCCCGCGCCGGCGCTTTCTTGGGCTTGGGCAGTTCTTTGCCGGCCGCACGCGCTTCGATCATCGCGAGCAACTCTTCGTGGTAGGCGTTCGTGAATTTCTCCGGCTGGAATTCGTCGACGCTCATCGCGTCGATCAGCATCTTGGCCATCTTCATTTCGGGCTCGGGAAGTTTCGTTTCGCCGGGAAGGTCGAGCGTCGACTCTTCGATCATCTCGTCCGCCCAGTGCATGATCTCCAGCACGAGCGCGTCGCCAGACGGTTTGACCGCCGCGATCGTTTCCTTCGTGCGGATCACGACACGCGCGATCGCGACTTTGTTGGCCTTCTCGAGCGCCTCGCGCAACAGCGCGTACGCGTGGCGGCCTTGTTTGGTGGGCTCTAAGTAGTAGGGCTTGTCGAAGTACATCGGATTGATCTTGTCGAGTTCCACGAACTCGAGGATGTCGACGCTCTGCGTCGCCTCCGGATTGACTTTCTTGAAGTCTTCGTCGGTGAGGATGACGTAGTCGCCCTTTTCGTACTCGTAGCCCTTGACGATCTCGTCCCACGGAACCGGCTTGTTTTCGATGGTGCAGATGCGCTCGTAGCGGATCCGCCCCTCGTCCTTGGCGTGCAGCATGTTAAACGACAGATCGTTGCCGCGGACCGCCGTGAACAGCTTCACCGGAATGGTGACGAGACCGAAGTTGATAGATCCGGACCAAATGGCGTGTGCCAAGGAAATGCCCCCTGTGGATAACTGCGACTTGGATTATACCCGACCGAGGCCCCCGAAAGCGACCCGCCCCCCGGCCGGGCTGCTAGGGAAGCCGCCCCCGGGCCCTCAGTCCCAGGCGCGCTGGGCCTTTTTTAAGGCGGGTTCCAGCGCGGCCGGCTTCCAGTGCTTTCCGGCCCAGAGATCGCCTTCGGTCTGCAGGCGCTTGAGTGCGTTGGCGATGGTCCAGCGCGCGTTGACCGCCTCGGGCGTGCCGCGCTTGGACTCGAATTCTTCCACTTCAGACCAATCGAGCGTCATCGAAACCGGGGCTTTGTCGCGGGCGCGGACGCCGTAAGGCGGCACGACGGTTTTTCCGCGACCGATCTGCACCCAATCCAGCAACACGGTGCCCTTCGGACGGCGCGCGATCGAACGTTCGAGCGTCGTGAGCTTCGGCAGCTCGCGCGCGATGAGCCTTGCCGCTATCTCGCCGAACTGCTTGAGCGCATCATATGAATATTTCGGCTTCACCGGAATGACGAGATGCAAACCGCTGCCGCCCGTCGTTTTGACCAACGGTTTGAGTCCGATCTCCGCCAGCATGTCGTGGAACTCGAGCGCAACCTTGGCGAGCGTTTTCATGGGACAGCCTTCGCCCGGATCGAGATCGAAAAGCGCGTAGTCCGGATACTCCAGCGTCGGCCGGTGTGAATACCAGACGTGCAGCACGATCGCGGCGAGGTTCGCGCACCACGCCAGCGTCGGTTCGTCGTTGCAAAGAATATAAGCGACCTTGCGCGAGCCTTGGTCGGCCGAAACGTCGATGGTTTTTATCCAATCCGGCGTAAATTTCGGCGCCTGCTTTTCGAAGAACGATTGGCCGCCGATCCCATCGGGATACCGCTGGAGCGTCAGCGGACGATCTTTCAGGTGCGGCAAGAGCCGCTTCGCAACGCTCAGATAATAGGCGATGAGGTCGCCTTTCGTGTAGCCGTCGCGTGGAAAGAGCACCTTGTCGAGATTCGAAAACGTGAGCTCGCGCCCGCCGACTTTGGCTTTCTGCGTGGTGCGCGCCACTACGTCACCTCGTCCGTATCTACCGGGACTTCGCGCACGCACTCTTTCGGTTTTTTGTCGGTTCTCAATCCCAAGTAGGCCGGCTGCCGCATCACACCGTCGCGCGTCCACTCCGTGAAACGCACCTGCGCGACCAGTCTCGGCTCGACCCAATGCACTTTCGTATTTGACGCGACGTCGTTGGCAAACGGCGAAGCTTTGCGCTCGATTTTCTTGAGCTGCGCCGTCATTGCGGCGAGGGTCTTCGTATCGAATCCCGTGCCGACGTGACCCACGTAATAGAGTTTGCCCTTGTCGTAGAGGCCGAGCAGCAGCGCGCCAAAGCCTTTGCGGCTGCCGCGCGGTTCGGTGAATCCGCCGATCACACACTCTTGCATGAGTTGCGCCTTGATCTTGACCCAATCGCGCGTGCGGCGTTCGTGATAGGTCGAGTCGCGCCGCTTGCCGATGATGCCTTCCAGCTGCTGCCTTTTCGCTTGTTCGAAGAACGCGCGGCCGGCGCCGATGACGTGCTTTGAGTACAGCACCAGATCGGGATCGCCGATCGCGCGCTCGAGGATCGCTTTACGCTCTTCGAGCGGCGTCTTTCGCAGATCTTTCCCGTCGGCGTAGAGGATGTCGAATACCGCGTAGGTCAGCGGATACTTTTCCGCGTCGGCGGATCGCGCGCTAGGTCGGTTGCGATTGAAACTTCCTTGCAAGCGCTGAAAAGACGATCGGCCGTGATCGTCTAGGCTGACGATCTCGCCATCCACCACAACGGGCAGCGTCTTCCATGCGCCGCGCAACTCTTCGAGCTCGGGAAACTGCTTCAGAAAATCCAAGCCGTTGCGCGAGACGAGCGAGAGTTTACCGTCTTCGCGCATCGTACAGATCGCGCGATAGCCGTCCCACTTTATCTCGAAGAGCCACTCGTCGTCGTCGAACGGTTCGTCCACGAGAGTCGCGAGCATGGGCGTGTGGATGACTGGGACCGGATCGCGTTTAGCGCTTTTTTTTTCCTTGGTTGCGCCGCGCGACGCCTTTGGTCCGGAATCCCAATGCGGCGCGCGCGGATCCTTCGCGTACGACTCGACCGTCCGTCCGGTCTTGGCCGACTTGTTATCCTTGGCAATGTCGTATTTCGGGTTGACGTATTCATCGTGATCTTTGATCAAAAGCCAGGGATCGCCACTGTCACCGGCGCGGCCCTTGATCCGCACGAGCGTGAACTCGCCGTTGAGTTTCTTTCCGGAAAGGATGAACTTGATTTTTCCGCGGCCGATCTCGCTGGTTGGATCGGCGCCTTCGGCGAGTTTGTACGTGCCTTCATCCCATACGATGACTTCGCCCGCGCCGTACTGTCCTTTCGGAATGATGCCTTCGAACGTGCGGTAGTCGTAAGGATGATCTTCGACGTGCATCGCCAGCCGGCGGTCCGCCGGATCGAGTGAGGGACCCTTGGGAACGGCCCACGACTTCAGCACGCCGTCGGCTTCGAGGCGAAAATCGTAGTGCAGCCGCGACGCGCGATGTTTTTGAATGACGAAACGCAAACGCTTGCCGCCTTTAACCGGCTTTCCGCGCGGCTCGGGCGTCGCTTTAAAATCGCGCTTGGCGTGATAACGTTTGAGCGAGCCGGGCTCCCGCGCCCGACCCGCTCCTTTGGTTTTTTTCCTGGCCGGCATGATGCCGATAAGTGCGAGAGTCTAGACTCGCGCTCCTCGGCCGCTCAGCAAGTTAACGATGAGCAAGATCACCGCAACAACGATGATGATATGGATGAGTGCTCCACCGAAATGGAGCAAAAAGCCGAGTAACCAGATAACCACCAGGATGACGATAATCGTCCACAATAAGCCCGCCATTAGGGTTTGGTACCTCCTCCAGTAGTCGTGGTGTTGGTAGTCGTGGTTCCACCGTTCGTCGACGTAGTACTGCTTGTCGAGGACCACGGATGCCATACGAAGATCACGATCAAAATCGCGATGAGAACGACGATAACGATGCCTACGGCAGCCGCACCACCCCCACCGCCATCATTGACTACAACCGGGCCATCAGCCATACGAGTCACTGCTCCTTTCGTAGCTCGCAGTCGGCGAACGTTATACCCAGGGCGCAAGCAAGCATACCGGAGGGCGGCGAAGCAGGCGGTATGTGGACTTGGTCCGGTTTCGTACTCTCACTGGTCCTGGCCGCCGTCGCGTGGTTGCGCTCCCGGGCGCCGGTCCCCTCATACCACGAGGGCGAGGTCTACGGGCTCACGGCCCAAACGAACCGGCGCTGGGCATTCGCGTTTGCCTTCCTGGGCGCGGCCTTGGCGGTATCGGCGGCCTGGAACCCGGCCCAAATACCCCTGCTCGCGGCGCTGGCCCTGGCGGGCGTCTTATACGGAGCGGGGTTCCTGCGCGGAGCTTCGGGGGAAGACGAGTGAGATGAGCTCGGAGTTTCATTTTTCGCCCCGGCCCAACCGCGCCGGCGACATTGCTTGGAAAGCATGGGGAGAGGCGGCATTTGCGCAAGCCGAGCGCGAGCAGAAGCCGATACTGCTTTCGATTTCCGCGGTGTGGTGCCATTGGTGTCACGTCATGGACGAAACCAGTTACTCCGACCCGCGCATCATCGAACGCATCAACGAACGCTTCGTGCCGGTGCGCGTCGACAACGACCGCCGTCCCGACGTCAACGCGCGCTACAACCAGGGCGGCTGGCCGACGACGGCATTTCTCGCACCGGCGGGCGCGCTGCTCGCGGGTGCGACCTATATGCCGCCCGAGCAAATGCTCGGTGCGCTCGACCAAATCGCAGATTTTTACAAAGAGCATCACGCGCACGTCGAAGAGCGCGCGATCGAGCTGCGCAAGGAAAGTTCCTCCGAACGCCCGGCTTCGGGCGAGTTGCGCGAAACGATGATCGCGCGCGTGCTCGAAGAGATCTCCGACGCCTACGATCCGGAGTATGGCGGCTTCGGCACCGAGCCAAAGTTCCCGATGACCGACGTGCTCGACTTTTTACTGCAAGAGTACCGCGCGGCCGGCGATCAGCGGCTCTACGACATGCTCGCCAAAACGATGCTCGCGATGTCGAGCGGCGGCATGTACGATCGCGTCGAGGGCGGGTTCTTCCGGTACTCGACGACGCGCGACTGGAGCGTGCCGCACTTCGAAAAGATGACCGAAGACCACGCCGCGCTGCTGCGTATCCTGGCCGAGCTGACCCGCACGACGCGCAACGATGCGTTCCGATCCACGCTCGAATCGGCGCTGCGCTACGTGCGTACCGTGCTGCGCGATCCGGAGACAGGCTTCTTCGCGGGCAGCCAAGACGCGGACGAGGCGTATTTCGCGCTCCCGCTTGAGGAGCGCCGCAAACGCGAAGCCCCATACATCGATCGCACGTCATACTCGAACTGGACCGCCGCAATGGCCGGCGCGTTTGCTTTTGCCGGCGCAGCGCTCGAAGACGACGGTGTGATGGGAGAATCGCAGGCCGCGCTCGATGCATTGAACGAGCATATGCGCGATGAGAACGGGCTGCTCTACCATTACCTGGAACCGGGCGGTACTCCGCAAGTGCGCGGCCTGCTCACGGATCAGGTTTCGTACCTGCGTGCCCTTCTGGACGCGCACGAATGCATGGGAGAGCCGCGATTTCTCGCTCGTGCCCGCGAGCTGGCGGCCGCGATCGAGAGTGCTTTCGCGTCGCCGAACGGCGGCTATTACGATCACGCCGGCGCGGAAGATCCGCTCGGAAATCTG
Organism: Vulcanimicrobiota bacterium; assembly: GCA_003151115.1. Classification (GTDB taxonomy): domain Bacteria; phylum Vulcanimicrobiota; class Vulcanimicrobiia; order Vulcanimicrobiales; family Vulcanimicrobiaceae; genus Rubrimentiphilum. The sequence continues at coordinate 170,321 of PLWS01000001.1, read as the reverse complement.
GCCGTGCGGCAACGCCCGTTGGCCGACAACTCGCTGCTGGCCGAGAGTTTTTTGCGGCTCGCCGCCCTAGACGGCGACGAGCAAAAGCGCATGGCGGCGGAGCGGACGCTGCAGGTGTATGCCGCCAACTACGGCGGCATGCGTATGTTCGCCGCACCGTTTGCACGCGCGCTGCGCCGCTTTTTTGGAACGGCGGCCTCTGTTGTGCTGGTAGGAACTCCCGAACAAACGAGCGATTTGCGTGAAACCGCGCGCGCGCTTCCCGATCCGCTGCTCACCGTGCTTACCATCGCCACGGACGACGTACAGACGTTGCGGGAACGCGGAATGGATCCGCAGCTCGCTCCGGCGGCCTATCTTTGCCGTGGAAAGGTTTGCAGCGCCCCGGCTACAACGCCGGCGCAGCTGCGCGACGCTTTTGAAGCGAGTTAGTTTCCGGAACGCAAGAAAACGTTCCAGTACCAGACGCCGTAGAGACTCGCAGCGCACGAATAGACGATCAGTGCTTTGACCCAGCGCGGCAGGCGTTCGCGCGCGGCCAGCGCCATCAGCGCATAAAGAAATGGAATGAAGTCCAGGGCGTGGCGCATTCCATACTGCGCGTAACCGTTGACGTAATAGAGAAATGACGGGAGCGCTACGAAGATCGCTGCGGCCCACATTGCAATGACGAGCGCTCGCGGCTTTCGCGCCCACAGCGCAAAGACGAGCGCCGGACTCGTCCACGTTAGCGCGATGCCCGAGTAGGACGGGCGAATCCACGGAAATGCCGCCGAAAAATCCGGGTGCTGTACAAAGAACGACCAGAGCTGATAGCTCAGATACTGCAAGCGGAACGGAGAACCGGTCGGCGAGCCCGCCGAATCTTGGTGGTACCAGGTCGTGTATCCAATGTCGGCCGCCGTTCCCCAGCGCGCGAAGTTGTAGGCAATAAAGATCGCGCCCGCCGCCAACAGCACGCCGCCAAATCCGAGCGCAAGCGCACGCAGCCGCCGGGAATCGATGCGCCATTCTTGCGGCAGCGGATCCGTTGCGAGCAGCAGCGCGGCATAGACCGGAATCGCGAGCACCAAAGAAAACCGCGAGCCCGCCGCCGCAACCGCCCAAAGCCCGACCAGCCATCCGCGCCGTTTTCCGGCCAACTCTACGAGCGCGAGTAGCGTAAACGCGGCAGCGCTGACGTGCGCGATGAACCAAACGTCGCCTAGCATCGCGCACCATAAGAGATCCGTCCCGGTCAGCAAGAACGCGGCCAGCCACACGTTGGCTTTTGCAGAGACACCCAAACGTTCGCCCAATTCCCAGGCCGCACCGATCGTGACGCCGCAAAGGACCGCCGAGAGCAGCGTTTGATTCGCGGCCGTTCCCGCAATCGCAACGTAAGGCAGCAGCAGCAGCGCCGGGACGGGACCTTCTATCACATAGTGCTGTCCGCGATACGCGAGCGCGTCGATGTAACTGCCGGGCCAAGCGATCCACGTATGTCCGTGCAGCAGCGCATCGGCGAGGAGCACGTAATTGTTGTACGGAGTCGAGCGGAAATGACCGGCGACGAGCGTGACCAGCGCCGCGACGATTCCCGCCGTCGCGTATCCGCGCGTCTTCACTGCTTTTCGACCCGGTAGAGATCGGGTGAGCCCGGAATGCGAATCAACGCGTAACCCGGCACCTCTCCGAAGACGCGATCGACCACGTAAACGTGGCGGCCGGCGCGTATCCAGCCCGGTACTCGCCATGCTTCATCGCTCAGCCAAGCGCTGTCAACGATCCGGTTCCCGAGCGAACGATCCACGTACGCGGCGTACGCCAGCGGCGGCGAATCGACCCACGGCGCCAGCAGCACGGCGTCATCCGGCGTTCTGGCCTGCACCGTTTGAATCAGACCGGCCGCGCCGGTGGATTTCGGCTGCTCGAACGTGCTTCGATTGAGAATCAACAGCGCCACGGCGATCGCCGGTAGGACGAGCGCCGAAACGACGCGCAACTCCGGCATCGCTCTGGCGATCGCGTTCGCTCCGTAACCGGCGAACATCGCCGTCACGATGAATGGTATCAGGTAGTAACGTGCGATATCGGCTTCGACCGAATATCCGAAGGCAAAGATTGCGGGACAGACCGCTGCCAGCAGCAGCGCGACCGCAAGCCAGGGCCGGTTGCGCGCGAGCGCGACGGCGCCGGCGACGGCGAGCAAAATTCCAAAGGCAGTGAATTCGTTCCACAAAGAGAGAAAAAACGGCAGCGCGCCGGTGCGGTATGTTTCCGCGCTCAGCATGGCCGCAAACGCTTGCGGCGCGCCATAGTCAGAGCCGCTCACGAAACTGCGAAATCCATCCCACGTCGCGGGATGATTCATATCCCAGAAGGCGTTGCCAGGCGGCTCGCCAAGCGCGAGCGTCGGATCGAGCCGCGCGTGCGTCACCATGGCGCTGCGAACCGGAAGATAGGCATACACAGCAATGCCGCAAGCCAGCAGCAGCAACGCTTGTGCCAACGTCCGCAGCCGCAGCGTTCGTATACGCGCGCAGAGAGCGACCAGCAATGCCGGCGCAAGCAGCACCGTCACCGGATGCGTGGCGAGCGCGAGCCCCCAGCAAAGCGCCCCGAGCACGAACGCGCGCGCTTCGCCGCGCACGTACCAGCGCACGCAAAAATACAGCGTCAGCGCTGCAAGCGCCGCTGCCAGCGCGTGCACTTCCGCTCGGGTGCCGCGCGTCCAAGCGATCTCGCCGAAAGCAAAGACCCAGCTCGCGCCGAGGGCGATCCACGTGTCGCATTTCAATTCCCGCAGCGACGCGAAGATTGCCCAGCACACGGCGCTCATCGCAATGGCGCTGAATAACGCGATCCGCCATGCCGGCGTGCCGGCCGGAAAAAGGTGCGCGAATATTCCGGCTGCGAGCGTGAATGCCGGAAATCCGGTGGGATGCGCGATGCCGAAGATCCACGGCACCACCTGCGACTCTCCCGTATCCCAGTAGCTGACCGCGCCCTCGAGCGACGCGGCGTAAACCGCCAGCGGCACCAGCCACGCGGCCCATGGCGCCAGGCGTGCGGTCAGAATGTCGGCAGAACCGCCGCCGGCAGCGCTCGCGGAGGTTGGAAGGTCGATTTCGGCAAGGCCGGCGGAAATTGATAGCTCCCGAACGTAATGCGTTCGCGCGCAGCTTTACCGTTCACCGTTCCTTGCACGGCGATCGAGAGCGGCACCCAATACTTGCCCGCCGGCGTAAACGCGAGCGTGCCGTCACCGAGAGCGCCCGCGCCGATGCTATGAAAACGGATCTCGCGCGGCAAAAACGTTTTTCCGTCGATGGTCAGCGTCCGCACCGTGAACGCAGAAGGCGCGCCCAGCGGAATCGCGCGGTACAAATAATCGTATCTTCCGCCGCTTGCAACCGGACGCACGAACAGGAAGACGTATCGTGCCGAGCGCGGAGCCAGATTGTGGAGCGTGTACCGGTCGCGATAGCGCGCAATGCGCGTCGTCTTTTGCTTGACTCCGTCGACGACCAGCGTCTCGTCACGCACGAGGCTGCCGCTGCGGTAGACGCGGTGCGTTTGATCGATATCTTGCGGACCGGCCTGCGAAACCACGTACTGGAAGATCAGCGTCTGCGGATCCTTGGTCGCGGTGAGGCGCGCTTCGTAGCGCTGCAGCACGAGCTGCGAGTCGAGCAGCTTCGGCGGAGCCAGCGTCGCGGCGAACATCGCGAGCGCGGCGACTATCATGCCGGAAGAACCGCGGTGCGAATCGCTTCGATGGCATTGCCCGCTCCGGCGGGATTCTTTCCGCCGCCTTGCGCTTGACCAGGCTGACCGCCGCCGCGTCCGCCGATCACCGGCGCCGCGAGCTTAACGAGGTTGCCTGCATGCACTCCCGCCTTAACGAGATCGTCGCTGACGCTGACCAACAGGCTCACGGTCTCGCCATCGGTGCCCGCCAGCGCAATGACGCCGCTGCGCATGCGCTGCCGGATCGCGCTGCTCAAGTGCCGCAGCGCTTCGGCGCCCGCTTCGGGGACGACGCCGCCGACGAAATTGCGGCCGCCCTTGCTTTCCACTTTCTCGACGTAGCTTTGCGCGTCGGCCGCGGCCAGCTTCGCTTTCAGATCGCCGACCGTGTTTTGCAGCTCCTTGACGTCGCTCTGCAGTTTTTCGATGCGTTCGCCGAGTTCTTCGGGACCGGCCGCCAGCGCGGATGCGAGATTGCCGACCAACTCTTGCTGGCGCTGCACGTACTCTTCGGCGGTTTGCGAGACGCACGATTCGATGCGGCGGATACCGCTGCCGATCGAAAACTCGCTCAGAATCAGGAATAAGCCGAGCTCGCCGGTCGAGTGCGAATGCGTACCGCCGCAGAATTCAACCGACGGTCCGGCCTTGACCACGCGCACGTTCTCGCCATACTTTTCGCCGAACATCATGATCGCGCCGCTTGCGCGCGCTTCTTCGATCGGCAGCACGCGCGTTTCCAGCGGCGTATCGTCCCGGATCATTTCGTTCACGCGGTGCGCGATCTCGCGCTTCTGTGCGGGCTCCAGCGCCCCGTGCGGCCAGCGGAAATCGAAGCGCATGCGATCGATACCGACCCACGATCCGGCTTGCGTCACGTCTTCACCGAGCACGTCCTTGAGCGCGCGCTGCAGCAAGTGCGCCGACGTGTGATGGCGCCGGATTTCACGCCGCCAATCGGCTGAAACTTCCGTGCGAACATGGTCGCCGATTCGTAATTCTCCGGACCGCACGACACCGGTGTGCGCGATCGCCTCGCCGGCGTATTGCGTGTCCGAGACTTCGAAGAATGCACCGTCTTCCGAATCGGCGGCTCGCAGAAACCCGCGGTCGCCGATCTGTCCGCCTTTTTCCGCGTAAAACGACGTGCGATCGAGCAGCACGTCGCCGCGCTCGCCTTCACGCAGCTCCGCAACCGGTTCGCCGTCTTTGAGCAGCGCCACGATCGCGCCCTCGCTCTCCAATCCATCGTAGCCGGTGAACTCGCTCTTGATCGCGGGCAGATCGGCGATCGCCACCGCCGGCCGCTTCGATGCGGCGTCGCGGCGCGCGCGCTGGCGCTGCTCGTTCATTGCCTGCTCGAATCCGCGCATGTCGACGCTAAAGCCGCGCTCCGCGGCGATCTCGCGCGTCAGTTCGACGGGGAAGCCGAACGTGTCGTGCAGTTCGAATGCGGCCTGTCCTGGCACGATCTTGCTCTTGCCGATCTCCGGTTCTTCGAATAGCGCCGCGCAGCGCGCCATGCCGCGTTCGAGCGTACGGTCAAACGTCTGCTCTTCGATGGCGAGCGCCTGCGAGATCCGCGATTGATTCGCGCGCAGCTCGGGATAACCGGACTCCAGCGATTTGACGACGGCGGGAACGAGGCCGGTCAAGAAACCGTCCGGATAGCCCAGCAGACGTCCATTGCGAATCGCGCGCCGGATGAGGAAGCGCAACACGTAGCCGCGATCGGTGTTGCTCGGGTAGACGCCGTCGTTGATCAGAAACGTGACGGCGCGAATGTGATCGGCAATGATGTTGCGCCGCTCGAGCTGGTCTTTTCCGGAAAGCGAGGTCTTGCCCACGCGCGGCTGCGCGTCGATCAGGTCCGTGAAGAGATCCGTTTCGTACATCGAATGCTTGCCGTTGGCGATCGCGAGCGTCCGGTCGAAACCCATGCCGGTGTCGATCTGCTTGCGCGGCAATTCTTCGAGCGTGCCATCGGTGCCGCGGTTGAATTGCTGGAAGACGAGATTCCAAAATTCTACGAACCGGTCGCCTTTGTTGGGCCCGTCGTCGTCTGGGCCCGCAGCGTATTGCGGACCGTTATCGTAGAAAAGCTCCGTGCAGGGACCGCACGGGCCCGTCGAGCCCATCGTCCAAAAATTCTCTTCGTCGAAGCGCGTAATCCGTTCCGGCGCGATGCCGAGTTCGCGCCAGATCTTTTCCGCTTCGTCGTCGCCCGTGTGCACGGTAACGGCGATGCGCTTTGGATCGAGCTTGAGCACGCTGGTCACGAACTCCCAAGCGTAACCGATCGCCTCGCGTTTGTAATAGCCGCCGAAGCTGAAGTTGCCGAGCATCTCCATCAGCGTGCCGTGGCGGCCGGTCCGTCCGACGTGTTCGATATCGCTCTTGGCGCCGGCCACTCGCAAACAGCGCTGGACGGTCACCACGTTCTCCGCCGGCGGCGGCTCGTCGCCCAAAAAGGCCGGGACGAATTGCTCCATCCCCGCGATGGTGAAGAGCGTCGTGGACATCGCGTCCGGAATCAAACTCGCGGACTGCACGTGCTTGTGTCCCCGCGACGTAAAAAACTCGACGAATGCCGAGCGCAGCTCCTGGCTCTTCATGAAGGTCGGTTCGGTATTGGCGGGTTTTGCGGCTGGGGCCTACTCCTGCAGCACGTGCCGGAGTTTTTCGAGCGCCTTCTGCTGGAGGCGCGATACGTGCATCTGTGACACGTTCAGGCGCTTGGCGATCTCCGTTTGGGAAACGCTCTCGTAGAAGCGCAGGTAGAGAATGACGCGCTCGCGGCCGGTCAGCACTTCAAAGGCGCGCTCCAGGTTGGCTTTGTCCTCCAGCAGCGCCAGGCCGGCGTCGGTCGTTCCGATGTAGTCGGCGAGCGTCTGCGATTTCTTGTCGCCTTCGCCCGAAAGTTCGGTGTCGAGCGATAACAAGTTGTATGCTTGCCCCAACTCTTGCGCTTCCAGAATATCTTCTTCGGTTGCGTTTAAGTGCTGCGCGAGTTCGGCGACGGTCGGGCTGCGCCCGATCTTGACGGAGAGCTTTTCGATCGCGCGATTTACCGCAAGGTTCAGCTCTTGCAGCCGGCGCGGAACCTTGACGGCCCAGCCTTTGTCGCGAAAGTACCGTTTGATCTCGCCGACGATGGTGGGCGTCGCATAGGTCGTAAATTCGACGCCGCGTTCCAGATCGAAGCGATCGATCGCTTTGAGCAAGCCGACCGTTCCGACTTGGATCAAATCGTCGAGCGCCTCGCCGCGGTTGGCGAATTTGACCGCGAGATAGCGCACCAAGTTGAGATGCGCGACGACGAGATCGGTGCGCAGCCCATCATACTCAGGCGTTCCGGGCTGTTTCTTGGCCTCGGCGAAGCGCCCAAACGCTTCGCGCGTCTTCTGCCGGTCCCAACGCTCTTCGTCGGTGTGCGAGTGCGAATGCACTAAGGCCTCGGCACTCTAATGCGCGACTTTTTTTGTCATTACGAGATTCGTACCGCGCTCCGGATGCACGTCGTACTCGACGGAATCCATGAGAGAACGAATCAGGAAGACTCCCAGCCCGCCGACGGTCGGTTCGTCCGACCGGCGCGAGCGAATTGCCTCCGGGCGCGCGCCTTGCCCGAAGTCGCTAACGCGAACCGTCAATCCGTCGGGTCCGGCTTCGCAGGTGATTTGGATCTGGCCGCTGCCCTCCGCGTGCTGAATGCAGTTGGTGCACGCCTCGGCGACGGCGAGCTTCACGTCTTCGATATCTTCGATCGAAAAATTCAGTCTGTTGGCGACGGCAGCGACCGCCAACCGGGCGACGGCAACCCATTCGGCTTTGCTCGGAATGCGCAGCTCGACGACGCCGAGCGCGCCTTGCGGCTGCATAACGGGCTGGTTCACACCAGCGCCTGCATGGCCGCTTCCTCGTCGTCAAAGATGCCGAAAATCTTCACTAACCCTGTGATGTCGAAGATCTTCTTGATCTGAGGATTGGTGCAGACGAGGTTCACCGTGCCGCCGTGCTCGCGGACGCGCTTGAGTCCGCCGATGAGGACGCCTAGTCCGGTCGAATCGATGTAGCGCACCTTTTCCAAGTTGATCACCAGATTGTAATGGCCCTTGTCGATCAACTCGCCGATGGCATCCTTGACCTTGGGAGAAGTATAGACGTCGATCTCGCCGTTGAGATCGACGACGTACGAGTCGCCCTTGGATTCCCGAACGTCTACTTTGATATCCATGTGCTCCTATGTTTCCGACGCTTTGCGCGTCAGATCGTCATCAATTTGCGAACGCGCCGAGTCGACAACGTCCCTGCCGCGCTGGTAGAGTTCGCGCAAATCGCCCGTGGCGTCCATCGCGCGGTTGCCGGCTTCCCGGGCTTTACCCACGATCATGTCGCGCGCATCCTCTTGCAAGATCACGTAGGCGAGAATAGCCCCCGCGATCGCGCCCGCCACGAAACCGCCGAGAAAACCGTTTCCGCCCGGCCGCGCGCTGCCGTTATTGCTTTGCTGTTCGTTCACGATGGCTCTCCGTTCGAATGACCGCGCACGAAGCGGCGAAGCCCCGCGCTGATGCCGCTCAGTGTCGCGCCGACATTGACGATTGCGGGCGAGATCGCTTCCTGCGTCACTTTGGCCGCGCTCGCTACCGATCCGGCAACCTGCTCGAGCGACGACACCGCGCCGGATAATCGCGCGATCGTCTGATCCGCGGTATCGGCGATTCCCCCGACGTGCGTGAGCGTCTGGGCAACCGGACGTCCGAGCGCGGCGAGCTGTTCGTCGACGCCGTCGAGCGTACGATTCAGACGCGTCAGCGTCCGCGCCAAACTCAGCATCGCGAAAAAGATGCCCAGGCCCGCTAGAAATGCGCCCAGCCCCCCCGCGACATCGAGAAAGGCGGCCCAACTAAAGCCCGTATTCAAAAGTGACCTCCGCCGGCAGTGCCTTGGCGTGAACCAACTATTCCCCGTTCTGCTTGGTTTGAAAAGCCGAACGCGGTGCGCAGGCCCGAAACTGCCCGTTCGACCATCTCCCCGGCGCGCGTGATTTCTTCCTCGGTCGTCAAACGCCCGAGGGAGAGCCTCACGACGCCCCGCGACCATTCGGGCGAAAGACCCAAGGCGGCGATGACGTGGCTCGGCTCGACGACCCCTGAAGCGCACGCACTGCCCGCCGAAACCGCGAGTCCGTCGAGGTCGAGCCGGGCCAGCAGCCGGTCCCCGTCGATCCCCAAGAACGCCAGATTCAAGTTGTTGGGCAGCCGCGGCGCCCCCGCACCGTTCACGCGGATGCCGTCGAGCCGCTCGCAGAGCACGGCCTGCAGGCGGTCGCGCAATCCGGCGGCGCGTTCGGCCGCTTCGTCACGTTCGCCGGCGGCCAGTTCCAGCGCGCGCGCCATCCCGACGATTCCCGCCACGTTTTCGGTCCCGGCGCGCATGGCGAACTCCTGACCGCCGCCGTGCACGAGCGCCGCGACCGGCGTTCCTTCGCGCACGAACAACGCGCCGACACCCTTGGGACCGTAGAATTTGTGGGCCGCGATCGAGAGCAGATCCACGCCCAGTTCGCGCACATCCAGCGGCAAGTATGCCGGAGCCTGAACCGCATCGGTATGGAAGAGCGCGCCGCGCTCGTGCGCGTGTTTTGCGAGAAGTGCGACCGGCGCGATCGTTCCGATCTCGTTGTTCGCGTAGGCGACCGACGCGAGCGCCGTATCCTCGCGCAGCGCCGCGGCAAATTCATCGGTATCGACGCGTCCTTCGGAGTCGACCGGCAGCAGCGTAACTTCCCAGCCTTCGTCGCGCAGCGACTCGAGCGTGTGTAAGACCGCGTGGTGTTCGGTGACCACCGAGACCAGGTGCCGCCCACGGCTCTTGCGCGCGCGAGCCACGCCGGCGATCGCGAGGTTGTCCGCCTCCGATCCGCTGCCGGTGAAGACGATCTCCCTAGGCTTGGCTCCCAGGCTTCGCGCGATCCGCTCCCGGGCGTCGTCCAAGCCGGCCCGGGCCGCCCGGCCCTCAGCGTGCACTGAGCTCGGGTTGTAGCCGCCGCCCTGATAGAAAGGCAGCATCGCCTCGAGCACCTCAGGGCGCACGGGCGTGGTGGCGGCATGGTCCAAATATATTCGCTGCATTTCAGGAGATTCTCAGAACTCGGAGGTAGCCTTTATTCGTGCGAAGCTCCATTGCACACTCCGAGAAGTAGCAACGGGAAAAGGGGGTCCGGAAACGCCGGGCCCCCTTTCTTTTCCCGTACAATAACGACGCGTCCTGAACGCCGATCGCGTGGCTCGCTCGCAGCGGGTGCCATTTCGCTTGGCCACGCGCTCGCTGCGGCATCCGGCCTCCGCTTGCCCTGCTGACTGCAGACCGCTCCCGCCATCCATGGCTCCGCGGTTGCAGTCAGAGACGACCTGCGCTGAAATGGCACCCGCTCCGTGCAAGCCGCCTCACTTCGGTTTTGATCCGCGACGTTTTTTTATCCAATCTACAAATTTGGATTCTTCACCCTGTGTTCCCGGATTGAAGTAGGATCGATCGGCAATGTTATCTGGAAGATAAGACTGCAAACGTTCTGCCGGCGGAAGATCGCCGGTCTGTGATTGGTACCTTTCGGACGCGTGCGCGTACTCGTATTCTTTTCCGTAACCGAGTTCGCGCATGAGACCGGTCGGCGCGTTGCGCAGGTGCAGCGGAACCGGATCGTTGCGCGTGCCTTCCACATCGGCCAGCGCGGCGGAATAGGCGCGGCCGACGCTGTTGCTTTTCGGCGCAGTGGCAAGATAGAGCGTGCAGTGCGCGAGCGGATAGAACCCTTCGGGCATGCCGACGAAATGCACGGCTTGCTGCGCCGCCATCGCGACGGAGAGGCCGCGCGAATCTGCTAAACCGACGTCTTCCGATGCAAGGATGACGAGGCGGCGCGCGATGAAGAGCGCGTCCTCACCCGCATCGAGCATGCGCGCCAGCCAGTAGACTGCCGCGTCGGGATCGCTTCCGCGGATGCTCTTGATGAACGCGCTGATGACGTCGTAATGCTGCTCTCCGCCCTTATCGTAGCTGATCGACCGGCGCTGCATCGCATCGGCCACAAGCGGCGCGCTGATGGTGCGCGTGCCGTCCGATTCCGGCGCGGCGTTCACCGCGAATTCGAGCGTGCTGAGCGCAACGCGCGCGTCGCCGTTGGAAAGCTGGACCAGCGCAGTGCGCGCGTCGGGTTCCAAAACGATCGGTTGCGCGCCGAGGCCGTTTTCCTTATCGCGCAGCGCGCGATCGACGATCGCGCCGACTTGTTCGTCGGTAAGCGCTTTGAGCACGAACACGCGCGAGCGTGAAAGCAACGCCGAAATAACTTCGAACGACGGGTTCTCGGTCGTCGCGCCGATCAGGGTGATGGTGCCGTCCTCGACGTAAGGCAACACGGCGTCCTGTTGCGCTTTGTTGAAGCGATGAATTTCGTCGACGAAGAGCACCGTACGCTTTCCAAGCGCACGGCGCTGCTGCGCTTCTGCCACGACTCTGCGCAGATCCGCGACGCCTGCGCTGACCGCCGAGAGCGAGCTAAAATGCGCGCCCGTCATGTTGGCGATAATCTCGGCCAGCGTCGTCTTGCCCGTTCCGGGCGGTCCCCACAAAATCAGCGACGGCACCGTGTCGTTTTCGATCGCGCGCCGCAGCGCGCGGCCTTCACCGACGATCTGCTCTTGTCCGACGAACTCGTCGAGCGAGCGCGGCCGCATCCGCGCGGCCAGCGGCGCCGGGCCGGCCGCGGAGCCGAACAGACTAGGATCCATGGCTACGGAATTTTTACACCGGGCAGTTTGATCGGTTTCGGCGTGGCAATCGAGGGAGTGACGCCGGGGAAGGTCATCATGGCGTTGCCGTCAGCTTCGCCGTCGCCCGTCATCGTGTTGTAGGTCGCCGTATCGGCATCGAGTGTGCGTTCGCCTTGCACGACGTGAACTTTTCCGGAAAGATCGAGCCGATGCGTCAGATCGTTGAGATGCGCCTTCTCGGCGTCGACCGTCGTTTGACCTTGCGCGTAATGCACGCTGCCTACCGCGTCGTACAAATGCGTAACGTCGTCCACCGTTAGCGTGTCGGCCGTCAGTGTCGCGGGATCGCGCTTCACGGCGGACGCGCTCTTGAGTCCAAACGTTCCGCTCGCATCGTGCACGCTGACGTTTCCGGTGAGAACCGCTTGCTTTTTCTTGTAGTTGCCCGTCGCCTTATCGGCTTGCACGATCGAACCGTCGGCGCGCGTCATCGTCACGTGCTGCGGAGCTTTGAATGCGCCCGTCTTCATATTCGCATCGACTTCGGTCGTGACGAGCGTCCATGCGCCGACCGTCGCCGAACTCTTCGCCTGGGGCGAAGGGTTTTTCGGCGCGGCGCTCGCTAACGCGCCGCCGGCCGCGAGGAGCAGCATCAGTGAAGCGGCGGCTGCGCTGCGAACGTTCATTGGTGCAGCGTCACGTGGCCGTAGAGATGCAGATCGTGGCTGAAGCCGTTCATAATCGCGCGATCGGCCGTGACGTAACTCCCGCCTTGCGTGAAGTGCACGCTGCCGGTGGCGGTGTAGATTTTCGTGACGCCGTCGATTTGCAGGTTGTCGCACGTCAGCGTAGCCGGTTTGGATTTCGACGCGCCCCCGAAGTTCGTGAGCACACCGTTGTTGTCGTGCAGCGAGACATGGCCCGAAAGATAGGCTTGTTTGGTTTTCGTGTTGCCGTTGGCGCGGTCGGCTTGGATATCGCTGCCGGTGCGCGTCAGGTGAACGTGTCCTGGTGTAGAAAACGCGCCGGACTGATAGTTCCAGTCCAGCTCGCCGGTGCTGACTTGCCAATCGCTGAAATTGAAGCCGGCCGCAGGACGCGGCGGCGCAGCCGCCGCCAGCAGCGCGACACCGAGCACCAAGATCAAGCTGTGTATCTTTTTCATGTCGCGACCCGATAACGTACCAGAGGTCCGACCAGCTCGCTTAGGCGCTCGTACGGAACAACCCCCTCGCGCAGCAGCACCGGCTGCGGCGTCGTGAAGTCGATGACGCTCGATTCCCGGCCATACTTGGTGGGGCCGTTTTCGACGATGAGATCCGCCGCGGGGAGCGCACTTGGGTCCCCGCCGCCGAAGTACGGGCGCTCGCCGCTAACGTTGGCGCTGGTCGCCGCCAGCGGACCGCACCGGTCGAGTATGGCGCTGCAGACGGAATCGTCAGGCACTCTGAATCCCAAGGTCGGCAGTCCGGCGCTCATCTCGCGATCGATGAACGCGGGACGCCGCATGATGATCGTCACCGGGCCCGGCAGCAGCCGCCGCACGGCGGAAGCGACCTCGCGCTGATCGCGTACGTATTCAAGAAACTCGCCGGCTGATGCGAGGTGCAGCGACAGCGGCTTGTGCGCGGGCCTGCTCTTCGCACCGTAGATGCGCGTGATAGCGGCGAGATCGAACGGATCGCAGCCGATGCCGTAGACGGTATCGGTCGGAAAAATAACGATGCCCCCGCGCGAAACGACGCGCGCGACCGTCTCGGCGACCAGCTCGAGCGGCTCGGTTCGCGCGTCGATCGTCTCCGGCGTGATGATCTCCGGCAGCCTAGAGCCGGACCCACATGCCGGTGCCGTGCGCGACGCACGACAACGGATCGTCGGCGACGATCACCGGAATGCCGCAGACTTCGGCGAGCAGTTTATCCAAGCCGCGCAGCAGCGCACCGCCGCCGGTTAAAATCACGCCGCGATCGATGATGTCGGAAGAAAGTTCCGGCGGCGTTTTTTCCAAGACCGATTTCACCGCTTCGACGATCGCGCCGACGGGTTCCGAGAGCGCTTCGCGGATCTCTTCGCTCGTCACCTTAACTGTGTTCGGCAGACCGTTGATCAGATCGCGTCCCCGAATCTCCATTGCAAGTTCCGATTCGAGCTTGTACGCAGACCCGATCTTGATTTTGATCTCTTCGGCCATGCGCTCGCCGATCATCAAATTGTAAACGCGGCGCACGTAGCGGATGATCGCTTCGTCGAGTTTGTTGCCGGCCACGCGCAGCGACTGCGAGACGACGATACCGCCCAGCGAAATGACTGCGACGTCGGTCGTGCCGCCGCCGATATCCACGACCATGCTGCCCGACGGTCCGTCGATCGGCAATCCGGCGCCGATTGCGGCGGCCATCGGTTCGGCGATAATCTCGACGTGCCGCGCGCCGGCGAGTTTCGCGGCATCTTTGACGGCGCGCTCTTCGACGCTGGTGATCTCCGCCGGCACGCAGATGACGACGTTGGGTTTGGGCCGGAAGAGCGTCATGTACCAGGAGCGGTCGCGCATGACTTTCTTGATGAAGTAACTGAGCATCGACTCGGTTACTTCGAAATCGGCGATCACACCGTCGCGCAGCGGCCGGATAGCTTGAATGTGGCCGGGCGTGCGCCCCAGCATTTGGCGCGCCTCCTCGCCGACGGCAAGCGTCTTGCCGGTGTTCATGTCTTTGGCAACGACCGAGGGCTCGCGCAAAACGATGCCCTTGCCCTTGACGTGCACGAGCACGTTGGCCGTGCCTAAATCGATCCCGATGTCCAAGAAAGCCCCTTTACGAGTAAATGATTATTGCGCTCTGGCTCGTGTCTTAGGATACGCGCTCGTTTCGAAAAGTCCGGTCGGTTCGACCAGCGGCGTGATACCGCTCGATCGCTGAACCTGCCCGCCTAAGCCGGAGAGCATCTCTTCGAGGCGTTCGTATCCGCGGTCGATGTATTCGAGCCCGATGATATCCGTTTCGCCTTGAGCGGCTAGTCCGGCGACGACGAGCGCCGCGCCCGCCCGGATATCCGGCGCTTCCACCGGCGCACCCGACAGCGGTGCGCCGCCTTTTACGACGGCCGTATTGCTCTCCATCGATACGCGAACGTCCGCACCCATGCGCGCGAGTTCGTTGACGTAGGAAAAACGCGCGTTGAAGATCGACTCCTCGACGATGCTGTTTCCCGGCGCCGTGCAGAGAAACGACACCATCTGCGGCTGCAAGTCCGTCGCAAAGCCGGGGAAAGGCGCCGTCAAAATATCTGTGCCGCCGGTCACGCGGGTCGCGTCGACGCGCAGCCAGTCCGCGCCGCTGGTTACAACCGCGCCGCATTCTTGCAGCTTCAAACTGAGCGCGAGCAGATGATCGGGCCGGCAGCGTTTCACCGTGACGTCGCCGCGCGTGCTCGCGCCGCAGAGCAGCAGCGTGCCGGTGACGATGCGATCGGGAATGATCTCGTACTCGACGCCGCGCAGCTCGTTCACTCCGTCGATCACCAGGGTGTCCGAAGCGATGCCTTTGATCTTCGCGCCCATCGCGACGAGAAAGTTGGCGAGGTCGACGACTTCGGGCTCCATCGCCGCGTTGCGCACCGTCGTCGTTCCGTCCGCGACCACGGCTGCCAGCATCGCGTTCTTGGTCGCGCCGACGCTGGGCGTGCGAAATTCGATATCGGCGCCTTGCAGGCGGCGCTTCTTGGCGGTTGCGATGAAGTAGCCGCCTTGGTTTTTCACGTCGCATCCGAGCGCCAAGAACGCCTGCTCGTGCATATCCGTCGCGCGGGTACCGAGCACGCAGCCGCCGGGCAGCGGCACTTCCGCGCGGCCGAAGCGTCCCAGCAGCGGCCCGACGAGATCGAACGACGCCGCGAGCTTGCGGACGAGCATGTATGGTGCTTTGTGCAACGCAACGTTCGCCGCATCGATCGTTATGCTGCCTTCGCCTTCGTTGCGCAGACGCGCGCCGAGCGCTTCGAGCAGCGACCACATCACGGAAACGTCGGTGATGCGCGGGACGCGATGCAGCGTCACCTTGCCTTTTGCCAGCAGCGCCGCAGCCATAATCGGCAGCGCCGCGTTTTTCGCGCCGTGCGTCGGTATCGAGCCTTCGAGCGGAGAGCCGCCGCGCACGCGCAGCGTCGTCTCGAGGCGGTCTAACGTATTCATTGCAGCGGCTCGCAGGTGAGCACGTGCGCGTCATACGGTCCGCCGCGCAGTTCGAGCTGCATTCGCCCGGTCGGAGTCACGCGCAAGAAAACTTCGCTCCATTCGTTGCGCTGCAGTTCGAGCAGATCGGCGTGTCCGCCGATGAGCGCACCGGCGAAACGGCGGCCGCCGGTGTCCGCGAGCCTGATCCGTCCGTCAGAATACAAACCGGCAACCAGCTCCGCGGTCGCGTCGGAAGCGCGGTAATAATTCGCGCCTTCGTCAGCGATTTCGAAAAGAAAATCTTGCGGGCCGCCTTCACGCTTGGGTTGCACCGGTTTTTCGGGCGCGGCGGGATCGGGCGCGGGGGCCTGAGGCTTGGGCTGCGCCTTCGGCTTGGGCGCAGATCCGTTTGCCAATTCCATAGCAAACGAACCGAACGCCAGAGCCGCAAGCTCCAGCGCAGGTCCGGCTAGCTTCGTCCAGCCCGGAGTATGCGCCACAAGGGAGTATTTTCGCCGGAAGGCTAGTGGTGTCCGGTCAGCTGCAGTTTGGCGCGCGCAAAGGCCGCGGCGGCCGGATCCGATGCCTCGGCAAGTTCGGCGCGCGTTTGCGCGACGTCGACTTCTTCGAAGGTCACGGCTCGATCGACCAACACCGTCACGCGATCCGGCAGCGCTTGCATAAAGCCGTCGCCCGTTGCGAGTTCGAGCCGGCGCGACGCTCCGTTTTCCACGATGTTCGCGCGCAGCAAACCCGGTTTCAATGCCGCCAAAAACGGCGCGTGCCGCGGCAAGATTCCCTCTTCGCCTTCGGTCGTCACCGCGATCACGAGCTCGGCCTCGCCTTCGAAGATCAGCTTCGCCGGTGAAACGAGCTTGAACGGAACGGTCATCAGACCGCCGCCCCCAATTTCTCGGCGGCGGCGCGCACGTCGCCTATGCCGCCGGCATAGAAGAACGCCTGCTCCGGAACGTCGTCGACTTTGCCGTCGAGGATCTCTTTAAACGCCGCGATCGTATCTGACAGCTTGACGTACTTGCCGGCCGTGCCCGTGAATTGTTCGGCGACGAAGAACGGCTGCGAAAAGAGGCGCTGAATGCGCCGCGCGCGCGCGACAGCGATCTTGTCGTCTTCGGAGAGTTCTTCGACGCCCAAAATCGCGATGATGTCTTGCAGATCGCGATAACGCTGGAGCGTCTCCTGAACGCCGCGCGCCACACGGTAGTGTTCTTCACCGACGATCTGCGGATCGAGAATGCGGGAGCTCGATGCCAGCGGATCGACCGCCGGATAGATTCCCAACTCGGAGATCGGGCGCGAGAGCGCCGTCGTGGCGTCCAAATGCGCGAACGTCACCGCGACTGCGGGGTCCGTATAATCGTCGGCCGGCACGTAGACGGCCTGCACGGACGTAATCGATCCGCGATGCGTCGACGTGATCCGCTCTTCGAGCGATCCCATGTCGGTCGAAAGGGTCGGCTGATAACCGACGGCGGACGGCATGCGTCCCATCAGCGCCGAGACTTCCGAGCCCGCCTGCAGATAGCGGAAGATGTTGTCCATGAAGAGCAGCACGTCGGCGCCGAGTTCGTCGCGGAAGTACTCCGCCATCGTCACGCCGGTCTGCGCGACGCGGAAACGCACGCCCGGCGGCTCGTCCATCTGTCCGAAGACGAGCGTCGTCTGCTTCAAAACTCCCGACTCTTTCATCTCGAGCCATAAGTCGTTGCCTTCGCGCGTACGCTCGCCGACGCCGGTGAAGACCGAGAAGCCTTTGTGCACGCTGGCGATGTTGCGGATCAGTTCTTGAATGAGCACCGTCTTGCCGACGCCCGCGCCGCCGAACAATCCGACTTTTCCACCGCGCGTATAGGGCGCCATCAAGTCGATGACTTTGATGCCGGTTTCGAAAATTTTCGGCGTCGGATCTTGCGCTTGGAAATCCGGCGGCGGACGGTGAATCGGCCATTCCGCGGCAGCCTTCACCGGCTCGTCGCTGTCGATCGCCTTGCCGAGCACGTTGAAGATACGGCCGAGCGTGCCTTCGCCCACCGGAACCTTAATCGGTCCGCCGGTCGCCGTCGCCGGCGCGCCGCGCATCAAACCGTCGGTCGAGCCAAGCGCCAGGCAGCGCACCTGATTGTTGCCCAGCTCGTCTTGAACTTCGAGCACGATGTCGCGCATCTGCATCGCCGTACCGCCCAGCTCGGCTCCATCGCCTTGCGATTTACCGTTGCCTTTTGCGTGGTCTTCGTTCACGCGGACGGTGAGCGCGTCGTTGATGTTCGGCAGCGTCTCCGCGCTGAACTCAACGTCGACGACGTTTCCGAGGACTTGCACGACTTTACCGGTTGCTGGCATCAGTATTCCTTACTTTGGCTTGGTTGCAGTGTTCGGGCGGCGTCTCATTCCGTTGCGCGGACGTTCGCGATCCGACATCCGTGTCGGAGCGCTCGCTGCGCATTTTCGGCGCCTCCCGCCATCCATGGCTCCGGCGCGAAAACGCAGCCCGCCCAACGAAACGAGACGCCGCCCTCACGACGGTTAAAGACAATCATGTTCCCGTCAATGCCTCCGCGCCGGAAACGATCTCCAGAAGCTCCTTCGTGATTGCCGCTTGACGCGCGTTGTTCATCGCGATCGTCAGTTCGTCGATCAGTTTGCCGGCGTTTTCGGTGGCGTTGTTCATCGCGAGCAGCTGAGCCGCGTAGAACGCGGCATCGGTTTCGAGCATGGCGGAGAAGATCGTGAACTCTAAATATTTCGGCAGCAGCTTCGAAAGCACGAATTCGGCGGACGGCGGTATCTCGACCCATCCGCGCGGTCCCTTCTGCTTGGGCGCCGCCGTTTTGCGCTCGATCGGAACCAGGCGCCGCACTTCGGGCCGCTGCGACATCATCGAAACGTGCTTCGAAGAGATCAGCGTGATGTCGCCGATCTCGCCGGAAGTAAAATCGGCGGCCACCTGCCGCGCGACTTCGTGCGCAGTTTGCAGTTTCGACGGCGCGTTCAGCGGCCACGCCGGCCGATCTCCTAGTCCCCAGCGGCGCACCGCGTTGCGGGCTTTGATGCCGACGGTGTACAAGTGCGCCCCGCTCTGCTGCTGCCGGTAGCGCTCGGCTTCGCGAATGACGTTGGAGTTGAACGCGCCCGCCAGTCCTTTGTCCGACGTCATCAGGATCACGCCCGACGGCGCGCCCGCCTTGCCCGGATTCATGAACGGATTATCGATGCGCGAGGCCGTCGCGATGAGATCTTGCAGCATCTCGCCGAGCGCATCGGCATACGGACGCGCCTGCTTCTGCGCGGCTTCGGCGCGCCGGATTTTGGCGGCCGCAACTTGCTTCATCGCCTTGGTGATCTGCTGCGTGTTCTTCAGCGATCGTATCCGATCCCGAAGATCCTTCACACTTGCCATTTAGAAGCTCTTATTGAACTCCGTGAGCGCGACGTCCAGCTTCTGCTTGATTTCGTCGGCGAGTTGTCCGCTCTGCGCGATGGCGCTGCCGATATCCGGATGCTTGTCGTGCAAGAACGAAACGAAACCGCGCAGCCATTCTTGCAAACGCGGCGTCGGAATGTCGTTGACGAATCCTTTGGTCGCGCCGTAGAGCACCCCGACTTGATCCTCGACCGCCATCGGCTGGTACTGCGGCTGCTTGAGCAGCTCGGTGAGTTTCTCGCCGCGCAGCAGCTGCATCTGCGTCGCTTTGTCGAGATCGCTCGCAAGTTTTGCAAAGGCCGCGAGATCGCGATACTGCGCGAGCTCGAGTTTGAGCTGACCCGCAACGCTCTTCATCGCTTTGATCTGCGCCGAACCGCCGACGCGCGAGACCGAAAGGCCGATGTCGACCGCAGGCCGGATGCCCTGGAAGAAGAGCTGCGGCGTGAGATAGATCTGTCCGTCCGTGATCGAGATGACGTTGGTCGGAATGTAGGCCGAAAAGTCGCCGGCCTGCGTTTCGATGATCGGCAGCGCCGTCAGCGATCCGCCGCCTAACTCGTCGGAAAGTTTCGCCGCGCGTTCCAATAACCGCGAATGCAGGAAGAAGATGTCGCCCGGGTAGGCTTCGCGGCCCGGCGGACGGCGTAGCAGCAGCGACATTTCGCGATAGGATTGCGCGTGCTTGGTCAAATCGTCGTAGATGATCAGCACGTCTTTGTGCTGATACATCAACTCTTCGCCCATCGAACAGCCGGCAAACGGAGCGATCCAACGCAGCGCGGCCGCGTCGGACGGTCCCACGGTGACGATGGTCGTGTACTCCATCGCGCCTTTTTGCTCGAGCAGCTGCGCGAGCGCCGCAACGGTCGAGTTCTTCTGGCCGATCGCAACGTAGATGCAGAAGACACCCTTGCCCTTTTGGTTGATGATCGTGTCGACGACGATTGCCGTCTTTCCGGTGCTGCGATCGCCGATGATCAGCTCGCGCTGGCCGCGCCCGATCGGAATGAGCGCGTCGATCGCGCGCACGCCCGTCTGCAACGGCTGCTTGACCGGCTGGCGCTGCACGACGCTGGGCGCGACGTTTTCGATCGTGCGGAACTTATGCGTTTCGATCGGCCCTTTGCCGTCGACCGGCTTGCCCAGCGGATCGACGACTCTGCCCAGCAGCGCTTCGCCGACCGGAACCGATGCGATGCGGCCGGTGCGGCGGACTTTGTCGCCTTCCTTAATCCCTTCGTCGGAGCCCATGATGACGACGCCGACGTTGTCCTCTTCCAAATTCAGTGCGACGCCTTGCAAGCCGTTCGCAAACTCCACGAGTTCCGAGGACCGGACGCTGCGCAATCCGTAGACGCGCGCCAAGTTCGCCCCGACCTCGATGACCGTGCCGACCTCGTCTTCCTGTACGCCGGCCGTAAACGTGGCGATCTGCTGTTTTAAAATACCGGCAATTTCGTCTGCGTTGATCATTCCTAATTCCTAGCGAAGAGAGTGCGAGCTAATTCTTGAAAACGGCCTTCGACCGAACCGTCGACGCGCCGATCGCCCATGAGGATGCGCAGCCCGCCGATCAGTCCGGGCTGGACGATTTGCGTGACGTCGAATTTCTTTCCGTAGATTTTCTCGAGCTGCGATACGATGTTGCGCAATTCGCCGGCTTCCAGCGGCTTGGCCGACGTTATCGTAAGCGCATCGACTCCGCGTGCCGCCATCTCCAGCGCTTCGTATTCGGCGACGATTTCGCGCAGCAAGCCTTCGCGCCGCTTGCGGACCAGCAGCAGCATGGTGTGCAGCGCGATGGGGTGGGCCTTGCCGTCGAAAGCCGCGACCAGCGTGCGTTCTTTCTCTTTGCGGTCGACGACAGGCGACAAGAAGAAATTCAGCGCGCTCGCATTGTCTTCGATCGCGTCGCTGAGCACGCGCAATTCCTTTCCGACCTGTTCCACCGCGTGCGCTTCCGAAGCGAGTTGAAAGATCGCCGTCGCATAACGCCGCGCGAGTTTTTGATTGGCCATCAGCCGCCGCTCCGTTCCAGCGACTTCACGAACGAACTCGCGAGCTTCTTATCGGCGGCCGCGTCCATGCGGCGGGCGGCGTTTTCACGCGCAAGTCCGAGCGCTTTCTCGACCAGCTCGTCGCGCAGCTGTCCGCGCGCCGCAGCGCGCGCGCGGGCGAGCTCGCCCTCGGCGTCGCGCAGTGCGCGTTCGCCCGCTTCGCGAGCTTCGCGCAAAACGGTCTCACGCTCCGCGGCTTCGAGCGATGCTATGCGATCTTTGATAGCGAGCGCGTCCTGCTGCGCGACGCCGATTTCGCGCTGCAGTCCCTCGAGCGCCGCCTTGGCTTCGTCGCGGTGGCGTTCGGCTTCGTTAATGCGGGCGTTTTGCGCGGCCTGCGCCGCCAGCACGGCCGGCTGGATGAACTTGAACCACATCCAGACGAGCACGGCCAGAAATAGAATGGCTGAAGCGACCTGACTCCACTCTGCAATCGCCTCGTAATTCATCGCGCGAGCTCCGGCAGCGCGCGCGCAAACATTTCGGTTGCCAATTCTTGCACCGTGCGGTGTTCGCTCGAACGCGCGGCCTGCACTTCGGAGTCGACGGTCTCGTGCGCCTGGCGGACCTTCTCGGACGCTTGCTGCGCGAACTCGGTCGAGAGTTTTGCGCTCTCGTTCGACGATTCGGCACGCGCCTGCGCGGCGAGCTGTTCGGCTTCGCGCCGCGCGGCCGCGCGGATCGCCTCGGCCTGCATACGCAATGCGTTTCCTTCGGCTTGATAACGCTCGTAGTCGCCCGTCACGCTGTTGATGTACTCACGGCGTTTGGCGATGGCACGCGCGACGGGGCGCGTGAAAACCACGTTCAAGATCGCGAAAAAGATCGCGAAGTTGAGCAGCTGCACCAGAGCGGTTCCGTGCCAATCGACCGAGAGAAATCCCATGGATTACTTCGCGAATGCCCCAATGAGCGCGGGTACCTTGGCAACCACAAGCAGAATGTAAAACGCGAGCGCGATTGCGATGAACGGGACCGCTTCCAACACGCCGACGCCCAAGAACAGGAACGTAAAGATGTTCGAGCGGGCCTCGGGCTGACGGGCGATCGACTCGACGGCTTTGCTGGCGACGATGCCGTCGCCGACCGCGGAACCGAACGCAACGCCGGAAATGATGATTCCGAATGAGATCAGCGTTGCGCCGATGATAAAGGCTTGAGGATTCACGGGGTTTCCTTTCTCAGTGCTCTGGCGCTATTGCCAGCGAAAGATAGACGATTCCAAGCAACGTGAAAACGAACGCTTGCACCGTGCCGACGAAAAAATTGAAGAATTGGATGAAGAACGGCACGACCGCTACGGTGAGTGAAAGATTGACCGGGCCAAGCATGATCTTGGCGGTGATGATCGAGGCGATGATGATGAAGAGCAGTTCGCCGACAAAGATATTGAAGAACAAACGCGCCGCCAGCGTGATGGGACGGAGAATTTCGTCGATGATATTGATTGGGAGCAATACCGGGAACGGCTGCAGCAAGTGTTTGAGGTAGCCGATGCCTTTTCTCCGGAACGCGACGGTTTGGATGATCAGGAAGACCATCAACGCGTATGGCGCCACCGTATTGAGATCGGCCGTCGGCGATCCACCGAACGGCAAGCCCAATACTTTGAACGGCAACACGCCGAATTGATTGAGCATGAAGATGAAGATGAAGAGCGCGATGAAAAACGGCACGAACGGCTCGCCCGCATCGCCCAGCACGCCGTGTGCGAGATCCGCGATGTAGTTGATGATGCCTTCGATCACGGTTTGACGCCGCGACACGCGAGCGGAACGATAACTGGCTCCGACCCACGCAAAAAAGAGCAAAGCCACGGCCATGACGAGCCACGTCGTCATAATCGTGTCGGCGTGAACGGAGCCGAGTACCGGCCACGTCCACGTGATGTGCTCTCCTATTTTTTCGTGCAACTATTCGATCTTTCGTGCGTATGCGCGTTTGAGCAAGACTGCGTATATTCCGAACGGCGTGAAGAACCCGATGAAGTACCACGCCAACGTCCACAGGGAGGGAAACCGGAGCGCCAGGGCCACCGGAACTATACCGAATAGGCACAGGCGCAGAAAACTACTTAAGACGAACGCCGGGATGCTGCGCCGGTCGAGCAACCTTTCGTTGCCGAGCATCGATAGAAACGCGTTGGCGATCCCGGCGGCGCCCCCGGCCAGCAGCACCAGTGCGAAGCTGACGTTCCAAGCGGCCAGCACTCCTGCGGCGAGGACGACCACAAAGAGCGTGCCAAGCGCCATCGACCGCTTGAGCCCGCGGTACAATTCCATAGCAGGGCTTTCCTTCAAGAAATGTTCGTTTGCACCAGCAGGCGGAACGCCGCATATCCACCCAGGACGACGCCGGCAAAGAGGCCCGCAACTGCAAGATACTCCGTGTGCCGCACGTGATCGAACCAGATGCCGATCAGCAGCCCGGCGATGCCCGCGCCCGCGAAAGCCGAACCCGCCGCGATGATTCCCGCGGCGCTTTTCACTCCGCCAGACCGCCCCCGAACGGCTTGGGGTAATCGCCGCCGCGCAGACGCGCGAGCAGCCAAGCCGCGATGCGCTCGGCGGCGTGTCCGTCGCCGTACGGATTGTGCGCGTGCGACATCCGTCCGTACGCTTCCGGGTCGGAAAGCAGGCGCGCGGCCGCACCGGCGATTTTCTCGCGTTCGTGTCCCACCAGTTCCAAGGTTCCGGCGAGCACGCCCTCGGGGCGTTCCGTCTCTTCGCGCATCACGAGCACGGGTTTGCCAAGGCACGGCGCTTCTTCTTGGAGCCCGCCGCTGTCGGTCAACACGAACGTGCAGTCGCGCACGGCCGCAACCATGCGCGCGTAATCCATCGGCTCGACGAGCACGACGCCCGGTTCCTTCCCGAGCACTTCGTAGGCAATCGGCTTGACGCGCGGCGATGGATGCACCGGCCAAAAAATTTGCGGGCGTTGCGGCATGCGGGCGATATCGCGCATGGCTTCGCACATTTCGCGCATGTGCGCGTGATTCTCGCGCCGGTGCGCCGTGACGACGATGATCGGCCGCTGCGGATCGATCCGATCCCATCCGGGCGGCTGCGGCAAATCTTCGCGTCCGGCCGTCAGCATGAATGCGTCGATGACCGTATTGCCGGTGACGACGACGTTTTCTTTCGGAACGTTTTCGCCCAGCAGATGTTCGCGCGAAAGGTCGGTCGGCGCAAAATGAAACGACGCAATCGTGCCGGTGATCCGCCGGTTCATCTCTTCGGGAAACGGCAGCGAAGGGTTGCTCGTGCGTAAACCCGCCTCAACGTGGCCGACACAGATCTGTTGATAGAACGCGGCGAGCGCCGCCGCGATGCTCGTCGTCGTGTCGCCGTGAACAAGGGCAACATCCGGCCGGACCTGCTCGAAGACTCTTTCCATTCCGGTCAACACGCGCGTGGTGATTTCGGTCAGCGTTTGATCTTCGGTCATGATGTCGAGATCGTGATCGGGCCGGATCGCGAAGAGCGCCAGCAAATCGTCGAGCATCTCGCGGTGCTGCGCGGTGACGCAGACGATGCACTCGACGTGCGGATGCCGCTGCAGCTCGGCCACGACGGGCGCCATTTTTATCGTATCGGGGCGCGTGCCGAAGATCGCCATCACGCGCAGCGGCTTGGTATCGGTCATGACAGATACAGAGCGGCGGCGCCGAGCAAGATGCAGATCGCATAAATCAGCAGCACTGCTTGGCGCGCGTTGAGCCCGAAACGGAAGACGAGCTGGTGATGAAAGTGTCCGAGGTCGCCTTCGCTGATGCGTTTGCCCGAGCGCGCGCGCCGGAAGATCGCCGCAGCCGTGTCAACGATCGGTAACGCGAGTACGATGAGCGGCGCGATCAAGCCGACGGCGATGGCCGTCTTACTGGTGCCGATGATCGAGACGGTGGCGAAGACGTACCCGATAAAATGCGAGCCGCTGTCTCCCAAAATGATGCGGGCCGGCGCGAAATTAAAAGGCAGAAAACCGAGCGCACCGCCGGCGAGTGCGATGACGACCAGCGCGACGATCGGATCTTTTGTAAACGCGATCGCGAACAAAAAGATCGACGAGATCGCCGTGAAGCCGGAGAGCAGTCCGTCTAATCCGTCGATGAAATTGATCGCGTTGATCATGCCGGTGTACCACACCAGCGTCAGCGGATAGCTGATCCACCACGGAAAGTAGATGAAGTCGTTGGGATCGTGCGAGAGCGGCCGATGGACGTAGTCGATGTGAAAACCGTAGGCCATCGAGATCAGCGCGACGGTTATTTGCGCGAGAAGTTTGTACTTCGGGCGCAAACCCATGATGTCGTCCCACAGACCGACGCAGAGAATGAGCATGCTGCCGAAGAGCAGCCCGATCAGGTTATGGGCGGCGGCCAGCTGATCGTGCACGGGAAGGAAAGCGCGCGCGTTCGAGAGCGCAAAGCCGAGAACAACGAAGAGCGCGAACGCGAAGCCGAAGAAGACGGCGACGCCGCCGATCCTAGGCTTAGGCTCTTCGTGCATGCGGCGGTCGTCCGTGACGTCGTACATGCCGACGCGTTGCGCCAGCCGCAGGAGGAGCGGCGTGGTAAAGAGCGCCGCTAGCAGCGCGATCGCAAAAGCCGCTATATAAAGGTAGTCAGCCGTCACGGGCGCGCTTCCTCGACAACGACTTCCGCCTCGCGCAGCAGCGCCTCGGCGACCGGATCGGCATACGGCGTCTGATAGACCAAGCGGCGCACGCCGGCGCTGATGAAGAGCTTGGTGCAGTTCACGCAGGGCTGATGCGTGCAGTAAGCCGTGGACTTCGCCAGGGTCACGCCGTGCAGCGCGCCCTGAACGATGGCGTTGGCTTCGGCGTGCGTCGCGCGCTGGCAGTGGTCGTTCACAACGATACAGCCCGCGTCGGTGCAGTGCGCCACGCCGGGCGGCGAGCCGTTGTAGCCGGTCGTGAGAATGCGATGATCGCGCACGAGCACACAGCCGACCGAAGCGCGCGGGCACGTGGCACGCGTCGCGACGGTTTGGGCGATCTGCATGAAGTACTCATCCCACCCGGGACGCACGGCTATTTTCGCGCCCTGTGTGATACGGGGACAGAGCTGGTGCTTCCGAACATGCGATCGCCGGCATCGCCGAGTCCGGGCACGATGTAGGCATGTTCGTTCAACCGTTCGTCGAGCGCCGCCGTGACGATCCGGACGTTTGGGTGCGCCGCCTGAATTGTTTTGACGCCTTCCGGCGCCGCGATCAAACTAATGAACGTCATGTCCCGCGCGCCGCGCGAAGCCAGCGCTTCGAGCGCAGCCGATCCTGAGTTGCCCGTTGCCAGCATCGGATCTAAAAGGAAGACGCTGCGTTCGGCCAAGTCGTCCGGAACGTTCGCATAATAGGCGACCGGCTGCAGCGAGTCGGGATCGCGATAGAAGCCGAGGTGCGCGACGACGGCGTCGTCGATGACGGCCAGAAATCCCGGAAGCAAACCCAGTCCCGCGCGCAAGATCGGCGCCACGACGGGACGCGTGGCAATGCGCTTTGCGGTCGTCACTTGCAGCGGCGTCGTAACGCGCTCGTCCCGCAGTGGCAAGTGCCGCGTCGCTTCGTACGCAAGGAAACCGCCAAGCTCTTCCATCAGTTTGCGGAAGACGGGCGTGGTCGTTTCGCGATCGCGCAATCGCGCGAGCCGGTCGGCAACTGCCGGATGGTCGACCACGAGTAAAGCCGATGCGCCGGTCATACCGTTACGGAACGCTGAAGCGGCCCGTGAGTTCGCGCACGCGTCCGCGCAGGGTATCGACCTTCGCGCGCACGGCAATGTCGTCGAGCCCTTCGCAGATGATCCGTGCGACCTCGCGGCACTCGTCTTCACCGAACCCGCGCGTTGTGATGGCGGGCGTGCCGATGCGGATGCCGCTGGCGACGAACGGCTTTTGCTGATCGTAAGGAATCGCGTTCTTGTTGACCGTGATGCTGATCGCATCGAGGTATTCCTCAGCCGCCTTTCCGGTCAGCCCTTTGACCGAAACGTCGACGAGCATCAGGTGCGTATCGGTTCCATCGCCCACCAAACGCAAACCGTTGCGCGCAAATTCGTCAGCCATCGCGCGTGCGTTGCGCACGACGTTCTGCTGGTAGGTGGTGAACTCAGGTTTGAGCGCTTCGCCGAAGGCGACCGCTTTGGCGGCGATCATGTGCATGAACGGTCCGCCCTGAATGCCGGGGAAGACCGACTTGTCGAGTGCTACAGCCCACTGCTCTTTGCAGAGAATCAATCCGCCGCGCGGTCCGCGCAGGGTCTTGTGCGTGGTCGACGTCACGAAATCCGCAACCGGCACCGGCGACGGATGCAAGCCGGCCGCGACCAAACCCGCGATGTGCGCCATGTCAACCATGAATGGGGCGCCAATCTCGTCGGCGATCTCGCGGAACTGATCGTACTCCATCGTGCGCGGATAGGCACTGGCGCCCGCGATGATCAGCTTCGGTTTGTGCTCGCGCGCGAGCCTGCGCACTTCGTCAAAATCGATCAACTCGGTATCTTTACGGACGCCGTACGCGAATGCGTTGTAGAGTTTGCCGCTAAAACTGACCTTCGTGCCGTGCGTCAAGTGGCCGCCGTGCGCGAGCGACATGCCCAGCACCGGATCGCCCGGCTGCAGCACGGCCATAAAAACCGCCATATTGGCTTGCGCGCCGGCGTGAGCTTGCACGTTGGCGTGCTCCGCTCTAAACAGTTTCTTCAAACGCGCGATAGCGAGATTCTCGGCCACGTCCACGAATTCGCAGCCGCCGTAATAGCGTTTGCCCGGATACCCTTCGGCATACTTGTCGGTCATGACCGAACCCATCGCCTCGCGCACGGCCTTGCTCGAATAATTTTCCGACGCGATCAGTTCGAGGTTTTGACGCTGCCGCTGCTCCTCGCCGGCAATCGCCGCGTAGAGTTCCGGGTCTTGCGCTTCGATAAGGCTGCGCGAGCTTGCGATCACAGCGAACGGTCTCCACGCATTAATTTTGTGAAGACCCAAATCGCAAAAGCCGCCATCATCACTCCGAGCGCCCAGGCCACCGCATTATTTCCTTGACCGCGCAGCGCGGCGTAAACGTCCCACGCGCAGATGATCACCGCGACCGCAAAGATGATCCACAGGCCGGTGCGCGTCATGACGCCCCCAGCAATTCGCGCGGGGTTTGCGCACCGGTAACTTTTCCAGCCTCGATCGCCTTGAGCGTGCGCGCGCGCTGGGCGTCGCCGTACTCGAAGAGCTGCTCGACGCGGTGCGCGTGACGTCCGCCATCGAACATCGTGGTCAAGAAGATCAAGACGCAGCGTTCGATCATCTCCCAACCGGTGAGACGCTCCGAAAGGGCGAGCACGTTGGCGTCGTTATGTCTGCGGGCGAGTTCCGTTGCAAGCGGTTCGAAAACGGCGGCGCAGCGTATGCCCGGCACCTTGTTGGCTGCCATCGAGATCCCAATACTCGAACCGCAGACCAATATTCCGCGCTCGGCTTGTCCCGACGCAACGGCTTCGCCGACCGCGTACCCGTACTGCGGATAATCGACGGGCGTGCCGTCGTGCGTTCCGAAATCTAAAACGGTATGGCCGGCGTCGCGCAAGGCGAGCGCGATGCGATCCTTATATTCGAAACCGGCGTGGTCGGCTGCAACGGCGATATTCACAAGGGGTACCTTCCAATATGCGGTCGAAACGAGCGCGCGTATGAAGCTGGCTTGCTCGAGCACGGCTTTCGATCAACAGTTGCGCAGCGGCGATCTTACCCAACTCGAATGGATCGATGCTTGCGCGCGGGAGCTCGCAGCCGACGGCGTCGTTTTTGACGTGCGGCATTTTCCGCGCACCGATACGGACTACCTCGCCCAAGTCAAAAAGATGTCCGCCGACCTGGGATTGACCGTGGCCGCGTTCCGTCACGACGGCTTTTTTACGGCCGATTCCGCGCATATGGAGCAAGCGCTGGAGATGGCGCTCGCGCTCGGAGCGCCGCTCTTGTCTGCACCCCTGCCCCCGGCCACCTTTGCGGCGTGGGACTCCGTGCTCGAAAGTCTGGGCGAAGCCGCCGCCTTGGCCAAACGCCATAACGTAACGCTCGCGCTGCGAAACGAACCGCATTCATTTGCCGCGGGCGCGCACGACATGAAGCGCGTTGCGAAGGAAACCGATTCCGCGTGGCTGCGCTACGGTCCCGATTTCGATACACTGGAAGAAGGAAGCGATCCCGGCGAGCTCTTGCCCAAGACGGTTTTGGTTTGGCACGATTTTGGAGCCGGCGAAGATACGTTACGTGCGCTGCTGCAAGAGTATCGCGG
The DNA here is from genome assembly GCA_003151115.1 of Vulcanimicrobiota bacterium. Taxonomy (GTDB): domain Bacteria; phylum Vulcanimicrobiota; class Vulcanimicrobiia; order Vulcanimicrobiales; family Vulcanimicrobiaceae; genus Rubrimentiphilum. The sequence continues at coordinate 140,820 of PLWS01000001.1, read as the reverse complement.
ATTCGTAGTGCTGGATGCGGCGCAAGGCGACGCGCGCGTGCAGGCGATGAAAGAAGCAGTCGACCGCATATGGCGTCTGCCGTAAAGGTGTGAACCTGCTTTCTCGCAGGTGGGTGCGGCCCGGGCGCCGGTGCGGCAGCCATTTCGGCCACTACGCCGTCGTATCCGGAGCTGATGCTCCCTAGGTACTATTCTGGGTCCAGCACCTGCAATACGTTGCGCGCCATGCGCAGTCGACGGCCTTCACTCTACCACAGGTCCTTGCTAAAAGCATCCAAGCGCGTGAACGACCGGCATGGCAATCGTCGTCCCGGCGCGGGCACGCCCTGATTTCGAGCTCGCCAAGGCCTATTTGACCCGCGACGGCGCCGCGCGCCGTCTCTTCGATCGCTTGGAATCATCCTCGCGAACCTTCCGACTGACGATCGATCACCGCGATGACGATCACTTCGATCCGAATACCGACACGATCGCTTGGGATCCGTACAGCGCGCTGCGCACGACGCGCGGCGGAAGGCAATCGCCGCCGCTCGGCTTGGAGCACGAAGTCGCGCATGCCGTCGAATCGCCGCGGGTGCAGGCCGAACTTAGCGGCCAAGTACGCGCGCGTTACGACAACGCCGAAGAAGCTCGCGTCATTCGAGGCTGCGAACGGCATGCGGCACGAGCGCTCGGCGAAGGCGTCCGCTTCGATCACCGCGGAGCACTCTACCGCGTGCGTACCCCGGTTTCGCGGTAACCAGGAGCGGGCACAGTCACCTCGAGGTTCCATATGAACGAAACGAAAAACGAAGAGCTCGAAAAAACCGCCGACGGCGACCCGCTGATCGATCGCGGCATTGCCGGCTCGGCCAATGACTCAGTCACCGAGCCGGAAGAGGACGGCGACGAGCAAGAGGACGACGGCGAAGACGAAGAGGGCGAGGAAGACGTAGACCTCTAGGGGCTGGCAACGTCTGCGAGAAGGAGAGACTGCGACATGTCCGCGCTCTCGCTCTCGACCTCAATCCTGGAGCTCCCGCTCGTCCATCCGTTTACGATCGCGCGCGGCAGCGAAGTGTCGGCGCGCACCGTTCTGTTGCGCCTGTCCTGGAGCGGACTGGAAGGCCTGGGCGAAACCGCGCCGATCGCGCGTTACGGCGAGTCGGCCGAATCCGTTACCGCATACTTCCGAGAGCACGCAGCTTTCGGCGACGACCCGTATCTCCTGGACGATTTGCTCGCGGAAGATATCCCGGCCGCGGCGCGCTGCGGGCTCGATGTCGCACTGCACGACCTGATCGGCAAAGACTGCGGCAAGCCGCTCTACCGGCTGCTCGGCTTGAATCCGGTGGAAACTCCGCTCACGTCCTTCACGATCGGCATCGGCGATCCGGAAACGACGCTGCGCAAAGTCGCCGAACTCGGCGAGCATCCGGTCATGAAGGTGAAACTCGGCGCCGGCTCGCGCGCGAGCCAAATAGAAACCGTCGAACTGATACGCTCTAAGTACAACGGCACGATCCGTATCGACGCCAACGAAGGCTGGAGCGCCGAAGAAGCGGCCGCCATTCTGCGCGAGCTGGACCGCTTCGGGATCGAATTCTGCGAGCAGCCGATTCCGGCGGGTCATCCCGAGCAGCTGCGCTACGTGCGCGAGCACAGCGCGATTCCAATCGTGACCGACGAAGATTCGCGCACGGCGGAGGATCTGCCGGCGCTCATCGGCTGCGTGGACGGCGTCAACGTCAAGCTCGTAAAGACCGGCGGCATCCGTGGCGCGCTTAAGATGATCCACACCGCGCGAGCGCTCAAATTCAAGATCATGATCGGCTGCATGGTCGAAAGCCAAATCCTGGCGACCGCTGCCGCGCAGCTCTCGCCGCTGGCGGACTGGGCCGACATCGATGGCCCGTTTCTCACCAAAGACGACCCGTTCGCCGGCATCACTTATGATCGTGGAAGAATCATATTGCCGGATGGACCCGGCCTAGGCGTGCGCGAGAAGACCGTTGCGTAGATATGCAATTCTCGCTCCCGGGCAATTTGCAGACAACGCAAAGACCGCGCACGGTGTCATCCGGTATTCGAGCGATGAAACCGTGGCGGTCGTCGATCCGTCGTGCGCCGGGCGAACGGTGCGTGACGTCCTCCCCTATCTCGACAGCTCCGCGCCGGTAGTTGCAAGCGTCGCGGACGCTCTGCGCTACGAACCGACCGCGCTGTTAATCGGCACCGCTCCAAAGGGCGGAAAGCTTCCACCGGAGTGGCGCGCAGAAATTCTCGCCGCGATCGCAAACGGACTGGAGATCGTCAGCGGCTTGCACGACATGCTCGGTGCCGATCCGGAGTTCGCGGCAGCGGCGTTGCAACAGAACGTCGCGATTTGGGACGTGCGCGAACCACCGGACGTTCCGCTCTTTAGCGGAGCGGCTTACGACGTGCAAGCTCCGATCGTGCTCGCGGTCGGCAACGATTGCGCGGTCGGAAAGATGACGGTGATGTTAGAATTCGCGCGCGCCGCGCGCAATGCGGGAGCGAACGCTGAATTCGTGCCGACCGGACAGACCGGAATCATGATTGCCGGCTGGGGCATCGCGGTCGACCGTGTGATCTCGGACTTCGCAACCGGCGCGTGCGAACAGCTCGTCCTGGAAGCGGCGCGGCGAAATCCCGAATACGTCTTGGTCGAGGGGCAGGGAGCGATCAATCATCCGGCTTACGCGCCGGTCACGCTCGCGCTGCTCTTCGGCTGCGCTCCCGATGCGCTGCTGCTGGTTGCAGACGTCAGGCGAACGAGCATGGATACCTACGGAACGCCGATGCTCTCGTACTCGCAACTCGTCGCCATTCACGAGGAGCTCTGCGCGACCGTGAAACCGGCAAGGGTTGTGGGCATCGCCCTCAATACGTTCGGCTTGGACGAAGGCGCAGCGGCGGCAGAAATTGCGCGGGCGCGCGCAGAAACTTCGCTGCCCGCAGACGACGTGGTCCGCAACGGAGCGGGCGATCTGTGGAATGCCATCGCGCCGAAGCTCGTCAAACGCTACCCGCTCGCCGCAAAGGTCGTCGCATGAATCTGAAGCTCGCCGCAGCACTGATTGCCACCGCGTTCGCCTTGGGCGCTTGCACGAAGACCGCAACGACACGGGTGGGCGGACACAACCCCTGGACGATCCCGGGCGAGGTTCGCGTCGGGAACTCCGACGAGCCTGACGGATTGAATCCGATGTTCGCGCACACCGACGCGAGCAATCAGGTCGACGGCCTGATCCTTGCGTCGCTTTTGAAGTATGACGACAACGGCAACTTCATTCCCGATTTGGCGACGGAAGTGCCAAGTTACGCCAACGGCGGATTGAGCAAAGACGGGAAAACGATCACGATTCATATGCGCAAGGGCCTGCGCTGGTCCGACGGCGCGCCGCTTACGTCAAAGGATTGGGTGTTCACCTATTCGGCGGTGCGCAATCCGCGCAACAACGTCAAGGCGCTATTCGGCTGGGACGATATCGCCTCGGCGAACGCGCCCGACAACACGACGATCGTCATTCATTTAAAGCAGCCCAACTCGACGATTCTGGGGTTGCTTGCGTTCGACGGCGCCGCCTATCCGCCGCTGCCGGCGCACATTCTTGCGGGTCTGCCGGATATCAACCGCGCGCCGTTCAACGGCAAGCCGATCTCGAGCGGGCCGTTCATTCTGCAGCAATGGAATCACGGCGCGTCGCTCGTCTTCGTGCCCAACCCATACTACTATCGCGGGCCGCCGCACTTGAAGAAAATCATTTGGAAAGTCATCCCGAACACGAGCACGCTCTTCAACGAGTTGCAAACGCATGACGTCGATGTGCTCATCGGCGTCAATGAAAACGACATCGCGCGCCTCTCGCAGCTTTCCGGCATTACCGTCATCACGAAGTTGATCGCCAACTGGCGTCATATGGAATTCAACTTGCAGAATCCGATTCTCGCCGACCGGCGCGTGCGGCTGGCTATCGCGGAAGGCGTGGATTGGAAGCAAATCAACGACAAGACGTATCACGGCTACAACCAGCTTGCGGTCAGCGACATCTTTCCGCTCTCATGGGCCGCACCGAACATTCCACGCTATCCGTACGATCCGAATGGCGCGAAAGCGTTGCTCGCGCAGGCCGGCTGGACGATGGGCTCCGACGGCTGGCTGCACAAGGGCGCGCAAACGTTGCAACTCACTATTTCAACCGGAACGAACAAACAGGAAAATATCCAAGCCGAAGTGCAGGTGCAAAGCCAATTGAAACCGTTCGGAATCAACCTCCAGATTCGCAATTATCCCGTCAACGTGCTGTTCGCTCCAACGGGACCGCTCTACACCGGCAAGTACGACATTTCGTGGACTGTCGCGATCAATGCGCCGGATCCTGACAACTCGGGACTGTGGAACAGCAAATACGTTCCGCCGCGCGGAGGCAACACGTCGCACCTAAGCGACTCCATCGTCGACCGGACCTCATTGCAAGCGTTGCTAACTTACGATCATGCGGCGCGCAAAAAGCTCTATCAGCAGGAAGAGGAGCGCATCCATCAACTCGTTCCGAGCGTTTTCTTCTATTGGGAAAACGAATATACCGCCGTCAACAGCGACATGAAGAATCTAAAGCCGGCCGCCTTCGTGCAAGACACGTGGAACGCTTGGGACTGGCAGATATAGCGCTCGCAGTTTCGTATAACGCGCCCGAGAGCGTCCGGCTGACGTTCGAACCGGCGCGCGAAGGCGTGCTGAGCTGGAACACGTTCGCCGAGCGGGGTTCACTCGAGTTCCGTCTGTTGCGCGCGCACACGCCGGCCACCGAGTGGCTGCCGCACGCCGAATGGACGACGGACGGGCGCACGTCATTCAGTACGCATCACGACGACGTTGCGGTGGATGTCGACGTAATTCGCAGCGCCCAGCCGTTCGACGGAATAGAAGTGCGCGCGGGCGGCGTCGAGTTCAACGCCGTCTATTTTGCTATGCCCGAGCGTACAGAGGCGTCACTACCGTACGCGGCGCCGGCGCGAATCCTCGACGTGCCGGCGCGATCGCAGTTCGTTGTCGAAGGCGAGCGCGGCTGGTGCAGTCCAACAGCACTTTCGATGCTCAACGCCTACCAAGGTTTGGACTTCGACGTCCCCGCCACCGCGCGCGCCGTATTCGATCGCGCCTACAACGGCACCGGCAACTGGTCGTTTAACGTCGCTTTCAGCGGCAGCCTGGGACTGCGCGCCGCGGTCGTGTATTTGCGCAATCTCGATCACGCAGCGCGTTTGATAAACGCCGGCATTCCCATCGCGATCTCGTACAGCTGGAAAGGCGACGAACTTCCGGGCGCGCCCATCGAACACTCGGACGGACATCTCTCCGTGCTCTGCGGCTTTACGGACAGCGGCGACTGCGCGATGAACGATCCGGCCGCGCCCAACGTGCGCGTGGTTTATCCGCGCGGTGCGATCGAAACGATCTGGCAGCGCAACAATGGCGTCGCCTATATCGTCGCGCCCGCCGGCCTCGACTTCGTCTCCATCGTCAACTCGTAATGCAGCCGCAGGATCGGCTCTCCGATCGCGCGGCGAGCGGCGCGCCGCTGCAGATCGCCCTTATCGAACCGGAGATTCCGCCGAATACGGGTAACGTCGCGCGGTTGTGCGCAGCCACCGGCTGCGCGCTTCATCTGGTCGAACCGCTCGGCTTCAGGATCGACGACCGCGAGCTCAAACGCGCGGGCCTCGACTATTGGCACCACGTGAACATGACGCTGCATCCAAGTCTCGACGCATTTTTGGCCGCCACTTCGCAATCGCGCCGCTGGTATTTTTCGACGCGCGCATCACTGCCCTACACAAACGCTGATTTCCGTCGCGGCGACATTCTGGTGTTCGGAAAAGAAACGAAGGGATTGCCTGACGAACTGCTAGCGCGCAATCGGGAGCATTGCTTGCGCATTCCGATGCAGCCGGGCAGCGTCCGCAGCATCAATCTCTCGACGGCGGTAGGCATCGCGGCCTACGCGGCCTTGGAACGAATAGGTTTTCCGGATCTGCAATGAGCGCGCAAACGTTAAAAGCTATCGAATCCGAAGTCGTCGCCTGCACGAAGTGCCGTGAGTTGCGCCGGTATTGCACGCAAGTTGCGACCGAAAAGAAACGCGCATATCGCGACCTGACGTACTGGGGCAAACCCGTTCCGGGCTTCGGCGACCCGAAAGCGCGTGTCTTACTCGTCGGCCTGGCGCCGGGCGCACATGGCAGCAACCGCACCGGCCGCGTCTTCACCGGCGACGCCTCGGGCGAGTTTCTCTACCCGGCGCTGCATCGCGCGGGCTTTGCGAATCAAGCGACCGTGTCCGATGCACACGACGGGCTGCAGTTGCACGACTGCTTCATCACGGCGGCGCTTCGCTGCGCGCCGCCGCAAAACAAACCGACGCCCGCACAGCTGCGCAAGTGCTTTCCGTATCTCGTGCGCGAGTTCGAAGCGCTCGATCGCCTGCGCGTCGTCGTCGGTCTCGGCGCGATTGGAACGAAAGCCGCGATCGAGGCGCTCGAGGCCGCCGGCTACTCGCTCTCGATCAAAGGCTGGCGCTTCGGCCACGGCGCCGAGTTAACCGCGACCAAAGGCAAACGCACCGTCACGCTCATCTCCTCATTCCATCCGAGCCGTCAAAACACAAACACGGGCAAACTCACGCGCCCGATGTTCGACGCGATCTTTACGCGCGCTCGAAAACTGTTGGCTCGGTAGCGAAGGGCGTCGCCGGAGCCGCCTCAAAAAGTGCGATTTTTTTGGACTCGACAGGATGTCGATTTCAAAACTTTGTCTCCGAAAAAACGCCCTAGCGGCGAAAAAACATAGACGTTCTTGCGCCAGCGGTTTTGGGGCGGCTTCCGGCGACGCTCGAGCTCCGCGGCCCTCGACTACGCTCGGGCGTGGTTCGACTAGGGCGCGCTTACAGCGCGCCGCTCACCATGACACTAGGTGCGTGGCGGAATTAACCGCAGCGAAAGATCGCTGACGAGCTGCTCGGGCACGGGAGAGGGCGCGTCCATCATGACGTCGCGCATGAGCTGGTTCTTTGGAAACGCGATGACGTCGCGGATGTTCGATTCGCCGGCGGCGATCATGACGATGCGATCGATGCCGAGCGCCATGCCTCCGTGGGGCGGTGCGCCGTAGTCGAGCGCGCGCAAGAAGAATCCGAACCGATCGTTGACCTGCTCTTCGGTTAGGCCGAGCATTGCGAAAATTTTGCGCTGGTACTCGGCTTTGTGAATACGGATCGAGCCACTTCCGAGTTCGAAGCCGTTGAGGACCATGTCGTAGTGCTGCGCGCGCATGCGCAGCGGATCCGAATCGAGCAGCGCCCATTGATCGTCCGCGGGTGCGGTGAACGGATGGTGCGCCGGACCGGGTTTGCCGGTAGCTTCGTCCATTTCGAAGAGCGGAAAATCGGTGATCCACGCAAAGGCGAAGGTCTTCGGATCGCGCATCCCCGCGCGATCGGCGACGACGTTGCGCATTTTTCCGGCCGCGCCAAGCGCGGCAGCGGTGGCGTCGGCGAAGAGTAAGATCGCGTCGCCCGTTTCGGCTTGCGTACGTTCGCGCAGCTGCGCGGCCACGCTTTCGTCGATGAACTTCGAGGCGGAACTCTTGATGCCGTCGGCCCCGAGCGCGACCCACACCATGCCCTTGGCGCCGTTTTGCTTCGCGAGCTCGACCAGCGCGTCGAAATCGCGGCGCGAGAGTACGGCGCCGCCGGGGTAGCGTAGAGCGACGATCGCTCCATCGGAGTCGATCACGGATTTGAAGATCGCGAACTCGGTTTGCGCGAATACAGCGTTGACGCGCTGTAATTCCAGGCCGAAGCGCAGGTCGGGCTTATCGCTGCCGTATGTTTCCATAGCCTGCGCGTGCGAAAGCCGCGGAAACGGCGGCAACTCAACACCGAGCGTCTCTCTCCAAGTGTGGCGCATGCACGATTCCATGATCTCGAGCACTTCTTCTTGCGTGCAGAACGACAACTCGACGTCGAGTTGCGTGAATTCGGTCTGCCGGTCGGCGCGCGAATCTTCGTCGCGCATGCAGCGCGCGATCTGCATGTAGCGGCCGAAGCCGGCGATCATCAGCAACTGCTTGAGGAGTTGCGGCGACTGCGGGAGCGCGTAAAACGAGCCCGGATGCAGGCGGCTGGGCACCAAGAAGTCGCGCGCGCCCTCCGGGGTCGACTTGATCAGAATCGGTGTTTCGATCTCAAGGAAGCCGCGCTCGTCGAAGAAGTCGCGCATCGCCTTGACGATTTTGTGCCGCAGCGCCATGTTGCGCTGCAGCGGCGCGCGGCGCAGATCGAGATAGCGGTACTGCATGCGCAGGTTCTCGTCGACGTCGTCGTCTTTGTTCACTTGGAACGGCGGCACGGCCGAACGGTTGATCACCTCGAGCTCGTCGACAGCGACCTCGACTTCGCCCGTCGGCAGTTTCGGGTTTTCGGTGCCGGCCGGCCGGCGGCGGACGGCGCCGCGCACCCTGATGACGTCCTCGTGGCGCAAGCGCTCGGCTTCGCTGAAGTTCGCCCGCTGCGGATCGAAAACGATCTGCGTCACGCCGTCGCGATCGCGCAGGTCGACAAAGATCAAGCCGCCGTGGTCGCGCCGGACGTTCACCCAGCCCGCCAGTTCGACGACTGCTTTTTCATCGCTCGCGCGTAACGCGCCGCAAGAATACTTCATAATGCGCTCTTGATTCCGGAAACGTAATAGTACTGCTGGATGAGGCTCCGCGCAAACTTCGACGTCCCGGCGCGCTTGTCGAAGTACCCTAAGAGCCACGGCATCTTGGTCAGCGCCGAGTGCAGCCCCAGGGAAACCGGGGTCATTCCGAGATTCGCCATCACCGCGAAATCGGGGTGCTTGCGGTAGAAGCGCACCGTCGAGCGGCCCGCCAGCTTCATCTTTTCAACCTGGTCCTCATGGCCGACGTCTTGCCAGTGATAGTTCACCGCGCGCGGCTCGTAGAGAATGGTGATGCCGGCCTTTTGCAAACGGTAGCCGAGTTCCAAGTCCTCGTGCCCGTATCCCGTAAACGATTCGTCGAAGCAGCCGGCGCGCAGCAGATCCTCGCGCCGCACCGACGCGTTGCCGGTCAGAAAGTAGAGCCAGCTCAACCGCTTGCGTCCGAGCGGATGCAGCGCGCCGCGCTTCTCGGGATGGTCGCGCTTGTCTTCGTAGTCTTCGAACGAACGGACTTGAACTTCCAATCCGACGACCGCGATGTTGCGTTCTTTCCGGTGATGTTCGAGATGGCGCGAAAGCAAGTCGGAAGATGCGACGATGTCGGAATCGTTGAACAGCACGACATTGCCGCGAGCCCGCTCGATTCCGGCGTTGCGCGCCATCGCGCGCCCGGAGTATGCGCCGGGAACGTGCACCACATTGGGATAGAGCTCGCGCATTTTCGCCAGGTACTCCGCCGTGCCGTCGTTCGAGTTGGAGTCGCAGACGAGTACCTCGAAGCTCTCCGGCGGAAGATCTTGCGCGAGCAGCGACGGAACGACGTGGCGCAGCGTTTCGATCCGGTTGTACGTCGGCACGACAACGGAGATCTCAGGCACGCTTACCCAACAGCTTCTCGACGCCTTGGAGAACATCGCCGCGCAGTTGCGCGAGCGATTCCGGATCGTCGTTGCGAGGTTTGCGCACGAGTGCGCTCGGCACTTTGTACGGCGCCCATTCTTGTGAGTTCAAGTGGAAGTAGCGGTGTTCGAAAGCCACCAGCGTCGGCCTGCGTACGGCACTGGCTACGTGCGTTGCGCCCGTATCGACGGTGACGATGACGCGGGCCCGCTCGAACACCGCGGCCCAACGGTGAAAAGGCAAGCCGCCGAGCACTACGTCCGCCGCGCGCGTTTCCGCAATCGCCGGCACGTACGTGTCGCAATCGGGCGCGTACGTCACCACGATCGGAAGATCGAAGCGGTGCAGATCGCGAAGCAACTGCAGCGTCGATTCGAGCGTGCTGCCGTCATGAAACCAGCGTTTCCCCAAGTGAAAGACGATCGGATCCTCCGGGACGAAAGCGACCGCGGCGCGATCCTCGTCCGTGATATCCAAGCGCAGGCGCTCGACGCGCCGCTTCGCGCCGGCCAGCGCAACCAAGTCCAGCAGTTGATCGACTTCGTGCCGGACGTGCCGCCCCGGATCTCGCTCGCTGAGCTGCGGATCGGCCTCCGAGGTCATCAGGACATTGACGAAACGGCGCAGCGTCCAACGCAGCAGATACCGGCGTTCGTAGGTGTATCCGGCGCGCGTTTGCGCGCGCGTCGCGCCCGCGATTGCAAGATCAGTTGCGCGCGGCGCGAGCGCGACGGCCAGGTCAGCACGTCCGCGCAATGTCGCACCGAACAGCTCCGGCCGCATGCCGCTGGGAAAATCGACAACCTCGTCGACATCGGTATTTCTTTCCATGACGACGCGATTGTACGAGCTGCATACCATCGTCACGCGAGCGTCCGGGAACGAGGCGCGCACTGTGGCGATCGCGGGCGTTGAAAGAATCAGGTCGCCAATCCGGTCCGTTCGGACGAGCACGATCCGATTCATGGAGCTGCCTGCCGCGCACGCTCCAGCTCTTCAAAATAGGCTTCCGCCGCCAGCCTGCGCGCGACGCGCAGCTCAGCTCCGGACAAAGGTCGATCTTCAGCCAGCGAACCCAGACGCGCTCGCAGCTTGCTCGCCGCGCCCGTTGCACGCGCCCATCGGTGCAGCCACCGCTGCACTGGATTATCGCCTGTTGCCAAATAGGTGCGCCAATGCGGATGCAGCCGCGCGAGCTGCACCGCGGTGCGCGCCTGGGCGCGAGCTTGCCGCAGCATTTTCTCGACGTCCGCCGCGCGCGGGCGCGGCTTATAATGATAGACGAGTGCGCGCGGGTTGAAGACCGCCTTCACTCCTGCAAAGCGCAAGCGCAATCCGACGTCGATATCTTCCCAGCCGTACTCGGCAAAGTCTTCGTTGAAACCGCCGGCGGCTCGCAGCGTCTCCAGCGGCACCGAGACGTTGGTCGTCCAGAAATAATTTCCGCTATAGTTGCGAAAACTCCAGACCGGCAACGGCAAGTCGTCGAAGTTCTCGACGTTGATGGCGCCGCCGCGCACGATCGCGCGCGGATGACGCGCGTGGCTGCGCAAATGCTCTCCGACGAAGTTCGGCAGGGGCAGCACGTCGTCGTCGATCAGAATGATGCGCTCGCCCGTCGAACGCGCGAGCCCCGAGTTGCGAGCTTTTGCCAAGCCGCCGTTGGGTCTGCCAACGACGGTGAACGGACAGGTCGCACGCGCTTGCGCCGCGGCGATGACGGCCGGCGTATCGTCGGTCGAACCGTCGTTCACGAGTACGACCTCGTAATCCGCGGGCGAAACCGTTTGCTCGAAGCATGCATCGAGGACGCGGCCCAGCAGATGCGCGCGGTTGTAGGTGCAGAGCTGAATCGTCGCTTTCATGCGGGTGCGGGCGCGTTGGTGAGTGAATCGATGGCGGCCATGATGCGCGGCACGTCGAGATTGGCTATGCACGCATAGTCCGGACACGTCTCTTTGCGCTCTCCCGGCCGGCAGGGATAGGTCGCGCGAACGATCGCCGTGCGCGCGCCGAGCGGCGCCCAACGATCCGGCGTATCGGTTTGAAATGGATAGATGCCGACGGTCGGCGCGCCGCATGCCGAGGCAACGTGCATCGCGCCCGTGGTCACGCCGGCGAAGAATGCCGCGCGACGCGCCAGCGATCCGAACGATCCGATCGTCGTCTTTCCGGCCAGCGAAAAACCTCCGCCGCGCGCGACGACACCCTCGACGATGTCGCGATCGTCCTCGCTGCCGGTCACCAGCACCGGCAGATTGAAGCGCGCCGCGATCTCGCGCACGAGGTTCGCCCATCCTTCGAGGGGCCAGATTCCGCGTTCGCTCGCAATCGCGTTGGCGGGATGAACGAGCGCGAATCCGTTGACCGCGAGTCCGAGCTGCGCGCAGAGCTCGTCAGCCGCGCGTTCGTCTTCAGGCGACGGTGCGAAGTGCAGCACCGGACGTTCCGGCGGCACGACGTCCAGCGCGCGCGCATAATCTAAGAGAATCTGCGACCAATGCGTCGTGACGTCGCCTTGTTCGCTTCGCACGGCAATCCGCTGCGTGAACCGCCAGGAATAGAGCCGGTTCGCTTGTCCGACGCGCACCGGAATCTTCGCCAGCTGCGGAACGCGGGCCGTATGCGGAGTCGCCCACGTCACGATCGCGGCGTCATATGCGCGTTGGGCCAAGAAGTCGGCGAGCGCGCGTTCGTCGCGGCCGTCGTCGGTGAGAACTGCGTCCAAAACCGGTACGCGCTCGAGCGCGGGACGGTGGGCCGGCAGCGTCAGCGCGTCGACGGTTTCGCAGCGCTGTTTCAAAGCTTCCGCGACGATCGAGGCCATCAGCGAATCGCCGATTCCTCCGCCCGCGCAATAGACCAGCGCTCGCATTCTGCTATGCCTTTTCGTGCAACACGCGCGCGAGTTCGACCGTGTAGATGCCGTCGAGCAGCTGCGCGCGCGCGAGCGCGCGCAGCGCTGCGGGCTTGCGTTCGTCGGTCGCCACTCCCGCGTAAAGCGGAAGCATCCGCTCGAGCACGCGGGCGCGTAACAAGTTCACCGGATGTGCGCCGGTTGCGCTGCGCACGCGCAAACTGGAATCTTTCCGGACGAAACGCGCGGCCATGCGCGCCTTCTCCAGCGCTTTACGCATCTCCAACTCGAGCGACGCCTCGCCCGGCGGCTTGATATGCCAAATGTATGCGTCCCAGGCAAACTTCGACCGCAAGCCTGCGCGGCTCAAGCGAACACCGAGTTCGGTATCTTCCCAGCCGTAGAGATGAAATTGCTCGTCGAAACCACCCGCGGCCCGCAGCGCCGTGCGCGGAATCGAAACGTTGCACGTGCAGAGGGCGGCCCGCGAATAGTTTGCGAGCACGGGTTTGGGGCGCTCGTGGTACGACGGCACGTTCACGATCGGTCCGTTCACGATGAGGTTGCTCGTTTCGTGCGCCGCGTCGTGCGCGGCCAGCCATCCCGGCGGCGCGTAGACGTCGTCATCGCAGAACGCGATCAAATACCCTCGAGCTTCGTTGATCCCGCGGTTGCGCGCGGCCCCGCGATTGGGCCGTTCTTCGAATACGTAGACGACTTCAAACGGATACTGCGCGCGCGCGCGCTCGACGATCTGCGGCGTCGCGTCGGTCGAACCGTTGTCGGCAACGATCACCTCAAACGACGGCGCCCCGAGCTGTTTGCCGAGCGATTCCAGCGCGCGGTCCAAGTATTCGGCGCGATCCTTGGTGGCGATGATGACCGACATGCGCACTTAGCTCTGCATCTCCAATAGACAGCGAGCCATGCGCCCGGCGGCGCCCGCATGGTCTGCGTATAATGCGCGCAATGCTTGTGACGACTCGGCCAGACGCGCCTTGTCTCCCCACAGCTCCAGCGCCTCGCGCGCAACGCGTCCCGGAGTCAGCGTCCCGTGCAATTCGCGAACGATCTCGCGATCCGCGTCCATGTTCGGCTGCGTGTGAAAACGAAAACGCCGCGAGACGGCCGTAACGGCGAGCTGCTTGAGGCGCCGCCCGAACACGGGAATGCGGTCGAGATAGGTCAGCGGACCGTTAATCGCGACCACTTCCGCGAGATTGATGGGCGTGCACGACAATACCGGCGCGCCGATCGCGGCGAGCTCGATCACTTTGGTTCCCGGCAGCGTCACGGTCAGGCGCGCGCGCGCGGCTGCGGCGAGCGCGTTGCGCAAGATGGGAAACGTCTGCGTGCCGTCGAGCGACGCCAGCGCGGGGCCGTGCGGCGTTTCGATCATCCTTCCGCTTTTGGAATACATGCGCGGATTGCCCCCGGCTTCGATCGCCGAACGCACGGCGGCCAGCGTGGTGAACGGTGAAATGCCGAACGCAATCGACATGGCCGGATCTTCGCGGCGGATCGCTAGCGCGGCGGTGAAGAAAAACGGAACCATGTGCTCGACTTCATAGCCGCGCGATCCCGGCATGAACAAGATGCCGCCGTCCGGCGTTCCCGGTTCGGGCTCGGCCGCAGCTTCGGCAAACGCGCCGTCGATCGCGAGGTTTCCGCTGATCGTCACGCGCTCCGGCGCAAGTCCGCCGGCAATCAGCACCGCCGCATTCTTGGCGTCGACGGCGAAGGCTCGCTCGGTAAAGCGCGCGTACTTGCGGCGCGTAAAACGGTACGTTGCGAATTTTCCGCCGGCTTTGCGGTGCAGCCGGGCCGCGTGCATCAAGTCCCCTCCGAGATAAAGCGTTACGTCCACCCGCTCGGGCAAGCCCGCGATCGAGCGGCCGAAGATGGTTTTCAGATACGTTTTCGCATCGTAGACATGGGCCTGCGGAAAGTTGGCGCGGACGAATTCTGGCTCGGCCCCCGTCGCAAAATCGTCAGGGACGTAACAGACGTGCACGTCGGCCGCCGGCTCCAAAGCGTAGAGTTCACGCAGCAGCGGCCGCAGCCAGCCGGCGGTTTCGCCCGGGCCGTTACAGGTGATGGCGATTTTCACTCGCCGTAAGACTTCAATATGCGCGCGATGAGATCTGTCGTGCTTATGCCTTCGATATGCGGAGCGAGTTTAATGGAGCCGCCGTGCTGCAGCACGACGTCGCGCTCGGGCAGTTCTTCTTCCCGGTATTGCGAGCTCTTCACATGCACGTCCGGACGAATCTTGTCCAGCAGCACTTCGGGCGTGCGCTCCCCGAAACCAACGACGGCGTCCACGCTGCGCAAAGCGGCTAGCACGCGGGCACGATCCGCGAACGGCACGATCGGCCGCGCGGGCCCCTTGATGCGGCGCACCGAGTCGTCTTCGTTCAGACCGACGATCAGCGCATCGCCCTGCTCGCGCGCCCACGCCAGATACTCGACGTGGCCGGCATGCAAAACGTCGAAGCATCCGTTGGTGAACACGACGCGTTTTCCGGCGGCGCGCATTTCTTGCCGCCATGCGATTGCGGCGTCGAGCGGGAAGATCGACGCGGAGAATCGCTGCGCATTCATGACGGGGCGGCGGTCCGCTCGACGAGCGCGATGATCTCCGAAGCGGAGGCCGTTGCGGTCCCGAGTTTTTCGACAACCGCGCCCGCGGCAAAATTCGCCAGCTGAAGCGCGAGTTCGATCGGCGCACCCGCTGCGAGCCCCAGTGAAAGCACGGCGGTTACCGTGTCGCCCGCGCCGCTGACGTCGAAGACCGTACGTGCGACCGACGGAATATGCAGTTTCTCGCCGTCGCGGCCCACGAGCGACATGCCGTGCTCGCCGCGCGTGATGACGACGTAGCGGCAGCCGAGCTCGCGCAACAGCACCTCGCCGGCGCGCTCCAGGGACGCGTCCGACCGGATCGCGATGCCGGTGGCCTGTTCGGCTTCTTGCGCGTTTGGCGCGACGCACGTGACGCCCGCAAAGAGTTCGAGATTTTGCGGTTTCGGATCGGCGACGACGATCGGGCACGCGAGCGCGGCTTCAACGAGCTCACGAGAGAACAGTCCCTTGGCGTAATCGCTCAGCACGATTGCGTCGGCTGAGGCCGCCTCGCGCGCGACGATCTTCGTCAGTTTGAGGCGATCGGCCGCGTCCAGCGGCGAGGTCGCTTCCCAATCCGCGCGCACGACTTGCTGGTTGTGCGCGACGACTCGAGTCTTGCGCGTGGTCGGCCGATCGGAGATCGTCACCAGTCCTTCGCTGCCGATACCTTCGTCGGCGAGCAAGTCGGTGACGAAGTGCGCGAAGGCGTCGGCGCCGACCGCACCGGCGAACGTAACCTGCGCGCCGAGCGCGCGCAAATTGTTGGCAACGTTCCCCGCGCCGCCCAGCGTGAACGAATGATCGCTGACGGCGACGACGGGTACGGGCGCTTCGGGCGAAATGCGCGAGACGCTGCCCCAAATCCATTCGTCGACCATCACGTCGCCGACGACCAGCACGCGCCGTTCGCGCATGCGTTCGAAGAGCGTGCGCGCATCGGGGGGCGCCAGCGTCTGTGTACGGCTCATATTATAAGGAAGCTCAAAACTCGAAGATCATGCGCTGTTCGACGAGATCGCAGACGATGTGCGCCATCGTTTGATGGACCTCTTGCACGATCGCGGAGTATCCGTCGGGACCCAGCAGCATTAAGTCGGCAGTGCGGCCGGCGTCGCCGCCGCCGTTGCCGGTGAAAGCGACGGTTACGGCCTGGCGGCGTTTGGCTTCTTCGAGCGCCAGCACGACATTTTTGGAACTGCCGCTCGTTGTCATGCCGATGACCACGTCGCCGGCCTGGACGAACGCCTCGATTTGGCGCGCGAAAACGTAATCGTAACCGAAGTCGTTGCCGATCGCGGTCAGCGCCGACGTGTTCACGCTCAGCGCTTCACTATACAGTCCGGGCCGCTCGCGCAGAAAACGTCCGCTGAGTTCGGCGGCCATGTGCTGCGCTTCCGCCGCGCTGCCGCCGTTTCCCATCCACAAGACTTTGTTGCCGCGGCGCAGCGCTTTCACGATCGCATCGGCAATGGCTTCAACTTGTTCGCGATAGTGCGGCGCATCGAAGATTCCGCGCCGGTCTGCGATGAGCTCGTCGAAACCGCGCCGCGCGCGGACGTCTATGGTTCGATCCAAAAGAGTTCCTGGCCGAGCGAAACGAGCTCGCCGTTTTCCGGAACGATGCGCGTGACGATGCCGGAATAATCGCTCGTGATCTCGTTGAACAGCTTCATCGCTTCGAGAATGCAGAGCACCTGGCCGGCTTCGACGCGGTCGCCCTCCTTGACGAAAGCTTCGGCATCGGGAGCGGCCGAGCGGTAAAAGACTCCAACCAGGGGCGCCGTCACTTTTTTGACGTTGGCGGATGCGGCCGGCGCCGATGAGGCGGCTGCGGGCGCGGCTCCTGCCGGTGCGGCCGCGGGAACGGCCATGACCGGGCCGCCGGGCTCGCGCCGGACCAATTCGAAAATGGCGTCCCCCACCTTGACCTTGAGCGCGTCGAGATCGTTTTCGTGCATGATCTCGAGCAGTTCTTTGAGGGTCTGCTGCTCGTCCATCACTCCCTCATTTCACCGAGGGCCTCAAGAGTATCTTTTCCGAAGGGCAGGGGCCGGTCCGTGCGCGTCACCAAGTCGCGCAAAACGATCCGTCCCTCGGTCAACTCTTGCTCGCCCAGGATGAGCGCGTAACGCGCGTTGTTGCGGTCGGCGATCTTCAGCTGCGCGAGCAGTTTCCGATCGCCGTAATCGATAAAGATCGGCCAGCCGCTCGCGCGCCGGAGCGCCGCGACCAGCGGCAGCAATGCTTGCAGCGCCTTCTCCCCGATCGCGATCGCCTGCACACCTTCGCGGCGCGCCTCCTCGCTCGTGCCGGCCGATTCGACCGCCCACAAGAAACGCTCGAGTCCGAGCGCAAAGCCGACGGCCGGCGTATCCGGTCCGCCGAGCGAGCTCACGAGTCCATCGTACCGTCCGCCCGCGCAGATCGTGTTCTGCGCGCCGAGCGAGTCGGATACGAATTCAAAAACCGTGCGGGTATAGTAATCCAAACCGCGCACGATGTGCGGATCGACCGTGTATGGTACGCCGGCTGCTTCGAGCGCGCGCTTGACGCCGTCGAAGTGCGCGCGGCATTCCGCGCACAAGAAATCCTCGAGCGCAGGCGCGCTCTCGATGAGCTCGCGATCCTCCGGAGCTTTGCTGTCCAGAAGGCGCAGCGGATTGCGCTCGAGCCTGCGCTGCGAGTCCGCGCTGAGCGACTGGAGGTGCGGGAAGAAATGCGCGCGCAAAGCGTCGCGATACTTCGGACGGCAGTTTTCGTCGCCGATCGAATTCAGCTTCAGCGTCACGCCGGCGATTGCGTATGCTTGCAGCAGGTCCCACGCGAGCGCGATCACTTCCGCGTCGGCTTCTGGCTGCGCGTAGCCGGCGCACTCGATGCCGAACTGATGCGACTGCCGGTAACGTCCCGCTTGCGGGCGTTCGTAACGGAAGATGGGGCCGACATAGTACAGCCGCTGCGGACCTTGCGCGAAGAGGCCGTGCTGGAGCGCGGCGCGCACGACGGGCGCCGTCCACTCCGGGCGCAGCGTCATGCTGCGGCCGCCCTTATCGTCGAACGTGTACATCTCTTTTTCGACGATGTCGCTCGTCTCGCCGACGCCGCGCACGAAGAGCTCGGTCGATTCAAAGATCGGCGTTCGTATCTCGCCGTAGCCGTAGCGCCGCGCCAACGAATGAATGCGCGCTTCGAGCTCTTGCCAGCGGCCGGACTGCGGCGGAAAAAAATCTTGCGTGCCGCGCGGCGCCGCGAGCTTCGAGGGCATGGCGCAGTCTTTAAAAGGCGCTCGGGCCGGACCTGCCCCTAGCGTTCCGCCGTGCCCGACGTGATTGAAGAGATCGTGGTCAGCGCGATCGTCGTCAACGCCGCCGCGATCCTGCTGGAAAGCGTGCCGTTTATTCTCGCCGGAGCGATCTGCGCGAAAATCCCGGTGCGCTTCGGACGGCGGATCGTTCCCTATCTCGGCTGCGGCTGCGGCGCGGGACCTTCGGCGCGCTCGCTGCCGGCATTTGCCGCCGCGTGGATCGTCTTCGGCCCACTAGTTGCCGCCGCGCGACTGGGCGGGGCGATCGCGATCGCGAAGCTTACCCGAAAGAGCAGCTGCGAACGGCATGACGATTCGGTTCTGGGCGCGGTTCGCGCGATCGTCCCGTTCGCGATCGGAGGAGCGGCGCTGCTTCCACTGCTGCCCGCGATCGCGGGAACGCACGCTCCCGTTTTTATCGTCGCAACCATTGCGGCACTGACGGCTTTTGTCACCTCGCCCTGCGCGCTCGGTACGGTCGGCCTCGCCACAATCGCGCGCGGAATCGCGCCAGCCGCCGCGGCCGGATTTCTCTGCGTCGCGGGCATCTTCGATCTGCGTGCTTGGTCGCGCGCACCACAGCGCCATGCCGGTCACGACGGCATCGCTTACGCGCTCGCGTTTGCAGCGTGCGCGCTCACCGCGATTCGCGGCGGAGGATCGCTGGTCAATCCGCGCTTCACGCCCGCCCTTTGGATCTGCGCGATCGCGTTCGTGTACTTGGCGCACCGTTACCGCTCGCACGCGACGCCGGCGCTGCGAATCGGACCGGTTATCATGCTGGCAGGCTGCGTGCTGGGCGCTCCGGCGCCCACGTATCATGCCACGCAAACCACGCTCGCCGACGCATCTCCCGGCGAGCCGATCGACTTCACCGGCGCAGTGGTCAGATCGGGAAAAAAGACGGCGCTCGTCCGTTACGCGATATCGTGTTGCCGCGCCGATGCTGCGCCGATTGTGGTTCGTTTGGAATCGGCCGCGCCTCGTACGGGCTGGGCGCACGCGCGCGGCACCCTCGTGCTTCAGGGTGGAGAATTACGTCTGCGCGCCGCGACTATCGAAGCCGTTGCGGCGCCCGCCGATCCGTTCGTCTACCGCTAAGTGCGAACGCGCGCTTCGAGCAGCTCGACGGGAATGCCGTTGGGATCTTCTACGAACGCGAGCGCGCCCGCGCCGCTCGGCGCTTTCTTCACGTCTTTGATAATTTTTACGCCTTGCGCTCGCAACTGCGCGATGAACGGCTCAAGCTTTCCGTCGATCTCGAGCGCCAGATGTTCGTAGCGGTTGCCGACCTCGTAAGGCGGGTGCTCTTCGAGGTCGTAAACCAGCTCGATGTACGCGTTCCAGTCGTTGCCGACGAACGCCATATCCGCGTTGCCTGGATAATGGAGCGGACCCTCAAGCAGCTTCAATCCAAGTTTTTCGGTGTAAAAATCGATCGATTCCTTCATGTCGTTGACGAAGATCGAGGTGTGCAGATAGCGCGCCATAGAGTTCTCCTAATGCAAAAAATAGCGATGGCTTGAAAAAACGAGCGAGACGCCGAGACGATCGGCCGCCGCGATCACTTCGGGGTCGCGCATCGAACCGCCCGGCGCGATAACTGCCGAACAGCCGGCCTTCGCCGCGGCCTCGAGACCGTCGGCGAACGGAAAGAATCCGTCGCTGGCACAAGCCGCGCCGTGCGCAAGCTCCCCGCCGCGCATTCCCGCGATCTGCACGGCGCTCACTCGATTGGTTTGGCCCGCGCAGATTCCACGCGTGACGCCGTCCTTGACGATCACGACGCCGTTGCTCTTGACGTGGCGCACGACGTCCCACGCCAGCGCCAGGTCGTGCCACTCCTGTTCGAGCGGACTACGCGCGCTCACCACGTTCCAAGACTCGGGAGCGAACGCGGGATCTTCCTCTTCCGCCAGCACGCCGCCGAGCGCGCTGCGCAGCTGCAATCCGCGCTGCAATGCGTCAGGTAAGTCAGGCGCGTATCGCATGATCCGCAAGTTCTTTTTCTTCTTAAGGAGCTCGAGCGCGCCGGGCGCGAAATCCGGCGCCGCCACGATCTCGAGAAAGAACGGCGCTATCGCCTTGGCGGCGGCCGCATCGATCGGGCGATCCGCCGCCAGAATTCCACCGTAGGCCGAAACGGGATCGGCGGCCAGCGCTTCGCTTACCGCCACCTCGACCGTCGAACGCTGCGCGACGCCGCACGGAACCGTGTGCTTGACGATTGCGGCGCGCGCGAAGCGTTCGCGCTGCGAGCCGAACTCCGCGCCCAGGGGCGCGCGAGAAAGCAGGCGCAGCGTCGCGTCCAGATCGAGCAAGTTGTTGTAACTGAGCGCTTTGCCGTGCAGCTGCTCGGGAACGCGCGACGACTCTAAATAAAATGCAGCGCGCAGTTGCGGGTTTTCACCGTAGCGCAATTGTTGCGCCAGCGGCATCGCGACGGTCAGCGCGCCCGGCAACTCCGCCGGCGCCGCTCCGGATTCCGTGCCGAGGCGGCGTGCGATCGCGGCGTCGTACGCCGCGGTAACTTCGAACGCCCGCAACGCCCACCGTTTCCGCGCGACTTCATCGGGGCCGCCGTTTTGCAGCGCGTTCAGGAATTCAGGATACTGCGACGGATCGCTGAGCACGCTAACGTGCGCGTAATTTTTGGCCGCCGCGCGCAGCAGCGCGACGCCGCCGATGTCGATCTCGGGCAGCGGGTAGAGATTGACCACGACCGTCGAAAACGCGTGGATCGCATACCTGCGGGCTTGTGCGCGGTGTACCTCGTCGTCGCGATCGAAAAGAATCGCGCCCAAGATCTTCGGATGCAGTGTCTTGACGCGGCCGCCGAAAAGCGGCGGAAAGCCCGTGATCTCCTCGACGTCGCGCGCGGCAACGCCGGCGGCGGCAAGAGCGTCGCGCGTTCCGCCCGTCGCGTAGATTTCGTGCCCGCGCTCAACGAGCGCGCGCGCTAGATCGGCAGATCCGGTTCGCTCGGAGAGCGAGAAGAGCGCGGCCTCAGGCAATGGCGGCCTCCGCCGGCCGCTCCTCTTCGCGGAGTTCCGCAGAGACGATCGAGCTGATTCCCGCTTCGCGCATCGTCACGCCGTACAAGCGGTCCGCGAGTTCCATCGTCTGCTTGTTGTGAGTGACGATGACCATCTGCGACTCGGTTGCCAGTTCGCGCACCATTTTCGAGAAGCGCTCGACGTTGGCGTCG
Organism: Vulcanimicrobiota bacterium; assembly: GCA_003151115.1. Taxonomy (GTDB): domain Bacteria; phylum Vulcanimicrobiota; class Vulcanimicrobiia; order Vulcanimicrobiales; family Vulcanimicrobiaceae; genus Rubrimentiphilum. Next base: position 119,196 of record PLWS01000001.1, on the reverse strand, counting down.
TCCAGTGCGGCGTCGACTTCGTCGAGCAGATAGAACGGCGACGGACGAACTTTGATCAGCGCGAAGATCAGCGCCGCCGCCGTCAACGCGCGTTCGCCGCCCGAAAGCGCGGCCAGCGGCATCAGTTTCTTGCCCGGCGGCTGAACGGAGATTTCGATCCCGGTCTCCGAGAGATTCTCGGGGTTGGTCTGCCACATGCGCGCTTCGCCGCCGCCGATCAGGCGCGCGTACATCTCGGTGAATGCCGCTGCGACCAGCTCGAACGTCTCGTTGAACTGGGCTTGCGTGAGCTGTTCGATCTCGGAGATCGACTGCAGCAGCGTTTCGCGCGCTTTTGCCAGGTCGTCCATTTGCGCACGCAGGAACTGTTCGCGCTGCGCGAGCTCCTCGCGGTCGGCTTCCGCGTTGAGGTTGACGTTGGAGAGGCGCGCCAAGTCTTCACGCAAGCGCGGAAGATCGACCGTGACTTCGTCGGGCTCTTCTTTGTAGCGCTCTTCGACTTCGCGGCACTCTTCGTCGGTCGCCGGATTCTGCGCGAACTGCGAGACGAGCATGCCGAGCTCGGCTTCGATCTCCGCCAGGCGCATGCGGTGCTGCTCGCCGCCGGCCGCGATGTCGCGCTCTTCGAGCTCCGCCGTGCGGACGTCGGATTCCAGCTGCGTGACGCGATCCGACAGGGTTTCGCGCTCGCGCCGCGCGCCTTCGAAGGCGGCGTCGGTTTCGCCGACCGCGGCGCGCAACGTCTCCAGCGTCGTGGCGGCGCTTTGCACTTGATCGTTGAGGCCCGCGATATCCGCGTGCATCTGATCGCGCGCCGTCCGCGAGCGCTCGACATTTGCATCGATGATGCCCAAGCGCGCCTTCGCCGCGTCGCGTTCCGCGCCGAGGGCTGCGTGGCGCTCGCGCAGATCGCCGGCGGCGCCTGCCGCGCGAGCTTGTGCCGCCTCTGCGTTCGCTATCCGCTCGCGCGCTTCGCGCAGCCGCGCTTCCAAGCGTGCACGTTCGGCGTCGTCGCTTTCCTCGGGCGCTTTCTCGAAATCGCGTTCGCGCGCGCGCGCGGCGTCGGCGGCCGCCTGCATTTGCGCAATGCGTGCCTGCGCGGTTTCAAATTCTTTTTGCATGCGCTCGACTTCCGCCGCCGCGGACGCCATCTCGCCACGCACTTCGGCCAGCGACAACTCAGTGCGGGTAAAAAACTCTCGTGTGGTGTCGCGTCCCTCGATCGCTTTGAGCGACTCGTTGGCGGTGCGCTCGAGCTGCGCTTCGAGTTCGAGCAGATGCGCGCGCATTTCGCTCAGGCGTTCGCGCAGCGTCTGCGCCTGCGCGCGGCGCGAAAGAATGGAACGCTCGCGCTTATAGCGGCCGCCGGTAATCGCGCCGCCGCCGGTGATCTGTTCTCCCGAAAGCGTGACGATCGTGTCGCGGAACCCGCGGTTGCGCACGAGATCGATTCCGGTCTTCAGCGTGTCGACCACGAGCACGCTTCCCACCAGGAAACGCACGATGCTTTCGTACTTCGGCGCCGTGCGGACCAGCGTGTGCGCGTAGCCGATAATGCCGGCGGCGCCGCGTAAGCTCGCGTCCACTTCGCGGCCGGTGCGGTTCTGCAGTGTGTCCAGCGGAAGGAACGTCGCGCGGCCGACTTCTTTGACGTTGAGAAAATCGATCGCGCGTTCGGCGTCTTCGGAGGTCTGCGTGATGATGTTGGAGAGCCGCGCTCCGAACGCGACGTCCATCGCACGCGCGTAGCGCTCGTCGATCTCGATGACGTTGCTGACGACGCCTTCGATACCGCGCAGTTCGCCGCGCTGCCACGCCTCGACGACGGCGCGCGTTCCCGGGACGTGTCCTTCCATCGCGTTTTCGAGCTCTTCGATCGTATGCAGGCGCGATTGCGCCGCGGCGACTTCGCTCGAGTACTCGCGGTGTTCGGTCTGCGCGCGCGTCAAGTCGGTTTGCGCGGCCGCGGCGAGCTGCTCGGCATTTTCGATCCGCCCCCGCGCTTCGACCAGTTTCGTTTCGAGCGCGTTGAGCTGCGCTTCGCGCTCGCCGTACCGGTGTGTGGCTCCGCCGGCGGCGATCTGTAGCTTCTCCGAAGCGTCGTGCGCCGCGCGCAGCTCGTTTTCCAGCCGTTCGCTTTCGGCGCGCGCGCTTTGGTATTGCGCCCGGCGTTCGGCTTTGCGTTCGGCGCTCGCCGAGGCCGCGGCTTCCACTTCCCGCAGCTTCGTGAAAATTTCGTCCAACTCGCCGCGCGCTTGCGAAAGTGTGGTTTGCGCCGCGAGTTCGCTCTCGCGCGCCGCTTCGAGCTCGGCCTGCAGCGGACCGATCCGCGCATCCAGGCTCGCGAGGCTCGCTTCCAAGCCTTCGCGTTCTTCGCGAACGCGCGCCGCATCTTCGGAGGTTTGCGTGTCTTGCGCTTGCAGCGCTTCGCGGCGCGCCTGCGCTGCCGCATACTCCGCTTCCAAACGCGAGAGATCGGCGCGCACCGTTTGCGTTTTGGTACGCAAGTCTTCGAGCGCCAGTTCTTGACGGTAGGCCGCCGTCCGGGCTTCGGCCAGTTGCGCGCCGAGCGACGCCGCTTTGGCTGCGCCCGCGCCGCGCAGCTCTTCGTTGCGTTCGAGCTCGCCTTTGAGATGCTCGCGTTCCCCGCGCCGCGACACGCTCGCGCGAATGTATGAGAGAATTTCGAGATCGCGTACCCGCGCGCTGAGCTTGCGGTACCGCTTGGCGCGGCGCACCTGCGTATCGAGCTCCGGAATGCGCCGTTCCAGCTCAACGATCAAGTCGTTAATGCGGATCGCATTTTGTTCGGTCTGTTCGAGTCTGCGCAGCGACTCGTTCTTGCGCGCCAGAAACTTCGCGATTCCGGCAGTTTCTTCGAAGAGCGCGCGGCGGTCGCTGGGTTTGCTGGTGAGAATCGCGTCGATCTGCCCTTGCGAAACGATCGAATAGCTTCCCGGACCCAGTCCGGTGCCCATCAGCAGATCGTGCACGTCGCGCAAGCGCACTTGATTGCGGTTGATGTAGTACTCGATCTCGCCGGCCCGGTACGCGCGGCGGGCGATCTCGACCTCGGTGAAATCGATCGGCAGGCGGCCGTCGCTGTTGTCGAACGTGATCGTCACTTCGGCCAAGCCCAGCGGTTTGCGCTTCTCGTTGCCGGCGAAGATCACGTCTTCCATCTTGCCCGAGCGCAAGCTCTTGCTGCTCTGCTCGCCGAGCCCCCAGCGGAAGGCGTCGATTAAATTGGATTTTCCGGAACCGTTGGGGCCGACGATGGCGGTGATGCCGCCGCCGAATTCGAGCGTTGTGGGATCGGCGAACGTTTTAAAGCCGAAAGTTTTTATGCTCTTGAGTTTTATTTCTTCTTGCCTCTACGAGCCCGCGCGAGCAGTAGCTGCAGAGCTTCATGAGCGGCCTGCAGCTGCGCTATTTTTTTCGACCTTCCGGCCCCGGAACCCAGCACCCTATCGTCGAGCGCGACCTCGGAGACGAAACGAGGCGCTTGCGGCGTGCCCGTCGATCGGTCGCGATAGACCGGCAGCTTGCGGTAGCGCTGCTGCGCGAGGGACTGCAGCAGCGATTTCGGGTCGGTCACGCCTTCGTCGGAGAGATCGACCAGCGCCATGTGCTGCTCCAAAACGAAGCGGCGCGCTTTGACTTCGCCGTAACGCCGGTACAGCGCGCCCACGAACGCTTCGAACGCGTCGGCCAGGATCGTTTTGTTTTCCGCTCCGCCTGCGCGCGTCAATCCCGAACCCAGCTCGACCAAATCGGCGAACCCGAGCCGGAGCGCGGTCGCGGCCAGCGAGCTGTCGCGTACGATCGCGGCCTTTCGCGCGGTCAGCCAGCCTTCGCTGGCCTGCGGATGCTCTTCGAAAAGCCATCCGGCCGCGACCAATCCCACGACGGCGTCGCCCAAGAACTCCAGACGTTCGTTGGAATGCTTCCGGCGCTCGCGCGCGGCGCTCTCATGGACGAAGGCGTGCTCGAACTCGGCGAGGTCGGTCGGGGCGACGTGGGCTTTCCGGAGCAGCGCGCGCAGCCGGCGGCGCCGCGCTTCGCCCGCCATCAGCGGACTTTGCCGAACACCAAAACGCTGTTGTGGCCGCCGAAACCGAAGCTGTTGGAAAGCGCAACGCGCACGGGCGCCTTGCGCGCCACGTTCGGAACGTAGTCCAGCGTGCAGTCCGGATCTGGGACCTCGTAGTTGATCGTGGGCGGCATAATGTCGCGCTCGACCGCCAGCGCGCAAGCCACGCCTTCGATCCCGCCGGCCGCTCCGAGCGCGTGGCCGTGCATGGACTTGGTAGAACTGACCGCGACCTTCGTGTCCGCTCCGAAGACGCGTTCGATCGCTTGCGATTCGGCAACGTCACCCTGCGGGGTCGACGTGCCGTGCGCGTTGATATAATCGACTTCGCCCGGACCGATGCCCGAATGTTCCAGCGAGCGTTTGAGCGCGAGCTCGACCCCCAGGCTTTCGGGATCGGGCGCGACCAAGTTGTAAGCGTCGGCCGATTGCCCGTAGCCAAGAACTTCGCAGTATATCTTCGCGCCGCGCGCTTTCGCGTGCTCGTATTCCTCGAGCACCAGAATGCCGGCGCCTTCAGCCAGCACGAAACCGTCGCGTTCTTTATCGAATGGCCGGCTCGCGCGCGTGGGCTCGTCGTTGCGCGTCGAGAGCGCCTTCATCGAACTGAAACCTCCGACCGCGAGCGGCGAGATGGTTGCCTCGGTGCCGCCCGCGATCATCGCGTCGCAGTCGCCGAGCACCACGTAATTGTACGCGGTTATGATCGCGTCGTTGGCGCTGGCGCACGCGCTCGCCGCCGAAAAGAACGGCCCGCGAAATCCAAATTGCATCGAGATGTGCGCCGCCGACGCGTTGGCCATCAGCATCGGAATGAAGAACGGCGTGACCTTCGACCACGTGCCGTTCTTGTTGGCGATGTCGGAGTTGTGCCAGAACGTCAGGATGCCGCCGATGCCGGTGCCGAGTATCGAGCCGACCCGGTTCTTGAATTCCTGATCGTCGGGCAGCTTCGCGTCCGCGATTGCCTCGCGCGCCGCGACGAGGGCGTATTGCGAGAAGCGGTCCATCCGGCGGGCTTCGCGCTTCCCGATCAAGCTGTCGGCGTCGAAGTCCTTGACCTCCGCCGCGAAGCGCGTCGCGAAGTCGCTTGCGTCGAATGCCGTAATAGGCCCGACGCCGCTTTCGCCCGCGACGAGGCGCCGCCAAAACTCTTGGGTGGTGTTGCCCAGGGGCGTCACCGCCCCAAGTCCGGTGACGACGACGCGTCGCTTTGTCAAAACGGACTCCTGTTAGGGCGCGCCGAGCCGGGAACCTTTTGCCCTTGCCGCAAGAGGCCCGGCTATGATATAGTGCTGCGGCCATGTTCGTATTCGACCTTCAACTTTTTGCCTCGAAGAAGGGCGCCGGGTCCACCCGGAACGGCCGCGACTCCAACGCGCAGCGCCTGGGTGTCAAGCGCTTCGGCGGGCAGGCCGTCATCGCGGGCAACATCTTGGTCCGCCAGCGCGGCACGCGCGTCTGTCCGGGCGAGAACGTCGGCATGGGCAAAGACCACACGCTCTTCGCACTGGCCGACGGCGTCGTAGAGTTTGCGATGCACCGTAATCGCAAACACATCCACGTGCGCGCGGTCGCCTGAAACCGCGGCGCGTCTCACCTGAAGAGGGCCTGCGGGTCCTTTTTTGTTTCGCACGTTTCGTACCATGCAGTTTATAGACGAAGCCTCGATCGTGGTGGCGGCCGGAAAGGGCGGCGACGGCAAGGTCGCATGGCGGCGCGAGAAGTTCATTCCTAAAGGCGGACCCGCGGGCGGTGACGGCGGTCACGGCGGCAGCATCTATATGGAAGCGTCGCCGGAGCTTTCGACGCTCGTCGAATTTCGTTTCAAACGCCAGTTTTCGGCCGACTCCGGCAAAGCCGGCGGCACTTCGAACAAGTCGGGGCGCAGCGGCGAGGATCTGATCATCAGAGTGCCGCCCGGAACACTGCTCTACCGCGGAGTCGAAGACGAGCCGGAGCATTTTTTCGCCGACTTGAGCGCGCCCGGAGAACGGATGCTCGTTGCAAAAGGCGGGCGCGGCGGCTTGGGCAATCAGCATTTCGCAACGAGCACGCGGCAAGCGCCGCGGTTCGCCGAAAAGGGCGAGCCCGGCGAGCGCTTTCGCCTGCGAATGGAGCTGCGGTTGCTCGCGGACTGCGGGATCATCGGCGTTCCCAACGCGGGCAAGTCGACGCTGCTCGCGTCGGTCTCGGCAGCCCGCCCGAAGATTGCCGACTACCCGTTCACGACGCTCGAACCGCAACTCGGCGTCGTCAGGATCTCCGACGAAGAGTCTTTCGTGCTTGTCGACGTCCCGGGATTGATCGAAGGCGCGCATGCCGGCGCGGGTCTGGGCGATCAATTCTTGCGGCACGTCGAACGTACGCGCGTGCTGATCCATCTGCTCGACGGCGGTAAAGCGCTCGACGAGATTTTGGCCGACAAAGCGACGATCGAAAACGAGCTGCGCGCGTGGAATCCGCGCTTGGTCGAAAAACCCGTGCTGCTGGCGGTTTCGAAACTCGATCTGCCGGAGGCGCGCGAACGGCTGCGCGAATTACGCGATCAGTTTCCGCACGTCTTCGGCATCAGCGCCGCGACGCGCGAAGGCGTACAAGAATTGATGTATGCGGCCGCGCAGGCGATCGCGGGCGCGCCGCCCGTCGAGCTCGCGCCCGACAGCGCCGCAGTCATCAACCTGCGGCCGTCGGAGCCGTTCTCCATTACAAAGGAAGAGGGAGTCTTCGTCATCGCTGGCGACCGCGTGGAGCGCCTGGCGGCCATGACCGACTTCGATTCAGATGAAGGACTGGCGCGCTTCGAACAGATTCTTGCCAAGATGGGGGTCGAGAAAAAACTGCGCGAGCTGGGCGCCGCCGAAGGAGACACCGTGCGCATCGGCCCATACGAGTTTTTGTATTCATAATGCGCGTAGGAGTTTTTGGCGGCACGTTCGATCCCGTGCATAACCTGCATCTCTTTATTGCGGAATCCGCGCGCCGGCTCGAAGGTCTCGATCGCGTGATCTTCGTTCCCACCAACAACGTGCACTATCGCGAAAAACCGGCGGCTTCGGCCGAACAGCGCTGCGCGATGCTGACGCTCGCCATCGCTACCAACGACCGCTTCACGCTCGATCGCAGCGACTTGGAACCCGGCGCAACCGGATATACCGCCGACTTGCTGCCGCGGCTGCATGCGCGCTATCCCGACGACAGCTTCGTCTTCGTTACCGGCGCGGACTCGCTGGCAGAGAGCTCGTGGGTCAGGTTCGAGGAAGTGCTCGAATCGCTCGAAGCGTTCGTGATTGCGCCGCGCGCCGGCATCGCGGCCGACACGCTTTCGCGCGTCGTTTCCGCGGTCCCGGGGGCTTTGCGATCGCGCATAAAAACGCTGAATCTTCCCGAAATGCCCGAGAGCGCGACGCTAATCCGGACGCTGCTCGCGCAAGGAAGATCCGCACGATACTTGGTGCCCGAACCGGTCTGGGAATACATCACCGCCAACAACGTTTACGCGGCGCACGATGAATCGTAAAATTGTTTTTGCGCTGCTCGCGGTCGCATTAAGCGGCTGTGCGGGCGGCCCGGTGAGCGTGGCGAAAGCCATGGGCATCTGCGCGCGCGGAGCTTCCGCCGTCGAAGTGACCGCTTCGGGAACGGTCGCGCGTCTGCTCGGCACGTACAGCTCGGGCAGCGGATCGCATGAAGGTTTCTTGCTGCGCAGCGACGCGCTGACGATCCGTGTCGAGAACAACACTTCCATCACCGGACTCATTCCGCTTTCAAAAGGCGAGCCGGTTTCGCTGCAGGGACAGTACGAATGCAACGACGGCGTCATCCACTGGACGCATCGCGATCCGCGTGGACGTCACATCAGCGGGTTCATCGAAGCCGGCGGAAAGACGTACCGTTAAGATCGTTTTGGCGAGCGCATCGCCGCGCCGCTTGGAGTTGCTGCAATCGCTGGGCCTCGACGTGCACGTCGTACCAAGCGGTTATCACGAACCGGATCGCGCCGAGCTGGCGCCGCGCGAACTCGCGACCGAACACGCGCGCGCCAAATGTGAAACCGTCGCCATGCGTTTTCCAAACGACGTGGTGGTTGCGGCGGATACGGTCGTCGACGTGGACGGAACGGCTTTTAACAAACCCGCCGACGCCGCGGACGCGCGGCGCATGCTGGCGGCGCTTTCGGGCCGCACGCATGTCGTTCACACGTCGCTGGCAATCTGCGCGGGCGGCACGACTACGGTCGAATGCGAGAGCACGCGCGTCACGTTCTTCCCGCTGGAACCCGGCGAAATCGACCGGTACGTCGCGAGCGGCGAACCCTTCGATAAGGCCGGCGGCTACGGCATTCAGGCGCACGGCGCCTCGCTCGTCGAGCGGATCGACGGCGATTTCTACACCGTCATGGGCTTCCCGCTGGCCCGTTTCGTGCGAACGCTCCGCCGGTTGGGATTTGTCTTGCCGATAACGAATTAGCAGAGTCCCTACTGGAGCAGGGGAGTTTTTAACTATCTTTACTTATCGGGACGAACGCAGGCTATTCGCGGTACTCGGGGTGATTATCGCGGCGGCGCTGGTCGCGCTGCTGCAGGTAACTGCAGCCCGGACCGGCACGCCCAGCCCGCTGACGACCATCGCTACGACGCTCGGCATCGGCATCGAAGAAGGCGCTTCGACCGCCGTCGGAGCCGTGCGTTCGGGTGGCCGGACTGCCCTTAACCTCCCGGCTCTGAAGGCCCAAAACGCGGCGTTGAAGTCCGAGAACCTGCAACTCGAACGGGAGAACGCACGCCTGCATGAAGCGCTGGCCGCTTCGAACAGCCAGCTTGCCGTTCAGCCGGAACTCCAAAGTTACGCGGGCTCGATCGAAGCGCGCGTCATCGGCTTCCCGCCCGAAGGCGGCATCCAAACCGTAACGATCGACAAAGGAACGCGCAGCGGCGTGGCGCGCGACGACGGCGTGCTCGCCGGACCAGGCGTGATGGGACGGGTGATCGAAGCGTCGCCATTCACCAGCCAAGTCGCGCTTATTACGGATTTCACGAGCACCATTCCGGCGCTCGTGCAGCGCGGCCGCTATTGGGGCATCGCGCGCGGCAACGCCGACTCCATTCGGCTCGAATACGTTTCGCAAGACGCTCAGCTGCGCACCGGCGACAGAGTCGTAACGGCCGAAGCGCGCTCGTTCCATTCCGGCGCGCTGCTGGGAACGATCGTCAAGATCGAACGCGACTCGCCGCTTTACCAGACTGCGATCGTGAAACCGGCGGTCGATTTCTCGACGCTCGATCGCGTTGTCGTCCTTCCGCGCTAAACCTCAAGAAACTCCGTTCGCGGGTCCCTATTGGTGGCAAGCCGCTATTTTTTTGGCGATCGCTTTGGTCACGCAGATCGAGTTCATGCACTTCCTCACGTGGCATCACGCCGAGCCGAGTTTGGTTCTGGTTGCGGTCGTCTGGTATGCACTGCGCACCGACGTCCGGCGCGCGGTGCTTTTCGGCCTGATCGCGGGCGCATGCGAAGACATCTTGGGCGGAGCGCTGACCGGAGCCGCAACCGGCGGCGGCTGGACGATCGCAACGACGGGAACTGCACTCTTGGTGGGATCGCTCTCGCAAGGGTTCTTTGCAGATTCCATTCCCGTGCTCACGGCGGCCGTCGCGATTGGCACGCTCCTCCGGCGTCTTATCTTTTGGAGCGTACTCTCGCTGGAGGGGTATCCGCGCGGGTACGCCGGCGTCCACGCGCATCAAGCGCTTTGGGAAGCGCTCATGAATGCGGCGATCGCTGCGGCGTTGATGCTGGTTTTGCGTCTCATGGAACGGCGTAGAGCGTAATGTACCGGCGCAAACCCGCGTGGGAACGATCGACGTGGCGGATTGCGATTTTCGCCTTCCTCGTCGCGCTTGCGCTCATCGGCTTGTTCGCGCGGCTCATTCAAGTGCAACTCGTGCAAGGCGACGCCTTTCGCGCGGCGGCCCAAGAAAATCAGATCCGTCTGATTCCGGTTGCCGCCCCGCGCGGATCGATCGTCGATCGCAACGGCGTCCCGATCGTCCGCAGCCGGCCGTCGTTCGTCGTCGCCGTCATTCCATCGGAGTTGACCGATCTGGTCAGCGAGCTGAAGAGTGTATCGCAAGCTATCGGCGTTCCCGTCGCGCAGTTGCGTGACCGCCTCTTCCACCATCACGGCGTCAGCTACACTACGTTCGACGAACTCGACGCCAACGAACCTTACGGCCCCGTCATCGTTGCGAGTGACCTATCCGTGCAGCAGGTCGTTAAACTTACGGAGCTGCTCGTCGATCTGCCGGGTTTCGATGTCGAAGCGCAAGCCGTCCGCGACTATCCGTACGGCGCGCAAGGATCGGCGTTCGTCGGATACGTCGGGCAGATCAGCGAAGCCGAATATAAAGAGCTGCGCAATTTAGGCTATTCGCCCAACGACGTTGTCGGTAAAGACGGCCTCGAATATACCTACGATCGGTATTTGCGCGGCGAACCGGGCGGCGAACGTGTGGTCGTCGACGCGCAGAGCCAAGTGGTGCCGGGAATCAAGCTTCCCAAAAAACAGCCGGTTCCGGGCGACACGCTCGTGCTGAACATCGATTGGCGGCTGCAGCGCATCGTCGAACGCGCGCTGGCCAACGGCATCCATTCGTGGGCGGGCAGCCGCGCCGGAGTCGGCGGCGCGGTCGTCATCGAGGATCCGTGGACGGGAGCGATCCGCGCGATTGCGAGCTATCCGAGTTTCGATCCGAACGCGTTCGCGTCAAACGATTCCAAGAAAATCGCGCACTATCTGACCGCAGCTCCGCCCGCCCTCTTTAACCGCGCAATCGGGGCCGGGACGCCGACCGGATCGACCTTTAAAATGGTGACCGGATCCGCAGCGCTGACCGCCGGCGTCGTCAAGGTCAACGAGATCGTCTACGACAGCGGCGCCTGGAATTGCTACGGCGCGCTCTTCCGCGATTTGGCGGCCGGAGGTCTGGGCCCGACCGGATTCGTGCGCGCGCTCGCGGCTTCTTCCGACGGTTATTTCTTTCAAATGGGCTGGCGCTTAGGGAACGCGCGCCTACGCAAATACGCGCTTGCGTTTGGGCTCGCCGCAAAAAGCGGCATCGATCTGCCGGGTGAGTTCGAAGGCAATTGGCCGACGAACGCCTCGATGCTCAAAAGCTCCGGCCTTCCTTTAGAACCATCCGACGTCTGCAGCTTGGCGATCGGGCAAGGCGCGATGCAAGCGACACCGCTGCAAATGGCAAACGTCGAGTCCGCCGTCGTCAACGGCGGAACGCTGTACCATCCGCACATCGTCGCCGAGATTCGCGATCCGCTCGGCCGGCTTGTGAAGCGGTACGATCCGCAGATCATCCGGCACGTTCCCGTTACGCAAGAAGCCCTTAAGGCCGTGCGTCAAGGCATGGATGAAGTGACCGATCCCGGCGGGACGGCTTACGGCTTAGCGATCCCGGGCTTTCGATTCGGCGGAAAAACCGGCACTGCGGAGACAGCAGGCGGAGCGGGACCCAACACAACGTGGTTCGTCGCCTACGCGCCCGCCAAACATGCGCAGATCGCCATGGCGGTCTTCGTCGATCGCTCCGGCGGCTACGGCGCGCAAGTGGCGGCGCCTATCGCGCGCGCGATCATGGTGGAATACTTCCACAAAAAACCCTAAGTCTTATTGTCAATAAGCCTCGGCTACGTGCCGGTTCGCACGGCTCTGAATTCACCGCGAAGCCATGGATGGCGAGAGCGGTCTGAATTCAGGAACGCAGACGGGCACAGGACGTGCCCGGCAAGTGTCCGTGAGAACCGGCATGTAGGCGGGGCTATTGTAAGAGGCTGAGGGTTTCTTCGATTCGTTCCGCTCGTGCACCGGGATGGCGTTTGACGTGCGCGCGAACGCGATCGGCAGCGCCGCGTTTGTCAAGCACATGCGCGGCTGCGAGCGCGACCGGTTCGGACGGATCGTCGAGCGCGTGCAAGAGCAGACCATCGGCGCGCTCGTCGTGAAGATCGGCAACGGCAAAAACTAGGTCGCAGCGCGCGGCTTCGGAGAGCGTCGCGAATTCTTCGCCGGCCTGCGCGGTCCAAGCATCGTCGGGTTGCCAGGGTTCGTTCGGCGCCGGCACCGGCTCTTCGATCGCTTTTCGCTCCGGTGAGAGCCATGCATACGCGCCGACGCACACCGCAATTGCGACGACGATCAGCAAACCGATGACGAGCGCGTTCACACGCGCGCGGAAATCTGCGCGCAGACCACGTTGAGCGCCGCATCGAGCACCGGATACGGACGACGTTGGAGGGCGTCGATGAAAGCGGTTTCGTCAACGCCAGCCAAATCGTCGAGCGACGTTACGAGCATGCGCCGGTAGTTCGCTTCGGCGTCCGATTCGCTGGGCAGCAGGCGCGCGAGCGCCGCCCACGGCAGTGCGGTTGCGAGCGGCGCGTCTTCCAAGCGCGCGGCCAGCGCGCGCAATTCGTCGGCGTCGCATGCGCCGCGCAGAACCGCGGCGCCGTTTGAGATCGTCGCCTGCCCCGGTTGGACGGTGTTGAGCAGCGCGATGATTCCCGCACGCGCTCCGGCGGTTTCGAGATCGCGCGGCGCAATGACATAATTCGGCAGACGCAGTTTAATGAAGAGCCGGTCGAGCGTCTCTCGCAACGCGTCGCGAACCTCTTCGAGCGCGGCTTCACTCGAGGAGCCCGCTTCGTCGGGAAAAAATGCGCGCAGCGCAAACAGGTGACTCGTTAATCCGCCAAAGCGTGCCTCGGTAAGAAATTTTAGCGTTCTTCCCAAACGATCGCGATCGAACGCGGCGACCGTTTCGACGAGGTGCGGCTCGGAATCGTCCCTGGCATGACCGTTACCGCTCGATCCCAGCGAAAGGAGCGACGCCGCGACCGGCATCGCGGGTGGAAGCTGCACGAAGCGATCGCCGGCGTCGGGCAGCGCACGCTGTCCGCCCGCAAACGCCGGACCAAGCATGCCGTCCAAACCGAACGGCAATCCCGCGATCGCGTTGGCGAATACCGGCGAACACCGCACCTTCAATTCATCCGCCGCAATCTCGTCCAGGCGTTCGCCATCGTAAGCGACGCGCGCCGTGCGCACGATCGTTTCGCCCGAAGCTAAGCCGTTGTGCACGACTTCGCGCCACGCAATGGCGGCTTCGACGCCGGGGTCGACATCGCTGAGCATGATCCCCTGTTCGCTGGTCAGCGGCGACTGCGCGCCGACGTCGCGTACCGGAAGCTCGTTGACCGTGGTGCTGTTCGGAACGTAGATCAACTCGTCAAGCGAGTCGACGGAGATCTTCACGCGGCGGGCCGGGCCGTCGCCGCCGTTGCGAACGTGCAGCACGAACTCGACTTCGTCGCCGGCGTCGGCCACGTCGGCCGGTTCGCTGTGCAGCGTGCCGACCGAGAAGTTCGGCTCCGCGGTCGTAACGATCGTGAGGCGCGTCAGCTGAACCGGCAGCATGGCATCCGCCGTCAGCACCGATTCTATCGTCACGGGATAGGCTTTGGCTAAGCTGCGCAGCAGCCGGATACCGAGCTTCGCTTCAACCGTTCCGCCCGGACGGATCTCTCCGAAGAGCAGCGCCGACCGTTCGCGTGTCGCGCCTTCGACGCTTTCCAGCCGCGCTTCCGGCGACACGTACAAACGCAAGCGCACGTTGTTGGCGATGTCGGTGCCCTCGTTGCGCAAGCGCACGTGCACTTCGACGAGCTGATTGGGGCGGAAGACGTCGTCTTGCACGAGCTGCAGGTGTGACGTTTCGGCCGAGAAGGCCGGGTGCGACTCGACGCGCCAGTTGGCTTCACCTAAAACGACTTCGCCCGCCTCGCGCGCGTGCATCGATCCACCCAGACGGATATCGCTGCGGTTGGCGTACGGCGTACGCACGCGCGCGCGCACGGTCAACCGGCGCGACGTATACGGATCGATCTTTCCCAAGTCGACCTCATCGCGATCCATCTGCAAGCGTACTGTCTTATCGAAGACGCGCACTTCGTCGAGCGCGGGATCGAGCACCAAATGCAGGCGCGCGTCGGTCGCGGGCGCGCTGCCGTCGTTGCTTAAAAGGATTGTGGCCTCGCACTCGTCCGACGGCTGAACGGAAGCGCCGCCGACGCGTGCGATACGGTTGTGGCGCGCGGAGAACCGCGGCTGCGAACGCACGACGGCCGAACACTCGAAGCTGCGCTCACCTTCCGGCGCCCAGTTCAGCTTGGCGCGAATCGACAGCGTGGTGCCGTCGGCAATCGGTGAAAGCACCGCGCCTTCGGCGATGAACTCGACGCCCTCGCGCGCGCCAATCGCGCCGAGATCGAAGGTGAAACTCTCTTTCTTGCGTTCGCGCAGCGGCTGTCCGTCGATCCGGAAACTTCCGCGCACCGGCATGACGAGATCGGGAAACTCGAGCGTGAACGAAACGTTTTCGGCGGTGGTCGTGCCTGCGTTAAATGCGATAGCACGCACGACGACGTGCGAGCCGGGCGTCACGTCGTATTCGGGTTCGACCGTCACCGAGGTGCGATCGTCTTCAAAGTCGGCTTGCGCGCGGACGGTCAAGCTCGCGGGCTCGGCCGCGAAAGCTGCCGTCTCTTGTGAAGCGATCTGCGCGCGCACGACGATTGCGGTTCCGTCGGCAAGCGGATCGTCGACGCGGACGCGATACTGCAGCGTGACCGTCGCGCTGGCCGGCAACGACGCTGCCACGATCGGCGCGTGCACGCGATCGAACGACGCCAGCAGCTCGCGTTCGAACTCGCGCCCGTTGACGCGCGCTGAGTTTGGAACGTAACTGGTGTGTTCGGGAATCGGCGCAACGATGACCACGTCGTGCGCGCTGGATTCGCCGGCGTTGTGAACGCGAACGGTCACGTTTGCCTCGCCCCCGGGAGCCGCGGCGCCCGCCGCCCCGTGACGCGTTTCGATCGCGACATTGGTAAGCGCATTTTCCAGCGCGGGACGGCTGTGAGCGGCCAAGCGGACGACGTTGGATCCGACCGGAGCGAGTTCGAATGCAGCGACCGCGGCCTGCAGTTCGACGGTGGAACCATTTTCGATCGCGCCAGCGACGCTGTATGCAATGTCGATGCGCCGCTCTTCACCCGGCGCGACGTCACCGATCTGCGCTCCGGCGCGCGCGAGCAGCGGAGAGCTGCCTTGCTCGTCGTCAAGCGGCTCTTCGTCGAGCTTGCCGCTGCCGACCAGATAGACCAAACCTTCGGGGAGATTAAAACGCACGCGTACGCCGGTTGCCGGCGCGCCGCCCTGGTTGCGGAACGTGAACGTCGCGCGCACGGTCATTCCAGGTTCCAACTCGCGCTCAGGCGAAACGACGAGGGTTCGTAGACCCTCGGGAAGCGTCGGAGTACCCGGCGCAAACACGTCCGTCAGGGTGCGCATGACCGTTCGCGAGTCTTCGCCGCGGGCACAACGGCCCCTTGACGCATTACTGACCTCTTAGCGAAAGGTTTGCACTGTAAAGATGCTCGCAACGAAAGCCGATCGTTTCGCCGAAGCCGTGTCGCGGCTCGGATCCGAAAGCGCCTTCGAAGTTCTCGCGCGCGCTCGAGCGCTCGAAGCGCAAGGCAAGCGTGTGGTGCATATGGAGATCGGTGAACCCGATTTCGATACGCCCGATCACATCAAGGAAGCGGGCATCCAAGCGATCCGCGAAAATCACAGTCACTATACGCCGTCGCAGGGCATACTCGAATTGCGCGACGTCGTCGCGCTCTACGCCTCCAAGTTCCGCCATATCGAACCGTGGACCGCGGAAAACGTGGTGCTCTCGCCGGGCGCCAAACCGATCATCTGGAACATCCTCAGCGCGCTGCTGAGCCCGGGCGACGAATTCGTCTATTTCGATCCCGCCTATCCGGCGTACGCATCGTGCGCGACCTACCTCGGCGCCAAGACCGTTCCGATTCCGCTGCTGGAACAAAAAAACTGGCGCATGGACTTGGACGAGCTGGAACGCCGCGTCTCGGACCGCACCAAAGCCATCATGATCAACTCGCCGCACAACCCGACCGGCGGCGTGCTCACCAAAGAAGACCTCGAACGGATTGCGGACATGGCGCAGCGCCACGATTTCGTCGTCCTCTCCGATGAGATTTACAGCCGCAACTTTTACGACCGCGAATTTCATTCAATCGTAAGCGTTCCCGGCATGCGCGATCGCACGATCGTTATCGACGGCTTTTCGAAAGCGTACGCAATGACCGGCTGGCGTTTGGGTTACGCGATCATGGCGCCCGAGATCGCCAAAGTCGTCACGCTCTTCAATAATAATACGTTCTCGTGCGTTGCCAGCTTCGTGCAGCAAGCCGGCATCGCCGCGCTGACCGGCGACGACGAGCCCGTCGTGCGCATGAACAACATCTTCCGCGAGCGCCGCGATGCCTTGATCAACGGAATCAACAAGATCGACGGCATGTCGTGCACGATGCCCGAAGGCGCGTTCTATGCCTTTCCAAACATCACGAAGATTACGTCCGACGACAAAGCGCTGGCGTCGTATCTGTTGCAGGAATCAGGCGTCGCGTGCCTGGGCGGCTCCGCTTTCGGCGCGGCCGGCAAAGGCTATCTGCGCTTCTCGTATGCGGCGTCGCTCGACGACATCCATTACGCGCTCGACCAGATGGCCAAGAAAATACCACAATTTAAGGGCTGATCTGTCATCCTGAGCTTGTCGAAGGACCTGAGTAGCGCATCTCCGATGCGCGTGTCGAAGGAACAGTCTTGATATGAAGAAGTCGCTTTTGTTTCTCGCTAGCATCGTCTTTGCCGCGATATCCACGATTGCGACATCGGCGGCGGCGGCGGCGTTCTCCACACCCGTCGAGGGAAATTACACGATTTCCAACTTCAAGTTCGACGACGGCGAAACGCTGCCCGAGCTGCGCATTCATTACTATACGCTGGGCACGCTGCGGACCGACGCAAGCGGACATTCGAATGCGGTTCTGATCATGCACGGAACCGGCGGCTCGGGAAAACAATTCCTCAATCCACCGGAGCGCTTTGCGGGAGTGCTCTTTTCGCCGGGCGGCCTGCTCGATGCGAGCAAAT
The DNA here is from genome assembly GCA_003151115.1 of Vulcanimicrobiota bacterium. Lineage (GTDB taxonomy): Bacteria > Vulcanimicrobiota > Vulcanimicrobiia > Vulcanimicrobiales > Vulcanimicrobiaceae > Rubrimentiphilum. The sequence continues at coordinate 102,010 of PLWS01000001.1, read as the reverse complement.
ATTTCATCATTCTTCCCGACGATATCGGACACGGCGAGTCGAGTAAACCAAGCGATGGTCTGCGCGCGAAATTCCCGCATTACGATTATAACGATATGGTGATCGCGGAACATGCCCTTGTCAGCGATGGACTGCACGTCAACCACTTGCGGCTCGTCATGGGCATGTCTATGGGCTGCATGCATAGCTGGATGTGGGGTGAGGCTTATCCGGCGATGATGGATGCACTCATGCCGCTAGCGTGCCTGCCGATCGAAATCTCGGGACGCAACCGTGTCTGGCGCGACATGGAGATGGATCTCATCACGAGTTCACCGGATTACAACAACGGCGATTACACCACTCAGCCTTCCGGCCTAAAAGCCGTCAACGACATCACGTGGTTCGTCGGCAGCGCTCCGCTGTACGATCAGTCGATCATGCCGACCCGCGACATTGCCGACGCCTATTTCAAGTCGCGGCTCTCGCAAGTACGCGCCGGCGAGGATGCAAACGACGTGCTGTACCAAGTAGCCTCATCCCGCGACTACAATCCAGAACCATTGCTCGGAACGATTCAGGCGACGGTCATGGCCGTCAACAGCGCCGACGACCAGATTAACCCGCCGGAACTCCATATTGTCGAGCGGGAGATCGGCAAGGTCAAGCACGCAAAGTTCGTTCTGCTGCCGATCACGTCACAAACTCGCGGACACGGCACGCACACGCTGCCGCTTGTTTGGCAGAAATACTTGGCGCAGCTGCTATCGCAAACGACGCACTAACCTTCGATTTTCATTCCGAAAGTAATACCCCAGACGAGAAGCGCTGCAATCGACAAAGCGATGCTCACAAAGCTCAGCCACTCCGATACGTTAGGACTTGGACGCACGAACGTATTTATGAGCCCGAGAATAATCGCGATTGCTAAGAGGCTTTGGAAAAGCCTCGTAAATCGTGTCAGAATTCTATGGTGCATGCAGATAGACTGCGGTTGCTAGCGCGCCGTTGATCTGTCCGGACACGCGGCTCGCATCTTGCCCGCGCGGAACGGCGAGATTATTGATGTAAAAGCAAAACGCGATGTGCCGCCCTGAAGCGGTCGTCATATAGCCCGCGAGGCCTTTTCCCGAAACCATTGCGCGCTGGTTGAGTAGATCACCGCCGCTCCAGGTTCCAGTCTTCGCATGAACTTTGCCGCGCGCCGGCGAGTTGTTGGCGATATTGAAAAGTGTGCCGTCGACGCCCAAGATTGGCAGTGCGGAATACAACACCGAAAAGTACGGCTGGGTGCGCAGATACGCGAGATAGCGCACCATATACTGAGGCTGAATGAAAGCGAAAGCGCCGAGCCCATCGCTTTGAACGATTTGGCTCGTGTCGAGTCCGGCTCGCTGCATGAACGCACGTTCGAGACCGAAGCCAGCCTGCAGCGTATGTTTGGGAGACCACAAGTACGGCATGATCGACGCGTGCAAATTATCGCTCACTTTGAGCGTCACTTTGACGTCTTGACTCAACGGAGGAGAGACGTGCGTCGCGATGACGTTCGCGGGTATTTCACCGAAGCCCACGCCAGTATCCACGACAAATATGTCTCCGAACGCGATTCCGCGATTCTTGAGCGCCTGTGTCAAAGCCATCTCGGCGAAGACGCGCGGAGACGGCACGTCGTACGCATACAGGATGGGTGAAGACCCAGCCGGCAGCGTTCCGGTAATCGTTACGGTACGCGAACCGTCTTGCGCAGCGTCGCCCTCCGGAACAGAGATACTGCGGTCGCTCTTTGGCGCTCCCGTCGAGGCATTAATCGCGAACATGGGATATGGCGTTTCCGGCGACACTTGAATCGAAACTGGATCGCCCTGCTTGGCACCGGGCGTCACGGTGACGTCAATGATGTTGTCGTTGACGACGATCGGCGAAACGACGACGCCCGTGCCCGACTCCGGGTAGCCGCCTGCGAACATCGTATCGTCGACAATCACCGCGCCATTGACCTTTTTGATCCCGCGAGCAGCAATCTGCGCCGCGAGATCGTCGATCACCGCCAGCGGATTTCCCGGTACGGCTTTGGTGTCGGGCGACCCGTCGTAGGAGTGATCCTCGTTTTCAAAGGCGAGCGTGCCGTCGGGTTGGATGCGGCCGGAAAGATTCGGATCGCCTGAGGCTTTTAGGACGACGTCGCCTTGCAGCGTACCGTTCGCATCGATCGGTCCGGTGCGGTACACGTTTGTCGTAAAGCGATAGTCCGGACCAAGAAGCGCGAGCGTCGTTCCTTCTGTCAATAATTTCGTCGTGGATGCGGCCAGAAAGAACCGCTGCGCGTCGAGCGAGTAGACCATCTTGCGCGCATCGAGGTCGTAAACCGCAATCCCGAATTGCGTGTGCGGATACTTTTCTACGATCGCATTTACGGCCGCACCGAGCGTCGGCCGCACGGGCGCGGCCTTTCCAACCCCTGTCATGGGCGCCAGCAATAACGAGCACAACCAAACGCAATACAGAGATTGCCGGCGGCACAGAGTCACGCGACGCGCCGTTCGAGTGTGGGCAGCAGCGCGTGCCAAAGCGCGCGTCCGTTTTTCATGTGGCGGCTTCGATCTTGCGTGGCGCGCCACGCAACGGCGGAAGCAGCGAACTTCCTGGCGAGCTTTATCAGCAACACGCAGTCATGAGCGGAGCCCAGCTCGTCGGTGATGCGAGCGAGGACAGCGGCGTCCGCCGCCCGCGCGGGTAGCTCGAAGCGTTCGATAGCATAGCGTAGGCGTTTGCATGCCAGCCGGAACTGGTGAACGGCATCGTCATCGCTTGAATCCAGCGCGCGCTGCAGCCTTAAGCACTCGCTTACGTGCTGACGGACGATGCGGTTCGCAATTTCTTGCGTCAAACGCGCAAACCCGGCAGCTCGGCGATCAGGGATTGCAGCCGCCGCCGCGCCTTTTTACGCCGCTTGCGAAGCTTCCGCGCGATCGCTCGCAACTCGTCGCATTCGGTCCCGGTGGCGAGCTTGCGATAGGCTTTCACGCGCCGGAGCAGCACGTCGGCGTCGCGCACTTTCCCGGCGCGGCTATGCACGTCGCGTACCCGCTCGAGTAATTGCCGGTCCGTACCGGCGGCATCCCCCAAATCGTCTAGCCCTGCCAGGAGGCGCGCCAACCCCTTGCGGGCACGATGCAGCCGTTTGGCCGAACGCGGTTTCCGGCAAAATTTGCGCAACGAACCGGCCGCTGTTTCCGCAGCCTGTTCGATCAAGCCATGCGCCCAAGCGCTCGCGTCACTCGTGGTCAAGACGCTGTGTCTTGGTCCGCTTACAGACGAAGCCCTGCGCGGCGGAATTCCGGGTACGAACGGCGCAAGAGTTGGCAAAACCATGAGTGAGCACGCGCTTTGGCCTGTCTTGCGCCAGGCCGGCGGAAAAGATCCGCTGGCGTTGGGTTCTGCAGCCCAATCGCTGAGAACGGCTGACTGGAAAGCCCGCACCGACGGCGCCAAAGTCGTCAAATCGATCTGCCCGTACTGCGCTGTGGGCTGCGGACAAAACGTCTACGTCAAAGACGATACGATCGTACAGATCGAGGGCGATCCGGACAGCCCGATCTCGCGCGGGCGGCTCTGCCCGAAAGGTTCGGCGAGCCTATCGCTGATCGAAAGCCTGCTGCGCGAGTATCGCGTGAAGTACCGCCGCCCCTACGGTACGCACTGGGAAGAGCTCCCGCTCGAACGCGCGATGGAGATGATCGCCGATCGCGTTCTGAAGACGCGGCGCGAAACGTGGGAAGCCAAAGACGACGAGGGCAATACGCTCAACCGCTGCTACGGGATCGCGCATCTCGGCGGCGCGACGCTGGATAACGAAGAGAATTACCTGATGAAAAAACTCTACACGGCGCTGGGCGTCGTGCAGGTTGAAAATCAGGCCCGATTATGACATAGCTCGACGGTTCCCAGTTTGGGAACCTCGTTCGGACGCGGCGGCGCGACGACATTCCAGCAAGATCTGCAGAATTCCGACTGCATCGTGATCATGGGATCCAACATGGCCGAGAATCATCCGGTCGGATTTCAATGGGTCATGGAAGCTCGCGAGCGCGGAGCGACCGTCATTCACGTCGATCCGCGTTTCACTCGCACCAGCGCCGCGGCCACAAAGCACGTGCCCATTCGCGCGGGCAGCGACATCGCGTTCCTGGGCGGCATCATTCACTACATTCTCAAGAACGATCGCGCGTTTAAAGAGTACGTCGTCAACTACACCAATGGCCCAGTCCTCTTGCGGGACGATTTCAAAGACAGCGAAGAGCTCGATGGTTTCTTCTCGGGCTGGCACGCGGATAAGAACGGCTACACGCACGAGACCTGGCAGTACAAAGACATGGACACGCACGGCGAGCCGCCGGACACGGATAAAACGCTGCAAGATCCGCGCTGCGTCTACCAAGTACTAAAACGCCACTACGCGCGCTACACGCCCGAAACCGTCGCGCGCATCTGCGGCACCGAGCCGCAGCACGTCATCGACGTCGCCGAAGCGCTCTGCGCGAACAGCGGACGCGAGCGCACGTCGGCGTTTTGTTATTCGGTTGCCTGGACCCAGCACACGACCGGCGTGCAGACGATCCGCGGCGCGGCCATCATTCAACTGCTTCTTGGAAACATCGGGCGGCCCGGCGGCGGCATTCTGGCGCTGCGCGGTCACGCCTCGATTCAAGGTTCCACCGACATTCCGACGCTTTTCAATATCTTGCCCGGTTACATTCCGATGCCGCACGCACATGCGCACGACGATCTCAAAGATTTTATCGAATCCGAAGGCGCGAAGACCGGCTCTTGGGGCAACATGGACAAGTATATCGTCAGCTTGCTCAAAGCGTGGTTCGGCGAACGCGCCACGGAACAAAACGATTTTTGTTTTGACCTGCTGCCGCGCATCAACGGCGATCATTCTTCGTACCGCAGCATCATGGGCATGCTCGACGGCACCGTCAAAGGCTTCTTTTGCATCGGCGAAAACCCGGCGGTCGGCTCGGCAAATTCCGGACTTCACCGCCGCGCGCTGGCAAATCTCGAATGGCTGGTAGTACGCGACTTCAGCGAAATCGAAAGCGCCTCGTTTTGGTACGACGCGCCGGAGATCGAATCGGGCGAGCTGCACACCGAATCCATTCCCACCGAAGTTTTCTGGATGCCGGCGGCCGCGCACGCCGAGAAAGACGGCTCGTTCACCAACACGCAGCGCCTGCTGCAGTGGCATCATCAGGCTGTCGAACCGAAGGGCGAGGCGCATTCGGACCTGTGGTTCTACTATCACTTGGGCAAGCGCATCAAAGAAAAAATCGCAGCGCAAGAAGAGCCGTTCTCCGATCCGATCGCATTTCTCACGTGGAACTATCCGGAAAAGGGCGAGACAGCCGATCCCGACGCGCAGGCCGTGCTGCGCGAGATCAACGGATGGGACGCAAACGGCAGAGCGCTTTCCGATTACAACGGCCTCAAAGCCGACGGCAGCACCGCGTGCGGCTGCTGGATTTACTGTGGCTGCTTCAAAGACGAAGTCAATCAAACCGCCCGGCGCAAACCGGGAAGCGAGCAGTCTTGGGTCGCGCCGGAGTGGGCGTGGGCGTGGCCGGCAAACCGCCGCATCATCTACAATCGCGCCTCGGCCGATCCGCAAGGCAAGCCGTGGAGCGAGCGCAAGAAATACGTGTGGTGGGATGAGGAAAAAGCCGAATGGACCGGCCACGACGTGCCCGACTTCAACAAAACCAAACGCCCCGATTACACTCCGGAAGCGGGCGCGAAAGCTGAAGACGCGATCGCCGGCTGGCAGCCGTTCGTGATGCAAGAGGATGGTTTGGGCTGGCTCTTCGTTCCCAACGGCATCGTGGATGGACCGCTCCCGGTGTTTTACGAACCGCACGAATCGCCGGTGAAAAACGCGCTCTACTCGCAGCAGGCCAATCCGTGCCGCCAGCAATTCCCGCGCACGTTCAACGAATCCAACCCGTCGCCGAGCGACGCGCACGGCGATGTCTTTCCGTTCGTGCTGCATACCTATAGGCTCACCGAACATCATACCGCCGGTGGAATGAGTCGCACCGTGCCTCACTTGAGCGAACTGCAGCCGGAGTTTTTCTGCGAGGTCAGCCCCGAATTGGCGCAGCTCCGCGGATTAACGCACGGCGATTGGGCGACGATCTTCACCTCGCGCGCCGTCATCGAGGCGCGCGTGATGGTCACCGACCGCGTCAAACCGATGCGCGTTGACGGAAAGACGCTGCATTCGGTCGGCCTTCCATATCACTGGGGCTCGCGCGGGCTGGTGACCGGTGATTCCGCCAATGATCTGCTGAACATCACGCTGGATCCGAACGCGCATATTCAAGAGACCAAGGGTTTGACGTGCGACATCATTTCCGGGCGTCGCCCGCGCGGTAAAGACGTGCCCGACTTCATGAACGCCGTTCGCACGCGGTCTCACTTGGAAGGCCAAGAATGAGTAGAGCCTGTCCTGAGCCTGTCGAAGGGTTCATCGATCTCACTTCGGCAGCCGCGGAGTCGGCGACGTACGGCGCCGAGGAACGCGACCGCATGGGCTTCTTCACCGACACGACGCTGTGCATCGGCTGCAAAGCCTGTGAAGTTGCCTGCAAGGAATGGAATCAGCTCCCGAGCGACGGCTACGAATTCACCGGCGAATCGTACGACAACACTAAAGAGTTGAGCGGCAATACATGGCGTCACGTCGCGTTTGTCGAGCAGATGGAACCGGAGCGCGACACCGGGCGCTGGCTCATGGAATCCGACGTCTGCAAACATTGCACGCACGCCGGATGCCTGGACGTCTGCCCGACCGGCGCGATCATCCGGACCGAGTTCGGTACGGTCGTTATTCAAGACGACATTTGCAACGGCTGCGGCTACTGCGTGGTCGCGTGTCCGTTCGGCGTAATCGGCGAGAAGCAAGAAGATCACACGATGGGGAAATGCACGCTCTGCTACGACCGTCTCAAAGTCGGCGAACAGCCCGCGTGCGCGAAAGCGTGTCCGACCGAGTCGATCCAGTACGGCGTCGTCGACGAACTGCGCGAGCGCGCCGAAAAGCGTCTGGAAAAGGTTCAGCAAAAGTTTGACGGCGCGCAGCTCTACTTGAACGACCCGAACGACGGAGTCGGCGGAGGCGGTTCGCTCTTTTTGCTGCTCGACAAACCGCAAGTCTACGGACTTCCGCCCAATCCCATCGTGCCGACCAAAGATCTTCCGCAGCGCTGGCGCACGGCCGGCATCGCTGCGGCAGCATTGTTCGGCGCGGTGGTTCTCTGCGCGGTGTCGCGGCGATGAGCGAGGGCTACTACGGCCGCCCGATCGTCAAGCCGCCGACGTGGACGGATCTCATTCCGACATATTTCTTCGCGGGCGGATTAGCAGGTGCGGCCGCGACGCTGGCGTTCGCGGAACGGACCGCGCGCAACGATCGCCTCGCGCGCGCGATGATTTTTGGCGCTGCCGCCGGCTGCGCGGTCAGCGCGTTCTGTTTGATTGCCGACCTAAAAAAACCCGAACGCTTCATGAACATGCTGCGCGTCGTCAAGCCGACGTCGCCGATGAGCGTCGGCGTCTACATCTTCTCTGCGTTCAGCGGCTCGGTGTTTATCGCCGCGGGTTCCGAAATAACGGGCGTCGCGCGATCCGCGGGGCGTTTCTTCGAAGCGATCGCGGGATTGATCGGGCCGGTTATGTCCGTGTACACGGCGGTACTCGTGGGCGATACGGTCATGCCGGCGTGGCATCTGCCGCGCAAAACTTTGCCGGGACTCTTCGCAGCGACGTCCGCCACGAGCGCCGGCGCGTGGGGGCTGCTCTTCGCATCCGCGCGAGACAACGGTTCGGCGCGCCGCTTAGCGCTCGTCGGCGGTACGGCCATGGTTGCGGTATTGCAAGCTTTGCATCATGAGATCGGTCCGGCGCAAGCTCAAGCATACTCGAAAGGTGAAGCAGGCGCGCTCGCGCGTTCGGCCCGACTCCTCAACGTGAGCGGCATCGTCTGCGCGGCCTTGGGGAAAGACTCCAATGCGATCTCAAGGATCGCCGGCGCGCTACTGCTCGCGGGCGGCCTCACCGAACGTTTCGCGGTCTACCGTGCGGGCTGCGCCTCGGCGAAAGATCCGAAGTATGTCTTAGAAGCGCAGAAGTCTAACTGAGCTTCATCGCGCGCTTGACGTCGTTTAACGTCTGAGCCGCTATCTCACGCGCTCGCGCGGTTCCTTCAGCGATGACCTTCTCGACATACGCTTCGTCGGCGGCGAACATCTTGCGGCGCTCGCGCAGCGGCCGTAAGAATTCGTTCAGCGCTTCAGCAAAATCGCTTTTGTCTTGCACGCAGCCGAGCGCGCCGGACCGGCAATCGCGCTCGACGATCGGGACATGTTCGGGCTTGACGAACTTCCAAAGATGAAAGACCGGGCAAATCTCCGGCCGCCCCGGATCGTTGCGGCGGATCTTCAGCGGATCGGTAATCATGCGGCGGACTTTTTCCGTCGTGGTGGCTTCGTCGTCCGAAAGCGAGATGACGTTGTCGTAGGACTTGCTCATCTTGCGGCCGTCGATACCCGGCACTTCGGGAAATGCTGAAAGCATGGCCTTGGGCTCGACCAAGATCGAGTCCCCACCGCCGTAGAGATAATTGAACCGGCGCACGACCTCGCGCGCGAATTCCAAATGCGCGACTTGGTCCTTTCCGACCGGAACGAACTCACCGCGAAAGATCGCGATGTCGCAGAGCTGCAGCAGCGGATAGCCCAAGAAACCGTATGTTGCAATGTCGGTTCCGAGCGCCTCGATCTGACCCTTAAACGTGGGCACGCGTTCGAGCCATGAAATCGGCGTGATCATCCCGAGGAGAACCTCGAGCTCGGAGATCTCCGGTATTCCCGATTGCAGGTAGAACGTCGATTTCTTCGGATCGACGCCGGCGGCCAACCAATCCACCACTATCGCATTGCGTGCGTCGCGAATCGACTGCGGATCGGAAAATCCCGTCGTAAACGCATGCAGGTCGGCGATCTCGAAAAATGCGTCGGCCGTTTCGCAATAGTTGACCCATTGCGTCAGCACACCGACATAATGTCCGAGGTGCAGATTGCCCGTCGGACGCATGCCCGACATCACGCGCGGTCGCTTCGCGGTTGCGGTCGCCATCAGAACGCGGTTTGCAGTGAACCGAAGCGCGTACCTGCTTCGATTTTTCCGCGCACGTACTCGCGCGCGTTGACGACGGCGGTTTGAAGCTCACGCCCGAGCGCGAGTTCGCACGCCAGCGACATGGCCAGGACGCAGCCCGTTCCGCGCATCTCACCCGCTATACGCGATCCTTCGAGGAGCTGCGAATCGCCCGGCGTCGTGAGAATATCCGCCGGATCGCCCGCAAGATGCCCGCCCTTCACGAGAGCTGCACGCGCACCGGCAGCGACAAACTGCGCGCCGGCCGACGCCATCGCCTCGCGATCGCGCAGCGGTTTAGTATGCAGCAGCAGCGCCGCTTCATCGAGGTTCGGCGTCACGATCACGGGCAGGCGCAGCAGTACGTCACGCAGTTCGTCGATGTAGGCAGCGTTGGTCCACAGCGCTTGTCCGGTTGACGAGCCGAGGACCGGGTCCACGACGATCGGCGTCGCGGTAGGCGAGCGCAAGAAATCCGCGACGATGCGCACGTTCTCGGCCGAAATCAGCGCGCCGACTCGATACGCGGCAACGCCGGACGGCAGCGAGTCGAGCTGAGCTTGCACGATGCGGCCGGGGACCGGCAGCACCGCTGTGACGCGCTCGGCGTCTTGCGCGCTGACTCCGGCCACCGCAACGACGTGCCCGACTCCATACTCGGCGGCAACGCGCGCGTCGAGACCGACGCCGGCGATATTCCAAGGATGGGTCGTGCCGATCGATGCGACGATGATACTCATGCGTTCCAAATCCCGACCAAGGCGGCGGCGGCTTTGCGGGGGTCGGCGGCAGACGAGAACGCCGAGATCATCGCGGCCATCGCCACGCCCGTTTCGCGCACGTCGCGAAGATTCTCGGCGGTGATACCGCCGATCGCCGCAATCGGAAGCGCCGTCGCGGCCGCAATCTCCTTAAGTCCCGCGAGGCCGATCGGATTGCCGGCGTCGCTCTTCGAGCTCGTCGCGTAAACCGAACCCACGCCGATGTAGTCGGCCGCTCGCGCCGCGCGCGCTTCGTCCGAGGTCCCGCATGAAACGCCGATGATCCGCTCGCCTAAGCTGCGCCGGATATCCGGCAGCATATCGAACCCGACATCATCGGGCCCAAGGTGCACGCCGTCGGCGTCGTACGTCTCGACTGCGCGCCAATCATCATTTATAAGGAAGAGCGCGTTACAAGCGCGCGTCAGTTCGCGCAGCGCCTCGGCCTGCGCGGGGACGATTCCGGCTTTTGCGCGATATTGAACGATCCGCACGCCGCCTTCCAGGATGGCGCGCGTCAGGCCGAGCGGGTCGCCTTCCGCATTCACGATCGCATAGATGCCGCGCAGCCGTTCTACTCTGATTCGAGCAACAGCTCCGCGATGCGCATGAGATCCGATTCGTCGGAATATTTGATCTCGATCGTCCCGCCCTGTTGCGCTCTGCGCAAGGCGACCCGCGTTCCGAGCCGCCGCCGGAGGCGATCTTCGAAGTCGCGATCGTCTGCTGAAATGCTTCGAGCTACGGATTTGCCGGCCGCGGGCGGAGACTGCAGCCGCGCCACGATGCGTTCGAGCGCGCGGACGCTGAGTCCGTCGCTCGCGACTCGGCGCGCAAGTTGCAAGCGTGCGCCCTCGGGAGCCCCGAGGATCGCCTTCGCGTGCCCCGAGCTGACTTGGCCCTCGGCGATCAGCGCCTTAATCGGCTCCGATAGCGTCAAAATCCGCAGCGCGTTGGTGACCGTGGGCCGGCTCTTTCCCAAACGCTGCGCGACCTGTTCTTGCGTAAAGTTGTGGGTCTCGATCAGGTCCGCGATGCCGGCCGCTTCTTCCAGCGCGTTGAGATCTTCGCGCTGCAGGTTCTCGACAATCGCAACTTCCAGGCTCTCGCGATCGTCGCTGCGGCGGACGATCGCCGGGATGTTGGGACGCTGTAGCCCGGCGCACGCGCGCCAGCGCCGCTCGCCTGCAATCAGTTCGTAGGAATCGCCGCGCTCGCGCACCAGAATCGGAACGAGCACGCCGAGTTCGGCGATCGACGCCTGCAATTCGTTCAAGCCCTCGGCGTCAAAATGTTTGCGCGGCTGGTGCGGGTTGGGCCGGATGCGATCGATCGGAATCTCGCGGATGCCCTCGGCGATCGACGCCGGCGCGGCAGTCGCGTGCGCGTCGCCGAGCAATGCGCCCAATCCGCGTCCGAGCCCGCGCTTCGGAGCGTTGCTCATCGCGCCACGGCCGCGGCTTGCGCCGCCAGTATTTCCGCCGCCAACGCCATGTACGCTTGCGCGCCGCGCGACTTCAAATCAAACAAGATAACCGGCTTCCCATAAGACGGCGCCTCCGAAAGGCGGATATTGCGGGGAATCTGCGTCTTGAACATTTGCTGCGGAAAATAGGCGTTGAGTTCTTCAAGCACTTCCATCGCGAGTTTGGTCCGGCCATCGAACATCGTGACCAGCACGCCCGTCACTTGCAGGTCCGGGTTGAGCGCTTCTTGCACGCGGCGCACGACGTTGGTGAGCTGCGAGAGTCCTTCGAGCGCATAGTATTCCGCCTGCACCGGGATAATGATCTCGCGGGTCGCGGTCAACGCGTTAATCGTGAGCAATCCGAGCGACGGCGGGCAATCGATCAGCACGAAATCGTAGGCGCCCGCGATCGGCCCGACCACGCCTTTGAGCCGGTTTTCGCGCGAGAGCGCCGATACGAGTTCGATCTCGGCGCCGGCCAAATTGATCGTTGCCGGAATGATCTGCAGGCCGGGAATCTCGGTCTCGCAGAGCACTTCGTCGATCGACGCAAAGTGCATCAGCAAATCGTAGATATCGCGTTTGATCTCGGCTTTGTTGATGCCCAGTCCGGTCGTCGTGTTGCCTTGCGGATCGAGATCGACCACCAGCACGCGCTTGCCGAGCACCGCGAGCGCCGCGCCGAGATTCACTGTCGTTGTGCTCTTGCCGACACCGCCTTTTTGATTGACCAGTGCGATGATTCGCGACAGTGTGGACTCCTTAGCTTGCATCGCGCTGCGCGTCCAAGTAGGTTTCCAAAAGGTGTTGCAGCGTGCCGGGCTCGTTACGCTCGGGCTGTTCGGTGACCTGCTCGAAGAGCTCGCGCAAAGCCTCGCCGACGCGCGTATCGCCCGCAAAACCCTTCTGCGCCAGGCCTTTGCGCACCATCGCCGCAATCACGTCGCTTCCTCCGATTTGCAGATCCGCGACGGAAAACGCCGGCTTGCGCGCGACTTCCTCATGCACGCGCGCCTGAAAACGCTCGTTCGAATCGTTGCGTTTGGGCAACCCGCTTCCGGCGATGTCAGCCGCCCGCACGGCGAATTGCCGGTCGAGGTTTTCGGGCCCGATGCGCCTGATGAAGCGGCGTAGCGCCGGATCGGAGAGATCGGGATCGCCCACGTACATGTGCTGGCGCACCAAGTGCGTGACGCAGTCGATGACGTCGTTGGAAAAGCGCAGCCGTCCGAGCATATCGCGCGCCATATCGGCGCCGACTTGCTCGTGGCGGTAAAAATGCGGCCCATCCTTCGTGCGCGGCTTGCCGACGTCGTGCAAAAGCGCCGCTAGGCGGACGACCAAGTCACCCGGCGGCGACGAGTCGAGCGTCGCCAAACTGTGGCGGTAGCAATCGTAGGCGTGCCATTGATTCTGCTCGACGCCCACGCCCTCGAGGATCTCCGGCCAGATGTGCTGCAGCACGCCTGTCTCGCGCAGCAGCTCGATGCCGATCGAGGGCTTGCGCGCAAGCGTCAAGAGTTTCGTAAATTCGTCGGCCATGCGCTCGGCCGAAACGGTCGTTATGGCGGGCGCCGCGGCGGTCATCGCGTTGCGCGTGCGCTCGGTCGGCGCATATTCGAAACGCGCGGAGAACTGCGCGGCGCGCAGCATGCGCAGCGGGTCTTCACCGAAGGCGCGCTCGCTCAGAATATCGATCCGCCGCTCGCGGATATCGGCTTGCCCGCCGTGCGGGTCGACGAGCTCGCCCGACGGCAGCGCCCGCGCGATCATGTTCATGCGAAAGTCGCGCCGGCCGAGGTCGTCCTCTAGTGAAATGTCCGGGCCGCTCTCAACTTCGAAATCGCGATGGCCCGCGCCGGTCGACCGCTCCCGCCTGGGCAGGGCGATATCCACCGTAACGCCTTTAGTGGTTACCTTAAATATGGAGAACGAGGCCCCGACGAGGTCGACTCGTCCTAGGGCCTTGAGGCGCTTCTCCAGTTCGGCCTGGGGTAACCCAGTGACGACATAGTCTAGGTCCTTGAGATCCGGGACGAAGCCTTCGATCTCGCCGCGCAGTTCGTCGCGGACCCGGCCTCCAACGGCAAAGAGCGACCCGGCCGGCAAAGTGGCGGCAAGTTCACGGTCGATGTCGAGGATCTGTGGCATCGCGACTATGAGAGTACCATGTTCGGCGAGCACGATGTTCCCCGTAGAACATTTCCGCCGGGACCTTTAGCCGCCGAGGGGTCGCTTTTGGGCGATGCCGGCCCGGCGGGGAAAGCGGTCAGGCGTAGGGCCCGTCTTCCGGATCAAGACCAAGCGACGGTCCGCATCGATTCGGACCTCGCCTTCAACGGCGCACGCCAGCTCGGTGGCAGCCGCGGGGAGAGCCTCGCCCTCTCCATCTTCCGGGGCGCCGCGCTGCAGAATCGCCAGCCCGCCGGCGGCCAGGAACGGTGCGACCAATTCTAGCGCGGCCGGCGCCGAGGCGACTGCGCGGATCGTGGCGCTTTGGAACTGCTCCCGCCATTGCGGGTCGCGCCCCGCATCCTCAGCTCGAGCGGCGATGACGCGTGCGCTGAGGCCCAGCGCCTCGAGTGCCTCGGTCAGGAATTTGGCCTTTTTTTGGGTGGCCTCGAGCAACGTCGTTTCGACTCCGCTCGCTAGCGCGACAGGGATCCCTGGAAGCCCCGCGCCGCTGCCGACGTCGATGTAAGGACCCCGAATGTACGGCACAACGGTCAGGCTATCCGCGATATGCGATGCGAACTCGGCCTCGTTCTGGGCGCCGGTCAGATTGAATTTCGCGTTGGCTTCGAGTACGAGCCGGGTGTAGAGGGCGAGCAGCTCTTCCTCCGCACTCACGCGGGTTGGGCTTCAACGCCTGCGTAGAGCGTGAGGATGGCGATGTCCGCCGGAGTGACGCCGGGGATGCGTGAGGCCGCTCCAAGCGTCGCCGGGCGCCTCGTGGCGAGCTTCTCCCGCGCCTCGCGCGACAGCGCACGCAGGCCGGCGTAATCGAGTGCCGCCGGCAGCGCCGCAGCTTCACTCTTGGCCGCCTTCTCGATCGCGAGCTCCTCGCGGCGTACGTAGCCTTCGATCTTCACTTCAATTGCCACACGCTCGCCGACGGAGGGCTCAACATTCTGTACCTGCTCCGCGATGTCGGCAAACTCGATTTCCGGACGCCGTAGCGCATGTGCGAGCGTCGAACCGGGTCCGACACCCTTGACCGATACGCCGATACGCGTGGAGTCTACGAAGCGGCGCGCGCGTTCGAGATCCGAACAACGCGCCTCGTAGCGCGCCCATGCCCCATCGCCGACCAGGCCGAGGCCGCGGCCGACCGGTGTCAGCCGGCGGTCGGCGTTGTCGTGTCGCAGCAGAATGCGGTGTTCGGCTCGCGAGGTGAGCATCCGGTACGGTTCGTCGACGCCTTTGTTCACGAGATCGTCGATCAGCACGCCGATAAACGCCTGACTGCGGCTCAAACGCAGCGCTTCGCGCCCCAGCGCTGCTCGCGCGGCGTTGATTCCCGCGATCATTCCTTGTGCGGCGGCTTCCTCGTAGCCCGACGTGCCGTTGAGCTGCCCGCAGTGATAAAGCCCGCGTATGCGCCGCGTTTCGAGCGTCTCGGAGAGCTCGGTCGGCGGAACCATGTCGTATTCGACGGCGTAACCGGCGCGCAACATCTCGCATTCTTCCAAACCAGGCAGTGTGCGCAACATCTCAAGCTGTACGTCCGCCGGGAGCGATGTGGAAAAACCGCCGACGTACCACGTCGGTTCGTCCCAACCTTCGGGTTCGATAAAGATCTGATGCGTCGGATTGTGCGCGAACTTCACAACCTTGTCTTCGATCGATGGGCAATAGCGCGGACCGATCCCTTTGATGAGATCGAGCCCATACAGCGGCGACTTATGCAGATTGTCGCGAACGAGCCGGTGCGTGCGTTCGTTGGTTTCGGTGATGTAGCACGGCAGCTGCGGGCCGGCAAAGCGCGGTTCGCTGTCGTAGGAAAACATCAATGGAACCGGGCTCGCGGGCTGCACCTTCATCGCAAGGGTATTGACGGTCGCGCGGTCCAAACGCGGCGGCGTTCCGGTCTTCAGCCGCTGCGTGGGGAAACCGGCGTCGCGCAGCGATTGCGCCAGACCGATCGCCGGCGGTTCCCCGAAGCGCCCTTCGGATTGTACGACGTCGCCGCGAAAAGATTTGCCGCCCAAAAACGTTCCGGTCGCCAAAACAACGCGGCGCGCGTAATACTGCGATCCGTCCGCGCATGTAACGCCGCGGATCTCGCCCGCGTTCACGATCAACGATTCCACCATCGCTCGCTCGATGCGCAGATTCGGCTGCGCGCGTAAGACTTCGATTGCAAGACGCGCGTACGCAGGCTTATCGGCCTGCGCGCGCAGCGCGCGCACCGCCGGGCCCTTGGACTCGTTCAAAAAACGGGAGTGCAGCGAGCACTTGTCGATGATGCGCGCCATCTCGCCGCCGAGCGCGTCGATTTCGCGCACGAGTTGACCCTTGGCGCTGCCGCCGATCGACGGATTACACGGAAGCGTGCAGATGCGGTCCGGATCGCCCGTCAGCAGAAGCGTCGGCACGCCCAGCCGCGCCGAAGCCAGCGCTGCTTCGACGCCCGCATGACCGCCGCCGACGACGATGACGCCGGCGTCGTCCAAATGAATTCGCGCTTCCATAACCGCCCGCTATTGTAGCAGACGGTTCGCGGGTTCCGGTTAGCCCGTCGCCGCCGTTGAAGCGCCTTTCAGGCTGCGCAAACGGAAGGCCAGCCCGATCAGGAAGCCGCCGAAGATGATGGCGTAAAACCCGATGATCCACACGACCGCGAGCGCGCCGCCCAGCGGGCGAACTATCAGCAGCACGCCGAACGCGATCGAGACCAAACCGGCGAGCACCCACCACAGATCGCCCGGCAGATGCCGGCGCAGTTCGAAGGCGCCGACCAGCTCGAGAATGCCGGTGACGATAGCCCAAGCCGCGATCAGATAGAGCAGCGCAAACGCCGTTATTTGCCAGAAGAAGAACGTGATCGCGCCGACGAGTATCCCGAAGATCCCGACGAAGAGCAGGTGCGCCCAGCGGTTATGCGCCTCGGCTTCGCGCACCGCGCCGATCAGCGCAAATATGCCGTCCACCATGCAGTAAGCGCCGAAGAGTATCACCAGCACATAGAGCGCGATACCGGGCATCGCAAGCGCCAGAATTCCGAAGATCACCGCCGCAGCGCCGCGGATTGCAAATGTCCACCAGTTACGACAAAGTACGTCAAGCATAGTGACTGAACGTTCGCCGCCCTGCCGCTATTTCCCGATGCAGAACCGCGCAAAGATTTTGGTGAGCAGCTCCTCGCCGGCCGCCTCGCCGGTGAGGTGGCCGAGCGCAGCATAGGCACGCTGAAGTTCGCCCGCGATCAAGTCCGGCGGCTCGCCGCGCCGCAGGGTTTCGCGCGCGCGGCTGAGCGCTTCGAGCGCCCGAGCGACCGCCTCGAGTTCGAACAGCGCCGCCAGGTGCGGCCGCTCCAGATCCGGCAGCTTGCCTCCCCACGCCGCGCGCGCAAGTGCGGCCCGCAGCGCCGCGAGCGTCGCGGAATCAAAAACCGAGCCGCAGACTTCGGCGCGTTCGCCGAGCTCGCGCGCACCCGCATCGCCCAAATCGCTTTTGTTACAGAAGATTACGCGCGACCGGTCGTCCGTCAACGCGAGCACTTCACGCGCTTCCGGGCTGAGCGGTTGCGAGCCGTCCAAGACCACGATCGCCGCGCGCGCTTCGGAAAGCGCGCGGCGCGTCCGTTCGATTCCCGCGCTTTCGAGCCGATCGGAGTGCGCGCGGATGCCGGCCGTGTCGATCAGGCGCACGGGTACGCCGTCGACCGCAATCGTCTCCTCAATCGTGTCGCGCGTCGTGCCCGGAATCTCCGAGACGATCGCGCGGTCCTCGCCGAGCAGCGCATTGAGCAACGAAGACTTGCCGGCGTTTGGCGGGCCGACGATCGCAACGCCGACGCCTTCGCGAATCAGCCTTCCGGCCTCGCCCTCGCGCTGCAAGCGCTGCAGTTCCGCAGCGATCGTTTCCAGCGAAGCTTCGAGCTGCGCCCGATCCGGATCGCGAACTTCGTCAGGAAAATCGATCGCGGCCGCCAGTTCTTCGAGGATCGTTGAAAGGCGCGAGCGCAGCGTTTGCACTTCGCGCGCAAGGCCGCCGCCGAGATTTGCTGCCGCCGCCCGCGCGGCCGATCGCGACTCAGCCGCAATCAGATCGGCGACCGCGGACGCTTCGTGCACGTCCATCTTTCCGTTGAGGAGCGCGCGCCGGCTGAACTCACCGGCATTGGCATAGCGCGCACCGCAGGCCAGCAGCGCGCGCACGACTTCGCGCGCCACGATCGGCGAACCGTGGATCTGTAATTCGAGCGTGTCTTCGCCGGTGTAGCTGTGCGGCGCGATCGAAAGAATCGCTATGCCGCGATCGAGCGTCGCGCCGTTTTCGTCGACGACCGTACCGTAGGTTGCAATCTTCGGCTCCAACGCGTGAGTTGAATGAAACAGTCGCGCTGCAAGCGAGCGGGTCTCCGGGCCGCTGACGCGCACGATCGCAATCGCACCCGCGCCGGCCGGCGTAGCGATCGCACAAATCGTCTCGGAGTTTACTTGGGAAATACCACGACGCGGCGCTCGGGTTCGACGCCTTCGGATTCGGTGCGCACCATCGCGTTTTCAGCCAGCGCAATGTGCACGATCTTTCGCTCCGACGGAAGCATCGGTTCGAGCTTTTGCGGCGTCTTCTCGCGAACGCAGCGTTCGAGCGTCATCAGCGCGAGGTTCTTGAGTTGATCGGCGCGGCGCGCGCGATAGCCCTCAGCATCGATCGTGTAATACTTGCGGCCCGTCTTCACGCCCGCGTTCAGAATATTGTTGAAGACGAGGTTGAGCGACTCGAGCGTGTTTCCATGACGGCCGATCAGCATCGCCAAATCCGGGCCGGTCACTTCGAAGTACTCGCCCTCGGGCCGCGAGAGATACTCGATCTCGGCGTGCGGCACGCCCATCTTTCCTAAGATTTCTACGAGCAAGTCGCGCGCAGGTTTGGCCGCCTCGGGCATCGCGGTCTTCGGCCCACGGCGGGGCGCCGCAGGCGCACTGCGCCGCGTGCCGTCGCTGGGAGGACGGCGTCCGGCGCCGCCGCGCCGCACGCGCGTTCCCGATCCGGGAATGTCGCGGTCGCGAATCTCGGCGGGCTGCTGATCTTCGGGCTCGATGTCGTCTTCAAACATAGCTACCTTCTTGCGCCTCTCTTTTTCTTTTTATTTCTGCGCGCACCGCCCCGCTGCTGGCCGCTGACTTCCCCATTGGGGTTGGGCAGCGCTTTGGTCTTCGCGTCATCCGGCAAGTCGGTGATCGCATGAAAATCGTCCAGCGCGGAGAGCGGCTGGTGGTACTTGCCGAGCAGATAAAATTGTTGGCCCATCGTGAACAAGTTATAGGAGAACCAGTAGAGCACCATCGCCGAGGGCCAGTTGTAGCGCAGCCCCAAGAATCCGAGCATCAGCGGCGAGAAGATCGCCATCAGCTTTTGCGTCTGCGCCTGCTGCGGATCGGCCGACGGCATCGTCGCGTAGCGCGAATAGAAATACATCGAGATCGCGTAGAGCAGCAGCAGCACGATGTCGGCCGCCGCCAAGTTCGGCGCGAAGAGATAGGCCTTCCATAAAAGCGGTGCCACGTGCCGCGTGAATGGTGCGCCGACCCAGAGCCAGTGCTCGTTCGCGTACAGCGCTTTGTGCGACCAGACCGCATAATAGACGCTGATGATGATCGGGTACTGCACGAGCATCGGCCAGCAGCCGGCCAGCGGATTGGCGCCTTCCCGCTTGTAGAGCTCCATCGTTTCTTTTTGATAGCGCTGCGGATCGCTCTTGGCGTACTTGGCTTGCAGCGCTTTCATTTGCGGCGCGAGCTTCTGCATCTTGATCATCGACATGAACTGTTTGGTGTTCAGCGGCCACGAGATCAATTTGAAGCCCAGCGCAAAGATGACCAAGCTCCAGCCGCGGCTGTGCACGACCGAGTTGATCGCGTCGAGAATGGCGATGATGCCGTTGACGATCGGATCGAGAAACGCGTTGGTGGCCAGAATGAAGTGCAAGATCTAGCGCTCCGCTACCGGATCGAAACCGCCGGGATGCCACGGGTGACAGCGCGCGACGCGGCCTGCGGCCATCGCGCCTCCGCGAATCACGCCGTGCTTTGCAATGGCCTGCGCGGCGTATTCCGAACAGCTCGGATAGAAGCGGCATGCAGGCGGGAGAAGCGGCGAAATCACAAGCTTATAGACGCGCAGCGCCGCGACGGCGATACGGCGCACTAGGCTAACGCTCGCGCAAGTTCGGAGCGAAGATCCGTATAGGTCGCGCCGGCTGTCGAAGGCCGCGCGACGACCAAAATCCGGACCTGCGGATCGGCGGGAACGAGATCGTGCATGCAGGCCGCGATGCGGCGCTTCACTTTATTGCGGATGACGGCTTTGCCTACGGCGGTCGAAACGGTAATGCCCACGAGTGGTCGTTCGCCCTGCGGGGCGCCTTCGCCGCGGTACACGGTTAAGTTCGGGGTAGCCATGCGCCGGCCGCGCTGGCGCAGGCGGGCGAAGTCCGCTTGGCGGCGCAGGCTGGCAAAGCGTCGCATCAGACGCTGAGGCGCTTGCGGCCCTTTCTGCGGCGGGCCGCGATGACGCGGCGGCCGTTCTTGGTGGACATACGCTCGCGAAAGCCGTGGACGCGTTTGCGCCGGCGGTTATGCGGTTGGAAGGTCCGCTTCATGAAGGAATGTACTCCTGGGGACTAGCCGGGGATGCACCCGCCGGCACAGCCACCTAGTATAGGTCTAGCACGGCGGAGGCGTCAAGCCGAGCCTCTAGCTACTCTGCTTTGTCAATCTTTCGTACGTAAAATTCCAGCCTTTCTCGCAAAGCGGACTAGTATAGAGCTCCCGATTGGGGCCGTCAAGCAAAGATTGAGAAACGGTACTGTACGACTTATAGAATTAGGTGATGATTCGAGGGGCAACAGGCTAATCTCGTCCGCTTGTCCGAACCGTCCGGGATGGCGGGTCGCAATATCTACATCTTCATTGATGAGTCCGGGACATTCGATTTTGGTCCCAACGACACCAAGTATTTCATCCTAGCGGCAGTGGCGACCGAAGACCCCTCTCAAGGGTGCCTTCCGCTGCTCGCTTTGCGACACGACATCTTGCGCCGCGATCCGGCGACTCTGCGGATAACACGACCGCACCAATTTGCGGGGTTCCACTGCACGGAAGACCCGCAAGCTGTGCGGGACGAAGTTTTTGATCTCATCTCGGCGCTTCAGTTTAACGCCTACTCTGTCGTGGTTCAAAAGAACAAAACGCACCCGAAGCGACAAGAGCGACGAGCATTTTACGGGTTAGTGTTCCGCGGCTTGGCGCTCGGCATTCTGCGCAGGATAGGAAAGGCCGACGAACTACGGGATGACACCTTGCATATCTTCGCGGCATCCTTTGAGCTTCGTGGCAAGAAAGACGCTTTTATTGCCGGTCTAAAATCGGTGTTAGCCGACGAGAATATCAAGTACTTTCTCCATTTTCACCCGGCGAATTCGCACCACATGTTGCAAGTCAGCGATTATATAGCGTGGGCAATCTTTCGGAAATATGAGCGCGGGGACGACAGGTCATACAAGCTTATCTCGAACAAACTGCGAAGCGAATTTCCGTTATTCCGATATGGAACAACAGAATTTTACCAATACGCTTGCACATAAGCTAATGTTCAGCTATACTGAGACTGAAGGTTCTGGCCGAGTGATAAGGGCCCACTGGCACTTCCCCGCAAGGGGATAGCACGGGCAGTCGGATGCGGGAGCGGTAACTACGCTCCCTCATTCTTTTAAGCGGCGGCTCCCTCACCGCGTATCAATTCTGGCAATCGCGCCAAGTCATGCAACGTCCAAATGCGATCCGTAAGGCCGTGTTTTATTGCTGGCGTCGTCTTAAGCGTTTGATGAACGCGGCAAAAGTTGTAGTGCATGAAGTGAAGCGCCAACGCTCGCTGGTGGTTGATAATCTTTTTCGAGAACGCATTGGTCAAGCGCGTGAAGCGGCGCATGGACATACGCATGGTAAGATTCTGCCGCTCGACATAGGCCGTTGAGGTAGTACCTAGATCGGGAACGCCCCACACTTGCGTCCGTCGCATTTCCAGGAGCTTCGGCGGGCTGTAGCGTGAATCTTGACCCCTCGCTACCTCCGGGATCGGCTCATGCCCAAAGACTTTTACATCCTGACCGTAGTCGGCGCGATACTTGAATTCTTTTATGATAGGGTCAATATACATATTGAGGCCGTCCGTCGTGATTTGCACGAAAGACTTGATGCGTCGCGAGAGATCGTGGATGAAACGACGCGCATCCCAATGCGTCCGCTTCCCAACGTGCCAAGTGATAATAAGCTTCGTATTGGCGTCTATTGCCGTCCAGGTCCAAACGTCGCCAATATCCCGGCGTTTCTTGTCGGGTCGAATGTTGCGCTCTTTAGCGTGGCAGAAGGACCATACCTCATCGCATTGGACGCGAACGCAGCTTAGGTTGCGCAGGTTGTCGTGCTGGTAAAGGTCGCAGGCGTCTCCGACCTCCTCCAAGAGCCGCATGACCGTTTTCTTGTCCAGGCCGACCATCCGGGCCGTACCGCGAATGGAATTGCCCTCTACCAGGGCGGCTAGGGCGCGGACGCGGTCTTCAAGCGGGAGGCGGTTCATGGCCTGTTACCCTTTCGTTGCGCAGGAAACGGGCCAATTTGCCCCGTACTTTGCAACCATCGCTTTGCGGTATGCTTGCATTATAGCATATCCGTGGTACAATGCAAGCATGGATAAAGATATGCCTCAAGATTCCGACGCGCAGAAACCAGGCCGAGCGCGTGGTGGCGAAGCCAGGGCTAAAGCTCTACCGGCCAAGCGACGTAGCGAGATCGGGAAGCGCGGCGCGGCCGCTCGTTGGGACCCGAGTATCCGTGTGGCGGAGTATGGCGACGAGGAACACCCGCTGCTTATCGGCGGAGTTAAGGTCCCTTGCTACGTCCTCGAAGACACCGAACGCGTACTCTCGCAGCGCGGTTTCTTCGACGCCCTGGGAATCACGTCACGCGGCGGTGAGATGGACCGCTTTATCACCCACGCGCACCTCGAAGCGTATATGTCCGCTGAAACTGTCGCGGCCTTGCGAAATCCGCTTCGCATGCGGCAACCGCGAGGCGGGCCGCTCGCTTTTACATACAAGGCCCCGCTGCTTGTCGATGTTTGTAACGCCGTACTAAGCTCTCGCGATAACAAAACGCTGGACGACGTTTACGCCGACGTTGCAATCAGGGCCGATGTCATCGTTCGAGCAGTAGCCAAAGTCGGGATTATCGCCTTGATTGACGAGGCGACCGGATATACACGCGCAGAGCTGTTGCAAACGCTACTGCAACGCTTTCTGCGAGAGGAATTGGCGCGATGGACTAAACTTTTTCCCGACGAGTTCTACGAACAAATCTTCCGGTTGCGCGGATGGACCTGGAAAGGCCGCTCAATTAACCCGCCCGGTATAGTCGCGCACTACACGAAGGATTATGTTTACGCCCGGCTCACGCCGGGGATTCTACCGAAACTCGAACAGCTCAACCCGAAAGTCGGGAAGCATCGGCGTCACAAGCACACGCAATTTCTGACTGAAGATTTCGGCGTCCCGGCTTTGAACCAACACCTTGCGACCGTGGTCACGATCATGCGGGGCTCAGAGAATTGGGACGACTTCAAAACGTCGATGGACAAATATCTTCCGCGTCACGCCGAGAACCTAAATCTTCCGTTGCTAGAGTGGGGCAAAGAACAAGTGCCCGAGGATGACGGCTAAGACCGTTATGGTAAGCAGGGGTGATGCCGGCAGTAGGGTTGGTTTAAAAGCAGCGCCAGGATTACGATCACGCCGAGGACGACGGCGAGGACGACGCCGAGGACGATACCCGCTACCGACCCGCAACCTCGGAGCGTTCCCTCCAAAGGCGATTCTGGGTCTTTCAGCTAGTTTTCGCGTCCGCAGGTATGCTTGTGGGGCTTGCCTTGTTCTGAGGACGGAAGGCGCTCCGGCTCACAAGCGGGGCAATACCACCCGCCTGTGGCTTCTCGGACCACCCTCGCGGCGGACTGGTTTGCGTCCTCGGGACGCTTGCGATCCGGTTCCTTCATAGCCCCAGCTTACCACACCGACCCAGGCCATTTGTCAATCTTTCGTACGTAAAATCCCGACCTTTCTCGTAAAGCGGACTAGTATAGAGCTCCCGATTGGGGTCGTCAAGCAAAAGGGACCACTACCTTGAGAAACGGCCGCTCTCCACACTTGTGGAAAAGGCTGTGGACAGCGCTTCGCGGACGCTTGCTAGACTTGCGCCGAAAAGCCCGGCACGGCGGGCATTTTTCCGCTTGTCAATACATGTGGCGCAGCGGTGGAATATGTGTGTTTTCACCCGAAAAATCGATGGTTCTACACCTGTGGATAAGTGGATAAGAATCTCTTAATTTACCGCAGGATACGACCCCGATAGCGCCAACCTGTGCGCCTCCAAGAAGGGACCCCGCCGTTAGACTTTTGTCGGTGGCGGAGTTCCGAACTAGACGACGACGGGACGGAATTAGGATGGCGCTTGCGGCTGGAAACACCGATATTTCCAATGAACTGTGGCAATCCGCACTTCAAGCGCTAGAACGAAAATTCTCCAAACCGATCTACGAGATGTGGATCAAGCCGCTCCGGCTGGTTTCCCTCAACGGAAACGAACTGCTGCTGGCGGTCCAGAACACATTTGCCCGCGAGTGGGTTGAGAACCGCCTCAAAGTGCAGATCGTCGAAGCGCTCGCCGAAACATTCGGCACCGTTTTCGAGCTGCAGTTCGTGATCGTCGAACAACCCGGCGAAACGCCCGCTCCCGAGGGGGCCGCAGCGCCCGCTACCGGCGGCGCCCGCCTGCAAACCGACTTCCGCCCCGGCAATCTGAATACGCGCTACACGTTTGAAGAGTTCGTCATCGGCAACTCCAACCGGTTCGCGCACGCAGCCGCGCAGGCGGTCGCAGCCGCTCCGGCCCGCGCGTACAATCCGCTCTTCCTCTACGGCGGCGTGGGGTTGGGCAAAACGCACCTCATGCACGCGATCGGTCATCGCGTGCTGCAAGATATTCCCGACGCCAACGTCGTGTACGTGTCGAGCGAAAAATTCACGAACGAGTTCATCATCGCGGTGCAAAACAACAAGACGCTCGAGTTTCGCAACAAGTACCGTTTGGTCGACGTGTTGCTGATCGACGACATCCAATTCTTGGAAGGCAAGGAAGGCACGCAAGAAGAGTTCTTCCACACATTCAACGCGCTGCATGAATCCGGGCGCCAGCTCGTCATCTCCAGCGATCGGCCGCCCAAAGAGATTCAGACGCTGGAAAATCGTCTGCGCTCGCGGTTCGAATGGGGACTGCTCACCGATATTCAGCCGCCCGATTTGGAAACGCGCGAAGCGATTCTGCGCAAGAAGGCGGAGTCGGAGAAGATTCCCGTGCCCGACGAAGTGACGTCGTACATCGCGAAAGTCATTCCGTCCAACATCCGCGAGCTCGAAGGCGCGCTAATTCGCGTGGTCGCGTTTTCGTCGCTAACGAAGTCTTCCATCACGGTCGACCTCGCAGCCGAAGTGCTCAAGAACGCGGTCGCCCAGATGCCGCTGCGGCGCGTGACCATCGATACCATCAAAGACAAGATCGCCAAGGCGCACGGGTTGACTATCAAGGAGATGGACAACCACCGGCGCGACCAGCGGGTGGCCGGACCGCGCCAGATCGCGATGTTCGTCTGCACCGAGCTGACCGACTGCTCTCTGCCCCACATCGCGCGAGAGTTCAACAAGAAGGACCACACGACGGTGATGTACGCGCGGGATAAAGTGAAGGACCAAATGCAGCGCGACGAAGCCTACCGCAACAAGATCCGCTCGCTCCTGGCGCTCTGCCAGACCGACTAGCGTTTCTACATCTAATACACGGTATGGTGCACAGGGCGGCTTTGAACGCGTGGATAACTGGCCGGAGGCGGCCGGCGGTGTAAATGTGTAGGAACTCCCCAAGGTCTTGCACAGGTTATGCCGGGCACAAACCCGCATCGTAGCAAGCGAATCGGGGCTTCTTCGCAGAATGCACCGCCTTACTACTAATACTATTAGATCTTTTTATAATAAAGAGCGAACGACGACAGCAATGAGTGTGGAATGAAGTTCACCTGTAACACGAAAGATATCTCCGGCGCAGTCGGCGCCGCCAGCAAGGTCGTCAACGCGCATACGACCGTTCCGATCTTGTCCAATGTGCTGCTTAGCGCAGACGGGGGCAAAATCTCGGTGCGCGCGACCGATCTCGAAGTGACGCTCGAGCACGCCTTTCCGGCCGAGGTCAGCGAATCGGGCAGCGTGACGGTTCCGGCCAAACTGTTCAGCAGCTATTTAGGCAACCTGCAAGCCGGACTCATGGAATTGACCGGAACGCCGACCCGCGCCAGCGTTAAATACGAGCGCAGCAGTTACGATTTCCACGCCTTGCCGGCCGAAGAGTATCCGCCGCTTCCCGCGGCTCAAAAAGGTCAGAACTTCCGGATCTCGGCCAAACGCTTTCGCGACGGCGTGAATGCCGCGATCTTTGCGGCCTCGAGCGAAGAAGCGCGCGGCGCCGTCCTGATGGGGACGCTGCTCGAAATCGAAGGCGACTCGATCACTCTGGTCGCCACCGACGGCTATCGCCTGGCAAAGTATCAAACGACTCTCGAGAGCGGAATCTCCGGCAGCGAAAAATACATCGTGCCTTCGCGAGCGCTCATCGAGGCTGCACGCAATCTGGGCGGCGCGGAATTCGTCGACGTCACCGCGCTCGGCGCGCAAAGCAACCAGCTGATGTTTTCCGCGGGTGACGCATCGATTACGGTGCGGCTCGTGGATGGACAATACCCGAACTACGGACAAGTGATCCCGGCAAAGTTCGATCGCTCGATGACCGTCAGCACGCCGAGTTTGATCGCCGCGCTGCGCCGCGCCGAACTGGTCGCCGGCGATCGCGCGAGCATGGTAAAGTTGGCCGTTTCAAATCAAACGCTGATCGTCACTGCAAGCTCTGACGTTTCGGGCAACGCGTACGAAGAACTCGAGGTCGAACAGCAAGGCGAAGATTTAACGATCGCCTTCAATGCGCGTTATCTCGTGGAGATTTTGAATCACATCGAGAGCGCGCAAACCGTGATGGAATTCCTGGGACCGCTTTCGCCGGCAGCGATCAAACCGGTCGAGCCGACGGAGGGTGCGCAGCAACTGTACGTCTTGATGCCGCTGCGGCAATAGTGGGCATCATGCGGCGCTGTCTCGCCCTTGCAACGGCGGTGGCCGTAACGACGCTGACCGCTTGCAACGGCGGTGGCACCGGCCTTCCGGGGCCTGTGATTCCGACCTCGACGCCGGCCGGCCCGCTCATTCAACACGTCGTCGTGATCATGCAAGAGAACCGGACGTTCGACGGCGTCTTCCAAGGCTATCCCGGAGCGAACACCGTGAGCTCGGGAGTCGATTCAAAGGGCATCACGCGCACGCTGGTGCCGGTCAGTCTTGCCAATCCCGTTGACATCAATCACCTGCGGATTCAATTCCTGGCCAACTACGATGGTGGGAAGATGGACGGTTTCGACAAGGAGATCTTCGGTTTTTGCGGCGTCAGCGCAATATGCCCTTGTCCCTCAAAGGATTACCTGAACGATCCGTCCTGCTGGGTCTACGGGACGCATTTCTACCCATCGGGATCGACGGACCCGGGCAAAAATCCGGACGGCAACAGTTTTCCGCTGGCTTACTCATACGTGCCGAGAACTGAAGTGCAGCCCTATTGGGATATGGCAGCGCAGTACGCGATCGGCGACAATTTCTTTCCCTCCAACAACGGTCCGAGCTACGTTTCGCATCAATACATGATCGCCGGCGAATCCGGCCACGTGGCAGAAATTCCCAGCGACTTCAACCAAACGTGGGGATGCGACGCACCGGCCGCGACCACGACCGCTGTTTTGCAGCTCGTCAACCCGCCGCCGGCGTACTTTCCGTTTCCGACGCAGTTTGGAATGGAATTACCGGGGCCGTTCCCATGCTTTTCATACAGCACGATCGCAACGCAACTCGACAACAAGGGCATTTCGTGGGGATTTTACAGCCCGACGATCGGATTGAATCTGGGCGACATCTGGTCGGCCTTCGACGTCATCTATCCGGTCAGATTCGGCGCCGATTGGGTGCGCAACGTCAAATCACCGGAGAGCACGTTCTTTACCGACCTCGCTGCCGGCAATCTGCCGCAAGTTTCCTGGGTCATGCCGTCGTTCTTGAACTCCGATCACGCCGGCTCGCTCAGCACGACCGGCCCGCAATGGGTTGCCAACATCATCAATGCCGTCGGCAAGAGCAAGTATTGGAACAACACGGCCATCATCATCATGTACGACGACTGGGGCGGCTGGTACGATCACGTCGTGCCGCCGCAAGTCGCCGACGCGCGGACCGGCGCGTATGAGGGCCTCGGCATTCGCACCATACTGATCGTGGTGTCGCCGTACTCGAAGCACAACTATGTGTCGCACACGCAGCACGAAGTCGCCAGCAGCCTGCACTTTATCGAAAAGATCTTCGGGCTGACCTCAATTCAAACGTATACCGCCGACGCGCGCGCTGACGCGCTCGACGACATGTTCGATTTCACGCAGTCGCCGTCGGTCTTTAAACCAATTTCGACCACGCTGACGGTGACCGCTATCATGCATCAGAAGCCTCCGACCGAACCCGCCGACTATTAGGCTGGATTCGCTGACGCTCTCGAACGTGCGCAACTACGCGCACCTCGAGCTGCAGCCGGCTCCCGGATTGAACGTTTTCGTGGGAGCCAACGCGCAAGGCAAGAGTAATCTGCTCGAGGCGATCTCGCTGCTTGGAACGGGCAAATCTTTTCGAACGAACCGCGAGCGCGATCTGATCCGCGACGGCTTCGAACTCGCGACCATTTCCGGCGAAGCGCACGTAAAAGCCGGCGCCATACGTCTGGGCTGCACGCTGACGGCAACGCCGCGCGGCTCGCGCAAGCTCTACACCGTGAACGGCCGCAGTGTGCGTTACGCGACCTTTCTCGGGAGTTTGCGCGTCGTGAGCTTCGTGCCGGCCGATCTGCATCTGGTCGACGGGCCGCCGTCGGTGAGGCGGTCGTTCCTGAACAGCGCCCTCGCGCAGGAACAGAAGTCGTACTACCGCGAGTTGGCGCGCTACCAGAAGGCGCTCTCGCAAAAGACCGCGCTGCTGCGCGCCGAGGCCGCGCCGGATCCCGAGCTGTTGAAGATCTACGACGAGACGCTCGTGACCTCGGGGACGGCGCTGATGATTGCGCGCAATCATTTCGTGCGCGCGTTGGGAGCGGCGGCGTCGAAAGTCCACGCTCGCTGGAGCGACGGCCGCGAGCACTTGGAATTGACGTACCGTCCGAACGTGCAGTTCGAAGCCGAAACCGAAGACTCGATCGCGGGGAGCTTTGAAGAGCGCTTGCGCGCCGGCGCCGAGATGGAACGGCTGCGCCGGGTCGCACTGGTCGGCCCGCACCGCGACGATCTCGCGCTCGATTTGGATGGCCGTTCGCTCGCGGCATTCGGTTCGCAAGGCCAGCAGCGGACGGCGGTACTTGCGGTCAAGGTTGGCGAATACGCCGTCATGCACGAACGCTCGGGCGAAGCCCCGCTCTTGCTGCTGGATGACGTTCTTTCCGAGCTCGATCCGCAGCGTGCGCGCGCGTTTTTGGAAGGCGTCGGCGAGTTCGAACAGGCGTTCATCACGGCTACGCAGCTGCCGGGCGCGCTCTCCTTGGCATCAGTCTACGAGATCCGCGACGCGCGCGTGATTCCGGGCCCAAGCTGATGCAGCCGCTGCGCTCGGCGCTCGCGTCATGGCAGCCGGCGAAGGTCGTGACCGGCGATCCGCTGTCGCATTTGCGCGCACAGTGGGCAACGATCGTAGGTGAGGATATCGCTTCGAATTCCAGGCCGGGCGAGCTGATTCGCGGATCGCTGCTGGTCGTCACACGCTCGGCCGCATGGAGTCAGCAGCTCTCGTTCTTGAGCGAGCGGATCGTTGATGCGGTACGCACTTCGACGGGAGTCTCGCTCGAAGGCGTGCGTTTTCGCGTCGGCCGCATCGGTGCGCGATCGGATTCCTCGGCGGGACGGAAAATGTCTGCGCGCAAGCGCCCCGCGCCGCGGCCGGCGGCCGCTACGCTGGAATCCGCCGTCGCAATGTTTCGCGACGACGTCACGAGCGCGCAGCGGGCCAAGGCGGGCGCGGGATGGAAAGAGTGCAACCGTTGCGGCATACGGATCGTTCCGGATAGCGGGCCGTTTTGCTCCCCGTGCGTCAACGCGCGCGGGGCCGAACGCTCGGCCGCAATCGCGCGACTGCTTTTCGAAGTACCGTTCTTGGGATACGCCGGCATTTCGGATCACGTCGAACATTTAACGCGAGACGAATACGAACGGGTCCGAGCAAAACTGTTGGCGCGGTGGTGGGACGCGCTCGTGCAGTTGCAGCGCTCCGGGCGGAAGCGCGTGACCAGGCGCGAACGCGACATCGTCAGCTCGTACGTCTTGCTGAAAACGCGGCTCGATCCCGAACGGATCGCGCCCACAGTGGTGCGCGATCTTCTTGGCGAGGAACTTTACAAAATATTTTATGGCAGCGAAACCTAACGAATACGGCAGCGAGCAGATCGAGGTTCTCAAAGGCCTCGAAGCGGTTCGCAAACGTCCCGGCATGTACATCGGCAACACCGCCGAGCGCGGTTTGCATCAGCTCGTCTACGAGGCGGTCGACAACGCCGTAGACGAAGCGCTGGCGGGCTTTGCCCAAAACATCACGGTCACGCTCTATAAAGACGGCTCGTGTTCGGTCGAAGACGACGGCCGCGGCATCCCCATCGACATCCACGCCGACGAAAAGATGCCGGCGGTCGAAGTGGTGATGACGATGCTGCACGCCGGCGGCAAATTCGGCAAAGGCGGATACAAAGTTGCCGGCGGACTGCACGGCGTCGGCATATCGGTCGTCAACGCGCTCTCCGAAGAAATGATCACGCGCGTCAAACGCGAGGGCAAAACGTGGGAGATGCGCTTCAAGCGCGGAATTACCACGCAGAAGCTCAAGAAGCTCGGCCCAGCCGAAGGCACCGGAACCTATCAGTGGTTTAAGCCCGACACCGAGATGTTCGAGGTCACCGAATTTCACTGGGACGTGCTGGCAAAACGTTTGCGCGAACTGGCGTTCTTGAATCGCGAGGTCGCCATCACGCTGCGCGACGAGCGCCCGGAGCAGCTTCGCGAGCGTACCTTCAAATTCGACGGCGGCATCGTGTCGTTCGTTCAGTGGCTCAACGAAAAGAAAGATCCGCTGCATCCGATCATTTCGACGCACCATGAACGCGACGGTGTCGACGTCGAGGTTGCCATGCAATGGACCGACACGTACACCGAACTGATCTATTCCTACGCCAACAACATCAATACGATCGAAGGCGGGATGCACCTAACCGGCTTCCGCACAGCACTCAGCAACGCGGTGAACAGCTACGCCAAGAAGCGCGGCGCCCTCAAAGAATCGGACAGCTCGCTCTCCACCGACGACGTCATGGAGGGCCTCACGGCCGTCGTTTCGGTGAAGCTGCAAGATCCGCAGTTCGAAGGGCAGACGAAGACCAAGCTTGGCAACGCCAAAGTGCGCAACATCGTCTACGCACTGGTCAACGAACGCCTAGACTTTTTCTTCGAAGAGAATCCGAAGCTCGCGCGCATCATTCTGGACAAGTGTATGCAGGCGCAGCGCGCGCGCGACGCCGCCAAAAAAGCGCGCGACCTTTCGCGGCGCAAGAACGCGCTCGAAGGCTCGGGCCTTCCCGGTAAACTCGTCGACTGCAAGAACACCAATCCCGCCGAGAGCGAACTGTTTCTTGTCGAAGGCGATTCGGCCGGCGGCACCGCCAAAGGCGGACGCGATCCGAACAGCCAGGCGATCTTGCCGCTGCGCGGAAAAATTCTCAACGTCGAAAAAGCGCGGCTCGACAAAGTGCTTTCGAATGAAGAGATCCGTACGATGATCACTGCGCTCGGAACGGGCTTCGGCGACGAATTCGATTTAGGCAAACTGCGCTATCACAAGATCATCATCATGACCGACGCCGACGTCGACGGATCGCACATCCGCACGCTGCTGCTCACGTTCTTTTACCGGCAGATGAAACGGCTGGTCGAAGACGGTTACGTCTACATCGCGCAGCCTCCGCTCTTCGGCGTTCGCAAAGGCAAAGGCAAAACACATTACGCTTACAGCGACGCCGACCTGAAATCGATCGTCGGCGAAGACGGCAAAGATTTTACCATCCAGCAGTACAAGGGCTTGGGCGAAATGGATGCCGAGCAGCTGGCGGTGACGACGATGGAAGTCGGCAACCGGCGTCTCAAACAGATCACGGTGGAAGATGCGGTGGAGGCCGAGCAAATATTCACCGATCTGATGGGCGACAAGGTCGAACCCCGCAAACTCTATATCTTCGAATTCGCAAAGAACGCCAAGAACTTAGACCTATAGGTCCCCCGCGATTGCGGGGCTTCCGCCAACGTTAGGGGTATAACTGGCCGCGGAGGGACCTTTGCGCAAAGGGATCTGGACCGCAGCCGCAGCGCTGGTGCTTGCGGCGATTGCGGTCGTGGTGATTTTCCACAACAGTGTGACGCGCGTCGCGATCACCTCTCTTTCGGGCATTGCCACCGGCTATTCCATTCAAATGAAGGATCTGCGCTACGGCGGCGGCCATGCGGCTTTCGTCGGCGTGCACATCTCGCGACACGGACAGACGGTGCTCGACGCCAACCGAGTCGACGTCTTTTACAGCTTGCGCGATCTGCTGCCCGGCAGTAAGCACCGTTTTGGGCTGCTGGCCGTTACGATCGACCGTCCATACATCACGCTGATCCACAATCAGAACGGCACGTACAACGTCGCGCTGCCTCCGAGCGCGGCGGCCGGGCCGGCCCACCTTCCGCACCCCAACGCGATCCCGATGCAAATGACGCTGCGCATCCGCGACGGGCGCGCCTCGCTGATCGATCAGTACCGCTATTATAAGGAAAGCCGCTTGCAGCGCGTCGACCATATCAACGTCGACCTCAACCTCGATACGGTGAAGGTAACGCATTACGTGGCTACCGGCGATCTCGAAGACGCCGGCACGCAGCCGTTCCGCGCTGTCGGCACGATCGACTACATCAAAGGCTACGCTTTGCACCACGTGCAGGTGCGCGCGATTCCCATCCAAACGATCGGCAATTACTTCATCGATTCGCCGGCCGCGCGTTTGCTCGGCGGCGTGGTGCGCGGCATGGACGTACGCATGTACGCCTTCGATGTCAAGCCGAACGAGACGACCGCCTATCACATCATCGGTGCGGGATACTTGGCCAAAGGATCGATGGAAGTGCGCGGACTCGACTCGCCGATCCGCCAGCTCGACGGACCGATCAACATTTTCGACGGCGGTTTCGCCGCCCGGCGTTTGAGCGCCACCGTGGGTCACATTCCAATCGTGATCGCCGGCGGCATCTTCAATTTCCGTAACCCGCAGTTCCGGCTCGGATTCGAGGGACGCGGCGATCTGCGTTACCTCAAAGAGATCGCGAGCTTCGCCAAAGGTCTGCCGGTATACGGTGGCCTGCGCATTCACGCGCTGGTCGAAGGCAATATCGACAACCCGCTGCTCTGGATCGGCTTTGACGGAAAGCGCTTCAACTATCAGGACGTTCCGATCGATAATCCGCGCGGCATGGTCGCACTCTATGGAAGCGACTTGGTCATCTTGCCGTTCCACGGGCAGTACAGCGGCATGAGTCTGCACGTCCAAGGCACGATGCAGCTGGGCCGTCAGGTCGCGTCCACTTTGGTCCTCCACGCGTTCGGTCCGTCGAACAGGCTGCCATACATAGGCGCGCTCGTTGCCGATCAAACGATCAACGCCGAAGCCTTGCTGAGCGGAACTGATCTGAAGATCAATGGCCGCGGATATCTGGTTTCGCTGAGCCATCCCAACGACATCAACGGGTTTTACAACATCGATCAAAACGGTACCGGCACGTTCGGTCCGATCTCGGTGCGGACTGCGGCGGGCGGCACGCTCGTCGCCGCGTTTGCTTTGGACCGGCCGCACGGAAACAGCGCCTTCTGGGCGTCGGTCGATAACGTGCGGCTGCTCCAGCCCTCGCCCGTGGGATTGCCGGGCGTGCAGATTCCCGAACTGCCGCCCATCGACGCGCACATCGTGCAAGCGAATATCGCGGGCACGGGATCGGCGGCGAACTCCGTGATCGGCGGATCGGTCGACATGGCGCCCGCGCTGATCTCCGGCGTACCGTTCAAAAGTATTCACGCGCAGTTTGCCGGCCCGTTTGAAGCCGCGGAATTGAGCTCGGTGCGCGCGACCGGGCCGTGGGGCACGTTTGACGGGCGCGGGTCGTTCTCGCCCTCGGCGCTCATCGCGCGCGGCAACTACTCCGGCACGCTGCAAGGCTTGCGCCCGTTCATCGGCAATTTCCCCGCGCAAGGCTCGATTAACGGCGCCGTTGGAATAGCGATCGCGCAAGGCAAGATCTACGTGCAGGCGCAGAACGCTCAGCTGCGGGGCGCGACGATCCGCGGCATCCCGGTGCAAAGCATTTCCGGTACGATGGCTTACGATCGCGGCGTGTTGACCGTGTATTCGGCACAAGCGCACGCGGCCGGAGGCGACATCGTCGCGGCGGGTTCGTTCAACACGAACTCTCCCGCCACGCAATCGCGGATGGCGATCGCCACCACGCAGCTCGACGCCGGCATGCTCGCGAGCTTCGGCGTTCCGGTCAGCGGAGGATCGCTCGTCGCGTTCGGTGCGATCATGCCCGGTCAAGGCATTCCCGGCATCGACGCCGGCATCGTTTTGCAAAACGGCACCGCGGCCGGCTACGGTCCGTTTTCGGCCAGCGCGGAGATCGGCGTCGCAAACGACACGCTGCAAGTGCGCAACGGCTTAGCCGCGCTCGGCACGACGTTTGCCGACGTCAACGGCGCGATTGACGGCTTGACGTCGGGTTCGCCGCAGTACGATCTGCGCGCGCAAGTTCCGGTCGGCAATATTTCGGAGGTCGCGCGCATCGCGCACGTGCCGACCTACCGCGCGGACGGAAGTTTCGTCGCCGACGTGAACGTGGGCGGCACCGGCAGCAGCCCGTCGATAACGGGCTCGGTCGGCGTGCCGGTGGGCGAGATCAACGGGTTGGGATTTTCCGACGCGGCCGGACAGCTTTCGGCAAGCCGCGGCGGCGTCGCCGTGCGCAACGGCACGGTGCAAGTCGTGACGACGAAAGCGAATTTCTCCGCGACGGTCGCCAGGGGCGAGACGGCGTTTTCGCTGCAATCGCGCAAGGCCGATCTTTCCGACTTCAACGACTACTTCGATACCGGCGACACGCTCGCCGGTCACGGAAACTTGAACTTGGCGTTCGCGCAGTACGACGGGCTGGTTTTTACTTCCGGCGACGTCGGCATAGCCAACTTGCGGTACAGACGTTTCCCGATCGGCGACACGTACGCGCACTGGACCAGCTTGCGCAACATACTGCAGCTCAACGTCGCGGTGGGCGGCAGCCACGGGCGTCTGCGCGCTGCCGGAACGGTCGCGTTCGCGCACACCGGGGATCTGAGATCGCTGATCACGCGCTCGCGCTACCAGATTTCGGGGACGCTTAGCGACATCGATCTCGGCACGTGGCTCCCGGCCTTCGGATTCCCGCAGGCGCCGATCACGGGCCGCATCAATGGCACGGTCGCGGTAAGCGGTGCATATCCGCACTTAGGCTTGACCGGAAACGCGGCGATCTTGCAAGGGACGCTCGGGCCGCTGCCGATCGAACGCGGCGAAGTCGCGGTGCGTTCGTCGGGCGACCGGATCGACGTAACGCGGCTCACGCTCGCGCTGCCGGCACTCGACGCCAGCGGTTCGGGCAGCTTCGGCTTTGCGCCGAAGTCCCCGATCGATTTGACCGTGCACGCGGTCACCACCGATCTGCCGCGGCTCGTCGCGCAAGCGACCAAGAAGCACATCGACGTAACTGGGCAGCTCGAAACGACGCTGCACTTGAACGGAACCTTTAGCAACCCGGCGATTTCGGCCGCCGTCGCCGGGACGAACGTCAACGCTTACGGTATCGTGATGCCGTCGCTGGCCGGGCAGGTCGCGCTGCGCGGCAACGACTTAGTCGTGCGCAACGCGGAGTTCAGCTTCGTCAAAGGCAGCGCGGCGATTGCGGGGTCGCTGCCGATCCAGTTGTCGCCGTTTACGTTCGGACCGCCGTCCGCGCCGGTCTCGATGGACTTTCTCGCCAATGCCGTCGACCTTTCGTCGTTCAGCGCGTTTCTCGGAAACGATACGAAGCTCGGCGGCACGCTGAGCGGACACATGGGCGTGTCGGGAACCGTCGGCAACCCGCTTATTCTCGGACAACTCGCGGTGGCCGGCGGATCGTACAGCAGCGCGATCGAAACGACGCCGATCACGAAAACCGTCGCGCAGATCACGTTCTTGGGAACGCACGCGACGCTCGACCGTCTGCAGGCCAGTCCCGGAACGGGAACGCTCACGGGTTCGGGGCGGCTCGACTTCGGCGGCGGCATTCACGGCGGACCGCTCGGATATTCGATCGCAGTGAAAACGACGCGCGCGCAATTGAATCTGCCGCAGTACGGAACGTATACGCTGACGTCGGCGGCGACGCTGGCGCGCGTGCCCGGGCGTTTGGCTACGCTGACCGGCACCGCGTCGCTCACCGATTCCACCGTGCCGTTCGCCGCGTTCCTGAAATTTGGAGGCACGCCGGCGACGCCGGGTGAGGCGCCGTCGGGACCGCCGTTCAATCTCGGTTTCAATCTGGCGATCACCGCGGGCAAGAACGTGCGCGTGCGCGGCGGAGGCGCCGGCATTTTCGGCCTGGATATCGCGGGTGAAGGCTCCGTTTTATTGGCGGGAACGCTTTTGCAGCCGACGCTCTCAGGAGAATTCAATTCCGCCGGTGGTACCCTAACGTACATCGATCACGCATTTAAGGTTCGCACGGGAACGGTCACGTTCGATCCGGCCAACGGCGTTATTCCCGACATCTATGCGGTTGGTACGACGCACGTCACCAATCCCGATCCCAACGGCGCGCGCAATCCCACCGGCTCCGCCGATATCACGGTCACCGTCAACGGTCCGGTGACCAGCCCTCACCTCGCCTTCCAGTCCGATCCGGCGGGCTATACCCAGCAGCAGATCATCGCGCTGCTCTTGCCCTTCGGCAACTTAATCGGCCCGATCCAGTTCAGCGATACCGGCATTCCGCTGCCGCCCGGGCAATTGAACGGTGCGCCTCCGCCCGGCACCTCGACCGGCCTGCTGCCGCCAAACCTCTACGTGCAGCGCGAGAACGGCGTGCTCACGATCGGACAGGAAGCCTTCAATATTTTCAACGCCCAGTTCGTTAGCGGTCTGCTGGCGCCGATCGAGAACGCGCTCGGAACGAACCTGGGTCTCAACGACGTCAATCTGACGCTCGATTACACCGGCAATTTCGGCGTTAACTTCCGCCGCTTGCTGGCCAAGAATTTCTATGCGCTCTACGGTACGACGCTGGGCGTGCCCGTCCGGCAGACCGTCGGGTTCGTCTACCAGCCCAACACCTTCACCTCGGCTCAGTTCACGATGTTCATGCAGCAGGGGCCCACGCCGCTCTTTCAGTCCGCTACCCAGGCCCTCCAGACCAACCAGCGCGCGGCAACCGGGCAAGCCTTGCAAGGAACCAACGGCTTCACGTTCCTTTATCAGAGGCTGTTTTAACCACGCTTGGCAAGGATGGTCGGGGGTGGCCTCGAACAGGCGGTGCGGGCCGAAACGGCGCGGGCGTCGGACGCGTTACGGAGCTGACGCCACGGGCGTTAGACCACTCGTATTCTCAAGGAAGATATTGTTGATGACCTCGAGCTTCCGGGGTGCGCGCGGCGTGCTCCAACGGTGTGCTGGCATCGTCCTCACACTCGCCACGATAACATCGCTGTTGACGCCTGCCCAAGCGATCTCCGCGACTGCGCCGCCGATCGTCTCAGTCGACGTCTCCGGAAACGTTCACGTACCCACCGCGACCATCATGAACGTCATCGCGGCCAAGCCTGGCCAGGCCTACGATCCCAAGGTCGTGCAAGGCGACCTGCAGCGCATCTTCGCGCTGGGCTATTTTGCCGATCAGGCCGCGCCGCTGATCCGCCAGCGCCCCAATGGAATCGCGATCACCTATCGCGTGATCGAAAATCCGGTCATCACGAAGATTAGCTTTCAGGGAAATACCCACGTGCCGGCGGACACGCTGCTGGCGCTGATGGACTCGTCGGTCGGCCAAGTTCTCAACACCAATACGATGCGGCAAGACTTCCTGAAGATCAATTCTTATTACGATCGCATCGGCTACCAGGGACAGCTTCCGTCTCACGTGGCCAACCTCGACATCAATAGTCAGACCGGCTCCGTCACGCTGGACATCAAAGAAGGCTTGACGATCACGGCCGTCAAGATCGGCGGCGACCCGGTGATTCCGCCTACATTGATTTTGCCGGCGCTCAGCGTTAAACCGGGCGTCGAGTATTCGGACGCGTTGCGCGATAAAGATTATCAGACGCTGCAAGCGCTCTATCAGGACAAGTACAACCTGATCCTCGGCGGGTTTGAAGGCGGCATCGACGCGACCACCGTCGATCCGAAAGCCGGAACGGCCGCCGTAACCTACGACATCTACGTCGCACGCGTGGGCCTGGTTCAAATCACGGGCAACACCAAGACGAAAGATCAGGTCATCCGCCGTCAGCTCGCGCTTCAGCCGGGGCAGATCGTGACGAAGGGAGGCGTGCAGCGCGATTTGGAACGCCTGAACAACACGCAGTTCTTTTCGAAGGTCGACATCAATCCCAAACCCTGCCCCGACGAGATGGAGAAAAAAGATCCGGGCTGCGTCGTGCTCGACTGGGTCGTCACCGAGCAGAAGACCGCGCAAGCTTCGATCGGCGCGGGCTATTCCGGCGGCATCACGGGTCAAGGCCTCTACGGAACGATCGGATACAGCGACAACAACCTGCACGGCACCGGTAACGGCGCGAGCGTCCAGTTCGAACGCGGATCGAGCAGTTACGTCACGCAAGCCTCGGTCACCATTCCGTACTTCGGCAACTCGGCGAAGTCACAACGTTACAGCTTCGGCGCGACGATCTTTGCCAACGGCAACACGTATTTCTATCCGGTGTATACGACCGCAATCGGCAACACAGCAACCGATCTGACGCAGCCTATTCCGGTGACGCTGCTGCCTTCCAATAATGCGGCGCTGCTTAGCGGCGTGGTTGCGACGAGCACCGCGAAGACCGCCGGCGTCTCGCTGCAAGTCGGGCGGCGCATGTCAGAGAGCTTGCTGGCGCAAATCGGCATCAATGCCGAAAACGTCACGAACAGCACCACCGTGCCGTCGCCGTATTTCTTCCAGACCAGCCAGCCAAACATCATCATCGGGCCGACGCCGGGACCGCTCAGCAACTTAACGACGAATACCGGGAGCTTCGGCATTCAAGCGACGTCGATCGCCAACATCAACACCGGCCAGCCCTACCGGCTCAATTCGCTGTCGTTCTCGGTGGGATCGATCCCCGCGGCGACGCTCGACGACATCTTCAATCCGCGGCGCGGCGGCACGGTCTCGTTCAGCGAGACCGTCTCCACGCCGTCGATCGGCTCGAACTTCTCGTTCACGCAAGGCACGCTGGACGTCGCCAAGTTCTTTCCGATCCTCAAAGACTCGACGCTCGCGCTGCACGGGCAGGTCCGCGCTTCGACGGGCGCGATTCCACCGAGCGCGCTGTTCACGTTCTCCGATCAGAATCTGCGCGGTTACAACAGCGTCTACTACGGTACCGATACCGTTCTCGGACAGATCGAGCTGCGCAAACCGGTGACGGCCGACCGCAAATTCTCGGTCGCGCTCTTCGCGGATGAAGGCGGCTGGCGCGTGCGCGGTGCGGCTCCACTGCTCGATCCCTACACGAACAGAATCATCGGATTCCCCGCCAACTGGTCGTACCTTGGCGACATCGGCTTCGGATTGCGTTTCGATGTTCCGCAGCTCGGCTTGCATACAATTCGCATCGACTTCGCGAAGGGTGCCAACGGCAATCACACCAGCTTCGGCATTGGCCAAAGCTTCTAGGAGCTATGAAGAGTACATCAGCAATAGTATTGGCGGCAGCCGCGTTAGCGGCACTGCTCGCCGCTCCGGCCGCGATCGCAGCGGATCTCACCGACGTCGGCTACTTGGATCAAGCCGCGGTCGGCGCGCTTCCGCAATTCCAACGCGCGAATGCGCAGGTAGCGCAATATAAGGCGCAACTCGATCCGCAGTTTTCGGCCGCGATGAAACACGCCCGCAACGACGCCGACCGGCAGCGCATCTCGGGAGAATTCCAACAGAAGTTTCTCGACAAACAGCGGCAAGTGCTCGGCCCGCTCTTTGCGCGCGCGCAGACCGCCATCGCGCAGATCGCGTCTAACCAGCGGCTTTCCGTTGTCGTCGACAAACGCATCGTCGTTTTCGGCGGAACGAATATCACCAAAAGCGTGGTAGATCTCGTCAACGGTCCGGGACCGGTCGTGCCGCCCGCGAGTACGCCGCCTCCCGCGGTCATCGGTTTCGTCGATCAATCTCAGATCGATCAGCTGCCGAAGATCAAAGCGGCCAACGACAACTTTCTGAAATTCGCCAACGATGCGCGGCAAAGCGCACTGCAAAAAATGCAGGCTGCCAAAAACAACCAACAGCAGCAGCAGCAGATCTTCCAGCAGTATCAGAAATCGCTCACCGACGAACAGAACAAGACGCTCAAGCCGCTTGTCGATCAGACGCGCAGCGCCATGGCCAATGTCGCCGGCCAGAAGCATCTGATCCTCGTGATCGATAGGGCCGATATCATCTATGGCGGGGCGGACATCACTGCCGATGTCCAAAATGCAGTCAAGTAGGAACATCTTCGCAGGGCTAGCGGCAGCGATCGTTGTGCTTGCGGGATGCGCTCAGCAGCGCGCCGACGATCCGAACGTGCGCGGCATCGGCTACGTGCGGCTCGAAGAAGTTCTGAAGAAGCATCCGCTATATCCGCAGCTCTCTCAGATCGACGACTCGATCGACGCCCTCGGTTTGCATTCGCTCGGCGCTGGCGCCGTGCCGCACACAGGCAAGCAGATTGCGGTGCAAACCAAGGAACTCAACGCCGAGCTGAAAGCCGCACAAGATCGCGCCAACGGCATCTTGCGTCAAAAACAGCTGGACTACGCGCAGCGCGAACAAGCGGCGATCTCGGCGGCCCTGGCCGCGGCGGGCGCCGGAACCAACGGCGCGCAGAGCGCGCAGGCGATGCAGAGCATCACCGCTTCGCAAGCGCAGCAAGTCACCGCGCAAGCGAACAGTGATTTCGCGCAGTATCAGCAGAGCGTCGTCACGCAGTCGAATGCCGCGCTCCAATCGATCGGCGCGCAACTGAGCGCACGCGCGGATCGCGCATTCGGCCAGCGTGCAACGCAGCTCCAAGAGCGCGAGTCGCAGCTCTCCCTCGAACTTTCGCAGGCTGACGCCGACAAGCGTTTGCAGCTGCGCATGAAGCTGAACGGCCTGGCGCTGCCCGACGCTACACGCAAACAATACCGCGACGAGCTGGCCGCCCTCGACCAACGCGAAGCAGCCGCCGTAACGGCGCAACGCGCCCGCGATCAGCAGACCCTTGCGGCTTACCGCGCGCAGCTGAATGGCCAAGTGCGCAGCGAGATGACCGCGCAGTCCGCGAAGATTCACGCGGACACGCAAGCCAAGCTGCAGACGCGCCGCAACGAAGTTTCCCAAGCGGTATCGTCGCAGC
This sequence comes from Vulcanimicrobiota bacterium, assembly GCA_003151115.1. GTDB lineage: Bacteria > Vulcanimicrobiota > Vulcanimicrobiia > Vulcanimicrobiales > Vulcanimicrobiaceae > Rubrimentiphilum. Next base: position 60,402 of record PLWS01000001.1, on the reverse strand, counting down.
TCCAAGGTCTGCGCCCGAACGCCGTGCCTTCTAACCTGCCGGCGGCCACGCGCGACCGCATCGCGCAAATCGATCGCAATTTCAAGGCGCAATTCCAAACGGACGCGCAGAAGACCATCGCGCAGTACCAAGCGACCAAGGCCGAGCTCGACGCCCGCTATGCCGAACTGCAAGGCGCGGATGCGTCGGCGACCGGCGCTGCGAACACCCAGCTGGGACAGCTGCAGCGCGAGCGGGACGATCTCTACAACAAAATGGTGGAACAGATACGGCGTGACGCCGGAACAGTGGCGGCGAAACGCGGATTGCAAGTCGTTCTGATCAATATCGAAGCCGCGCCGGGCGGTATCGATCTGACCAACGACGTCGAAAGGGACATCGAGAGTTTACACGAGTGAAAAAGCACATTGTTTTCATCGCCGCTCTCGGAGCGGCCTTACTCGCCGGCTGCGCCGGCTCCGGAAGCCCGATCGGCTTGCTCGACGTGCAGCGGCTGACCGCGAACTGGCCGGTCTACACGAACGCCCAGAATCAGCTGGTGGCCGATCAGCGCGCCATCGCTGCGAGCAAGGGTTCCAACGCCGACAAGCAGCGGCAGGTGATGCAGCTGCAGCAGCGCTACTCACAAATCTCCAATCAGCTCGTTTCGCAGGTGCGTGCCGCGGCTGCAAAAGTGGCCGGGCAGAAACAGCTGAAGCTGGTCGTGACGCGCGAGTTCGTCGGATACGGCGGGACCGACATCACGGGAGACGTTGAAAAGCTGCTCGGCATTACCGAAAAACCGACGCCTACGCCATAGTGCTCGGAACGCTCGGTCAGCTGGCGCAGCGGCTCGGCGGCCGCGCGATCGGCGACGGCACGTTCCAGGTTGCGCGCATCGCGGCGATCGACGACGCGGACTCCGAGACGCTGACTTTTGCGACGACGCCGTCCTATCTCGAGGAGGCGCTGAAATCGCGCGCGGGCGCAGTGTTGGTCGAAGAATCGCTGCTCTCACCCGAACTTACCGAACGTCCGAAGAAGCCGCTCGTCGCGGTTCCAAACGCGCGCGCCGCGCTCGCGGCGCTTCTCCAAACACTCGAGCGCCCGCGTAAGACGGGTCCGTTCCGCCATTCGTCGGCGGTAATTGCCGGCGACGCTGTCGTCGGTCCGGACGTCTACATCGGACCGCACGCCGTCGTGAGCGAGGGAGCGCACATCGGCGCACGCGCCGTGCTCGAAGCCGGATCGTACGTCGGCGCGCAATCGAAGATCGGCGCCGACACCTTGCTGCATCCGCACGCGAGCGTGCTCGATGGATGCATCGTCGGTGACCGCGCGATCCTTCACAGCGGATCCGTGATCGGCGCGGACGGTTTCGGCTACGTCTTCATCGACGGCAAGTTTGAAAGGATCCCGCAGGTCGGCAACGTGGTGCTCGGCGACGACGTAGAGATCGGCGCGAACACGTGTGTCGATCGCGCGCAGACGGGAAGCACGCAGATCGGCGACGGAACGAAGATCGACAACCTTTGCCAGATCGGTCACAACTGCCGCATCGGCAAACACTGCGGACTCGCGGCCGAAGTGGGGCTGGCGGGCAGTACGATCTTGGGCGATTACGTTTTGGTCGGCGGAAAGGCCGGCTTCTCGGGACATCTCACGGTCGGATCGCGCGCCCGCATCGGCGGCGGAAGCGAGGTCTGGAAAGATGTTCCCGAATGCGCTTTTTACAGCGGCGTGCCCGCTCGTCCGCACGAGCAGCAAATGCGGCGAGAGGTCATGATTCGCAACCTGGCTAAGCTCGTCGCCCGTGTCGACGCGCTTGAAAAACGTCAGTGACTCACTACCAAACGACCCTTCGTGAACCGCTCGCCTTTGAAGGCGTAGGTTTGCATTCGGGCGCCCCGTGCCGAGTGGAGATCCGGCCGGCGGCGCCGGGTACGGGATTCAAATTTGTCAGTTCCGGCGTCGCGATACCGGCGCTCGCGGAGTATGTCGTCGAAACGGCGCGCGCGACCGTCATCGGAAAAGACGGCGTCACCATTTCGACCATCGAGCACGTCTTGGCCGCACTGTTCGGTATGGGCGTATCGAATGCCGAACTGGCCGTGGACGGCCCGGAGATTCCCGTAGCCGACGGCAGCGCAAAAGTTTTTGCCGAAGCGATCGCCGCCGCCGGCATCGCGACGCAGCATGAAGCGCGCGAGAACTTTGTTCCGGCTGTGCCCGCGTTCGCGCGCGATGGCGACCGCGTGGTCGCGGTGCTGCCGGCGGGCGCGCTGCGCGTGAAGTTCGTTGCAGATTTTGCGGCGCCGATCGGAACGCAATTCTTTGACGGGGAGATCGACCCCGAGATGTTCTTGAAGGAGATCGCCGGCGCGCGCACGTTCGGGTACGTCCACGAAGTCGAAGCGCTGCTCAAGCGCGGCCTTGCCAAGGGCGGAACGCTCGAGAACGCGCTCGTCTTCGCACCCTCGGGGCCTCTGCAGCCGCTGCGCTGGGAGAACGAGCCGGTGCGCCACAAGGTGCTCGACTTGCTGGGAGACTTCGCGCTGCTCGGCGCGTGGCCGCAGTGCGAGATCATCGCGATCAAGAGCGGCCACAAACTCCACTGCATCATGACGCAACAGCTGCGCAGCCAAATTGGCAGCAAGCTTTCCGCGAAAGCGAGTTCGTAAATGGCCGAGCTCGACATCCGGCAGATCATGGAGATACTGCCGCACCGCTATCCGTTGCTGCTCGTCGATCGCATCCTGGAATTGGAAGCCGGCGTGCGCGCGCGTGGCTACAAAAACATCACCAATAACGAACCGGTCTTCACCGGACATTTTCCGGGAAATCCGGTGTTGCCCGGCGTCTACATGATCGAAGCGCTCGCGCAGCTCGGCGGCTGCGTCGTGCTGGAGCCGGGAGAGTTTTCGCGCAAGATCCCGTACCTGGCCGGGATCGACCGCGCCAAGTTTCGGCGCCCCGTTATTCCCGGAGACTGCTTCATGATGGAAGCGACGCTGATCAAGTACAAGCGCAACATCGGCTGGGTGCAGGCGGAAGGACGCGTCGGCAACGAGTTCGCGGTGTCGGCGGAGCTCATGTTCTCGATCTCTTCGGATCCACGGCTGCTCGGTTACGACGCGGCCGTTCTGCACGTCTAAGGTTCGCCCTTGATCCATCCGACCGCGATCGTTCACCCGAACGCCAACATAGATCGTGGCGTCGAGATCGGGCCGTTTTGCATCGTCGGCGAAAACGTTTCGATCGGACGTGGATCGGTGTTGCAGTCCCACGTCGTCGTCAACGGCTGGACGACGATCGGCGAAGACTGCAAGATCTTTCCGTTCGCGACGATCGGCGCGCCGTCGCAAGACAAGAAATATCAGGGCGAACGCGCCTACACGCGGGTCGGAAGCCGGACGACGGTGCGCGAATACGTCAGCATCCAGCGCGCTACGGGCGAGGATCAAGTGACCTCGGTCGGCGACGACTGCCTGTTCCTGGCCTACGTCCACATCGCGCACAATTGCATCATCGGAAACAGCGTGACGATGAGCAACCTCGCGCAGCTGGCGGGGCACTGCATTATCGAAGACAACGCGCTGATCGGCGGCATGACGGCGCTGCATCAGTTTACGCGCGTGGGCTCGTACGCGATGGTCGGCGGCGCGAGCCGCCTCACTCGCGACGTTCCGCCGTTCTTTCTGGTGGCCGGCAATCCGGCCGAACCGTACGGGCTCAACAGCGTCGGCTTGCGGCGTGCCGAGTTCTCGGCCGAAGAGCGCGCCGAGATCAAGAAGTTTTATAAGATCCTGTACGGTTCGAAGCTGAATCTTTCGCAAGCGATCGAGACGATGAAAGCCGAGGCCGCGACAGCCTCCGGCAAACACATGATCGAGTTCCTGGAAGCCGACTCTCAGCAAGGCATACTCCTGAAGTGAGGAGCCGGCAGGGCTCCTAACATGCGCTATTTTTTCTCGACCGGCGAAGCCTCGGGAGAACTGACGGCCGTCGCGCTGGCCGAAGCGATAGCGCGCCTCGATCCGGACGCGCGATTCGAAGGGATCGGGTCGCAGCGCATGCGGGCGGCCGGCTTTACGATCCGGCAAGACAACGGCGGATGGGCGAGTATGGGACCGCTCGCGGCTATTCCGCGCATTCCCAAACTGCTGGCGATCGGATTGCGCATCGCCGCTGGGCTCGCGCTCTCGCCGCCGGATCTCGTGGTGCTCGTCGACTTCGGCGCTTTCAACGTGCGGTTTGCCAAAGTTTTGCGTGCGCTCGGATTTCGCAAACCGGTGATCGATCTCTATCCGCCCGGAACGTGGCTCGACGACCCCAAACGCGCGAAGGACGTCGCCCGCGTCGCAACGCCCCTGACGGCGTTCGCGCATCAGCGCGATTTCTTTCAAACGCTCGGATTGCCGATCGCCTACTTCGGACATCCGCTGGCTGACCGCTATGCGATGCGTCCGCCGCGCCCGGCGCCGCCGTTCGACGGCGGCACGGTCGCAATTTTACCGGGCAGCCGTCCGAGCGAACTGAAATACCACGTACCGCTGCTGTTGCGCGCTTTGCGGCTATTGAAAGCGAAGCGTCCACAGCTGCGCGCGATCGCCGGTCCGGCGGACGAATGCGGCGAACGGTATATCCGAGAAGCCGCGGCGCGCGAAGGCATCACGGACATCTCGTACGTATCCGGCACGAGCGCCGCGATTGCCGGCGCCGATGCAGCCTGGGTATCGTCGGGAACTGCGGTGCTCGAATGCGCGCTCTCGGCCGTTCCGCTGGTCGCGCTCTACGTTGTCTCGCCACGCTTGGAAGCCTACGCGCAGCGCGTACGCGCCGGACGTTTCATCGCGCTTCCGAATTTGGTCATGCGCAGGCGGATCGTACCCGAACTACTGCAAGAGCTGGCGACTCCGGAAAGCTTGGCCGGGGAAATGGACGAGCTGCTGCGCGATCCGTCGCGGCAGTATGCCGAGTTTACGGCGCTGCGCGAAGCGCTCGGGCCGCCGGGCGCGATCGACCGCTGCGCGGCGTTTGCCTTTGGGCTGGCGAAGAGCGGAAAGAACTGATGCGCGTCTATCATACGTCCGACTTGCACGATCGCCGCGGCATAGCGCCGCGATTGCGTTCGCTGCGGCAGAACTCGCCGGGACTGCTGCTCGACTGCGGCGACTCGTTGCGCGGCAGCCAGACCGTCTACCATCGCAGCGAACCGATCATCGCTGAGATCGACAACGCCGGATATGACGCGCAGGCCGTCGGCAACCGCGAATTTCATTATCTCTTCGGATGCTTGCGCGCGCGCGCGGCGCAAATGCATCACCCGCTCTTGTGCAGCAACCTGATCGATCTCAAAGGGCGCGAGCTGCCGTTCTCGCGCTTTCACACCATCGAATATGGGGCGGAAGGCGCGAGGGTTCGCGTGCACTTCGTCGCAATGCTCGTCACACAGTACCCGGCCGGAAGTCCGTGGGAGCGCATCTTCGGCTGGCGTTTTTTGGATCCGCAGACCGTGCTGCGGGAATACGCAGCGACCGTTCCGGCGGACGACGTTTTGATCGTGCTTTCGCATTTGGGTTTGCACCGCGACCGAGAGCTGGCCGCCGCCAATCCGCGCGTCGATCTGCTGCTCGGCGGGCACAGCCACGACACGCTCTTCGAACCTGAAGTGCGCGGCGGCGTTCCGATCGTGCATGCCGGACCCTACGGACAGTACGTCTCGCAAACCGATTTGGACTACGACGTGACGCGCGGCCGCTGGTCACTCTCGTCGTTCGCGCTCGTCCCGCTGCTGGCGGCCGCATGAAATCCGTGCTGTTCGTTTCGAACGGGCACGGAGAGACGGCGATCGCAGCGCGCATAGCGCGCGAAACGGAGAAGCTCTCTGAGCTGCGCTGCGACCATATCGCGCTCGTCGGTGACGCCGGCCATTCGCCGGCGCTCCACGACGTGGGACCGCGCAGAAAGATGCCGAGCGGCGGAATGGTCGCGATGGGAAACGTCCGCAACCTCGCGCGCGACATTGCCGCCGGGCTCGCCCCGCTGACGTTCGCGCAATGGCGTTTTTTGGCGCGCAGCGGCCGGGATTATTCCGCGGTGGTCGCCGTCGGCGATTCGTTCGCGCTGTTCATGGCGTTGCGTGCGAGCGTGCCGGTCATTTTTGTCGGAACGGCCAAGAGCGTCTACGTCGCGCCTTACGGACGTTTTGAAGAGCGGCTGATCCGGCGCGCGGCGGCCGCGTTCGTGCGCGATGCCGCAACCGTGCAGCGCCTGGAGGCCCACGGCATTCGCGCGAGCGATGCGAACGTCATGGCCGATCTCGGCGTCGCCGAGCATCCGCGGCGTCCGAGCTCGGCGGGCGATTCGATCGTGGCGATCTTTCCCGGCAGCCGGGATGATGCTTACGATCAAGCCGCGTTCTTGCTCGCCGTGCTCGCCGGTGCGCAGAAGCTGCGGCCGGGAGTCCACGGCGTGCTCTCGGTTGCGCCCGGCTTAACCGCCGAACGTTTCGCCGACGCACTGCAGCGCGCGGGCTTTGAAGTTATTCCGCGCGGCGTTCCGATGGAACCATTTTCGGTCTGTGCGGAGGGAAACGAGATCGCGCGCGCATGGGCCGGCGAGATCGGCGCGGCGATTGCCGTCGCGCAACTGCTGTTGGGGCAAGCCGGCACGGCAAACGAAGCTGCGGCCGCCGCGGGCGTGCCGGTGATCGCATTCGAAGGCGGCGGATGGTACCGCCGGCGCCAGGTGGCGCTATTGGGGGGCGCGCTGCGCGTCCTGCCGCGCGACGTGCAGTCGGGCGCGCGTGAAGTCGCGGCTCTATTGGAAGACGAGCGCGAGCGGATGAGCATGGCGCGCATCGGCCGCGAGCGTTTGGGAGCTCCCGGCGCGGCGCGGCGCATCGCTGAAGAGATCGTGCGCCGTTGCGCTTGACGCGCGGACTGCCGCTCGCGTTTGCGGTGACGAATTTCGTCATCCCGTTTTTTCCCGCGTTCATTACGTTGACGGCGGTTACCGTTCCAGGCGTTTCGCTGGTGCCGCGCTGGTTCGCAGTGGCGCTGTTCGTACTGATGGCTATCGTCGCGGTCTACGCGATCGTAACGCTGCTCGTTCCGCCGCGCGAAACGCCTGCGACGTTTTGGCCGCTGCTGGTTTGGATGGGTGCAGCGCTGCTCTCGGCCGCGCTCGGTTTCGATCCGCGCGGCGGGCTGCTCTTCATCGGAACCTTCGGTTTAGCACTGGTCTGGCATCTGGCCATCTTGCGGTACTACGGAGCTCCCGGTGTGAGCCGTGCGATCTTCACGACCTATCTGGTATCCGGCGCGCTGTCTTCGCTCGCCGCGATCGTCATGGTCATCACGCGGCTCCCGGCCTCGCAATACGCAATCGGTCACGGCCGCGCGATCGGAACGTTCATGCTAACCGGCGAGTTGGCGGGTTATTTGATCATCTTCTTGCCGATCGCGTATGCGGTCGCGCGCGTTTCATCGGACGCGCGCATGCGCGCGCTGGCCTGGGGCGCGCTGGCTGCCGGCGCGGCCGCATTTCTCATGACGTTTTCGCGCGCCGGATGGATGGGACTGGCGGCGGCGATCGCGTTCTATCTCTTTTTCGGCGGCCACGTGCGGCGGCGCTATGCGCCGCTCATTTTGCTGGGTGGACTCGCGGCGGTGCTCGTGGTCTTCAACGCGCATCACAATCCTTCGGAAAACTACACACGCCTCTCCATCTGGCAAGCGGGCATCGAAATCGTGCGGCGCTTTCCGCTTACGGGCGTCGGTCCGTTTAATTTCGCGCGCATCTACCCGCTCGTGCGCCTGCCCGACGGCGACGCTGCCGCGTTTCACGCGCACAGCTTTTTGCTGACGATCTTTGCCGAGACGGGCCTCGTCGGACTGCTCGCGGTGCTCTTTGCTTGGTGGCGCTTCGCGCTCGAGCTGCTGCGCAGGCTGCACGGCGCGTCGCCCGCGAACTCGACCATCGCGCTCGCGGTCGCGGCGGGACTCGTCGGCACGTGGGTGCAAGGGCTCATCGATACCGTGAGCGTCGTCACTTTAGGATTATGGCTGCCGTCAATGGCGCTCGCATTGGTCACGGCCACGGATGGACTTGGAGAGCAATCGCGATCGTCATGAAAAGTATCGGCACGATTCTCGTTGCGGCTGCAGCGCTGACCGCGTGCAATCCTCAGCCGGTGCGCAATCCCGCGCCGACGCCGTCTCCGTCGCCGCAGGGCGTGCCCCCGCTCAAGATCACCGGGCACGGAACGGCGCAGTCGCCCGTGCGCACGTTCGAACAGGCGGGCAACCGGAAAGTGTACGAACTCCTGGCGCGTTCCTACGTCAGCCGTTCCGCGCACAACGTCGCGCAAGCAACTTTTCGTGAAGCAACCGTGACGTTTTACGATAAGGGTGGCTCGTCGCTCACCGCGCAAGCTCCGCAAGCCGCCGTCGACGAACGCACCAAACAAGTCACCCTTTCAGGCGGCGTTCAAGCGCACACGAGTACGGGCGCGACGCTCACCTGCGACCGCCTGACCTACGATCGCGCGACGAGCATGCTGGCAGGGAGCGGTAACGTGCGCATGACCGCCGATCAGAACGGATCGCGCGAAGTGCTGACCGGTAATACCTTTACCTCCGACATCAGATTGACGCGTATGGTGATGAGATGAGCGCGCAGCAGCTTCCGGCGCGCGAAATACAACTGAGAGACTTGCGGAAGCGTTACGGCGAGCGGACCGTCGTCGACGGCGTCAGCGCCGAAGTCCGGACCGGCGAAATCGTCGGTCTGCTCGGCCCTAACGGGGCGGGCAAGACAACCACGTTTTACATGGTCGTCGGGTTGGTCAAAGCCGACGGCGGATCGGTGCTGCTCGAGACGGACGCAGGCGAAGTCGACCTGACGTCTGCGCCGATGTATCAGCGCTCGCGCCGCGGCATCGGTTACCTGGCGCAAGAAAACTCGATCTTCCGCAAACTTTCCGTCGGCGACAACGTCCGTTTGATTTGGGAAATGCACGGCGTGCCGCGCGAAGAACAAGAATCTCGCCTGGGACCGTTGCTCGAAGAGTTCGGGCTGCTCCATCTGATCGATGCGCGCGGCGACAGTCTTTCGGGCGGCGAGCGGCGGCGCGTCGAAATTGCCCGTTGCCTAGCCACGGAGCCGGCGTTCTTGCTGCTCGACGAACCGTTCACCGGTATCGATCCGATCGCCGTCGCCGACATCCAAGCCATGATCCGGCAGCTGCGCGACCGCGGTCTCGGCATTTTGATCACCGATCACCAGGTACGCGAAACGCTCGCTATCGTCGATCGTGCCTACATCTTGAACAACGGCCGCATCGAAGTCTCCGGGTCGGCGCAAGAAGTGCTCGACAGTCCGGTCGCGCGCAAGTTCTATCTGGGTGAAGGGTTCCGCCTTTGATCCAAGCCGCACGGCCTTCTCTTTTCCGGTTCACCATTCTCGACCGTTACATGCTCGGCGAATTGCTCGGGCCGTTTCTTTTTGGGCTCTCGGCGTTCACGCTCATCTTCGCCGCCACGCAGATCATCGCGATCGGCCGCGCCGTTTCGGAGGCGCACGCGCCGGTGTGGGCCGCGATCGAAGCGTTTCTTTGGCAACTTCCCTCGATGGTCGTGCTGACGATTCCGATGGCGCTGCTGCTGGGTACGCTGCTCGCGATGCAGCGTCTCTCGGGCGAGAGCGAGATCACCGCGATGAACGCCGGCGGCATTACGTTCATACGGATCATCGTGCCGCTGCTCGTCGCCGGGTTCGTCATGTCGATCGTGAACCTGATCCTGCAAGAGGCGATCGTTCCCTACGCGCAGACGCAGTTCACGATCATCGAAAACACCGTGATCAATCATACGAGCGCGTTCGCGAGCGACACTACCGTGAATGCCCCGCTGCCGGGCGGGGGCCACCAGATCACGTTTTTCAACGCCTACGATCCGAATACGCACGGGCTGCTGCAGGTAACGCTCGTGCAGTACGACAGGTCGGGCAACCCGACGCAAATCATTTTTGCCGATCGCGCGGATTTTGCGGCCGACAATTGGACGCTCGACAACGCGCGCATCTACCGTTTCAGCGGGCCCGGCGGTCAAAGCATCGTTGGATCGCAGACACCGGCGCTCCAAGTCGAACTCGGGCAAAGCCCCGCGGAGATCGCCAAGCGCGCGGCGGGCAACAATCCGCTCAACATGAGCCGGGCGGAACTTGCCGAAATCATCCGGACCGGGCAGCTCACACCTTCCGAGCTGCGCAAATATTGGATGGCCTATCAAGAAAAGCTCGCGCAGCCCTTTGCCTGTTTCGTCTTCACGCTCATCGCGGTGCCGTTCGGGATTCGCTCGGTGCGCAGCGGCGGCAGCGCGAGCTTGGGTTTCGGCTTAGCGGTGCTCATCGCGTTCATCTACTACGTCGTGCAGACTATCTTTACGGGGATCGGCGAGGCCGCGCCGGCGATCGCCGCGCTGGCGGCCTGGATGCCGAATCTGATCTTCACCGCGATCGGAGCGCAGCGGCTGCGCCGGGCGGGGCTGGTGTAAATGAGTTTTGTCGATCTGGTCCGCGGCGCCGGCACCATTCTCTTCATCGTCGCGCTTGCGGGTCTCATCGCGTATGCGGGCGACCGCATCGGCCATCAAGTCGGCAGAAAGCGTTTGACGCTGCTCAACATCCGGCCGCGGTATACATCGACGATCATCGCAGTTGCAACCGGCATGATCATCGCGCTGATCGTGACGCTCGCCGCTATTTTCGCGTCAAATCAAGTGCAGACGGCGTTCTTCCGCCTCAATCAGATCAATGCCGAGATCGCCAAGGCACAAGCGCGCGCGACCGAGGCCGAGAGTAAAGTCAACAACGGTCGTCTCGTCGTCGGCGTCGGAACGCCGATGGGCAATGGCGCGGTGCTCATTCCTGCGGACGCGACCCCGCAGATGCGGCGGCGCCTCGTCAAACAGCTCTACGATCAAACCGTTGCATACGTCAATCGCGTCTATCCGCCGCTCGGCCTGCGACCGTTCACACCTCCGGCCAACGTGCAGCAAGTGCTCGACAGCTACGCCGACAGCCCCGAGATGCGCGCGGCGCTGGCCGAAGGCGACGTGCTCGTGCTGGCTGCGGCGGACCAGAATCTGTACGCGGCCGGCCGGCCCGGCGAGCGCGGCGACGAGGTGCATTTCGGAATCACGCCGCCGATTCCGGACCGCCTGATGTACAAACGCGGCGATCTGATCGCCTATGAAAGCGTGCCGAGCGGCAAGAACGTCAGCGCGCAGCTGGCTCTTTACGAATTGTTGGCAAACTTTGTGCCGCAAAAAGCGACCAGCGATGGATTCCCGCCCTATTTCGTGCGCAACGTTTTGCCCGTGCAGACCTTACCGCCCACCGCCGCGCAAATGCAGACGATGCTCGCAAACGGAACGGGCAACTACGTGATGACGGCGTTTGCCGCCACCGATATCTATCCGCATACGCTCCAGCTGCCGATCGTCGTCGTTCTTCAGAAGGTTCCATGAGCCGCGCTGTTCTCGGGATCGATCCGGGAACGCGCAAGATCGGTTTCGCCCTCATCGAGGATGCGGTCGCCCCGCCGCTGGCACTGGGAATCGAAACTCTGGACGGCTTGCTTGGAACCCTGGCGCCGCTCGCGGCCGCCCACCCGCTGCGCGCCGTGGCGCTGGGCGGCGGCACCAACGCGGCCACCGTGAGGGCATTGCTCGAGCGGTTGGGGGCACCCGTCCATCTGATCGATGAAACCGACACCAGCTACCGCGCCCGGGCCCTCTACTTTGCCGACCATCCCCCCACGGGCTGGCGCCGCCTCATACCCCTGGGCCTCCAGCTGCCTCCCCGCCCCATCGACGACTATGCGGCCCTGCTGATAGCCCGGCGCTATGCTCAACGGGGTTTTGGGACGCCCTTGCCGTAGATGAAACGTCCCCCGCTTAGAGCCGATAGTAAAGGGTGCGCCTCGTTTGCGGGTATGGAGAAGATATGACTCGGTCTCGCTCGGCCGTCTTGGCAGTGCTGGTGGCAGCGCTGTCCTTAAGCGTGCCTGCGGCTGCCAGTGCCGGCGCGGGGGCGAAGCTCGATCCATCCCGCATCTTCGACCGTAACGCCGAGAGTTTTTTCTCACTTGCGCCCGCTGCGCGTACCCCGTCGACTTTTGCCACTGCGCTCTTTCATGTCGCCGTAACCGATTCGTTCGCGCTGCCGGCTCCGGCGCAGGCGCAGAACCCGCCGGTGGCGCGCGTACATCTGACGCTGCCGAGCGAACGCGCGCAGACCGCGCAGGGCGTTTCGGCGCAAGCCTTTGCAACGTCGGCGCCGATGTACGCCGACGATGCGCCGCTGATCGCTCCGCTCACCGATCAGCAAGACGCGATCAGCTTGCCTGCGATCGCGCGCAGTTTCGCGCAGAGTCCGCCCGTGCGCTTCGGCGTCTATCAGCCCTATGTGCCGACGCTGCAATCCGTGACGGCCGAGCTCACCGTTCCGATCCGGATCGGCGCGCTGCATTTTTCGGGACAACTCGCGGGCGCCGGCATGCAGTCGCTGCATCCCGACGCATTTCACATTTTGCAGGTGTGCGGTACGACCGACCAAGCCGCGCCGTGTCCGTACGTGAGCGACGCGCGCGCACAGAGTCTGACCGCTGCAACCAATTTCACGCTGCGCACCGGAAACGAACGGTTAGGGCTGCAACTTTCCGGCCGCATCGAACACATCGGCTTTCAGCAAGATGCGGCCTTTCCGTACGTTGCGGCCGATCCGGACCCCATCTTCGGCGGTCAGGGTTCCGGCAGTTTCGATCCGCAAGCGCCGATGCTGTACTATCCGGGGCTGACCAATTTGGTTAAACAGTCCGTCGGCGCGAAGCTTGCGGTGCCGGTGACGCCGCGCGTTACGCTGGGCTTGCAGTACGAGCAGCAGCATTATCAAGGGCAGTACGGCGCACTGCTTTTTCCCGGGCTCGACGCGCGCAAAGATACCTACCTCGGAAACGTGACGTACCAGCTGCCGTCGGGCTCGAGTGCGATCACGCTTTCGGCGCGTCAGTATCATTATCAAGACTCGTTCGCGCCCGACTATAACCTCGAGCAGACGCGCGCCGACCTAAACTTCACGGTGAAATTCTGACCGAGGCGGCGCGCCGCTCGGCAGTTTACGCCATCCTCATCGTCGTCCTCGTGGCTCTCGCCTTTGGCTTAGGCTTCGTTCAAGCAGCTTCCGATGCGGTTTTTTCTCGCGCGGCCGCGCCGGTCTCGATTCCCGCGCGCATATCGGCCGCGTGGGGCGCATCGGCGTATGCCGCGATCGAACGCATCGCCCCAGCGCCCTATGTTGCCGCGATGCTCGCGGCTGCCGCCCTTGACCGGCACAACTTGCCACTCGCCCAAACGTACGCGCAGAAGCTGCCCGAATCGCCCGCCCGGGCCGAACTCTTGGGCGAGATCGCGCAAGCGCGCGGCGACCAAGCCGAAGCCTCGCGGTACTTCGTCGGCGCCAACGACGTCTTTGCAATTCGTCGCGAAGTCAACCGCTTGGCCTCACACGATCTGGCCGGCGCCTACGAGCTGGAGTTGACTCTGAAAAACCGGTTGGAGCGAACCGCGACGCATCCGGACGCACTTGCCGATGCCTATTGGGGACTCGGCCGCTTGGCGACGCAACGCGGATATATGGATCCACCGCACCGGCGCGCGTGGTTTGAGGAAGGCATGCGCGATTACGCGGCGGCTGTGAAGCTCGCGCCGCTGGCCGAACGATACCTTATCGCGGCGGGCATCCAGGAACTCAATCTCGACGAACCCGCGCGCGCGCCGGCATTTTTCAAGCGTGCGGTCGACGGAAATCCCGCCAGCGCGGATGCTTACGCGGGATTGGGCGTCGCTGCGTTCCGGCTCGGCGACCTTGCATCCGCGCGGCAGTACGAGCGTCTGAGCTGGTCGTACGATCCCCGTTCGCATTTTCTGCACACGCTGCAAGCGCTGCTAAAATGATCGTTGCGCTCGACGCGCAGCTGACGCTCGGGACCGCTACCGGCATCGGCGAGTACGTGACGGGATTGGCTGAAGCGCTGCGTGCAGCCGGGGCCGGCGTCGTTGAGTTGCGCGAGCCCAAGCTCGATCCGTGGCGCTTCGATCGGCGCCTGCTGTGGGACCAGGTGCTGTTGCCGGCGCGCGCGCGTGCATCCGGCGCGCAAGTGCTGCATTGCGCTTCCGGCACCATGCCGTTGTCGTCGCCTCTGCCCATCGTCGTCACCGTGCACGACGTCGCGTGGCTCAAAGTGCAGCGGCACGCGCCCGCTTACGCGCGCTACTACTTCGGACGCTTCGCGATCAAACGGTACGCGGCGGCTAAAGCCATCGCGGTCGACTCGGAGTTTTCGCGCCGCGAGCTCCTCGACGTCATGGACGTAGCGCCGGAGCATATCCACGTCGTGTACAACGGCGTCGCCGCCGACTATTGCAAGATAGAGCGGCAGTTTCCAAGCGACGTCATCCTGGTTCCCGGCACGGTCGAACGGCGCAAGAACTTAGAAGTCCTGATCCGTGCGCTTCCATTGATTGGTTCGCGTATGCGCGTCGTTTCGGCGGGGCCGTTTACGCCTTATCGCGACGAATGTTTGCGCCTCGCCGAATCGCTGGGCGTGCGCGACCGCGTCGAGTTTCGCGGGTACATCGGACGCGCCGCGCTCATCGATCTCTACGCGAAGTGCGCGCTCGTCGCCGTGCCATCGCGGTACGAAGGTTTCGGCTATGCCGCGGCGCAGGCGCTTTGCGCCGGCGTTCCGGTCGCCGTCTCCGATCAGTCGTCGCTGCCCGAAGTCGTGGGCGGCGACGCACCCGTCGTTCCCGTCGACGATCCGCAGGCGTGGGCGAGCGTCATCGATGCTATTGTCGCGGATCCGCGTTCCGCGCAAGCGCACAGCGACACCGTGCGCGCTCGCTCGGTCGAACGTTTCTCGTGGGCGCGTGCAGCCTCACAGATGCTGACGGTTTACGAACAAGCTCTATCGAGCTGAGCATCGTGCAGGTTCACGCGGCTCTGAATTCGCCGCGAAGCCATGGACGGCGAGAGCGGTCTGAATTCAGGAGCGCAGCCGGGCACAGGATGTGCCCGGCAAGTGTCCGCGGGAAGCGGCATGATGCTCGGCTCGATGGAGTTGGTTAGTAAACCGGTGAGCCCGGTGCGCCCGGCGCAACGCTGCCGTCGTCAGGTGCGAAGATCAGGCGCAGCGGATAGCTCGAGCCGCTTTCCGGAATCGTTACGATCGTGACGCGCACGAATCCGCGCGCCGGCACGACGTACTGCCGGATCTTGTAGCGCGAGAACGCCGGGACGCCGTGCGACTGGATCAGCACGCCGTCGATAACGTACGTCCCGGTGGCGCGGCCGCCGCGCGGGTTCTCGTAGATCGCGATCGCTTGCGGTTGGCTCGTCGGGTTCTGCACCTTGACGACGAAGCTTTGCTTGACGCCGTAGTCGCCGGAGAGTGCTTCGCCCTGCATGACGTTGGGAAGCGGGATGTCGCCGATCGGAAGTTCGAGATAGTCGGCGTCAGTGCTCCACGTTCGCGAGTAGTGGAACTCCGGAATACTATAGAGTCCGCGCGCATGGCGTTGGCCGCCTTGCAGCAAGTCGGTTCCGGTCAGCGGTTCGTCGGGCGAGCTCGTGGCGTTCTGCACGAAAAGCGTCAGATGCACGGTGCTGCCGTTGAGGACGCGCAGCTGCAGCAGTCCGCAGACGATCGCATTGGGCGGAAGATCTTGCTGCGCGAGCTGCAGCGTTCCGCTTCCGGGCAAGGTGATGATGCGGCCTTCGTTTTGCACTTGGCGCTCGAGGAAGCGGTTGGTGGCGGCGTGGCCGACCTCCATCTCGTTGGGCGCCGGGCCGGCTTGCCCGGAGATGAATTGCAGTTGCGCCGGCTGTGCCGAACGGTTCTCGGCGCGCAGGACGATCCGCCGCGCGGGCTCGCCGGGCGGATTGAAATGAAAGTACAAAAAGCGCGAAGGCTGCCCGCGTTCGAGATCGGCGGCGAAGAGAATGCCGTTGGCGGTGAGCCGTTCGGGGTAGTCGCTGACCATGAGCGAGTCGGGCAGAATCGCGGGCGCCGCGACGTTCTCCACGCGGACGTGCGTCGTGCCGGAGACCGTGAAGTACTGCTCCCCCTGCAACAGCACCGGAACGTCGACGATGGCAATCTCGTCTTGCTGAAGCGGCTGAGTAAGATTCACCAAATCCGTTGTGACGATCGCTTGCGCGCCGGGCCGCACTTGCAGCAGCGCGGAGGCGGTCGCGACCGCTTCTCCTTTGACGAACTCCGCGCTGGCGGGGTCGCCCGTGATGCGAATGGATGCGGCGTCGGCGATGCTGCCGGCCTTGTAGGCGACCCGCACTTGGATCTGCGCGCTGACGGCGCGCTGATCGGTGACGGTAACGATCGCGGTGCCGGGAGATTTTCCGGAGAGCGTGAGCGTTTGCGTCGTTTGGTCGATCGTTCCGTCGACGGCGGCCGGATTCGAATTCACGAACGTCAGCTGACCGAGTGCGGAATTGATGCGGACGGTGGTTTGGCCGCCGACGGCAACTTGGGCGGACGCCGGCGTCACGACGATGGGCGGCTGAGTGGGAGCGGGGCTGGGGCTTCCGGGCAGCGGCGAAGCGCTGGGTGAGGGCGCGGGCGTTTGACCGCGCGCGAGCAGCGCGGCGGATCCGGTGGCGCATGCAAAAAGAGCAGCGGCCGCGACTATCGCGGCGAGCGGGGTTCGCTCCATCTCTCGCTTACGCGATTTTGGCTACTTCGCGGCTCACAGCGGTGGCGAGCAGCGTTTTATAGCCCACACTTGGGAAGAGCACGGTTACCAAGTCTTTGTCGGCGCGCTCGACCGTGCCCTGTCCAAACTTGGGATGATGAACGATATCGGCGATGCGGTAGCCGGATTCGCCCGCCGCAGGCTTGCCGTTGCGCACGGCAATGCGCGGGCGACGGCAGTTGTCGCACGCGCCGCAATTCGTGCGGTCGAAACCCTCGCCGAAGTAGTTCAGAATGAAGCGGCGGCGGCACGACGTCGTCTCGGCGTATTGCAGCATCATCGCCAGTTTGCTTTGATCGTAGGACTTTTTGGTTTCGTAGCTGGCCAGATTCAGGAGCATCACTTCGTTGTTGCGTGCCGCTTCAGTCAGCGCGTACTTCGAGCGGCTCGGCGTTTCGATGAAGCCGCCCTTTTTGAGAATGGCCAGGATCACTTTGAGCTTCGTGAGCGGCAGTTGCAGGATCTTGCGCAGATCGGTCATCGAGACCCCACCCGACTGACCGGCGAAGATTTGCAGCGTTCCGAAAACTTTCTGCACTTCCTCGATGTCCGGATACTTGCCGGTCAGGAAGTAGTTCTGCACGCGCGTGTCGCTCATCCGGTAGATCAGTATGCATCGCGAAGGCAGTCCGTCGCGCCCTGCTCGGCCCGCCTCCTGCGTGTAGGCTTCCACCGATCCCGGCAGATCGTAATGCACCACGAAGCGGATATTGGGCTTGTCGATTCCCAGGCCGAACGCATTGGTAGCGACGACCGCGCGTATATGTTCGTTCATGAACAGTTCGTGCACCGACGTGCGGTCGTGCTTTTGCAGCTTCGAATGATAGACGGCGGCCGGAATGTCGAGCTCGTCCTGCAAGTACTCTTGCACCTCCAGCGCGTTCTTGATCGTCGCGGTGTAGATGATGCCGGTGCCTTCCAGCTCGTCGTTGAGAAAGAGCCGGCGCAAGATCTTGAGTTTGTCGGATTCTTTTTCGGCGCGCCGCACGTCGTAGATCAGATTCGGGCGGTCGAATCCGCGAACGATCGGTTTGACCGCCGGAATTCCGAGCTGGTGCAAGATATCTTCGCGCACGGCGGGCGTCGCGGTTGCCGTAAGCGCCAGCACGGTCGGATGGCCGAGGCGCTGGATCACGCCGCCCAGCGCGAGGTATGCCGGGCGGAAGTCGTGGCCCCACTGGCTGATGCAGTGCGCCTCGTCGACGACGAAGAGCGGAACCGAAATCTCGCCGAGCAGCCGCAGAAAACTCTCGTCCTCGAGTTTTTCTGGGGTGACGAAAACGATTTTCACGCCCTTGCTGCGCACGCGCGCGAGCGCGGCAGCTTCTTGGTCCTCCGAGAGCGTCGAGTTGAGGGCGACCACTTGGGTTACTCCGAGCTCGCGCAGCATGTCGAGCTGGTCTTTCATCAAGGCGATTAGCGGACTGACGACGACCGTGGTTCCTTCGAGCAGGAGAGCAGGCAGCTGATAGGTCAGGCTCTTGCCCGCGCCGGTAGCCAAAATCGCCAGCGTATCTTCGCCGGACATAATCCGGTTTATGACCTCTTCCTGGCCCGATTGAAATTCTTCGAAGCCGAACTTCTCACGAAGCTCGGCCCGCAGGTCGATCATTTCCCTCTCCGCTGCACGCCGTCCGGACGTGCGATTCCGCCCCTTTGTTAAATGAAAAGAAGCGCCAAGCGTAAGGAATATACCCCGCGGCAGGCGCGCCGAAACGCCGAAAAGTACTATCGGGGGTGTCCCTGTATCGCGACTGGCGGCCGAAGAGTTTCGCCGATTTGGTCGGCCAAGAAGCCGTCGTCCGGACGCTCACCAGCGCGATCTCCAGCGGTAAGCTGGCTCACGCCTACCTCTTCTCGGGGCCGCGCGGTTCGGGGAAAACGTCGGCCGCGAAAATCTTGGCGCGCTGTATCGACTGCGTCAACGGGCCGACACCCACGCCGGACAACACGTGCGAAAATTGTGTGGCCATGCTTTCGGGTACGGCGCTCGACGTGCTCGAGATCGACGCGGCCAGCAATCGCGGAATCGATGAGATTCGCGCACTGCGCGATGCGGTGAAATTCGCACCGTCGTCGATGCGCATGAAAGTCTACATCATCGACGAGGCGCACATGCTCACGAAAGAGGGCGCCAACGCGTTTCTAAAAACGCTCGAAGAGCCGCCGCCGCACGCAGTCTTTATTCTCGCCACGACCGAACCTGAGAAACTTCCGCTGACGATTCTTTCGCGCTGTCAGCGCTATGCGTTCAGGCGCATCGCCATTCCGGTCATGATCGAACGCATGCGGGAAATAGCCGCGGCCGAAAAAATCGCGATCGACGATTCGGCGCTTTCCGCAATCGCCTATCGTGCCGACGGCGGGCTGCGCGACGCGCTCACGATGCTCGAACAAGCGGCCGCATTTGCTGACGGGAAGATCGACGCGGCCACCGTCGAGTTGGCATTTGGCGCGAGCGGGCGAACGTACGCGCGTGGGCTGCTCGATCGCGCCATCGCTCGCGATCCGGCCGGCGTGCTGAAGACGATCGACGAGGCGAGCGATGCCGGAACCGATATGCAAGTGCTGATCCGCGGCATGATCGCCGAGTTCCGCAACCTCTTGGTCGCGCGAATCGATCCGGAGCTGCTCGCGCGCGACCTCGCGCCGGCCGACGCGCAAGCTGCCGTGGGCAGAAGCAAAGAACTCACGCAGGCGCAGATCGTCCGCGCGCTGCGGCTCTTGGCCGAAGCGCTGTCTACGGTTCGTTCGAGCGGCAATCCGCGGCTCGAATTGGAAACCACACTCCTGCGTTTTACGCTGGCCGCCGAAGATCCGACGCTCGACGCAATCGCCGCGCGCGTCAGCGTGCTCGAACAGGGCGCGCCGCCACCACCTGCTGCGCCGGCGAAAGCGGCGCCGGCAAAAGCCGAAGCTCCGCCGCCACGCGCCCAAGCCGCCGTCGAACCCGTCGCGACCAACGGGCCGGTGACGATTCAGAAGGTTCGTTCGGCGTGGCAATCGATCCGCACGCGCGTCGAAGGCGAGCGCCAATCGCTGCGTACGCAGCTTTCGCGCGCCGTTCCCGAAGCGATCGAAGGGAACGCGCTGGTGATCAAACTTCCCAACGCGGTTCTCGCCGAGACCCTCAAAGATAATGCGAAGATGATCGAAGACGCGATCGCGGAAGTCTTGGGCACGCCCTTGCGCGCTCGCTTCAAAGTTGAAGCGTCGGCAAAAAATGCCGTCGCCGCGCCGCCGGAGGATCCGGACGCACTGCTTTCCTACATCAACGAACGGATGACGTGAGATGAACCAGGCCAACATCATGGCGCAGATGCGCAAGATGCAGCAAGAGATGACCAAAGCTCAAGAAGAGCTCGCGAACACGATCGTCACCGGCACCGCCGCCGGTGAAACCGTGCGCGTGGACATGACCTGCGATCATCGCGTCAAGTCGGTGGAGATCGCGCCCGAGGCAATCGATCCGGCCGACGTCGAGACACTCGAAGATCTGATCG
The DNA here is from genome assembly GCA_003151115.1 of Vulcanimicrobiota bacterium. GTDB lineage: Bacteria > Vulcanimicrobiota > Vulcanimicrobiia > Vulcanimicrobiales > Vulcanimicrobiaceae > Rubrimentiphilum. The sequence goes on along the minus strand of PLWS01000001.1, from coordinate 40,082 downwards.
TCGTGGCCTGTAACGACGCGTTGAAAAAAGCCGATGAGGCGACGCAGTCGCGCATGGGCCAGGTCACGGGCGGCTTGCGCATTCCCGGCCTCTCGTAAGTGCCAAGCTCCGGCTCGATCGCGGGCCCGGTCCAAGCGCTCATCAACGAACTCAGCAAGCTGCCGACGATCGGTCCGAAAACGGCCGCGCGCCTCGTCTTCTATCTGCTCAACCGTCCGCGCAACGAAGCGCAGTCGCTGGCCGAAGCGATCCTTGCGGTCAAAGATCGCGTGCGCCTCTGTTCCAATTGTTTTTCGATCACCGAAGAGGATCCGTGTCCGATCTGCACCGACGAGCGCCGCGACGCCACGATAATTTGCGTCGTCGCCGAAGCCAAGGATATCTTTGCGCTCGAACGCACGGGTGCATACAAGGGCCGCTATCACGTGCTTGGCGGACTGATCTCGCCGATGGACGGCATCGGTCCGGCGCAGCTGCGCGTCAAAGAACTGGTCGATCGCGTCGGTAGGGAAAATCCGCACGAGATTATCTTGGCGACCAATCCGAATGCCGAGGGAGAGGCAACGGCGGTCTACCTTTCGCGGCTGTTGACGCCGCTCGCATCCGCGGTGACGCGGCTCGCATACGGTTTGCCAATCGGCGGCGATTTGGATTACGCCGACGAGGTAACGCTGGCGAAAGCTATCGAAGGCCGCCGCACGCTCTAGCCGGAAAGTCTAAGATATGCACCCGCTGCCTCAGACCGGCGTGCTGACTTTTGTTTTCACGGATATAGAAGGCAGCACGGCTCGCTGGGATCGCGCGCCCGACGCCATGGCGCAGGCGCTCGCAACGCACGATACGATCGTCTCCGAAACGCTGCAAGCGCATGGCGGTAGCGTCTTTAAGCGGTTGGGCGATGGATTTTGTTGTGTCTTTCCAGTGCCGGCTCGCGCAGCCGAAGCTGCCGTCGAAGTACAACGGAAGCTTGCAAGCCAGGCGTGGGATCGAGCGGTCGGAGACTTGCGCGTTCGCATCGGACTTCACACGGGCAATGCGCTTGCCGCCGATGACGACTATTTCGGGCCGGCGCTCAACCGTGCCGCGCGTCTGATGGCGTGCGGGTACGGCGGGCAAATACTGCTGTCAACGGCGACAGCCGCATTGGTGAGCAGCGAGCTGCCGCCCGGAATCGACTGCAAAAATCTCGGCACCCATCGCCTGCGCGATCTGGCCGAACCCGAAACGATCTTTCAACTCTGCGCTCCGGAACTGCAGCGGGACTTTCCGCCGCCGCGCACGCTCGATTTCCGGCCGAACAATCTCCCGATCGAGCTTTCGAGTTTTGTCGGCCGCGATGGCGAGCTGCAAGAGTTGCGCGCCCTGGTTGCACAAAAACGGCTCGTCACGCTATGTGGACCGGGCGGAATCGGAAAAACTCGGCTGGCGATTCAACTGAGCGCGGAATTGCTGGACGAATTTGAAGACGGCGTCTGGCTCGTGCGCCTTGCGCAGGTTTCCGATTCTGCGCTCGCAGTCCAAACAATCGCGGCCGCTATTGGCGTCGGAGAGGCAGCCGGGGAACCGATCGAGATAACGCTGCTGCGCGATCTCGCACTCAAGCGCTTGCTGATTGTGCTCGACAACGCTGAACACCTGATGCCGGCGATCGGCTCTGTCGCAAAAACCATTCTCGACAACGCAAAAGGCGTGCGAATCGTGGCGACGAGCCGGGAATCACTGCACGTTCGCGGCGAGCAGATCTTCCGGCTGGGGCCTGTGAGCGACGAAGCGGCGGCGCGTCTGTTTATCGAGCGCGCCCAGTCTGCCGTTCATGATTTCAATCCGGCCGGTGATTCTGAGGATCTTACTGCTATCGCGAATGCCGTTCAGGGCATCCCGCTGGCGATCGAACTGTCGGCCGCCAGGCTATCGACATTATCGCTACGCGATATACGCGCGCGTCTCGGATCGCAGCTGGCATTCTTGCGCTCTTCCAACGTCGACGACGGCCGCCACAACACGTTGCGCGAAACCATTGCCTGGAGCTACGAGCTGCTATCGGCGCGCGAGCGGTCGCTATTAGGCGGCCTTTCGATCTTTGTCGGTGGATTTACGTTACCGTCGTGCGAGGCGATAGCTTCCGCAGCGGGCGAATCGGAAGCGCTTGATGTTTTGGAAACACTCGTCGATAAATCGTTTTTGGCCGTCGCCTTCGGCGCACCAGAAAACCGCTATCGTATCCTGGACGTCATCCGTGAATACGCGTGCGAACGGACCGATGCTGAGCTTTTGAAACGGTCCCGCCTTGCGCATTTTGAAGTATTCTGCGCGCTGGCCGAGCGAGGTGCTGCCACGCTTGCGCATGATGAGCTCGCATCGTGGCTTACCGCCGTGGACTCCGACGTTGCAAACATTCGTGCAGCCCTTGAGTTTGGTTTCGAAAACAAGCACGCACGTCTCGGGCAGATGCTTTTGGGCATATTTCGTTACTGGTACATACGGCGTACGGTCAAAGAAGGGCGCACATGGCTTAAGCGTTTCCTGGATGTGCACGCCGGCGATGCTGCGCCTCCGAACATTTTGCGGCACGCGGCCACTTTCGCCAGTATCGAAGGCGCCTATGACGAGGCTGACTCGCTCGCGAAGCGCGCTCTCCTGGCTTACCATCAGAAGGACGAGGGGGCCGGCGTGCTCGGGGCCTTGCATACGCTGGCGGTCAACGAGAGCCGCCGGGGAAATTCTGCCGGTGCCGAGCGGCTCTATTGCGATATCGCCGCGCGCTGCAAGCAATCCGGCCAAGAGCGCGCTTTCGTGGCGTCAAGCGCGAACTGCGCCGCTATCAAGCTTCAGCACGGAGAACTCGATGCGGCCGCGCAGCTGCTAACGGAATGCGTGACGGCGGCAGGAGTTCTCGGCGATCCCGATGTTGCTGCAACGGTTACCGCACTGCACGGGACGCTCGCCTTCAAACGCGGCCAATTCGATCGCGCGGCCGAATTGTTCGATCAAGCCTTGGCGGTAAAGCGAGAACTAAAGAACGAGTTCGGCGAGGCGGACATTTTGGCCGCATTGGCCGTCAATTCGGTGTACCGTGGGCGCGCGGACGAAGCGGGCGAGCTTGCGGCCGAAAGTCTCGATACGGCGATAAGAGTCGACGCGCCCAACCTCGTCGTGAGCAGTTTGGAATCGTGCGCAGTAGTATTGCTTCACAGTCAAGATGCCGACGCTGCGAAAGATGCATTTACGCTGGCGTCGTCAATCCGGCGGATGTATTCACTGAACGAGAAAACGTCTCTAGGCCACGATGAGGCGGAATCAAAATTACGCTCGCGTTTCGGCGATGCTATCGACGAACGGGCGGAACTCACGGCGAATTGGAAAGCGGCGGCCCAAGCGTTGCTTCCTCGTTTGAGCCGCCGCTCAAAAGTGACGGTTACTTAACGTACACCCAAATTTCACCGCCTAAGGACTTGGGTTTGCCGTTGTTCCCATGTTTATTCCCATTCTCATCATTGCCGTTCACCTCGGCGTTGGAAGCGGTAAAAAGCAACGTCCACGGCGCCGTGGGCTGAGGCGTCCCGCCGCCCCCGGGCTTCGGCGCCCAAATCCTAACCGCGGTGAATTCCGTCGCGCCGGTCCTCCTCCGGACACTCGTATTTTCGGTCATTCTTGTCATGCTCGTCAGACTGTCGCCGTAGCTCAGGTCGATTGGAAAACAGCACGCTTCGGCACGGCTTTCGAGGGTGCCGGCGAGCACCGCCGCCAATGCTGCGGTCCCGCCGCCCTTCAGCAAAGTCGCCCGGTCGATTTTCGGCGTCGTATTTTTCACACGTAGCTCCTTATTTGAGAGGAAAGCAAGGAAGACAAGCAGGCCTTAGGCGGCCCTGGGCACCACGCCTGCGGCAGTTGAGTCAGGCGCGGCTTTGTGATACAAAGTAAGAGATGACCGATTTAGAACGGGCCCTCGCCGACATCGCGGAGGTCCGCGAGCGGCTGAGTGGCGTGCAGCGGTTCAAAGGCTACTCCGGCCTGGCGGCGCTGGTCTCGGGCGGATTCGCTTTGACCGCCGGCGTGGTGCAGTGGCTGCTTGTTCCGGCGGTGACGTCGGCGCACGACGGCCGCCTGTATTTTGCGATTTGGTTTGCCTGCTGCGCGGCGTCGGTCGTTCTCAACTACAGCGCGATCGCGCACTGGTACGTCAACGATGCGACTGCGCGCGAGCGCTGGCAGACCGCGACCGTCGGCTTTGCGATCCTGCCTGCGCTGCTGCTCGGGGCGGCCCTTTCGTTTGCCCTCTTACGTGCGAATCTCTTCGCGTTTCTTCCGGGCGTTTGGTTCGGATGCTACGGCGTCGGACTGATCGCTTCGCGCACGATGCTCCCGCGCGCGGTCGTTCCGATCTGCGTCGCATTTTTGGCCGCGGGCGCCGCACTGCTGTTCGCGCCGCCGGCGACTGCGCTGGCGCCGTGGGTGTTAGCACTCGGATTCGGCGCCGGGCAGGCGGCGATCGGCATTATCGTGATACGCGAAAGGACAACGGCATGACGCAGTTTGCATTGAGCGCGCTCGATCGAGTTTTTCACGAACGCGGACGCTTGGCGATCTGCAGCGCGCTGATCGCGCATCCGGAGGGCGTGTCTTTTACGCAGCTGCAGGAAGCGTGCGACCTGACCGACGGCAATTTGAACCGCCACTTGCACGCGCTCGCCGAAATGGACATCGTGGAGACTCGCCGGATTACGGGAAAAGGACGCCCGCAGACCCTGGTCCGCATCACGAGGGCGGGACGGGATCGCTTTCTCGACTATATCGACGCGCTCGAATCGGTCGTGCGCGAAGTTCAGCGCGCGCGCAAACGCAAAGCGTCGCCCGTGCGCACTTCGCCCGCCAGCTCGACCTCGCAGTAGATCCCAAAAATATTTTCGCGCTCCTGGGCGACATAGCGCAGCACCTCGGGATCGGGCTCTCCGGTGTTAACGTCATAGCTAATCACGGCGCAACGCAGGATCGGCCGTAGGACGTGCAGCACGGCTGTCCCGGCTTCAATGACACAGTCCGAGAGATCGTTTTCCTTGAACTGAAAATCCGGGGCAGCTTTCGCGAAGAAGTTGGGACGCCAGCGCCTGAAGTCGAGCTCGCGCCCTACGCCGCGGGAAACGTCGTCCACCCAGCGATCGAAGACGATCGAGATCGGCGCGGCATCGAAGAAATGATCCCCTCGCCGAAGCTCGACCTCGGCGTTCTTCTCGCGCGCGAGAAGCTCCGCGCGTCGCACGTCGCTCGTCAGGTGCAGCAGATTGTTTTCTTTTCCGCGATAGGTCTTGCCGGTGCGCGCGTGGCCCGCCGTTACGAAGAAGGCGGCTTCGCGGTCGCCCGGGATGCCGTCTCGAGCGATCTCCACCGATTGCAGCTCCACGCCCGCCAGGCTTTTCACCGGATAGCGCGTGATTGCGGCGATCTCTCCGAGCTGCATGCCGCTTCATTACCATAGGACCCCAAACAAACCCTCAAGAAGGGCGGCGCATGAGCATTGCGGGTGACGCCTTGCCGCTGCGGCCGTTGAGCATCGGCGAAATATTCGACCGCACGGTCACGCTCTACGTGCGATACTTCGGGCTCTTCACGTTGATCATGCTGGTGGTCGTGCTTCCGTTGACGGTCGCTTCGTATTTTTCGACATACGGCAGCGGAGCGTATCAGCAGGTGCTTCAGCAGGCGACGCATCCGTCCAGTACCCCTTCGCCAGTCGTTCTTTCTCGATTGCTGCAGTTCGAAGGCATCCTGATGCTCGTGCTGCTGCTGCAGCTGCTCTTGCTGCCGTTTGCAAACGCGGCGACGGCGTCGGCGGTCGCCGATCTGTATCGCGCCAAGCGCCCGACGTGGCGCCAAAGCTATGCTGCCGCTTTGCGGCGCTGGCCGGCTATCTTGGGTGCCGAATTCATGACGATCGTCATCATGGGCGCCGCGATCTTTGCCGGCGCGTTCGCGTTCGGGGCGGTCTTTGCCGCCGGCATATTCGTGGTGCGCGGTTCGACGCTCGCCATCATCGCGTTCGGCGTCGTCATGGCTGTTTTCTTCATAGCCTGGCTGCTGGCGCTGGCGCTGTGCGTCTTTGCAATGGGGTTCGCGTTTATCTCGATCGTGGTCGAAGACGCCGCCGTCTTCCCCGCGATCAGCTCGGGGTTTGCGCGCATTTTTAACCGCGGCGAGCTCGGGCGCGCGGTGCTCGTCTTTCTCGCGCTGATCGCGATCTCGATCGGATTGTACATCGTGCTCGGAATCGCGGCCGCGCTCGCGCAAGGTCTCACGCATTCGCTCGTGCTCTATGGAATCGTCACAGCCCCGATCTCTATCCTCAGCAGCACGTTTACCGCATTGCTCTTCGCCGTCTATTATTTTGACGTTCGGGTCAGGCGCGAGGGCTTGGACATGCAGACGCAGCTCGACCGGCTGGAATGACCGCGAGCCGGCCGCCGCTTGGCGCGCGCGAGCTCGCGCGTGAGATTCTTTTGGAGAGGCGTTTCCGTGTGGCGGTTCCGTCCGCACACAAAACGCTGTGGGAAATGTTTTGGGATTGGCTGCGCGGGTTGTGGTCGCGCATGTGGGACGCGCTCTTTTCGCACGTGCATATCGGCAGCCGCACGAGCGTGGTCATCGGCGACGTGCTGGCTTTCGCGCTTATTGCGCTCGTCGTCGTGATGCTGGTTCGTCTCGCGCTGGGATCGATTCGCGATGCGCGGCGTCCGGATTTGGCGCATCCGTTGACAGACTCGCCCGACCCCGGGGCGTTATACGAATTGAGCCACGAGGCCGCGGCGCGCGGCGACTACCGCTTGGCGGTTGCGCTGCTCTTTGCTGCCGCGATGCGGCGATTGGAACGGTTGGGATTCGCGCGCGAAGATCCGAGCCGTACCGTCAACGAATGGCGGCGCGCGCTTCGCGGAACGCAGCCGGCGGTGCTGCCCGCTTTCGACGCAATCGCGCGACCGTTCGTCGCCGCATTCTACGCGGAAATGCCGGTCGCGCGCAGCCAATGGCTGGAGGCGCACGACGCCTACGTCGCGCTGCCGGTCGAGCCCGCACGTGCGTAATCGCTTCGAAGTCATCATCTTAGCCGCGGCGCTGCTGCTGTTTGCCGTTTTGTCCGTGCTGCGCGCGACCGCGCCGCGGGCGCACGCGTCGTTTCCTTCGACGTTCGACACCGGAGCCAATGGCTACGCTGCACTCTATGAGTTTTTGCAGCGCGAGGGAGTCAACGTTGGGCGCTACGAGCTGCCGCTCGGAGAACTGCCTGCCCGCGCGACGATCGTTTTCGCGGGCGACTACACGATCGATTCCTCGATTCTCTCCTCGAAAGAGTCCGCAGCGCTGGAGAAATGGGTGCGGCGCGGTGGCAAGCTGATCGTGCTTGGAAATATATTTCCGTTTACCCGGGACGCATTGGGGCTTCCGAAAACGCGCGCTTCGGAAAATAAAGAAGCGTGGACCGTGTGCGGCTTCCACGGCGCGCGCCGAGCGGTCGGCGCAGACTTTGCTTCGAGCTTGCAAACGTCGTGTGACCGGAAGCACTCGGTCCTGCTGGCGGGACGCGGCGGCCCGGTTGCAATTGCGGTCAAACACGGGCGCGGAACGATCCTTGAATTCGTCACGCCCACGCTGTTCGACAACGCGCAGCTCGCCGCGCGCGACAACGCAGCATTCGCATACGATCTCTTTGCCGGCGCGGGAGCTCCGATGTTCGACGAGCGCGTCTATGGCTATGCCGCGGGGCGCACGTTTTGGGAAGTGCTGCCGAAGCCGGTGATCGCGGCGGTGATCGTGGCTCTCCTGGCCTTGCTGCTCGCCATCGTCGCGGCGAACGTGCGTCTGGCGCCGGCGCGCGCGCTCGAGCGCGACGATCAGCGCAATTCGTTCGCGTACATCGAATCGCTGGCGCGCATGCTGCAGCGTGGCGGCGCGGCGCACGACGTCATCGCGCGGCTGACGCGAGCGGCCGGCGGATTTCGGCCGCCGCCGCTCGGAGACGAACGCGGGCGCGCGGCGTTCGAAGAGTTGCGCCGCCTTGGAGAGCGAAGGGACGCCGGACCGCGCGAGGTCTTGCTGGCCGGAACGATCTTCGCGCGCTTGCGAAAGGATTACGAATGGTGACGATCGCCCGGGAGTTGGGTCAGCGCGTGCAAGCCGGCATGCGCGAGATCATCGTCGGCGGCGACGAATTGACGTTCGCACTGCTGGTCGCGCTGCTGGCGCGCGGACACGCGCTGATTCAAGGCGTTCCCGGTACCGGCAAGACGCTCGCGGTGCGAGCCTTGGCCGCGCTCTTGGGCGCGCAGTACCGCCGCATTCAATTTACACCCGACTTGATGCCGGCCGACGTCGTTGGAACGACCGTCTTCAATCCGCAGAGCGCGGAATTCAGCATGCGGCCCGGACCGATCGTCACGAATTTTTTGCTGGCGGACGAGATCAACCGCACGCCGCCCAAAACGCAGTCCGCGCTGCTCGAAGCGATGGAGGAAGGCCGCGTCACGATCGACGGCGTGCCGCTGCAGCTGCCGCGTCCGTTCTTTGTTTGCGCCACACAGAATCCGATCGAGTATGAAGGCACCTATCCGCTGCCCGAAGCTCAGCTCGATAGATTCTTGGTGATGGCGACCGCCGGTTACCCGGCGGCGGCGGCGGAACTGGAGCTGCTTTCGCGCGTCGCCGCGGGCTTTGACGCGCGCGCGATCGAGCCGCAGGCGCTGAAGTCCATCGCAAGTCCCGACGAAATCATTGCCGCGCAGGGTGAAGTGCGCGGCGTGCGCGTCGCCGCTCCCGTGCAGCAGTATATCTACGACCTCATCGCCGCGACGCGGTCGCACCGCGGGCTGAGTCTGGGAGCGAGTCCGCGCGCGGGCGTCTCGCTGCTCGCCGCCGCGCAAGCTTCGGCAGCGATCGACGGGCGCGACTATGCGACGCCCGACGACGTCAAAGATGTCGCGCCGACCGTGCTGCCGCACCGTCTCATCGTCGCGCCGCAGGCCGAGATCGACGGCGTGACCTCGGCCAAGGTCGTGCGCGAAATCTTGGAGTCCGTCGCGATTCCGCGTGAAGACGCAACCTAAACCGCGCTTCGCCGGCGTTTGGCCGGCACCACGCGCGTATTGGACGCTGGCAATCCTCGCGATGTTGCTGGCCATCGGCGGCGCGCTGCCGGCATTTCTGCTTTTGGCCGCGCTATGCGCGGCGGCGCTCTTTGCAGGCGTCCTGGCCGATGCGTTCACCGGTGTGCCGCGCGCTTTGCTCGAGATCGAACGCGAAGAGCCCGAACCGTTCGCGCTGCGCGCGCCGGGCGTGCTACGCTACCGTATTGGGAACCGTTCCGGGGCGGCACTGCGCTTGCATCTGATCGAAAACGATTGCCGCGTACTCCGCTATTTGCAGGACGAGATTATCGTTGCAGTGCCTCCGCACAGCGAAGCCTCCGGGGAACGCGGCGTGATGCCGGTTGCGCGTGGGGCCGACATGTTGGGAACGATCTACGTCACCGCGGAAAATCAGTTCGGTTTTCTGAGCCGCAGGCTGCGTTTGGCCGCTCCGCAGCCTGTTCGCGTCTATCCCGATCTCTCCGCGGTCGAACGGTACGGCGCGCTCCACGTTCGCAACCGCCTCATCGAAGCCGGCTTGCGCCGCATGCGTTTGCGCGGAACCGGCACGGAGTTAGAAAACCTGCGCGACTGGGCTCCGGGCGATCAATTCCGCTCGATCGAATGGAAGGCGACTGCCCGGCGCGGGCGTTTAATGGTCGCCGAGTACGAAGTCGAGCGCAGCCAAAACGTCATGATCGTTTTGGATGCCGGGCGCTTGATGACGCCGCGCGTCGACGAGCAGCGCAAGTTCGATTATGCGATCACCGCCGCGCTGTCGGTCGCTTCGATCGCGTCGCTGGCCAACGACAAGATCGGGCTGGTTGCATTCGCCGGCGAAATACTGCGCGCGCAAGCTCCGCGCAGCGGACGCTCGATCTCCTCGATCGCCGCGCAGGTTCACGATCTCGAACCGCGTTTCGAAGAATCGGACTACGCGCGAGCTTTCGCCTACGTGCGCGCCCACGTGCGCAAGCGCAGCCTGATCGTCTTCTTTACGGACATGGTGGATCCGGTCGCACAGAGTTCGGTGCTCGCACAAGTCGGCGTTCTGGCGAAGCGGCACGTCGTGATCTGCGTTTTTATGAACGACCGCGCGATCGACCGCGCGTTGGAAACATCGCCGCGGACGAGTTCGGACGTATATGCGGCTGCCGTCGCACTGGAGTTGCGCGATGAACGGCGCTCGGCAGCCGCGATCTTGCAGCGCCTGGGAGTGCAAGTCATCGACGTGCCCGCGCGCGAGCTGACGACGGCGCTCATCGACCGGTATCTGCTGGTCAAACAGCGGGGGCTGCTGTAGCTTCGGCTAGGCGTGTAAGGCGGAACGCTGAAGCGTGCGCTCCAAACCGACCACCCGCGTTCCCGAAGCGCGATCGTGGAGCTCGACGCGCCAAAATCCCGGCCAAAGAAGGCTCAAGATGAAGAGCGGCAGCGCGATCAGGTAGCGCCAGATCACTTGCCATAGGCTGGGCCGGCCGAACGTCGTGTTCGTCACGCGCACCGATACGATCATCATTCCAAAGGTTTGTCCGGCGATCGCCACGAGCACCATGTTGTAGAGCAGAAACGCGATCCCGGGTCCGGAGCCTTGGAAGTTTACGCTCCAATGGATTCCAGAACCGTGCGCGCCCGTGCTCGTAACGACCAAATTTCCGATCGCCGCAACGAGCGTATAATCGATCGCGATCGCCACGAGGCGGCGGCCGAAACTCGCGCAGTCGCTTTTGGTCACTTTTCCCGACCGCTGCCCGACCGGTTCGAGCGAAACCGGGTGCGTGACCAGCCGCTCTTCCCAGTAGTCGTAGAGCGCTGTGTGGTGGAAGAGCCGCAGCGTTTCCATGCGATTGGTGGCGTACGGGTTCGGGGCGAGCCACTCGCCCAAGCGCAGCACCGAGTCGTGCGCGATCTCGACGCGCTGCTGCGCGAACGCGGCCAAATCGACTTTGCGCGCAAAAAGATGGAATTCACAGAGCGCGATCGCGCGGTAGGCGGCGTCGGTGCTTCCGCAGCAGAGCAGCCCGGCGCGATCCGCCGTGTATTCCGTGCGCCGCAGCCAGGCGCCGAAAATCAGCGAGATGATCGCGTTCTCGTGCCCGTTGACGCTCAAGATCGAGGTCAGCCGCGTATGTCCGGCGGCGATGTGCCCGAGTTCGCGGCCGATCACGAACGTCAACTCGTCTTCTTTGAAATGATCGATCCAGTGCGTTGAGATAATGAGCGAATACGGGTCGCCGAAACCGACCGCGACGACCGGAATGTGGATGTCGTCGCGCAGGAAGATCATCGGCATGGGTAGTTCGAGCATCGAAGCGCACCGCTCGACCACCGAAAAGAGATCGGGAAACTGCGTGCGCGTGATCATCACGCAGCTGCCCAGCAGCGCGCCGCGCGCGATCGTCACGTAGACCATCGCGACGACGATCAAGACGCCGACCGAAGAAACCCCGATGACCTCGTGCCAGACGCGCCCGATGACGAAAGCGATTGCCGGCGCGAACGCAAGCGTGACACCGAGGACGGTCCATTCGTAGCGCTGCCGGATGGAAAACTTCCCGCGAAAAAGATCTCGCATATCAGCCCTTTCGCCCGGCAAAACCGAAATAGACGACCAGCGCGAGCGCGGTAAAGACGCCGACGCCGGCGCGAACCGGAATCGGGAAGCGCAACGGTGAGAAAAACCCTTCGATCATGCCCGCGACGCAGAGCATGGCGACCACGCCGCCGATCAGGATGCCGGCGCGCCGGCCGTTTTCCGCGATGGCGTCACGCCTGTGCAGCCTGCCGGGATTAAGAATGCCTGCCGTGAGCAGCAGACCCGCGGCCGCGGCAACTTGAATCGCCGTGAGTTCGATGACGCCGTGCGGCGCGATCGTCGCCCAATAGTCGGCTCCGAATCCGGCTTGCGCGAAGAGCGCGCCGAGGCCGCCTATCATCAGGCCGGTGAGCGCCAGTTCGTAGATCGTGAAGAGCCCGAGCGTGACGATTCCGCCGGCGAAGGCGAACACCGCAACCTTGATGTTGTTCGTGATGATGAATGCCGACATCACCGACGAGTATTCCGGCGTGAACGCAAAGTTCGAGTCGTGCAGGCTCTTCGTAATATGCGACGGCACGATCGAGTCGGGCAAAAGCGCGTAGGCGTTTCCCGGATTCGCTTTCACGATCGCAAACGCGACGATGGCCCAGGCGACCGTTAGCGCCGCGCACGCGCCGACATAGGGCCACGAGCGGCGGAACTCGCGCGGAAAGGTATGCGTAAAAAAGCGGGCGATGCGCGTGCGTCCCGGTTCGACTGCGGCGCCGTAGACCAGCGCGTGCGATCGCGCGACGAGGCGGTTGAGATAGTGTTGCAACTCATCGGTGTAGCCGTGACCCTGCGCATAGGCGAGATCGGAGGTCACCCAGCGGTACAACTTGCCGGCTTCAAAGAGCTCCGAGGCGTCCAGTGCGCGCAATCCTCGGCGGCCGGTTCGCGCCAGCAAAAGCTCGAGGCGTTCCCATGCGCGGCCGCGTCTGCGGACGAACGCTCGCTGATCCATCCCGGCCATTATCGCACCAGGTCGCGTAGACGTCTACGCGCGGGCCGGGAAGTCTGCCGTAATGGAAGGTCTTCGCGAGTTGCACGTGCGTGAATTGCCGCTCGATCTCGGCACGCAAAACCGGCGTGGCAGCCAGCGGTTCGAGTGTGAGCAGCACGGCGTGCGGGCCAGGCGCCGAGCCGTACCACTCGCGCCACACGACCGCCTGGCTCGAGTCGCCGACCATCAGCGTGCGGATGCCGTAATATTGAAGCGTGCCGGCGATCTGGTAGGTGTCGGTGATCGGTTGAACGTGTCGCGCGGTCAGTAAGGCGCGTGTGTCTGCTGCCAGCTCGCGATTGAAGAAATCCCGCGTCCCGAGCGGCCCGGCCCGGGTGACTGCCGCATAGGCGATACTTGCCATCGTAAAAGCCGCTGCAGCGATCCAGACAGCGGCTAACGTGAAGCGCACCGGACGGCGTAAACTCACAACCCACGGTCCAAGCGCCGCGCACAGCGACGTGAACGGCCCGAGCAGCCAATACGTTTCGACGTTATCGACCAAAGAAAGCGCGATAAACGTGACGACCATGGGAAGAGCCGTCCAACGAATCAGCGACCCGTTTCGTCCGCGTGCCGTTACCCATGTCAGCACGACAAATGCAATCGCATACAATGCAAACCGGATCCCGTGAATGCTGCTAAAAACCCATGCGTGCGCGTGGTAATCCTGCCGCGCAAAGAGCGTGAAGCTGAAATTGATCCACTGATGGGTGGCGTTCCAATAGACGAACGGCGCATACAAAACCGTTACGATCGCAAGTGGGATTGCGAGGGCGCGTGCGAGTGCCGTTTTTGCCGAAAACGCCCAGATAATCACTCCCAGTACGAGCGCCCAGCCGAAAAATCTCGATAGCAGAGCTCCCGCGAGCGCCACCCCGAGAAAGATCGCATCCGACATGTTTACGCGATCTTTGCAGCGCCCGGCAAAGAGCAGCGCGAGTGCCCAGCACAAGAGGTATGACGCGTTGGGTTTGGCCTGCGCGATGAGCAACTCGGGTTGTGGAATTGCCGCGAAAATGATCGCCGCCGCGCCGGCGCCGGCCATGCTCGCCCCAAGCGCAAGCGCCGCGCGTCCGATCGCGAGCGCCGCGATCGTTTCGCAAAGAATGAATGGTAACCGAATGGCAAACGGGGTGCGGCCCAGGAACGACGCGGCCGCGATCAGCCACGCAACGAGCGGCGGATGATCGACATAGCCGAATGCCGGATGCACGCTCCACACCCAGTAGTACATCTCGTCGTCGTTGAGCGGCATGACCGCGGCGGCGTACAATCTGAAAAGCGTCACGACCCCCACAATCGCGAGCGCCGGCACGGGTAGGAACCGTTTCATAGGCAGACTATAGCACTAAGCCGAAGCGCCGCTGCGATGGACCGCACGCTGGAAGTTCGCACGCCCGAAAGCATCGCGTTCTCCTACGAACTTGCCGGCCTCGGCAGCCGCTTCTTGGCGGTTTCCGTCGATATGGCGATTCAGACGCTCGTCATGATCGGCATCATCTGGGGATTGATTTACGCCGCGGCGCACCTAAACGGCGCCGTTCGCAACGTGCCGGCGCCGACAAGAATCGAAACGAACCTGGCTATTGCGCTCATCATCACGATCGTCTTCATCGTCTACTTCGGGTACTTCATTCTCTTCGAAGCATTTTGGAATGGACAGACACCCGGGAAGAAACTCATGGGACTGCGCGTCGTTCGCGACGGCGGATATCCCGCCGACTTTGCCAGCATCGCCGTTCGCAATCTGATTCGCGTCGGCGAATTCGCCGCCGGACTCTATGCAATCAGCGCGGTCGCGACGGTGATCTCTCCGGAAAACAAGCGCCTGGGCGATATGGCGGCGGGGACGATCGTCGTTCGCGATGCCCGCGCGGCCAAGCTGGCGGACCTGATGCAAGAGTCCACGGATACGTCGCATCCGTTGATGCTGAGTCCCCAAGAGCGCGCGCTGATCGACCAGTTCGTCGCGCGCCGCGCGGGAATGGCGCCGCGCAACCGCGCGCAGATGGCGTCACAAATTGCCGCGCGGGTGCGCCCGCGCATCTCGCGCGATCTGCAGCAGTTAGACGACGAAGAGTTGCTGACGCGCCTCAGCGCTTTGTAACGCGGTTCATCAGCTCGCGCGCGAAGTCGAGCGCGTCTTTTTTCGTGTTCTCGTAAATCGAGCTTGCCTGTCCGGCGCTCATGTGCCGGCCGTGTTCGTAGTAAAACGTTACGCCCTCGCCGACGACGATCGTGCCGGCGTAGGCGATCGCCCCTTTGATGGCGATGCCGGCGACCGGAATGAATCCGGAAAGTTCGCGCGCCAGCATGCGCCAGCCGAAGCCGCCGCCGACGACGGGAAGCAGTTGCCACAAGTGCTGCACGTCGGGATCGCGGCCGTAGGCGGCCTCGACGTGGAGCAGCAGCATCATCTGGATGCCGGTGATCGCCACCATGTCGCCGGCCGAGGCGAACGCGCCCAGCACCAGGCCGAAGACCGGAATATGATCGACGACGGCGCTTGCCAGCGCGACCTTGAGCGCATTGTTGGCGGCGTCGCGCGTCAGTTTCGCAGCCACAGTTTCGCGCATGACGGGAAGTCTGCGGCCGACCGCGATTTCGACGCCTTTGCAGCGCTCGACGATGTGTGGAAAAACGCGTCCGCGTAAAGCTTCTTTGGTGACTGCGGTCACGACGTATTCGCCGATCACGCCCGCGGCGGGAGGCGATGCTGGACCGCTGGGCTGCGCGCCTTCGTCAACGGTGATCGCGAAAATCGGAAGTTCGAGCGAGCGCAGGCTGTCGAAATCCGCGCCAAGCGCATCGCCGCGCCGCCCCAGGAAGAGAATCGCGCGGCCTTCGCGCGTCATCGTCACTTGCGCCATTCCCGGGACGATCGTTTCCAAGCACGCGGCCGCGTCGGGCGGGACCGACTCGTCGTGTCCGGAGAGCAGCAGCGAGCGCATCGACGCGACCAGCGCCGGATCGCCGCAAAGATAGAGCCGGAAAGGCTTGCGGGTGTGCGCGTGAACCGCGCGGACGTCGATGCCCTTACGGACGAGGCGAAGAATCTCGCCGGTTGCGGTAGCCATCTAAGGCTACTACACGCCTACGTTCTGGTTTGTTGCGGCTCCGTCCGGCTGAGCTTCCTTGGCCGGGTCGTCCGTGTAGTCCAAGTAGATGAGGCCCAGGAAGACCTCGAGCGCCAGCGCGTGCATGCCCCGGGCGTTTGCCACGTCGATGACGGTGCGGTGCGTCTCGTGGGCTTCGCGGATGATGTCCTGCGGTGTCGTCTTGAAATCGGCCGCAATGATGGAGGCAGCCGTCAGCTCGCCCGGCGTGACGTTGTCGTGCAGCATGCCGATGTAGTCGATGTCGTCGACGTTAAAGCGCAAGTTGATCGCTTTTTGCAGCGTGTCGTAACGCTGCGGCGAGGTTCCCACGCCAAGCAGCGTGATGCGCGTCGAAAGTTGCCGCGACCGCGCCAGATCGTAGAGTTGATTTGCCTGCGATGCGGAGATCGCCGCGGCGCCGAGCGACGCGGTCGCTTGCTGCATGTACGGCAGCAGCGAGCTGTAGTCGAACTGGTCGACGTCGCCGAAGGCATTCAGGCGAATCTGCTGCAGGCGCTTGAAGAACGCGTCGAGGTCGGCAAGTCCGCTGTCGAGCTGCATCGCAGCCGCGCGGCCGGCGTCCACCGAACGGACCATGTCGGCATCGGCGGTTGAGACTTCACCGATCATGTGCGGGTAAGACGGGAATATCGCGATCGAATCCGAGGGAATCGGGTTCAGATTCAGCGGCGCCTGCATCTCGTCCAAGATTTGGGCGTTCTCGCGCAGCAGGCCGTCGGGTTTGTTCGTCTTTGCGTCGATCGAGCCGACGTTGTCGATGGCCGAGGTCGCGTCTTGGAAAGCGCTGTTGACCGAACGGCTCATCCCGCTGACGGTCTTGACGATCGCTTCCAGTCGCGAACCTTGCTTGATGTCGATCGAACTGAAGTCCGGAATTTCATACTGGATCGCTTGCAGGCGGAGCTGCAGCGACTTCAGCTGGCTGTGACCCTGATCGTGACGCGCGGCGATCTGGGCTTGCGCTTGCGCCTGCACTTGCACCGCTTGCTGCATCTGCGCGCGCAAGCTGGCCAGGTCGGGGCGCGTCAGGTCGACGCGGCGCGCCTGCATCGAGCGCAGTGCGGAGATGCGCTGAAGCGCGGCGGCTTTCACTTGCGGCGACGTACTCTGCGCGAGCGTTCCCAGTGTCTGTTCGCTTTTGCTGGTCAGTCCGAGCGCGAGCTGGCTCTGCCCGAGGCCGAGTAGAGCTTCCTGATTCGAGGAATCGGTCTTCAGGATGTCGTTCAAATCGATGGCGGCGACGTTGTAGCGGTCTTCGTCGAGGTCGTGCTGCGCGCGCACGAGCTTCTGCTGCGCCGTGACTTTCGTCGGATCGAGTTCCGGATAACCGACCAGGTGCGAAATGCGCGCGTCTGAGCCCGGATGGCTTTCGAAATACTTCGTGACGAGATCGTTATGGTCGCCTTCGAGCGCCCCCAGATGTTGCTGCATCGTGATCATCGCTTGCGGATCGAAACCGGCTCGCGACATGAGCAGCAGGCCGTATTCGTCGGCTTGGAGCTCGTCGACGCGCTGCATTTTCGCCATGGCGCCGGCTTGGAGCAGGTTGCCGAAGTTATAGATGAAGGGCGAGAAGATCGATGCGATGCCGAGCAGGATGCTCAAGATCTGCGACTTGTTCTGCATCGTGACGGTATGGCGCCGTTCGATGTGGCCGGTTTCGTGGCCGATGACCGCCGCGAGTTCGTCGTCAGATTGGACGAAGTCGAGCAGTCCGGTGTTGACGTAGACGTAGCCGCCCAGCGTCGAAAATGCGTTGATGCTCGTGTCGCCGACGATCTTGATGTTATAGGGAACGTCTTTGCGCGCGGTTTGCGCCCAGAGTTTGGCCGAGACGCTCTGCACCCAGGCGTTCAGGAGCGGGTCGGTTTCGATGACGCTGCTTTCGACGATCTGCTGATCGTAGCTGCGCCCGATGGCGACTTCGTTCGCCGTTGAAAGTGCGAGCGCGGGTGCCGGACATATGGCACTCAGCAATGCCAAAATGAGCGCTGATGGAACGATTTTGCGAAACAGCATGGCCATATTACCTATAACCCGCGGGGGCGGGCCCGAGTTCAGATATGTGCGCACTCCCAGAACGCAGGTCCAGGTTCCTTTGTTACACCTATGTCATCCTGAGTTATGTCATCCTGAGCCAGGTCGAAGGACGAAGGGGGCTGTGGAGGAGCTGTGCATAAGCGGAAGTTATTGTGGGGCTTCTGTGGAGGCCGCAGGGCGGCCGCTTGCGCGTTCGAACCGCCTCGGATGATGGCGGTGTTGCGCGGCAAGGGCCTTGGCCTTGAAGTCGCCTTAGGAGAGCGCGATTTCGAGGAAGCTCTTGCCGAGCTGCAGAGCAAGCTCGGCGAGCGTCGCGGCTTTTATTCCGGGTCGTCAGCCACGGCTGCCGTCGGGCGCGAGGGACTCTCTGAGGAGCAACTCGCGCGGCTGCGGACCCTTCTGACCGCCCATGGGATCGCGTTCGAAGGCGTGACCGTTGCCCAACCCGACGACGGGGAAGAGCTTGCACGGCGGCGGGCGCTGCGTCCGAAACCGGAGCTACAGCTCTCGGACGCAGCGCGGTCGCTGGTTCCCGATTTTGAGGGCGCGCGAAAAGACATCGCGGTGCGCCGGAGCCGCGGGGAGAGCAGCGTTCGGCGCTTGGTGCCTGCGCCCGAACCAGAACCGGAGTACGTCGAGATTCCGCCGGTCGCGCCCGCAACGCTCTATCACGTGGGTACTTTACGGGGAGGGCAGGCGCTGCACAACGTCGGCAACATCGTGGTCATCGGCGACGTCAATCCGGGCGCGGAGCTGATCGCCGGCGGCGACATCGCCGTATTCGGTTCGCTGCGCGGCATCGCGCACGCGGGCGCGCAAGGCGATGCTGGGGCGCGCGTCTACGCCGTCGATCTTTCGCCGACGCAGCTGCGCATCGCGACACTGATCGCTGCCGAATCCGGCGTTCGCGGAGCTCATAAAGAGCCGGAAGCCGCCTGCGTGCAGAACGAACGCATAACGATCGTTCCGCTGGTTTCGGCGGAGCGTTTTGCTAAGGAAACCAAGGAGAAGGTGGAGTGAAAGCTCGCAAGATCGTCCTGACGTCCGGCAAAGGCGGCGTCGGCAAGACCACCGCAACGGTAAATATCGGGGCGGCGCTTGCCAAACGCGGTCATCGAGTGATTCTCGTCGACACCGACATCGGTCTGCGCAATCTCGACTTGGTGCTCGGCTTGGAGAAACGGATCGTCTTCGACTTGGTCGAGGTCATCGAAGGGCGCTGCCAAGTCCGGCAGGCGCTGATCAAAGACAAGCGCTTTGAATCGCTGGCGATCTTGCCGGCAGCGCAAACGCGCAACAAAGATGCGATCACCGAGTCGCAAATGGCGCATCTGATCGACGAACTCGCGGACATGGCCGACTACGTGCTGATCGATTGCCCGGCGGGCATCGAAGGCGGTTTCCGCAACGCGATCGCCGGCGCCGACGAAGCCATCGTCGTCACAACGCCGGAAGTCAGCGCGATTCGCGACGCGGACCGGGTGATTGGAAAGCTGGCGGAGCGCTCGATTCCGATGCGCCTGATCATCAACCGCATCCGGCCGGACATGGTCCGCAGCGGCGACATGCTCTCCATCGACGACGTCTGCGAGATTCTCTCGATCGAGCTGCTCGGCATCATTCCCGACGACGAAGAGATCATCGACACGACCAACCGCGGCGAGCCGCTCGTCCTGGGTGAAGGCTACCGCCTGCGCGGCATCTACGAAAAAATCGTCCGGCGCCTGGAAGGCGACCTTATTCCCTTTACCAACCTCGACGCGCCCGGCTTTATCGGCCGGCTCATCGGCGCGCTGAAAGCAGGCTGACGTGCTTCCTCTTCGTCAACCCTTCGATGTGGCTCAGGATGACTCGCAGGCCGACGCCGCAACGAGCGGGGTACCCGTGAAGCTGGGCCGCGCGATCGTCCTGACGTCCGGCAAAGGCGGCGTGGGCAAAACCACGACGACGGCAAATCTCGGCGTCGCGCTGGCGAAGCGCGGAGCCAAGGTGGCGCTCGTCGATGCCGACGTCGGCTTACGCAACCTTGACATCCTCATGGGCTTGGAGAGCCGCGTGCGTTACCACTTGCTCGACGTCCTCGAAGAAAAGGTCGAACTCGACGAAGCGCTCGTGCGCGACAAACATTTCTCAAATCTTTTTTTGCTGGCCGCCGCGCAGTCGCGCGAAAAGGACGAAGTCAACACCGAGTCCATGCGCGATCTGATCGAAGAGCTGCGCGAGCAGTTCGATTACGTTCTGATCGACTGCCCGGCCGGCATCGAGATGGGATTTACAAACGCCGTGGTCGGCGCGCAGGAAGCGATCGTCGTTTGCACGCCGGAAGTTTCGGCCGTGCGCGACGTCGACCGCGTCGTCGGCTTGCTCGGCAATGCGTTCTCACCGAAACTGATCATCAACCGCGTGCGTCCTCACCTGGTGCGCAAAGGCAAGATGCTTTCGGTGGAAGACGTGAACTCGATCCTGCGGCTGCCGCTACTCGGCGTCATCGCCGACGAACCCGACGTCATCGTTTCGACCAATAAAGGCGAACCGCTCGCGCTGCGCACCGATACCGAAACGGCGAAAGCATACCACAGCATCGCCGCTCGCATCGCTGGCGAAGACGTTCCTGCGCCAATGGTCGAGTACAAAGAAACGTTCATGGATAAACTCGGATCGCTGCTGGGAGGCCGCAAATGACCTTCACCGATGTTTTCAACAATCTGAGCCGCCTATTCGGCCGCGAAAAATCGGGCGAAACCGCCAAAGAGCGGCTGCGCTTGGTGCTGATGTCCGATCATCTATCGCTCGCGCCCGATATGGTCGAACAAATGAAGCAAGATCTCGTTGCGGTCGTCTCGCGTTATATGGAGGTCGATCGCGACAAAATCGACGTGCGCTTCGAACACCAAGACAGCGTCTTCGCGATGCTTGCCAACGTGCCGATCATTTCTGTGAACCGCACGCCGTCGCCGCCGGCCGGACCGCCGCGCCGCCGCCGCCGCAAAAAACGTTCGCTGCAACCGACGCAGCCGGGGCTCGCGCAATCGGGTCCGTCCGGCAATGGAGCTCCGGCACCAGCTACTTAGCTCCCGCTTTGTCATGGTGAGCGATGCGCCGAAAGGCGCATCAGTCGAACCACGGCCGAGCAGCGAACGGAGTGAGCGTGGTCGAGGCCAGCGAGGCAGTGGAGTTTATTTAGACTTACGTTTTCTTGAAAGCTCGGTACAGCTCTTCCATCTGTCTTAAGCGTTCCAGCGTCATCGGAACGCTTGTGGATTGACGCCTGGACTTGATAATTTGTTCGGGCTTCATCATCACGTTGAAGTAGATTTTGAATGGCGGGATATAGCTATGTCCGATGAACGTCTCCGGATCGTACTCCTGAAACAGCCATAGACCGTCATTCTCCGACGCGACGACAAAGCGAAAATGCCGTGGATCTTTCGCCGCCTGGATCCATTCGGTTAACGTGGCTGCACCGAAGTATTTGTCTTTCTTACGCGTGCACTTGATCTCAAAATACCAGATCGCGCCGTCTTTTTCCGCGGTGACATCGGAAGGCGATCCGATCACCTTTGGATTCGAGAAGCCGCGCTTGAGTAGGTCAGCACAATACGCCTGCTTGGCGAGTACGTCGCTTTTAAGATTCTTCGTAGGTCCGTCCACGCTCGGCACTCCTATTGCAGTGAGCGAGGAGGTTAGTACGGCCCGTTTGCGGGATCCTGGATCTCTTTTTTCGAGAGGACGGGATCGTGAAGTATTACAACCTGATCATAGGCTCGGGCGTGGACGCGGAAGCCAAAGGGCCATACGAAACGGCCGCTGCGCGCGACCGTGACGCTCGCGAGATCGTGCGTCTCCCTGATTTTAACGGCGATTACGATTCGATTTTCCGCCTGGATAGCGAGAACGACGTTCCCGTTCCGTATTCGTTTGGCTCTGACGAGCTTTATTGTGAAGAAACGTCCTGAGCCTCGGCCGGCTACCCTCAAGCAAAGAGCCGCTCTTAACGAGCGGCTCTTTGTGACACGGGACCTCAGACGCGACGCCAGCGTATCATTTGCTCCCCTGCAATGCAAGATTGGGCAGGCAAGTATGATTTAGGGAGACGCGATGAGAAGCGGTGCCTTTAATGGCCGAAAACAGCCAAATAACGCTCAAGCGTTTGATTCCCATCTTGCGGATCTTCGATGTCGTCAAGGCGCGCGAGTTCTATCTGGACTATCTCGGGTTTAAGGTGGACTTCGAACACCGCTTCCACGACACTGCTCCGCTGTTCATGGGAATATCGCGCGACGACCTGGTGATGTTTTTGAGCGAGCATCACGGCGACGGAACCCCTGGAACGCACGTCATCATCCAGATGGACCGAGTCGACGCATTGCATGCCGAGTTGGCTGTCAAGAAATACAAATATATGAATCCCGGCATCCAAACGCAGGAGTGGGGAACGCGCGACCTCTGCGTCGTCGATCCTTTCAATAACCAGATCGTCTTTAGCGAACGGATCGAATAGCAGTGGCTACCATGACGTTCGGCGCGCAGGCGCGCCGGTATGCCGGCCGGGTCAATTGGTACTTGGTCGTGGCCGCGCTTCTCGTAACGTCATTCGGCATCGTGATCATTCAGTCTGCGGGTTTGCACACGGACCCCGGCGAGTACCGCAAGCAAATACTCTACGCGATCCTCGGCATCGGCGTGATGATAGGTTTCTCGCGCATCGACTACCGCGATCTCTCCAAGTGGGCGCCGGGGTTATACGTCGTAACATTGCTGCTGCTCGCATTCATCCTTCGCGGCGGACACTCGTCTCACGGCGCGCAGCGCTGGATTAGCCTCGGCCCGCTCGGCACGTTTCAACCGTCGGAGCCGGCAAAACTCATTCTCGCAATTTCGATCGCGTGGGTACTCTGCAAGGGCGAGTACACGAAGCTGACCGAGTTGTGGAAACCGCTGCTGATGGTCGCCGTCCCCGCGCTGCTCGTGGCCAAACAGCCGGACCTCGGCACGGCCCTCGTCTTCATGGCGATCATGAGCGCGCAGTTGTTCTTCGGTTTGCCGAAGTGGCAGCACTTCGCCGCCTACGCGCTGGCCGGCGCGGCGGCGATGGCGTTCGCGATCGAAACCAAATATATCCTGAAGCCTTTCCAGAAAGCCCGTCTGCTGATCTTCCTCAATCCCAAGGCCGATCCGCAAGGCGCCGGCTACAATTTAAACCAGTCGAAGATCGCGGTCGGCAGCGGAGGCTGGTTCGGCCGCGGCTTGCATCACGGCACGCAGACGCAGTTGAATTTCGTGCCCGAACACTCGACCGATTTCATTTTTACCGTCGTCGGAGAAGAGCTGGGATTCGTCGGGACCGTAATGCTGCTGGCGTGTTACGGCGTGTTGCTCTTCGGCGGCGTCATCGCAATGATAAGTGCGCGCGATCGTTTTGGGTTCTTGCTCGCAAGTGGAATCGTCGCCATGTTCGCATTTCACATCGTCGTCAATATCGGCATGACGATCGGCATCATGCCGATAACGGGAATACCGCTGCCATTCTTGTCGTACGGCGGCTCGGCGGTGCTGACGGACTTTGCCGCCATCGGCGTTCTGCTCAACGTCTACGCGCAAAAAGATCGGGGCGTTTTGGGCAACGCTTGAGCCTCGCGCCCCTCGATATGTGCGCCTGCGGGCGCACTACTCGGGGTCCTTCGACAGGCTCGGGATGACACCATAAACGCAACCAATATCCGCGATTCGAAGTCATGGTTTGATGTATTGGAGACGGCGCTTCGCCGGGGGGCGCCGCCCGCGTATTAAAGGTCCGCTCCCCAGGCGGCGGGAACGGGGGGCCAAACCGGCAGCCGGCCCTCTAAAGCTATGGGCTGCGCCGGTAACAGTAAGATTTTTTAGAACCGCTAGCAGGCGATCGCAGGAGCTGAAAAGCCGGATGCTGGTCGTCCTCGCGGAGGAGTGAATTTGTCAACCGAGATCCTCATATCGAGCGATCCCTGGGAAAACCGGGTCGCAATCCTCGAGGACAAGGTCCTCGCCGAAC
The DNA here is from genome assembly GCA_003151115.1 of Vulcanimicrobiota bacterium. GTDB lineage: Bacteria > Vulcanimicrobiota > Vulcanimicrobiia > Vulcanimicrobiales > Vulcanimicrobiaceae > Rubrimentiphilum. The sequence goes on along the minus strand of PLWS01000001.1, from coordinate 16,201 downwards.
TCTACATCGAGCGCGAAGAAAAAGTCATCGGCTCGATCTTCAAAGGAAAAGTTCAAAACGTTCTGCCCGGTATGGGCGCGAGTTTCGTCGACATCGGACTGGGACGCAACGCGTTCCTGTACGTCGACGACATCAATAAAACGCCGCTGAATATCGGCGACGTCGAAATCACGCAAGGGCGCAGCGGCTGGACGATCAGCGAAAAGGTCAACCGCGGCGACGACGTGCTCGTGCAGATCGTCAAAGAGCCGCGCGGCCTCAAAGGCGCGCGCATAAGCACCAACATCTCGCTGCCCGGGCGCTATCTGATTCTGATGCCCACCGGCAAGTACAGCGGCGTTTCGCGCAAGATCGACACCGCCGAGGAACGCAACCGCCTCAAAGCCGTCATGAAACGCATCCGTCCCGAAGGCATGGCGACGGTGGTGCGCACGGCTGCCGCGGGCGTCAGTGAAGCTGAACTGATCGCGGATTTGGGCGTGCTCATCCGTATGTGGCACGGCATCCTCGAAATGTACAAGCGCGCCGCCTCTCCCGCTCTGCTGCACAAAGACATGAACCTCGTCTACAAGGCCGCTCGCGATTTCGTGAGCGCCGACGTCGACAAAGTCCTGATCGACAACGAAGAAGAGTACCGTAAGGTTTGCAGCTTCTTGCAGCTGCTCGGTCCGCAATATCTCGACCGCGTCGCGTATTATCCGGGCGGCTCGTCGCTCTTTGCCGACTACAAAATCGACGAAGAGATCCAGCGCCTGATGAAGCCGAAGATCAACTTGCCCAACGGCGGCTCGATTGTGATCGAAACGACCGAAGCGCTGACCGTCATCGACGTCAACTCCGGCAAGTTTACGGGCGGTAAAAATCTCGAAGATACTATCGTCAAGACGAATATCGAAGCTGCGGCGGAGATCGCCCGGCAAGTGCGCTTGCGCGACATCGGCGGCATCATCGTCTGCGATTTCATCGACATGAGCTCCGAGGCCGCGCGCAACAAAGTCGTGGGCGTTCTCGAGGAAGGGCTGCGCCGCGATCGCACGCGGGCGACCATTCAATCGTTCAGCAACCTCGGGCTCTTGGAATTCACGCGCAAACGCGTCGGCAAAGATCTTTCTGCGCAGTTGCGTGGGTCGTGCCCCGATTGCGGAGGTTTAGGCACGGTACTCTCCTCGCAGTCCGTCGCGATCGAAACGCTGCGCAAACTTCGCGCGCAGCCGCTCAACGGAAAACTGTTGCTCGTCGAAAGTTCGCCCGGCGTTGCCGCGCAACTCGAATTTTGGTACGAAGACGAAACCCGCGCGCTCGGCGAACAACTCGGCGCGGCGATTCACGTGCGGATCGATCCGCTACTTCACCCTGAAAAGACGCGCATACGCAGCGTGACGGAAATTCCGCCGGACGCCGCAGTGCGCGTCGGTGACGAACGCGAAGTCGAATTGCTTCCAGGGCGTCTTCCGAATCCGGCGTCCGCGGCGGCCGTTCTCGGCACACGCATCGTCGAAGTGGAAAACGGCGCGAACATGGCCGGACAGAGCGCGCGCATAAAAGTTATCGACGTCGAGGACGACAAAGCACTGGCCGAACTGGCCGTCGCCGCTCCGGGCGAGAAGAAAAAGCGGCGGCGCCGCCGTCCGGGCAAAGCGCTCACGCCTGCCGAGCAAGCCGAACAGCTGCGCGAGCTCGCCGAAGAAGCTGCCAAACAATCGTCGGCACGTCCGCCGATCGGCATCACCACGATTACCGAGGAAGAAGAGCGCGAAGACAAAGCGATCGTCGCCGAGACGAAAGCGGAGCGCGCGCCCGAAGCGATTCTCATCAGCGAAGGCGGGGAGGTCCGCGAAGGCGGGCGTCATCGCCGGCGCGGACGCCGGCGCCGAGGCCGCGGTGGCCATGGCAACGGACAGCTCGCGCAAGCCGGCATTCCGGCGCCGAGCGCGGAGATTCAAGCGGAGATTCCAATCCAAGCGCAACCCGCATCGCCGGCACCCGATGGTGATCCGCACCGCCGCCGCCGGCGCCGCCGGCGCCGCGGAGGCAGAGGACGCGGCGAAGGTGGGACTTTGGGCGCCGTGCCGTCGCCGGCGCAGCCTGCACAGCCTACATCGCCGCCGTCGATGCCCGAACGGCACATCTTCCGCGTCGCGCGCGACGGCCGGGCAGAACCGACCGGAGAGACCGCTCCGCCGCAGCCCGTTCGTGCGATCGCGCCGTGGAACCGGAAGCTGCAGCCGCCCGCGGTGGAAGCTCCGCCGCCCGCGCTGCACGTGCCTGAAGAACCGGCGCAGCCGACCAAACCCGCGCGCCGCCGGCGTGCGCCCAAAGCGGAGCCGGTCGCCGCGCTGCCCGCTGCGCCGGACGAAGCAAAACCGAAGAAGACGACGCGCGCGCGTAAGTCTACCGCCGTAAAGAGCACGGCGCGCAAAAAGAAATCGACTTAACGCACGTTTTCGTCGATTACGACGGAACCGTCACCGACTTCGACACGTTCGACGTGCTCGTGCAGCATTATGCGGGGCCGGACGAATGGGCGCGTTACGAGGAACACCTTCAAGCCGGCTCGATGTCTTTGCGCGACACGCTCGCGGCACAAGCGCGCTTCGTGCGCGGGACGCTCGAAGAGGCCGACGAACTGCTCGCGGCGACGACGCGCGTCGATCCGGCGTTCGCACACTTCTCTGGGCGCTGCTCTGCGCAAGGCGTGAAACTTACGGTCGTCAGCTCCGGCATAGCGCCGCTGATCGAACGCGCACTGCATCGCAACGGCCTGCCGCACATTCCCGTTTTGGCAAACGACGTTTCAACGGAGGCGCCCGGCTGGGAGATCATTTTTCGCGACGATTCGCTCAACGGCCACGACAAAGCCGCTGCCGTTCGTAAAGCTTCGGCCCTTGGAAGAGTCGCCTACGTCGGTGACGGATACTCCGATTACGAAGCGGCATTGGTCGCACAGGAGCGCTTTGCAAAGCGCGGCCGCAGTCTCGAGCGTTACCTGCGAGACCGCGGCGTTGCGTTTACTCCGTTTTCGAACTTCGCCGAAGTTGAGTCGGCTCTGTTCGGCTAGCCGCCGTTCATGTGCGCGATGCGATCGTTGAGGAACTGAACCGCACGGCCCAATTGCGCGTCGCGCGCCGGGTCGCCGAACCGGAATCCCGCGCCTTTATTTTCGGTGACCGAGATATCGGGGGTAATGCCGACCAGGTTGATATCGCGGTTATGCGGCGTCAGGTAACGCGCATCGGTAATCTTGATCGCCGACCCGTCCGGAAGCGCGACGATTTCTTGCACGACGCCCTTGCCGAAGGTTTTCGTTCCTATCACCGTACCGACGCCGCTGTCTTGAATCGCGGCCGTCGTAATCTCCGACGCGGAGGCCGTGTGATCGTTCACCAGCACCGCGAGCGGAACCGGCGGGATGGCCGTATCCTCGGCTTCGTAGGTCGTGACGTTCGACGCGCGCGATTCGACCGAAACGATCGGCCCGCTTGCGATGAATTTCGAACTGACTTGGATTGCGGCGTCGAGATAACCGCCGCCGTTGTCGCGCAGGTCGAGCACGAGCGCGCGCGCTCCCTCTTGCTGCAGGCGATCCAGAGCCTGCGCCAGCTCGGCGCCGGTATCTTGTCCGAAGACGGTCAGTTCGACGTAGCCGATCTTGCCGGGCAGCATTTTTTCATACACCGAGAGCTCGCGGATCTGCGCGCGCACGATCGTAATCGGCGCGGAGAGTAACTGGCCCCCGCGCACGATCGTCAGTTTGACCGGCGTGCCGGCCTTGCCGCGCAGATGCGACGATGCTTCGGGCAGCTTCATGTTCTTGGTGGAGATGCCGTCGATCGCCGAGATGATGTCGCCCTCTTGAACACCGGCTTTATCGGCCGGGCCGTCGGGAATGACGTTGCTCACGTCGATGTATTTGGTGGTGTCGTCCTGCTCGATCACGATGCCCGTGCCGGCGAACGAGCCGCCGTTGAGTCCCTGATTCAGGTCCGCGTATTCTTTCGGCGTCAAGAACGTCGTATAGCGGTCGTGAACCGAGTCCAGCATGCCCGCGATTGCGGCGTACGCCAGCATATGCGAGCTGATCTTACCGCGAGCCAGGCGCGTCGCGACGTCGACTTCATGGCCGAGCGCGCGAGCCGTGCGCGCGGAGCTGTCGGCCGCGAAGATGGGCGGCAGCGCGGTGCCGATTCCGGCCAGGCGCAGCTGTTTGGCCATCTCGGTGCGTGCTCCGTTGACGATCGACTGGGCATCCGTTTTCCGGTAAAAATCGGCGCGCAGCTTTTCGTAGCTGAACTGAATCTCGCTGGCGTCCAGCGGAGCGATTTGCTGGGGCGCGGCCGCGGTCAGGAAAGCGGCGGCGCAGATGAGTGCGATGTAACGGTTCATAGTCTTTCTAACGCGTGAAGCGGTCCAGATATGCCTTAGCGGCTTGAAGTTGTTTGTCTTTCGGTGTGTCGATCAGCCTGAAATCGTTGGCTTGTGTGACGGTTTGGTCGGGCGCGATGCCCTTGTGCTGGATATCCCGGCCCGCCGGGGTCAGGTAGCGCTCGGTCGTAATCTTCAGCGCGCCCCCGTTGGGCATCGTATAGATACCCTGGACGACGCCTTTTCCGTAGGTCTGCGTGCCGATCAGCGTAGCCGACTTGTAATCCTGAAGCGCGCCGGCCGTAATTTCCGAGGCGCTCGCGGTGAAGCCGTTGACCAGCACGACGACCGGGCGCAAGCCCGTCATGTAAGCGCCGGTCGCTTCCTTGGAATCTCTGTCGCCGGCGCGATCGATCTCGGTGACGATCGTTCCGTGCGGAATGAAGTAACTCGAGATGTTGACGGCCGCATCGAGCAGTCCGCCGCCGTTGAAGCGCAAATCCAGAATATATCCCTTGGCGTGCTGTGCCTTTCCGGCGAGCAGCGCTTTGTGAATCTCGTCTGCGGAGGTCTGGCCGAAGTCGCTCAAACGAATGTAGTCGTAGCCGTTTTCCATCTTCGCATGCACGGTCGGCACGTGGATGATCTCGCGGGTGATGCGGAATTGGCGCGACACCGTTCCTTTATAAGGGTGAGTCTTGAGCGTGACCTGAGTTCCCTCGGGCCCGCGGATCAAATGCTCGACCCGGTCGAGCGTAAAGCCTTTTATCGTGCGACCGTCGATGGTGTCGATGACTTCCACGTCGTGCATGCCCGCGTGCGCTGCCGGCATGTCGGGAATCGGCTGCAAGATCACTTGACCGTTCTTCAGTTGGTTGAGGAATACGCCGATGCCGCCGAAATCGCCGCCGTTGAGCTGCTCGTTGAGCGCGCGAATTTGCTGCGGCGAAAGATATTCCGTGTACGGGTCGCCCAGCGATTTGAGCATCCCCGTCAGCGCCGCCTGTGTCAGATCCGCCGGCGCAATGCCGAGCGGCGCGTAACGGCTGCGCGCGGATGCGAGCTGACTGTTGAGCGCAGCCAGCGCTTGCGACTCGTCGTTCCCCGGCGCTGCCGCGGGAAGCTGCGGCTGAACGTGCTTCTTTTTCAGCGTATCCTTTAGGTAGGCGAGCAGCCCCGTGCGCTCGCCTTTAATCAGCGTCTGCGCGTCGACGTCCTTGTAATATGCGTGCTCGACCTGATCGAATGCGACGCGAAGCAGTTCGTTGTCCGCCACGCCCCCTGACCCCAGGCTCAAGTTGAGTGATGCCAGCTGATCGGCCAGCGGCATCCGGGCGGTCGCCGGACCCTGCGCCGAGCGCGCTCCGAAATACAACGCTCCCGCGAAGAACGCAGCGGTAATCGCGAGCGCGACGATGATCGCGCGGATGGGTGACGGCATACTCGCTTAGTACCCACCTATGCGGGACCGGGTTTCGTTAATGCAGGTAGGCCGTGGGATCGACGGGCTTTCCCGAGATGCGGACCTCGAAATGCAAGTGAGGCCCCGTCGAAGCGCCGGTCGAACCCACCGCGCCGATCGCCTGCCCGCGTTGCACTTGCTGGCCGTTCGAGACGAAGATGCGCGACAGGTGACCGTAGCCGGTCGACATCTTGCCGCCGTGGTCGATCAGAATGTAGTTGCCGTAGCCGCCGTACCAGCCCGCCGAAATGACGGTGCCCGCGGCGGCCGCGGTGACGGTCGTTCCCATGTTCGCGCCGATGTCGAGACCTTGATGAAACTCCGCGCCGCCGCCGAACGGGCTGCGCCGCCAGCCAAACGGCGATGTGATCACGCCGGTGACGGGCCACGCGAGCGCACCCGGCGCCGTGTCGGGAGTGGTAATTCCGGCCGCAAGACGCGCGGCTGCAATCTGCGCTTCGCGCTCGCGGATCAACGCGACCAGCTGATCGTTTTCGGCTTGGCTCAAGCCCTCCATCTCGGCGACTTGTCCGGCGACGTGATGGCGCTGCGCATCCGCCAGCGCGACGAGATTACCGCGCTCTTGGGCGAGAGTGTCGAGCTGGTTGCGCGCGCGCTGCTGCGCGAGCTGCTGCGCTTCCAGTGCGGACTGCGTTGCCTGCAAAGCCTGCTGCGCGGAGCGGACTGTTTTCTCCGCCGCTTTTCTCTCGCGCACCGCGCGCTGGTTGGCGGCGATCAGCAGGCCCAAGTCTTGCCAGCGTTCCACGAAATCCGAAAACGATTTGGCCGCCATGAGCACGCTCAGATAGCCGAGGTCGCCACGCTCGTAGGTGTCGACGAGGCGCCGCTTGAGCAAGTTGTCGTGCAGCGCCAGCGTCTTGCGCGCCGCATTGAGTTGTAACGTGTTGAAATCGAGCCTGCGCTGCGTTTCCGCCGCCTGCGACGCCAAGGCGTCGAGCCGTCCGTTGACTTCGCCGATCGAATGATTTGTTTGATCGAGCGCACCCTGGAGATTGGTGACGCGCACGGTAGCGGCACGGAGTTCCAAACGCTTCTGATGGAGCTGCCTGTCGATCGCGGCTTTCTTGGCTTGTTCGGCGCGTATACGCGCGTTCAAATTGGACGGCACGGCCGTTGCCGGAACGAGGACCAGCAATAAGACGGCCGCAGCCAGTCTGCAGATCACTGCCGGCGCTTGTCTTTCACGTAAACCGAACCCCCGATCGACTTGGCGTAGCGCTTGAGCTCGGCGGCCGTTTCGCCGATTTGCGCGTAATCGGTCAGTTGGCGCTGTTCGCTCGACACGAGCGCGATCGACAGCGACATAATCGCGTACCGGTTGAGCGCGCCGCGCCGATCGTGCGTTTCGATAAAACCTTGGCGCAGGTCCTGCGGACGGTAGAGATCGCGTATGCGGCGATCGAAGTCGGCGATGATCTCTCGCGCGACTTCTTCCGCACGTTCGGGCAGCGTGACGATCAGGAAATCGTCGCCGCCGATGTGCCCGACGAAATCCTTTTGCGTGCCCCGGCGCCGAACGACGTCGACCGCGGTCGACGCGAGGAGACGGATAGCTTCGTCGCCGTGCGTGAATCCGTACACGTCGTTAAAGGCCTTGAAATTGTCGAGATCCATATACAGCACGGCAAAAGGCGCGTTGGATTCGATGCGCCCGCGCAGCTCGGCTTCGATTGCAAGGTTTCCGGGCAGCTTCGTCAGCGGAGAGAGCGAGGCGTCCATCTCGACGCGCGCGATCTTTGCGCGCACGCGCGCGAGCAGCTCCTGCGGTCCGAACGGCTTGGTGATGTAGTCGTCGACGCCGGCTTCGAACCCGGCAAGTTTATCTCCGATCTCGCCTTTGGCGGTCAGCATGATGATCGGTACGTGCGTGTTGGCGGGCTGCGCGCGAATGCGCCGCGCCAGTTCGTAGCCGTCGATGGCCGGCATCATCACGTCGAGCACGACCAAGTCGGGCTGCATCGTTTCGAGCATGTGCAAAGCGTCGGCAGCATTCGGAGCCGCCGTCACTTCATATCCCGCAAGTTCCAAATTGGTCTGGATGATCTTGCGCAGGTTCCGGTCGTCGTCGACGACCAATATTTGCGGCATTAGACGCGCTTGGGCAGCGAGATCGTGAATGTGGTGCCGTGCCCGGGCTCGCTGCCGGCCTCTATTTTTCCGCCGTGCGCGCGCACGATCGCGCGAGCGATATAGAGCCCCAGACCGCTGCCGCCGGCTGCCTCGACGGCCTCGGAGTCGACGCGATAAAAGCGTTCGAACACGTAGGGGAGATCGTCGGCGGAGATGCCGATGCCGGAATCGCTGACCTCGACGATCGTCGCGTCCGCTTCTTCGCGCGCGCGAATCGTGATCGCGCCGCCGTCGGGGGAGTATTTGATGGCGTTTTCAATCAGATTGCGAAAAAGATCCCGCAGGCGATCGGAATCGCCGGAAACGGTAGCATTTTCGGTTTCGCGGACAACCGGGTAGCGTTCCTTGTCGAAATGGATCGCCGCCAAAGCTTCTTCCAGGACGGCTTCGAGCGCAACGATCGTACGCTTGCGCAGCAATTGCCCGGCTTCGACGCGCGTCACCAGGAGCAGATCGTCGATCAGACGCGCGAGCCGGTCCGTCTGCTCTTCGATGATGCGCAGATACTCTTCACGTTTTTCCGCAAAGAGCTCGGGGTTTTGGCGAAGCGTCGCGGTGTAAGCTTTTATCGCAGCAAGCGGAGTCTTGAGTTCGTGCGAGACCGTGCTGACGAGTTCATTTTTGAGTTGTTCGATTTCGTCGATGCGGCGCATGGCATCACTCTCAAGCTCGTAAATAGCGGCCAACGGCGATCCAGGAGGCGACGGCTCCGACCGCCGCGCCGACGGCGAACAATTCGAGCACCAGCGCCGACACGTCGATCGCCACGGTATTTATCGGAAGCCAGGGAAGCGCCGACGCGATCTTCGGCACCAGCGATGCTCGCGCCAGCGCGAGCGCGCCGACGGCAATGGCGGTTCCGGCAATGCCGGCCAGCAGCCCCTCGCAGATGAACGGCATACGGATGTACATGTTGGTCGCGCCGACCAACTGCATGATCGAAATCTCGCGGCGCCGTGCGAAGACGGTCAGCCGAATGGTATTGGATATGATGATCCCCGCAACCAGTAAGAAAAGCACGATGACTGCTATACCCACCGGGCGCATGACCGCCGCGAGCTGGAGCAGCCGCTGAACGACCTGGCGGCCGTACTCGACGTTTTGCACGTGCGGCAGCCGGGAGATGCTCTGCGCGACCGCCGGCACCTCTTGCGCGTCGCGGACGCGGATGCGGAACTTGTCGGGCAGCGGATTCTCCGTCAGCAGCGACGTGTCGATTTCGCCCCTCATCAGACGGCGCATTTGCGCGAGCCCCTCGCGTTTGGGGACGAAGGTCACGCTCAGAATGCGCGGATCTTTCGCCAGCGCGGTGCGGATCGTGTCCTCTTGGGGGGCGGTTGCCGACGGATCCGCGTACGCGGAAATCTCGATCTGATTGAAGATTCCGGATTCGGCGTGGATGAACGCCGAACGCGCGTACAAGAAAACGCCAAGCATCACGATCGTCACCGCGACGGTGCCGATGGCCGTGATCTGCATGCCGGCGTTCCGGGTGAAGTTCCGCTGAACCTCACCCAGAAAGAATCTGATCCTGCCCCAGTCCAAGGAAGTAGTACCCTCGTTCTTCATCGGTGATCACGCGGCCGTTATCCAGCCGCACGACGCGCCGCCGCATCCGATCGACGACGGCTTGATTGTGCGTTGCGACGAGCACCGTGGTGCCTTTGAGATTGATCCGGCGCAGCAATTCCATGATCTCCGTCGTGTTGGCCGGATCGAGATTGCCGCTGGGCTCGTCGCACAGCAGCAGTTTGGGATTGTTGACCAGCGCGCGCGCGATTGCGGTGCGCTGCTGTTCTCCACCCGACAATTCGTCGGGATACATGCGGCTTTTGTGGCCGAGTCCGACCAAGTCGAGCGCGCGCGGCACCTGACGCTGCACGTCGCGCGTATGTGCTCCGGTGACTTGCAGCGCGAAGGCGACGTTTTCCCACACCGTTTTGTCGTTCAATAATTTGTAGTCTTGGAAGACGACGCCAAGATGGCGGCGCAGCGCGGGAATGCGGCCGCGCGCCAGGCGGTCGACGCGAATTCCGTCGACGATGATGTGCCCGCTCGAGGGACCCATTTCGCGGTACAGCAGGCGCAGCAGACTCGATTTGCCCGTTCCTGAATGACCGACCAGGAAGACGAACTCACCCTTGCCGATCTCGAGACTGACGTTGTCGAGAGCGCGCACTCCGTTTGGATAAACGAGCGAGACGCCGCGTAATGAGATCATCGCTGCAAGAGGGTTTTTCAAACTGCCCGAACGGATACCTTCGCTAGTTATGAATCTTGACTTAACTGCCGAACAAGAGGCCATCCGGCGGACCGTGCGGGAATTCGCACGCGAACGGGTTGCGCCGCGCGCTGAAGAGATGGACCGCGAGGAAGCGTTTCCATACGATCTGGTGCGCGAAATGGCCGGCCTCGGACTGATGGGGCTGCCGTTTCCCGAAGAGTACGGCGGATCGGGCGCCGATACGGTGAGCTACGCGCTCGCCGTCATGGAACTGGCGCGGGCGGACGCGTCGACGGCGATCACGATGGCGGCGCACGTTTCGCTCGGTGCGATGCCGTTCTACCTGTTCGGAACGAGCGAGCAAAAAGAGCGCTATCTGGTTCCGCTGGCGCGCGGGGAGAAGCTGTGGGGCTTCGGGCTGACCGAGCCCAATGCCGGAAGCGACGCGGGCAATACGCAGACGAAAGCGGTGCTGCGTGACGGCAAATGGATCGTCAACGGCACCAAAGCGTTCATCACCAACAGCGGGACCGACATGACGGCGGGCACCACGATCACGGCGGTGACCGGTAAGCGCCCCGACGGCAAGCCCGAGATCAGCAATCTGATCCTGCCGCAAGATGCGCCCGGTTTCACACGCAGTAAGAAATACCGCAAGATGGGCTGGCGTGCGTCGGATACGCGGGAGCTGGTCTTCACCGATTGTGAGATTTCCGAAGAAAACATTCTTGGAGCGCGCGGCGACGGACTCAAGAATTTCTTGACGATCCTCGACGGCGGGCGCATCTCGGTAGCGGCGCTCTCGGTCGGCCTCGCGCGCGGCGCGTATGACGAATCCGTGAAGTATGCGAAAGAACGGCATGCGTTCGGAAAACCGATCAGCAAGTTTCAAGCCATCGCGTTCAAGATCGTCGACATGGCCACGGAGATCGAACATGCCGAACTCATGGTGCTCAAGGCGGCCTGGGAGAAAGATCAGGGTCGCGATTTCGTTCAGAGCGCGAGCTATGCGAAACTCTACGCGGCCGAGGTCTCACACCGCGTCGTGAACGATGCCGTGCAGATTCACGGCGGCTATGGTTTCATGGACGAATATCCGGTCTCGCGCATGTACCGCGATCAAAAAATCAACGAAATCGGCGAAGGCACCAACGAAGTGCAGCGCATGATCCTTGCGAAGCTGATCGGGCTTTAGCTCTGTACCGCTGTCGACCAGCCTGAGTAATCGCCGCCGAACTCCTCGGCTAGTGTCGTCAGTGCGACGCGCATCTCCGTAATCTTAAACGGATCGACGGTGTCCAGCTTCGCGCAGCGCACGGCGTTTTCGCTCGCGTCGATCGCGACGCGGTAGCCTTTGTTGGCCATGGCGCGTGCGAAGCCGTCGCGCTTTTCGCCGTCGTCGAAGGTCACCGTGTGTTCGATCGGACGGCGTTTTTCCAGGTCGTCGCCTGCGTCGATCAGCACTTGCAGCGCCTTCATGTCGTTGGCGAACGCCATCTGCTGCGGATCGGGATAGAGGTAGTTCGTGTAGATCGCCCACAGCGGATCGTCGGCCGCCAGCATACTGTAGGTGTACTCCTTGTGACCGGACATGACGTTTGCAACGCGCGAAGAGACGTCGTCGCTATCCGGGCCGTAGTAATGGAAGGTGCGCATGCCGCGGCCCGTCACGCGCCCCGCTTCGACCAAGCCGGCCGGTTCGAGTGCCGACGCGAGCTCCTCTTCGACGCGCTGCAATACGCGGTATTCGCCGGCGCCGGTCATGCCGTGGCTGTCGGGCTCAAGCAGCGTGACCGCAAGCGTGTACGCGGTTGCCTTGCCCGGCTGCGGGGCGCCGTCGCGCAGCGCCAGATCGACGGCCACCGAGATCGGCTCTCCATCGACGCGCGCAAAGTACGACGACCAGTCCGCCATGCCCAACGTTCTTTCCCAAAGGCCGCCCAGCCCGTCCTTTCGAACGTAGCTTTCAGCGGCCGCATCATTATCTAAGGAGCGCTCATGTACCGTCGTCTTTTTTTCACCGCCGCATTGGCGGCGCTCGCTTCCGCACCCGCTCTTGCCAGCTTGCAAACCGGCGCGACTGCGCCCGATTTCAAGGCGCAAGCTTCGCTCGGCGGCAAAGTCTTCGATTTCAATCTCGCCGACGCACTGAAAAAGGGGCCGGTCGTTCTCTATTTTTATCCGGCCGCGTTCACCAAGGGCTGCACCATCGAAGCGCACGATTTCGCCGATGCGGTCGATCAATACAAGAAATTAGGCGCCACCGTGATCGGCGTCTCACATGACACCATCGACACGCTGAACAGATTCTCGGTCAGCGAATGCCGTAGCAAGTTTGCCGTCGCGGCCGACCCGCAGCTGACCGTAGCCAAAGCGTACGACGCGGTCCTTCAGCAAAATCCCACCTATGCCAACCGGACCTCGTACGTGATCGCGCCTAATGGCAAGATCATCTACACCTACACCGACCTAAATCCGGCGATGCACGTCACCAATACGCTGCAGGCGCTGCAGCAGTACGAGGCGTCCCCGCACTGATCTGAACCGGCGGCTTTAGCCGGCGTTCTTGCGCTGCTGCGCGTCGAGCGCGGTGATTTCGCGCGTCGCGAGCTCCACCGGCACGAGTTCGGGAAGCTCCGCGTCGGGCAGCGAGGCAAGCTCGCGGATCTTGCGGCCCTGCGGCAGCACGCGGCTCTCCATCGATCCGACCGCGCTGTTGTAGGCGCCGACGGCTTTCTCGAGGCTCGCGCCGATCGACGCGATATGTCCGGCAAACGCACGCACGCGATCGTAGAGCACGCGCGCGGCTTCCGCGATCTTTTTTGCGTTCTCTTCCTGCTGCCGGTGCTGCCAGCCCAACGCGTACGAACGAAGCAGGCCGATCATCGTGAGCGGGCTCGCGATGTAGACGTCTTTGCCGGCGCCGTATTCGATGAGATCGGGATTCTCGGTGCAAGCGGCGCTCAGGAACGCTTCGCCCGGCACGAACATCACGACGAAATCCGCCGAACGTTCGGCGCGCTGGTAGTTCCGCCGCGCCAGCTGATCGACGTGATTCTTGAAAGCGGCGGCGTGCGCGCGAAAGCGTTCGCGCCGGCCGGCTTCGTCGGGAAGCTCGACGGCCTCGAGAAAGGCGTTGAGCGGAACCTTCGCATCCACGAAGATGCGCGAGTTTCCGGGAAGCTGCACGGTGAGATCGGGGCGTCCGCGATCTTCTCCGGTTTGCAGCGTCTGCTGCTCGCCGAAATCGCAGTACGCTTCCATGCCGGCAAGTTCGACGACGCGCCGCAACTGGATCTCGCCCCATTTTCCGCGGGTCGTCGGATTGCGCAGCGCGGCGGAGAGCTGCGTTGCGGCGGTTTCCATCTTGCCGCTGCGATCGATGAGTCCGGTTATTTGCTCGCGCAGGCCTTCGTAGGCGCCGGCGCGCTTTTCTTCCATTTCGCGAACGAGCGCATCGAACTCGGTCAGCTTCTGCTGAACCGGCGAAACCATCGCCGCAAACTTTTCGTTGGCGAGGGTCAGGAATGAGTCGCGCTGCATTTCGGCTACGCGCGCGTTAGCTTCGTGCAGTTCGGCTTTGAGCCGTCCCGCGGCAAACCACATAATCGCGGCACCCGCGGCCACGCCGCCAAACAGCGCGAAGAGAACGGCGAGCGAGATCGTCACCTCTGACCGATTCGCGCTAAGCGGTTAAATACTTTGTGAAAAAGGCCAGTGCGCGGCGCCAGCTGTCTTCGGCTGCGTCGGCGACGTACGACGATCGCTGATCGTCGAAGAACGCGTGCCCGGCGTCGTCGTAGATCGCGATATCGTTGGGGACGTGCAAGCCTTTTTGGAACGCATGAACGGAGTCGGCCGGAATGCTGGTGTCGCGACCGCCGTAGCTGCCCAGAACCGGCATCGTGACCGCGGCGGGATCGATTCCCGCTGGGTTGCCATACCATGCGCCGGCAGCGGCGAAAATATCGGGATTATCGATCATTTGGCGCAGCGCGAGCGTACCGCCCATGCAAAACCCCGTGACTGCAGCGCGCGCGCGTGCCTGACGCGTCTTTAACCATTGCGCGCTGGCGCGCAGATCGCTCGCCACTTGCGGGCGATCGAGTTTCTGCGCGAACGGCCTGAAGACGGAGAAATCGGTCACGCCGTCGCCGGACGGCGCGCCCATGCGGCCATATAGGTCTGGACCGATGGCGGAGTATCCAGCTTTCGCGAGCCGCCGGATGAAGTCGCGAATGGAAGTGTCGACGCCCCAAATATGCATCGTGACGACGATCGCCGGCGTCGTTGCCGTCGCATTGCGCGGCAGCGCGGCATATGCGGGAATCGCGCCGGCGGGGCTTTCCAGCCGGACGTGCTCGACCGAAATGCCCGGATCGTCTTCCGGAACGAGCGGCGGATGCGGCTTGCCGAGCATGGATTGCGCGAAGGCCGGCCCGATCGTCGCGGTTCCGGCAGCGGCTGCGGCGGTGGCTCCAAGAAACGTCGAGCGCCGCACGTTCGGGCTAGTGGAGTTTGTGGGATCAATTTCGTTCATGGCGTAATTCCCCCGCGTCAAAGAAAGGTGATTCATGAATCGGGCGTCGTTCCTTTCCAGCGCTACTATAGCTGCGGCCGCCACGAGCGTGCCCGGCGGATCGAACTTCGTCGAACGGCGCGCGAACTTCGACGCTGCCGCTTTCGCGCGCGCGGTCAACAAGCCGGCGGACATCCGCCAAGTTTGGGAAGCCGTCTCGTTTCATCCGGCGATCTTCAATAATATGAAGAACGGACTCAACGGTCTGCATTTCGGCTTCGGATACCGGCCGGATCGGATCGGCATGGTGCTGGCGCCGCACGGACCGTCGAGTGCGTACACCTACTCAGACGACGTGTGGCAGAAATACCGCATCGGCGAAGCTTTCGGGTTGAAGGACGCGGCCGGAAAGGCGCTCGACTCGAATATCTTCCTGCGTCCACCGAACGTATTCCTCAGCACGACCGATCCCGACGATCCGCAAAGCGTGTTTCAAGATACGTCGATCGCGACGCTGCAGAGCCGCGGTATGGTCGTTTTGACCTGTCACACGGCGGTTGAAGAACAGGCGCGCGCGATCGTGAAAAACGGTTTCGCGCCGGCCGGCATGGATGCGAGCGCCGTAGCCGACGACATCTTGACGCACTTGATTCCGGGCGCGGTCGTCGTCCCCGCGATGATCGCCGCCATCGCCGAACTGCAGCAACGTTATCATTACAGCTACCTGACGCTAACCTTCGCATGAAAAAGCTCGCGCTGCTTCTCACGGTTTGCGCGCTGGCTGCATGCGCGAGTCAAAGTGCGCCGGCGCGGGCGCCGGCGTACGACGAGAAATCTCTTCCGGCCGGCGCATCCGGCGATCTGATCCGCTACGGACGCGAACTGATCGTCAACACGCGCGCGCATATGCGCGGTTATGTCGTTGCGAATTTGGACTGCGCGGCGTGTCACGTCGCGGGCGGGACGCAACCCAAAGGCGGCAGCTTCGTCGGCATCTATGGACAGTTTCCGCAATGGAACGCGCGCGCGCGACGCATGATCGCGCTGCAAGACCGGCTGGCCGAATGTTTTCTTTACAGCATGAACGGTAAGCCGCCGGCATACAACAGCCGGGAGATGATCGCGCTGGTCGCTTACATCGCGTATCTTTCGCGCGGTACGCCGATCGGCGCAACGCCCGATCCATCGGTAAAACTCACCAAATTCGCGCCGCCGCAGCCCGCGAGCGCGCAACGCGGGTCCGCGCTCTACGCCCAGAAGTGCTCCGCCTGTCACGGAGCCGCGGGCGCCGGTTCGGCCGCCTTCCCGCCGCTGTGGGGTCCGACATCGTTCAATGGAGGCGCGGGCATGCACCGGCTCGGGACCATGGCCGCCTTCGTGCGGTACAACATGCCGCAAAACGCCCCGGGGTCGCTCACGCCGCAGCAGGCCTACGACGTCTCGGCCTTCGTGCTCAGCCACGCCCGGCCCAAGTTCCAAGGGA
>PLWS01000005.1 GCA_003151115.1 Vulcanimicrobiota bacterium | reverse complement strand
CCGTTTTCGGGACATGGAGCGCCTTGCCGGAACCGCCACTCATCGGTAACCGCGAACGGCAGACCGTGGACGTCATCAGCTCCAGACTGAGCCGGTTTAACGCTAGCTGACGGGCCTTCTACTTCGCCTTCTACTTACAGGCTATAACGTATGGTAATCCATGGTAACCGAAAGAGCTGATTCCGCGATCTTCACGGAGCCCATGGCAATCCATATGAATGCCTACGAACCAGCCAGCGTTTTCGAATCCCGTTGGGGCTAAAAAAAAGAGCTCGATCTCATCGAGCTCTTTCCCTATATACCAAACGGCATTTTAAACTGCTATGTCGCTACATAGCTCAGGGGAGACGAATCTGAACCGATAGTTGCCGTTTCGGTCGATAGCTGTATGATAGGTCTCTCCGCGTACTGCTTTCACGAAGCTTCGAGATATTCAGTCTGCAGCTAGCCGCCCTTTTCGATGGGAGTCGGTTGTAAGCAACAACCGCCGGGCACTTCCAATGTTGCAGATACTACGGCGCTGTCGTCTTGCACGGAAAAGCTTACCTTGCCACTTTGGACAATAGCGGCCGAAAGGTAATATATGTGCGTAGCGATTTGATGCAACGATACAGAAGAACCCTGCGGATAGATCCACCCACTTTGCCCCGGCACACTTGAACCAAGGTGCACCAACCCGCCACTGTCGTTGTATGACGTGGACGACCCTTTGTCGCCCTCATCCAGTGCTTTATACCTAACGGTGAGCTTGCCATAGAATCCAGTTCTTGGCAGTGTATCGAATTGACAACACAGCTTGGTGCTAGGCTTCCTGAAAACGAACGTGTCACGGAAAGGCTTATTGTCAGAGGTCTGATTATAAGCCATCCCGCTGAGCGATGTACCCGGCGCAAAGTCGGCGCCATCCGGCGTGGCTGTTGTAGCTCCCCCACGCGTCATTGTCACGGGAGCAAGCGGGTTTGGACAAGGGACTCTGTCGCTCTGGGCCATGGTAGGGCCGGGAGCCAAAGCCATGATGGACAGTGCACCGAGTACCGCGATGATCTTGTGAGACAGTTTTTTCATTTTAGGCTTACTTTCAATGCAAAATATACACATTGCGTGTTCTTTGAACACACAAAGTAGATGCATTGCACTACCCCGAAATACCTCGATTCAATCATTAAGCGCGTACCAGATACCCTTCTCAATTCATTACAAATTTGGGCCCATACTCGCAGTTCCCATGCCCCCCGCAACGGTTAAGGCCGACAGTTCAAGCCCTTCAACGTGTAACGTTCGTGTAACGGACGGGGCAGAAAAGGCACGAATCGGCCAGCATCGGTTAGGAAACGAGTGTCGCGAAAATCCTTACGTTACCGGCTTTTCAGTAGCGCAACGGAACGGCCAGGACCGCAGTTTGAGACTTCGAATCCCGTTGGGGCTACCAATCAGAGCATCGACGATTAATGAGCATACCGCTTTTTATTAAGAGGCTTGCATGCGTATGTCTGGGCCGTGAAGGCTTACCGAAGTCACTTTGGCGCGTTTTACTAAGTCCTCGAAGGCCTGCCAGGATAACTCTCCCTGGCTGCAGGGCACGATGATGGGAGCCTCAACGCCGTGCCCGACTAGTAACTATAATGGGCACTCAGCGCCGATTCACCTGAGCTGACTCACGGCGTGATCTTTCCGACCTTGTTGGCATTGTATTCGGTAAACCACAGGTTCCCGTCCGGCCCTGCGGCGATGCCGGCCGGCCCCGAGAGACTCGTCGGAGTCGCATACTCGGTGATCGTGCCGCCCGTGGTGATCTTCCCGATCTTGTTGGCGCCGTTGCCGGGTTCGGTAAACCAGAGGTTGCCGTCCGGCCCTGAAGCGATGCCGAACGGGTACGCATAACTCGTCGGAATCACATACGTGGTGAGCGTGCCGCTCGGGGTGATCTTCCCGATCTTGTTGCCGGTGGAATTGTATTCGGTAAACCAGAGGTTGCCGTCCGGTCCTGCGGTGATGCCTCTCGGCCCCGCGTTACCCGGAATCACATACTCGGTGAACGTGCCGCTCGTGGTGATCTTCCCGATCTTGTTGCCGCCGTATTCGGTAAACCAGAGGTTGCCGTCCGGCCCCGC
The DNA here is from genome assembly GCA_003151115.1 of Vulcanimicrobiota bacterium. Taxonomy (GTDB): domain Bacteria; phylum Vulcanimicrobiota; class Vulcanimicrobiia; order Vulcanimicrobiales; family Vulcanimicrobiaceae; genus Rubrimentiphilum. Next base: position 377,461 of record PLWS01000005.1, on the reverse strand, counting down.
TGCGATGCGGTCCGGGAGTGCGCTATTCGTCGGAATCACATACTCGGTGATCGTGCCGCCCGGGGTGATCTTCCCGATCTTGTTGCCCTCTTCTTCCGTAAACCAGAGGTTGCCGTCCGGCCCCGCGGCGATGCCGTACGGGTATGCGGTATCCGTCGGAATCACATACTCGGTGATCGTGCCGCCCGGGGTGATCTTCCCGATCTTGTCGCCGTAGAAGCCGCCTTCCGTAAACCACAGGTTGCCGTCCGGACCTGCGGCAATGCCGTACGGGTACACGCTATCCGTCGGAAGCGGATACTCGGTGATCGTGCCGCTCGGCGTGATCTTCCCGATCTTGTTGGCGCCGTAGCCGTATTCGGTAAACCAGAGGTTGCCGTCCGGCCCTGCGGCGATGCCCCACGGCCCCGCGTTACCCGTCGGAATCGGATATTCGGTGATCGTGCCGTTCGTGGAGACTAGCGGTGAGAAGTAAATACCGCCTGAGCTTCCGATCGCATAGAGATGCGCACTATCGGTTGAAATGCCTACACCCGCGCCGCTCTGCGCGGTCCAGCCGGGCGTGCTCAAATTAAAATAGTAAATTGAATTGCCGTTCGCGTTGGCGGGATATCCCAGAACGAAGACGCCACCGAAGGTCGCCGGCGCGATTGCCGATGCGCTCCCCGGCAGCTGCACGAAACTGTTATTTGGATTCTTGTAATAGATGCTGCCGATGGAGTTGAGAACGTACAAGCCATTACCCGAAACGGTTCCATTGGAAAGCGTATAGCTATTCGAATCCCATGACGCGGCGATCCGCACGCCGGCACCCGGCACTTGCGACCACGTTCCGCTCACGTTGTGCCAGATCGCCTGATCGCTGCCGGCGGAGTTGCCGTTGGAGAGCACGTAGATCGAGCCATCTGAAGCAACGGTGATATCGCTGCACCCGCCGCCTAGCGCGGTCCAACCCGTACCGTTGCTATACGACCACGCACCGCCGCCCGAATTGATCGCGTAGAGATTGCCGCCCGGCGAGACCGACAGCCGCGAAGCCAGTCCGTAGATATTGGTCCACGTTCCGTTCACATAATGCCAGATATATTTATCGGGACCCGCAGGCGCCGTAGAGAGCGCCCAGAGCGAGCCGTCGGGAGACGCGGCGGCATAACTTGCCCCGCCGGCAATCTGCGTCCAATTCTGACCCTGGATTGTGCTTTGCGGTTTGACGGCCATGACGCTGGCCGGAAGAATTGCCGTGTGCGCCATCGGCGCAGGTGCGATCGAGCCAGGTGAAACCGACTGCGGCATATCGAGCATGATGCCGCCGGTCTGCGGGGTCATCTGTCTCGAGCCCGAGCATGCCGATAAAGCGACGCTCAAAACTAGTGCCGAGAACACATAAGGAAACATGCGGCTCATGTCGTGTCCCTTCACATACACTGGACGGTCGAACGCTCTCCGGTATGTTAAGCCGGATGCTTCAATATAACGTTCCGGTGCGACGATGCGAAGAAGATCCTTGGAACGTGCGCCTGATCATCGATGAGTAATCCGGCCGGCGACCCGCGGGTGCGACTTTTATCGTAATTCCGAACCCATGTTACCGCTCTGACCCGTCCGTTTTCAACCTCGCTGACAGTCCCTGCGGGGAAATGCTGCCCATGCGGTGGCCCTGTGATGAATCTTGGAGCAATCATGCTGGTTGGAAGCGCGCCGTAAAGTGGCGCAGCGGCGGCGCCTGCCAGACTATGCGCAGACCCGCGATCTGTTCGCGTTTGGCGAACACGTCGGTCATAACTTCGCACACGTAATCGATGTGGCTTTGCGTATACACGCGCCGCGGAATCGCCAAGCGAACAAGTTCCATCGATGCGAGCGTCTCTTCGCCGGTCTCCGCATTGGTCGACCCGAACATCACCGACCCGATTTCGATCGCGCGGATGCCGCCTTCCAAGTACAGTTCGGCGGCTAATGCTTGGCCGGGAAACATGCGTGCCGGAATGTGCGGCAGCATCGCGGCAGCATCGACATAGATCGCATGTCCCCCGGGCGGCAGCACGATGGGCACGCCCGCCTCGCTTAGGTGCCGGCCGAGATATGCCGTCGACGCGATCCGGTACTGTAAGTAGTCCTCGTGCAACACTTCCTCAAGCCCGGTGGCCATCGCCTCGAGATCGCGACCCGCCAGACCGCCATAGGTCGGGAAACCTTCAGTCAAGATCAGCAAGCGCGATTCTTGCCGCGCGAGCGCCTCATCGTTGCCGGCCAGGAAACCACCGATGTTCACCAGGCCGTCTTTTTTTGCCGACATCGTGCATCCGTCGGCATGTGAAAAGAGCTCTTGCGCGATCTCGCGGGGAGACTTGCCGGCGTATCCTTCTTCCCGTTCGCGTATGAACCAGCAATTCTCGGCGAAGCGGCACGCATCGATGTACAGTGGAATGCGATGCCTCCGGCAGATCGCGCTAACCTCGCGAACATTTGCCATCGAGACAGGCTGGCCGCCGCCGGAGTTGTTGGTAACCGTCAGCATGACCAGCGGCACGCGATCGGCGCCGGCTTCGGCAATCAACGCGATCAGCGCGCCGGCATCCATGTTTCCCTTGAACGGATGAAGTATGGCCGGAAGCCGCCCTTCCGCAATCGGCAAGTCGACCGCGCGCGCGCCCACGTGTTCGACGTTGGCTCGCGTCGTATCGAAGTGCGTATTGTTTGGAACGACGTCGCCTGGTTTGCACATCGAGCTGAAGAGAATGCGTTCCGCCGCCCTGCCCTGGTGTGTGGGCAGCACGTATTGGAAACCGAAAATGTCTTTAATGACTTCGGCTAAACGATAATACGATCGGGAACCGGCGTACGATTCATCTCCGCGCATGATCGAAGCCCACTGCTCGGCGCTCATCGCGCCGGTTCCGCTATCCGTCAGCAGATCGATGAGCACGTCGTCGGCGTGTAACAGGAATGGATTGTAACCCGCCTGTTCGAGACAGCGCTCGCGTTGCTCGCGCGTGGTCATGCGGATCGGCTCGACGCTCTTTATGCGAAACGGCTCGATGATCGATCGGCTACCCATACTCCACCGGCTTCGGCAGCGGGCGAGTGCGGCGGCTCCGAAGAAAACGCGTGGAAATATGCCTGCGCAGATCGTTCATGGCTTCGAAGGCATCCGCGCGCTGGTGGGCGTTTCGATACCACCTACGGAATGGCTTACGGTCGACCAGCCGCGAGTCGATGCGTTCGCTGAGTGCACCGGAGATTTTCAATGGATTCATGTCGACGTTGAGAGGGCGCGCGCAAGCCGGTTCGGCGGAACGATCGCGCACGGCTATCTTACGCTTGCGCTCATACCGATGTTCTGGCATCGGCTTATCGCCGTGCAAGGAACGGGCGAAGCCCTGAACGTCGGGCTGGATCGCGTACGTTTTCCCGCTCCTCTGCGGATCGGAAGTCGCGTTCGAGCGAATTTTTCGATCGTTGAAGCGAAGCCTAGCGACCGCGGACTGCGTGTCGTGAATCACGTGACGATTGAAGCTGAAGGCACCGCCAAACCCGTCTGCGTCGCCGATCTGATCGTTCTCTATCGCCCGGCTATGCCGTAGCAGCTTCGTTTTCAATTTCGAGGAACTTCGCATCGAAACCGGCTAAGACGGATTCATCCAATGTGTTTTCGGCCGCCTTAAACACCATTTCGTTTTCACGCCGTATGTGCTCTCGAATAAAAGCCGCGTAGGCGACGACAAGGTTATCGATCGGACGGCCGGCGCGAAAGGCAGCGTCGATCTCTCCAACCAGAGCGCGCCCCTCCGAGTGATCGGCGGTTAGGGCCTCGGCCATGCCCGCAAGGCCCGGATCGGCAGCCATCGCCGCAAAAAGCACACGCTCTTCCTTGGCATGGTGATTCTGATCGACGAAGACACGCAAGAACTCTATCGCGGCCAGTACGTACGCGGCCGGCGCTTGGCCGCCGGCAAAGCCGCAAGCAACGCCCTCCAATTGATCGACCACTCCAAGGATCGTTTCGTGCTCGGCTCGCAGCGACGCGATTCCCGTATTCACGCGGCCGCTTTCTCTAAGCGGCGCTTCGCAAGCAGGGCGGCACCTAGCGCGTTGGCCATCTCCGGCTCAGGCGCAACATTTATGCGCAAACCCAGGAGTTCTTCGAGCGCGCGCACCATGCCGGCTTGCCGGCCCATGCCGCCGACGAGCGTCACTTCCGGCTCGATGCCGACGCGCTTGAGCAATAAGACCGCTCGCTCGGCCAGCGAGTTGTGAACGCCGCGCAGAATATTTTCGGTGCTTTCCCCTTGGCTGACGTGGTTGATAATTTCCGACTCCGCCAGCACTGCGCAGACGCTCGATATGGTGACGGGAGCTTCGCCATGCAACGACAGATCACCGACCGCTTCGAGCGTCGTCTCCAAGTAACGCGCCGCGCGTTCCACGAAACCGCCCGCTCCGGCGGCGCACTTGTCGTTCGACTTGAACTCGCGCACGCGTCCGCCGGGCTCGATCTTCATCGCGCGCGAACTCTGCGCGCCGATATCGACCACGCAGCGCGTTTGCGGGAACAGGTGGGCCGCACCGTGGGCGGCGGCGGTGACGTCCGTCAACTGCAGGTCGCGTTCGGGATAATTCGAGCGGCCGAAGCCGGTCGTGGCAACGTATCGAAGCGCCTCGCGGCCGGCGCCGGCACGTTGCAGCGCTTCGTCGAGCGCCCGATCGAGCAATTCCACAAGCGGCGGACGCGTTCGCGTCACGACTATTGCGAGAAGCGTGGCGTTTCGGTCGATCAGCGCGACTTTTGTGCTTCGCGCGCCTACATCGACACCGGCAATAATTTCCGTAAAAATCCCTCCGATCAGTTTCCGGCTGGAACTAAAGCGTGCTCGGATGCGAACAGGGCCGCTCCGATCGCTCCCATGTAATGCGAATCCGCCGATACGTTGAGCGGCTGCCCCAGCTTCTCTTCCATCATTTTGACCATGCCCACGTTGAGCGAGACGCCGCCCGTAAACGTGAACTGAGGTTCGAGGCCGACGCGGCGCACTAGCGCAATCGTTCTCGCCGCGATCGCGCTGTGGATGCCGCCCAAAATGTCTTCGATCTTCTTGCCCTGTGCAACGTATGCCATGATGTCCGACTCGACGAAGACGGTGCAGACCGTCGATAACCGCACGGGATTGCGCGCGCGCAGCGAGATCTCGCCGATCTCTTCGAGTCCAAGGCCCAGCGTTTCGGCCGCCGTCGAGAGAAAGCGGCCGGTGCCGGCCGCGCACTTGTCGTTCATCACAAAATCGACTACCTCGCCGTCGCGCACGCTGATCGCCTTGGCGTCCTGCCCGCCCATGTCGATGACCGTTCTCGTCTGAGGGAAAAGCAGGCTCGCGCCTTTGGCGTGGCAGGTGATCTCGGTGATCTGCAGATCCCCGAACGAAACCTTGAACCTGCCGTACCCGGTGCCGACGGCGCATGCGATGCTTTCACGCGCGATCCCGCCGGCTTCGAGGGCCGCGGCGAAGCAGCGATCGGCGGCGCGCGCGACGTTCGCACCGGTTTCGACCAACGCGCGGGCGCTGATCGTCCGCTGCTCGTCGACGATGATGCACTTTGCCTGAGTCGATCCGACGTCGACCCCCGCGAAATATTTCATGCGCTCGCCTCTTGCACGAGCGCTCGGTGGCCGAGGGATTCGAAGAAGGCGTCAATGCGCGTACGCATTTGCGCCTCGGAGAAGTAGCGCGGATCTTCGAGATCGGATTCGATCAATAACGTCGGCACGCCGAGCTTGGTGAAATACTCACGCATATCGCCTTGCCCGGCGGAGAAAAGACGGCAGCTCTTGACCGAATGGATGATGAGTGCGCTGGCGTGCCACTCGTCCAAATAGCGTTCTATCTGCTCGTAGCGCTGCAGGAAATTCCTATTGGTAAGATTCCATTCGAGCAGATGGCACGCGATTGACTCCAGCGGATGATCGGGATCGTGCCGGAATCCGAACTCCCAAAGGCCACCGACGGTCGAGTACGTCGACGCCACCGCAACCGCATTCCAGCGCGAAAACATGTCGCGGAACGTGCGCAGGTGCGGCCACGGCGGCGGCCCCTCGATCACGTAGCGGAAACGCTCAGTTTCGAGCGGTCCTCGATTCGCGGCTACCCGCTCGGCCATCTCGGCGTAGGCCGTTTCGAAAAACACGAGCCCTTCGGGCGTGCCGCGCAAACAGTACAGCGGAGCCATCATCGTTACCGAATCGAAATACGCGTCGTAAGGAGCCGGAGTGTGCTTGGTGAGATGTTTGATCTTCGACCACAGCTCGCCGGTCAGCGACGAAAGACGCACGCACTCCCGAAGGCGATCTTCGTCGAGCTGCCTGCCGGTGATCTCTTCGCAGCGTTCGATTAAACGCTGGAGTTGACGCATCACGTAGTCGACGTCATCTTTGGATGGAAAGCCGGATTTCGAGCGGATGAACGGAATGTCCAACTGAAACGCAGGGCAACCACTGTATTCGGATAAGTGTCCGAACCAATCGAGATAGACGTTGCATCCAACGTAGTTGCAAAGCAGCAGCGACGGTTCGGGAATGGTTGCAAAGGGCGTCTTGCGGCCGGCGAAATACTGGCCGATATCGGCTTTGACATATGCGCAGTTGTCCGACGAATATCCCATGAATTCGGCGGCCTGGATATGCGGGAGCGATTGCTTCTTTACCGCGAGCTGCAAGGCGTTCACTTCGGGAAAAACCGGCAGGATATCGAACGCGCGCAGCAACTCGACCGGATTTCCACCGATGAGCAGATAGGCAGCCGGCTCGCCGCTGCCTTCGGCCGACGCCGTAAGCGCGGCGTAATAGTTGGCCATCAGCTGTTTTTGCAGCTGATGCAGATGTCCCTGATACTGAAGTTCAGTCATCGGCATTCCTACGCAAACAGCAGCGACTCAACGAAGGTCTCGATCTCGGTTTTGGTCCGCTCGAACATCCACATCTTCTCTTCGAACTCCAGGAAGATGTGCGGAATCTCGGCAGCTTGGAGTGCGCGCCGATAGAGCGGGTATTCGAAGAGCGCCGGTTCGCAAAATTTGGCGCACAGCACGATCACGGCGTCCGCTTTGTGGGCTCGGGCGCGTGCAACGAGCGCCTCCGACTTGGAAATGCGCAGATCGTGCTTTACCGCTACCGGGACGCTGCCGTCAACGTAGGCCTGCGCCAGCGCGCGATAGGGATCTTCCGCTGAAGCATCCACATCGGCGTAAAAGAAGCGGCGACCGATGAGGAAATCATCGTCGACCAAATAGCAACCGGCATCTTCAATCGCCGCGATCAAGTCGAGTGGCGGCTGCTCGCAAAACGATCCCGCCAGGATCGCGCGCACGCGATCGCGTGGGCGGCCTTCGCGCTGCAGGACGCCTGCCAGCGCGCGCGTCAGCACGTCGATGTGAATTTCCGGTGCCACGAGGTTGCCGTAGCGCACCAGGGGATAGAGTTCGCGCGCGCTCAACCGGTGCGGCGCCTCGCTGCGTATTGCATATAAACGCCGAATCAACGCGCGCACCTCGTTGTAAACTGCAATGCTCCCGCGCAGAGCATCGGCACTGGGATACTTTCCGGTCAGCTCGGACATCGAGGTCGCGACCCGAGCATACTCGCCGGTCAAGAAGACGATCGCCTCCGGAACACCGAGGTTCTGCGGAAAGTGGATGTACTCGACTCTCTTGTCGGGGAAGTTGCGTTGATACACGCTGGCCAAATTACGCGCCGGATCGCAGATAGAATGAAAAACGAGCGCATCGAACTCTGCGAGCATTCCGGTCATACCTTGCTCGAGGGTGCTCTTGACGATCGAGCAGACGAAAGACTGAAAGCGCGAGTCCGCATGCGCGATTTCCATGCGATTGCCGCCGCCGGCCAAACCGACGGCGAGCATCCCCGCTGCGTCAAATACTTCGACCGGTGAATAGACCGGGAAGCAGCCGGCGATCGCGCGGCCGGGGGCTTCTGCCTTCCATGCCTGCGCGTCGGCAAAGCCCGGCGTTTCGATCGTTTGAACGCAACTCTCGACGATTTCTTCCAGACTCTCGTTCCCGATGAGCGTATCCACGTGGTGCATTTCTAAGCGGACGGAACGACGATGGTACGCAAACCGCGACCTTCGCGTAGCGCGTCGAAACCGCTATTGATCTGCGCAAGCGATACGCGGTTTGTGACGAGCTGTGCGACCCGGATCTTTCCGGTGCGCGCCAACTCGATAATGCGCGGATAGTCGACCGGCCTGCAGCCGAGCGATCCGCGAATCTCGAGCTCTTGGAACATGATCTTGCCCGCGGGCAATTCGACAGATTCCATACTGAAGCCGACGATGATCAAGCGTCCGCCGCGGCGCAGCGACTCGAGTGCCTGCCGAATGGTGGCTGGGCTGCCGATCGCTTCGAATGCGACGTCGACACCGCCGGTTTCACGCCGTATGGCTTTCCCGGGTTCGGGCGCGCTGCCGGCGTCCACAACATGCGCGGCGCCGAATTCTTGCGCGAAGGCAAGCCGTTCGGGCTTGAGATCGACCGCCCACACGTCGGCTCCAATGGCCGACGCGATCTGCACGACATTGATGCCGACACCGCCGCAGCCGAAGACGGCAACGCGCTCGCCGGGCCGAACTTCGCCGCGATTGACAACCGCATGGTACGGTGTCGACACGGCATCGGCGATCAGGCACGCTTCCTCGAGCGGCAGATCCATCGGCAGCGTGAGTGCGTCTTTGGCCGGTACGCGCAAGTATTCGGCATAGGCGCCGTCCACATGGTTGCCGAGCATCACACCGCGTTCGCAGATGTTCTCCCGTCCGCGGCGGCACGCTTCGCATCTGCCGCAAGAGAGCACGGCTGGAATGAGCACGCGGTCTCCGGCGTGCCATTCCTCTACGCCGGCACCGACTTCCGAAACGATGCCCGACGCCTCATGCCCGAGCACGAGCGGCGGCTTTGCAAATGTTGGAACGTCGTGATCGATATAGTGAAGATCGGTGTGGCATAAGCCACAGGCAGCAACTTTGATCACAATCTCGCCTGGTCCGGCTCTCGGAATCGGACGCTCTTCCAGCTCGAGCGGCCGGTGCGGTCCGTAGAACAGCGCGGCTTTCACGAGCGCCGCCGGCTCCGGATCGCCGCATAGTCCGGCGCGCGCTTTTCAACGAAGGCGCGCATGCCTTCGGCGGTTTCCTCATGTGCGAAGTGGAGCGCAAGCCACTCGCGAGCGTGACCGATCGTTGCGTACCACGCCTGGTCCTTCCAGTAGTTGACTTGGCACTGCGTGTAGCTGAGGCACTCGGGAAACTTCTCGAGCAGCTTGTCGCATAGATCGCGCACGACGGAATCCAAAGCTTCGAACGGCGCGACGCGGTTGACGAGTCCCCAATCGAGTGCCTGCGCCGCGGTGATGGGCTCACACAAAAAGAGCATCTCGCGCGCGCGGCGGTCGCCGACCATAATCGGCAGCCACTGCGTTCCGCCGCCCGCCGCAACGCTACCCACCCGCGTACCGACTTGCCGAATCGTCGCATGATCCGCGGCAACCGCCAGATCGCACGCCATGTTCATCTCGTTTCCGCCGCCGACCGCCATGCCGTTGAGTCTGGCGATTGTCGGTTTGCCCATAGCGCGAATGGCGTCCAAGCAGTCTTGAAAAAGCACCATGTACTTCCTGAACTGCTCGGGATGCTCGATGTAGCGCTCCGCGTATTCCTTGACGTCGCCGCCGGTACAAAAGGCCGCGCGTCCCGCACCGGTAAGGACCACCACGCCGACCTCGTCATCCCACATCGCTCGCCGCAGCGCTTCATGCAAACGAACCAGTGTCTCGGTCGTGTAAGCGTTATAAGCCTCCGGCCTATTGAACGTGACGGTGGCGACTCGGTCCTCTACCTTATAAAGGATGTCGGATTCGGTTTGGCGGGGGGCTTGCGCCGCAACGCTCATGAGGAAACCTCCACAGGGTTATCGGTATGCGTCCAAACCGGCGGACGCTTTTCGAGAAATGCTTTTATGCCTTCGGCCGCATCATCCGTCGGCAACAGTTCGTCACGATAGATATGCATGGAATCCGCAAGACTGCGGCTGCGCAGAGCGCGCTTGCACGCCACCAGTGCCCCGCGCGAATACGAAAGCAATTGTTCGCAAATCGCTCGTGCGCGAACCCGAAGCGTTTCGGGTGCCGTTATTTCCGAAACCAAACCCCATGCGAGGGCCGTTTCCGCATCGATGCGCTTTCCGGTGAGGATCGCATCGAAGGCACGCCGCTCGCCGGCAATTCGCGGCAACGCCGCACATGCAATCGGCGGGAGCGCCGCCAGCTGCACTTCGGGAAGCGCGAAGTGAGCGCGCGTCGAGCAGATGGCTAGATCCGAGAGTAGCACGATTTCAAATCCGCCGCCCAGCGCCGGGGCGCCCACCGCGCAAACGATCGCCGGCGAAGCTTCACGGAACGCCAATACCACACCGTTGAACGCATCGAGCATTGCGTCCGCGCGGTCCGGCACGTGATCTGCAATTTCAACCCCCGCGCAGAAGGCACGCTCGCCCTCCGCCTCGAGCAAAATAACGGCGCAGCTGTCAAGAGTGCGCACCGCGTCGTGTAGCGCACGCAGATCGTCCGTGTTCAGGATGTTCAGCGGGCCGGCATGAAGCCGAATATGACCCAATGCGCCTTCGGTGCCGCACTCAATGCGCTCGCCGGTCACGATGCGACACCGCTCAGGAAGAGCGCCACCATCTTGCCGGCCAGATCGTCGACCTCGCCGTCCAATTTGCTTTGGTACCACATCGGCGCCCAATTCAGCATTCCGAAGAGCGCGCCGGCGGCGATCCGCGCCGAAACAGCGCCTGACTTGGGCTGCACGCGACTCACCAAGCCGGACGCCGTCGAAAAATAGCGCCGTCTGCGCGCGCGAAGCTTCTCGCGAAACTCGCCTTCCGCCGCTTCCATGTCTCGCAGCAGCACGCGATATGCGCTGTGGTTGTCAACCATATAGCGCAGATGCCCGCGTACGAAAGTGTAGAGCGCGCGTTTGGGTTCCTTAATCGATTTCGACTCCCGCGTGGCCGCGTCCAGATCGTCGAAGGTCCGATTGCAAACGATGTAGAGCGCCGTTTGTTTACTCGGAAGATAGTAGTACAGGCCCGCGACGCTCACCCCGGCAGCGCCGGCGATGTCGCGCATGCTCGCAGCGTGAAACCCTTTTTCGGCAAAGAGCGCTTCCGCGCTGTCCAGCGCATCCTCGAAGCGGCGGTCGTATGCGGGCTGTTGCATGCCTCGTTCTCGGCTCGTCCTGTTCTATCGAACGTTCGCTCGAATTAAGCTTAGCATACCACTTTTCGAGCAAAGCCACTAGGCTAGGCCACTGCTCGAACATACGTTTGTAGGCCGTCTCAGCCTGCGGGTGCAAGGTTGCACACCCAGACCGCTAAGGACGCAAGACAATGGGAACTCGATATGCTCAACTCAATCCGCTCGGACTCGCCGCCGCCTTCGGCGTTGCCGCTCTGGCCGCCGCGATTCTTTTTTGCGCGCCGATGGGGTTTTCGATGTTCGGCATGCACGGCTACGGCATGATGGGCGGTGCCGGTTATTATAGGATGGGAGTCGGCATCGCGTTTTTCGTGGGCGGATGGGCAGTCATCGTAAGCGCAATCGCGGGTGCGATCGTGGCCGCAGTCTATAACGCGGTGATTGCCTCGAAGCCACCAGTTTAGCGGCCCTGCGCGCAGACTCTAATCGTCAAAGCGCAAACGAATCGGATGTGTCCGCGTCTGCGTCGGCTTTGGTTGCGTGAACGGTTCCCGGGCGATGATGCGGTGGTGTGTATACCGTAAACAGTTTAAGCGCTCCGCCGGTGTCCGCCACAAAATTGTGCTGCGTACCCGCGGGTACGACGACGACATCACCAGCGGCAACCGGCCGTCGCCCATTCACAAATATTGCTTCTCCGCTGCCCTCGACAAAGGCCAGGATTTGATCGGTCCCCGCATGGATTTCCTCTCCGATCTCGCCGCCGGCCGGCACGCACATGAGAACGAGTTGGGAACGTTCGGTTGTATTCAGCACGCGCCGGAAGTCGGAATTGCGGCGTGCGAGCTGTTGTACGTCGGCCGCATATGGTTCGTTCGCTATTCTTGTCTTCATCCGGTAAATGTTACGCCGCTTTTGTGAAGTCGAAAAGAATTTCTGCGGCGCAGCCGCTCGCTTGCCCCTCACGACAACAGAAAAAAAGTCGGCACTACACCGGACTCTTCGGGCGGGGGGCGTCGTTTTCGGGCGCCCTATCCACTATCCCGTAGCGAGGTTGACCATACGGCCGATACTTAAATGAGGATACCTCGCTAGCCGAGGCGTTCACGCGATACACAAGCCGCTGCCCGGCTCAGGCGGTATTTACTCCTCGCTCGTCAGACGAGCGGGCACCATCACCGAGTACCCCATTCCGACCGGTGACGCGAACGCGTGGGGCATCGCCGCGTCGGAGAAACGGTGTCCGCACATCCTGCTGGCGCGGACGGTCGAACGCTCTCCGGTATGTTAAGCCGGATGCTTCAATGTAACGTTCCGGTGCGACGATCCGAAGAAGATCCTTGGAACGTGCGCCTGATCATCGATGAGTAATCCGGCCGGCGGTCCGCGGGTGCGACTTTTATCGTAATTCCGAACCCATGTTACCGCTCTGACGTGATCTGTCAGCGAGGTTGAAAACGGACGAAGACGTTCCCGGCTGCATGACCGCGCGTATCGAACTTGAAGACGCCCGCAAACGTGTCGGAAATCGAAACGCCGTAATCGTTGGGCAAACCGCTCGTTTCGGTCGCGCGTCAACAGTTCGGGAAGATCACGCCACAGGTCTGGCGGGCCTTCTACTTCGTCTTCTACTTACAGGCTATAACGTATGGTAATCCATGGTAACCGAAAGGGCTGATTCCTCGATCCTCATTGAGCCCATGCCAATCCATGTGAATGCATGGTAACCAGCCAGCGGTTTCGAATCCCGTTGGGGCTACCAATCTCGAAACGTAACCACGGGCTTTTTTCTTGATGGCCATCGGTGCGTGGCACCGTTGTGGCGCCGAGCTTGTCAAAAGCGCATCCGGCGAACCGTGACCGCGCTAGCAATGGCATCACCAAGCACCGCCCCACGATCAGCATTCGCGGAGTTGTGCCGGACTTCGCAAGATTCCCGGAGACGCCGCCCGAACGGCATGCTTCATTCGAAAGGTCCCAAGATGCGTCTTATCACTCACGTTTCTGCGATATGCCTGGCGTTAGCCTTGCCTGTGCTCGCCTCAGCACCACTGGCCGCGCAAACCCCAACCCAGCACGTTCTGCTGACGGCCTGTAACGATACAACCTTTCCGATTTGGGTTGCGGCCGGCGCGGTCGCTTCCCAAGGATGGTGGAAGATTGAAGGCGGAGCCTGCACGTACGTGGGCAGCTTTTTAACCTATGCCGTCGGCTTCAACGTGTATGCGCAAGCGGCGGACGGCACGAATTGGAGGGGCAGCACGAGTGAAGACGATTGGTATTGCGTCGATCCCAATAACGCATTTACACTTGCTGTCGGGCGGAGAGACAACGGCGACGCCGACTGCCCCTCCGGTTACGCCTTGAAGCTTTTCCGCTTCGTGGACACGCCAAGCGGCTATGGCCGTGACCAAGATTTCAGCTACACCTACCATTTTCATATGTAGCTGCGCGTAAGTGCTTGTGGATGGCCCAGGCACCGCGGCGCAAGCTAGATTTCATCGGGCTCTTTCCTTTATATACTAGTAATTGGCCCGCCATTTCAAAAATGACACGTCGGCGACGAGCGCATTAACGACGGATCAGCTCTGAAACCTCGGCTTCTAAGCGTCGGCAATCAACGAGCGTTCGTAATGTGGTTGCCTCCCGGTAAAACCCGTACTCTTCTTGGACGAACTTCCGGAATTCGCGCGCGGCGTAATCGAAGTTCGGCAGCCGCGATAAGTGGCGCGGAGCGAATACCAAAGGAAGGCGCTTAGCTCTCCTCCAAGATCTCGCTACGGCTCATTCCGCGGATTTCGCACTCGCGCTCGATCTCGATCTCCGCGAGAAGCGCGTGCTCCCTAGGTCCGCGGACTTCGCGTACGCGCAAATCTATGTCGAGCTCGACCGCGAGCTCGTGGGTACTCAGATTCCTCTCGGCGAGTCTCTGCTGATGCTCTTTCTCCAACTTCGCTAGGCTTGGTCGACCGTAGGTCACGACCTCTATACTTGGTCGACGACGCTCTTGCCCTTTCGCGCCTCGCCGGGAATCGTCGTCGACGTCATCGCAGAACTTTTGCGCATCTTTGCGCAGCTCCGCCGGCGAAGCTTTGCCCCAGCCATTTACAAGGGCGTCTTCCGAAGATCGAGCGCGAGCTGTGTTTGCGCATTTTTCCCACTCCAGCAGCGTCGGCCGGATGCGCGTGTTCGTGATCTTATCAAGCTCCACGCGTCTCGCGTCGATCTCCGCGTGGTTGCGTACCGGATCGTCGAGCAACGGACCGATGCCCTTGCGTTCGTAGTTTTCCGCAGTCCGGGCGTGTTCGGCGATCCGCTCGCGGAGCTGTTTAAGCAACTGCGATTCAGTATTCATATGTCACCACCACATCGGATCGGCGCCGTCTTCGCACGGCGCCGGCGTTTTGTTCCGGCGACCGAAAGTCGAGCGGTCCCAATTCTCGCCAAACAGCAATAACCCCACAAAGGCATCACGGCTCTCGACCGTCACCGAATCAATAGCACGCGGCCTTCAGGGCGTGGAAGCCGGAGGTTGTACCGACCCCACCCATCCTGCAAGCTATCTAAGCCGCAATCCCCAAGAGCGGCATGAACGTGAGTGGCGCCTCACAGAGATCGTCTGAAGGCTCGCGTGTCACACTTTGTCACGGACGGGTCGGGAGCGGCCGGGACTGGGCGGGAACGCCTAACAGCCGAAGCGTGCGGAATCCCTTATTTTCCGGACTGTTCGGTAGCGGACGGGGCTGGCCGGGACCGCCAATCGCGGGTTCGAATCCCGTTGGGACTACGAATTTAACCGCGTAACCACGAGCTTTTCTTATGGCGCAGGGGTCTACGGAGTGATCTTTCCGATCCGGAAAGCGTCGCCCACATTCGCATTCCATTCGGTAAACCAGACTTTACCGTCCGCCCCGGCTGCGATTTCACGCGGTTGCGAGTCCCCATTCGGAAGTGGGTACTCGGCAAATGACCCGCTTGTTGTGATTCTTCCGACCTTGTTGCTGCCATTTTCGGCAAACCACAGGTTACCGTCCGCACCCGCCGTTATCCCGAAGGGCTGCGCGTTAACTGTCGGCACTCCATACTCGGTTATCACCCCTGCGGTCGTAATTTTGCCAATGTTGCTGTAATCATACAAGACGTTTTCGGTAAACCATAAATTGCCGTCAGGACCCGCAGTGATTTCAAGCGGCGCACCCGTGCTCGTCGTTGGAAGCGGATACTCGCTGATCGTGCCGCTCGGGGTGATTTTCCCGATCTTGCGGCTAGACTCTTCGGTAAACCACACGTTGCCGTCCGGGCCGGCCACCAGCCCGCCCGGAAGCGCGTTCGCCGTGGGGATCACAAATTCAATGATCGTGCCGCTTGTAGTGATCCTGCCGATTTTGTTACTGTTGGTTTCCGTAAACCAGACGTTCCCGTCGGGCCCCCCAGCGATGAAGCACGAACATGCGTTAGCCGTTGGTATCGGATACTCTGAGACCCCCGTTCCCCCAGTGGAAATCTTCCCGATCTTGTTCTGGTTGAATTCGGCAAACCAGAGGTTGCCGTCCGAGCCCGTGGCGATTACGCAGGGGTCGGCGTTAACGTTGGGCAGGAGATACTCGGTCACGGTGCCGCCCGTGGTGATTTTTCCGATATGATTAGAACAAGTGGACGCATAACGCTCACCCTCCGTAAACCAGAGATTACCGTCCGGCCCTGCGGCGAGGCTTTCAGCTCGAGGCGAAGATACTGAGTGATCGGCCCACGTGGTCGTTGGAAGCGAATACTCGGCAATAGTCCCGGTTGTGCGCGTAATGGGAGAAACGTAAATAGCTCCGGTCGAACCGATGGCGTAGAGGTGCGTGCTGTCAGCCGAAATGCTAACACCCAAGCCGCTTAGCAATGTCCAGCCGGGAGCGCTTAAGTCAAAATAGTACGGTGAATTGCCGCTGCTGCTGAAGGGATAACCGAGCACGAAAACACCGCCGTTTGTCGTCGGAGCCACCGCCGATGCACTCCCCGGCAATTGCACGAAACTGTTATTTGAATTTTCGTAGTAGATACTGCCGATCGAATTAAGAATGTACAAGCCGAAGCCCGATATGGCTCCGCTCGAAAGCGTGTAACTCTGAATATCTAAAGGAGCGGCAATCTTCACTCCGGAGCCGGGTACTTGGTTCCAGAAACCATTCGCGAAATGCCATATCGCTTGATCGCTGCCCGCGGAATTTCCGTTGGAGAGCACGTAAAACGAGCCGTCAACGGCGACTGAAATGTCGGTTGCGCCACCGCCGAGAGCCGTCCATACCCCGTTGCTGTAGTGGTATGTTCCGCCGCCGGAATTCAGCGCGTACAACGTTCCGTCAGCCGGTGAAACCGCAAGGCGCGATGCCAGCCCAGAAATATTGGTCCACGCTCCGTTCGCGTAATGCCAAATATATTTATCCGGACCGCTGGGCTGACTTGAAAGTACCCACAGCGTCCCATAGGGATCGGCGGCTGCGAAAATACCGGCGCCGGGAAGCTGCGTCCAGGTCGGATCCAGAATGGTGCTTTGCGGTTTTACGGCCATGACGCTGGCCGGAAGAATCGCGGTGTGCGCCATCGGCGCCGGTGTTATTGAACCGGGAGAAACCGACTTCAACGTGTCGAGCATGACGCCGCCGGTCTGCGGCGTCACGTGTCTTGAGCCCGAGCATCCCGCCAAGACGACGGTAAATGCAAGTGCGGAAAATAAGAAAGAACGAACACTCATAAACGCTCCAATATAGCGCGCGCGATGCGATCGAACCTACGGGGCAATCTTCCCCACCTTGTTTGCAAGGCTCGTGAACCAAAGGTTGCCGTCCGGTCCCGCCACAATGGCATTCGGCTTTTGGCCGCTTGTCGGAAACGCGTACTCGGTGATCGTGCCGGTCGGGGTGATCTTAGCGATCTTGTTGCCGCTGCTTTCAGTAAACCAGAGGTTCCCGTCTGGGCCCGCAGCTATGCCTCCAGCGTTCGCGTTGGCGGTCGGAATCGCATATTCAGTGAAGACGCCGGCAGTCGTGATCTTTCCGATCTCGCTGCTGCTTCCGAAGAGCCCACCGTTTTCCGTGAACCACAGATTGCCGTCCGGTCCTGCAGCAATGCCTGAAGCCCCCGAACCGCTCGGAATCGAAAACTCGGTGATCACGCCGCTCGTGGTGATCTTCCCGATCTTGCTGCTAGAGCTTTCGGTAAACCAGAGGTTACCGTCGGCGCCCGCCGCGATGCCCGCCGGCCCTGACGTATTTGTCGGAATCGCAAATTCCGTGATCGTGCCGCTTGTCGTGATCCTGCCGATCTTGTTGCTGTTGTATTCGGTAAACCAGAGATTACCGTCGGGGCCCGCCGCGATACCTGTCGCCTGCGCGTTGGCCGTCGGGATTACGTACTCGGTGAATGCGCCGCCGACCGTAATTTTTGCGATCTTATTACTGGCGGTTCCGCCAAAAAGGTTCGTCGACGATTCGGTGAACCAAAGATTGCCATCGGAGCCTGCGGCGATTCCGGAAGCGCCGGCATTGCTCGTTGGAATCACATATTCGCTCAACGTGCCGCCCGGCGTGATTTTGCCGATCTTATTGGCGACCTGAGCAGACTCCGTGAACCAGAGGTTCCCGTCCGGACCAGCGGTGATGCCCATCGGCTGAGAGAACGGCGTGATTGCATACTCGGTGATCGTGCCACTCGTTGTCTTGACCGGCGTCGAAAAAATACCGCCCGAGCTTCCGATCGCATAAAGGTGCGCGCCGTCGGTCGAGATGCTGACTCCGGATCCACTCAGCGCACTCCAGCCCTGAGCGTTGAGATCGTAATAGTAGATAACGTTGCCGCTGCTATCGGTGGGATAACCGAGCACGAAGACCCCGCCGATGGTCGTCGGTGCGACTGCCGATGCGCTCCCGGGGAGCTGCACGAAACTGTTATTGGGATTCTTATAATAGATGCTGCCGATGGAGTTGAGTACGTACAAACCATTGGCCGATACGGTGCCATTCGACAGCGTGAAACTATTCGGATCCCACGACGCGGCGATGCGTACGCCCGAACCCGGCACTTGGGACCAACTGGAAGTGTAATGCCAAATCGCTTGATCGCTGCCGGCAGAATTGCCGTTGGAGAGCACGTAGATCGAGCCGTCCGAAGCAGCGGTGATGTCGCTGCATCCGCCGCCCAGCGCGGTCCATGTTCCGCCGCTATACGAGTAAGCTCCGCCGCCAGAGTTGATCGCGTAGAGCGTGCCGTCGGGCGCCACCGATAGCCGCAAGGCCAGCCCGGAAATATTCGTCCACGTTCCGCCCACATAATGCCAGATGTACTTGTCGGTTCCTGAGGTCCCCGTTGAGAGCACCCAGAGTGAACCGTCCGGAGCGGCGGCGGCGTAACTTGCCGCACCAGAAATCTGCGTCCAATTCGCACCCTGAATCGCACTCTGCGGTTTGACGTTCATAACGCTGGCCGGAAGAATCGCGGTTTTGGCCATGGGCGGGGCGGCGATGGAGCCAGGTGAAACCGACTGCGGCGTAGCGAGCATGACGCCGCCGGTCTGCGGAGTCATCTGTCGTGAGCTTGAGCATCCCGCCAGGACGACGGTAAACGCAAGTGCGGAAATGAAATAGAGACGGACACTCATAGCCGCTCGAGCTTTCCCCGCCGAACGTGGCTCGCCTTCCTTAATATACGCCGGGACCGGCCGTTGCGGGAGATTTTACTGTAAACGGCTAAGCGAGCCCGTCTGCGACCCACTAGAAGTTATTCGGCGGGCCCATTCTCTTTGGCGGAGGCTTGAATGTCTGTACGCGCGATTCGTTTAGCTCCCATCGTTTTCGCAATCGGTCTGAGTTCGTGTTCGGGTGGCGCTCATTCGACTCTGCCACCGCAACAGCTTATGCTGCAATCGATCTCGCCTGCGTCGATTCCGGCTGCGCCTATGGCGCACACGGCGATCCTTCCATCAAGCGCGATGCTGCCGCCGGACAAACCCAACGCTCTTGCGCTTCAAAGCTTGCACTTCACGCAAATCGCCGGTTCGGCAAGCGAAATTGCAGCCGCTCCGGACGGAACGTTATGGGCGCTCTCAACTCTACCGAGTGGTCCTGATAAGTATATCTGGCACTACTCCAACAGAACGTGGACGAACATCTCCGGGCTCGCCCAGCATATTGCAGCCGTCGCCCCCGTCGCCACGGCCGGAAGCCCCGCCGGCAATCAAATCGACGTCATTAACTCGGGCGGCGGCGTCTATACGTATAACGGTACCAGCTGGACCGCACTGGGCGGCGGCGCCGCAGCGGTAACGGCGGGGCTGGACGGGTCGGTGTATGTGACAACAAACGGCGGCAGCGGCGCCGATAAAGCTATTTGGAACTACAACGGGAGCTGGAGCCAAGTGCCGGGCTCCGGCGTGACGCTCGCGGGCTCGTGGGATCTGAACACTCCGTACTCGATCGGCAGTGGATCCGTCGGCAGCAATACTTTGAGCGGCAACCTCTTCATTTTAAACTCTGCCGGCGGCATTTGGTACGAAAATTTAGCCGATGCGACTTTCGCGCAGATTGCAGGCTCGGCATCGGCGATCGCGCCTACGCTCAACAGCGGCCTGTTCGTTCTGAGCTACCCCGCCAATGCGAACGGTAGCAGCATCTACTATTACGATCTGAACTCGGGCGGGTGGTTGCTCCAGCCCGGTGCCGGAGTTGGACTTACCGTCGGCTACTCAAACCAAGGCGGCCCAGTGCTCTACGTTTTGGCCGCCAACGGCGGCATTTTCTCGACGCCCGCCACCAGCACGTCGGTGCTTACCGGCGGAGGAACATCGGGTAATGTAACCCCTACCGGTTCTCAGCCGATGTCGATATTGCCCGCGGATAATACGTATACTGGAACGGTGACATTCGGATCGAATGACGCAACGTCGTCCTCGTATATGACGATGGCCTGGGGAACGTTCTCGCAAATCACAGGAACCTTCCGCCCCGGCGCGTTACCGAGTTCGATCGGCACGGTACTGATCTATCTCGATATAACTTCAAGCTACGTCTATCCGACCTATGATTTAAAGTTCAGCCAAACACCCGCCGTTACCATGACCACTACCGGCTCTTTTCCGGGAACGCATTGCGGCTACGCGATCTATGCATCGCTTGGGGGCAATGCCCCACCGCAATGGGCAAGCATGACGAATCTTGGAATAAATGAAGTAACGCCATCCGGCAATTCGTTTACCGTGCCTGCGGCGACAACGAGCAGTGGAACGGTCGATTTTTTTGCCGGGAAGGATCAGTACGTCGCACCTTACTGCCATTAACGGCGCAGATGGACGGGAAGAAACCTGACACACTTTCTCACCCGTGGGTTCGATGAAGCATTCGAAGTTGGGCTCACGCCGTAGCATTTGGATCGCCGTCCGCCAATCTGTGCACGTCGTGAACATCCACGCGCAGCTCGTGGATTGGTTTGCTTTGGTCGGCAGTGAAACGCACAAGGAGTCCAGATGAAAGCTGCCTTCGTTGTTGGCGCGTTCCTTGCGGCAGGCTTGATCGCTTCGCCGGTGTTTGCAAAACAAGGTGACCCAATTCCCGGCGTACCCATCGGCTTGGAGGGCGACCCGGGCAGCGTGCTCATCGCACAGGCGAAAACGAATCGCGCGGGCGTGGCCGTATTTCAAAATGTGAAGCCCGGAAAGTATCGGCTTACAGTCGGTACGATCAATTGGGGAGACGGCTCCACGGCGCGCGCGCCGATCTCCAAGAAGCCGACGGTCGTTATCAAAATCAATGTTCCGGGGCAAGCGACAATCTCTGAGAACGAGTCCCCTATACCCAACACCCGTTCGATGAACGCGGAACAGCTGTCGTTTTCCATTCGGTTCATCGTATCGGGAGACAAACTGCAGACCGTGGCAGCAACGATTACGCAGGGAGCGGGAGCGAAATAGCCAGTTCTAACCTTCGTTCTTTGTGCTTTGTAAGGAGCGCCTAATTTGAGACAACTGATCGCCTTCGGGCCAAAATTTGGCCTGATTTTCACCCTAGCGACGTGTACATTGATTGTAGGAATGATCACCGGCAGTAGAATCACCATGGGCGCCTCTGCTGCGCCTGCGCACCTATACACCGGAGCCACCAAGCTTACGCAGACTTGCACGAGCGGGTTCACGGCTTTAGCCGGCAATAAACCTCACGTGTACACGTGCTCGAGCAAACCCCCCGTGTGTTCCAATGGCTACACCATTCACAACGACAACACGGGGTTTGCCCCGCTTACGCACAACCCGAGATACGAAATCTCCCTACCATTTAACGGCGAATTCGTCTACCAGTGTGACTAACCATAATGCACTTCTGGTTTTAGATCTACTAACAGAAATATAACGCCCCTGAGTTCGGGTTCGAATCCCGTTGGGGCTACACAAATTTTCGCCCTAATGTGAAGGGCGTTTTCGTAGAAAGCCCCGCAGGAACGCGGGGCTTTCTGGTGTTCGTGTGAGACTCTAGTTGACCGCCCGACGTCACAGGCTCTGAGTGGATGACCCTGACAGCAGACGCTTAGCAGACGCTTAGCAGACGCTTAGCAGCCTTGCCTGCGTACGAAAAAGGTGGATGTGCAAACGGACTGGGCGCTTCTCAGGAAACCTGGATATGTAGAACTTATTATAGATCCGGAGGACTAGCGACATGTCCCTTGGACGATTGGCGATCTTGCTCACGCTGGCGGTGAGCGTAGCTGCATGCAGCGGCACCGGCGGCCTCATTGGCGGCATCGGTGGCATCCTGCCATGCAACACGGGCACGCAGGTTCAACTCGCGAGTCCGCTAGCCGGTCAAAGCGGCGTATCAAACTTGAGCCAAATAACGCTGGTGGCGAACGGCAACAGCAACAACCTATATAGCACGTACCAGAACTGGTACGTCTACGTCAGCAACGGATTCGGCACGCAGATCCAGGGCGGTCAATTGAATCTGGTCGCGGATCCGAACGGGCCGCATCCGTACGCTTCGGACTTCTACTACAGCTCGCAGTTGCAGCAAACACTGGCGCAGGGGCAAACGTGGAATGCCTTCCTGGCGGAACAAAACGCCGGAAGCTGCAGCGCCGTTCCGTTGGGAAGTTTCTCGACGTAGGAAGCGGATAGATCGGCGAGATCTTCGCTGAAAGAAACTAGATCGTTTTAGAACTTAGTGCGAAACGCGCGGCGGCAGCGGTTGAAAAGCGGCGAAAATGATCGAATATGCCAGTGAAAGTGCCAACTCCACTCAATATCAACACGTGTCCGTGATAGGTTTCGTCGATCCGCACGACATACCACAGGCCAGGTAATGCTGCTCCGCCGGTTTCGGTGACGCTGCCGGACGTGGCATGTTGAGGCAGCGCATTCGGGCTGTACGTCAATCGTGACACGCGCCCGGTCGCGCGATCGATCCACATGGTACCGCGTCCGTGCTGAGTATCGGCCAGGGAGCTGCTGAAAGTGACTACAGCAGTACCTGAACGGCACGCCGCGCATGGCATGCTTTCGGCGAACGAATAATCGCGCAGAAACCGCGGATCGTAGGGCTCCTTGAAGAAGACTTTTCCGGCTAGCCAATCTGCATCGGTTTGTTTCGTCCGATCGGCGATTTGTTTGGCATCGTAAACTTTTCCATCCCGCGCGATGCGATAATATTGCGCGGCCGCAAAGTATCCGTTGTGAAGCAGAACTCCACTGTCGCTTTGCTCGCTGTGAAAGACCACTCCACCCTTGATGTCGGTTGTAAAATGCCGTTGCATGCCAACATAGCCGTGCAGCTTCGCGACGTAGGCTTTGGAGGCACGTTGTACGATGGGGGGAACGGCGGGAATGGCGACTATCATGGTCGTTTCACCAGCAAGGTCTTACCCGGCCCGACGACACCAAAACCCGACCCCACAAGTCTTGTCACAATTCCGTTTGCGACAAGGTTGCCATTGGGTTGCTTGCGGCAAAGTTCGTCTGTCCGGGTACATTGAACGTACCTATGGATAGAGACGATCTCGCCAGGATGGCAAAAAACGACACTAAATATCCCCGAAGCTCCATGATGATCTCTGTGCCTGGCGCGTGGGATTCGTATAGGCCGGAGGAACTGCATCGGCAAATCGAGCCGGCTTACGCCGTAAAACGGCTCCTCATCAACCTCGCGGGCGCCCGGCACGTCACCGACACGCTTCTGGCAGAGTTACTTGAGCTGCGAAATCACCGCGAGCGTCGCGGGCTGGAAGCGGCGCTAATCGTCGTGAATTGGCCCTTCGTTCGTAACCTGCTGGAACTCTCCGGTTTCGGCCGGCTCTTCAGAGTCTTCGATTCGGTTGAGCTGCCCGCGGGCGAGTCGCTCGTGCCGCTACGGCTAATACGCCAGCACAGCAAAATCTAAATTACACCTTCTAGTTGCTCGTTACACCAATTTCGATCGTTCGCGGAAAATTGCCACACTCGACGATACGGTTAACCACTCTTGCACGATGAATCCTAAGAACCGCAGCGGGCGGAATTTCTTATTTTACGGACTATTCGGTAGGACGGGACAACTTCGTCGACCGGCCAAAGCGTGTATGCCGAAGCCACAAGAAGGTACCGGCGTCTTCAAGAATGATTCTCATTCTTGAGCAGAGCTGCCGCTTGCCCGCTCACTGCCTGGTTCAGTTTACCGGAAACGGCATATGAAAGGAACGATATGGCTTCTGAAAGCGGCGACAGCCGGCTAACCACAAACTTCGGCGCACCGGTTGGGGACAATCAGAACTCGCGTACGGCCGGAACGCATGGCCCCGCCACGCTTGAAGATGTACATCTGATCGAAAAGCTGGCGCACTTCGATCGCGAGCGCGTGCCCGAACGCGTGGTCCATGCCAAGGGCGGCGGCGCGTTCGGATATTTCGAAGTAACAAACGACGTCACCGAATTCACGAAAGCCGATTTCTTGAGCAAGCTTGGCAAACGTACGGAAATGCTTGCGCGCTTTTCGACGGTCGCCGGTGAACTCGGGTCTGCCGACACCGTACGCGATCCGCGCGGTTTTGCGTTGAAGTTCTACACTGCAGAAGGCAACTATGACCTCGTCGGCAACAACACGCCGATTTTCTTCATTCGCGATGCGATGAAGTTTCCCGATTTCATCCATTCGCAAAAACGCCATCCGCAAACGCACGTGCAAGATCCAAACATGATGTGGGATTTTTGGGGACTTTCACCAGAATCGACGCATCAAGTGACGTATTTAATGGGCGATCGCGGCACGCCAGCGGCCTGGCAGCACATGAACGGCTACGGAAGCCACACGTTCATGTGGATCAATCGCGAAGGCAAACCAGCGTGGGTGAAATACCACGTCAAGACCGATCTGGGCATCAAGAATTTCACCCGCGAAGAAGCAGCGCAGATGGCCGGCGAAAATCCGAACCATCACCTCCAAAGCCTCTACGGTTTGATCGACGGCGGCGACGTCGCGCAATGGACGATGTACGTCCAAATCATTCCGTATCAAGAGGGCTTCAATTACAAGTGGGACATCTTCGACGTCACGAAAGTCGTTTCTCACAAAGACTATCCGCTGATCGAAGTCGGTAAGATGGTGCTTAACAAAAACCCGCAGAACTACTTTGCGGAGATCGAGCAAGCAAGTTTTGAACCGTCGAACATGATTCCCGGGATCTGGTTCTCGCCTGACAAGATGCTGCAGGGTCGCATCTTCTCGTATGCTGATACGCATCGCCATCGCATCGGTGTCAACTATGCGTTGCTCCCGGTAAACCGTGCACGCAATGCCAGGGTGAGCAATTATCAACGCGACGGTTTCATGCGTCTTGACGATAACGGCGGCAATTCGGTCAACTATGAGCCGAATAGTCTCGGTGGCCCGGTTCAAACCGGAGCCGGCGCGGAACCGGAGGTTCTTGCGCTGAGCGGCGCGGTCGGACGCTACGATCAAAAGTCAGGTAAAAACGACGACTTCCAGCAGGCCGGTGATCTCTATCGTTTGATGAAGGCGGATGAAAAAGAGCGTCTGATCGGCAACATCGTGGCACACATGGGCCCGGCGAAGAAAGAGATTCAGTTTCGCGCAATAGAGAATTTCCGCAAAGCCGATCCCACTTTCGGTGACGGCATCGCACGTGGCCTGGATTTGCGAGAACCCGTTCCAACGTAAGCCGCAGCGCTTCCGCCGAGCGCTCAGAGCGCTTGTGCGGCGGGGCTCCATTCTGGACTCGGGAAACTAGGCGCATGAACGCGTTTGAAATCTTCCAGGGAAAACCCTTAGGCGTCGGCGGCGTACCCTTCGGCAACGAGTTCGCGTACGTCACCGATGAAGTCGCGTACACTACAATCGAAGCCGCATGGAACGCCGGGGTGCGCTACTACGACACTTCTCCATGGTACGGGTTGGGGCTCGCAGAGCGGCGTCTGGGCACCTTTTTGCACAAACAAACGCGCGGCGAGTACGTACTATCCTCGAAGGTCGGTAAATTACTTACGGCGTCGCGCGACAACAATGCGAAGGAGTACTTTCCATTCACCCCTTCGCCGAACAATCTCCGTTACGATTACACCGCCGACGGCGTCAAGCGTTCGATCGAAGACAGCCTGCAGCGGTTAGGTGTAGACGCCCTCGACGTCGTCTTCGTTCACGATCTCTCACCGGATAATCCGTGGCTGCCGGGGCCGTGGGAAGAGCAATTTGAAATCGCACGCAACGGCGCGTTCCCGGCGTTGAGTAGGATGCGCGACGAGGGCGTGATCAAAGGCTGGGGGCTTGGCGTCAACTCGCCCGAACCGATCCTCAAGCTGATAGATGTCGCAGATGCGGACGTCTGTCTCCTGGCGCGTCAATATTCGTTAATCGATCATGAGAATGCGCTACACCAGGTCTTTCCAAAGGCACGCGAGCGCGGAATGGCCTTTGTCGTCGGTTCGTCACTCAACGCCGGCTTCATCAGCGGTAGCGCGCGCTTCAATTACGGCAAGCGAAACTACATGATTCCGGCAGAGGCCATCGAAAAGCGGGCTCGGCTGCGTGCGGTTGCGGCGCGTTACGGTGTCGACCTTCGCACGGCGGCACTACAGTTTTCGATTGCACCGGACGTCGCGGTCGCATTGGTTGTCGGCTGCGCGAATCCGCAGCAGGTGCTCGCGGACTACACGTCGCTCAAGACTACAATTCCGCATGCTTTTTGGTCGGATCTTCGATCTGAAGACCTGATCGAAGACGACGCCGCGATACCAAGCGGCGAATCGTAAGGTTACCCGCCATAGCTCGCGCGTGGGAACCGTTCAAGTATAACGCGTTCGCGATCGTTTGGAGCGCCGCCGTCGTTTCGAACGTCGGTACCTGGATGTACACGACGGCTGCCGCCTGGCTAATGACGAATCTCACGACCGACCCGTTCCTCGTTTCTCTCGAGCACGAGCGCGTGACCGCTACCGACCTCGCGCTGCAACAATTCATTCGCGGATTTCTAAAGGGCGATGCAAAGGTTACGCACTACGTCACGCCCGCTTAAGGATCTCGTGCGCCTGCTTCCGGCTCTTTTGCTGCTGTTCGCGTTCACGGCTTGTGCGCCACGCAGCCGAACCTTTGTCATCGTTCAAAACGGTCTTGAGGTCACCGCGACCCTTCACCGCAATCTGCAGCATCCCAATCTGCGCATGGTAACGGTGGGATTGCGGGACGCGCTCTCGCACAAACCTATCGTTGGAGCGGAGGTTGCCGTTCAGTCCGCAGGAGCAAGAGCCATTACGGCCGTCAAAAACGTCGACGGCTCCTTTGAAGCCGCGCTCGACGAACCACCGGGAAGCAGCGCGGACATCGGCATCGTCGTTCTTGCTAACGGCAAAAATGTCGTTTTTCGACTGCAGCGTCCCTAACTATGCAGCCAGCGCCAGTGCCAGCGGAATAGCAAAATGGCAATGCCAAGCAATACGAGGCTAACGATGAGCATGCGTGCAGCCTGTAGACGGCCCTCGCCGGCGAATACAGTGCGCACGGTTATCCTGGAATTTTCGCGCACGTTGATGTTAGGCGGCGGCAGCGTGCGAAAGAAAATGTTGCCCGGTCCGCCACGCGCGCCCACCGGGGCGCCGAATCCTGAAGCCGGGCTCGCCATGCCGAAGACACTGTTTACGATTCCCGCCGAGCTGTGGACGAAGATCACGATGGCGAGCAGGCACACGAGGTAGCCGTAGATACTTCC
Organism: Vulcanimicrobiota bacterium; assembly: GCA_003151115.1. Classification (GTDB taxonomy): domain Bacteria; phylum Vulcanimicrobiota; class Vulcanimicrobiia; order Vulcanimicrobiales; family Vulcanimicrobiaceae; genus Rubrimentiphilum. Next base: position 349,983 of record PLWS01000005.1, on the reverse strand, counting down.
AACGACAGAACGTTGCATGAGGTGCACTCCTTTTCCGCATCCTAGGCCCTGAACCTTAAAGTATCTGGAGAACGCCTCAGCTGTTTCGGCCGAAAACACCGGAATCGGACTTACGGCGTGATCCTTGCGATCTTGCTGAGATTGGATTCAGTGAACCACAGATTGCCGTCGGGGCCTGTCACAATGCCTGAAGGATGAGTGTTGGTCGTCAAAAGCACGTATTCGGTAATCGTGCCGCCGGTCGTAATCTTCCCAATCTTGTTGCCGCCGGATTCAGTAAACCAAAGGTTACCATCGGGGCCGCTCGCAATGCCCCACGGCTGCGGCGTACCGGTGTTGACAATCGTATATTCGGTTATCGCGCCGCTCGTTGTGATTTTCCCGATCTTGGATCCATTGAGTTCGGTGAACCAGAGATTGTTATCGGGGCCGACCGCAATACTTGTCGGCGCCGAGTTACTGGTCGGGATACCGTACTCGGTAAACGTACCGGTCGTGGTGACCTTCGCGATCTGGTTTGCGCCGCTTTCGGTAAACCAGAGGTTGCCATCAGGCCCCGCAACGATGCCTTCCGGTCTCGAAACAGCCGTCGGAATCGCATACTCGGTGATCGTGCCGGCCGTGGTGATCGCCCCGATCCTGTTGCCGTTGAATTCGGTAAACCAAAGGTTGCCGTCCGGGCCTGCAGTGATACCTCTCGGAACCACGTACCCCGACGGAATTGGAAACTCCGTGATCGTGCCCATCATCGGGCCGCTCGCAATGATCCTCCCGATATGATGAGTGGAGCTTGAGAGGGGAGCATCACCTTCGGTGAACCAGAGATTGCCGTCGGAGCCGACCGCAATGCCCCACAGGGCTGCTGGGTTTGTTGGGACCGCGTACTCAGTGATGGTTCCGCCAGGCGTGATCTTGCCAATTTTGTTGCCGCTGCTGACAAATTCGGTGAACCAGAGGTTGCCGTCGGGGCCCGCCGTGATGCCTAACGGATAGACTCCGGTCTTTGGAAGCGCATATTCTACGATTGTGCCGGTCGTCGTTTTGACCGGCGTAGAGTAGATGCCGCCGTTGCTTGCGATAGCGTAGAGGTGCGCACTGTCGGTCGATATGCCGACGCCCAGACCGCTCTGTTGCGTCCAACCAGGCGTGTTCAGATCGTAGTAGTAAATCGAACTACCGCTCGAGTTGGCAGGATAACCCAAAACGAAAATGCCGCCGATGGTCGTCGCTGTAATGTCGGACGCACTCGCGGGCAACTGCACAAAGCTGTTGTTGGTGTTTTCGTAATAAATGCCGCCGGCCGAATTAAGAATGTATAAGCCACCGGCCGAGATCGTGCCGTTCGAGAGCGTGTAGCTGCCGGTGTCCCACGACGCAGCGATGCGTACTCCGCTGCCGGGCGCCTGCGACCATGTTCCGCTCACATTGTGCCATATCGCCTGATCGCTGCCTGCCGAATTGCCATTGGAGAGCACATAAATCGAGCCATCCGACGCTACGGTAATATCGCTGCACCCGCCGCCAAGCGCCGTCCATGTGCCGCCGCTGTAAGAATACGCTCCGCCGCCGGAATTGATCGCATAGAGCGTACCGTCGGGCGCAACGGCGATCCGTGACGCCATGCCGCTAATGTTTGTCCACGTTCCGTTGACGTAGTGCCAAATGTTTTTGTCGGCGCCCGCTGGTGAAGTCGCGAGTACCCAGAGCGAACCGTCAGGAGCGGCTGCCGCGAGACTCGCAGTCCCGGAAATCTGCGTCCAATTCAAGCCCTGAATTGCACTTTGTGGCCGAACGTTCATGACACTCGCCGGAAGAATGGCGGTCTTGGCCATCGGCGCGGCGGGAATGAGCGCCGGCGAAACCGACCGCGGAGTTCCGAGCGTCGCGCCACTCTGCGGCGTCGCGTGTTCCGAACCGGAGCATGCCGATAAGGTGACGCCAAAAACCAGCGCCGCAAGTGTATAAGAACGCAAGCTCATAAAGACTCTTCGTCCTTTCAGCGCCCAAGACGCCGCGCCTGCCGTGGGGCAAAGCGCTATTTACGGTGAAGCCTACCAAGCAAGGAAGCAGCCTCTGTAAAGGCGCACGCCGTCGAAGCCAAGGTCCCGGGGCAAGCGACGGTTGTCCGAACGATTTCTAAAGACGTATCGGAAAACCGGCTTCTCATTCCGTTTGTCGTAACGGGAAGCAAGGCGTAGACGGTGACGATCGCGATTACGCTGGGACCGAAATAACGATCCGCTGTTAGCTTCGCCGCCAAACCAGGACGCTTTGCGTGCCCCAAATATACGGAGGCAGCGTACGGATTGTGAGCGTATCGCCACGCAGCTGAAATCCGCGCTTGAGCGTCACCCCGACGAGATTGGTGAAGACGCTCGTTTCTATGTGATGAAAAACCGTCGAGCCCTTAATCTCATATGTACCGGCGTACGCTAAAAAATCATGCACGGACTCATTGCAGTTTGCAGCCGCCGATGGTGTGCCGCCCGATGAGAAGGGACGGCGATGTATGCCCGAGAGCGTGGCCGACACGCGTCCGCTGGCCGTATAAATGAGATAGCCGACCGGATTGGAGCCGAACCGGGGCTTGAACGATCCGTTGGCGACGCGCTCGTCGAAGCTTTCCAACTTCCATGCGCCGACAACCGCGGACTGAGCGGCATCGCCGATAGATCTTGTTGCTGCGGCCAATCCAACCGACGTGACGCCGCCAAGCAATGCCTTACGTGAAATGCGCGGCTGCATAGAGAACCTCCCTTTCAGTTGGAGAGTCTATCACCTACTCGAGTTCGATCGCGAATCGCTTCTGCCGCGAACGCTCCCCACGAATCAGGCGAACGCGGGACGGCGCCACGCCGTACTCTTTTGCGAGCGCGCGTAAGCAAGCCGCATTCGCGGCACCGTCAACCGCACGTTCGCGGACCCGAACGACGATCCGCCCGTTCTCCAGCGCGACGCCGGCGTTTTTCGAGCCGGGTTTCACGAAGACATCGAGAATCGTCACGGACCTGCTACGGCGAATCCAACGCTCACTATTGCAGCGCTCGCCCTAAAATCGGCCGCTGCGATCGAGGCACACGTAGCCAAACGCTAATGCTACCGGTCGTCGTCGACCGGATGGTCCCCGTGCAGGTTCACAAAGTAGCTCTGCGTGTACTTGCGCGCGGATTGTTCGAATGCAGGCTCCTTGGTGAGCGGCTGGATCGGCGTCTGCGAATAGTTGAGCATGTCGCTCAGATCGTCGGCGACCGCGTCGCGTTGGCCGAGCGTGCCGAGACTCCAATTCTTTTCGATGAAATGCAAAATGCTGCCGTAGTCGTGCTGCACGTGCGAGATTCCCTGGACCGAATACGGGGAGATGACGAGCAGCGGCACGCGAAAGCCCAGCGGCCCGAAAGCGTCGCTCGGCGGCGGCACGTGATCGTACCAGCCGCCCGAATCGTCCCACGTCACCAGGATAACCGTATTTGCGTACAGTTTCGGATTCTGCGCCAAGTAGAGGTAGATCGTGGAAACCCATCCGGGGCCGGCGGTGCTCAAGAAGCCCGCATGATCCGAAGCCGGACCCGCCGGCGTCACAAACGACACGGCCGGCAGCGTGCTGTTCTGCAGATCGCTCAAGATATTCGTCATCGGCGTTGAAATATTGTTCGTCCAGTCTGCCCCAAAGCGTATATGCTGGATCGCATCGTATGCCGAGATCAGTCCGTCCAGCGTGTTTAGCGCACCGGTATAGTATTTCCACGACACATGTTTCGCATCGAGCAAATCGCCGATCGTTTGATAGTTGTAGCAGGGGAATGTGGGAATGAGCGGCGCGGTGTATGTCGCGCCGAAGATATTGGCCGTCGTACCGGCCGGTGAATCGCATCCCCAATTGCCCGCAGTCAACCCCGTCGAATTGTTAGGATCGTCGGCGGGCCCTTGTCCCGCAATCAGGAATTGATGCCCAGGAAACGACGGGACTTGCCGCGACGAAAACATGTTGTCCGCGATGCCGTAGCCTTTCCCGGGTGCGTACCCCGCGAGCAGCCACAACGTCGTCGTTTCTGATGAGATGTCGGTTGGATTGGTCGGTCCCGGAACGAAGGCGTACGTAAAATTCGCGGGTGGTCCATCGAAAAGGCCGCTGCAATCTCCGCCGGGCCCCAACGGATTGTAGTCGCACGTGTCGAGATCGAAGCCGTTCATCGCGCCGTTGTTATATTCGGTCACTAACGACGCGTGCGCGTGACTCGGATCGAATTGCCATTCCAGACCTCGCGGAACGAGATTGACCTTGTTGCCGTTGTGGTCGAAGCCGAACGTCTGATAATTCGCCGGGGTCGTGAACCCATATGCGAAACCATTGAACAGATTGTCGAACGTGCGATTCTCTTGAATCACGACGATCACGTGCTGAATTGGACTGCCGGCGATGGGGGTGCCGGCCGGCACCGGAACCACCGGCGTCAGCGGCGGCGCCGTACTTCCGCCGCCGCACGCAGCGATCGCCAAGACCACAGGCAGCAAGAGCAGCGGAGCTAGCTTCATGGCGTCCCCTATGGGCCGGGCGCGTGAGGTTGCATGATCTCCGAGAGCATATCCGGCGTTCCGTCAATGCGCTCGAGGTGCGGATATTTTAAGCCGTCGTGGTACGCGAGATCGATCGTTTGATACCAGTGGCCTTGCTTGATGAGTAAATGAATCGGCGTGTTTGTGCCCTTCGCGTCTTTGATCGCCTGCGTCCAAAGATCGGCGCTGAATTCGCGGCCGTTGACGCCGGCGATTTCCATGCCCGGCGCGAGCCCGGCTTTCCATGCGGCAGAATTCTCGCGTACGTCGCCGATCGCGCCCGTTCCGCCAATCTGCAGCCCTGCGTCAAACCATGCGGCGACTCCGCGTCCGCCGCGTCCGCTCACGAATTTGTTCGGCGTGTCGTTAAAAACCAGTTTGTAGCCGGCCCGCTCGATCTCGTCGCTTGGCGGCACCGGCGCGATCGAATAAACGTATTTCTCGAAAAATCCGTGCCAGTCGTAAGGAACGACTTGGTTGAGGTAGCCCTCCAGGTCTTCGCGCGTGTACGTCACGACTTTTGGACCCGAAACGCCGCCCGCAAAGATCTTCGTGTAGTCGTCGAGCGACTTAGTGCCGTGGGACTGTTCGCGGATAATCGTATCCGCATCGAGCCATACCAACTCGCCCTCGCGGTAGAAATCGCCCGACGTGCGCCGCAAACTCGGATAGACGCCGCGCGCGCAGCAATAATAGTACGGCGCGCCCGTCGTCGTGTCGATCAATGGCGTGCTGTTGCGGCCGGATTCGTACGCGAGGTTGGAATACAGCGCTGCCAAGTATTCCGGATAGTCTTTCGGATCGCGAATTCCCGCCCGGAACGAGAGCATGTCGCCCATGTATTGGTTCATGCCTTCGTATTGCCAAAGCAGTTCGGTCCGTTCCGGATAAGGATCGTTGTAGTCGGGCTGCTGCAGATCGAACGGGCGGCGATACTTCCCGTTCCATGAATGCGAGAATTCGTGCGGTACCAGGTCGCCGCTGAGCATTTGCCCGCGCGGATTTGTCAAGAAATCGTCGGAGGCGCGGTCATCGCTCGACTGATGATGTTCGATGCCTTGAAATCCTAGCGCATTGCTGAGCGTCAGCTCGGCGTGATAGACGTTCCAATGCCGGCCGCCGTAGAGCGCCATGGCTTCGGGCGTCAGCCGTTTGTACGCATCGATCACTTTGCCGTCGATCTTCAGGTCTTCGGGTGCATCAGCGAACAGATCGAGGTATGTTGTGGCACCGTCACCGGTCCACGTTGTAATGTGCTTCACATACGCGCCCATGTCGGTCGGCGAATCGACCAGCGTTTCCAGCGAAACAGTATCGAAATTGACGCGATCGCCCGAACGCGACGCCACCGGCAGTGCGGACGCAAAATCCCATCCGGCCGGCAGAATGATCGCCGCCCGCGCGAAGTATTGCGTGTTGTCGATGTTGCGCTGATAAAAAATGTAGCGGTTCCAGTTGCCGACGAGAATGTTGCGCGTCGCCATCGTGTCGCCGCCCCCGTTGAGCAGCACCGTGAAATCGACGTTGACGGCCGACGTGCCAGGCGGCACGTTGAGATGGAACGCGTAGAGATCGACTTGATCGCGCTGCCACCGTATTTGTTTGCCGCCGGCGCTCACGCGCAGTTCCGAAATGTCGCTGAGCGGACCGGTCGGGCCGTGTTCGCCCGGAATCCACTGCGGGTAGTCGATCGTGAACCGTCCGGGAGTTACGGGGATCGTCATGTGCGCGTAGGCGCGTCCGAGCGGTGCTTTGCGCGCGTCGAGGGTGATGGTCATGGGGTTGCTCTGCGTCGCGAGCGGCCGGTCGAATTGCGGCGGCGGCATCGGTTGGGCCGGCGCCGTGACGGTTAGCGCGAGCGAAAAAACCAGCGTTGCGATCATATTTCTTCTCATTTCGCGTGCGGCCGCATGATCTGCGCGAACATATCCGTGGTCCCTGGTATTCGGACCAAATGCGGATGCTTGGCGCCGCCCCGATAGTTCAGCGTGACGTTTTGAAAGTAACCGTTTTGCTTCACGAGCAGCGCGATCGGCGAAAAACTCGCCGAGGTCGCAGCAACCGCCGAAGCCCAGGCGTCCGGCGTGAATTCGCGGCCGTTCATCGCCACGATCTGCATACCGTCTCCCAAGCCCGCGTTCCATGCGGCCGAACCCTCGCGAACGTCGGTGATGGTGCCGTCTTCCTTTAAGTTCAGGCCGACGTCGTACCAAGACCCGATCGTTTTTCTCAACGTCTCTCTGTTGGCCTCATACATGTTCGGCTTGGCGGTGAAAACCAGCCGGTATCCCGCGCGCCCGATCTCATCGGTCGGCGGCTTGGGCGAAATGGAGTACACGTATTTTTCAAAAAACCCGTGCCAGTCGTACGGAGCGACTTCGCCAAGGTAACGTTCCAAGTCGGCGCGCGTGTAGGTGACCACGCGAGGACCCGACGTGCCGCCTGCATACACCTTAGCGTAATCGTCGATCGATTTCTTGCCATGCGTGAGTTGCCGGATAATCGTGTCGGCGTCGAGCCACATCAGCTCGCCTTCTACATAGAAATCGCCGGCGTCGCGCCGCAGCGACCCGTACGGCCCGTCTGCGAGGTAATAATAGGGCGCGCCGGTCGTGACGTCGATGATCGGCGTCGTATTACGTCCCGGCTCGTAGGCCATCGCCGAGTAAATCGAGGCGAAGTACTCCGGATAATCCGCCGGCCTTCCTTTTATACCGCTGCGGAACGCGAGCAGGTCGCCCATGTACTGGTTCATGCCCTCGTACTCCCAAAGCAGCTCGGTGTGCTCGGGGAACGGGCGATTGAAGTTGGGCTGCTGCAAATCGAACGGCCGCCGGTATTTTCCGTTCCACGAATGTGAAAACTCGTGCGTCAGCAGATCGCCGCCCGCGAGTTGCTCGGCATGATTGGTCAAGAACGTGTCGTCGCTGCGATCGTCGCTCGACTGGTGGTGCTCGATTCCCTGCGGCGGAATCAGATCGCTCAGCGTCAGTTCGGAATGATAGACGTTCCAATGGCGCCCGCCGTAAAGCGCCATCGCCTCGGGCGTCATCCGTTTGTAAGCCGCCAGTTCGCTCGCCGGCATTTTGAGATCTTCGGGATGATCGGCAAAGAGATCGATGTAGGTGTGCGTGCCTTGTCCGGTCCACCCGACGATGTGGCGATAGTACCGTCCGGAATCGGTCGGCGAATCGACCAGTGTCTCCAGCGTTACGGTTTTAAAGTCGATCCGGCTTCCGCTGCGCGATGCGACCGGAAGCGCGCTTGCGTAGTCCCACGCCGGCGGCAAAATAAGGTTGGCGCGCACGTAATAATAACGGTTGTCGATATCGGGCTGGTACAGAATGTAGCGGTTCCAGTTGCCGACCATGATATTGCGCGTTGCGAGCTGCCCGTCGACGAAATTGTTCGGATGATTCAGCAGCACCGTGAAATCGACGTTGACCGTCGTCACACCGCTCGGAACGTTGATATGAAAGGCGTACATGTCGACGCGGTCTCGTTCCCACGGGATCGCTTGACCGCCCGCGCTGATCTTGAGCTGGGCGAGATCGTTGAGCGGCCCGGTCGGACCGTGCTCGCCCGGAATCCATTCCGGATACGTCAACGTAAAGGGCCCCGGCTTGACAGGAATCGTCATATGCGAGTACGCGAAGCCGCGTGGAGCGGTTCGCTCGTCCAGAACGACGGTCATCGGGTTGCTCTTGGTCGCCAGCGCCGCTTGAAGCGTGGCCGGGCGCGCCGGTGCCTGCACCGCAAAAACCAGTGCGGCGCAGAGAAAAATAGCGGTTCGCTGCATGCGGACCGCATTCTCCGGAAAACGTTGGGAATGCTTTTTGGCGCGACGGCCGGGACGAGTTAGGTGGAGCGGATGTACGTGGTGACGGCTTGCCCGAACGAATCGGTAATCTGGAAGGCGTCGATTTCAAAACCTTGCCCGCTCGCGCATGACTGGCCGGTCGCCATCAGTGTAAAGGACGCCGGTGCGGCCGCGGTAGGATTTTGCACGATCCAGCACGAGCCTTGCACGCGCGCGGCCGTGAAGTTGCCCGTGTAGTTCTGTTCGCTGGCCGTGATCGTGAACGACTGCGAGATCGGCTTGTTCACGGGATTCGCCGCGGTCCCCGACGGGCTCACACTAATCGGATAAGATGCCGGCGGCCCGTAGGTGTAGGTGTCGCAGCAAATCCGGTGAGCACAGCCGCCGGCGAGCAAAAGCAGCGCAAGCGCGGCCGGGCGAAACGGCATAGTAAAATCCTCCATTGTCGTCTTTCGGCAGTTTCCCCCTCTGGCTTTAGGGCCACACCCGGCGCTCCGATTTGCGCGGCGCCAAATGATCGGGTAGAATCGTGCCGTTATGCGCTAGCGACCTGGACCCCATCCCTACTCTACCGGCACGGAGGTTCTCGTCGCATGGCATTCGCGGACGCGCAAGTTCGGCGCAGCATATTTTCAGTTCAGCGGTTTCGTCAATATTACATCGGGCAATCCTTGAGTTTGCTCGGCGACGGTTTCCGTTTGCTCGCGATTCCGCTGCTGGTCTTCCGCTTATCGCATTCAGCGCTTTCGACGGGCGTCGCGTACCTATGCGAGTTGGCGCCGTTTGCGCTCTTTAGCGTCATTGCCGGATCGTTAGCCGATCGGTGGAACCGGCGCGCGGTCATGCTCGTCTCGAACGCCGTTCGTTGCGCGATGATGCTTTTATTCGCCGCACTTTATGCGCTGCACGTGCTGACGGTGGCCGATATTTATGCCGGCTTGATAGTGGTCGCGATCGCGGCGGCGCTTTTCTTGGGCGGTCAAACGTCGAGCATTCCGTTTCTGCTGGGAAAAGAACGCGGCACCGAAGCCACCGCTGCGCTCGGCGGCGCCGAAAACTTCGCGAATCTCGTGACGCCGATTATCGGCGGCGCGCTCTTTGCGCTGTTCGGGGCTTTGCCGGCGCTGCTTATCACGGCAGCCGGCTATCTCGGCTCGATGATCTCGCTGTGGCGCATTCCGTCGCTGGGGCCGGACGACGCGTCGGGCTTGCCGACGCATCGCGAGATCCTCTCCGACATTCGTACGGGTTTTGCGCTGCTCTTCGGCGATCGCGCAATGCGCGCGCTTGCGTTTTCGGGGCTCGCCATCAACATGCTCGGGTTCGGAGCGTATGCCGTGCTGGTGCCGTTTCTCAAACGCGATTTCGGCGCAAGCGATCGCGATGTCGGCATCTTCTTCGGCATCTCGGCCGCCGGCGCGATCTGCGGTTCGGTCTTATCGACGAAGTTCGCGAGGCGATGGGTCTTCGGTCGCGCACTGACGAGCGCGTATCTCATCGACGCCCTCATCTTTCTGCCCGTCGTCTTCACGCGCAACCTGTGGGTCGCCGGCATTTTTTGGGCGATCAGCAACGCCGTGGTGCAGTTTGAGATCTCGCAGATCATCGGCTTTCGCCTGCGCGTGATACGCGAGGAGTATGTCGGCCGTGTCTTCGGCGCCGTCCGGCTTTTCGTACTGTGTGGGATACCGTTAGCAGCGGTCGGCTTCGGCTATGCGGCCGATCACTGGGGCGCGCGGCTCGCGATGGGGATTTCGGCGATCGGGTATCTGCTGGCGGCCGTCTTCGTTCTCGCGATCCCGGCAATCCGTACCGAGACGCGCTAGACTTCCGGCGTTCTCACGAACTGATCGTTAAATGATTATCAACGCGCTTGACGCCGGACACACCGGCAGCCGCACGGATGACGGTTTGCTCGACTTGATCGTTCGGCACCGTTCCGCTTAACGTTACCACGCCCGCGCGCACGTCGGTTCCGATACGGAAAACGTTGGCCCCGGCCTGCTCGGCCATCGCCGCCGTGACCTGGACCTTTAGCGCCGCGTCTTTCGCGTCTACCTTCTTCAACACGCCGTTCACCGCATTGAACGATTGCGTGGTTTCGCGCGTCACCCGCTGCTGCGTCTGCACGGCTTGCTGATTTGTGCAGCCCGCCAAAGCACCGGCCAGCAAGAAAGCCGCGGTTATGCGCTTCGCGCTTTCGACCATCGTAAGCTCCCTATTCCCCGAAACGAAGTCTTTACGTTAGCTCCGTGAGATCGGCCGATTCCGGGGAAGGCTACGACTGGAGGACCAGGTGTAGATGAACCGCGTTTTTGCAGTTACGTCGGCCCTAACGCTAGGCCTAGCGGTTTTTGCCCGCGGAGCTGCCGGCGGCTCCAGCACCGGCATCATCACCGAATATGCGATCCCGACGGCTCACGCGCTGTCCGGCGGCCTTGCCGTAGGCTCGGATGGAAACGTCTGGTTCACCGAAGATGCCGGGAACAAGATTGCCATGATCACCACGAGCGGCAAGATCACTGAGTATGCGATTCCGACCGGCAGCGCCAGTCCGGAGGATATCGCCGCCGGCCCGGATGGCAGCCTCTGGTTTACTGAAACCCAGGCCAACAAGATCGGTCGGATCGGCACGCGTGGCTCGTTCACCGAGTATGCGATTCCGACGCGCGGAGCTTGGCCGTATGGCATCGCCGCAGGCCCGGACGGCAACCTCTGGTTTACCGAGAACCGCGCGAACAAGATCGGGAAAATCACCCCGCGCGGCGCGATCACCGAATATAAAATTCCGAGTGCCCGCGCGAATTCAACCGACATCGCCGCAGGACGAGACGGCAACCTCTGGTTTAACGAAAGCAGCGGGCCCGGTCCCAACGACAGTAAGATCGGGAAGATCACCACGGGCGGCACGATCACGGAGTATCTGCTCTCGACCCGCGGCGCGGAGCCAATTGACATCGCGGCGGGCCCCGACGGCAATCTCTGGTTCACGGAAAACGACAGCGATAGGATCGCGAAGTTTGACCCAAGCGGCATGATCACCGAGTATCCAATTCCGACGCGCAATGCACGTCCTTACGGCATCACGGCGGGGCCCGATGGCAACCTCTGGTTTAACGAGAGCAAGGGCAACAAGATCGCAAAGATCACCACGAACGGTGCGATTACTGAGTATGCGCTTCCGACAGCCGGCGCCGGTCTCGACGGAATCACCGCCGGCTCGGACGGCAAACTTTGGTTCGCTGAAAACTACGGCAACAAGATCGGAACGATCTCGCCTTAGAGACCGCGCAAAGAGCGCAGCATCCATCGTCACCGTTTTCGATATGCCTTCGACCTGGGATCTGATCGTGTGGGTGAAGCCGAATCCGCTCGTCAGGCCATAGCGGCGAAACGCCCAGTCGATGGGTCCGGAACTGTACGAATGCTCGTTTGGTATTTTGGTTGGGATTTAGGTGGGTATATAGGGCGGCGTGCAAGGAACCCCTCAACCTCAGGATGACCGGCCCATCGAAATTCGGGCCCACGAGAACGCCATATCCAGCGACATTCGGGAAGTCGTGAGGGAATTGGTCGATGCGCTGGGTGCGACGATGGTCGCCGCCATCGGGGGAGTCAGCGAAACGCGCGCCGTCAAGCAGTGGATGACCGACCGGGAGCCGCAACGGCCGCATGTTTTGCGCTTTGCTTTGCAGCTCGCGTGGTTGATTTGCGAGAAAGGCGATCGCAATATTGCGCGCGCCTGGTTTCAAGCCTTGAACCCGCACTTGAACGACGCCGTACCGCTCCTTTTGCTGCGCGAACGCCAGCTGAGCGATATCCAAGGTCCGCTCATGGCCGCCGCGCGTGCATTCAATCCGCGTCCCGTTTCGGATCACAACTTGTATGTTGCCCGCTCGGCACCCATACTAGAGGACGAAAGGTAGGCGCAATCATTTCATATCAGAGCGCGGCTTTTATACGCGAAGATTTTGATGCGGTCATCGCATTGCATGTCTTTGGCGAGCTCGACATCGCCAACGCGAAAGATTTTGAAGCTGCCGTTGAAGGCGCCGAACCCGATTTGGGCGCGGAGCGCCTCTTGGTGATCGACCTGGGAAGCTGCACCTTCTTGGATTCGACCGCGCTGCAAGTTGTCGTCCGGGCACATCAGCGCCATGGAGACCGGCTCGTCGTGATCGTCCCTGAAGCCAGCGTGATTCACCGCATCTTCCGCATCACGAGTCTAGACCAGCGGATTTCGATCGTCGAAAGTTTGAGCAAAGTTTTACCGTAGGGCGCTCGCTTCCAAAGGACGCCGGGGCCAGGGGGCATAAGGTTTCCGGCGGAGGTAGGCTCTGATGAACAGACGGTTTATTCTGACCGCCCTCATTTCCGCAATCATTCAACTCGGACTGAATGGCGAAACGTGGATCGGAAAGGATCAAGCCTCAAACCAGCGCGTAATAAGTGGATATCTCGGCTCCTCGTTTACGTGGTGATATGAAATCCCTAACCGCAATTCTCGCGCTTGCCTTGCTAACCGCAGTCGCGCCGAAGCCCGCACTCGTGATCCACTTGAGCGATTTTTCGTTCAAGCCCGCGTCGGCAACGGTGAGCGTCGGCGACACGGTGGAATTCGTCAACGACGACTCCTTCCCGCACACCGTGACGGCGGCGGGCGGTGCGTTTGATTCCGGCAACCTCGACGAGCACAAATCGTGGAGCTACACGTTCAAAAAAGCCGGAACCTACGCGCTGACGTGCTCATACCACCCGAACATGAAAGGCATGCTCACCGTCAGGTAATAAAGGTCGTCGGGCGATGACGAATCACAACTTTCAGACGACGCTTCGCTGGACGGGAAACCTTGGGACCGGAACGAGCTCGTACCGCGCTTACGGACGTGACTACGAGCTCTCGGCGCCCGAAAAAGCATCGGCCATCGCCGGCTCGAGCGCCAAAACCTATCGCGGCGACGCCGCGCGTTACAACCCCGAAGAACTCCTGGTCGCAGCCTTGTCGTCTTGCCATTTGCTGGCGTACTTGCACCTATGCGCCGACGCCGGCATCGTCGTTACCGCGTACGGCGATGCTGCCGAGGGTTCGATGCGCACCAACCCCGACGGCAGCGGAGAATTCGTCGAAGTCACGCTGCGTCCGCGCGTGCAGATCACCGATCCCGCTCGCGCCGCCGAAGCCGATGGGCTGCATGCACGCGCGCACGAAGTCTGCTTCATCGCCCGCTCGGTAAACTTCCCCGTCCGCTGCGAACCCGTTACCGTATCGTGAAAGCAAGAGCGTTCCGCTTCGTCTTCTTGATGAGCGTCGTCAGTCTGTTTGCCGACATGACGTACGAAGGCGCGCGTTCGGTCACCGGACCGTTCTTCGCTTTTCTGGGCGCGAGCGGCGCTGTCGTCGGTTTCGTCGCGGGTTTCGGCGAGCTGCTGGGTTTTGGGCTGCGCTACGTTTCGGGTGTAACGGCGGATCGCACCGGAAAATACTGGGGAACCGCGCTGCTCGGTTATGCTGTCAACGTGCTGGCGGTGCCGGCGCTCGCGCTCGCGCGCACCGTGCCGGGCGCAGCTGCGCTCGTGGTTGGGGAGCGCATCGGCCGGGGCATTCGCAAACCGGCATCAAACGCGCTCATCTCCTACGCCGGATCGGAGCTCGGCCACGGTTGGGTTTTTGGATTTCGCGAAGCGATGGACCAAACCGGTGCGACAATCGGTCCAATCCTCGTCGCCGTCATTCTTTTTTATCACGGCGGGTTCGCGCGCGCGTTCGGTGCGCTTTTCGTGCCGGCGGTGCTCGCGCTGATCGCGTTAATCATCGCGTGGCGGAAATTTCCCGTGCCGCAACACTTGGAGACCAAGCCGATCGCGGTCGGCGGCAACCAGCAGCGCTCATTCTGGCTCTACGCGGTAGGGGGAGCGTGCCTGGGTGCGGGGTTCGCTGATTTCGCGCTCATCTCGTTCCACTTCAGCAAAACGCATGTCTTTGCGCTCGGCGTCATTCCGCTCTTGTACGCCGCCGCGATGCTGATGGGAGCCTTCGGTTCGCCGGTGCTGGGGAAAGCCTACGACCGCTACGGCGGCCGCGTCCTCGTCATCGCTTTCGCGGCGAGCGCGCTCTTTGCGCCGCTTTCATTTCTCGGAACGCCCTGGATGGCGATCGCGGGCGTGCTGTTATGGGGTTTTGGAATGGCCGCGCAAGATACGCTGTTTCCGGCCGCTATCGTGCAGCTCGCACCGCCGGAGCGCCGCGCGACCGCGCTTGGTACCTTCGATGCGATCTACGGCATCGCGTGGTTCGCCGGAAGCACGGTGATGGGTTTGCTCTACGACCGCAGTTTTGTTGCGCTGGTCGTGTTCTCACTCGCGTTGCAGGCCGGCGGGCTTCCTCTTCTGGTACTCGCCGGCCGCAAACGGCGAAGCGCTACGTCCTAAAAGACTGAAGCGTGTAGGCACACGAGTTGAACGTGCCGGCGTTCACCACCGTCAGCTCGGCAGTGTAGGTCATCCCCGACTGCAGCGGGCCGAATCCCGACTGATAGTAAAAATCCGAGCCATACGGATGCGGGCCGTTCGGATCGGCGACCGGCTGCAGCGCGTTGCCGGTGATCCGGTTGCCGAAATTGTCAATCAGCGTGATGTTCAGCGATTGATAGTTCTGGCTCAAAGCGTTGTTGTTACCGTTGACGACGATCGTAATCTGACCGATGTTCGGATTCACGCCGCTTTGAAACGGCAGCGGATTGGCCAGCTGCACGTCGGTGCCGGGATTACACGTTGTTGACGATCCGAGAATGCCGCCGAGTCCGCCGTTGCCCAATAAGCCGCCGGAGCCGCTGCAGCTCGCCAATGCAACCGCTATTGCCGAGAGTACCAAAAAGCGAAGGGTGCGTATCATGTTGCGAGTACCTCGAGCGAGAAACGTCGCCCTCGGGAAGGGTGTTTCACAGAACACTTTAAGAAACGGATCATGATGCCCGCTCGCTTTGCTTTGGCTGCTCTTGTTGCATTGCTGACAACCGCGGCTGCCACACCAGTGCAACAACTCGACGCGACCTCGATGACTCCCGCGCAGCTGCTCGAACGTGCCGACAAGACAACCGGCACGCTCAAGCCGGGAAATTACGTGCGAACCTATACGTCCGACGGCGGCGGCCTACACACCGACGGCACGACGAACATCTCGGGTGACGATCGCGAAACCGTAGAGCACACGGGTCCGTTTACGACAGCGTTCGGGATCTTTCACGGCCAGCAGTGGCGGCAGAATGAAAACGGTGTCGTCATCTTACTGAGCGGATTTCACGACACCGCCGATCCCGATGCAAACGCGCTGTCGCACGCCGACAGCTCGACTGCATTGCGCGTGCTCGGCGTGACCCACGACGCGCCGCAGCAGTACGTTCTTGAAATAGCGCCTCCCAGCGGTTCGCGCGAACGGCGCTATTACGACGTGCAAACCTATTTGCTGAACCGGTCGGAAATTACCGGCAGCGACGGCCGCACGCGCGTCTGGACGTTCTCGCGCTACCGGCCGGTCTTCGACGAGTTGATTCCGTACACGGTGCGCTATAGCGACGGTCGTCCCGCCAACGACAGCGTGACGCAAATCACGTCATTCGCGGCATCGTCCGTTTCCGTCGGCGGCATTCCGGCTAGTCGAAACCTGCTGCTCGCTTCGCAAAAGAAACCCGTCGAGATTCCCGCGATTTTTAATGAAGACGGAATTATCGTGCCCGTGAAAATCGCCGGGGGTACGTACAATTTCGTACTCGACAGCGGGTCCGACAGCCTCACGATCTCTCCGCGAATCGCCGCTCAACTCGGCTACAAACGCTATGGCTTGAGCACAGCGAACATTGCCGGCGACTTCGACGTGTCGCAGACCGTTGTGCCCGATCTGAGCATCGGCGACTTACACTTGACCAACGCAGTCTTCAGCGTGGCTCCGATCGATCAGCCCTACGATAAAAGCCAAATCGTCGGCGAGCTGGGACTCGATTTTTGGTCGAGTGCAATCGTCGGGATCGATTTCAAGAACAAAACGGTCACGCTCTACCCCGCCAACACGAGCCCCCCGGATGTCGCGAGCTTGAGTGCGTTGCCGATTTCGCTCGACGACGGCGTGCCGCGCGCGCGGGTCTCAGTGGAAGGCGTGCAGGGGTATTTCTTGCTCGACACGGGCTCTGCGTCAACCGTCTTCTATCGCCATTATTTCGTGCAGTTGCGGTCAAAGGCGCCGCTGGACGAGTCGCTGGAGACGCGCTGGGTCGGCGGCATCGTCGACATGGCGGCATATTCTGTCGACGATCTTGCGATGGGTCCGGCTCAGTTTAAGCACGCGAGCATCGCCGTTCCACCCGACACCTCCGTTGACGATCAGGACTACGACGGCATCATCGGACGAAATATTATGGAGTATTACAAGATGTATTTCGATTACGAAGGTCATGCCGTTTATTTGAGAACGAACGTTTGATGGGCGCGCCGATCGTCGCCGTCGCGCTTGCGACCGCGCTGGCACAAGGCAACGCCGCCTTTGCCGCTGGAGACTTTGCCGGAGCGCTGGCCGGCTACCGGAGTTCGATCGCGCACGACGGCAAGAGTTTTGCAGCCTATTTCGGCGCGGCCCAAGCCGCGCTTTATGCCAACGACTTGCACAGCGCCACGGAGTATTTGGACGACGCGCAAGTGCTGGCTGATAGTAAACAGATCACACCCGTAAAAGTCTTGCTCGGCGAGGTGCAGTCGCGCATCCGCATGCAGCAGGCGCAACCCATCTCGCGGATCGTCAGCATTCCGATGGCGGCGGTGGATCCGCTGCCGTTATTTTCGGTTCAGGTCAACGGGCGGCAGGCCTATTTCATGCTCGACACGGGTGCGCCCAATCTCATCATCGACCCCGATTTCGCCAAAGAGCTCGGGCTAGCGATGACGGGAGGCTTTACCGGAACGTTTGCCGGCGGCAAACATGCGACCGTCCGCGACGTGCTCGTACCAACGTTCCGGATCGGCAGCGTCACGCTGCACCACGTCGACTCATCCGTGCTCCCAACGCGCCCGATCCCGTTCTTCGGCGAGAAGCGCGTGGACGGAATCATCGGTACGATCTTTCTTTCCCAGTTCTTGTCGACAATCGATTATCCGAACGCGCGGCTGGTGCTGCGTCCGCGCTCGGCGTCGGCAGCATTCGAGCAATCACTTCCGCCAAGCGCGACGACCGTACCGTTCTGGTACGTGCCGGACCACTTTCTGTTGGCGCGCGGCAGCGTCAACGCGCTGAACGATCAATTATTTCTTGTTGACAGCGGGATGGCCGGCGGCGGGTTTGGACCATCGCAACAAACCGTCGCCGATGCAAATATCGGGCTGGATGAAATGCGCAGCGGGACCGGAGTGGGCGGCGGCGGAGCCGTTACCGTGATTCCATTTACGTTAGACCGGCTGTGCCTGGGCACTGCCTGCCGCGCAAACGTGAATGGCCTCTACACGCCGCAAGGTTCTCCGCTGCAAATGTTTCCGTTCAAAGTGGCCGGCATCGTGTCGCACCAATTTCTCGAACATTTCGCTTGGACGATCGATTTCGACGCGATGCGCATGGTGCTTCAAGGCTCTTAAGCCTCGCTGTAAAAGCATCGTCCGCACGTTTGGATATACCGCGTCTCGCCTTCGATGGCAATTTGCGCGCCTTGGGTGATGCGTTTTCCTTGCTCGTCGATCCGCACGTTCATCGTCGCCTTTCGTCCGCACGCGCATATCGTCTTGATCTCTTCGATGCTGTCGGCGAGCGTCAGCAGATGCGCCGCACCGGGAAACGGATTTCCCTGGAAATCACTGCGGAGTCCATAGCAGATCACCGGCACGCCGGTGACATGGGCAATGCGATGCAGCTCGCGGACTTGGGCGACCGTCAGGAATTGCGATTCGTCCACGAGTAAGCATGAGAGCTCCGTCGCATCCGGGCCCAACGCCTTGGCAAAGTCCGTCTTGTCGTCATAAGTTTCGACGTCACGCTGCGGACCGAGGCGCGACGTCACCACGCCGTCACCGAAACGCCGGTCGATAGCGGCCGTAAAGATGCGCACCTTCCGGCCGTGCTCTTCGTAGTTGTGCGCCACTTGCAGCAGCGCCGTTGATTTGCCGGCATTCATCGCCGAGTAGCGGAAGTAAAGTTTCGCCATTCCCGCCTACCTACGGAGGCGGGGTATGCGAGCCCTCGAAGGAGCTCACGGAATGATCTTCCTAGCACTGGCCGGCGCATGTTTGGCCGGGTCCGGCGCGCCGCCCCCACCCGCGCTGACGGATCCCTACGCTATTTTTGCTGCCGCCCGCACGCATTGGGAAACCGCGCGGTATCCTTCGCAAGTCTCTTACACAGTTGCAGTGACCGTGCGCCATAACGGCACGAACTCCGAAGCGCACTACCATTCGTATTACGATTCGGTCGAAAACCGTGTCGACGTCAACGCCGTCAGCGACGAAGAGATCGCTCACCCGTACACCCCGCACGGAATCGACGTATTTTTCACGCCGTTCGGCGCGCACATCCCGCTCAGTTCGCCGGAACGAACGTTCGATTATCTGGGCGTTCCGGTATTGGCGCCGAATTATTCCTTCGGAATTGCAAGCTCGGTGCCGCACGCGCCTGACGCAAACAACTTAGAGCTCGTAGCCGAAATCCGGCGGGAGTTTTGCGATCCCGCTCCATCCAAGAATGCGCCGCCGGATTCGGGCCTAAAGACGATCGCGTCCATTGAGATCGTCCGGCGCGCCTACATCATCGAATTGAACGGCCTCACGCGCATAAACGGCCATGCCGATTACGATCTCGGCTTACGGCCGATAAGCGATCCCGGACGTTACCGATTGCGCGAGGTTTGGGTCGACGCGCAAACGTTTGCCACGGACCGGCTCGTGAGCCAAGGGAACTTTACCGAAGGAGGCATGACCGGCATCAGATGGACGGTGGACTTCCGCGATATCAACGGCGCGATGTACGTGGCCTCCGAAACGACGACGCAATCATTCACGGTGGCGCGCCGCGCGTACGACTCCGCTGCGATTGCGTTCACCGATCTGAGATCTCATCGAGCTCCGCCAATCATGCGCATTTCGAACTTTGCGGTAAACGAGGAAAGCGGCGTGCCCGCGCTTCGCGAGCCTTAACCGTTGAGCAAGTTGGTAACACCAGGCCATGCAGTCCGTTAAGCGCGGAGACTGGGTTCCCTTATTAAAGGAAACGTGGGCTGAGTTCGGGCGCCATCAGGCGCAATGGCTCGCCGCGGCCATCTCGTACTTCACGATGTTCGCGATCGCGCCGCTGATCATCGTCATCGTGGAAATCTCCGGCCTATTCCTGGGACACCACCGCGCCGCGCTCGACGACATCATCGGCTATTTGCAGCACACCGCGGGGAAAGCGGCTGCGAGCAGTGTCCGCTCGATGGTGGACGCATCGTTCAGTCAGCATCGCGCCGGCATCATCGCGCAGATTATCGGCTGGGTGGTATTCGTACTCGGAGCGATTGGGCTGTTCTCTTCGCTACAACAAGCGCTTAACACCGTGTGGGACGTCCAGCCCGAGAAGAAAACTCTGGTTGCTCTCGTGCGGGATCGCGCCACGTCGTTCGGCGTCGTACTCGCCATCGCGTTCGTGCTGCTCGTCTCGCTAGGCCTCAACGCCGTGCTAACGATAGCCTCAGGCGCGATGGAACAGGTCTTCCCGCTTTTTCCAACGCTGATCAAGATCGTGGACTTTATTCTCTCGTTCGCCGTTATCACGGTACTTTTTGCACTGCTCTTCCGGTACTTGCCCGAAAGCGCGATCAAATGGGGTGACGTGTGGCTGGGCGGCGCGGCGACTGCGTTGCTCTTCGTCATCGGCCAATTCTTGCTGGGCTGGTACTTAGGACGCGCCGGAATCTCGACCGGCTTCGGCGCTTTCGGATCGCTGGTCGTCTTCTTGGTTTGGGTGAACTATTCGGCGCAGATCATGCTTTTCGGCGCGGAGTTCACGCACGTGTACGCCCGCAGATACGGTTCGCGCTGTCCGTCAGCGTGAGGGGCGCTCGTTTGGCATGGTCGCGTTAGGGAAAGAGTGCATCCATGGCAAGAAAAAAACGTGGGCGCAAAAAAGCGTCCTCCAAAAAAACTGTTGCAAAGCGCGCTAAAGGCGCGGCACGGAAAGCACGCAAGACCGCCGGGGGCCTGGTAAAACGCGCCAAGCGTGCGGTCAAGAACCGCAAACGCACGGTTCGCAAAGCGGCGAAAAGCGTGCAGAAGACGGCAACGCGCGCGCGTCAGGTCGGCGAAACCGTCGTCAGCGCGGGCGAAGTGATCAAACAAACCGCGGATATCGTGGACACGCTGGCGCAGCGAGCCACCAAGCGGACACGCAAGAAAAAGTAAGGGTAGCACAGGCGTCTCCTCGCGGGGAATTCCGGGGCGCCCGAGAATCGCCGCGCGAGGAGGCGTTATGAAAAAATCTCTTGCAGCCTTTTGCGCTGCGGCATTCGTGTTTTGCGCAACGGCTGGCGCTCGCGCTGATACCGGGCCGGGCTCCGATACCGCCGCGATACGAAAACTGGCAACGGTTTCAAACGGCCGCTGTCCGCAGCGCGTCTCGCACGTTTCGGTCAGTGGCAACTATGGCCTGGCGACCGTCGAGCAGCACGGCGCCTGCGATATAGCAGCCGTGTGGGTCTTCGCGCGCAAAGGTGGCGCGTGGCATTCGACGGGCGCCATCGGCGGCGTGCCGGATGCTTGCAGCATCCATTCCAAAGGCGTGCCGCTCGCCATCGCCCCCGGCTTGATTCACGCATTCACGGGAAGCTCGGATGCGTCGCTGACCTCGACCAAATCTTGCGGCGGCTGAACGAGTAATCCCGGTGCATGCCTACGCCGTCTTCGCCGATTATGGCGACGTCAGTTTAAAGATCGGTCAGAGCGCGTTGTACGCTTTCAGCGTATTGTAAACGCTCAGCACGAGCTGGCCGACCTGATCGTCCGAACCCACCGGCTGACTGTTGAGGCCGATCGCCAGAACCGCATCTTGCGCCGGCAAGTACGCGTAGAGCATGCGATAACCCAGCGTCTCTCCCTCATAGAAATAGATGGGACCGCCCAGGGCCGGCTGAAACGTTTGCGCGGCACCCAGGCCAAACGCGCGCGGGTCGCTCGCACTGACTTGAGCAATCGGCGTCCCCGTTGCCTGCGAAACCAAGCTTAAGAGTTCGGCACGCTGAGCCGGGGCGAGCAGCGTCCCTTGATACAGCGCGCGCACCCAACGCGTGAGATCGCTCGGCGACGACACCACGCCGCCCGCGGCTTGCGCCCACGATACGCTAAACGGCTTGACGTCGCGTCCCAACAGCGGGGCCAGCTCCTCGTCGCCGGGCCCGTTGTTATTGAAATAGCCCGAGACCATTTGGTCTTGAACGCTCGCGGGATAGATGTTCGCGTCGTAATAGGTATTGTGCAGGCCAAGCGCGCCGATGATGCGGTTTTGAATTTCGGTTGCGTAACTGTTCCCGGACGCCTTCTCGATGATGAGCTGCGCGAGTTCGTACCCGGTATTCGAATAGACCCAGCCGTGCTGCAGCGGCGCGTTTTGATCGACGTACGCAATTAACTGCGCGGCGCTCGAGAACCCCGTGGGATTCGCCGCATAGTCGTGTCCCCACGCGGTGGTGTCGTCATAGGTTGCGATGCCGCTGGTCATATTGAGCAGCTGCCGGATGGTCACACTCGACCAAGCCGGATATTGTGGCAACCACAGGCCGACCGTTTGGTTGATGTTCAACGTGTTCTCGGCTTCGAGCTGCAGGATGATCGCAGCCGTGAAGGCCTTGGTATTGCTGCCGATCTGAAACAGGTGGCCGGGCGTCACCGGCGTGCTTCCGCCGAACGTCGTCGTTCCGGCCGCGGCATCGATCGTGGACGTCTGCCCGTGCAAGCTCACCGAAAGCGAGACCGCAGAGATGTGTTCGATCGCTCCGCGCGCGACTAAGTACTGCTGCAGGTCTTGCGTCAGCGCACCGGTGAGCGAAGTCTGCGGCGAGAGACTGCCGGGCGAGCAGCCTAGCAATGCCGTCAAACACAAAGCCATCGCATATGTTGCCCGATGCATAGTCACGGCCCGTGACCCAGATGCCAGCCGTGCTTGGCACATGAGTACGGCGCGAGCCCCGCAGTAGTGCGCGGAATCGCGCGCTCCGCGAGATTCTTCGTGCGAAATGCACTCTTTGGCGAGCCATTCTTATTGTAACATGAACGCGCACCGCCGCTCTTGCGGATGTTCATCCCTCATTCATTCGGGTAAGGAGAATCCATCCTCCCGTCTAAGGAGCGTCGCTGAGTGGAAGAGATTCAAATCACGGATTGCCCGGCCTGCGGTCATCCGATGAGCAGTCATCACGGCCATCACTGCAAGGACTGTGAGCGCGATGGCGGCGAGTGCGCGGCATTAGAAGGCGGCGTCGAGAGTCCCGGAGGCTAACGATCGATACGCGCGCTGCGCGCATCCTCGATCTCGTTCGCGCAATTCCGAAGGGCTTCGTTCAGACGTATGGCGACATCGATCCGCACGCGCCGCGCCTAGTCGGACACGTCTTGGCGACAACGAATCACACGGTTCCGTGGCACCGCGTCGTGCGCGCCGACGGCGCGGTCACTCAGGGGCGAAGGCAGCTCGAGCGACTTCGAAAGGAAGGCGTACCGCTGCGAGGCAAACGTGTTGACCTAAGCGCCGCTCGGCTCCCGCGCGGCATAACGCTCACGATGGCGAGAAAAAGAAAAAATCGCTCACTGCAACGTGGCGAGGAACGACGCTAGTGACCTGGAACCATCGTCCCATGCGCAGGCTTGCCTACTACGGTTTGCTTCTCGCTGCTTTCGCGACCGCGTGTTCACACGGCGGTTCCGGGCTGCTTCCAGGCGCGTCTTCCCCGGGCTTACTGACGCCGAAATCCGTTTCGCCGGGACTCATCAAGCCGCCGCCGATGGCGCAAACGGAGATCCTGCCGCCGGGCGCCATGAAGTCGCCCGTACACCCAAACATTCCGGTTTCAACACTCGGTTGGTCGCAGGTCCCGGGCACCGCGAGCGCCGTCGCGGCCGCTCCTGACGGATCGCTCTGGGTGCTCTCCGACCAGCCGGCCGGCGCCGACAAGTACATCTGGCACTACGCCAACGGAGGGTGGACGAATATTTCCGGCATGGCCTCGGCGATCGCCGCTGCGCCGGACGGCTCGCTGTGGGCGATCAATGCCGAGGCGGCATCTACCACTACACCGGCGGCACCTGGACTCCGCTGGGCGGCAGCGCCAGCAACAGCATCACTACCGACTCATCGGGCGGCATCTACGTTCTGACCAACGCCGGCTCCGGCAGCGATCGGGCGATTTGGTACTACTCTTCCGGTACCGGATGGGTGCAGCAGAGCGGTTCCGGGACTGCGCTGGCCGCGAACTGGGATACCACCAGTTTCACACCCGGCGCCGGCGGAAGCGGCACGATCAATCCGGGCGGTTTTTACATCGTGAACTCCGCCGGCGGGATCTGGTATGAGAATTACTCAGACAAGAGCTTTGCGCGTCTCCCGGGCTCGGCATCCGCAATCGCGCCGACAGCCATTGGCGGCGTCTTCGTCTTGGGGTACCCGAGTGCGGCCGGCGGAAATCAGATATACTACTACGATCTAAATAACCCGGGGTGGACCGCGGAACCAGGCTCCGGCCTTCTCAGCATTTCGGCTTATAAGAATTTATATCTGACGAGTTCGTCCGGCGCGATCTACTCTGCGGCGCTTCCGCAGCAGACGCTTCCGGCATATTGTTCGGCATACTCGACGCCCTCGCCGAACGCGAACAGCTCGCCGCAGCCCGTCTGGATCACCGACAACTCCAACACGGGCGCACGCGTCGTCCTCTACGTCGTTACCGGCGCACCGCCTGCGCCTCCAGCCGGTCCAAGCGGCACGCAAACCCAGTATTTGGCGGCCAACGGAACGCTCACGAACTTCACCGTCGGAGCAACCGCCGCGCCATTCCCGCTTGAGTGCTTCCCCGGAAGCACGCATCAGGGCAACGGTCTGACGTTCGAGCTTCCGCCGCCAACGAATGCCGTCCAAAGCGCGGGCTTCTATATTGCCTACGCGACGCCGCCTCCCGGCGGTGGAGTGGCCAACCCGCTGACATTCACCGGCGTCACAGCCGGCACCCAGGTCGGTGATGCGGGCCCCAATCTCGATTGGAATGTCCCGTCATACGTCTCCGTGCCTTGGGATTACGTCGAGTACACGCTTCCGCACGGCATTACCGACGTTACGCAAGTCGACAAAGTGGGGCTGCCGCTGCAAGTTACGCAGGGAAGCACGACCATCGGCTTTGCCTCCGGTCAATATGAAAACTTGCTCAGCGCGATCACCGCGGATCCCACCTACAACAAGCTCGCGGCCTCCTCACAGTTGAACGGCCGCAGCGTCCTGGCGCGTATTCTCTCACCCTCAAACGGCGAAGATTGGGGATTCCCGCAAGACTGGTGGTACAACTCAACCTTCAACTCGGCGTATTCCGCGTTAAGTAAGGGGTACGTCGGCTACGTTCTCCAGAAATACCAAACGACGCCACAGCTGTACACGCTGAACGGCCTAAACGTCGTTAGCGGGAACTACTGCGCAACGTCCGACGGCAGCAGCAACGTCTTGTTCTATTCGGTTGCAGGCACGTCGTGCTCGGGACTCTCCGGCACGCCGATTACCATGGGCATAGCGAATACGCTCGAAGGAGTGGGCCCCACGGACAGTTACGGCGTCTGCCCCAGCGCGATCTTCCAAATGCCGTACAGTGGAAGCGGCGGTACCACGCCGTTCACCAACCAGACCCAGTTCTATCTGTGGAAGGCTATGGTAATCGACATCGCTCGCGGCGTCGCCTTGCAGAACGGCACGCACCCGATCGGCGGATGGGACACTTCGCCTCCGACGCCCGCGCCGCTGAGCAGTTTCTATCTCGACCCAGCCTTCAACCAGTATGCGTATCTCGTGCACAAGTACATGATTGGAAATCGCACGTATGCGCTTCAGTACGACGAGCCGGGTGGATTGGCACCCACGTTCACGTCGGACCCGACCCAACCGCTGCAGATCACGGTCTGGAACATTCCCACGTACAGCCGAGCGACGCCGACCGTGACGGCCACGCCGCTGCCGTGTCCATCATAGTAAACGGTTAGCACTAACCTTGCTGCCTAGAGCAGCACTCTCATTAAATTAGCAGACTATCGGCGTACGCTAAACGCATGAAAAAGAACATCGTTCGTTCCGGCTTAGCAGCACTCGCCCTCGGCGCGGTGCTGGTCTCTTCAATGGGATTGCCGGCGAAGGCCGATACGACAACCAACAACCTCCTTTACGGCGCTGCCGCGGCCATTGCGGCGTTCACGCTTTACAACGTGGAACACAAGCAGCAACTCGCAAACGCCGTGGAAGGCTACCTGCCCGACGGTTCAACCGTCTACCAAGACGGGCGAGTCGTCTCGCGGAACGGTCAAACCTGGTATCCCGGTAACAATGGCCAGACCGTCGCATGCAGCAATCAATACTGCACGATCACCAACAGCGGAAATGGCGCGTACGGCTACGGCTATGGCACTGGCGGCTCTAGCAATAGCGGTTACGGCTACAACGGCTCGGGCTACAATCGGGCAAACGCTACGCGTTATAATAACGTAGCGACAGCGCCGTATAGTAACCGCAGATCCGCCTACAGCCTACCTAACACGGCTTCAGCAAATCGCAACGCCGATCGACACGACCGGCGCGGCCCTCACTGAGATCGCAGGCGGTAAGCGCCAAAAGGCGGCGACCCGCCCGGTTGGAGCCGCGTTCACCGTTGGGGCTACCAAAACTCGCGTCCGCATCGTGTTCGGCGCGCTTTCGCGATCTCGCTCCATCCATACAAACGAATTCACCGGGTGAGATGGCGTGGGAGCACATGATGATCCACAATGACCGAGCGCGTGTCGGAACTTATGCGCATATTTGGCGATGGGCTTAAGGTGCGCGTAAGCGAGTTGCCTGAAGACGTACTCGCGGAGATATTCGAGGTCGCCACCTCTGAAGTCGGAATCGCGCGTCTCAACGAGGCGCTGATGATTATGATCGTCTATAATCTTCGACGGCTCGTGATGCTTGAACACTTGACCGGTGTGAAAATCACGTTTCAGGACGATGAACCTCTGCCGCCGCTCGAAATCTACACGCCGGACGAGGAAGCGGCTTAGGTAGCAGTTGCCCTAAACTGATTCAAAGTCGCGATAACGTGCTCGGAAAGAGAGCCATAGCCATGACCAGAATCGTCCACAACGCGTAATTCGCTCTCCGGCCACCGACGATGCAATTGCCAGGCAGTTTCCAACGGACTGCTGACATCGTAACGGCCGTGTAGTAAGACGCCTGGGATTGCGGTTAAGGAAGCAACATTTCGCAGGAGTTGGTCGTCTTCGAGGAACGCAGCATGCCTCCAATAATGGGTCACAATCCGAGCAAAGCGAAGCCGAAAATCGGGATTCAGGAATCGACGGCTTGGCGCATGGCCTGGAACTAGCGAAACATGACTATCTTCCCACGCACACCACTCGGCAGCGGCCGCTGCACTGACCGAGGGATCGTCGTCGAATAAGAGTGAGGCATAGGCATCGACGATGCGCATGCCCTTAAGGGATGTTGGAATGTGGGATGCAAGCCGTTCCCACTGCTGCGGAAAGATGCGGCCGACATCGCACGTGATCCATTCAACCTCTCGACGCGATGTCGTGGTAACGCACGCTAAGACTAAGGCCGCGACGCGTTGAGGATGTGCTTGCGCATAAGCAAGTACTAACGTCGTGCCCCAGGAAACGCCGAGCATGAGCCAGCGCTCGATCGAGAGATGGGCGCGGATCGACTCGAGATCCCGTATGAGGTGCTGCGTCGTATTGAATTCTAGTTGCGATCGGTGGTTCAAAAGCGGCTGGCTGCGACCGCAGCCCCGCTGGTCAAGCAAGATGATCCTGTAAGATTCTGGGTCGAAATAGCACCGGTCGCGTGATGTGCAGCCAGAGCCTGGTCCGCCGTGGAGAAATACGGCTGGCTTACCTTTCGGGTTGCCGCTGCACTCCCAATAGATAGAGTTCCCGTCGCCAACGGCAAGCAGCCCTTGATCATAGGGTTCTATATCGGGGTACCTGACTTGTCGGCTCACCATACGTAATCGTTCATCGGGCGCATAGCGCGTCCCACTCAGGCGCGGCCACTGGAGGAGCTGCGAGGCGTCTGCGGGCAGCGCAACTTAGAGAAGGCGAATTTTACCTAGTCGGCCCGGTAAGAGATGCAGCGCCAAGCCCCAAAACACGCAGAATCCACTTTTTTCTTGAAACTTGCATAATCCACTCGCGCGCGCGCGAAACACGCAAAATCCACTTTTATAATGAAAAAAAGTGGATTTTGCTTATATTGGAAAATTGGAAAATTGGTGGAGCTGTCGGGGTGCTGCCCCCCGAGTCCGAAAAGCCGGACCAAAGCTTTCTCCAGGCTCAGCTTCGATTTTTACTTACTCGAACGTACTCCTCAAAGCGTGGATTACCGTTCGCAGCAGACTCTGTTTCTTACACGGCCTTAGAGTCGGTCGACCGTGCCAGCCCGAATTCGTGACCGGAGTGCGAAGTAGTTCGGGCCGACTCTTCGCGTCCGGTGGCTAACCTAGATTAGGCAGCCAGTGCGTATTGGTTATTTGCGTGTAAAACGCTTGCGATCGTTTTAGGAGTGCTCGCAACTCCGCCTGCTTACGTTGACCGCGGATCTTCCCGTCGAACCTATTTCAGCCCCACGAGTTTGGCCTTCCATGAAGACCGCCGTAGAGTATAACACGGAGTGGGTACAAGCTGTATGCAGCCCCAGGAAACCCGGAGGAACCAACCATGCGTATGGCCTGTGCAGTGACTATCACCCTGCTGGCGCTCGCCCCGATTGCGGCTCGAGCGGCCGGCGACCCATATACGGCCATTTCGCAAGTGCGAACCGCCTTCTCGCACGTGCAATCCGTGCAGCTGGTGGAGAAATTCCCGAGCGGCGCTGTTGCGACGGTGCAGTTCTCGCCGTCTGCGCCCGCCCGGATCGCGACCGCCGGCGTTTCGAAATACCAGCTTCTGCTGGATTACGCGACGCAGCCCGGCGGCGATCTCTCGAGCGAAGTCGCCGATCAATTCACGGTAACGTCGCTCGGCCATAAATCGCTCTACGGTATGCCGGTCGACGGCTATCGCCTGATCGATCAAACGGGAGCCATTGAAACGTTATGGGTGAATGCGAAGGCGCTACCTGTAGCGATGCACGTCGAAGCATATGGCGAATCGATGGACGTCCTCTACGGCGACTATAACAACCCAACGTTTTTCGCCACGAAGCCGTAAGGGGCGGTGCCCGCCAAACGCGGCAGACCTCAAAATCTGCAGCGGCGTGAGGAGATACTTCAAGTCGCCGTCATCCTGATTGGCAAAAACGGATGGGACGGGACGTCGATGGCCGACGTGGTGCGCGAATCGCGGATCAGCAGCTCGCTGCTTTTCCGCTACTTTCGAAGCCGGTCTGCCCTGCTCGCGGCGATTGTGAAGCGCAGCGATGAACAGAGGCGGTGGCTCTTGGATGCCATCGTGAAGGCGGCACGCACCAGCAACACGTGCATAGAGCTGCTGATCGGCGTGGGGCGCGCTTATGCGGATTACATTCAGAAGACCCATCATTACTTCGTGCTCTGGTTCATGAATAAAGACCTGATGCCGGCGCACACGCGAAAGTTGTTCGACCGGTTGTATCCGGCGATCGCCAAACGACTCGCAGCCATGCCCGATTACCGCAGGAACGTCAAGCCCGAAGTGGTCATACGCGCGTTCCTCGGGGCGATCTTCAACGTTGTTTTCATTTACGAACGCATCGGCGCGGAACCGCTGAAGGGTTTTTCATTCGACGATTTCCTCGCATCCGTTGCTCAGTACGTCGGTACGTTTTTGACGACTAGCGATTAATAGCTTCACGCGTACATATCTTTTTATATGTATACGCATACTCTAATGCGCGTTTCTTAAAACACCTAAGAAAACACTTAGTTATTCTCGCGACGTTCTCAATCGTTCGCTATACTGCGCAAACTACAACTACCTTGAAAAGGCGTGGCAACGATGTCAAATCTGATTCTTACAACCGGCCGCCTTACGCGCGCGGCCACAGTTCTCACCATTTTGGGAATGACACTAACCGCATGCGGTGGCGGAGCGGGCGGTTCCGGGGAAGCCATGCTGCCGATAGCGCCGGTCGTTTCAAACATCGGCCAGATTACTGAATACATGATACCAACGAGCGGAGCGTTTCCGTACGGCATCACGAAGGGCTCCGACGGGAACGTCTGGTTCACCGAAGGCGGCGCCGACGCGATTGGAAAGATCACCGTGACCAGCACGATCAGCGAATACGCCATTCCGACGGGCAGCTCGAGTCCTGAGGGAATCACCTTGGGCAGCGATGGCAATCTCTATTTCGCCGAAAGCCAAGGCAACAAGATCGGCAAGATTCTGCCGAACGGCGCGATCACCGAAACTGCGCTAACGACCGCAAACGCGTGGCCCTATAACACTGCCGAGGGCGCGGATGGCGCGATCTGGTTTTCGGAAAACCGCGGAAATAACATCGGCAAGTTCAACGCACAGACTGACACGGTCACGGAGTATCCGATTCCAACGGCGAGCTCGGGCCCGCGCGGCCTAGCGCCGGGACCGGACGGTGCTATGTGGTTTGTCGAAGAGGCGGCTAGCAAGGTAGGAAGGATTACCCCCGGCGGAGCCATCACCGAATATTCGATTCCTACGGACAGCGGAATCGGCGCCGGTCCGGAACGCATTGCAGCGGGTCCCGACGGCAACATGTGGTTTACCGAACACAGCGACAATCAAATCGCTAAGATCACGATGACCGGAACCATTGTCGAGTACCGTATTCCGTCGGCTGACTCAGCGCCCAGCGGCATTTCGATCGGGCCGGATGGAAATATGTGGTTTGCAGAATCCTTGGCGAATAAAATCGGACGAATCACACCTAACGGCGTAATTACCGAATATCCGATTCCTACGCCCAATTCGCAACCCCAGGTCATCTCGCAGGGCCCCGACGGCCATCTCTGGTTCGTCGAAAGCAGCGGAAACAAAGTCGCAGAAGTCACTCCGTAGCGACAAAGAAGAAAGGAAAAGCCCGCGGCTCCGGCGCGGGCTTTTCCGTAGGAAGCGATTGCTTACGCGGCCGCGCGGGGTGCTTCTTCCGCCTTGAAGATCGCGTTGACGATCAGCGACACCACCATCATGATGAGCGCGCCGATCAGTGCCGGAACGAATCCGGATACTTTGAAATTCGGCGTGATCCACGTGACCAGCCAGAACATCAGCGCGTTCACGATGATGACGAACAGGCCGAGCGTGAGAATCGAAATCGGCAACGTCAGCAGCAGCACGATCGGCCGCACGAGGGCGTTCACGATACCGAAGATCAGCGCGGCGATGATCGGCGTCCAAACGCCACCCGCCATGTAAAAGCCTGGCACGTACTTCGCGATCAGCCATAAGGCCAGCGCGTTGATCAGCAGGCGGATTATGAAATGCATTCGTCACTCCTTTAAGGCGACTTCTCCAGTGCGGCTTTCACCCGCGAAGCCAAAGCCGGGGTCATGCCCTTCACCGCCGCGATCTCATCAACGCTGGCGCGCCGAATGCCGGCCGCGGAACCAAAGGCAGTGAGCAAGCGCTTCTTTCGAACCGGACCGACCCCTGCCAGCGCGTCCACGGCCGAGCGCGTCATCTCTTTGCCACGGCGCTGGCGGTGGTACGTTACCGCAAAACGATGTGCCTCGTCGCGAATCCGCATCACCAAATGCAGCGCGGCGGAATTCGGTGGCAGCACGATCGGCTCGGACTGGCCGGGCACATAGAGCCATTCGTTTTCTTTCGCGAGGCCCGCGAGGGAGAGACCCGTCATGTCCATCTCTTCGAGCACCTCCATCACTGCGCTCAACTGGCCTTTGCCGCCGTCGATCAGTAAGAGGTCGGGCTTCTTGTTGAATTTCTCTTTGCGCGCAAGCTCATCCACGAGCTTACTCTGCGTCGTTTCCTTCGTCGCTTCACCTTCATGCACGGCAACGTCGATATCGGTTTTCGTACGCAAATAGCGCAAGCGCCGGCGCAGCGTCTCTTGCATCATCGCGAAATCGTTGGGGCCCTTGTCGTACTGGATCTTGAATTTGCGGTAGTCGCTCTTCTTCGCGCGGCCCTCCACGAAGACGACCATCGAACTGACCGCGTTCGATCCCTGGATATTCGAGATATCGTAACATTCGATGCGGTGCGGGGGCTCGGGAAGCTCGAGCGCGTCGGCTAGCTCCGTGAGCGATTGCGCCTGCGCCGTCTCTTGCACTTCCTGGTGCGCCAGAAATGCTTTAAGATTTTGCTCGGCGTTCTTCTGCACGAGTTTGAGATAGCGCGAGCGCTCGCCGCGCCGGGGCAACAGTACGCGCACGCGCGTTCCTTTATATTCCGTGAGCCACGCCTCGATGACCGAGGCATCGGCCGGCAGCGCCTGCACCAAAATCTCCTTTGGAATCGCACTGGCGGCCGTGCGTGCCGCTTTGGCATTCGCGCGCGGCAACGGAACCGGCGATTCCACTCCGCGCGCGGTGCGTATCGACGCCAAAGGTGAAATGCCCGGCGGTTCCGGTGCTCCCGCCGTTCGCGCGGTGTAAAACTGCTTTAAGAAATGGCTAAAAAGCTCCGAGTCGGGCTGATCGGCCACGCCGTCGAGAATGAAGTGCTCCTGCGCCAGCAGCTTGCCCGCGCGCACCATAAAGACTTGTACGCAGGCTTGGCCTTGCGCGCGCGCGAGCCCCAGTAAGTCCATGTCGATGCGCGACCGCCAGACGACTTGCTGCGCTTCGGTCACGCGGCGCACCGCGACGATGCGATCGCGCAAGCGCGCCGCCGATTCGAAATTGTACGACTCCGCCGATGTGACCATCTCGCGCTGCAAACGTGAAAGCAACGACTCTTGCTTGCCTTCCAGGAAGAGCACGACTTCTTCGATCATGCGGTCGTACTCATCTTGACTCTGGTACCCGACGCACGGCGCCAGGCAGCGCTTGATGTGATACTGCAGGCATGGACGGCGCCGGCGTCCGTCGATCGGTTCGGGACACGTACGCAGCGGAAAGACCAAGCGCACCAGATCGATGAGCTCGCGCAGGCCGTGCGCATTGGTATATGGCCCGAAGTAGCGCGCGCCGTCGTTTTTGACCACCCGCGTAAACAGTACGCGCGGAAACGACTCGTTCGTAACCTTGAGGTAAGGATAACGCTTGTCGTCGCGCAGCCGCACGTTATACGGCGGCTGATAGCGCTTGATGAGATTGGCCTCGAGGATCAGCGCCTCGACTTCGTTGGTAACGACGATGGTCCGCACGTCGACCACGCGCTCGACCATGGCCGCCGTGCGCACGTGATGCGCCGCGCTCTCCTGAAAATACGACCGCACGCGGCTGCGCAGCGAAACCGCTTTTCCGATATAGAGCACGTCGCCGTTCTTGTCCAGCATCATATAAATGCCGGGCGCATCGGGGACTTGTGCCAGGGTTTGTGCGAGTGGCGTGGTCATCGACCCGCCCTTATTCGACGAAGACCCCTAAACCGTTTTCTTCCCCAAACGGCTCCTTATAACGAAGTACAGGGCGACCGCGACGACGGCTGCACCGGCAATCAGCAGCGCGTAGTGGCGGAAGGCGTCGCCGACAACTTCCGCATGGGACCCAAGCGTGCTCCCGAGCAGAATGAAGCCGGCGCAAAATATCAGCGAGCCGCAAAACGTCCAGAAATAGAAATGCGAAAGCGGCATCTCCGCTATGCCCGCCGGAACGCCCATGATGCCTCTTATAAAAGGAACGAAGCGGCAGATAAAGATCGCGAAGCTTCCCCAGCGCGCGAAAAAGCTGTCGACGCGCTCCAGCTCCGCGTGATGGAATCGCACGTACTTCCCGAACTTGTCGACGAAGGGCCGTCCCCCAAATCGGCCGACTGCGTAGCCAATGCTCTGGCCTGTCAGTTCGCCGGCGACGGCTACGGCGATGGCCAGCCACGCACTGGAGAGGTGTCCCGTCGCCGCCAGCGCGCCGGCTGCGGGCAGCACGAGTTCGCTCCCGACGGGCGCGCCGATATTGGCCAGCGTCATCACGACGTATAAGCCGAGATAGCCGAGGTGGTCTATGAGGTGAAGGAAGTATTGACTAAACGCGTGCACGCGATCGCTTGAGGACTTCCGCGGCGCGGCTGCCGCCTTCCGTCTCGATGGCTTCCAGCAAGTTGACGGGCTCGATCAGGCCGTCCGTGTTTTTCTCGGCGATCGCGACGACGTTGCGCACGCGAGGCGTCACCAGGATGCCTTCCCAGCTGCGCTCTTCTCCGGTCCCGAGCGCGCGGCGGATCTCGGCGTGCACCTCGCCCGGATCGATGCCTTCGCGGTTCAAGCGTTCGGAGATCGCACCGTCGGGCTCTTGCAGCAGCGCCACGAGCACATGCTCTACGCCGATATAGTAATGGTTGTGATTTCGGCACTCTTGTTCGGCCGCGCGTAAGATGCGCCCCGATGCCGGACTAAATTTTGAAAACAACAGCGCCTTTTAAACTTATTGGGGCCCCAAAAATTGTTTACGCTTTTGGGGGAAAATTTCGGGGCGACTGGATTCGAACCAGCGGCCTCTTCGTCCCGAACGAAGCGCTCTACCAAGCTGAGCCACGCCCCGGAAATTCGTGCTCCCGTAGGTTCGGTCGGCCCCCTCCCCCTCCTGCCGGGACGAAGCGACGGGAAAACGCGCAACGCTATCGGAAAAGTTTCTCCACACCCATGAGATACCTCATCGTCGGCTGCGGCCGCGTCGGTTCTACCCTCGCGAAGCTGCTCGACGCGGATGGCCACGAGGTCATCGTCGTTGACGAAGACCCCAACGCTTTCAAGCGCTTGGGCCAAAAATTCAAAGGACACGTCGTGGTCGGAACCGGCATCGATTACGACGTGCTCAAGCATGCGGGCGCCGCGCAAGCCGGCGGCTTCATTGCCGTGACCAACGGCGACAACCGGAACGTGATGGCCGCGCTCATCGCCCAGCGCATGTTTCACATCAAGAAAATCGTCGCGCGCATCTACGACCCGACGCGCGGCATGATGTACCGCGAACTCGGCATAGATACCGTCTGCCCCACCACGACCGGTGCGAAAATGATCCGCGACGTTCTGATGGAGGCGCCGTGGGACACGCTGCAGTCTTTTGATTTTGGAAAGGTCACGTCGCTGACCGCGACGATCCGCGCGTCCGACGCCGGTAAGCGCGTCTCCGATTTCGAGCGCGCGGGGCGCATCCGCATCGCCGCCATCCGCACCGGCAAGAGCGTGCGCGTGGCCGCCAACGATACCGTGCTGGCCGAGAGCGATGAGATCAATGCGATCGTCGCGCCCGAAGCAATCAGTGAATTCGCGCAGATGTTCGCCGACGCGCGCGTGCCGCAAGGCGTCGGCTGATGTTTGTTTTAATTGTCGGCGGCGGAAAAGTCGGTTCGTATTTAACGCGAGCGTTGGTCGCTCAAGGGCACGAGGTCGTGATCATCGAGAAAGCCGAACGCAAAGCGCGGCTCCTCGAGCAACTCTTGGAGCGCAACGTCACACTCGTCGGCGACGGCTGCGACCCGCTCGTCCTGGAGCAAGGCGGCCTCAAACGCGCCGACGTCGTCATCGCCGACACCGGAGACGACGAGGACAACTTGGTTGTCTGCTTGATCACCAAGAAAAATTCGACAGCTCGCTGCATCGCGCGCGTCAACAATCCTCGCAACAAACTGATCTTCGAGTCGCTCGACGAACAGAATCCCGTTACGGTCATTTCGTCAACCGAAGTCATCCTGGACGCGATCCACAAGCACGTAACGGCTTCCGTTTAGCATCACCTGGTGCGGTGGTAAATGGCATATTGCGGTGGTGAATGATTGCGGTGGTGGGCGTGTTGCGGTGGTGAATGCCATGTAGGTGTCATGGTGAGCCGCCGTTCATCCGGTAAGGATGAACTGCGTGTCGAACCACGACCGAGCAGCCTGTCCTGAGCGAGCGGAGCGAGTCGAAGGGAGGGCCGCGCGCTACCGAGCTTCCAGCGGCAGATTCTTAACCCGGCGCTCGAGCGTCAGCAAGCCAACCAGCAGCGTAAGTACGACGACGACGAACGTGACGTTGATGACGAGTTCGCGGCCCGCAATGCCCTGCGGAATTGCCAAGGCCAGCGCAAGCGAGAGCGCACCGCGTATCCCGGCGAGCCGCACTACTGACATCCACGCCACATGCAACCTCGGCCGGACGAATTCGAGCAGGCCGTAGACGATTGCAAACCGCGCGAGTAGAACGGCGGTCAGGGTCAACAGCGAGATCGGCAGGGCCTGGCCCAGTTGCTTGACGTCGAGTGCCGCGCCGATCAAGAAGAATAGTGCGGCGTTGGCGATGCCGGCAATGACGTCCCACGTCTTTCCCGTGCGCTCCGAGCAATCCAGATCGATTTTCTTTTGCTGCAAAATGCGCAGGGCAACGCCAAAACTTAAGACCGCGAAAATGCCCGACCAATCGAAACGGCCGGCAAGATAATACGATCCATAAGCGCCGGCAACCGTGAGCGCGGCGTACGCAACCGCTTGTTGCGTTCTTCCAAGCAGAGCGGCCGCGGCACAGGCTGCAACGATCCCGCAGACAACACCGATCAACGTTCCCAGCGCGGCATGCGTGCTGACTTGAACTAGGCCCGCCTGCGATGCTAGCACGATCGAAGCGAGCACCGCTCGGTACATGACGACAGCCACGGCATCGTTGAGCAGCGCCTCGCTTTCGACGATCGTCGTCAGCGCCGGCGGCAATCCCAGCCGCTTGAAGATCGCGAGCACGGCGACCGGATCGGTTGCTCCGAGGATCG
This sequence comes from Vulcanimicrobiota bacterium, assembly GCA_003151115.1. Classification (GTDB taxonomy): domain Bacteria; phylum Vulcanimicrobiota; class Vulcanimicrobiia; order Vulcanimicrobiales; family Vulcanimicrobiaceae; genus Rubrimentiphilum. The sequence continues at coordinate 313,557 of PLWS01000005.1, read as the reverse complement.
CGCCCAGCAGCAGCGCGCTCGTCCACGGAACGCCGCCAACATAGTGAATGCAGACCGCGATAATGCCCGCCGTGCAAAAGGCGCCGGGCACCGCCAACATTGCGATCGGACCCCACATCCGCCGCATCGTCTGCGAGTCCAAGCGCCAAGCGCCCTCAAAGATCAGCGCGGGAAGAAAAACGTAGAGCGTGGCCGCGCCGAAAATAGCGGTAAGTTTCCCTGGAAATATCGCGCCGGTGATGATTCCCGCGACCAGAAGCGCCGCAATCGACCAGAGCTGCATCAGTGCGTGTGCGTGAAGTTGCCGACGCGAACGCCGCTCGCGCGCATCTCAGCGATCGCCTCGCGCATGCCCGCCGGCTGCGTGGGCCTTCCCACCGTATCGAAGTACCACTCCGGATCGATGTTGAGCGTGCGCGTTTGGATCATATCGACGCTAACGGATCTTAGGAAGTCGCGCATCGCCACGAGTTCGTCGACATCGTCAGTGACCCCAGGATGCGTCAATAAATTGAGCGACACCCGCAAGCCCGCATCGCACGCCAGCCGGATCGACGCAAAGACGTCCTCGAGGGCGTAGCCGATAGGACGGTAATACGCGCCGTAGACGCGAGGGCGAAACGAATTGAGGCTGACGCGCACGGCTTGGAGCCCGGCGTCGATGCAGCGCTGGAGCGCCGAGGGCAGACTGCCGTTGGTGTTGAGATTGATCGTGCCGTTCGACCGGCTCGCGCGAATCGTTTCGATGGCACGGGCAATGGCAATCGAACGCAGCAGCGGCTCGCCTTCGCAGCCTTGCCCGAACGACACGATTCCATCGGGAACGCGCTCGAGGTGATATACCGCGATCGTCGCAAGATCGCGCGCCGTCATTTCCTCGGCAATTCGCAGATGCGGCGAAGGCACGCCCGTTTCCGGTTCCTGTTCGGAGATGCAGCCGACGCAACGTGCGTTGCACGACGGTGAAACGGGGAGCGCCGCCTCGCCGCGCTCCAGAAAGACGTTTTGCGCTGTGAAACAATGGTACTCGAGCGAACAGGTCGCCAGCTGCGCCAACACGCGGTTACCGTTGGATGCGCTAATGCGGCGCTCGACCAGCAGTTCAAGCTCGCCAGACGCGAACGTGCGCGGCTGCCAATCTTCCCCTTCGTCGGTGCGCATCGCCGCGACGTGCAGCGTTTCGTCGATCGCGCAGGCGAAAGTATAGCCAAAAAGCGGCAATGCCGGCGCGCCGTCGTCGCGATCGTATGCTGGGAGCAGCAGCCGGGTATATCCGGCGGGCAGCATCACCGCCAGCGTCTGGCGACGGCGCGCGACGCCGTGGGTCAAACGCGGATGGCGCGCGGGCAGAACCATCGGCACGGTTCCGGCGGGCGCCGGCACGAGTTCCTCGCGCGTAACCGCGCGGACGACGCCGCCGTCAGCCAGCGGCTGTACGCTCTCGTCGTAGAATATGCGCCCTGCTTTGTCGCAGTAGGCCAGTCCGATCACAGATTTTTTTGAAAAACGTACTGGGTCTTGAGCGCCTCGTAACCCAAACGCGCATAAAACGTGTGCGCGCGTTCGCGGACGACGTTCGACAGCAACCGCAGCGTGGCACAGCCCTGCTTACGCGCCCATTCTTCTGCCGCCTCGACGAGCATCTCGCCGATACGGTGGCCGCGAAATTCGTCCTCAACGATCAAACCCGCAATCTCGGCGCGGCGGCTCGCGATGAGCGTGTCCTCGCGGGCAACGGACATCCATCCCACAACGCCCGCGCGCGGCACCACGGCGACGAGGATCGCCCGGTTCTTACCGGACGCATGAATGACGGCTTCCACATGAGCCAGCGGAGTTTCGTATCCCAGCTGCAGCGCGAGTGCAACGATGCGCTCCGCGTCGGCGGGCATCGCGTCGCGAATCGAAACGGCGAGATCGTTAGACGGCAGCTGCATGTAACGCCGCGACGCTTGCATCGAACACGCGCACGGCCGGCCCGGTTAAGAACGCCTCGCCTGCGCCGTCCCATTCGACGGTCAGAATGCCGCCGGGAACGTGAACCGCAACGGGGCTATCCGCCAGTCCGAACCGGATCGCCGCCGCCGCACACGCCGCCGCCCCTGTTCCGCAGGCTTGCGTAAGCCCGACTCCGCGTTCCCAGTGGCGCGCATCTAAACGTCCGCGATCGACGGCAACGGCCACGTGCACGTTGACGCCGCTCAGAAACAGGGATTGAAGCTTCGCCGCAGCCTGGCTCAAATCGACAGCATCGAGTGCCTTCTCGAAGATGACGACGTGCGGATTTCCGACCACCACGTACGCCGCGTTCGCAAACGGCAGCGCCCGCGGTTCGAAGCGCGGCGTTCCGAGTTGCGTGCGAACGCTGTACGTCTCTCCGGCGCTCACGATTTCCGCCGACAGAACCCCGGCGGCAGTTTCAATACGCAAACGATCGCCCTCACCGGCTTCCGATAAAAAGCGCGCCGCGCAGCGTAATCCGTTGCCGCACATCTCCGCTTCGCTGCCGTCGGCATTGAAGATGCGCATGCGCGCATCGGCATCTTTCGATGGTTCGATCAGGATCAATCCGTCGCAGCCGATGCCGTCGCGGCGATCGCAGATCCGCCGCGCGAGCGTTTGGGAATCGAATGTTTCGGTTGCATTGCGCCGGTCGATGACTGCGAAGTCGTTGAACGCGCCGTGCATCTTGGTCACGGCCACGCCGGGCATTACGAAGTGGGAACCTCTGCGGCCGCTTCAGGCGCAGCCGCGCCCCCGTCTCCCGCGGGCGTCGCAAACGGACCTTGGGGAGAGATGGTCGAGACGGCGTGTTTATAAATCAGGTGCGTCTTGCGCTCGTATTCGATCAATATGGTGAACGGATCGAAACCCTTGACCACGCCGCGCAATTGAAAACCGTTGACCAAATAAATCGTAACGGCAACGCCCTGCCGACGAACTTCAGCGAGGTAAGTATCCTGAAGGCTTCCGGGCATAAATCACGCTTCAACCCATTGCAGACTTTCCCTTGCCAGCCGCTCGACGTCTTGGGGCAATGCCTGCACGATTTCGGGTTCGCCGCGGAACCACGTTATCTGCCGTTTTGCGTAGCGCCTCGTGGCTCGGATCAACAATTCGCGCAGTTCGTCGCGCGTGCACCATCCACGCGCGTACGCGATCGCTTGCGGATAGCCGACCGCGTTCGCGGCGACGGCGTCCTCACCGATGCGTTCGGCCTCTTCCACGAACCCGGCGTGCAGCATCGCGCCGGTCCGCGCGCCGATGCGCTCGCGCAGCGTGCTTTCGTCAACGGCGAGCGAGATTTTGAGGTAGGGAATGCTCGCCGAACGCAGCGATGTTATTGCTCCTTGACGACTTCCTGATTGCGGCGCTAACGCGACTTCGAGCGCCCGCAGCACGCGATAGGAGTCTTGCGGATGGATGGTACCGGCTCGCGCGCGATCGCGCACGCTCAGCCACGCGTGCAAGAATTCCGCGTCGTGCACGCGCGCTTCGCGCACCAACCGTTCGCGCACCGCTTCGTCGTACTGCGGAGCTAAGTCCACCGCACCAGTCAGGGCCCGAACGTAGAATCCGGTTCCCCCCACGACGATCGCGTGCTTGCCGCGCGCGTGGATCTCTGCGATCGCAGCAACGGCGTCGGCTGAGTAGCGCGCTGCCGAATATCGCTCGGTGGGATCCAGGAACCCAAAGAGATGGTGCGGCACGGCGGCCAGTTGTTGCAGCGACGGTGCGGCTGTTCCGATGGGCATGCCGCGATAGATTTGGCGCGAGTCGGCGTTGACGATTTCCGCGTCGAACCTCTGCGCGAGTTCGATGGCGAGGTCCGTCTTGCCCGACGCGGTCGGTCCGGCGATCACCAGGACGCCGGATGAACTCACCGTTTGAAGAGCCGTGCGATACCACCCGGTTCGATGCGAACGATCGTCGGGCGCCCGTGCGGGCAGTGCATCGGGTTTTCGCAGACTTGCAAGCGATCCAGCAGCGTCGTCATCTCGGAGAGATCGAGCCGCTCCCCGGCGCGCGTCACCGAATGGCATGCCAGCGACGCCCAGACGCGCTCGCGCACGTCGCGTTCCTTCGCTTCGCTCGTCAGGTCGTCCAAAAAACCGGCGACGTCGAATGCGCGCGCACCATAACCCGCCGGCGTGGCGATGATGCGGTAGCTGCGATCGCCGAAGTTTTCGATCTCTAGTCCGCCCTCACGCAGCGGTTCAAGCACGCGCTCGAGCGCAGCTACGCGGTCGCCGCTCAGCTCGAATGCGAACGGAACGAGCAGAGGTTCGGCTGGAGCTGTCGCCGCATTAGCGGCCGCGACGATGCGTTCGTAGGCGATGCGTTCGTGCGCCGCGTGCTGGTCGACGAGCACGATCGCGCTGCCGTCGGTTGCGAGAATATATGTGCGTTCGATTTGCGCGAGCACGCGCAGCCCGCTCTGCGCGCCGGTTTCGGACGGATCGTCGGCCGGCACGCGTTCGAAAAGTGTCTGCAGGTGCGCGAGGCTGGCGTCGATACTCTCCGGCGCCGCCGACACGGTGACATCGCCGAACCGCTGAGCGGCGTGATTGCGCAAGGTGACCGCGATCGCGCGCTTGACCGTATCCGCCACCTGATGGCCGAAGCGCAGCCGTACATCGCTCTTGGTCGGGTGGATATTCGGATCGACGTGATCCGGCGGCAGTTGAAGAAACAGAACGCCGTATGGTTGCCGTCCCGTCATCGTGTACGTCGCGTATCCCGCGCTCCAGGCACCGGCCAACAGCGTGCTGCGCAGCAGCCGTCCGTTCACGAACAGCAGCTGCATGCGCCGGTCCGCGCGATCGTTGCCCGGCGTACTGATGAAACCGGAAAGCGATCCGTGCATCCCGCGCGCGGCTTCCACGTCGATCGGAATCAGCGCTTGCGCAGCTTCTTTCCCGAAGACCATTGCCAGGCGCGCCTTCTCGTCGTCGACCGCGGGCATGACCCATACTTCCTTGCCGTCATGCCGCAGCGCAAACGCGACCCGCGGATAGCCGAGCGCGAAGGTCGAGAGCCAGCTCGAGATTCGCGTCAGTTCGGCGGCCGGCGATTTCAAATACTCGCGCCGAACCGGTACGTTGCCGAAGAGATCCCGTGCGCGCACGATCGTTCCGACAGGCGCCGCCGTTTTCTCGATCGCGCTGACGTCCTCGGCATGCGCGGCGACGCGCGCGCCGATGTCGCTCTCGATTCCGCGCGATACAATTTCCAATCGCGACACGGCCGCGATACTCGCCAGACCCTCGCCGCGAAACCCGAGCGTCGAAATTGATTCGAGATCGGACGCGTGCGAGAGTTTGCTCGTCGCATGCCTTCGCACCGCCAGCGCAAGGTCCGACGGCTCGATGCCGCCGCCGTCGTCGGCGACTTCGATCGACGCGATGCCCCCTTCTTCTAACGTCACCGTCACACGCGTCGCGTCTGCGTCGACGGAGTTTTCAACCAACTCTTTCACGACCGAAAGCGGCCGTTCGATGATCTCGCCGGCGGCGATCTGCCCGACGGTCTGCGGATCGAGAACGTGGATCATGTTACGGGTCGAGAAACGTCAACTGCCGCTCGGCGGGAACGATCTTCGGCAGGCGGCGCCGCAGCGGAACCTGCTCTTCGACGTCGGCCTTGCCGGAAAGCGCGTCGGCAATTTCTTGCGCGCGCTCGACCACTGCATCCGGCAAGCCCGCCATGCGGCCCACTTCGATGCCGAACGAACGCGACGTGCTTCCCGCCAGCACGCGGTGCGAAAAGACCGGACCGCCGTCGGCGCCGGTTTTCTCGACGGCCGTGACGTGATAGTTTGCAACGAGCTTCCAGTGTTCGGCCAGCGCGACCAACTCGTGAAAGTGCGTCGCAAAGAGAACGAGCGGCGCTTGGTCTTCCAGCCCCAGCAAGAACTCGCAGATCGCCTGCGCGATCGACAAGCCGTCGATCGTGCCGGTACCGCGCCCCACCTCGTCGATCAGCAGCAGACTACTCCGCGTGCAGCGGCGCAGAATGTTCGCGGCCTCAGCCATCTCGATATAAAACGTAGATTGCCCCGAGGCGAGATCGTCGCCCGCGCCGATGCGCGTGAAAATGCGATCGACGATGCCGAGTCGCGCCACCTTGGCCGGCACGAACGAACCGATCTGCGCCATGATCGTCAGCAGTGCCGCCTGGCGCAGGTACGTCGATTTGCCGCCCATGTTGGGCCCGGTCAGCAACACGAAGCGGTGCTCGCCTTCGCGCAAGTGCAAGTCGTTCGGCACGAAATTGGTTTGCAGAATCGCTTCCATCACGGGATGTCGGCCGTCTTTGAACTCGACGATGCTTTCCGGCACGAACTCCGGCCGAACGTAACCGCGTTCCGCCGCGCATTGCGCGAGCGACGCGAGTGCATCGACTTCGGCCAGCGCCTCACCCGCCGCCAGCAGATCCTCGATCCGCGCCGCAATCCGGTCGACGAGCTCGCCGAAGAGTTGCTCTTCGAGCCGCAGTTGTCGCGACTGCGCCGTCGAGATGGCGATCTCGAGCTCTTTGAGCTCCGGGGTCGTGTAGCGCTCACCGGTCGTCAGCGTTTGCTTGCGAACGTAATCGGGCGGCACGTTTGCCGCGTGCGCCCTGCCGATTTCGATGGCATATCCGAAGGTGCTGACGTACTTGATCTTCAGCGTCTTGATGCCGGTGCGCTCGCGTTCGCGCTCCTCGAGTTCTGAAAGTTTCGCCCGCGCGTCGGTCCGCAGGCTCACGCATTCGGCGAGCTCGGCGCTCGCAGCGGCACGTATGACGCCGCCGTCCGCGAGCTGCGCGGGCGGCTCGTCGACGAGCGTCATCTGCAAATCCGCCAGCATATCCTCGAAGTCGCCCATGCGCTCCGCATAGGAATGCAATGCCGGCGGTGTGACCTGGCGCAGCGGGCGCAAGGTGTCCAGCGTTCGGCGCAGCGACGCCAAATCGCGCGCCAGCGCGCGCTTGAAGCGCACCTTCTGCGAGATGCGCTCGAGATCGAAGCAGCCGCGCAGCAGCTCTTGCATCGATTCTCGTCTGACGTGCTCGGCGATGAGCGCCGCGATGGCGTCTTGACGCTTGCCGATCGCTTCGGCGTCAACGAGCGGCGCCAGAATCCAGCGCGCCAAAAGCCGCGAACCCATCGAGGTCGCGCACTTGTCGAGCGTCGCCTGCAGCGTGGCTTTCGGATTTGCGCCCAGCGCTTTTACGAGCTCGAGATTCTTGCGCGTATTCGGATCGAGCGCCAAGAACGTGCGGTACCGGTAGAAATCGGGCGGGCGCAGCGTGCTTCCATCCATATGATCTTGAACGTGAGCCTGTCCTGAGCTTGGCGAAGGGACCCCGGAACGGCGCACGAATCCAACCACCGCATCGAGCGCGCGGTGCATTGCGAGCGCTTCGTCGAGAGAAAAGCCTTCGATCGACCGGCGGTCGCGCGTTTCGACCGAGCAGAGCGCCGGCGCGGCGACGCGCACTCCCGAACTCTCGAGCGTCAGCGAAAGGTTCGCGCGCAACCCCGGCGGCACGTCCGCCACAATTTCCGCCGGGCCAATCCGTCCGATCTCGGCCAGCAGTTCTTCGAATGCCGCTTCACCCGAAAGCGCCGTCGCGGCGCAGAGTCCCGTCGAAACATCCGCGTAGGCGAGCCCGAACGTATCGTCAACCGACGTAATGGCCGCCAAATAGTTATTCTGTTTTCCGTCAAGCAGCTGATCTTCGATCAGCGTGCCGGGGGTGACGATGCGCACGACGTCGCGGCGCACGAGCTTATTCGGCTGCGGCACCTCGAGCTGCTCGGCCAGCGCAACGATGTAGCGCTGCGCGACGAGCCGCGCTAAGTATTGCGAGAGCGCATGATGCGGCACGCCCGCCATCGCGATGCGTTGTCCGCTGCCGGCTTCTTTTGACGTGAGCGCAATCGAAAGCGCGGGCGCGATCCGTTCGGCGTCCTCACCATAGGCTTCATAAAAATCACCGACACGCGAAAGCAAAATGGCTTCGGGATGACGGGCTTTCATCCCAAAGTACTGCTCGAGCATCGGTGAATACCGCTCGCTCACGCTCCGCGCATTTCGGGAGACGGGCTGTGGATAACTTGCGACTACGCTGTGAGCAAGTTTATTAACGCAGGTTTGACCGCCAAACCGCGATCCGGGAAGCGCCGCGCACGCCCCACAATCGTCCCGCTGCACCCCCACACGTGGGCCGAATCGACTCGGACGTCGAGCCACGGTTCGAGCGCGTAGAGGCGCTCGTCGTAATCCGGCGGCTGCGGGACGATCGCCGTGACGTTGTCGAGCGTCTTGGCAGCGAGCTTCGATCGGTCTTTCTTCGAGACGCCTTGCACGAGCGCGCGGAATTGCTTACCGATCTTCCCCTCATGATAAGCGCGCGCCACGGCGTTCTGCGCTTCGGCCAGCCGCGCGTGGCGCTCGCTTGCCACGGCGGGCTCAACCTGCTCCCAATGCGCCGCCGGCGTGCCGCTCCGTTTCGAGTAGATGAACATATAGGCGTTGGCAAAGAGGCCGGTGCGAACGCAGTCCAGCGTGGCTTGAAAATCTCGTTCGGTCTCGCTGGGAAATCCAACGATGAAATCGGTCGTGATGGCCGCTTGGGGGAAGAACTCCCGAATCCACTCGACCCTCTCCATGAATTGGCCGAAAGTGTACTTGCGATTCATTCGCCGCAGCATCGGGTCGCTCGCCGATTGCACCGGTAAATGTATTCGCGGATTGAGCTGCGGAATCTGCGAGAGTTCGCGCAGCATCTCGCGCGTGAAATCTTTGGGATGCGGCGAGATGAACGCAAGCCGCTCCAAACCCGGAATCTGCGCGACGGAAGAGCAGAGCGCACCGAAGTCGTCACCGTTCGCCGGATCGCGGTACGCGTTGACCGTTTGGCCGACGAGCATGATCTCGCGCGCCCCTTCGGAAATGCGCTGCTGCGCCTCACTCAGGACGTCGTTCATCGGGCGGTGATCGAAACGGCCGCGCACGTGGGGCACAATGCAAAACGTGCAATAGTACGAACAGCCGCGCTGCACCGTTACGAATCCGCGCAGCGGCGAAAACGCGCCCGCCACGCAATCGGGCGAGCCACCGATCGGGATGCGCAGCGCCAGCTCTTCGCTGACTTCGGTTGCGGCAAACTCTTCGCGCCAGCGCGTAATCGCGTCCCCGAGCTGCGCCAGTTCCGACGTGCCAAAGACTGCGTCGACGTGCGGCGCGATGCGCTGCATGCGATCGCGATCTTGCTCCGCCAAGCAGCCGGTGACGACGAGCTTCAGCGCCGGATGCGCCTTCTTGAGCGACTTGAAATGACCCATGCGACCGTACGCCCGCCGTTCGGCGTTGTCGCGAACGGTGCACGTGTTGAGAATAACGACGTTGGCGTCTTCTGCCCGCTCCGCCACGGCATAGCCGGCCGACGCCGCGCGATCCGCTATATACTGCGAATCGGCCTCGTTCATTTGGCAGCCGTGTGTTTCGATGTAGATGCTCGCCACGGGCATCGCCTGTTCGGCAACGGCCGCGGGAATACCCCGAGTGCGGCGGAACCCTCCGGCGGTGCAACTTCATCCCGCGACCGTAGCTATTGTCGGGCGGCCGAACGTCGGCAAGAGCGCGCTCTTCAACCGGCTGATCGGGCAGCGCATGGCGATCGTGGAAGACACGCCGGGCGTGACCCGCGACCGCTTGTATGGCTTGTGCGAATGGCGCGGCCGCACGTTCAGTTTGGTCGACACGGCCGGTATCGATCCGACCGCCGAAAAAGATCCCGACGACGCCATTGCCGCGACGCAAAAGCAAGCCGAAGCGGCCGCGCAAGAAGCCGACGTCATTCTCTTTGTCGTTGACGCGGCCACGGGACGCAATCCCGTCGATGACGACGTCGCGAAAATCTTGCGCAAAACGCGCCGCCCCGTCATCCTTGCTGCCAACAAAGCCGAGTCTCCGAGTGCGCTCGCCGCAATGTACGCGGAGTTCGCCAAACTCGGTTTCGGCGAGCCGCTCGCCGTCTCGGCGATTCACGGCGAAGGCACCGGCGATTTACTGGATCGTGTCGTCGAGCGATTGCCGCCGGAGGCGTCTGCCGAAGACAACTCGGGCGAGCTGGCGATCGCGATCGTCGGCCGCCCCAACGTCGGCAAGAGTTCCTTGCTGAACGCGCTTATCGGATCCGAACGTTCGGTCGTATCCGATGTCCCCGGAACGACGCGCGACGCGATCGATTCGATCTACACGTATCAGGATCGCCGCCTACGGCTTATCGACACGGCGGGACTGCGCAGTAAACCGAAGGCGCACGGCGCCATCGAATACTATGCCGCGCTGCGCTCGCTCGGCGCAATCGCGCGGTGCGACATCGCCATCCTGCTCTTCGATACGATGCAAGGCATTCTCGCCCAAGAGCGCCGCCTGGCCGGATTGATCCTCGAGGAGCGTAAAGGTCTGATCCTGGTGGGAAACAAGTGGGACCTCGCGCGCGAACAGGGTGAGTACAGTCAGAACGAGCTCACGACCGTGATCCACGAGCAGTTGCCGTTCGCGCGTTTTGCGCCGGTGGCGTTTCTATCGGCCAAAACACAGCGACGCCTCGGAAGCCTGATGCCGGTGGTCACGCGCGTCGCCGAGAATTTGGACCGCCACGTGCCGACGGCGAAGCTAAATGCCATCGTGCGCGACGCGGCGCTCGCGCATCCGCCTCCCGCGCCCGGCGGCAAGCCCGTGAAGATACTCTACGCCTCGCAGCCGGGCGTACATCCACCGCTTTTCGTTTTTCACGTCAACGATCCGAAACTGGTGCAGACGTCGTACCGGCGCTTCCTGGAAAACACCATCCGGAAGAACTTCGATTTTGAAGGCGTGCCGCTCACGCTCCAGTTCCGGGAGCGCACGCGGGAGACTCGGGAATGACGCTCGTTCTCTTCGCTCTCGCAGCGTTTTTGGTCGGCTCGATTCCCTTCGGCTATCTGATCGGCGTCGCGTTTTTTAGAACCGACATCCGGAAGTCGGGCAGCGGAAACATCGGCGCGATGAATGCCATGCGCACGATCGGAAAAGGCGGCGCGGTCGCGGTACTGCTGCTCGACGCATTCAAGGGCTTTCTCCCGCCGTTTCTTGTTCTCTATTTCCATCTTCTGCCGCCATACGGCGCCGCCGCCGTTGCGCTGGCCGCGGTCATCGGACATTGCCTTTCGCCTTGGCTAGGCTGGAAGGGCGGCAAAGGCGTGGCAACGTCGTTCGGCGCGATTTTTGCTCTGTGCCCGGCCGCCGGGTTCGTGGCAATTGGCGGCTGGGTTCTGGGCACGCTCCTGACACGATACTCCTCGGTTGGGTCGATGCTCGGAAGCGTGCTGGCCGCGATCGCATTGTGGTATTTCACGCGCGATCCGTGGTTCACGGCCTACGGCATCTGCGCGGCCGCCTTCATTCTATATACGCACCGGGAAAATATCGCCCGGCTGCTTGCCGGCCGCGAAAACGCCATCAAACTGTAGGGCTCGGCAAACCAAGCTGCGTATGGCCCAGTCATGATTTCTTCAAACGACCTGCGCAACGGCATTACGATCGTCGTTGAAGGCCAACTCTGGACGGTCATCGAGTTTCAGCACGTCAAGCCCGGCAAGGGCTCCGCCTTCGTACGCACGCGGATGAAGAACGTCAAGACCGGATCGACTGTCGAGCGCACCTTTCGTGCCGGTGAAAAACTCGAACGCGCCACGGTCGACAACCGTGAGATGCAGATGCTTTACAACGACTCCGAAGGTTACCACTTCATGGACAAGGAGACGTTCGAGAACGTCACGCTCCAACGCGATCTGATCGGCGGGCCCGCGGATTTCCTCAAAGACGGCATGATGGTCGAAGTACAACTTCACGACGGCGTGCCGATCGGCTGCGACTTGCCCGCGCACGTCGAGCTGCGCATCGAAACAACCGATCCTGGATTCAAAGGCGACACCGCGCAGGGCACGACAAAACCGGCGACGCTCGAAACCGGCGCCGTCGTCAACGTGCCGCTGTTCGTTAATTCCGGCGACGTGATCCGCATCGACACGCGCGATCGCCGTTACATCGGCAGAGTCTGAAGCCAGAGCATCGTGATGCTCTGGCTATTTGTCATTGGTTTTTTCGCGAGCGTATTCGGATCCATGGTCGGCCTGGGCGGCGGCTTCATCGTCGTCCCGATCCTGCGGATCTTCTTGAATTTGCCTCCGGCCGAAGCCGCCGGAACTTCGCTCGCGCTGGTTATTACGAATAGCGGCAGCGGCGCGCTGACGTATTTGCTGCAGCGGCGCGTTCATCTCCGAACCGGCTGGTTCGTCGGAGCGGGCGCAATTCCGGGAAGCGTTCTTGGGGCTATCGCCGTCAAACATGCTTCGCCCCGCTTATTCGATTGGTTGTTCGCAGTCTTGCTCGTTGGCGTCGCCGCGGACATTTTTCTGAATCGCAACCGGCGGAGGCCCGACGCGGCAAGCGAGGTGAACACAAGCTCGCTGAAAGGAATGCCTTGGCCAAGCGCGCTGGGAGTCGGTTTCGCAGTCGGATTCATCTCGAGTTTGTTCGGTGTAGGCGGCGGCGTCATTTTGGTCCCGTCGCTGCTTTACTTCTCGGATCTTCCAGCACACGCCGTCAGCGCGACGTCGCATTTCGGCATCATTCTGACATCGCCGCTGGGATTCTTGACGCACGTCGTGCAGCACGACATCCGCTGGAACGATGCTGTGCCGCTCGCCATCGGCGGCGTGCTTGGAGGCCCGGCCGGCGCGCGCTTGTCGTTGCGCATCAAATCGCAGCTCTTGCTCGTGCTGGTGGCGGTAGCGCTTATGCTCGCCGCAGCGGCTCTGGTCTTCCGCCACATCATCGGGTAGGGAGCCCGCCTGCGGACGGGAAGTAGGGGCTACCGATGCAGCCGATCGGATCTGTTTCGGGCCGCCCGGATTCGGTCAGCGATCTCGAGCGGCTCTTTGAAATCACGCGCGACGTCTTGGAGGCGCCCACCCTGGACGCTGCGCTTACGTCGCTCGCCCGCGGCGTGCAAGAACTCTTCGGCTGGCGCTTCGTTTCTATGGTCGCTGCCGAGGAACCCAACGGCGAGCTGAAGCGCCGGGTCATGCTCGGCTATCCGGAAGAGATCGTCAAAGAGCGCCTGCACGAAAACGTCGACCGCGAAGCGTTTGCCGCGATGCTCGGCCACGCGGTGCGGTTTTTTGACGACTGCTACTTCTTCCCGGCCGAACGCGATGCCGAATGGGAGCGATCGATCTACACGGGTTTCAATCCGAACGAAACCAAGCGCCAATATCCCAATCAGTGGCAGGAACGCGACGCGCTCGTTCTGACGCTGCACGATCGCGACGGCGTGATGATCGGGTATATGTCGCCCGACGGGCCGCTCAACGGCGAGATTCCGGCCGTGCAAACGCTGCGCGCGATGCAAGTCTTCGTCAATCTCATGGGATTGGCGCTCGTGAACGCGCGTTCGCAGAGCCGGCTTCAGTACGAAGCGACGCACGATTCGATGACGGCGCTGCCCAACCGCACGGTTTTTTCGCTTCAGCTCGCGCGCAAACTCGAGGCCGTCCATCGCGGCGAAGGCGAGCCGCACAGCGTGCTCTATCTCGATCTCGACGAATTCAAAGCGATTAACGACACCCTGGGACACCTCGCCGGGGACGATGTACTCAAAGAAACGGCACAACGCCTACGCATGATCGTCGACGAACGATCGCTGGTCGCGCGAATGGCCGGCGATAAGTTCGCCGTTCTGATTCCAGGAACGTCGGCCCCCGCGGTGCAGAGCGTGCTGGACACGATTCACGAAACGTTGCGGCGGCCATATCCGATGGCCGGACGTACGCTCGCGATGACCGCCAGCATCGGCGTCGTCTCGGTCGATCAAGGCTATACATCGATTGCGGAGGTTCTACGCGACGCCGAAACCGCGATGTACCGCGCAAAAACCCAAGGCCGCGATCGCAATGCGATCTTTACGCCGACGATGCACGAAGAGGCGCTTCAGCGCCTCTCGTTACGCCTCGATTTGCGCGAGGCGATCGAGGAGCGGCAGCTGGTCGTCATGTATCAGCCGATCGTTCACCTCGATACGCGCCACATCGAATGCGTCGAGGCGCTGCTGCGCTGGAATCATCCCGAGCAAGGCTACCTCGCCCCGGCGGCGTTTCTGCCGCTCGCCGAAGAGATGGGCCTGATGGAACCCGTCGGCCGGTTCGTGCTCGACACCGCGTGCCGCGACCTGGCGCGCTGGCACCAGGCCGGCTATTCGAATCTCGGACTGAATGTGAATCTGTCCGTGCAAGAAGTGCTGCAGCCGAGTCTTCCTGACTTCTTGCGGAAGCTGACCCGCACGTATTCGGTCGATCCGAAGATGCTCTCACTCGAGATCACGGAAACCTCGATTCTGCAAAGCGAGCATCGCGCAGCCGGTATTCTCGACACGCTTAAAGCCGTCGGCGTCGATCTCTGCATCGACGATTTCGGCACGGGCTATTCTTCGCTGCAATACATCACCTCGCTCCCCATCGACTCGTTTAAGATCGATCAAAGTTTCATCGCCGCACTCGCCGATCCGAAAGGCGAGCAAATCGTGCGCCTTCTGGTCGGATTAGGTGAAGCATGCGGTCTGCGCGTCACGGGCGAGGGCATCGAAACGCAAACGCAAGCTAAAACGCTGATGTCGCTGGGTTGTACATCGGGGCAAGGCGTTTATTTTCACGCGCCGCTCCCCGCGCAAGACATCTCCGCGCTGCTCCGATAGAAAAGCGTCCGTCCGGGTACAATTCCGGCGATGATCGTCGCCAAAACCGCCGGTGCCACGTCGAGACTCGGGGCGCCGTGCGCGACCGTCGAGTACGGCACCGTTGACGACCACTATGCGCGCCGCTGGTCGTGGGCGTGCGGGTGCAGCGGTGAGCTGATCTGCTCCGAGCTGATCGAGCTCTTCTGCTGCGCGCAGCATTCCGCAGCCGATTCCCGAACCGCCGAGCGCTCTTAAGGCAGCGCGCCCGCAACGATGCGCGCGGCAAGCGCGGCGCAGCGCGGCGCAACGCGAGCCAGAAACGGAATATCGAACCATGCGTCCGGCCGGAAAATAACCAAGGCTGGATTTTCCCACGCTGCTGAAAACTCGTGGACGGGCGTATCGAGGATGACGCGCACGCATGCAATGCGCGGCGCTTGTAGCAGTCCCGTCTCCATATCGGCGCCGGCATAACCTTGCTGCGCCCAGCGCATGCGTTCCGGACCCCGCACGATCCGCGCCGTCGTCAGCAGCGGCGCTTCGACCGGTTCGCATCCGGCCGCGCGCGCGGCGCGCACGAGTGACGTGAAGAGTTCCGGATCGCAAATCAGCATCGTTCCGTCCGGACGGCGCACCTCACGCGGAACCAATACCGTTCCCGTCGGGAGATCGTCGCGTAAACCGCCGGCTAAACCGCAGCTGATCGCAATCGGGCCGGGATCGTCGCGCAAGCCGCGCAGCGCGATTCCCGACTGCACGACGCGCGCGCGATTTCCGAGCGCCGCCTTGGCCGCGCGCGCTTCCAGGCCGGTGGCGGCGACGACGGTGATGCGCTCAGCAGTAGTCATGCGCGCGATACCAGCGGACCGCGCGCTCGAGCGCGCCCGTAACAGAGCCGGGTTGGAAATCTAACTCGCGCCGGGCTTTGGCGCTGCCGGCAAACATCAACTCGCGCGACATGCGCACGCCTTCGACCGGCACGAAGGGCCGGGTGCCGGTTAAGCGCGCGCGCGCTTCATCGGCGTAGGCGATCGCGAGCGCGAGAGCAACAGGCGCGCGCCAAGCCGGCATCTTCTTTCCGGTCACCGCCGAAAGCAACGTCCACACCTCGTCCAGCGTAAGATTGTCGCCACCTAAAATGTAACGCTCGCCGGTTCGGCCGCGTTGCAGCGCCGTCACGTGCGCGCGCGCCACATCCTCGACAGGCACCAGATTCATGCCTCCGCGCGGAGGTTTCGCGAAAATTTTTCCCTTCGCGAACTCCAGGACGAGCCGGCCGGTGGGAGTGGGTTTGGCGTCGCCCGGGCCAACCGGCGCCGTCGGCAGCAGTGCGACGACCGGAACGCGCGCGGCAAATGCCGCACGTTCTTGCGCGATCTTCGAATGGTGATAACCGGAGCCGCCGTCCTGCGCGTAATCGTCTTCGGTGCGCGGCCGGCCGTCCCGCGAAGCTCCGAGCGTTGCCGAGCTCGACGTGAGGACTGCGCGCTCCACCCCGGCGACGCGCGCCGCTTCGAAGAGGCCCGCCGTTCCGCGCACGTTGACGTCGTGCAGCGCGCGGCGATCGGCCGGCGCGAACGAGTAGAGCGCGGCGCAATGCATGAGGTACCGGCAGCCCTCCAGCGCACGCGCGAAATCGCCGACCCGGAGAAGATCACCCTCGACGATCTCTACGTCATTGTCATCCTGAGTAGCAGCCTGCCCTGAGTGCGTCGAAGGGTAGTCGAAGGACGCACTGCGTGCAAGTGCGCGTACAGAATAACCCGCATCCACGAGTTCTCGTAAAACGTGCGAGCCGACGAATCCGCTCGCACCGGTTAGGAAGACGCGGTCAGTGGGCAAGCGCCGCGCGAATGCTCTCCTTGACCGAACCGGTGGTCCTCACCACCGCGGTCGGCTCGTAACCGCAATGCGCCATGCAATTCGCGCACTTCGGATTTTTGCCGCGGCCGTAAAGCGACCAGTCCGTTTCTTCGATCAACTCTTTGTACGTTTGCGCGTACGGCGCGTCCGACATCAAATAGCACGGCCGCTGCCAGCCCAGAATAGAGTATGATGGAATGCCCCACGGCGTGCACTCCATATCGAATTTGCCTTCGAGGAAGTCCAGATAGAGCGGGCTGTGGTTCAAGCGCCATTTTTTCCGCTTGCCGCCGGCGAAAGCTTCCTTGAAGATCGCGCGCGTGCGATCGACGCCCAGAAAATGTTCTTGGTCGGGCGCTTTTTCGTAGGCATAGCCGGGAGAAATCTGCATCGCGTCGACTTTGAGCTCGTCGTTGAGATAATCGAGCACGGCGCGAATGTCTCCTGCATCGTCCGGATCGAAAAACGTCGTGTTGGTGCCGACGCGGAAACCCTTTTCCTGCGCCACTTTGATCGCGGCGACGGCTTTATCGAAGGTTCCGTCGCGGCAAACGACTTGATCGTGCCGTTCGCGCATTCCGTCCAAATGAATCATCCACGTAAAGTAAGGCGAAGGTTTGAATTGGTCGATCTTCTTCTCGAGCAGCAGCGCGTTCGTGCAAACGATGACGACTTTCTTGCGCCGCACCAGTTCGTTCACGAGTGCCGGCAGCTGCTCGTACACCAGCGGTTCGCCGCCGGCAATGGAGATCACCGGCGCGCCGCACTCTTCGATCGCCGTCAAACATTGCTCCAGGCTCAGGCGCTTGCGCAGCGTCTCGGCTGGATGCTGGATCTTCCCACAGCCTGCGCACGCGAGATTACACTGGTAGAGCGGCTCGAGTTCCATCACCAGCGCGTACTTCTTCACGCCCGCGAGCTTCTTACTGAGAACGTATTTGGCGATGGCGGCTTTTTGCGCGAACGGCGTGCTCATGAAACCGTTAAGTGCTGGCTTTCCGCCGATATTCCCCCTTCGGCGCCGCGTGCCGGGCGATCCATGGCCAGCGCCATGGCCGGAAAGAGATGGCGGTACATGTGGTAGTTCAGATAAAAGTCGCGCGGAAAGCCCGTGCCGGTGAAATGCGGCTCGTCCCACGTTCCGTCCGGACGCTGCCGCTCGCGCAGGAACCGCAGGCCCCGCTGCGCGCCCGGGTGTTCGCCCAAACCTGCCCATTGCAACGTCATGATCGCCCAAGCCGTTTGCGAGGGCGTGCTCGTGCCGATGCCCGCGAACGATTCGTCGGCATAGGAATGGCACGTTTCGCCCCATCCGCCGTCGCCGTTCTGCATGTCGATCGTCCACCCGGTTGCACGCTCGACCAGATCGCGCCCCGCGCGCAGCTGCGCGAGCGCCGAAACGACGCACCACGTTCCGTAGATGTGGTTGACGCCCCAGCGCCCGAACCAGTGTCCGCGCGGCTTCTGCGTTTCGCGCAAGTATTTCAAGCCGCTCGCGACGTACGGGTCGCGTCCGTCGCGGCCGAGCATCGCGAGCATCTCCAGCACGTGCGCGGTCACGTCTTCGGTCGGCGGATCGATCATCGCGCCGAAATCCGAAAACGGCATGCGGTAGAGAATCTCGCTCGTGTTGTCGCGATCGAACGCCGCCCATGCACCGTTGCGCGAGCGCATCGCCAGCGTCCAGCGCACCGCGCGTTCGATCGAAGCGCTCACCGCTTCACCTTTTCCGCCTTCGAGCAGCGAACAGACGATGACTGCGGTGTCGTCGATGTCGGGATAGACGTCGTTGTCGAATTCGAAGGACCAGCCGCCGCACGGTTCATCCTTGCAGCGAACTTGCCAATCTCCCGGAGCGTTTGCGGGAATCTGTTCGGCCAGCATCCAGTCGACCGCGCGGCGCATCGCGGGATGATCCGCGCGCAGCCCGGCTTGATAGAGCGCGCGAATCGCCCACGCCGTATCCCATACTGGCGACATGCACGCTTGAAAGCGCCATCCCGTCTTGTCGCTGAACGCAAAGCGTTCCATTCCGTGCAAACCTTTGCGCATCACGGGATGGTCGAGCGCGTAGCCTTCCACATGCAAAGCGATAAGAGAGTACACCCACGGCGGCTGAATGCCGCCCCAGCTTCCGTCGGCTTCCTGCCGCTCCGCCACCCAGTCGATCATCTTCGCGCACGCGGCATTTCGCCCGGGCTTGTATGGAAGGCGCTCGTACAGCTTCAGCAGTTGATCGGTCCACCACAACCAGCCCGAACCGGGCACGCGATGCATCCTCGCTTCGCTGCCGGGATTGACGATCTCGCGCACGCTTATGCCGAGATCGCGGCGCGGCCGGCGCGCGATGACCACGCATAACGGCCCGACCGTTCCGCGCGCCCAGCACGCGAAGTCGTAGAGATTGAACGGCATCGACGGCGGCAAGTAGACGATCTCGGGCGGCATAGTCGGTATGCCGTCCCACGGATACTTGCCGAAGAGCGCCATCCATATTTTTGTAAAGACGCGCGCTTCAGCCAATCCGCCGAGCGTGCGGATGACCGCGAGCGCACGCTGCATTTCGGGGCGCGCCGGATCGAGGCCGAGCACTTTGAGCGCGACGTACGCCTCAATCGTCGTACTGAGATCGGCCGGCCCATCGTAGTAGAGCGCCCAGGAGCCGTCCTCGCGCTGATGGTGCAGTATATGTTCGATTGCTCCATCGCGAATCGGGTCGACCGGTACGCCGAGGAACCGCAGCAGCAATACGTGTTCGGCGGTCATCGTCACGTTGGTCTCGAGCTCGTCAGTCCACCAGCCCGCGGGAGCTTGGCGCTCCAACAGCCAGTTGACCGACGCGGTTAGCGCTTTGTCTTCCATGCGTTTCGTTCAAGCAGAACGCGCGCCGCTTCGCGGCCGCTGCGCACCGCCGACTCCATAGTATCGGGCCAGCCCGTCGCCGTCCACGATCCCGCGATCGTAACACGCGGGTCGAGCGTGCGCGCCGTGGGGCGCACCGCGCCCGGCCGCGCGTTGTACGTCCCCTCGGGATTGCGCGTGGCCGCGCCGCGCACCAATTGCGCGCCGCGCAGCTCCGGAAGCGCCGCCGAAACCTCACGCCACATCGCTCCGACGATCTCTTCCGTCGGAGTCGAGACGTGAGCACTCGCCGCGCTCAAACTGCAGCACAAATAGCCATCGCCTTTTTGAAAGATCCATTGCACGGGCGAATCGAGCAGCGCGCAAAAGTCGAAATCCAAACGCCCGCGGTCGTGCCATAGGTGCACGTCCATGATCGCGCTCGCTTCGAATTTTTCGAGATCGGCGACGCCGAAGCGTGCCGGTTCGAGGAGAACGCGCTGCAGCGCGCGCGGCGGCAGCGCGAGCACGATCGCATCGAAGACGTCGTCTTGCGCGTCCGCGCTTCGCACCCGCACGCCGCCGTCGAGCGAGGCGATTCCCGACACGACCGTCGCGCGCCGGACCGATGCCAGATCGCGCGCCGCCGCTTCCATGATCTGCGCGAGCGGCACCTTTGAATAGCCAAAGCGCGCGGCATCCCGGTCGCGCAGAAAAGCGGTCCGGATCACGAACGCCGCTTCCGCGGCGCTCATGGCTTCCAGCGGCGCGTTCAGCGCCGGAACCATGAACGGATCCCAAAACGCGCGGATCGTCTCGTCGCTTTGGCCGTGCCGCCGCAGCCATGCCGCAAAATTTCCTGGCGGAGCTTTCTCACGTGAGAGCGCGAGCAGCGCGCGCGTCAGCTGGAGTTTTCCGCGAAGTCCCAGGTGGCGGTACGCCGCCATCGATGCAACCAAATGCCACGGAGCGGGCAGATTTGCGGCGCGCAGTTCGCTGCGGACGCCGTGCGAATAGACCGTTACGTCGAACCGGTCCTGGAGGTAAAGCGCGTCCGCCATGCCCGCGCGCTCAACGAAGTCCGTGAATTCCGTGCAGCATGCCAGGTACACGTGCTGACCGTTGTCGACCGTGTGCCCGTCGATCTCGAACGACGTCGCGCGTCCGCCCAAGAGCCGGCTGCGCTCGAAGAGATGCACTTCACATCCGGCCCCCGTGAGATCGAGCGCCGCGGCCAGTCCGGCGAGACCGCCGCCCGCGACTGCTACCCGGGGTGCAGCCACGAGGCGACCACGACGCGCAGTTTCTCTCCGTTCGAGAGCGCCGCGCGTCCGCGCAGCGGCAATTGCGGGTCGCGTTCGATCTTTTCCAAGATGCGCTCGTAAATGCCGGCCATCGTCTGCACGCACGCCGCGGCACGGCGCGGAATATATCCGAGTACCTGATAGCCACTCTCGAAAAGCGCGCGTGTCCGCTGCGTCTCGAAGGCGACGAGGCGCTCCCAGCCTTCACCGGGATTCCCATCGAGCAAAGCGCCCTCCGAAACGCCGAACCGCGCCAGATCTTCGTGCGGCAGATAGACGCGCCCCATCGCCGCGTCTTCGCGAACGTCTCGCATGATGTTGGTCATTTGCATCGCTAGTCCAAGGTCATCGGCCCGATCGAGCGCTTGCGGGTCATCGAAGCCGAAGATGCGCACGCACATCCGTCCGACGATCGACGCCACGAGCTTGCAGTACTCGCGCAATTCGGGCCACGTCGCGTACCGCATTTTGGTGCAGTCCATCTCGACGCCGTCGATGAGCGCCAGCAACTCCGACTGCGGAATGGCGTACCGTTCGACTGCGCGCGCAAGCACGTACATCACCGGATCGGCTTCCGGCGAGTGCTCCGGAGTCGTGACGCGATCGCGCTGCGCCGCCAGCTTTTCAGGAATCAGTTCGGGCCGCGGCGCACCGTCGACGTCGTCGTCGACTTGGCGCGCGAAATCGTAGAGCGCGTAGATCGACATCCGCTGTTCGTGCGGCAGCGAAATGAATCCCCAATAGAAGTTCTTCGCCTCGCGGCGCGCCATTTCACGGCAGAAACGCTCTGCTTCTTGATCGACCAAGAGCGGGCTCAGCATGCCTTTTTCCCGTTGCGGTGGGCCAAAGCAAAAGCCGCCCGAACTACCAGCGCCACTTTTGTGGCCTTCGAGACCGACGGGCGCCTTACATCCGTACGGAAACCGATCTGCTCGATGCGATCGCAGATCGCCAATCCGCCCAAACGGTACAGCGAGAGCTGCAGCCGCAGCGCTCCGCGCGTCATCTGTTCCAGCGTTTCGCCCGATGCGAGCAGCGAACGGGCGCGCTCGACCAGAGCCTGAACCGCGCCGCGCGTGCCGCGCTCCTCGATATCTTCGCGCAAGAGATAAGACCGTCCGATCTTCGCGTCGCGGCTCACGTCCTGCGCGTGATTGGCCAGCTGCAAGCCGATGCAGACGTCGTCGGAGAGTTTGCGCGCGGAAGCTCCGTCCAGCCCGAATATCTTCAGCACGACACGCCCAACGGGCGCTGCGGAAAGCATGCAGTACGCCTGCAGCTCGGGCCATGTCGAATACGAAGAGACCGTCTGGTCTTGTACGTTCGCGGCGATGAGATCGAGGAACGGCTGCGCGTCCAAGCCGCGCTTAGCAATCGTTTCGCGCAGCGCGATGAGCACCGGATGGGCTGGCTCACCTCCGGCGAACAGCGCTTCCGTCTCGGCGCGCCACTGCCGCAGATGCTCTAGCGCGGCTTCGCGCGACGGACTTTCGTCGCCACAGTCGTCGGTCGTCCGGCAAAATGCGTAGAACCGCATCAGGTCCACGCGCAGCGGACCCGGCACCAAGCGCGACGCGACCGAAAAATTCTCGTAATGCCGGATCGCCAAATCGCGGCAATACGCGTCGGCTTGCATCATAAGCGCTGGCCGGCGCGCACCAGACGTTTCGTTTCGCGCAAATCGGCGATCGTACGCTCACCCAGCGCGAACATGGCGATGCGCAAAACTTCGCGCAGCTCGCGCGCCAAATCGGTAGCTGCTCCCTCTCCCGCGGCGGCAGCGCGCAAGAACGGTCCGGCGATTCCGACCGCGTCGGCACCAAGCGCGAGCGCTTTTACCGTGTCGATGCCGTTGCGGATGCCGCCACTGGCGATAAGCACACCGCCGGGTTCCGCGGCGCGAGCGGCGCGCAGGCATTCGGCTGTCGGAATTCCCCATTGCGCAAAAGCTCCGGCGACGCGCGCGCGCCACGGCTCTTCGATGCGATGCTTCTCGACTTCACTCCACGACGTTCCGCCCGCGCCGGCGAGATCCACCGCGGCGACGCCGGCATCGAAGAGATCACGCACCGTGTCCGCTGCGATGCCCCAGCCGACTTCTTTCACGATCACCGGGGCGTTCATCTGTTTGCACACCGTTTCGATCTTTTTCAGCAAACCACGGAAGCACGTATCGCCGGCGGGCTGGACCGCTTCTTGAATCGCGTTGAGGTGCAACACCAACGCGTCGGCTTGTAACAGATCGAGCAGTTTGCGGCAATCGTCCGCGCCGTAACCTTTGTTCAACTGGACGGCGCCGAGGTTCGCAAGAAGCAACACGTCCGGTGCCTCCGCGCGAACGGCGAACGTGTCGAGTAAAGCGGGCTCTTCGAGCAATGCGCGCGCCGAGCCGAGTCCCATCACGAACCGGTGTTCTTGTGCGACCGAGGCCAGCGTCTGATTGATGCGGCGCGCTTCCTCCGTGCCACCCGTCATGCACGAGATCAAAAATGGCGCACCGAGTTTGCGTCCGAAAAGTTCAGCGGACGTATCCACTTCAGCGAGGTCGATTTCCGGAAGGGCACGATTGACGAAGCGATACTCGTCAAAGCCGCTGCCGGAGCCCTTGCCGGCAACGTCTTGCTCGAGGTTTATGCGAACGTGGTCCGCTTTGCGCGCGACCGTGCCTTGCGCCGCCGTCTCCGTCACCGTTTCAGCCTTCCTTCGATGGTCGCACGAGTTCCTTGGTGAATGAAGCGGCGGTGCGCCGCCTGATTGTGACCGCGGACGATTTCGGATTGGCCGTTGCGGTGAACGAAGCCGTCGAACGGGCGCATATGCATGGCATCCTCTCGACCGCCAGCCTGATGGTCTCGGCTCCGCAGACCGCCGACGCGGTTGCACGCGCTCGGCGCCTGCCCAACTTGCGCGTCGGATTGCACGTCGTACTTGTCAATGGACACCCGGCGCTGCCGCCGGCACGCGTTCCGGATCTCGTCGACGAGCAGGGACGTTTTTCGAGCAACCTCTTCGCAGCCGGGGTCAGGTATTTTTTCAAGCCCCGCGTCCGCGCGCAGCTCGAAGCGGAGATTCGCGAGCAATTCCAGCTCTTTTCTGAGACGGGGTTAGCGCTCGATCATGCAAACGCGCAGAATCACATGCACGTGCATCCGACGATTCTTTCGCTCATGATGAAGGTTGGGCGCGATTTCGGTTTGAGGGCAATCCGCGTTCCTTACGAACCGTTCAGACCTGCTTGGCGTGCAACGCGGACACATTTCCGCGCGCGGTTCATGCAGGCCGTTTCGTTGGCACCGTGGATGATGTTGATGAAACGGCGCGTCCGCGGCGGGGGTTTCGCCGCTAACGACTACATTTTCGGTATGATCGACACGGGGCATATGGACGCAGCACGGATCGGCGAATACATCGCCGCGCTTCCGCCAGGAGTTTCGGAGATCTATTCGCATCCTGCAACCGCTCGCTTCGATTCCGCGGATCCGCCGGAGGCTGATTACGCCGGCGAATTCGCGGCGCTGGTCGATCCTGCCGTTATCGAAAAACTTCGCGAGTCGGACGTTCAACCGGTGACGTTTTCTGAATTGGCGCGCGATGGCGTTTAAGCTGCGGAATGCCGCAGTGCTTGCCGGGTATGCGCTAACGGCGGCCGGGCTAGCATATACTGCGGCTGAGATCGGGGGCATGCGCCGCCTTCGCAATCGCCCCGCGCGACCCGTGCAGGCGCAGCCGCCGGTCACGATTCTTAAACCGCTGCACGGCGAGGAACCGCAGCTCTACGAAAACCTGCGCTCGTTCTGCCGGCAATCGTACCCGCACTATCAAATCATCTTCGGCGCGCGCGACGAACGCGATCCGGCGCTCGAAGTCGCCCGGCGTTTGGTCCGTGAGTTTCCGGACGTCGATCTGTGCGTCGTCGCCGGCGGCCCCGCGCCGCGCTGCGCAAACCCAAAAGTCGAAAACCTGCAAGGCATGATCGGCCAAGCCAAACACGGCCTGCTCGTCATCGTCGACAGCGATATTCGCGTGGGCGCCGACTATCTGAGTGCCGTTGCGGGCGCATTTTCGGATCCGAAGGTCGGCGCGGCGACGTGCTTATACGCCGGCGTTCCCACGGGCGGCACGGTTACCGAGCTCGGCGCGGCGGTCGTGAACGAACATTTCATGCCGTCGGTGCTGGTAGCGCTGATGATCGAGCCGCTCGAATATTGTTTTGGCGCGACGATGGCCGTGCGCTGCGACGTCCTCGATGGCATCGGCGGCCTGGCGGCTCTGGGCAAACATCTTGCGGACGATTTCATGCTCGGTCAGCTCGTCTCCAAGGCGGGCTACACGGTTGCACTCTGTCCGCACATCGCGCGGATGACCGTTGCCGATGCCGACCTCGAAACGCTCTGGCTGCACCACCTTCGCTGGCAGCGGACGGTCCTCGCCGCGCGGCCGCGCGGTTTTGCCGGCTCGCTCGTGACGTACGTCTTGCCGCTGGCCGCGATCTCGGCTCTGCTTTCGCGGACGCCGGTCGCCGGAGCAATGCTGGCAGCCGCTCTCACGCTGCGAGTCATGGTCCACAAAGAGTCACGAAAAACATTCGCACCGGAGGTCGCGTTATCGCCCTGGCTCATCCCCGCCGCGGATGCATTCGTGTTTGCAACTTGGCTGGGAGCCTTCTTCGCAAGGGACGTCACCTGGCGCGGCGAGCGGTTCACAATCGGAACGGACGGCCGGCTGCCGGGCGCACGGTGAGCGGGCGCGCCCTTGTTGTCATCCTGAGCGGGCGCCGTTAGGCGCTCCAGTCGAAGGACCCCGAGTAGTGCGCCGTAGGCGCACATATCGAGGGGCGAAGGGCCGCGTTAAGATCGCCCCGCGAACTGCCGATTCAGCGTATATGGAACCGGAACGCGAGGTCGTCGCCCTCGAGGCCGAAGGCTCGTACTATCGGGAGTGGGCGCAAGATTTATTTAGCCGCGAACAGCTGGCGGCCGGCGGTTATAACGAAAACGACTGGCAAACCACGCGCGACGCCTGCAAGATCGTCCTCATCAGCAACAACTAGGTTATTTCGGTTTCGTCATTTCATGCGGCACGACGTATTTGTCGAAGTCGTCCGCACTCACGTGTCCTAGACTCACTGCCGCTTCTTTAAGCGTCGTCTTATGATGGTGCGCGTGCTTGGCAATCTCCGCGGCCTTGTCGTAGCCGATCTTCGGGGCTAAGGCCGTGACCGTCATCAACGATTCCCGAAGATACATTGCGATCGTGTCCTCATTCGCAGTGAGCCCCTCGACCGCGTGCTCGCGGAACATCGTGCACGTATCGCGCAGCAGCCTGCACGAGTGCAAGAAATTGTAAATCATCACCGGATTGAAAACGTTGAGTTCGAAGTTGCCCTGCGACGCGCCGAAACTAATGGCGAGGTCGTTCCCGTAGACCTGCGCGACAACCATCGTCATCGCCTCGGATTGCGTAGGGTTGACCTTCCCCGGCATGATCGAAGAGCCCGGCTCATTCTCGGGCAGCGTGAGCTCGCCGATGCCCGCGCGCGGCCCCGACGCCAGCCAGCGTATATCGTTGGCGATCTTCATTAAAGCTGCGCCCAGCGTCTTGAGCGCTCCGGACGCGAAGACGAAATCGTCGTGCGAAGCCAGCGCGGTGAACTTGTTCGGGTGCGATCGGAACGGCAGCCCCGTGAGTTCCGCGATCTTTTTCGCAGCCCGTTCGCCGAACTCGGGATGAGCGTTGAGACCCGTGCCGACCGCCGTGCCGCCGATCGCTAAATCGTAGAGCGGATCGAGTGCCGCTTTGCAGGCAGCCATGGCGCGGTCGAGCTGCGTCACGTAGCCGGAAAATTCTTGACCGAGCGTTATCGGCGTAGCGTCCTGAAGATGCGTCCGCCCCACTTTGACGATGCGCATCCACTCTTTGGATTTAGCGTCCAGCGCGTCGCGCAGTTTTTTAACGGCGGGCAGCATACCCGACATCGCTTCGGCGGCCGCCATGTGCATCGCGGTCGGGAACGTGTCGTTGGAAGACTGCGACATGTTGACGTCGTCGTTGGGATGGACGGGTTTCTTGCTGCCCATCTCGCCCCCGGCCATCTCAATCGCGCGGTTGGAAATGACTTCGTTGACGTTCATGTTCGTCTGCGTGCCCGATCCGGTTTGCCAAACGCGCAGCGGAAAATGCTCTTCGAGCTTGCCCGCGATAACCTCGTCGGCCGCAGCGACGATAAGCTTGGCCTTCTCGTCCGCGAGCTTCCCGAGATCGCGGTTTACGAATGCGGCGGCTTTTTTCAGCGTCGCCATGGCGCGGATGACCTGGCGCGGCATCACGTCTCGCGGCGACTCGCCGTCGCCGATATCGAAATGGACGAGCGAGCGCGCGGACTGAGCGCCGTAATATTTGTCGCTGGGGACTTGGATTTGCCCCATGGAGTCGGACTCGGTGCGTGTCTTCACGCCCCCTATCTTCTCGCTTGGGCCTAGGGTTCTGCCTCTATAAAGGTCGGAGCGCGCTATTTATCCGTGCGGAACGAACCGCTGGACGAGCGGCAACAAAATGGAAACAAGCACCAACCCAATCACCCACAAGAATTTCTGATCCACGCTGCTCCGCAATGAATCCAGCCTCTGCTCCAGCCCCGCAAGACGCTGGTCGATGCCGTTCAACCGCTGACTGACCTGTTCGTAGGCGCCCTCGAGGTGCGCCATCCGGATATCTAAAGGGTGAGCGCTCAAGACGTCGTCCTTACCCGTGCGGAACGAACCGCTGGACGAGCGGCAAGAGAATGGAAACGAGCACGAGCCCAATCACCCAAAGAAACTTCTGGTCCATCGCGGCAAAGCGCTGGTCCATTCGGGTTTCAAAAGCGACAAGACGCGAATCGATGGCGTTCAGGCGCAGGTCAATGCCATTCAGCCGCTGGCTGACCTGCTCGTAGGCGCCTTCGAGGTGCGCCATCCGTATTTCCAAAGGCTGTGCCGTCACGTCTCTCCTCACAAGTACTCTATCACGCGTTCCAATAAATGTCGCTAGGCCCGGGCGTGGGAATTGTCACGAAGAACGGTCCCTATCCATTTTAACAGTATGAAAATCGTGTTCGCCACGCTCATCCTCGCCGCAAGTTTGACGCAAACCGCCGTTCTAGCAGATGGAAACACCGGCATCGTCCGAGGCACTGCCGTGCAGGAGCTCACGGGCAAGCCCCTTACGAACGCGTTCGTATTTTGGGCGAACCCGTCAGGCATGGGGTCGACAAGAACCGATGACAAGGGCAGATTTTATCTGCTTAACGTGACGCCAGGGTTAACCGTGATTCGTTTTGAGCATCCCGGTTTTATGATGGGCTGTTTACGCGGCTCGGTCCATGCCAACGAAACGGTTGATTCGAGTGTGACGGTCGTCCCGGAGATGCGTGTGTTGGACGCTTTCTGTCAGTCCTTGCACAAAACTGCCCGCGAAGCCGTGGAAGACTCGCGTTAGCGCTGAGACTTAAACGCCGCGCGCGGAACGGTGGTGCCCAACTCGCGCGTTTCGGTGACTTCGAGCAACGTAAGCGGAAAGCGCGGATCGTAGCCCTGCTTACTGCAACGACCGCAGCTCATGGCCGCGCGCGGAAGGCGTCGCCGCAAAATTTCGAGCGCGCATTGCTCGCAGCGTAGAATGTAGCGCTTCGCCGACTCGTTGAACGGCTTCATGTTGCCGAGATCGTGATAAATCGACGTCAGCCCGCACTCCGCCATCTTCTTTCGAAACTCCGCGCCATGCCCGGTATCGCCGGTGCGGTCGTAGAGCCAGGCGTGGATCATCTCGTGCAGGAGCGTTTCGCGCAGCGCTTCAGGATGTTCGCGAAAATGTTTGACGGAAAGCTCGATCAGCACCGGGCGAGTGCTATACGTAATGCGGCCGGCCGAATTTGAAAAGCGCGAGTTATAGCGAATGCGGCAGACGGGCGTCTCGCCGTTGAAATAGTAGTTGTTTAGCTCGGCGAAAAGAAGTTGGAGCTCGGTTTCCGTCGGCACGAAGAGTTTGTTCGCCGTTCGTCCAACGGTTTCTTGGTGATCGCCGCTCCAAAGCGCGGGCTGCCGCCGCGCATCTATCTGCCCATCGTCGTCGTTGTCGCCATTCTTTTCCTGGGAGCCATCGGATGGCTCCTCAAGCAGGGCTTTGCGACCGGCGGATCCGTTTTCGGCAACGGCACGGGTGTCGCCGCACAGGCTCCGGCGGCAAAGGAAACCGCCGGCCCGCCGGCCGTGAACGTCGAGGGTGGTCCGCCGGCAACCGTGCGCGTGCAGTTGCAAGAATTGCGCGCCCGCATCGCGAGCTCGCCAAAAGACGACGTCGCCCTCACGCAACTGGGCGATCTTTATCTCGCGGTCGATAAGTATAGCGACGCGATTCCGTATTACGTCCGTGCACTTGCGGTCAATCCGCATAACGTCGCCGCCCGCGAGGGATTGAGCGAAGCGCGTGCCGGCTTGAGCGAGTCGCAGTAATGCGGCTGTACATTTCGTGCGACATGGAGGGCACGGCCGGCGTCTGCAGCTGGCTGCAATGCGATCCGTCAAACACACACGAGTATCCGGTTTACCGGCGCTACATGTCGCAGGAAGTGCGCGCCGCCATCGATGGTGCGCGCAAAGGCGGGGCCCGCGAGATCGTGGTGAACGATTCGCATTGGGATATGCGCAACGTCCTGTGGAACGAATTGCCCGCCGACGTACGCCTGATTTCGGGCGGGCGCAAGCCGCTCTCGATGACGCAAGGCTTGGAAACACCTTTCGGCGGCGCGATGTTTACCGGTTATCACGCCAAGGGCGGCGATCGAAACGGCGTCCTCGCGCACACATACACCGGCGATACGATCTATAACGTACGCGTCAACGGTGTGGAATGCAGCGAAGCGCTGCTCAATGCCGCGATGGCCGGCTACTATGGCATTCCGCTGCTGCTCGTCAGCGGCGATCGCGTGATCGTGGAGCACGTGACCGCCCATATGCCTTGGGTGACCGGCGTGATTGTGAAGGAAGGCATCGGCCATTACGCCGCGGATTCAATGACGCCGCAGGCGGCATGCGCCGCCATTCGCGACGCGGCCGCGCGGGCCGTAAAAGATGCCGCAAACGCCAAACCGTTCACGTTCGATCCCCCGCTGACGCTCGAGATCGATACCACGCGCGCCGAGCAAGCCGATTTCATCGAACTGATGCCGGGCTATCATCGGACCGGCGGCCGGTCCGTGCGATTCGATGCGCGCGACTATCCCGAAATCTTCCGCGCCTTCACCGCAGCCTTCCGGCTCGGCGGTGCCGCGAACGCGCGCGCATGAAAATCTACATTTCAGCCGACATGGAAGGCACGGCCGGCGTCTGCTCGTGGGATCAGGTCGACGCGCGCAACTACACGCCCGATTACTTCATCTACCGGAAGATCATGACCGCCGAGGTTTGCGCCGCAATCGAAGGCGCGCGTAAAAGCGGCGCGCGCGACTTCACGATCAACGATTCGCACGGCCCGATGCGCAATCTGCTGCTCGACGAACTGCCGCCAAACGCCCGCGTCATCTTCGGCAACCGCAAGCCGTTTTCGATGAACGAAGGCCTGAACCGGGAATTCGACGGGGTCTTCTTCACCGGTTACCACGGCGCGATCGGCGAGCCGAACGCCACGCTTTGCCACACGTATACGCCGTCGGTCGTTTACGACGTGCGCCTCAACGGTATGCGCTGCAGCGAAGCGACGCTGAATGCCGCGCTCGCCGGACATTGCGGCGTGCCGGTTCTCTTGATCACGGGCGATCGCGCGACGATCGAGACTGCGCAGGCGCAAATGCCCTGGATTACAGGCGTCGTCGTGAAGGAAAGCATCGGCAATTACGCCGTCGACTCACTTTCGCCGCAAGCGGCGCAGGACGCGATCCACGAAGGGGCCGCCCAGGCTTTACGAGCGCTAAAAGATGCGAGGCCGTTTGTAGTCGAGCCGCCGATCGTCCTTGAGATCGATCTGGCGAAGGTCGAGCAGGCCGACTGGGTTGCGCTAATCCCGCAATTCGAACGCACCGCGCCTCGCACCGTGCGGTTTACCAGCGACGATTACCCGACGGTGTTTAAAGCTTTCGTGGCCGCGTTTCGAATGGGCGCTGTCGCAGACGCGCGCGCCTAAGATTTAGACCGGCGAACCCAATCGCGCCGGAAAAATGAGCTCGTTTTCGCTCGCGAAAGCACGCGCGCGCGAAAGCAGCTCTTCATCGAATCCGAGCACTTCGATCCCGAGGATGTTTCCGCGCGAGTCAACGTCGGCGGCCACGGCCCCTTGCTCCCAGACCTCGACCGTTTCAGCGACCTCGCCTTTTGCGTAAGTGATGTAGCCCGCCCCGGCTTCGTCGTCGATCTGGACATCGATCGGATGCATCATCGCATTCTCCCTATCTACGCCAGTCCGCGAAGGCGGCGCTCTTCACCGTCCCGTCGGGGCCGACCGTTACCCGAATACGATAACCGGACGCGGGACCCTGGCCGTAAAACGTCTTCGCGCCCTCCCGCCCTTCAATGACCGTGGAGGGCCAAGCGCAAACCACCGCTACATCCGACTCCGGAATGCGACGGTGGCGCATCTGCTCGATTGCATATTTGCTGAACCGCACGCATAGATATCACGACGGCGGCGCGTTTTGACAAGGGTCTAGCGCGTAACAATTTTACGCGCTCCTATCGCCGCCGCGATTTCGACGACGTCGGCTTCATCCAGCGAGAGCTGCCCCATCGCCCGCTCGTACAGCGCAATGGTTTCTTCAATCTTGCTGCTCGCGGCGCGCTCTTCGCGCAACCGTTTGATCTCGTCGGTCACACGTTGCGCGAGTTCATCCGAAGGTTCGACGCCTTGCGCAGAAAGTTCGGCAGCGTGTTTGCGCAGCGTATCCTTGACGAGCGCAACGCCCGAATGTTTGCCGAATATCCAAGAGATTTCTCCGCCGACGAGCCCGGCCGGAACGGCCTCGTACATGCGCCGGTCGATCAGCATCGCCTGCGTGTGGATGCCCGACTCGTGCGCGAAGACTTTCGACCCGACGATCGGCTCGTGCTGCTGCATCGGCACGCCGCTCATCCGTTCCATAAAGCGCGCGAGTTCGCGGAGCTTGTCGTATTTGAAACCGGGAATCTCGATGCCGTACAGAACGTTGAGTGCCGTGACGAACTCATGCAGTTTGACATTGCCGGCGCGCTCGCCGTAACCGTTGGCGGTAACCGAAACGACCTTGAAGCCGCATGAGACCGCCGTTATCGCGTTGATCGTACCGAGCCCGTAGTCGTTGTGAAAGTGACAGACCATCGGTAAGCCTTTGGGCATCGCCTCGACGATGCGCGAGCAGTACCAGCGCGCGGCCTCGGGCGTTAAACACCCGACCGTGTCGGGCCAAGCGGGGCGGTCGCCGCCCGCTTCCAAACTGCGCTTGAAATAACGAATGAAGTAATCGACGTCGCCGCGGCTCCCGTCTTCGGCGCCGAATTCGATGCTCGTCACGCCGCGGCTGCGCGCGTACCGGATAGCGTCGCACTGCAGTTTGATGTTCGCCTCGCGATAAAACTCGAGCGGCAGGTCGAGCCATTCGCGTTCGTCGCGCCCTTCCAACTTCAGCAGTGTCTTGCCGATCTTGTATTTCAAATGCAAGTCGCTGCCGCTCGTAAAGATGAAGAACGTCACTTCCGAGGGTGAAACGCCCACCTCTTCCAACGTCTTGGCCGTCACGTCGATATCGTTGGGATTGCTGCGGCACATGACGACGATCTCGACGTTGCCGAGCTCGCCCCTCCGTTTCGATTCCATCACCAGCTGCAGCGTCTTGCGGTCGCCGGCCGACGCGGCGGGAAATCCGACGCTCATGATGTGCACGCCGATTGCGGCCAATTGCTTGGCGATGTCGCGCTTCTGTTCGGGCGTATAGCAAACGCCCGGCATTTGCTCGCCGTCGCGCAGCGTCTCGTCGTAGATGCGAATGTCGGCCGGATCGGGGAACTTCAGATCCTTGGTGAATTCGCGCGGATCGCGAATGAGCTGCCCGATCGGCTCCTTCAATTCCACGTTTTACGGATTCTCGTCGCGCGGGAGAAGCCCCGCGTCGGCAGCCGCGCTGGACTGGGCGCGCCGCGTGTAGACGCGCAGCTCCGAAATATCGCGCGGGAAGAGCAGTTCGAGCGTCCAGTCGAATGCGACGCGGAGCTTGCGGTCCAAGCCGGGCAAGCGCGCCAGGTAATAGGTCCGCCACAGAAACCACGCGAGAAAACCGGTCAGAACGCGGTCGCCCGGCAACTGCGCCACCGCCTTGCGCGCTCCCAGCGACGCCATCATGCCGAGTGACGTGTAGTGAAACGGACGCGTTGCCTTTCCTCGCATCGCCGCGACCAAGTTTTCGGCGAGCAGCGGAGCTTCGCGGATGGCGTGCTGCGCGGTCGGCGGATAGAACTTGCCGGATCCGTCCGGAATCGCGGCGCAATCGCCGCATGCCCAGATGCCCGGAAAGCCGGGAACGCTCATGTCGGCGTCCACCAAAATCGCGCCGTTTTTTGCGCGCGGAAGAGTCTCGGTTCCCGGGAGTACGCGCGGCTTGATGCCGGCGCTCCACACGATGGTGCGCGTTTCGATCCGCCTGCCGCTTACGAGTTCGATCCCTTCATCGTCGGCGCCGCGCACGCCGTCGCCCGTCAGGACTTCAACGCCGCGCTTGCGCAAAAACTTCTCGGCGTATGAACCCATGCGCGGCGGAAGACCGGGCAGCAGCGTCGCTCCGCCTTCGATCAGCACGATGCGCACGTCGCCAGAACGCACGTGTGGATAAAAACGCTCGACGTTTCGAAACAGCTCAGCCATCTCGCCCGTCGTTTCGACTCCGGTAAAGCCGCCGCCGACCACCACCAGCGTCAGCAATTTCTTTCGTTCGCGCTCGCCGGCGTCGTCGGCGAGTTCGAGCAGCCAGATGAAACGGTTCCGCAAGATCGCCGCGTCTTCCAAAGTCTTGAGCGCGAAGGCGCGTTCGGCGATACCGGGCAACCCGAACGTCGAGGTCGACGCGCCGGTCGTCATCACGAGCCGATCGTAACCGATGCGTTCCGTGACGCCCGTCAGCGTGTGGGCGTACGAAACCTCGCGTTTCTGCACGTCGACGCCGGTGACGTCGGCCAAAATGAAATGCGTGCGCCGTACCTGAGCGCGGATCGGAGTGACGATGTCGCGCGTTCCCAGCGCGCCCGAACTGACTTCGGGCAGCATCGGCGTGAACAGCGAGAAATTCTCGCGGCTGATCAGCGTTAGTTCGGCTTCGTCGGGACGCAGGATGCGCTCCAGGCGTTGCGCTGCGCCAATCGCGGCGAAACCGCCGCCCAGAATAACGATGCGCGTCACGCGCTTGCTCTTCCGCTAAGAACTCGCGTTGTCATCGTAGAAGGGTCATATTGTGGACGACGATGGGAAGAAACCCCCGAAAAATCCGTGGGCCTCGGGATTTAGCGCCGAGCGGCCGGAGAACCGCGCGTACGACGTCGACTACGTTCCGCCCGACACCAAAAAAGACCGTGCCAAGAAAACGGCCGAAGGCATAGGCGCCGCCGGACTCGGACTCGGCGCGATCCTCCTAAAATTCAAATCGCTTCTGCTGGTGCTTTTTAACTTCAAGGCGCTGATCCTTATCCTAAAGTTCGGCGGCACGATGTTCATCTCTCTGTGGTTTTATGCGATCTTCTGGGGCTGGAAGTTTGCGCTGGTCTTCGTGCTGATGATTCTCGCGCACGAACTGGGGCACTACTTCACGATCCGGAATTATGGTCTGCCCGCGCGCTTACCCATGTTCATTCCATTCATTGGCGCGTACACGGTCGGCGGCGTTCCCGAGAATCTCGAACATGATGCGTACATCGCCCTTGCCGGGCCACTTACAGGTCTGGGCGTGGCGGCCATCTGCTACCTTTTCGGCTTGGAGACCCATCAGGTCTTTTGGTACATGGCCGCATACGTTGGCGCGTTCTTGAATCTTTTCAATATGATTCCGGTCCTGCCGTTTGACGGCGGCCGGATCGCCGGCGCGCTCTCGCCGGTGCTGTGGGTCGGCGGTTTTGTGGTGTTCCTCGGGCTCTCGCTAGCACTGCATTTTCCGCTCTTTTTCGTCTTGCTGTTCGCCATACTTGCATTGCCAAGCGCGATCGCAGGGTGGCGCGGTCACAAGGATCCGCGCTTTGCGACGATGACGACGGCCGGCAAAGTGCGCGTCGGGCTCTGGTATCTCGTCACGCTCTTCGCGCTCTTCTATCTCATGTCGATGACCGTGCATAGCGGAGGGATGCCGTCGACCCAGGCGTAAAACGCGGCGCCGCGCTGGCGATCGCGGTGCTCGCGGCCATCGCCGCGCTGACCATCGCGCGTCCGCATCGGGCGCCCGGTCCATCGCTGCGAGATTTCGAAGCATATTATTCGGCCGGCACTACTTGGGCGCATGGCGGCGACCCCTATGGCACCGCCATCTGGCAAACCGAACGAAGCTTGCCCGGAGTGAATGCAAACCGTTACGAGTTCCTGCCGTTTGTGGGACCGCCCGCGACGCTCCCGTTATGGGCCGCCTTTGCGCGGCTTCCGTACGCGGTGGCTGCGAATCTTTGGCGCGCCGTTCTTCTGCTCTCGATCTTCGTGATGGTGTGGATCGTACTGCCGATCGGCGGGCTGCGACGATCGCCTTTCAATCTTTTAGCGCTCGCGACGGCCGCGCTCGGTTTCGGCGCTACCACGAACGCTCTGGCATTGGGCCAGATCGCATTGCCGGTGGCCGCCGCTATTACCGCCGCATATGCCGCGACGCGCTTCGGCGGCAAAGTGCTGGCGGCAACGGCTGCGTTCGCGCAGCCGAACTTGGCATTGTCGCTCGCCGGGGAGTTCCGCCGGAAGGACACCGCGCTCGCCCTCATCGCAGCAGTGGCACTATTTGCGCTGCTGTGCGCGGGCGTCAGCGTCAACGGCATTTTCGCCTATGCGCTCGTGCTGTTGGCGCACGGAAGCGCGGAACAATTCTCCGCAATACAACTGACGCCGGCAGCGGTAGCCTACGGCTTCGGCGCGCCCGCCGGCATAGCGCTTGCGATCGGCGGCGCGGGCGCTGTCGCGGCACTGCTCGGCTGGCTACGCGTCATGGTCGTATTCGAGGACCGCTTGACACTCTTCGTTGTTTCTTGCGCGCTTGTGCCGTTCGGCGCCGCATTTTTTCATCCGCACGATCTTGTCATTCTGTTCGTTCCGGCGATCGCGCTGACGCTGCGCGCGCCAGCCGCGGCGCTTCCGCTTGCCATGACCGGCGCCTTGCTATGCGCGACAAATTGGATCGGGCTCGCGCAGAGTCCGGAAACGACGCTCCAAACGCTTCTGCTGACCGGCGCATTTGCGCTGGCGCTGCTCGCCCTTCGCGATAATTTTGCTTATCGCGAGCTGGCCGTGCCCGCTGCAATTGCACTGCTCGTTATCGTCACCGGAATTCTTGCCGGCACACACGTCATGCCGGTTTGGCCTGACGCGATGGAAGCGCTGCCGCCGCACGTTGCAGCCCTAAGCGCCTCCGCCGCTTGGCACGCCGAGCAAGCCGCGACGCGACTCTTCGCGCGCAATGCGCTTTGGTCGCTGCTTCGGTGCGCGTCGCTTGCGGGTTGCGCGATGCTGGTTTACGCCGCCTGGATCAGTTCGAAATATCCTGTGGATTCCAAAACATCAGCTGCGGTCCGGGATTAACGCCCGTAAAATCGTCGTTGAACGTCACGTGATCGGTCCGCTGGCTGAGCACGATAAACGGAACGTCACGCGCCATGATCTCCTGCATCAAAATGTAGTCCGCGCGCCTGCGTGCGGGCTCGTAATGCACCAGAGCATCCTGTAAGGCACCGTCGACTTCCGGATTGCAGTAGGCCATGTAGTTCTGACCGAGCGGCGAGATGCGCGAACACGCAACCAGGTTGGTGAGATCGGGATCCGGCGCAACCGTCCAGGCGTACGACGCCAGATCGTACTTGCGTGTCGCCGCTATCCCGCCGGCGGCGTAGGACGCAAAAAGGCGGTTGGTCTGGTAACGTGTGTAATCCAGACCGACGCCGATCGCCTTGAACCATTGCTGTATCATCAGCACGCGCGCGTCCAGCCCGGGATTGCCGGTGTTGCCGGCAAAGTCGAAGCGCAGCGTTGCGCCCTTCTTGTGACGCAGCCCGTCGGCGCCGAGCTTCCAGCCGTCGCGATCCAGTTGCGCCGCGGCCGCCGTCAGATCGAACGAATAGCATGGCGCGTTCGGATCGTAGGCCCAACTCAAGTGGGAGATCGGCGTGCACGCGAGGTAACCGGCTTGGTGATCGACCTTCTGCCACAGCAGGTGCACGTCGATCGCGCGGGCCAGCGCTTGGCGCACTTGAGGATCGGCCAGCATCGGATTCTTGAGGTTGAAGTCGATGTGGCCGTAGCTCGTGACGTCATGCGCGATGGTTCGGGTCGCGGCCGTCCGCGCGACCGATTGATACTGGGATGTCGGAACGCGCACGTACATATCGATCGCATGCGACTGCAGCGCTACGAATACCGAGTTTGCATCCGGAATGATTTTAAAGATGACCCGTTTGAGTTTCGGCGCGCCGCCCCACCAACGGGGAAACGCTTCCATCACCACGTCGTTGCCGCGGTCCCACCGTACGTACCGGAACGGTCCGAGCCCAACGGGCAACGAGTTGTAGGAATTGCGGTTGATATCTACGCCTTCGAGTAGGTGCTTAGGCAGAATGGCCGGGTTGCCGACCGGCGTGAAATAATGGTTGATGAACGCGGCGTACGGTTTCTTCAGGCGAAAAATCACCGTATAAGCATCCGGCGTGTCGACACGCGTGATGAGATCCCAGCCTTCGCGGGTGAGCACGTTCGTGCGCGGGTCGAGGATGGTTTTGACGGTGAACGCGACATCGGCCGACGTAAACGGCTTTCCGTCGTGCCACAACACTCCGTGGCGCAGCCGGAACGTCAAGGACTTTCCGTCTGCCGAAATCAATCCGTTGGCCTTTGTCGGGACTTTCAAGCACAGCGACGGTATCGCGTTGCCCTTGTCGTCGAACAAAAAGAAATAGCCCATCGTAAAAGACGACAGGTCGTTGACGAGCGTCTCCGTGGAGAGCAGCGGATTGAGGTTATCGATATCTTCGCCGTCGGCCCAGCGCAGCGTACCGGGAATCGTCCACGGATGCAGTTGATGCGAGCCCGCGGAGCGTGGGCCGCTATTCGCCGAGCAACAAACGAGCGCGGCGCCCAAAAAGAGCGCCGCGCAAGCCCGAAGGATCACTCTTAAATGTCGACGTTCATGAAGTCATCGAACTGCGAGACGGCGTTTGGACGGAAATTTCGCAAGTCTTGATTGACGACGTAAGTGTCTTCTCGCCCGTCTGTTACTATCGTCGGAATGTCGTGGACGAGTTGTTCCATTACAATGCGCGCGTCATTGTCGCGATCAGCTTGATTGTAGTGGGCGTAGAGCGCGTGCATTGCGCGATCCGCTTTTTGATTGCACCAATGCAGATCATTTTGCCCGTTGGGTGGGATCTGAGAACATCCGTAGATCGAGGAAAAATCGCCAAGCGGATCGAGGAACCACGCAAACGCGATGATATCCCACTTGCCGCCGTAAACGATTCCGCCATTTTCAACGGGCGCAAAAAGGAGCGGCGAAGGATATTTCTTGACCACGATCGAGACGCCGATCTGCTTCCACCAAGATCGAATCAATTCGATCATGAGATCGGTATCGGGCGAACCAGTCGCACTTACGAACTCGAGGTTGTTCAATTTCACGCCGTTCTTCGCGCGAATCCCGTCAGGGCCACGCGTCCAGCCCGCCTTGTCTAGGATTCCGTTGGCCCGGGCTATGTCGAACGGGACCAGCTTAATTGAAGGGTCCCAGTACGAAGCCGTGTGCGATGCGGGCTGTTCTTGCAAGTATCCGATGCCGTGCCTGACTTTGGAACGAATCGCCGCGCGATCGATTGCCATACGAAGGGCTGCGCGCACGGCCGGATCGCTGACCTTAGATCTGCTCGTGTTGAAATCGAGGTGATTGTAGGCGAACGACGGAAGGCGAACCGACGTGTACCCCGAGATGCTGCTAGTCCGGCCAAAATAGTTGCCGGGGACTGGAAACCACATATCGAGTTGGTGCGCTTCAATCTGGGTGAGCACCGTATTGCGATCCGGAATGATTTCCCAGACGATCTTCTGCAGCTTTGGCAGGCCGCG
Source organism: Vulcanimicrobiota bacterium (assembly GCA_003151115.1). Lineage (GTDB taxonomy): Bacteria > Vulcanimicrobiota > Vulcanimicrobiia > Vulcanimicrobiales > Vulcanimicrobiaceae > Rubrimentiphilum. The sequence continues at coordinate 274,501 of PLWS01000005.1, read as the reverse complement.
CCAATACAAGGGATTAGCAACCATAACGACGCGCGAAGCGCGGTCCCAGCGCTGATACTTGAACGGTCCGATGCCCACAGGCAGCGCATTGTAGGGCGCGGTATTGATGTTCGGTAGTCCGCCTAAGATATGTTTGGGCAACAGGCACGGGTTAGCCCCGGCCGTTGAGAAAAACGTCTCCACAAACGGTGAGTACGGTTTACTCAAGCGGTATACGACCGTGTATTTATCGGGTTCGTCGATCTTTGCGATCTGGTCCCACCCGGACCGGCCAACTTCGTTGTTGGCCTTATTTAAGACCACCTGCGTAGAAAATACCACGTCATCCGCGTTAAACGGAGCGCCATCGGACCACTTCACGCCCTTGCGAATGTGGTACGTAATGATCAAACCATCTTTGCTGACGCCGCCATTCTGTTGGGTCGGTACTTCCGTGGCCAGCTCGGGAATCGGTTTGTTGTCGTGATCCCATTTGATCAGGTACGCCATCGTCAGCGAAGACATGAGCCCCAAATCGAGCTGCTGTGTCAAATGTGGATTCAGCGATGAAACGTCGGCAGCAGTTGAGTAGCGCAGCACGTGGGGAGTCGTCCAGCTATTTGTGCGCGTCCCCACCGGGCCCATGACCGTATGATCGGTGCCGTTAGCCGGTATTGCTGTACTGCTTTGGCCGCCATTTGTAGTCTCTGTTTTCGTGCATCCGGCGAGAACAAAAACCGCGGCAATCGTAGCGGCGAGAATGCGTTTCATCCAGGCTCCTCTCTCATCGTGTCGGGATCGAGTCCGTGCTTTGCGCAGAACTCGCGGTATGCGAGCGGCGATATCTCGGACGGCTTGATTTCGCTGCGGCCTCCCCAGAAGACATTCGTATACCCGAAGTCGATGCCGCCTTCCCGCAGGTGGGCGTCGATGGCCGCCTTATGCGCGAGCACGACGTCTTTGTCCAACCCGTGCGCGACGGCCATGACGTTGACGTTGTGAAACTCCTCGCCGCCCTCGCGCCAATAGGCGTGCGTCACGATATGATGCCGCCCGACCTCACGTCCGGCTTCGAGTTCCCGGCCAGCTGGAACCGCCCAATGAAACAGCGCGTTGTAACGCGTCACTCGTTGATCGCCGGCCGTTTTTTTGACGTGCTCTAAGAAGGTCGAGAATCTGCCGATGACGCCGCGCGCATTTAAAGCGCGCGCGGTTTCGTAAAACTCATCCGGCTCGACACCCGCTTCCGCCGCACGCGAACGCCAAAGATCGCGCGCGATCTCTTCGGGCTGAAACTCGCGCTTGAGCGCGCCGAGCACGCGCCACTGGAGATCGCTAAGCTCGATGATCGTCGTGTCGATTGGCTCGGCCGGAACGTCGGCGCGGCTGCCGATCTCGATCCCGCGCCGGCGGACGTGTCCCACGCCGAGCGCAAATAATTTCTTTGCCGGCATGAGACGGAAATGGTCCGCGCCGACCTGCCGCTGCAAAAACTCGGCGTGTTTTCGCAGCGAATAGCCTTGTGGAACTTTAAGCGTGGTCCACAAACGATACGACGCGCCCGGCGTGGCCGGATCCGCGGTGCGGATGACGACGTGACCGGAAAACGGATCGTCGCGGAACATGTAGTCGAAAGCGGCGTCGAGTTTTTCCGGTGGGACGCGCCAAGCGACGAGAGCGCCTTGCGCGAGGCTCGTTGCGAGCAGCGTCTGCCGCACGCGCCGGATCGTGCCGGCGCGCAGCATCGCAGCAATGCGTTCGAGCACCGTCTCGACGGGCACGCCGCTGCGCGCGGCTATCTCGCCGAACGGGTCTTCTTGAAAGCCGGTAAGCCGGTCTTCGGAGATCGCGAGGATCTGAGCATTGACCGGATCGCTAACCGCCGCCGGGATCGTTTGGGGCATTCGCCCCCGAGCTACAAGGTCGAGGCGCCCAAGTCATTCTCGCCAAGCGCAAACAGATACGTTTGCTCGGCTTGCCGGAGCGCGTAGACGGCGTTGAGTTGGTCGGTTTCGGCTTGCGTTAACCCGACCTGAGCGTTCAACAGCAGCGGCAGCGTGGTCACGCCGGCGCGGTATTGCGCTTGTGTAGCGCTCAGAATCTCATTGGCTTTTGAAAGCTCCACCTGGGCCTGTCCGACTGCCGATTCCGCGGAGATCAGGTCGACCAAAGCCTGGCGCACGTTGAGTTCGACGGTGAGCTTGCTCTCATCGAGCTCGCTATTGGCGATATCGGCTTGCGCTTGTGCTTGCGCGATTTGGACGCGCGTCACGCCTTGATCGAAAATTGGGATGCTCAGCGTTACGCCGGCGTTTCCGCTCCCCCGGAAATCGGTACCGGTTGCGGTCGTAGAGTTGGTGCCGTACGACGCGTTGCCGGTGAGCGTGGGCAATAGACCGGCGCGTTGCGCGCGCAGATTGTACGCCGCGGCTTGCGCCGTGTATTGCGCCGCCAAGTAGTCGGGCCGCTCAAGGAGCGCGCGCGCGACCGCCTGGTCGTAATCCACACTTTGTTGCGTCAAGAGTGAGGTGGCCGGATTGGACGGCGTGTCGTTGATGGGCGCGACCAACGCGCTGGCGTCGAGGCCGAGTTGATTCGCGAAAGCCGCTAACGCCGAAAGCTGATTGCCTTGCGCGCGCACGAGCGCGACACGCGCTTGCGCCGTCGGCAATTGTGCCGTCGCGAGATCGACGCGCGACGCGGTGCCGGCGCGCAGTTGCGCCGTAACGAGATTCTCTTGCACCTGGTTTTGATGCACGACCTGCACGGCAAGGTTGGTCGCCGATTCCGCTTGCAGCGCGTTGTAATATGCTTGCGCGACGTTGAATGCCAACGTCTGCAGCGAGCGCTGATACGTTCCCGCGCCGGCCAGTTGGCCGGATTGCGCTTGGCGGATTTCGCTGATGACTCTTCCGCCGTCCAAAATAAACTGTTTGAGCGTTGCGTTAAGGCCTTCGCTCGTAACTCCGCCGCCGATGGTTCCCGTGGTCGTACTGCCGCCGCGCGATCCGAGCGTGCGCGAGATGCTGGCCGTGCCTGCCAGGTTCGGATAAAGTCCGGTACGCGCCAGATCCACCGAGAGCTGCGTCAACCGGTAATCCGAACGCGCGATCGCCAGAACGGGCGAGCGAGCCGCCGCAATCGCAATCGACTGCGCGAGCGTAATCGATACGGGAACACCGGGTTGCGGGCGCTGGACCGCCGCGCCCGGCGCAGGCGTGCCGTAAGCCGGATACGGTAAGGCTTGCGGCGTGGCCGCGGGAATCGGCGTCGGCGTCGCCAGAACGACGGCCGCTAAAACGATTGCGTGCATGGCTATTGCGCCCGTTTACGGCGAGGCTGTCCCGACGCCGGCGCCTTTGCGCCGCCGGGCGGGCCGGATTGCGCGCCGCCCGCGTTCTGCGAACCGTAGGCCACCAAGCTGCCGTCCTGCAATGCGTCGGGCCGCGTCGTGATGACCGTCGTCCCCGGTCCAACCAACGGACTGCGAACTTCGCTCAGCGTGTCGGTTTGCAGACCGACTTGCACGGGCACTTCTTTGGCCTTCTTGTCGGCGCCGACGACGAATACCGCGGTGCCGCGATCGGATTGCGCCACGGCCTGCCGCGGCACGACGATCGCGTTGTCGTGACGCGCTTGCTGCACCGTTACGCTGACGAGCATTCCGCCGCGCAGTATGTCACCGGGATTGACTTGCCGGATGCGCGCCTGATACGAGAGCGTACCTTGCGTCGGCACGGCGTTGACCGCGCTGATGTGCGCGACGAAACGCTGCCCGCTCGTGCTCGTCGTAAACGTCACCGGGGTGCCGGCGCGGACGTATGCCAAATCTTCGTCCGGAACGTTGACGTTAATCCACACGGTGTCGACTTTATCGAGGCGGAGCACGGGCGTTCCGGGACTGGCCATCGCGCCTGGATCCATCAAGCGAGCGGTGATAACGCCTTCGAACGGCGCATACAATGCGGTTTGGCCGATCTCCGTTCGCAGCGTGTTGGCCTGCGCTTGCGCGGATTGCACGGCTGCGCGGTCGGCTGCGGCGCTCGAGCTCGATACGGCGGTCGATTGCTGGTTCGCGACCGCCGACTGATACTGCGTCTGTGCGGCAACATAGGCGGACCGCGCCTGCACGAGTTGCGATTGCGAAACGTACCCCTGTTTGAAGAGCTGCTGATCCTGGTTATACGTCAGCTGCGCATTGTCGAGCGCAGCTTTGGCCGAACGCGCGGCGTCCGAGGTCTGCGACGACACGATCGGCACGTTCAACGCCGACGACTGCGCGCGCGCCGAAGCTTGCGCGATCAGCGCCACGTCCTGCGCGAGCTGTGCCTGCAGTGTCGACGCGTCGATGCGCGCCAGCGGTTGCCCCGCGCCGACGCGATCGCCCTGATTCACATAAATCTCGGAGATCGGCCCGGATTGCTGAAACGACAGCGTCGACTCTTCGAGCGGCGAGATTTGTCCGTCCAAAGTAATGTAGGTCGCGATCGTGCGGCGCTGCGCTTGCGCGACGTCGACGTCCAGTGCCGTGGGCCCGCGCTTCTGTTGACCTTGTCCGCCGCATGCGGCCAGCGTGAGGGCCATGGCGAATATCGTGAGGCTTTTTGCTTTCATTCTTCTTTTATACGGAGATTGTGGTGCTTTGATTCAATTAATACGTATCGAACCTTAAAACCGTCTGCCCTTCCTTCCGTCCCCGCAAACGCTACTTCTCTGTCCCCTCTCCCCCAACCACAAAATGTCTAGGCTCACCCAATGTCCGGTGGGTTGGGTGCGAGGCGAGCGATTAACCATGCTCGCCGAAGTCCTGAGCGCAGTCGAAGGGGAGCCCCGCATCCAGCGAGCCGGACCGGGGACCCTGGGGCTTCGCGTGGTACACCATCTTCCCCATGCCAGCGAAACTCGAGATCGGCCGCACGTACAGCAGGCAGAGCCGCGTCGAAGAGTGGATGACTGCGGAAAAGGCCGGCAACAAGGGCGTCGACGCCCTTTCCACGCCGATGCTGGTCCAGCTGGTAGAAGATGCAGCCATGGCCTGCTTGGCCCCCACCCTCGGTGAGAACCAGGTCACCCTGGCCACCCAGATCGACCTAGAGCATAAGTCCCCGGTGCCGGTCGGGTTCATCTTAAGGACCGAGGTAGAGGTCGTGCAGGTGGACGGCCCCCGGGTCAGTTTTGCCGTACAGGTGTTCGACGAGCAGGAGGCCGTGGCCGAGGGGACCCACGAGCGCTACATCATGGATCGCACAAAATTCCGCTCAAAGCTTGAAGATAAGCTCACTTAACGCTACCTTTATAAACGAAGGGACCGGGCCCGGGGCGGGCCGGATGGCAAAGTAGCCGTCAGCAAGCCCGTCCTCGCTTATACTGAAGGGGGGGCAACCCGGCTCCCGAAACGATTAGCTTTGCTTGTCCTTGGGTATCCCTGCGACGAAACCCACGCTTGGTTCGCTGCAGGAGGTACGCTAAAAACGTGCCAGCCCAGGCAAACCGAGCTCCTCATTCTAGCTAGGAGGAAAACTTGAAACGACTGAGCACCGGAGTCCTCGCCGCGTTGTTAACGGCCGGCTTGGGACTTAGCGCGGTGGCAGCTCCGTCGCAGCCTGGATCGCATGGCAACTTAGGAACCAACGTGATCGCGCAGGCTAGCCCGGCTCCGCCGCCGATGAACTTCGGTTCCCCGCCGTCCGGTCAGATTCCAATTCTCTACAACGATCACCACGTTTACGCAAAGCCGGACGAGCTCAAACAGGGCCGCGTACTGGCTGCGCTCGTGCGCGGTGGTACGATTCTTATTCCAATACGTTCGATGTTCGAGCAAATGGGTGCAACGGTCGCATACGACCCTGCTTCCAAGACGGTCGACGTCACCAAGCCCGGAGCGGACGTAAAAGTGACCGTCGGCAAACCCGAGGTCGTGATCAATGGTGAAACGCGTCCGCTGGACGTGCCGCCTGAGATCTACCAAGGCCACGTCGTCGTTCCGGTCCGCGTCATATCTGAAGGTATGGGCGCATACGTGCAATGGGTTCCGGACAAACGTCTGGTTGTAGTCCGCTACATACCGCCGACGCCGCCTCCGACCCCGGCTCCGGCAACACCGGTTCCGTCGCCCGTACCCACACCGACACCCGTACCGGCACCGTACATGGACCACTTCATCGCCGGCGACTATATCATCTCGCCGAAGGTGTACAACGAGTTCAGCCCGGGCAACACCGGCACGAACACGAATGGTGGTTTCTCGTACCGCCTTCACGGCGCATGGGAGTTCAATCTCATTAACCTGCCGTGGATGATCGAAGGCGACTACCGGCAATTCAACTATCCGCACAATCAAGGCGTCGCAACGACTGCTTCTAATCAGAACCAGGTCTGCAACGGCTTAAGCGGACACGCAGCCGCTGGCGACGCCGGATGCGTCACCGCGATTGGCGGCAACTTCCAGACCTTCGTACCTGCGTTCATCGCTCGTCAATATGAAGGCGATGCCCGTCTGGGTCTCAAGGTTATGGATCCGCGGATCTACATCGGCGTCGGTTACCTCTGGCAATCCGGTAATTACGGATATCCCAAACAAGGTAACTTTGGCGTCGGCATAGAGAAACTGCCGGACCTCAACCAGGGCTTCACCTGGTACGGCAGCTTCTACTATTACCCGAACGTGCAAGGAAACGGCACGGGATGCCTCGCGCTTGCCTGCGTACCGCCCGGCGTGCCTTACACGCTTGCGTACAACGTCTATCGCTGGGATCTCGGCGGAGCGTTTACGTTCGGGCCCAACGTTCCAGTGTTTATCGAGTTCGGCTTCCTTGGAAGCAACGGGCGGAATAAACAGAATGCACCGTCAGCTTACAGCTACACCGGTGCATACGGTGGGTTAGGTCTGAAGTTCTAATCTCATAAGAGACTAGACAAAAAAGAGCCCCGGCGAAAGCCGGGGCTCTTTTTATTTACTCTTGATATGCGCCGAGGGGACGGTCGGGGAACCGCCCCCCTCGGCACATATCAGCGTGTCAATGTTTTCTTACAAGCGGTGTGCGTGTGGGCGAAGGCGATGGTGTTAACAACGGATGAACCGACGGCAGCGGTGTCGGCGTCAACAACCCGCTGGGAAGCAGAACCGACGAACCCTTTGCGTTTGGCAGACCACTCGGTAACGCAGTCGGCACTGCCGTCGGCCCGATTGTCGGTACCGGGGTCGGCGACGGCGTCGGCGGCGTCGGGGTGTAACATGGAACCGGAAGAATCTCGACGGCCGGCTGTCCCGGGGCCGGACTCGGCGTCGGCGTTGGAACCGGCGAAGGCGTCGGACTTGGCGTCGGCGGCGGACGGCGGCCGCCCGGTAAGGGCGACTGCGTCGGCGCTTCCGACGCACACGGCTGCGGCTCCATGAAATAGTGCTCGGTGAAGCCGATGAGATCTTTCTTGATCAGCTTCCCGAAGTAGCTCGAGGGAAAGCGCTGTTCGATAATGTGCAAATACTCCCACGCTTTGGTTTGACCGGGCTGCGTCCATATTTTGCGGTACATCGCGTACGCCAAGAAATAGGAACGGGCGAGCTGAGGGTCTTTGGGATAACGGTTGGCCCAGCCGCGCAACGCGTCTTCTGCGAAATCGACCTGTGAAATGATATGGGAATCTGTCGTATACGCGCCGGCGCGTATGGATTCGTCGCGGAAGGTGTTGTCGATCCCCAGATAGCTCAGCTTTAACCGCCCGAAATACTCGTCTCCCGGCGCGGAGACTTTCATCATGTCGAGCTGGTGCTGCCGGAATTTTGAAACCGCCGGAGGCTTGGGCCCCTGGGGGACCGGTTTCGCCGGCGGTTTCAACGTCGGCGCCGCCGCTACGGAACCGAGAACGCAAACTGCCGTTGCGGCAGCTAAAAGCGATGTGGTGGTGGAGCGCCTCTTCATCACCCCGCAGGGTTCGCTTACTTCAGAGCGCTTCCCACCTCAGTTTGCGCGACGCTGCAGAATGGCGAGCTGCTGTAGCGGCTGACCAGCCAGTGCAGTGCGTTCACGGCTTTGACGTGCCCGTCGGGCGTATGAATCATCGCGTAGACGTGTGTCAGTTGATAAACGCTGCGTGCGAGCCAGGGGTCGGCCGGATACTTCGCTTCCCAATCGCGGATCGCGTCTTCAACGAAGAGCGCGGTTCCCAGAGCTCCCGGGCCCGCGTCGGGCGAATAGGTCAAACGCCGATCGAGGTCGCGCAGTTCGTTGCGGATCCCCAGAATGCTCATCTTCAAACGGCCGAAGTATTCGTCGGCAGGTGCGACGCGTGACGTGAATTTTGCCATCGCGACGTGTGTGGCGGAAAATGCCGGCTGCGGCGCGGTGAACGCCAACAGCGACAAGGCTGTTACGACAAAGAGAAAGCGATGTAAGCGCATAGCGCCGCTCCTTTTTCTCTCCCCACACCAGGCATCGGCAGCGTTTGCCGGCCTTTTAGTCGCTTATATTCCTCTCCAAGCAAACAGGAAGGGTGGCCACGGCTGCAAACACCCTTGCTGCACCATGAACCGCCGTCGGGTGAAGGTCTCAGCGATCCAACTCTTAGCTCACGATCGCGCTTCGCTGCCGCGCGTGTGGCCCGAAATCGCGCAGCGCATCGCCGATGCGGCGCGAGCGGGTGCGCAACTGGTCGTGCTGCCCGAAGGCACGCTTCCGGCCTACGTCCTCGGAACTCGTCCGTTTAACGAAGCCGAAATCGCAGCGCCGCTGGCCGAGTGCGGAAGTTTAGCGCGCGACCTTAAGCTCGTGCTCGTCGTCGGCGCCGCGCGCGCTCACGAAGGGCGAGTCTACAACAGCGCGATCGTATTTGATACCGGCGGAGAGATTGCGGGCAGCGCCGACAAGCACTTCCTCTGGCACTTCGACCGGCAATGGTTCGCACCGGCCGAACAGCTTCGGCCGGTGCAGACCTCGCTTGGCAATTTGGGCGTGCTGATCTGTGCCGACGGCCGGATTCCCACGATCGCGCGAACGCTGGTCGACCGCGGAGCCGAGATCTTGGTGATGCCGACGGCGTGGGTGACCAGCGGCCGCGACCCACGCAATTTGGAGAACATCCAAGCCGATCTGCTCGCACGCATCCGCGCGCGTGAAAACGGCGTGCCGTTCGTGGCCGCCAACAAGTGCGGAGTCGAACTGCAGTGCGTCGCGTATTGCGGCAAGAGTCAGATCATTTCCGCGGACGGAACGATTGCCGCGATGGCGACTGAGACGGATCCCGAGATCGCAACGGCCGAAGTCGAACTCGGCGGCGCGCAACCACGGCGCGCGACCGGTATCCGCATGCCCTCGGAGGCCGCACGAAACGATCGCTCGCAGCGGCTGGCGATTTCAATGGACGAATCTTCCGCCGGCGATGACGAACTGCTGGGCATTCTGGAAGCTGAAGCGATCGTCACTCCGGCAACGGCCGCCAAGCGCGCCGTTTGCGTTTCCGACGACGTCGTCTTCGACCCGGGCGGGTTGGCGGCATACAGGCTTGCGGGCGCCGATTTGGCCGCATGGGCGACGCAAGACAGCGATGAGTGGCAACTCGCTTTTGCGCGGGCGCGCGCGATCGAATTGCGCATGTACGTCATCGTTTTCGATCGCAAAGACATGCGTGCGTATGCCGTCGATCCCGACGGACAAATCGTTTGCGGCACGTTTGATAACTATAAGGTCGCGAGCTTTACGTTCGATCCCGCGCGCGCTTCCCAAACCCTCGTCGCTCCCGGAACCGACGTCCTTGCCGGACTCGAACGCGCGCATGCTCACGCGCGTTAGCGCGCTCGCCCTTCTCTTTCTGCTCGGAACGGCGCCGCATCGCGCGCCGCAAACGATCGGCACCTTTCGTCTGCACGTTCCCGCCGGCTCGTATTTTGCCGGCAGCCGCGTACGCGTTGCCGCGGAGGGCGTGAGCGGTCCATACTCTTTGGCCATCTTGGGGCCCGGATCGATCGATCGCGATGCGTTCGTCGCCCCGTTTGTGAACCGGCCGGTGTGGACGACAGTCGTCGGCGCTTCCTCATCCGCCGTCGCGTACGCCGCGATCCGGACCGTTCCGCCGCCTGCATCCGGGCACGTGATCGCGGTTGCAACGTATCGCGGCGGCATCGCGCTGCACGACGAGCGGACCTTCGCGCCGCTTGGAAACTTCGCCATCCTCGGCGCGCCCGCCGACGTCACTTTTCTGCCAAATGGTTCGTTCGTGACGTCCGATACCGACGGCGATACGCTAACGCGTATCGGCCGCCGCCCCTGGAGCATCACGAACGTTTCCGGCGTTGATTCAGGGAACGAAATCGCCGCCGACGCTGCCGGCAACGTTTTCGTGAGCGATCGCGACATTCAAGGCCAGGGCGCGCTCACGCGGGTGACGCCGGATGGAACCGTTACGCGAGTCACGACCGGTGTTACCGCCGAAGGCATCGCATTGGATTCGGTGCGGCACATCGCTTACGTCAGCAACGTCAACGACAAGTCGATCGCGGCCGTCGATACGCAATCGATGCGCGTGCTCCAGAAGATTCCGGCCCCGGAGCGGCCATTCGGCATCGCGTTGGATGAACGGGGACGCAGGCTCTACGTCGTTTCCAACGTGAGCCCGTCGATGACGCCTGGCGGCGGATTCGTCGCCGAGATCGCTTTGGATACGTCTGCGCCGCACGTCGTCATGCGCAGTGCGAACTTGAAGTTTCCGCTCGGCGTTGCATTCGACGCAAGAACGCGGCGCGTCTTCGTTACCGATGAGGCCGCCGACGTGGTTTACGTACTGAATGCCGCGACGCTGCGGCCGGCGCGTACGCCTCTGCAAACGTGCTCGACGCCTTGGAGGCCGCGCGTCTCCGGCGGCCGCCTCTACGTCCCGTGCGCGGGCGAAGATCGAGTCGATGTCTTTTCGCTTGCATCGCTGTCGCGCGTGCGCGGCGCCCCCTTCCCGACGAGCGGCTATCCGCTCAGCGTCGCAACATGGCACTGATTGCCGCGATCGCGCTCGCGGCGCTTCTTCCGCACGCACCACATCCCGTCGCACCTTTTCCGCGCATCCTCACCGATGCGGCAACGATCGGCGAAATCGCGCCCGGCGTCGCATACGGCGACTACGAGATGCTGACCGCGGACGGTCCGCTTTCCGTGCATGTCGTCGCGATCGATCTCACGGAGCCGACGGTTCGCGTCGGAGCGATGCTCGCGCAAGACCATCTGGTCTCGCAAGGCGAACCCGTTTCGTCGATGGCGCGGCGCAGCGGCGCGGTCGCGGGGATCAACGGCGACTATTTCGACATCAACCAAACCAACGCGCCCCTCAACATCCTCGTGCAGAACGGCCGTTTGGAACGTATGCCGTCGAGGCGCTGGGCGATCGCGATCGACGCGACAAAAACTCCGCGCTTCGCCGAATTTTCGCTTGCGCCGTCCGTTCAAATCGGAACCGATAGCGTGCCGGTTGGAACGATCAACGAATGGCCTCCCGGTGGGCGCATGGTCCTCATAACGCCGGAGTTCGGCGCTTTGCGGCCTGCGTCAAACGTCACCGAAGTGCAACTGCAGCCGGTCAACGGCGATCCGCCGTTTGCAACGTATCGCGTCACCGGCATCGCAGATAACTCCGTCACGCAGCCCGCGGGTTATTATTTGGCGATCGGTCCCACCGCGTACGGAATGTTTCCGCTGCCCGATCCGGGCGATGCGATTGCAATCTCTTCGAATGCCGGCGCAACGCTAGCCGACGTGCAGACGGCGATCGGCGGCGGCCCGCTGCTCGTGCAAAACGGCCGGTGGTATGCCGATCCCGATGGTCCTTCGGGCGGCGAGTTTGCGGCGCGCATCCCCGCTTCGGGCGTTGCGGCTACAAATGACGGACGTTTGCTCTTCTTCCAAGTTGACGGCAGACAGCCGGATCTTTCGATCGGCGTGCTGCAGACGCAACTCGCCGCGCTGATGATCGCCTTCGGCGCCCAAACCGGCATGCAGCTCGACGGCGGCGGAAGCTCGACCGTCGTCGCGCGTTTGCCCGGAGATCCAGGCGCGAGCGTGGTGAACTCTCCGTCGGACGGAACGGAGCGCAGCATTGCGGACGGCTTGTTCGCGTACAGCGACGCGCCGGCCGGACCGCCTTCGCGAATCGTCGCCTGGCCGCAATCCGTGGCCGCGTTTCCCGGCGCGAGCGTTGGCATCCATTTAGCGACGGTCGATCGCGCCGACCACGCCGTTTCCGATCCGGATATCACGCGCGTCATCGTAAAACCGGGAAACTTGGGAAGTTTCGCCTCCGGTCAATTCAAGGCCGGAAGCCGCGCCGGCAACGGCATCTTGCAGGTGCGCCGCGGCGCGATGCGGCTGGACGTTCCGATCGTGGTAACAACGGCGATCGCCCGCACGCAGATTCTTCCGAGCGATCCCGTCGTGCCGGCCGGCGGCGGCGTACGCCTGACGATCCGCGCCTTCGACCGCGCGGGTTTTCCAATTGCGCTTCCACCGGCGTTAGCTTGGCACGCCCAAAACGCTACAATCGACAAATTCGGAAATCTCCGCGCCGGAAAGAGCGACGCAGTCGTGAGTTTGCAGCTGGGTCGTTATCTCGCGACGCAGCGCGTCATGGTCGGCGAGCACGACGTGCCGCTCTCGCTTGCATCCGCCGTCTTCGCAACTGCGCCGCGCGGCGGCCCGGGACAACTCGTTCCCGATCCCGATCCAACGTGCAAAGACTGCCTGATTCTGAGCTACGATTTCACGGGAACCGAGCGTGCCGCGTATGCAAACGCGTCGATCGCCCTGCCGCAGCGCGCGCTCGCGATCAGCATGGAGATTAACGGCGACGGAAACGGAGAAACGCTTCGCGTCGCGGTCAACAACGCCATCAACGAGCGGTTTATGTACACGATCGCACACATCGGCTGGAACGGCTGGCGGCGCATCCAGTTCCGCTTTCCGGCCGCATTGCCGCAGCCGCTCACATTCAGGGCGCTCTACGCGATCAATCGCGTCGGTTCAAGGATTCCGGTAACAGCCGCGGGCTCGCTCGGCATCCGCAACGTGCGGCTGACGCTGGCAGGCGGCTTCGAACAGCCCCCCAAATAGCGCGAACGCATGAGTTTTGACGATCTGGCCGCGCGCGCGCTCGATACTGCCTCCAAGCGAGGCGCCGAGTACGCGGACCTGCGGTTCGAGGTCGTCCGCGCCGAACGGATCGAGACGCGCAACGGTATCGTCGCGACGCTTTCGGATGCCACCAGCCGCGGATACGGCATGCGCGCGCTCGTCGGCGGCGCTTGGGGCTTCGCGGCTTCATCCGATCTCACGCCGGCCGGCATCGACGCGACGGCCGCGCGCGCCGTAGAGATTGCGAAGGCCGGCGCTGCCATCGCACGCCATCGCTTCGGCGCCGCGCCTCCGCGCGCGTACGTCGATACGTTCGCAACTCCTATCGTGCGCGATCCCGCCGAAATTCCGCTGGGCGACCGCGTCGCGCTCTTGCTCTCAGCTGAAAAAGCGCTGCACGTTTCGCCCAAGATCAGCGTCGGACGCGCGTGGATCGATCTCTGGCGGACCGACAAGACCTTTTACAGCACGCTGGGCTCGCGCATCGAGCAATCCATTGCGCAAACCGGCAGCGGCCTCGAAGCGCTGGCCGTCGGGGAAGGCGAGGTACAGTCGCGCACGTTTCCGGGCGACATCGGACTCTACAAATCGGGCGGCTGGGAGATCATCGAGGAAGCGCAGCTCGCGCAAAATGCGCAGCGCATCGGCGAGGAAGCGCAATCACTGCTGACCGCCGAGCAGTGTCCCAGCGGAACGCGCGACATCATTCTGGGCGGCTCGCAAGTTTCGCTGCAGATTCACGAGTCGTGCGGACATCCGGCCGAACTCGACCGCGTCATGGGCTGGGAAGCGAATTTTTCCGGCGTGAGTTTTCTGGAGATCGCGCAGCTCGACAAGTTGCGTTACGGATCGGACATCGTAACGATCCGCATCGACAACACGCTCCCGCAGGGGATGGCGACCGTTGGTTACGACGACGAAGGCACCAAGAGCGGAACGTCCGACATCATCCGCAACGGCATGCTGGTGGGATACGAGATGAGCAACGATACGGCGCGCACGATCGGCCGTGAAAGCAACGCCTGCGTGCGCGCGCAGAGCTGGGAATTCGTTCCGATGATCCGGATGTGCAATCTGAACCTGCTGCCCGGCAACGTGCCTTTCGACGGTCTTTTCGAAGACGTCAAAGACGGCATCTACATGGAGAGCAACCGCTCCTGGTCGATCGACGATCACCGCCTGAACTTTCAGTTCGGCTGCGAAATCGCGTGGGAAGTCAAGAACGGGAAGCGCGGCAAACTGCTGAAAAATCCCACTTATGCCGGCATGACGCCCAAGTTCTGGAACTCGTGCGATGCGATCGCCGATGAAAAATCGTGGGTGGCGTGGGGAACGCCCAACTGCGGAAAAGGCGAGCCCATGCAGACCGGACGGACGGCGCAGTGCGCATCGCCCGCACGCTTCCGCAACGTCGAAGTAGGCGTAGGCTACGGTGGATAGCAAACAGCGCGAAGCGTTGGCCGAACGCGTGCTGGCCCTCTCGACGGCCGATCAAACCGAGGTGACGATCGGCACCGAATCGGCCGACCTCACGCGCTTCACGCACGAAGAGATACATCAGAACGTCGCGCGCGCGGATACGGGCGTCAGCGTGCGCGCGATTCTCGGGCTGCGCACCGGTACCGCGGCGACGAACATGCTCGACGACGAATCGCTGCAGGCGACGGTTGAACGCGCGATCGCGATCGCGCAACTCGCTCCCGAAGATCCGGAGCTCGCGCCGCTGCCCTCGGGCGGTCCGACGAAAGCGCCGGCAGGCGCTTACGTGAAAGCGACGGCCGATGCGTCGCCGCAACTGCGCGCCGATATGGCCGACGCCATTTTTAAGGTCGCCGAAGCCGATAAATTCTGGTGCGCCGGTTATGCGCGCACGCAAAGCGCCGGTTTTACCATTGCGAATTCGAACGGCGCCCGCGCATCGTTCGACGGCACAGACAGCGGCATCAACGTCAAGATGAATGCGCCCGACTCCACCGGGTACGGCCAAGCCTACTCACCCGATGCCACCACCTTGAACGCGCGCAGTGTTGCAGAAACGGCAGCGGGCAAGGCGAAAAACTCTGCCAAGCCGCAAGGCGTCGAGCCGGGTGAGTGGACGGTAATTATGGAGCCGGCGGCGTTCGGCGAGTTCTTTACCTACTTGGCGCAGCATTTTTCGGCCCAAGCCGTCGACGAAGGCTCGTCGTTCTTGAGCGATGGGCTCGACAAGCAATACTTCGGCGAACATCTGACCGTCCGGGATGATTACGCCGATCCGCTGGCGCCTTCTATGCCGTTCGATTTCGAAGGCCAGCCCAAGAAACGGCTCACGCTGATTGAGGCCGGTGTCGCCAAGACGTTCGTGACCGACAGCTATTGGGCGAAGAAACTCAACCGCGAGAACACCGGACACGCGCTGCCTGCGCCCAATGCGTACGGCCCGCAAGCCATCGACCTCGTCGTCGCACCCGGAACCAAATCCGTCGAGCAACTCATTTCGGAAACCAAACGCGGCCTGCTCATCAGCCGCTTCTGGTATATACGGACCGTCGATCAAAAAAAGGCGATCGTCACGGGCATGACCCGCGATGGAACGTTCTTGATCGAAAACGGCAAAGTGGCCGGCGGCGTGCGCAACATGCGCTTCAATCAAAGCATCATTGCAGCGCTAGGAAAATGCGAATTTTCGAATGCGCCCCAGCGCACGGGTGACTACTGGTTTTCGGTCGTCGTACCCGCTGCGAAAATCGAAGGCTTTACGTTTTCGAGCGGAACGCAGTTCTAGCCGCGCCGGCCAACAACAACAGCAAGCCAGCGATAAGCGCGGGGAGATACGGCCCGGAAGCCACGACGACCGCGGGATAATTGCCGGCCTGCGCGCCCAGAATCAGGCCGCCGATTTTTCTTTGCGATCCCGATGGGACGACGCCGATTCCGCCGGGCACCGGATGGTCGCCGCGGTCGGCGACTGCGAACAACACGGCGGGACCTCCGTTCGCCGGCGACTGCGGTCCCAAGTGCGAAGCTTGCTGGGCGTCAAACAGCACGGCTTTTACCGTTCGCCGTTCGGCCGGCACGGCGAAGCTGTCGTAACGCACGTTCATGCCGCCGATAACCGTCGATTGCTGCATCGCAAGCACGGGCGACAAGAACGTTCCGTTCGTGGGCTGCGTGATCGTTAAGCGATTTCCCGCGGCGTCGGCGGCGGTTATCCAGACCGAAACGCGCGGCGCCTGCCACATGATGAGGCTGCCCCAATAGCGGCGCTGCGCGCCGATGGTAACGAGCGACGAGCCGCTGCGCAGCGAAACGGTTACCGTTTGCG
Source organism: Vulcanimicrobiota bacterium (assembly GCA_003151115.1). Classification (GTDB taxonomy): domain Bacteria; phylum Vulcanimicrobiota; class Vulcanimicrobiia; order Vulcanimicrobiales; family Vulcanimicrobiaceae; genus Rubrimentiphilum. Next base: position 258,115 of record PLWS01000005.1, on the reverse strand, counting down.
GATCGACGTTCGGCTGCGCGAGCGGAAACACGAACGCCGAGCCGATTTGATCGTCGGTAACGGTCGCGCCCGGCGATCCGACGACGGTATGCGTGTCCGGGCCCATGAGCCCCGCGGCGACACCCGAGAGCACGACGATCGCGGCGCCGAACAGCGCGAGCGTATTCTTACGGCGTTGAAGGAGTGCTGCGACGACCACCGCAACGTTCAGCGCGTTGTACCAGCCGGTATGGAAGACGCTGTTGCCCGGAAAAACGTCTTGCGCAGCCGTCATGCCGGCGGCCGCCGCGATCAGGAGCCAGAACGCGATCAACGTTGCGCGCGAATGAGCGGCGCGACGGCGGCTTTCATTTGCGCGTAAGTCAGCGGACCGTCGAAACCGGGCGGCACCGGCACACCCGCGCGATCGATCACAACGGTGGTCGGTAGGCCGAGCGCGATATACGTGCGCCCATACTGCTGCTGGGAGTCAAGCCATATCGGATACGTGATGCGCAACGATTGAGCGAACGACGCAGCGCGCTGGCGCGATTCGCCTTGATTGATGCCGATCACGACCAATCCGCGCCCGCGGTAGGTTTCGTAGAATCTTTCGAGATCGGGCATTTCCGAACGGCACGGCGGACACCACGTCGCCCACAGGTTCATGACGACGATCTTGCCGCGATAAGCCTCCAGCGTCTCGCTTTTTCCGTCGATTGCGGGAACGGGAAAGCTCGGCGCCGTTTTTCCGGCCGCCGCGATTTGCGTCGTCGCCGGGCCGGTGCTCGGAAAATATTGCTTGAGCACCACGACGGCAGCGAGGGCGCCGGCTATGGCGATGAGCCACTTCACGATTGCTTTCGTGCGCCTATCCCAGGTGAGGTTCCTTCCGCAAACGAAAGCGCGAGCCGTGCCGGCACGCATATTGGACGGCCGATCTGTCGCCAACGAACTGCGCGAAGAATTGATCGCCGAAAGCAAACGTTTACAGGCGAGCGGCATTCATCCACGCCTGCTTATCGTGCTGGTCGGCGAAAACGAATCCTCGGTTGCTTACGTTCGCAATCTCGAGAAAATCGGACAGCGCGCGGGCATCGCCGTAGACGTCGACGAGCTGCCGGAAAACGCATCTGCCGGCGCGGTGCGCGAACGGCTCGAAAAATGGGGCGCCGATCCCACCGTACATGGCGTCATGCTGCAACAGCCGCTGCCCGCGCATCTTTCGATCCGCGCGATCGCCGATTCAATTCCGATTCATAAGGACGTCGACGGCACCCATCCGACAAATCAAGGACACCTCGCGTTTGGCAGCGGCGCCGAATTCATTCCCGCAACGCCCGCTGCGGTAATGCTGTTGCTCGAGCGCAGCCCGCATTGGCCGCTGACGGGTTTGCATGCGGTGATGATCGGGCGATCGGTCGTCGTTGGGGCGCCCGTTGCGATGCTGATGCTCGCACAAGACGCAACGGTGACGATCTTGCACAAAGAATCGGCAGGACTCCAGCCTTATGCCCGTATGGCCGATGTGTTGGTTGTCGCTACGGGCGTCCCCAATCTCATTCGCGGTTCCGATATCAAGCCGGGCGCAACGGTTATCGATGTCGGGACGACGCTCGTTAACGGACAGCTGAAAGGCGATGTCGACTTCGATTCTGCGGTTGAAGTCGCCGGCGCGATTACGCCGGTTCCGGGAGGCGTCGGCCCCGTGACCAACGTCGCATTGCTGCGCAACGTGATCCAAGCGGCCGCCCGCGCGGGGAAGCCCCAGCCGCGCGACTAAGCGTCCATGATGGACCGCGAGCTGCTTCTGGAGATCGAACAAAAGGCCAAACACGACGGCATCGCAACGGTGCCCGAGGTCGTCGGGCGCCTGCTTTCGGTTTTGACCAGCGCGATGCAAGCCAACCGCATCCTTGAGATCGGCACCGGTTACGGATATGCGACATTGCAGATGGCGCTCGCGCAGCCGCCCGCGGGAAAGATTTGGACGTTCGATCCCTATATCGAGCGCACGGAAGTCGCGCGGCAATTCTTCGACCGCGCCGGCGTGGGCGACCGCATCGAAATCGTCAACCAGCCCGCGCTCGAAGTGTTGCACATTTTTCCGCAGCGCAACCTCGACATCGCCTTCGTCGACGCGCCGCGGCGCGACTATGCTGAATACTTGAAGCAATGCCTGCACGTGCTGAAGCTCTCGGGCTTGGTGATCCTCAACGGGCTGACTGCCGACGACGAGACGGACAGTTTCAATCGTGCCTTCTTGAAACATCCGCAACTCGAAGCGGCGATATTGCCGCTCGGCGGCGGCTTGGGTATCGGCGCGCGTAAGGCGTGAGCAACACAACGGTAACGCCGGATTCATTCAAGGCCGCCATGCGGCACTTTCCAACCGGTGTGACGGTGGTCACCAGTGTTCGCGAAGGACAGCCGCGCTGCGTTACCGTCAGTTCGTTTGCCAGCGTCAGCATCGATCCGCCGCTGGTGCTGATCTGCATCAACCGCGAAGCGCGCAGCTATCTCTACATCTCAGAGTCGAGGATTTTCTGCGTGAATATTTTGGCCGGCGACCAAGGGCAGCTCGCCCGGCGCTTCGCCAGCAAAATGCGCGACAATCAGTTTGAAGGCGTGGCATTCGAGACGGGCCAGACCGGCGCGGCAATCCTTTCAGGCTGCGTCGCACACCTCGAATGCGAGGTTGCCGAGGAACATCATGCCGGCACGCACAGTATCTTCATCGGACGCGTGGTTTCGTGCGCGTCGCGCCCCGGCTCGCCGCTCGGCTATTATAACGGCGCGTTTCATGATTTCGGAATCCGCATCGATTGATCGTCGAAACGTTTTTGGCCGGCCCGCTGGCGTGCAACTGTACGATCCTCTGCGACGATAAAACGAAGGAGGCCATCGTCGTCGATGGCGGCGACGGCATTCCCGAAGTCATGAAGCGTCTCGAACGCTTGGGCGCGCGCGCGAAGTATCTCGTGCATACGCACGCGCACATCGACCACATCGGCGATCTCGGCACGCTGCGCGAACGAACCGGAGCGCAGGGCTTGCTGCATCCCGCGGACTTGCCGCTGTATCACAGCCTTCGAATGCAAGCCCGATGGCTCGAAATGTACGAAGTTCCGCGCATCGTCGATCTCGACGGTGACTTGCGCGACGGCGACCGCATCCGCGCGGGCGGGGTTGAAATCGACGTCCTTCACACGCCGGGCCATACGCCGGGCAGCGTCTGTTTCGCTTTTGCCGATGGCGGCAGCCACACGATTCTCTCCGGCGACACGCTTTTTGCCGGCGCGATCGGCCGCTGGGATTTGGGCGGCACGTCGATGGAAGACATCGTCGACAGTATTCAGCGCAAACTCTTGCCTTTCGACGATGAGACGCGGGTGATTCCGGGGCATGGCCCGTTCACGACGATAGGCGAGGAGCGCAACACGAATCCGTACCTACAGTGAAGTGCGGCGTGCAGCATTTGTGTCATGGTGAGTTGCAGTGTGTCATCCTGAGCCGCCGTTCATCCGGTAAGGATGAACAGCGTGTCGAAGGACGACCGAGCAGCGCGCCCCTTGGGCGCGCATGACGAGGTTCGCGAGAGAGAACGCATGAAACGCCTCAAGCTCTTCACCGGCATCGATCTCACCCCGAGCGTACGCGCAAAGTGTAGCGAAGTGGCGGAACGCTTGCGCGCCAGCCGACTCGACGCGCGTTTCGAAGCACCCGAGAAGCTCCACATCACCCTCGCCTTTCTCGGCTGGGTCGATCCCGAAGCGGTCGAGCCCGTGCGCAACGCGCTCGCGCGCTCGGCGCAGGACACCGCGCCATTCGATCTGACTCTCGATAAACTCGGCGCCTTCCCGCACGAACGCAAGCCGCGCGTCATTTGGATCGGCGCAAGCGAACACGGCGCGGCGTTCCGCGATCTGTCACGAGCGCTGCGCGCCCCTTATGAAGCGCTCGGTTTTCATTTCGAGAAAGAAATCATAGCCCACGTAACGCTCGCGCGAGAAAAAGGCGGAGACGCGCATCTTCCAATGCTCGACATAAAGCCAATGAAACTCGCCGTGCGCGAACTGACGCTCTTCGAATCGATTGAGGCCGAGCGCACTACGCGCTACGAGGTTCGTGCCCGGTACTCGCTGAAGCCGCGAGGATGAATCGAGCGGCCTTCGGTGTAGCCCTTCTCGGCCTGCTAGTGGCCTTCTGCACGGCTCAGACGAAAGCCGAGATCGAATTCTGCCCGGCATCGCTTACCATCCGTCCCGTGGGCACAGCGACAGGCTCACCGGCTGCGACTTACGGCTTCATCCTTAAAGCATCGGGGCCACGCAACCTGATTGCAACGCTCACGTTCGACACGGATAAGGGCTGGTTTAACTTGACGACGCCGGCGGTAGCGCTTGCGGAAAAACAGTATCACTACGACCTAGGAACTTGGAGTGCGGTAAGAAGCAATTGGAATTCGCCGCTGATGTACGTCAAGTTTCCGGACCCGGTGCGGATTACAAACGCTTGGGTCTCAGCGGCAAACGCGCAAGCCTGTGCACCTTCGGTTGAGCATCAGACGCCTGTGAACGATCCGTTTTCGGAATCAGTAACCTTCTATCGCAACAACGTGGTCGCGAAAGAGGCGGATCAATTGAACGTGGCCCCCGCTCCGGACTCGGTGGTGCTTCCCGCGCGAACGACCGCGCCCGCATATCACGCAACGTGCGCCAAGCCTTTCAGCGAGGCAGAATTTACGCGAACCGCGATGCCCGATCCGGGAAACACAACACATTTTGACCGGACCACCGGGATTTCGATTGCCGAAGCCGCCATCAATCCTGACGGCTCGCTTGCCCAGGCCTGGATCTGGCTGCCTTCGGGCGTGCCCGCGTGGGATAACGCGCTGCTGTGGGCCGCACAACATTCGCAATACAAGAACGCCGTTGCCTACTGCCAACCGGTCCCGTCGTACTACCTTATCGGCTTGAGTTTCTGGTGAATTGCGCATGAAATATCTCATAACTCTTACCGCATTGACCGTTCTTCTCTTCTTCGGCTTGGCACAGCGTGCGCAAGCCAAAGATTTCTGTGCGGCAAGCCTCTATCTGAAAGCGGTCGGCGGTAACGATACGCTAAACAAAAACACACTTTTCGGATTCACGCTCAATGCTGGCGCGCCCAAAACGATCTCGAACGCGATACTGGCCTTCGAGACGCAAACCGGGTGGTACAGCGCAACGGTCCGTGAAGCCTCAACTGGCCCTACAACGAACCATTTCATCGAGCGCGACGGAACGCACCGCGCGATGCAGGCCTGGGCCTCGCCCGTTATGTATCTGCAATTTCCTCAACCCGTTTCGCTAATGAACGCTTTCCTACTCGGGGCTAACGGACAGGCATGTCCGCCGCAACCTCGCTGGCAGCCGGCGACACAGGTTCGCGCGCCGGCCACGATCAGAGATCCGCAGTATCCGGATGCGACGACTCTTCCGCCGCAGACCGGTAACATGATACTCAAACCAAAACTCGCAAAACCATTTTACAACACGAACTCTGCGCAGCCGTTTCGATCGGCGGGCGTGCAGACGCAGGTGCCGCCCGACTATCCGGAGGATGCCGCGCTGCACGGAGCTCATGGGACTTCGCAGGTTCTCGTAACAATCAATGCCGACGGCAGCTTGGCTGAAGCAACGCTTTTTCAATCTTCCGGCGAGATAGTTCTCGATGAGGCAACGCTGAAAGCGGCGCGCGAAACCACATATCAGAGTGCGGTCGCGTACTGTCAGCCTGTCCCTGGCAGCTACTTATTCAAATCAACGTTCCAGTACTAGGCACATGAAAGATTAGAGATCATGAGGGTGTTACTCTTTTCCGCGGTTTTCGTAGGTTTGTGGATTGGCGCCACGCAGCGCGCGGAAGCGCTGTATGAGTTTTGTCCGGCGGATGTTCGCATCATCCCCGCGAGCGCCGAACCAACCGCTAAATTCGGATTCGAACTGACGGCACTCGGGCAGCGAAACGTTTCAGCCGTTATCGCATTCGACACAACCGGCGGCTGGTTTACCGCCGCCGTCCCACAGACTTCGATAACGGAAAAGGACCGGCACTACAAAGGACCCTCGAGTGAATTCGTTATGCGGGACTGGGTTTCGCCGTTCATGCATGTGCAGTTTCCAAGACCGGTGAGCATCTTGCACCGGTGGGTAATGCGCGCCCAAGCGTCGGGTGACCAATTCGGGTGGGCCGCGCAAGGCGATGTCTTGTGCGAACTACACGGATGGAAACGGCATACAGCTGCCGTCAGCCAAGTTCGCTTTCACGACAACGGATGGCGACGACTTGCCTGAAGGCTCCGCACCGAGCGCACCGGTGATCGCGGCGCAACCTTCGCAAGCCCTCAAGACCGGCAGCTGTGCAACGCCGTTTACGTAGGCAGCACCTCTGCATCTCGTTAAACCCAACGATCTCACGCCGCCGCGTATGCCCGAAACCACGGTGATCGAAGTCGCCGTTAAGCCCGACGGCACGCTGGCCGACACCTGGGTCTGGGGCCCGTCGGGAGATGAAGTGTTCGACACAAGCCGTCTCGGCGAGGTCAAGAGGGACACGTTCAGACCCGGGTCTGCATATTGCGAACCGGCAGCGGGGTTTTATTTCTTAACGTTCGCCTACGCACTGCGTTAACTAATCGCCCACCGGCGCTCAAGCGTTTAGTGCAGCTTGATTAAGAGCTTGCCGTTATCCGACGGCGGCGGCGCTTCGGGAACCGTCTCCGCAACCGGCTGGACCGGTCGTTCGGGCGCCGGCATCGCGCTGTAATCGGGAACCGCGCCCGACGCCACCTTTTGCTTGTAGTCGTCGATTGCGACGTGGAGCGCCTCGAGCGCTCGCTGCGGGTAATCTTTCTTCTTCTCGGGATAGCCGTCGAGCGCACTCTCGACGTCGGCTTCCTTTAATGCAGCGGCTTCCTCGATCGTCTTGCCTTTGGCAAGATCGACCACGATACTGCACGTCGCCGTGCCGAATCCGCATCCCGTCGTAAAGTACGACATATCCTCGATGACGGCGCCCGGGCCGACCTTGAGGAAAAAGTTGTACATATCGCCGCACGAGTCGCTGAAATACTCACCGCTTGCGGTGGGGTTTTCCATCGTGCGGAATCCGGTGCGGTCTTCGACCAGCTTTTGAAATTTTGGAAAATTCATGCCTTCAGCTCAAACTTGCATTCGCTGCCGCCGGTTGCAAGGGACTCGGTTTGCACGTGAGTGCCGCCGATCGTCTCGGCCAGGACCTGGTGAATCACCGAGCATACCTCCGGGTTATCTTTGGCGACCGCCGAGTAGGGGCAGTTATGCTCGTGCAGCTCGAAACCGCCCTCGATTAAGTTGTAATCGGCAACGACGCCGCCTTCGCGCAGCACTTGCGTCAGCTGCCCGAGCCGGTCCTCGGTATCCGAAGCCGTCACTCGCTCGCGCGCTTTGGCGACCGTGCGCTTGGAAATACCTTCGAAGAGTGCGGCAATGCCGGTCTCGCCGTGCTGCGCCCGCACCTCGCGTAAAACCGCGCCGAGCATCTTGTCGTAGTGGTGGGGAAAAAGTTTTTCGCCGTCGTTCGTCAGCGAGAATTCGTGCGTGGGCTTGGTGGGGCCGCGGCGCACCGACTGTTCGACGACCAGCCCGTCCCGCTCCAGCACGACCAGCTGCTGCCGGATGGCATTGGGCGAGAGTCCGAAGACCTTGGCCAGGTCCACGGCGGAGGCGGATTTACGCCGGCGGAGCTCTTCAACGATGCGTCCGCGGGGCGTCTGGAAGAAGCGATCGGCCTGCATAATCTGCTCGAATGCTAGCACGAAATACGCAGATAGTCCAGGTTTTCCTTGACTTTCCCCACCCCGGTCCGTAGGATTGGAGGGGCGGCTTAGGCCGCTTTCCGTATCGCCGAAGGAGCAAAGCGTGTCCGAACGGGGCCTACGTATTCATCAGCTGCGCGCCAGCGCAGGCGGCACTCAGATTCTCAAGGGCATCGACCTCGCGGTCGAAGCCGGGCACGTTCACGCATTGATGGGCCCAAACGGCAGCGGCAAGTCAACACTTGCTTTTTCACTCACCGGACATCCGGGCTTTAAGGTAGAGAGCGGTTCGGTGACGCTCGACGGCGCCGACCTACTCGCCATGCCGCCCGACAAGCGCGCGAAGGCCGGCCTCTTCCTCTCCTTTCAATACCCCGCCGCGATTCCGGGCGTGAAGGTTGCGAACTTTTTGTTTGCGGCGCGCCAAGCGTTGCACCCCGGCGATCTTCCGCCGGCCAAATTCCGCGCGCTGCTCTTAGAGAAAATGGATCTGCTCGATATGGATCCGAGCTTCATGGGCCGCTACCTCAACGACGGTTTTTCCGGCGGTGAGAAAAAGCGGCTTGAGATGCTGCAGCTCGCGATGCTCGCGCCCAAATACGCGATCCTCGACGAAACCGACTCCGGACTCGACGTCGACGCATTGCGTGCCGTCGGCGAATCGGTTAACGCGATGCGCGCGAGCGAAGCCGGAAAAGATACGGGCTTCCTGATTATCACGCACTATCCGCGCATTCTGCAGTACGTCAAACCCGACGTCGTGCATATCATGATCGACGGACGCATCGTTAAAGAAGGGGACGCCGAACTCGCGCAGCGCATCGAACGCGAAGGCTATGACAAGATCCGCGAGGAGACGGCGCAGATTGCCTAGCGCGACCCTCGACAAGGCGCTCGAGCTGCGCTCGGGCCGCGAACGTCCCGGACAATTTTGGAAGATCGATCTCGACGCGATCGACTTCTCTTCTTTAAAGGCAGCCGCGCCGTCAGATCCGCAGATCGCCGCGCCTTCCAAACCCGGCCTTATCGCGTGCGGTCTGGAGACCGCTCGGCGCGATCACGCCGAGATTTTCAACCGCGCCTTCGGCAGCGTCACCGGAACGCTCAACGACAAATTCGCGGCGCTCTCAGCCGCGCTCTGCAATACCGGCGCCTTCATCTACGTCCCGCCCGACCAAGCCGTCGACGACCCTATCGAAATAACGTACACCGCGAAAAACGGAGCACTCTTTCCGCATACCCTGGTCGTGGTCGACCGCGGCGCGCGCTGCACGGTCATCGAACGCATCGAAGGCGAATCATCCGATACCGTCTGCGGCATCGCGGAGATCGTCGCCGCGGAAAACGCCTCGGTAACCTATGCCGCCGAACAGAATCTGCCGCTCGAGTCGCAAGCCTTTTTTACGCGCGCCGCCGCTCCCGGCAAAGACGCCTCGGTGACGTGGTGCGTCGCCGAGATCGGCGCTGCGCTATCGGTGAGCCGCATCGACGTGCTCGTCGACCAGCCGGGCGTAGACGCGCACCTCAACGGCTTCTTCTTTCCGCGCGAGAACCAGCACGTCGATATGGTCTCGACCATCCGCCACAACGTCGGCGAATCGCAGTCGCAAACGCTCATTAAATCCGCCGCGACCGGCCGCGGTCAGGCGCGCTATCTCGGAAACATCCGCATCGCGCCGCACGCGCAAGGCACCGAGGCGTCGCTGCGCGACGATGCGCTGCTGCTCTCGCCGCACGCGCATATCGACTCCGTGCCGGCGCTCGAAATCGGCGCGAACGACGTCAAAGCGTTTCACGGCGCCACCATCGGCGCACTCGATGAAAGTTTGATCTTTTATATGGAAAGCCGCGGCATCGAACGCGAAGCCGCCGAGAAGATGATCGCGCTCGGATTCTTCGAGCCCGTCGTCGAGCGCTTCCCGACCGCCGCTATGCGCGACCGGCTGCGCGCCGCTCTGGAAGCGAAGATCGCGTGAGCGTCGCAATCGCCGACCCCAAAGTCCGGCGCATCATCGCCGATTTTCCGATCCTGCAGCGTCCGACGTCGCGGGGTAAGCGCCTCATCTATCTCGACTCGGCGGCGACCTCGCAAAAGCCCCAGGTCGTGATTGATGCGCTCGTCGACTACTACTCGCAGTACAACGCCAACATCCACCGCGGCGTCTACGAAATCGCCGAGCGCGCCACAGCCGAATTCGAAAAGGCGCGCGAAACGGTAGCGTCGTTCTTCAACGCCCAAACGCAAGAGATCATCTGGACGCGCAACACGACCGAGTCGATCAACCTCGTCTCCTACTCCTGGGGGCTGCAGAACGTTGGGCGCGGCGACGCCATTCTGGTGACGCAGCTCGAACACCACTCCAACCTCGTCCCCTGGCAACTGCTCGCCGAGCGGACCGGCGCGGAGTTGCGCTTTATCCCGGTAGACGATCGCGGGCTGCACGTGCTGGACGATCTCGATGCATTACTGGACGGATGCAAACTCGTCGCGCTCTCGCAGGTGAGCAACTCGCTGGGTACGATCGCGCCGCTCGATATCATCATTCCGCGCGCGCATGCCGCCGGAGCGCTCGTCATGGTTGACGGTGCGCAGGCTGCGCCCAATATGCCCGTCGACCTGAAAGCGCTCGACGCGGACTTCTACGCGTTCAGCGCTCACAAGATGTGCGGTCCCACCGGCATCGGCGTGCTCTACGGAAAACGCGCGCTGCTCGAAGCGATGCCGCCCTTCCTCACCGGCGGCGACATGATCCGCAAGGTCGAGTACGAGAAATCCACGTTCAACGAATTGCCTTGGAAATTCGAAGCCGGCACCAGCAACGTTGCCGACGCGATCGCGTTTGCCGTCGCCGTTGATTACCTGCGCGGCATCGGCATGGAATGGGTGCGCGACCACGAGCGCCGGCTCGTAACCTACGCCCTCGAACGGCTGCAGACGCTCGAAAGCCGCGGCTTGGCCATTTACGGTCCGCGCGATCCCAACCGCATCGCCGACGTCATCTCGTTCAATTTCGCCGACGTGCATCCGCACGATCTCGCGTCGATTCTCGATACCGAGGGCATTTGCGTGCGCGCCGGCCACCACTGCACCATGCCGCTCATGGAAAAGATGGGCTGGCCCGCCACCGCGCGCGCCTCGTTCTACATCTACAATACCGCGGAAGACATCGACGCGCTCGTTGCCGGTATTGAAAAAGCGGCCCGCGTCTTTAAACTTTAGCCTTGGACGACTTCTACCGCGACTACATTCTCGACCACTACCGCAACCCGCGCAATTTCGGGCGGCTCGATCGCGCCGACGCGGCCGCGGAAGATCTCAACCCGCTCTGCGGCGATCAAATCCGCATGGAGCTGAAACTCGACAAGAACGGTTTGGTCGAAGACGTGAAGTTTTCGGGCAAGGGCTGCGCGATCAGCCAAGCCTCCGCCTCGATGCTGACCGAAAGCATCAAAGGCAAGTCGCTTTCCGAGATCGCGACGCTGCCAAAAGAAGCCGTGCTGGAAAACGTCGGCATCGGCATCAGCCCCACACGCATGAAGTGCGCGATGCTCGGGCTCAAGGTATTGAAAAGTGCCGCGATCGGCGAGCTCGCCGCGTGGCCGGACGAAGCGTAAACTACAGCTTCGAAACGCTCTTCTGTAAAATCTTGCTTCCGTCGGCGGTTGCCGAAACGTCAAACGTTTCTAAGTAATTTCCTTCCGGCGTAGACATCGTCACGGCGACGACGTAACTGCCGTCCGCTTCGCGGGCGCTGTGCATGCTGACGATGTGCGTGCTCGCGTGGATAAAGCTCTCGTCGGGCGAGCCGTTCCCCAAATACGACGCCGCCGTTTGCGGGTCGCCGCCGCGCAGCGCCTCGATATACGATCGCACGGTTACTTCGGCCGCGTTTGATGGCACGGGCGCGGCCGGCACCACGCGCGCGGGCGTCGGCGCGAGACGGCGCGGCGTCGCGGTGCGCACGGGCGTGGGTTTGGGTGTGGGTTTGGGCGTCGGCGGCGGCGCGGTCGGTGCAACGGTTGGGCGCACGGTCGGCGTCGGCACCGGCGACGGCGTCGCGGTGGGCGCAGCAGTAGCACTGGGTTTCGGCTTGGGCGAGGGCTTCAAACTTTTCGCCGGCGACGGTGTTACGGACGGCGATGCGGCCGGTGTTGGAGCTTCGGTTGGCGACGCGGTCGGCGACGGCGCAATGTTCGCAACCGTATTTTGTTTCTTGGGCGTATTAGCGAAGCGCGCTAACGCCATGCCTAAAAACCAGCCTGCGATGACGACGACGATCGCCGCCGCAATGGTAATAGCCCAGCCGCTTCCGCCGCCGGACGAACGCCGCGGCCCAGATGGCGTTAGCCGACGCCGCCCGCCGAGACCGTCGTCGTTCACGCTAAATTGATTATCCCAAACAGCAGGCAGGTCCTCGGAAGTGCGTGAAGATTACGCGCGTGATTACGGTGCGCGTGCCCGTCGATCTCCACGCAGTCGCGGAAAGCGGCTGCAGCGCATTTGCGTCGGCGACACCGCTGCGCTTGTATCATCTGCTCTCGCTGGCCGTGCGCGAAGTCATCGGCGCGCGGGCGCCGCAAGACCACTTCATGCGAAACTTACGTGCAACCATTGCGGGTTTGCGCGCCGGGCGCTTTACGGTTGACGTGAACGGGCGCACCTTCGCGCATCCCGACGAGGTCGTAGTCTGCGGCGGCGATACGGTGCGGGTCAGATTCTTTCTAGCGCGCGAGCGATTCCAGCACCGCCGGCAGACGGCCCTGGCGCGCGAGCATTAACTGGGCGAAGAGCGCGTTGGGCCACGCGAAGTCGTCGCGCGTATACGACTCCGGCCAATCCGAATTAAACGACTCATGCAAGCGGTGATCGCCCGTATCTGACGCGGCGATGTAGCCCATCACCGTGGCCACCTCGGTTGGATCGGTCGACGTAATCGCTTCCATAACCAGCGAAAGCGGCCAGATGTAGCCGTGCGGTGTGTGCGGGCTGCCGATGCCCGCCGCGTATTTGCCGGCAAAATAATACGGGTTGCGCTGCGAGAGAACGAACGCGCGCGTCGCCTTGTAGACTGAATCGTGCGCGTTGACGTACCCGAAGTACGGCGCCGAGAGCAGCGACGGGATGTTGGCGTCGTCCATCAAGTTGGCGTTTCCGAAGCCATCGATTTCGTAGGCGTAGATGCGCCCGAGCCCTGGAACGTTCACCAGCGCGTTGTGTTCGATGCCGTGACGAATCTGAACGCTCAATCCCCACGTTTCTTGGGCCATCGCGTTATCGCGATAGACCTTTCTCTCGATCTCGGTGAGCTGCTGAAGCACGACCGCCGCAAACATGTTGTCGGGAATGTTGTACTGATAGCGCGCGGCGTCGTCGGAGGGCCGGAACGCCGTCCAGACCAGTCCCGTGTAAGCCACCCGCGTTCCGACGCCGTTGTTGGCCAGTTCGGCATGCCGGTAATGCGAACGCGTCGCGTGATGCTGTTCCAGCCGGAGCGTCCGCACCGCGGTCGTCATCGCGCGCTGGAGCGTCGGCGTAAAGATCGAACGGTCGCCGGTCGCCTTCCAGTAGACATAGGCCAACCGGATCGGGTAGAGCAGCGAGTCCATCTCGAACTTGCGCTCCGCGATCTGGTAGTCGCTGGTGAAGGCGTTAGCGTACGGATCGATCAGAATGTATTTGGCTTGGCGCGCGATCGCCCCGCGCAGCATGTTCCGGACGTACGAATCGGTGGAAGCCAGGCCGATGTACGGCATCAGCACCGCGCTGGAATCGCGCAGCCATTCCGCGTCGATGTCGCCCGTGGAAACGAAAGTCGTCCCGTCCCGCTCGACCGTCGCGTGGCGGCTATAGGCCTCGTCATAGGCACGCTGATAAATGCGCTGCAGCGTCACTGCAACCGTCGGCGGAGCGTTGGGGATTTCAGCAGTAGGAGACGCGACTGAGGGAATAGCCACCAGCGCCGGCCCGAGGGTCAGCACAAAGGATAAGGCAATGCTGGCGGCTTTCACGTACCGGAGCGTACCCAACTTCCCACCTTCAGACGTTTGAAAGAAACGTCTTTATTGGGATAATAGATTCAGCGACTTGGGCCTATCTACCTAGAACGACTAAGAAAGAGAGTCCAGCCATCACTCGTCACCGCAGCATCGTCGGCCTCGGCTTGGCAGCGGTTCTGGTGATTGCACTGCCTGCCCGGGCCGATCAACACTACGTCGTCAGCGGCAGCGACAGGTACCGGATCGGCGCCTCCGACCTGCAGACCAACATCTCGTACAGCGGCACCCAGCTGCTGACGATCCACCGTAACGGAAAGCAAACCCAGTTCCGGGCCGATGCCAAGTACTTGCGCATCGACGAAAGCGGGCGCGTTCCGAGCCATGCCGCCTTCGTTCAGATCATGACGCCGCAGGGCGAGCTGCAAGACCGCACCAACGGCGACCCCGATTACCTCACCGTCCTAAACCAGCCGTTTGCGATCGAGCTCGACCAGCAGACGCTGCACGATCTTTTACGCCTTAACGGTGAAGTGCCGTTCGAGTTTCCCGCGCCGGTGATGGGCGGAACACTGCGCGGCTATTTGCGCCGCGGAGCCGACGAACGCGTCGCCGCGCAATCCGCGCTGGCGGTAAACTTTGATGCCGCAGGCCCCATGTCGGGCCCGCTACCGGACCGCGCCGCGATGACGATGCGCGGCACGATGCGCATGCGCGGCACCGCCTACTACGCGATGCGTGGCGATCCGCTTCTGCTCGCACTCCATGAAACGCTCACGATCTCGGGCACGCTCCAAAACGGCTCGCACCATTCGCCGGTCACGATCACCTACGAGCGCACGATAAAAGCGCAACCGGCGCCACTGCCGTCCCGCACCGAGGCGGACTCGCACTAAAAGCGGGCGTCGCTTTTCACATTGTCATCCTGACAAAATGGGCCTAAACTGCCGCCAGTAACTCCACGGTGAGCGGGTGCGTGAATGGCACTTCGCGCAGATGCACGAGCGGCGTGAAAGCGAGATGGTTTTGATGGCAGTCGATCAGCATCTCGACGCCGCGTTTGCACGAACCCGTTTCCTCGATGTATTTGTTGAGTTTTTTCACGAAGTACGCCGGCGGATCGCGCAGCACTTTCGCATAGTACGGATCGTCGGTCAGGCCTTGCGCCGAGATGCCCTCTTTCGGCACTAGCCACACGAACCACGGATCTTCGCCGCGTCGGTAACCGATCAGGACCAGAGGTATAGCTCGTGACGAATCGAGCGCCGGAAGAAAACTGCACATGGTGTATGCATCGAAAGTAACTTCCTTCGGCTCGATCGCTTCCATCAATACCCCCTAAAAAGCAAAAACCGCCCGGCGCTGCGCGCCTGAACGGTTAGGGATGTTTTATGAACGCTTGAGGCGTCATGGCGGACGGGTTCGCCCAGCCCTATGTGAAACCTTCGCCCCAGGCCGCGGTGTTTCGAAAGCGTATATGACCGCTCTCGCGCCGCTCCTGAGGGAGTATTGGGTGCCGCCACCGGCACAGAAGAAAGCGGAGAAGCGTGTCGGCGCTCCTGAGGCCGACCGTTTCGACACCATCGTCGACGAATACGAGCGCCGGCTCTACGGTTTCGCCTTGCGTATGACGGGCAACCGTGAGGACGCTGAAGAGATCGTGCAAGACGCGTTCGTCCGCGCGTATCGCGCCCTCGCCAAAATGTCCCCGGAGCAACGCGCCGAGTTGCGCCTGCAGCCGTGGCTCTACACCATCACGCTGAACGTCACCCGAAACCGCTTGCGCGGAAAGCGGCCGACCAACGTCGCGCTCGACGCGCTGGCCGACCCCGACGCTCTGCTGCGCAGCTCCCGCCACGACGGGCCCGCGCAGCCCGAAAAAATTCTCGAACGCAACGCCGATATGGCCCTGGTGGAGCGAGCGCTCCTCCAACTCCCGATGCATCTGCGCGCTGCCGCCACGCTGCGGTTTATCGAAGGGCGCAGCCACCCCGAAATTGCTGAAATTCTCAACCAACCGATCGGAACGGTCAAATCGCACGTGCACCGGGCCGTGCGCATTCTGCGCCGTATCCTCGGACCGCAAATCGGCAAAGTCGTGCCGGAAGGAGCCCCTGTCCATGCGATGTCGTGAAGTCGAAGCGCTGTGGGATGATATCCGCGAAGGAATGCCCCCGCTCCGCGCCGCCGTCCACACCCATCTGCGCGCGTGCCAAAACTGCCAGGATCTCTACGAACAGTACGAAGGCGTCGCCTACTGCCTGTCGTGCCTGCCCCGGCCCGAACCTTCTTGCGATCTCGCCAAACGCGTGATCGAGCACATTGCGACCCTGCAAAATAAACACCGCAGCACGCCGATCGTCCTGACCTGGCTGCGCACGCAGATCGGAAGAGTCTACGTTGGATACAAGGGCGACCGTATCGCGTTCATCGGGTTGGATCGCGGCGACGGGCTCGAAAAAGTGCGCGAGCAGATCGAGCGCCGCTTGCATCGTCCGGTCGACAAGGGCCAACCTCCGACGTGGCTGCAGAAAGTTTTCGACGACTACTTCAAGACGTACAAGGTCGATGAAAACAAAGTCGACATCAGCGACCTGACCGCATTCGAGCAGGACGCGCTCAAAGCGGCGGCCCGGATCCCGCCCGGCGAAGTGCGTTCGTATGCTTGGGTCGCGCGCTCGATCGGGCGGCCGAAGGCCGCGCGCGCGGTCGGCCAAGCGATGGCGCGTAATCCGCTGCCGCTCTTCTTCCCGTGTCACCGCGTCGTCGATTCGACCGGCGCGCTGCACAATTACGGCTACGGCATCGAGATGAAAGCGCGCTTGCTCACGATGGAGGGCTATCGCCCGCAGCGCTGAACGTCGCTTCTGAAATTAGTCCGCGGTTCCCTCAGAGATAGACCAACGAGGGCAAACAGCCGGACGGAGGAGGTGGTCATCGTAAGTATCGATAGTCATAAACGTTTTTACACCATTACGATGAAAAGAGGTGCCGCCTCGTAGGCGGCAGCCAAGTTACCACTAGTTCAGCCGGCTCGTAGGAGCCGGCTTTTTTTCACCTAACCTTTTTACCGGTGTCAAGTTCGGTTCTCGTGACGGGGTTCGAGCCGTTCGGCGGCAGTAGCATGAACCCCAGCGAATTGGTCGCGCGCAGTCTGGAGGGGCGCCTCATCGCGGGGCGCCGCGTCGTCGCGCGGGTTTTTCCGGTGGAAACGTCCGGCGTCGGCGACCGCTTACGCCAAGCATTTGAAGAGGAGCAGCCCGAGTTGGTCGTTTGCACGGGACTCGCCGCGGGGCGCACCGCGGTGTCGCTGGAGCGCGTGGCGGTGAACATGCTCGACTTCGAGCAACCCGATAATGCGGGCGAGGAGCGCAAGAACGAGCCGATTCTGCGGGGCGGACCCGATGCGCGGCTCTCCCCCATGCCCATTGCCGAAATCGTGGACGCCTGGCAGCGCGAAGGCGTGCCCGGCTATGTCTCAAACTCGGCCGGCACCTATCTGTGCAACCAGATTTTGTACGAGGTCCTCGGCATCGCCGAGTCCGTCTCGCCCCCGGTAACCGCCGGATTCATCCATCTGCCGTACCTCCCCGAGCAAGCCATTGCGGCCGGAGCGGGAAACAATCCCTCGATGTCTCTGGAATTGATGAGTCGCGCGATCGAACTGGCCATAGCCGCCACCATCCCCTCGATCGAGAGGCGCAACGCCGGCAGGCAAGCTGCGGCGGCCGGAGTCTAAGGAGAATAATCTGAGCGACCCCCGCACCGCCGCCATCCCCGACGTTCACGGCCACGCCAAAGGCGAGCATAAACCGTTTGCCGAGGAACGTCCCATCGCATACTCCGCGCGCATGCTTTTCCTGTGGTTTTACCATGCGTGCCAGCGCGGATCGCCGCGCTTCCTCATGGTCTCCGATCATATCAACTATCTGACCTTCGAAGATCCCGGCGCCGTCAACACGGTGCGCCGCGCGTTGAAGCTCGCCGAAGCCGGCGACTTGTATGGCGCCGCCGAAACGGCCGGCGTCGACGTCGCACACGCCGCGATCGTTTCCGAAGGGTTGCGCAAGGGAATGCGTTTCTCAATCGGCGCGGAGATCGACAACGATCCGCGCGCGCGGCCCGACGCACAAAACATCGTCGACGCGATGAAACCCGACGGCATGATCCGTTCGGTGCATTTTCTCACGATCGAGCATCCCGAAAAGGGCGCCGACTGGTCGTGGCCGTTCGACAATCCCGAATTCAAAGATCTCTTCTCTACCGTCGGCACACAAAAGACGTGGGAGATGTACGTCGCCAAACTGATCGACGACATCGAAAAGCTCCCCGGACACATCGTCGCGCACATCTATGCGCCCGCGGTATTCGGCAACTGGCCCGATATGAAGCGGCTCGAGCAATACGAGAACCGCGTGCTTGAGGCATGCGCGGCTCGCGGGCTGGCGATCGAAATCAACACGCGTTTCCTCTATCGCGATAATCCCAGCGAACAAAAACAGAAGTATCGCGACGCGCTGCTGCGCCTGCTCAAGAAAGCCAAAAACAAAGGCGTCGGCATTGCCGTCGGTTCGGACGCGCACAGCCCCAAAGACCAGGGCGGCTCCTTCGAGATCGTTCTCAAACTGCTCGACGAAGCCAAGATCAACGAGCTGGTCTTTCCGGTCGCCGGACGGCTCGCGCGAGTAGCCCTGCGCGCCACCAAAGAACATCTGCAAAAAGTGATGGCGCGCGAACCCGCGGTTCAGGCGGGCAGCAGCATCAGCGGCTACGGCCGCGCCGAACTCGGTTTGCCCGAACGCACTGAAGAGGAAGAGCGCATCCATCGCGGCGGGCGCGTCAAGAAGGGCAAGAAAGCAACCGTTGCGAGCAAACGGCTCGCAGCGCCTACGCGCATTGCCAAGAAGGCGGTGAAACCGCCGCACAAACTCGTGAAGGCCGCCGCGAAAAAGAAACCGATCGCTAAGAAAGTCAGCCGTCCGGTGGTTAAGAAAGCCAAACCGGCGGCTAAGAAGCCCGCACCAAAAAAACTTGCGGTCAAAAAAGCCGCGCCCAAGAAAGCTGCTCCCAAAGCGGCCCCAAGAAAAGCGGCCCCAAAGAAAGCCGCGCCAAAAAAACTTGCGGCCAAAAGAGCCGCGCCTAAGGCCAAAAAGAAAGCCCCAGTCCGCAAAAAACGTTAACTGCTCCAAGGAGAGTTTGCCATGCCGGACATTTCGCGCGTTCGTAATATTGCCGTCGTCGGAACTCACCACGCCGGCAAGACCACGCTGACCGAAGCTATCCTCTCACACTGCGGCGCAACCAGCCGCAAGGGCGCCGTCACCGACGGCACGAGCACCACGGATTACGAGCCCGAGTGCATCGGGCACGCACAATCCACGACGGTCGGCTTCGCCCACTGCAAGGCAGATGGAATCGACATGACGCTCGTCGATTGTCCCGGCTTCATCGACTTTTTTGAAGAGACCAAGGTCGCCGTCTCCGGCTGCGATGCGGCCATCGTCGTACTCGACGGCGAGCCGGCGCGCGTTCCACAGACGCAAGCGCTGATCGATTTCATGGAAACGCGCAAGATGCCGCATCTGTTCGTGGTCAACAAACTCGACCGGCCGGGCTCGGATTTTTACCGTTCGCTCGATGCACTGCAAGCCGCTTACGGACGGCACGTGGTGGCCGAACAGCTGCCGATCGGCTCGGCGGAAAGCTTTAACGGATACGTAGATTTGGCCGACGGCAAGGCGCATCAGTACGACGGCACCGGCGAAAAAGATATTGACGTGCCCGCCGACATGCAAGACCGCGTCGCAAAGGCGCATCTGCAGTTGCTCGAAGCGATGGCCGACTTCGACGATCATCTCATGGAAGAGCTGCTCGAAGGCGTCGAACCGCCGCTCGAAGAGGTCGAGAAAGATCTCTGCCAGGAGTGCGCGCACGATCAAATCGTGCCGGTGCTCGTCGCCGCGGGACTTCCGGGTTACGGCGTCGCCGCGCTCGTACGCGCGATGGAGAAATGGTTCCCCTCGCCGGCCGACGCGCCGGTCCTCGACGCCGAGGGCTGCCCGATCGAACCGAAAGCCGATGGGCCGGTCATCGCGCAAGTCATCAAAACGTCGATCCACCCGCAATCAGGAAAACTTTCGATCGTCCGCGTCATCTCGGGTACGCTGAAATCCGACGCGACGCTCACCAACATCGCCAAGGGCGGCGAAAAAGTTCGCTCCGGCGGACTCTACCGTTTGCAGGGCAAGAAGCAAGAAGCGGTCTCCGAAGCCGGGCCGGGAAGCATCGTCGCCATCGCGCGCATGGAAAGCGTCGCCACGGGCGATACGCTAACCGAAAACAATTTCAAGGTACTCTTGCCGCGCGTTCCCGCCAACGAACCGGTCTTCGCCGTGGCGATCCGTCCGAAAGAGCGCATGGACGAGGCAAAAATTTCACAGATGCTCGCGCGCATCGTCGACGAGGACCCGTCGCTGCGCTTGGAGCGCGCCCCTATCACCAACGAACTCTTGCTGCTCGGCAGCGGAGAGCAGCACGTGGCGATTGCGGTCGAACGGCTGACGCGCAAATTTAAGGTCGAGGTAATTACCGCGCCTCCGATGATTCCCTATCAAGAGACGCTCACGGCCGGCACCGAAATTCACTCGCGCTACAAACACCAAACGGGCGGCCACGGACAATTCGCCGACGTTTGGCTCCGCTTTGCACCGCAAGATCGCGGCCACGGCATCACGTTCGAGGTGAAGATCGTGGGCGGCGTCGTTCCGCGTCAATTCTTCGGCGCGGTCGAAAAAGGCGTGCGCGAGGCACTTATGCACGGCAGCGTCGGCGGATATCCGGTCACGGATCTCCACGTCGTACTGTTCGACGGCGCGTATCACGACGTCGACTCGAGCGAACAGGCGTTCAAAACTGCGGCCGGCATGGGCGTCCGCGATGCGATGCCCAAATGTAATCCGGTCGTGCTCGAACCGATCGTGCACGTCGCGGTGACGGTGCCCACGAACTACACCTCCTCGGTCATCCAGCAGCTCACCGGCAAACGCGGGCAAATTCTCGGGATGAATCCTGCCGACAAACCGGGCTGCGACACCGTCGAGGCGTTCGTCCCACAAGTGGAGCTGGCGCGTTATATCACCGAATTACGAACCGCCACCCAAGGGCTCGGTACGTATTCCTGGCGGCACGAGCGCTTCGATCCCGTTCCAGGCAAATGGTCTGCCCCGAAAGCTGCAGTTTAAGGAAAACATGAAACACTTCGTCGTTGCCGTTCTCGTCGTCTCGATGCTCGCCGGCTGCACCAAGACCGGCGGCGGCGCCACCGCGGTTAATTCCCTATCGTGCGGCGCGCCTGCGGATCCGCCCGCGCCAAACGCGACGCGCGGAACGCTGCGCATTTCGATCCAGCAAGACATCAAGAACCTCAACCCGCTGCTGAGTTCGAACACCACCGACGGCATGATCATGTTCCTGGCGTTCCTGCCGCTCTTACACGCGAATCCCAAAGGCGAGCCCGTCCCTTCGCTCGCGGCCGAGGTTCCGACGCTCGAAAACGGTGGCATCAGCAAAGACGGCTTGACGATCACCTACCATCTGCGCAAGAACGTGAAGTGGACCGACGGCGTCCCGGTCACGAGTAAAGACGTCAAGTGGTCGTGGCAAGCGATCATGAGCAACGGCAACAATATCATCTCGCGCCACGGCTACGACTACATTAAAAGCGTGGATACGCCCGACGATTACACCGTCGTGGTGCACCTGACGCGCAAATTTGCGCCGATCATCAACACGTTCTTCGCGGATAGCGACCAGCCGTATCCGGTCGTCCCGGCGCACGTGCTCTCCAAATATCCGAATATCAACCAGATCGCGTTCAACGCGGCGCCGACCGTCAGCGATGGGCCGTTCAAATTCCTCGAGTGGGCCCACGGCGATCACATCACCTACGTCGCCAACGACAATTTTTTCATGGGAAAACCGGGCCTCGCGAAAATCGTGATTAAGGTCGTGCCCGACGAAAACACGATGCGTGCTATGCTGCAGACGCACACGCTCGATTGGATGTTCGAAGCCTCGCTCAGCAACTATCCGCAAGTCAAGAACATTCCGGGCGTCTGCTTGGCGTGGGTTGACGTTAACGGCTATGAAGACGTCCAGCTCAACGTTCAGAAAGGTCAGACGCTCTACGACATGAATGTCCGGCGCGCAGTCGCCTACGCGATCGATAAGCAGCGCATCGTCAATACGCTGACCTTCGGTCAAACGCGCGTCGCGGTGGAAGACCAGCCGTATTGGATGTGGTCCTTCTATGGGAACGTTCAGAAGTATCCGCCCAACATTGCGGCCGCGCGGAAAGAGCTGACCGACGACGGCTATAAGCCGCGCGCCGCCGATGGCATCATGATGAAGAACGGCCAGCCGCTTTTGCTAACGATGGTCAGCAACAACAGCAACGTGACGCGGCGCAAGAACAGTATCGAACTTCAGCAGATGCTGCATCAGGCCGGCATCATCGCCGACATCAAGTACTACCCGGGCGACATTCTCTTCGCGCCGGTCGGTGAAGGCGGCATCCTGCAAGGCGGCAAGTTCGACTTGAGCTTGGCGGGCTGGTATGCGGGCATCGATCCTGATGACGCCTCCCAGTATACGTGCGCAAACGTCGCGCCCAAAGGGTACAACTACTCGCGCTACTGCAACAAAGACATGGAAGCCGCGCAAATAGTCGCGCTCAACAACTACGACCGGCCGACGCGCAAGAAGGCGTACGCATTGATCCAAACCTACCTCGCGCGCGACCTCCCCGAAATCTTCCTCTACGACCAGCGCGCGATGCATCCGATCAGCATCAACTTCAAGGGCTTCGCACCCAATCCGGTGACCGAGTCCTGGAACGCCTGGCAGTGGAGTATTTAGGCTCAAACGAATCGCTAGCGCGCCTGCCCGATATCAACTGGCTGCGCAAGATCATCGTTGAACGCGCGCTGACGCGCGGCGACTACATGCTCGCGGGCGGCACGCGCAGCGATTATTACATAGACAAGTTCCGGCTCTTTTCGGATCCGCACGTCTTACGGCGGATCGCGCGCCTTTTCGTTCCGGTCATCTCCGAGGTCAACCCGGATCTCATCGGCGGCACGGAACTCGGCGGCGTCGTTATCGCCACCGCGGTTTCACAGCTCGCGAACCTTCCGATGATCGCGGTGCGCAAAAAACCCAAAGGCTACGGCGCGTTCGCCGGCGAGTACGTCGAGGGCGCTTATGAAGCCGGGCAGCGCGTGCTCTTGCTCGAGGACGTCGTCACCACCGCGCGCGAGCTGCTCGCGGCCAAAGACCGCTTGGAGGAACTGAAGCTGCGCGTCACGTGCTGCGCGGTCGTCAGCCGCGGCCTCGCGCCCGTGCGCTCGCTTCTACAGTTCTCACTTCCGCGCGGCGAAGCGAAGACGGACAATTAACGCTCAGCGGCGACGTGTAAGAGGTGTCATCCTGAGCAGCCGTTCATCCGATTAGGATGAACGCGTCGTCGAAGGATGACACTATTGACGCGCCCTACGGCAGCGAGTTATAGACGTCCTCGGCGTGGCCGGCGACGCTGACCTTCGGCCAAACTTTGCGGATCGTGCCGTCCTTATCGATGAGAAACGTCGTGCGCGCATCGACTCCGAACGCGTCGTACATCTTGTGGTCCGTGTCGGCGATGAGCGGAAACGGCAGCGAGTATTTGGCCTTGAATTTTTGATGGCTGGCGACTGAGTCTTTACTGACCCCGACGATTTGCGCATTTTTCGCTTTGAAACGGTCAATGGCGTCGCGAAACTGCGACCCCTCGTTCGTTCAACCCGGGGTGTCGTCTTTGGGATAAAACCACAGGACCAGCGGCTTGCCGAGCAGCTCGCGCGTGTTGAATTTCTTGCCCTCGTCGTCGACGACGTCGAGTTCGGGCATTTTGGCGCCTTCAGTAAGCATGCGTAACCTCTACGCCGCGCTGCGCGAGAGTTCCGCCCGGGCGATGAGTTTGGTGTAGCTCGGCCGGTCGACGACGAAGAGAATGCTGATCAGAAAGATGAACATGAAGAGAATAGCGCTGGCGAACGCCGCCGGAAAACCGAAGCGCGTCGCAATCCAAGCGAGGATGAGCGAATTCACCGCCCCCATGACGTTCAGCGCGCCGTTGTAAACACCGTAAACGAACCCGGTGGAGGCTTGGTTCGGCGAGATGTCGATGACGTTCACTGCCCACGCGCCGACCGTCATGTTCATCAAGAGTGCCGCGAGACCGATCAGCACCGCCGTTATTCCGCCGAGCTCCGCTCGAGCGCTAAAAATCGATAGTATCATGCACAGCATCGAGCAAAACATCGGCGCCGCAGTGCCGATGCGGCGCGCGGTGAGCCGATCGAAATGCGCGACGAGGCGATCGTTAAAAGGGCCGGAGAGAATGAATCCGGCGAAGCCGAGCATCAGCCCGAGACTCGCCCATGCCGAACTTTTGAAAATGCTCATGTGAAATGTGTAAAACATGTAGCTCGGTACCCAATTCAAAAACGTGAAGAGGATATATCCGAATGTCATATACACGAGCAGCATTCCAAAACCGGTGCGGCTGAGAAGCACGCTCCAAATCCCGGGCCAATCGGCTTTCTCGTCGTGCGGCGCGCGGTTTCCGATGTGAGCGATCTCTGCCGGATTGACGCGCGGATCCAGCGCCGGCCGGTCGCGCACGATGAAGATCCAAAACGGCAGAATCAGCAAGCCCGCCAGGCCAAACAGAATGAACGTCCACTGCCAACCGAATCGAACGACAATGAAGCCCGCCAATATCGAGCCGACGGCCGGACCGAGAAATTGACCCGAGCCCGCCCACGTGTAGAGCGTCGAGCGTTCCCCGGGTCCAGCCCATGCATTCGCGCACTTGGCATTGACGGGCCAGATCCCGGCCTCCCCCGCGCCCATTAAGGAGCGAACCCCAAACCAGCCGGCCAGCGTTCCGGCGAAGGGAGTGGCGATGGTAAACGCCGACCACCAGCCCAGCATCAGCGGCAGCGCCCAACGCAGACCCAACCGATCCGCGAGCCATCCACCGGGAAAATTGAAGACGGCGTAGGCGATGCTCCAGGCAAATAAGATCCATCCAATCTGCTGCAAGCTGAAGCCGAATTGATGCCGGATCGCTGGGATCGAGACCGAAAAATTCACCCGGTCCATGTAGTTGATGAAAACGCTCAGGAACATGAGCAGAAAAACGAGATATCTGCGCTTGGTCATGGACTTTGAAGCTATCGGGAAAGAGCGCACAAACTCCTCGGAGAAACGCGGAGGGAATGGGAGGACCCTAATGCGCCGTTTGGCTACCGTACTTGCCCTGATTTTGGCGTCCGTTTGCGCCGGATCGCCCCGTCTGCAGGCAGCGTCCCTGCCCAAACTCGACCACATCGTGATCATCATGCTCGAGAATCACAGCGATCGGAGCGTCATCGGCGATCCGGCGGCTCCAACCATCACGCAATACGCCCATCAATACGCGTATGCGGATAATTTTTACGGCGTGACCCATCCGAGTTTGCCGAACTACATCGCGATAACGTCAGGCTCCAACTGGTACAGCAATTCCGACGATCCCACGCAGCGTTTCAATCACCGGAACCTTGTTGACGAGTTGGAAGCACACCACATTTCGTGGAAGGCATACATGGAACACATGCCTTCGGTCGGATTCATGGACAATTTCTATCCGGCCAACGAAAACACGGCGCTCTACGTCATCCGGCACAACCCATTTATGCTCTACGATGACGTCCGCAACAATCCGGCGCGCCGTGCGAAAGTCGTGCCGCTCGACCAGCTCGCGAGTGATGCCAAAAGCGGCAAGCTCGCGAAGTACATCTGGATATCGCCCGACGTCTGCAAAGACATGCACGGCATGCCCGAGGAGCCGTGTCCGTACGCAAAAGACGTCGACCTTCGCCGCAGCGGAGACGACTTCGTCAAACAATGGGTGCCGGTGCTGATGCACTCCACGAGCTGGACGAGTCATTCGGTCATCTTCATCTTGACCGACGAAACGACGTACACCGGAAATCCCGCCACCGGCGGGTGGCTTAACGCCGACGGCTGCTGCGACGCGCCGGCGTTGCCGCCCGGCACGATGCTGCTTCCCAAGGGCGGCACTTACGGGGGCGGATTGATTCCGTTCATCGCCGTGGGCGGCATTGTCAAACGCGGCTACGTCTCGCACTTTGACTACAACCATTATGCGCTGCTGCGTACGATCGAAGACGCGTGGGGCTTGGACCGCCTGGGCTTCACTTCAGATACCGAAAATATCCGCACGCTGGCGGATCTCTTCATTACTCGGCTTTGAACTGCGAGAGCGGTACGACGTAGAGAACCCGATCTTCAGGCTCCATCTCTGAAAAGTCGCGTATCGACCGCAGCTTTCCGGCCCGCCAAGCGTACAGCGGTACCGTACCTTCGGCTCGCGGAAGCCGATCGGTCGCACTCCGCACGCCGACGTTAAACGATTCGCCCGCGAAACGCACGCGCCCGCGGGTTCCGGGAAAACGGGCTAGTCCCGCAATCGTCGGTGCCGTCAGCTCGCCCGTTGAGAGCGACTTGGCGATATTGAAGTTTCGTTCGACCAGGCGCGCGAACTCCGGATCGCCGATTCGCACAACGACCGGAATCTGCGAATTTTGCGCAAGCGCGCCGAGCGAGGCCTCCAAGTTCGCCGTATCGCTGTCCATGACGGCGACGAAACTCTGCGCAGCGCCAAGATCGCAAAACTCAAGCGTGTCGTCGCTGGTCGCATCGCCGGTCAGCAAATCCATTTGCCGCGTCCGGGCAAGTTCGAGGACCAGCGAGCTTGGGGATTGCTCGATCGTAACGACCCGCTGTCCCATTTGGAGAAGAAAATCGATCACGCGGGTCCCGACGTTTCCAGCCCCGCAAACGATCACGTGATCCTCGGCTCGCACGCGCCGCAGGCCTTGCAGCGCAGCCTGCTGCGCGCGGCTGAGCGCCGACGCAATCGAAGCCACAAAGATTCCGCCGATCGTGATGCCGCCGCCCATGACGGCGATCGCGACTAGGAGCGCGGCATCGCCGGCGTGACTGCGCAGTGGCGTGATATCGCCGTATCCGACGGTGAACATCGTCGCCGCGGTAAAATACATCGCCTCCACCGCCGTGAGGTGCATAGCGAACGTGAAGTAGAGCGAGCCGGCGATGAAAAGCAAGAACGCGAATGCGAACGTATAGAGCAACAGAGGTTCGTATCGCCCGGCTGCGCGCAGCATGTCGCCCAGCCACTCGCGCCGACGGCGTAATCTCGGACGCACCCGCCGGCGGCGCGGCCATGCGTGCTGCATTGCATACATCGGCCCGAAGGCGACGATGCGATCGCTTTCCGCGATCGGTACGCTCCGGTCCGGCGCTACAACCTGGCCGACGCTGGCAATGCGCACGTCCAAGCGGCGCTCGGCTTCGCCGACGGTCGTGTCGCGTAAACCAAAATCACGCGCCGTCCGTTCTGAGAAACCCAGCAACGGACCGTCAACGTCGGGAAATTGCAATGCGTAAAAACAGGCCGCATCGACGGCTGCTCCGGCAAAGGTGGCGGCGGCGTGCGCCGCGGGCGATATCACCGAGCAATCGACAAGATTCTGCTCGATCTTGTGCCCGAGCGCGCGATTGAATTGACGCAGGACGATGCGGATCTTTGGATTCATTTCGCGGGCTTTAAGCGCGAGCTGCAGGTTGAGGCGATCGTCGCTGGAGACCGGAATGATGCAAATGGCTTCGGCGACGCCCGCTTCGCGCAGCGCTTCATCGCCCGCCGGCCAGAGCTGCACCACCTCGTGGCCGCGTGTAGCCCGTAATTCTTCGCATACGCGCCGGGCAAGGTCATCACCGCCAACGACAATAATCAAAGGCAGCTCACGCATGACCGACCCTTCAACAGACGCCGGGAAGCTCCGCCGCGCGCACCCGCTCGCAATCTCGTTAATCGCGAGACTTCGCGCGACGCCGAACGCGCGCGTCTTGGAGATCGGCGCGGGGACGGGACGCAATACAGAAGCGATACGCGCGGCCGGGATCGAGGTCGACGCGGTTGCCGACGGCGCGCCGGTTCCCGTGCGCGAGCAGTACTACGATGCGGCGCTCAGTACGCACGCGCTGCTTCACGGGACTCCCGGAACGGTTGCCGCCTCACTTGCGGCAATCGCGAGCGCGCTAAAACCCGGGGCGCCGCTGCACGCGACGTTCGCCTCAACGCTCGACGCACGTTTCGGAAAAGGTCAGCGTATCTCGAAACACGTTTTCGCTGCCGAAACCGGCGACGAGGCCGGCGTTCCGCACGTCTATTTTACGGGCGAAGAATTACGGTCGCTGCTTGAACCCAACTACGACGTCGAGTCGCTTCAAGAAACGGCCGCCGACGATATCGTCGGCACGTGGGCGCATCGCGAACCGTTACGCGGAGTCGTTCATTGGTTTGTCCGGGCAATTCGCCGCGGATCGGCGTGATTTTGGTCGAGGAAGTCGGCGACAATCCACGCTGACCCGGCAATCGCGAGAGTCTCCACACCTTCGGACCAGTTCGGAAGACTATGCGGACCGGCAAGAATCGCCGGGAACCAGACCAGCAACCCAAAACCCACGAGCATTGCCGTGGTCAGTCGAGACGCGAGCCGGGCCATAAATCCCGTGAGCAGAGCGGCGGCGGCAAGAGCAAACGCGGCGGTGGTTGCGATCGCCCAGAACATTTGTCCAGGCGGAATCCATTTCGGAACAAGACCTGCCGTTGCAGAGAGATAGAAATATTGCTCCAGTGCGAACGAGAGAAGGCAAATACCGAACGAGTAGTACCCGATCTGCGCTAATCGTGCTCTTCGACCGGAAGCTATTGCACCGTAGGTCGCATAGAGGATCATTGCTCCTGCTGCTAACGAGAATTGTTCGAAGAAGTTGCCGAAGCCGTTGTAGACGAGCGGATGCTCAACGATAGACCGTATGCCCAGCAATGCGAAGACGACGTAGATTGCGCCCAAGGCAGCCGCGCCGGCTCCTGCCGTTTTCGGCGATAGAACGGCTATGCCGCCGAGGATTTCGATCGCAGCCACTGTGTGGATGACGACTTCGCGGGGAGCCTCCGCGAGCGTCTTGAGCTGCGGCCAATTGCTGATGTCATGCCACACTAATGCACAGAGACCGAAACCAACCGCCGCCAAGCCGTAGATATAACGGCTTAGAGAATATTTCACCGCGCTGGCTAGACGGGCGGTTCGACGGTGATCAGGTCGCGCATGGGACTCGATGCGTTCGCGTAAAGCCACTTCTCCATCCGCCCCGCGAGAAACGCCAGCCGGCCGGCTTCGATCGCGCGCTTCATCGCTTCCGCCATCATTACCGGTTCTTTAGCAGCGGCAATGCCCGTATTCATGAGCACCGCATCGACCCCAAGTTCCATCGCGATCGCTGCGTCACTCGCCGTCCCGACGCCCGCGTCCACGATCACCGGAATACCGGCGCGCTCTTTGATGATGCGAATCGAATAAGGATTGCAGACGCCCAGTCCGCTGCCGATCGGCGCGGCTAGCGGCATCACCGCCGCGCAGCCGAGTTCTTCCAAGTGTTTGCACGCCACCGGATCGTCCACGACATACGGCAGCACGGTAAAACCGTCGCGCACCAGTTCCTCGGCCGCGGCAAGCGTTTCGCGCGTGTCGGGATAGAGCGTTTGCGAATCGCCGATGACTTCGAGCTTGATGAGATCGGTTTCGACCAGTTCGCGCGCCAACTGCGCCGTCAGCACGGCTTCCTTCGCGTTGTAGCAGCCGGCCGTGTTTGGTAAGATCTGGTAGCGCGAGCGGTCGACGTAATCGAGCAGCGTCTTGCCGCTCTTGTCGTCGAGATTTATGCGGCGAATCGCGACCGTCACCATCTGCGCGCCGCTGGCCGCATGCGCGGCCTGCATCACGTCGAGCGACGGATACTTTGCCGTGCCCACGATGAGCCGCGACGTCAGTTCGTGTTTGCCGATTCGCAGTGTGTCTTGCACGTTATCCTCCGGCCACCGCGCGAATGATTTCGACGCGATCCCCGTCTTCGACGATTTCTTGCGCGAACGCCGCGCGGCGAACGACGCGATCGTTTTTGGCGACCGCGATGCCGCGCTCGGGCGCCTCGATGTGCGCCAGCAGGCGTTCCATCGTCATGCCGTCCGGCAGCTCGCGAATCTCGCCGTTAATCGTCGCCTTCATCATTGCAACGCTTACATGTTGGTGTAGACCGGGCCCTCCCCGCCTTGCGGGGGAACCCAAGTGATGATTTGATAGGGGTCCATAATATCGCAGGTCTTGCAGTGGACGCAGTTGGTGAAATTGATCTGTAGCCGTCCTTCAACCTCACCGTCGCCGCCCTTCTTCTCAAAGAACGGTTCGTAGACTTGAGCCGGACAGAAATACTGGCACGGATTGCCGTATTCCACGGTGCAGCGGTCCCGGCAGATATTCGTATCGGCCACCTTTAGATGACACGGCTGATTCTCTTCATGCGAAACGCCGCTGTTGTAAACGTCGGTCAATTTCCCGAACGTGAGCACGTTGTCGATCTTCGCGCGCGGCGTTTCTTTGGGTTTATAGCCGGCTTTTTCCATGCGCGCGTAGCCCGCTTTGCCATGCAATTTGTTCTTGAATCCGAAGCCGCGGCCGCCGGTGATCATCCCGAGGCTGACATTGAGCATGCCGGCAACCAAGCCGCCTTCAAAACCTTGATGGAAGTTGCGCGCCGCGAATAGTTCGCGATAGGCCCATGAATCTTTGAATTTGCTTTCCATCGCCGAGAGCCGCGCGGAACCCGTGTCTCCGGCTTGCAGCGCCTCAAATGCGGTTTCGGCGGCGAGCATTCCTGACTTCATCGCCAGATGGATGCCTTTGAGGCGCATGCCGTTTAGAAAGCCGGCCGAATCTCCCACGATGAGCAAGCCGTCACTATACATCCGCGGCATTGCAAAAAGTCCGCCTTC
Organism: Vulcanimicrobiota bacterium; assembly: GCA_003151115.1. Taxonomy (GTDB): domain Bacteria; phylum Vulcanimicrobiota; class Vulcanimicrobiia; order Vulcanimicrobiales; family Vulcanimicrobiaceae; genus Rubrimentiphilum. The sequence continues at coordinate 227,276 of PLWS01000005.1, read as the reverse complement.
GGGAATCGCCTTGGCGCCGTAGCGAACGAGCGTGGCGTTTTGAAGCAGCGCGCGTATGGACGGATGCTGTTTGAATCGCTGCAGTTCATTGTGCGGATCGGTCGTCGGATTAAGATAGTCGAGACCTGTCACGAATCCGACGTCGAGAATGTCCTCCTGCATTCCGTACACGAAACCGCCGCCGAATGTTTCGGCCGGCAACGGGTAGCCGAGCGTATGAATCACACTGCCGGGCTGCACGCGTCCGGGCGGACAGTGCCATAACTCTTTGATGCCCGCCGCGTAGACTTGCGGCTCGCGTCCCGCGTCCAACTGTAGCCGCGCTTCGGCTTGCTTGACGAGCGTGCCGCGCGGACCTTCGCCGAGCACGACGATCTTCGCGAGAATATCGGCGCCGGGTTCGTAATTCGGTTTTGGATTGCCGTCCTTATCGAGGCCTTTGTCGCCGGTGCGCACGCCGATCGCGCGCTCGCCATCCCAAAGCAATTCCTGTCCGGGAAACGCCGGGAAGACTTGCGCGCTCGCCTCTTCGGCTTTGGCGGCCAGCCACTTCACGATCTTTTGCAGCGACGCGACATATTTTCCGCGGTTGTTCAGCATCGGCGGATTGATCGGCGCCTTGATCTTGGCGTTCTCGGTGAGAAACCACAGCTGATCGCTGGTGACTTCCGATTCGACCGGCGCGTCCGCGCGCCAATCCGGAATGAGCTCGTCGAGCGCTTTCGGATCCATCACCGCGCCCGAGATCCCGTGACTGCCGATCTCGCCGCTCTTATCGATCACGAGCACTTCCAGCTCGCGTCCGGCGGCTTTCGCCAATTGCATCAGGCGAATCGCGCCCGCCAAACTGGCCGGACCCGCGCCGACGAACAGGACGTCTACTTCGAGCGACTCGCGGTCCGGCATTTCGGCGTCAGCTTCGCGGGCGGACGAGCGCATACCTTAGCCGAACACGGCGCCTGTCATGAGGATACAAATCGGAGTGATGGGCTCGGCGGGCGGGTCGATTGCCGACAGCGAGCTAGCCCTCGCAGCGCGTCTCGGACGGCGGATCGCCGAACGCGACTGCACGATCGTCACCGGCGCGTGCCCGGGGCTGCCGCACGCGGCGGTCATGGGGGCGCACGAAGCCCACGGCATCAGCCTGGGCGTTTCGCCGGCGCTTTCGCCCGAAGAGCACGTCAACGTCTATGGGTCGCCGCTTCAGCCGTACACGACCATCGTTTTTACCGGCTCGGGTCTGATGGGACGCGAAACGCACAACATCCACAGTTCGGATTTTGTGCTCTTCGTCGGCGGACGCAGCGGAACGCTCGGGGAGTTTTGCATCGCATATGACGAAGGCAAACTGATCGGCATTTTGCTGAACTCCGGGGGAATATCGAACGATTTTTTGCACATCGCCGGCCTCGTGCACAAGAGACCGGTTCGATCATTATCTCCGACGACAACCCGGAGCTGCTCGTCGATCGCTGTCTGGAGAAATATCGCACCGAGCCGATTCCAAGTTCGCAAGCGTTCGATCGCAATACGAAATCGGTCATGCCGCCGCCGCGCCCGCGCTTGCGCATCGTGCAGGAATCCGGTGGCTGAACTCACGTTCGTCGGTGCGGCCGGAACCGTGACCGGCAGCAAACATCTGCTCAGCAGCAACGGGCGGCGGATTTTCATCGATTGCGGGCTTTTTCAAGGAACTTCCGACATCGTTGCACTCAACAGCGTACCTTTGCCGGTTCCCGCGGCGCAGATCGATGCGGTCGTCATCACGCACGGGCACGTCGACCACATCGGCTATCTGCCGAAACTCGTGCGCGACGGTTTCAAAGGCCCCATCTACGCGACCATGCCGACTCGCGCGCTGATGACCATCGTGCTCGAAGACGCCGTCCACTTGCAGCAGCATTTGAAAAAGCGCGGCTTTCACGAAGAGCCCTACGCGCCTCCGCCGTTCTACGAAGAAGGCGATGTTCAGCAGACGATTGCGCAGACCAAAGGATTCGAACTCGAGAAACCGTTCGACGCCGCGGGTTTTTCGGTGATTTATAAGAACGCCGCGCACATTATCGGCTCCGCATTTGCGGGCATAGAAGTCGAGGGGCGCCGCGTGATCTTCTCCGGCGACATCGGCAGATACAATCGCACGCTGCTTTACGATCCGACGCCGATGGGCGAAGCCGACGTGCTGGTCTGCGAGTCGACCTATGGCGACCGCGTGCACCCGCCCGACGCGCTGCAGCAACTCGGGGCGACGCTGACCGCCGGTGTCGCACGTGGCGGCGCGATCGTTATTCCAGCCTTCGCCGTCGAGCGTTCGCAAGAAATCTTGTTCTCGATCGGCCAACTGCAGCGGCAAGTTCCGGCCCTCGCGCACGTGCCGGTCTTTCTCGACAGTCCGATGGCTGCGCGAGTGGACGAACTCTTCAAGGATTATCCCGCCTGGCATAAACCTGTACCGTTTGAAATCAACGGCAAGCCATTTGGCTGTGACAATCTCACCGTTGCGATCGAGACGGAGCAGTCCAAGGCGATCAACTCCGTACGCGGGCCGCACATCATCGTTTCCGCCAGCGGGATGGCCGCGGGCGGACGCGTGCTGCATCATCTGCACAACCACGTCTCGGATCCGAAGGCGACCGTTCTGTTCGTAGGCTTCCAAGGCGCCGGCACGCTCGGCTTTCTGCTGACTAACGGCGCGAAGACGGTGAAAATCTACGGCGACATCTTGCCGGTGAAGGCCGCGACCGGCATTATCTCAGGCTATAGCGCGCACGCCGACCGGAATGAAATCCAGCAATGGCTGGACACGTGCTCGAGCAAGCCGACGTACTACGCCGTCCACGGCGATCCCGTCTCGGCGCAATCCTTATGCGATCTCGTTAAAATGAAGTACGGCTGGGACGCGCACGTCGCGGCCCGCGGCACGACCGTGACGATCTAGAAACACCTGTCATCCTGAGCCTGTCGAAGGACCCCGAGCATGTCATCCTGAGTAGCGCATCTTCGATGCGCGTGTCGAAGGGCGAGGGGCGCACGAGCGTAGCCGAGGCCCGCGGGGCTCTACCCAAGTAGCACTTTCGGCGGAATCAGTGAAAGCAGCTCGCCCGTCATCGTTGAAGCGTCGGGCAGTTCAACGCAGGCCAAACCGCCTTTCTTCAGATCCATTCGTGCGACGCCGATAAGCCGGCCGATAACCGAGCTCATGCTCGGCTCGTGCCCGACCAGCATCAGCGCCTTCAGATCGGCGCAGCCTTGCAATATCGCTCCCAGACTTGAGACGTCGAAATCGCCGCCGAGCCGCTCGTCTTCTTTGGAAGGCATTCTGAGCTCGCGCGCTACTATGTCCGCGGTTTCCTTGGCGCGAACGAGCGGACTCGTGAGGATCGCGTCGAGTTTTAGGCCCAGCTTCCGGAGCGCCTTCGCTTCCTGCGCCATGCGTTCGCGCCCGTCGCCGGTCAGCGGGCGATCGTAATCGCTGCCCTTCCAATCCTCCGGCTCAGCCGCGACACCATGTCGTAAGAAATAGATCTTCATTTAGTCGTGCGTCCACTCCAGCATCGTCTTCCACTGCGGCTTCGGAAAGCGCTCCTTGCTCTTGATCGTGTCGACGTACTTGCGTTTGCCGCTGCGGTTGCCTTTGCCCATGAAGAGACCGCCGACGAGGCGGTCTTCCCAAAAATACAGCGCGCGATACCACTTCTTTTCTTTGTCGACCGAGAAAACGGTCTCGATGTCCTTACGGTATTCGGGCGAAAGGCCAAACTGCGTGATGGTCTGTCCTTTGAAGAGCAGGCTGGAATACTCCGGAACGTCGTGGTACTTCTCGCTGCCGCCCATCATGTTTTGCGCGACGACTTTGCCATGCGCGCCCGCGTTGTTCCACGTACCCATGCGGTAGCGCATCTCGAGAATCGGATCGTAGAAGTCCGCAATGTCGCCGGCGGAAAAAATGCCTTTGACGTTGGTCTCCAAACCGTCGTCGCAGAGTATGCCGTTGGCGCTGGTGTCGACTCCGCTGCCATCGAGCACTTCGGTATTCATTCGCAAGCCGAGCCCGACGCCGTAACACTGCGCTTCGACGTCGCCGCCATTTTTCGTCCGAATCTTCTTGACAACGCCGTTGTCGCGCACGAACTCGGTAATCTCGTCCCCGTAGTGCATGTGCACGCCGTCGGCCTTGGCGGCCTCGTCGATCATATTGCCGGCCACATCGTCGAGCATCCGCGATAGCGCGTAGGGGCCGCGCATGATCCAATGCGTTTCAACTTTACGTGAAACGAACGCTTCGGCCAACTCGTACGCGATGAACGACCCGCCGATCGCGACGCCGGCCTTCGCGGTCTCCAACTCTTGCGAAATCGCTTTTGTATCGCTCATGTATTGGAAATTGTAGACGTTGCCGCCGTCGGATCCGGGCGCCGGATGCGGATTGGGGCGCCCGCCAGTAGCGACCAGCATCGCGTCGTACGGATAGGACTTGCCGCCGGCTTGTACGATCTTCTCGGCGGGAACGACGCACTCGACGCGCGTCTCCAAATGCAGTTCGATGTTCAGCTTCTCGTGCCACGCGAGATCGCGCATGATGACTTTTTGCTCGGTCACCTGCTTGCGCAGCATCGGCGGCAACGCAATCCGGTTATAGAGCGTGTATGGTTCGTCGGTGAAAAGCACGATCGAGCAGGATGGATCGTGTTTGCGCAGCTGTTCCGCCGCCGTCGTGCCCGCAAAACCGTTTCCGACGATCACGTAGCGCCGGAAATCTCCAACCAAACTCACTACCAGGCCGCCTTTCGGCGCTGAGCGAAATCGCTCCCGTAGATGGAAGTTCGGCTGGTGCAACTACTGGCTTCATTCATTAGCGTGAGCGCCGACTACGCGCTCGCGCGACTGGAATTCGCGCTGCGCGATCCGGCTGTGCCGGCTCCGCCGGTGATCGAGCGGCTCCCGGACGCCTCCGAAGAATCGCTGCGCGTCAGCTGGCCTCAGGTCGAGGCGCAGTTGGACGCGGCGGTCGCCTACGCGAAACACCTTCCCCCCGCTCGCAGTAACGACGATGAGAAAGGCCCCAGCGCCTGGCTCCGGCGCACGGTCCGCGAAATGGACCAGTACGCGCGCGCCATTCGCTGGGTGCTCACGGTGACGGAACGATGAACGACGATACGATCGAAAAAGCCAAGAAACACGTGCAAGACGCGTTTGAACAAACCAAGCCGCAGATTGAAGAAGCCGCGAATCAATTAACGAGCCTCTTCAAGAAGGGCGCCGCGAAAGCCAAGGAAGCCGCCGACGCCGCTTCGCAAGCGATTCGCGACGACATCAACAAGCGGCCGTAACGTTACTGCGTAAAAACTGAACGCAGGACGAAGAAACCCGGCACGTTTCCGCAGAACGCTTTGGCGGGCGCGTATTTTGCTTTGCGCGCTTCGTCGACGACTGCCTGATCGAGCATCGGCGTTCCGATCGGCTCCCACACCCACGCATCCACGACGCTTCCGTCGCGACCGACCGCAACAACGACAACCGTAACGCCGGTCGGCCGCGCCGTCGGATCGTCGCGTCCCAGAATCGCGGGATAGTGAAAGGGACCGGGTTTGGTCACGGTCACATCACTGAATGGCTCGGCGCACGTTCCTTCGAAGGGCGCCGAAATCGCTGTCGCCGACAGTTGGATGGGAGACTTCGATAGCGGGGGCATCGGGCGGCTCGAGTTGCGCTTGTCTTTGGGCGAGAACGGCGTCGGCGAACAATCGACGATGCCGAAGCGATCCCAATTCAAAAACGTGTCGCCCTTCGCTTGCGCTTGCGAAACATAGGCGTACAGAACAGGATCTCGCGCCGGCAATTTCACCATGAAATCGTCGGAGAGATAATCCTCGTGGCTAAACGTCATGCCTTGATCGTTATAGTTTTGCTCGAGCGCCTTGAGCGGCACGCCGTCGAACGTGGCAGCATACCACCCTTTCGCGGTTTGCAGACGGACCGTGCCACTGATGACACGCGGACTGATCGCACCCAAACGAAAACGCGCGATATTTCCGTCAACCGTTACGGGATCGCTCACCAACGTGGCGGGGCAAAACTCGGCAGCAGCCTCGGCACGCGAAATTCCGAGCAAGCCCAGGACAACGAAAACTGCAAGTGAGGTCAACCGGCCCATATTCCGACTTTCGATGCAACTCGCAGGATTTGCTCTTGAATTCGGGCGAGTACGCAAGCCGATGGCAAGCACGGCAACCCCTCGTACTCCCGACTTTGAACGCCACGGCTTGAGCGACGAGCAACTCGTCGCCATGCTGCGCATCATGATTTTGCACCGCACGCTGGAGAATCGCGGCTTCGCGCTCAACCGCCAAGGCAAGATTCCGTTTGCGTCGGCCAGCGAAGGGCACGAAGCAGTGCAAGCGGGCGCGGCGATGGCGTTCGAACGCGGCAAAGATATCCTCGTCCCGTATTATCGCGATCTCGGACTGGATCTCGGCATCGGCCTGACCTCGTATGAAGTGATGCTTTCGCTCTTCGCACGCATCGATGACCACAGCGCCGGCCGGCAGTTTCCGCACCATTACGCCAGCAAGAAGCTCGGACTCTACACCATAAGCTCCGTCATTGCCGCGCAAACGTCGCACGCGGTCGGCGCTGCGTATGCCATCAAGCTGCGCAAGGAAAGCGGGCGCGCGGTTCTCACGACATTCGGTGACGGCGCGACCAGCGAAGGCGAATGGCACGAGTCCGTAAACTTCGCGGCGGTCCATAAACTGCCGATCGTTTTCCTCTGCGAAAACAATGAATGGGCGATCAGCACGCCGCTTTCCGCGCAGATGGGTCAGCCCGACCTCTACAAACGCGCGGCCGGCTACGGGATGCCGGGCGTGGTCGTGAACGGTTTCGATCCGGTTGCATGCTATGCGGTGACGAAAGACGCGATGGACCGCGCGCGACACGGCGGCGGCCCAACGCTGATCGAAGCCAAATGCTACCGCTTTCTCTCGCACACGACCGACGACGACGACCGCAGTTATCGCACGCGCGCAGAAGTCGAAGAGCGGCGCAAGGAAGATCCAGTCCCGGCCTTCGAGCGCGCGCTGCTCGAGCAGGGCGTCCTAACGAAGGGGTCGCTGGACGAACTCAAAGCCTCGATTCTGGCCGAGGCCAACGACGCGACCGACCGGGCCGAGGCCGTCCCTTACGCGCCCCCCGGGGACCTCTTCACCCGGCTCTACGAGGGTCCGTGGGAGCCCTGGCAATAATCTAGCCCAAAATGGCTAGTACCCCGACGCCGACACGCAGAACGCTCGAGCGCCACGGGCTCTCCGACGATCAGCTCAAGACGATTTTCCGCACGATGCTGCTCCAGCGGCAGCTCGACAACCGCGGTTTTCAACTCAACCGCCAGGGAAAAGTGCCGTTCGCGCTCGGCAGCGAGGGACACGAAGCGCTGCAAGCCGGCGCGGCCATGGCGTTCGAACGCGGCAAAGATATTCTCGCGCCGTATTATCGCGATCTCGGACTCTCGATCGGCATCGGCCTTTCGCCGTACGAAATCATGCTTTCGATTTTCGCGCGCGCCGACGATCACAACGGCGGCCGGCAATTTCCCAATCACTACTCCTCGAAGCGCGCCGGACTCATGTCGTTCTCGTCGATTTTGGCCGCGCATATTCCGCATGCCGTCGGCGCCGCGTATGCGTTGAAGTATCGTAAGGAAGCCGGGCGTGCGGTGCTGGTGACGTTCGGCGACGGCACGACCAGCGAAGGCGAATGGCACGAGTCGATGAATTTCGCGGCCGTCCACAAACTGCCGATCGTGTTTTTGTGTGAAAACAACCAGTGGGCGATCTCGACGCCCCTCTCCCTGCAAATGGGTCAACCCAACATCTATAAGCGCGCCGAAGGTTACGGAATGCCGGGCGAGCAGTTCGACGGCTTCGATCCGCTCGCGACCTACGATGCGGTTGCGCGCGCGATGGAACGGGCGCGCAACGGCGGCGGACCGACGCTGCTCGAAGGCGTTTGCTATCGCTTCTTGGCGCACTCGACCGACGACAACGACATGACTTACCGCACGCGCGAAGACGTCACGGAACGCCGCAAAGATGACCCGGTTCCGCGTTTTGAAAACCTGCTGCTGGAATCGGGTGTCATGAACGCAGAGCAAGTCGCAGCGATGAAGCAAGACGTGCTGCGCGAAACCAACGAGGCGACCGACAAAGCCGAAGCGATGCCGTTTCCGACGGCCGACGATCTCTACAAACACGTTTACGAAGGAGCCTGGGAACCGTGGCAGTAGCGACCTCTTCCTCGCAAGTGCTCAACAACGTCGAAGCGGTACGCGCGACGCTATACGAAGCGCTCAAAAACGACGACAAGGTTGTGATTCTGGGCGAAGACGTCGGCAACCGCGGCAACGTCTTTTTGATCACCAAAGACTTCGTGAAAGAGTTCGGCACGGAGCGCATCATCGACACGCCGATCGCCGAAGCCTCGATCGTCGGCATCGCCGTCGGCATGGCGATGGAAGGCCTGCGTCCGATCGCGGAGATTCAATTCGCCGACTTCATCTATCCGGCGTTCAATCAAATCGTCGGCGAAGCCGCCAAGACGCGCTACCGTTCCAACGGCGAGTACACGTGCCCGATGGTCATCCGCACGCCGTACGGCGGCGGCGTTCGCGGCGCGCTCTCACACTCGGTCTCGGTCGAGGCGCTCTTCTACCACGTGCCGGGTCTCAAAATCGTCGTGCCGTCGTTTCCGGCCGACGTCAAAGGTTTGCTCAACGCGGCGATCGACGATCCGGATCCGGTGCTCTTCCTGGAGCACAAGAAAACCTATCGCCTCATTAAAGGCGAGGTGCCCGACGGCCATTACGTCATTCCGATCGGCAAAGCCGACGTGAAGAAGGAAGGCTCGCAGCTGACCGTTGTTTCGTACGGGCTGTACGTGCACTGGGCGCTCGAAGCCGCCAATCAACTCGAAGGCGACGGCATATCGGTCGAAGTGATCGATCTGCGTTCGGTGCGTCCGATGGACAAGACCGCGATTTTAGAGAGCGTGCGCAAGACGCGCAAACTGCTGATCATTCACGAAGACAACAAATTCGGCGGCATCGGCGCGGAGATCAGCGCGATGGTTGCCGAGGAAGCGCTCTTCGATCTCGACGCGCCGATTCGCCGGCTCGCCGCGCCCGACGTTCCCGCGATGGGCTACGCGATGCCGCTCGAAGAAGCGTACATGAGTTCGCCGGCCAAGATGGCCGACGCGATGCGCGATATGGTGAAGTTCTAGTGGCCACAACGATCACGATGCCGCAGCTCGGCGAAACCGTAACTGAAGGCACCGTCGAGCGCTGGATCAAAAAAGCCGGCGACCCGGTCGAAAAATATGAAGCCTTCCTCGAGGTATCGACCGACAAGGTCAACTCCGAAGTTCCCTCGCCCGTCACCGGCACGATTCGCGAACTGCTCGTGCAAGAAGGCACGACCGTGGCAACGGGTACGCCGATTGCGGTCATCGACGAAGTTGGTGCAGCAAAAGCTTCGGAGACCGCATCTGCACCGCCCAAAACGCGCGACGCGATGGCGGAGAGTGCGAACGCCGAACCGGTTCCGGGCTTCAACATTCCGCAGCTCGAGGTTAAATCGACGGCCGCATCCAGCGGCGCGCCCGCAAAAGTTCCGCCGCATAGCAATGGACAGCGCGAGGAAGCGGCACTCCGCGGCGTCTCGCCGGCCGTACGCCGCCTAGCGCGCGAACATCACGTCGACGTCCGCAGCGTCCGCGGGTCGGGAGCGAACGGCCGAGTGACGGCCGATGACGTGCTCGCCGCAGCTAAACTCGCGCCGACAACTGCGACCGCTGCACCGGCGGCGCCCGCCGAAACGTCGCGCCCCCCCGCAAAACCCGGACCGGGCAATACGAGCACCTATGCCGATCCGATTCCCGGAACGACGATCCAGCTCAGCAGCATGCGCCGCATCATCGCTGAGCGCATGGTCGAGTCGCGCAAGACTGCGCCGCACGCATGGTCGATGATCGAAGTCGACGTCACCAACGTCTGGGAGTGGCGCAAGCGCGAGAAAGACCGCTTCGAACGCGATACCGGCGTCAAACTTACGCTTCTTCCGTTCTTCATTCGCGCGGTCGTCGAATCGCTGGCCGTATTCCCGCTCATGAATTCGAAGTTCATCGCTGACGGGCCGGCGATTCACGTCGAAAAAGACGTGAACATCGGCATCGCGATCGGCTTGCCGGCAAATCTCGTCGTCCCGGTGATAAAACACGCCGACAAACTTTCGATTAAGGGCATTGCGCTGGCGGCCGGCGATCTGATCGATCGCGCGCGTCGCAATAAACTCTCCGCCGACGACCTTAAAGACGGCACGTTCACCGTCAACAACACGGGCGCCAACGGATCGCTCGCATCCGCGCCGATCATCAATGCGGGCCAGGCCGGCATCGTTACGATGGAAACGGTCGTCAAGCGCCCGATGGTAATGGAAGACGATGCCATCGCGATCCGCTACATGATGAACTCGTGCCTATCGCTCGATCACCGAGTGGTCGACGGCTATGTCGCGAGCGGTTTCCTCGCCGATCTCAAGAAGCGCCTGGAATCGATGGGTCCCCGCGGCGCCCTCTAACCGCTGTCATGACGATGCTAGCATTGTCATCCTGAGCTTGTCGAAGGACCCCGAGCAGCGTGCCGTTAGGCGCGCATGACGAGGGGCGCTGAATTGAAAGCCCCACCGTTCACGATTGCGGGAATCGATCATTTGCTGTTACACGTGAACGGGATGGAACGGAATCTGGAGTTTTACGAAGGCGTGCTCGGCTGCACCGTTGAGACGCGGATTCCGAAATTCGGCATGGTCGAATTGCGGGCGGGAACCTCGCACATCGATCTCGTTGACATAAGCTCGGCGGAAGGCGCTTGGGCTAAGAGTTCCGCGGACGGCGGCCGCAACATTGATCATTTCGCATTAGCGATACAACCGCGCGACATTCAAGCGCTGCGCGAGCACCTCGAATCCAACAGCGTCGTCATTACAGAAGAGCGCGAAGAGGACAGTTCGTTATCCTTGTATGTGCGCGATCCGTCGGAGAACACGATCGAGCTTCTTTGCAGAACGGCGAAACAACGCTAACGGCCCTCGGGGTAGACGACTGGCCGTTGTGGCGCGAGCTTCGAATTGAAGCTCTGCGCGAAGCTCCGTACGCATTCGGTTCAAAGTTAAGCGACTGGCAGGACCTGGCGACAAGGAAGAGCGCTGGAGAGAGCGCCTCGCCGGCGTTCCATTCAATATCATCGCGCGACTTGACGGAAAGCCAGCGGGCATGGTCAGTGCCGTTAACCCTGACGACAACACCGTCGAACTCATCTCTATGTGGGTTGCGCCGTTCGCACGCGGACATGGTGTCAGCGATGCGCTCATTCAAGCGGTGGTTTCGTGGGCCAAAGAGCAGCGCGCCGACCGCGTAGTGCTCGCGGTCAGAGATGACAACGCTCACGCGATAGCGCTTTATGTCCGCCACGGATTCATCGACAGCGACCCTGTTCCGAATCTCGTCGATGGCCAGCCACCGGAGCGATTGATGATCATGCCCTTGAAGAGCTGACGCGCCCCTCGTCTTGCGTGCCTTCGGCACGCTCCCTTCGACTCGCTTCGCTCGCTCAGGACTTCGGCGGGTGGTTCGACAGGCTCACCATGACAAATAAGGAAATCCCGCTTTCCTCTATCATGCAAATTCGGAAAAGCTTCCGCTTCGAGGCCGCGCACACACTGCCGTTCCATCAGGGAAAGTGCTCGCGTCCGCATGGGCATTCGTACCGGCTCGAAGTCGGCGTGCGCGGGCCGCTGCAAACCGAGGGCGCGTCACGCGGCATGATTGAGGATTTCGACGTGCTCGAGTCCATCGTGAACCGCCACGTCATCGACGCGCTCGACCACACCTCACTCAACGACACGATCGAAAACCCGACGTGCGAACACATCGTCATGTGGATTTGGAAACGCTTGCATCCGGTTCTACCAGCCCTCGACGAGCTCGTACTCTGGGAAACCGAAACGGCGCGCGCCATCCTCAAAAAGAGCGATTTCTCGTAATGCTGCAACTCGCCGAGATCTTCTACAGCATCCAAGGCGAGGGCGAGCATACCGGAAAACCGGCCGTGTTCGTGCGGCTGGCCGGATGCAATCTCTCCTGTGATTTTTGCGACACGGATTATTCGCTCAAGTTTTTCGCCACCGTGGATGACGTCGTCACCAAAGTTCGCGCGCTGGGAAAAGATTGCCCCATGGTCGTGCTGACGGGCGGCGAGCCCTTCGCCCAGCGCGAGGCGCTCGATTTGATCGAAGCGCTCCGGAAAGACGGCCGCCGCGTCCACATCGAATCTAACGGTACGATCGCACGCGAGCTGCCCGAAGACGTGTGGCTCACCGTTTCGCCGAAAGAACGCGTCGACGAACGCATGGCAAAGCGAGCGAACGAAGTGAAGCTCATCGTCGACGAGCGCGTTCCTGAAAACTGGCTCGAGCTTTTTGCCGACAAGAAAACGCTGCTGCTGCAACCCGAAGGCAACAAACCCAAGAACGTCGCGATCGCGCTTGAGTACGCGAAAGCGCATCCGGGCCGCTTTCGCCTCTCGTTGCAGACACACAAATTTATCGGTGCTCCATGATTCTCATTACGTGCGCGGTGAACAAAGAGCTCGCATTTTTCGAATCGCAGCCGCATGTCGAAATGCTGGTTACAGGCGTTGGTCCGGTTGAGGCCGCGGCCAGCGTCTCCCGTGCGCTCGCACAGAGCAGGCCCGAGCTGGTCATCAACGCGGGGCTGGCTGGCGCGTTTAAAGATAGCGCCGAGATCGGCGAAGGCGTCGTCGTCTCCGACGATACGTTCGCACTCTGCCTCGAAACCGGCGCCCCGATCGCGTTGCCGGATAACGCGCATGTGGTGGATCGCGCGAGTTCGGATCTTGCGTTGGTCGATCGTTTGGTGGAACTCGGATTTCGCAGCGTTCGCGGCGTGACCGTCGCCCAAGTGACCGCGCTCGACGGAACGGCAGCTCGCCTTGCCTCGCAAGGCGTAGGCATTGAAACGATGGAGGGCTTTGCCGTTTTACGAGCAGCAGAGATCGCAGGCGTGCCGGCCATCGAAGTTCGGGGTATATCCAACCTCGCCGGCGATCGCAGCCGCAGCGGCTGGGATTTTGATGCCGGTGTTCGCGGGCTGGAGCGCGTTTTGAACGCGCTGCTCTCGCTGCTTGGAACGAAAGATGGATAACGAAAAGCCACTTACACTCGCGTTCTCTCCGTGCCCGAACGATACGTACATTTTCGCGGCACTCGCCAACGGTTTGCTCGAAGACGCGCCGCCGATTCGCGTGCATCTCGAGGATATCGAGAATCTCAACAACTCCGCGCTCCAAGGCAATCACGAACTGACGAAAATCAGCTACGCCGTGGTTCCCGACTTGCTGGACAAGTACACGCTGTTGCGGGCAGGCGGTGCGCTCGGTCACGCGTGCGGCCCGTTGCTGGTCGCGCGTCCGGGCACCGGCAAGACGCTGGCCGATTTCAAAGACAAACTGATCGCCATTCCAGGCGAGCGCACCACCGCGTTCATGTTGCTCAATCTCGCGATGGGCGCGCGCCCTCAGACGCTCGCGATGCGCTTCGATAAGATCATCGAATCGGTGGCCGGCGGCACGGTTGACGCAGGCTTGATCATCCACGAGTCGCGCTTCACGTACAAGGAATCGGATCTTGTCAGCGTGGCGGACTTGGGCGAATGGTGGGAAGCGGAAACAAAGATGCCCGTACCACTGGGCGCAATCATGATCCGCAACGACATCGCCGAGCGCGCCGGCGAGATCAACGACGCAATCCGCCGCAGCCTCAAATACGCACGCGAAAACGAAAAAGAAGTCATGAAGTACGTCAGCGAACATGCAAACGCGATGGACGCAGTCGTCACGCGCAAGCACATCGAAACCTACGTCAACGAGTACAGCGACGATGTCGGCAAGGATGGAATGGCGGCCGTAAAGGAACTCTTCCGCCGAGCGCGCGAGCAAGGCATTATTCCCGAAGCCGAGCCGGTTTTTGCTTAAGGCACTCCTGGCCGGAGCGCTCGCCGCAGCCTTGCTCAGCACAACGCCGCCGCCGGCGCGCGTTACACTCGGCGACGAAGTCTTTTTACAGAGCGCGTGGCGCGATCTCGCGGGCAAGTGCGTCGGTGTGATCACGAATCAAACCGGCGTGACGTCGCATCTGGTCAATATCGTCGATGCGATCAAAGCTAATCCAAACATCTGCCTGAAAGCGATCTATTCGCCCGAACACGGACTGCGCGGCGATCGCGCGGCGGGCGCGTACGTCGCTTCGTACATCGATCCGCGCACCGGATTGCCGGTGTATAGTTTGTACGGCGAGCAGAAACATCCGAACGCACAGATGCTCGCCGGAGTGGACGTGCTGCTTTTCGACATCCAAGACGTCGGCGCGCGGCCATACACATACGTCTCGACAATGGCGTACGCGATGCAGGCCGCCAAACAATTCGGCAAAGAGATTTGGGTGCTCGATCGCCCCAATCCAATCGGCGGCACGATGGTTGAAGGCCCGGTCCTCGATCCGGCATTTAAGTCGTTCATCGGACTCTATCCGATTCCAATGCGCCACGGCATGACCGTCGGCGAACTCGCGCGCCTCTTCAACAACCAATTCGGCATCGGCGCCAATTTACGCGTCATAAAAATGCAGGGCTGGAAACGCTCGATGCTGTGGCCCGACACGGGCCTGCAATGGGTGCAAACGTCGCCGAACATTCCCGAATGGAGCACAGCCGAAGTCTATCCGTGCACCGGACTCACCGACAGCATCGGCCTCAACGGCGGCATCGGCACCACCAAGCCATTCAAGTATGTCGGCGGAGAAAATGTCGATGCGTACGGACTCGCGAGCGCACTCAACGCGCGCAATATTCCGGGCGTGTACTTCCGGCCGGCCTATTGGTCGCCGTTTTTCGGCGCCTTGACCGGCAAGCAACTCGCCGGCGTTGAACTCGACGTCTTCGATCCGAGGGTCTTTCCGTCGGTGCGGACCGCCGTTGAAATCGCGACCGCGGTGCGCGCGGTCTCGCCCGATGTACTCAAAGTTAGCGTTAAGTCTACCGCCATCGACTGGGGAACCGATACTTTTGCGACTGCGCTGCAAGCCGGACGCTCGGCGCAGCAAATCGAGGCGCAATGGGAACCCGCCCTGCGCCGCTTTCTGGCCGTACGGCAGAAATATTTGCTCTACCGTTGAACCCTTAGCCGGTGCTGAAGCAGCGGCTCATCGAAGCGCTCGGGGCGGATGCGGTTAAAACCGAGGCTGAAGATCTCGCAGTCTACGCCTTCGATGCGTACTCGCAGGGCGTCGTTCCCGCAGCGGTCGTGCTGCCGGCTAACACGCGCGAAGTCGCGGCCGCCGTAAAAATCGCCAAAGACTGCGGCGAGCCAATCATTCCGCGCGGTGCCGGCACCGGTCTGTGCGGCGGCGCGATTCCGGCACGCGGCGGCGTCGTATTCTCATTCTCACGCATGAACCGCGTGCTCGAAGTCGACGTGCGCAACCGTCGCGCGCGCGTGCAGCCGGGCCTCATCAATCTCGATCTTTCCAAACATGTCGCGGCCTCGGGACTCTTCTACGCGCCCGATCCGTCGTCCCAAAAAGTTTCGACCATCGGCGGAAACATCGGCACCAACGCGGGCGGACCGCACTGTCTTTCCTATGGCACGACGGTCAATCACATTCTCGCACTCGAAATCGTCGACGAAAACGGCGACGTAACGACGACATCGCTCGACGACGTCGGCTACGACCTGACCGGCGTGCTCGTCGGCAGCGAAGGCACGCTCGCGATCGTCTGCTCGGCGTGGGTGCGTTTGCTGCGCCAGCCCGAAACGGTTCGCGTGTGGCTGGCGGCATTCGACGACATCAACGCCGCCTCGGCCGCCGTGACCGGAATCATCGGTGCGGGCATCATTCCGACTGCGCTCGAGATGCTCGACCGCGTCATGCTCCCGCCAATCGAAGCGGCCTTTCACGCCGGCTACCCCACCGACGCGGCGGCCGTGCTGTTAATCGAAAGCGCCGGCTTCGAAGACGAGATGAATTTGCACGAAAACGAGATCCGCCGCGTGATGAAAGAAAACAGCGCGACTACGTGGCGGGCCGCAAAATCGCAGGCCGAACGCGACGCGCTGTGGGCGGGACGCAAAGGTGCGCTCGGCGCAACGGGACGCCTTGCACCAAACTACTATATTCAAGACGTGGTAGTTCCGCGCACGAAACTCCCGCAGGCGTTGCAAGCGGTCGAAGATGCGTGTGCGCCGCAAGGGATTATCGCGGGCAACGTTTTTCACGCCGGTGACGGAAATCTGCATCCGCTGCTGCTCTACGATCGGGGCGACCCCAAGCAAGTCGCCGCCGTCATCGAAGCGGGCAACGAGATTTTGAAGGCGGCCGTCGACCTAGGCGGCACGATCAGCGGCGAACACGGCATCGGGTACGAAAAACGCGATACGCTCAGGCGTATCTTCTCAACCGACGATCTCGCGACGATGTCGCGCGTGCGGGAGGTTTTCGATCCGCGGCGCAACCTCAACCCCGAAAAGATCTTTCCGGCCGGCGTCGGCTGCGCGGAAGTCGCATGATCGCGACCACCGTTTCAGACAAAGTCGTACCGAAGTCGCTCGATGCCCTGCGTGAAACGCTGGAGCGCTGCGATCGCGAAGGCTTGAAAGTCTCGGTCGAAGGCGGCAAGACGCTGAGCGGCATGGGACCGGTTCTTCCGCGCGCCGACGTTTCGCTGATCACCACAAGCCTGCATGCGATCCTGGCGCACGAATATCACGACCTCACGTGCTCGGCGCAAAGCGGCGTGCGGGTGGCCCAACTCAACGCCGTGCTCGGCGCGCACGGCCAATTCGTTCCCATTGACGTTCCACTGCGCAAGAAGGCCACCATCGGCGGCTCGCTCGCGTCAGGCTGGCCCGGACCGCGGCGACACATGTACGGACGCGCGCGCGACTTCGTGATCGGTTCGCAGGTTGCGCTCGCCGACGGCACGCTGGCCAATGCCGGCGGCATGGTCGTAAAAAACGTCAGCGGCTACGACATGAGCAAACTCTATATCGGCTCTTTCGGGACGCTCGCGATCTTCACGCAACTCAACTTTAAAACGCTGCCGCTTCCCAAAAAGCGCCGGGCGCTGGTCGCGCCGCTGCCTGAAGCGACCCGCTCCCGCGCGATCGAACGGATCGCGTCGCTCGTCGTTCCGCCTGCGGCGGCTTTTTGTGTCGAAGGTTTTGGAAAGAACGTCGACGGCACCGACGACATCGACGGCCGCGTGCTGCTCTATTTCGAAGGTACCGAAGAATTGCTCGAACGCGCCACGCTCGATACACGCTCGGCGCTCGGCAAGGCCGGCGTTCCCGAGACGTCGATCGTCGATACCGGTGCGGCCGAAAGTCTCGACCGTACGATCGACGCCTGCATCGTCAACAAACGTGGGCGTTCGATCACCTACCGCCTCTTCGGTTCGCCGGGAGCCGTCGAGGAACGCGCGGTACGCATGCGCGATGCGTGTAACCGGCACGAGCTTTTTACCGACGTCCTATTCGACGTAATGAACGGCGACGTGTTCGTTCGCGCGAGCGAACGCGACGCGGCGCATTTTGCTGCAAAACTCGAAGCGTGCCACGCCGAACTGCGCGAGCTGGAACCGCGCTGCAGCATCGTCGCCGGCGACTCCGCCGCGCGTGCGTCGTTCGAAGCGTGGGGCGCGGTGCCGCCCGCGATCGAAAAGATGCGCGCCATGAAGGCGCGCTTCGATCCTCATGGAACGCTCAATCCAGGGAGATTCATAGGCGGAATTTGATGCGCATTGCCGTCTTCGGCGCTAGCGGCTTCATCGGCAGCCATCTCGTGGCCGCCTTGCGAACGCGCGGCGACGACGTGCGTGTGACCTCGATGCGCGAACCGCATGCCGCGGCGGCCGCGGCCGGCGGAATGGATGCGCTGGTGAACCTTGCCGGCGAGCCGATCGCGCAGCGCTGGAACGCCGAAGTCAAACACCGCATCCGCGAAAGCCGCACCACCACGCCTTCGAAGTTCTTTGACGCCCTCGCTCACGTCGAACCCAAACCTCAAGCCTACATCAGCGCGTCCGCGATTGGCTATTATGGAACCAGCGAAGAGGACAAATTCACCGAGAGCAGTCCGCCGGGAATGGATTTCTTGGCGCAGGTTTGCGTCGAATGGGAGACCGTCGCGCAGCGCGGTCGCGAGTACGGCATGCGTGTCGCGTGGGTCCGCAACGGCTTGGCGCTCGGACGAGACGGCGGAGTACTCGAGCGGGTTCTGCCGATCTTCAAAACCGGCACCGGCGGCCGTCTCGGAAGCGGCAAGCAGTGGTACTCCTGGATCCACATCGACGATCTCGTCGATCTCTACTTGCTCGCAATCGACAAGCTCGACGGCGCCATCAATGGAACCGCTCCCAACCCTGTGCGAAATAAGGAATTCACCGAAGCGCTCGGGCAAACGCTGCACCGCCCGGCCGCGCTTCCCGTGCCGAAGTTCGCATTAAAAATGGTGCTTGGCGAGGCGGCGGACATGGCGCTGCAAGGTCAGTGCGTTCTCCCGGAACGCGCGCTGTCGGAAGGCTTCCGGTTTACGTATCCAACGCTCGAATCAGCACTCGCGAATCTGGTTTCCTAGTTGTCATCCTGAGCGGCGCGCGTGAGCGCGCCAGTCGAAGGGCGCTCGAGCGGCGCGCAGAATGCGCGCAAGACGAGAGCCGCATTAAAGGAACGTTCATGAAACAAGTCATTTCAGTTGCAATTATTTTTTCTCTGGCGAGCTTCGCAGCGGCGCCGGCAATGGGTTACCCCGGTCCAACGAAAGTGGTCAGCTACGCCGCGTCCGGCATGAAAGGAAAACCGGTCCCGGGCTATTGCTGGACGAGCTCCATCGCTTCGTCGCGCTTCGACGCGTTCCGCTGCATGATCGGCAACACGATCATGGATCCGTGTTTCAAACTGTCGGCGAAGACCGTCGCCTGTCCGCAAAACGTCGCCGCGAATAAGGGCGTCATCATAAACCTCACGAAGCCCTTACCCCAAGCGAACCCCAAGAGCGCCGCAAAACCCTGGCGCTTCCAAGTCGCGGGCGGCAGCGGCATCATGTGCAACGCCGGCACCGGGACGGTCGTCGGGAATTACCCGTACTATTGTTCGGGAAATTTGGTGTGCACGGTCCCGGCGGCCAGCGCGAAATGGCCCACGACATTCATGGCGCAGTGTGGAACACCGAGCGGACCGATGACGGTAAAGGGCGCGCGCTCGATGTTCGTGACGACCCTCTGGCAATAGATGATAGCATTCTGGGCGACCGTTCATCTGGATGCAAAAGGCCGAAAGACTCCCTTGACCGGGCCTTCCTACAGGCCGGACTTTCGGTTTCATGCCGCGGATCTGCAAGATCAGTTATGGGGAATGGGAGAACTGAAAGAAACCGACTGGCCCTTTTCGCCGGGTGAAACGAAGCGGGCACGCTTTGGCATCTACGGGTATCGCGAGGTGTGCGAAGCTCTTTTCGTCGGCATACGCTTTACTCTGCAGGAGGGAGCCAAAGTAGTAGGCTCGGCGATTATCGAGGAAATCGAATACAACGAGATTGACGAAGATTACCAGCCCGAGACTCTAGAGTCTCGCACTAAAACGTCCTAACAATACGATTTCGACAGCACGCCGCTAGACTTTACGCTATAGCTTCTTCGATCGGAAATTCGAGTGCCTCGAGGTATTTTTCCGCGTCCATCGCTGCGCGGCAGCCCGCGCCAGCAGCGGTGACGGCTTGC
This sequence comes from Vulcanimicrobiota bacterium, assembly GCA_003151115.1. Classification (GTDB taxonomy): domain Bacteria; phylum Vulcanimicrobiota; class Vulcanimicrobiia; order Vulcanimicrobiales; family Vulcanimicrobiaceae; genus Rubrimentiphilum. Next base: position 207,371 of record PLWS01000005.1, on the reverse strand, counting down.
TTGTAGCGGATATCGTTGACGTCGCCCGCGACAAAGACGCCTTCGATGTTGGTCGAGACGCCGTCGGGTGAAGCGATGTACCCCATCGCGTCCAGCTCGAGCTGCCCTTTGAATATGCCCGTATTCGGATCGTGACCGATCGCGATGAAAAGCGCATCCGCCTCGAGTTCGCTGCGCGTTCCGTCCGCGAGGTTCCGCAATTTGAGGGCCCGCAGTTTTTCCTCGCCGATCGCTTCTTCCACCGCTGTATTCCAAATAAACGATATCTTGTCGTGCCCGAAAGCGCGGTCGGCCATGATTTTGCTCGCGCGCAGCGTGTCGCGGCGGTGAATGACGGTGACTTTATAACCGAAGCGCGTCAGGAAGAGCGCCTCTTCCATCGCCGAATCGCCGCCGCCCACGACGACGATGTGCTTCTCGCGGAAAAATGCGCCGTCGCAGGTCGCGCACGTCGAAATACCGCGTCCGCGCAATTTCTCTTCGCCGGGAACGTTGAGCCAGCGCGCGTTCGCGCCGGTCGCGACGATCACGCTCTTCCCTTTGAACGTCGCCTCCGCCGTGGTGACCTCGAGCGGACATTTGTTAAAATCGACCGACACCACGTCGACGTTTTCGATGCGCGCGCCGAAGCGTTCGGCCTGTTCGCGAAACTTGATCATCAGATCGGGTCCCATGATGCCGTCGGGAAAGCCCGGATAGTTCTCCACCTCGGTCGTCAGCATCAGCTGCCCGCCGTACATGCCGCCGGCCAGCACCAACGGGCGCAAATTTGCGCGCGCGGCGTAAATCGCAGCCGTGAGCCCCGCGGGACCGGAGCCGATGATGATGACGCGTTCCATGCCGCTCGCTTCGACCGGGCGCGGGCCCGCTCCGGTTGCGACGGGCGGCGGCGGCAGGCGCGCAGAAGCCGATTTCGATGGCGCTCGAGGACGAATTCGGCGACGTTCTAACCAAGGCGATGCAGGGGACGCACGCCACGGCGAACGCGCTGGCCGGCGCCACGGGGCTCCAGGCGAGCGAGATCGAGGATTGGCGCCGCGGACGCAGCCTGCCGGACGACGCGCAGGCGCGAGCCCTGGCAGTGCCCCTGCGGCTCGACCCTGGGAAACTCGCCGACACGGCGGCCCAACGGTGGCACCCCGAGCACATCTCGCTGCCCGACGTACGGCATCATCCGCAGCACCCGCACCCGAGCAACGGTTACGTCTTTTTTCTAGACGGCGGAAAACGTGCCGCGCTCGTCGATCCGGCCGGCATCCCGGGCAACCTGCTGCGCATCCTGCGCGACGGCGCTTACCACTTGGAGTACATCTTCGTCACCCACAAGCACGCCGACCATTGCGACGCGACGGCCGATGTTGCCGCGAATTTTCCGCACGCGAAAATCGTCATGCATCGCGCAGACGTTCAAGCGATCGGATCGCTCGCAAGCTCGGCGCTGCTCGTCAAAGACGGCGAGGAAGTGCCTTTCGGCGACATCCGCATCCGGCTGCTGCATACGCCCGGCCACACCGACGGCTCATCTTCTTATCTTTTTAAGTCCACGCTGTTTACGGGCGACACGCTTTTTGCGGGCAGCGTCGGCGGCGCTTATGGCGACGCTTCGACCTATGAAGATATCCTAAACAGTGTCCGCTCGAAAATATTTACGCTTCCCGAAGACACCGTGCTCATGCCCGGCCACGGTCCGCCAAGCAAAGTCGCTTGGGAGAAAGAGCACAACCCGTTCTTTTAGCGAGCGGCGGCGGCCACCATCTGGTTATTCGCGAGGATGCTCGCACGGGTATGAGCGACCGCCTTCGGATCGGTGCGGATCAAACTAAACTGGTAGCGCGCGACGCCCTTACCATCGAGCGTGGCGATCGTGTGAAACGGCGCGCACAGGCGGGGCGTGCAAAATGAGGCCACCCAGCCCTGCGCCACGCCGTCCGCTCTCAACTCCACTCGCGCGCGCGGCGCGCCGCGCACCGTCATGACCCACGACGTTTCGTAATTTCCCGTCGGCGCCGTCGGCAGCGACGGTCCCTTCCACGGTGAGAGCAGCACGGTAACGAGCGCGAGAAAAATCATGAACGCTCGGCAAGGCGCCCCAGAGACTGGATGACGAGGATAGCTACGATCGTAATGATCACCGCATAGGCGAGTTCCGCCCAAATCCCCGAGCCCGGCTTGAGAAACATCGCGATCATATCCGTTATGAACTTGTTCCATGCCAGCGCGGCGATCAAGCCGAACGCGGCCGTGCCGAGCGCGATCATCGTGCCGAGATACGTCGGTTTTACTTCCATGAAATGCCGTTCCTAACGTCCCGAAAGCCGTCCTTCATAGGCGCAGCTTGTACCCGGTTACGGCCATGGTTAGGGCGATCCCCAGACACAGGGCCGCCAGCCCCGTGATGACCGTAAGCGAAAGCCACAGCGGTAGATAGCTCGCGTTGGTATAGCTGTAACGAAAAGCGTCTATAGCATAAAACATAGGATTGAGGTACTCGAAACGCAGGATGCTCGGCGGCAAGAACTGCGCCGGCGTAAACGCACTTCCGACAAACACCAGCGGCGTTATCGCAAACGTCGTCAGCACAGCTAGATGATCGAATTTTTCCGCCATCAACCCGAAAATAACGCCGAGCGCCGAGAAGAGCAGCCCGACGTCGATGATGACCACGAAATACAGCGGCCAGTCACGCGGAAGCGTATGCACGAGCGCAAACCCAAGTCCCATGATGAGACAGGCGATCAGCATCGCGCGCGCGATGCTGCCCAAAATGTATCCGAAGACGATTTCATAGGCCGACATCGGCGCAACCAGCATCTCCTGGATCCAATTCATGAAGCGCGCCTGAAAGACCGAACTGCTGCACTCGCCGTACGACGAGTCGATGACCTGCAGCATAATGAGGCCCGGAATCAGAAACACGGAATACGACATGCCGTGCGGCGCGTGAACGCGGCTGCCAAGCGCCACGCCGAAGACGAAGACGTAGAGCGCGGTCGTGATCATCGGCGGCCAAATGACTTGATTGATGATCTTGATGCTTCGCACCATCTCGCGCTTCATGAGCGTGAACATCCCGATCCAATTCATGAGAGTTCCGCCGGCGCCGAGCGCGTCAGTTCCAAGAAGACTTCTTGCAGACCCTTGCCCTTGCGCGTCAGCAACTCTTGCATCGGCTCATGGGCGACGAGTTTTCCCGCGCGGATAATACCGACGTCGCGGCACAGCCGCTCGGCTTCCTCCAGATAATGCGTTGTCAGGAAGATCGTCATGCCTTCGCGGTTGAGCTGCTGCAGCAGCTCCCACAACTCCAGCCGCAATTCCACGTCGACGCCCGCCGTCGGTTCGTCCAGTATGAGCAGCTGCGGCGAGTTGATCAGCGCGCGCGCCAACGTGAGCCGGCGCTTCTGCCCGCCCGAAAGTTTCAAGTAATCCAGCTTTGATTTCGAAGCCAAGCCGAAACGCTCGAGCAGCATGTCGGCGCGCTCGGACACGTCGCGCGCACGGATTCCGAAATACCCGGCCTGGTAAATGAGAATGTCGCGAATCGAAAGGTAGCGGTCGAAGTTATACTCTTGCGGAGCCAGTCCGATGAACCGGCGCGCCTCGCGCCACTGCGTCAGGTTGTCGTAGCCGAAGACGCGGATCGAACCGCCGTTCAGCCGCGCCAGCCCGACGATCGCATTGATCGTCGTCGTCTTGCCCGCGCCATTGGGCCCAAGGAAGCCGAAAAAATCGCCCGCTTTAACTTGCAGCGAAACGCCGTCAACGGCGGTGAAGTCGCCGTAACGCTTGACGATATGCGAGATTTCGAGCGCTAAGGAATCAGCGATTTTAATCGTTTATACCGGTGACGGCGCAGCGTCGCAATCAGGTCGGAGCTGCCGGGGATGCCGCAGTCGGAGAGCTGCGTTGCGACCTTCTTGACATCGAAGGCGGCGCGGCGGTGCCGCACTTCCCACCCGCCGGCGCGTTCGGTGAAAATTGCGTATCCGGCGCGCGGATCGCCGTCCTTCGGCAGGCCCGCCGAAGAGACGTTGACGAGCATCTTGCCGCGCCATATGCGCACGTACGGAATGTGTAAGTGTCCGAATGCGATCGTCCCGGCAGGCTCGGCGCCGATCAGCCGCTCTAGTACGTCGTCCCCCGCTCCCGGCCAGAGATGTTCGTTGTCATTCGTCGGATTTGCGTGCACGACCAGCAGTTGATTCTTTGCGCTTCCAAAGCGCAGCGAAAACGGGAGCGCGCGCAGCCACAAAACCAGCTTCTCGCCGATCTCTTTGCGCTGCCAGTCGAGCTGTTTGCGATCGGCTGCGTCGGCGCCGTCCATCTCTTCCTCTGATTGCGCGCCGATATAACGATCTGTGTTGCCGCGCAAGCACTGCGCGCCGATCTCCTGTAAACGCTGCAGCACCTTCTTGGGCTTTGGGCCATCCATGCACAGATCGCCCGCCGCCACGTGGATGTCCGCTCCGCCTTGCGCCTGCAGATCGGCCAAACAAGCCTCGAGTCCCATGAGGTTGCCATGGATGTCGGAGAAAATCGCGATGCGCAGTTGCTTCTTAGCCACGTTTCAACTCGATCGCAAGCATCGACGGGGTCAATCCGATGCGGCCGAAATCGTAAAGGTCGATCGCGTCCACGCGTGTACCCGCGTCGCGCAGCGCGTCGATGACGCTGGGAAAACGCACGTCGGCAATCACGTGCCGGTGTCCGACGTTCAGAACGCCGGCTCCGAATTCGTCTCCGCGCTTGACCGCAATTGTGTTGAATCCGGCAAACAGCGACCGGTCCAGCCGCTCCGTCGCGATCACCAGCTCGTCGTCGGAGAGCACGCCGCACACTGCGCGCAGCGAAGGAACGCCGGGCGCCAAAGGCACCTCGACCGGCATAAATCCGTGGGCTTGCGCGATTCGCGCGAAGCCGTCGCGCCCGAGCGCGTTGCTGCGCCGGCTGCTGCCGATAAACGCCGTCTTGCCCGCCAGCACGACGTCGCTTCCATCCAGCAGCCCGGGCGCGGAAAGGTGCGCGGCGATCGGGACATCGCGCTTTTCAAACTCCGCTTCGATCCACGCGGCTTCCGCGCGGCGTGCGGGTGACGAGGGGCGCATGATCGCGGCGCCTGATTCAAAGACGATTGCGACGTCGGCAACCGCGCTCGCCAGCGGATCGTCGGACGAGTTTTGCAATTCGACGACCTCACAGCCGAAAAAACGCAGCGTTTTGGCGAAGACTTCGAACTCCGCCACGGCGCGCGTGTGCACCGCGTTCGGTTCGCCCTGCAGCGGCCGCGCGTTTTCGATCGCTCGCGAAGGCATCACGATGAGCGCGCGACGCAAGGCAGCCGCCGGGCTTGCAATCAAGCGCGGGCCGTAGTCTACAGAATTCCCGCTCACTTTACGTCCTTGCCAACGGCGCGCAGTGCGGCCGCATAGAGCGCGTGTTGCGCGGCGGCATACTGGGCCGCGTCGACGGCCCCTCGCTGCGCCGCGAGCTTATCGGCTTGGCGTGAAAGATCGATCAAACGCGCCGACCGTTGCACGTCGGCATCGGGCCCGCTTTGATCCGTATATGCGAGCAGCGCCGCGATGCGGCGCCCTTCGGCGCTGGCCGTTTGCGTCGGAACCGGAATAGCGTTGTACGGCGCGGCGTCGGCCGCTGATGCGGTAAAGAAATCGGCCATGTCGGTCGCCAGCAAATCGCCGAGCGAAAGCGCCGGCAGTCCGAGCAGTTCCTCTTCGGTCTTGAGGATGCTTACGGTTGAGAGGTGGACCGGACTCGTATAATGACGGCGCGCATAGGGTGAAACGACGATCGCATAAAGCCGGTGTTCGCTCACGTGGTCGCGAGAACTCTGCGCATCGTCGGGCGTTATGAAAATAGCGGTCGAATCCCATTCGGGCTGGTGGCTGATGAAATCGACGATCGCGCCCAGCGCGCGATCCCCGTCGGCAACTTCCTCAGGTATGGGCGGAATATCCGGGCCGACACCGGCGTGATCGCTCGGCAGCCAAATGTAGGTGAAGTCCGGCATCGGCTGATTGCGAAAATCGGCGATGTATTCATTGGCGCGCCTCACGTCACGAATGCGCAAGTTCCAGCCCGGATAATTCATATCGATATGATCTTTCAACGCCGCCGGGGCCAGCGTGTTCAGCGAATACAGCCCGCCCAAGCCGCTCGTGGGCGCGCTCTGATCGTTCATGCCGCGGAAGTTGGGATCGTCCGTCCGCGGGTCGTGCGCTCCGCCTTGGTCGTAACCCGACAAGCGGATCAAATCTCCATAGTCGCGGTACGTAATGCCGGCGCGCGCGGCATTGTTGAAAATATATCCCGCGCGCGGATAATCCTCGACGTCTTCGTTCTTGTAAACGAATGGGTACCGGCTATTTTTTACCAGCAGCGTCTTCTCGGAGTACGAGCTCGCAATACCTGCGGTCGCAAACTGATGGCCCGCATCGGACTCGTCGCCGTCCGCGTAGATATTGACCGCTAAAGCGAAATCGCGGGCGAGTTGGTGGAGATTCGGCGTAACGTCCTGACCGAACGAAACGAGAGCCGGTTCGCCCCTGCCGTACGGCTGCCCCTGCGCGTCGGTGAGATCGCCCAGCATCGCGTCGTACGTTTTGTTTTCTTCCAAAATAAAGACGACGTGTTTGATAAACCTGCTGCGTTCGAGCGAACGTAGCGGCGGAACCATCGTATTTGGCGGCGGAATGCGCGGTACGCGCGTGTATTTCAGGGTCGAGAGTGTCGTTGCCGTCAGCGGAAGCTTGCGCAGGTCGATCTTCTGGAGCGTAGACCAGACGACATTACTGTCTTGGAGCACTTGCAGAACGCGCCCGTTGGAGGTGTGCGTTGGAACGGCGCCGTCGAAATTCGGTTCCTGCCCAAATCCTCTCGCATTGGCAACGTAGAGATAGCGGCCATCGCGCGATAACGCGAGCGCGGTCGGATACCAGCCGGTCGGAATGAGTCCCAAGCGACGCAGACGGGAGGGCACTTTGGCATTAAGTACCGCCACCGCGTTGAGACCCGCCAGTGCCACGTAAACGCGCTTGCCGTCGGCGCTGGTGACGATGGCGTTAGGCTGCATGCCGTACGGCGACTTGTCGAAGAGCCGCAGCTCGACGCCGCTTACCACCCGAGGCGCGCCGAGCAAGTCCACGACGGCAACGCGATCGACATTACTCATACACACGTACGCATAGCGGCCGTTTTTGGAGATCGCGATTGCGGTCGGCTGCGCGCCGCCGACATTTTGCACGCCGTCGGGCGTGGCGTCCAAACTCACGCTACCGATCGCCGTGCCGTCGATGACGCCGGTTGCGGATAGCGGCAGCACCGTCAGCGATTGGGCGAATTGCGGTGCGGCTGGAACGTTTGCAAACTCCGGATAACGCACCGGAGAGGGCAAGTTCTCGTAGATCGATAGTCCGGGATTGGTGACATAGAGACGGCGCCCGGCAACCGCTGCGCCGTACGGGAAGTATCCGACCGCAAATGGCGGCCCGTCGTGCAAACGGCGGCGGGTCGCGACATCGACGTCGGTGACAGCGTTGCCGAGATTATTTACGACATAAGCGACGCGGCGATCGGGCGAGAGCGCGATGGATCCCGGGAAAGCGCGATTCGCGTTGACATAGAGCGGTCTGCTGGGCAAAGGCACCGGCGGCATCGTCTGCAGAGCCGGTGCATCCGGCTGCAGCTTGCCGGCCGAATCCAAATGGAAGAAAGAGATCGTATCGTTTCCGCCGCCCGCAACGATGACCAGCGTCTGTCCGGGATGCGCCGGATCGTTCAGGGCCACGACGCCCAGAAAAAGCTTCATGTCCTTGGTCGTGTAATTATCGGTCACGCGCATCGTCGCAGTATTGACGACGGTCAGCGAGTAGCCGCCGTGTACTTGCGTGTACCGGCTGATTGCGGTAGCTTCACGTTCGTCGTCGTTGGAAACGATCGCGTATTTTCCGTCCGGCGAAAGCGCGACGCCCAACGCGTTCATTCCGACCACGACGCTGCGGCCGACCGGCGCGACGGAGCGGCCGTTCGGCAAGATGACGTTGTACGGGTTACTGGGATTGGGAGCTCCGGCGATACGGTTGCCGGCGGGCGCGGAATACAGGGTCAGCGCGAAGGCGAGAAGCGTCAGGGGCACCCGTCCTGGGTTACGAACGTTTGAAGAGGCTCACCTGCCGGGCGCCTTACTTCGTGTCGAGGCGATACCCGATGCCGCGGACGCTTGCGATCTCTAACGGGGCCTCCACTTCAGACATCTTCTTACGCAACGCAGCGATGTGCACGTCGACGACGCGCGTCGGCACGCCGGACGTGTCGTTCCACACCTGTTCGAGAATCTGCGCGCGCGTCAGCAAGCGGCCTTCGCCTTCAGCCAGGAACCAAAGCAGCCGGAACTCCAGCGCCGTCAGCGTGATCGTGCGATCGTCGTATTTGAGCGTGTGGAAATCGCGCACGAGTTGCGCGTTCCCGATTTGCAGCAGGCCCGCATCGTCTTGCTTCTGGAGATACTTTTCGCGGCGGCGCAAGAAACTGGCGACGCGCGCCACCAGTTCGTTTCCCGAAAACGGTTTGGTGATGTAATCGTCGGCGCCGAGGCCGAGCCCGAGCAGCACGTCTTGCTCGCGCGAATGTCCGCTGACCATCAATATGAACGCGCTCGTCGTATTCGAAAGTGTGGTGCACACGTCGAGCCCCGAAATGTCGGGCAGGCCGATGTCGAGGATTACGGCATCGGGCTTATAAGAATCCGCCAGTTCCAAGCCTTGCGCTCCGCTGCGGGTCACGCGAACTTCGTAACCCGCTCGTTCGAGTACGGCTTGTTCGAGTTTGGAGACTTCTTCGTCGTCTTCGATAACGAGAATGCGCGCTAATGCCATTGCGCGGGTTCGCCTTCACTCAAAACGTGCCGCCGCGCCACTCCTTCCTCAACCGCCGCCGACGCGACCGCTTTCGCAACCGCTTCAACGACGCGGGAATCAAAGACGCTGGGCAAGATGTATTCAGCACTGCATTCATCGCCGACGATCGAGGCGATGGCGTGCGCCGCAGCAAGTAACATCTTCTCGGTGATGCGCCGCGCGCGCGAATCGAGCGCGCCGCGGAATATTCCCGGAAACGCCAGCAAGTTATTGACTTGGTTCGGAAAATCCGAGCGGCCGGTTGCGATGACGGCAACATAAGGCTCCGCAACGTCGGGCATGATTTCCGGGGTCGGGTTTGCCATCGCCAGCACGATCGGGTCGCGCGCCATTCCCTTGATATCTTCGGGTTTCAGGATGCCCGGCGCCGAAACGCCGATGAAAACGTCGGAGCCTTTGAGCACTTCGGCGAGCGAACCGCGACGGTTTTCGCGGTTGGTGTTCTCGGCCAGCCAGCGCCAGTGCGAGTTTTCGTAGCGATCGGTGCGGTTGAGCGCGCCCGGCCGGTCGACCGGAATCACGTCGCGCACACCGGCTTCGAGCAGCATCTTGATCGTGGCGGTTCCGGCGGCGCCGCTTCCGGCCACGACGATCTGCAGATCGCGCATGTCTTTGCCCACGACACGCGATGCGTTGATGAGTGCCGCAAGGATCACCACGGCCGTGCCGTGCTGATCGTCGTGCATCACCGGGATATCGAGCGCTTCGATCAGCCGCTCCTCGATCTCGAAGCAGCGCGGCGCCGAAATATCTTCCAAGTTTATCCCGCCGAAGACGGGCGCTATGTGCACGACCGTTTCCACAATCTCGTCCACGTCTTTGGTGTCGAGGCAGATCGGGAAAGCGTCGATCCCCGCGAACTGTTTGAACAGCATCGCTTTACCTTCCATCACCGGAAGCGCGCCGAACGGACCGATGTCGCCCAAGCCCAATACCGCGGTGCCGTCGGTAACGACCGCGACTAAATTACGCTTGATCGAAAGATTGAATGCTTTGCTCGGATCGGCGGCGATCGCCATGGAGACGCGCGCGACGCCGGGCGTATAGACGGTCGAAAGATCTTGGCGCGTTTTTATCGGAATCTTCGGGTCGATCGTAATCTTGCCGCCGAGATGCGCTAGAAACGTGCTGTCGGAAACGAAGACGACGGTCACGCCGTCGATCGCTTCGACCGCGTCGCGCACGGCTTTACCGATCGATTCGGAGCTGACGTTGACGGTAATGTCCCGCACCACCGTCGACTTTCCAGGCGCGCGCATGTCGACGGCCGCGATGACTCCGCCGGCGTCACCGATCACCGCCGCGAGCTGGCTGAACGCGCCGGGGCTCTTCGGCATCTCGACGCGCATGATCAGGGCGAAGCTAATCGGTACCATCGAACTCAGTCGTTTCGGCCTAGCCTAGCAAGCGCCCCGCTCAGCGCTGCGCGATGCGATCGATTGCGGCTGCGACAGCCCGGTCGGCCTGATCGCGTAAGCCGTTGAAGAGAAACGCGAAGGCGACTCGCCCGTGATGGCGGGTGTTCACGTATCCGGCAAGCGCCGAAACCGAAGCCAGGTGTCCGCTCTTGGCGCGAACGCGCCCGCTTGCTTGCACGAAATGGTACCACTTCAAGGTGCCGTCCAATCCGCCGCGGGCCAGCACGGGATAAAGCGCATTCCCTCGCAGGTCCGAATCGCTATGCGCTAGCAGCCGCACCAACGTAATCGCGGCGATCCGGTTCGCTTCAGCCAATCCGCTGCCGTCCACGAGATGGAGTCCCGGCGTCGGAATGCGTTCGTCCTTTAAGATGACGCGCTCGGCCGCGAGCCCGTGCGCGTCGTCGGCACGTCCGCGCGGCGCGCCGAGCAGCCGCAAGAATTGCTCCGCGAAATGATTGTCCGAGAAAATCAGCATGTGGTGGACGAGCTGCGTCAACGCCGGCGACGGATGATCCCAAAGTGTATACGCATCGCGCGGAACCTTTCCGGTGCGCGGAGTGCCGGCTACCGTAATTCCCGTTTCGCGCAAAAATCCGGAGAGCACGGCGCCGGCGTATTGCGGAATGTCGTGCACCGGCAAGTAGAACGTCTCGCGCACGCCGGGCGGAATAGTTCCGCTTATCCGAAAGACGCCGGGCGTTCCCATCGCTGCGACGATCACGTCGTCCGCGTAACCGGTTGCGATCGATCCGTAGTAACTCACCGCGCTGCTTTGCGGCTTGACGCGGACGCTTGCAGCCTGACCGGCGGTCGTTCCCGCGATTCGAAATTCCACCGTATCTTCGTCAACCGAAACCCCGCTGGTCGGCGCCATAAAATCTTCGTTCACATCGCCCGGGTTCCAGAACGGATTGAGTTCCGGTCCCGCCAAAGCGCTGGCGTCGACGGCAACGCCACCCTCGATCGCGCGAACGCCCGCCGCGCGAATTTTTTGAACGCCGCGACGCAGATCGTCCGAGCGCAATGACGGATCGCCCGAACCGGCAAGCCAAAACTCGCCGGCGATCGTGCCGTTACTCGGCGGCTGTGCGCTCGCGAAGCGCGTGTGAAACCGGAATGCCGGATCGAAGCGCGCCAGCACGACAGCGGCCACGATCAATTTCTGCGTCGAAGCCGGAGTGACGGCGTGCGTGCTGCGGTCGGCGTAGAGCAGCACGCCGTTTTGCGCGATAACCGCGCAGCTCCAATCGTAAGAAAGCGCGATCGCCGGAGCGAGCGCGCGCGCGACGACACCGCGCAATTCACGCTTCGCCGCCTCTCCCCACGCGGGCGCAACCGGACGGTGCGCGATCGGAATCGCCGGCTTCGGCGCGGGCGGATGCGCGCATCCAGCCAGCATCGCTGCCGCGCCGAGAATCGCGTGCTTAAGCGCGCGAAAGCGCGTCGAGCTTCTCTTGGATCTTACGGTGTTCTTCACGCAATGCATCGAGGTCGGTGCGCAGCCCGGTAACGGCTGCCGGCGTTTTCTGCGCGTCGCGAATGCGTGCGGCAGCGTCCGCAGCGTCGCGCCGCAGCCGTCCGTCGAATCCGGTTTCGGCGAGCCAATCGAGCGGTTCTAGGAAGTGTTTGTCCGACAGATGCTCGGCAGCGAGCACCGCGCCGCGCGCGATGAAGAAATTCGGGTCCCGGAGTCCGCTCACGATCGCATCTACCGCGGCGGCGCGCTCGGACTCGAGCAATTCGGCTTGTCGCGCCAGGCCCAGCAGCGCCGCCCCGCGCGCTGCGACGTCTCCGCCCGGTTTCGTCAGTTCCACGAGCACCGGCGTCGCACGCGGATCGGCAAGCTCTCCCAGGCCGAGCGCGGCTCCCGATTCGATGACGCCGTTCCACGACGTGGTGCGAGCCGCATCGCGCAGAATCTTGAAGGCCTTCTCGCTGCGCGTCTTTCCAAGCGCGTTGAGCGCAGCGCGCTGAACGAAATACGACTCGTCGCCCGTCGCCGGAGCGATGAGCGCGGCCGCGACCGCCGGCTCTCGGAATTCGCCGAGCGCATCGGCCACCGCGCGGCGCACCTTCGGATGCGCGTGAGCGATTGACTCGAGCAGCAAGTCGCGCGCCCACGCCGCGTGAGATCTTCCAAGTTCAGTTGCCAATTCGGCAACCACACCCCAAAAGGCATCGTCCTTTAACGCCGCCGCTACCGCGGATCGCGCCTGAGCGCTTCCGTCCTTTACAAGCTCGCGTCCGGCTCGAATACGCGCTACGACGGACGGATCGCCGGCCAGCGCCGCCGAGGCGAGCCGCACGCCGAACGCATAGCTAACGTCGGCGAGGATAAAAGATCCGGGATCGAACCGCACCATGGCCGGCTCTGCGTCAAGCGGAATAGTGACGGTTTCGTGTTCGCGTTCGATCCGGACTCGCATGCGCCGCCCGTCTACTTCGACGTCGACGTCGAACGCAAACGCCGCATTCTGCGCGTCGACCGGCTGTGTTTGATCGACCGTCAGCGTCAGCGCTCGCCGCTGCGCATCGTAAACTGCGGCTATGCGCAGCCGCGGATGGCCGGCGCTAAAGACCCAGCGGTCGAAGAATGCGCGCATGTTGCGGCCCGTGGCCAGCTCGATTGCGCGGATGAGATCGATCGTCTCGACCGAGCGCTGCGCGTTGTCCCGGACGTATCGCCGGATCGCGCGCCAGAAGCGGGCTTCCCCGAGCTCGCCGCGCAGCATGTGTAGAACGGCGCCGCCCTTTTCGTAAAGGTGCCGGTCGAAAAGTTCGATTGGATCGCGGTAATCGTTGCAGACGATCGGCCGCCGGTACCGCAGGCGGTCTTCATCCAGATATCTCTTGACCCAATCGAAGACGTCGTAGATGTATTCGTCGTAGCCGAGATCGGCTTCGCGAAAGACGCCTTCAAAAAATGTCGCGAAACTTTCGTTCAGCCACGCCTGCGACCAGTCGCGGCAGGTCAGCAGATCGCCGAACCATTGATGCGCGAGTTCGTGCGCCACCAGCGGATCGCTCGAAAAATCTACATGCGCGCGCGCGTCGTGCAGCGTACGATCGGTCTGCGTTGTCGCCGACGTGTTTTCCATGCCGCCGAAAATAAAATCAGAGACGGCGATCTGCGAATACCGCGCATAGGGATACGGACAGTCGGTGCGTTGCTCGAACACGGCCATCATCGCGGGCGTCTTTCCGAAGGCGCGTTCGCCGTCGGCTTCCCGGCCCGGAAGCACATAATAATAAACCGGAACGCTCGCACCGGGCTGCGCCGCCTCGACGAACGGTCCGGCAACCATCGTGACGAGGTAGGTCGAGTGCGGAATCGCTTGCCGGTAACGGAAGATCGTCTTGCCGCCGTCGTCGCGACGCTCGACGAGTTCGCCGTTACCTAAAGCAAATTGACCTTTAGGAACTTCGATCGTCGCCGACGTGCTCTGCTTTTCGTGCGGATAGTCCAGGCACGGGAACCAGTAGCGTGCGTTTTCGTCTTGACACTGCGTCCACGCATGCCGGATCTTTTTCGGATACTCCGCGGAAGGTTCGACGAAGAACAGTCCGTGGCGCGGATGCTCGACACTGTATGTAATTGCGAAAGTCGCCGCAGTGTCGGGCGACAGCGGCGGATCGAAATGCACGTCGAGGCGATCGCCGCGCGGCGTGAACTTCAGCGCGCGGCTGTTCGATTCGACCGAGGCGACGTTCAGATCCACGGCATCGAGCGTCAGCATCGCCACCGGTTCGTCGAGCGCGCGCACCGTCGTCGTGCAAATACCCTCTAAGCGGCCCCGTTCCAGATCGGGAATGAGGTGCAGGTCGATATGTTCCACATCGACCGTCTTGTCGGGACCGTAGTGCAGCGTCGAGCCGGGCAGCGCGAAGGCGCGTCGCTCGTTCATGTCCTCGAAACTCATGAAGGGGAGGCGGTTCGCTCGTACGGTTCGATCAACCCGCCGCTTACCGAGAGCACGGCGCCGTTGATGAAATCATTCTTCGGATCGAGAAAAAAGCGCACCGCGGCCGCGATGTCGTCCGCGGAGCCGGGGCGGCCGCGTGGATTTTGCGCCTGCAGCGCGAGCGCTTCCTCGCGCGAGATCGACTTCTGCCGGATGTCGCCCGGCTCGATCACATTGACGGTGATCGCGTGCTTGGCTTCTTCGAGCGAGAGCGTGCGCGCGAATGCGACAACGCCCGCTTTGGCCGCGAGATGCAGCGAGAGCCCGCGCGCCGGACGGGTCACGCTTGATCCGTTCATGCCGAAAAACACCAGCCGGCCAAAACCGCGCTCGCGCATTCCGGGCAGAACGGTGCGCGCGGCGATGACCGCGCTGCGCAAATTGCCGTCGATCATATCGCGGTAATCGGTTTCCGAAGAACGCTCGAAGCGCTTGATGACCATCGGGCCAACGGCGTGCACGAGCGCGTCGACGGGTTCGCGGACCGCTGCACTTAGCGCCGCAGACACCGCATTTTCAGCGCCCAAAAACTCTACGGGAAAAGCTGTCGCCTCGCATCCGGCCTTGCGAATGAGTTCGAGCGTCGCATCCGGAGGCGTGCCGCCAGGACGGAACGTGAACGCGACCTCGTGACCGTCTTGCGCCAGCGCCAGCGCGACGCGCTGAGCCAGGCCCGCGGCCGCGCCCGTGATCAAAATCCGCATGCGCGCCTTTTAAGGAAGAGGGCGCCCGTTTCCCGGGCGCCCTCTCGAGATGGCCTAGGTTGAGTACGCGACGGTTCTCGTTATCGTGATTCCGTTCGGCGAAGTTGAGGTAAGCTGGATGCGCACGGAACCGCCCGAAACGACGTTCAGCGATATCGGAACGCTGAAGTTGCCGTTACCGTCGGCAGTTGTATCGATCGCGTAGTTGCCGCGCGGGACTTGGAAAATGCCGCCCAGAGCGGCCGACGTCGATTGCGCGACGATGTGGACCGTCGACCCCGGGCGCGTGTGGCCCGAAAGTGTAAACGAACTGCCCACTTGCGAGTTGGCGGCCGGGCTTAGGCGATTGATAACGTTGGTCGTAGGATTGCCCTGGCCCGGAACCGGCGTCGCATAGATCGGCGGCGCGTTGGAACCGTTACCGTTGATGTAGACGGTATTGTTGGACGCATTCCAATTGACCGCCGCTCCGAGCGCTTGCGCGACGAAGCGCAGCGGAACGAGCGTGCGCGCACCGACGAGGAACGGTGCGACGTCCATATACAGCGTCTGGCCGTTCACCGTTGCGGCGGTGGATCCGATGTGCAGATGCACGCTGCGGCCGTTACCTTGGGCGTTGATGTCGCCGTTAGCATATACGACCGACGCTCCAAGCCGTTCGAAAACGCCGCGCAGCGGTACGAAAACTCTCCCGGCACGCTCGATGGGCGGCTGATCGAAAGAGACGGTCGCTCCGTTTACGACGACATTGACTGCGGCTTGCGCCGGTGCTTTGGCCGCCGGCAAGCTCACAAGGAGTGTCGCGGCCAGCGCCGTCGCGGCGAGCCGTTTTGCCATGATCATTATTTTCTTAACCTCCGAGAGCAAATCTCAGAAGGTTGCTTACCCAGAGTGCAGGCTTATAGCGGCATGCGCTCGGCAGGTTACGACGCGGGAACTCCCGCGGCGACGCCTCCTCCGCCCTGCGGCTGGAGCTCTTGGCGCACGGCTTTCGCGTCCGCGCGCCGTTCGAGATAGCCCATCCATGTGTTGTAGACCATCGGGACGATGAAGATCGTCAGCGTGAGCGAGCTGAGCAATCCGCCGATGATGACGGTGCCCATGGCCGTGCGCCATTCACCGCCCTCGGCATAGCCGAGCGAGAGCGGGAGCATGCCGAAGATCATGGCGGCGGTCGTCATGAGAATCGGACGGAACCGCGTCGCGGAAGCGCGCAGAACGGCGTCCCGCACGCGCATGCCGCGCTTGACCAGCGTGTTCGAATAATCGACCAGCAGGATGCCGTTCTTCGATACCAACCCGAAGAGCATGATGATGCCCAGCATCGAGATGATGTTCAGGGACTGCCCCTGTTCCGGTTGGACCTTGCCCATGACCGCCAGGAAGACAAGCGCACCGATAATCGCAAGCGGCACCGAGAACATGACGATCAACGGCTCGAGGAACGAGCTGTAGAGAATCACCATCAAAATATAGACGAGCACGAACGACGTGAGCAGCGCGATGCCGAGATTGACCATCGTCTCGCCAACCCACTGTGCGTTGCCCTGTGCGGCCGGCGTAATGCCCGAAGGCAAGAATCCAGGCTCGCGCATTTTTTTCTGCAGCGGCGTAATCACTTGGCCGGTCGAGTAGCCCGGCAACAGATCGCTGAAGACGTTGACGACGCGCTGCCGGTTCAACCGTTCGATGCGCGTCGGCGCCTTCGTCCACGTAAATGTCGCCAAAGCCCCTAGCGGCACGAGCATTCCGTTGTTCGCACGCACGCGCACGTTTTGCAGCGACGAGACGGCGTTGCGATCGGCCTGCGGGAACTGTACGCGCACGTCGACCAGGCCGTTCGGGGTGCGAACCTTGGTAGCGACGGCGCCGCCCACGGCGATGCGCGCGATGTTGGCAGCCGCCGCGGGAGCAACTCCCAAGAGCGCAGCCTTCGACTGATCGATATCTACGTTAAGGCGCGGCGCCGCGATCTCGGCGGAGGTCTGCACGTTAACCGTCCCCGGAACGGTGCGCAAGAATTTGGCGATTTTTTCTGCGGCCGGCCCGATCTGCTCTTCGGGGCCCGTGATCGCGTAAGATACAGCCGCGCCGCCTCCGCCGCCACCTTCTGCCGCTACTTCCAACTCGCTGCCCGGAATCAGATACCCGAGCTGACGAATTTGAGTGACTGCCTTGTTCGTATTTTTGATGTGCCCGTCGTCCATTTGCGCAGTCACTTGCGCGAAATTTCCACCGGTGGTCGCGCCAAAGCCTGACGGCTTACGCCCTACGGTCGAACTCACGGACTTTACGCCCGGCATTTTCATGATGGCGTTTTCCAACTGCCCCACGAACTTCGTGGTCGTCGCAATCGGCGTACCGGTAGGATAGCTCACCGTCATGTTGATGACGCCCGTTTGCTGCGCCGGGAAGAAGTCGAAGTTAATGCCGCCGAGCAGAGCCATGACCACTCCGAGGGCAATCGGTCCGAGCAGGGTCGCGATCGTGAGCGGCGGATAGGTTCCGAGCGAGCTCAAGCCGCGCAACGCCGCGGTAAGCGGATTGGTCGCCTCGATTTTGTTGTAGCCGAACAAGCGCAGCACGAACGCCAGCCCATAGAAGCCTGCCGTGACCGCAACGATGAACAAGTCCATCATGACGATAGTCATGCCGCCGCCTCCAACAAGAAGGATGGCGTTGAGGAACAAAACGCCGCAAACGAAGACGACGAAGGTGCCGTGCGCCAGCGCGAATGGAAGCAGTTTGGCTTGATAGTATTCCGTAAACGCTTCGTAGCGGTGCACCACGAAGTTCAACACGAGCAGCGCCACGATGAACACCGCAAACACGTTGAGCAAGAACCAGCCAGTCATGTTGCCCAGCAAGAACATGCCGGCCGAGACCAACAGCAAAATGAGATCCAGGAGACGATTGTCGAGCGCGCGGACCCATTTCGGGTCGCCCTCGGAGCGGTTCAACATGCTCCACTTCGCCGCCAGAAGCGGCGTGAGCGTGAACGATACGAAGAGTGAGAACAGCGTCGCAGTCACGACGACTGCGCCGTATTCCTTGAGATACTGTCCCGTGATTCCGGGCAAGAACGCGATCGGCAAGAAAACGACGACGTCGACCATCGTGATGGCGACCGCCGCGCCGCCGATTTCGGTTCGCCCGTTGATCGCGGCATCCACGGGCTTCTGTCCCAAGTCTCGATGTCGGGCGATATTTTCCAAGACGACGATTGAGTCGTCGACAAGAATACCGATGATGAGCGAGAGCCCCATCATCGACAGGTCGTCGATGTGGAACCCGAAGATTTTCATGAGGATAAACGTCGAGAGGATCGAACTCGGAATCGCCACGAGCACCACGATCGCGTTGCGCCACGCGTGCAGAAAGAGCATCATGACGATTGCCGTCAGGAAGATGCCTTCGATCAGCGACTGGCCGACGCCCCAAAGCTCCTTAGCAGTGAAATCGCCCGGTGCGTCTTCTTCAGTAAAATGCAGGTGCGGAAAACGGGCTTCGATCGCGGCCATCTGCGTGCGTGCGATCTTGGTGGCTTTGATCTGGTCGGCGTCGAGCGTGGGGTTGATCGAAATGTAGACGCGCGGTTTGCCGTTGAAGTGCGAGATCGTGCGCATCTCGAGATGGCTGTCGTAGACGTTGGCAACGTCGGCGATGTGCATGCCGGTCGCGCCCGTACCGGCTACCGGCAGCGGAATGGCAAGAATGTCGCCGGTGTTATTAATGTAGGAATGGACCGAAACCGTCGCCTCTTGCGTAGGCTGGGTCATCATGCCGCCGGGCACGTTGAGGTTGTCTGAGGAGACGGCACTAAAGATATCGGTGAGCGTTGCGTTGGTTGCGAGCAGCTTGCCCGGAATCGGCTCGACGTGAAACTCGCGGTTGGCCGAACCGTAGACGTCGACCGACTGAACGTTGGGAATCTGTTCGATCAGCGGTTGGACTTGGCTCGTGATGATGTCGGCGATCTCTGGCTGCGAAAGCGAGCTCGAACTGACGGCGATGTCGAGTAGCGGCGGTTGCGAGCTGCCGGCTTTGATGACATTGGGCGGGTCGACGTCGTTGGGCATGTAGATGCGCGCGGTGTCCGTGCGGCGCTGCACGTCGACTGCCGCGAGATCGATATTGGTGCCGAGCTTGAAATAGACCGCGACCGCCGCTTGGCTTTCCTGAGCCGTTGCAGTGATGTGATCCAGATTGTCGATGCCGGCCATTTGGTCTTCGATCGGCTTGACGATCATCCGTTCCATGTCTTGCGGTGAGGCGCCAGGGTAGAACGAGCTCACCACGATGACCGGAAACTCCGTGCCCGGCGGGTTCGAGCTCCGTCCCAGCTGCAGAAACGAAATCACGCCAAAAATCGCGAGGGCTGCAAAAACCACCGCGGTGATGATGGGACGACTGATCGCAAACCGGGTCAACCACATAATAAACGGATCCTTCGCTGCCTTCTAAGCCGTACTACCTCTCAGTACGGCCCTGGCACCCGGAGGGTTTCATGCGCGAGAGAGGACTCGAACCTCCAGGCCCTTGCGGGCGCTAGCACCTCAAGCTAGTGCGTTTACCAGTTTCGCCACTCGCGCACGGGGCGGGCCCCGGCAAGTTTATCTATCTTATGGCGTTCGGGTCAAGAGCGTCGCGGAGCCCATCTCCGATATAGTTGATGGCCATGACTGTGAAGAGAATGCAAAGACCGGGGAAGACGGCCGCCCACCACATGTCCTGGAGGTTGGCCTCGGCGTTGCTGAGCATGTTGCCCCAGGAAGCCGTCGGCGGCTGGATGCCAAAGCCCAAGAACGAGAGCACGGACTCCACGATGATGACGTTGGCGATATCCAAAGTGGCTTGGACGATGATCGGCGCCATCGCGTTGGGCAGCAGGTGCCGCAGCATGATGCGCAAGTCGCCGTTGCCGACCGCGCGCGCGGCCTCGCAGTACTCGCGCTCGCGCAGCGAAAGGTAAGACGCCCTCACCAAGCGGGCCACCCCGGGCCACGACAAACCGCCGATGATGACGACGATCACTTGGAAGCTGAGCGCCGCTTTGGTCGAGCTCGCCGCCACGATCCCCGTCAGCACCAAGAGCAGCGGCAAGAGCGGAATAGATAAAAACACGTCGGTGATGCGCATCAGGAAATAGTCGACGTAGCCGCCGTAGTAGCCGGCCAGCGCGCCGAGCAGCGTTCCGATGATCAGCTCCATCAGCACCGCGCAGACGGCGACCGTTAGCGAAATCTGCGCGCCGTACATCAAGCGGGAAAGTTCGTCGCGCCCGTTCTCGTCCAAACCGAGGATGTGGCCGCCGCACTGTGCCGCGTTTTGGAAGCATGGCGCGACCGGATTGCCCTGCCAGTGCACTTCGTCGATCGCGTTCGGATCGAACGGCGCGAACTTCCACGCGAAGATCGCGACCAAGACCATGATGAGCAAGATGACCGCGCCGGCCATCGCGAGCTTGTGCTTCCTGAAGCGGCTCCAAACCGTAACCTTGCTATAGACCGCGGTATCATCGGCGATCACAGGCTGGTTAATCGGTGCTGAAAGTGCCATCAGTCGTACTTCACGCGCGGATCGAGCCACGCGTACAAAACATCGGCGAGTAAATTAAAGAACACGACCAAGAACGCGTTGACGATCAGGTAACCCATCAGCACGGCGATGTCTTCTTGACCGAGCGCGTTGATGAACAGCCGCCCTTCACCGGGCCACGCGAAGATCGTTTCGGTCACGATCGCGCCGCCGAAGAGCGCCGGCAGCGTGAGCGCCGTTACCGTGACCAGCGGAATCAGCGCGTTCTTCAAACCGTGTTTGAAAAGCACCGTCCGGAAATTCAAGCCTTTGGCCGAAGCCGTGCGCATGTAATCCGTGCGGATCACTTCAAGCATCGAACTGCGCATGAAGCGGCTAAAGAGTGCGATGTTGAGAAACGCGAGCGCGGTCGCCGGCAAGATCAAATGCGTGATGCGATCGCCGAGATCGAACGTGTCCGAGCTCGAAATGCCCGCGGACGGCAGCTGCAGCACGTAACCGAACGGCAGTGGAATTCCATGCACCGCAAAAGCCAGCTGCAGCATCAGCGCCAGCCAGAATACCGGCATCGACTGACCGAAAAACGCGAACGTGGTGATCAGGTAGTCCCACACCGAGTACGGATGCACCGCTGCGAAGAGCCCGGCCGACACGCCGATGATGAAGGCGATGGTGACCGCGGTGCCCATCAGCAGCAGCGTCGAGGGTAAGCGCTCGACGATCGCGGTGAAGACGTCTTCCGAGTTGCTGGTCGAGTATCCAAAATTGCCGTGAATGACCTGTCCCAGCCATGTGACGTACTGCAGCCATAAGGGCTGGTCGAGGCCGAGGTTGTGTTTGAGTCGCGCGATGTCGGCGGGCGTGATGTGCGGATTTTGCAGATACGGCCCGAGTCCGCCGCCCGGCGCGCTGTGGACGATCAGAAACAGGAGCACGGAGATCAGCAGGAGCAGCGGGATGGCCTGGAACGTCCGCCGCACGACGTACGTAAACAAGACTCGCTACATTAAAGCTCCGCGGGCCTGCTCCTGTAGCGGTCGCAGCCCCAGGATCTCGCGCGCTTTGGCCGGTGTTGCAACCGGGCGGCCCAGTTCCCCCGCGATACGCACGACGCGCGCAACCAACTCGTCATTCGTGGCGAGCTTCCCCTTGGAATAGTAGATGTTGTCCTCCAACCCGACGCGTACGTGCCCGCCCATCGCGATCGCGGCCGTCGTC
This sequence comes from Vulcanimicrobiota bacterium, assembly GCA_003151115.1. Taxonomy (GTDB): domain Bacteria; phylum Vulcanimicrobiota; class Vulcanimicrobiia; order Vulcanimicrobiales; family Vulcanimicrobiaceae; genus Rubrimentiphilum. The sequence continues at coordinate 185,595 of PLWS01000005.1, read as the reverse complement.
ATCGGCAGCTGCGCGCGGCCGATGGCCGCAACCGACCAGGTGCATCCCGCGGGAAGCGAGTCGACGAGATCGCAGAGATTCGAAACGGTTGCATCCAAACCGCCCGGCACGCCCAATACGAAGTCCACGTGCTGCGGAAATTTCAGCAGCCGTTCGCGTTCGAGCCTGCGCGCGTTGGAAAGATGACCTTTGTCGAAAATCTCCAATTCGGGCCGCACGCCCAGTTCGTTCATCTTCTTCAAGATGGCGCGCATGATCGGGAAACTGTTCTCGAAAATGTCGTCGCCGAAATTCACCGAGCCGCAGGTGAGCGTTGCCATCTCCGGATGCAGATCGAGCACGCCCGCGCGTTCTTCCGGCGTCATGCCGATCGCGCCGCCCGTAGAGAACTGCACGATCAGATCGCTGCGCGCGCGGATCTCGTCGTACGCTGCCTTGAATCGCGCGACGTCGTGCGTGTTGCTCGCATCATCGTTGCGGCAGTGCACGTGAATGATCGAAGCGCCCGCTTGTTGGCACTTTGCGGCAACGTCGCCCAGCTGCGCAGGTGTGACAGCCAAATGCGGCGTTTGCTCGGGCGTCAGCTCCGCGCCGACGGGCGCGACCGTCACGATCAGCGGATTCATCCCGCTTTCTTTCCTTCGCCGGAAACCGCACCTGCGTACACGTCAAAGACCGGCAGACCTGTTTCGCGCGCCACCGCGTCGCGGAACGCGTCCGGTTCGAAATCGCGTTCCCGCCCAATGGACGCAACCGTCACCGCGACCACGTGCAGCGGCTGCTCGCAGCGCAGCACAACGCGTTCCGCCAGCCGCAGGAACTCTTTTCCGGCGATCACGACGCGCGTCGGATTGCTCACAACGATCTGGCGCGGCGACCCGTTTTGCATCAGCGCGCCGGCTTGCGCAGCGGTAAGCGCGCCTTCGACTTTCTCATAGGGCTGCGACGAATCGTACTGCGGCAAGCACAGGCGTTGTACCAGCGCGCGCGCGTTGAGCGCCGCTTCCTCGATCGTCGCGCCCGCGTCCGGACCGACCGAGACGACAACCGAGTCATCGCCGCCCGCCAACGCGGCAACGCGGTCGATCGCGCCGTCGACGATCACCTGATCGCAGCCGAGTTCGTGCAAACGCTCTACGCAGCGGCGCAGCTCGGAAGCCTTGGGCGGACCCGCAAGTTCATAAAACGCGGCGCTGCGAATGCGCGCGAAGACTACCGTGCCCGCCGCGGTTTGCCACGGCGACTCCTCGAGCAGTTCGTAATCATGACGCGCGGAGAGCAATGCGCGCGCGGTGGCGATGACCGTGCCCGGCTCGAGAAACAGTCTCGGTTTGGCGGCCGAATCGACCGCGTCGAACATTTCTCCGTCGCGTCCCGCCGACGTCAGTCCGATCGTCAACCCACGCCGCGTGGCAGCCGTAGCGATGGCGCGCATGGCAACCGTTTTGCCGGCGTTCTTTCCGGTGCCGACGACAAAGAGCGAGGTGCGTCCGCCGGCGCGCGCGAGATCCAGCAACGCGTCGCCGGTATTCACGCGGGCAGAAATACTTTCGCGAGGATGAACGCAATGCCGGTGAGCCCGAGCACGATGCCGGCCCAGAGTTCCGCGCTTTCCTCAGCGCGGCGTCCGACGATTCGCCCAAGCGTAAGCCCGAGCACCGTCGAGCAAATCGACACGACGAATATAACGCTGAGCGAAAGGACGAGCGGCACGCCGATGTAGAGGATCGAGAATCCGATCCCGAGCGAATCCAAACTGATCGAAAGCGATCCGACGACCAAGCCCCATCCGCGCGACATGTCGAGCGGACGGCGCCGTTCGGACTCGCGCACCGACTCGATGATCATGTACGCGCCCAAACCGATCAGCGCGACAAACCCGATGTACCCCGCGACGCTTCCGAGCAGTTCGCCCGCAAGTTTTCCCAAGCCGACGCCTGCCAAATTCATGACGACCTCGGCGGTCGCAAATGCAATGCCGATGCGCACCTTTACCGCGCGCGAAACGCCGCGCATGCCCACGCCCACGCCGACCGCAAACACGTCCAATCCCAGGGAGAGGGCGACGACGAGAATCTTGAGGAAGTTCAAATGGGGATGGGGTTCTGGAAATTCTCGCTCTTTCATGTAGCTGCGGCGCTGCTCATCGTGATGATGCTCGGCCCCGTCGTTGCGATGCTGGCCGCGGTCAGGCCGGGCGACGTGATCGCCGCCTTCTCCGTGCCCCAAGCGCGCGATGCGCTCGTCGTTTCCTTGATTGCTTCAAGCGCTGCGGTCGCAATCGCCACGCTGTTGGGCGTGCCGGCCGGTTACGCGCTGGCGCATTCGAGCGGCGCCGTCCGGGCGATCGCGCTCGCACTCTTGGCGCTGCCGCTGGCGTTCCCGCCGGTTGCTTCCGGCATCATGCTGCTGCAAACCGTTGGTGCGCAAACGCCGCTTGGCGGCGCGCTTGCGTCGCACGGCATAACCTTGGTGGATTCGCTGCCGGGCGTCGCGCTTGCGGAATTTTTCGTTGCGGGATCGTTTGTGGCGATCGTTTCGACCGCCGCCTTTGCGACGCTCGATCCCATTTATGAAGAATCCGCGCGCACGCTGGGAGCTGGCGCCTTTGTCGTCTTCTTCCGCGTCGCGCTGCCGTTGGCCGGGCCGAACGTCATCGCCGGTATCGTGCTCGCTTGGATGCGCGCCATCGGCGAGTACGGCGCGACCTCGATCGTCGCGTATCATCCGACCGCGCTGCCGGTCCAGCTCTACGTCACGCTCTCGGCGCAAGGAGTCGCCCCCGCGCTCGCGTTGAGTTACGGCTTCGTCGTGCTTGCGGCGATCGCGATAGCGCTTCAATGGGCCCTGCGGCGCCGCGTCGTATAGCAGCTGCGATGGCCGCACTCGATCGTTTCTTCGCACCCGACTCGACCTTCCAAAAACGGTTCTTTTTTTTGGCCAAGCGGTTCGTTGCCGGCAAGAACGTGCCACAAGCGATTGCCGCCATACGCGAACTGAACGAAGGCGGGATAAGCGCATCGCTCGATTTTCTAGGTGAAGACGTCTTCGAGCGCGCGGCCGCCGTCAAAACGCGCGAAACCTATATGGAGATATTCGACGCCATTAAAAACAGCGGCGTCGATTGCAACGTCTCCGTGAAACTAACCGCGCTCGGTTTGCTGATCGACGAAAATTTTGCATTTGAAAATCTTTCCGCCATCTTGCAGCGCGCAAAGTCCAACCCCGACCCGTTCGTACGGATCGATATGGAAGGCTCGGCCGTGACCGAGTCGACGCTGCGAGTCTTCGAGCGCGCGTTCGGCGCTCACGATAATGTCGGCGCCGTCCTCCAGGCGTATCTGAAGCGCACGCCCGGCGACGTGGAGCACCTGATCGGGTTGGGCGCGCGCGTACGCTTGTGCAAGGGTGCCTATAACGAGCCGGCTTCGATCGCCTACAAAGAGATGCCGAAGATTCGCGAGCAGTACATGCACTGCGCCCGCGAACTTCTGACGCGCGGGAACTATCCGGGCATCGCGACGCACGACCGCCGCCTGATCGCAGCCGTCAAAGATTTCGTGAAAGCCAAGAACATCTCGCGCGACCGCTTCGAATTTCAAATGATCTACGGCGTGCGTCCGCAGATTCAGCGCGAACTGGTTCGCGAAGGCTACCGCCTGCGCGTCTACGTACCGTTCGGCACGCACTGGGCCGCGTATTTCTACCGCCGCGTGGCGGAGCGCAAAGAAAACCTGCTCTTCGCGCTTTCGAGCATCTTCTCGCGCTGATGTGCGCGCCGTAGTTCAACGCGTTTCTCGCGCGCAGGTGCGTGTTGCCGAACAATCCGTCGGAACGATCGGTCAGGGGCTCGTAGTTCTGCTGAGCGTCGGCGTGGACGACGACGAGCCCGATGCCGCGCAGATGGCCGAGAAAATCGCAAACCTGCGCGTCTTCCGCGACGACGAAGGCTTGATGAACCGCAGCATTGCCGACGCGAACGGCGCGATACTCTTGATCTCGCAGTTCACATTGCACGGCGACGCGCGCAAAGGGCGGCGGCCATCGTTCGTCGCGGCCGCGCGCGAAGAACAGGCGAAACCGCTCTATGAACGCGTCGGCATCTTGCTAAAACGAGAAGGCTTGCGGGTTGAGTATGGGGAGTTCGGCGCGACGATGGACGTGGAACTCGTCAACGACGGTCCGGTGACGATCCTCATCGACACGAAAAAACTCTTCTAGGGTTTGACGTCCTCCGAGGTCCCATCCGCATAGGCAAGGTGCGTCGCAAGGCAGCGCAACGCGCGCCCTTGCGCTTGTGCGGGCGCGGCCGCGATTCTGAAGACAATGCTGCGCTGCCGACTCGGATCGAGCTCGGGACTAACCGCTGTCGATCCTTGTACGGTTCCCGAGCGAAAGTCGTGGTAGAAATCAACTGAGACGGCGAGGCCGGTGATCGGCTTTGTCGCGCGGCTGGTCACGAGCGCGGTCAGCGTAATGCCATTCCCGGTTTTCACCGCATCGCAGCGCGGAATTTCCAGCGGCAAGCGCTGCGGCGTTCCGCAACCCGCAAGCGCAACCGCAAGGAGCACGCCGGCCACGGCCTTCACGGCGAATCCGGAATGCGATCGGCGCGAATGATTTTATCCGACTCGATCAGCCGCCCCAAAACGTCGGTGCCGCCGATCACGCGTCCGAAAACGGTGAAATCGCGGTTCAAGTGTAGTTGCGGTGAGAGCGTGATGTAAAACTGCGTTCCGGCGGAGTCGCGGATTGCATGCGCGTTCGGCGGATCGGTGTAGTTCATGCCCATCGAGATGACGTAGCTGTTTTGCTCGATCGGATTCTCTTCCGCCGGAATCGTGTATCCCGCGTCACCGTTGCCGTTCCCGGTCGGATCGCCGGTTTGAACGACGAAATCCGGCACGATTCTGAACCACGGATTATTGTCGTAGTATCCCGATGACGTGAGATTCAGAAAGTTTTCGACGGTCAGCGGCGCCCACTCGGGAAACAACTCGAGATAAATATTGCCTTGCGTCGTGACTAAGCGGACGCGCGGATGCGGACCCTTCGCCGGGCCCGTCATCAACGCAATCGTTGTCGGGTCGAGCTTGGTTGTCGTGTTGATTGCATCCGGCGTCGGCTTTTGCGGCTTTGCAGACGAAACTGCGCGCGGCAGCGCTTGCAGCGACGCAAACTTGTCGGGCTCCGGCGCAGGCGTGTGTACGCCGGCCGGAATCGCTTTCAGATGTGCGGTCGCCGGTTTGCCTTGCAGCGCGTTGATCGCCTCGAGCGTCTGCTCTTGCACGCGCCAGGAAGGATCCGCCGTCAGCGGCTGCAGTAGCGCAACCGCCGATTTGTCGCCGCGGCGCCCGAAAGCACGCGCGGCTTCGACGCGCACGAGCTCGGCCCGGTCGTGAAGTGCAGCCTGCAGCGTCTCAATCGGCGCGCGTTTCGCGTACGCCCGGAAAAGCGTCCACACGACATGCCAGCGCACGTACGAATCCGGCTCGCGAGCGTAGGCTCGCGCGAGCGTTCCGACGACGTCTTGCGCGAACGTCGATCCGTGAAATGCCTCGAGTGCCGTCGCCGCGCGTGCGCGCACGATGACGTCACCGACGCCGAGTAGTTCGCGAATGCGCCGCCCGGCTTGGCGCTCTTGCGTCACCGTCAACATGTGCGCCGTTTCCAAACGATCGGTCGCATCGAGCGCCGCTACTTGCACCGCGCCGGCGCGATCGCGCAGAAGTGCACTCAAAACCGGTTGCGTCGCCGGAATGCCGCCGATCAGCCCGAGCGCATAAATACTCGTCGCGCGCATCCCGATATCGGAGTCGCCTACGCGTCTGAGCAGCAGGGGAACGCCGGCGCTTTGTTTGGTGCGCCCGATCGCCAAGGCCGCCCGGATCGCTACCCGCCGGTCGCTCGATGTCACGAAGCCGGCGAGCGCACCGTTTCCTAGAGACCGGGCCGCCTCCAGGCGCTCGATTTGTACGTAGGGATTGGCCGGCGCGGGCGTGCCTGCCGATAGAAGTATGGGAGCGCTTGCCGCCGCGAGGCAAAAAAACAGACTGTAGAACACTGAAGACCCCAACTTTCCGGGCCGAATGTGCGTTCTAGTATATGGAGCATGAGATTGCCGTCCTTCTTGGCCGGCGCAAGAACCGAGGTAAAACACCCCTATGAATAACCCTAACGGCCCCCTGAAGAAAGCCGGCGGCATGACGGTCCGCGAAGCCGGTCAAAAAGGCGGCGAAACCGTCAAGAAAAAGTACGGCCCCGAATTCTACGAGCAAATCGGCCGCAAGGGCGGCCAAGCTACGAAGATGGCCCACGGCCACGCCTTCTACGAGCAGATCGGTAAGAAGGGCGGCAAGAAGGGTGGCGAAGCCACGCGTGACCGCTATGGCCCCAACTTCTACGAGCAAATCGGTCAGAAGGGCGGCCAAAAGGTCAAGCAGCTCATCGAAGAGGGAAAACGTGCCGCAGCCGCAGCCGCAGCCGCAGAAGCGCAAAAGAAAGCCAGCTAAAATCGGACGCGCCGCACTCGTGGCGCTCGCTGCCGCAGCCGCGGCAGTTTCAATGAGCGCGAGTCCTCAAACGGCTCGCGCTATTGTCGTTCCGAGAACGATCTCCACGGCGAGTCCGCTGCCCGAGCCATCGGCCAGCAAAAACGACTTGCCGAACAACTCGAGCCTGTTTTTCGTGCTCGACGGCGACGTCAGCTCGCACAGCCAAGAAGGCACGCTCGTCCGCGCGCACTTGCGCGATCCGATTGTGATCGGCGGCATCACTGCCGCTGCAGCCGGCGCGCCGGTGCAGATCCGGATCGTCCACTCCTCGGGCGCACAGATGGCCAACGTCGACGGTTCGGTCGACATCTATTTCGAGCCGTTCACGCTCGCGACCGGCGGAACGCTGCCGCTGGTCACGCCGACCGGCCACATCGACCCGCATCTGACGGCCGGCCAAAGCTCGACCCGCAACGTCACCGACACCGTCGGTGACATCTTCATCCCCTACCATTTTCTCTACCATATGCTGCGCAAAGGCATGGAAGTCGACCTGAGGCCCGGCACAGTCATCCGGGCGCGCACCGCGGCCGAGCTGCGCTTTACCGCAGGCTCGCTCGCGATCGTCACGCCGCCGGCCATCGCCGGCGCGGCCGACGCGCCTCACCCCGCCATTAAAATACCCCCGGTCGCCACGCCTCCGGGATTCGCAACGCCCACGCCGAAGCCGTCGCCAAGCGTTCTACCGAGCGCCGAACCTACCGCTCAACCCACGTAAAAACAGACGGAGTGTAGACCCATGAAACGTGCGCTTTTCGCACTGGCGCTATCATTTTTCGCCGCGTCGGCCGTCATGGCACAGACGCCGGCCCCGATTCCCGACACGCCGCTGGCGAGCGAAGTCGCCTTCGTGCAGTCGGCCACCAAAGATCTCAATGCCCGCTTCCCCAATCCGGCCGCAGCCGTCAAGGGCGGCTACTTCCGGTACAATAACGAGGACAAGACGGGTGCGATCAGCTACGCGAATCTAAAATGGAACAGCGTTGACCCGCGTCACCCGAGCCAGCTCTGGTACGACGTCAAGGGACGTTTGCTGGGCGCGGACTTCTCGCGCACGCTCACGATGCCGGCGGTTACGCCGAACATCTGGGGACTCAATCCGCAACGCTGGTTCAAGTTCCGCACCGCTCACGTTCACTGGATTCTCAAGAACGCGGACGGCACGATGAGCTACGGCCTTGCGGCTCGCGCTAAGGATTGGATCGCCGCCGGCGGCAACATCAACAATCCGCAAGCCGCCACGCTCGTGAAGATGGGCAAAGTCAAAGACGCATCGCAGGTCGTGAAGATCTTCGAATTTCCGGCTCAATGGGATACGGAGATCTGGCTCACGCCTAATCCGAAGGGCGCTTTTGCCGCCACGAATCCGCTAGTGCACCCTTCGACGGAGAACGCCAAAGGGGAGATGTAGCTCCGGCTACTCGTTACTCCAGTAGTCTTTGAGCGCTTTTCCGCGCGAGGGATGGCGCAGCTTGCGTAGGGCCTTGGCCTCGATTTGGCGGATGCGTTCGCGCGTGACGCCGAACTCTTGACCGACTTCCTCGAGCGTTCGCTGGTGGCCGTCTTCTAAACCAAAGCGCAGCACGAGCACTTTGCGCTCGCGGTCGGTCAGGTTTTGCAGCACGTCCTGCATCTTCTCTTTGAGCAGCATCACCGACGCGGCCTCGGCCGGCGCGACCGCTTCCTGATCTTCGATGAAGTCGCCCAGATGTGAATCTTCTTCTTCGCCGATCGGCGTCTCGAGCGAGATCGGCTCTTGGCTGATCTTGATCACCTCGCGCACCTTTTCAGGCGTCAACCCCATTTCGGTGGCGATCTCTTCGACCGACGGATCGCGGCCGAGCTCTTGCAAGAGCTGACGCGAAATCTTGATCAGCCGGTTGATCGTCTCGACCATGTGCACGGGAATACGGATCGTCCTGGCCTGGTCCGCCAGCGCGCGCGTGATCGCTTGGCGTATCCACCACGTGGCATACGTCGAGAACTTGTAGCCTTTGCGATAGTCGAATTTTTCGACCGCGCGGATCAAGCCGAGGTTGCCTTCCTGGATCAAATCCAAAAAGAGCATGCCGCGGCCGACATATTTTTTAGCGATCGATACGACCAAGCGGAGGTTGGCCTCCGTCAACTGGCGCTTCGCCTCTTCGCCGATCGTGACGATTCGTGAATCGACCGAGCTGCTACGCTCGAGCTCGCGCTCGCCGGCCTCGATCTTCATGGCGAGATCCTTCTCGTCTTGCATCGAGAGCAGCGGTACGCGTCCGATCTCTTTGAGGTACATCCGGACCGGATCGTCCAGGGCGAGCCCGGCGGCAACCGCCTCTGCTGCGGCCTCGGCCTCGTCGTCGGCTTCGGCCTTCTCTTCCTCGGTTTCTTCGACGACCTCGACGCCCGCGGCGTTGAGATCCGTCATCAATTCTTCAAAGATCTCGGCTTCGTTGAGTTCGTCGCGCGTTTCAGCCAGGCGTCCCACTTCGAGGTTGATCTCGTCGAGCGTCACCGAGCCGCGTTTTTTTCCGCGCTCCAGGATCCGCTTCTTGAGTTCCTCAACCGTCGTCGCCGGCGGTTCCATGACGGCCGTGCCGTTCGCCGACGCCGCTTTTTTGCGTGCCATTATTTTACTTTCACCTCCTTTTTGTTTTTTAATTTGGCGACGAGCGAATCATACTCGCCGCGCAATTCCGTGCTAATGTTTTGCCCGGCCGTCGCAAGTTCATCTATCTTTAGGGAAAGTTCGCGGTAGCGTTCGCGCTCGTCGTCGAGCTGCAGCCGTTCGACCACCCGCTCCAAATGGGCTCGGCGCGCGTCGGAGTCCGTATATGCCGGCATGGAGCTCCGGTCCCGCTGGCTCAACCCGGAAAGGAGCGCGAGGGTTTCAGTGTCGTCGCCGAAGAGCGTGAAGACGTCGGTCGTGCTTTCGAGGGTGTCGGCGTTACTCGCCAACCGCTCGTAGATCCGCCGGTAGACCTCGTTCCGGAAGCGCGCCTGCGGAATCCGATCGCGGAAGTCGCGCAGCAGCGCCGGCTCTTCGACCACGATCGCCAGGACGTCGCGCTCGAACGATGACGGCTGGAAGGTGCGCGGGCGGTGGCCGGTGACCGGAAGCTGCCGCGGCCCAAAATTCGCGCTGTTGGCGAGAAAGCGGCTGTTCCGCAGATCGTCCACGTTCAAGTGCAGGCGCTGTGCGATCCAAACGCGCCAACGATCCCATTCGGGCGCCGGAATGAGCCGCCGGATCAACGCTTCGGCCTCGCGCGCGATCGCCGCGGGGGAACTGAACCCCGTTTGAAGCCGCGCGACTTCGCCTTCCAAACGAAACTCGATGGCCGGCTTGGCGTTTTTCAGAAGCTCGGCGAACGCTTCGGAACCGCGCTCGCGAACGAAGCCGTCCGGATCGCTGCCCTCAGGCAACTCGACGATGCGCACGCCGGATCCGGCATGTTCGATGACTTGGGCGGCCGTTTCGATCGCCTTGGCCGCTGCCGCATTTCCGGCGGTGTCCGCATCGAAGCAGAGATAGATTCCGTCGGCATACTTGCGCAGTTCTTTGGCTTGGTCTTGCGTGAACGAGGTTCCCAACGCGGCGACGGCATTTTCAAATCCGGCTTGATGCAACGCGATGCAGTCCAAATAACCTTCGACCACGATCAGCGTGCGGTCATGCGAGGCGGCGCGCCGCGCGACGTTGAGCGCGAACAGGTGACGGCTTTTTTCGTAGACGGGCGTCGTTGTCGTGTTGATGTACTTTGGCTCGCCCTCGTGCAGCAGGCGGCCGCCGAATGCGATGGCTTCCCCGGTGGTCGAATACGTTGGCACGATCAAGCGGTCGCGATAGAAATCGTAATAGCCGCGCTCGCCGCGCTTGAGCAGTCCGGCCTTTTCAGCCAGCGCCGCTTCAATGTCGTTGCGGGCAAGCTCCCGCGCCAGCCCTTCCCATTCGTCGGGCGCGTAGCCGAGGTGGAATTTCTCGACCGTCGCTTCGGAAAGGCCGCGGTTTTTGCAGTACGCGCGAGCCTTGGCGCCGGCCGGTTCGCGCAGCATGCGTTCGAAAAATGCCACCGCGATCCGGTTGGCTTCATAGATTGCTTCGCGTTCGTTGCGCACGCGTGCCGCTTGCGGATTTTGCGGCTCCAACTCGACGCCCGCGCGTTGCGCCAGCATCCGTTTGGCATCGGGAAACGTCAGATTCTCGTGCAGTTGCGCGAACGTGATCACATCGCCGCCTGCGCCGCAGCCAAAACACTTAAAAAAGCCTTTGTCGGGGTGAACGTGAAACGATGGAGTCTTCTCGGCGTGAAAGGGACATAGCCCGACGAGATCGTTTCCGCGCTTGCGTAGCTGAACGTGCGATCCGATGTAACTTGCGATATCGATGCGCGCTTTTATCTCGCGAATCGCGCCGTCGTCCACAGGCATCAGCGCATCTTCGCCGCCTCGCCGGAGTCTCCGCCGCTGCCGCAGAACTCGCAAGTCCTATTCATATGAAGCGGATTTACGATCCAGTCCACCATTTCATCGAGCTGGAGCCCGCGGAGGCTCGCTTGTTGGACACGCCCGCACTTCAGCGCTTGCGCCGCCTGCGCCAGCTCGGCTTGGCCTACCTCGCGTTCCCGTCGGCGGAACATTCGCGGTTCAGCCACGCCCTGGGCGCGCTCGCCGTCGGAACGCGAGCCTTCGACGAACTGCTGCACCGCGGACGCCAATTCTTTACAAATGAAGACGACGTCGCTTATCAGCGGCGGCTCGTACGCGCGGCGCTCATTCTCCACGACGTCGGGCACGGACCGTTCAGCCATGCGTGCGAAGCCGTACTCGGCGTTCGCCATGAGGACCGCACGCGTGCGATTTTGGCGCGCCCCGAAATTCAAGCGCACCTCGCGGACATCGACGTCGACTCGAAGCACGTCGAAGACCTTATTCTGGGGCAGGGTAAATCTCAATTTCCCGTACTCGCGGAGTTGGTGAGCGGACCGAATCTCGACGCCGACCGCATGGACTACCTCCAGCGCGACGCGTATTTCACCGGCGTCGCCGGCGGAAAATACGACGCCGACCAACTCTTGGGTTCGCTGCGCATCTTTGAGGTCGAGGGCGCGCCCGTGCTTGGGATCGACCGGCGCGGCGTCGTTGCGCTGGAATCATTCCTGCTCGCGCGCTACATGATGTTCGCTTCGGTCTATTTTCACCACACGACGCGCATGTTCGAGCGCATCCTGCAAGAGGCGCTGCGCGAATTGTGGCCCGATCCGCGCTCACTCGATCCGATCGACGAATTCTTACGCTGGGACGACTTCCGCGTGCTCAACGAACTGCGCGACCGCGATTCGATTCCGGCGCGCGCGCTGCGCGAGAGGGTCCGCCTCTACGCGCTCGCCGCCGAATTTAACGCGGAGCGCGACCTGAAGGCGTTCGAGCGTTGCGAGAAAGCTTTAAGGAAGGCCTACGGCGATGCGGTATGGGCGGACGAGCAGTCCCAGCTGCTCCATCGTTTGCCGCTTCAGGCCGATCCGAAAGCGCCGACCATCTGGGTGAGCACGAGTTCGGGTGCCGTCGTGGACGCGCGCGAGGCTTCCGATCTCATCGCAAAACTTTCGGGTAAAGCTTACTGGCGCAAGCTCTTCGTCGAACGCGCCCGCGTCGACGTCGCCGAAGCACGCCGCATTTGCCGTGATGCAGCAGGCTCGTGAAGCTTCTGCAATACTTTGGAGTGGCGCTGGGCGTGGCCACGTTACTTATTGCTGGAATAATTGTGTGGGCGTTTCTTCCCCACGAAAGCCGGCTGTCCGAAGCCAGAGAAAGCCAAACTGTTTCTGGTCTGTCATCTCCGCCAATTAGCCGCGACGAGCTTGTTGCTTATCTGAAATCTAACCATGTAGATTGGCAGTGGGGAACATGTTTTGAAAAAGGAAACGCCTATTCATCGTTCCAAATTCCATGCCGGAACGGGTCTCATGACGCACTACAGGCTTCGTTTACGCATTTTTGGCGGTTTTGCGAAGTGTCCGGCGATGTCGTCACCGTTCATTTTACAAGGATCGGAAAGGTAAAGTCGTGGCAGGTTTACCCAGCCGTGGACGGATGCTGAAGTGAAAAATCTGATCGTTTTCGATCTCGACGGGACGCTGGCGCCGAGCAAGTCCGCGATCGACGCGGAAATGAGCGCCCTTCTCGGGGCGCTGCTAACTGTCGTCAAGGTTGCGATCATTTCAGGGGGCGGCTTTCCCCAATTCGAAGCCCAGCTCGTCGCTAATCTGCCAAAAAACGCGCCCCTTGATAAACTGTCGCTGCTACCGACCTGCGGCACGCGATTCTATCAATATAAGAACGCCGGCTGGCAACTGCTCTATGCCGAAGACTTCACCGAAGCCGAAAAAGCGACGATCATCGGTGCACTGCAAAAGGCGGTTGCCGCTTCCGGCTTCGCGAGCCAACAAGTTTGGGGAGAGCCGATCGAAGATCGGGGCAGCCAGATCACCTACTCCGCGCTTGGCCAACAAGCGCCGCTCGACGCGAAAGAAAAGTGGGATCCGGATTTTTCCAAACGCAAAGCGATCAAAGCATTGCTCGATCCGATGCTGCCGAACTTCTCCGTTCACATGGGCGGCACTACGTCGATCGACGTCACCAAGCCGGGAATCGACAAGGCCTACGGAATCCGGAAGCTGCGCGATATCCTCGGTATAACTATCGAGGAAATGATCTACGTCGGAGATGCGCTGTTTCCGGGCGGCAATGATTACCCGGCGCGCGAAACCGGCGCGGTCTGCATTCAGGTACGCGATCCCGACGAGACCAAGCGCGTGATCGAAACCATCGTCGCCTGCCTGAGCGACTCCACGAGGAAAAGCGCGAGGCCCTAGCACAACCTCCTGGGCATGAAGAATGCAGGGCGCGCGGCCATTGCCGCGCTGTTGGGAATCGTCTTAATCGCCGCGATCGCGGCGCCGCCGCCGAAAGTGCATCCGCGCCCCTACGGCCGCGGACAGGCTTATTACCACAAGACGGCGATAGCGCCGTACCGCTTTCACAACACACTTATCAAGCTTAATTTCAATTTTCCCAAGGGCGCAGTCTACGGCGACGTCACCAACGTGATCTCGCCCAAGGCGAACGGACTGAAAACGGTTGCGTTCAACAGCGTGGGCTTACGCTTTTCCAGCGTAACCGTCAACGGCGCCCCCGCGCGCTTTAATGTCACGACCGATCATCTTTACGTCAACCTCGCGAAGCCGGCCAACGCTGCCTCCACGCTGGCCATCGAAATGAAGTACAGCGTCACGCCCGTGCGCGGCATCTACGTCATACGCCCGGACAAATATTATCCCAACTACCAGCCCGAGATTTGGTCGCAAGGCGAAGCCGAAGATAACCGGCTCTGGCTTCCCACTTGGGACGAGCCGAATCAGAAAACGCCCGTCGAGCAAATCATCACCGTGCAAAACGGCTGGCACGTGCAAGCGAACGGTCATCTGAAATCGTACAAAGCAAACGCTTCGGGCAGCACGTGGGATTGGATCGAACCGGCCCCTATCTCGACCTACCTGATCGCGTTCAGCGCAGGACCGTATACGAAGTTCCATACGCTGATGCAAACAACGCCCGTCGACTTCTTTACGTCGCAGGCAGACGTGCCCTGGGGGCCGCTGTGCTTTGGACGCACGAACCAGATGGTCGCGTACTTCCAAAAGATCATCGGCGTTCCGTATCCGTGGGAAAAATACGACCAAACGACCGTCGAGCGTTTCACCGCGGGCGGTATGGAAAACGCCTCGGCAACCACGCAAACCGAACTTGCAATTCATCCGCCGCAATACGATCTTGAACGCTCCTGCGACGGCCTGGTCTCACACGAGCTCGCGCACCAATGGTGGGGCGACGATGTCACTATGGCAGATTGGCCCAACGTTTGGATCAACGAAGGCTACGCCACGTACTTCCAGGAGCTGTGGTTCGAGCACAATTTCGGCCAAGCCGAATTCCAGTATCAGCGTTATCACGCGCAACAGGCATATTTCGGCGAAACGAAGCGCTACTGGCGCCCGATCGTCGAGTACACCTATGCCAACGCGATGGACTCGTTCGATTCGAGCGGCTATCCGCGCCCAGGCCAAGTGCTTCACATGCTGCGCTGGATGTACGGCGACCAGCGCTTTTTTCACGCGCTGCATGATTACTTGCTCGAATATCAGCACAAAAACGCGGACACGCATCAGTTCTTCGTTGCGATCCAAAAATCGCTGGGCGAAAATCTGAGCTGGTTCGAAAACGAATGGTTCTACCGGCCTGCCTACCCGCAGTTCTATGTCAAAGAAAGTTACGATCCCAAAGCGCAAACGCTGACGCTCGACGTCACGCAAAAAAACCACGACGGCAAACCGTTCCGCATGCCGATCGACATCGGGGTCTGGATAGCCGGCTCCAACAGTAACGCGCTGCCGGGCGGGGCGGCCAACATCGCGCACATGATCGCTAATGCCAACCATCAAGTCGTCACGATTCCCAACGTTGTGTCACAGCCGGTGATGGTGCTCTTCGATTACAACAACAACGTGCTGCGCGGCTTGGTCGATGACAAATCCGTCGCCGACCTCGGCTACCAAGCGATTCACGCGCCCTACGTCGGAGACCGGCTGTGGGCTGCCGGCAATCTCGGGAAGGTCGCGAAGAAAGACCAGCCGACAGCGGCCGGATTCGTGCGCCAAGTCGTGACCGCGGATCCGTTCTACGGCGTGCGGGTCGATGCGCTCGACGCGGCGGGTTCGCTCAATGATGCCGAAACGGTGCGCTTAGCGCTGCACGACAAAGATGCGCGCGTCGCAATTGCGGCTGCCGGCGAAGTCGAGAATCTCGACCACCCGTCAAACGCCGCCCTCGAGAGCGATCTCAAGGCAATGTCCGCATCCACCAACCCATTGATCGCCGGAGCCGCGCTGCGCGGCCTCGGCGCAACGAAAGCGCCGGGAGCCTACGCAATTCTCGTCGCCGGACTGAGCCGCCACGCGTTCCGCGAGCCGATTGCGAGTGGCGCGCTTCTCGGGCTTGCAAATCTCGGCGATATGCGCGCCGTGCCGCTCATGAAGACCCGCGCCGCGTATGGCCAGAACGAAAGCGAACGGCTCGATGCCATCTCTGCGCTCGCCACGATTGCGAAAAAACAGCCCGCGTTAGTGGAGAACTACCTGATCGCGATCGCGCAACACGATCCGTACTTCCGCGCTCGATCTTCAGCGGTACGCGCCCTCGGGCGGCTCAACCAGAAGAGCGCGATCCCGGCGCTGCAGATCGTCGAGGCCCGTGACACCGAGCCCGGCGTCCGCAACGCCGCCTGGGACGCGATTGCAGAGCTCAAGGATCGCGGTAAGTAAAAACAGTGAGCTATGCCGGCGAAAGTGACGGCAGCATAACGGATTCTTGCGATAGCCACGCGCAAGCCACGCCGACTTCGGTTGCGAGGTAGGCAAGCGCGTCGGTTTCATCCGCTAGGTATGCCGTGCGATCGGCCTTAGGCCCGCAGCAAACGAATCCGACCAGCGCTCCGCGTGCGCTCATCGGCAGGACGAGCGTTTGATGCTCGCCGCCGGCGTCCATCGTCTCGAACGGTTCGTTCCACCGGCGCAGGCGCAACAGCAACGCGCTATTCATGTCGAAGGCGTCGGGCCACGGCACGTCGCCGGCCGCGCGCAGCGAAACGTATTCGCTTCCGTCGCGCAGGTAAAAACTCACCGCGGAAATATCAAGCGCGCGGTGCATGGTCGCGCACGCAACCTGAAGGAGCGCGTGCGAGTCCGTCGCTATGTCTGCCTCGCGCGCAACGCGACGCATATCGTTCAAGCCGGCGATGCGTTTGTGGAAGACGATTGCCGTCAGTCGGCTTTCGACGAAGGCGTGAATCCAGCGCACTGAAATGCCGAGAGCCAGGACAATGATCAGCGCGACGAATTGCGGCGCCCGCTCGAAAAGACGGCCGATCAGCCACTCCGCCAGCACAAACAGCGCGACGATCACCAGCAACACGACCGCATAGATCGTAGCGCGTGTCACGAAAATGTTCAGATCGGTCAGACGGTGACGCAGAATTGGATACGAAATACCGAAAGCGAACAGAATATTGGCGACAAACGGCAATGGGTCTACGGAATGGAAACCAAAAGTGCCCACAAGCAGATCGTAGGCAACACCGTATGCCGCCATCAGCAGCGCTGCGACGAGCCACGATCCTGCCAACCACCGCGTTGCTGCGCGATACGTCAGAGGTGCGCGCACAAGTGCGTCGACGCAGGCGGCGACCAATAACAGTTGCAGCAAACTCGCCAGGAGAATTCCATTGTTTGCGACCTGCGTTCTGAATTGCTGCGCAAACGCAAACGGTAAATAAAACGCCACGTAGGGAATGGTCGGCGCAAGCCACGCAAACATACCCGCGGGAATCGCAGCGTACTGCAGCACTCGCCGGACGATGCCCGGGTTCGGCGGAAACGTTCCTAAGAGGAATAGCATTGCCGACAGAATGACGCCGTCGGTGAACCAGACGGCGTACTGCGCGCCTTCGCTTAACGCGGTAGTGGAGGCTGCAAGGGTCGTCGCGCCTGCGATTGCGCGCCAACCAAGCGCGAGCAGAACGAATGTTGCAATCGAACCTAAACGCGACTCACGTGCACGAAAACCCACCAAGAGCGCAAGCACAAACGCCAGGAGCGCCGTGATCGCGTAACCGGTTTTTCGCCACTGTTCGACTGCCGCAAGCATCGGCGTAAATGGACCCCACACCAAACGCACCGCACGGCGCGTCCCGTTGCGCAAGATCTGGATCGGTACCGAATCGCCGGCGCGGCCCGAATTCCACGTCACGCGTTCGCCGTAATCTAAAAGAAAATTATCCCCGACGCGTATTCCCGCGCGCGCAGAGGGGCCATCGGGATCGATATTGCGCACCTGTCCAAAGTTGGAATCAGCCGTTGCGCCGGAGACCCACCGCACAGTTATCCCGCCGTATCCCCACGTCACCGGAGCGAATAACAATACAAAGGCCAGCGGAATCCCGATGGCCGCAAGAACGACGCTTACTGCGCGCACATTATTCCTACTTCAGCGAACCGAGCGCGGCTTGCGCGGCGGCTAGACGCGCGATCGGCACGCGGTACGGCGAACACGAGACGTAATTCAAACCAAGGCCGTGGCAGAAAGCGACGCTCGACGGATCGCCGCCATGCTCGCCGCAGATGCCGATCTTTAAATCTTTGTGTTTCTCGCGCCCGCGACGCACCGCATCTTGCATCAGCGACCCGACGCCTTGCCGGTCCAGCACTTGAAACGGATCGTCGGCGAGAATCTTGAGTTCGAGGTAACGCGGAATGAACGTCGCCTCGGCGTCGTCGCGACTATAGCCGTACGTCGTCTGTGTCAGATCATTGGTGCCGAAGGAAAAGAATTGCGCGTGGTCGGCCAGTTCGTCGGCAACGGTGCACGCCCGCGGCAGTTCGATCATCGTGCCGACGTGGTACTCGACCTTCACGCCGCGCTCGGCAATGACTTCTTCGGCGACTTTGCGCGCCGCATCGCCCGTGAACTTCATCTCTTCTTTCGTGCCGACGCCCGGAATCATCACTTCCGGCCGCACGTCGACACCGCGCTTCTTCAAGTCGCAGGCGGCCTCAAAGATCGCGCGCACCTGCATAGCGTAGATCTCCGGGTAGAGAATCCCGAGCCTACAGACACGCAATCCCAACATCGGATTTTGCTCGTGCATCTGCTGCACGCGTTTGAGAATGCGCATCTTTTCGCGGTAAGCCGGCGACTCTTCGCCTTCGCGCAAACGCAGCTCGGTGGTTTCCACCAGCAGCGTTTCCTGCGACGGCAAGAATTCGTGCAGCGGCGGATCCAGCAAGCGTATCGTTACCGGAAGGCCTTGCATCGCTTCCAAGATGCCGTGGAAATCATCGCGTTGGAACGGCAGCAGTTTGGCGAGCGCCTCCGCGCGCGCTTGCTGGGTGTCCGAAAGAATCATTTCCTGAACGATCGGCAGCCGCTCTTGCTGCATGAACATGTGCTCCGTGCGGCAGAGGCCGATGCCCATCGCACCAAGCTCGCGCGCCTTCACGGCGTCTTGTGGCGTGTCGGCGTTGGCCCACACCTCCATCGTACGCGCCTCATCGGCCCATGACAAGAACGTCGCCAGCCAGTCGGGCAGCTTCGAAGGTGGATCGATCAGTTTCAAGCCGCCGGCGATCACGTCGCCGGTCGTTCCATCGATCGTGATCCAATCGCCTTCGGCGATCGGCTTGCCGCCGAGAGTCGCGCTGCGATTGCGCATATCGATCTGCAATCCGTCACATCCGGCAACGCACGGCTTACCCATGCCGCGCGCCACGACTGCCGCGTGCGAAGTCGCGCCGCCTTTGGCCGTGAGCACGCCGCGTGCGGCAAACATGCCGTGCACGTCGTTTGGATTGGTTTCCACGCGTGCCAGCACGACGGCTTTCCCCTCATTGCCCCATTTTTCGGCGGTGTCGGCGTCGAAAACTATTTGTCCGGCGGCAGCGCCCGGCGAGGCGTTCAATCCTTTACAAGCGACGTCGTACTTTTCTTTAGGGTCGATGCGCGCGTGAAAAAGTTGGTCGAGCGAAGCCGCGCTGACACGGCTCAGGGCCTCGTTCTTGGTGATGAGGTCTTCTTTGACCATGTCAAGCGCGATCCTGACCGCAGCTTCAGCGGTTCGCTTCGCGTTGCGCGTTTGCAGCATGTACAGCTTGCCGCGTTCGATCGTGAACTCGAGATCTTGCATGTCGCGGTAATGGCGCTCAAGCTTGCCCGCGATGTCGACAAACTGATGATAGACTTCCGGCTGCTCGCGCTCGAGGTCGGTGATCTTTTCGGGCGTGCGAATTCCGGCGACCACATCTTCGCCTTGCGCATTTCGCAAATACTCGCCGTAGAGCTGTTTGGCGCCGGTGTTCGGGTCGCGCGTAAACGCGACGCCCGTGCCCGAGTCGTCGCCCAGGTTTCCGAAGACCATAGAGCACACGTTTACCGCGGTGCCCCAGTCATCCGGAATCTTGTTATAGCGCCTGTAGTCGGTCGCGCGTTTGGAATACCAAGAATCGAAGACCGCGTTGATGGCGAGTTTCAACTGTTCGTGCACGTCCTGCGGAAACTCGCGTTTAGCGTGCTCGCGCACCGTCTTCTTGAAGTCCGCGACCAGCTCGCGCCAATTCTTCGCATCGATCTCCGGGTCTGTTGAGACCCCGAGCTTTTTCTTGCGCGCCGTTATTTGCTCTTCGAAGAGGTCTTTCTCGATGCCCAAGACGACGCTTGAAAACATCATGACGAAGCGCCGGTAGGCATCCCAAGCAAAGCGGTCGCTCCCGGAAAGCTTTGCGAGGCCCTCCGCCGTTTGATCGTTGAGTCCGAGATTGAGAATCGTGTCCATCATGCCGGGCATCGATGCGCGCGCACCGCTGCGCACCGAAACCAGCAGCGGATTGGCGGGATCGCCGAAACCTTTGCCGGTCCGCCGCTCGAGCTCGGCCATCGCTGCTGCGATGCCGTCGTCCAGACCCGGCGGATTGCGGCGCCCCAACTCGTAGTACTGCAAACAGATTTGCGTGGTGATCGTAAATCCGGGCGGCACCGGCAGCCCGGCGCGCGTCATCTCGGCGAGCCCCGCTCCCTTCCCGCCCAGGAGCTCGCGCATTTCACCGTTGCCTTCTTCAAAAAACCAGATCGGTTTTTCGGCGGTTGCGGTTGTGGACATAAGCGGTTACCTTCCGATTGCGAGCCCGAAGATGGCAAACGTTCCCGGCAACGCCAGCGTCACCGCCGGTGCGCTCGCGGCGCTGAACGGCGGGGTATAGACGGTAACCGTACTGTTGCCGAGATTTCCGAGGTACATGTTGCCGTTTTGGTCGAAGACGATTGCTTCGGGAACATTGACCCCGGTGGTTATTGCGAATGCCGGAACGCTCGTATTGGTCAGCGGCAAGCCGTACGCATCGATTCGGCCCGTTGTTCCGGCGACCGAACAAACATAGAGCGTGCTGCCGCTGCCGGCCATCTTCCGGTAAGCGGTCGTCGCCTGATTCGGCGTCGTCACTGCCGGCCCGCCGGTGTACGGCACCGCAAAAACCTCGATATCGCTGCCGGTTCCTCCGCCGGTTCCCGCGTTGGCGACATACAGGTTGCCGAGGTTGTCGAGCACGTCACCCATCGCAGATACTAAACCGCCGCTGATGACCGTCGACGGTGCGCTCGAACTGGTGAACGTCGGCGTAAATACATTCACGGCCGTTGAAGTCGTTGCTGCGAAAGCTTGTCCGCCGAAATTGAACACGATCTGGCCGTTATTGGAAGCCGAGCCGTTATTAAATGTTACCGAAGGAGTGCTTGTCGCACTGAGCGGCGCGGTAAAGAATTGCAGATGACCGGCGTTATCGCCGACGAGCGCGTTGTTGTTTGCATCGAGGCCGATCGATACGACATTGTTCGAGGCAAAGGCGAAAGCCGGCGTGGAAGAGGCCGTAATCGGCAGCGTGTATGCTTGCACGGTTCCGGGCGTGTTGTCGTTGCCAACGTAGAGATGCTGGACGATGACAACCGGAGTCGGCGTCGAGCCGCCGCCTGTGATGCCGCCGCACCCGGCAAGCAAGCCGGCCAGCGCCAAAAATACAGGAGATTTGCGGACCATAAGGAGCTGTTCGCCCCAGCGTTCCGGCAGGCCCGCAAGGACTTACGGCGCCGTCAAACGCTCCCGCAAGTACGTTTCGACCCCTTCTATGGCGACGCGCTCCTGGCGCATCGAATCCCGTTCGCGTACCGTCACGTCGCGTCCGGTTAAGCTGTCGTAATCCACGGTCAAGCAGAGCGGCGTGCCGATCTCGTCTTGGCGGCGGTAGAGTTGCCCGATGTTTCCTTCGTCGTATTGCGTGCGAAACTTCGTCCGCAGCCCCGCCTCGATCGAGCGCGCGAGTTCGACGAGTTCGGGTTTATTGCGCGCAAGTGAAAAGACGGCCGCCTGCACAGGAGCGATCTGCGGATGAAAATGCAGCACGATGCGTTCGGTTTGTTTTCCGGCCGGATCGGCGGCAGTCTCCCGTTCGTAGGCATCGACGAGCATTACCAGCGTCGTGCGATCCATGCCGGCCGAACTCTCGATCAATAGCGGTGTATAGTGCGTCTTGCTTGCCTCGTCGTAAAACCGCAGGTCTTTGCCGGAGACTCGCATGTGCGCATCGAGATCGTACGTGCCGCGATGTGCAATCGATTCGAGTTCGCC
The DNA here is from genome assembly GCA_003151115.1 of Vulcanimicrobiota bacterium. GTDB lineage: Bacteria > Vulcanimicrobiota > Vulcanimicrobiia > Vulcanimicrobiales > Vulcanimicrobiaceae > Rubrimentiphilum. The sequence continues at coordinate 163,773 of PLWS01000005.1, read as the reverse complement.
CCAGCCCCATGGAAAGAGATATTCGACGTCGATGCCCGCCTTGGCGTAATGCGGCCGCTCATCCGCCGTCAGTTCGTAAAAGCGAAGACGTTCCGGCTTTATGCCATACTTCGCATACCACGCCTTGCGCAGCTGAACCCACTCCTCGAACCGTTTGAGATCCTGGCCGTCGTCGGGAACGAAATACTCGAGTTCGGCTTGCTCGAACTCGCGCAGGCGGTAAGTAAAATTGCCAGGCGTTATCTCGTTGCGAAATGCTTTGCCGATCTGCGCGACGCCGAACGGCGGCCGCTTGCGCGCGCTTTGATAGATGTTTTTAAAATTGACGAATATGCCCTGAGCGGTTTCCGGCCGCAGGTAGGCCATCGCCGCCGAATCTTCCATCGGGCCGACGAACGTGCGCAGCATGAGATTGAATGCACGCTCTTCGGTAAACGAGTTTTTGCTGCCGCAATCCGGACATTGCTCGCGCGATTTTAAATGATCGGCCCGAAAACGGTGTTTGCAAACTTTGCAATCCACCAGCCGGTCGTTGAAGGCTTCGAGGTGTCCGGACGCCTCCCACGTTTTGGGATGCATGACGATCGACGAATCGAACGGCACGACGTCATCGCGAACTTCGACCATGTCGCGCCACCACGCATCTTTGACATTGCGTTTGAGAATCGCGCCCAGCGGGCCGTAGTCGTAAAACCCGCCGATGCCGCCGTAGATTTCACTCGACTGGAAAATGAAGCCGCGGCGCTTCGCCAGCGCCGCGATATCTTCCATCGAAGCTTGCCCCGCTGCGGGCTCCCGTTCCATTGAGCTCGAGGTTAGGTTACAAAGGCGGAGCGTCCTTTATGCGATTCGGCGCGTAACTGGCCGCACGCGGCAGCGATATCGCGGCCCATGTTCTGCCGCACCGTGACGGGTACGGCCGCCGCCTCCAGAATTCCGGCGAAGCGCCAAATCCGCTCTTGATCCGTTCCCGCGAACGACGCGCCGGGCGTCGTATTGTACGGGATCAAGTTCACGTGATAGAGATGCCCCCTCATCAGGCCCGCAAGCTCGCGCGCATTGGCTTCGGAATCGTTGACGTCGCGCAGCATCACGTACTCGAAGAAAATCTTTCGATTGGTCTTGCCGATATAGCGCTCGCAAGCGACCATCACTTCTTCTAGCGAAAACTTGCGGTTGACCGGCATCATCGCGCTGCGTATGGCGTCGTTGGGCGCATGCAGCGAAATCGCGAGATTCACCTGGAGATGCTCGTCGGAAAACCGGTCGATCTTGTCGACAAGGCCGACCGTGGAAATCGTGATGTGCCGGTGCCCCAAACCCAGGCCGTGCGGATCGTGCAATAATGCTACAGCTTTCATTACCGCATCGTAATTGTGAAACGGCTCGCCCATTCCCATGAAAACGATGTTGGTGATCCGTTTGCCCTTGGTTGCGAGCTCGCGCGCGAAATAGCGCGCCTGATCGAAGATTTCGTCCGCGGTAAGATTGCGCATGAAACCTGCTTGGCCAGTGGAACAGAATGCGCACGCAAAGGCGCAGCCGGCTTGCGAGCTGATGCAAACGGTGTTGCGATCGCCGAAGTGCTCCATAAGCACCGCCTCGATCTCAGCCCCGTCCGCCAGCCGGAACAGCCCTTTGCTCGTCTGACCGTCGTTTGAACGCTGCACGAGCACCGGCGTAACGCTGTCGAAGTGAAAATCGCTGGCTTCCAGCTGCGCGCGCAGCTCTTTGGGCAGCGGCGTCACGGCTCCGACGTTCTCGGCCAGCTCCTTAGCGGCAGCGCGATAGATCTGCTCGAGCCGGTAGGGTTTTAAGTCGAATTGTGCGGCAAAAGCCGCCGCATCGGGAAAACCCGCGCGCCGGACTTTTTCCGCAAACCAGATCTCTTGCGCATTTCGAACCACGGCGACCGATTATATCACGGGCGGCGATTCAAACAAGCCCGCCTGCTCGGGCTCCGCGGACGGCTCGCGCAAGGCGTCGAGCTTTTCGCGCACTTGCTTCAGATCGGACCAGACCTGCCGCTTGGTTTCGGTCATTGCCATCCCGCCTTGCCTTAAAATGTAAGCGGGGTGAAACGTGGCGATCAGCGGGATGGAGTTGGGGCCCTCGTACCAGATACCGCGCGATTTCGTAATGCTGAATTGCACGCCCAGAAATGACTTTGCCGCGGGCGCTCCGAGCGCCAGGATAACCTGCGGCGCGATCACGTCAATCTGCTCGTCTAAATACGGACGGCAGTTTGCCATCTCGGCCGGAACGGGCGCGCGATTGCGCAACTTCTCGCCATCGAGAACGGTCGGCCGGCACTTCACGGTATTACAAATGTAGACGTCTTCACGCGGAAGATCGATCGCGGCTAACATTTTGTCGAGCAGTTCGCCGGCCCGTCCTACAAAAGGCCGCCCGAGCAAATCTTCAGTTTCGCCCGGCCCTTCGCCGATGACCATAAGGCGCGCGCACGGATCGCCTTCTCCATACACGTTGTGCCGCCGCTCGAAACCGATCTGGCATTTCCGGCACGCCGCCGCCGTTGCCGCGGCTCTTTCCAGAAAACGTTCGCGGCGCGCGCGTTCTTGCAGGCTCATTGCAGCCGCACCGCTTCGCCGCTCGCGACCACCGCGGTGATGCCGCCCTCATCTTCCACCGCATCGAACTGCACTTTGATGACCGCGTCCGCGCCTAACGCCGACGCGTTTACGCGCAGCGCTTCGAGCGCTTCCTCACGCGCGCGCTCCGCGTCGGTCAGGTATTCGATCGGCGCGAGGCCGATGAAAGCGCCGATGCTGCGGAAGGTCGCGCGCAGCATGCTGTGCGGGCGGCTGGCGCTCCCGGTGACGCGCCCCAGACTGCATGCGACGCTAAAACCGTCGGCTGCGTCCAGGGTTACTAGATTCTCCTTCGCAATCATTGCCGGAGTGAATTCTTCCCCATCGGTCCTCATCGTCCGTCTGGACGCAATCGGCGACGCGCTGGCGCTCGTGCCGCTGCTGGCCGCGCTGCGAGAACGGGGCGCGCGTATCGACATCGTGCTCTCGCAAAACAACGCGGGCGCGTTTTCGAAGAGCGCCGTCGATCGCGTTTATGTCGGGGAGCCTGGGTTGGGGACGCGGCTCGCGCAAAACGCCTATGACTATGCGCTCGTGCCGACGGAAGACGTGTCCGGCTACCGGCTTGCGCGTGCGAGCGGCGCGCCGGCGCGCGTCGGTTTCCAAAACGGCTGGGGCAAGCCGTTGAAGTCGCTGTGGACGCGCCTACTGCTCACGCGCACGATCTATCGAACCGCCGGATTGGATCCGCGTGCGCCGCACGAGTGCCAAGTGCTCTTCCAACTCGGCAGCGATATCACCGGCACGTCACCGATTCCGCGCCACGCCCGCGTGCTACGTAGATTTGTGGTGGACACCGAGCCGCTGCGCGATGAGCGCGTGGTCATGCAAATAACGGACAAGTGGAGGCGCCTCGGAGCCGCGCGCAAAGCCGTAGCCGATCTCGCGCGCGAGCTGCAGCGCCGTCATCCGATGCGATTCGTCGCGGCCGAAAGCGAGCGCGAGTTCGCGCGAATGTTGGCGGCCGAGGCGGGCATTTCCGTCGAGTTTTTTCGCGAGCTGGGTCCATGGAAAGAAGCAATCGCAGCGGCACGAGCTGTTGTCGCGCCCGATTCAGGTGCGGTCCACGTCGCGGGTATGACGGGCACGCCGGTGGTCGCAGTCTTCGCGCAAAAAAATTTCGCGCTGCAAACGGGCCGCTGGTCGCCGTGGGCGGCGCCTTATCGCTTAGTGAAACTCGAAAGTGATTGGCCTTCTAGCGCTGTCAGCGCGCTGACGGAGCTGCTCGGCACTGCCGAGACTCATAAAGCATAATGCCGCCGTCGTGGCGGACAATTTCGTAGCCCTGCGGATGGGCCCCGTAACGCGGAAGCACCTGGATCGCGTATCCATGGAATTCTGTCAGACGGACCGAGTCAGGAAATTCCTGGTCCAGTAAGAGGTAACACGAACGCAGCGGTCTTTCGAAAAGTTCCGGCAGCAGGGTTGCGTTCGGATCCGTGGCAGCGAGATGCGTATAGGCTTCCTCCTGCGTCGCGACGTCCGCGTCTAGAGGGAGCGCTCGGAGAAAGCGGTTGAGCCGCGCATCTCTGGCCGCCGGCGCGCGCAGGAAGTACTTCGGATGAAGCGGATCGGCAACCGCAAACTCGAGTACGCACAATCCGAGGCATACGTAAAGTATCCGGTAAGCGAGGCGTTTGTTCGAGTGGGCGATCGCTGCAATTCCCAACGCGAACGCAAAAAACACATACCCAATCCAAGCACCCGCATAGTGGGATCCCATCGTGTAGGTAGTGGACATCCGGGAAGCCAGCAATTCGCCCAGCGGCAAGATCGCTAACGCGATGGCGCCGCTGCGAAATGGCACGAATAACAGCGGTAAGAAAGCCAAAACCAAATATCCCAGTCGGGGCAGCAATTCAAAAGGTAAACGTTGCCAGTCCCAAGGGGTCCACGTATAGAATCGCGCGGGATTCCATTGCGGATTCGCGGCCTCGTGTGGTTGGATCAATGCAAAGTACACGACAAAAACAAGCGCGGCGGTTATTGCTATGCCGACGGCCAACCGCAGACGTGCCGAATCGCGCCGGTAAGCGAAGGCGCCAATCGCGCCCGCCACCGTCAAAAAGATGGCTTGATCTTCTTTGATCGATAACACCACCGCCGCAAAAATCAGCGTCGCGGCCGCATATCCGCCATCAAATGCCCACAGCAGCCATGCCACCGCGGCCGGCGCTAATCCATTCTCGTGAAAGTCGTTAAAGACAACGCCGGCCAGCGGCGGATAGAGCAGAACCACCAGCGCGGTTAGCAGGGCCGTCTTGCGGTCTGCATAACGCCGGACGATTCCATAGACCGGCGGCGCGGTCAGCGCACCCGCGATCGCCTGCACTGCGACAAGCGCGAGCGCCGAGTGCCACACATAAACAACGGCGCCCACCGCATAAAGGATCGGCGAAAAATGAAACGCCCAGTGGCTGCCTTCGATCGTATTGCAGAAACAGCCGAACGCGCTTGCCGCAGTTTGCGCGAAGATGCCGAGATCCACGAAATTGCGATGCGCGGCGTACTTAAAATAGCCGAGCGCAAAGTACAACGCGGCATATGCCGTTACCGCGCCCCAAAGAACGCCGTCGCGCAGTGCGCCCGGAGGCGTTAAAGCGCGCGGCGCTGCTGTAGATACGGCCAAATGAACGTGTCGATCTCGCCGTCCAGCACGGCGGACGTGTTTCCGGTCTCGACGTTGGTCCTGTGGTCTTTCACCAGTTGATACGGATTGAGCACGTAGGAACGGATCTGCGATCCCCATTCGTTGGCGCTGCGCTCGCCGCGCAATTCGGCCAGTTTCTTGTCGCGCATTTCAAGTTCGCGCTGCACGAGCTTCGCGCGCAGAATATTCATGGCAACGTCGCGGTTCTGCGCCTGCGAGCGCTCCTGCTGCGATGCGGCAATCAAGCCGCTGGGCTCGTGGATGATGCGCACGGCCGATTCGGTCTTGTTGACATATTGGCCGCCCGCTCCGCCCGACTTAAACGTTTCGAACCGCAGATCTTCAGGATTGATCTCAACCTGCACGTTTTCACCCGTTTCGATCTCTGGAATGATGTCGACGGCGGCGAACGACGTGTGCCGGCGGTGGGCGGCGTCGAAGGGCGAGATGCGCACCAGCCGGTGCACGCCGCGCTCGCTCTCGAGCGTGCCGTACGCGTTGCGCCCGCGCACGAAAAACGTAATCGATTTCAGTCCGGCTTCTTCGGCCGGCGATTCGTCGACGACGTGCGTCAGGAAACCCCGGGTTTCGGCCCAGCGCGAATACATGCGCGCGAGCATTTGCGTCCAGTCGGCGGCGTCAACGCCGCCCGCTCCGGCGTAGATGCTGACGATGGCGTTGTGCGCGTCGAACTCGCCGTCGAAATTCGCCGCCATTTCGGCGTCGTCTAAATGTCTCTCGGCTAGCGCGAGGTTGGCTTCGATCTCGCTGTCGGCAGAACCGTCGTCGGGAAAGAGCGTGAGCAGCTCGCGAGCGTCACTGAGCGCGCGCGAAACGGCATCCATCGCGTCGACGTCGGCGCGCAGTTCGGAGAGCTGCTTCATGACGCGCTGCGCGGAGTCGGGGTCGTTCCAAAAATCTTCGCTGCGGGTGCGGGCGTCGAGCTCGCTAATCAGCCGCGTCTTGCCGGAATAGTCAAAGACGCTCCTTGAGCGCTACGAGACGCTCGGAGAGCCGGCCGATTGCGGTGAGCTGCGAGTCGCTCATGCCGCCGCCTTCTGCGGTTCGCACCGCGGCCCTTTCCAAAAGCGCTCTGTGGCGTGAATGAGAGACGAGACTGGAGGACCTATGCAAATTGACCAGAGCATCGCTTCGATCTTTAGCGGCGACCCGCCAAACGGCGGGATCGCGACCGGAACCGACACGCCGCCCCCGCCCAATCAGACCCGCTCCAAACACGGCGACCGGATCCGGCGCTCGCCGTTTTCAAACACGCCTTCGGCGTCCGGCGCCGGCGGCGGAGTGAACGCGATGCTATCGCAGCTCATGGCCTTGCTGCAGCAGTTGCTATCCGCGCTCGGCGGCCAAGGAAGCAGCGCACAGCCATTTTACAACAGCGCGCAGGCGTCGTCGACCGGCGATCCGCATCTTGCCTTCAACGGCACGACCGACACGGGCACGCAACAGTCGCGCTTCGACAGTATGGACGATCAGCCGGATCTGCTCGACTCCAATTCGTTCCGCGGCGGCTATCAGATCGGCACGTCGGTCACGCCGGCGGGCGCCAACGGCGTAACCTGGAACCGGCAAGCCACCGTCACCACGAATTTCGGCGGCACGCAAGTCTCGCTCGACAACCAAGGCCAAGCCATTGTGCAGCGCAACGGCAAGTCCCTAAGCTTGGCTGCGGGCCAATCCATGCAGCTGGGCCGCGGTGAAAGCGTGACGCGAAATAGCGACGGTTCGCTGGTTATCTCCGACGACAACGGCTCAGGCGGATCCATCACGACAACGCTGCGCGACAGCGGCCCGGGCGTCGACGTCAGCATCGACGCAAACGCCGTCGCCTTGGGCGGGGATTTGGTGCGCCGCACTTAACCTTGGGGCATGGGGGCACTGCTCGGAGCAGCCGTTCTCCTCTTGGTCGGGTACTTGCCTGCGAATCTGAGCGCACCGGAGATCGTAGCGAGAGGCAGAACGGCGCGCGGAACGCTCACGACCGGGCGTTATGTCATCGTCGATCGCATTCGTGGCGGCGGAATGGATCGCATCCGCACGACGCGCATCGACGGCGCGAATTCCATCGCGATCGTACAAAACGGTCAGTATACGACCGCGTCCGGCGTTTACAATGGTCAGGGCTGGAACCAAGACGAGAACGGACTCGTCTTACTGCGCAGCGACTTCCGCCGTTTCGTCGATCCGAATAACCAAGCGCTGCTGCATCCCGAAGATAAGGCCTACGGCGTGCGGGTTCTGGGCTTGACGGCCACGCAGCCGCAAGAATATGTGATCGAGGTCAACCCGCCCGGCGGAAGCGATCAGTACCGTTATTACGACGCGAAGACGTTCTTACTCGACCGCTTCGTCACGTTCGATGCCGACCTGCATCAGCACGTCACCGAGTTCAGCGATTACCGTCCGGTTTTCAGCACCATGCGGCCTTTTCATATTCACAGTTACGACGGGCGCCCGCAGAACGATACCGTCACCGACACCATCTCGGTAGAGAAAGCGCCGCCCGACAATCCGGCGGTAATCATGCCGGTCTCGCGCCGGCTGTTCGATCTCGAGAAGCCGACAGTCATCCCGGCCACGTTCGGACGCAGCGGCATCATCGTGCGGGTGACCATCAACGGGCGCGGATTAGACTTTCTTCTGGATTCGGGCGCATCGGGATTGGCAATCGACGCGGGCGTCGCGCATCAACTTGGGCTGACGGCATACGGCCTCTCGAATCAAACGATCGGCGGCGACGTGAACATCTCGCACACGCGCGTTCCCCAGATGCAGGTCGGACCGCTGATTCTCAAAGACGTAACGTTTTCCGTGGTCCCGCTCTCGCGCTACGAAGACGGCGCGCGTATCGTCGGCATCTTGGGCTGTGACTTCATCGCATCCGCGGTGCTCGGAATCGATTTTCAAAAATCTACGGTGACGATGTATCCGCCGCCCTTCGATTGGCATGCGATTGGCGCGTACGCCCTGCCCTTGCAGCTCGATGACGGCATCCCGCGCGTCCAGGCTTCGTTCGAAGGCGTTCCGGGGTTTTTCTTAGTGGATACGGGCGCGATGGCCACGGTCGCCTATCAGACGTACGTCGAGAGACTCAAATCCTCGCCGCCGCTGCTGGAGCAGGGTTTGAATTTGAGTGCGGTCGGCGGCGTGGTGCCCGCGCAGCTCAAGCGTCTGACCGATCTAGAGTTCGGCGGAATTCATTTTGGCGATGCTGCGGTCTTCGTGCCGAGCTCCTCGACGTTCAATCTCAGTGATTACGACGGCATTTTAGGACGCGACGTTTTGTCGGAGTATGAGTTGTTCTTCGATTACGCGAAACTGCAATTGTATATCAAGCCGGCTTAGGCCAAGATAGGTTTATGCTCACATGAAACTTCAACGCGGCGATCACGTGCTCATCAAGAATAAGGGCATTGTCGGCGAGGTCATCGAGCCGGACACGCGCACGGTCATTGTTCGCTATAAGAAAGACGATGGCGAGCTGGTCGAGCACCGATTTCCGCCCGAGGATCTCGAGTACCGCCCGAAGCCTCACTTGCAGTAGTCGCAACCGAGCGGAAACGGATGACACCGCGCCATCATCTTTGCGTTGCGATCGACCGCGGTGTTATTGTCGGCTTTGTCTCTGCAGTCCCTTGACGGCGACCCGAGCCGAGGCGTCGTAATGTATAGCTTTCCGTTGCAATGAGCCAGGCTGCCGCCCGTCTAGCCTGGCGGCGGACGTAGAGCGACCTCGGTAACCGACCCGCCTGGAACTTCGAAGCGGACGATAAAAATCGCGCCTTGACAATCCTTTCCGGCGGTTACGGTTGTCTGGTCAAGAAAGCGCATCAATACTACCTTCAGGTCTGCATCTATGTCGGGTGTTGGTGGGATGATCGGGGCCTTGCTACCATCGCATTTGACGCTGACGATGAATGAGCCGAAGCCGTCGTGGTTAAAGCGCGCAAAATTTGCAGCCGAGGAAGCGCTGATGTCGATCCGCGTCGGAAATGATATTGTGAGCGGTGCGGTCGCCTGGGCAGGCGTAGGCGTAGCCGCTTGAGCCAGGAGCAGAGCTAAAAGAAAAGTCACGCCGCCGCTCCGTGGCACTTCTTGTATTTCTTGCCACTGCCGCAGGGACAGAGTTCGTTCCGGCCGACTTTGCGCTGATCGCGGTGCACAGGTTTGGCCGGCTCCTCGTCGTCGCGATTGGTCCTGACTTCGCGCGGTCGCGATGGCTGCGGGATCATTTCGCCTGACGGAATCGGCTCGAACGATTGACCCGGCAGGCCGGCGCCCTGCGCGTCGGGCGGTCCTTGCTCGATCACCACACGAAATACACCCTTGATCGCTTCGTCGGCGATGTTGCTCTTCAGATCTTCGAAAATCTCGTAGGCTTCTTTTTCGTACTCGACGCGCGGATCGATCTGTCCGAAACCGCGTAACCCGATCCCGCTCTTGAGATGATCCATCACGTAGAGATGGTCCACCCACATGCGGTCGATAATCGGGAGCAGCAAGTAGCGCTGCTCGACCATGCGCAGGATCTCGGGCGTTACCTCCGCCTCTTTGGCCTCGTACGCTTCGAGAGCTTTCTCCTGGAGAATCCGGCGAATCTCTTCGCGGTCTTTCTTCTCTATGTCTTCGACCGAAAGCACTTGTTTGACCGGGAAGATCAGTTCGAGTTCGTTGAGCATCTCATCGAGATCCCAGTCGCTCGGATGCGCGTTCTCCGGCGCGTTGCCTTGCACCACGCCGTCCACTTTCGCTTCGAGTGTCTGCAGCATGAACTCGCGCGAGTCGAAGGTTCCCCGCAATATCGCGCGCCGGTCGCCATAAATGACCTCGCGCTGCTTGTTCATCACGTCGTCGTACTCGAGCACGTGCTTGCGGATCTCGTAGTTGTGCGCTTCGACTTTACTTTGGGCGCGCTCCAAAGACTTCGTAACCATCCCCGACTCGATCGGAGCCTCGTCGCTGAAGCCGACGCGCTCCATGATGTTGGTCATCCGCTCGCCGCCGAACAGGCGCATGACTTCGTCTTCGAGCGAGACGTAGAAACGTGTCGAGCCCGGATCGCCTTGCCGCCCGGAACGGCCGCGCAATTGGTTGTCGATGCGGCGCGACTCGTGGCGCTCTGTTCCGATGATATGCAAGCCGCCCTTGCCTGGAATGCCGTCGCCCAATTTGATATCGGTGCCGCGGCCCGCCATGTTGGTCGCGATCGTCACCTGGCCGCCTTGTCCGGCGTCTTTGATGATCTCGGCTTCTTGCTCGTGATATTTGGCGTTGAGTACGTTGCACTCGACGCCGCGGCGGCGGAGCATCGCGGCCAGCATTTCGGATTTTTCGATAGAGCGCGTACCGACCAGAACCGGCCGTCCTCGTCCGTGCTCGGCGATGATTTCGTCGACGACGGTCTTGAATTTCGCGTTTTCGGTTTTGAAGACGATATCCGAGTTGTCTTTGCGGATCATCGGCATGTTTGTCGGCACCACGACGACGTCGAGACCGTAGATGTCGCGGAACTCGCGCTCCTCGGTCTTGGCCGTACCGGTCATGCCGGCCAGCTTCTCGTACAAGCGGAAGTAGTTTTGGAAGGTGATCGTCGCGAGCGTCTGGTCCTCGCTGCGAACCTTGATGCCTTCTTTGGCTTCGATGGCTTGATGAATGCCGTCGGAGTACCGGCGGCCGTACATCAGCCGTCCGGTGAACTCGTCGACGATGACGACTTCACCTTCCTTGACGATGTACTGCTGATCGCGGTGGAAGAGATTCCATGCTTTGAGGGCCGCGTTGAGCTGGTGCGTCAGTTCGATGTTGCGCTGCTCGTATAGATTGGAGACGCCCAGCATCTTCTCGACTTTGGCAACGCCGGCTTCGGTGATCGGAACGGCGTGCGCTTTCTCGTCGACGGTAAAATCGTCGTCTTTTTTCAAACGCGGGATGATCTGCGCGAATTTTTCGTAGAGTTCCGTCGGCTCGGTACCTTGGCCGCTGATGATAAGCGGCGTGCGCGCTTCGTCGATCAGAATCGAGTCGACTTCGTCGACCAACGCAAAGTACAAGTCGCGCTGCACCATGTCCTCGACTTGCCAAGCCATGTTGTCGCGCAAGTAGTCGAAGCCCACCTCGTTATTCGTGACGTAGGTCACGTCGCAGTTGTAGGCGGCGCGCCGCTGCGCGCTGTCGAGGTCGTGTTGAATGATGCCGACCGTTAGTCCGAGCGCTTCATAGATTGGGCCCATCCACTCGGCGTCACGCCGGGCGAGATAATCGTTGACCGTGACGACGTGCACGCCGCGCCCTTCGAGCGCGCGCGCGTAGACGGGCAGCGTGGCGACCAGGGTCTTGCCTTCGCCGGTTTTCATCTCCGCGATGCGGCCTTCGTAGAGCACCTGTCCGCCGATGATCTGTACGTCGAAGTGGCGCATGCCGGCGGCGCGTTTGCCCGCCTCGCGCGCGACCGCGAAAACCTCGGGCAGAAGCTCGTCGAGCGTTTCGCCCGCGGCCAGCCGCTCGCGAAAATACGGCGTCTTCGCGCGCAGCTCGTCGTCGGTCAACGCCGAGATCGCGGGTTCGAGCGCGTTGACGCGCTCGACCGTGCGGCGCATGCGCCCGATCTCCCGTTCGTTTCCGTCGAAGATAGCCTTGAGAATCGACATACCGTTCCTAGTACCGTCCGGCGAGTAAGAGGGTTGCTTTACAGCGAGTCGGAGAGCGGAAGCGAGATGGTAAACGTGCTTCCCCGGCCCTCGGCGGAAGCAACCGAGATGCTGCCCCCATGGACTTCGACGATCTTACGGCTGACGTAAAGCCCCACTCCCGAGCCCGATACCCCTTTCCGGCGTGCGTTGCTGGCCCTGCCGAAACGCGTGAAGACTTGCCCGAGCTCTTCCTTGGGAATGCCGATGCCGCAGTCCGTGACCGCAATCGACGCGTTCTCCTCACCGCGGCTCACCCGCACCAGAACTTCACCGTCCGAGTATTTCAGCGCGTTCATCAACAGGTTGTCGAGAACGTGATTGAAACGCCCCGGGTCGAGCGAGACCGGCACCGGCTGGGCGGGCGCCTCGAATCGGATCCGGTCGTCGGCCCGGTTGCGCGCCTTCACGCTTTCGCCGACGACTTCGCGCAGATCCAGCACCGAGCGGTCCAGCGAAAATCCGCCGGCCTGCGTTTGCGCCAGCGCAACCGCATCTTCGGAGAGGCGCACCAGGCGCTGCGTCTGCGAATAGATCGTTTCGAGTTCCTCGTGCAGCGCCGGCGGCGAACTCTCGAGCAACAGTTCGCAGTACCCGGCGATCACCGTGAGCGGACCTTTGAAGTCGTGCGCCAGCATGGCGAGCAAGTCGTCCTTGAACTCATTGCTTTCCGAAAGTGCGCGCGCCAGTTGCTGGATCCGTTCGAAGCCGATGGCGGCGGAAAGTGCAAGCTCGAGATGCGAAGTCAGCGTGCGCAGATAAACTCTGCGCTCGACGTCTTCCCAATCGAACGCTCCGGGCGAATCCATGTAGAGCACGAAACCCCACACGTTGCCGTCGCTGCGCAGCGGAACGATCGCGCCGCTGTTCGTGCCGAACAGCCGCTTGCGCTCGGTCTCCGGAAGTTTGGATGAAAGGGTGAGTTCGCCGCGTTCGAGCTTCGGCAGCAGATGCGAGGCGTCGAGGCGCGCCGGCATGCCGCGCCGCGCCGGTTCCAGCGTGCGAACGGCGCGCCGCGTGGCGGCGTTGCGATCGATTTCATAGATGGCGCATGCGACTTTGACTTCGTGCGAAACCGTGACCGCGAAAACGAGGACGACTTCTTCGATGGTGCGCGTGTCGCGCAGCATCCGGACGACCCGTTCGAGCGATTCGGCGCGCGTGCGGCGCAGACGCTCGAGCTCGTAGACTTGAACGTTCGCCAGCGCCAGCGCCACGTGCGAGGCGACCGAACGGAGCAGCAGCGCGTCGATCTCGTCGAAAGCGTTCGGCTGGCTGAAATGCAGCGAGATAGCATGCTCGACGCGCCCCTCGATCACCAGCGGGGCGACGATCGCCGAGCCGGCCCCGAGCGAGCGTAACAAACCGTCGCGCGGATCGCCGGTCGTGCGCGGCCGCGTGACCACCGCGCCGGCAAACGCCTCGTCCAGCCAGGTTTGAGCGATCTCGGCCCTCGCGGGCAGCTCGGTCCGCGCGTGCTCGGTCTGCGCGGACGCAAGCAAACTCGCCTCGCCGGCCGACTCGCTGCGCCCATAAATGACCGCGCGATCCGCGCCGAAAGCGGCGCGGATATCTTCGCTCAGGGATTCGAGAATGCGCCGCCGGTCGAGAATGTGTCCGGCACGTTCGTTGATGAGCGCAAGCAGGTCATTGAGCTTGCCTTCACGGTCGGCGGCCGGCGCACGATGCTCTAGGGCGATAGTGTGAGCCCCGTGACGCTGCCTATGGGCAGCGAAATCGCAACCGCGGGGGCAACGTTGCCGTTCGCGCCCGGCGCGAAGATCAAGAGTTTGTTGGCTCCCGAGTCGGTCACATAGATATTTCCGGAAGCGTCCACCTTGACGTCGAGCGGATTCGAAAGCTGCGTCAGCGCGCCGCTAATAACGCGCACGGGCGCGACGTTGCCGTTCGCACCGGCCGCAAAGATGCGCACGCTGGGAACGCCGTTATCCGGGTCGGCCACATAAATCACGTTGTTGGCGTCGAGCGTGATTCCGGTCGGAGCGATCAGGCCCGTCAGCGCACCGCCGATCACGATAGTCGGCGCGACATTGCTGTTGAACGGAACGGGCGTCGGCGAGGCCGTCGGACTTGCGCTCGGTGCCAGCGTCGGTGTCGGCGAAGGCGTGGTCGAGGGAAGCGGGGTCGGCGTGGGCACGACGTAGGCCGTGATCGTACCGGATCCGCGATTGGCGACGAAGACTTGCTTGTTCGAGTCAGATGAAACGCCCGCCGGCGCGCTGAGCTGCGTCAGGCTCCCCGCGATGACGACGGACAGCGCGGGGGCCGAGCCCGAGCTTAGCGGGCTAAAGACGAGCACCGCGTTCGGAAACGAACCGCTTGGCGAGGTGTTGGCGATGACCACCGTTCCATTGCTTAAAAGAGTGACGCCGTGCGGCTGATCGATCAGCGTGCCGGAGCCGCTCACCGTTGCCAGCGGCAGCACGTTTCCGGTCGCAAACGTTTGATAAATGTTCAGCGCGCCGATCTGCGTGCCCGGATTGTAGTTGGTCACATAGAGAACCTTCGTGCTGTCGAAGGCATCGTATTGCGGGCCGTTCAGTTGCGTGTTCGACCCGCCAATCGCGTACTGCGGCGTCGCCGTCGCAGCCGGGCTGGGCGTGTAAAGTTCCAGCACGTTTTGCGTGGTATTGGTCACGTACAGCGTGTTGGTCACGAAGTTCGGCCCGATTCCGGGGACGCCCCCGCTCGAGGGCACGGAGCCGGAACTGCCGTTTCCACCGCTACATGCGGCAAACGACGCGGCGCAAGCCAGGGCAAAGATCAGTCCGGGGAAGGAACGGCGCAGCATAGTTCTCCTAGAGGGGTGGCTTCCCAGGATACCCGCCGTGCGGATCACTTTCCTGGAAAATGTAGGACGAAGGCGACTGCCAGCAGACCAACGACGAGGAATAGGGTCACGATAGTCCAGGCCACCCGCCGGACGTAGCGGGGCCGGCTCGATTCCGTATCGATGATTTGCCGAGGCATTCAGGCTCTAAACGGGATGCTTGGCCGGATGGTTCACGTCGTCCAGAGGCACGTCCCTCATCAGCTGCCCGAGAGTGACGAACCGGTACCCAGCCGAGCGGAAGGCCGCCGCCAGCTCGGGCAGCATTTCGATGGTCGCGAGCTTTCCGCTGTGCAGCAGCACGATATCGGGCGCGGTCGCAAACCGGCGGATGTGCTCGTCGAGCTCCTGCGGGGTGGTCCGGCTGGTTCGCCAGTCCCCCGGATCGTCGTTCCACAAGACGGTTGTGTAGCCGAGCGATTGAGCCATCTTCACCACCCCAACGGTATACCGCCCGTGCGGCGGCCGGAAGAACAGGTCGATGGCTGGATCTTTGACGAGCGCGTCCAGCGACGTGCGACCGTCAACGATTTCGCGGCGCACCTGCGGGTCACTCAATTTATCGAGGTCGGGGTGCGTCTCGGTGTGGTTGGCGATCTCGTCGCCGTTTTGTTCGATGCGCACCGTCAGCTCGGGCCATTGCTTTGCGTCGTGGCCGATCAAAAAAAACGTCGCCGGGATCTTCAATTTGTCCAGCGCGTCAAGCAACAGTGGCGTGAATACCGGATAAGGTCCGTCGTCAAACGTCAGCGCGATGAGCTTAGGGCGGCCCGCACGGCTACCGTAGAGTCCCTGCTCCCACAGCAAGCGCTTCACGTGGCCGGCGAGCGACGGCGACAAAGCCTGCTGCGCATCCATCTTCGGCGTCACGAGTGCGGGTTGAAGGCGCGCGCTATGTTCGAAAAGCCGGAACGCGCCGAAAGCCAGCGCCGCGCAGACGAGCGCGATGGCGATCGCACGCCAATGTTTCATTGCGATGCGGTCGGAGAAGACATCGCCGTAACGAGATCGCCGCCGATGATCACGGTGACGTCGCTCGGTGATGGCGTCTGCGAAGATACGGCTTCGGAAATAACCGGCACTCGGCTCGCGAGCGAACCCAAACCATTGCGCACTTTTAGGCCGGCGTTTGCAACGAGCGAGTGTTCGTGCACCTCGGTGGTCGCGACGTTAGCAGAGGGCGCGTTGCCGACTTGCGCGATCTTGAAGCCCTCCGAACGCAGCAGCGCGGCCACGCGTTTCGCCAAGCCCGGAACGCCGGTTCCGTTTTCGATATCGACGCGCAGCGAGCCGGGAGCTAAGGCCGCCAACGCACCCGGATCGGGCGGCGTGCTCGGCTGCGGCGGAGCGATCAGCATCGTGCGCACGAGCTGCGCGCGCTTGGTTTCATCGGGGACGATCGCGGCGCCGCCGTCCGACAGCGTCACGTCGGCAACGTAAGGTACCTGCTTGGTGATAACGCCGTTCGGCGGCAAATCCGCAAACGCGGTCGCGATGCTGACTTCTTCCTGGGTCGTGAAGTTCGTCGAGACGTCGCGATTCAGAACGCCGAGCAGATCGTTAAGGTGCAGCAGCGTGTTCAGCTTGTTGGCGGCCAATTTGCGCAAGAGGGCGTGCAACACTTGCTGCTGGCGCATGATGCGGCACGGATCGCCGCACCAATCGTGCCGGAATCGCATGTACCCGACGGCTTGATTGCCGTTGAGGTGCTGCATCCCTGGCTTGAGGTGAATGTGCAGGTGGCCCCACGTGTCGTCGTAATCGAGCGGACCGTTCGTGCAGCTTTGCGGATGCATCAAGCAATCCGAGTTCGTGACCTTGACGTCGACGCCGCCGATGGCGGCGATAAGATCTTTGGTCGTGTTCACGCGGAGTACGATATAACGGTCGAACGCTGGAATGCCCAAGAACTGCGAGATGACGGCTTGCGCTTCGGTGACGCCGCCATAGGACTGAGCCTGATTGATCTTCTGCTGACCGCCGCCCGGAAACGTCGCAACCATGTCGCGCGGGATAGAAAGTTGATAGACGTGGTGCGTTATGAAGTCGAGATTGACCGCCCATATGACGTCGCTGCGGGCCTGCTTGGAATACTCTTCGTCTTTGGACGTATAGTCGTAATCCAGCCCTTCCACCAAGACCAGAATATTGTTTTTATGGAAGACCTGCTGCGGCGAAGGCGTGAGCGCCGTCGCGACGATCTGCCAAACCGGTTTGTGCTGCGCAACGGACATGCCCGCCAGCAGCGCGATGACGCCGGCGACTACGATACCGGCAACGATCGCCACGCGTTTGAATACGGCCGGACGCGTTCGCACCGGCTCTACGGAATAGTCCTCAGGAGGCAAATGTTTACCCATGTGCTATCCGGCCATGGAAATCGAACGCGGTCGCGCGTTCGAGCGTGACATGAACGAAGTCGCCCGGGACCGCATCGCCAGGAAAATGAATCGCGCCGTCCACGCCGGGCGCCTCGCCCATCGAACGGCCCGCCCAGCCGCGCCGCGTGCGATTCTCGACCAGAACGCGAACCGTGCTGCCGATGCGCCGCGACCGGGCCGTTTGCGATGCGGCGCGCTGAGCTTCGCGCAGGCGCACCAGGCGGCGGCGTTGTTCGCGGGCCGGCACGTGATCCGGAAGCGCCGCGCCCGGAGTGCCTTGCTCGCTGCTGTACTGAAAAAACCCGACGCGATCGAGCTGCGCGCGCGCGATCCACTCCTCCATATAATCTACGTGTTCTTCGCTCTCGCCCGGAAACCCGACAATGAAGGTCGAGCGCATCGTTGCACCCGGAATGCGGCTGCGGAAATCTTCCAGAATCTCCAAGTACCGTTCGCCGTTTCCGGGGCGCAGCATCGCGCGCAAAATCTCGGGATGCGCGTGCTGCAGCGGCATGTCGATGTACTTGCAAACCTTCGGCAACTCAGCGATCGCGGCGATCAGTTCGCTATCGATCGTGGCCGGATAGAGATAGAGCAGACGGATCCATTCCAGACCTTCAATTTCGTGCAAGCCGCGCAGCAAATGCGCCAAACCGCCGCGGCGCCAACCACGATCCCGGCCCCACATCGACGAGTCCTGGGCGATGAGCACCAATTCGCGCGTCCCGGCTTGAGCCAGCGCCCGCGCTTCCTTTAGTAAAGCTTCCTCGCTGCGGCTGCGAAAACGCCCGCGCAGCTGTGGGATGATGCAAAACGTGCACGGATGATCGCATCCCTCGGCGATCTTCAGGTAGGCCGTAGCCCGGGGCGTGGTGACCAGACGCGGCAAGAAATCGTGTTCGGGCTCGGGCTCGAAGCCCAGGCGCGCGGGGCGCGCGCCGGCGGCGGCTTCGGTGAGCACCTCTACGATGCTCGCGTATGCGCCGGTGCCGACGACGCCGTCGATCTCCGGGACGAGCGCCTGCAGTTGCTCGCCGTAGCGCTGCGCCAAGCACCCCGCGACGATCAGGTGCTGATCGGGTTTCTTCTGCTGCGCCTGTTGCATGATCGCGTCGGTCGATTCGGCTTTCGCCGGGTCGATGAACGCACAGGTGTTTACGACCACCGCATCGGCAAGCTTTGAGTCGTCACAGAGTTCCCAGCCGGCTTCGCCGAGCTTCGCGATCATGACTTCGGTGTCGACGAGGTTTTTCGCGCAGCCTAAACTGACAAACGAGACGCGTTTAGGCACTACCGGTAGTTGACGAATTGCAACGGCAGCTCGTAACTGAGAGCGCGCAGCCGCGCGATGACCTTCTGCAAATCGTCCCTGTTTTTTCCGGAAACGCGAATCTGATCGTCCTGATATTGCGCGCTTACCTTGAGTTTCAAATCTTTGATGGCGTCCATCAGCGGCTTGATCTTGTCTTTTGGGATGCCTGTTTTCAGCGTGACCGTTCGCCGTACGGTGTCGCCGGCCGCGGGCTCGACCGTTCCCATCTCCAAACTCTTGAGATCGATGCCGCGCTTGACGGCCTTCGATTGAAGCATGTCTACGACGTTCTTCATCTTCAATTCGTCGTCGGAGACGATCGTGATGACTTTCTTGCCATCGTATTCAATCGTCGTCTTGCTGTTCTTGAAATCAAAACGGCCGGCGATCTCTTTACGCGTCTGGTTGAGCGCGTTGTCGAGCTCCTGTTGATCGACCCGTGAGACGATGTCGAACGATGCGTCGGTTGGCATAAATTATAAACTAAAACTCTTTTCAGCTACATCGCCGATGCCGCCGAGCGGCGCCACCCGCTTGCCGTCGATGGTTAACGCAACGCCCGCTGCATTGCCGGCGCGCACTACCGCGGTTCTGCCGTGAAATATCTTGCTCGTGCCCCGCGGAAATATTCCCTCCATACTAACCTTTCCATCAATGGTTACCCTGAGCCAAGATGCTGAGATTACGTTGAGCGCGAGCGTTCGCGTCAGCAGCGGCTGAGGACGCGGCGCCGGATGTGCCGTAACGGCAGCCGCCGATGGGGATACAGCCGGCGCGGAGCTCTGCTGGGCGATCGTCACGCCGCGCGGCGGCGATACATAGACGTAAATCACAAAACCGATCAGCACGATGGCGATGATTCCGGCGATCCACAAGAGGGGCGCCATGCTCCGCTGGCCTGAGGAAATGCGGATCTCCGGCGCGGGGGCCGACGAAGGCGCGACGCCGCTGGCGCTGTTGAACTCGCCGACGGCCTCTTCCGGATCGAGCCCCAGAAAGCGGGCGTAAGTTCGCAGGAAGCCCCGGATGTAGACCGGCGCGCCGATCGCCTTCCAGTTTTCTTCCTCGATCGCGGCCAGATAAACCGAGCGGATGCGCAGCTGCTCGCCGACCTCAGAGAGGGTGAGGCCCCGTTCTTCGCGCGCTGCTCGAAAGCGTTCGCCCAGCCCCATATGGAGCTTCTGTTAGCGCCCCTATCCTGTTATCCTGTGTCTTTAGATGATGGAGAAAACGCGCGTAATCGCCGCAATGAGCGGCGGAGTGGACTCGGCGGTGGCAGCCGGCTTGCTGGTGGAAGCGGGCTACGACGTCATTGGCGTCACGATGAAGATGTATTCGCAGACGCGCGCGCCGCACGCCCGCAGCTGCTGCGGCGTGGACGATTTTGACGACGCCCGGCGGAGCGCCGCCGCCCTGGGAATTCCGCATTACGTGCTCGATTTCGAAGAGACGTTCCGCCGCAGCGTAATCGACCGCTTCGCGGAAGAATACGCCGCCGGCCGCACGCCGAATCCGTGCGTCTCGTGTAACAATTTCGTGAAGCTCGGCACTCTGCGCAAGTATGCCGATTCGCTCGGCGCGCAGTATGTGGCGACCGGACACTACGCGCGTATCGACGTTCGCGCCGATGGTCCGCATTTGCTGCGCGGCACGCATGCCAAAGATCAAGCGTACGCGCTCGCGCAGCTCACACCGGAACAACTTTCACGGTTACTGCTTCCGCTCGGCGAGCTGGACAAGCAAGAAACGCGCGCGCACGCAAAACGCCTTGGGTTGCCGGTGCACGATAAGGTCGAGTCGCAAGATATCTGCTTCGTCGAAGGCGCCGACTATCGCGATATTGTTTCGGAGCTGCGCCCGGAGTCGGCGCGCGAGGGCGATGTCGTTACGGTCGCCGGCGAGATCGTCGGCCGCCACGCGGGGATTTCGGGTTACACGATCGGACAGCGCCAAGGTTTGCCCGCCAGCGGTGAAGGCGCGCGCTATGTCACGCGCATCGATGCGGCGACAAACACCATCGTCATCGGACGCGAAGACGAACTCGCCGTAACCGGCCTAACGGCGAACGAAGTTAACCTGATTCGCCCGGAGCGATTCAACGGCTCGCCGGAGCGTTTCGACGGCTCGCCGGTCCGTGTGCTCGTGATGACGCGGTATCGTGCGAGTTTAGAGCCTGCGCTCGCGAGCGTCGACGGCGGTACGCTGCGCGTCGATTTCGAAACACCGCAGAAGGCCGTTTCGCCCGGCCAACTGGTCGCGCTCTTCGATCTAAACGGCGAAGAGGTGCTCGGCGCCGCCACCATCGAGTCGACTTTTTAAGATGTCATCCTGAGCTTGTCGAAGGACCCCGAGCAGCGCACGACAGTGCGCCAGTCGGGGGGCGTCCACTGGGGTGTCATCCTGAGCAAGCCTGTCCTGAGCAGCGTTTCGTCAGAAACGCGAGCCGAAGGGTCGAAGGACGACCGAGCAGCGCGCCCTTGTGGCGCGCATGTCGAGGCCCGCATGAATGCTGCTCTAAGCAGTGGCGAGCGCCATGTCGGCGCGCAAATTCCAATACGTATCGCGAATGACGGGTTTGAAGCCGGCTTTAATAATGATCTCTTCGACGTCTTTGCGCGTGGCGGCGTTGGTCGAGCCGGCATCGTGGACTACCTGCTCCTCGAGAATCGTGCCGCCCATGTCGTCGCAGCCGTAGTACAGCGCGACCTGCCCAATTTTTAGTCCCGGGGTAAGCCACGATGCCTGCAAATGCGGAACGTTATCGAGATAAAGCCGCGATACCGCCAGCACACGCAGGTACTCCAACCCCGTCGCTTCTTTGCCGCGCAGCGGCGTCTTCCACGGCACGTAATACCACGGGATGAACGCAGTGAAGCCGCCCATTTCGTCCTGCAGATTGCGGATGACGTCCATATGCTCGACGCGTTCTTCGTCGGTTTCGATCGAGCCGAACATCATCGTGGCCGTTGTGGGCATGCCGAGCTTTTGCGCCTCGCGCATGACGCCGATCCACTCCTCCGGCTTGACCTTGCGCGCGCTGATGCGCTTGCGGACCCGTTCGACTAAAATCTCCGCACCCGCGCCGGGTAGCGATTTCATGCCGGCCGCTTGCAAGCGTCCCAAGATCTCCGGCACCGGCAACTGCTCGACGGTCGAAAGCCCGACCACCTCCGAGACGGAGAGCGAATGTAAATCGACTGCCGGATACTCGGCACGCACGCGTCCGAACAGTTCTTCGAACCACGATAACCGCAGCTCGGGATTGACGCCGCCCTGAATCATGATCTGCGTCGCGCCTTGGTCGGCCGCGAACTTCACGCGCGCGAGCACGTCGTCGTGCGACATCGTGTAGCCTTCGCCGTGCTTTTCGGGACGGAAAAATGCGCAGAATGTGCAGTGCACGTTGCAGACGTTTGTATAGTTTATGGTCGTGTCGATCACGTAGGTGACGACATCTTCGGGATAGAGCTGCATGCGGCGCGCGTGCGCCGCGGCGCCCAGATCGTGAATGTCGGCCTCGCGGTAGAGCCGGACGCCTTCTTCAAGGGAAAGCCTTCCGCCTGAAGCCGCGCGGTCGAGCAGGCTAGCTACCGACACCGATGGCCTCCGGTAGGATGCGCGGCATGGTTTCTATCGCGCCGATCGCCTGCAGCTCGCGGCAGTATGCCGCCAACCCGCGCTGCGCGGCCGAATGAAACGTGAAGTTCAGCTTCGCGAAATAGTTCTCGTAAAATCCCGGCGGCCGCGCGATAATCTCTTGCGCGCGCGCGATAACGGTTCCCATATTTCCGCGAGCCCACGTATAGGAGTCCGTGAGAGCGTCCATGCAGGCGCGCACGCCCTGCGCATCTTGCTCGTATACTTCGCGCCGCGCCACCCACACGGCAAAAACCGTCTGCTCCCCGGTCCAGTCGTGCCAGAGGGCGCCGAGGTCGTAGACTTGCTCCACCGGCAGCGAGAGCTGCGCGTCGATTGCGGCGTCGCCGATCAACAGCGCGGCGCGGCCTTCTTTGGCGGCCGCCGCGGCGTCGGCGGTTTCGGTGAAACGCGCGTGCACTCCGTAACGGCGCTCGAGCAGAACGCGCAGCAAATTTCTTCCGGTGGCCGATTCGGAGCTGACCGCAATCTCGGCGCCGTCGAGCAGCGCCGGCGGAGCGCTCGAGACCAGCACCACCGAAATAACCTCATCGCGCGCGCCGATGCAGAGATCGGGCAGCAGAACGAACCGTTCGAAATCTGCTGCGTAAGCAAAAGCACTCATCGGGCCGACGTCGAGTTTGCCGTCGAGCATCATGCGGTTCAACGCGGCCGGTACGTCCGCGTGCAGCGTGCCGGGATACTCAAGCACGCCTTCGTCGAAGGCGGCGTAGATCGGCAGGTCGTTCGTGTACTTGATGCGGCCGCAGTTAAGCATAAACTTCTTCACGCGTTGCCGGCGGCGGGGTCCAATCGGGCGGGAACTCGTCGTAGGTGCTGTTGCGCCGAACCGGCACGTAGCCGGCTTCTTCAATTAAACGGCGGAACTCGCGGTCGTCGACATATTGTCCCGATTGCGTGCCGGCGCTGTGGTAGATCATTTCCTCGTCGGTGCTGCCGTGCGTGCCGTCCATGTCGTCGGCGCCGAAGTGCAGCGCCACTTGGCAAATTTTCAAGCCCTGGATCATCCAATAGGCTTTGATGTGGTCGAAATTGTCGAGCATCAAACGCGACACCGCGAATATGCGCAAGTCGTCCAGGCCGGTCGTCCAGCCGCAATCGTTGAGTTCGTTGCCGTCGGGATGAAACGCGAGCGGAATAAATGCGTTGTATCCAGGCGAGCGGCGCTGCGATTCGCGCAACCGGATCAGATGGTCGACGCGATCTTCGAGCGATTCGATGTGTCCGTACAACATCGTCGCGTTCGAGGCGACGCCCTGGCGGTGCAACTCTTCGTGGATCTCTAACCAGTTGTCGGTGCCGACTTTGTTCGGGCAAATCTTGGCCCGCGTTTCGGCCGCAAAGATTTCCGCGCCGCCGCCGTTGACGTTGTCGAGTCCGGCCGACTTTAGCGTCGCGATCAACTCCGGATATTTCATGCGGTGGCGCTTGGCCATGTAATCGAGTTCTGCGGCGGTGAACAGCGAGAGCTGAACGTGTGGGACCTGCTCTTTGAAGCGGCGCATCAGCGGTAGCCAGTAATCCAGCGAAAGTTGGCGCGGATCGTGTCCGCCGACGATGTGGATCTGATTGAAGTTCGTGCCGGTCTCAAGCGCCTTGGCCATGACCTGATCGGCGGCCATGCGCACGACGCGGTCGGTTTCTTTGAACTCATCCACCGCAAACGAACAGAATTTGCAGCCCGCGTAACAAACGTTCGTCGAATTGACGTACCGATTGAGAATGTAGTAGACGTTTTTTCCGCTCTTGCGCTCTTTTTGGGCGCGTGCCATCCGTCCGAGTGAGTGCAAGTCGCGCGTTCCAAAGAGCGTCACCCCGTCTTCTAAGGAAAGCGGGATGCCTTCTTCGACTTTGCGTTCGATGGGTTTGAGAGCAGGATCGGTCAGGTGCGCCGCCATGAGCCGATGCTTCGGAGTCGGCGGCATCCCCCCTGGTTAGCTTACGACCGGCCTTCCCGCAAATTCGAGAGCCGCCGCACCAAGCGAGATGATTACGAAAGCAAGCATCACGCCGCCGATGACGTCGGTAATGTTGTGGGCGGCCAGCTCAATGCGCGACCAAATGATCGCTAGTGTGACAAAAGTCAGTAGAACGAAAAGCGTGTAGCGCAGCCATGCTGCCAGGTTCGAACGCAGCGCAAGCAGCCCGCACAAGAAGTAAAACCCGGTCGAGATCGCGGCGTGCGAGCTCGGATACGATCCCGCGGTTTCGTGGCGGATCAGCCAGTCGGTCCGGCGAGGCCGGGCAAAGAAATGTTGGAACTCCGTGGCTGCGCCCCAGCATATGAGCGCGATCGCAACCGCAAAAAGCGCTGGCCGGCGCCATTCGGGCCGGAAGATCGCCAGCGCGATAAGCGCGACGTACAGAGGGCCGAGCACGTAGCCCCATCCCATCTCCGTGAATCTCCAAGCGATCGCCGTACCTTGGCCGCGCAGCTGCAGCGCAAAAACGTTTAACGCATGCGGTTCGCCATGCTTGGTAACGTAGAATCCGAGCCAAAAGAACGCGGCGAGCAAAACGCACGCCGAAACAACGTGCCCCAACGCGTGCCTATGCTGCGAAGTCGTCATGTAGCCTCAAATTCAAGCGTTCAAGAACGAATTGGAGCAGACACAGCACGGCCGTGCCTAATAAGACGCCGCCGATAACATCGGTTGGCCATGCGATGAAGTAATAAAGTGGCGCGGCAATCGAAAAAAGCACCAAACCAACGAACAGGGCCACGAGGGATCTGCGGAGCGCCTCGTTCCAATGAAACCGGCTCGCAACGGTGGCGATTGCTCCCCAAAAAGCAATGGCCATGACCGGCCAATAGCTCGGGAAACTATCTGCTGATTCCAGACTCGACAGTCCCCGCGCTAAGTGCATCGTCCTGGTCAGAACCCAAACAACAATTAGGACGCCGATAAGAATCTCTGCCGCGACCAACGACTCTTTCCTGGCAATCGTGCCACCCGGAATTGGTCCTACAAAGAAGCCTTTTAGAACCGTATACTTTACGTTCGGGAAAAACGCCGAGGTGAGGACGAGGCCGGCGGCTGTTGTTATTGCAGCCATGCTAAGGAAGAGACGAAACACTAAAAATGCTTGGAAGAAACCCGGGCGGTCCATGAGGATCTAAAAATGGTTCGCAACATCGAATCGACCGGCGTTTGGCCTTTTCCCGTCACTGCCAACGCCAGTACGATGAAGCCCGCAAGCAGCGAGCCGGCGGCGAGGCTCCAGCGAGACAGCCAAACCTCCGGCAGATGTATTTCTGTACGGTCCGGGATTAACGGTTCAAGATCCGGCGGCGAAGAGATCTTGCTGTCCCCGCTCGCGCCCGAAACGCTCGGACGTGCGCTCCAGATCGTCGAGCCCGAAGAGAATGCGGCGCGGCTTGGTGCCTTCGTGCGGACCCACGACCTTCATATCCTCGAGCTGCTTCATGATGCGCACGGCGCGCGGATGGCCGATCGAAAATTGTGATTGCAGCGACGCGGTTGATGCGTAGTTGCTCTCGATAATAAATTTCGCCGCATCAAACGCCAGCGGGTCGACATCTTTCTTTTCCTCATCGGCGAGCGGCTGAATGTCGACGTCGAGCAGATTATCGGGCCGCGCTTGTTTCGTCCAAAAATGAATCAGCCGCTGCAACTCACCGCCGGAAATAAACGCGCCTTGCGCGCGAATCGGCTTGGGGGAGTCGATCGGCAAGTAGAGCATGTCACCGCGTCCGAGCAGCCGTTCGGCGCCGACCATATCGAGAATAGTACGCGAGTCGACCTGCGACGTCACTGCAAACGCAATGCGCGAAGGGATGTTGGCTTTAATGAGACCGGTGATGACGTCCACCGACGGACGCTGCGTCGCCACGATTAAGTGAATACCGGTCGCGCGCGCGAGTTGTGCCAGCCGCATGATCGTCGTCTCAACGCGCGCCGGCGCGATCAGCATCAGGTCGGCAAGCTCGTCGATGATGACGACGACGTACGGCAAGTTCTCATCGGGATACTTCGCATTGTACTCTTCGATCTTGCGCACACCGGCCTTGGCAAAACGTTCGTACCGGGCATCCATTTCTTTGGTCATCTCAAAAAGAGCGCCCGCGGCCATGCGCGGGTCCGTGATGACCTCTTTGATCAAATGCGGGATGCCGTTGTACATCACCAGCTCAACGCGCTTGGGGTCGATCATCAGAATCTGCACCTGATCCGGCGTTGAACTCACGAGCAGCGACGCGATGACCGAATTCAAGCAGACCGACTTGCCGGAGCCGGTGGCGCCGGCAATCAGCATGTGCGGCATCCGTGACAGGTCGCCGAACACGGCTCGACCGGGAACGTCCTTACCGAGCGCCATCCATAACGGCGGAACTTGTCCGCGCTGCGGCAGCGCTTCGAGAATCTCGCGAATCGAGACGATCGAGACCGTCTTGTTTGGAACCTCGATGCCGACCGCCGATTTGCCGGGAATCGGTGCCTCGATGCGGACGCTCGTCGCGGCCAACGCCAGCGCGAGATCGTCGGCCAGGTTTGCGATCTTCGAAATCTTCACACCGCGATCGGGTTTTAGCTCGTAACGCGTGACCGATGGGCCGCGTTCGATGTGCACGACTTTCGCGCCGACGCCGAACGAAGCCAGCGTGTCTTCGAGCACAGCCGAGCGCGCCGACTCATCAACGATTTGCGCCTGCGGCGGATCGAAGAGCGAGAGATCGGGCAGTTTATAGGTGCGCGGTCCGCCGGCTACGGCCGGAGCTTCGTACTCGCCCTCAACTTCTTCGTCTTCATCTTCGAGATCGTCGTCTTCTGCCTCGTCGTCGAGCTCTTCGTCGTCTTCCTCTTCGTCGATGTCCGGATCGTCGTCGGCGTCTTCCTCGTCCTCGTCGTCAGCTGCGTCGTCTTCGAGGACTTCCTCATCCTCATAATCGACAGGCAAAGGCGGCGCGGGAGGTGGAACTAGCAGCGGTTCGACTGCGACGAGCGCGGTGGCAGTATCGGAGGCGCGTTCCTTTTTGCGATTCGGATCGGTTGCCGGCAGCGCGAAGGCGTCGCGCAGGGTTTCGTGGCCATCCGGTAACGCGAGCGTGACCTTCGGAATGCGAATCTTCGAAAACAATAATACCAGCCAGCCGATGATTTTCTTTACGGATACGTCGCTGATCCAAACGGCCAGCAACAAAGCGAGCAGGCCGATGACGATCCGCGAACCGGTAAGCCCGAGCAGTGCGTAGAGGCCGCGCCACATTTCGGTGCCGAGGAACCCGCCGCGCTTGGCGAGCGACGCGTCGATGAGGATGAAATACCCGAACGCCGCAACGCCGAACGTCGCCATGATGCGCGGAAGATTGATCTCCAGGAAGACAATCGCGCCGAAGAGCGCGATCAAAACCGGGAAAAGTCCGGCAGCTGATCCAAAGGTCCAATGGAGCGCTCGCGCGGTTACGGCGCCGGCAGCCCCCGCATGTGCGGGCGCCAAAGTCAGCGCGACCGCCAGCAGAACGGCGATGCCGATCGCCGCCATGCCGGCGATCTCATAATTCAATCGCGATTTCGCCGCCCGGCGGCGCACGCGTGCCATGGACCGCTTACTTCTTCATTCTAATAGGAGTTCATTTGAGCCCGACGACCATCGTGATTCTCGAAGGCGACCAGACCGGACAAGAGCTGCTGGGCGAAGCGCTGCGCGTTCTCGACCGCTCGGTCATCGACGTCGAACTGGCCACGGAGCGGTTCGATCTTTCGCTGGAAAATCGACGCGCAACCAACAACGCCGTGGTTCAAGACGCCGCCGAAGCGATGAAGCGGGCGCATTTCGGTCTCAAAGCCGCCACAATCACACCGGAAGAAAAAGACGACGTCGGGTCGCCCAACGCGATTCTGCGCAAAGCCGTCGGCGGCAAAGTTATCGTGCGCACGGGGCGGCGTTTGCCGCGCATCCGTCCGGTCGCGGGCGTGCACGCGCCGATCTCGGTCGTGCGCATGGCGGTCGGCGACGCCTATGGCGCCAAGGAATGGCGCGAGGGCGAAGGTTCGAGCGAAGTCGCGTACCGCACGGAGTCGATCGATCGCAGCGTTTGCCAGGTGGTCGCCGAGTATGCGTTCGTACATGCCGCGCGCATGCACGCGAAAGTTTTCGGCGGGCCGAAATTTACAGTCAGCCCAATTTACGAGGGAATGTTCAAGGAAGAGATGGACGCGGCGGCCGCGCGCCATCCCCAGGTTCCCTACGATCCGCAACTCATCGACGCGACTTACGCGCTTCTGCTGAACACCGACGGCGAGATGCCGCTGGTCATTCCCTCGCTCAATCGCGACGGCGACTGTCTCTCCGATTTGGTGATGCAGCTCTTCGGATCGATCGCCGGCGCAGAGTCCGTGCTGCTCGCATTCGAGGAAGGGCTCAAACCCTCGGTCGTGATGACCGAGGCGCCGCACGGTACGGCACCCCGCCTGTTCGGCAAGAACGTCGCTAACCCGATGGCGATGATTCTCGCCGCCGGCGCGCTGCTCTCTTATATGGAAGACAAGCGCGCGCAGAACGCTTCGCGTGCGATTTACGAATCCGCGCTCGAGGCGGTGCACGAAGGCATCGCGACCAGCGATCTCGGCGGCCACGCCTCGACGACCGATTTCACGGATGCGGTGATCGATCGCGTTAAGCGCAAGCTGGACGTGTGGTCGAGCCTCTAAATGTCGTGGTGAACCCGTCGGGGTGTCATCCTGAGCTTGTCGAAGGACCCTGAGCAGCGTGCGCAAGCACGCCAGTCGAAGGGAGCGCGTGACGCGCGCATGACGTGGGGATCGCCGTATGTCATTCATAACGAAACTGGGCGAGTTTTTTCGGATCGGGCGCCGTAAGAAAATGGCGCGAGGAAGCCGGAAACCAAACCAGGGCCCCGATACACCGAACCCTCCCGACGATACCGAAGGCTCGGCAGGCGTGACTGCTAAGTTGCATCCGTTGCCGCCAACCCTCTCCGGTGCGAACGCTCGAGCGTTTCCGCCCGAGGACTAACTCGCGATCAGCGCGACGCCGGCAAGCGCAAAGGCGACACCGATCTTCTGCAGCGCGGCGAGCCGCTCGCCCAACACAATTCGCGCTAAGAATACCGTACTCGCCGGATAGAGTGACGTAAGCACGGCGGCGATCGATAAATACCCCGCGTATGCGGCAAGAACGTAAAACGCGTTAGCCATCATATCGAGCACACCGGCTAGCGCAATGATTCCGAGCGCTGCAGGCGCCGCAACCAAGATACTGCGGCGCATGACAAGCGCGATGACCAGCAGTAGCGAGATCGAACCAATGCGCGCTGCAACGATCGGGTACAGCCCGCTCTGTTGACCGCCCAGCGCCAGAAAAGTATAGAATCCGCCCAGAATGACGCCGGATGCGATCGCTTCCTTCACGCCGGCCGTTGAGAATTCGACCGTACCGTCAGGTTCGGTTGAAAGCGAGATGAGAATGACGGCCAGCAGCGCGACGCCGATGCCGGCAAGCTTGAAGTTTCCCAAATGCTCGCCGCGGGCAGCACCGACGATAAGGGGCGTCAATGCCGCAAGTACCGCGGTAATAGGCGAGACGACGCCCATCTTCCCAATCGAAAGCGCGTGGTACAGCAGCAGCAATCCCAGCCCGCCGCACATGCCCGCGATGAAGCCGGTCTCCAGTGTCCACAGCGTCGGATGCGACGGAAAGAACGGCAGCGCGACCAAGATCAAAACGAGTCCGACCGCTTGCGAGATAACAGTGACCGCAAACATCGGACTGCGGCGAGTAGCAAACCCGCCGCAAAAATCGGCGGATCCGTAGAAAATTGCAGCCAGCAAACCCAGTGCGATCGCCATACTCTACCGCTGCGTGGGATCGAGCGCGTCGCGCAAGCCGTCGCCCAAGAGATTGAAACCCAAAACCATTAGCGTAATCGCTATTCCCGGAAAAATCAGCGCCCATGGGGCGGAGAGCCAGTAATCGCGCGCGTCGTTGAGCATCGCGCCCCATTCCGGCGCCGGCGGCCGCGCTCCCAAACCCAAATACGAAAGCCCTGCAGCTTCCAGCTCCGCCGTGCCGATGCCGAGCATCGCCTGCACGATCAGCGGCGCGAGAATATTCGGCAGAACATGGCGCCAGAGAATGCGCGGGACGCGCGCTCCGAGTGCTTTGGCCGCTTCGACGTACTCAAGTTCTTTAACGCCCAGAACCGAGGATCGTGCCAGCCGCGCGTACTGCGGAATGTAGACGATGCCGACGGCGATCATCAAGTGATTGATGCTCGGCCCCAGTATCGTGGTGATGCCGATGGCCAAAATGATCGAAGGAAAAGCGAGCATCACGTCCATCACCGCCATGATCGACGAGTCCACGCCTTTGCCTAAGTAGCCACCGGCCACGCCGAAGAACGTGCCGATCGTGATGGCGATGCCCACCGCCAAGAAACCGATGCGGATCGAAATGCGCGACCCGTACACGATCCGCGAAAAGAGGTCGCGCCCAAGTTTGTCGGTGCCGAACGGATGCGCGAGGCTTGGGTGCAGCGACTGTTGCGCAAGGTTTTGCGCCAGCGGATCGGTGTGCGCGATCAGCGGCGCGAAGGCGGCCGTAAAAACAAGCACGCCGATGAGTCCCAAACCTATCAGGGCGCCGGGCGATTTTATCAGCCGGCGCCAGACGTCGGCAAAATAACCGCGCCCCGGCGCAATCTGCTCCGTCGCCGCCGCGAGCGTTACATCCATGCGCTAGGGCGGCCGGTCTAGACGACGACGAGCTTCGGATGCATCGTATGAAACTTCGTGCGCGCCTGATAAGCCTTGGCAATCTGGGTGATCTGCATCTCGCCCCACGCGCGCCCCATCATCGCAAGACCCGTCGGCAAGTTGTGATCGCCGAAACCATTTGGCACGCTAATCTCGGGCAGACCCGCCAAGTTCCCCGGACTCCCCAAACCGGTCACGCCGTTGTATTTTGCGGGATACGCTTTTTCGAACTTGATGCCGACGGGATATGAAACCGTAGAGCGTGTCGGATGAACGATTGCATCGTAGCCGGCGAAGGCTTTGCCGACCGCCTCGTTGAGCATCGTGCGGCGGCGCATGCCGTCGACGTAGTCGACCGCGAGCGCGTTGTAGACTTGGTAGCCGCCCAGGCGATCGTCCGTGGATTGCAGCTCGCGAGATTTTCCGCTCTCGACCAGATCGCGAAAAACCGAAGCGCATTCGCCGTTGAAAATTGCCTCGAACGTCGCGCCGTAATTCCCGCGCGGCAGCGCGACGTTGGTGACGACGTCGGCTAATTCGCGCAGCACTTCGAGCGAAACCATGAAGTTGTTGGCAACGGCGGGCATGATGCGCTCGGTCGAGCGCGCCAGCACGCCGATCTTCGGCTTACGGCCGCGCACTTTCGGAAACGGCGCGTCGAGCGAGGTGCGATCCGCGGGATCGTGTCCCGCGATCGCGCGCAGAACGAGTTCTGAGTCGCGCGCGGAGCGGCACAACGGTCCCAGTTTATCCGACGTCCACATCAGAGCCATCGCGCCGTGGCGGCTCACGCGCCCGTACGTCGGACGCAATCCCGTGACGCCGCAATAAGCGGCGGGCGCCATGATCGAACCGTTCGTTTCGGATCCGATCGCGAAGCCAACTAAGCCGGCCGCGACGGCTGCGCCCGGTCCGCTCGAAGATCCGCCGCTCCAGTAGTCGCGATTCCACGGCGTTCTGCCGGGCCCGGTAAATGACGCATCGGCATCGTCATAACCGAATCCGCCAGCCAACTCCACCATGGCAAGCTTTGCCAACAGCACGCCGCCAGCTGCGCGCAATTTCTGCACGACCGTCGCGTCATACCTGAAAACTTGGTTGCGGTAAGGCGCAGCGCCCCACGTCGTCGGCGCTCCGGCGGCGGCGAGCAAGTCTTTAACGCCGTACGGAACTCCGTGCAACGGGCCGCGCGATTTTCCAGCCGCTAGCTCGCGGTCGGCGCTGCGTGCCTCTCGCATCGCACGGTCGTGCATGATCGTCACGACCGCGCCGTAGGTTCTCCCGTATTTTTCTAAACGGGCGAGGTACATTTTTGTGAGTTCGACGGATGAAACTTTTTTAGCCGCGATCAGCGACCCGAGTGTGGTTGCGTCGGAAAATGCCAGCTGCTCTTCGGTCATGACGTAAGCACCTTAAATGAAGTCGCCGGCTCGACCGAATTCGGAATGGACTTGCCTTTCGGATTGAGGCCGCGCCCGATCTGCAGATTGCCGTCGATGCCTTCGGCGATCGTCGCGAGCTCTTCGTCGGTAAGTTTCGGATCGAACGCGCGCATGCGCGCCGCCAGTGCGGTCGCGGCCTCCGACGCCTTCTTAGGCGCGGGCGCCGCCGATGGGGCAGGCATTGGTGATGTTTGTGCGCTCGCGGGAGCTGCCAGCAGCGCGCCCGCACCGGCAGCAGCTACGGCGATAAATTGTTTGCGGGTTTTCAAAACAAGTCATACCTCCATAACGACCGGGACGATAACGGGCCGCCGCTTATAGCGAGTCATGATGGCTTTTGCTAATCCTTCGCGTATGTGTTCTTTGACCGTGTTGACGTCGCGAATCCCTTCGACCGAAACCTCCTGGATCAACGCCGTGAGTTCGGAACGCAATTCGTCCAACACGCCGCCCGCATCGGGCATGTAAAAAACGCCGCGCGAGATGATGTCGGGGCCGGTGATGACGCGCCCTTCCTCACTATCGATCGCGACGACGACCATCATGAAACCGTCGGCCGCGAGTAAACGACGGTCGCGCAAGACGGCTTCTCCAACGTCGCCAACGCCGGAGCCATCGACGAATACGTGGCCGCCGTACGTCTTGCCAATCTTGTCGGCGTAGTCGCGCGTGAATTCGAGCACGTCGCCGTTCTCTACCACGAAGACACTGCGCGCGTCGACGCCCGTGCGCTGCGCGAGCTTGCCGTGCTGCACGAGCATGCGGTATTCACCGTGCACCGGAACGAAAAACTCCGGGCGCACCAAGTTGAGCATGAGCAGCAGCTCTTCTTGCGATCCGTGCCCGGAGACGTGCGAGCGCCCGTCGGTGCCGTGCACGACGATTGCGCCGAGCCGGTACAGGTTGTCAATCGTTTTGTAGACGCCTTTTTCGTTGCCCGGAATCGGCGTCGCGCTGATCACGACCGTGTCGCCCGGCACGATCTTCAGCCGCGGATTATCGCGCACCGACATGCGCGTAAGCCCGCTCATCGGTTCGCCCTGCGAACCGGTCGTCATCACGACGACTTTCTCGGGCGGAAGTTCTTCGATCTCTTCCACGCGTATCGTCCGATCGGCAGGCACGTTCAGGTAGCCGAGCTCCGATGCGAAGTGCACGACGTTGGTGAGCGATCGTCCGAGAAACGCGATCTTGCGGTCGAACGTGATCGCGTGATCGATCACTTGCTGGATGCGCGGCACGTTGGACGCAAACGAAGCGACGATGATCCGGCCCTTGGCTTTTGAAAATACGTTGGTGAACGCTTCCCCGACGATTCTTTCCGAAAGCGTGTGCCCCGGACGTTCGGCATTGGTGCTGTCCGAAAGCATGCAGAGCACGCCCTCGTCACCGATGCGGGCGATGGACGCAAAATCCGCCGGGCGGCCGTCGATCGGCGTTTGATCGAACTTGAAGTCGCCGGTGTGGAAAACGGTTCCCGTCTCCGTGCGCAAGGCGAGCGCGCAAGCGCCGGAGACCGAGTGGTTGATGTGCACGAATTCCGTTTCGATCGATCCATAGCGCACGCGATCGCCCGGTTTCACCGTGACGAGCTGCGCTTCGCCGATCATTTTATGATCGCGCGATTTTGCTTTGATCAGCGCGATCGTCAGCGCCGTGCCGACCACCGGCACGTTGAACTCGCGCAAAAGATAGGGGATGCCGCCGATATGATCTTCATGCCCGTGCGTTACCAGCAGCGCCCGGAACTTGTCGCGGCGCTCGCGCACATACGTGAAATCGTTGATGACGATGTCGACGCCGTACATCTCTTCGTCGGGAAACATCAGGCCGCAGTCGACTACAACCAGATCCTGGTCGGTCTCGATCACGGTCATGTTGCGGCCAATCTCGCCGCAGCCGCCAAGCGGAATGACCCGGAGGTAGGGGCCGGCCGGAGAATCCGGGACCGTTAGCGCGTTTGAGTTCACCGCATCTTTACATTAAGGGCGCAGAGCGTGATTGGAGCGGCGGAGGCTATCATGCTCGACCGATACCGCGCCGCGCTGGCGCTGACCTCGCTCTGCCTGCTTGCTGCGTCGGCGGGCCATCACCGCCACTCGCGCCACTCCGGACACCCGATCCTCGCGCAGCCGGCGCCCGGAATCGAAATCTACTCCCGCCGCGCCTTGCGCCGCGCGCGCATCATCCTTCAGCTCAAACTGTTAGAATTGCACGAACTTCAGCTCGACCGCGTGAGGCGAGCGGTGGAACGGCAGATTACCGCGTCCCCGCATCCCTAAAAGGCGGCGCTCGCCGCGTCCGTGAAACAATCCGGGAGCCGACGGCGTATTGCCGGACGGTGACGTTCCGTTTCTAACGGGAGGGAAGATTCCATGGAAAGCTCAGCTCCGGCTGCTAAAGCAAACGGTTTATCTACCGTTATAAATACAATAGCGGCGCCGTCCGACGCATTTGAAACGTTGCGAGTCGCTCCGACCTGGGGTTGGGCTTGCCTCATCGCGATCGTACTGCTTTTGATTGGAACCTATCTGCAGGGACCTGCGGCGCGTCACGCGGGCGTTGCCACAACCCAGCAGATGATGGCGACGAGCTCGTTCTTCGCGAACCTGACGCCGGAGAAAAAGGCTGAAATCGTCGCGCGGGCGGGACAGCCGTCGGTGTTCCCCTATATAACGGTTGCCATCACGTTGTTCATCATCGTACTCTTCAACACGCTGTTCACCTTGATCGGAAACGCGGTTGGAAAAGGCCAAGCCGATTTCAAACGCTTGTGGGCGGGGTCGATGAACATCGCCGTCCCAACGTTCGGCCTCGGATCGATAGTCGTCGGCATCATCACGATGCTGCGCGGACCCGACGCGTTTAACAGTACCATGGATGTCGCGCGGGCCATGCCGAGTTTAGCATATCTCGCACCGCACGCCTCACCCGCGCTGGTCACGTTCCTCGCCGGCATCAGCATCTTCTCGCTCTGGGGATTATTCCTCAACGCGACGATGCTGCGCGTTACAGCGCGAACGACTCCGGGCGTCGCCTGGACATTTGCCGCGTTGATTACGCTGCTCGGCGCGCTGCTGGCTGCCGGAGCGTTCGGCGCGGCGCACAACGCGGGATTCATGTAAGGTAACGATGAGTCTTCGCGGTTCCGCAATAGCGGCAGCGTTGGTCACTCTCTCGCTTGCGGCGCCGGCTTCGGCCGACGCCGCAGGTTTAAACTTGGCGGCGACCGTGCGCTATGCAATCGAGCACAGCCCGCAGGTGATCAAGCAGCAGGCCGTCGTCGCGCAGCTTCATCAGCAATACATCAGCCTGCATTCGGCTTCGCTGCCGAACTTGACCGGGCAGCTGCAAAACTACGCGCAAAAATCGAACAATCTGCAAGGCAGTTTCGCCATCGCCGGTCTCTCGCAGCAGCGCACGTTCAGTCAAAACACCGCGCAAGTCGGAACGAACTACACGTTCGACACGGGTTTTCTTTCGACGCTCCAAGCGTTTGCTGCGAGGGCGCAGGAAGCGGGCGCGCAAGCGGACTTACGCCGGATTCGCGATCAGCTCGCCAACAGCGTTGCGGCTGATTTCTACGACATCGCAACCAAGGACGAAACCGCGCGCCTGGCCGCGTCCGACGTTTCGTATCAGCACGTGCTCCTGACGGTTGCGCAAGCCAAGGAACGCGCCGGCGTCGCCGCCGGCGTGGACGTGCTGCGGGCGCAAGCTTCCGAAGAGAAAAGCCGCTCCACGCTGGTTGCCGATCGATCGCAGGCTGCCGATGCGCGAGAAACGCTGGCGCAGCTGATCGGAGCGCCGCTGGACACGGCGTTTGAGATCCCGTCGCAAATTGCTCAGCCGCCGCTTCCGCCGGAGCCGCTCGATCGCCTGATCGCGATCGCGCAAGGCAACCGGCCGGACGTGGTCAGCGCGCAATCCAATTTGTCGGCCGCGCAGCTGACGCGCAAGGGGTTCGATCGCGAACTTTTTCCGCAGGTTCAAATGTCGGCGTTTTTCGGCAACCAATTCTCGCCGACCAATGCCGTGCTGCTGCAGCAGCAGCTCGATTCGCAGTTTCCGCCGGGTCAAGCGCCTAAAGTCCCACGCGGATCGCCGGGATTCTGGCAGCTGCAAGCAATCAGCACGTTTTCGCTGCCGCTGTGGGATTACGGCGCGCGCCGGGCCGAACGCCAAAACGACGACGCGCAGGTAGCGGCTGCGCAGAACGCACTCGACACGACCAACGGCCAGGTCGCGCTTGAAGTGCGCCAAGCTTACCGCGCCGCGCAAACCGCCAAGGCACAATTGCAGTACGCCGGTGGCGAAGTGCGGGCCGCGGTGGAATCCGCGCGCGTAGCGCAACTGCAGTACCAGAGCGGGCTCATTGCAATAAGCGACGTCTTGCAAGCGCAAGAAGCGGCGCAGTCTTCACAGATCGACCTCTACAACGCCCGCGTCGCTTATGTCGAAGCGGTCATCAAATTGCGCGTTGCGCTGGGCATCTATGATGCGCCAAGCGCGGTCGCGGGACTATAGCACGGAGTTCTCAAGATGAACAAACGCATTCGTAACCTGCTGATCATCGCGGCCGCCGGCGTCTTGGTCATCGCAATAGGGGTTTTTGTCCAGCGGGGCCAGAGCACGACGACCGCGGTCACGGTCACTACGGTGAAGCGGACGACGTTCAGCACCAGCCTTCCGGAAACCGGAACGGTTCAGCGTCCCCGGGTTGCCACGATCCCCGCGCTGATTTCCGGAAACCTCGAGCAGATTTATGTCAAAGCGGGCGACAACGTCGCTGCCGGGCAACTGCTCGCGACCGTCGTGAACCCGACGCTTCAGGCAACCGCCGCCGGCTCGCAAGCCGACTACACCTCCGCGGCTGCAAACATCAGCACCGCCCGGGTCAACGAACAAAACGCCAAAGTTTCCTACGAGGCAGCGGTGCAAACCGCCAAGAGCAATCTCGACGAAGCCATGCGCATCTATAAAGCCGACGTCAGCCTCTACAACAACAAGGCGATTCCGCGCAACCAGCTCGACGTCGACAAGGCCAAGCTCGATCAAGCGCAAGTGCAGTACGATCAGGCGCTCCGCCAGATGCAACTCGGCGCGGTCACCGGCTACGGCCAAAACAGCGTGCAGTACGCGCAAGCGGCCGCG
This sequence comes from Vulcanimicrobiota bacterium, assembly GCA_003151115.1. Classification (GTDB taxonomy): domain Bacteria; phylum Vulcanimicrobiota; class Vulcanimicrobiia; order Vulcanimicrobiales; family Vulcanimicrobiaceae; genus Rubrimentiphilum. Next base: position 126,272 of record PLWS01000005.1, on the reverse strand, counting down.
CAAAAAGCCGCGATCGTCAACCAATCCAATCAGCAGCAACTCGGATTTACGCGCATCACCGCGCCGGTCGACGGAACCATCCAAACCGTTGCTTCGCAGCCGGCCGATCCGCTCACGCAGCTGCGTCCGGGCGATCCGGTGACCGCGGGTCAAGGGCTCTTCACCATCGCGGCCGGCGGCGGATTCATCGTGAAGGCGCAAGTCGACGAACAAGATATCATCAACGTTAGAACCGGCCAGCGCGCGAAGATCACCGGCGAGGATTTTCCGGGACGCACGCTTACCGGTTACGTCTCGGTAATCGCGCCGGTCGCAACGAAGTCGACCGACCCATCGAGCACGGCGAAGCAAGTCGTAACGACGATTCGTCTCGACGGTGCGCCGAGCTTCTTGCGCGACGGTATGAGCGTGGACGTCGATATCCTCACAACCGACGTACGCAACGCCATCGTCGTTCCGAGCGCGGCGCTCAACAAAGACGGCAAAGGCTCCTACGTGTACGTCGTTCGCAATCGCAAACTGGTAAAGACGTACGTCGGTACCGGCCCGAAGAACGATACGCAGACCGTGGTGAAGTCGGGTCTGCTCCCGGGTGACTCGATCGTTGCCGCAAAAGACCCGCTGCTGCACGACGGGCAAAACGTCACGACGACGCCGGCGGGTAAGGCGACACCGGCGAGCTGATGTCGCGCTTTCTGGCCTACATCCCGGAAGCGTTCGAAAGCATCTGGCGGAACCGGTCGCGATCGGCCCTTTCCGCGTTGGGAATGATCATCGGCATCGCCTCGGTCATTGCCGTTCTCGGCTTGAGCCAAGCCGCATCCGGCGGAATGAAGCAGGCGATCGCGAGCGGAGGCGATCCGGGATTCATCGTCGTGCCCGACCAATCGCAAAATAATCCGGCCGAGGCCACGATGTACTACCGCGACGCCGCGCTGATGCAGTCATACGCTTCCGGCTCGGTTTCACGCGCCATCCCGTTCTATCAGCAGCGTAACTACCGCGTGACCGTCAGCGGAAAAAGCGCGTTCATCAGCGTCGAGTCTACGCGCGAACTGACACAGGAGACGGGATTTATCGTCGATTCAGGGCGCTTGCTCGATACGAACGACGTGGCGGCAGGCGCGAATGTTGCAGTGCTCTCCCACGATGCAGCTCAGTCCTTTTTCCCAAACGGCGGTGCGGTCGGACGCACGATTAACGTGGGTACGCAACGACTCACGGTCATCGGCGTCGTTTCGATTAAGGCCAATCTGTTTCGCAGTTTGATCGGCGAAACGATCTACATACCATACACGACGATGCGCCGCATCGCGCCCGGCCCGATCGATTTCATCGAGTTTTGGCCCGTGAGCCGCTCGCAGAACCCCGTGCAGGTCATCATGGACGTAAAAGCCGCAATGGCACGCATACACCCGCACGCGGAATACACGGTGCAAGATCAGCTGGCATTTAACGCCATATTCGTAAACGTGATCAACTTCATCGGCGTGGGACTGACATTTATCGGCGGAGTCGCTTTGTTCGTTGCGGGCGTCGGCATCATGAACATTATGCTCGTATCGGTAAGCGAGCGAACGCGCGAGATTGGGATCCGCAAATCGATTGGCGCCAACGCACAAGAGATCGCCGTCCAATTTTTGATCGAAGCCACTCTCCTCTCGCTGGGAGGCGGATTGATCGGTACGATCATCGGCGTGTCGATCGTCATCTTCATGCTTCCGGTCATCGCGCAAAGCGTCGGCGCTGCGCCGGTACCGTGGGCGCTGGTCATTGCCATCGCGGCGGGATTTTCACTGGCCGTCGGAATCGGCTTCGGTTCTTATCCGGCGGCGCGCGCCGGCAAGCTCGACCCCGTGGAAGCGCTGCGCGGCTGATGTTCGCTTATTTCATTGAAGCATTCCGGGTGCTGCTCGCGAACCGGACGCGCTCGATTTTGACGGTCATCGGATTGGTCGTGGGCGTGGCGACCATCGTATCGGTGCAAGTTGCCGCGCAAGGCATGGCCGGCGCGGTCAGCGGCATCTTCAAAGGGACCAACGCCAATACGTTCTTCGTCTTTCCAAAAGCCTCGCAGGGGAACGTGGTCCGGGCCGCGCTCAAACTCAGCGATCTCGCGCTCGTGCAGCAGAGCGTGCCGGGCGTTGCAAGCGTCATTCCCTTTTCACGAGCGCCGTCCATCGTCGACGCCGGGCATCAGCGCGTGCGCCTGCGGTTCGGCGGCGAGTCGGACAAACGGTTCAGCACATCGCCGCTCGTGGCAGGCCGGACGCTCGACGCCGACGACATCGCACGAGCCACGCCGGTTTGCGTGATTTCGGATAATGCCCTGACGCGGCTCTTTCCGAACGCCGCTTCGCCCGGCAGCGTCATCGGGACTTCGATTTACGTCGGCAGCAAACGATACGTGATCGTCGGCGTCTTCGGAAAAACCAAGATCGACACGGCGGCGCTCGGATTAGACATCAGCAACGATGTCGCTATACCTTGGACGACGTTCTACAACAATTACCAGCGCGGCAGCAGCTTCTTCGGCATTTCGGTGCTTGCCGAACAGGGAGCCGATCTCAAGAAGATCGAGAAACAAACGCAAGCGCTGCTCGCGCAAGCTCACGGCGCTCAGTATCAGTATTTCGATTTCGGCTTTTTCGCACAAACGATTAACGGTTTCTTCAACATCGTGGGACTGATCGTCGGCGCCGTCGGCGCCATTTCGCTCGTGGTCGCCGGCATCGGGATCATGAACATCATGCTGGTCTCCGTTACCGAGAGAACGCGCGAGATCGGAATCCGCAAGGCGATCGGGGCGCGGCGCTCGCAGGTGCTGCTGCAGTTCTTCATCGAGTCGCTGCTGCTCTCGGCGTTCGGATGCATCACCGGTATGCTTTTAGGCGTCGCGCTGGGCGAGATCGTCGATCGCGGATTTATCGCGCGGATTTCCGGCGTGACCGGCGGAATTCCATGGCTTGAAGCGATCGTCATCGCGGTCGGATTCGCGACGATCGTCACGGTCGTCTTCGGGACCTACCCCGCGTACCGCGCGGCCAAGCTCGACCCGATTCAGGCGCTGCGCTATGAATGAGCGCCCGAACGTCGTCATCGACGTCGCGAATCTCACCAAAACCTATGCCAGCGGCGAACTGCAAGTGCAGGCGCTGCGCGGGCTGACGTTTACAATCAACCGCGGCGAATACGTTGCGATTATGGGCCCGTCGGGTTCGGGGAAGTCGACGCTGATGAACGTGCTGGGCTGCCTGGATCGCGCGACGACCGGAACCTACAAACTCGACGGCATCGACGTTTCGCAGCTCGATGATAATCAGCTCGCGGAGATCCGCCTGAAGAAACTCGGCTTTGTGTTTCAAGGCTTCAACCTGCTGGCGCGCACCGACGCACTGCGCAACGTGACGCTGCCGCTCTTCTATGCCGGCATGCCCGCCAAAGAGCGCGAGCGGCGGGCGCTGGAGCGCCTCACGGAAGTCGGCATCGGCGAACGGGCGCGCCACAAGCCGACCGAACTTTCCGGCGGCGAGCAGCAGCGCGTCGCCATCGCGCGGGCCCTGGTCAACGACCCGGCCGTGTTGCTGGCCGACGAACCGACCGGTAACCTGGACTCGAAAACTAGTTCGGAGATCCTCGGCCTGTTCGACCGCCTGAGCGCGAGCGGCCGCACGATCATCGTGGTCACCCACGACGAGGGCGTCGCCAAACACTCGCGGCGCATCCTGCGGATGCTCGACGGCGTTATAATCAGTGATGCGCCTGCGGGCGCCCCCGTTTAGGCTTTAATCTCCCTTTCAGCAACCTTTCGGGTGGCGGGGAGTAGGTTAGGAAATATGTTGAGACAACGCATTTTGCCGGCCGCTATTATCGCTCTGTCCGGCGCAGTCATCGGTTCGTTCCTCATGATGCTGTACGCCAGCACGCATTTCGTCGCGGTCACCGGACCGCCGCACGATCCGCCGGCCGCAGCCGCCGCGCCGCTTTCGACCGGCGGAGGAAGCGATCAGGAGCGCATCGTCAGCGCCGTCAAACGGGTCAAGCCTTCCGTGGTGGCCATCGACGTATCGGTCAACGGAAAGCAGTACATCCCGGTCGATCCGATCATGCAGCAGTTTTTCGGACAGCAAGGTCCCGGCGTGCTTCAACCCTACAGCGCGAAAGATTCCGGCTCGGGATTCGTCTACGGAACGCAAGGCTACATCGTGACGAACGCGCACGTCGTGCGTCCGATTCCCGGAGCGCAGATCACTTCGATTACGATTGTCTTCCCGAACGGCGAGAAGGCGCCGGCCAAGTTGGTCGCCGCTAACGTCGGCGCAGACCTCGCGCTGCTCAAAGTCACCGACGGACATCACCTTCCCGCTTCGCTCGCGCTTGCCGATTCCGACAAACTCGAACAAGGGCAGTGGGCGATTGCGATCGGCGAACCCTACGAACTCCAACAGAGCGTAACGGTCGGCGTCGTTTCAGCCTTCGACCGCAGCGAGCCGATTCAAACCGAGAGCGGCCAGTCGATTACGTTCAAAGGTTTGCTCCAGACGTCCGCGCCGATCAACTTCGGCAACTCCGGCGGCCCGCTCATCGACATGAACGGCAACGTCATCGGCGTCAACCAGTCCACGCTGGGCGGACGCGCGCAAGGCATCGGCTTTGCAATTCCGTCCAACACGGTCAAGCGCGTCGTCGATCAGATGATCGCGCATCCGGGCATCACGCAGCCGCCGGCCGAAGCCTTCATGGGCGTCGAGCTGCAGTCGGTGAGCTCCGGATTCCGCAATCAAACGAACTATCATGGACAAGGCGGCGTGGCCGTCATCCAGGTCGTCAGCGGCTCGCCCGCCGACTCGGCGGGCATCCAACCCGGCGACGTCATCCTCAAACTCAACGGCAAGGCGTTCAACGACGGCGCCGCGCTCTCGACCGCCATCGGCAAACTGAAGCCCGGCGACCACGTCAGCGTCGAGTTCTGGTCGGGAGGCACCAAGCGTCTAGCCCAGGTCACGCTCGGCGCCAAACCGGACCTCGGGCAAGCGCCCGACCAGCAGCCGCCGGACCAACAACAGCCCGACCAGCAGCCTTAACGGACCTCAAGGGAGAGGCCAAGGGACCGCGCGAGCGGTCCCTTTTTTCCGTTAGACCGCGCGGTTTTTGGGCAGGAGAACCCTGCAACCGAGATGGCCGCCAACTTGTTTAACTTAATGGAACAGGACGGGACCGATGGCGTACTATAATCGGTACCCCTGTTGTCCTTGTAGTCCATAAGTGGCAAGGCTCAGTGAGCGTTCTTTGACGCCCGCGAAAGCTGGTCCGGGGCTCGGAAAGGTAGTTTTAGTATGGCAAAAGTGGTCGGTATCGACCTCGGCACGACCAACTCGGTCGTCGCCGTTATGGAGGGCTCGCAGCCCACAGTTATTCCGAATGCCGAAGGATCGCGTACGACGCCTTCCGTCGTCGCATTCACAAAAACCGGTGAGCGTCTCGTCGGACAGCTCGCAAAACGGCAAGCGATCACGAACCCTGACCGCACGATCTCTTCGATCAAGCGGCACATGGGCACCGATTTCGCGGTAAAAATCGACGGCAAGGATTACACGCCGCAAGAAATTTCGGCGATGATTCTTCAAAAGCTCGTTAACGACGCTAGTAATTATCTCGGCGAACGGGTGACCAAAGCGGTCATCACGGTCCCGGCATATTTCAACGATGCGCAGCGGCAAGCGACCAAAGATGCCGGCAAGATTGCCGGCCTGGAAGTGCTGCGCATCATCAACGAACCGACGGCTGCCGCGCTGGCCTACGGCCTGGAGAAAAAAGGCAACGAGACGATTCTCGTGTGGGATCTCGGCGGCGGAACCTTCGACGTTTCCGTGCTGGATGTCGGCGAAGGCGTCTTCGAAGTCAAAGCCACCAACGGCGACACGCATTTGGGCGGCGACGATTACGATCAGCGCATCGTCGACTGGCTGGTCGGCGAGTTCCGGAAGGAACAAGGCATCGATCTCTCCGGCGACAAGCAGGCGATGCAGCGCCTTACCGAGGCGGCCGAAAAAGCGAAGGTCGAACTCAGCTCCGTCGTGCAGACGACCATCAATCTGCCGTTCATCACGGCCGACCAAAATGGTCCCAAGCACTTGGACTTCACGCTGACGCGCGCCAAATTCGAAGAACTCACGAGCGATCTGACCGACCGCACCGTGCAGCCCTTCAAGAACGCGATCGCCGATGCGAAACTCGACGTCTCGCAAATCAACGAGGTCATCATGGTCGGCGGCGCCACGCGCATGCCGGTCATCCAGGAACTCGTGCGCAAACTCACCGGTAAGGATCCGAACCTCACCGTCAACCCCGACGAAGTCGTCGCGGTCGGTGCGGCGATTCAAGCCGGCGTACTTGCCGGCGAAGTCAGCAACGTCGTATTGCTCGACGTAACGCCGCTCTCGCTGGGACTTGAAACCCTCGGCGGCGTGATGACGAAGCTCATCGAGCGCAACACGACGATTCCGACGAAGAAATCGCAGATCTTCACGACGGCGGACGACGGTCAAACCTCGGTGGACATCCACGTCCTCCAGGGTGAACGGCCGATGGCTGCCGACAACCGCACGATGGGACGCTTCCGCTTGGAAGGCATCCCGCCGGCTCCGCGCGGCGTTCCGCAGATCGAAGTGACGTTCAACATCGACGCCAACGGCATCGTGAACGTCGCTGCAAAAGATCTGGGAACCGGCAAAGAGCAGCAGATCACGATCACGTCCTCGACCAATCTGAGCAAAGAGGAAGTCGAGCGCATGGTCAAAGACGCCGAGATTTCGGCGGCGAGCGACCAGGCAAAGCGCGAGGAAGCGGAGATCCGCAACCAAGCCTCCAGTTTGATCTACTCGACCGAGAAATCGCTCAAGGAAGTCGGCGAGAAGCTCGAAGAGGGCCCTCGCGGCGAAGTCGAAACAGCGCTGTCCGACCTCAAGAAGGTCAGCGAAAACGGCACCGCCATGGAGATCAAGCCTGCGATCGACAAGCTCCAAGCCGCCAGTTATAAGATGGCGGAGCTACTCTATCAAAAGGCCGCGCCGGAGGGCGCTCCGTCCGGAAACGGCGCGTCAAACGGGCAAGCCGAAGGCGAACCCGAGGCTCCGAAGCCTAGCGAAGACGTCATAGACGCGGAGTTTAAGGAATCCAAGTAACGCGGTTCTGCAGTCCGCCCCGAGCGACGGCGTATGTTTAGTCGCTCGGGTCGGACCGCAAACCCGCTTGTTACATGGATTCTTTAAAGGCCGCTTTTGATCTGCAATTTATGAATGACGACGTAATCACGCAAGCCGACGTTCCGGTATCCGACGAGCTCGAATCCTCCGCGGCCGAAACGCCGGATTTGGAGACTCAGCTCGCGGCGGCTGTCGCGCGCGCCGACGAAAATTACAACAAACTGCTGCTCGCGATGGCGGATTTCGAAAACTACAAGAAGCGCAGCGAGCGGCACAACCGCGACATGGCCGAGCACAAGCGCCGCGATCTTCTCAAGAGTTTGCTGCCCGTGATCGACAATTTGGAACGCGCGCTTTCCTACGAAGGTCCCGAGAGCGGGCCCTTGCGCGAAGGCGTTTCACAAACGCTCAAAGGCTTCGAAGCGCTGCTCGCGTCGCAAGGCGTGAAACCGCTGAGCGTCAAGGGCACGCAATTCGATCCTGCGTTTGCCGAGGCAATCGCGACGCAGCCTTCGCCCGATGGCGACGGCGTCGTGCTCGAGGAAACGCAAAAGGGATACACCATCGGCGACGAGCTCCTGCGCCCCGCCAAAGTCGTCGTTTCCAAATCTGAATGAACTATAAGGATTATTACCAGATCCTTGGCGTTCCCAAAAATGCCGCCGAAAAAGACATCAAGTCGGCGTACCGCAAGCTCGCGCGCAAATGGCATCCCGATGCTAATCCAAACAATCAGCAGGAAGCCGAAGAAAAATTCAAAGAGCTTCAGGAAGCCTACGAGGTCTTAGGCGACTCTGATAAGCGCCGCAAATATGACGTCTTGGGCAGCAACTGGCAAGAGGCTGCGAACCAAGCCGAACAGCAGCGGCGCTACAGAAACGCCCAGAGCGAAACCTTTCAATACGATTTCGGGGATTTCGGCGGAGCGGCGGGCGCGGGGCCGAGCGGCTTCTCCGATTTCTTCGATATGTTTTTCTCGGGCGTCGGACGGCGCACCACCGCGCAAAGCGCCGGCTTCGCGCAGCGCGGGCAAGATCTCGAAACGACGATCGAGCTGTCGCTGCGCGACATCTACGACGGCGGCAAGAAATCAATCTCGCTGCAGCTGGAAGACGTCTGCCCGCGCTGCCGCGGAACCGGCACGGAGCGCGGGACACTCTGTCCTCAATGTCACGGCACGGGCAGGCTTCTCTCCACGAAAAAATTCGAGGTGACGATTCCCCGCGGAATCCGCGAGGGACAGCGCATTCGCTTGGCCGGGCAAGGCGGAGCGGGCATCGGCGGAGGCCCCAACGGCGATCTCTACCTGATCGTCAAATTGGCCGATGATCCGACATATAAACGCAAGGGCGACGATCTCTACGTCGACATGCCGGTCAGCATCTACGATTTAGCTTTGGGCGGTGAAGTGAAGGTTCCCACGATGGCTGGACAAGTCGCGATGACAATTCCGCCCGGCACGCAAAGCAACCGCCTCTTGCGCCTGAGCGGAAAAGGCATGCCCAAAGTGCGCGACGGCGGCGCAGGCGATCAATATGTCCGGCTCATCGGGCAGCTGCCGGCCAATCTTTCCGACAAAGAGAAAAAACTCTTCAAAGAACTCGCTTCGATCCGCAACGGAAAGAAGTAATGCAATTTCTTTCACCTTTCCTCGCACTGGTCTTAACTCTGGCTCCGGTATTCGCGCCTCCGGCCACGGGCTGGGTCAAGCTGCCGCCGAACCCAAATCATCCCGCGATCGCGTCGTGGGAGTTGCCGGGCCAGGCTCAGCAGTTCATGTTCTCGGGGGTGCCGTTTAGCGGAACGACCGAAGATCAGCGCGCTACTTTCGAAGCGGCCTTCAAGAGCGGCTCCATACCGCTGCAGATCGAGTCCGAAGGAACGGTCAAACTTTGCAACGGCCTGATCGCCGATCGCCTGACGGTAGTCTCAACTCGCGGCTTGGCGACTCACACGGAGCACGTGTTTATTGCCTACTCAGGTAAGCTCTATGACCTGAGCTACGTTTACGTGACGCCGCTGCCCGAAGCGCAAGCCGTGTTAGCCACTTTATGCCCGGCAACTCCATAAGGCGCTAGTCAACTTCATGTTTGGCGGCGGCGGGCATCTCATGTGGGGCAACATGTACGGCGAAAAGCCGAAGATACGCATGCGCGTCGACTGGAAGCGCATGGGCGCATTTTTCTTGCCCTACTGGCGCGAAGAAGCCACCGTTCTCTTCTGCATCGTAGTTGCCGCGCTGCTCGGACTCATCCCCGCATTCATGATCGCGCGCATCATCGACAGCGCCATTCCCCACCGCAGCTTGCGCGAGCTCGGCATCGATGTGGCGATTATCGTCGGTTCGGCGCTTGTGTCGATCGCATTCGGCGTCGTGCAGGGTTATTTGAACTCGATCGTCGGCGAAGGCATCATGCGGGACATGCGCACCAGCCTCGTCTCGCATTTGCACAAGATGCCGCTGTCCTTCTTCACGGGCACGAAGACGGGCGAGATCATGAACCGCGTCTCAAGCGACGTGGACAATATCGATAACGTCGTCACCGGGACGCTGACATCGATCGTGACCAACGTCGTGACGATCGCAACGACCGTCGTGTGGATGTTTCTCTGGAACTGGCGGCTTGCGCTTATTTCGCTGGCAATCGTGCCGCTGATGATCCTTCCGCTCGCTCCGGTTGGCCGCAGGATGTACAACGTCCGCCGCCAGACGCGCGAGAAGCGCGACCAGATCGAATCGATCACGCAAGAGACGCTCTCGATCTCCGGCATTACCCTCATCAAATCTTTCACGCGCGAGGCATTCGAACGCAGCCGATTCTACCGCGCCGGAACCGACCTGATGCAGCTCGAGATCAAGCTGGCCATGGTCGGCCGCTGGTTCATCTCGGCCATCGGCGCCATGGTAACCGTGGGTCCGGCGATTGTCTGGTTCGGCGGCGGATGGCTCGCACTCGCGGGCGCGCTAGACGTCGGCGTCGTGGTAGCGTTCGTTCAGTACATTCAGTTCCGGCTCTACGGCCCGGCCGCGACGCTGGCCGGCATTCAAGTGCAGATCGTCAGCGCGCTGGCGGTCTTCGAGCGCATTTTCGGATATCTCGACCTGACGCCCGAACAATATGAGCCTCCAGGCGCCGTCGCGCTGGAAACTTCGCGCGGCGAGATTCGCTTCGACGACGTTACGTTTTCGTACGGAACCGACCGCACGGCGCTAAGCGGCGTGAGTTTTACCGTCGAACCCGGCCAAGTCGCCGCGTTTGTCGGACCGTCAGGCGCGGGCAAGACGACGATTACTCAACTCGTTCCCCGTTTTTACGACCCGCAGCGCGGACGCGTGCTGGTCGACGGTCACGACGTGCGCACGCTCACGCTGGAATCGCTGCGCCGCAACATCGGCATCGTCACGCAAGAGACGTACCTCTTTCACGACACGATTGGGAACAATTTGCGGTACGCAAAACCCGATGCGACCGATGAAGAGATGCGCGCGGCCGCCCGCGCGGCAAACATCGAGGATTTCGTGGCGTCGCTTCCCGAGGGCTACCAAACGGTCGTCGGCGAGCGCGGCCACAAACTTTCCGGCGGCGAACGCCAACGCTTGGCCATCGCGCGAGTTTTGCTGAAGAATCCGCGCATTCTCATTCTCGACGAGGCGACCAGTTCGCTCGACTCGCACAGTGAGGCCGCAATCCAAGACGCCCTCGTACCGCTGATGCGCGGACGCACGAGCTTGGTGATCGCGCACCGTCTTTCGACCATCTTGAGCGCCGACGTCATATTCGTCGTCGAGAACGGACGCATCGTCGAAAGCGGCACGCACGCGGTGCTGCTCGCGCGCAACGGCCCCTACGCGCGTTTGTACAACAGACAATTCCGCGACGAAACGAAGATCGCGACCTGATGCCGCAGCTGACGATCGCGGGCCTGCGCAAAGCCTTCGGCCGCACCGTTGCCGTAGACGACGTTTCGCTCAACGTCGGCGGCGGCGAGATCGTCGGACTGCTCGGACCGAACGGCGCCGGTAAAAGCACCACGTTCCTATGCGCGGCGGGTCTGCTGCGCCCCGACGCCGGCACGTTTTCGTGGGACGGGCGCGAGCTCGGATCGAAACGGGGCCAAAACATCGCGCTTATTTCGGAAACGCCCGACGTCTATCCGATGCTAACGGTCTGGGAGCATCTCGTTTTCGTAGCTAAGAGCTGCCGGCTCTCCGCGGGCTGGCAAACGCGCGCGAACGATCTGCTCGAGCGGTTCGGAATGAGCCCGCAGCGCGACACCCTCGGCAATGCGCTTTCCAAAGGCATGCGGCAAAAAACGCTCGTCGCGGCTACGGTGCTCGCCGCCACACCCGTCATCCTATTCGACGAACCGATGGTCGGCCTTGATCCGCTGGGCCAGCGCGAACTGCGCGCGATCATCAAAGATCTGCGCGAGAACGGGACCGCGATCGTCATGAGCACGCACATGCTCGAACAAGCGCAGACGATCTGCGACCGCGTCGTCATTTTAAAGAACGGCCGCATCGTTGCCTCGGGCACATTCGACGAGCTGCAAGCGCGTTCGGGCACACACGGCACCGCCGAAGATCTGTTCTTGGAATTGACGCGGTGAGCGATTTTCTGACGCTCGCCTACCTCGATTTCACCCAACTGCTGCACCGCATACAAACGATCTTCCGCCAGCCCGGGCGCACGATCATGTATGCCGTGATCGCCGCGTGGTTCGTCATGATGGCCGTGCTGCGAACGCACACGCGCTCGCCGCTTCTTGCCGTGAGCGTTCCAGAGCCGTTTGCATCGGCGATCATGTTCGCGTTCGTCGCGCTGCTCGGCATCATCATGTACGGCGCGGCGTCGGGCTTCGTCGGCGTCTTCTCCTCGGCCGCGGACGCCCGCTTTCTGTGCGGTTCGCGCCTCTCCGAAACGGCGGTCGTTACCTGGCTCCAGTTGCGCCGCTGCGCATCGGTGGTTTTGCGGACCGCATTTGCTGTCTTGTTTTATGCGCTCATTCTTCCGGCGGGCAGACACGTCAGCATCACGGGCGTCGTGGGCGTGACGATTATTGCGGCAACGCTCTTCACCGCCGCGACCGCCGTGCCGATGTTGAAATTGCGAGCCGCTGCCGGCGCGCGGGTTGCGCAAACGACCGCGGCGGCGATCGTGGCGGCGGGGCTGCTGCCCGTCGCCGTGCTACTGGGGAGCCTCCTCAATCCTGCACTGAACGCCTGGGCCGGCGACATGCAGAGATCCGGCGCCGGATTCGCGATCAACGCACTCTTTCACGGCAATCCGGCAGCGATCGGATCGTTTTATGCGGCGGCCGCGGGCATGCTCGCGCTATCGTTCGTAACCGGACGCGATCTCTATCCGGAACTCTACTCGTCTTCACTGCGCGTCCTCGCCTACCGGCAGCGCCGCCGGCGCCTTCCGGGGGTTCTCACTGCGGAGCGCTTTTACCAGATCGGCAGCCCAGATAAATTTAGGTTATTTGAAAACGTTTCGGGCGCTTGGACCATCGCCTGGAAAGAATGGATCGCGTTCGTTCGCGCGCCGGGAGCGAAACGGATGTTCTTAATCGGGCTGATCGGCTGTGCCGCCGCCGGCGCGATTCTCGGCAGCGCCGCCAGACAATCGCGCGATCCGCTCGACACGGCGCTCGTGATGGCCGCCAGCATAGCAAACATGGTGATCATCTTCATCACGATCGCTTCATCTTTCGGGTTGGCCGCCGATCTGCGCAAACCGCTTTGGTGGATGGGCCCGGATCCGATCTGGCTGCGCCTGCTCGCCTGGGTATTGGCCACGTCGTGGCGCTTGTCGGTTTGCATCGCAGCCGGCACGATCGTTTTTGCCGCGACGCTCGGAATCTACGGCGTCGCGGCCGCCGGAATACCGATTGCGATCGCCATCTCGATTTACTTGCGAAGTATCGGACTCGCACTCTACGCGCTCTTGCCGTCAGGACTCGATCAGCGTGGCCCCCTGGCGATGCTGCGCGCGCTCCTGACCTACGTCTTCGCCGTTCCCGCGATCGCGGCCGCGGTGACGGCCGGTGTGCTGACGCGCTCGTTCGTGCCGGCCGCCGTCGCGGGCATCGCGTGCGCGCTCTGTGAAGCGCTCTTGCTCATCGTTTTCGCGGCGGCACGAATACAAGGGCGCGGCGCGACCTTTGCCCAAGCCGAAGCAGCCTAATCGCTCACTTCTAGGAGTTTCTATGAGACGTTTCTTTATGTTGGCAATTGTGCCACTGCTTTTCGCGGCGTTCACGGCGTCCAGCCAGGCGAAAATAGCCGCAGGCATTACGCAGGTCGGTACTTGGCTCGGCACGTGGAATTGCGTCGCCGGCAAGGATAAATACACCGAAACGTTTACGCCGATGCTCAACGGTAAGGCAATGCGCGTTTCGATCACCGGACCGTATCCTTCTGAAGGAATCGCCGTCTACGACAAGACCCGTAAAGCGTGGTTCTATGCCTTCGTCAACGGCGACAGTACCTATGCGGTCAACAACGGACCGGTCAGCGGCACGAATATTGTGTTCAAACAAGTCTTTCCGCCCGGGGCTGCCGTCGACACGATTGTAATGAATTCGGCGGCGAAGTACACGAGTTCGTTCACGATGGTCGCCAACCACAAGAAAGTGACGGGTGTCGAGGTCTGTACCAAGCGCTAACGCGTTAGACCCCTTCGGGAATCTTCATGACGGTGGGCTCCGCGTGCACTTGCACGTCGGGGCCCGTCGCATTTTTTACGTCGTCGATCGTTACGCCGGGCGCGAGCTCCCGAAGAATTAAGCCTTTCGCTTCGACGTCGATGACGGCCATGTCGGTGACGATCCGGTCGACGACGCCCCTGCCGGTGAGCGGCAGCGAACATTCCTTGACGATCTTGTGCGCGCCGCCTTTGGCAACGTGCTCCATCATGACGATAAGGTACTTGGCGCCGTGCACCAAATCCATAGCGCCGCCCATGCCCTTGACCATCTTGCCGGGGATCATCCAATTGGCGAGGTCGCCTTTTTCGGAGACTTGCATCGCCCCGAGCACGGCAAGGTCGATGTGACCGCCGCGGATCATGCCGAACGAAAGCGCCGAATCGAAAAATGAAGCTCCCGGCAGCACGACAACGGTTTCTTTGCTGGCATTGATGAGATCCGGATCTTCCTCGCCCTCATACGGGTAGGGACCCATCCCCAGAATGCCGTTCTCGCTCTGCAGTACCACGGTTACGCCCGGAGGTACGTAGTTGGGAACCAGCGTCGGCAGGCCGATGCCCAGATTGATATATTCGCCGTCGCGCAGCTCTTGCGCCACGCGCGCCGCGAGTTGCGTTCGAGTCAGCGGCATTATGGAGCCCTCTTTCGAGTGGTCACGCGCTCGATGCGTTTGCCTTCCGTGCCTACGCGCACGACGCGCTGCACGAAGATGCCCTGCAGATGAACGTCTTCCGGATCGATCTCTCCGGGCTCGACCAGCTCTTCGACTTCCGCGATCGTAATTTTACCGGCCATCGCACAAAGCGGATTGAAGTTCCGCGTAGATTTGTGAAAGATGAGATTGCCCGTCCGGTCCCCAATGCTCGCGCGCACGAGCGCAAAATCGCAGACGATGCCGCGCTCCAAAACATAATCCGTACCGTCGAAGCTGCGCGTCTCTTTTTTCGGAGATTCCTTCGCAATGCTGCCGTCAGGGTTATGCCGCCACGGCAATCCGCCCTCGGCCACTTGCGTTCCCACGCCGGCCGGAGTGTAAAATGCCGGAATCCCGCAGCCGCCGGCGCGCAGCCGTTCGGCAAGCGTCCCTTGCGGAACGAGTTCCACTTCCAGTTCCCCTTGCAGATACTGACGCTCGAACTCGCGATTTTCGCCGACGTAGGAACCCGTCGTTCGCTTGATGCGTTTTGCATCGAGCAACACGCCGAGCCCCCAGCCGTCCACGCCGCAATTATTGGAAACGGTCACGAGATCCGTGGCGCCCTGCTCGAGCAGCGCCTGTATCAGGTTAAACGGAATGCCGTTGAGGCCAAAACCGCCGACCGCAATCGAAGCGCCGCTCGGTATGTCTTTCACAGCTTCGGCGCATGTGGCGACTACTTTATCCATCCGTTTGCGACATAGGCTTTTCGCGTGGGGAAACCCTGGCGGCCGCCGAACAAGCGGCGCATGCCCGACGAAGACGCACAAATACTGGCGGCGGTGCGCGAGCTCGTTGCCGAAAAAGTCGCACCGCGAGCGGCGGAGATCGACCAGCGCGGCGAGTTCCCGCAAGACATCCGCAAACTGTTCGCGGAAAGCGATATGCTCGGCATTCCAATCCCCTCGGAATACGGCGGCCTGGGCGGCAGTTTTCTCACCTATGTAAGAGTGGTCGAAGAAATCGCCAAAGCGTGCGCGTCGAGCTCGCTGATCGTCGCAGTACAAGAACTGGCAATGCTTCCGATCCTTATCGCCGGAACCGTCGAGCAGAAAAGTAAGTACCTGCCGAAACTCGCCTCGGGCGAGTGGATTGCCGCCTACGCGCTGACCGAAGCGGGCAGCGGGTCCGACGCGGCCGGGTCGATGCGGACGCGCGCCGAGAAGCGCGGCGACCAGTACATCCTGAACGGCCAGAAGATTTGGATCACCAACGGCAGCGTGGCCGACGCCGTCTGCGTTTTTGCGGTCACGGATCCCACGAAAGGCGCTAACGGAATCAGCGCCTTCCTCGTGGAGAAAACGTTCCCGGGATTTCAGGTCGGCAAGATCGAGAAAAAAATGGGCATCCGGGGATCGCCGACGGTCGAACTGATTTTCGACAATTGCGAAGTTCCCGCCGCAAATCTCATCGGACCCGAAGGCGACGGTTTCAAGATCGCGATGAAGGTGCTCGACAAATCGCGGCCCGGAATCGCGGCGCAGGCGCTGGGGATCGCGCAAGGCGCGCTCGAGTACGCGACCAAGTACGCGCAGGAACGCATCGCGTTCGGTAAACCCATCGGCCAGCAGCAAGGCGTCGGTTTTATGCTCGCGGATATGAAGACCGAGGTCGAGGCGTCGCGTCTGCTTCTCTACGAAGCGGCGCGGAAGTGCGACGAAGAGTCCGACGACGTGACCCTATGGGCCGCGATGTGTAAGCTCAAGTGCGGCGACGTCGCGATGCGCGTGACCACCGACGCCGTGCAAGTTTTGGGCGGGTACGGTTATTCGGTTGATTATCCGGTCGAACGCATGATGCGCGACGCCAAAATCACGCAGATTTACGAAGGCACCCAGCAGATCCAGCGCTTGGTCATTTCGCGGGCGCTCGTGGGGCGCTGGAAGGGCTAATTTCCGCCGAGAGGGGCACTTTCCGGAGAGGCGAAACGTTACCGCTCCGACCGGCTTCCTTATTTGGAAGCCCGGTGCTACTTTCACGGAAAGGAGGAACGCATTTTGAAGAAGCTACTCGCGTCAATGACAGCGGCGGCTTTCCTTATGACCGGCACGGCCATGGCCGCCAACCAATCGAAAGCCCCCAAGACCACGACGAAAGCCAAATCCACGGCGATTCAAGTCGGCGCCAAGTCGACCGCAAAGTCGGCACCCAAGACGGCTGCCAAGACGGCTGCCAAGACGGCATCCAAGAGAAGCAAGACGAGCCGCATGAAAGCCAAACCGACCCCGAAACCGGCTCCGAAACGCACCAAGAAGCCGATGCCCAAACCCACCAAGAAACCGACTCCGAAACGCACCAAGAAGCCGATGCCCAAACCCACCAAGAAATAGACAACCCGTCTTTATTTGATACCCAAAGCGCAGCGAAAGCTGCGCTTTTTTTTAAAAGCCGGCCGCTTTCTGATGAAAGATCGGCGGGATGAAATGCCCGGCAAGGAAGGACAGCGCGAAAACGACCGAGCCGTAAAACGCGATCTCGAGGCCGCGCAGCCATTTGTTTCGCGCGCTCAAACTGCCGGCGAACACGCCGATGCCGAACAACCCCACGATCGCGATAGCGAAACTGGTGAAAACCGCCTGAGCGGACGCCAAGGCCGGGAAAAAATACGGCAGGATGGGAACCAGGGACCCCGCTGCGTACGATGAGCCCATGGCCAGCGCCGGAAGAATATCCGACGATTCGGCGATGCGCGGATCGATTCCGAACTCATCGCGCATCATTTCGTAGAGATAGATTTCGGGGTTTTTTGAAAGGCGCGAAACGATGAGGTGCGCTTCGTCGGAGCTGAAGCCTTTAAGCTTGTAATAAGCGACAAGCTCGGCAAACTCGTCTTTGGGATTTTCCGCCATCTCGCGCTTCTCCATCTCGATGGATTTGCGCACGACTTCACGTTCCGATTTGCTGCCCTGATATTCCCCGACGGCCATCGAAAGCGAACCCGCAATTAGCGCGACGAGACCGCTCACCAGCACCGCGACCCGGCCGCCGGAGGCGACGCCAACGCCGGTGACCACGCCCATTGTCGTCAGTATCCCGTCTTTCGCGCCGAAGACGAATTCGCGCACGCGCCGCTGACGCTCCAACTGGCGGCGCTGCGGCGTGTCGGGAATGCGCGGCTTGATGCGATGCCAACCCGGCGTGTCTACGACGACTTTAAAATCGGAATCAATCTCGCTCATAGATGTTTCAGCCACCATTCGAGCATGTGCCCGTAGAGGTGGCGCCGTTGCGCGATTCCGGCGATGCTATGCACCCGGCGCGGATAAACCATGAAGTCGACGTTTGTCTTATCGGCGTCGATGAACGACTGCAGCAGCGAGATCGTGTTGGCCATGTGCACGTTGTCATCGGAGGTTCCGTGACTGATCAGCAGATCGCCATGCAGATTCGCGGCGGCCGGCAAAACCGAACTCGCGTTGTACGAGACGAGATCGTCTTGCGGCTTGCCCATATAGCGCTCGGTGTAGATCGTGTCGTAGAAATGCCAGTCGGTAACGGGCGCAACCGCCGCGCCCGCTTTAAAGAGCGGACTGTGCGTGAGCGCATATGTCGTTTCATATCCGCCGAAACTCCAGCCCCAAATGCCGATGCGCGCGGGATCGACATACGGAAGCAACTGCACGTAGCGCGCCCCGATTTCTTGGCCGAGCAGCGAGCCCGGGCCGAAGTTGTGATAGAGCAGCCGAACGTTGGCGTCGCTATCGATTTGCGACGCCGGCCCGTCAATGCTGAAGACGATGAAGCCGTTTTGGGCGAGCATCTGGTGATAGAGTCCGCGTTGCTCGCCGAACGTATCGGCTGTCGTCGGCGCCGCCGGCCCGCCGTAAACATAAACGATGACCGGGTATTTGCGCGCCGGATCGAATCCCGTCGGCTTGATCATCGTCGCATCGAGCGGCCCGTACTGAGATGGCACGGAAAACATTTCGACCGGCAGCAGTTCCGCGCGCAGCGTCTCGTTGCGCAGAGCAAGAATCGCGGTTACGCTGCGATTCGCGGTGGTGACAAGATCCGTCTGCGGCGGATCGTTTAGGGTCGAGTGTGTATCGACGAAAAACACGCCACCAGGAGCGAGCGAGACGTTATGCGCTCCGGCCGCGGGCGTGAGGTTGGTGACACCGGCGTTGAGTGAAACCGCCAGCAAAGCGCGGTCGCGCCGCGTCGGATAGGCGGCGGTAACATAGGCGGTTGTATTCGCGCCATCCAATCCCGCCAATGAATCCGAACGATAGGCGCCTGTCAGCCGTTTGAGATTGCCCGAAGCGTCGCGCAAATACAGCCCGTTTGTCCCGTCGCGATCGAGCATCCATAGCGACCGTCCGCCGGAGAGCCACGCCGGCAAGGGGATATCGTCGACCCACTTGTCGTCGGATTGATTGTAAAGAACCTCGGCGGCATGCAGGTTCGAGGCCCGCAAAACGACGCGCAGATGTTTTTGCGCGCGGTCAAGCACTTCGTATACAAGGTTCGGCGAATTCGGCTGCCAAGCAAAAAACGGCAAGTACTCGTCGCTCGGGCCGGCGTTGTAGACCAGCGAGTCCGCGCCTGAAGCGAGCGTGACGACTCTCAGCACAACCTTCGGATTTTTTTCGCCCGCGAGCGGATATTTTTCATTTGAGACCGCGTTGTCTACCGGCATGAAGTCCACGATCGGAAAAGCCGTGACGGGCCGTTCGTCCATCCGCATGTAGGCAATCGATTTGCCGTCCGGAGCCAATGCAAAGCCGTGCGCGGTGCCGAGCTCTTCGGGATAGACCCAATCCAAGCCGCCGTTGAGTATGCGGTCTGCACTGCCGCCGCGCGTCAGCCGGCGGATCGAAAGTTTCGGCGCGAGCGAGGCCACGAACAAGTCGGCAGATTTTACATAAGCGATCGCGTCGCCGCACGGCGACCACTGCGGATCCGAAACGCGTGTGTCGATCGTCGTATCTGCGCCCCCGGAGATGCTCCGCACGTACAGCTTTCCGCGAATCGTAAAGGCCAGCGAATGCGAATCGGGCGACCACACCAGCGATCCAGGCGTGCCGGCGCCCCTTCCGTATCCGCGCGGATCGATCAGAATGCGGTCGTCGTGCGCGCGCGCGTCGTAAAGATGTACCGGAACGGCTTGGAACGGATCTTGCGTCTGCAATACGTAGAGGAACGAATTGCCGTCGGGGGCCCAAGTCACGCGCGAAGGCTGCGATCCCCAAGGCGGGGTGACGCCGAAGACCGTGTCGAGCGTCAGTTGCGCGCCGGCCGGCGCGGCACAGAGCAGCGCCAGCACCGGCAACGCAGCTAAGAAACGGCGCAGCATGGAAGCGGACTTCACCGAAAGGCGCCGCGAATACTTGAGGCGCCCCTTATGCCGAATCCCTTTGAAGAGAAGTTCACGCAGCAAAATCCGATCGTAGAAGCGGCCACCCGCATTCGCGCCCGCCGGGAGATCGCCCGTGCCGCGGATGGCGGCGACCTTGGCCCGGTTCCGTTCGAGGACGCCGAACAAGCTCTCGAAGCCTTCGGCGAAAGGCTGGCGGCCGGCGCCAAACGGCTGAACGCAATCCTCGGACGCAGCGGCATGAAATTCGTGAAGCTCTTGCGGCCGTTGCGGCTGCGTCTGCGCTTTGCGGATAAGCGCGTGAGTCTAGACCTGGACGAAGTCCACCAGCTCGTGCGCGTCGCGGGGTTAGGCCTGGATGGCGAATGGCAATTTGACCCCGGCGCGCAGACGCCGTCGCTGATCAACCTTTCGAAGATTTCAACCGAAGCCGGTTATGGCGAAGCGCTTACCGCTTCTTCCTTGCTGCAGCTGATCGCCGCGGACGAGGCTTTGGAGCCCCCGCCGCACTTGCAAGGGCCCGGGCCGTTAAGCTTCTAGCGAGTATTTTTGGCGTCGGACAAATCTGGTTTACGGGGCATTGTCCGCAGAGCGGAACCGGCGCCTTGCAAATCGCGCGGCCGTGCAAGATCAGCCAATGATGTGCGTGGCGCCACTTGGGGCGCGGAACGATCTTCTGCAGATCTTGCTCGACGTCGCGCGGAGTTTTTCCCAGCGTTAGCCCGAGGCGGTGCGCGACGCGGAAAACGTGCGTGTCTACTGCGATCGCGGCTTCCCCGAACGCAACCGACATAACGACGCTTGCGGTTTTTCTCCCGACGCCCGCCAGCGCTTCGAGCTCTTCCCGCTGCGAGGGGACCCGGCCGTCGTGCTGCGCCACCAAAGCGCGCGCGGCGTTGATGATGTTCTTGGATTTCATACGGAAAAACCCGCACGAACGGATCAGCCTCTCCACGTCGCGTCGTTTCGCTTTCGCGAGCTTCTCGGGAGTCGGGTATTTTGCAAACAACGCCGGAGTTGCTAAATTCACGCGCGCGTCGGTGCATTGGGCCGAAAGAATCACGGCGATCAGCAGTTCGAACGGATTGGAATACCGCAGCGCCGTGGCGGCGTGCGGATAGGTCCGCTCCAGAATCGCGAGCTCGCGATCCGCCGTCGCCCTGCTGACCTTGCTTTTGGGAAACGGAATCTTCGGCATGGAGCAGCGGATTTGCCGCGCCGTCCGACGTATCCTCACCCGCATGCCTGATATATCACGGCGCGATCTTCTCATTGGCGGAGCCGCAGCCGCCGCCACGGCCGGCGTCCTCGCCATTGAAGGATGCAACGCCATTACCGGAGGCGGCTCGCTCTCTCCGAACATTTCGTCGGCCTTTACGCTGACTACGCAATACGCCGACCATATTTTTGGCGGAAAGACACTGCGGACGCGCACGTTTGACGGCATCATTCCGGGACCGACGATGACTATCGTGCCGGGGCAGCAGCTCACGATCAATGTTGTGAACGGATTTCCGGCAAATGCGGCGGCCACGCCCGGGCCTAGTGTCGACCCGATGAACAACCCGCATCTCTTCAACACGGCGAACCTGCACGTGCACGGCGTTCAAGTCGTGCCGCATATTTTCGACCCTGTCGGCACGAGCGATCGAGCGGCGATGATGATTGCGATTCAGCCCGGCAGCACCTACACCTATAATTTTTCGGTCCCGGTGGATCAGCCGCCCGGACTCTATTGGTACCATCCGCATCACCACGGATCGACCGACGTCGAGGTTTCTGGCGGAATGGCGGGTTTGATCATCGTTAAGGGCGCGATCGACAACGTTCCGGAGATTGCTGCCGCGCGCGACTTGCGACTGGCGTTTCAAACGATCAACGTCAACGCGAGCACCACGACGCCCGGCATCTACGATCTCGAGTACGCGGCTTACAAGCCGCCCACCAGCGGCGGTTTCAAACCGCGCGCAGATTATCTCTTCGCGCTGGTCAACGGTCAGCTCGTCAACTTAGTCGACTTCACTGTCCCGCCGGTGTGCGGAGCGTCGAACTGCGGCGTTCCGACGCCTTCGGCGCCTCCGCAGGTGCAAATGCAGCCCGGCGAGGTCGTTCGCCTGCGCATTCTCAACGGCTCGGACACACTGAACCTGCCGCTATCGCTTCCAGGGTTCGAAGTTTATGTAATCGGCTACGACGGCGTGAACTTGCTCGCTCCGCAGTTGGTCAATACCGCGACCGCACCAATTCTCTTGACGATGGGCGGCCGCATCGAACTATTGTTGCGCGCGCCATCGACCACCGGAAACTACATGCTTTCCGGCGTCGCGGATACAACCGACCCTCACCCGTGGCCCGCATTCGGACTCACGCAATTCGTCGTATCGGGAACGCCGGTCTCGATGGCAATACCGACGTCGCTCCCCACGCCCACGCGCGAGTATCCGTTGATCGCCGACGGCGACATCTCCGGGCAGCGCTCGGTAGTATTCAACGGCGTACCATCGACGTCGATTCTCTTTGGAACGGCCCTAACCGTCAATAGCAACGTCTACAGCGAGACCACCGTTCCGCCGGAATTCGTACTACCGGTCGGCAGCGCCGAACAGTGGACGATCACTAACCTCATGCCCGAAGGCCATCCGTTCCATATACATACCAATTCTTTCGAAGTGCACTCGGTGACCGGCCCGAGCGGCACGATCAACTACAGTCCGCCCATTATCTGCGACAGCGTTTGGGTTCCACCCAACGGCAAAGTCATCATGCGCATTCGTTACAAACAATGGCGCGGCAAAGATGTCTTCCATTGCCACAAATTGGTCCACGAGGACCAAGGGATGATGGCGAACACGCTACTGGTCTGAGTGTCATGGTGAGCGGGCGCCATTAGGCGCCCCCAGTCGAACCACCCCGAGCATGTCATCCTGAGTAGCGCATCTTTGATGCGCGTGTCGAAGGACGAGGGCATCCCTCTCGACTCGGGCCCTAAGGGCCCTGCTCGAGGTCCTTCGACAGGCTCAGGATGACGATGGCGTTACGGCTTTAAATACTGAACTAGCCAGGCAATCCAGCGGCGGTTTACGTCCATCGAGCGCACCGGATCGCCCGGCGAATGCCCCGAAATCGGATAGGCGAAGAAGCGCACGGGAACGTGGTGATCGGTGAGCGCGCGGAACATTTCGTACGACTGCGTGATCGGAACCCGCACGTCGCCGGTATCGCTTAAGATAAGCGTCGGCGCCGTAATGTTCCACGCGTATGTGATCGGCGACTGCGCACGGTACGCTTCCATGTTGTTTCCGACGTAGGGAGACCCCGGAATCTCCGAAATGCCGACGGTTACGCCGTTGTCCGAAAGCGCATATTCATCGACCCAATTATTGACGGCGGCACCCGCGACGGCCGCCTTCCATATATTGTAATGGCTTTCAAGCCACGACGTCATGTAGCCGCCGTATGACCAGCCCGAAACGCCGATGCGCGAAGTATCGACATGCGCAGCCTGTTCGACCGCTGCAATTCCCGCCATCACGTCGCGCCCCGGCCCCGCGCCGGCATCGTTGAAGATCGCATGCCAGTATTTCTCGCCTTGATTGTCGCTGCCGCGGTAATTCGGATTGAAGACCAGGAAGCCGCGCGCCGCCAACAGTTGGTTCAGCGTGCTGAACGACAGAATCGAAGCGGAGTTTGGGCCGCCGTGAACGACTAGCACCAGCGGATACGCCTTGCTCGCGTCGTATCCCGGCGGATACGTCAGCGTACCGTTCTCGGAGAAGCCTTCGAAGTTCCAACTAACGGGTTGCACTTTGCCGAGATCGAGTTTCGCAACTGCATCGTTGTACGAGGTCAGCTGCTTCGGCGCCGCGCTCGGCGAGCTCATGTAATACAGCTCAGTTGGGTGGTTCGCTTCGCTACCCGTAAAAGCGATCGCGCCCGTGTTGCTAACGCTGGCGTCGAGCCAGTACGGCTGAACCGGCTGCACCGGTCCGAGTTGCAAGCGCTGGGCCGCGCCGTCGAGCGGCTTCAGCCAAAGCGCCGCGTCGGTGCCCTTGTGCCCGGCAATCAATAGTGCCTTCGAATCGGGCATCCAGATCGCGCGCGCCACGTTCGTATCGATGTCGTCGGCCGTGACGTCCGTGCCGTTACCGCCGTTTGCCGAGGTTACAAGGACATCGTTTTGCGCCGAAGGATCGCCTTGAAGCGGATACCAGTAAGCGATCTTGGTTCCGTCGGGCGAGTAACTGCCGTACCCTTCGTACTTGCCGTGCGACGTTAGCGTGCGAATTGCACCGGTTTGCACGTCGAGCACATCAACCGTGGCCAAATACCCGTCGGTGTCATAAGCATTCGGCATACGAGTGAAGATGATCGACTTCCCATCGGGCGACCACGACAGCGGAGATGCAGGCGGACCCGGCGGCGTGGCGGTGGGCAAGCTCCACAGGCCTTGCGTCAAGCGTTTGTTGCCCGAGCCGTCGGCATTGATCAGCCAAATGTGGTTTGGCGTAGGCGCCGCTTTTTCTTGATAGGCTTGATCGCCGACGACGAAGGCGTCGAGGTGGTGCTCGATATCTTTTTTATTCGGCGGATTGTCGGGCGTGACGTAGGCAATCGCTCCGCCGTCGGGGCGCCACGTGAATTGCTCGACCCCATTTGCCGCATGTGTTAGCTGCGCGGCATCGCCGCCGTGCATATCCAACACGAAGACTTGCTCGGCCGCTTTGTCGCCTTCGCCCGTTATCGAGAGAAACGCCAGGCGCCGCCCATCGGGCGACCATGCCGGCGAAGCCACGCCGCGCCGACGTCAACGCGCGCGTGCTCGAGTCGCTCAGAGTGTAGAGCATCAGCGTACGCGTGCTGCGGTCCGCTTTATAGTCGGGCACGGAGAGAATGAATGCAATCGTATTGCCGTCGGGCGAGATCGTCGGTTCGGAAAGCCCCGAGAGCGACTTCATATCGTCCAAAACCATCGTACGCGCGGACGCCGAAGCTGCAGCGGCGAAAACGAGCGCGGAAACAAAAGCAAAGAGCTTCATCATTACCTCAAGTACCGGTCGATCCAAGCCAGCCAGCGCCTCGTAACGTCTTCGGAGCGAACGGGATCGCTCGGAAAATGTCCGTGCACAGGATAGGCCACGAACTGTACCGGCACGCCGTTGTCTTTGAGCGCGTGATACATCTTAAACGAATTGGTGATCGTCACGTTATTGTCGCCGATGTCGCCCATGATGAGCGTCGGCGCCTTAATTGATTGCGCATACGTTATCGGAGACTGGTCGCGCCACATCGCCGAATATTTCGGGTTCCACGGCGATCCGCCGAACCACGGCACGTCCGTGTAGACATAAAACGCGACGTTGTAGTCGTCGAACCAGTCGTTGAGCGCCGCGCCCGCGACGGCCGCCTTCCAAATGTTGTAGTGGCCCGTCATCCACGACGTCATGTAGCCGCCGTAGGACCAGCCCGAAACCGCGACGCGGCTCTTGTCTACCTTATAAGCTTTCTCGACGGTTGCGATTCCGGCCATCACATCGCGCCCCGGCCCCGCGCCGGCGTCGTGCCAGATCGCGTGTTCGTAGCGATCGCCCAAATTCGTGCTGCCGCGGTAATTGGGATTGAAGACTAGATAGCCGTGCGCGGCAAAAAGTTGATTCTGACTATTCCAGGCCAGCGTCGATGCCGATTGAGGCCCACCATGGATCACCAGAACTAAAGGAAACCTATGCCCTGTCATCCTGAGTTTGTCGAAGGACGGCGGCAGCGTGAGCACGCCGTCTTCGGCAAAGCCATCGTTCTTCCAATTGACTTCCGTGACTTTTCCAAGTTGCAATTTTGAAATGAAACCGTTGTAATTCGTGAGCCGGATCGGTGTCGCCGACGGCGAGGCTAAGTAGTACAGCTCCGCGGGATGGTTCGTCGTCGTTCCGGTAAATGCGAATGCACCCGTCTTGCGCGCGATCGGCCCGGTTTGTGAGATCGCGACGCTACCAAAATTGATCCGCTTCGTCGAACCGCCGAGCGTGAGGTACCACGCGGCCACACTCGATCCATCCGGTCCAAAGAGCCAGATCGCTTTCCCGCTCGGAGCCCAATCTGTGCCGTTTATCGTGCGATCGATCGCCGTGCGAATATCTTTTCCCGGACCACCACCAAGATGTGTGACGTAAATGGCGTTTCCGTTGGTCGGATCGCCGGCGACGTTGCGCGAATATGAGATCGCAGAGCCGGCGGGCGCGAATGTTCCGCCGCCTTCCAGTCCCGAGTTTCCGGTCAGCGGCACGCGCTTTCCGGTGCGTACGTCGATCACGTCGATGTGCGTGGCAAGAGTATCGCCATTGAGTGCGGTCGGGAAATGGTCGAACGCGATCTTCGTTCCGTCGGGCGACCATGACAACGCGGAAGTCACACCGGGATCCACGATCCCTAAACTCCACGACCCGCTCGTCAAGCGTTTTGCCGTGCCGCCGTTCGATCCGATAACCCAAAGATGCGACGGAATCGCCGCCTCGGTGTGCAGATAATCGTTCGAACCTATTTCGAAGGCGTCGAGATGCGCATCGACCTGTTTCTTGTACGGATTCGGATCTTGCGTGATGAACGCAAATTGAGACCCGTTCGGGCTCCACGCGTATCCGTCCACGCCTTGCCCGGCTTTGGTTATCGGCCGCGGATCGCCGCCGTCCAACGGCAGAACGAAGATCTCTTCCTGCGGATCGGTCACGCCCTCAACGGTCGTCGACATCAGGAACGCGATGCTCGATCCGTCCGGCGACCAGCGCGGTGAACTCAAGCCGCGGCGGTTGAACGTGAGCTGGCGTACCCTTTTGGTCTTCACGTCAATGAGCATCAAATCGCTCGGCGAGCGATCCTTTGTAAAATCCGGACGCGAACGCAAGAACACGATCCGTTTCCCGTCGGGGGAAATTTGCGGACTGCTCAGCGATACGACATTGCGGAGATCGCTGAAGTCGATGGTACGAGCGGAGGCCGCCGCCGGGAACAAAACCGCGATAGAAATCGCGGCGATTATTGCTAAGCGCATCGAAGCGAATGTACGCTAGTCGGTAAGGGCAACCTGCCGTGCCGCGGCGTTACTTGCTGTTTGGGAAAAAGGTCTCCATCCAGCCGACTTTCCACGCGCCGACTTCAAGAAACATTTTTATCGTGACGGTCCTCCCGCCCGTCAGTATCCGCACCTCCGCGTTCGCGCCGTTTCCGAAAACGTCCGAGGTCATGCCATATTGCGCGAGAGCGCCTGCCGTTGAAGATTTGCGAAAAGAATCCCAAAAGCCGGCGTCAATACGGCTGTCGTTAGCATCGAAGAGCGAATGAACTTGCGCCGCGTCCATATGCTCGTTATTAGCGACGGACTTTACGATCGCGTCCTGGGTGCTACGAGTAAAATCCGACCACGCCGCGGCGTAGTCTTTCTGATCCACGGACGTAAGGAAGGCCCGCAGCGCTGCCGCCGGATCATTGCTCGCGGCCGCGGCCGGCGCGGCATTCAAGAAAATTATAAAAGCGAGAATCGTCCGTAAGACAACCTGCATGCGAATGAATCTACGGCTAGTCCGTCAGCGCGACCTTCCGGTTGCAGAGCGTTACCAGACCGTCCCGCGCGAGCGCTTCGACCAGTGTTGTCACGTCCTGCGCCGTGCGGCCCGGCAATGCGAGATCGCGGTGCAAGGCGAGCAACGACACGCGCCTGCCTGGGGGAAGCCTCCGTAAGCGGTCGATAATCCGGCCGCGCGCGAACCGGGTCGTCCGTTCGAACGGCACGCTCTTCGCTTTCGAGCGCGGGCTTTTGATCGCCGGCGGATCGATCGGAAAAGCCGCGCAAACGGTTTTCAGCGGACAGACCGCGCACTTCGGCGCGCGCGCGGTGCAGATCGTCGCGCCGAAATCCATGAGCGCGGAATTCCAATCGTGTCCCCGGCCGCGCGGAACGAGCGCTTGCGGCTCTTCTGTCCCGAGCGTTAATCGCTCTACTACACGACGCACGTTCGTATCGACAGCCGCGTCGTCTTCATCGAAGGCAAAGGCGCGCAGAGCGGCAGCCGTATAGGGCCCAATGCCTTTTAACGAACGCAGCGACTCCAGATCGCGCGGAATCTTGCCGCCGAACTTCGTGACGGCCGCTTCGGCGATGCGTTTCAAGCGCAACGCGCGCGAGTTGTACCCTAGGCCTTGCCATTCGCGGATCGCCTCAGCCACCGAAGCGGCGGCAAGCGTTCGAATATTGGGAAAACGTTTCAGAAAAGCGCGATACTTCGGCAGCACCCGCTCAACTTGCGTCTGCTGCAGCATGAACTCGCTGACGACGATGCGATACGCATCCCGCGTTTTGCGCCATGGCAAGTGCGTCCGGCCGTTTCGCGCATACCACGCAAGCAGCCGCTTTTGGATTGGGCTCACGCCGCGCGAGCCGCCTTTAAAGCTTCGGTCCACCACAGCAGATCGTCGATCATCGCGCCGGCACGATCCTCCAGCTCGGCCAGCTCAGCGTCGACATCGCCGCCTTTGTAGTGCGCCCATAGGGCGCCGACAGGGATGTGAACGGTTGTACGAATCGGAGCCAGCTGAAGCTCGATCGCCGTTAAGCGGATCTGCTGGACGCTGCGCGCGCCGAGCGCGGAGCCATAACTCACGAAGCCGATCGCTTTGCGATTCCACTCCGGATACACCCAGTCCAGCGCGTTCTTGAGCACCGCCGCGGGTCCGTAGTTGTATTCAGGGGTGACGACGACGAAGCCGTCGGACTGCGCGATCGCGGCGGTCCATTTCTTCACGACGTCATTTTCATAGGGAGCTCGACCCGGCGTGGCCGGCGTCGCCTGCTGGTCAAAGAACGGCATCGGAAAGTCGCGAAGGTCGAGCGGCCGCGCGTCGATGTCGGCGCGCTTCTTAAGGTGTTGGAGAATCCATGCGGCCGGCTTTTCGGAAAATCGGCCCTCTCGAGTGCTTCCGATGATTACGGAAATAACGGTCATGCCTTCGCTCCTTACTCAACGGCTAACGCACCAGTTATAACCGCAAGAGTTATTATTCAGCTTCGGCGGAAGCGAGCGCGAGCCCGTCGAAGCCGATTTCATGGCAGAGCATCAAGTCGACGCCGTCGTGATCGGCGCAGGTCCGGGCGGCTACCATGCCGCGATCCGGTTAGGGCAACTCGGGAAGAAAGTCATTTGCGTGGACCGCGACGAGGCGGGCGGCGTTTGCTTGAATTGGGGCTGCATTCCGACCAAGGCGCTGCTGCATGTGGGTGAAATCGTGCGGCAGATCGATCATGCGGACGCGCTCGGGCTGAAAGTACCCAAAGCACAAGTCGATCGCGAAGGCGTCGCCAAGTTCAAGACCGAGGTCGTCAACGCCAACGTCGGCGGCGTGAAGCAGCTCTTCAAATTCAACAACGTGCAATTCATTTACGGCGAAGCTTCCTTTAAAAGCGCAACCGAAATAACGGTCAAGACGAAAGAGGGCGGCACCGACACGATTAAGGCGGAGTACGCCGTCATCGCGACTGGCTCGGCGCCCATCGACGTGAAAGCGTGGCCACGCGACGGCGAGACCATCATCAACTCCGACGACGCCGTACAACTGAAGTCCGTTCCGAAAACCATTTTAATCATCGGCGGCGGCGTCATCGGGTTAGAATTCGCGACCGTCTACACGCGCCTCGGCACGAAAGTACTCGTCGTCGAGATGATGCCGCAGATATTAACCGGCACGGATCTGGAGATCGGCAAAGAGCTCGGCCGCATCCTCAAAAAGCAGGGCGTCGAAATCATGCTGAACACAAAAGTCGGCGCCGTCAAAAAAGACGGCAAGACCGTCAAAGCGACGTTCAACGGCGAAGGCACAAACGGTAAAGATGAAACGCGCGACTTCGAGTGTGTGCTCGTTGCCGTCGGCCGGCGTCCGGTAAGCGACA
Organism: Vulcanimicrobiota bacterium; assembly: GCA_003151115.1. GTDB lineage: Bacteria > Vulcanimicrobiota > Vulcanimicrobiia > Vulcanimicrobiales > Vulcanimicrobiaceae > Rubrimentiphilum. The sequence goes on along the minus strand of PLWS01000005.1, from coordinate 96,408 downwards.
ACTTGAACCTGCAAGCCGCCGGCTTGCAAGTGAACGATCGCGGTTTTATCGACGTCGATCCGCAACGCCGCACGAAGGTGAAAAACATCTTCGCCATCGGCGACATCGCCGGAATGCCGCTGCTCGCGCACAAAGCGATGAAAGAAGGCGTCATCGCGGCCGAAGTGATCGCCGGCGATCGTTCTGCCGCCTTCGACCCCGTAGCGATACCGAATTGCGTGTACACCGATCCCGAAGTCGCGACCGTCGGCCTTTCCGAGGAAGAGGCAAAAGCTGCCGGTCACGAGCTGCGCATCGGTAAGTTCCCGCAGAAGGCCAGCGGCCGCGCACGCACGATGAATGATACCGACGGGCTGATCAAACTCGTCGGCGACGCGAAAACCGACATGCTTCTCGGCATGCACATCGTCGCGCCGCAAGCGGAATCGCTCATTGGCGAAGGCGTGATTGCCCTCGAAATGGGCGCCACACTCGAGGACATCAGCCTCTCCATCCATCCGCATCCGACGCTAACCGAAGGCATCATGGAAGCCGCCGAGGCCGCCCACGGCAAAGCGATCCACATCGTGAACCCCAAACCCAAAGCCCCGCAACCAGCCGCTGCAAAATAAGATTCTAGTGGCTGAAATGTTCGCCAGGGTGCTCGATCTCGGGTTGCGGCCTTACCGTGAGGTTTGGCAGCTACAGCATGAGCTGCACGAACTGGTCGGCAGCGGCCAAGAGCCGGAGACGTGGATTTTCGTACAGCATCCGCCAGTCATTACGCTCGGCCGGAATGCTAAGAACGCCAATGTTCTGCTTTCAAAGGAAGCGCTGGCGAAGCGGGGCGTGGATCTCGTCGAGATCGAACGCGGCGGCGACGTCACCTATCACGGGCCGGGGCAGCTCGTTGTGTATCCGATTCGGAGGCTTGCACGCTTTCGCGAAGTCGTACCGCTCGTGCGCGCGCTTGAGAGCGCGGTCATCGAGGCATGCACGCGGTTCGGCGTCACGGGCGAGCGCTGCGCGGAACACGCCGGGGTTTGGGTCGGCAACGATCAGCTTTGCGCGATCGGGTTGGCCGTAAGAAAGATGACGTCGATGCACGGCATCGCGCTTAACGTTTCAAACGACTTGAGCTACGACTCGCTCATCAATCCGTGTGGCTTCAGTGATCGCGGCCTAACGAGCCTTTCACGCGAAACGGGCCGCGCGATTTCGATCGCGGAAGCTCGCGACGCGCTGCTCGAAGCTTTCGCTCGTGAATTTTCGTTGGAGTGGGTCCCCTCGACTGATGCACCTACGGCGCATTCCCTTCGACTCGCTCCGCTCGCTCAGGACTGCGGCGGGTCGTTCGATGAACTCACGATGACAACTGAAACCATCGCCCTTTCCAACGACGCTGCACGAGTCGTTGCATGATACACGTCGACTTAACTCGAGAGCCGCGCGTGCCCAAGCCCGAGTGGCTGAAAGTGAAACTGCCGCACGGCGACGATTACGAGCGCGTGAAGCGCGAAGTGACGGGCTTGCGCTTGAATACGGTCTGCCAAGAAGCGATGTGTCCGAATCTCGCCGAGTGTTGGGGCGCGGGAACGGCAACGATTATGATTCTCGGCGACACGTGTACGCGCGGCTGCCGCTTCTGCAACGTAAAAACCGGGAACCCGAAGGGCGCCCTCGACTGGAGAGAGCCGGTGCGCGTAGCCGAAGCCGTCCGCGACCTTGGATGGAAGTATTTGGTCTTAACCGCGGTCGATCGTGACGACCTGGCCGACGGCGGCGCGCTCATCTTCGCAAACACCGTGCGCGAAATCCATGAACGCGTCCCGGGATCGCGCGTGGAAATCTTGAGCGGCGACTATCGCGGCGATCTGAACGCGCTCGATATCGTCCTCGATGCGAAGCCCGACGTCTTCGCGCATAACGTCGAAACGGTGCGCCGTCTCACACCGCGTGTACGTGACAAACGCGCGAAGTACGATCAATCGTTACGCATTCTCGAACACGCGAAGTCGCGCGCGCCGGAACGGTATACGAAGACCTCGATCATGATCGGACTTGGCGAGACCGACGAAGAGATCGAGCAGACGATGAACGACGCGCGCTCGGTCGGTGTCGACATTTTTACGATCGGCCAGTACCTGCAGCCCACGAAGAAACATCTGCCGGTCGAAACGTTCGTCCATCCGCAGAAATTCGCGCAGCTCGGTGAGCTCGCGCGGACCAAGGGCTTCCACCAAGTCGTTTCGAGCCCGCTCTCGCGCAGTTCGTATCACGCCGAACAGGCCTTTACTTAGCGCATAACAGTGACTCCGTTCTTTTTGCGCCGGCCGATACTCGCGGCCGTCTGTTCCCTGGTCATCGTCATCGCGGGGCTTATCGTCATACCGACCTTGCCGATCGCGCAATATCCGCAGATCGCGCCACCGGTCGTTACGATCAACGCCAATTACACCGGCGCGAACGCCCAGGCGGTAGAATCGGCCGTCACCACGCCCCTGGAACAAGCCGTCAACGGGGTCGAGGGGCTGCGTTATATCACTTCCACGAGCTCCGACAACGGCACCAGCTCGATCACTGCCACCTTTAATCTCGGCACGAATCTCGACACCGCGGCCAGCGATGTGCAGAACGCGGTGCAATCGGCTTTAGGGCGCTTGCCGAACGAAGTCAAACAAACCGGCGTCACCGTCTCGAAAAACTCCGGCACATTCGCAATGGCGATCGCCATCCGCTCGAGCAATCCGCAATACAACCAACTCTTCTTGAGCAACTACGCGGAACTCAACGTCGTCAACTCGCTCAAACGCGTCGCCGGCGTCAGCAACGTCATCATCTTCGGGCAGCGGCGCTACGCGATGCGCGTGTGGGTCAATCCGCAGCAACTGCAGGCGCGCGGCCTGGCAATTTCTGACGTGATCGGCGCGTTGCAAGAGCAGAACGTCGAAGTCGCCGCTGGCAGCATCGGCAGCGCCCCCGAAGCTCCCAACCAGCCGTTTACCATCAGCGTCCACGCCGAGGGACGCCTGAGTACGCCCGCACAATTCGGCAACATCATCCTGCGCGCGGATCCAAACGGCGGCTTTACGCGGCTGGGCGACGTCGCGCGCATCGAGATCGGCGCCGAGGATTACTCGAGCGTCATCGCATTCGACGGAAACAAGGACGTCGTCGGCATGGGCGTGCTGCAATTGCCGACCGCCAACGCGCTGCAAGTCTCTCAGGGCGTGCGCGCGCAAATGGATCAGCTCCAAAAGACGTTCCCGCCCGGCGTCACTTGGGAGATGGCCTTCGATAGCTCGGAGTTCGTGAACGAATCGATCCGCGAAGTTATCTGGACGCTGCTGCTTTCGATTTTGCTGGTCATCGCGGTGATCTATCTCTTTTTACAGGATCCGCGATCGACGGTTATTCCGGCCGTCACGCTCCCGATCTCGCTCATCGGCACGTTCTTCGTGATGAAGCTCTTCGGCTTCACGATTAACACGATCACGCTCTTCGGCCTGACGCTTGCGACCGGTTTGGTGGTGGACGACGCGATCGTCGTCATCGAAAACATCGCGCGCTTCATTCAAGAGAAAGGCATGACAGGGAACGAGGGAGCGGCCGCGGCCATGCGCGAGGTGCAGGGCGCGGTCGTGGCGTCATCGCTGGTCCTGCTGGCGGTTTTCGTGCCGGTCGCTTTCTTTCCGGGAACGACCGGCCAACTCTATCGCCAATTCGCGATGACGATCGCGGCCTCGATTACGATCTCGCTCTTCGCCTCGCTCACGCTGACGCCCGTCATGTCGGCGCGCATGCTGCGCAGCGACTTCCACTCGCACTTTCCGCTCTTTGTGATCTTCAATCGCGGCTTGGCCGCCTTTCGCAGCTGGTATCGCGACACGCTGCCGAAAATGATGCGCGCGCGTTATTTGGTTGCCGCGGTCTTTGTCGGCGCGCTCCTCGCGACGTTCTTCCTCTTCCGCACCGCGCCGACCGCGTTCATTCCCGACGAAGATCAGGGATTTTTCGTCGTGACGATCCAAGCGCCGGAAGGCTCTTCGCTCTCCCACGAACTGAGCGTCGCAAAGCGCGTCGAAGCGATTCTCAGCAAACAGCCCGAGATCGTGCACGTCTTCGATGTCTCCGGATTCAGTTTCACGGGAAGCGGCCCCAACCGCGGCATTCTCTTCGTGCGTCTGGCGCCGTGGTCGCAGCGCCGCGGCGCGCAACACTCGCTGCCGGCGCTGCTGCAGCGCATTCAAATGCAATTCTTCGGCATTCCCGACGCGCAAGTATTCGCGTTTAACTTGCCAGCGATTCAAGGCGTCGGCAACTTCGGCGGCTTTGAATTCGAACTGGAAGATCGCGGCAACGTCGGCCTCCCCGCACTGATGGGAACGGCGTTCGGCTACATGGGACTGGGCAACCGCAATCCCGACCTACTCAACGTCTTCACGACCTTCCGCATCAATTCGCCCCAGATGCAGATCCACGTCGACCGCGAGAAAGCCAAATCGATCGGCGTTTCGCTGACCGACGTCTTCAACACGATGCAAACCGACCTCGGTTCGTTCTATGTCAACGACTTCGATTATCTCAACCGTTCGTATCGCGTGATGGTGCAGGCACAGGAGCCGTTCCGCAGCACCATGCAGTCGCTCCAGTATCTCTATGTGCGCTCCAAGGACGGCGGCATGGTTCCGTTGGGCGGGATCGCTTCAACGAAGCTCGGGCTCTCGTCGCCGATCATCAACCACTACAATCTCTACCGTGCAATTGAAATCAACGGATCGGCGGCGGCGGGCAAAGGTTCGGGACAAGCGATCGCGGCGATGGAGAAACTCGCGGCGCAGATCGATCCGCCGGGCGTGAGTTACGAATGGTCGGGCATTTCGCGCGAAGAGATTGAAGGCGGCGTGCTTTCCACGCTCATCTTCGGCGTCGGCATCATTTTCGTGTTCCTGGTGCTGGCGGCGCAATACGAAAGTTTCGTCGATCCGCTCATCGTGCTGCTGGCCGTCCCGGTCGCGATTCTCGGCGCGCTGGTCTTCCTCGACGTCCGCCATATCGCCAGCGACGCCTACGCGCAAGTCGGTTTCGTCATGTTGATCGGACTGGCGAGTAAGAGCGCCATTCTTATCGTCGAGTTTGCCAATCAACAGTTGGCGCAAGGCGCGGACCTCATAACCGCGGCCTCGCGCGCGGCGCAAACGCGGCTGCGTCCGATTCTCATGACGTCGCTCGCGTTCATTATCGCCGTCACACCGCTCGTTTTTGCAAGCGGAGCCGGCAGCTCGGCGCGTCACTCGCTCGGTACGGCGGTCTTCGGCGGCATGGTCGTCTCCACGATCCTAAACTTAGCAATCACGCCCGTGCTGTACGTCATCGTGAAATCGTGGGTGCTGCGGCGCAAACGGCCGAGTACTCTTCCAACGGGTTTGCCGGACTTCGGCCCGCCTGAAGGCGAACCCCCAGTTCCCGCCTAAGACCGAGTCCTCACCGCTGGAGCTGGAGATCGATTTAATGTTTCGTTCTTTTTTTCGTGCAGGCGCACTCTGTGTGATTTCGGGCATTCTCGCGGCCGCGCCGGCGCTGGCTGACATAACCGGACCGTACGGAACCGTCGTTCGCGGCGCGAACACGGCGATCAAGAACGCGCTCAATGCACAAGCCGCCAAAAAGAACGTGCAGCCTTTGCCGCCGGGCACGGTGGCGCAAGTCCCGCCGGTCGGTCAGGTTCCGGTCGGAGGCAAAGCGCAGATTGGGCTCCCGACCGGCTTCACCTACACGGTCGATTTCTCGTTCGCGCATCCCTACGGCAACATCGGCAGCTTTGGAAACAAATGGATGCAGGGCGGCACCGACCTCGTCGCGGGCTGGGGCTTCAGTCCGAAGATGAGCGTCATCGCCAACTATTATGAGCTGCAGCATTATCCGGTTGGCTTCAACAGCGGCCAGGTTCCGTTTTATCTGCCGAACGGTTTTCCGCCGACTCCGGGCGTCAATCCGAGCTGCGTCGACCTGAGTGGCGCAACATCGAGCACCTGCACCGGCATCAGCGCACCCATCGACGTCACCACCAAAGATAAATTCTTCCTCGGCCTTTGGGAAAACTTGATCAACGTCGGAAAATTCAGAGGTCAGTCGATTCCGATCGTCGTGACACCGACCTACGTTTCGCGCTGGTCGCAGGTCAATGCGTCCGGAAACAACGGCGACGTGGTTCCGTTCGTAGACTTCAACGGCGTGCCGCACTTCGGCATCAGCACGCGCACCACGCAAGTCTACTCGGTGGCTGTGACGATCCCGTTCTTGAAAACGCCGAAAATGTTCGGTACGTTCACGGTAGCGCCGTCATGGCTCGTGCACACGGCCGGACTCAACCAGCAGAACCACCCGCAGCTCTATCAGATTCTTTATCTCGAGTACAACCCGACCCCGAGCACCAAGATTTTCCTGGAACCGCAAAGCTCGCGCGACTATCTGCCCGCCGATCCGTACGCGCAGCATGTGGTCGCTTACTTTGCCGGGATTGCTCAGCGCCTGGGGCCAACGGCGTTCGTGCAGCTGGTGCTCAATAGCGGCGGCCCGACCAATTACACGCCGTACGGTATCAAGCAACTCAACTGCCTGCAGCTGCCGTGTTCGGCGAACACGGTTCCGACGGTCGGAGGCCTGAAGGCCACACAGCTGCAGATACAAATCGGTATTGGTTCGCCCAGCGTCATTCAGTTTTAACTACGGGAATGTGTAACATGCATACGACTATGAAACGCGCTGCGGCTGCGCTCACACTCATCGCGCTGGCGGCATGCAGCGGAGGCCTGGGCAGCAATGCAAACACGCCGACTCCGCCGGTGGTGCCGGCCGGCGGCGGTTTGACGCAACAAAACTTAGTCGGCGTCGGCGACAGCCTGACATTCGGCGAGCAATCCGGCGGACAACTCGGCGATCCGACTGCGACTGCGCCTGGAATCTCCGCGCTTCCGGGCGCGGCCGTTCCGCCAACACAAGAGAACGGCTTTTGGTCGCTGCTCTATCAGCAATACGCGGGGAAAAATCCGGCTACCACCGGCGTGTTGCCGCTGATCGTCAAACCGGGCTTGGGCGCGCAGCTCGTGGTTTCAACCTTGAACGCGGGTTTCGCCGCGACACATCTGGGATGCGACGCTTTCAACCAACAAGCGTACTCGCCGGTAACGTGGCCGCTCACGCGCATGGCCCCGACATCGCCGATTGCCAATCTCGGCATTCCTGGCGCGACGATGCACGAAGCCGTAGCGATGAACGCGCCGATCACAGGCGCGCCGCCGGGACCGGTCGGCACAAGCTGTCCTGCATACGTCACGCTTCCGGGCGACGCAAGTTCGGGTGGCTTGCAATCGCTCATCCAAGACGAAAGCAAACTGTACTATCCGGTGCTCGGCCAGTTCGGTGCGACGTTAACCAACCCGACGATGCTCAACGCCGCCGTTTCGCTCAAACCGAAAGTCACGACGGTGTGGCTCGGCGCGAACGATTTGCTAAAGTTCATTTTCTCACATGGCAATTCGCCCGCGAGCGATTCGCCCACGCAGCTCGCCACGGACTTGCAGCAAATCATCACGACCCTGCAGGCGAGCGGCTCGCAAGTCGTCGTCGGCGATTTGCCCGACATTCTCGGCAATCCGGGCACCGGTGAACCGCCGGTTCCCCAATTCTTCCCGGCCGCGAAGATCTCGGCCGATTTGCAAGCGCTGGGAGTCCCGGCGGCATTCGCCGGCGCCGTTCAGGCTTATGTCATCAGCAAGTACACCGGCGCGACGGGTTTCTTAACGGAGTCCGGCTTCTTCGGAATTCTCGCTGAACTCGGCTCGTCGTCGCCGACCGTTACCCCGAACCTCGATCCGAATGGAGCGGGCAGCGGCGACGGCCCGAACTATCTTGACACGGCGTTTTCCGCGACGGTCATCGCGCTCAATGCGGGTTACAATCAAGCGATCGATGCGACGACAACCGCAACCGGAGCAGCGCTCGCGCCGATCACGACCAACTTCCGGGCCTTGGCTGCATCGGGACTGACGCTCGCCCCCGGCGTAACGCTGACGATGCAATTCGGCGGCGGCATCCTGAGTTACGATGGTTTACATCCCTCGAACACCGGTTATGCGGTGATCGCGAACGTCTTTATCGGTGCGCTCGACACGAAGTACAATCTCGGGATCGCGCCGCTTTCGAACGCACAAATCGGCGCGATCGCGCAGACGGATACGTACAACCCGTATGTCATCAAGGCGATCAACCCGGCTTGGCCGTATCCGCTGCCCTAGCCATGGCTAGCGTCGAGGACGTCAAGAACGCGCAACCCGGTTCACTGAAGCTCATCGACATTCGCAAGAAGCCCGATGAGAAGCAAATTCCGGGCTCGATGCGCGCCGATGGCGAGGCACTCGAGGCTATGGTGGAGTTACCGTTCTCGAAAGAAGAGCACGTCGTTCTATACTGCGGCAGCGGCAACTCGTGTTCGCGCGTCGCGCAAACGCTGCGCGAAAAAGGTTACAACACAGAAGCGCTTGAGGGCGGCTACGCCGCTTGGCAATCAGCCGGCCTCCCAACGGAGAGACGCCGCGGCGATTAAAGTGTCATCCTGAGCTTGTCGAAGGACCCTGAGTAGCGCTCCGTAGGAGCGCATATCGAAGGGCGTCTAGAGGAAACCAAAGGGCAAGCCGTACTCGGTTTTGCGCGGACGTTTCAGGGTATCGTGCAGATAAGCACCTCACGCCGGAGCCTCGCCATTTAGTGAAACATCTCCTCATCGCGCTGTCGTTAGCCGTCTGCACGACGGCAACTTCTGCACTCGGCCTCGCTCAAGACAGCGCCCATTTTGACATTTCGAGTGCAGATTTGACTGCCCTGGAAAACACCATTTCACAATCGCACGCCGTTTTCGCAATCGTAAGCGATGCAAATATGCCGAAAAAGGAACCGATAGCATACTACGTTCCGGCGAAAGACAGCGACGCTAAGAAACCGACTATCTGGATCGGCGACTCGCATTCCAAGATGCTTGACGTATCGTATACGCCGACGCCAGAAGAGCATCAAGCACTCTTCACGGCGCTAGTCATTATGGGAATGAACATTTCACCGGCGGGCTCGAAATGGCATACACTTTACACCGATCTGCAGCGCGTCGGTGACGTTGCAATCGCTGGTAAGCTCGTGCCGCAGCTTGATCAAGATGGGTTCAAATTCCAACCGGGTACATTATTATCCGACAACGACCCTGAAGTTCAGGGACTTCTGACTGCGGTGGCACGCGAGCTGACGCCAGGAGTCGCAGGCGTCACTCCCGATCTTCAACCAGCCTCAGCACTTCCTCCGTACGATCCGCTAGCGCATTATGTCGGATGGAACGCAAACCCGAAGTTTCCAAACCAGGGATATATCACAATCAATAAGGACTATGTAGCGGCCCACGGGCGTTCGGTAACAACGGATCCGCAGATGCTACAGGCCTACCTCGAGGCGTTCGTACTGGCAACCTGTGACAGCGGCCACGCTGGCGCGGCATGGAAAAAGCGCTACGACTTGGCCTCAGCCGCCGACAACGCCCTCCCGACGTCGGTGGGTGACCGGTATCAGAATCGGCATGCGTTAGCGCAACCTATCGCTACGAAGCTGAAAGCGCTGATGGTGTTTGAGTAAGACGCGGGGGCCCTGCGTGAGCGGGCTAGGCGTACACTCCACGAAGTTTTAGCGACTGCACAACGCGATCTATCGCCACCATGTACGCTGCGGTACGGTATGGAATGCCGTGGCGCTTGCTCATTCCCCGCAGTTCGTGGAAATTCGTTATGAGCGTATCTTCGAGGCGTTCGTTTACTTCATTGAGCTTCCAGAAGTAGCCCATCTTGTCTTGAACCCACTCGAAATACGAAACGGTAACGCCGCCTGCGTTGGCCATAATGTCGGGAATGACGGTGATGCCGCGCTCGTTCAAAATGTGATCGGCGTCCGGCGTCGTCGGACCGTTCGCGCCCTCAACAACGAGCTTCGCCTTGATATTCGGGGCATTCTCCGACGTCAGCACGCGCTCAAGCGCAGCCGGCACGAGCACGTCGCACTCGCTCACCAGCAACTCCGCGTTGCTGATCTTATCTCCGCCCCGGAATGCCGCCAAATTGTGATCCTGCTCCGCTAGCTCGATCGCCTTGTCGAGATCGATCCCCTTCGGATTATAGTACGCACCAGTGACATCTGAAATGCCGACGATCTTACATCCACGCTGCGCAAACAACCGCGCGGCCCACATGCCGACGTTGCCAAACCCTTGAATGATGACTTCGGCTTGCGACGGCTTGAGCTTCATATTCTCCATCTCGTCCATCGCCACGATCGTGACACCGCGCCCCGTCGCTTCCACGCGTCCCTTCGAGCCACCGATCGCGAGCGGCTTGCCGGTCACGACGCCCGGCACCGTCATGCGCATGTGCATCGAGTAGGTGTCCATGAACCACGCCATCGTCTTCGAGTTCGTGCCGACGTCGGGCGCGGGCACATCTTTGTCGGGTCCGACGACCTCCACCAGCTCCGCGGCGTACCGGCGCGTGATACGCTCGAGTTCGTTATCCGAAAGTTTTGACGGATCGCACGTCACGCCGCCCTTGGCGCCTCCGAACGGAAGATCGACGACCGCGCATTTCCAGGTCATCCAAAACGCGAGCGCGGTGACTTCGTCGAGCGTCACGCCAGGATGGTAGCGAATGCCGCCTTTAACGGGCCCGCGCGCGAAATTGTACTGCACGCGGTAGCCGGTGTAGACTTCGAACTCGCCCGAATCTCGCTGGAACGGAATCGAAAAGATGATTTGGCGCGAGGGATGGGTGAGAATCGCGCGCATCGGGCGCTCAAGTTGGAGCAGCTCGGCCGCTTCGTTGAAGTACGCGATGCCGTCGCCGAATACCGAGACATCGCGCGCGGTGGTTGAGGGGTTCAAACGTTAAACCGAAAGTTCACGACATCGCCTTCTCGCATTACATAATCCTTACCCTCGCTGCGCACCTTACCCGCGGCTCGCAGCGCGTCCATCGTTTTATATCGCACGTAGTCGGCGTAGTCTACGATTTCTGCACGAATGAAGCCGCGCTCGATGTCGGTGTGGATGGTGCCGGCGGCTTGCGGCGCCTTGGTCCCGCGCTCGATGGGCCAGGCGCGGCTCTCTTTGGGTCCGGCGGTCAGAAACGTCATCAGGCCGAGCGCGTCGTAGGCGCTGGCCGCCAGGCGGTCCAGGCCGCTGCGCTCGATGCCGAGCTCGTGCCGGAACTCCACGGCCTCGGCGGCGGTCAGTCCGGCCAGTTCGGCCTCGACCTTTCCGCTCAAGACCACGACGCGGCTCCCGTCGGCCTTCGCGATGGCCTCCACGGCTTGCACCAGCGGCCCAGGCTGCACGAGTTGCTCCTCGTCGACGTTGGCGACGTAGAGCAGCGGTTTAGCGGTCAGCAGAAACGATTCGGCGGCCACTTCGGCTTCGTCCGAGCCGGCCGGAAACGACCGCGCCGGGCGCCCCTGTTCCAAAGCCGCGACCAGATTTTCGGCGGCCGCGGCTTTGTGGCGCATCTTGGGGTTGGCGCGGGCCTCGCGCGCGAGTTTGTCGACCCGCTTCTGCAGCGTCGCTAGGTCCGCCAGCGCCAGCTCCAGGCCGACGATTTCGATGTCGCGGGCCGGATCGGGCCCGCCCTCGACGTGCACCACGTTCTCGTCGTGAAAGCACCGAACGACCATCGCGATCGCGTCGGTCTCGCGGATGTGGCTGAGAAAGGCGTTGCCGAGCCCCTGGCCCGAGCTCGCGCCGCGCACCAAGCCGGCGATGTCCACAAAGCGCACGGTCGCCGGAACGATGCGTTCGGATTTTTCCAGCTCCGCCAGCGCGTCGAGCCGCTCGTCGGGCACCGGCACCTCGCCGACGTTGGGTTCGATCGTCGCAAACGGGTAGTTGGCAGCCAACGCCTGCGCAGACCGCGTGAGCGCGTTAAAGATTGTGGACTTGCCGACGTTGGGCAAGCCGACGATACCGCACGATAGCGCCATGGAACCGCGCTCCGTTCGGCTGGGCTGCTGCCGCGACCTGGCAGGCAGAGCGCTTCCGAACGCGTACGTTTGGATAAGCATGCGCCAGATGAAGGTCGATAAGCTCGGGATCGATCTGCTCACGCACGATCCGGTCGTCATCCTCAAAGATGTCGACGGACAACGTTTCCTTCCAATTCTCATCGGTCCGTTCGAAGCTACCGCGATTGCGCTAGCGCTAGAAGGCGCACCCGTTCCGCGTCCGCTGACGCACGATTTGATCCGCACGATCTTCGAAACGCTCGAGGCGCGCCTCGAACAAGTCGTCATTCACGACATTCGCGAGTCCACGTTCTTCGCCAAACTCGTCGTGCGCAAGAATGGCGAGCTCCAAGAAGTCGACACGCGACCCTCCGACGGCATCGCGCTGGCCTTGCGCATGAGCGCTCCGATCTACGTCTCCGACAAAATCGTGCTCGAAGAATCGATCTCGAACGAAAAAACCGGCGAAGCGGACATCGAGAAGTTCAAGAAGTTTATCGAGGATCTGAAACCGAGCGATTTTAACCGCTAAACTTATTGTCATCCTGAGCAGCCGTTCATCCGGTAAGGATGAACGCGTCGTCGAAGGACGGCCGAGCAGCGCGCCCTTTAGGCGCGCACGTCGAGGCCCGCGTTAATGCGGCTCTCGTCTTAGCGCGCTATCGCGCGCTGCGCTCGAGCGTGGTTCGACTGGCGTTCGCGAAGCGAACGCCGCTCACCATGACACTAGGGATGCGAACGTTTTTCCAGAAAAGCGCCCGCCATGCAAACAAAAGAATGTGCCGACATCGGCGTCTTCGGGGGCTCCGGGTTCTATTCGCTGATCGAAAACGCACGCGAAATCGAGGTCGAGACGCCATACGGCTCGCCGAGCGATGCATTCGCGCTGGGCGAGATTGCCGGCAAGAAGGTCGCCTTTCTGCCACGCCATGGCAAAGCTCACCGCATTCCGCCGCACATGATCAATTATCGCGCCAACATGTGGGCGATGAAAGCGCTGGGCGTGAAGCGGATTATCGGACCGACGGCGTGCGGCTCATTAGCCAAAGCCGTCAAGCCCGGCTCGATGGTGGTTGCCGATCAAGTCGTCGACCGCACCACCGGCCGAATCGACACGTTCTACGACGGACCGATCACCACGCACGTGAGCTTCGCCGACCCGTACTGTCCGCAGCTGCGGCCGATCGCAATCGGGGCATTGAAGTCGCTCGATATCGATACCCATGAACGCGGCACGATCGTCGTCGTGCAAGGACCACGTTTTTCGACTCGTTCGGAATCCAAGTGGTTCGCGTCGGCCGGCTGGGAAGTCATCAACATGACGCAGTATCCCGAGTGCTATCTCGCGCGCGAACTCGAGATGTGCTACGTCAACATCTCGCTGATCACCGATTACGACGTCGGCTTGGAAGGCTTGGAAGGGCCGCCGGTCTCGCATCATGAGGTCATCGAAGTGTTCAATCGCAACAACGCCCGGGTGAAAGGCGCGATCGGGCGCATCATCGAGAAAATCGACGTCAAAGGCTCCTGTGGCTGCCAGTCGGCACTGCAAGGTTCGCGCGCGTGACGCGCAAGGTCGACCTCGCCATGTACGCACAAGCGTTGCCGCTTTATGCGCGCAATCTCGGCGTACTCTTTCCGCCGCTAATTGTTGCGTTGATCGCGATCGGCTTGGATGATTTCCGGCAATGGTTGTTTTCGGCGATAAACGGGAACGACGGTGGCCTCATAAATCTGCTCGTAAAGGTCATGCTCGGCTTCGCGTTCGGTATATCGGTGATCTTCGCCGATGACGCGTGGCGGCACGGACGCGCAAGTTTACCTTCGGCCTGGGCCGACGGCCGGCGCAAGGCCGGGAATATTCTGATCGCCGTCATCGGTTTTCTCTTCCTCACCTGGATCGCGACGTACATCGGCGCGATAAGCGGCAACGGCTACGTGGCGCAGGCGCTCGGGGCGCTTGCCGTTTGGGCTTTCATTTATTCAATTCCAGCTGCGGCGATCGGTGGTACGCCTGGCGGTGCGGCACTTTCCGCATCCTTGCAATCCGCGCGACGCCAGCCATTGGCGACGGCAATTCTCGTCATCATTTCACTGATCGTATGGGTTGGGCTTACGCAGTACGCCGTTCAATGGCTGCCATTTAACGAGATTGGCAACCAGATTGCCGTCGCTCTGCTTACGGCAATCGCGCTCGGCTACATCGCGCTGGTCGTCTCGAAGCAGTACAGCGACGTCGCTTTCCGCCCTTATTGGTAACTCACGCGGGCCTCGGCTGCGCTCGGCCGTGGTTCGACTGGAGCGCCTAATGGCGCTCGCTCACCATGACATTATGGGGTCGGTAACGACATCCGGACAAACTCGCTCACAAGCGCCGGTGAAACGTTTGTGCCTGCCAGCCTTTGCGCTTCGCCGATCTTGGTGAGCGCACCGATGGCTGACGCCGCATCGATCTTCGGGAGTTTCTTAAGCTTCGGCTCATAGTCAACCGCAAGAGCGGAGCCTGCCGCAACACCTTCGGAACGTAACACAATCCAATCGCGCATCAACGTTTTGACGATTTCCAACCCTTCATCGAGGGTTTCGCGCGACGCCCAACCTTCTTCCGGCGTCGCGCCCTTTACGACCTCGAAAAACCAGTCCGCAACTTGGTCGCGCAGCTGTTCCTCGTCGTCGGAGAGCGCCGCGAGAGCGCGCGTCGCCGAACCTTGCGAAAGCGCAGCGCCGAGTTGCGCTTTTTTTTGATCGTAGCCTTTCTCGCGCAAGATCTCGATGACTTCGGATTGCCGCAGCGACGGAAAGCGAACCTCGACCAGACGCGAGCGAATGGTCGAAAGCAATCGCGACGGCGTTGCCGTTGTCAGAAGCAGGACGACGCGCGGCGGCGGCTCTTCGAAGAACTTTAGCAGCGCGTTGGCCGCGGCCGGCGAGGCAAAGTCGATATCGCCCAGCACGAAGATGCGGAAGCCGCCGGAATAGGATTGCAGGGAGAGTTGGCGGACCAGATCGCGCGACGTGATCGCATCGGCTTCGTGAAAAGCCATCGGCTCGTCGGCTTCGCCGATCTTCAGCGCGCCGACGCTCTCCAAGAGATCGGGGTGACGCGTCTCTTCCTTGCCAATCAGTTTGCACGAAGTGCACGTGCCGTCGTAGCCGAGCACGTGTTCTTTGGGCGCTTCGCAGAGCAGCGACTGCGCCAACCGCCGCGCAAACGTTTTCTTTCCCACTCCAGGCGGGCCGGTAAAAAGGTAGGCGTGCGCGATCGTCTCTTTGGTGAGCCGTCCGAAGAAACGCTTGGGGCCTTCCGCCCCAACAACCTCAAAGAGCACGCCGGATCGCTTCCATCGCCGCTTTAAACACCTGCGCTTCGTCCTGCTCGCCGTCGATCACGACGATGCGCGAATCGCTCTTCGCGAGTTCCAAGAACCCGGCGCGCGCGCGCCGGTGAAACGCTTCCTCCATTTTTTCCAGGCGGTCGTCGACATTGCCGCGCCGGTGCAGGCGCTCGCGCGAGGTTTCATACGAAACGTCGATAAGCAGCGTCAAGCCGGGCATTAATCCGCCCGTCGCAGCATTGCAAATCGCGCGCACCGCTTCGAGCTTTTGTTCGCGACCGTAGGCCTGATACGCGAGCGAAGAATCGACGTAGCGGTCGCACAATACGAGCGTGCCTGCCTCGAGCGCCGGCCGGATAACATCGGTAACGAGCTGCGCGCGGGATGCATTAACGAGTAACGTCTCGGCCATCGCGCTCAACTCGAAATGCGGTTCGATGAAAACGCGCCGAATGGCGTCGCCGGCCGGCGTGCCCCCCGGCTCGCGCGTCACCAGAAGGTCGCGCCCTTCGTTGCGGAGCTCCGCCTCAACGGCCGAAAGGAGCGTCGTCTTGCCGCTGCCTTCAATGCCTTCGAATGAAATAAACAGTGGCTACGTCGGCTTGGGCAAGAAGTGAAAGATGGAGATGTTGAAACTGACGACGCCCTTATTCTCGCTCGAACCGAGATTGACCGAAACCGCCAGGTCGCTGTTATCCCAACGGTAGTCGTCCAATAGGAGCGCCGCCGCGTCCGTCACCGACGTATATCCGCTCGGAATCGCGTCGTAGATGGCCGCGCGCAGCGGTTCTTCGAGCCCCGCCTTCGTGCCGGCCATCGAAATAGTGTAACAGTTCAGCACCCATTTCGGCTGGAAGTCCTTAAAACCGTAACCGTTTGTAACATTGGAGACGTCGCATTTGCCGAACATCGATCCAAACGACGCGTTAAGCGGATAGCTATCCTCGCCCAGGATGTCTTTCTTCTTCCCGGGCGCGCGCAACGAAGCAAAATTGTTCACCGCGTCGGGAAGCGCGAGGCGCATGAGATTCGAAACACCGCTGGCCAGCTGCTGCAACTGGATCTTGCTCGGAGGATTCAGCACGTGGACCGGCTTGGCAAGATCGCGCCCTACTTGAACGTTGAAAGAATCCTTATAGACGTCTATCACAACCCACTGGCCGTTGGCCGGATTGCGCCAAGTGAGCGTCGGATAGGAATAGCTCACCGTGCGGTGGAGCGAAAACGGTGAAAGCACCGGACCCAACTGCGCCCTGATGTAGGCTTCGGTTTTCGGCATCGTCCACGTCGTGTTCCACCGGTCGCTGACGTACCAGTTCTCGGGATATTTCCCACGGGCGTATTGATCGTAAATCTTGCACGCCGTGCAGAGGGCTTTCGGCAGCGGCCTGTACTCGGCATAGTACGTATCGGAGTCATACTTGGCGCCGCGGATGGGGGCGAAGTTTTGGCCGGCCATCGGCAGGATGGAGCGGACGAAGGTTCCGAGCGAGGTTTTCGCCGGTTTCGGAGCAGCCCCGAGCAACACCAAAATACTCGCGAGACAAACGATTTTTTGCATGGCGGGGTACTTTAGGCTTTAAATATCCGCACCCTTCGATTGGGCTCTAGGCCCGTGCTGCGCGACTGCAGCCGGTACTTCTCGGCGACTTGGTGCTGCATCCGGCGCAGGTAGGAGGTCTGCGGTGAAAGTTCGATGGCCTGGCTGTCGAGCAGCACCTGATAGACCGCCTCCTCGGCTTCCCGCAAAGCGATCTCTTCGTTGTCAAGCGAGGGCAGATTGAAGACGTCTTTGAGGCAGCTTTGAATCTGCGTCGTGGTATTGGTCTTGATCGCGTAGATCGGAATGTTTTCCGACGCGATCTGCTTGAGCCGCGGCTGCTCTTTGCGCTCTAAGGCCTTCAAGGTGAGAACCACGTCGGCATCGTCCCATTTGCGGGCAATGGACGCGTTAACGCGCAGGTTGTGAACCGCGCGCTCGATCTTGTTGCGCGAAACGCCATACGGGAAGATCATCAGCGGTTTCTCGCGGTCTTCTTCAGGCACGTCGTAGCTCGGCGCCATCGCGATGTGCGGCATGGACTCGGTGTCGGCTTCCTGCACGATGGAAACGCCCGCGGGGGTGCGCTGGCGGATCTCCGGCTGCGGCTGGTAGCCGCGCAGCAGTGCATCGACGACTTCGCCGACGTTCTTGTGAATCGCCAGCCGGTCGCGGTCGTGGATCTCCACGACCACCTCGAAGGTCGGCGGCGCCTTGCGCTCCAGAACGGTCTTGCGGGTCCCGCGGCGGCGCGCTTCCTCATCCGAGAGGGTCACCGCGCCGATGCCGCCCATCAGGTCGGTCAGCGTCGGGTTCATCAGCAGATTTTCCAGCGTCTGGCCGTGCGCCGTTCCGATCAGCTCGACGCCGCGCTCGGCGATCGTTCGCGCGGCTTCCGCCTCGGCCGCAGTCCCGATCTCATCGATGACGATGACCTGCGGCATGTGGTTTTCGACCGCTTCGATCATGACAGCGTGCTGCAGCGCCGGATCGGTCACTTGCATGCGGCGCGCCGTGCCGATGCCGGGATGCGGAATGTCGCTGTCGCCGGCGATTTCATTGGACGTATCCACGATCACGACGCGCTTGCGATCTTCAGAGAGCATGCGCGCACACTCGCGCAGCATCGTCGTCTTGCCGACGCCGGGGCGCCCCAGCAAGCAAATAGATTTGCCGCTCCGCAAGATATCCAGAATGATGTCGATCGTCCCGTAGACCGCGCGTCCGACGCGGCACGTAAGGCCGACGATCTTTCCCGTCCGGTTGCGAATCGCGCTGATGCGGTGCAGCGTTTGCTCGATGCCCGCGCGGTTATCGGCTCCGAACGCCGAGAGGCGCGAGCAGACTTGCGCGATGTCTTCGGCCGAGACCGGCGTCTCCGAAAGATAGACGAAGTCGTTTTCGAAGCGCGCTTCGGGCGGCCGCCCGAGGTCGAGCACAACCTCGATCATATCCTCGAGGTTGGGCAGGCGTACGAGCGATTGCCGTATAGGGAGAGGGAAGATATCGAGGAGTTGCGTCAGCTCCCAGTTAGGAGCCATGGATTCGGCTTTAACGGCCAATCACCAATCCTCACTAAAAGAATTCCGTTTGGTGTATTTTTTACAGGTGCCCAATCTATTCCTTGACGACTCGGATGCGCTTCAGCTCGCGATCGAACGGACCTTGCATCCGGACTCCGGCTTTGATTTCCAGCGACAAGTAGTCGATGATCTCGTCGGTGACTTCCTCACCCGGCGAAATAACCGGAATGCCCGGCGGATAGGGCGAGATCGTCTCGGCGCAGATGCGGCCTTTGCTTTGCTTGAACCGCACAGCTTCGGTATCTGCCAGAAAAGCTTCGCGCGGCAGCATTCGCATCGGCGGAATCTTCGGCAACTTGTAGCTGCCGGTTTTTAGCCGCCGCTCCAAAATGCCCGAAGGCGAAAAAATATCGACCGGCCGATCCTCGCGGGCCAGCTCGGCTACGCCTTGCACGAGCCGGTCCGCCGCTTCTTGCGACGTGCCGATTGTAAAGAGCGCAACAACATTGAAAAGGTCGGCAAGCTCGACTTGCACGTTATAGCGGCGGCGCAGAATCGCCGAAGCTTCGTAACCGGTATAGCCCAGGTCTTTGACCGTGATCGTCACCTTCGTCGGATCGAGATCGAAGATGCCGGGACGCCCCTTGAGCTCGTCGCCGAAACAGTAGACGCCGTCGATCGCGTTGAGTTTTTTGCGGGTCTCCTGCGCCAGTTCGATCGTCCGCGAAAGCAGCTCGAGCCCGTCCATCGCCATCTGCTTGCGGGCGACGTCGAGCGAGGCGACCATCGGCAGATTGGGCGAGGTCGAGAGAAACATCTTGAGCACGCCCTCCAGGCGATCCACGCGCACGCGCGGGCCTATCTGGTGAAGCATCGCGCATTGCGAAAATGCCGAGAGCATCTTATGCGTCGAGTTGATCACCAGATCGGCTTTAGCGGCCGTTGCGGAGAGCGGCAGATCGGGATGAAAGTGGAAGTGCGGCCCCCAGGCCTCGTCCACCAGCACCAACTTGCCGGCGGCACGCGCGACCTTTACGATGCCTTTGATATCGGCCGCGACGCCGTAGTAGGTCGGCGTGACGACGTAGACGGCCTTGACGTCGGGATGTTCGCGCAGGGTTTGTTCGACGGTTTCCGGCGTCACGCAATGGTCCATGTGCAGCGCCTCATCCACGACGGGCTGCATGTAGATCGGCTCGGCGCCGCTCATCACCAGTCCGCCCAGCATCGACTTGTGCGCGTTTCGCGGCACCGCCATCTTGTCGCCCGGATTGACGGCTGCCATCATCATGCACTGATTGCCGCTGGTCGACCCGTTGATCAAAAAGTAACTGCGGTCGGCGCCATAGGCTTCAGCCGCCAGCTGCTGCGCTTCGAGCAGCGACTCCGTGGGCTGCAGCAAGTCGTCGATGCCCGGCATCGGCGTGAGATCGATCGCCAACAGGTTGTCGCCAACGAATTCGCGGAACGCCAAATCCATGCCGATGCCCTGTTTATGGCCGGGCGTGTGGAACGGAATGACACCTGCGTCGACGTAGTCGAGCAGAGCCTGAAAGTACGGGGTCTTAGATTGGTCCACGGCCTCCCTCATCGGAGAGTGCGAGAAAAGGTAACGACGCGCCAGATTTAGATCTGCGAACGTCCCTTTGCCGTGGCGCTATGATGCGAAATGAGCCAGGCGGCCATGCGTAGCGCAACACTTGAAAGCATCATTTCACTACTAAGGATGCAAAGAATCTTACGTTTTCCCTGCCGGAGCGATGCTCAGGACCGGATGAATCTCGATTCCGCTCTCGGCTCCCGCGAACTTGCCACCGACTTGCCCGTGCCGGTAGTCATAAAAGATCGGCCCGGTCAGCACAACTGCGCGATCGACCTCTTTCCAGACATTGGTCGGCGTCCCGAACGTCTGAATGAATCCGCGCCGCGCCTGCGTTACCTGATTGCGATAACGATCCGGCGCGCCCGTCATGCGAGCGGGATCCGGAATTTCGGCGATCACGGTGGCAGCCGGCTCGCCGGGTTGGGCGATCGCGAGGTGAATGTCGCCATCGCTTGCCAGCGTGAAACGTAAGAGCACCGCGCGCAACCGGTAGACTACGCGCTCTTGCGAAACGCGGGTCGCGTTGAAGGCATCGACGCCCTGCGGCCGGGGCAGCGCTCGAAGTTCCACCACAGTCCCAACGACCGGAGACGCCGCAATCGGAACGCCGTCTGCGAGCGTTTTCGCAGACCAACGTGAATGGGCGCAGCCGGACGCACATAGCAGAATCGCGGCGAAGAACGCCGCGGGCAGCAACGGGCGCACCGGACTAGGCTTCGATTCGCTCGTCGATCGAAACGTTGTAAAGGAAGAGAAACTTGCCCCACTCGTCGGGCAGTGTGTTCCGTTTGATTTGGATCCACGGAATGTACTTGGGCTGCCGCGGCTTGCGTTTGAGCGACATGTTCGCGTCGTGCGGCGAGCGGTTGTTCTTGCGGTTGTTGCAGCGCATGCAGGCGCAGACGAGGTTTTCCCACGTTGACGGGCCGCCCTTACTTCGCGGGATCACGTGGTCGACCGTCATTAGGCGGTCCCCCCGCAATCCGCAATACTGGCACGAGTGGTCGTCGCGAATGAGGATGTTCTTCTTGGTCAGCGCGACTTTTTGCATCGGCCGGCGGATGTAGTAGAGCATGCGAATCACCGACGGCATCCGCATTTCGAACGACGTCGATGCAATGATGCGCTCGCGGCCGTGCAGTAGCTCGGCCTTCCCCGCAAACAACAGCTTCACCGCGCGCTGAAAGCTGGTAATATTCAGCGCTTCGTAGGTGAAGTTCAGCACCAATACGTCGGTCACCACATCCTCCCAAGGGGAGACTTAAGCGATTTTGCGGCGCTTCCCTACAGGCGCATCGCGCACCATGCGCATGAAATACTCGTGCACCCGCCGATCGCCGCTCAATTCGGGGTGGAACGACGTTGCCAGCATATTTCCTTGACGGACCATGACCGCGCGGCCGTCGCGTTCGGCCAATACTTCTACGGCTTGCCCGGCGCGCTCGACCCACGGCGCACGAATGAAAACGGCCGGGAAATCTTTGCCGCCCAGCGCGGGAATCGGCAGGGATACTTCGGCGGATTCGTTTTGCCGCCCGAAGGCGTTGCGCCGCACAGAGATGTCCATCAATCCAAGCGTCGGCTGCTGCGTGCCCGTCACGTCGCGCGCCACGACGATCATGCCCATGCACGTGCCCCACAGCGGCATGCCTTCGCGCGTTCTTGCAATCACCGGTTCGGCCAATTCGAATCGATCGAGGAGCTTCATCACCGTGGTTGACTCGCCGCCCGGAATTACCAGGCCGTCTACGCTCGCAAGCTCTTCCGGAGTTTTGACGGGGATTGCATCGACGCCGGATTCTTCCAGCGCGCTCAGGTGCTCGACGACGTCGCCTTGAAGCGCGAGCACGCCAATGCGCATTTAGTTTCCGCGGGGCGCGAGCAGCTCCGACTCGGGAATCTTGCGCAAATCCAGCCCTTCCATCGCGCGACTGTCTTTGCCCAGCGAGAGGCTGGCTTCGACGATGACTTTCGGATCGTCGAAATGCGTCGTCGCGGCAACGATGGCTTTGGCAAACAAGCGCGGGTTGTTCGACTTGAAGATGCCGCTCCCGACGAAGATGCCTTCGGCGCCGAGCTGCATCATGAGAGACGCATCGGCCGGCGTCGAGACGCCGCCCGCACAGAACAGCACGACCGGAAGTTTTCCGGCCTCGGCAACCTCTTTCACGAGTTTGACCGGCACGCGCATCTCGCGCGCTTGCGCTTTGAGATCTTTCGTGCGCGCGAGCGCTTTAATCGACCCGGTAATCGCGCGCATGTGACGCACGGCTTCGACGATGTTTCCGCTGCCGGCTTCGCCCTTGCTGCGAATCATGGCGGCGCCTTCGTTGATCCGGCGCAGCGCTTCGCCCAAGTTGCGCGCACCGCAGACGAACGGCGTCGTGAACGGATTCTTGTCGACGTGGTACTGCTCGTCGGCGGGCGTAAGCACTTCGGATTCGTCGATGAAATCGATGCCGATTTGCTGCAGCGCCTGCGCTTCGGCGAAGTGGCCGATGCGGCATTTGGCCATAACCGGAATCGTCACGGCGTCCATGATCGAACGCACGAGTTCGAGATTGCTCATCCTCGCGACGCCGCCGGCCGCGCGAATATCGGCCGGAATTCGTTCGAGGGCCATCACGGCGACGGCGCCGGCTTCTTGCGCGATAACGGCGTGTTCGGGCGTGACGACGTCCATGATGACGCCGCCTTTGAGCATCTGGGCTAGTCCGCGTTTAACGGTGATGGTGCCGGTTTCGGCCATAAAAAAACTCCCTGGTATATCTTCTAAGGCTGAGTCGTTTGCTCCGGTTGCGGAGAACCGGCCGGCGTCGCAGGTGCGGCGGACGCGGGCGCGCCCGTCGGCAGCGGCTGGCTTCGCCGCCAAATCGGGAGGCTCAGGTTCGGCGTGGCCTTCGCAGCCGGCGCACCGGTAGGCGCCGCGAACGGCGGCGGCGTGAAGCGCGGAATGGGCGTCGGCGGGGGCGGCAATGCGGGCGGCACGCGCGGGTCGGGGAAGCCAGGGTCGGGCGCGGCAGCCATGACGTCGGTGCGCTTCCAATCGGGCCCGTAGGGCGCCACGGTGGCGTCCGGCGCCGCCGGCGCAACGGAAATCGGCGCGACGCTCTCCAAGCGCTTTTCGGTGACCTGGCCGATGGCACGATCGCCCGCGCGCTCGCCGATGAGGATCGCACAAACGAGCACGACGATGCCCAGCGCCATCACGATCGTAGCGAACCGCTTGGACGGATCCATCGGACGATTATACATGCTGCAGCGATTGCGGCGCGACGTCGCGCGTCGCAGCGCGGGCTTTCCGGTCGGCAGGCTTGCCGAGTAGGTGAAGTTCGTGCAGCTCGCCGGCTTCCAGCGACACGCGTTCGGTGAGTCCGCGGAATTCGACCGTGACGTGACGCGCCAGATCTTGCAGATTGCAGATGAACACGCGCACCGCGCCTTCGTCGTCTTCAAACGCGATCGCAGCCACTTCAACGGGTGAGGTCGTCACTTCATCGCTCACGTCGCGCCCGGCGTAAAGGCAGACGAAAGGCTCTTCGGCAGAAAGTTCATGCATGTCGGCATAGATATGATTGCGGTTGAAATCGATCACGTACGTGCAGCTCTTTCCGCCCCACTGCACGCGCGCCGCCGCCGACCACTGCCAGTTCTTGACGCGCTGCGGCACCAAGTGCGGTCTTCCGCTGGTGCGGTATCCGTTGAGGCCGCCGATCGTTTCGGCCACCGCCCATAAATATTTTGCGCTCGTCCAAGGCGAGAGGTACATCCCACGATTGGTGAGCGAACCGCCGTCGAACCATTCGCAGAACTCGCCGGGAACCGTGTTGCGCACGGCGCCCGCTTCCATTGTGTCGTAGATCGCTTCCAGCCATTTGACCGCGGCATCGGGCGAACCGTTGTGCGCCAGCGACACGGCGAACCACAGCGTGAGATCGGGCCACACGCCGCCCAGTAGTCCAAAGCCGTGCGACGGAAAATACCACGCGTCCGCCGTCGAGATCGTGCGGATGCCGACGGGCGTTTCAAAGTCCGCCTCGCACAAACGATCCAAGATCTTGCGCCGCTGTCCCGCATCGGCGACGTTAAAGAGCACCGGGAAGATTTCGTCGGCGGTAAAGTTATCCTGATAGTTCTGCTGCTGATCGTAATTGAGCACGAACGCGGCGGTGTCGTCATTGTAGAGATACTGCATCACTGCTTCGCGCAGCGCTTGCGACTCGCGCGAATATTGGCTCCAGCGGTCGTTGTCGCCAACGACGGCCGCGAGCATCGCGGCTGCATCGAGCGCGAATACCGCCTCGGCATTGATCTCGGTGACGGCTCCGTCGAGCGTATAGTACGGGATGATGTTGCGCCACGAACTGATTCCGAACATGTCAACGCCGCCGGCGCGGCAAAAAATCAGGCCGTTCTTGTCGCGCTGGGTCAGCATGTAGTCGGCGATCTTACAGATCAGCGGAAACCATTGGCGGACCCACTGGTCGTCGAGCGTGGCGTTGTAATGGTGCAGCATCGCGATGAGGTGCAGCGGCGTATCGTCGTTGATATTGAGATCGTACGACGTCTTGAAGCCGCTCACGCCGCGCACATACTCGATCATCTCGCCGCTGTCGTCGGCAAACTTATTGAAGACCTCGATCGCGTCGCGGCTGAATTGCGGCAAGAAGTAGTCGAAGCCGTGCACGAACCACGACGTATCGCGCGAGACGAGAATATCCGACGGAGGCGAGTTGGTCGAACCCCAACCGTTCGGGTAGTGCTTGATGACGCGCAGCATGTTCGCGCGAGCCCAAACCACCGCGCGGCTAATCGCCGGCGACGGACAAATGAACCGCGCGTCGCGGAGTTTGACGGCGAAATAGCGCTGCGTTTCGTGCAGCGCCTTGGGATCGTGCAGCAGCTGCTCGAGCACGGGGCGCGATTTCTCACGTCCTTCCTTATGAAAGACAACGGCCAGACGCAGCGCTTCACGCGAGCCGGGCGGCACGGTGATGCGGTACTCAAAGGCGCCGAAGATGCGGCGGCTGACGCACTCGGCCAGTTGCGGCGTCACTTCCTCTAAATGTTCGTCCGGCTTGAGCGAACCCACGCGCATGCTATGCAGCATGACTTGTTCGCGCACGCCGACTACCGATGCGTGCGGCGAAAGCGAAGCGCCCCACCACCGTTCGGCGCCGGTCTGCTGGTTTTTCGAACAGATGTAATCGCCCTCGACGGACGCGTGCACTTCGTGCTCGGGCTCACCGTAAAAACGCTGTCCCACCAAAAGCGCCCATGGAAACGCGGTGACTTCAATCGGCGTGCCGCCCGGATTGTAGAGCGTGATGTCGACGACGAAGCTGACGGCAGATTCGTGCCGCGGTCCGTGCGGAACGTAAAACGCTTCGGTCACGTGCAGGCGATCGGCCAGCGTGAATTCGGAGATTTGCGCGTAGGGGAGAAACGTGAACTCGCGCGTGATCTGATGCGGAAAGATCGTCTGCTTCAGCTCGCGCAGCCGGTAGGCGACTTGGTGCGTGCCGAAAATGATTTGATCGGTGTCGGCATCCCACAGTCCGCGGACGCCGCCCTTCGCGGTCGACTGCGCGTAGGTCTTGAAATTCCCAAGTAATAGACCGTAGGGCGTCTGGGCTTCCGGCAAGACGTAGGCGCAAAATTCGTTGTGCTGTGCGTCGTAGCTCGCCCGCATTGGCGTTGGACTACGACCTTGCTAGGCGATGTCCCGCCGCACCCGGGACCAGGGGATGCGCCAATTCGAGAACAAGAGCTGCGCCAAACAATGAAGGCAGGCGTTACGTTGCAAGCCCCGGCGAAATTAAATCTTTCGCTCGAAGTGCTCGGCCGGGTCGCGGGCGGTCTCCACGGCATCCGCAGCGTGATGGTGCCGGTCGATCTCTGCGACGAGCTCGAGATCTCGATGGGCGGCGAGGGTCTGCAATTTCTCTGCGACGATCGGGCCTTGCAAAACGACAACCTGGTCGAGCGCGCCTATCGCACCCTCGATCTGCGATCCGGTGCGAGAATCGAGCTGCGCAAGAACATCCCGGTGCAAGCGGGCCTAGGCGGCGGGTCGAGCGACGCTGCTGCCATCCTGCTCGCAGCGCAGCGCGGCGTTTTTGGAAGCGTCCCGCAGATCGATTATCTGCAAGCGGCGATGGAGTTAGGTTCCGACGTTCCGTCCTTCTTGGTGGAAACTGCCGCGTTGGTGGAAGGCACGGGCGAGCGCGTAACGGCACTAGGAAAAGCGCCCGATTGGCATGCCGTGATCGTAAAGCCGCCCGTTTCCGTTTCGACGCGCGACGCGTACGCCGCGCTCGACGAACGCGACCGCGGTTCGCGGCCACGCAGCGGATCGGTGACTCTGAGCATGGGCGAAGCGCTGCAGCGCGGCGATTTCGATCGCGTCGTCGAGTTACAGCAAAACGATTTTCTCGACGTCGTATCCTCGACGGCCGAGATCGCGCAGGCAATCGAAATGCTGCGTGCTGCGGGTGCGCGCAAGCCGATGCTGACCGGTTCGGGCTCGGCCGTCTACGCGCTGACTTCGACCGCTGCGGCGCGCGACGATCTCGCCAACCGCATTGCCGCCGTGCCGGAATTCGAAATCTTTCCGTGCGCCTTCCGGAGCGGCGCGGCATGGACGCGATAGTCCTCGCGGGCGGTCCGCACGACGAACTCGCGGCACGCACGCCGGGCGCCCCAAACAAAGCCTTCGTCGAGATCAACGGCACGACGCTGGTGGAACGCACGCTTCGCGCGTTACGAAACTCGGCGAGCGTTGGACGCATCGTGGTCGTCGCTCCGCCGCAGTCGCACGGCTCGGCGGCGCTTTCGTTAGCCGACGACGTTCGCCCGGACGGCGTGCGCATTCGCGACAGCTTGCGCAGCGGACTTGCGGGAAGCGATCCCAATGCCGATCTCTTGGTCAGCGCTTCGGACTTGCCGGTACTGACGCCGCAGGCGATCAACGACTACATCGCGCGCGCCGGCGCGGCGAATGCGGATCTGACATACGGCTGCCTCGAAAAAGCGGTACACCTGGCCGCTTTTCCCGAAGCGCCGCACACTTGGGCGCACCTGCGCGACGGAGATTATTGCGGCACGGGCTTCATCACGATGAAGCCGCGCGTCTGGCCCGCGCTGGATCGCGTGATCGAACGGCTGGGAGAGGCGCGCAAGAATCCGCTCGAACTCGCCTCGCTCTTCGGCTGGCGGATTCTGTGGCGTTACGCGCTCCGGTGTTTGACCATTGCGCAAGCCGAGGCGCGCGCTTCGCATGTGATCGGAGCGCCGGTACGCGCGATCGTCTCACCATACGCGGAGATCGGGATAAACGTTGACCGGGTGAGCGACATCGCGCTCGCCGAAAAGTTCGCCCGCTAAGACCAGCGCTCGAAAAGTTTGTGCTCGATGCCGAATTGGTCGAGCGCTTTGCCGACGGTGTGCGCAACGATGTCATCGACCGTCTTGGGCTTGGCGTAAAGCGCCGGCATCGGCGGCATGATGACCGCGCCGGTCTCGGCCAGCTGCGTCAGAGTGCGCAGATGTCCGGCGTGCAGCGGCGTCTCGCGAACCACGAGCACCAGCTTCCGCCTTTCCTTTAAGCATACGTCGGCGGCACGCACCAGCAGGTTCGCGTTGAGCGAGTACGCGATGGCGGCTGCGCTCCCGATCGAACAGGGAATCACGAGCATGCCTTCGGTGATGAACGATCCGCTGGAAATAGCCGCGGCCAAATCGTCGTGACCGTATGAAACGTCCGCCAGCGCTTCAAAATCTTTAACGGTCTTCTTGGTCTCCAGCTCAATCGTACGCGCGGCTTGCCGGCTGACGACCAAATGCGTTTCGATGCCCGGAGAATCGCGCAGAGCCTCAAGCGCGCGATAGGCAAACGCACTTCCGCTGGCTCCGCTGACGCCGACGATGATTCTCCGCATGCCTCGCGGTTATACGCTGCGAGCAGGGTCGCCTTCGTACGTTTTCCAAAGAGAGAGCGTGCAGTCTGCGGAGCAGCGTGCTTTTCTAGCGGCGGCTTTAGCTTGGACGCGCAGGCCGGAAGAGCAGCATGCGGTGCGAATGCTGCAATCCCCGTTCTCCGGCGTCCCGCAAGAACTCGGCGCAGCATACGCCGCGCTCTCGGCGAACGAGGGCGGGCTGCTCGACCGCGTCGCACAAGAGCGCATGCTCGCGCCGTTTGCCGCGGCGCTGCGCGAACTGGAGAAACTCCAAGACGGCGAGACTGCGCGGCAAGAGATCGTGCGCCGTTTTCAACTCGAAACCGATGGAGGTCCGGCGGCTGCGACGGA
This sequence comes from Vulcanimicrobiota bacterium, assembly GCA_003151115.1. GTDB lineage: Bacteria > Vulcanimicrobiota > Vulcanimicrobiia > Vulcanimicrobiales > Vulcanimicrobiaceae > Rubrimentiphilum. The sequence continues at coordinate 68,041 of PLWS01000005.1, read as the reverse complement.
GCGCGCCGGCACACTGACGCTTTGCGAGCCCGCCGTACCCGAACCTCGCCTGGGCATGAGCGCGGCGCGCCCGCGCTTTTCCGCATCCCAACTCAACGCCTACGTCGAGTGTCCGAGAAAATGGTTCTACCGGTACATGTGCGGCGCGGTTGAGGACAAAGGATCGTCCGCTTCGTTTTACGGTACGGCCTTTCACGCCGCGCTCGAAGCTTTGCACGGAGAATTCCCGCGCCCGGGCGACGCCGATCCGGCCGAGCTTTCACTCAAACTCGAGGGGTTGGTCAACTCGGCGTTCGACCGTCACCGAAACAATTTCGAGACGCCGGTCGAGTACGAACTGCAGCGCCGCCGCGCGCAGCGCACCGCCAAAAAATACGTCGAGTGGCTGCTCGCCGAAGCCAAGCGCGCCTCGTTCACCGTGGTCGGCTGCGAACTCCCGGCCGAGCTCGAAATGGAAGGCTACGAGTTCATCGGTTACATCGACCGGCTCGACCGCGACGACAAGACCGGAGCCGTTGCGGTGATCGATTACAAGACGGGCACGATTGCGACCAACGCGGCCGAATACCGCGAAAAGATCCGCCGCTTCAAAGATTTCCAGCTGCCGTTTTATTACTGGGCGCGAACCGCCGAGGGCGACCGCGTGTGGAAGCTCGCACTTCTTCCGCTGAAGGATGCGCTGCTCGACGTGCAGCCGGTCGTTCTCGAGGTCGTGCCGGTGCCATCGGAAATCGGCCGCTCGCAAAGCGCGACGGGCGTGATTCCGCTGAGCGAACTCGAACGCGCGCGCGAGCGAATGATCGAAATATGCGCCGAGCTGACCTCCGGCAAACCGACTGCGTTTGCGGTCACCGCGGATCCGTCGGCGTGCACGTACTGCGCGTATTCGATCGCCTGCGCGGATCGGCCCTATCCGCCGGATCAGCGGTTCGGCCGGTGAGTCTGTTCGTTACCGGCGCGGCCGGAAGCGGGAAAACCACCGACCTCGTGCGCCGCGCAAACGAAGCCGCGCAATCGAGTGCGGTACTGATGACGGCGCCCGCTTCCGCTTCGCTCGACGTCTTGCGCCGTCTCTGCACCAACGAACGGATCGACGTGCGCGCGTTGGATGAACTCGCGCTGGAGATTCTCACGCGGAACCCCCGCGACGGAGCACGGCCGGAGCTCATCGACGACGTACAAGCGGCGATTCTCTTTGAAGAATCGGCGCAGCCGTTGCTTTCGCTGGAATGGACCGAGTTCATGGAAGCGCAAGTCGACCCGGAAGTGCCGGGTCTGCGCGCGCCGCAGCGTTTCTTGGATGCAGCCTTTCTGTTGTTCTGCAAATTCCGCGACGCGCTCGTTTCTCCCGAACAATTCCTGGAAAGCGCGCTGCGCGGCGCGACCGCGTTTTACGCGCAGCCGCCCAATTTCGCGCACCCGGATTTGCTGTACTACACCAAAGAGACTCACCAAGATTCGCTAAATGTCGACGGCGCCGAACTCCAGCGCCAATACCGGCGCGAAGTGGACCTCGCGAAGATTTTGGCCAAACTCTATCGCTCTTATCTCGATCACCCGGTTAAGCGCGGCTGCCTGAGTCCCCGCGATGCGATCGCCGAAGCCGTAAAAACGTTGCGCGATGCGCCGGCTCTCGCTAGCGAGGTACGAGAGCGCTATCCGGCTGCATTCGTCGACGATGCTCAGGGGCTGACGCTCGCGCAGCTGCAGCTGGTACAAGCCATCTACGGAGAAAACGCCGACGCTGTCTGTTTTGCAATCGACGAAGCTTCGGCGACGTCAACGTTCCGCGGCGCGCGGCCCGATCGTGTGCTGGCTTTGCCCGGCGATCGCGTGGCTTTGACCGAACAGCACCGCAGTCCGTTCTCCGTTGACGTCGCGTGCCGGCATCTACTGGGCGCACATGGGTCGCCGCCTGTAAGCACCGATCCGCAAGTCGGCCTTACGCTTTTTCGTGCGACCACGAAAAAAGCCGAAACGCAGTTCGTGGCCGAGCACGTCGCCACGCTGCTGGCCGGCGGCGCGCAACCGAGCGAGATCGCCTTGCTTTTCCGTTCGGTTGCAAATGTACGCGCCTACTGCGACGCGCTGCTCGAGCGAAACATCCCCGCGCAGATAGCGGGGGACCTCAACGTTTTCGCCGAGCCCGAAGCGATCGACGCGCTCGCGATTCTGTGGTTCGTGCACGATCCGTTCCGCCACGAATACTTGTTGCGCGTGCTTTCCGGGCCGGCTGTTGCGTTCGCAGATTCGACGTTGGCGGCGCTCTGCGCCGAACCCGAAGATTCGCAAACGCTGCTCTTCACCGAGGAGCCGCTGCCCGCAACGGGGCCGCATGCGCCGCGCTGGGATCCGATGCGCGACGTGCGCCTCGGCTGGAACGTCCTGCGCGGCGATCGCGACGCTGCACTGCCGAATTTGGCGCGTGACCGGCTGATGCGGCTGCGCGAGCTGCGAAAAGAATGGCTGAACGCGTTGCGCACCCTTCCGCTTCCGGAACTGGCGCGGCTCGTCTGGAACCAAGGGCTCGCGCGAAAACGCGCGCCCGGATCCGCGCACGCCGCGTACCAACAGCTGACGCTGTGCCGCCTGCACGATCGAATCGCAGCTTTCGCTTCCGATTATCCCGACGCGTCGCTCGCGGAGTTCCTAAAGTATGCCGAAGAGCGAATGTACAGCGAATTCGAATCGTGCGAAGCCATCGAGGAGGGCGACACGGTTCGCATTCTGAGCATCGATGCGGCCGCCGGGCGCGAGTTCGATCACATCCTCTTGCCAAACATTCGGGCAGGCGCCTTTCCCCGGTACTACGTGCCCGACGCATTTCTTTACAGTCCCAGCCAAGGTATGATCGCCAAGGAAAACGTCGGCGAAGCGCGCGCGGCGCGCACCGCGAAGTTCACGTATTACATGTTCCGAAGCAAAACGCGGGAGCGGTATAACCGCGAGGAACGGCGCGCGTTTGTCTACGCATTGCGCCGCGCAAAACGCTCGGCGCTCGTCACCGCCCACGAAAAAGCCACGCGCGGTGTCGCGGCGCCCGAATTCTTGGCCGAACTGCAGGCCGCGCGCATTCCCGGCGCCGTCGACTTGTCGGATAAATGGCGATCGTCCGGCTCCATTCGCTCCGCGCGGTGACCGAAACACTGAGTCCCATTCCGCCCGAAGAGTACGCGAAACGCGTCTTGCCGCTGACCGCACCCCTGTGGGCGAACGGACGGACCTTCGATGCTTATGTCTCGCAGACGCTGCAACTTGCGCGTACGGATTATGGCAAGCGCCACTATCAAACGCTCGGACTTCGCTCGGGAAAAACCATCGTCGCGTCATTCAAGCGCTACGAGAGGATTGCGTGGCTGCGATCGAACCGGCTGGCGTCGATCGGTATCGGCGCGGTTTTCACGCCGCCGGAGCAGCGCAGCCACGGGTATGCCAGCGCCATGCTCGCTCTTGCCTTGGATGAAGCCAAGTCGCAGCGCTTCGATTTCGCCTACCTCTTCTCGGATATTCACCCGCAGTTTTATAAGGCGCTCGGATTTGTTGAACTTCCCTCGCGGCTGATCTCGTTTCGTGCCGATGCTCTTTCGCAGACGCGCATCGATGTCGCGCCGCTGACGCAAAAGGATTGGCCCGCAATTCGCCGCTGCTTCGACGCGACGCAATCGCGCCGCGACTGGGGATTCGAGCGCGGGCCGGCGTTTTGGAAGTGGCTGCAGACGCGGATCCAACAGGGCTCCGAACATGCCGGCGGGCAGGCCGTGCACTTGGTCGCGCGCCGCGGGCGCGGGATTGCCGCCTACGTCTTCGGGCAGCGCGAACCGGCGCACGATGCCTATGTTCTCGACGAATTCGGATTTAGTGATGCAAAAGATCGCGGGCTCGTCGCCCCGCTCTTGCGCGCCGCCGCGGGCGATCTGCGGAAAATCACCGGCTGGCTGCCGCCGGATAACGTGCGTAGCCTATTGCCGCGCGGTTCGGTGCGCAAGCGCAAAGACGCGCTGCTCATGATCGCGCCGCTCAGCTCGCGCGGCAAGAAATTCTTAGAGCGCGCTAAAACAACAGGCGCCGCTGATGGAGTGTGGTCGACGGACCATATTTAGCATTGTCATGGTGAGCGGGCGCCATTAGGCGCCCCGGTCGAACCACGGCCGACGATGTCATCCTGAGTTTGTCGAAGGGCGAGGCCCGCACGGCACGTACTACGGCGGAGTTTCTTTGTACTCACGCTCGCCCGTTTTCGGATTGTAGACGACGTCGACGAGTTTACCCGTGCCGGGATCGATGAATTTCTCGCCGGTCGGCTCCCATCTGTCGCCGTTTGAGCGAGCGCGCGGACGATACCGGCCTTCGAAAATTGTGCCGAGCAGTAGCACCACGCCGGCAATCAGCGGCGGCAGTGCACCGATAAACGAAAACCGCAGTGTAAGAAGTCCGAACGCAAGCGCACAGAGTCCGGCGAGAATAAGAATTGCGCGAAGCATTACTGCGCCGGCGTCAGCGTGACAGCGGTACCGTACGCGACAACCTCGGTCATCGTGTTGCCCATCTCCGAGGAATCGAAGCGCATCATGGCAACTGCATCGGCGCCCATCGCTTGAGCGTTTTGCACCATGCGATCGATCGCGTGGCGGCGCGTCTCTTCGAGGAGTTGCGTGTACTCTATGATTTCGCCGCCCATAATCGAGCGGAGAGCCGCTACGATGTTGCCGCCCAGGCCGCGGCTTCGAACGACTACTCCGAAGACTTGGCCCTTCGTTTCTTTGACGCGATAACCGGCGATGTTTTCCGTGGTCGCTACGATCATGTCGAGCCTCCTATTGCAGGCTACCTGCAAATAGCGTCTGCTGTTTCGGCTCGCCTGCCACGAGCGACGCGACCCGCGTTCCGAGCAGGCGCACCGGCGAACGTCCTAGCTCCGCGCGCTGCAGGCAGTGAACGGCGGAGACGAAGATTTGCTGCGCGTCCATGGTCGGTTCGGCGAGATTCGTCTGCCGCACGATGATTTGAAAATCGGCGCGTTTGATTTTGATGCCGATCGTGCAGGCCGAGAGCCCTTCCTTCTCGAGCTTCTGCGCTAATTCCAGAGCTTGCTCCCGCAAGAGCTCGCGCAGTTGTTTTTCGTCGCACACGTCGTATTCGAAGGTCTCTTCGGTCGAGATCGATTTCGTTTCGCGTTCGGGCTCGACGTTACGCCGGTCGATGCCGCGCGCCAGGTCGCGCAACTCCATCCCCCACGATCCGAAAATCGCGCGCACGCGTTCGTCCGATAGCGCGGCCACATCGCCGATTGTCGTAATGCCGCGCTCTTGCAAGCGCGTTTGCGTTTTCGGACCGACGCCCCACAACCGGCCGACGGGAAGCGGCGCCAGAAATTCCGCCTCGCGTCCCGGCGCGAGCGATTCCAAGCCATCGGGTTTGCACGAATCGGAAAGAATCTTCGCGACCATCATTCCGCTGGCAACGCCTGCGCTCACGGTCAACCGGCATTCCTCGAAGATCTCGCCCCGAATCGTTTGCGCCAGTTCGCGCCCCGCATCGAGCGTGCAATCGCCGAAGTCTACGAATGCTTCGTCCATCGACAGGCCTTGCACCGGATGCCCGCGCCGTTCGAAGATCGCAAAAATTTGATGCGATACCTCGCGGTACTTTTGCATGTTCGGCTTTACCACGACGAGATCGGGGCAAGCCTCGAGCGCGCGCCACAGCGGCACCGCCGATTTTACACCGAACGGCCGCGCTTCGTATGATGCCGTCAGCACGACGGCGCGGCGGCTCGATCCCGCAACCGCGACCGGCTTCCCGCGCAGGTCGGGATTGTCACGAATTTCCACATTCGCGTAAAAGGCGTCGATGTCAAAATGCGCGATCATATTTCGTGGCCGGCGCCTTTGAATATCGCGCGAATCGTTTCGATGTTGCGCACGTCGTCGGCTTCTTCACCCGGCGTTTCGAGAATCGCGGTTTTGTCGCGTAACTCAGGGCGCGCGGCAAGCGCGCGGAACCCGTCGAAACCGATGTTGCCCTCGCCGATGTGATGGTGGCGGTCGCGATTTCCCCCCAACGGTACTTCGGTATCGTTGAAATGGAACATCGGAATGCGATCGAGGCCGATCTGTTCCGCGGCTTCATAGAGAAAATCATCGACCCCGCGCTGCGAGTTGATTTCGTAACCCGCAGCCCACGCGTGAGCGGTGTCGAGGCAAACGCCCAACTGCGGATGGTCGATCGTCTTGATGAACCTGCCGAGCTCTTCGAGCGTCCCGCCGCAGAGCGAACCGGCACCGGCGGAGTTTTCCATCACCAGCGTTACGCCCGGAGTAATGCCTTCGAGCGCGGCGCTCAGCAGCCGGCACGCCGAAGCGAAGCCTTCGTTGCGGTCGCGTTTTCCGTACGACCCCAGATGCGTGTTGACGTAGCTCACGCCGCCGGCTTCCGCGGCCTCAAGGTCGTAGCGCAGCAGCGCGAGCGAGCCGGTCGAAACCTTTTCGTTCTCGGCGGCAAGATTGATGAGATAAGGCGTATGGATCGCGCAGGGATTGATGCCCGCTTCTTCTCGCAGCGCCTTGAACTTTTCGAGCGCAGGCCGGTTAATCGGGCTCGTGCGATAACTGCGCGGATTGCTCGAGAAGATTTGAATCGCGGTGGCTTTCACACGCTTGGCGTATTCGATGGCCACCGGATATCCGGCCGAGACGCGCACGTGCACGCCGATTCGCATGCAGCTATTCCGCGGGAACGCTTGCGGTCAGGTTGGCGGTCAACAGGCCGAGTTCGAGCGGCTGGCCTTGCTCCAACTCCATCGGCGGAAGATCGTCGAGCGAGCGTAGACCGAACGACTCCAAAAACTCCGGCGTCGTCTTGTAGAGCAGCGGCCGGCCGACCACGTCTTTGCGTCCGGCTTCGGCAATGAACACGCGATCGAGCAGCGTCGAGACGACGCTGTCGGAAGCCACGCCGCGGATCGATTCGATCTCGCTCTTGGTCACCGGCTGAAGATAGGCTACGATCGCGAGCGTTTCAAGCGCCGGCGTCGAGAGGTTGGTGCGCGGCGGCAGCAGATAGGCTTCGACGACTTCGCGCGCCGAAGGCGCCGTCGCGAAACGATAGCCGCCGGCGACTTCGCGCAGCACGATACCGCGCTCGGCGTACTCGGCTTCGATACGCTGCAGCGCGGTCGCGACGTCGATTTCCGACGCACGCGTCAGCTTTGCGATCTCTTTAATCGGCAGCGCTTCGCTTGCAACGAAGAGCAGCGCTTCGATCGGGCGCTGCAATTGATCGATCTCTCCGTTCACGTTTTGGCCACCAGGAAGAGCCGGATATCGTCGAAGGGCGCTTTCTGATCGAATCCGAGGCGCTTGCGCCGAATGAGTTCGAGGATCGCCAAGAACGTCACTACGATCGATTCACGCGTCATGCCTAACTCTTTGCAGATGGCCGAGAACAGCACCTCGCGCTGCTCGCGCACGCGGCGCATGATGTAATCCATCGAAGCGACCAGCGTCAAGCGTTCGCGATTGATCGTACGTTTTTCGGGGCGCGCACTTTGGAGCATCGTGAGAAATGCGTGCGTGAGCCGATTGGGGTCGACGCGATACCGCTGGCGCAACTCGCCGTGCGGATCGCCGAAGTCGCGGAAAAAATACGAGGACGCCTCGAATTGGCGCTGGCGCAGATCTTCACCGACTTCGCGATACTTCGAATAGGCGATGAGCCGCTGACGCAGCCGCTCCTCGACCTCTTCGGCCGACTCGCCCTCTTCCAGAAACTCCGCGGGAATCGGCGGCAGCAGCGCGCGCGATTTCAAGAAAACCAATGTGGCGGCGACGACCAAGTATTCGGCGGCAACCTCGACGTCGACGGCCTGCATCATCGAAACGTACTCGAGAAATTGTTCGGCGACCAATGCGAGCGGCACTGTCGCGATATCGAGCTGCTTTTCTTTGACGAGGTGCAGCAGCAAGTCCAGCGGGCCGTCGAAATTTGCTACGCTGACGCGCAGCGCGTGTTCGTTTACATCAGGCTGTAAGACGGCCGGGGCGCCCGAATCGGTCACGAGGCTACTTTACGAGGTACGCTGCTCGGCAACCCTCGCGACAACCGGAATATCGCCAAATGCGGTGGGATTGGCCATCAGGTAATCCTGGGCCATATCGATCAGCCGCTTCTCGTTCACGTACTTGAGCGCTCGCTTTGCGGCTGCGACGTCGAACCAGCGGGCTTCGTCGACTTCGTGATCGTGATTTGCGGTATCCCCGGAAAGGTAGCGCATCAGGTAAAACGTCACGGACTTCTTGTGCTTGAGATGGTTCAGGTAGAACCAGTACGAGATGTCGTTGAGCTTGGTCACGATCTCGGCCCAGCAGCCCGTCTCCTCGCGGACCTCGCGCAAGGCGGCCTGCTCGTGAGATTCCCGGACCTCGACGTGGCCCTTGGGCAGCGTCCAAACCCGCGGCGTGCCTCGCCCGATCAGCAAAGCATCGTAGGCCGACTCGCGCCGCCGAAGCACGAGCCCGCCTGCGGAAACCTCGAATTTGATTCGCATTGTAAGCCCCTAAAGAACCCCTAGAGGACCGGAAAGGCGCCCCCGCTAGGGTCGCCTCCTATTACTTCGATTATAGCCGACGGGCCCAAGAAGAGCCTGCTACGGAGGGACGGTTCCAACCGGTTCCGGGGGGCCGGCGACCGTAGCCAGGCAGGCGAGGACGCGGTCCTCCGAGGCGGGGCCGGCCGAAAACGTGAGGGTGTAGCCGCCGCCCGGCGGGCAGGGCTGGGGCGCGACGGCGTGGCCGTAGGCGTCGACCGTGATGGCAAAGGGCGGCTTGCCCAGGGCGGGCTCGGAGACGCCGGCGCGCAGCGTTTCGGGCGGAGCATCCGCGGGCGAGATCGACACGACCGTCCCGCTTCCACCCGGTGCGATCGCGAAGCTCAGCATCGCCGTTCCGCCCGAGGCCGAAGCGATCGCGCACGCGTGCGCGAACTGCGCGTCAAAAATGGTGGCAGCGGATCGCGTTTCAAACGGCCGGTTGCCGAAACTCATCGACGCGATCGTCCAAAGCATGGCGACGATCGCAACGGTGAGTAGCACCTCGATAAGGCTGGTCCCGCGCTGCGCATGCACCCCGATAGTGGTGCCCCCGGCCCGTACTCCGGCTATGCCGCGAACGTAAGAAGTTGTATGCTCGTGGCATGAACAAAGCCGTAATTCTTATTGCTGCAGCCGCCTTGCTGCTCGGCGCCACCGGTACGCGGGCGGCTCAAACGCGCGGGGCCGTGCATCTCTACTTTTTTGCACTTGCCGTTGTGCCGTCCGCTGCGCCATCCGCTTCGCCTGCCGATTGGCGGCCTGCGGCGATGCGTGAGTTTTTCACTTGGGCTTTGGATACGGCGTATCAGATGTCAGCCCCAGGCCCCTACAACGGTCCGAACCACTCACCCGACGTGGTGCAACGCGTGATCGGCGGCTGCGATCCGCAAACACGTGACAACCCTTTGCGGATCGATCTTCTGTGCGGCTCTGCACCCGACGGCGTTTTCACCAATCAAGCCGACTTTCTGGCAATTGCAAACAGCTCGATGCCGGCAGGCTTTGCAAAAACGGTTTGCCCGAAAGCTTCCAGTCTCCCCGATTACCTGGCCGGCGAGGTCTTTTTGGAATGCTTACGCAATTCGAACGGTACCGAGATCGACTTGGAACGCAATACCGATCCGCGCATAAAAGGCTTGTTCGGGATTTCGGTCGTTATGCTCCCGCACACTTAGTATGCCCTAGTACGTCAGTGCGTTCTGTAGGAAACGTGCAGCACGTAGTATGAGCCGTTGGCCACGCTAAAGGAGCCCTTTGCGTCGTGCTCGGTCTTCCACATCGATGAAACGGACGCATATACGGCAAGTGGATACGAGCCTGTGTGCTGCCAAGCTAAGGTCAGATCGCCGATCGAATCGTCGTCTTGCGAAAAATGATCGAGTATCTTCGGAATATTCGCTGAAACCGCGCGTTTCACGAAGGCGGCAAGTGATTCGACCTGCTGGCGATGCGGCCCTGAGCGGCAAGTCAGTTCCCACTGTGAACCACCGCTTCCGGACATGTTGAGCACGCGGCACGCAATGAGGTTACCTCCGAGCGGCACCGCGACCGCATAGGTTCCGGCGGCGATGTTGCGCCCGCGAATTCGCGCGAAGTTGGTTGGCGCTTCCGATACGCCTCGCTGGACGACCTGTGCGAGCGCCGCGGATTCGGCGGAGTGAGCGACGTTTGGAGTGGTTATCACAATCGCTGCCACAAGGAAGAACGCAATCACGACGTACCGTTAATGGCGGGCGAAAGATCGTTATTTTCTTCAATTCGCAGCATCCGGATATCCCGAACGCAAGATGAGAACCAGTCGAACCGCTTAGAAAGTTCCTGGATTGCCAGCACGCACGTTACCGGCGTTACGCGCTCGTCACCAAAGTACACCGAGCCTTGGCGCCAGCTGAACCCGTGCTCTTCCAGAACGGTCCGTACGTCGAAGTGTCGCTCATCCGTGTCAAGGTCGAACGCGATCGCGTACATACGGCGCACCCCCGTCGGTGGCGACGGGAGATCTAATTGTAGGCTCATTTCCCGGTCATCATATCACGCGATTCGGCACGAATCGCAAGGGCTACGACGTGGGGCGCCAGCGCAGATCGGGTTCGCGGGCGGCGCGCGTTTCGTCGAGACGGCCGACGACCGTTGTAACCGGCGCGGCCAAAATCTTCTCGGGTTCGCGCTTCGCCGTTTCGACGATGTCGCGCAAAGCATCGACAAAAGCGTCGAGCGTTTCCTTCGATTCGGTTTCCGTCGGCTCGATCATCAAACATTCAGGAACGATCAGCGGGAAATATATCGTCGGCGCCATGTACCCACGATCGAGCAACGCCTTGGCGATATCGAGCGCGCGCACGCCAGTTTCTTTCTTCAGTTCTTGCGCCGACGCGACGAACTCATGCCGGCAAATCTCGTCGTACGGCGTTTCCAAGAACTCGCGAATCTTGACGCGCATGTAATTCGCGTTGAGAACCGCGAGCTGCGAAACTTTCGTCAGACCCTCCGCACCGTTCGCATACACGTACGCGAGCGCGCGTACGATGTGCGCGAAATTCGACCAGAACGACCGCATCGGCCCGATGCTTTTGGGCATGTCGAAATCCAAAACGAACGAGTCGTTCTTCTTCCGAACGTACGGTGTCGGCAAGAAATCGACCAAATGCTTCGCCACGCCGAGCGGACCCGAGCCCGCGCCGCCGCCACCGTGCGGAATCGTAAACGTCTTGTGCAGGTTCAAATGCATGAGATCGAAGCCCATGTCGCCCGGCCGCGCGTTGCCCATCAGCGCGTTGGCGTTCGCGCCGTCGTAATAGCAAAGCCCGCCGGCTTCGTGAACCGCGCGCGTAATTTCGTGCACATGATCTTCGAACAGTCCGAGCGTATTGGGGTTGGTCATCATCACGACGGCGGTGTCGTCGCCCAGCACTTTCTTGACTTCGTCGACGCTGACGCGCCCGCGCTTGTCGCTCTTGAGCGAGATGACTTTGAAACCGCACATCGCCGCCGAAGCCGGGTTCGTACCGTGCGCCGTGTCGGGGACGATGACTTTGTCGCGTTTGGTCTCGCCGCGACCCTTAAAGTACGCCTTCGCGATCAGCAGCGCCGCGAGTTCGGCATGCGCGCCCGCCGACGGATTGAGCGAAAACGCCGCCATGCCGAAGAGCGAGCACAAGCTGCGCTCGAGTTCCCACATGATCCGCAGCGCGCCTTGCGCCTGATCGTCTGGAGTGTACGGATGCAAATCGCGCAGCCCCGGCAAGTTCGCCATCGCGTCGTTGACGCGCGGGTTGTATTTCATCGTGCAAGAGCCCAGCGGATAAAAACCGACGTCGATTCCGAACGTGCGCTGCGACAGCCGTGTGAAGTGCCGTACGACGTCCATCTCGCTATTGTCGGGAATCGGCAGCTCGGCGCGCAGAGCTTCACGCGGTAAGAATTGGTCGAGACTCTTTCCCCGTTCGAAGTAACGGTTCGCGCGACCGTCCTGACCGGATTCGAAGATGAGCGGCGTGGCGGTATGGTCAGACACGGGCGTGGACATGTACAACCTCGTGCAAAGCCTTGGTGAGCGTTTGAATGTCCCGGGTCGTCGTCATTTCCGTGGCGGCCATCAGAATGCAGTTGTCGTACTCGGGGTAGTAGCGCCCGAGATCGACGCCGCCTAAAATGCCGCGCTGCTCGAGCTTCGCCAGGGCGTGTCTGGCAGGCTGGTGCACGCAGACGACGATTTCGTTGAAATACGGCGCCGTAAATTTCAGCGAACAGCCATCGATCGCGTCGACCGCCGCCGCCAGTTCACGTGTGCGCTGCAAGTTCGCCGCGGCCACGTCGCGTAACCCGGTCTTCCCAACGAGCGCCAAATACATCGTAGCGATGAGCGCGCAGTGGGCCTGGTTGGTGCAAATGTTCGAAGTCGCACGTTCCCGGCGGATGTGCTGCTCGCGCGCTTGCAGCGTCAGGACGTAGCCTTCTTTTCCGTTGGAGTCAACCGTCTTGCCGGCGAGGCGCCCGGGAATACGGCGCAAATGTTCTTTCCTCGCGGCGATAAAGCCGACGTACGGACCACCGTAAGCCACCGGCACGCCGAAGCTCTGCGCTTCGCCCGCAACGATGTCCGCGCCCCACTGCGACGGCGGCTGCAGCGCGCCCAGCGAGAGCGCCTCTGCGACTACTGCCACCAGAACCGTGCCGCTATCTTTTAGCGCGCTGTGCTCGGCCGAGCCAGGGGTGTCGATAACACCAAAGAAATTTGGCGACTGCAACGCCACGCACGCGTATTCTTTGGTCGCCGCCAAACGCGCGAGTTCGCCGAGATCGGTCGTGCCGTCCTCCGCGATCGGCAGCTCTTCGATCGCCACGTCCAAACCGTCGCAGTACGTCTTCAAAACCGCGCGGTAATTCGGATGGATGGCGCGCGAGACCAATATCTTCTGCCGCCCGTTTTCATTGATCGCCATGATCGCGGCTTCCGCCAGCGCGGTCGCGCCGTCGTAGACCGAGGCGTTGGCGATATCCATTCCGGTCAGCAAACAAATATACGTCTGCCACTCGTAGATCGCTTGCAGGTAGCCTTGCGATACTTCGGCCTGGTAGGGCGTGTACGCGGTGAGAAACTCGCCGCGCATGGCAAGCGCGCTGATCGCCGGCGGAGCGTAGTGCAGGTAGCTGCCCGCGCCCAAGAATGAAACGAATCGTGCGCCCGTGTTTTCAAGAGCAAGCTCTTCAAAACGGCTGACGATTCCGGTTTCGGGCAACGCAGGAACGACCTCGAGCTTTTCGCGCAGTTTGACGGCGTCGGGAACGCGCAGCAGATCGTCGAGCGAATCAACGCCGACCGTTTGCAGCATCTGCGCCACGTCGCGCTCAGTATGGGGCGTGTACAAGGATTAGCTTTCTTTGGTGAAACTCTCGTAATCGGCGGCCGAAAGCAGCCCCGAGGTTTGTGCGTCGCCCGAAAGCTTCACTTTGAAAAGCCAGCCGCCTTCGAACGGCTCGCGGTTGACGAGCGCCGGATCGTTTTCGAGTCCGGCGTTGACCTCGGTGACCTCGCCGCCCACGGGCGTAAAAAGATCCGAAACGGCTTTGACCGATTCGACGACGCCAACCGATGCGAATTGAACAACCTGCCTACCGATTTTCGGCAGCTCGACGTAAACGATATCGCCCAGCGAGTCTTGCGCGTAATCGGTGATGCCGACCGTCGCGTTATCGCCGTCGATCTTCACCCACTCGTGCTCCTTGCTGTAGAGCAGGCCTTCAGGCTGCGCCAATCTTGTAACTCCTCTTGTAAAACGGCAGCTCTACGACTTTCGCGCCGTAGGCGGTCCCGCGAATGTGAACCACTACGTCCGTGCCGGGAGTTGCGGCTTCCTTTTCCACCAGCGCCGTTCCGATGCTCTTGTTGCCCACCGACGGCCCGACCGATCCGCTGCGGATCTCTCCCACGCGCTTCTCGCCCAGAAAAACGTGATAGCCTTCGCGGGCGGGCGCGCGCCCGTCCATCACGATTCCCACGATGCGCGGATAATCGTCGCGGTTCTGCTGCTCTTCCAGCGCGGCTTTCCCCAGAAACTCCGGCTTGTTCATCTTGATCACCCAGCCCAAACCGGCTTGCAGCGGCGTGATCTCTTCGGTGAGCTCGTGTCCATAGAGCGGCATGCCGGCTTCCAAACGCAAGACGTCGCGCGCACCCAAGCCCGCCGGAATCAAGCCGGCGCCGGCATTGTCTACCAAAAGCTTCGTCCAAATCTCCGGCGCGTCGGCTCCGTCGACAAAAAGTTCGAAGCCGTCTTCCCCCGTGTAGCCCGTACGCGCGATGACGGCTTCCTTGCCGTAAATCTTGCCTTCGGCGCAAAAATAATATTTGAGCCCGTTCAAATCAACGTCGGCATGCGGCTGAAGCATTGCGACCGAACGTGGGCCCTGGATCGCGATCAGCGCGTTGCGACCGTGCAGCGACGTCAGCTTCACGCCGGACCCGCCCACGTTGTCGTTGAGATGTTTCCACATCTTGTCGGCGTTGCCGGCGTTGACGATCAGCAGCCAGCGGTTAGGCAGGCGGTAGAAAATAACGTCGTCGTGCGCGCCGCCGCGCTCGTTCGTAAAGATGTTATAGCGCGCTTGCCACGGCTTCATCGTCGGAACGGCGTTGACGGTGAGCCGGTCCGCCCATTCGGCCACTCCGTCGCCTTCTAAAATGAACTGTCCCATGTGCGAGAGATCGAAAAGGCCCGCCGCTTTGCGAACGGCTTCGTGCTCCTGCAGAATGCTTTGATACTGCACGGGCATGTCGAAGCCGCCGAAGGGAATCAGCCGCGCGCGCAATTTTACGTGCTCGTCGTAGAGGGCGGTGCGTTTCATTTTTTCTTTGGCTTTTCGTCCGGATACGTATTGAGGTAGTTGAGCGTCGTGTGCGCGACGACTTTGCTGCCGCTGCGCACCGTGACTTCGCCGTAGCAGATGCGCCGACCGGCTCTCAGCACGGTTGCTTCGGCCACCAGATCGTCGGGACCGACCGCCGGGGCCAGGAAGTTGCACTGCAGCGAAACGGTCGTCGTATCTTGGTCGCGGCCGTAGAGCGAAGCCAGGGCTACATAAAAAACCGTGTCGCACAGACTGACGATCGCACCGCCATGCACCGCACCCGTGCCGTTGGAGATCTGCGAGCGGTACGGCATACGCATCACCGCTTTGCCCTTCTCCACGCTCTCGAGCCTTAAATCGAGGAGCTCGACAAAATGCGAGCGTTCCTTATCCCACTGCCGGCGAACCGAGGCTTGATCGATCGAGCTCAAAACGTGTCGCCGTTTTCCGCGAGTGCGCGCCGCAGATAAAGCGGCAGCGCGAATATCCGGCGGTGCGTCTCCGCGTCGTAGAAGAAGTTTTCACCTTGCAGCTCGCTGCAGTATGGTTCGATTTCGCCCTCGTCCAAGCGCGAGAGATCGGCTCCGTCGCTGCAGGCGATGAAAGCCCAATCGTTGTCGAATGCGGGTACGTGCGTGTAGTACGAGACGACGTGCTCGTAATATTTCCGCAGCGTGCGCGCCATCTTGGCGTGGAGCGACAAATTGTGAAATCCCGCCGTGCTCGCTTGCAAAACGTAGACCCCGCCCGGTGCAAGCCGGTTTTTGATGTCGCGGAAAACCGCATCGCAAAAGAGCGGATTACTCGGCGAGTCCTCGAGCGGCTCGGTTAGGTCCGAGATAATAATGCCGTAACGGTCTTTATCTTCAGCCAGAAACTTGAGCGCGTCGCCGACAATCACGCGGGCACGCGGATTATTAAAGCTCTCCTGCGACCACTCGGCCAGATACATCTTCGAAAGCTCGATGACTTCGCCGTCAATATCAACCATCGTCGCGCGCCGGACGGCCGGATGGCGCAGCACCTCGCGCAGCGTCGCGCCCTCGCCGCCGCCGAGGATGAGCACCTCGGAGCGGTCGGTGGCGCCGGCCATCGCCGGATGCACGAGCGCCTCGTGATAGATCCGCTCGTCGGCTTGCGAGCTTTGTGTGTCGCCGTCGAGAATAAGCATCTTCCCGAAGACGGGCGTGTCGATGATGCCGATCTCTTGGAATTGCGAACGCCCCGCGTAGTAGAGGCGATCGATGGCGTGATGATGTTGTTCGGTCGGAGCAAATTGCTCGACGTACCACTGCCAACGTTCGGTCTTGGGCATCGCTACAGAATAAGAACCGCGGTTAGGCGGTTCGCGGTCGATCTTTTGCTTCGGTTGCAGTTACAATGTGCGTAAAAGTTCCGTTCTTGGCTTCGATGCCTCGCTTGAACTCCGTCGTCAACATTCGCTTTGCGGACAGAACCTTGGCTGCGTGTAAACACGCCAGCCACGGGTCCGTGTGGTCGCCGCACGTGTAAAAATCCATGGCGGCATATCTCTTCTCGGGCCAGGTGTGGATCGAGAGATGCGATTCTGCCAGAATCACCGTGCCCGAGACGCCTTGCGGTTCGAAACGGTGAAAAGAACTCTGGAGAATAGTCGCGTTCGCGGCTCGCGCCGCCGCGACCATCATTGCGTGGACGCCGTCTACGTCCGAAAGTGCCTTCGGGTCACAACCCGAGAGTTCGCACACGATGTGCGTACCGAGTGCTTTCAATTCTGCGCTCTCCTCGACTTGTGGGAATCCCACCTCCGGACTTGTCGGCTGGCGCCTGCAGTGCAGCCACGTCCCCGACCTATCGGCGAGCTCTTGCCGGCGCTTTTTCGGTGCGCGTGCGGCTCGCCGCGATGGCGCGTAAGGGCGCGCCTCCCATGACCGCGAGCTCCTTCCTTAAAAAGAGCTCGAAAAAAGAATAGCCCCTATCGCCCCCGCTGTAAAGCTATTCGAGCGCACCGCGTTGTAGATGAGTCTCCGCCGCTTTTGTACGGAGACCGCAATGAGCCGACCGGTCGCCAGCTAGGCCCATTCTTGAGCTGCAACTCGGCGACCCATACAGCGGTCATAAAGATAGTAAAGATAGGCCTTCACTATCTTGACTATCGCTAAGCGCTGACATACCTTTATAAGACATGGCCACCCAACTTAAGCCCGCCCAGCCCCTCATCGAGGAATACCGTCACGGGTTCCACGATTCCGAGGACAAGTATGTCTTTAAGTCGGGCAAAGGCCTGACCCGCGAGATCGTCGAGCGTATCAGCGAGATGAAGGACGAGCCCGCGTGGATGCGCGAGTTTCGCCTCAAGGCGCTGGACGTATTCCTCAGCAAGCCGATGCCGACATGGGGCGACACGAAGTTGCTCTCCGAGATCGACTTCGCCAACATTCACTATTTCGTGAAATCGACCGACCGCGCCGAGCGTTCGTGGGACGACGTGCCCGACGACATCAAAAAGACGTTCGACCGTCTGGGCATTCCCGAGGCCGAACGCAAGTTTTTGGCCGGCGTCTCCGCGCAGTACGAATCCGAAGTCGTCTATCACAACGTGAACAAAGAGCTGGAAGAGCTCGGCGTGCTCTTCTGCGACATGGACACGGCGGTCAAACAGCACCCCGAAATCGTGCAAAAATATCTGGCCACGATCATTCCGGTCGCCGACAATAAGTTCGCCGCGCTCAACTCGGCCGTGTGGTCGGGCGGATCGTTCATCTACGTTCCGCCGGGTGTTGAAGTCAAGCAGCCGCTCCAAGCCTATTTCCGCATAAACGCGGAGAACATGGGCCAGTTCGAGCGCACGCTGATCATCGCCGACAAAGGCTCGAAAGTGCACTACATCGAGGGATGCACGGCGCCGAAATTCTCGACCAGTTCGCTGCACAGCGCGGTCGTCGAACTCATCGCGCTTGAAGACGCTTCGATCCGGTATACGACGATCCAAAACTGGTACCGCAACATTTTCAATCTCGTCACCAAACGCGCGTACGCATATAAGAATGCGACCGTCGAATGGGTCGACGGCAACATCGGCTCGCGCTTGACCATGAAGTACCCGGCCATCTACCTGATGGGCGAAGGCGCGCGCGGGGAAGTGCTCTCGATGGCATTCGCCGGCGAAGGCCAGCATCAAGACGCCGGCGCGAAAGTTATTCACGCCGCGCCCAACACGACGTCGATGGTCACCAACAAATCGGTCAGCGCGCACGGCGGAAGAACAACGTACCGCGGACTGGTCGAGATATTCCCCGGCGCCGTCGGCGCCAAGACGCGCGTCAAGTGTGACGCGCTGATCATGGACGAGCAGTCGGCCAGCGACACCAAGCCGACGATGAAGATCCACGAGCAGCGTTCCACCGTCGAACATGAGGCCAGCGTCAGCAAAATCGGCGAAGAGCAGCTCTTCTACGCGATGAGCCGCGGCTTAAACGAAGCCGATGCAACCGCGATGATCGTCAACGGCTTCTTCGACTTCTTCGTCAAGGAACTGCCGATGGAATATGCGGTCGAACTGAACCGTCTGGTCAAAATGGAAATGGAAGGCTCAGTCGGCTAAGCGCACATCGAAACAATTCGAAAGAGCCTCGAACAATCGAGGCTCTTTCTTTTTGCCGCCTTTGTCGTGATTGGATGCCGGTGGGGCGTTTCGATGGTGTCGATGCGAGGCCCGATAACCCTACGCGCTACCAGTTCGATCCTGGTACGCTCCACTCGACCAGATCGGCGTTGCCGACCTCGATCGAAAGTGATACATTGGGGTTGGGTATCGGGCCTTGTGTCACCGGGGCCGCTCGAAAGGGCGGCCCCGTTTCATTTCGTCCGTGCGGCCGATAAGGACGCGCCAATGCCGGGGACGAACGGCACAGTTCGCACTAACGAGGAGCATTCAAATCATGCCGATTCTAGGAATAGACACCACGGCGTACTTGGTCAAAGACGTCGACCGCGCTACGAAATTCTATCGTGACGTCATGGGCTTGCCGCTGACGAGCGAATTCGGCGGTCAGGGTGCCGAGTTCGTCATGCCGGACAACACCACGTTCAGCATTTGGAAGATGAGCGACGGGCCGTGGACGCAGGGAAACGGCGTAATGTTTGCCGTCGACAACTTCGAAGCGGCGGTCGATCGCTACCGGAAAGCGGGCGTGAAAATAGAGGCTGAAACCGCAGACACGCCCGTCTGCAAGATGGCGTTTGCGGAAGATTCAGAGGGCAACACGTTCATCATCCACTTCAGAAAAGGCGGCCGCGACTAAACGCCCGCGCGATGGCCGAACAACTGGTCGCGAAGAAAAGCGCAATTGGTGAGGGAGAGGCGCATCGGGTCGTCGTCGACGGCACCGAAGTGTTGATCTGTAACGTCGGCGGCGAGATCTATGCCGTCGAAGACATTTGCACGCACGACGGCGGCGCGCTGGATCAAGGCCAACTCGACGGTGCCCGCATCGAATGCCCGCGTCACGGCGCGACATTTGATGTGCGGACCGGCGAAGCGCTAACGCTTCCGGCCGTCATGCCGCTGCCCAAATATGCGGTGCGCGTCGACGGTGACGACATCTACGTCACCGTCTAGGCGCGGACGCGTGCGCTTGATTCTTCGCTTCCTTGCTCTGGCCGTCGCGATTCTCTTGGCCGCGATCGGCGCTTATGCCATAAACGCGTTCGCCGGCATGCGCGTTGCAGCACAAACGTCCGGATCGCTGCGCGTCGCGGGTCTTAGCGCACCCGTGCAGATCGTTCGCGACGGTCGGGGCATTCCGCACATACGCGCGCAAAACGACGACGATCTCTTTTTCGCGCAAGGTTTTGCTGAAGGCTCGGACCGGCTCTTTCAAATGGACTTCATCCGGCGCTTCGTGTACGGGCGGCTCGCCGAAGTCGTCGGTTCGCCGGCTTTGCATGCCGATCAAAACGCGCGCATCGTCGACATTCGGGGCATCGTGGCGCGCCAATGGCTCGCGCTTGGGCCGAAAGATCGCGCGATGCTGCAGTCCTTTTCTCATGGCGTCAACGCCGCGATGCAGCAACAGCCGCTCCCCGTCGAGTTCCGTCTCCTGCTTTACCGTCCCGAACCGTGGAAGCCGCAGGATTCGCTCGCTGCGGGAATGGCCACGGTTCTCGATCTGATCGATACGTGGGACGACGTGATTCGGCGCGACGGCGTAGCAAAGCATCTGGCGGCGCCGTTACGCATGATCGATCTCTACACGATCAGCGATCCCGCGTACGATGCGCCGATTGCGCCGCCGCGCCCGGCGCCGGTGCCGCCGTTGCAGTTGTTCGGCATCAACAAGGCTCTGCAGCGCGCCGCTTCAATAGAAGAACGCGCGCCGGTGGGCAGCAATGAGTGGGCCGTCGGCGCAAACCGTTCCGCAACCGGCCGCGCGCTGCTCGCGAACGATCCTCACCTGCGCTTGGGAATTCCGGGCGTCTGGTACTTGGTCGATCTGCATTCGCCGCGTTTTCACGTCGCGGGCGGAACGCTGCCCGGAACGCCCGGAGTGATTCTGGGACATAATGCCGATGTTGCGTGGGGCGCAACCAACGCCACTGTCGTCACCGAAGTCGTCTACCGCACGACACTCAAGAACGCGCGAACGCGATGGGAAGTCTTCCACGTGCGTTTCGGCCGCGATGCGCGATTAGGATATAAACAGACGGCGCACGGCTTTGTAGCGCAATCGAACGGCGCAGCCGCGTACTCCGTTGACTGGAACGCCGCAACGCTGCCACGCTCGCCCGTCATTGCCTTTGCCGGGTTGGATCGCGCGCGTTCGATCAACGAAGCTCTGGCAGCGTTGCAAACCTATCCCGGACCGCCGCAAAACTTCGTGATCGCCGATCGCAGCGGCGCGGCCGCGTATCACATTGCTGGTCTGATTCCAAACGATCCGTCCTGGGGATTAAAAGTTCACGCTGACACGGATCCGCACTACCCCTATATCGGATTCCAAAACGTGCCGCACGTGGCGCCATCGCGCGACGCGATCCTATTTACCGCAAACAACCGGACGTACGGCGCGGGATATCCGTTCAGGCTCAGCCCGAGCTTCGCGCCGCCTTACCGTGCCGCGCGCATAAATGCGCTGCTCCGTTCCGAAAAGCGCCTCAGTATCACGGACATGGCGGCATTTCAAACCGATACGCTCTCCGCACCTGAACGCGACCTGGCGCACGCAACGCTCGCCGCGCTGCGCCGTAAAGGCCCGGTGAACGACCGCGCGCTTTTACCCTATGTCGCGTCGCTCACGAATTGGAACGGACGCTTCGATCCGGACTCGCGGGGCGCCGCGATCGCTTGGGAGACGCGGCGAATCGCAGTGGCCGCTCTGGCCCGCGCGCTCGTGCCTGACCGTTACGAAGATTACCAGGCCAGCGCGGACGGTTCGGATTTCATGCTGTTGATGCGATTACTGCGCCACGGGCCGAACCTCGACGCGCTCCTCGTAACATCATTCCGGCAAGCCGTCGAAGCCGGCGGAACGCGTTTACTTGCACCGTGGAGCGAATACGGAAAAGTCACCGTATACCATCCACTCAATTCGCTCGGGTTTTCGTTCTTGAACGGCGCGACGCTGCCGGGGGACGGCGATCGTTATGGCGTTCACGTGCAAACGGCGACGGCGTCGCAAAGTTTCCGCGCGGTGTGGGATGTGGGCAATTGGGATGCCGGCGGAATGGCGGTTCCAAGCGGCGAGTCCGGTCAACCCGGCTCTGGACACTACACCGATCAAAGCCCGGCGTGGATCGCGCAGCGCTTAGTTCCGCTGCCGTTTAGCGATAAGGCCGTGCGTGCGGCCGCGCGCGCTACGTTAACGCTGCAGCCTTAGCGTTTATCCGGCCAACGCAGGGTCGCGATCGTGTTGGGCGTTACGCTGCACCACGTTGTGAAATAGCGTCGCGGCGGAACGCTGCGGTCGCTGCCCGCCAGCGGGTAGCTTAACACGGGCCCCGGCGTGACGCGCTTGCACGAGATCAGCATCTGTTCGGTAAAATCCGCGCGCCGCGCGAGCGGCACTTTGTCGACGAACAGTAGCAGCTGCGGATGGTCGCCGTCGGTGAACCAGTGGCGCGCTTCTTGGCCTTGCGCGTCGTAACCGATCAGGATCGGCCGCAGACCGCCGTAAAAATCCAGCAGCGACGAGAACCCGTAGCCGTCGGTCATAACGTCGGCATTGCGCGATCGCGTCAGCGCGCGCACGTCCTTGGCGAGCGGCGGATAGGTAAACATTTCGAACGGACCGCCGTTGTTCAAACGCAAACCCGCGTGTCGAACGCCCGCGTAGACCGCGCCGGGGGCGATTCCGGCAAAGAAAACCAGCGCGCAGAGTATCACTGCCGGAGCGAAGATCCACGAGCCGCGGCGCAGCTGCTGCTGCGTATCCCACTGCGCAAACGTCGCGCCCAAGCCAACCGCCAGCGATATGAACGGCCCGATGAACCAATACACTTCGACCGATTCGCGCAGCGCGAGCAGCAGCAGCACGACGGAGAGCGGCAACGCCGTCCATGCGATCAATGGTTCTTTCGGCTTTAGCGCAACCAGCGTCGCCGCTATCCAAAGCCCGGGCGAGAATCCGATCGCGCCCAAAACGTAAATGAGAAACGGCCGGCCGAACGAGTATTGCGGTTCGTGCCGCTGCACGAGCGCAAACGTAAACGAAATCCAATGGTGCGATGCGTTCCAAAGCAGAAACGGCGACCACACGCCGCAGGCGACCAGCAAAGAAAGCGCTACGCGCGGGAGCATGCTCCGGTAAGGCTTGCTGCAAACCGCCGCGATGATGCCCAACACCAGTGCGACCGCAAAGAAGCGCGAGAGCAGCGCAAGGCCGAGCGCTATTCCCAGCAACACGTACCACGTCCACGATCCGCTGCGGAAGGCACGCGCTGCGCAATAGAGACTGAGCGCCCAGAACAGCGCGAACGGACCGTCCGGGCTGACCATGCCGAACGCGACGATCGTCATCGGCGCGAGCGTAACTGCAAGCGCCGCGATCCATCCGGCGCGGCGATCTCCGGTCAAGACATTTGCCGCGCCGGCCGCGAAAATCGCGGTCCCTAGGCCGCAGAGTACGAACGGCAGCCGCACCGCAAACGGCGTTTGGCCAAGCCACGCAAAAGCCGCGATCGCAAACGCAACCGCGGGCGGATGATCGACGTAACCGGCCGCGAGCCGGCGGCTCCATTCCCAGTAGTACGCTTCGTCGCCCGTCATCGGCAGCGTAGCGTCAAAGATCGCGCGAAGCGCCGTCACAACGAGGACGGTGCTCCATACGATCGTTCCCACTCGAGATGCGCGCATCGCGCTTCGCTATTTGCCTTAGCGCGAGGATCCCGCCTGCAGAGCAGCAGTGAGGAAGAAAAAGATCTTCGGCCACGCCTGCGCACCCGCGGCCACGTTCGCCTGCGCCGATCCGCCAAGCAGAATCTGCGTGCCGTTCTGTTCCGCGTGAATCAGCGGCTGCTGCGCCGTTGCGAACAAAAAGACATGGCCTGCTCCCGGATAGATAGTGGAAGCATCGGCGTATGCATGGTGATTTGCCTGCAAGTAATCCATCGCAATCGCACATTGTGCGGGCGAATCCCAGATCTGATCGTCTTGCGCCGCTAAGCACAAAACCGGCCCGCGAATATTCTCTAAATGAAACATCGCGGCAGTTACCGCGCTCTTGTCGGCCATGGAGGCAGCGTAGCCCGGTCGCAGGTCCAGAGGCTTCTGCTGCATGTAGCTTTGCGCGATCGATTGTCCCATCGCCGCAGCGTACGGCACAAAGGGAACAGGCTTACCGCCGGCAGTCCAGGACGATCGCGGCGCGCTCACCGGCCCGTTGGGAATGCTCTGCCACCCGAACGGACTCGGCACGGCGGCGACGACCGCGCGAACCTGCAGGTAGATCGAGGCTGACAGTAATGCCAGCTCTCCGCCCTTGGAGATACCGAAGATGGCGATGCGGTTGGGATCGACGTCGGGCCTTTTCGCGAGCTCGGCCAACGCGCCGCCGACGGTTTCGACGGGAACGAGTTCTAATATTCTCGGCAGCCCCGGCAAACCGAAATACGCAACCGATGCGGCCACATACCCTTGCGCTGCGAATTGCGGCGCGACTTGCGCCATCGAGTCGCCGCCTTCCGAGCCGCCGAGCAAAACGATCGCCGGATGTTTACCGGATGTGGCCGGCGCGCAGATCGTTCCAGTGAACGTCGCCGGCTTCGTGCAGTTCGCCGGCATCGCCGGAGATAATACTGTTGCGGCCGCTAAGACCACTGATGCAAACAAAGTAAACTCTCTTTCTTAAGTAGCTGGTTGTTGCGCGCGGGCGATGAGGCGCTGCGCGATAATGCCGGCGGCGTAGAGGACGAAAAAACCGATCTCTCCGTGCCGCCGGTCGATAAATGCGAGAACGATTCCCGCCAGAAGCGCTGCGACGAAAACTTCCGAGAGCAGACCGTCGACCAGCGAAGGGTGTGCGTCGCCCTGCGCCGCGACCGGAATCAGGCGCGGCAAAAACGCCGGCACTTGAGCGGCGTAGTCCCGAAAGCGCGCACCGTAGGCGGCCGACAAGATCGCCTCCTCGTGGCGCGCGAGCATAACGATGAAAACAAGGTTCGCGGCGATAATGAACGCGCAGCCCACGGGCGGCGCCATAAGACCCACGCCGATCGCGAGGAAAATGGTACCGAGGTAAAGCGGGTTGCGAACGAACCGGAACGGACCGGCGACAAAAAACTCATCGCTGCGGGCGTCGGCGCTCCAAACAATGCCGGCATGCAAGTAACTGGAGCCCCATACACGCAACACGAGGCAAAGCGCAACACACGCCGCGGCAAAAGCCGCCAGAGTAAACGAACCTGTGGCGAGTGCAACGTACTTCCCGGTCGTCGCGAACGAAATTGCGCCGCCCAGGAAAAATCCGGCAAAATAGATTGCCGCGAAAACGAGCGTGCGTCCGCGATACCACCAGGGCGACATTACGACGCGCCTTCTTTTTCGAGCAAGCGCTGCATCTGGCGAACGTGCTGAACGAATGCGGAGCGGCCCATCTTGCTCAATCGGTAGCGCGTCTGCGGCCTGCGGTTGACGAAAGTTTTCTCTTCGGCGACGTAACCGGATTCGACAAGTTTCCCCAAGTGCGCGCCCAAATTGCCGTTGGTGGTTTGCGTCGCTTGCTGCAGGTCGCTGAAGGCGGCCCAATCGACGTTGAGCAGTTCCGCGATCACGCCCAGACGGATCTTGGAGAGTAAGAGTTCGTCCACGTCAGCAGTCGCGCGCGATTATGCTGATCAACCCAAATCCCGCATAACCCAGCAGCATACCGGCCGAAAGCACGTAGCCCGCATAGTGCGGCATGAAATTGGCTGCGGCCAGTGAGACGAGCACGATGATTCCGCACACAAGCGCGCGGCGATTTCCGTGCGAAGCGATGAAAAACAAAACGACCGCGGCAGCGACCGTCCAGATCGCAGAGCTCGCCCATGTCGTGAAAATTTGATAGGCCACGACATCGGTGAACATCGCGGCACCCATCGAAATCCACAGGACCGCGAAAAATTCTCGCTGGATGAGCGAGAGCCCGTCCTTTCGCTTCCCGAGCTGCTTGCCGCGAATCACGCTAAACGCGATGGCGCCGGCTAACAGCACGGGCAACAGCCAAAGTGAGCTGGTCGGGATTGCGCGGCCGACAACGAGTTGGGCCGTCAAAGTTACCGTTGCCGAAAACATTCCCCAGACCAGAAAGAACTCGCCGCCGACGTGTAGCGAGCGTTCGCTCCGAGAAAGGATCCGGTCGACCATCTCGATGTGATCGCGCGCCTCGGCGGGTTGCATGGTCTCCATAACATCTCCAATTCAGATTAATCTATTTTATAGACTTCTCTGCAAAATGTAGCACGAACCAATGGTGCCGTCAAGCCGAAGGCGCCGGAATCGGCCACGCGCGTTGACAGGGCCCTGAGCGGATGCTAATGTTCCAAAGTTATGTACGCGATTATCGAGACCGGCGGCAAGCAGTATAAGGTCGCCGAGGGCGACGTCATCCGCTGCGATCTGCTCGAGAGCGAAGTCGGCAAAAACGTGACGTTCGACCAGGTTATCCTGGCGAGCAAGGGCGGGGAAAAAGTCACGCTTGGGTCGCCACTGGTGAAGGGCGCTTCGGTCACCGGCAAGGTGCTTCGTCAGGACAAAGACCGCAAGATTTTGGTCTTCAGATACAAGTCCAAGAAGCGCGTCCGCACGCTCAACGGCCACCGCCAGCCTTTTGCGGAGATTCAGATCACCAAGATCGACTTGCCCTAAGCGCTCCGGTGATGAACGTGACGTTTCGCGAGGACAGCCGGCACCGGCTGTCCTCTGTTTTTGCCGAAGGCCACGTCGAGCTGCCCGAGACTAGCTCCGACGAGTTCTCACTCGTCTGCGCCGCCGTTTCAGGAATCTTGCAGGCCGCGCGCCTCGGCTTGGAGGCGCACGTCAAAGTTCCGCTCGACGCCACCCAAAGTTCGGGAACGCTTTCGCTGCGCTGGCCGAGCAGCTGCCGGGAGGACGAACGCGTACAGGCCATCGTGGACACAGCCCGGCTGGCGATCGCCCAAATTGCCTCGCAGTATCCGCGCCACGTCACCTGCCGCGAGGAAACAGAAGCCTAACCCCGCGGGTAAGAGTGAGAGACAGGCTTCCGCCGCGAATGCTTTATGAGGAGAATTTCATGACAGAGACTTATCGCACGCCACCGGCGGAACACCAATGGCCCGCGGACGATCGACCCGGCAACGACGTATCGAACGAAGCCGGCAAAGCTTTGCTCGTAGGCGTGCTGGGCGGTCTGGTCGCGGCCGCAGGCTATTTGGTGTTTCAGCGCCTGCCCGAAGATCAAAAAGGCCGGCTCCAATCGCAGGCCAAGCAGCTCTTGCAAGAGCGCATCACCGAGATCCGCCGCAACTTTAACGTCTAAGTTTCGGCTTCTTTTTCCGGCTCGATCGATTCGGCCGGCTCGAACGGCAGCTCCGGCTCCGGCGCTGCCGCCGGCATTTCGATAGGCGGAACGGGTTCGCTTACATCCGCCGCACGATCCATTTCACGCAAGAACGATTGCGACGTGTTTTGCACTTCGCGCATCACGCGCCCGGCTTGACGCATAACGCCGGGCAGCTTCTTCTCGCCGAAAACGAGCAGCGCGAGCACGCCGAGGATCGCCATGTCCGGTATGGAGAGCACTCCCGCACTTTTGAGAGGGTTGCCCCGCGGCCCTGTGCAAGGTTGCGCGTCCCGTGAAGATCATCTATACGCGGGGCAACCGGACGGAGACTCTCGCCTCCCTTTCGACGTTGCGCAAGATTCTCAATAGGTTTGTCGCGCACCGGGTCTTCTACGAAGTCTCCAGCCGCAACAAGCGCGGGCATGAGTTTTTCTCGGCCAAGAACGTCTTCGTCGTCGGCTCGATCGAGATCGTCAACCGCGACTATTTGACGATTACGATTTTCGACGCGCACAACGCCACGCACTCGATCGAGATTCTGAACCCGGCGACGATGCGCATTTACGACGAGATGCCCGGTAAAGGATTTGCGGTTTCGTTCATCAGCGAGAGCGAAGGCGGCGTCGAGTCGCGCTGCTATCTACGTGACGAAGGCGAAGAAGGCGACGGCGACGTGCACCGCACGGCGCTCGAAAAGATCACGCTGCCGCAGCTCTTCGAATATCTCGAAGACATTACGAACACCGATCTCGTGAAATAGCCTACAATAGCTTCCCGGCGCGTCGCAATTCGCGCACGGAATCTGCCGTGCGGCCCATGCGCTTATAGGCTACGGCTAAATTGTGATGTGCCGGGCCGTAGCGGTCGTCGGCCGCAATGGCCGCCTGATACCGGGCTACGGCCGGTTCGAGTTCGTCCGACTCCAGATGCAGGTTTCCGATGTTGACGAGCGCGGGCGCGAAACGCGGCATGACTGCAAGCGCATCCTCGAACGCGGCCAGCGCTTCGTCGCGGCGGTGCAAGCTGACGAGCGCGACGCCGCGCTTGTTGAGACGGGCGGCACGGTCGGCCGGCCGCAGCGTTTCATCTTCTAATAAGGCGTCCAAGCAGCGCAGCGCTTGCGCGTATTCTCCCCGCGCCAGATCGCGCAAGGCCAGTTCGTACGGCGTGAGCGGCTTGCGGCGCCAAGGAGCGAGGAAGCGGCCGAGGTTGAACACTCGCCCTATGTTCACGATCGACGTGCTGACGCTCTTCCCGGAGGTGTTCGCGCCATTTGTCGGATTGTCGATCATCGGCCGCGCGGTCGAGGCGGGAGTCGTCGACATTCGTTATCACCACGTGCTCGATGCGCTGCAGAGCAACGAGCGCGCAGACGACGAGCCTTACGGCGGCGGACCCGGCATGGTGATGCGTCTGGAGCCGCTCGCGCGCATACTCGACTCGATAACTGCCGCGGCTCCGGCCAACGAGCGCCGCATTTTGGCGATGCCTTCTCCCGCCGGGAAGCCGTTCACGCAAGCCGAGGCACGGCGCTTCGCGGCTCAGGATAGGCTCGTTTTTCTCTGCGGGCACTACGAGGGAATCGACGATCGCCTCGGAGCGCTCTATCCAATCGAAGAGTATTCGCTGGGCGACTTCGTGGTGACCGGAGGCGAACTGCCCGCCTTGGCCATGATCGACGCGACCGTCCGGCTGCTGGAAGGCACACTGACGGCCGCCTCGCTGGAGAGCGAGTCGTTCGGCGCCGGCGGCCTGGACTACCCGAGCTACACCCGTCCGCCGGTCTTCCGGGGGGTCCACGTGCCCGAAGTGCTCCTTTCCGGAAACCATGCGGCCATCGCGCGCTGGCGGCGCGAGGCATCCAGGGAGCGAACGCGCGCCAAGCGTCCCGACCTCGACGGCCCGTCATTGCGGAACGACGAGCGCCCGTGATAAAATCCCCAAGCCATGAACGTCATCGATCTCCTCAATCAAGAGCAGCGTAAAGAAAACGTGCCGGATTTCCGTCCCGGCGACACCGTGAAAGTCTATTCGAAGGTCACCGAGGGCGGCAAAGAGCGCACGCAGATGTTCGAAGGAGTCGTGACCGTTCGCAAGGGCGGCGGCGCGCAAGAGTCGATCACGATCCGCCGCGTCGCACACGGCGTCGGCGTCGAAAAGACGTTCTTGCTGCATAGCCCGCGCGTCGAACGCATAGAGGTCAGCAAGCGCGGCTCGGTCCGCCGCAGCCGCCTCTATTACCTCACCGAAAAAGTCGGCAAAGCCGCGCGTATCAAAGAGAAGAAAGCTGCCCGCTAATCTGGCCCTTTCCCCGCTTCAGCTGCTGGGGCTGATTTGTGTTTTTGCGGTCGCGCGCGTTGCGCTCAGTTTCAAAGCCGACAGGGCGAAGGTTGCGCTGCGCGAGTATCTCGACGCGTTCATCGTCGCCGGACTCGCTTCGCTCTTTCTGATCACGTTCGTCATCCGGACGTTTTACATTCCGTCTGATTCGATGGTTCCAACGCTGCAGCAAAACGATGTGCTGCTCGTCAACGAATTCGAATACCGCGTGCACGCGCCGGCGCGCGGCGACATCGTCGTCTTTAAGCCGCCGATTGCATCGCCGACCGATTTCATCAAACGCGTCGTGGCCGTGCCAGGCGATACGCTGCGCATCAGCGGCGGGATCGTCTACGTGAACGGCAAGCCGCTCGACGAGCCGTACATTTCACAAGCGCCTTCATATGACTTGCGCCTGGCCGGATACGGAATCACGGTCGACACGGGCAACGGTCCGCAACGGTTGAATCCGGCCCAAGCCGACGTTCCGCCCCGCGCGCTCTGGCAAGCTCCCGACCGCGTTCCGGCCGGGTTTTATTTCGTGATGGGAGACAACCGTAACGATTCGGACGATTCACATATCTGGGGTTTCGCGCAACTGCACGGCCGGTTTGCCGCGGGACCGCTGGCCGCAACCAAAGCGACCGCGCAATTTACGGGGCGCGCGTTCTTACTCTTGTGGCCGCTCAACCGGCTGCGCGTCCTGCAGTAATTGCCGGGACTTATCGCAGTGACGCCCGTCCAACTCCTCGTCCTCGTCGCCGTCTTTCTGGCGGCCAGAATCGTGCTGAGCCTGCGGCCCGTGACCGCCGGATCGCGCGGAAAGTCGGCCGTTTTCGCGCGCGAATATCTCGATCCGTTCATCGTAGCCGGCATCGCCGCGTTCTTGCTGATCACGTTCGTGGCGCGCACGTATTACATACCGTCGGCTTCGATGGTTCCCACACTGCAAGTGGGCGACGTACTGCTGGTCAACAAATTCCAATACCGTTTCGTGCTGCCGAGCGAAGGCGACATCGTCGTCTTTCCGCCGCCGATTCCCACAACCGACGACTTCATCAAGCGCGTGATCGGGCGTCCGGGCGACCGCCTCGCCGTGAGAGACGGCGTCGTCTACCTCAACGGCAAGGCACTTTCCGAGCCCTATATAGCGCAGCGCCCCGGCTACAATCTGAAGATCCGCAACTACGGCATCTACGTGACCGAACTGGGCGATCCGAAGAGCTATGACCGGCTTGACCCGCACACGGCCAACGTTCCGCCGCGGTCGTATTGGACCGCGCCCGATCGTATCCCGAAAGATTGCTACTTCATGATGGGCGACAACCGCAACGACTCGGAGGACTCGCACGTCTGGGGCTTCGCGCAATTCGCGGGCAAGTTCCAAAGCGGACCCGAGATCGGTAAGCCCGCATCTTTTACCGGCCGGGCGTTCGTGATCTTCTGGCCGTTCAGCCACGCGCGCATTCTGTAATTAGGATTTGCCGCGCCGGCGGCGAAGAAGTTCATCCGTGCAAGGGCAACTGCATTGGCGGTCCGTCGCACGGACGACGCTGCAACTCGCTGCGTTGGCTGCGCTCGCGTTGGCGTTCTTCATGCGAACGCCCGAGGTTTCGGGGCTTTCGATGGCCCCGCGGATCGCGAGCGGCGAGTTCGTTCTCATCAACACCATCTCGTATCATCTGCACGCGCCGCAGCGCGGCGACATCATTGCGTTCCGCCACGAATCGCCGGCGCCCGAAGTTTTCATCAAACGCATCATCGGCTTGCCAGGCGACAAGATCGCGATCAATCGCGGAGCCGTGATCGTTAACGGATACGCGCTGCCCGAACCGTACGTCCGGTTTGCCGACAACCGGAGTTTTCCCGAAGTCACCGTGCCGGCCGGCTCGCTCTACGTGTTGGGCGATAATCGCGTCGACAGCAACGACTCGCGCTTTTGGGGTTTCGTCGCGCAAGATCAGGTGTTGGGCAAAGCCGTCGCCGGAATCTGGCCGCCGGCCGCGCTCGGCACGTTTTGATCGATGAAAGACGCCGGCTTCGAGCAAATCATCCAATGGTATCCCGGCCACATGGTCGCCGCGATGCGCAAGATGGCCGATTACATCAAGCTCGTGGACGTCGTCATCGAAGTGGCCGATGCGCGCGTACCTTATAGCGGATTCAATCCGATGCTGGACCAAGCCGCCGGCAATAAACGCCGGCTGAAGATCCTGACGCGCGACGATCTGGCGGAACGCCCGGAAACGGTGCGGTGGCTAGAAGCGCTCGGGCCACCCTCGCTTAGCGTGAACGCGCGAACGCAGGGCGCGTTCGTCGAAGTGAAACGCCGCCTGCGCGACCTGGTGGGCGACGGGCACCGTCCGCAGCGTGCGCTGGTCGTCGGAATCCCGAACTCGGGAAAGTCTTCGGTCATCAACGGGCTTGCCGGACGCTCGGTCGCCCGCACCGAGGATCGGGCCGGCGTGACGCGCCAGCTGCAGTGGTTCAAAGTCGGCACCGAGCTCGAGGTGATGGATACGCCCGGCATCCTGGTGCCCCGTATCGCCTCCGCAGATGCCCAATGGAAACTTGCCTTGGTGGGCGCGGTGCCTCGCGATCATTACGACCCCGAGGATGTGGCCGATCGTTTTCACCGCTGGCTGACGGAAAAGACCGGCGGCCGGACGAAGGTGCCCGACCTCCCGGCGTTTGCGCAAGCGCGAGGATTCGTGCGGCGCGGCGGAGAGAGCGATTACCATAACGCCGCGCGGTCGTACGTGAAAGATGTCAACGACGGCAAGTTCGGCAGGATAACTCTGGAGAGCGCCACGCGTGACGTCGAAACAGCGTAAAGCCAAAAACGCCTACGAACGCGAGCGGCGCCGCTTACACCGCATTCATTTCTTTGAAACGGCCGCGCGCGCGCAAGGCTTCTTGTTCGTCGGCGGCATCGACGAAGTCGGCCGCGGACCGTTGGCGGGTCCCGTCGTCGCCGCATGCGTGGTCGCGTCGGAGCCGCTGATGCTGCGCGGGCTCAACGATTCCAAACAGGTCAAACCCGAATTGCGCGCGGAGCTAGCCGCCACGATCAAAGAACGCTGCTCGGCATGGAGCATCGGCAGCGCGAGCGTCGCGGAAATCGACCGCCTCAACATTTATTGGGCAAGCGTGCTGGCGATGGAACGCGCGCTGGCCGCATTGGCGGTGCTGCCGGAGTATCTGATCACCGACGCGGTGCGCATCAAGTCTTTCACCGGCCCGCAAGAGCCGCTGATCAAAGGCGATGCGCGCAGCGCGATCGTCGCGGCCGCATCGATCGTCGCCAAAGTGCATCGCGACGGTCTGCTGCGCGAGCTGCATGAAATCGAGCCGCGCTACGGTTTTGCCGACCATAAGGGCTATTCGACGCCTGAACATTTGCGCGCGCTCAAGGAACACGGGCCGTGCGTGCATCACCGGTCCGGCTGGTGGCGCGTGCGCGAGGCTCAGCTCGCGTTCGGATTTACGATCACGGAAGCGGAAGCCGCGTTTGGCGCTTGAGCGCAACGCCAAAGGCCGCGACGGCGAGAGCCGCGCGGCCGCTTTTTTGGAATCGTCCGGATACAGCATCGTGAGGCGCAACGTGCGCGTGCCGGGCGGCGAGATCGATTTGGTCTGCCGCGACGGCGCGACGATCGTTTTCGTCGAGGTGAAACGCCGCGATACGCGGAGCTTCGGCAGCGCGCTTTCGGCGGTCGGCCCGCGCAAGCGCGCGACGCTGCGCCGGATCGTCGCCGACTATATGCAGATCGTCGCACCGGGGTCTCATTATCGCTTCGACGTCGTCGCGCTCGACGGCGACCGCATGACGCTGCACCGCAATGTCTTCTAATCCACAGCTGCGCCGCGCGGTAACGCCGTGGGGATCGTTTTCGTGGGGCTACTCGGACGTCGGCGCCGACATCTTCATCGGGCTGGGACTGGTGTTGGCCTACGCCGCCGGTGCCTCGAACTTCGCATTTCTCTTTGCCGGCCTAGTCTACGTTTGCATCGGACTGGCGTACACCGAGCTTGCGGCTGCGTACCCGGTTGCGGGCGGAGGACAGTACTTTGTCCTTCGCGGGCTCGGCGATTTGTTTGGATTCATCGCCGGCTGGGCCGTGTTATTGGACTTCACCATCGACATTACGCTGTTCGCTTGGTCCAGCGTCGACTACATGTCGCAGCTGTTGCCGGCCGTCTTGGCTTCGGTGCACCCCTGGTCGCATTTCCTGGTCGTGCTCGGGCTTATCGGGCTGCTCTGTCTGCTCAACGTTATCGGAGTTCGTGAGAGCACTGCATTCCAAGGTAGCGTGGCGGCAGTAGATGTGCTAAGCGAAACGCTCATCCTCTGTTTCGGATTCCTCTTCGCCTTTCAGCCGCAGATCCTCATTCATACGATGCACGTCTCGTGGCCGTCGATGTTTGGATTGATGCAGGGAACGTCGCTGGCGATCGTCTCCTTCGTCGGCCTGGAATCGATCTCGCAAGCAGCCCAAGAAACGCAGCGGCCGGCTTCGGTAATTCCGCGGACCTCCGTGGTTCTGATACTGACAATCCTCATCTACGCGGTCGGTTATTCCAATCTCGCGCTCGGCATGCAGATGTGGCATCCAGTTCACGATGCGCACGGGCACGCGATCGCTTTCTGGCAGCTCTTTCCGGGCAATGGCGATAACCAGGGAAAGGCCGTCGCTCTCTTGTCAGCTCAAATCCCGTATTATGGCTTGCTCGCACAGTTTTACGTTCCGATCCTCGGCGCAATACTGCTGCTTATCTCGGCCAATTCCGGCGTCTTCGGCAGCTCGCGCATAGCGTACTCGATGAGCACATCCAAGCTGCTGCCATCGGTCTTTCAAAGAATACACGCGCGCTTCCGTACACCGGCAGCTTCTATTCTTACGTTCTGCGGGTTGGCCGTGGTCGTTCTCATCTTCGCAGCCTTACCACAGCTCGACCATGGGGCGCGTGCGGTGTATCAGCGACTCTTCCACGGCGAAGACGGTATCACGTTTTTGGGCGATCTCTACGCTTTCGGTGCGGCAACCAGTTACTCGTTCGTTTTTGTCGCGCTGGTCGCGTTGCGGCTTTTCGATCCCATGACGCCGCGCAAATTCAAAATCCCATTTAATATTCCCATGCGCGTGCGCGGAGAACGCGTGGAATTTCCGATCATTGCGGTGATCGGCTTCATTGGCATCTTCTCCATTCTCGTTTTTACCCTCATCACGCACGATATCGGCCGCGTCGCTGGGCCCGGGTGGTTGATCTTAGGAGTCTTCTTGTACTTCTTGTACCGGCGAAACAAGAAACTGCCGCTATTCCGTTCGCAACCTCACGACTGGCGGACGGCCCAAACGAGCATCTTGAAGAACGCCGGCGAACTCGAACTTATGGACGAGTACCACGCGAACCTAAGAGCTTCTGACGAACGTAAGCGGGCATTGCGATGATTCGGCTGCGTACGGGCTTTTATTTCTTGTACGTCGCCCTCGGCACGATCATCCTCGTCCGAGTGCTGAGTTTCGGCGTTCGTTTTGAAACGATCACCGGTATCGTCCTGGGAATCTTGCTCATCGCGCTTGGAATCTACCGGCTCTTCCAAGTCACGCGTGTGAGAACGTCGAAGCGCTGAATGCACATCTCGCTGGCAGGCGTCCTAGTCGCCGTGTTCATCGCTGGAATGATGGCCTCAACGCTATGGTGGATGCTTCATCCGCCGACGTCGTTCGTGCAACGCTTGGCGGCGCAAGCAGAACATCAGCTCGAGCGCCTCGTCGGCAGCGTCATCGTCGTATTTTCAGCGGATATCGAATCGGGGCACATGATGGCGCTTGCCGCGAAACTCGCTCACGGCGAGCGCTCCGACCTTTTCGCCGTTTATGTCGTCGAGGTTCCGTTCACGCTTCCGCCCGATGCCACGATGCCCGATGAGGAACGCGCTGCCTTAGATTCTTTGGGAGCCGCTGAAGCAATCGCAATGCATAGCGGCGTAAACATTCGCACCGACATCGTCAAGACGCGAAATACGAGCCAAGCCGTACTAGATTTGGCAAAGCGTGAAAAAGCCAATTTGATCGTGCTCGGGTCCTACCGCGAGGGGAAATACACCAGTGCGCCGCTTGGAAGCGACATTGAAGAGATCGCGGCCAACGCCAAGTGCGACGTTCTCATTGGTGTGGAGGGCAAGCATGGCACGCTCCTCGTCGACGAGACCCAAGCGGGGGCGGACGCTTCACCAGAGAAGGCTTAGCGGTGCTATACAGACTTTCGATACTCCTATTGGCGGCGGCGGCCGTCATCGCGCCCGCTTCGGCCGCAACCGTCCCCGCAATCACCGCCTTCGAAGAAACTTTTGCAAAGGTGGACGACTACACGGTCATCGTGCACGCCAGCGAAGCGCTTGGCACTCAAACGCAAGATCGCACATACCGCTACATGTATAAACGTCCGCACCTGGTCAAGACGCAGATTCTTTCGGGTCCGGGAGCGGGCGGCGGCGCCGTATGGACCGGCGGCGACACCGTCAGCGGACATCAAGGCGGCATCCTGTCGTTCATCCATTTAACCGTCGGATTGCACGACGGCCGCGCCACCTCGCTGCGCGGTTACACGATTTCCGACGGCATACTGCAAAATCAAGTCGGAAAATACACGACCATGAAAGGTACGCTCTCCGAACGCGGCGGCCCGCTCATCGACGGTCAAGAAACCACACTCGTCGAGTTGAAGATCGCGCCGGGCGCAGGCGAGCCGGGAGAAACGCGCGCCGTCATCTACTTCTCTAAAGCCACGCACCTACCGCTCGCGCAGATACGCTGGAGCGGCGACACAGTTCTCTCGAAAGAGTTGTGGACCGATCTGCGCACCAACGTTGGGCTGAAAGACTCCGACTTCTAGAGTTTTACTTCGACGCCGAACTCAATCACGCTGTTCGGCGGTAAACCCAACGAGTCGGTGAGCGGACGCGCATTGCGAGCGAGCCAGCGAAACAGGTTCAGCTGCCACGACGGCATCCCGCGCGGCGACGTGTCGTCGGCGATCTTGGGATTCGCCAGATAGTATGTCGGATGCGAGAAGTCAACATCCGGCCGGCGTAAGCGCAGAAGCCGCAGGATGTCGTCAATCCTTGGCGTGTCCATGAATCCGTACGAGGCTTTGACACGCAGCAGTCGCGGCGCAAGCTGTTCCACCTCAATGCGATTTTCGGGATGGACGAAGGGCCGCGCCGGGTGCATGACC
This sequence comes from Vulcanimicrobiota bacterium, assembly GCA_003151115.1. Lineage (GTDB taxonomy): Bacteria > Vulcanimicrobiota > Vulcanimicrobiia > Vulcanimicrobiales > Vulcanimicrobiaceae > Rubrimentiphilum. Next base: position 31,546 of record PLWS01000005.1, on the reverse strand, counting down.
GTCAGCAGCACGATCGTATCGTAGATGATGTGGCTGCGGATCCACCCGTGCTGCAAAACGAACGGGATGCCCGTCGGCTGCGGGCTAAGGAAGAACGCCGTTCCGCCGACGAGCGTCGGCGCTTTTATCTCTTTGAGGAAGTGCTCGACCGACATCGTGTGCGAATCCAAACTCTCCATCAAACGGCGGCGGCCGCGATTCCAGGTGATGAAGACGGTGAAGAGCAGCAGCGCCATCGCGACCGGTACCCAGCCGCCGGATATAAACTTTGAAGCGTTGCCGATGAAGAACGGCACGTCCCAAGAGAGAAATATCAGGATGAGCGGCACCCACTGCCAAGCGGGCCATTTCCATTTCTTGCGGACCAGCTCTACGAAGCCGATCGTCGTCGTCAGCATCGTAATCGTTACCGCAAGTCCGTAGGCGCCTCCGAGTTTGTCCGAGGAACGGAACGTGATCACGATGAGGATGCACGCGATGCCGAGGAGTGCATTGATAGTCGGCATGTAGATTTGGCCCGCGAAGTGACGCGACGTGTGCACGATGCGGAAGCGCGGCAAATAACCCAGTTGGATGGCCTGTTGCGTCAGCGAGAAGACACCCGAAATGAGCGCCTGCGACGCGATGATGGTCGCGGCGGTCGCAAGAATGACCATGGGAATCAATCCCCACCGCGGGACCAGCGCGAAGAACGGCGCCGCGATCGCTTGCGGGTTGGCGAGCACCAGCGCGCCTTGTCCGAAATAATTGAGGACGAGCGCCGGAAAGACGATCGTTCCCCATGCGATGGCGATCGGCTTTCTTCCGAAGTGCGCGAGATCGGCGTAGAGCGCTTCGACTCCGGTGACGCAGAGCACGACCGCGCCGAAGATCAAAAAACTCAGCAGGCCGTTGCGCAGGAAAAATTCCCAGCTGTAAACCGGATTGAGCGCCATCAAGACTTGCGGGTGCCGCACGATCGCGACCGCGCCGAGGGCACCGATGACGACGAACCACACGAAAACGATCGGACCGAACATGAAGCCGATACCGCCCGTTCCCCGTTTTTGAATGAGAAAGAGCCCGATCAAAACGATGACGGAGATCGGCACGATGTACGGATGCGCGGCGCTCGTCCACACGTTGAGGCCTTCGACCGCCGAGATCACCGAGATGGCCGGCGTGATCGCGCCGTCGCCGTAGAGCATCGATGCGCCGAACAGCATGAGCAGCACGATCGCTGAGAGCCCGGCGGGTTTTGCGGCGCGTCGCATCGGCACGAGCTGCGCCAATAGCGCGAGGGTGCCGCCCTCGCCGTCGAAATCGGCGCGCAGCATGAAGATCACGTATTTTATCGTGACGACGATTACGAGCGCCCAAAAGATCAGCGAGCAGATGCCCAGGATGTTTTGGGGCGTTACCTTGGCCGGATACTCGCCCGCGAAGCACAAGCCAAAAGCATAGAGCGGGCTCGTTCCGATATCGCCGAAAACGACGCCGAGCGCACCAAGTGCTAGCCCCGAAAGCGGCTCTTTGCGGCGCCTGCTTCGCGGCTTCTCAGCCGGCATGCCGTCCTTGGGCTTGTCTTCCGGCTTTACGCCCGTTTGAGGTACCTCTTACGCAGCTCGTCGAGCACGACGGCAAGCAGGATCACCACACCGAGCACTACCCACTGCAAGTACGAATTAATCTGCAGCAGATTCATGGCGTTATCTAAAAAGCCGATGAGCAGCGCGCCGAAAAATGTCCCGATAATCGCGCCTCGGCCGCCCATCAAGCTCGTGCCGCCGACGACGACCGCGGCGATGGCGTTGAGCATCTCGTTGCCGGTCGCCGTCTGTGGTGAGCCCGACGAAAAGAGCGACATGTACAAGAAGCCCACAATCGCGGCGCACATTCCGCTGATCACGTAGACCGCGGTTTTTACGCGCCCCACGTTAACTCCGGCGAGCCGCGCAGCCTCTTCATTGCCACCGATCGCGAAGACATAACGGCCGAAGCGCGTGCGCATCAACAACACCGAACTGATGATTAGCACGACGATCATCCAGATGACGGGATAGGGAATCTTCGTATGTGGGATGACGCCATAGCCGGTGTGTTGGAAGTCGGTCATCTGTAGCGGAACGGGCTGGCCGCCCGAAAGAATGTAAGAAAGTCCGAGCGCGATCTGCATCATCGCGAGCGTGGTAATGAACGGCGGCAGATTCAGCTTCACCACCGGCACGGCGTTGACGAACCCGGCGGCCGCGCCGACCGCCAAACCGACGAGCAGCGTCGCGGCGACCAACGGAAAACCATGCAGGCCGGTTGCATTTGCGAAGAGCGCCATGACGACGCCGGTCAAGGATATCAGCGAACCGATCGAGAGATCGATGCCGGCGGTGATAATAACGAACGTCTCGCCGACGCCCATGATGAAATTGTACGTAATTTGGCGCAACACGCGGACCACATTGTCGGGCTGCAAGAACGTGCCGTGTGCGGCGAAATTTATCACTAGCGCGACGACCAGCAAGAACGCAATCGCGGCTCCAGCTCTCAGCCAGTAGTTTCGGGTTTCGGCCTTCATGCTGCGGCTCCGGTCGCGGCGGCGATGACCGCGTCGGGCGTCGCATCCGCTCGCGCGAACTCGCGCACGATTTGACCGCCGCGAATGACCAGAATCCGATGCGCCATGCCGAGCACTTCGGGCAGCTCGCTGCTGACCATGACGATCCCGGCGCCGCCGGCGGCGAGTTTGACCATGAGATCGTAAATTTCGGCCTTGGCGCCGACGTCGATGCCGCGCGTAGGTTCATCGAAGAGAAAAACTTTTGCGTTTCCCAGAAGCCACTTCGCGAGCACGACCTTTTGCTGATTCCCGCCCGAGAGGTTGCGGACCAGCTGCTCGGTGCTCGGCGTGCGGATCTGCAGTTGGTCGATGTATTCGCGCGTCGTCTGTTCTTCTTTGCGGCGATCGATCAGCTGATCGCGTTCGACGAACTGCCCTAAATGCGCGAGCGTGACGTTTTCGCGCACGCTCATTCCAAGCACGAGGCCTTGCGCTTTGCGATCTTCGGTGATGAACGCGAAGCCCGCGTCAATGCCATCGTGGGGCGAGCGGATGCGTATCACGCGGCCTTGCACTTCGATCGTCCCTTTTTGCGGAACGTCCGCGCCGGCAATCGCACGCACGATTTCGGTGCGGCCCGCTCCGACCAGGCCGGCGAGTCCGACAATCTCGCCCTGCCGCACTTCAAAAGACACCCCGTTCACGGCCGGCGGTCTGGTAAGATCTTGCACTTTCAGCGCCACCGCCGCACCGGGCGCAACCGGCGGCAATTCCGGAAAATGCGACTCCAAGCGCCGACCCACCATCGCGCGGATGATCTCGTCGGGCGGGAAATCCTTGGCGGCGCGCGTTTCGATGACGCGCCCGTCGCGCAGCACCGTTACCCGGTCCGCGATCTGAGGAAGTTCCTCGAGCCGGTGGGAGATATAAACGATCCCCACGCCGCGCGCCTTCAGCGCGCGAATCACTTCAAAAAGCTTAGTGATCTCGCGGTCCGTAAGCGCAGCCGTCGGTTCATCCATGACGATGATCCGGGCATGCCGCGATAGGACTTTGGCGATCTCGATCAGCTGTTGCTGCGCCACGCGAAGCTGCGACGTCTCGACCGTCAACGGCAGCGAAATGGCGAGTTCACTAAAAACCGCTTCGGCGCGCGCGCGCGCGGCGCGCTCGTCGAGCAGCAAACCTTTGGCGGGCTCGTTGCCGAGGACGATGTTGTCGACCGCGTTGAGGGCGGGCACGAGGTTGAACTCCTGGTAGATCATGCCGACGCCGAGATTCTCGGCGGTGCGCGGCGAGTCGATCGTTACCGTTTTCCCGTCGATTGCAATCTCGCCCGAGTCGGCGCGCTGCGCGCCGGCCAGGATCTTCATCAGCGTCGATTTGCCCGCGCCGTTTTCGCCGACAAGGGCGTGTATTTCGCCCGCGTAGAGATCCAGCGAAACGTCTTCGAGCGCGCGAACACCGGGAAAGGTTTTCCCGATGCCGCGCATTTGGAGGAGCGGACTAGGGCTGAGAGTTATTTCGCGTTGGCTTTCGTATAGGTTCCGACCGGAACGTCGATGCGCGCCGGAACGGTCTTGCCGGAAAAATAGTCGTGGATGACGTCGATCGTCTTTGCACCGATGACGTCGGGATGTTGAATGGCGTCGCCCACCATCGAACCGTTTGCAATTGCCGTGCGCGCTTCGGGCGAAGCGTCGTAACCGACGACCGCGATGCCTTTCAAGCCGGCCGCTTGGATTGCCGCCACCGCGCCGAGCGCGGAGTCGTCGTTGATGCCGAAGATGCCTTTGAGATCCTTGTAGCGCTGCAGCACGTCGCCGGTATCGGCGTTGGCCTTGGTACGCGTACCGCCCGAATCAACGTCGGCTACGACTTTGACGTTGGGACATTTCTGCGCGAGCGCCATGCGGAAACCCTTGACGCGATCTTGCACGCTCGTGACTTCGGGCTCGTCGATGATGGCGACGGTTCCCGACCCGTGGAGCGCGCTGCACATCAGCATGCCGGCTTGCTGGCCGCCTTGCACGTTGTTCGAGGCGACGTGGGAAACCACCACGCCTTGCTTGCTCGCGTTCGCAATATCGGCGGTGAAGACCGGAATGTTCGCTCCGTTGGCTTCAACGATTGCGCTGCCGATCGCTTGCGAGTCATAGGGCGTAAGGATAATCGCGTCGACTTTACGTGAGATAAAATCTTCGACTTGCGACTGCTGGCGCGCGCTGTCGCGGCTGGCGTCGACAAACGTAACTTTATAACCGAACTTGGCCGCTTCCGATTTCATCCCGGCTTCCATCTGCTGATAGAACTGCGCTTCGAGATCTTGAATCGAGACGCCGATCGTCTTCGGTCCGGGCGAGTTCACGCCGGCCGTCGTTTTGGCCGTCGTCGTTGTACCGCTGGTGGTTGTCGTCGAGCCGGAATTCGACGAGCATGCAGGCACGAGAAGGGCAATCGCGGCCAAGACCGCCGGACCGAATTTCTTCAAGATCGATCTCCTATTTTAAAAGAAGCGTCGCGCTCGGAGGTTATATCCACAGCGTGGTCAGCCCCCCTGTGAGCGCTGTGGAGAACGCCCGTGCGCGCTTGCGGTCAGCCGGGCGAGCCAAGCGGCCGCCACAACCACGACCACGGTATAAATCACGCCCTGAAGGACGTGGCCGTAAAGATAGGCTCCGGTACCGAAAAGCGCCGCGTAAATGCCCACGAGGCCCAGAACCCAGCAGAGCAGCGAGTTTGGAAGGCTGTCGGGCGAGCCCGGGGCTCCGCTACGGCGGCGCACCTTGGCCCATCCCGCTCCCGCGGGCCGGACCTTGTCGTAGAAAGCGTCCAGTGTCGCATCGTCAACCGGCGGCGTCAAGAACGTCACGGCCAGCCAGACGACGGTGGTGATCCCAACAGTCGTCAGCAACACGGTGTTGTCGTCGAACGTGTGGCCCGCTTTTGAAAGCGCGAAAAACGTAAGCGACACCGCGAACGAAGCCGCCATCGCACTCACTTCGGTCCATGCGTTCACGCGCCACCAGAACCAGCGCAGCAAATAGACCAGCCCGGTGCCAGCGCCGATCGAGACGATCAAATGAAACGTCTGCTGCGCGTTGTCGAGTTGGAACGTCAGCGCGATCGCGAGCAGCATCAGAACGACGGTGAAGATCCGTCCGACCAGCACGTAATGCTTTTCGGATTTATCCGGGCGAATGAAACGGCGGTAGAGATCGTGCACCAGATACGACGTGCCCCAATTCAGATGCGTTTCGAGAGTCGAGCGGTACGCAGCGAAGAGTCCGGCAACCATGAAACCCGCAAAGCCGGCCGGCAGAAAAACGAGCATCGCCGGATAGGCGATGTCGTTGCCGAGCAAGTTGGGTGGAAGGTTCGGGAACCGGTGCTGAATGTCGCCGAGCGTCGGATAGACGACGACCGACGCGAGCGCAACGATGATCCATGGCCAGGGCCGCAGCGCGTAGTGCATCACGAGAAACAAAAGCGTTCCAAAGACGGAATCTTGTTCGGTTTTCGCCGAAAGCATGCGCTGAGCCACGTAACTTCCGCCGCCCGGTTCGGCGCCCGGATACCACGACGACCACCACGCAACCGTCAGCGGAATCACGAAGATCGCCGCGGCCGTTTTCCAATCGGAGAAATCGGGCAGCACATTTAATAAACTCGGATGCACGGCATGAATATGTTGTAAAAGGCCGTGCAGGCCGCCGACCTGCGCACTCCGGATAGCAAAGAACGCGGCTGCAAACGCACTGGTCATCGTAATGCAAAACTGCAGCATGTCGGTGACCATGACGCCCCACAAACCGGATATGGACGCAAAAATCACTGGGAAGGACGCGCCGATCAGCAGCGTCTCGAGCTCGGGGATGCCGAACAGAATGCTCGCAATCTTGGCGGCGGCCAAATTCACGCTCGCGATAACGAAGCAGTTGAAGAACAATCCAAGGTAAACGGCGCGGAAACCGCGCACGAAGGCCGCGCCTTTCCCGGAGTAGCGCTGCTCGTAAAACTCCAGGTCGGTCAGCACGCCGCTGCGCCGCCACAACCGCGCGAAGAAAAATACGGTCGCCATGCCGGTGAGCAGAAACGCCCACCACACCCAGTTGCCCGCAATGCCGCCTGTACGCACGAGATTGGTCACGAGGTTTGGGGTGTCGGTGCTGAACGTGGTCGCGACCAGCGAAATGCCGATCAGCCACCACGGCGCCTGGCGCCCCGCCACGAAGAACTCGGCCGTATTTTTTCCGGCTCGCCGTGCCAGCACGATCGCCGGCACGAACATGATGGCGACCGAGACGACGATGATGACCCAATCGAGCGTGGTCAGGTGCATGCGGCGCGGTTCGGCCCTTCTTAAGACGCGGCCTTTCCAACCGGAGCGCTCGGCGTGATAGAGTCACGTGCTCTCACTTGCGTTTTCGGCTGCGATGCTCGGCATCGACGGCTATGTGGTACGCGTCGAAGCCGACAGCTCGCCCGGAACGCCCGCGCTTGCGATCATCGGACTGCCCGACCGCGCTTTAAATGAAGCGCGCGAACGCGTACGCAGCGCGATTTTCAATTCTGGGTTTATGTATCCGGCGGGGCGGCTGCTGATCAATCTTTCGCCGGCAGACGTGCCCAGACGTGCGTAAGGAAGGGCCGGCGTTCGATCTTTCGATCGCGTTGGCGCTGCTCGCCATGGACGAACAGATCGACCGCCTCGCGCTGCAAAACTTCGTAACGCTAGGAGAGCTCGGGCTGAACGGATCGCTGCAGCCCGTCGCCGGCATCCTTCCGATGGTGCTCGGCGCGCGCAACGCGGGGTTCACGAAGATTGTCGTGCCGCGCTTGAACGCCGAAGAAGCCGCGCTTGTCGAGGGCATCGATCTCTTCGCGGTAGATTCGCTGCAAGACGCGTGGTCGGCAATCGCCGGGAACGGATCGAAGTGGCGCACGCATACGAGCGCGCCGGCCGTTTCACCGCTCGACGAAGTGCTGTACGGCGATTTTGCCGACGTCAAAGGCCAAGCCGGCGCGAAACGCGCGCTGGAGATCGCGGCGGCGGGCGGACACAACTTGTTGCTGCTCGGACCGCCCGGTTGCGGGAAGACAATGCTCGCCCGGCGCCTGCCTTCGATACTTCCGCCGATGACGTCGAACGAAGCGCTCGAAGTGACGAAGATTTACAGCGTCGCCGGTTTACTAGGATCGCGTCCGGGCATCGTGCGCGCGCGGCCGTTCCGTTTTCCGCACCACACGATCAGCCAGACCGCGCTGGTCGGAGGAGGTGTAAGTTCCACTTAGAGGTGAGAAATTACACTTAAGGATGAGAAAATTACACCTAATAATGAGAATCAGGCGCCCGTCTTTACGGGGGCCAGGGGGCAAAGGGGGTCGGGAAGGCCCCTTGCCCACTGTTCGGGCCAGGCAAGACGACCTATACGATTGGGTGCGACTGGGCAAGGGTGGCGGCCACAGGGATTCTTATGTCCTGTGCTATTCCTAGAATTTCTCCCGCATTGCCAATGCACGCTTGAGCACGTCACGCAGATGTGGGTCGTCTAATTCATCAATCGTCTTGCCGACGTTCGGGCTAACGTCGCCTCCGCGCGGCCAATCTGGACAATGTTCTTCCCACAATGTGGATATGATAGAGCCTTCTATGCGTTCCGGCCATTGACCGTGGATCCGCCGATGCTCGGCCCATTGCTCGAAGGTCATTGCCATGCGTCGTCCGTTGCGCACTTTAAGGTCCGCGCGGAAATCCTCGCCCCAGACAAATGATGCCTGTGACATGACTGCTCCCGCCCTCCATAGATCGCGGTGAAGCCTGTCGTTCGAAACAAACGTTCGGCAGAACGGAGCATAGAACAGATATTGTAAGTCGATAGTGTTGGTTCGCCGCGTACCGAGCAAATTGCAAGCCATGCCGAGCGCAAAGCACATGTAGGTTCGGGCGACGTGCGCTGCAAATGGCGCGTACTCGACGATAGTCTTTCCCATCTTCACGTCGATGAAATAAGCCATGGCACTGATCCTATCCCGGGCGCCAGCACGAACGATTTTTAGCGCAAGTTGGATAAGATCGTGTTGCGCCGTCGCGCTTGAATCGGCCATGATACGGTCGACGCTCTCGACAATGGCGCTAAGCGAAGACGGACTGCCAATTTGATCCGCCAGCGGCTTCCATCTCTTACGCTCAGCCTCCAGATCTGTAGCCTCGATTTCAGCGCGCCATCCCGAGGCGGTTGCCTCATTTTCGGTGCAAAAATCGTTTGCGGCCCAACGGGCCCACATCTGTTGCTGCGGAATTTGCGACACCATCAACTCGGAACCGTCTTCGTTCGAGTGCACCCCCGGCGTACCAACCATTACCGGGAATCCCCGACCATTCAGTGCCGGCGTCTGGCCATGCAAGCTACTAACGACAAGTGAGCGCAGCGGCGGTGGCTCAGCCCCGTGCGCCCCCATCATCTTCTCCGCAAGCTGACATACGATGTCTTCGCCAATGCGGCCATCGCTAAGGGGCGGCAGCTTGAGATCGGCAATAATCTCGCTGATAAGTGTAGGCGGACAGGTCGGCGTGAAATAAAGCGTCATTTCGTCGATCAACGCTGAGTTGAGCGACTGAATGAAGGATTTGTCAAAGATGATTCGAGGCCCGACGATCATTATAAAAATAACCGCCTAAATCGGACTTTTGGTTGCAGAGCCCACTTGTCTCGGTCGCCTCAAGGGCATCTTCAACCGACGTCCTAACGTTGCGTGATGGCTAACGTGCACGGTCCGGCGTCGACGGCGTAGCGAGATGAACCGATCTGAACAGTTCGTTCATGACCTGGCGTCGCGCGCGTTTCTTTCTCTTTGGACCTATCCGAATCCAAGAGGGAAAAACGCATCGCAAGAGCTGTGCGATGTTCTTGTCGTTTGTCAACCAGACGTCGTTATTTTTTCGGTAAAAGAGATCGAACTGAAGGCTGATGGCGATAGGGCGACACAAATTGAGCGCTGGAAGCGACGGGCTGTGGACGAATCTGCATCACAGATCTCCGGGGCCGAACGCCGGCTGCGATCGATGATGGAGGTAGTGACCGCAGACGGGAGCAAGGGCGTAGAGCTGGGCCCGCAGCCAAGCCGCATCGTTCATCGCGTCGCAGTAGCCATCGGTTCAGGCGGTGCAGTGCCGCTCGAATCAAGAGATCATGGTGCCGGCTTTGTCCATGTCTTCGATGAGGCTACGCTGTTTACGCTCCTCAGCGAGCTGGACACGATAACGGACTTCGTGGAATACCTTCGTAAGCGCGAACAACTGCTTACAACGCCTCAGCAAGGCACAATCATTGGCAGCGAAGAGGATCTTTTAGTCGCATACTATTTCGGAGTTCACTCGTTCGACAAGTTACAAGACGGAGCTTACGACCTTCGAGTGATCGCGGGATCCTGGGATGACTTCACAGATATGCCCGAATATAAGGCAAAAAAGGAAGCGGACGAGATTTCCTATGTTTGGGATCAACTGATCTCCAAAATTCACGACGATTATGCTAATGGAGACATGGACTTCGGTGGAGATTTGAAATCGGTCGACGGTATAACGCGCACGATGGCTCGTGAACCACGATTCTATCGTCGATACCTCTCTGAGGCATTCACGGAATTCATGGAAGATCCGATGAAAAAATCGAGGTTCATGCTCGGAGATTCTGGTATAGGCTACGTCTTCCTCAAACAGAAACACGCTGAACCCCGTAAAGATCGCATTGCGGAGCTTCACGCGCGCGCTTACGTGATGCGCGATAAGATGGAAGAACTCGGCCGTCCCGGAGTCGTCGTCGGAATCGCTACCGAGTTTCCGGAAAAGGGTAGCGGCTTCTCTTTAGACCTTTTGCTGCTTGACTTCCCCGAATGGACCGCGGAGCTTCATCAGCAAGCTGTAGCGGCTCGAGATGATTTCGATCTTTTTAAGAGTTCTGAATTAGTTCATCGATCTGGCGATGAGTTCCCGCAAACTTAATTTTGCGCAGCCTCACAGAAATTTCACCCTTTATTCGGGATGCTTGAACCCTTGCGCCGGTCGCAGCGGCGTCCGGGTGTGGCACCGCCTTTGCGATGCTGACGCCGCCGCGCCGTCCTACACGGTGCCCGTTATGAAGGCGGACCGGACCCATCCTGATTATCGTTTGCTGTCGTACGCTTGCCGCAAGTAGGGCATCTCGCCGTTTTGGGCATGCGGGGTTCCAGCCAATCGCGGACCTTTTTTCGTGTCGTTAATTCGCCTTGCATGCTGATCATTCGGAAGATGGCGCCTAAGGCTAACTTGCGAGCAATGTACCCCCACGTGGGCTCGAACCCTTGGTGGACCGCCTCGCTGCGCTGCTTGTAAACGTTCTCTGCTAACCCTAGATTCTGTTCGTATTCAGATTCATTCGTTGAGTTGGCGGCCGCTAGTCCCCTCGTGACCGATGCGACGACGCGGTCTTTCTGCGAAAAGAATACCTCCGCCGACGTCACGTAGGCCGTCATTCGAGACAGGTTGCTCACAGCGCGCTCACCATCGGCAAATGAGGCCATAGCTCGCATTAATAGGTTCTTGATTGCGTTGGGTGTGTCCGAGGGTAGCTCTAGAAACTGGTTTGCCAGAGCGAGCACGCCCAGATTCTGGAGTTTGGTAACGTCGTCTTTTGCAATTACGCAATCGTAAGGAAAGCCGCGAAGATTCGGTAAACTGAGCTGATCGAACTCGATGGTCATCACCGGCATGAATGCTGAAAACTCGCCGGTGAAGCGGCCGCGATAATCAACGATGATCGGATTGTCGTAATATCGCTCGGTCAGGGCGCCGATGCAGAACTGCATGAAAAGCGCGACGTGCTCCGCTATCGGCTCGACGAGTTTCGCTGCCCCGTCTATGCTGCCATGATACTCGACGACCAAGACCGGCAGATTCGCGTGCTTGAGGAGGTAGGTGCGGTACCGCTCGCGCTCCGTGACGCGAAGTTCCTCACTATATTTCGCGGCTTCCATATGCTGGTTGAGCCGCTCGATGATCTCGCTTTCAACACCCGTTGTACCGAGCACGCGAAGGCTGTATTTGCCGATTTGAATCTCGACGTCGGGTTCGAGATGGAAGCCGGAGAAGGCGACATAGGCACGGATGGCCTTGCAATCGACGACGAGGCCGTCTACTAGCCTCTGCACCGCCGCATCCGCTTCGCCGCCATCGAACATAGAGTCGATGATCCGTTTCTGGATCGCGTCGCGTGGATATGCTTCGTTCCACTGCGGCACAGTCTGGATAACAGAAATGGCATCGTTTAGGATCCCTCCACCCTCGGCGTCTAGCAGAATCATTTTGCCTGGACGATGCCATGAGTAAAGATGTTCTTTTGGTTCTTTGTGAGCGTTTTCGGCTATCCCTAAAAGGAGGCGGCCTAAACGAGTACGGTTCTTTTTCGTAAGCGTAGAGTTTTGTTGCAGAATCCACCCACTTTCGGTAAAGCCGTTAGCTGCTCTTAGAATGTCGCGTCGCTGTTCAGATAAAATAGCGCCAAACGCGGTCAATCGTGGATCTCGTAAGTGCTCGCTGCTTACAACGACGAGTCAGTATTGCGCGAATCTCGCTCTCGTGGAACGGCATACGAAGGTGCTCGGCTATCTTTCTTTTGCGGTAACCGGTCTGCCAATCTAACGCATCTCGTTGTAGCAAACAAATTGAAATGACTCCGCCTCTCGCTGCACTCAACGTTTGGTTGAAAGCACCTGGAGGCTACCGGCGCGCAATCTTGCGGCTGATATGATCATAGCGATAGTTGACGATGGTCCCGTCGAGAATCCGATTGATAGCCTCTCGGACATGATCGATGGGGACGACGAACCACTCGCGCGGGCTTACGGTCCGGCCTAACAGAATGTCAATCTGCAGCCGTGCGTGCCCGAAAAACTGATGGAGCAGCCGTTCCAGTTTCTGTGGGTTGAGATTTACAGTGTCAAAGACAGCGACGATGCGCACAGGTGCGAGCAGGAAGGTCGGATCGGCCGCAACGTCTGCGAGCCGCTGCTCAACCGGCTGACTTGTAAAGCCGACCTTATAGAGCCGCCCGCGCAGCTGCGCAATGCTCGGTTCGGCGGAGAGGCTTTCGACGATGTAAATGCTTCCGGTGTAGCGGTCATCGGCACTTCCAGCTTCCGCTTCGCCAGTAAAAAGCGGCCCGGCAATCGGAGGCGCGTCGGTAAAGAGCGGCCCGCTGACCGTCGGCGCAGCCTCGATGATCTGCCGACCATTGTCGTCTTCGTACAGTACGCGCGCGAACGATCGCAGGAGATGATTACTCTGCATCCCGTTATCGAAGATCACGTGGAGACGTGCATCCGGTTCCTTGCCGCGGCGTTGTGGTGCGCTCACGTCGGCAATGTAGGCCATGATGCCATTGAGGATAAAGGCGGCTCCAGGTGTGATGCTGCCTTCGCGCTCGAAGCGCTTTGTCAGGCGTCGGCCACTTGCGAGATCCGCACTTAGCATCGCGAAGATAGGCGCGTAGTTGGCGAAGTTTTCGCACCGGCGTCGCTTGGCGATCTCGTCGGGCGCGGTTTTCGACAGTGCTGGCGCTGCAACGTGATGTAGCTGGAATATGTGCTCGGAGTCATCGAGGAGAGCATCATTAGAGGCGATGATCTCCGTCATAGTTGTCGGTGTCGCGGATTCGCCGGATTCTATGCCAAGGAGGCCGTGACGATCATACGGCCCCAGCAACGTACGGTAGGCGCTATCCTCGCGAAAAGCATCGAGGTGCGCTTCAAGGGTATACTCGTTCAAATTTGGTTCGCGTCCGCCGTCCGTGGCGCCGGGTTGCACCCCATGTTCATCGATAAAAGCATTGATCGCTTCGAAATGCGCTAGCGCAATCTCGTGTTCAGTCGAACGCGCGGCGGCAGGGGCCTTGCCGGCGAGAAGTCCGAGTGAGTCGTCCTCCGCGAAAATTGCCTCGAACGGTGACGTTTTCTCGTTCACGCGATAACAGCTCGTCTGGCAGCACGGATAATCGCGAGGGCGTGCGCGAGCCGCTGTTCGCGTGGATCTTGCGCGTTGAGATTTGGTTCTCGCTGACGGCTCTTCACGAATGCCTTGATCGACGGCCACAACATTGCCGCCTCTTCATCGTTCATGGGAAGGCGGCCGGCGACGACCGTGCTGTGGATCGTGCGCAACACCCGTTCATCGAGGGTCTTCGCCAAAATTTCGTAGGCGTGTTCGAACGGATTGATGCTGTCGATCAGATCAATCGATAGCTCGTCGAGATTCACAAACTTCCTGGCGAGTTTGATCAGGACGTTCTCGCCCTCGCGGCGCGTCTCGAGGTTGTCTGATGTGACAGATTCAGGATCACCCGGTTCCGGCGCGACAGCGCTTTTGAAGTTGAAGTCAAGCAATAGCGCATGGCGGATTTCGTTGGTTTGATCCGCCGTGAGGTCGGGGTATGTGCGCTCGATAACGCGTGGTATGAGAACGGTGTTGATTTCGGCCGGAGTGAAGGCATCGGGATGCACGATCGCCGTCTGTATGTGCTGGTCGTTGAGTACGTGGATTTTCAACTCGTCGAGCTGGTCTTGCACGATCTCGCGCACGCGGTCAGTCGAGGGTTCTTGAAGTCCGCGAATCTGAATTGGGACACCGGGACCGGGAACACCTGGCGGTGGGCCGTTGGGAACGCGGGTTTGAAAATTGAAGTTAGGCGCGAGCACCTGTTCCATGATGAGCGAACACGAGATCGCCTTGAGCATATTGTTGACCGCATCCGTCACTACGGCGCGATCGTCGATTGGCTCTGCGACGAGATTCGTGAACTGTGCATGCGTCTTGCCCTCGGCGTCGCGTGTGGCCCGACCGATGATCTGAATAATTTCAGTCATGGAATTGCGGTAGCCGACAGTGAGCACGTGCTCACACCAAATCCAATCGAAGCCTTCTTTGGCCATACCGAGAGCGATGATCAGGTCTAGGTCTTCGCGAGCCTCGACGCGGCGCAGGCTCTCGAGAACCTGCTCGCGGTATGGGCTGTCGTCGACGAGGTCGGCGACTTTCAGCAAGCGTCCATCGGGGCACTCCACATGGTAGAAGCCGGTGGCCTCGTCGCGATTGACTCGGCTGGCGTCGCCGCCTGAAATGTGGTCAAGGATCGTATCAACCTGGAGCGTTTTTTCCATTGGCGTTTCGGCGGAGTTGACACTGGGGATGTGGACGATCGTCTTCTTAGTGGTATCGAAGATTTCGCCGATAGCGTCGAGGTAGGAACCGCTATAGAAATGATAGCCGATACCGAGAGTTTTAAGGTATTCATACGTGGCCAGCTGCTCGTAATATGTGTACGTAACACGCGCGAAGCGGTTCTCGTCTTCCGGGCGCAGCACCGGGTAAGTGTCACCGCGAAAGTAAGATCCGGTCATCGCAACGACATGAGGGCGTCCGTCAGCAATAAGGCCGCGAACGAGCTCGCCGAGCTTCGATCCGACATCGGCAGAGGTGTGGTGGAACTCGTCAATGGCGATGACGCAATCCGCAAACGCGGCGGCACCAAGTTTTTCGTACGCAAAGCGTAGCGTCGCGTGCGTGCAAACCAGGATCGATTCTTGCGAACCGAGGAACTCGGCAACCGCCTCGGTTTTCTGGCCTCCACCTGCGGTCGTGAGGTTGTACTTTGGCGGTACGAGCCAATCGGCGAAGAACCCTGACGGCTTAAGGATTGTGGTCTTGAACGAGTTGCCGATTGAACGCTCCGGCACGGCAACGATGACTTTTTTTAGTCCCTGGTTGGTAATTTTGTCAAGCCCAATGTACATGAGCGCACGAGATTTACCCGATGCCGGCGGTGATTTGATCAGAAGATATTGCGCGTTGCGAGCATCGTAGGCGCGGGATTGCATTTCACGCATTCCCATGGCGTTAAGCGTCGTGGCGCGCGTACCGCAGATGTGCGTTATAAGATTAGGCATTACACGCGAGCTTTCTTCCGTTCAGACGCTTTTATCGCAAGGAGCGGTGTTTGTTCCTTCGTCTTCATCGTAGCGTACATGGCGAAAAGATGCTCAAGACGTTGGGTATCGTCTTTAAATTTGCGTCCGTAGACGTATTCCTCGAGGTAGGCATCGTTTTCCCCGTGTGCTTCGAGAAGATTCGCTGGCATCGTTTCTGGATTGTAAAGCCACGCGATTGTCTTGCCGGGATGCTTAGCGCGGGCCTTAAGGATGGCCTTTGAGTGGTCGGCGAGGACGCGCTTCTGCTCGTCGGAGAGATCGGGAACCGGGAACGTATTATAGACCAGTGCGTTGGAGTACCTTAAGCGGTTTTCTAGTTTGCCGCTGACTGCTTTTGTCCAAATCACGTGGAGTTGCGACGAAAGTATGGCGAGAAGGTGAGAAGGTGGATCGTATACAGCAAATGCCTGTTCGCTGATTATTGTGCTTTCGTCGAACACGCCAACGGGAAGGTAGTGTCGTCGTTCTGAGACGACCTTTGGAATAAGCAATGCCAGCGCGTCCTGATGAGTTACATGACGGAAGCGGTGAGCATAGTGCGCTGACTGTTTTATATTCGGTCCTCGCGTCAGACGATCACGACGAACCGCGTCAATTCTTGTACGAATCGGCGGAATTGTGAGCGCTTCCGATAGCGTAGCATCGGTAACCCAGATACATGACCGATCTATACCTTGGATGAATTCCTTAGACCCGCGATAGTCTCTCAGGAATGGCTCGCTGTCCGGATGGCTTCGCAGAAGCTCCGTCCTTTCAGCTCGACTAAGCATAAAGTGCCCACCGTCCCGAGGCTGATTACCAGGAGACATTGATGGGAGACCGCGGCTAAGTGGGCTTGATGCTTCGTTAACGATCAGCGTCTTAAAAGGGATGAGATAAGGGCTGATCTCACTCACGGTGCGAATGTGATTTGCGCCAAAGAACTGTTTTTGCGCAGCGCTGGCATTTCTCAAGCCAATGATCGTGCACGTAACGCCGGCGTTGTTTGATGCGTTATTGCTCCATTTGAAGGACTCGTAGGCAAAGTAGATCTCTAGATTGAGACTAAACAGCGGGGGCCAGAGTAACGCTACTTGCAGTCCTTGACAAAGGGAATTCGTGGTTACGAACGCCATTGAGGCGACGCTCGACGCGATATATGACGCTCCCTTCGCGAACCAGCCCGAGATGTAGTCAAGTTCCCTTGATTCGATCGCTACTAGCTGACAGGCGCGCGCGACGTCGTCTTGTTGTTGCGTCGTTTGAACGGCGCTGCCGATATAGGGCGGATTGCCACAAATATATGTCTCGGCGCTATCGTCCTTAGGGCAGACCTCGCACCAATCTAGGCGCAGCGCGTTGCCGTTGTGAATCGTTGTGATCTTTCCCAGTGGCAGCGGTGGACGCGCCGTCCCGAAGAGATCTTTAAACGCAGCGTTCATTTGATACTCCGCGATCCACAGCGACAACTTGGCGGTCTCACACGCAAAGTCCACGGTGTCTATTCCGAAAAAGTTGTGCAGTGAGATCCCAGATAGTCGAAGAGGATTATTCGTCGCGAGTTCACTTATACGGCCAAGAATCCGCATTTCAAGTTGACGCAGTTCTTTGTAGGCGATAATGAGAAAGTTTCCGGAACCACACGCGGGATCGAAGACGCGGATCTTTACAAGCCGTGCACGCAAGGCTTCGAGCTTCTGGGGACTATCTTTAGCTTTCTCGTACGTATCGTTGAGGTCATCGAGAAAGAGCGGCCGGAGCACCTTCATGATGTTGGGCACGCTCGTGTAATGCATGCCAAGGTCGCCGCGTGCGCCAGGTTGGACGATCGTTTGGATCATTGACCCGAAGATGTCGGGGTTAATCGTTCGCCAATCGAGTTCGCCGCATTCGAGGAAGAGCCGGCGGGCGGTACGGTTGAAGTTTGGAATCGGCAGCGTTGTTTCGAAGAGGCTGCCGTTAACGTACGGAAAGCGAGCGTTTGCGACGGAGGTCGTCGCAGGTCGTTCGTCGTCCTTGAGGTTCATGACGGCGAACAGCCGATCGAGCAGCGGTGCGACGTCAGCGCCGCTCTCGTGCGTGTGCTGCACAAAGGTGTTCGTGAAGAGCTGCGGACTATCGAATATGCCTGTATCTTCCGCATAGAAGCAGAAGAGCACACGCGTCATGAAGAGGTTGAGTTCGTGCGTGTGGTTGCCGTCGCTCCATGTCGGATTGGCCGCGAGGATCGCGGCATAGAGCTTCGCGAGTCGTTTTGCTGCCTTTACATCAGCGGGATTTTCGGTAATGGCATCACGCCGCTCGAAGCCCGCCAGCGGCAAAAGAAAGTCCGAGGACTCATCGAGCAGTTCAAACTCGGTGTTGCAGGTTTCGTCGCGCGAGAGATCGCGGATATGGAGTTGCTCGCCGTTGGTGACGAGGATGAACCGTGGCTTGTGCTTTGCCGTTAGCGGATCGGCGATGAGGCGGTCTGCGATGGCAGCGACGTCGTCCGTAGGAGCGGCTGACCGGAAGAACAGTTTTTTCTTCCAGAGAACGTCACCGGGGGTCGCGGCTGCGTTCGTTTGTCCACTCTTGAGTTTACTGACCGTGACCTTTGGCGCGTTGTAGATCGCGATGAGGTCGAAGGCGAACGTTGCCGGATCATATGGTTGCGTGACCAGCGCTTTGATGGCGAATTCAATTTCGGTTGGATTCATAGTTGGTTTACATCAGCGGTCAGTGATTCGAGACGCGAAGCCGTTCGCAATGCTCTCACGAGCTCGCGCCTCTCACGCCGAACTGGCGCAATTTCGCGGCAATGCTCTGCGCTGCGGCGACCGGCGACGCTGAACGCTCATAATAAAACTGGATGGGTGACGGGCTTTCTGGTGTCACCGGAGCCGGCCCGACGTAAGGAATAAATGGATCCTCATCCTCGTCGGGGCGGCCGACATGCCTCAGAAGCAACACGACGTAAAAGCCTTCAAAAGTGCGAGGGGCATAGGGATTATCGATCGCGTCGGGCTGGCCCATCAGGTCCCCGAGAACACGCCAAAAGGCTCGCATCCATCCGCTGCGGGTGGCCGCCCTCCGGTCCAGGCGTTGAAAGGCCGCCAAATGGACGAGGTCGGCTTCTGCCAGATCAAAAATGCGCTTGAAGGCGACCTCGGCAAGCAAGGAGACATTGCCGCCGGCCACGCGCTTTGCCAGGTCCACTAGACGTCCGCCGATGCCATCGCTGACGCTCACTGAAAGCTTCATCAGGGTCAGTGTATCTATCCTCCTCGACTGAGTCAAGAGATTTCCGATTTTATACAGTCAGGCTTGACAATGTTCCGCTCCTATGCGAACATCGTTCTGATGACGACCGACGAGTTGCGCTCTTTTCTGCGTGAAACCGGTATGTCCCAAGCCCAACTCGCTCGTCTTTTGGACGTTACGCCGCGCGCCGTCACGCTTTGGTTGGCTGGCGACCGAACAGTGCCCGGCCCTGCGGAGGCATATATCCGCCTCTTTCGGGCGATGCCGACGAGCGTACGTCTGGTCGAAATGCAACGCCTTAAGGTGACCAAGGCGGCTATGCGCGACGGAGTCTACGCCGTCCAGTATCAGTCCCAAAGCGACGCGGGGGTCGGCCACGGCTATGCCACCTTGATCCTCGACTCCGGCAGAGCGTTTGGTGCCGACCCCTTCGGCGGCAAGTATGACGGCGACTACGCCTACGACGAGACCACCGGCATGGCGAAGGTTCGTCTCAAGGTCACTTTCCCGCCGAATGTTCAAGCGGTTTTTGGACCGGTTCACCCGTTTGAGTGGTCGATCGATATCGTCGGCGATGTGGATCCGCGGCTGGATCGCGGCTTTACCGAATTCGCTACGACACTTGGCCCCAAAATCCAAGCGCAATATCAGTACTTGCGCAGTTTACCCGAGGCATAGGTAAAGCAACAAATTATGCGCATACGCGGATGGTTCATAGGAATCGATGAGTTTCAGGATCCCGCCGCTCCTAGCCTGAGCGGCGCGGTGCGCGATGCCACTGCTCTAAACGCCATCTTCAGGGATGGGATACCTAGTATAGATGCGACGCTTCTTCTAAATGACTGCGCATCACACGCACACATTCGGCAAATCTTAGCCGATGCGTTCGAAAACTCTAATGAAGACGATGCGATAATCGTTTCTATAGCCACGCATGGGACGCATGACCATAGAATTGTAGCTCACGACACCGATGTACACGCCCTTGATACCACGGCGATACAATTGAGCGACATAGTCAGCCTATTCCGCTCATCGAAAGCAAAGTTTATTTTTTGCATTATTGACTGCTGTTTCTCCGGTGAAGCTCCGGCTCGCGTAATCAAAGACACGCCGACAAGTCGGAGTATCGTGGATATCTCTGGAATATCAGGCGAAGGCCGACTGCTAATCACGGCCTGTAGGCCGGACGAGGTTGCATACGAAGACCCGTCCAGACGTCACGGTTTCCTGACGGGCGCGATAATCGATGCTCTCACTGACGAGCAAACAGTTGGCGTACTATCAATGATAGACCGCGTGATAGCTAGGGTTCGCACCGATGCGGCATCTATAGGAATTACTCAAAACCCCGTCGCGACCACCTACATTGACGGCGGCTTTACTCTCCCGAGACTAGTCAAGGGAGCAGAATACGCCAAAGCGTTTCCAGAATACGGGGCAATCTGCGTCGCGACCGTCTCGGATTTGGAGCAATTTGGTATTCCGAACGAAATTGTCGCCGCATGGCGGGATCGGTTTAACGATCATCTCCATCAGATGCAGATTGATGCCGTCAACGAAAGGCGCGTGCTAGACGCCAGATCGTTATTTGTCATCGCCCCAACAAGTTCGGGGAAGACATTTATCGGGGAAATGGCCGCCGTAAAAGCGATTCTCGATAGAAGGCGCGCCGTTTTTCTTTTGCCGTTTAAGGCGCTCGTGAACGAGAAATACGACGACTTCAAATCATTTTACGGGGACCGTCTCGGCATGCGAGTGATCCGGTGCACAGGGGACCATCACGACGACATCGCGCAGTTTGTAACGGGTAAGTTCGATATTGCCATCCTCACGTATGAGATGTTTCTGAGCACTGCGCTTACAAACGAGCCTCTCTTAAATGTGATCGGGCTTGTAGTTCTCGATGAAGCGCAGTTCATTTCAGACTCATCACGGGGCATAAACGTGGAACTTATCCTAACACTGCTGCGAGCAAAGCGAGCAGCGGGGATTAATCCGCAACTCTTACTGCTCTCCGCCGTCGTCGGCAACGTGCAACAGTTTGCTGATTGGCTCAGCTTAGATACGCTCGTTTCTGAAACCAGGCCGGTCCCTTTGGCATTCGGGGCTATCGACCGCAACGGAACGTACGAATTCGTAGACGCGAACGGAAATCGCAAGACCGAGCAAGTTCTAGACGCTCGCGAGATCGTGCAGCGGCGTCAAAAACCCAGTGCTCAAGATGTGATCGTCCCACTAACTAGAAAATTGCTCCAAGGCGATAACACGAGCGTAATCATATTTCGCAACACGCGAGGCGGCGCTAAGGGATGTGCTGGATATCTTGCGACCGAACTGGGACTACCAGCGGCACATGAACCGATAGCAGCACTTCCTCGAGCGGATCTTTCAAGTGTCTCGCCTGAACTCAGAACCACGCTGACGGGCGGCACCGCTTTTCACACGTCGGATTTGAATCGCGAAGAAAGACTGACAGTCGAACGCGCCTTCCGACGAGGGTCAATTCGCGCAATAGCTGCAACCTCCGGGATCGCTGCCGGCATCAATACCCCGGCCTCCGCCGTAATAATCGGAGAGACAATTTGGGCGGGCCCGGCTAAGGAAGCCATGTCCCCGGGCGACGTTCGCAACATGGCAGGGAGAGCGGGTCGATACGGGTACCAAGAAACCGGCAGAGCATACATCATCGCCGACACACCTTGGCGTCGCACCGCTCTTGTAGACCAGTATGTCTTAGGCGTACCGCCGGCGCTACACTCCACCTTCGAATCAAGCCACGTTGCAACGTGGATCATCCGACTTCTGCGGCAAATCCATCGTATACCGCGCGCGGAAGTTCCGAGTCTTCTTCTGAACTCGTTCGGGGGATACGTAGCATCTCTACGCGACCCTCAGTTTCTCGAAAACATTCGGAGTTCCATCACGTCACTTCTCGCGCGCATGCAGCAAGAGGGCTTGATTGATGAAGATGCCACTGGAGTCGCGTTGACAGCACTCGGTAAAGCATGCGGCCAAGCAAACATTTCGTTGGAATCGTGTATTAGCATTTTGAGCTCGGTGCGTACCCTGAACCGAACTCTGACTCCGGAACAATTAATGGCGCTCACGCAGACGGTCCCAGAGTCGGACACCTATATTCCGCTCCAGAAAAAAGGTGCATCCGAGAGCAAGTGGCCTTATGAGGCTGCTCGCCGATTCGGCAACGACATCGTTACTCGCTTCCAGCAGGGTGCGCCCGATTCAGCAAGCATGCTAGGTCGCGCGAAAAGGGCATTGATCGTGCTCAGTTATGCTAACGGCGTTCCGATTGAGCGCATTGAGGCGGATTTTACAACCAACCGCGTTTTTTTCGCGGTAACGGCCGGTGATATCGCCAGCACCGTCGACAACACGCGGTTTAGGTTGCACACCATCTACGAGATCGTCAGCGTGGCCTACCCTGCCTTTGCCCCCGAGCCGGACGACATGCAGCGGCTGTTGCTGCGAATCGAACTTGGCATTCCCGCTGATACCCTCGATTTGATACATTCGCCAGTGCCGCTGAACCGAGCGGCATACTTATCGTTGCGATCGGCCGGAGTACTAACTGTGGATGCCCTGCTGCGCTCAAGCCCAGCCATGCTCGCTACTTACCTGCCAAATGAGACGGCGCAATTGCTTTTGCCCTTCTTGACCACCTAGTGCTTTACTCAAATGCTCTGACCAAGATACGATTCGCGAGGCCTATAATCAAACTATTAAACAATGGAGGCCGAGATGAACTCTTTCGATGACATGATACGGAAACAGGACGCCGAGATCGATCGCAAAAAAGCCGAAGAGGAGCGTGCCAAAGACCAGGCCCGTGAAATGCTCGAGAAGCTGATCAGTAGCCTTGAGGGATCCCTTCACACGGCGTTCAGCCTAATGCCGGAATTTCGGGACCCCAACGTCACCCACAGCAGCCCGAGCTTCCAGGGCGGAGTCTGTCAATGTGTCGTAACCGCTACGGCGCACACGGAGCTGATCCAGCTAACGCTGCATGTAGCTTTGGGCTGGGAACCTGGACGCTCAGGCAGTGTCGGGTTCGGCCAAGTAAGTCAATTAAACGGAAAAGTCCAACGCAGTGATAAGCCGGGTGACGGAGCGTCATTTACATATCCTTTTGCGAACGACGTTACGATGACGCCGCATTGCGGTGTTGACTCCCCGACACTTAAATTTCAAATCGGACAAGCAATCTCGCACCTCTCATAGCCGATCCTACCCCACATCAAATTTAAGAGCAGATCGTTATCTACTAGCCTGACATCAGGAGTATAAGCTCGCTGGTTTCGCTTATGCCGCCATAGGGTCTACGAAGATTTTATTGCACGATGCGACTTTAGAGCTTCCAGTGTCGTTTTCTACCTTCGACAGCCAGCGTAGAATTGTGCACTTTCCAATTCCGAATTCCCGAGCTAGGCTCGAGACACTTCTGCCAGATCGTGCAAGTGCTACAATTTGAACACGAAACTCTTTGGAATATCGTGCGCCATTTTTACTGCATCCCGGCCGAGTCAACGCCCGAGCTGCTTCGAAAATCCAGGCTGCATTGTTCCGACGAAATTTCGACCGACCGAGATCAGCGCCTAACGTAATATTAGCCGAACGGCAGGCACGCAGAAAATTCGACGGCCACTCCAATAATAAAGCCGCGAGACAGCGCATCACAATTAAACGGTCAGCGTTGCTCAGAAACTCGATTCGAGCGTGGGTCGCGCGATCCACGGAGAGATCCTCAATTCCGCTCCGCACGGCACGCCGCAAGGCCAAGCCCCTTGGACGCCGCAGCAGCATTCGCCCCAGAATTCTCAAGCCTTCAAAAAAACTGAGCGCCGACAGCGAAACTCCACACAGCGTTATCGAACCTCGCTCGAATATCGACTCCAGGCAGTCCTGAAGCTTGAGCGCGTCATCATCGAGCGCAACTGCCTCCACTCTGCAATCGGTGTAGGATGTCGCGCAATGTCGACAGCGCGTTACTGGTTTTGAATGAAAGCCGAGTAGGCCCGCTCCTTTGTGATATGCGACGGGCCTACCGCACGCATTGCACGCATCCACCAAGCGACACTTATGCTTCGTACACATCACTGCAAAGGCGAGACGCCAAACTTTACGATAATATGGGCTTTCCAGTAAACATTGCGGACAACATTGCACACCACAGAACCCCTTAGTCCTAATGGGAAGAATCCATGGTGGAAGCGCAGCATTCGGGGGATTGTTTTCGAAAAGGACTCCCCTAAAGGACATTAGAGAAAGCTGGCGGATGCGATCGGATGAAATTCCGGTACTTTTTGACAAGCATTCTAGCGTCTTACCACTTAGATTGACATCTGCATCGCGAATTTTAAAAAATCGACCACCTAGTGGCAGCGAATCGAAGGCGATTCGGTTCGCAGCAGCGGTTCGAACAATCCACGAACTGAGCAATTCGTCCGGGCGCGGCTTGGGATGGCACGGCAGCAGCCTAGGGTAACCAACTTCTGCTCTAATTGCTTCCGTCATCACCGAACAGCCCGACTTCACTTTCCAATAAATGATGGAGTCGACGTTTCCGAAAGACGTCCGTCCTACCAAGTATTTGAGAGACTGCTGATTTCGTTGGCACAATGTTCTGCGTACGCAGGTAGTTGATGGCCGCGCCGATCTCGGGCAAGCTTGGACTATAAGTTCCTTGGCCAAAGTGCTCTGCAACGACCCTGGCGAGCCAATATGGTACGCGCGTTAGGTTCCGACAGATGTCAGTTGCTGTCAGGCCCGCCGTTTTGCAATCCTTCACAAATGTCTGTGGCCAATCATTTAACCACCCGCCCGCCATGGCTATGAGAACTGTGCGATCATGCACCGGCAGCTTTTCGATTGCGCTGATACGGCCATTGAAGGACGGCGCGTAAGCAGGAAGCCGCCTCCACTTTGCAGTCGAATCCCTTAGACTTGCAGCGAGTCTTCCATGGGACAAGATTTGTAAGAGCTGGCGGAATCCAGCAAAAAATAAATTCGAATGCACGGTTGAGCCGTCAGCAAGGCGAATGTAACCTTTTGCCAACGCTTCATTGGATCGGCTTTGGGTTTCTAGAGCGGCGCAGAGCAGCGGCAAAGTGAACGACGAACCGCCGCATTTACGCAGATCGAATCCGCAGCGATAGCACACCGTCATGCTGCTTGCGGCTTGAAACGCACCCACGTCTCCCAGATCACCACGATGAAAATTTATCGGCGCGTCACAAGCGCAACGATCAACCAATGGGCGATTGTGGACAAGGCATACGACTGATAGTGCTAGCCGCCATGATTTTCGATAGTACGGAGTCTCGTATGCCAGACAATCCGGGCAAAACTGCGTTCCGGATCTGAGCCGCGTCCGATGATAAATCCCAAGGGGCAACAACCATACGGTGCTGCCACGCGGATTATGTTTTTCGAAGAGACGGCCTTCATAGGACTGCAGAGTTGTCTCCCGCACTCGATCCGGTGCTACCCCAGTGCGCAGCGCCAGTGTTGCAAGCACGTCATCGGTTGCTGAATTGTCGATGTCGCGGTTCCAAATCGGCACGGCCGGCCACATCATTTGCGAAAATGTGTGTAGTTTTAGCGCATTCTGCGCCGCAAGACGAACGACCCAGGAAGACAAGAGCTCCTCATCGCGAGGCGCCGTATGCCCGAGCAAAAGCCCACGGGCCTCCGAATGCGGACCGGCTTTACCGACGCTCGCTGCCTCGATCTTAAATCTCCGATGTCTCAACCGCGTCGAGTATCGGGTAAGAGATGCGCTCCTCACCGGTCTCGATGGCCTTTGCCGCTGCGGCCGCGACAACTCTCGCAAGTTTTCCCATGGTGCCCTTCGACATGTCGTATAAGCGGCGTGCCATCGATACCTCGCCCAAAAACGATGCTTTGCGCAGCACGGTTAGCCGTTCGAGACTAACCAGGACTCGCCGAAATTCATTATCACACTTCAATGCCGGCAGTTCGTCCTTCTCGAACCTTCGTTTGATTTGTGGATCGTATGCGAAAAGCACGAGAGCCTCTCGTATTCCAACCGCCACGATCGGAACGCCTACATGGTTTCCTAAACTCTTTATTGCGTTTAGGTATACCCTGCGCGTTTGCGGACCCGAGTGCAGGCCGTGGTGAACTTCATCAATGACTAGCAGGCGCGCCTCGACCAGTATGAGCATCTCCTGAACGTGATGCCGTCGTGCATCCACGCGGCCTTTGGACGGCGGTAGTCCCATACCAAAAAGTATCTCGTTATAGAAGCCACCGAGATCTGGATCTGGCGGCGCCTCGCAATACACAATTGGAATTATAGACTTTTCTTGATCCGGACTTTCGTAGCGTGGATGAAGATGCAATAGCTCCTCAATCAGGCTTGTCTTGCCGGCCCCGGAGTCGCCAACGATAAGCAGATTCGGCATATTCTTCATTGGTGGAAATGACCAAAGATACTCGAGTTTACGCATTAGGCGTTTGGTGTGTTTTGTTGGGATCCAAAGCCGTCGCCTCACCATATTAATGCGGGTTGCATTATCGCAAAGCGCCCATTGCGCCACTTGAGGATCAAGATGACTAAGATCGAAATCTGTCACCAGACCCGTATATCATCAAGCGGCTCAACTTCACCTGACATGTCATCCGCGGCATCTTCGGCAGCCGGCTCACCGGCCGGAACCGCGCGCAGGTGGTGAAGGCGGCGAGCTTTTTGGCGACGCATCGCCTTTGTCTTAGCAGCTGCGTCAGCCTCTCGCTCTTTTAGCCTTTCATACGATTCGAATATTGCGTCCTCGTCGGCATCTGCTTTGCCAGTTTCAGCCAGTCTGCGGCGAAGCTCGTTCCATTCCCATATGCTCATGCTGGGTCGCAATGGGTTGCGTAATTTTAGCGTATAGTATTCTTTGACGTCTGGTGCGTAAAAATATACCTCGTTGATCCTTCGCGGATCACGGAGAAACAGAAAACGCCGAGCGACTCCGTCTGCCTTTTTTGTTCCGATATATGGTGCTAATGCGTCGCCAATGTACACGAGTTTGTCTATGTTGACGCCGTTTCTCTGAATCGTGCGCTCTTCAAAGGGCATCAGGTCTAATCTCAGCCGCTGTGTATCGGTCCAAGACGCCCGCCTACCAATGCCGCGTGAATCGGGCGTTCCTAAAATCGCTTCCTCATAGACGGACTGTGGTGTTCGACCTAAACCCGTATGGATGCGCTTATGATATGTGCCGGCTATCCATTCAGTCACATGGCCTCCCAACTCGTGCAGCGTCATAATTGCCATTCCCTCAGAATCGTACTCGCCGCGCATCCGTACATTAGAAAATGTCGAGCCGGGAATCTTGTGGAGATTGGAATTTAGCGTTCTTATCACGCGCTCGATATGTCCGCCGTAGTGTGGCCGACCCACCGGCCGATGTTCAATTCGAATGTCATGCAACTCACAGAACCTGCGGACCATTTTTCCGAGAAACTCTTTGCCATTATCGAAGTGAAGCGCCGCCGGCTTACCCATACATGGCCAAGTTGTGGGCACACCGTGATCCTTCAGCCATTCGTCCTTGGGCAGCATCGCATGATATAAGCAAAGACCGGTGGAAAGCGCTCCGACCGGATCCAACGAGATGTAAAACCCAACGATCATTCGACTGAACGTATCCAACGCCACCGTGATATAGGGCCGCCCGATGCTTTTTCTCTGGTCGTCATCGACCACCATGACGTCCAGCACGGTGTGATCGATTTGTATAAGAGACCAGGGCCCAAACTGATTGTCGAAGGTTCCTTGGTGCGCAGTGTACTTAGCATCTGCCATCTTCTTGTTTCCTCTCCGTTTCTCAAACTCGCGCCCGCCTAAAGCGGCCTTCAGTTTGTTGATATGCTTTCTTACGGTGTTGCGATGTGGCAGCGGCAAGCCAGCCTTCCAGCATGCAAATCTAACGTCAAAACAAATTTCGCTGATTCCTAGCTTCTGGCTTTTCATAAACAGATTGTTAAATCGGTCGCTGATGATTTCCAAAACTTTAGGATCGAGTCGGGGTTGACGGGTCTTAACGATTCGGTCACATAGCGATCGGGCGTCGCCGCTATCGAGGTAGCGCTCAAGGTACCGGTAGAGCGTCGCAACGCCGAGCTCTGTCTCGGCCGCTTGCTTCTTGAAATTTTTTAAATATGGCGGACCCGCTTCAAGAGCAGGCTTAATGGCTTCGAATCTGGCGAGAGCCTTGGCCCATCGCTCTCGATCGATCGTTGTCAGGTCCGGTAGCGCGTCCTCGGGACACGAGGCATGGATCGATTCGCCTCCCGCGACTGCCGCCAATTTCTCATCAACCGCGGGAGGACACGCTTCACGATGATCACCGGTCGGAGACGGATCACCTACGTGCTTAGCGGCTGTCTGCACGATTCGCCATCCAGATCGGAGATGACATCGTAATTTCGCAATCGAGGTCCGTCTCCAATGTGCCAATTGCTATTAGATGCCAGAGTGTGGCAAGCAGAGACTCACGTGAGTTCGCAGAATCGCGCAAATGGTAGAGTATCTGGTCGGCCGTAAGTGTCCCATGTAATTCGAGCGTTTTTATGATTTCATCGACTTCATTGTGCGAGACTTGCGCAGAGCGGTACGGCATGAGCCAGGTCACGCTGTGCAAACGAGCAGTTCGAATCTCGACTTCGGTAAGAATCTTAAACGTCGACCGCTTGCGTCGTGCATACCGAGCGCCGGCGCGCAAACGTATATGCAGCTCGGACCAGTGTTCAAAAAGATCCCGACGGTATTTGACTTCGATAAACATCGGCAAACGCGAAGCTGGGTCATTGTAAGTAATGTACAGATCCGGTGTATAGATCTGAGACTTGCCGTTATGTTCAAAACAAATACGGACCGGTTGTTCGCTCACGGTCCGTACGAGAGAGTCAAATTCGAGAAGCAAGATCAGATCACGCTCGAGGGTCGATTCGAAGGCAACCATACCGGGTTTTTTCTTGCTGGGGACGTGCCCGGTGATACTTCGGCGATTCGGCGGAATGTCTCTAACTGCCATACACGCACCCACGAGAAGGCTCACGCGCGACTAATGGTCGCACGGACTGAACATCACAACACAGTGTAAGAATGGCGTACGGAATTGGCTCTTGGCGAGCCAATCTCTGGGCCGGGGCCCAGCGTTTTTGAGGGAGCACATTGCCCTCCTCGCCCTCAGGTGATATCCTAAGGACAGGCATACGGGTTCCGCGCATCTCTTTGTCGGGAAAACGCGGTTCCGGCCTCACGAAAGCCTTGCGATGTCAGTCGTTTAAGGCTTTCTTCTTTTACGCAGCGTCGTAATCGTGGGGCCAGCTGCTGCTGCGAAAACGATGGATCTTAAGCCATGCTCTGCCTCGTCGTGGGCTCCAGGTCTCGATCCATCATTCGCTCGAATGGTCGACGGAGTATGAACCATCTGCCGCGCAGTTTTAGAGCCGGAAGTGACCCAGCTCGAGTCGCCCTTCGCACGATCGGCACGGTTGTTCCTAGTCGCTGAGCAACTTCTTCAAGAGTCATGGTATCAGGTGACGACGGCATACTTTTGCTTGACTCTTCTACGGTGACAGGTGCCATTAGTTCTCACATTACCGCACTTGGCCGCGTACGGCAATTGTATGGCAGTCAGGCCTTAAAGTGCCATACAATGGCACAAAGCACCGCTGCTGACATACAATGGCACCAATGAACGCCTCTGTCGTACGATCGCACGCGGTCCCACATCATGGTAGTTAACGAAATGCCTTCGAAGAAGCATGAGGCCGAGCTCTTTGTTGCGATTCTTGAATCATTTTGGGCAACAGGGCTCGTGTTAAAATACGAGGTCGCAAAGCAGTACGGGGAGATCCACAAGCTGCGGGGCCAAACGAAAAGCGAAAGCACGAGGCGAGCCTTTAGCACTTTGAGCCGCTATGTGAGCGAAAAAAGTCGGCCCGCTGCTGGCATCGTTTGGGAGATATTCGAATCAGTTCGCCGCGCTGGAGTCCAATGGTGCAGCGGATTTCTTGGGCTTTTTGCCGCCGGGTATCCCGACGACGTCGTGGGGGTGCTTTGGTGTATGCGACAACACTACTATGGCGATCCATGGTGGGCTGATCGCCTCCAAGCGCTCGTCGTCTATGCGCCTCTTGCAATAAAGGGAAACCTCATCGGTTGGGAAGTTGATAGCGCATCGCTTACGGAAGCTCGAACCATCTGCACCTTAGAAGAAGACTTGCGGAACGCGCTTGAAGAAGCGTGGAAATCATGGCAGTCTTTCGATCACAGGCTCGAATCGCTATGTCGCTATGAAGATTTTCCCGCTACTGCCTACGCGAGAGCGCGTGACACGAGACGAGACATAAGGGAGCGCGAGACTGCGATTCGCGCTGACATATTTTGGGTCGACTGGCTTCTTCGTTAGAATTGACCGATCGAATGCGGAGATCCTCGAAATGCGCGTCAGGCAACCAACGCGGACTCGATATGGTACCGAACGTCGAGCAAATCGCTGACATTTCCACCGAGCATTCGCTGCAAAGGCGTATGATCGCCGAAGGCGCTGTTGGATGAGGTGAGCCAGCGCTGCGCATCGGTCTCAGTGCGGAAGATTGAGCGCAGAGCGATCCAAAGATTTGCGATATGCGAAATCCGCTCTAGGGTGTCGCGCGATTTAACCGGACGGCGCTCGTCGCGATACCGCCGAAACGTACGGTCGGAGACCCCGAGCAAACTCGAGGATTCCCTATCGTTCAGGGCGAGCTTGCGCGACAGCTTCAGGAACACGTTCAGAGCCGCACGGCCGCGGACGTCTACCGGCGCTAGGGCTTCCATTGGTTACCTCTGGTGGTCATCTGTCTTTACACTACCATATAGTGAATACGTCGCCAAAAACTCGCGCGCCGAACCGCCGCCGAGTTTCAAGCGTTTGCGGCGCGAGGCGGCCGAACAGATTGTGACGGGTCCGGAAATGATTGCGTACGCCGGATGCACCGCGCCGGCAGCCGTGCCTCTTAAAAGCGCATCGGAAGCCCAGGGTCCGCTGGGACTACTTTCATTTGCTACAACGCTAATCCGGTTCTTCCTCATGGTCGGCGAACACGTTGCGATGTTACGGACACGGCTTCAATGTCCAGTCCTCTCGCCGAAAGCCCGCGCTGTCGAAGATCTCTTGTTCCCACGGAGTTAGATCTGGCGGCATCGATCTATCTCGCGTCTCCGCATATGCGTAGCATGCCGGTCCATTTGGTCCGTTGCAGAACCAAAAGATGTGAAACGCATGGCGGTGAGGACCAGAACCTACCCTCATCCCTTTTCCAGACGGCCGCCCGAGTCGGTCGTTTAGCGTGTGAAGCGATAGACCGGTGAACTTCGGCATTACCCTGTCATCATACGCCATCGCGCTTTGGCTGCCGATGCGGACTCCGCTAGAACGCTTTGCAATACAGGGGACCGCGGTCAGCCAAAGGCCAGCCTTTCTCATCCTTTTGCCAATGCAGTGATTCCAACGATGCGATCCTTTTGAAGGAGGCCGAAGCGTGGGCGCAGGCCAGCCGGCTGCGCGAGTCGTCGATGGCGCTTGAAACTTCGCCAGCTTTCGCTGGATCGTGCAGCGCCTAGCCAATAATCCGCTCGAAGGAAGTTGGTGCATCATTTTTTCCCAACCTAAAGTGTATATTTTCTCATTCCCAAGTGTTCAATCAGGCGCCATCTGCTTCATATTTTCTCACCATTAGATGGAACTTACA
>PLWS01000007.1 GCA_003151115.1 Vulcanimicrobiota bacterium | reverse complement strand
GACCCGCCCGATCGGGTTTCCGGTACGTCCGGCCAGGTATTTCTAAGGGGTGCGACCGGGCAGGTTGCATCCGATAGCCAAAACTGGGCAATCTTGGGAAGGGCCCTTATAGTGGTAGACGGAGACAGAATTCTTGCCTGAGACCCTGGTGCGGATCGTTTTGCCCGAGATGGGCGAGTCGGTGACCGAAGGTTCGGTCGTCGCGTGGCGCAAGCAACCCGGCGACTTTATCGCTGAAGGCGATCCGCTGGTCGAGATCACGACCGACAAAGTCGACGTCGAAGTGCCGGCGACGGTTTCGGGCGTCGTGAAACAGCTGCTTGCCGCGGAGGGCGATACGGTCGCCGTCGGATCCGCGCTCGCGGAAATCGATACGACCGCCAAAGCGCCGGATTCAGCCAAAGCTCCCGCGCCGGCCGCGGTGAAAACTCCGCCGCCCAAACCCCAAGCGTCCGTTTCTCCGGCGGCGCCGCAAGCAAAGCCCAACGGCGCGGTCGTCGCCACGCCGCAGGCAAAACGCATTGCGCGCCAACTCGATGTCGATCTTTCGCGCGTGCGCGGCAGCGGACCCGACGGCTTGATCCTGCGCGAAGATGTCGACCGTCAGGCCGAAACGTTGCCGCCCGCAAGCCGTGCGGCACAACTGCCGCCGTTGCCGCCGCTTCCGGCGGGTGCGCAAGTCACGCCGATTAAAGGTCCCGCGGCCGCGCTGGCTTCCTACATGGAGCAAAGCCTTTCGATTCCGACAGCCACGAGTTTCCGCACGATCGCGGTCGACACGCTCGACGCGCGGCGGCGCGAACTGAATGCGGGAATAAAAGCCGCGGGGCGTTCGGAGAAGATTTCGTTTACGCATATCATTGCGTACGCGCTCGTACGCGCGGCGCACGAGATGCCGTTCATCACCGCGCACTTCCGCCGCGACGGAAATCAGCCCGTGCGCGTCGAGCCCGGCATTCACTTGGGTCTGGCCGTCGACGCGGAACGAAAAGACGGATCGCGTTTTCTCGTCGTGCCGGTGATCAAGGATGCGTCGTCTCTAGACTTCGCTGCTTTCCGGAACGCGTACGAAGATCTCGTCGCGAAAGCGCGCACGAACAAACTCGCAGCCGACGATCTACAAGGCGCGTCTTTTACGCTGACCAATCCGGGCGGCATCGGCACCTCCGCATCGGTACCGCGCCTGATGCCGGGTCAAGGCGCGATCATCGCGGCGGGCGCGATTGGCTATCCACCCGGCTTTACAAAAGCCAACGAAGCTTCGCTCAAATCGCTGGGCATGACCAAGATCATGCAGATGACGTCCACGTACGATCATCGCGTGATTCAGGGCGCGCAGTCGGGCGACTATCTCAAGCGCATCGACGAGTTGCTGCAAGGCAAAGACGGATTTTATGAAACGCTTTTTGCATCGCTCGGATTAAAGCCGGGCGAAACGGAGGCGCCCGGCGCCGAACGGCCTGCGGTTGCGGCATCGGACGAGATGCTGCGCGCGGTGGCCGCCGGCATGGCGCTTGTGTCCGCGTACCGCACGCACGGGCATCTCGCAGCACATTTGGATCCGCTCGGATCTCCGCCGCCGGGCGATCCGTCGCTCGAACCGGCGAGTTGGGGTCTTACGCCGGCGCTGCAATCCGCGGTGCCCGCGTCGGTGCTGCGCGTCAAAGTTCCGGGAAATACGCTGGCCGAAGTGTTACCGCAGCTGCGTGAAACGTACAGCTCGACGATCGCCTACGAAGTCGAGCACATCTCGAACACTGAGCAGCGCGAGTGGCTGCGCGACGCGATCGAATCCGGAAGATATAAGGTTGCGTTTTCCGACGACCGCAAGATCGATCTGTTGCGGCGTTTGACGCGGGTCGAAAGCTTCGAACGCTATCTGCGCAAAATATTCTTGGGGCAGAAGACGTTTTCGCTCGAAGGTCTCGACGCGATGGTCCCGATGCTCGAAGAGCTCTTGGCGCTTATTGCCGCCGACGGAACGCAGGCTGCCGTCATCGGTATGGCTCACCGCGGCAGACTCAATACGATCGCGCACATTCTGAACCGCCCGTACGAAGAAATCCTTACGGAGTTCGAAGCCGCGCACGAACGCGGCGAGCTCGGTTCGGCTGACGTCACCGGCGACGTCAAATATCACCAGGGCGCCGAAGGCGTTTTCGAAACGCCCGACGGCAAAAAAGTGCGCGTCACGCTTTCGAATAATCCCAGCCATCTCGAGGCCGTCGATCCAATCGTCGAAGGAACCGCGCGCGCGCTTCAAACCGATCATTCATTACCGGTGGCGCAGCAAGATCCGAAGAAAGCCGTTCCGATATTGATTCACGGCGACGCGGCGTTCCCCGGGCAAGGCGTCGTCGCCGAAGTTTTGAATCTGCAGTCGCTGGCCGGATACTCTACCGGCGGTACTGTCCACATCATAGCAAACAACCAGATCGGATTCACGACCGATCCGCGCGACGGGCGATCCACGCGCTATGCATCGGATTTGGCCAAAGGTTTCGACGTGCCAATCGTGCACGTGAACGCCGACGATTTGAATGCCTGTATCTGGGCGGTGCATCTGAGTGCCGAATTCCGGAGGCGCTTCGGCCGCGACGTTCTGATCGACGTGATCGGCTACCGCCGTTTCGGGCACAACGAGCAGGACGAGCCGGCGTACACGCAGCCGGCGATGACCGAAAAAATTAAAGCGCATCCGACCGCGCGCGATCTCTTCGCCAACAACTTGGTGGCGCAAGGCGTGCTCGCTGCCGAACGGGTTGCCGAGCTGGCTGCAGATGCGGCCACGCATTTGCAAGAGACGCACCGCGCGGTCAAGAGCGGGAAGCACAACGTCGCCGGTATGCTTGCGAAGATCAGCGGAACGCCGCCGATCGAAGCGGTGCCGCTTGCCGCGGCCGGCAAAGATCGTTTGCTCGCATGGAGTGCGGAGCTCACGCGCGTGCCCGACGGGTTCTCGGCGAACAAGAAACTGCAAACGCAATTCGAGCGGCGTCAGTCCGTCATCGAGCAGAAGGGGCTCGTCGATTGGGGAATGGCTGAAGCGCTCGCATTTGCGTCGCTGCTCACGCAAGGAACGCCGGTGCGCTTAACCGGGCAAGATACCGAACGCGGCACGTTCAGTCACCGCCATGCCGTTCTGCACGATCCCGCCGCGCGCGCCGAGTACGTTCCGCTGCAGCACGTCGCCGGATCGAAAGCGTCCTTTGAAATCTACGACAGCCCGCTCTCCGAATACGCGTGCCTCGGATTTGAGTACGGATACAGCGCGACGATTCCAAAAGCGCTCGTTCTGTGGGAAGCACAGTTCGGCGACTTCAACAACGGCGCGCAGATCGTTATCGATCAGTTCATTGCGGCCGGACAAGCGAAGTGGGGACAGACCGCGCGGCTCACGCTGCTGCTTCCGCACGGCTACGAAGGCATGGGGCCCGAACATTCCAGCGCGCGGCTCGAGCGGTTCTTACAATTGACCGCCGAGGGGAATCTGCGCGTCGCCAATCCGTCCAACGCCGCGAACTATTATCATTTGCTGCGCCAGCAAGCGACGATGCCGCAGCCGGTTCCGCTGATTGTTATGACGCCGAAGTCGCTGTTGCGTCACGAAGCGGCGGCCGGGAAACTCGACGAGATGGCAAACGGCGAATTCCGTCCGGTGATCGACGATCCGCGCGTCGAAGACAAATCGAAGATCGAGCGCCTGCTCTTGTGCAGCGGCAAGGTCTACTACGATCTGACGCTCCACGAGAAATACAAAACGTTGAAGAAAACCGCGATCGTACGCATCGAGCTGCTCTCGCCGCTGCCGTATACGGAGATCAATTCCATCATCGCGACCTATCCCAACCTCAAGAAGTTGGTCTGGGTTCAGGAAGAGCCGAAAAACATGGGCGCGCGCGCGTATGTCCGCCGCCGCTTGATCGAACGGCGCACCGACAACCTCGAGATCGACTACATCGGCCGTCCGTACCGGGCCAGCCCGTCCGAAGGGTATCCCGGCGCGCACGCTACCGCGCAAGAGCGAATCATTACGGAAGCACTGACCGAGTGACCGTTGTCTAGCGAGCGGTACGAGCGCGGCGAGAAGCTGTTGCGCAAGATCGACGGTGACAAAGTCGCAGACAATTTGCTAGCCGATTATGAAAAGGTGGCGCCTGATTTTACGAGGTACCTCATTGAATTCGCGTTCGGAGAGATCTATGCGCGCGAAGGGGATCTCAAACAAAAGGAACTCGTAGCGATTGCTTCCCTGGCGACTATGGGCGGCTGCGACAAGCAGTTAGGCACGCATGTCCGCGGCGCGCTCAACGTCGGATTGACGGAAGCCGAGATCGTCGAAGCGGTGATGACGCTGATTCCCTACATCGGATTTCCGAAAGCGCTCAATGCCATGGCTGTCGTCAAGCACGTAATGGACAAAAGAAAATAGAATAATTTCTAGCGCGATACGGGAGTAAAGAGCAGATCCAGGAGCTCTTCGGGCGTTTCGGCCGAGTAAACCAGCATGCGGTTGCGCGGCGTCACGAAACCTTCGCGTACCATGTGGTCGAAGAGCGCGATAAGGTCGTCGTAATAGCCGAAAGCGTTGAGCAGCCCGACGGGTTTGGCGTGAATGCGAAGTTGCGCCCACGTGAGGATCTCGCAAAACTCGTCCATGGTTCCGAAACCGCCGGGCAACGCGATGAACGCGTCGCTGAGATCCGCCATCAGCGCTTTGCGTTCGTGCATGCTTTCCACAAGGTGAAGTTCGGAGAGCCCGTCGTGCGCGATCTCGCGGCCGGAAAGCGCTTGCGGAATCACGCCGATGACTTCGCCTCCGGCCGCTAGCGCGGTGTCGGCCAGAACGCCCATCAGCCCGACCCGTCCGCCGCCGTACACGACGCCCATTCCGCGCTCGACGATGACGCTCGCGGTGAGGACCGCGGCATCGATGTAGCGCGCATCGCCTCCGGATTGGGAACCGCAAAAGACGCCGACGCGGGATGGCATGGCGGGCGGTTTGGCGGGGCGCGGCCGCGCGCCTGCCGTAAAACCGGAAGATGGAATATCGCTTGTTCGGAGCGCGTGAAACCCCGCGGCATTTCGCGCTGGTCTTTGAAACGGGCGACGACGTGATGGCCGAGATGCAGCGCTTCGCCGAGGAACAGAACGTCATGGCCGCGTTCTTTAAAGGGCTCGGCGGTTTTCAGCGCGCCACGGTCGGATTTTACAACCTCGATCAACAGCGCTACGAGCCGATCGAGGTCGGCGAGCAAGTCGAGGTGCTCTCGCTGCTCGGCAACGTCGCGATCTATGACGGAAAGCCGAAGCTGCACATTCACTGCACGCTTTCCTATCGCGACGGGCACGCCGTCGGCGGGCATCTGCTGCAAGCGACGGTTCGCCCGACGCTTGAAGTCACGTTGGACGAGCTGGCCGGGAATCTTCACCGCAGCGATCGCCCCGAGATCGGCATACCGCTGCTCGACCTGACGCACTGACGATCGAGGTCACACTATGCGTAAAATGCTTGCCGCCCTAACGTGCATCGCGATAATCGCAGCAACGCCTAGTTCCGGCATAGACGTAAGTAAGACATTTGCACGGATTGCGCGGACTTTGAGGCTGCAAGCGAAGATTGCGGTCTTGCTTCCGACGCGATTACCAGAAGCGTTTCGCGGTGAAAAGATCTTTCCGGTTATTCAAGGAGTAGGACCGACCGAGTATGCAGTTGATATAGCGCTTTCCCCAGACTGTCAAGGTGAACGTGCTTGCAGTGAGGGGCACGTCTTCGCATCGACCACCGGATTTAGCTTCGAAGATGTCCCTCCGGGCGGGACTCCGGTGCGGCTAACGCGCTCAATCGTAGCGCTGTATCATCCCTCGATGGTCGGCGCGCACGCATCCGACGCCTATCTGGCGTGGAAGCAGAACGGCGCGTATTACGCGATCGCGCTGAATACCGGCTCGCTCGCGGACATCGTGTTGACTGCGCGCAGCATGCGCTAGAGCCTAAGCCAGCACCAACTGCTCGTCGCCGGCGCCTGCTTTACGCAGCGCTTCGTGAATCATCCGATCTTGGATCTCTTTCACGGCCCAGCGCGCTTGCGCGTCGGGTGAGAGGCGATCGATCGGATCGAAATACATGAAGGCTTTGCCTGGCTTGACGCTCGGAGCCGCATAGACGGTGATACCGTTCTCGCGGTCGTAGTACTCGTAGCTGTGCACGTCGCGTTTGCCTCCGCCGCCGGGTGCGTCGCAGACGAACGTCGGCGAGTTGAACCCCGCGGTGCTTCCGCGAACGAATTTCTCGACGTCAACGGCTGTTTGTATCGTTGTGCGCAGGTCTTCCACGCCTTTGACCATATCGTGCATGTAGACGTAGTACGGATGCACGTTAACGTAACTCAAACGCTTGACCAGCAGCTGCATCCGCTCGGGCACGTCGTTGACGCCGCGGATCAGCACGGATTGATTGCGCACGAAGACGCCGCGCTCGAAGAGCACCTTCATGGCCTTTTCGGTGATCCACGTGATCTCTTCGGGCGCGTTGAAGTGCGTGTGCAGCACGACGTCTTTACCGAGCAGACGCCCGCGTTCGACGACGCCGACGATTGCATCCACCCAGGCCGGATCCGTCAGCAGTTTCATCGGCATGATCGCCGGGCCTTTGGTGGCAAAGCGCATGCGGCGTACGTGCGGAATGTCCAGCAAGGCGTTGCCGATCAGCTCGACGTTTTTGGGAGGCAGCTGGTAAACATCGCCGCCCGATATTACGATGTCTTCCAGTTCCGGCCGGCTCGCGATATACGTGAAAGCGTCTTGCCATTGTTTTGGCGTGCGCGCGAGCTCGACTTTATCGACTTCCTCGGTGTCGGGACCGATCGCATAACTGCGCGTACAAAACCGGCAATAGACCGGGCAAACCGCCAGCGGCAGAAACAGCGCTTTGTCCACGTAGCGGTGGACGAGCCCCGGCACCGGCGAGTCGGCTTGTTCGTGCAGCGAGTCGAGCACCAGCCGCGGATGATCCGGCAAGAACGTGCTCTTAACCGGAATGAACTGCCGGCGGATCGGATCGCCGTACGGATCGTTCCAATCGATCAGCGAGATGGCATAGGGAGAAACGCGTACGGCCATCGGCGCATGCGCGAAGCCGGCGCGTGCATCTTCGATAAATTCTGCCGACGCAAGGCTCTCGATCGTTTGCAGCAACTCCTGCGGCGTTTTTACCGAGTGCTTCTGCTGCCACAAGTGGTCGAGGAACGTCCTCTCGTCGACGTCTTTGTACGCGGGAACGTGCCGCCAGAATTCTCCCTGCTTCAGATTCTTGAATTCGAAGTATTCGGGGCCGACGGGTGGCTTGGAGTGAAGCACGGTATTCATGAGAGTCTCTCCGCGGGACGCGCGAGCGCGTAGTGTTTATTGAAGTAAGCTGCCAGCGCCGGATTGTCGCGCAGAGTTTGCAGCGCGATCGCGGCATGATCTTTGGTGTAGCCGTTGCCGATGAGCATCGTTACCTCTTTCCCGAAGCCTTCGGCGCCCAGCGCCGCGGCCGTGAACGATGTGTTCATCGAAAAGAAATAGACCGTGCCCGAATCCTTTGCGCACAGAATCGAACCGAGCTCCGTACCGTCGACGTTCACGCAATTGATGACGAGGTCGGCAAGTTCGGGCGCCGCAGCCGAAACTTTTTCAAAAAGCGAGAGCGTGTCGCGAGCATCCGCCTCGACAAATATATCGACGAGGCCCTCTGCGGCCAGCAGTCTAGCGGGCTCCGAACCCACTCGCGGCGCCACACCGACGATCTTGCCGGAC
This sequence comes from Vulcanimicrobiota bacterium, assembly GCA_003151115.1. GTDB lineage: Bacteria > Vulcanimicrobiota > Vulcanimicrobiia > Vulcanimicrobiales > Vulcanimicrobiaceae > Rubrimentiphilum. Next base: position 124,295 of record PLWS01000007.1, on the reverse strand, counting down.
GCGCCGAGCCTGGCTCGTGCCTTCGCGCAAGCCAGCATACCCGACTTGCCGTCTGCGCCGATCACGACGACCGTCATGTCCGGACGCGCGAGTTTATCGATCTGAGCGGGCGCGCCGGCCACGTCCAACACAGCGAGTGCGACGCCGGGATCGATGTCCGCCGGCAGCTTCGACCAGGAGGCCGATTCGAAGAGTATCGCGGTACCACGTACGCTCACGTGACCGCTGGCGATTTGCACGCCGGCGACGGCATCCAACCGCAGCGGCGTCAGCGTCAGCGAAACGAGCGACGCGATCGCGTCGCCTTCGCGCAAATCGATGCCAGAGCGCAAGTCTTCACCGATCTCCCGGACGCGGCCAACGAACATGCCGCCGCTTCCCGTGACGGCATTGTGCTGCTTGCCGCGCTCGCGTACCGTTGCCAAAATATGCTCGGCGATCTTGTGCTCGTCGTCGGAACAGCAAGCGCGGATCTGCGCGAACGACGCCGAGTCGAGGTTGAGCGCGTCCACGTCGCAAAGAATTTCGTTCGCGAACGGAACCGGCGTATCGTCGAGCTTCCACGCGTTTTGCGGCATCGCGCCCGGCGGAGCGATCACGCGATGCGTGCCGAACCGGTGACCCGCCTTCTTTGAAACCTTCATGCGACCGATATTCCGTTGCGCTCGAACGGCGTCGAGAGAACGATCGTCGTTTTCGTGCGCGCCATCCCCGGTACGCTCTTCAGGCGCGAAAGCAATTCGTCCAAATGGGCGGTCGAGCGCGTCATCACTTTCAGGACGAACGATTCCTCGCCGGCGACGCTGTGGATCTCGCAAATCTCCGGCATCGCGGTGAGTGCTGCGATGAAGGCGTCATAGCTGCAGTCGGGAGCGGTGTAACAGCCGACAAACGCGACCAGTTCAAGCCCCAAGAGTTTGCCGTCGAGCTGCGCCGCGTATCCGCGGACGTATCCGCGGCTCTCCAAGCGCTTGACGCGATCGTGCACCGCCGAAGCCTTGAGGCCGACGGCCTCGCCCAGGTCGGCAAAGGTTGAACGGGCGTTGTTTTGCAGCGCCGAGAGCAGGCGAAGATCGAGCTCGTCGAGCCCGCCTGGTTCGCCGGTGACGTTCGGAGTTTTGTTCATATGACCGAATAATCTTCGGGAAATCAATTCTACTACCGGAAGACATCCGGCACAAGGGGCGCCGCGGGTTGGGCGACCTGCCCCCGAGAACGCCCGTGCCATGCGAAAGATCTGGGCGTGGCCGGTGCTGGCAATGCTTCTGAGCGGCTGCTCGCGCGGCCCCACCGGCGCCGGCGCGTCGCATCAGCGTCAGGCGACGCCGCACCGCGCGTCGGGCGCCGTCAGGTTCGATTTGGCCTCCGACCCGGCAAACCTGAACCCGCTCTTCTTGCACCAAGACGCGGCCTCGGTCGAGCAGCAAGTGGCGCGTCTGGCATTTGAACCGTTCGTAGACTTCGATCCCGCCGGACGCGAGATTCCCGAATTGCTCTTGCGCGTGCCCTCGCAAGAGAACGGAGATCTCTCGCGCGACGGGCGTACGATCGTGTACCGCTTGCGGTCGCAAGTGACGTGGAGCGACGGCGTGCCGGTGACGTCGGACGATGTGCTCTATACACTGCGTGCGATTCTGGATCCGCGCAATCCCGTTCCCTCGCGCGAAGGCTACGATCTGATCGAGCGCGCGCAGGCGCGTGGCCCGCACGTCGTGGTCTTTCATTTAAAGCACGCGTGGGCGCCGGCTGTCGATACATTCTTTTCTTATGGTTACCGTCCGCAATTCGTCTTGCCGGCGCACGTGCTGCGCAAGCAAGAGCCGCTTGCGCAGGCGCCCTTCAACGCAGCGCCCACGGTCGGGGACGGGCCGTACACGTTCGTTGCGTGGCGGCGCGGCGAATCGTTGCTGTACGTGGCAAATCCGCGATACTGGCGCGGATCTCCCAAAACCAAACGGCTCGATATCCGCATTATCCCGGACGTAGCCACCAATCTCGTCTTGCTGCAATCGCGCGAACTCGACTGGAATTTGATCGCGCCGGTCCAGCAGAATGTTTTGCGATCGCATCCCGACATCGTCTACCGGTACGAGCCGACAAGCGTCGTCGCCGGCCTAGTTTTGAATCTGTCGCACCCACCACTCGACGACGTGCGCGTGCGGCAAGCGCTCGCGATGTCGATCGATCGCGCGGGGATCAGCCGCAAAATTACGCTGGGACAGTATCCGGTCACCGACGCGCTCCAGCCGCGTTTCTCGTGGGCTTTCGATGCATCCGTAAGGGAGCCGCAGTACGATCCGCCCGCAGCTGACAAACTCTTGGATGCGGCCGGTTGGCGCCGCGGCTCCGACGGCATGCGCACAAAAACCGGTGCGATGTTAACGCTGGTCTACGTTCAATTCAAAGAGACGGCCACCGGCATGCGCGTCGCAACGATGGTGCAAGCCGAACTTCGGAAGCGCGGCATCGACGTGGAGATGAAGACAGTGAGCAACGCGCAGCTATTCTTACCCCGCACCGGCGTCCTCGCGAGCGGCAATTTCGATCTGGCCTATGTCCCGTTCACGATGGGATCGGATCCGGACGATTCTTCGATCTTGGGATGCGGAGCGCCCAGCAATTATATGCGCTACTGCAACCGCGGTGTCGAGGCGCTCGAGACGGCCGCATTGGCTTCGCCTTCACGATCGGCGCGCAAGAGTTTGTATAGCTGGATCGAACGGGTGGTCGCGGGAGACGTTCCGATCGTCTACCTTTTCGACGCGAACTACATTTACGCTTATCGAAGAGCGTTGGCCGGGTTTTATCCGAATGCGTTCTTACCGACGTGGAACGCCTTCAACTGGCGCCTGACCCAATAAAGGAGCAACCGTAATGGCAACCGTCATTCGCGCGGTCCTCTCCAATCTCGAGTTGGTGCTCATCGTCGTGGCGATCGTTGTCACTATTCTGAAATTGCGCCGGGCAAAAATGCACCGGACCGTCATGACGCCCGGCTACACACTCTGGGGCGAACTGCTCTTCTACGGGATCGGCTTCGGATTCTTATGGGCGGGAATTTTTCACGCGTTCTTTCAGCAGACTGCGGCGTCATCGATCGGCTGGCAGCCCAGTCCGTTCGAATGGGAACTGGCGTGGGCCGAGTTCGGCGTTGCCGTTATCGCGTTGCTCTCGCTCGGGCGCGGTTACGAGATGCGGCTGGCGACGACGCTGGTATTTTTCATCTTTTCCGCGGGTGCGGCGATCCAGCACATCAATCAGATGATTTGCTGCCATAACTATGCACCCGGAAACGCCGGCACGATCTTATGGATCAACGATATCGCGTTTCCGCTGGTGCTGCTTTTCTTGGCATTCGGGTCCAGGGACGCATACGAGCGCAGCCGCGTTCGATAAACTCTAGAGAGCTTTCACGGCCGAGACTAGCGAGTCAACGCTGGCTTTCGCGTCGCCGAAGAGCATAGCGGTCTTCGGATCTTCATAGAGCGGATTTTCGATGCCGGCGAAACCCGAACGCATCGATCGTTTGAGGACGACGACGTTGGCGGCTTTGTCCACGTCGAGGATCGGCATGCCGTAGATCGGCGACGACGCAACGTTGCGCGCGGCCGGATTGGTAACGTCGTTGGCGCCAATCACCAGCGCGACGTCCGTGCGCGCGAACTCCGGGTTGATGTCGTCCATGTCGTAGAGCTGATTGTATGGGACGTTCGCTTCGGCGAGCAGCACGTTCATGTGCCCGGGCATGCGGCCCGCCACCGGATGAATCGCATACTTCACGGTAACGCTCCGCTTTTCGAGTTGATCCGCGAGTTCGCGAACGCTGTGCTGGGCTTGCGCGACGGCCATACCATACCCCGGAACGATGATCACTTGATGCGCGAAGGCGAGCATGACCGCGACGTCGTCGACCGTCACGCTGCGAATGTTCTGCTGGCCGCCCTTGGAAGCTGCGACGTCCATTCCGCCGCTCGCGCCGAACGCGCCGAAGAGGACGTTGCGAAGCGGACGGTTCATCGCTTTGCCCATGAGGATCGTGAGCATGGTGCCGCTCGCGCCGACCAGCGTTCCGGCGATGATCAATAGGTTGTAACGCAGCTCGAATCCGGTGATGGCGACTGCGAGCCCGGTAAACGAGTTGAGCAGCGAGATCACCACGGGCATGTCGGCGCCGCCGATCGGCAGCACGAACATGACGCCGAGTACGAGTGCGAGCGCGACCATCACGCCATACGCCCACGTCGGCTCGACGCCGAGCGTAATCATGACCCACGCCGCGAGTCCGGCGATCGCCAATGCCACGATACCGTTGACGAATTGCTGTCCGCGGTAGGTAACGGGCCGGCCGGTCATCAGCTCTTGCAGCTTGAGAAACGCGATCACTGAGCCCGCGGCGCTGACCGCACCGATGATCGCACTGATGACGAGCGACACATCGGTGAGCACGTCGAGTGGAACGCCTGTGTTGTGCGCACGCTCCCACAAAAGATATTGCACCGTCGACACGGCTGCCGCGGCGCCGCCGCCCGCGCCGTTGAAGAGCGCGACCATCTGCGGCATCGCGGTCATTTTCACTTTGAGCGCGGAGTAAAGTCCGACAACGGTGCCGACAACCATGCCGGCGAGAATCGCCCACCACCCATATCCGTGCGATGGCGCGAGTGCAGCAACGATCGCAATCAGCATGCCCAACGCCGCAAGACGGTTTCCAAACCGCGCCGTGGCAGGCGAGCTCAGGAAATGCAGGCCCAGAAAGAAGAGCACGATCGCGGCGATCTCGGCCAGCCGCAGCAGAACGAATGCGGTCACTTCTTGGAAGGCTCGCGTTTCTTGAACATCTGCAGCATGCGCTCGGTCACGGCAAAGCCGCCGACGACATTGATCGTTCCGAGCGCTACGGCCACGATCGTGATCGCGGTCAGCAGCGGCGTTGCGAGCGCGTGCGCCGGGTCGAGCAGTTTTACGGTAACGATGATTGCGCCGACCAGCACGATGCCGTGGATCGCGTTGGTGGCCGACATCAGCGGCGTATGCAGCGTCGTGGGAACTTTCGAGATCACTTCGAAGCCGACGAAGATCGCAAGCACGAAAACGGTCAGCAGCCCGAAGAATATGGAGAGTTCGCTCACGTTGCGACCATCTCGCCGGCGCGCACGATCGTCGTTCCGCGCGCGATCTCATCGGCCGGATCGAGGTTCAGTACGCCGTCTTTGAGCAATGACTCGAGCAAGGCTTGCACGTTACGCGAATAGAGTTGCGAGGCGTGGTACGGCATCGTTGCGGCAAGATTCGGCTGACCGATGATGTGCACGCCGTTGGGCGTGATGACCGTTTTACCGCTCACCGTGAGTGCGCAGTTGCCGCCGGCTTCCGCCGCGAGATCGACGATCACCGAACCCGGACCCATCGCTGCGACGGCTTCTTCGGTAATGAGCACCGGCGCGCGCCGCCCCGGAACCAGCGCGGTCGTGATCACCACGTCGGACGCGCCGATGTGGTCGACCATGAATTGCCGCTGGCGACCAATCTGTTCTGGCGTCAGCTCCTTGGCATAACCACCCGCGCCTTCCGCATCGGCGCCCAAATCGAATTCCAGAAAGGTCGCACCCAAACTTTGCACTTGCTCTTTGACGACGGCGCGCGTGTCGTACGCGCTGACAACCGCTCCCAGCCGCCGAGCGGTCGCAATCGCTTGCAGTCCGGCGACGCCCGCGCCGAGGATCAAAACTTTCGCCGGACGGATCGTTCCGGCGGCGGTGGTCAACATCGGAAAAAACTTCGGAAGTTCCGATGCTGCGAGCAACACGGCTTTGTAGCCGGCGATGTTGCTTTGCGAGCTGAGCGCATCCATCGCTTGCGCGCGTGTAATGCGCGGAATGGCGTCCATCGAAAGCGCCGTGATGCCGGCAGCGGCTAAGCGCCGGACGTAATCCGGATCGCCGAGCGGCGCGAGCAAACCGAGCAGCACGGCTTTTTTGGGCATGGCCGTTAGCACGGAGTCGTCGGGTCTGCCGACGCACAGCACGAGATCCGCGCCGTCCAAGACTTGCGCGCGGTCGGCGGCGGTCGCACCGGCCTTGATGTAGAGGTCATCCGGGAAGGCGGCCCGCTCGCCGGCGCCGCGTTCGATCTGCACGGTCATGCCGTTCTTCACGAGCTTCGCAACGGTTTCCGGAACCAGCGCGACCCGCGTTTCGTTGGGCGCGGATTCTCGCAGCACGGCGATCTTCATCGGGCCGTCCGTTTCCATCCCAGGGACGACAACCCTTCGCTCTAGACGATGCGAATGCGGTTGCGCAAGACGCCGATCTTTTCGATCTCGACTTCGACGTCGTCGCCGTCGCGAAGAAACTCCGGAGGCGTGCGCGCAAAGCCGACTCCCTCCGGCGTACCCGTGGCAATAACGTCTCCAGGTTCCAGCGTCATGCCCTTGCTGAGCGAGGCGATGAGCACGGGGAGCGAAAAGATCATGCGCGCCGTCGTGCTGCGTTGTTTTTCAATGCCGTTGACCCGCAGCGCGACCGTAAGATCTTGGGCGTCGCCGATTTCGTCGCGAGAAACGATCCACGGCCCCATCGGCGCGGCCGAATCCAAACTTTTTCCTTTAAACCACTGTCCGTGCGCGCGTTGCAGATCGCGCGCCGTGAGATCGTTGAAGCACGTATAACCAAAAACGGCGGCGAGCGCATTCGCTTCGCTTACGTCTTTTACGCGCGATCCGATCACGATGGCCAGCTCCGCTTCCCAATCGTATTCGTTCGAGACTTTCGACGAGAACTCGAGTGTTTGTCCGGGCGCCGCGATTGCCGTCGGAGCTTTGGTGAAAAACGTCGGAACGTCGGGCAATTTGAGCTCGCGCCCCGTTTGCTGTGAGACCTCTAGCGCGTGATCAAGATAATTCCGCCCGACGCAAAAGACGTTCTTATTTGGGCGAACCGGCGCGGCCAGCGTTACTCTTGAAAGCGGAACGAACTCTCGAAGCCGCTTCCGTTCGCGTTCGGCCGGCGAGAGCGCGATGTACTCGAGCAGCGTGCTACAATCGATCGAACCGACGCGGTCGCCGTCGAGGTAACCCGGACGGATACGGCCTTCGTGCTCGTAGCTTACGTACCGCACTTAGCGGCTATGGACGCGGTGACGGTGAGGCCGTCGCCCGCGACCTCTTGAGAGCGGCGTTAATATCCGGAAGATTCGGGTTTTCTGCGGCCTTCTTTTGCTGATCCGCCTTCAGCTTCGCAAGCGCGGCTGCCGCGGCTTCCGCTTGTTTCTTGGCGTCGGACATGATCTTGGTGGCGGCGCCCGGTTCGTTGGCCCAGCTGCCGCCGCGCTTGATAAGAGCGAACGTCCGCTTCACGGCGTGCGTGCTGGGATTGTAATCGTAGTGGACTTTGTACAGCCCGACGATCGCCGTGACCGTCTTGCCGCGCTGATCGCGAATCCACATCTGCAGCGCGTTGCCCATCACCATCGTGTCGAACGGCCCATCGCCCGAAAGATTTCCGTGCAGGACGCGCACCACTTGACCGAGCTTGTTCACTTCGACCTGCAGATCGACGTGCAGCGCCTTTGACGGCAGCTTCGGCGACGGCATCGGGGCCGGCGTCGATGCGCCCCAGGCCGTTAAGGGAAAAGCCAAGAGAGCGGCCGCGAGCGCGGCTATGCAATACAGTCTGGAACGCATCGCACGCTCTTCGCCGCCGGAGCGCAGGCGCCTCATGCGGGCACCGTCGAAGGCCGAGCGCTCATGTCTAGACGTCATAGTGGTTCTAACGTAAGGGCCCGGTTCGATCGTTCGCATTCGGGCCGCCGCTAGTGGCCAGCCTGATGCTGCTCGACACGTACGGGCTCGTTTACCGGGCATTCTTCGCGCTGCCCCCGCTGACGACGACGCGCGGCGTGCCGATCAACGCGGCGTACGGATTTACGATGATGCTCAACAAGATCATCGCCGACGAAAAACCGACGCACGTGATCGCCGCCTTCGACAAAGGGCTTCCCGCGCACCGCGTTGCGCTCTATCAACAATACAAAGCTCAGCGCGACCAAATGCCGGACGACCTGCGTCCGCAGTTCGCGCTCGTGCGCCAGATTCTGCAGGCCAATCGCATTCCGGTTCTGGAGATCGAGGGCGAAGAAGCCGACGACGTGATCGCGACCCTCGCGCGGCAGGCCAAAGAGGCCGGCGAGCGCGCGGTTGTGGTCACGGGAGATCTCGATCTGCTGCAGCTCGTGAACGAAGCGACGACGGTGTTGATGACGCGGCGCGGCATCACCGAACTCGCGCGCTACGACGTTGCGGCGGTGCGCGAACGGTTCGATTTGGATCCCAAGCAGTTGCCGGACTACCGCGGGCTCAAAGGCGATCCGTCCGACAATCTTCCCGGCATTCCGGGCGTCGGCGAAAAGACGGCGATCAAATTGATCAAGGCCGCTGGCTCGCTCGACGCGCTCGTTGCCAATCCGTCGTTGGCGGGATCGCCGAAGTTGCAAAAACTCGTGGAAGAATACGGTAAGCAGGCATTGGTCTGTCGCGACGTGTCGGTGGCCGACGATCATTTGGACTTGGCCATCGACTGGAACGAATCACAGTACACGCCGGCCGGCAACGACGAACTCTACCGGCTCTACAGCGAACTCGAATTCAAAACACTGCTGGGCCGGCTCAACGTGCCGTCGGAACTGCCGCTGCTGCACGCGCAAGAGCGCGTCACCGGCAACTACCGTTCCTATATCGCAGCGACCGATCCGCCGGAATATGCCCAGCTCGCGCGCGAACTCGAAGCGCTCGCTTCTGCGGAACGGCTGGCGTTTGCGGTGAAACCGGACGGCGAGATCGGCATCTCGAGCGGAAAGGGAAGCGGGCTGGGTTTCTTGGCGGGATCGCTCGCGCACGAGCCGGTGCGCGCCGCATTCGAAAAAGTGCTGCTCGCCGCTCCGCAGCTGGCGGCGCACGACGTCAAAGCGGTTCTCCACGTGCTGCACGATCGCGGCTTCACCGCACCGCCTTTCGCCGACGACATGATGATCGGCGCGCACTTGCTCAATCCGTCGCGAACGTTTGCGCTGGTCGAAGACGCCGCGCAGGAGTTTCTTGCGCTCAGCCCCGGCGAAGACGTCGCCGCGCAGGCCGACGCCGCGATGCGGCTGGTCGAAAAGGTGCGCTCCGAATTGCAGTCGCGCGATCAGCTGCGCCTGTATGAAGACGTCGAGGTTCCGCTCGCGCCGGTTTTGGCGAAACTCGAATGGACGGGCGTCGCCATCGATCCCGCGGAGTTGATGCGACTTGCGAAGGAAATCGACGAAGCCGTCGCGCGCCTGCAGCGCGAAATTTACGATTTGGCCGGCGACGAATTCAATATCGGCTCGCCTCAGCAGCTCGGAAACATCCTGTTCGAAAAATTGTGCCTCCCGTCGGGGAAGAAAACCAAAACCGGGTGGGCGACGGGCGTGGAGATTTTAGCGGGGCTGGCGCGCGACTATCCGATCTGCGCGCGCGTGCTCGAATACCGCGAAGTCACGAAACTGAAGAACACCTACGTCGACGTGATTCCGGCCCTCATCGATCCGCGCGACGGACGCTTGCGCACGATTTTCAACCAGACCAGCACGGCCACCGGGCGCTTGAGTTCGACCAATCCCAACCTGCAGAACATTCCCGTGCGCGGCGAGCTCGGACGGCGGATCCGCCGTGCGTTCGTGGCGCTGGGCAAAGATAGCGTCCTGCTGGCGGCGGACTACAACCAGATCGAACTGCGCTTGATGGCGCATCTTTCCGGCGACGAGGCGATGCGCCGGGCATTCCACGAAGGACAAGACATTCACGATTTTACGGCGCGCCAGCTTTTTGCCGTGCCCGCCGGAAGCAGCGTCGATCCCAATCAGCGCCGCATGGCAAAGTCCGTGAACTTCGGACTGCTCTACGGCATGTCGGATTTCGGCCTGGCGCAGCGCTTGGAAATCGGGCGCGCGGAAGCGCGCGAAATTACGACGGCGTACTTCGCCCGCTTTCCAAGCGTCCGCGCTTACATCGACGGCGTCATCGCTCAGGGACGCGAGCAAGGGTTTGTCACGACGATCCTCGGGCGGCGCCGCTACATGCCGGCGCTGAAGTCGAGCAACTACATGCTCCGCTCCGCGGCGGAACGCGAAGCCACCAATGCGCCGTTACAAGGCAGCGCGGCGGACCTGATGAAGCTCGCGATGGTGCGCGCGGATGCCCGGCTGGCGGCCCAAGGGCTGACGGCGCGCATGCTGCTGCAGATCCACGACGAGCTCATTTTTGAGGTTCCGCGCGCCGAACTTTCTGAGGTGGCAGCGATCGTGCGCAAAGAAATGAAAAACGTCATGGAGTTGAGCGTTCCGCTGGACGTTACGGTCAAGGTCGGGCAAAACTGGTACGACGTCGAGGAGACCGCAGATGTTTGAAGCCCTCGCGCTGACGTTGGCGCTGGCACAAGGTTCGCCGCAGCCGGTTCCGACGCCGCAGAACTTGCGCGTCATCTCACTGCGCGCGCCCGCGGCGCAGCTTCGCGTACAGGTCGCCGCTACGGAACCGCAGCGCGAACGCGGCTTGATGGGCGTGCGCAAACTCGCGCCGCATACCGGAATGCTTTTTGTGTTTGATGCGGACGCGCCGATCGAATTCTGGATGAAGGACACGCTGATTCCGCTGGATATGGTTTTTATGGGCCGAAACGGTATCGTGCGAACCGTTTTTTCGAACGTTCCCGTCGTTGCGACCGATACGTCCGACGATCGTATCCCGCGCCGCGACGGCGTTGCGAAGTACGTCCTGGAACTCCCGGCGGGAGAGGCGGCACGCGACGGGTTGAGCGGCGGCGTGACGATTCCGCACCTCCCCTAAATGCCCGAGCTCCCCGAGGTCGAGACCATCGTGCGCGGCCTGGCCGGCACGATCGTAGGAAAGACGATCGAAAAGGCCGCCGTCGCGCTTCCGAAGATGGCGGTTGCGCCGCGTCGCGTGAATTTCAAACGCGCGGTCCGCGGCGAGCGGATCGTTTCGGTCAGCCGGCGCGGAAAATTTACGATAATCGAACTCGGCTCGGGGCGGTGCTTGATCGTCAGCTTGCGGATGACGGGACGCCTCATCGTCCTGGGCCGCGGCCAAGCCGCGATTCCTTATGAGCACGTTTCGCTCCATTTCACCGACGGAAGCCGCCTGGCGTTTGCCGACTCGCGGCAATTCGGTCGCATGCGCCTGGTCGAGCGCGGCGAGCTGTGGGACGCTCACCTTGGCGTGGAGCCTTTGTCGGGGGACTTTACTCCTGAGCGCTTTATCGGTATGCTTTCGGGGCGGACGACGCCTATCAAGGCGTTGTTGCTGGATCAGCGGCGTATCGCAGGGGTTGGAAACATCTATGCTTGCGAGGCGCTGTGGGGAGCCCGGATCCGTCCTGGCACTCCCGCGAAAGCGTTGACAAAGCCGGCCATACGCCGGCTGCATGACGCCCTCGTCGAGGTTTTGCAGCGTTCGATCGCAATGCGCGGCACGAGCGTCGATGATTACGTCGATGTGCGGGGCCTGCAGGGCGGCTTTCAAAACGCGCTTTCGGTATACGGCCGGGCCGGCTCCGGATGCGAACGTTGCGGCCGCGCGATCGTTCGAACCGTATTGGCTCAGCGCGGCACCTGGTGGTGCCGCACCTGTCAAAGATAAGGACAAATATATATAAAGGATGGACAGCTAAAATCTCTACAACGCCAACCGCTCCCGTGCAAGAAGAGGAAGAAGATCAACTCGCACTCGAGCAGCAACTTTACGAAGACTCACTGAAGGTTCTCGACGAAGGCCAAGTCCTCAACGGCCTAATCGTCGCCAAGTACCAGGACGAACTGCTCGTCGATATCGGCGGAAAATCCGAAGGCACGCTGCCGTTTCGGGAACTCTCCTTAGCGATAGAGCCCAAAGAATTAAAAGTCGGCGACACGCTGGAAGTGATGATCCACCGTATCGACGACAACGACGGCACGCTCTTTCTCTCCGAGCGGCGCGCGCGCGCGCTCAAGACATGGGAGAAAGTCATCGCGGCCCACGAACACGACGAAGTCATCGAGGCGACCGTTACGCAGGTCGTCAAGGGCGGCGTTCTGGTCGATCTGGGCATGCGCGGCTTCGTTCCCGCTTCGCAGATCAGGCGCCAGCCGATCGGCAACCTGGAAGAACTCGTCGGAAAAAAGCTGCGGCTCAAAGTGATCGATCTCGATCATAAGCGCCACCGCGTTGTGCTGTCGCAGCGTTTGGTTCTGGAAGAAGAACTCAACGCCAAGAAACAGGAACTGCTCGGCACGCTCGAGGTTGGTCAGATTCGCGAAGGCGTCGTCGTGCGTTTGGCGGAGTTCGGCGCATTCGTCGATCTCGGCGGCATCGACGGCTTGATTCACAACAGCGAGCTGTCCTACGCGCGGATCAAACATCCGTCCGAAGTCGTCAAGATTGGCGACGTCGTCAACGTCGAGATCATGAAATTCGATGCCGACGCCAAGAAGGTCAGCCTGTCGCTCAAGCACGCGTTGCCCGATCCGTGGGACGAATACGCGAACAAACTCTACGAAACCAATCGTTTGACCGCGCAAATCGTCAAGGTCACGCCTAACTACTTGCTGGTGGAAATCGTGCCCGGCGTCCTCGCGATGGTTCCCAAAGGCGAGTTCGATCCGGGCGCGCAGTTCAGCCCCGGCCAGGAAGTCGAAGTGACGCTGCTGACGATCAATCACTCGACGCGCCGCATCACGGCGTCGATTCAGCACGTCGCCGACATTCCGCCCGAAGAGATCGAAAAGATCGAAGTCGAGGAACTGCCGGAACCGCAAGCTGAAGTGCCGGCGGAAACATCTTCGGAGGGCGAACCGTCCGAGTCGGCCTGACCGGCGGAATCGGATCCGGCAAGAGCGAGGTCGCGCGCTGCATGGAAGCATTTGGCGCGTACATCATCGATACGGACAAACTCGCGCGCGAAGCGGTCGCTCCGGGCAGCGACGCGTTGCGCGAGATCGCGCGCATGTGGCCTTCGGTGGTTCGCATGGGCGGGCTCGATCGCGCGGCGCTCGCCGAGATCGTTTTTCACGATCCGGGCGCGCGCGAGCGGCTCAATGCGATCGTGCATCCGCACGTGCGCCGTTTAGCCGACGCTGCCGAGAGTTACGCCAAACCGGGGCAGATCGTCGTGCAAGTCGTTCCGCTCTTGTTCGAAACCGGCTACGACGAGCGGTGCGATGCCTCGGTAGTGGTCATCGCGCCGGAAAACGAGCGCATCGCACGCATTGCCATGCGCGATCGCTTCAGCGAAGAGCAGATTCGCGCGCGTATCGCTTCGCAGATCGACCCCGAAACCGCGCGTTCCCGCGCAACCTACATTATCGAAAACGACGGAAACTTCGTCCAGTTAAAGGAACGCACGCGCGCCGTTTACGACGCGCTCTCCGCAAGCTGAAAGTTAAGGGGCTTTCCCCTTATCCACGATCGTGCCGTCGGTTTGAATCTGGTAAAGCTCTCCCTGCGCGACGACATACTCTTCGACTAAGGGCCGCCGGATCAGCACGTGAAAGACGTCGGAGTCTTCTGGGGTGCCGCTGAAAATATCGCTGTGAAAGCCTGCCTGCGTCGTGGAGCCGGCCGCAGCGTCCATGGGCATCTCAATGATGCGCTGGTGCATGCGGTGTTTTTCCAAGAGCGTCTTTCCGTCTGCGGAAACGAGGTATCGTTCGTCGCCGCCCAGCGGGTGAATCTTCGGATCGGTTTGCGCGGGATACAGGTAGACGTACATGTCGCCGTTTTGCAGCGGAAGGATCGCGTAGTTGTAGGGCCGCGTCACCTTCCGAAATCGTCTTGCCCCGCCATCGCGGCGCGCCCCGCCGCGAGATCGAACGGTGTGCCGGCTTCCGCCGGCGCGAGCTTCGTAACGGTGAATTTCGCAGTGTGCGGCGCATTTTCGGCGGCGCGATAATACACGGTGAAAGCCGCGCGCTCGGGCGATATCGTGCCAAAGTCAAAGATCCAGGCGCCGTTTTGATCGGGATGGCCAAGATACAAGCCCTGACCGGGCGGCATTGCCGAGCCTGCAATAGCTTTTACAGCATCTGTCGCCGCGGCCGCAGCAGCATCGTACGCGAATAAAGCTCTGCCGCGCGCTGTTATCTGCGCGAGATCGGCGGCATTGCCCTGACCCTGTCCCAATCCCGTTGAGCAGAGTGCGAGGCAGACGATAAGCCCGACGATTCTCATGCTCGAATGCTTCGGCGCCGCCCCCATATCCCTATTTTCGTTTAACAAGCGGTCGGGTGGGTATTTAGACCGCGATACATATCCCAATCATTAAGGGGCTACACCACATGGCGATTCAAGACCAAGTGCAAAATCCGGGCGGGGGCATGACTGTTCGAGAAGCAGGCAAGCGTGGCGGCGAGCGCGTCAAGGCGAAGTACGGCACGGAATTCTACGAGGCCATCGGGCGCAAAGGTGGGGAGGCCACCAAAGAAAAGTACGGGCCCTCGTTCTACGAAGTGATAGGTCAAAAAGGCGGCCAAAAGCTCAAGCGCAAGAGCTCCTAGCAGCTGTCCACCGGACACCCCATGGCAAAACCACACAAAGCCGACGACAAGCCGCCGGGTGGCGAGATGTCCGTGCGCGAGGCCGGAAAGAAGGGCGGCGACACCGTTCGCGACCGCTATGGCCCGGGGTTCTATGAAACGATTGGGCGCAAGGGCGGCCAAGCGACGCGGCAGCGCCACGGCGTGGAGTTTTACGAGTCGATCGGACAAAAAGGCGGCCGCGTCGTCAAGGAAAAATACGGCGCCGATTTTTACGAAGAGATCGGCCACAAAGGCGGCCAGAAAGTCAAACAACTGATCGCCGAAGCGAAAAAGAAGTCCGGCGGCCAGTAGCGCCTAGGGCGCTACGCCGCCGCTGACCTGGCCAAAGCGAATTTGGCCGGTATTGAAGTTCACATTTATCGAGGAGACTTTCAACGTCTCGCCACCGCTGCGTACGACGCTCGGATGCGGCAGAGTAAGCGATTTGGTCGCGTTGATCCACTGGATGAGATCCGAATCGAAGGAGCGCTCCGAGCTCGTGTCTTGATTTTGCGTGATGTGCACGTCGCCGGTCGCCGTGAAATCGAACGTTTGCGTGTTGACCGAGACTTGTTCGGCGCGGACGGTGAGATACGGTTTACCGTCCTTGTACAGCACGCCGCGGCGCACGCCTTGCACGGTCGCGAGCACGCCGTCGGCCGACATCTCCGCCCGGTCGTATTCGAACATCCAAGATTTCGTGCTTATGCGGTTTCCGGTTACGCGCCCGCCATGCAGCGTCAGCGGCGTCATGCCTTGCGGCGGTGCGCCCGGCTCGTTGCCCGCCAATATAACGCCCGCAATGACCCAGATCAAGAGAACGGCTGCGGCGACGGCTGCAAAGAGCTTCCAACGCGCCGGCGTGGGGCGCCATTGCGGCGCGCGCCAGCGGCGTGCGCGCGCGAGCACGGTGCGAAGTGCGAGTATCGCGGCATACAGCAGAGCGAGCGCGATGACGACCGGCGTCGGACCGATACGCGCGAAGAATGAGCCCGTGGGCGCCCGGATTTCGCCCGAGAGGATCGCGGTCTTATCGAGCGCGGTCGCTTGTATCCACGTTCCGTCGGGCGCGACGATGCCGCTGATCCCGGTCGAGGCTGACTGTAGTACCCATTGACCGTTTTCAATCGCGCGCATCTGCGCGATCTGTGCGTGCTGGTACGTCCCGGACGTTTCGCCGAACCATGCGTCATCGGTCGAGATCACCAGGAACTGGGCACCGCGCGCAACTTGGGCGTGCACGAGATCCGCGAATGCCGACTCCCAGCAGATCAGCGGAGCGAACGTGACGCCGCCGGCGGTTATGACGGTGTCGTCTTGTCCGGCTGCAAACCTTCCGATGAGATCCGAGCTCGGCAGCCAACTGAGAAAGGCTTCGCCCGGAAACGATTCGGCGAACGGGACGAGCTGCCGTTTTTCGTAAACCTGCGAGAGCGTTCCCGATGGATTAAAAACGAAAAGGGCGTTGTAATCTTTGGGTCCGCGCGCTTCCAGGCTTCCGACCACGAGCGTGGCATTCAAACTGCGCGCCAGCGCTGAAAAATCCGAGCGGACCATTGCGCGCACGCCGTTGGGGTCGCTCGTATTGAGATCCGTCGGAATGACGGTTTCCGGAAGGACGATCAGCTGCGGGTGCGCAGGCTGCAGTTTTCGAGTCTGCGTCAAGTACGTGTTGACGGTCGGCCAAAATGCCTGCGGATTCCACTTGACCGTCTGCGCGATGTTGCCTTGCACGGCCGCAACGCGCAGGAGCGGCGGTTCGGCGAAACGGTGCAGGGCCGGCCATGCCGCGTAGCAGAGAGCGGCGGTCGCACCCACGCCCACGACGACGGCGAAGAATGCGCGCGGTGTGCGAAGATCGATTGCCTGCGCAAGATACGCGCCCAACAGCATGACGACGAAGGTCACGCCGAACGATCCGATGTACGGCGCAAACACGATCAGCGGCGTAACGGTTTGCGAGTACCCGATCTGCGCGAACGGAACGGCAAGCACGCCGACCGATCGCAGCCACTCGAAGACCGTGAACGCGGCTGCCGCTGCGGCCGGTGCCGCCCAAGCCGGGGCGTATCGCTCGGCTGCGCGCGCAGCAACTGCGGTTGCAGCAAACGTCAGCCCTTCTACGAGCGCCGGGATCAGCACCACGGCAAACGCGAACGGGCCGACATAGTCGCCGACAGTGTGCGTGAACCAAGAAAAATTTATCGCGAAAAAGATCGTGCCGGCGAACCATCCGGCGAAGAATGCACGTTTCCAGGAGAGCCGCTGCCAAGCCCAGAACAGGCCCGCCGCCGCCAGCGGGGCGAGCCAAGCCTGTCCCGCCTTGGGAAAAGCACATGCGAGCGCGACCGCGCTCAATGCGGAAACGATGACGGAGGTAAAGGTGCTACGCAAAATCTTGTTCGTCGTCTCTGTTGCGGCGTTCACGTTTGCAGCCTGCGGGCGCCAAGTAACCCCCGACCGCGGTTCCATCACGCCTTCGGGACTCCCCTCGGGTTTCATGCAGGTCAAGTTCACGACTGCCCAGGCGATGGATTTCACCAACGTTCAATACGTCATCATGTTCAACACGTCGACGAGCGGCGGCATGCCCTACGCCAACGGCTACCAAACCAATTATGCGAACTATTGGTTTGCGATCGTCGTGGGCGGCAATGGCGTAACGTCTTCTGTGCAGGTCGTGCAATATGTCCGCAACACCGGCGTCGGCGGCGGACAGGTTGCCACTCCGGTAATCATCCAGTATACGCCGCAGCAGTTGCAGTTCAACCTCAATAGCAACGGCCAGAACACGCAGTTCACCGTGACCTTCGATCGCAGGCTCTTTAACGGCATAGTTCCGACACCGTCTCCCGTTCCCGGAGCAAATCCGAACCTTTGGTACGTCAACTGGTTCACGACCAACGGTTCCGGTCAGCCGATCGACGCGCCCGGCATCGGCGGCCCGCAAGATCAGACGTTCACGTTCCCGACCACGGGCCTTCCCGGCAGCGACGTCTCAACGTCGTTCGATCAGCAGTTCAGCGCGAACGCCGGCTGGCCACAAGTCACGCCGCGCAGCGCGCAGATCGCCGCCGGCGAAGTCATCAACAGCCCGTAACTACTGCACGTCGCAGGGCGGGTGCCCGCAATTGCAGGCGTCGGACTCAATTCCTCCCGCGTCATCGTCTTTGCAAACGGGGCTGCAATACTCTTCGGTTTCTATTTCGGCCGTGAGCGTGCAGTTGCACAAGTCGTGCGCGCACTCAATGGTTTGTTGCATGAAGCCACTATACCCAGCTTGGCTCTGGGCCTGGAACCGCTCGCAAAAAAACGTCCATGTTTTTTTGCGGCTTGGGCGCATTTTTGAGAAAACAAAGTTTTGAAGCGGCCATCCATGGCCGGCTCAAAAATGTCGCACATTCCCGGCCCAGAGCCAAGCTGGGTATAGTGCTTCCCGCTTGAGGGTGCTGCCGGCCCTACCCGAGCCGTCTAGAAGTTGAAGCTGGTCGGAATGATCGAGCCGGTCGAGTTTAAGCCGAAACTTGCGCCGCGCGACGGGAATGCCAGCAGGTTCAGCGTGAGGTTCACTTGCTTCGCGGCCTGATTGTATTGGAGCTGGATTTGATAGCAGTCGCCGATGATGCGGCTCCAGTAAATGCTCTTGTTGATGATGCGGCCCTTGTTCTTCCAGTCGATGTCGCCGATGAACTGCAGCGTCGACCCGTTTCCGAACGGCGTCGAAAACTGCAGGTTTGTCATGAAGAAACCGTTGCCGGGGCCCGGGATGAACGATCCTGCGAGCGCGACGTACGAGCGGCGCGACGGGTGAGCGGCGAGCTGATACTGCACCGGCTGCGCCGCGCGGTTGAAAGCGGTGTTGAAGCTCAGCGTCAGCGTGTAGAAGTCGCTGTTGTAGAAACGTAAGACGTCGGCCGCGCTCTTGTAGTTGTTCGTCGGCTGCTGGTCGAGCGTGTTAAACGGCACGAAGGGCGGACCGTTGTAGTTGGTTTCATTGTAGGTGATCGCATTGAGGGCGTGGCTTCCGATCGGTGTCGACATCGAGGCGTTCTGCTGGATGCTGGCCTTCATGTCGCCCGTGCCGTACGCGTACTGGTGGACGTTTACGCCGGCGCTGATGTCGCTGCCCAAGACGTGATAGAGCGCGGGGCCGAAGTTGAAATTCAAGTCCGCGCGCGATGTGGAGAGCGGCGTTTGCGGTTCGTTGTAGTCTCCGATTGTGAACGACGACGTGATCGGAATGATGAAGTGCTTGAGAAAACTGTACGGATGGATCTGGAGTTCGGGCTCCTTGTTCAGCCCGTACGGTGTGCGGGCGAAACTCTTGTCGTAGTTCAGCGTGTAGGCGGCAAACTTGTTGCTCCATTGCAGCAGATCGCTGAACGTGCCGGTCGAGTTGCTGCTTGCGTTGTTGAGCCCGTAATTGGTGCGCGCCGAACTGATGTTGATAGCGAGGCTATTCTGCGTCGACGCCGAGAAGCTGCGCGTTTCGGTGAACCCAAAATTATCGTTCGCAGACTGGGTGGCGATGCTGCTGTGCGCAAACGTATAGTTCTGCTGCGCGTGCGCGCCGGTGTGCGCGATCGACGCGTTGATGTTTTCGTTGGGCGGCAGGTTGATCAACGGTCCGAAGTTGCTGTTGTAAGCGAATCCGAAACGCGCGCGCAGGGTCTGCGAGAAGTTTTCGGTGTCTTGCGCGTTCAAATTCCAGGTCGTCGTCTGCGTGCGCCGGTCGTGAATGGCATACGAGTCGATCGAGGATTGCCGCTTGCCGCTCTGCCGGGCTAAGAACGCGGTGTACCCCAAGCCGAACCCCTGTTTTGAGTAGTACTCGACGCGATAATAGCCATAAAAGTACTGGTCGCGACCGAATCCGGGTTTAGCTTTGATGTAAAAGCCCTGGTATGAGTTGTAGCCGACTTCGGGAAAAAACGACGGGCGCTGGCGGTCGTCGTCGATGCGCCGCAACGGAATGATCACTTTGGGCAGATAGAAGACTGCGGCCGCGCCTAAGAAGAGCACGGCTTTGCTGATGACCATTCGATCGCCGGGATAAACGTCGATGGTGCGCCCGGTAATGTGATAGCCCGCGCGCGGGCGCTCGCAGGTTGTGACGTTCGCGTAATCGCCGTGCGAGACGCCGTGTTCGTCGGCTCGCAAGTCCTTCGCGCTGAAGTAGACGAGCCCGCGTTCCACGCCTTGCGAACTCTCGCCGCGGCCGTTGATCAGTTCGGCCCGCTGAGCGAGCGTATCGAACACGATCTGATCGCCGTGCAAGATCGACGTATTCGTGTTGTCGACGATGTAGGGATTGCCGGTGACGGTGATCGTTTTGAACCCGTCATAGTGCGCGCGATCGCCGACGAGCACTTCGTCTTGATAGAAGATGTGGACGTTGCCGATTGCGTCGCCGGGCGCGCCCTGTTTGTTCGCATTGCCGACGAACTTGTCGGCCATGACTGCAACAAAGCCGGGGCGCAACGTGGGTGCCACGATCGGTGTCGGGGACGCCTCCGGCGTCGGCGAGCCGTTCGGGACAATCGACGGCGGCGCGGAGCCACGAATAAGAAAGACGGGCCCGGTGCTTGCCTTTGTGGCCGGCGTGGGCGTAGGAATCGGCGGTGGCGTAACTGGACTCCCCGTCGGAATGGGCGTTGCGTAGAGCTGACCCGGTGCCAGCGGTGCGTTTGGAACACTCGCGCTCGAACTCGGCGACGGCGCGGGAGTCGGCGTGACTTGTGCGATCAGATCGCCCGTGCCGCTCGAACGCGACGCGCACGGTCGCGCGTTGAGCAGTGCAAAGATTGCTTCGGATGACATCACGTTTTGCGCAGCCGCCGGAGAAGGCGCGGGCGCGGGCAGTGGCGCCGGCGTTAGCAACGGCAGCGGCGTTAGCAAAGGATGCGGCGTTAGCAAAGGTGACGGCGCCGGCAAAATGCGCGGGACCGGCAACATGTGCGGCGCAGGCGGCGTAACGGCCGCAACGGCGATCTTCTTTCGCGCTAAAACCAGCGATGGCGTATGCGATGGCGATGGTGCGGGAGTGACGCGTGCGATTGCGGTTTTGACGGGCAATCGTTTTGGCGCAGCGGTTACGCGCACGATCGGCTCGGGCGTTGCCGGAACGGGCGGCGCGGATAATTCGGGCAGCGGCGTCGCCAGCGCGATCTGGTCCGAACGCCGTACGTTTTGCAAACTGGCTCCGAACCAGCGTGCGCCGCGCGTATCCGTGCGCAACAGGTTTGCCCCCTGTAGGTTTGCGTCGCGTATATCGGCGGAGCGCAGGTCGGCCGTTTCGAGGTTTGCGCCGGCGAGATCGGCGTGCCGCAAATTCGCGCGGTAAAGATGAGCGCCGTACAACAACGCACTCTGCATATTTGCCTGCTGCAAGGATGCGCCTTGGAAAATCGCATCTTGCGAGTCGGCCGACTGCAGATTCGCACGTATCAGAATCGCATTCTGCAGAATCGCGCCTTCCAAGTGCGCGCCCTGCATATTGGCTCCGGTGAGATTTGCGCGCGTCAGGTCGGCGCCGCTCAGGTCGGCGCCTTGCAGATCCGCGTTGCGCAGATCGGCGTTGCGGAAATCGTGACTCTTGAGGTTCGCGTTTTCAAAATTGACGTCGCGCGCCGGTGCCGCTATGGGAAAGAATCCGGCCAGAAACGTCGTCAAGCAAATCGTTGCGCGAACTGCGCGACCCTGCGAACCAAACACGACGCCGCCTAGTGCTCTTCGTACCAAAGTAACGCCAGGCCGCCCACACCAAAGACGAGGTTCGGGATCCAGGAAACGATGTACGGGTTCACGCGCCCCGTGCCGCCGAACGCGGCGGCCGCTTCCGAGAGAATGAAATAGACGAAGAACGCGATGATCGACATCGCGATTCCCATCATGCGCCCTTTCTTTCCGAACATGATCGCCAGCGGCAGCGCCAGCATGACCGCGACCAGCGCGGAGAACGGAAACGCCAGCTTGTCTGCGAGATTGACTTGCAGATTTCCCAGCGCTTCGCCGCCGACACCTTGCGCTTGTAATGCGCTGACTTGGTGGGCCAGTTGTTTGGAATCCATCGTCCATGCGTCGCTGCTCGCGCTGCTCAGGAACTGCGCCGCGTTTTCTCCCAGCGGCAGGCCGATGCTGGCTTCAGACTTGTCAACCTGCGACGTCATATAGCCTTGGCTGTTATAAAACGTAATGACGACGCCGTTCAGAACCAGCGTCGGTCCAACCACGTGCGCGGTCTTGGCCTGAATCGTTTCGTTCCAGTAACCGTTGCGTCCGGGCTTGAAGATCTGCACGCCCACCATGGTGCTGCCGTCGGCCATCACGTGATCGATGAAGAACTCGTTGCCCGTATCGGGGTCCTTACGAAAAAACTGTGACTCGACCGGCAGCGCGCCGGTGTGATAGATGATCTGATAGAACGTGCGCGTTGAAATCTCGACCGATTTAGGCGCCACGAATTCGTTCATCGCCCAGGCGAATAAAAAAACCGTAAATCCGAAAACCAGCGGCGTAAGACAGAGGCGCCACAGCGACGTGCCGGACGTGCGAATCGCGTTGATTTCGTTGTCGGCCATCAGGCGTCCGATGCCAAGCAGCGTTGCGAAAAGTGCCGCGAACGGAAAGGCCATCGGAATCGATTGCGGCACGCGGAACGCGACGAACCGCAAGACGAGAAAGAACGGCGCGCCGTGGCCGATGATTTGATTCGCGGCCAAGAAGAAAATGTTGAAACCCCAAAATAAAAAGAACGCGAGGAACGCGAATACGAACGGCCCCATGAACTCGCGCAGTATGTAAGCGTCGAGCAGCGGTAAGCGCAGCGAGCGCAACAGACCCAGGGGCGCGGGGCGTGCTCCGGAAATGGAGGCCATCCGCGTTAACAGTCCGCTAGTAGCTGCGGTAAGCCGTCAGAACGCGGTCGACGTAGGCTTGCGTTTCCGCATACGGCGGAATGCCGTGATATTGATCGACGGCGCCGGGCCCAGCGTTGTACGCCGCCACTGCGAGCTCGACGTTATTCCGGTAGCGTTTAAGCAGACCGTGCAAGTAGCGCGTTCCGCAGTCCACATTCTCTGCCGGATCGAACGCGTTGCCGATTCCGCAGCCAGCCGCAGTGCCGGGCATCAATTGCATGAGGCCCTGCGCTCCCGCGCTGCTGATGGCCGATGGATCGCCGGCCGATTCCGCCATGACGACGGCGTTGACCAAACCGATCGGCACGCCGTTGCGTGCGGCTGCCGTGCTGACGAGCCGTTGAAGTTGCGCGGGATCGAGCGCGTGCGGCGCATACGGAAGATAACCCGCTCCGCTGCAACCGCAGAGCAAGCTCAGGAATAGCGCGGTCCCGAGCATCCTTTTCATATGGGTCACAGTCTCTTCTGCAAGGTATCCACCCTGCCTTCGACTTCCTTACAACGAGGGAGCTGCGGCGGACGTTTTGCGCTGCTTCGCGTAATCGAACGTTTGTTCGTTTTAGAAATTGTGGAGTTCTTAATCTCACCTTCACTCTTGCCACGCGTAGCATCGGGGCGTATAGTGGTGCAAAGTGGTGCGTTGTGGTGACCGAGGGAGGAAAGGTTGCACGCGGATTTGCCGCGCTTATTTGGTTCGGTGGAGCATGCCCTTGACGACAAGGGCCGCCTCATCGTGCCCGCGCGCTTCCGCGAACGCCTAGGGACCGGTTTCGTCTTAACGATCGCGCAACCGGACCCGTGCCTCGCCCTCTATCCGCAGGCGAATTGGGCCGACTTCTGCAGTCGGCTCGAAGGCGCTCCGCGGAAGGACGAGCGTTTCCGCCGCCTCGTGCGCCATATCTTTGCGCACACCGAGGAGGTTGCATGCGACGTTCAAGGACGTCTGCTCATCCCGTCGGCGCTGCGGGCGTATGCCGGCATCGAGCGCGAGGTCGTTTCGGTCGGCTCGCTCACGCGGGTCGAGATTTGGGCGGCAGAGCGCTACGCCTCGCACGCCGCGCCCGATCCCGAAGCCGGTGATTTGATGGCGGAGCTGGGGCTTTATTGATGGCGGGCTGGAGCGATGCAACACATTCCCGTTTTTCACGCGCAAGCCTTAGAGTGGCTGGCGATCCGTCCGTCTGGGATCTATGTGGATGCGACCTTCGGCGCGGGTGGCCATTCGCGTGGCATCCTCTCGCGTTTGAAGGGCGGGCGGCTCATTGCGCTCGACGCGGATCCTTCGGCCGGGCAGCGGGCTGCCGAGATCGACGATTCCGCCTTTACATTTATTCATGCGAATTTCCGCGAGCTGCCGGACGTGCTCGATCGTCTCGAGATCGAGCTCGTGGACGGCGTGCTTTTCGACTTGGGGGTTTCCTCGATGCAATTTGACGAACCGTCGCGCGGTTTTTCTTTCCGGGAATCCGGACCGCTCGACATGCGCATGAATCCGCTGGCCGGACGCAGCGCTTACGACGTGCTGATGAGCGCGAGCGAAACCGAACTGGCGGAGATCTTCTTCGATTACGGTCAGGAGCGTGCGGCGCGCAGGATCGCGCGCACGATCGTGCACCGCCGCAAGGCCGGCTCCTTTCCCGGAACGACGCTCGAATTTGCGCGGATGATCAGCGGCTTGATGCACCGCCCGGGCAGGCGCGAGCGCATCCATCCGGCTACGCGCGTTTTTCAAGCGCTGCGCATTGCCGTCAACGACGAACTCGAAGCGCTGCGCGAAGGCTTGGACAGCGCGGTCGACCGCTTGCGTGGTGCCGGCCGGATTGTCGCCATCAGTTTCCATTCGTTGGAAGACCGGATCGTCAAGCGAAAGTTTCTCAATGACGATCGTCTTGAAATATTGACGCGCAAGCCCATCGTCCCCGGGCAGGACGAAATCGAGCAGAACCCTCGTGCGAGCAGTGCAAAGATGCGCGCCGCCGAGCGGAGAGCGAGCTGATGGTCGCATATCAGGCGCGCCCGCGGCTGCGCAACGTCCGCACGGCCAAACATGCAACGCATATGCGCAAGACCCGCGCGTCTCGCGCGCGTTATACGAGCCTCGTCCGATTTTGCGGCGCGCTCGGTGTGGTGCTGGTCGGCGTTATGGTCTACGTCATGCTCATCGCCAATCTCACCAGTTTGAATTATTCGGTCGCGCGCGCGGACAGACAGCGTGCCTCATTGCAGGCCGAAACGGCGCGGCTCGACGATCGGCTGGCGGCGCTGCGCTCGGACGATCGCTTGTCGAAGATGGCGTCGGCGCTGCACATGCGCGAGCCGCAGCAGTTCGCGCTGGTGACGCTTCCGCCGGCCGCGCCACAGGGACGATCGCGGCTTTTTCTTTCCAGTTTAGCGAGCTGGTTCGGCGCTAAATAGGGTCTGAAGGGACGCGTGCACCGCCGAACGTTCTCGCGCGTCGCTCCTCGCCGCGCAAAAGCGCTCTTTTATATCGTGGCCGCGGCCGCGCTCATACTGGGCTGGCGGCTCGTCGAGGTGCAAGTTTTCAAGGGCCCGATCTACGCGAAGCAGGCGCTCGCGCAACGGAGCGACACCGTCGATGTGTTCGCGCGTCGCGGCAGCATCCTCGATCGCGATGGTAACGTGCTGGCGTACTCGCTTCCCTCCGAAAGCGTCTACGCCGTGCCGCACGATCTCGGCGACGCCGCCCCGACCATCGCGCGCCTGCAGAAGGTGCTCGGGCGACTTCCCGAATCGACGACGGCACTGCTGCGCGATCGCACGCTGCAGTTCGTTTGGGTGGCGCGAAAGATTCCACACGATCAGGCCGACGCAATTTCCGCGCTGCAGCTACCGGGAATTTCGGTCATGGAAGAGGATACGGGGCGCCGCGTCGATCTGGCCGGACAGACGGCTTCAACCGTCGTCGGATTCGTGGGAATCGACGAGAACGGATTGGCCGGCATCGAGTACGCCTATGACGACCTTTTAAAAGGAACGTCGGGGCGCGTCACGCTGGAAGCCGACGAATTCGGGCACCCGATTCCGTTCGGGCGGCAGCGCGCCGTGCGGCCCGCCAAGCCCGGCATGACGCTCCAGTTGACGATCGATCCGTATCTGCAGTTCGTCGCCGAATCCGCGCTCAAGAAACAAGTGACGGAATTTCACGCCCAAAGCGGCACGGCGCTCGTTATGGATCCGTCCACCGGCGAAGTGCTCGCGCTCGCCGATTTGCCGCACTTCGATCCGAACACGTATTGGAAGTTTTCGCCTGATGCTCGCCGCGAGCGCGCGGTGCAAGATGCTTACGAGCCCGGTTCGACGTTTAAGCTTTTAACCGCGGCGGCCGCACTCGAGAGCGGCAAGGTTACGACGTCGTCGTATTTTCCGGCGCGCAACGAGATCGAAGTCGGCGGCCGCGTGATCCACAACGCCGAAGACGACATGCCGGTGCGCGGCAGCAGTGAAACGCTCGAAGACATCATCGCGTATTCGCATAACGTCGGTGCGGCCGAAGTGGGCCTCTTCATCGGCAGCAAGACGTTTTACGACATGGAACGGCGCGCGGGATTCGGCGATGCCACGCATGTCGGTTTTGCGGGCGAAAATCCCGGCATCGTGCCGGCGCCGGCGGACTGGAGCGACAGCTCGCTCGCGACGATGGCGTTCGGACAAGGCGTCTCGGTCACGCCGCTCGCGCTGGCGCGCTACTATTGCGCGATTGCCAACGGCGGACTGCTCGTTCGGCCGCGGCTCGTGCGCGCGATCTTCGATGCGCAGGGACGCTTGGTCTACCAATACGGGCCGGAGATCGAACGGCGCGTCTTTTCGCGGCGCACTGCCGACACGCTGCGCCGCTTCTTGCGAGCCGTGGTGGTGCGCGGAACGGGGAACCCGAGCGCGCAGCTCGCGGGCTATACGACGGCGGGCAAAACCGGGACGGCGCAGGTTGTCGAAAACGGCCGATACGAACCGGGCGCGTACATCGCTTCCTTTATAGGTATGGTCCCCTACGAGCATCCGCGCTACTTGATCTACGTGAAAGTCGAGCGTCCCCAAGGGGCCATCTACGGTTCGGTGGTCGCCGCGCCGGCTTTTTCGGAAATCGCGCGGCAGGCGATGCTGCACGCCGGTACCCTCCCCGCGACGCCGCCTCCGAAGCCATCACCCAAAAAGCGCTTGGTCCGGCCTCAACAAACGGCGAAATTTACCCCATGATCGAACCGGGCGTGCTGCTGGAATTGCTGCTGGAAGGATTGCCGGAAAGCCGCATCACCGGCGGCGGGTCCGTAATTGTTTCGTCGCTGGCTTTCGATTCCCGATCCGTCCGGCCGGGCGCGCTATTCTTTGCGATTGTTGGCAAGTGCACCGATGGCCACCGTTATGTGAGCGAAGCTGTCGCGCGCGGCGCGTCCGCGGTGATCTTGGAACGCGAAATCGATCTTCCGCCGCGCGTTACCAGCGTGATCGTTCCGGATACGGCAGCCGCGCTTTCAAAAATTTCCGATACATTTTATCGATCTCCGTCGCGCAATCTGGCAATTGCCGGGATTACCGGAACCAACGGAAAGACGACGGTCACGCACATGATCGCCGCCATTGCCACCGCGGCCGGACTTTCGGCCGGGATCGTCGGCACGCTCGGCACGAAATTTGACGGCGCCGAACGGCCGCTCGATAATACGACGCCCCTCGCACCGGAGTTGCAGGCGCTGCTCGCGCAGATGCGCGACCAAGCGGTACAGGTCGTGGCGATGGAAGTCAGCTCGCACGCACTCGCGCTCGCCCGCGTCTCCGACGTCCATTTCTCGGTGGCGGGATTGACGAACGTGACGCGCGATCATTTGGATTTTCACCAAACGCCGGAAGCTTACGCAGCTGCAAAAAGGCAGCTCTTCGATCTCGCGGAGCGCGCCGTTCTCAATGCCGATGATTCATACGGAGCGCGCTGGGCAGAAGAGCTGCGCGCCGCCAAGCCCGTCCTTACGTTTGCCTGCGACAGCCCCGCCGACGTTCGCGCTGAAAAGATCCGCGTGCACGCAAGCGGCTCGAGCTTCGAAGTGGACGGCCGCCAATTCGAATTGCGCCTTACCGGGCGGTTTAACGTTAGCAACGCGTTGTGCGCGATCTCGGCTGCGCGCATGCTTGGATTCTCCGACGACGTTTCGGCGCGCGGATTGGCGTTGGTCGATCGCGTCCGCGGCCGGATGGAGCGTATCGACGGGGGCAACATCGAGGTGATCGTCGATTACGCGCATACACCGGACGCGCTGGAGTCGGCGTTGCGTGCGCTTAAGGAAACGGCGCGCGGACGCCGCATCGTTGTTTTCGGCTGCGGCGGCGATCGCGACCGCGGCAAACGCCGCGAGATGGGCGCGGTCGTCGCGCAAAATGCGGACTACGCCTACGTGACCTCCGACAATCCGCGTACGGAAGACCCGCGCGCGATCATCGACGACATTCTTCCCGGAATCGGCGGCGCGCCGCACGAGATCGAGACGGATCGCGCGCGTGCGATTGCGGCCGCGATTAGAGACGCGCGTCCGGGCGACACGATTTTGATCGCGGGCAAGGGTCACGAGACGTACCAGATCGTCGGGACGAACGTTTTGCCGTTCGACGACGCCGCGCAAGCGCGCCATGCGCTGGCCGAACGCGAGCGCGTGCCTTCATGACGCTGTCTTTCGATCGCGCGGCCGAAGCGACCGGCGCCCAAGTGCGGGGCCGCGAACGCGCTCCCGAAACGCTCACGGTGGTAACGGATACGCGATCGCTCAATCCCGGCGACACGTTTCTCGCGTTGCGGGGCGAGCGCTTCGACGGCCACGATTTTATCGGCGAAGCGTTAAAAAAAGGCGCCGCCGCCATCGTTGTGGATTCGCCGGAGACAAAGAGTGATGGCGTCGCGGCTTTGATCGTGCGCGATACGCGCCGCGCCTATATGGATCTCGCAGCTGCGGCTCGCGCGCAGTTTACGGGACGCGTGGTCGCCGTAACCGGAAGCAGCGGAAAGACGACGACTAAAGATTTTCTCTGCCAGCTGCTGAGCGCGACGCTGGGGCCTTCGGCTGTAGCCGCGTCGCCCGGAAATGAAAACAACGAGATCGGCGTCAGCAAATTGCTGCTCTCGCTCTCGCCGCAGCAGCAGATGCTCGTGATCGAGATGGGCGCGCGCCATGGGGGCGAGATTGCGGAGCTCGTGGCGATTGCGTCGCCGCACATCGGCATATTGACCAACGTCGGTGACGCGCATTTGGAGATCTTCGGATCGCGTGAGAAGCTTGCGGCCACGAAATGGGGTTTGTTTTCGGAAGGCGCGCAGGCGGTGCTCAACGCGCGCGACGAGATTTCGCGCAACCGGGCGAGCTCGCTCGGCGCGCCGCCGCTGTGGTTCGGCGAAGGGGAGCCGTCGCTGCCCGGCGTTTGGGTGCGCGACGAGAGCACGCTCGTGCTCAACTATGGTGGAGCGTCGCAAACACTCCCGATCCGCACGCCGTTTCCCGGCGCGCACAACCGTGCGAATCTCGCGGCCGCAATCGCCGGCGCGCTCTTGCTTGGCGTCAACGCCGAAGAGATCGCCGGCAACGTTGCCCGGCTCACGCTGCCGCCGGGCCGGTACGAAAACATCGACCTCCCCGCCGGACCGCGGCTAATCTACGATGCCTACAACGCGAACGCGAGCGGCACGATCGCAACGCTGACCACGTTTTCGTCCGAAAATGCGCGCCGCCGGATCGCGGTGCTTTCCAGCATGGCCGAGCTCGGCTCCGACGCGCCTGCGATTCACGAGCGTGTCGGAGCGCACGCGGCGGCGATGAACATCGACGTGCTCTTGGTCGGCGGAGATTTTGCCGCATCGCTCGCCGCGGGCGCGGTACGCGCCGGCTTTGCGCGCGAGCACATCGTCACGTTCGGCGAAAACGAAGAAGCGGCGAAGTGGCTGCGCAAGAACGCGACCGATCAAGACGTCGTGTTGCTGAAAGGCTCGCGCAAGTATCGCATGGAGGAGATCGTGCAGTCGCTCCGGGCAGGAGCGGCATGAGCGGCAGCTTGCGCGTCGACCGCCCGCAGATTGCGGCGGGCATGGTAGCAATTCCGGTACGTACGCGCCTCGTTCGTCCGGGAGAAGATCTCGCAGCGCTGATTCAAAATGCGGTCGCCGGCATCGCGCACTCCGGCGACGTGCTCGCAGTTTCCGAAACAGCCGTGGCGATCGCGCAGCGCCAAGCCGTCCCGGCGGAATACGTGCGCCCCTCGCGACTCGCTTTGCTGCTGTCGCGTCATGCGGGCGCAATGGCAACGGTGAGTCAGCCCGAGTCGGTGCAGATCGTGATCGACAACGTCGGCGCTCCCAAGGTCGCGTACGCCGCGGTCATGCAAGTGTTGGGCCGGCTCGCCGGCCGTCGCGGCATGTTCTACGAAATCTTGGGCGAGGCGATTGCAGCCATCGATGGATATACCGGGACGATGCCGCCGTTCGGAAACCTGATCGTTTTCGCGCCCCAGAACCCCGACGCGTTTGCGCAGTCCGTTTTTGAGCGGACCGGCATCGGGTGCGCGGTGGTCGACGCGAACGATCTCAACACCGCTAAAGTTTTGGGCGCGTCGTCCGGCGTCAATCGCGACAGCGTGGCCGAGGCGCTGCTTTCGAATCCGCACGGTAATGGCGACGAGCAAACACCGGTTGTCGTCCTCAAGTGGCGCGGCGACGGAGCAAATCCGCTGGGGCGCGCAAGCGGATGACCTGGCTGCGCGATATCATTCCACCGCACATGGGCGAAATGAAGTTTATGGGGCAAGTGACTCTCGCCATGCTCGCAAGGGAAGCGGCGATCCTGATTGCCCTAGGATTTTTGACCGCTGCCATCGTGGGTGCGATTTTAATACCCCTCCTGAAAAGATTCAACATTGTCCAATACGCGTATGAGGATGCTCCAAAAACGCATCAAATAAAAACCGGTACGCCGACGATGGGGGGTATTTGCTTTGTCCTCGGGATTCTGCCACTCGTCTTGATCAGTATGATCCCAGGGTCGCCCGCGGCGGAGCCATGGTCGAATCTACTGAAGCTCTTCGGGCTTGTCGCGGCTTGCGCGGCGGTGGGCGCACTCGACGATCTTATGTCGGTTCATTTTGGGAAGAATCGCGGACTGCGCGCCCGCACAAAATTTTTGTTTACGGCGCTTATAGCGATCATGTTTTTACGCTCGATAAGCGAAGGCAGCGGGCATGTTGGATGGGCGGTGCTCATTGTACCCGGCCACGTTTTATGGTTGCCCTACTGGCTTTGGCTAGTGCTCGGAATATTTGCAATAGCCGGAACGATTCACGCGGTGAACCTGACGGATGGCCTCGATGGCCTGGCAACAGGGACGATTTTGCCCCCGCTAATCGTGATTGGTTTCATCACGCTGCAAAACGAAGCAGTAGGAGAGTTTGGCGGTTTGGCAGCGTTGTCAGGAATCGGCGCGTGTCTCGCCTTCCTCATGTACAACCATCACCCAGCGAAGCTTTTTATGGGTGACACCGGATCCCTAGCCCTCGGGGCTCTACTCGCCGGGACTGCTATTCTTTCGGGCCAGATGTTCTTATTGATCATTATTGGCGGCGTGTTTGTCGCTGAAGCGCTCTCTGTGATGCTGCAAGTGGTGTATTTCAAACTCACGCACGGCAAGCGCATTTTTAAGATGTCGCCGCTGCATCATCACTTCGAGCTGTCCGGATGGCCCGAAACCAAAGTTACGACGCGTTTTTGGATTGCCTCGGCCATTTGCAGCGCCGTCGGATTGGCGATCGTACGGTGACGCGTGGTATATGCGGCCCTCGTCCTGGGTGCTTCGCACCCTGCTCGGGCGTCCTTCGACTGCGCGTTTTGCCAAGGGCAAAACGCTCGCTCAGGATGACATCATTTTCCACCATGACACATAGTGCGCCCGCGCTCCCTAGCGTTGCTACTTTATGAACTTTGCCGCTGGCGAGAAGATCTTGGTCATCGGGCTCGGGCGCAGCGGGAAGGCCGTCGTCGAAGTCTTGCGCGAGCGCGGCGCCGAGGTGTACGCGATCGATGAAAAACCGCGTGCGGAACTCGCAGAGACGATTGCGGGTATCGAAGCGATGGGCGCGCGGTACGTCGCCCCCGAAAACATCGGTGAGCTCGCAAATCTGAATTGCGCGGTGCTCTCGCCGGGCGTTCCGCTCAACGGCCCGCTCGTTCGAAAGATCCAAAGCGGCAACGTCCCGGTCTACAGCGAAATCGAAGTCGCGTACCGTTTGTGCAAAGCGCCGATTATCGCCGTAACCGGAACCAAAGGCAAATCGACGACTGCCTCGCTCATCGGACACCTGTTGCGCGCGGCCGGTAAAGACGCGCGCGTCGGCGGCAACATCGGCAACCCGCTCATCCTCGAGGCGGTGGCGGCGCCGACGGAGAGTTGGGTTGTGGCGGAAGTGTCGTCGTTCCAACTCGAAACGATCCGCTCGTTCCATCCGCGCGTTTCGGTGATTCTGAACATCTCGGCCGATCATCTGGACCGGTATCATTCGATGGACGAATATATCGAAGCCAAATACCGCATCTTTGCCAATCAAAACGAGCACGACGTTTTCATCGCCAACCTCGACGACCCGGTGCTGGCGCTGTTACATTGGCATTCGGGCGAAGCCCGCGTGCGCGCGAAGCAGATGTGGTTTACGCTCGGCGCTGACAGCAAACACGCGACGATGTACCTGCGCGACGGCACGCTGACATATTCGCCGGTGACGGGCGATCCGCGACCGATCCATATCGCGAGCCGCGACGATATCCCGCTTCCCGGGATGCACAACGTGCAAAACGTTATGGCCGCGTCGCTTGCGGTGTTGGCTGCGGGCATCGAGCCGCGAGAACTTCGCGACGGCATCCGCACATTTGGTCCGATGTCGCACCGCATGCAGCCCGTCGGTGAAGTTGACGGCGTGCTCTACGTCGACGATTCCAAGGCCACGAACCCGGGCGCCGTCATCGCGGCGCTGCGCGCGTACGACAAGCCGATCGTCTTGATCGCCGGCGGCAAACCGAAGAATACCGACTTCACCGAACTCGGACGCATCGTCGACGAGCGGGCGCGCGCGCTGATCGTCATCGGCGAAGCCGCCGACGATATCGCGGCGCACGTCTACCGTACGCCGATCCAACGCGCCGGTTCGATGGAAGAAGCGGTTCGATCCGCGCAGGCGGTGGCAAAACCCGGCGACGTGGTGCTACTTTCGCCGGCGTGTGCATCGTTCGATATGTTCGAGTCGGCCGAAGACCGTGGTCAAAAATTTACCGACGCCGTGCTGGGAACGCCGGCGCGATGAAAGCATCGGTCGCAAAACGCCAAGCGCACAACCAAGAGCTGCCGCGCTCGTTCGTCTCGTCCCCGCCGGATACGTGGCTGTTCATCGCGGTGACGAGTCTGGTCGCCATCGGCCTGGTCATGATCTTCAGCGCATCGAGCGCACAGGCGTATGCCGATCACCACGACACGGCCTACTATGTGAAGCGCCAAGCGATCTACTTGATCGTGGGATTGATTCTCGCGTACGGCGCCTATAAGGTCGACTACCGCAAGCTGCGCGCCTTCGCGCCCTACGCGCTGCTGCTCTGCATCGCGGGTCTGTTAACGGTTTTCGTGCCGCACGTAGGCATGACGGTCTCCGGCGCGCGCCGCTGGATCGGCGCCGGTTCGTTTTCGCTGCAGCCGTCGGAGTTTGCAAAACTCGGACTAGTCGTCTATTTGGCCGCCGCGCTGGCGGGTCGCGGCGAGCGCATCACGTCGCTGACGCGCGGGCTGGCCCCGCTCTGCATTCCGGTGTTCTTCACGGCGATGCTCGTGCTCATCGAGCCGGACATCGGTACCTCCAGTCTCATCATCTTTACAGCGTTCGCCATGTTTTTTGCGGCGGGCGCGCGGATCGAGCATCTGCTGATGGTTATTGCGGTCACCCTTCCTCCCGCCGCGATTGCAATCATGAGCAGTCCGTATAAGCGCGCCCGCATCTTTGCGTTTCTGCATCCGTTCAAGGATGCGCAGAACACCGGCTTCCACATCGTGCAGTCACTGCTCGCGCTCGGCAGCGGCGGACTCTTCGGCGTTGGGCTCGGCGAGTCGCGCGCCAAGTTTTTCTATCTCCCCGAGCAGTACACGGACTTCATCTTTTCCGTACTCGGCGAAGAGCTCGGCCTGATCGGAACCGCGACCGTGCTGATTCTGTTCGGCACGCTGGCCTACCGCGCGATCCGGATCGCCATCGCCGCGCCGGAGCGGTTCGGGTTCTTCCTGGCGACGGGCTGCGCCGCGCTCATCGTTATTCAAGCCTTCGTCAACATCGCCGTCGTCACGTCGTCCTGGCCGGTGACCGGCGTGCCTCTTCCTTTTATATCGTTCGGCGGAAGCTCGCTGATCGTGTCGCTGATCGCCGTCGCGCTGATCATTAACGTCGGGCGGCACCGGCGGCTATCTCCCCCAGAGTGAAGATCGCATTCGCCGGCGGCGGCACCGGCGGCCACGTGTATCCGGCGATCGCGTTAGCCGACGCGCTGCGCGACCGCAGCGAGATCCTGTTCGTCGGTAGTCCGGATGGCATCGAGAACACGCTGGTGCCTGCGGCCGGCTACGAACTTGCGACGATCGAAAGCAGTCCGCTGCAGCGCGGCGCTTCGCTCGGCATGCTGCGCACCGTGGCCGCCAACGCCGCCGGTATCGCGCAAGGGGTGAGCGTGTTGCGCAATTTCGATCCGGATATCGTGATCGCGACGGGCGGTTACGTTTCTTTTCCGGCAATGGCGGCCGCGCGAATCTTGCGCGGCGTGCGGCCGGGTCCGGCACTCGCGCTCCTCGAACCCAACGCGCATCCCGGATTGGCCAACCGTTTGCTGGCGCCGATCGTCGACGAAGTATGGGGCGCGTTTCCCGAAGCCGACCGGGCTTTCGGACGCAAGTATGTCTACACCGGCGTTCCGGTTCGCGCGTCTCTGCTGCATCCGGATAACCGCATCGAAGCGGCGCGCCGGCTCGGCCTCGATCCGTCCCGGCGCACGATCCTCGCCATCGGCGGGAGTCAGGGCGCGCGGACGATCAACGAGGCGATCGCGGCGCTGGTGACGCGGCGCGCGCTGCCCGCGGCGTGGCAGGTGCTGCACATCTGCGGCGAGCGCGACCATGAATACATGCAGGCGGCCGAACGCACACCATTCGGGGAAAACTTGGCCGTACTCGTTTCGTACCTGCCCGACATGGCCGACGCATACGCCGTCTGCGATTTCGCGATCGCGCGCGCGGGTGCATCGACGCTCGGCGAGCTCACCGCGCTCGGCATTCCCGCCCTGCTCGTGCCCTATCCGTTTGCCGCCGAGGACCACCAGGCCGCAAACGCCCGCATGCTCGCCGGCAGCGGGGCGGCCGCCGTGATCGCGGATGGGGAACTCAACGCCGATTCGCTGTGGTGGATGCTGCGCGAGGTGATGCAGCCCGAGCGGCTCGACCAAATGCGTTCGGCCGCGCGTTTGCGCGCCAATCGCGACCCGGTCGCCGCAATTCTTGCGCGGGTGGAGGCGCTCGTAACAAAGAACGAGAGCTGACCTTGCGCACACTGCACTTCGTCGGAATCGGCGGCATCGGTATGAGCGCCATCGCGCGCATCCTGCTGCTACGCGGCGAACGCGTGACCGGCTCGGACGCGATCGATTCGCCGCTGCTGAAAGAATTGCGAGCTGCCGGCGCGACGATTTCCGTCGGACACGATGCGCGCAACATCAACGGTGCGACCACCGTCGTCGTCAGTTCTGCGATCGATCCCGAAAACCCCGAGTATCGCTCGGCGATCGAGCGCGGCATTCCCGTTATCGGACGCGGCGAGATGCTCGCGCGCATCATGGAAGGACGCCGCGGCATCGCGATCTGCGGCACGCACGGCAAGACGACTACGACGGCGATGACCGCCGCGGTCTTGCGCGGCGCCAACGTCGACGCCAGCCTCGTGCTCGGTGGAATTGACGGCTTGCTCGGCACCAACGCGCACGAAGGCACCGCTCCGTGGTTTCTGACCGAAGCCGACGAATCGGACGGATCGTTCACGCTTCTCGATCCCGCCGTTGCGGTGGTAACGAACATCGAGAACGATCATCTGACGTCGGACGCGGAGATTCCGAAGCTCGTCGCGGCCTTCGAAGAGTTTCTGGCAAAAGCGCCGCCCGATGGCGCGGCAATCGTCGGCGTGGATAATCCGCTGACGCGTTTGCTCGCGCAAAACGCGCGCCGCGCGCGCACGATCACGTTCGGAATCGCCGCCGATGCGAACGTGCATGCGTCGAACATCCGCTTTGGACACCTGCAGTCGACGTTCGAACTTTTCGCCGACGGCGCGCGCCTGGGAACGGTGGAGCTGCACGTGCCGGGCGCGATGAACATCGAAAACGCGCTGGCCGCTGCCGCGGTTGGATGGGCGCTCAATATTCCGTTCGCTTCCATGGCCGAATCGCTGAGCGGTTTTCGCGGCGTGCGCCGCCGCTTCGACGTGCTCGCAACGACCGCGCGCATGATCGTCGTCGACGACTACGCGCATCATCCGACGGCGGTGCGTGAAACGATCGCCGCTGCGCGCCGCTACCATCACGGGCCGATCGTCGTCGCATTTCAGCCGCACCGCTACACGCGCACCGCGTATTTGGCACGAGCGTTTGCCGAAGCGCTCACCGACGCGGACCGCGTGTACCTCGCGCCGGTTTACGGCGCCGGCGAAACGCCGATCGAGGGCGTGACCGAACGGCTCATCGGGGAACCGCTGGAAGCCGCCGGCGTGCCGACATCGTACGTCAAATACGTGCACGATCTGCGCCAAGTGCTGCAACGCGAGGCGCCCGCGAACGCGCTGGTACTCATGCTGGGAGCAGGCAACATCACGAAGGTTGCGGCCGAACTCGCGCGGGACGTCTCGGCGTGATCGCCGCCGATTCCGAACTGCGCAGCCTGCTGACCGATGCCGACCGGCAAAAGCTCTCGGCAATCTGCGGCGAAGCGGTGCGCTTCGACGAACCGCTGGCCCCTTACACCTCGTGGAAGATCGGCGGACCGGCCGACGCATGGGTCGTGGTAGAGAGCGAAGATCAGCTCGCAGAGGTCATGCGTCTATGCGCGCGCCGCAAGCTGCCGTGGTTCGTGCTCGGCAGCGGAAGCAATCTGCTCGTCGGCGACGGCGGCATTCGCGGCCTGGTTTTGCGGCTAGCCGGAGAGTTCGCCGCGATCGACGTCGCGGACGACGGCGCAGAAGTGACGGTGCGCGCGGGCGCTTCGGCTGCGATGTCGCTGCTCACCGCGAAGGCGGCGTCGGCCGGCGCGGTCGGCATCGGGTCGCTGGCCGGAATTCCCGGCAGCGTCGGCGGATCGCTGCGCATGAACGCGGGCACCGATCGCGAGATGGGCGACTTCGTGCGCGAGGTCTGGGTACAGTCGCCGGCCAAACCGCAGGCGCACCCCGTCTCCGTTCATTATTATTACCGCCACACGTCGCTCGCGCGCGACGCGATCGTTTCGCGCGTGATGCTGGCGTTCGAACGCGGTGAAGCGCAAACCGTGCGCGAGGAGATGCAAACGCGTCTTATCCGCCGCAAGAACACGCAGCCGATCGCGCTGCCCAACGCCGGTTCGTGTTTCCGCAACCCCGAAGGCGACAAGGCGGCGCGTCTGATCGAAGCTGCCGGAGCCAAGGGGTGGCAACAAGGCGGTGCGGAAGTCTCGGCGCTGCATGCGAACTTCATCACCAACACCGGCAATGCGTCCGCCAAAGACGTCGCGACGTTGCTCGCGCGCGTCCGCCGCGCGGTGAGCGATCAATTCGGCGTGGATCTCCAGCTCGAAGTGCACCTCGTCGGCGTCTTCGTCGAATGAAAAAGAAAAAAGCCCGCATCGCGGTCGTGATGGGCGGTTCGAGCGCCGAGCGCGAGATCTCCATTCGAACCGGAACGGGCGTTATGCGCGCGCTCGAGTCGCTCGGTTACACCGCGCAGTCGCTCGACTACGATCGGAAGTTCGTCGACGCGATTCGCGACATCGCGCCTGATGCGGTTTTTAACGCGCTGCACGGCCCGGGCGGCGAAGACGGACAACTGCAGGGCATTCTCGATTTTCTCGGCCTTCCGTACACGGGCAGCGGTTTGGAGTCGGCCGCGCTGGCGATGGACAAGCACCTCACCAAGAAGCTTTTTTCGGCCGAAGGCTTGCCGACCGCAACCTGGGATCTCTTCGATCTCTCAGGTGGCACGCTGCCGCTCTTGCCGGGTTCGCTCGATCTGCCGCTGGTCGTCAAGCCGCGCTATCAGGGCAGCAGCGCGGGCGTCTCGATCGTCCGCACCCACGAACAGTGGTCGCAAGCGATGATCGCATCCGCCGAACAATACGCCGAAGTGATCGCCGAGGAGTTTATTCCCGGACGCGAGTTTACGTGCGCAGTGCTGGGTGAAGAAGCGCTGCCGGTTGCCGAGATCATCTCAAATGCCGGCGAGTTTTATAATTTCGAGTCCAAGTATGCTCCCGGCGGCAGCACGCATGTGGTTCCCGCGCCGATCGACCCCGATCTCGCGGCGCGGATCGGCATGCTCGCGCTTTCGGCGCACCGCCTCATCGGTCTTCGGGATTACTCGCGCACGGATTTCATCGTCAGCAAGGAAGGGCGCCCTTACATCTTGGAAATCAACGCGTTGCCCGGCCTGACGCCGACGAGCGTTCTGCCCGACGTTTGCAATGCGGTGGGCATCGGCTATAACGCGCTCGTCGACAGGCTCTTGGGCTACGCGCTTTCGCGCAATGGCGAACGCGTACTTACGAAATGAGGTAATCGTGCGTCTTCATTATCTTGGAGCTGCCGCAGCCGCGAGCGTTCTGGCTGCATTGATTCCGGCAAGCGTTACGCTTGCCAAACCTGCCTCCCCGATCATCGTCGATTACTGTCACATCGATTACCAGCAGGGCCCCAACGTAACGCCAAGCGCCGCCATCGCATTGACGAAGAAATCGGGACCGCTGGAGATCAAGTTCACGAACGAAAGCGACAAGACCGCGACCACCGTCCGCTTTGGCGTCGAGATGGAAAAATCGATGGCATCGATCCGCGACGTCGGCACGTTCTCGCCCGGGATCACCATCCATCACAAGTTCAACGATTTCAGTGGCCAGACCAAGTTCATCTTCTCGAGCGAACCGCAGCCGAAGTGTACGGTGCAGTATGTGAAGTTCACTGACGGCTCAACGTGGAGCGCAGGAGAAGAATAATGTTCGATTGCCGCTGTCCGCACGGGGCGCTCGCACCGGGGAAACTCGCCGACGTGATCGCCGTTTCCGACGATCCTGCCGCAAATATCCGCACGCTTGAAAAGCCTTCCTTCGTGATGCTGGGAGGACGCCGGATAGACATGTCGCGCCTGGCGTAACATTCGGGAGCCTCCCAGACGTTATACAAGCCGAGTATGCTGAAAAATTCTCTGGCGGTACTCTTTGCCGCCGCCGTCCTTGGCGTTTCGCTGGCCGCTCCTATCCGCACGGGGGCCCAGGCGACGCCGGCCCCACAGGTAACGCTGCCTCCCTATCAATCCCTGACGCCCGTTCGCGTCCTCGGCATGATCCGCCGGGTCTTTCGCGCGCGCCGTCCTCCGCCGGCCTACGAGACGTACACGATGGTCCGCACGCAATACACGAATTACGCTGCCGAGCCCGGCGCCTCGCCCTATCCCGATCCGCTCGGCTCGTACACCACGCACTACTGGGTTCGCAATCTCGACCGCGCCGCGCTGACGCGCCGCATCTATCGCGACGATGCCGAAGGGCCGCCGAGTTTCGACCGTCCGGCGCTCAATGAAGCCACCGATCCGGGTCCGCCGACCGCGGACGTCTTTGCAGCTGCGCCGGTTAGCCAGCACATCAACCCGCAATCGTACGTGCCGACGCCCGAGCCGTCATCCGAGCCGCTCAAAACCATCGGCTCCGTCATCGCCATCGGCGAGTCCGACTACGACGTTCCGCAGATGACGGTCGAGCGAAACCTCTTGCACCTCGTCCTGCGTCCGCGCCGCGATCCCGAACGGAACGTGTTGCGCCAGATCTGGGTGGACAAGAAGAGTTACGAACTGCGGCGCATCATCGCGCACGACCGGCTGTTCACGGGCGACGAGGGGATTTTCCCCGTTACCTTCACCTACACGCTCGGGTATCTCAGCGGACAGCTGGTGGTCACGCACTTGCACGGCATTGTGGAGCCGCGCGTCGAATCCAACGGAACGCAAACGGTCTACGGCGGCGACGGTGCGACGGTCGACTTCGACTTCACCGACATCACGTTTCCGAGCTCGCTTCCGGGCTGGTATTTCAACCCGCGGGAATACGGTCAGCACCTAGCGGAGGTACCGGACTAAGGAGAGATTATGTCTACAACAGGGATCGTCGTCGACCGGGGCCTCGAAGGCGTCGTTGTCGGCAGCACGCTGCTTTCCAACGTCGAGGGTAAGGAAGGGCGGCTCACCTACCGCGGTTACGACATCGACGATTTGGCGCCCAACGCGTGCTTCGAAGAAGTCGTGCATCTCCTGTTGTATGGACGTCTCCCCTCCGCGAAACAGCTCGACGAGCTGCGCAAAGAACTCGGCGCGCACCGCATGCTGCCCGAGCCGCTCATCAATGCGATGGAGCGCGTTCCCAAAGACGCTTGGCCCATGGACGTGCTGCGCACGATCGTTTCAGGGCTTGCAATCTTCGTGCCGGTCGACGCACACGGCGCGCACGTCTCCGACGTTCACACCGCGATCGAGTTGATCGCAAAAGTGCCGACCGCCGTCGCCATGTGGGATCGCATCCGGCGCGGGCTCGAACCGATCGAACCGCGGCACGATCTTTCACAAGCGGCGAACTTCCTTTATATGTGCCGCGGTAGCGAGCCGTCCGAAGTCGCCGAGGACGCGATGGACACCTACCTCGTGCTGCTGGCGGATCACTCGTTCAACGCATCCACGTTTTCAGCGCGCGTGACCGCTTCGACCAAAGCCGACCTCTATGCGGCGGTGACGTCGGCGATCGCGACGCTCGAGGGCGAAGCGCACGGCGGCGCCGCGAGTGCCGTCGGCCGCGTGCTGCTCGAAGTCGGCAAACCCGAACGCGCGGAAGCCTACGTGCGCGAAGTGCTCGCACGCGGCGAGCGCATCATGGGGATGGGCCATCGCGAATACAAAGTCCGCGATCCGCGCGCGCGGCATTTGGAAGCGGTCGCGAAAAAACTGAGCGAACTGCACGATCCGAAATGGTATAAGATCGCGCGTGCGCTTGAAGATGCGTCCAATCTCGTTTTGCGCGAGAAGAAGCCCGACAAGAGCATTTACGCCAACGTCGATTTCTACACGGCGCCGCTCTTCTACAGTTTAGGATTCCCCGGCGACGAATTTACGCCAATCTTCGCCTGCGGCCGCATCGCCGGCTGGGCGGCGCACGTTTTGGAACAGCTCGCGGACAACCGCCTCATCCGCCCGCAAGCGACGTATTCCGGTCCGCCGGTGCACGCATTCGAACCGATCGAACGGCGAACGGGCAACGGTTCGGCTTCACACTAGTCTTCGAAGGATCGCGGTAAACCGGCCGGCAGTCGCGTGACGATCTCGTAATTGATCGTGCCGGCCCAGTCGGCCCAATCGTCGGCCGAAACTGCGCTGCCGCCGTCGCTCCCGATCAGCACGACGCGATCGCCCGGACGCGCGTTGGTCGTTCCCAGATCGAGAATCGTCATGTTCATGCAGACGCGGCCCGCAATGGGGCAGCGTTTTCCGGCGACGACGAACGCGCCGCGATTGGAGAGCGCGCGCGGAATGCCGTCGGCATAACCGAACGGCACGACGCCGACGCGCATCGGCCGCGGAGCGCGGAACGTTCCGCCGTATCCGACGGCGGTGCCGGCTTCAATCTTCCGGACTGCGGCGAGGCGGCTTTCAAATGCAAGAGCCGGTTCCAGCTCCAGTTCCAGCGGGCAAGCTGCACGCGTTTGCTTCGAGGGCCACAAACCGTAGAGTGCGATGCCGAAGCGCACGAGATCCAAACGGGTCTGCGGCCACAGTATGGCGGCAGCAGATGCGGCGATGTGACGCAGCGGATCCGAGTCGAGTTTGGCGTCGCCGATCGCAGCATTCAGCGTCTCGACCTGCGCGAGCGTGAATGCGGAGTCCAACTCTTCGGCTGAAGCCAAGTGCGAGAATATCCCCGTCAGCGCGATTCCGGGAGTGCTTGCGATGCGTTTGATCGCCTTTCCGGCTTGGGACGGATCGAGACCCAAGCGCCTGACGCCCGTATCCACTTTAACTTGGACTCCAAACGTTTTCCCGTGACGGCGAGCGATGTTCGCAACGGTTTCCAGATACAGGCCGTCATCCCAGATCGTGATTTGCAGATCGTGCCTCAGCGCGTCATCGAGCAGCTCGACCGGCGACGGACCGAGCACCATGATCGGCGCCGCGATGCCGGCTTCGCGCAGCGTCAGGCCTTCTTCGACGGAATAGACGCCGAGCGCGTCGGCATATTCTTCGATCGCATGCGCGGTTCCAACGAGCCCGTGACCGTAAGCATTTGACTTGACGACGAAAGCGGCGCGGGCCGGCGCCGCGAGATCGCGCAAGGCTTTGGCGTTCCGCCGCAGCGCGCCGGTTGAGATGCGCAGCGTCCCGATCACCGCGTGCGCTCGAGGAGCCGCGCGATGAGCGCTACCGGTAACCCGAAAAATAAACAGGCTGCCGAAAGGCCGAATGCGACTTGCTGCGCGGTATGAATCTGCTCGGCGGCGACGCCGTAGAGGACGAGCTGCGCCACGACGTACACGACGACGCCGAATGCCAGACCGGAGAGAACCGGAAAGCGGTTGACCTGCGGCTGTGTAGCCGCCAGGTAGGCGTATCCGATTCCCCAGGCAACGCATGTGGCCGTGTAGAGCGCAGCATATTCTGCGAGGAACGGCGGCGCCGGGTAGCGGCGAACGGCGCCCGAGAAATAGACGAGCCCGAAGAGCGCGCCGCCGGCCGCCCCCTCCATCGCGCCGCGCCAAGCGATGCGTCCCCAGCCCTCCGTAAGGGGCTCTTTACGCAATCTTAACCACCACTTCTTGTATATGGGCCTTTCTGCTCAATTATTTTGCATGGTCTTTGGCGTTGGACGTGCTATATTCGCATCACGGGTTAGGACTTAGTCACGGAGGATAGAGCGCTTGAAGCGACATTTTAAGGCTTTCTACGCTTTGCTGTTGGCATTTGTGCCGGCAGCCTGTGCGATGCACGGGCAATCGGCCACGCCATCGGCTCTGCCTCCATATAATCCGCAGAACATCGTTCAGCCTTTCGATACGCACGGCGGGATCGCTACGATGGACGTCGCCGTCGGCGACGCTCCGCCCGCGTTCTTCGGCTCCGGTCTGGCCCGCGTTAATCTCGCCATCAGTGAAATCGACGTCGTCGACGCCGCCGGCAACAGCCAAGTCGTCGCCAAATACACCACGCCGTTTATCGTTGATCTGCTTCAGTTCCAGAACGGTTCGGGCGACGACGTCGGTACGGCCAGCGTCAATAACTTGCAAACCTACCAGCAAGTGCGGTTCGTCGTCAACACTGCCGCGAGCTCCGTGCTCTATACCGGCGGTCTAAGCGCTCCGCTGAATTTCGTCACGGACAACGACAGATCGTCATCGCATGCCGGCAAGGCGACCAGCACGTCTTATCTCAGCGGCGGACTCGTCGCGATCACGCAAAACGGATCGTTCACGATTGGATCCGGCGCGAGCGAACTGCTGAACGTGGATTTCAACTTAATGGAATCCCTGACGCCGCCGTCGATCGGCTGGGGACGCGGCGATGACAATCATGGTAACTCCGGCTCGCACAACAGTCTCAGTCTGGCGGTGCGCCCAACGCTGTTTGTCGCTGCCAACTCCAACGAAGGCATGATTTCCGGCACCCTTGTCAACAATGATGGCACTCCGGTTTCTAACGCCGTCGTGGTCGCGGCCGGGCCTGGAAACCAAGTCGGCAATACCGTTGCCACCGACGCGTCGGGCAACTTCCTTCTGCACACGCTGGCCGCGGGCACGTACAGCTTGGACGTCTACAACCAATACACCAACTCGGCGGGCGAGAGTTTTTCATCGCGGGGTTCCAGTTCGGATCGCTCGCGCCTGAAGGGGGCGACGACGGTAACGGTCAGTCCAGGACAAACCTCCAACGCAGGAACGATTAGGGATTAGCGGCGCCCGAATGCACGTGCAAGGCGAACGCCTAAAAACAGGGGCCGACGTCTCGACGAGTCTGCAACTCGCGACGGATTTGGCGCGCCGCGCGCGCCGGGACGAGGCGCTGCAGCTGCTCGAGTACTGCGAGGATTGGCCCGCGCCGTTCAACGAGCAAGGCTTGCTGGTGCGCGCCGACGTGCTGTCCCGCCGCCGCCCGGTCCTTGGCCTAGAATCGCTCGCACTCCATTCCGAGGAGTTCAAGTCTGCCGAGGGACGCTTCGGCTATCTCATCCTCTCCGCGTTCTCTTACGTCAATATTCGCAACTTTGACGGTGCGCGCGACATGCTCGCGAGCGCACAAGAACTCGTCGAAGATCACTTGCCGCGCGTCGCGCGTTTAGGTTACGAGCGCGCGCGCCTGCTCTGGGCCACGCGCCGTTACGATCCCGAAGGCGACGAGATCGTGCTGGCGATGAGCGATCCCGATCCGTTCGCGCAGTTCCGCGGGCTCGCACTGCGGTCGTGGATGTATGCCGGTCTTGAAAATTACTCCGCGCAAATGCAGGACCTGCAAGCGGCGTTCCGTTTGTTCGGCGAGTCGCAAGAGCGCTTCGACCTCACGACGGTGGCGATCTCGCTGCACGGATTGTTGCGGCTGGCGGTCGAGACCGGCGACAACGACGGCATGCGCGTGGGCGAAGCCGCGTACGAAGCGATCGAGTGGACGCCGGATATCGCGGACCTGCAATTCATGTGCGTCCGCGCGTTGGCGTGGCACGCGTTCCATCAAGGCGATCCGGGCCGCGCTCAATGGCTCTTCAAAGATTCCAAGGCGCTGGCGCCGACGTTGGCCTGGAAGGTCATGGCGCACATCGATCGTGCGTACGTCGCGAAAATGAATTCGAACGAAGCCTGGGCGGCCGAGGAGCTCGCGCAGGCCGACGCGCTGTCTTCTGAAATCGAGTGGGACGCTACGCACGGCGAAGAACGTCAAGCGCTTGTGATGCTCGGGGAACTCTTTTCCTCGACCGACATGGCGCAGGCGCAGCGCTACGTCTCAATGTACAGTTCGCTCGGCAAAGACAGTCTCGATCCGACTCTGGCTTCGGCTCACGATCGCCGCTCGATCGC
Organism: Vulcanimicrobiota bacterium; assembly: GCA_003151115.1. GTDB lineage: Bacteria > Vulcanimicrobiota > Vulcanimicrobiia > Vulcanimicrobiales > Vulcanimicrobiaceae > Rubrimentiphilum. The sequence continues at coordinate 79,404 of PLWS01000007.1, read as the reverse complement.
ATACGAGAAGTATGCCGCCGGCCGCGTGCAGGCAGTGCTTGGGAACGTCAAGCTCGCCAAAGAGTCGCTGGAGTTTGCCTATGACGTCTTCGCGCAGATCAAGCACTCTTATCGTGCCGCGCTTGCGGCGGCCGCGCTCTTCGAACTGACCGAAGACCTCCAATGGCTCGAAAAAGCGCGCGCGCAAGCAGGACACTTCTCGAAGAGCCCGTTCTTCCGCCGGCTCTCGGAGTTGGATAAAGTCGAAGAGCAGCGCGTCCTTTCGGGGCTCACGCCGATGCAGCGCCAGATCTCGATAGCGCTTTCGCAAGGCGCCGACCTCGACGAGCTCTCGCACCGGTTCAGCCGCAGCAGATTTACGCTCGAGAAGCAGATCGAGATCATCTTTGCCGCTTTGGGCGTGGAGTCGCGTCACGCGCTTCGCGCCGAGTTACGGCAACGTAAGATGCTGTGAAGCCCGCCGCGCAGGCGGGCATGAACCTTCGCATCGTCATCCTTGGCGTTCTGGTTGCGCTGTGCTTCTTAGCATTTTTTGCAGCTGCGACCGAGCATGCCGGGCCGCTCCTGCTGGCGATCTATGCTGCGGCCGGCTGCATCGTCATCTGCGTTGCCGCCAAGCTACTGGTCAGCGACGGAATCAATTCGATCCGTGGATTGACCGAGCGCGGCTACAACGTCGTGGAGAGCATCCCCGACGGGTTTTTTATCATCGACAAAGACTGGCGCTTTTCACACGTCAACGAGCGGGCTGAAGAGCTGCTGCGTAAGGACGCGAGCCAACTCATCGGCGTGCGCGTCCAAGAAGTGCTCGACCCACTGGCTTCCGATCTGGTGCCGGAAATGCTCAGCGTGCGCGGTCAAGGCGTTCCGCTGGAGCGGCTGCAGCACTTCCAGTCGACCGATCGATGGATCGAAATTCGGATGCAGCCCGCCCGCGACGAGCTGCTCGTGCACTTACGCGACGTGACCGAACGCAAGAACAGCGAACTGTTGCTTAAGACGAGCGCGAGCTTGCGTCTGCTGCTCTCACAAATGCCGGCCGTTGTCTGGACGGTCGATCGCGATCTGCGGCTGACCTCGATTCGCGGCGCCGCGGAGCAGCGGCTTTGCGCCGACGATCTCGTCGGCGGGCCGTACGGTGCCAGCATCGACGATCCCGACCAGCGCCGGGCTGCGCTGCTGGAGTTGCGGCGCGCGCTCGGCGGCGAAGCAGTGCGTTACGAGACGCGCCAGAACGGACGCTGGCTGCAAAATGACGTGGAGCCGTTGCGCGATGCCGACGGCACGCTGATCGGCGCGATCGGCGTGATGCTCGACGTCACCGACGTGCGCGAGAGCGCCGAGCGTTTTGCGCGCCTCGCGCGGCAAGACGTCATGACGCAGCTGCCCAACCGGCTCGCGCTGGAAGAAACGCTCTCCGCGATTCTTGACGATGCCGCCGCGAAAAGCGGTCCGGTCGCGGCGCTCTTCATCGACATCGACCGTTTCAAGACGATCAACGATACGCTCGGCCATCGCGTCGGCGACGAACTCTTGCGCGGCATTGCCGCGCGTCTGCAAGAGCGCCTGATCAACCGCGCTTCGATCTTCCGTTCCGGCGGCGACGAGTTCGTCGTGATCATCGACGGCATCGGCGATCAGCGCAGTGTCGTATCCGTCGCTATGGGTGTGCTGGCCACTTTCCAAGAGCCGTTCGTCATCGACAGCCGCGAGTTGTTCGTGAGCGCGAGCATCGGCACGAGCTTGTTCCCGCAGAACGCGCACACCGCCGAAGAACTGATCGCTTTCGCCGACTCGGCGATGTACAGCGCCAAAGAAGCCGGCCGCAACAACGTCAAGTCCTACGACGGCACGATGCACGCGAATGTGCTCGAACGGATGAGCTTGGAGCAAGATCTTCGTCAAGCGCTGACGCGCGGCGAACTGCAGCTGCTCTTCCAGCCGATCGTCGACGTTTCAACGAAACGCATCGTGACTGCCGAAGCTTTGGTTCGCTGGCAGCATCCGACGCTGGGCGAGCTGCTTCCCGAAGTCTTCATCCCCATCGCCGAAGAGAGCGGCACGATCGTCGAGATCAGCCGCTGGGTGCTCAAACAAGCCTGCAGCACCGCCGCGCGCATCAGACAGATCGCCGCGCCGGAGTTCCGCGTTTCGGTTAACCTTTCGCCGCGCGACTTCTACGAACAAGATTGCGCGGCCACGATCGGGGCGGTGCTCGCGGAGACCGGCCTGCCGGCCCGCGCGCTCGAACTGGAAGTGACCGAGAACATCGTGCTCAACGATCTCGCCGTGGCGACGCTGCTGCGCATCCACGCCATGGGCGTGCAGATCGTCGTCGACGATTTCGGCAAAGGCTACAGCTCGCTCAGTTACATCAAGCGCCTTCCGGTGCACGCGATCAAGATCGACAAAGGCTTCATCGACGACGTCACGCGCGACCCGTACGACCAAGGCATCGTCAAAGCCATCGCGACCCTGGCTCAGACCCTCGGGCTGCGCGTCATCGCCGAGGGCATCGAGACCGAGTCCCAGTGGGAGTTCGTGCGCGGCCTGCGGTGCGACCAAGCCCAGGGCTACCTCTTCCACCGGCCCATGGCCCGCGGCGACCTGATGGCCCGCATCGCCGAACAAGAGTCGGCCCAGACCGGCTCCAGCCCCCGCGTCGTCCCGATAAACCGCGCCCTCTAAGGGGCCACTTCAGACCTTGCAGTCCCCGCCGGAGTCTGCTAAACTTTGCTGGCTGGCAGTCTCCGCTAGAGAGTGCTAGCCCCATTTCCACATTCTGGTCTACCTAAATTTTGGAGGGTTTTGTGAATCTCAAGCCTTTGGGCGATCGCGTTGTTATCGAAAACGTCGAGCAGCAGGACCGCAGCGCCGGCGGCGTCTTTCTCCCCGACACTGCCAAGGAGAAGCCGCAAGAGGGTCTGGTCCGCGCCGTCGGTACCGGTCGCACGCTCGACAACGGCACCAAAATCCCGATGGGCGTCAAGGTCGGCGACCGCGTGATCTATTCGAAGTATTCCGGTTCCGAAGTGAAGATCGACGGCAAAGATTACCTCATCGTCTCTGAAAAAGACGTGCTGGCAATCGTCGACAAAGTTCCGGCCGGCGTTTAAAGGAGCAATTAGAAAATATCATGGCTGCAAAAGAACTCGTATTTGATGAAAGCGCCCGCCGGGCGCTCGAGCGCGGTGCGAACCTGCTCGCCGACGCCGTCCGCGTGACGCTCGGCCCGAAGGGCCGCAACGTCGTGCTCGACAAGAAATTCGGCTCGCCGACGATCACGAACGACGGCGTTACGATCGCGAAAGAGATCGAACTGCCCAACACGTTCGAGAACATGGGCGCGCAACTGGTCAAGGAAGTCGCTTCCAAGACCAATGACGTTGCCGGCGACGGCACGACGACCGCGACGGTGCTCGCGCAAGCGATCATCCGCGAAGGTCTGCGCAACGTTACCGCAGGATCGAATCCGCTGCTGATCAAGCGCGGCATCGAAAAGGCGGTCGAAATGACCGTCAAGCAGATGGAAACGTTCGTACAAAAAGTCGACACGAAAGAGAAGATCGCGCAAGTGGCTTCGATCTCGGCCAACGACAAGACGATCGGCGACCTGATCGGCGACGCGATGGAAAAGGTCGGCAAAGACGGCGTGATCACGGTCGAAGAGTCGCGCTCGATGAAGACCGAAGTCGAGACCAAAGACGGCATGCAGTTCGACAAGGGCTACATCTCGCCGTACATGGCTACCGACATGGAACGCATGGAAGCGGTCCTCGACGATCCGTACATTCTCGTGACCGAGCGCAAGATTTCGGCTATCGCCGATATTCTGCCGCTGCTCGAGAAGATCGTGCAGATGCAGAAACCGCTGCTCATCATCGCCGAAGACGTCGAAGGTGAAGCGCTGGCGACGCTGGTCGTCAACAAACTGCGCGGCACGTTCACAACGGTTGCGGTGAAAGCTCCGGGCTTTGGTGACCGGCGTAAAGAGATGCTCAAGGATATCGCCACGCTCACGGGCGCGACGGTCATCTCCGAAGAGCTCGGCCTCAAACTCGACAAGACCACGCCCGATCAATTGGGCCGCGCCAAGCGCGTGAAGGTCACCAAGGAAGAGACCACGATCGTCGACGGCGCGGGTAAACCCGAAGCGATCAAAGGCCGCATCGAACAGATTAAAAAACAGGTCGAAGACACCGACAGCGATTTCGATCGCGAGAAGCTCCAAGAGCGCCTCGCCAAACTGTCGGGCGGAGTCGCCGTCATCAACGTCGGCGCTGCGACCGAGACCGAACTCAAAGAAAAGAAACACCGCATCGAGGACGCGCTCAGCGCGACCAAAGCAGCGGTCGAAGAGGGCATGATTCCGGGCGGCGGCGCGTCGCTGGTGCATGCGATCAAGGCGATCGACAAATACCAGCCTCCGAAAACCAACGGAGCTGCCACGACCTGGGCCGACGAAAAGATCGGCATCGACATCATCAAGAAAGCGCTTGAAGAGCCGCTGCGCCAGATCGCTTACAACGCGGGCTATGAAGGCTCCGTCGAAGTGAACAACGTGCGCGGCAAAGAAGCGCCGTTCGGATTCGATGCAATGACCGGTGAGATCGTCGACATGTTCAAAGCCGGCATCGTCGAGCCGTTCAAAGTCACGCGTTCGGCACTGCAAAATGCAGCGTCGATTGGCGCGATGATTCTGACGACCGAAACGCTGATCGCCGACAAACCCGAGCCGAAAAAAGAGCAATCCATGCCTCCGGGCGGCGGCATGGGCGACTACGGGATGATGTAGACGCTTGATGGGGTTGTCCGCGACCGCGAGCATGTTTAGCGGTCGCAGCCAACCCCATCTGCGCTAGACAGAGTTACACAAAAAAGGCCCGCGAATATTCGCGGGCCTCTCTTTTTTTCGAGTGACTATCAAGCGGATGCTTTTGCGGTGCGAGCGCTCCAGGCGCCGATGATCCATCCCATGATCGCCATTGCCACGATGACGAATCCGGCGTTGATAGCCCAGAGTCCGAACGTGACGCCGCCCCACACGACGCCCATGAGCGACATCGAAGCGAAGATGCCGATCCCCATGAATATGCCGAAGCCAAAGCCACGGGCGGCGGGATTGGGATCCGGGCGCATCGAGAGTGCTGTCCCGATGACGTACGCCAGGAACCAGCCCAACAGGAAGGTCTCGATTAATGGCGCCGTCATGTTAGCGGGCATGGCCGCCCCTTTACCGCCCGTCATCTGAGCGATCTGCGCGGCATACATGGCGCCGAAAATGTAGCTGTACCAGACAAAGCTTATCAGGAAGAACGCTAACGCCGCTACGAAGACGGCGAGGTGGTTGACGCGTGAACTCATGAAGCCTCCAAAGGCAAGCAATTACCGATCCCCTTCGCTTGCTTGCTTCGGCGCCCTGCCCAAATGTCGGTGGCCTGCCCAAATGAGGGAAAGGTACAAGCAAGCTGATAAACCATTTGGCCTGTCTTTTTGGAGGACAATACAAGCATGAAATTTCCTCGGACCATTCTGACCTGCGGCGTTGCGATCGCCGCGGCGGCCGCTTTGAGCGCCTGCGGCTCGGGCACGACAACCACCAGCACTACGGCAACTGCCGCGCCCGGTGCCAATGCGAAGATTTCGAACGGCATGAAGACCGCCGTAGGCCGGACCGTGAAAATGGGCGCGCAAAGCGGCTCCGGGCAGACCGGAACCGCGACCATCGTTAACAAGGGCGGCGGGGTCCTGGTGACCCTAACGGTCAGCAACGAGCCCAAAGGCGCGTCGGAACCGGCGCACGTTCATATGGGCACCTGCGCGAAGCTGAAACCGGCCCCGTGGAAACCGCTGAGCAACGTCGTGAACGGCGTTTCTACGACGACGGTTCCGGGCGTCTCGGTCGCGCAGCTGACCGGCAAGACGATGTATGCTATCAACGTGCACAAGAGCGCAGCGATGCTTAAAGTGTACGTCTCCTGCGGCGGAATCTAAGCCTAAAGACCTAGTCGACCCGTAAGGAGGGCGCGCAAGCGCCTTCCTTATTTTTTCTTCCGGCCGCGCTATAATAGAAGGCGGAGGCCTGTACCTATGTCGATGAGATTTACTCATCTCTTGGCTGCGGCGCTTTTGCCGCTGGCCCTTTTCACCGCCCCCGCCCTCGCCGCCGGTTCGGCCGATTACGCGGCCGCCGCGAAAAACATCCCGGCCCAATCCGACAAGTTTCGCGCGCTGATGAGCAACTTGACCGTCGCGCAGTTTCATTTCGTGAGCGTCGCGGGCGAGGTCGATTCCGCAACGCTTCGGAAAAATGCCTCGGCGATCGCCGACTTGCGCGACACGCTCGGACACGCCACCCTGCTGGACGACCAAGGCGTCGTCGTCTCGCTGCGCAAGATTCTGCAGGGCAAAAATCTGACGATCGATCACATTGTCGGAATCTATGTCGGCGGCTCGCAGATTACGCTGTTTTACCAGTAGCGTCAGCGGCTCTTCCTTTGAAGTACACGAAGAGAAAGTAGGCTGGAACGGCCGCAGAAAAGACCGCGGCCGTAGCGAGCGTTCCCTGCCACGACGCCACGTAACTCGTCAGCGCGATTCCAAGTGCGACCACCAGGAATAAGGCCGTCGTATACGGGTGAAACGGAACCGAAAACGGGACCCTCTGGCTGCGATCGCGCGCACGGAAAATAAAAACCGCGGCGGCCGCGAACGCGAAGAACAAGAAATCGACGCCGATCACGTAGTTCAGGATCGCGGCGTAGCCTTTCCAAAACATAATAACGATCGCGACGACGCCTTGCAAGCCGATTGCGACGATCGGTACGCGCGTTTTCGGATGCACCCATGCTATCCAGCGGAAAAATAGGCCGTCTTCAGCCATCGCGTGATAGACGCGCGGCGACGTGAGAATCTGGTTGCTCAAAAAGCCAAGCGTCGAAAGCGAGATGATCGCCGCCATCAGCTGCGCTCCGCGCGCTCCCATGAAGTTGCGCGCCACCTCGGAGGCGGGCGCATCGGTGTGCGTCAAGCCGTTCACGCCGAGCACGCGCAAGCAGACGACGTTGACCAACAGGTACAGCACGATCACCCCGCCGACGCCCCAGAGCAATCCCAGCGGAAGTGAACGCGTCGGATTCTTCAGTTCGCCGCTCATGAAACTTGCCGTTTGCCAGCCGCTGTATGCGAACATGACGGCGACCATCGAAGCCGCCATCGCGCCGATCAGCGTCAGGGTGTCGGGCGCGTTCGGCGTTTGAACTGCTGCGGAGGGCGTCGGGTGCGCCAGGAAGCCGGCGCCGATGAGCAAGACGATCGCGCCGATCTTCAACACCATGAAGACGTTTTGCAGATTGCCGCCTTGGCGCACTCCCAGACAATTGACGATCGTAAAAATTGCGAGCACGATAAAGGCCAGCAGCGGTTGACTGACGTTCTGTCCCGTCAGCACCGGATAATAGCCGGCAAATGTGAGCGCCGCTGCCGCCATTCCGCCGCTTTGCGAGACCAGCAGCAGTGTCCAGCCGTACATAAAAGCGACAAGCGGGTGAAACGCGTCCCGCAAGTAGGCGTAGAATCCACCGTCGTGCGGGCGCCGCGCCGCCAGTTCGGCGATGACGAACGCGCCCAGAATCGATACGGCTCCGCCGGCGATCCAGACGCCGAGGATCGCGCTCGGAATCCAAACGATTTTAGCGACGACCGAGGGATTGCGGAAGATGCCCGAGCCGATGATTCCGCCCATGACGATGAGCGCGGCGTCGAACGGCCCCAGCCGCCGGGCTAGCTTGATCAGAGGTTCACCTCGCTACTGGCAGCGGCAGGAGGACAACTGCGAATGCGAGGATGCTTTTGGACCCGAATCCCCGGGCCCCCTTGGAGAGTTAAAGATAGCAATGGATTGGATGTGCGGATGGCAGCCGAACGTCGATGTCGTCATCGACGAAGGCTCGCGCACGCTCGTGGTTCGCGCTGAACTTGCCGGCGCCGACAGCGAAAGTTTGCGAATTTACTTGGACGATCAGCGGCTCTATATTTCGGGACGCCGCGCCAAGACCGCGCGCCTGCGCGGAGGATCGTTCGTGCAAAAAGAGATCGCGGACGGCGATTTCGTCAAAAGCATCCGCTTGCCCGTTGCGGTCGCGCAGGCAGAGATTACGGGATCCTATGAGGACGGTATGCTGACGATTGCTCTGCCCATTTCGGCGGACGAATACATTCCGGCGTCGCGCACGGAAATCCGGATGATCGTGAAGCGGGTGCTGGCCTAATGCCTGAAATCGGACTTCTGCCGCTCCAAGACGCCGTGCTCTTTCCGAACACCGTCATTCCGCTTGCCGTCATAAAGCGACCGGGTATTCAATTGGTCGAAGAAGCGCTGCGCGAAGGCAAGTCTATTGGGCTGACGCTCCTCAAGAACCGCGACATCGAAAATCCGGGTCCGGACGACGTGCACCGCATCGGAACGATCGGCACGGTGCAGAAAATGCTCAAAGTGCCCGACGGTACGTTGCGTTGCATCGTCGCCGGACAGAGCGTTTTCAAGATCGAACAATTTACCTCGACCGATCCGTATTTGGTCGCCGAATACGCCGAACTTCCCGACGTTACGAGTTCTTCCGACGAACTGGTGGCGATGCAGCGGAACCTCGGAACGCTCTTCCAAAAATTGCTCGGCTATCTTCCGCAAGCTCCGCGTGAGATGGAGATGGAAGTTCAAAACATCTCGGATCCGAACTTGCTCAGCTACTTCGTCGCCTCGACCATGCGCCTGGATACCGCGGATCGCCAAGCGGTGCTCGAAGAGCGCGACACCGAGAAGCGGATGCGCAAGCTGACGATGCTCCTGACCAAGGAGCTCGAGGTTGTCGAGCTGGGCCACAAGATTCAATCCGACATCCAGCGCGAGATGGAGAAAAACCAGCGCGAGTTCTATCTGCGCCAACAGCTGCGGGCGATTCAAGAAGAACTCGGCGAGGTCGATCCGCAGCTGGCCGAAGCCAACGAGCTGCGTCAGAAGATCGAAGAAGCCAAGATGCCCGAAGACGCGCGCAAAGCCGCCGACCGGGAACTCGACCGCATCTCCAAAGTTCCGCAGGCGTCGCCGGAGTATAGCGTTATCCGCACGTACCTGGATTGGCTCGTGCAGCTGCCGTGGGGCCAGGAGACCACTGACCACTTCGACATCAAGCGCGCGCGTCAAATTCTCGACGAAGATCACTACGATCTCGACAAAATCAAAGACCGCATCATCGAGTACTTGGCCGTCGGCAAACTCAAGAAACGGCTGACCGGTCCGATCCTGTGTTTCGTAGGGCCGCCGGGTACGGGCAAAACGTCGCTCGGGCAATCGATCGCCCGCGCGATGGGACGCAAGTTCGCGCGTCTCTCGGTCGGCGGCGTGCGCGACGAAGCCGAGATACGCGGGCACCGCCGCACCTACATCGGCGCGATGCCGGGCACGATCGTGCGAGCGATCCGCGACGCGGGGACGCGCAACCCGGTCATGATGATCGACGAGATCGACAAGGTCGGTGCGGACTTCCGCGGCGACCCGCAGTCGGCGCTGCTCGAGGTGCTGGATCCGGAACAGAACAATACCTTCCGCGATCACTATCTCGATCTGCCGTTCGATCTGTCGCAAGTGCTCTTCGTCTGCACGGCCAACAGCTTGGATACGATTAGCCCGCCGCTGCGCGACCGCATGGAGATCATCCAACTTTCGGGCTATACCGAGCTCGAAAAACTTCAGATCGCCAAACGCTATCTCGTTCCTAAACAGCGTAAGGCTAATGGACTCAAGGATTCGCAGGCGCAGATCAACGATGCGGCGCTGCGGTCCATCATCGTGGACTATACGCGTGAAGCCGGCGTCCGCAATCTCGAACGCGAGATCGGCACGACGTTCCGCAAGATCGCCCGTAAGATTGCGGAGGCGCCGCGATACAAAGGGCGCATCAAAGCCGACAGCTTGGTGGGTTATCTCAACAAGCCGCTCTTCTACAACGAAGTCAAGAAACGCGTCGCATCGGTCGGCGTTTCCACCGGAATGTTCTACACGCCGGTCGGCGGAGATATTCTCTTCATCGAAACGACCGCGATGCCGGGTACCGGAAAACTGGTGCTGACCGGTCAACTGGGCGACGTCATGAAAGAGAGCGCGCAAGCGGCGGTTTCGTTCTTGCGCTCGCGTTCGGCCGAGTTGGGGCTGCCCGACGATTACTTTGCCAAACACGATCTGCATATTCACGTGCCGACGGGCGCCGTACCCAAAGATGGTCCGTCGGCCGGCGTTGCTTTGGCTACCGCGATCGCATCGCTGCTTACCGGAATCAAAGTGGATCCGGACGTTGCGATGACCGGCGAAATCACGCTTACCGGTCAAGTGCTGCCGATTGGGGGGCTCAAGGAAAAAGTGCTGGGCGCGAAACGCGCCGGCATCCGGAAAATCATCATGCCCAAGCGCAACGAGATCGATCTCGACGACATCCCCAAAGAGGTGCGCGATACCATGTCGTTCGTGCCCGTCGAGGAACTTTCCGAAGTGCTGCAGCACGCGCTCGGCAAGCGGATCATCACGCCGGTCGATCTCGGCGTCTCGCCCGCACGCGCAAGCAACGTCGTTCCGATGCGGCGCAGCGCGATCAAGCGCGTCCGCAACGGCGAACGCAAGCGGTCGCGTACCCGGCGCTAGGTAAGCCGATGCGAGAGCTGCTGTTCATCCCGGGCCCGGTGACCGTCTCCGAACGCGTGCTCGGAGCGATGAACCGGCCGCTCATCGATCATCGTGGCCCTGAGTTCAGCGAGTTGGTCGAACGCATCTATGCGGGTTTGCGTCCCCTCTTTGGAACGCAAGAGGCCGAGATCGTTTTGCTGGGGTCGTCCGGAACCGGCGGATTGGAAGCCGCAATCGCCAACGCATTTTCGCCCGGCGACGCGCTGCTGGCGGCTCCGATGGGAGTCTTCGGCGAGCGCATGATCGCGATCGCGCGCACCTATGGCATGACGGTGGATGCGATCGAACCGCGTCCCGGGTTCGCCGTCGATCCGAACGAGCTTGCGCGGCGGCTATCCGCGGATGCCGATCACCGTTACCGCGGCATTCTGCTGACGCACAACGAAACGTCGACCGGCGTTCAAAGTGACATGGCCGAACTGGCCGCGATCGTGCAAGCGCACGGCGCACTCACGATCGTCGATTCGGTCAGCGGTCTTGGCGCAACCGATTTCCGCATGGACGAATGGGGATATGACATCGTCGTGGGCGCATCGCAAAAAGTGATCGCAGCGCCGCCCGGCGTCGCGATGCTCGCCGTTAGCCCGCGTGCGTGGGACGCGATCGAAACTTCGAAGACGCCGCGCTTTTACTTCGATCTGCTGAAGGCTCGCGAGTTTGCGCGGCAGGGTCAGATGCCGTGGACGTCGCCGGTCAGCGCAATGTTCGCGCTCGACGCCGCGCTAGAGCAGTACCGTCGCGAAGGCGCGCCGGCAATACACGCGCGGCTGGCAACGTACGCGGAAGCGATCCGCGCGGCATTTTCGGCGCTCGGACTTGAGGTTTTTTCCCAGCCCGGGGCGCACTCCGTCACCGTCGTTACCGCGAAGGTTCCCGCCGGCGTTGATGCCGCCGGCTTGCTGCGCGGCTTGCGGGCGAATCGCGGTGTGACGCTGGCAGGCGGTCAACTCGATCTCAAGGGCAAGATCGTGCGCATGGGAACGATGGGCGACATTTCGCAAACCGACGTGCTGGCTGCGATCCAAGCGATCGAGATCGCGCTGCTCGATTACGACGTGCCGGTGCAGATCGGCGCCGCCGGAAAAGCCGCGCTGCGCGTCTTTTTGGATTTAGGCGGCGCTATACCCGGTGGTGAGCAAAAAAGTAGTGTGCAAATGGACGCGCAAACCACGGGAACGTCGCGATGATGGCGCCGTCCACGCGATCGTTCGGACTGGTTTCGTAACCGACGAGCACCGAGCGGTGCAGATCCGCGCGAATATCGGGCGAGAGCGGAAAGAAGAGCGCCACGTAGAGCAGCAGCCAAATCAGCACGACTGCCTTGACGACGCCGATCGCGGCGCCGCCTAACGCGTTTCCCAATCCGAGAAACGGCAGTTTCGTCACGGTGTTGAGCGCGCGCGCGATGAGCAGGATCGCGACATAGGTCGCCAAGCCGACCAGAAACATCGCGACCACGTGCGCGGACCCGCTGCCCAGATGAAACACGGATTGAAAGAACCCGTCCAGCGACCCGCGGTAGAACCACGGCACGATGACCGATGCGGCCAGGGCTACGAATCCGCTCAGCTCCAGAACGAAGCCGCGCTTGTAGCCTTTGAGCGCGGCGATCAAAATGATGGCGGCGATCAGAATGTCCGGCCAGATCATGCGCGCAGCGTCACGCCGAATTGAGAGCTCAGAGCCGCTACGGCCTTTTCGATGACCGCGTCGGCCTCGGCGTCGGTGATGGTCGAGTCCGGTTTTTGCAGTGTCAGGCGAATCGCGATGCTTTTCTTGCCGGCCGGTACCTGCGCTCCGCGATATTCGTCGAACGCTGCTACCGCCGTGCACCACGAGCCCGCGGCAGAACGCAGCGCGTTCTCAAGGCGCTGCGCCGGCAGATCGATATCGCAGACGAGCGCGAGGTCGCGATACGTCGACGGAAACTTGGAGGGCGGTTTGAATTGTGGAACATCGTACGGCGGCAGGGTCGATAAGATCATGCGGCAGGCATAGATGGGAAGCGGCGCTTCAAAGGTGCGCAGCAAGCGGGGATCGACTTGTCCTACGACCGCAATCTCTCGCCCGCCCATCAGCACGACCCCGGTCTTTCCGGGATGAAAACCCTCGCGCTCGTCCGCGGCGGTTTCGAAATGGCTCTCTCCGGTCATCGCGCGTAGAAACGCTTCGCAATCTCCCTTGGCGCGCAGAAAATGCGAGTCGCGCCATTCCGGCTCGTCATGCGGTTCGGCGGAAAATGCGAAGAACGCCATCGACGTTTCCAGCGGCTGGCGATCTTCGGTGTAGAAGATGTGTCCAATCTCGAATGCGCGTGCGGGTGCGTTCGCGCGCGCGAGATGGGTCACCATCGCCGGTCCCAGCGAGTGGCGCAAGTAGCGCTGATCTTCGCTCAGGGGATTCTGGACTTCGACCGGCCGCACGGGCGGCTCGAGACCGGCGCGCCGGATCTTCTCGTAGACGTGCGCGCCGTGCAGCGAGTACGTGACGATCTCGCGATATCCCAATGCCGCCAGCGTCGCGGCAGCTTTACGTTCGCGACGGTAGTCCCCGCTTGCGATGTCGTGCGCGCGCACCGCGGGAATCTCCGATGATATGCGGTCGTAGCCCGCCATGCGCGCGATCTCTTCGATCACGTCCGCGCTGCACGTCACATCGGTGCGCCACGCGGGTGAAACGACGCGCAGCACGCTATCCGCCTGCGGTTCGACCTTGAAGCCGAGCCCGTCGAGGCGTTCGGTGATCGCTTGCAGGTCCAGCTCGTATCCTAAGAGGCGTTTTACGTCGGAGATTTTGAAATCGATCGGTTCGGGCGCGCTCAACGGCGGGCCGAACGCGGCCGGCTCGTGCGGCGTGGCGCCGGATTGCGCCAGCAGCTGTGCGGCGCGCGCGGCGCCCACGGCCGTTAGTGCGGGCGCGAGCGATTTCTCATGGCGCGAGCTGGCTTCGGTACGAAAACCGAGCTGGCCGGCCGTCCGGCGGATGCGCGGTCCGCTGAAGTTGGCCGATTCGAGGATCAGTTCGCGCGTCGCGCCGGTCACTTCGCTGCTGCGCGCGCCCATTAAACCCGCCAAGCACTCCGCCGACGTTTCGCTCGCGATCACGAGGGCCTGCGGGGTGAGTTCGTGTTCCGAACCGTCGAGCGCGACGAACCGTTCGCCCGCACGCGCATCGCGGACGATAAGATGATGATTCGGAATCTTGGCCGCGTCGTAAAAGTGCAGCGGCTGAGCGGTTTCGAGCATCACGTAATTCGAAATATCGACGAGCCGGTTGATCGGCCGCTGCCCGGCCAGCGCGAGACGAATGCGCATCCACGCCGGCGACGGTCCGCTCTTCACACTGGTGAAGATCTGCGAGACGAAGCGCCGGCAGTCGGGGGACTCTATGGTGACCTCGGCTTTCGGTCCGCCCGCGCCGTCGCCCGGATTCGAAAGATCGGGTGCGCGCAGCGCAACGTTTTGATAGGCCGCCAGCTCGCGCGCCAGGCCGATCACCGACATGGCATCGACGCGGTTGCTCGTGACCTCGACGTCGAGCACGGCTTCGCCCAACCGGAAGCATTCGACGACGTCGGTACCGGGGCGCAGCGACTCCTCGAACTGCATGATGCCGTCCTCGAACCATTCGGCGGGCAGCGCGAGCTCTTCGGCCGAGATCATCATGCCTTCCGATTCGAGGCCGCGCATCTTCCGGCGCTCGATCGTGAGCTGCGGAAGACGCGCGCCGATCGTCGCGACCGCGATCGTTTGGCCGGCGGCGACATTGGTTGCAGCCGTCGCAATGGTGAGCGGCGCACCGTCGCCGACGTCGATGCGGCCGACTTGTAACCGATCGGCATTGGGATGCTTACCGAGCTCCGCGATGCGGCCGGCGATAACGCCCGTAATGATCGGACGCGTTTCTATCGACGCAACCGGAAAGCCGAGCAGCGCCAGCATCTGCGCGACGGCGCCTGGATCGGCCGGCAGCTCGACATAATCGCGGAGCCAGCCTAAAGGGACGCGCATCAAGCCAGCTGTTCCAAGAACGCGTCATCGTTTTCGAAGAAGCGCCGGATGTCGTCCACGTCGTAGCGCACCAGTGCCATGCGCTCGACGCCGAAGCCAAACGCCCAGCCGGAGTAGATCTCAGGATCGTAGTCGACGTTGCGCAGCACGTTGGGATGCACCATGCCCGCGCCGCCCAGCTCGATCCATCCCGAACCGCCGCACATGCGGCACTCGCCGCCGGCTCCGCGGCAGAGCGGGCAGGTGGTGTCCACCTCCGCGCTCGGTTCGGTGAACGGAAAGTACGACGGACGGAAACGCACCTGCTGTTCGGATCCGAAGATCTCGCGGCACATGCCGGTGAGCATGCCCTTGAGATGTCCCATGTGCACGCCCTCGTCGACCAGCAAGCCTTCGCACTGATTGAATTGGTACAAGTGGCGCGCGTCGACGGCGTCGCGACGGTAGCACGTGCCGGGTACGACCACGGCGACCGGCGGGCGGTGCTGCTGCATCGTGCGGATCTGCATCGGCGAGGTGTGCGGCCGGAGTAAGAGATTGGGCGTCAGGAAGAACGAGTCGAAGCCTTCGCGCGCGGGATGATCCGGCGGAATGTTCAGCGCGTCGAAGTTGTAGTAGTCGGGTTCGATCTCCGGTCCTACCACGACGGCGAAGCCGTGCCGTTCGAAATACGCGCAGACGTCGTGCATCACGCGCTTCATCGGATGAATCGAACCTTGCTGCGGCGGTATCGAAGGAAACGTGACGTCGATGCGCTGCGACAGACTCGCCCCGACCGCGAGCGCCTGGGCGCTCGCCTGCGCGTCGTTGAGCGCACGCTCCATCTTTTCGACCGCTTCATTGATGCGCTGACCGGCGGCGGGGCGCTCGGCCGGCGGAAGTTTGCCAATCGAACGGCGCAGCGCGGTGACTTCTCCGCTGCGGCCCAAGAATGCGACGCGCACGGCGTCGAGCGAGCTCGCGCCGGCAGAGTTTTTTAGCGCGTCCTCAAACCGGGCGCGCAGCTGCTCGAGATGTTCGTCTACATGCATGAAAATGAAAACGCCCGGGGTTACTTTCCGGGCGCTTTGGAGTCCGCCTTTTCGTTTGTTCTCAGGTTGGAACCGACGTCGGGTGGAGCTGCCGGTAAATCAGATATGCGTTAATCGATCCCGTTGACTTAAAGAGTTTCCAGAAGAACTCGGACGTGGCCATCGGTCTCCTTCTGGGCGGGCCCACAGGCCCGGCCCCCATGCGGTGCAAGCAGTATAGCACGCGACTTTTCCACAGGGTAGTCTTGACTTTTTGGCCTGTCTAGACTCTCTTGACAGAATTTCGGGTGGCCTCGAAGAGGGCGATTCCGCCCGCCACGGCGGCATTCAAACTTTCGGCTTCACCCTTCATCGGAATGGCCGCCAGCCGCGAGCACAGGCTAGCCCAGGGCCCCAAACCGTGCCGCTCTTGGCCGACGACCAGCAGGCTCGCAGGGGCCCAGGAAAGCCCCTCAATCGGCTGTCCCCCTGAGGCCAGTCCCGTGATTTCCCAGCCCTCGGCCGCCGCGGCGGTTTCTTCCGGGGACGCCACGGCGACGTTCAGGCGGAAAAGCGAGCCCATCGCGCTCCGGACGACCTTTGGGGAGTGCGGCTCGACCGTGCCCGAGCCGAAGACGACGGCGGAGACGCCGAACGCCTCGGCCGCCCGCAGCAGCGTTCCGGCGTTGCCGGGATCGCTCAACCCGGCCAGCGCCAAGACCAAGGCGGGCGCTGCGAACAGATCGGAGACCGGCCGCAGCGCGATCGGAACGATTGCTAAGAGGCCGGGCGCGCTCTCCAGATCGGAGAGGCGGCGCATCGCGCGTTCGTCGATCCGGTAAACCGGCGTTCCATTTGCTTCGGCCTTGCGCGCACTCTCGGACGATTCGAGCGCGGCCGGAGTGCCGTACACCTCTTCGATCGAAACGCCGCTGCGCATCGCTTCACGCAGCAGCGTTGCACCTTCGATCGCAAAGCGGCCCTGTTCGCGCCTGCCTTTTTTCGTACGCAGTTCGCGCACCCGATCGAGTCGCGGGTTATGGGCGCCGAGCATTGCTTCCCAGGAAACGCGCGCGCAGAGCGATGGTCAGCACGCCGGCCGCAATCGCAGCCAGCGCGATCGCGATGCGGTCGTTGAACCGGTGCGAACTCGCATAGGTTAAGAGCAGCGCGGCCGCCGCGGCGAAGACTCCGAGAAAAATCAGCAGCCACAGCAGCTCTTGACCGATCGTCGTTTGCCGGCGCACGCTTGGTTCTACGAGGGGGGCTCGAACTATCCCGTCCGTGGGTATGGAGTCAGCAATGTCCGACGATGCGCCGAAGGTTATCGATTCGAAGGAAATCTACGCCGGACCGATTTTTCGCGTGCGCGTCGATACGGTCGAAGAGAACGGTAAAAGGCGCGACATCCAACTGGTGGTTCACCCAGGTTCGTTTGCGATTGCGGCGCTGCCTGACGCCGATCGAATCGTACTCGTGCGCCAGTACCGCCATCCCGCGGGACGCAGCCTGTGGGAGATCCCGGCGGGGACGGCCGAGCCCGGCGAGCCTCCAGAAGACGGCGCAAAACGCGAGCTCCGGGAAGAGACCGGCTGCTTGGCTGACAGCTGGGAGCTGTTAGGCGCCTTCTATCCGACACCCGGCTTTTGCACCGAATGCGTGCGGTTGTATTCGGCTCGCGGGCTACACGCGGGGCCGCAGCAGCTGCAGGAGGATGAGCGGATTGAAGTGCGGCACGTATCTTTTCAGGACGCTTGGCGAATGCAAGCAAGCGGCGAGATCATCGACATGAAGACGATGCTGGCGCTTCTTTGGTTGGATCCGCGCCGAAATAAATAATTTTCGTCAAGAGTCGATAACCTAGCTACAAAACCTCCGCCAAATGCGTTTTAATAGAGGCGGCGGGTTCGCGTTATGGGAGGCTGGCGGTGAATACTCCACGGGACATTAACGACGTCCTCAAATATCTTTTGAGCGATGGCAAGCAAGAGCACATCGCTGCTTCCGTATTGGCAGCCGACGACGATGCCTACCTCAACAAACTGGTCGCCGCCATCCGTGGCGGGAAGCGCGCCGTGCTGATCGTCGAAGACTCTGACGAGAAGCTCAAATATATGTTCAGCAATGCCTCTCGCGCGGAGGCCGTCAGTATGCTCGGCAAAGTCATTGAGGCTACCGGGCGCCGTCTAGCCAACGGCGACGACTAAACAGAACGAGGGCTTTCGCCCTCGTTCTTATTTGACGGCGTTCTTCGCCGTTTTTAGCAGCGACCCGAAGGCGGCTGCGTCAGAGACCGCCAGCTCCGCCAGCGTTTTGCGGTTGAGCGTGATGCCCGACTTCTTCAAGCCGTTCATGAAGACTGAATAACTCAGGCCTTCTTTGCGCGCGGCCGCGTTGATGCGGCTGATCCACAAAGAGCGGAAGTCGCGCTTGCGCACGCGCCGGTCGCGGTAGGCGTAAGCCAGCGAATGGAGCAGCGCTTCGTTTGCCACCCGATAATTGCGCCGGCGCGCAGCGCGGAAGCCCTTGACGAGCTTCATGACTTTCCGGCGGTGTTTGAGTCCGGAGACTCCGCGTTTTATTCGTGCCATGCCGCGCCCCTATACCAAGTAGGGGATCGTCGGCGCCAGGCGCTTCAGATCTCCCGGGAAGACCGGCTGATCTTTACGGAATTTGCGTTTGCGCTTGCGCGTACGCTTGCTCATGATGTGGCCGCAGCCGCTGAATTGATGACGGTGCGTCACCTTTCCGTTGGCGCTGACCTTTACGCGTTTGGCTGTACCGCGGTGGGTACGAATCTTAGGCACTTTTTTTCTCCTTGTCCTTGGCGGCCATGCTGATGAACTTCGGCGGACCGGTAGGCACCGAGCGGGGCGCCAGGATCATGAACATATTTTTTCCTTCGAGTTTCGCGTCGCGTTCGATCGTGGCGATCGGCGTCATATCTTCAGCCATACGATCCAACAGGCGCTTTCCGAAGGACGTGTAGGTTATCTCTCGTCCGCGAAACATGATCGTGACTTTGATCTTGCTGCCGTCGAGCAGCAGACGTTCGGCCATGCGGGCCTTGGTCTCGTAATCGTGCGTCTCGATCTTCGGCCGGAGCTTCACTTCTTTCAGCTCGAAGTTTTTTTGTTTCTTGCGGGCGTCTTTGTCTTTTTTCGACTGCTCGTATTTCAAACGTCCATAGTCGGCGATCTTGCAGACCGGCGGCGATGCCGTCGGTGACACCTCGATGAGGTCGAGCCCGGCGGCGCGAGCCCGCGCGAGTGCGTCTTCCGTGAAGAGGACTCCAAGTTGCGCCCCGTCGTCGTCGATCACGCGCACTTGGCGGATGCGGATTTGGTCGTTTATTCTGAGCGGTCGAGCTATTGCATTACTCCTGTTTTGACAAATAAAAAAGGGCATCGCCGCAAGTCGGTGACCCCCATCATGCGAAACCGGCCGGCGGTTCCTCGATGAAGACCGGATCGCCCGAGGGCATCCGGTGAGGGCCTTCGGCCCCACTTCGGCTTACGGAGCATACCACAGCAGGCCGGGGGAGCGTCAAGGCGCGGGACCGATCGCCAAGCCGGTTCCTCCGGCGCCCACCGGCAGCGTGATTGTAGCGGCCGGAGCGTCACTCGGCTTGGCGCCCGGGGTGTAGACGACGATCGACTTGAAGAGATCCACGAAAAGATTGCCGCCGTTATCGAGTGCGATCTGTCCGAACTGCACGGACGGCAGCGTCGTGCCGGCGCCTGCGATAGTCTTGGTCGCGGTCAGCACGACGTTTCCCGTGCCGGCCGGTTTCACGAAATAGGTGACGAGGCCGGGATAGTTTCCATCGGCGTCGTTTTCCGCGTTACTGTAGACGATGAGGTTGCCTGCGGAATCGATGGCGATGCCGCTCGGGCGGTGCAGCATCGCCGGGTCGGCGGTCATGACGGTAGCGACGTTGCCCGCGGACGTATACTCGACGATCGAGTTTCCTCCGTAGTTGGTCACGTAGATGTTTCCAAGTCCGTCAATCGCGAGTTGCTGTGGATTGCATAGGACATTGGCGCGCGGCGGATTGGGGCACGCTCCGGCGGCGGTTATCCACGCCGGCGCAAGATTCAGGTTGCCGTTCGCACCTGCCGGCGGAGCGTCGAACCGTTCGACGGTGTTGGAATTCGCGCCGCCGCCGTTGGTGCTGCAGTCGTTGCTGACGTAGATGTTTAGAAAGCGATCCGTCACGATGCTTGCGGGCCCGCACAAACGCGTGTTGCTTCCGAGAATGCGCCACATGGGTGCGGGCATCAGCGGCGCCGGTGCGCTTTGTGGGAATTGATCGTAGAGCGAAATGGCCGGCGTCGCGCCGTCGCTCGAATACATGCGCGACCCCGCGAACCAAATCGCTTGCACGCCGTCGAGTCCGGGATAGCCAGTTGAAAGTTGGTATTGCGCCGGACCGGCGCTGCTGCACGAGCAGTATCCGGTGATCGTGTCGAGCAGCGGATTGCCGACGAATGCGCGGCTGCCGGAGATTCCGCTGCTGTCGAACGCGGCCGCCGAACCGGTCGAGACGTCCATTGCCGTTCCGGCGCCCGCGATAAGGAGCGGCGCCGGACTCTGCGATCCCGACAGCGGAGCGGTAACGTCGAACATCGTCAGCGTTCCGTTGCCGGCGCTCGAAGGGCCGCAGCTGTTCGCCGCCAGCACGTAACGATTTTTTCCGTCCGTTCCGGTTGCGAGCGATTCGATGCCGCACAGATCGGAGCTGTCGATCGAACCCGCGAGATGATAACCTCCGCTGCCGGTGACATACTCTTGAATCTGCGCCGCGCTCGCGATAAAAACGTCGCTGTCCGCGTCGACGCCGAAACCGCGTGCATCGGCGGGAAAAGTTCCGCCCGTTATGGTTGCGATCGGTGTGAGATCGCTCTGACCGGAAGCGCCCGCGGGATCGTATTCGGTCACCGCGGCCGGCGCGCTGTTCACGGAATCGGGCTGGTCGAGCGCAAAGACGTGACCTCCCGGATCGACCGCCACTCCCGATGGCCCCGAGAGTTTGGTGTGCACGCCCGAGATGAACCACGCGAGCGAGTATGTTCCGCCCGATTGCGGCACGAGTTTGACGATCTGATCGCAGATCGGATCCGACGCGTAGAGCGCGCCGGCTGCGTCGACGGCGATGCCGCCGAGCCGGCAGATCTGCGCGTTGGAGATTTTCTTGAACGGTTGTGAGCTGAACGGCGCATACACGCTGGCGGCGTTGTCGCTGCCCGCCACATAGAGATTTCCCGCCGCATCGAACGCCATCGCGTTTGGAGTCAATCCGCCCTGCACCGTAAGCGCCGGTGCCGGCGCGCCGTTGGAGTTGGCTGCGAAGCGCATCACGTTTGAGAGGCGCACGTTGGCGACGAAAATTGCGGCGGTGCCGCTTGCGGGTGAAACGGCCGGCTGCGGCGTTAAGCTGTTGGCGGCGCCTTGACATCCGGCGGCGATCGGGATGACCGCCGCGCAAAAAAGCGTGCGGGCGTTCACCAATAGGTCAGCGTAACAATGTCGACCCACTCCTTGAACGGAGGCGGCGTTGCACTGGAGTCGAGCGCTTGGTGCATGTCTTGTTGAAACTGCACTTCTAAAAACGTCTTGGCTTCCACGCGCGGTTGAACCGGATGGATCGCGATGGCGGGCGGCACGCTCACGGTGTTGCCGTCGATCGTCAAGGTGTCGTACTCGGTCTGCAGGGTGTCGGGATGGATGCGGTAGACCCACGTAAGGTGGTGCCAAACGTTGGGCGTAAAGTCTGCGGGATCGCACGCCAGTCCCGAATCGATCCAGCCTTGGGTTCCGCCGCCCCAAATCTGCCAGACCGGGCCGCCGTGATCGTTGTCCAAGATCAAACATTGCGACGAAAAGTTGTACGCGTAGTTCGGCATGCCCATGTTGAAATCGAACTCTAGCGCCATCATCGTCGTCGGCGCGGGCGTGGACGTGGGCCGCGGACTCGGCGGCGCCCAGATCGACTGATCGATATAATAATAGAAGTCCCAGATCGCGTTGGTCGTCAGCGGCGCATTGGCAAGCGGTGGCGTGAAATATAATACGTCGCTCGGCTGCGAAGTCAGCGGAAACACCGTCAGCTGCGTGGCATTTCCGCTGATTGAAGGCGCAGCGACGTTCGTAGCGATGGTGTACGTCGCCGGACCCTGCGTGGGCGGCGCAATGTCGCCGGTCGCGCACGGCGTTCCCGAGCAGACGAATTGCGGCCCCATCATCGCTTGGATCGCCACGAGCGAATTCGGGCTCGGCGAGGGCGAGATCGCCGGCGAAAGCGTGGGAGCGGGCGTTGGTGCCGGCGCTTGTGGACTCACGGCGTAAATCGCGAGCCAATATTGTTCGTAACGGTCAAAAGCGTAGGCGGACGTAAACGTCAGCGTCGTTCCGCTCACCGTTGCCGGTCCGGAAAATTTTTGCTGCCAGCCCAACGAAGGACGCTGCGGATCGTAAAACGCTAAGTAATAGTTGACGTTCTGCAAAAAGACCGTTGCCGGCACTTGCACCGTCAGCGTCACGGGCGCCGGCGGCGGATCGGTGGGCGACGGGAGCGGAGACACGTATGCCGGCGTGCGCGCATCGAAGAGCAATCCGTAATAAAAGAGCACTTGCGCTTGGCTCACGTCCATCGCGTGCGCGCCGTCGGTCGCGGGCGCCATCGAGAGCGGTGCGATGCTCGCCGGCGCGGAGTTCTGCAGCGTTTGCGTTACTTGCGCGTATTGTTGAATTGTGCCGCCGAGTTGCAGCGTACCGCTGTAACCGCCGGCCACCGGAAGATTTGTTGTCGCGTTCAGATCTGCGGTCTGCGCAACGGTAAAGTTCGATTGCGATGTTACGGTCGGAATAGGAATGGACGTTGCCGGAACGATGAGTTGCTGAATGACCGTCGTTGTCTGGCCGCCGCACGCGGCGGCGAAGCAAGCGACCGCCGCTAACAGCAAAAGTGGCAGGCGTCGAAAGGCCGGCATAAACCGACGATAGGACAATCGCTAGTCGGCGGCCTGCTCCTCGGCTAGCACTTTACCTGTCTTTGGGTCGACTTTGCGTTGCAGTTTGTCTTCGGTGCGCGCGACGATCACGCCGACCTCGTCGCGGATCGACGTATACCGCGGGTTGGGTGCGCTCGAAGGCCGCGGCTCGACCTGCCAGAGCACGTCGCCTTTTTCACTCACGCCGAAAAGGTTCTGCGGATAGGCCTGGTCGGGCGGAACGTTGAGCAGCAGCACGTTGACGCCGTCGATCTCCAAGCGTTCCTTAATCGGGTAGGCGGGCAGCGTCGGGAGGGAGCCTTGTTCCATAGATCTCCTGTACCCGGAATTCGCGCGGCCTATTGGTTCGGGTCGAACGTTACCTTAAAGAGGTAGAGCCCGAATGTCGGCTTACAATTTTTCATGCGTGGCGAATAGGTTGACTCCGCGGCGCCTCGGATGGCGGCTTGATCGAGATCGCCATTGCCCGTCGAATTGACAACGCGCAGCGAGGCTATCGTACCTTGCGGAGTGATATAAACGCGGATTCCGGCAGTAACTTGTCCCAGGCCCGACTCGCGTGCGGACTCCGGATAATCGGGAGGTACTTGGTGCGATACGGTTGCGTCTCGATTGCAAGGGACAGCGGGCGACGGAGTAGGCGCGACTTGGAACGAAAGCAGCAATAAGAAGATTGAAATCACCATCTTGACGCCCCCTAACAGGGCAAAAACTTCACAGGGCGTAGCCTAGCTCCTGCGGGGGAAAGAGAGTAAACATGATTTCTTGGCGCAAGGATTTTGACGAAGCGCTCAAAGAGGCCAAGCGCGATTCGAAGCTGGTGTTCTTCGACGTGTTTAACCCCGGTTGAGGGGGATGCCAAGCGCTGGATACCGTGACGTATCCGCAAACGTTTGTCTCCGAGATTGTGAACCGCTGCGTTCCGATCCAAATCGATAACTCCAAACCCGAAAACGAATCGCTTCTCAAGCGATACCACCACATTTGGACGCCGGATATTCGCATCTTGAGCGGCGACGGCGATGAGCTTCAGGAATGGCAGGGCTATCTGCCGCCGGCCGAATTCGCAGCCCGCGCGCTTGTGAGCCTCGGGCAAGCGCATTTGCGTTTGCGCGAGTTCGACAAAGCCGAAGAGTGTTATATCGAGACGCTCAAGCGTTTTCCAACCGCATTGGCCGCGCCCGAAGCGCAGTATTATCTAGGGGTGACGCGTTACCGGCGCGATCCGGAGGGCAACGAACTGCTGCACCAGTGGGCGATACTGCGCGCGAAATATCCCGCCAGCGAATTTAGGCTCAAGCAGTCGTTTAAAGAGCTGCCTTAAGCGCGTCGTCCGCCGCTTTCAGCACCAGGTCGATTTCGGCGTCTTCGATCACGAGCGGCGGAGCGATGCGCAGCACATTCTCGTGCGTGTCCTTTGCCACGACACCGCGCTCCAGCAGCAGCTCGGCCACGCGCCGCGCCGGCACGGCGAGCTGCAAGCCGATCAAGAGGCCGCGTCCGCGGATCTCTTCGATTGCCGGTGACGCGAGGTCGCGCAGTCCGCGCATCAGCCGCGCGCCGGAGTAACGCGCGCGCGCCGGCAGATTCTCGCTTTCGATAACATCGAGCGACGCCAAGCTGACTGCGCACGCGAGCGGATTTCCGCCGAAGGTGCTGCCGTGATCGCCCGGGCCGAAGAGTTGCATCAAATCCCGGCTCGCGAGCATTGCGGAGACGGGATAATAGCCGCCGCCCAATGCTTTTCCGGCGATCATGATATCGGGTTTGATGCCGTCGTGATCGCAGGCGAACAGATCGCCGGTGCGGCCGAGTCCGGTTTGAATTTCGTCGGCCATAAAGAGCACGCGATGTTCGCGGCACAAACCCCATGCGCGCTTCAAGAAACCCGGCGGAGGAACGATCACGCCGCCTTCGCCTTGAACCGGTTCGATGAGGATCGCGCACGTACGCTCGTTGATTGCCGCAGCCAGCGCGTCGTAATCGCCGTACGGAACCGGAACGAATCCGGGCGTGAAGGGGCCAAAATCGTGGCGGTACTGTTCGGTCGTGCTCGCACTGATTGCGGCGGTGGTGCGTCCGTGAAAGTTATTTTCGAAGACGATGATTTCGGCGCTGTCCGGCGCGACGCGTTTGCGTTCGTACGCGTAACGCCGCGCGAGCTTTATCGCGGTCTCCACGGCTTCGACGCCGGTGTTCATCGGCAGCGCCGATTCGTATCCGCAGAACTCCGTCAGCCGCTTGAGAAAAGGACCCAGGCGATCGTTGCGCATCGCGCGTGAAGTGAGCGTGACTTTCTTGGCTTGCTCTTCGAGTGCGGCGCGAATGCGCGGATGGCAATGTCCTTGGTTCACCGCCGAGTACGCACTGACGCAATCGAGATAACGCTTTCCGGAGCCGTCGAAAAGCCAAACGCCCTCCGCCCGCTCGACGACGAGATCGAGCGGCTGGTAATTATGGGCGCCGTAGCGTTCTTCGAGTTCGATGAATGCCGCAGCGTTGCGATCGACGTCTTGCATTGTAGGAATGCGGTTCCGTCCGCTTTAAGAGCGTTCCCTCTTTCCTCATGAATGATGCATCATACGCCGCCGCGCAAGAGGGTCTCGCGCGGTTTCGTTCTCGCGACGGCGCCGAAATCGGCGAGCTCGGACGCTCGCTCGTTTTCGATCACGGGCGCCGGACGCGGCGCGCGATCCTGCTGTTTCACGGGTTGAGCGCGAGCCCTGCACAGCTGATCGGCATCGCGCGCGCGCTTCACGAGCGCGGCCACAACGTCTTCGTTCCGCGTCTTCCGCAGCACGGACGCGAAGATCGCATGTCAAGCGCGCTCGCGGGCATGACGGCCGAACAGTTAAAAGCATGTCTGCGCGACTCGCTCGAAGTCGCGCGCGGGTTGGGTGAAGAGGTCAGCGTCGCCGGGTTTTCGCTGGGCGGCTTGCTTACTGCGTGCGCGGGGCAAGTCGAACCGCTTCACAAAGCCGTTGCGATCGTGCCGTTCTTGGGATTCATCTGGATGCCGACGCGCTTGGGCGAATTCGCAGCGCGGGTGGCGCTGCATTTCCCAAACCGGTTCCTTTGGTGGGATCCGTGGCTTCGCGAGAAGCAGCTGCCCGCGCACGGATATCCGCGCTATTCCACGCACGCGCTCGCGCAAGGCTTGAAGCTCGCTTACGAATTGATGGACGCCGCGCGCGAGCGGGCGCCGGCGGCGCAAGAACTGATCGTCGCGATCAACGTGCGCGAACCGGCCGTCAGCAACCGCGCGGCAGTTAAGCTCGCCGATCTTTGGAAGGCGCATGGCGCGAACGTGCGCGTCGAGCGTTTCCGCGACTTACCGTTCGCGCACGACGTCATCGAGCCGAAGCGCTATCCCGATATCGCGCTGCGTTTGCAGCCGCGTCTGGTAGACTTAATCGATGGCTGATTCCGCCAAGCGCTGCTCGTGGGCCACGGGTGCGGCGATGATCGCTTATCACGACCGTGAATGGGGAGTGCCGGTTCACGACGACGCCGTGCTGTTCGAATTTCTACTGCTCGAGGGCGCGCAAGCCGGTTTGAGTTGGAGTACGATCCTGGCAAAGCGCGAGAACTACCGCAAGGCGTTTGCGAGCTTCGACCCGGCACGCATCGCCCGGTTTAGCGAATCGAAGATCGAACGGATCTTGCGCGATCCGGGCATCGTCCGTAACCGGTTGAAAGTTCGCGGAGCGGTACGCAACGCCAAAGCATTCTTACAGATCGAGCGCGAATTTGGAACGTTCGACCGGTATGTCTGGAAATTTGTCGGTGGAAAGCCGCTCTGCAAACGCCGCGCCAAGAACGCGCCGCCGCCTGCGACGTCACCCGAATCCGACGAACTCAGTGCCGATTTAAAGAAGCGCGGCTTCACCTTCGTCGGCTCGACGATCTGCTATTCGTTCATGCAGGCCGTCGGCATGGTCAACGACCACGCCATGACGTGCTTCAGATTTGCTAAATGCCGCTGAACGCGAACGCACATCCGGCGCAATCGTACGCGGAAGCGAAAGAACGCGTCGAAAAATTCAAAGCGCTCGACCGGGATCCGCGCATTCTACCGGTGGCTTATACACAACTCTATGATTGCGGCGAACGCACGCCGCTTGCGGTCGTGCTGCTGCATGGCTTGACGAATCATCCCGGACAGTACGTGCAGTTTGCCCCGCTCGTGCACGCACTCGGCGCGAACGTCTTCGTGCCGCGTCTTCCCGAACAAGGCGAACGCGACCGCATGACGACGCGGCTGGCGAATCTGACGGCCCAGATGCTCCTGGACTCGGCAACCGAAGCGGTGGATATCGCCTGCGGGCTCGGCGAGCGCGTCTGCGTGCTCGGCATCTCGACGAGCGCTTTGCTGTGCGCGTACTTCGCGCAGCACCGCAGCGACGTCGCGCACGCGATTGCGGTCAGCCCGGTTTTCGCGCTGCTGAAATTCCCCTACAGTTTCCGCCGCCTCGTCGGAGCGGCGATGCGCAGACTTCCGAACGCCTTCGTTTGGTGGGATCCGCACAACAAAGAAAACATTTTACCGCCGACGGGATACCCGCGGTTTTCAACGCACGCTCTGGGCCAATGTTTGCTGATCGGCGACGACGTTTGGGATGCTTCGCGCACCTCGCCCTTCGCGGCGGGCCGCGCGACGATCCTCACCAACGAGCGCGATCCGGCCGTCAATAATCGTGCCGCCGATTCGGTCGGACTGGCATGGCAGCGTTACCGCCGGGAATTCACGCAGGCCTACCGTTTTACCGATCTGCCCGAAAACCACGACATCATCGATCCGAAAAACGCCAGCCCGCGCACGGATCTCGTCTATCCGGTACTCTTACAATTCGTCCGCCAAACGATGGAGGTCCCGCAGTGACAATCAAGTATCACCGCACGATGACAATGAAGTTTGCCGTGCCCGCTTTCATGCTGTTGCTCGCGGCGTGCGGTTCCTCGCAGTCCGGCAGCGCGACCGGCGCGGCCGGAACGCCGGGCTCGATCTCGATCTCAGGTTCGACCGCGCTGCTGCCGCTGGTCAAACAAGCGGCCGTTGATTATCAGAACGCGAATCCCAACGTGAAGATTAGCGTTGCGGGCGGCGGCTCGCGGGTCGGCATAACGCAGGTCGCGCAACGCTCCGTCGATATCGGCGACTCCGACATTCCCGCCGCCGGCGAGCCGAGTCTGGTCGATCATCGCGTAGCCGTCGTCACGTTCGGCATCGTCGTCAATCCGCAGACCGGTGTGAAGAATTTGAGCACGGCACAAATTCGCGGCATCTTCGGCGGAACGATCACGAACTGGAGCCAAGCCGGCGGTCGAAGTGCGCCGATTACCGTCATCAACCGGCCGCGCAGCTCGGGCACACGCGCGGTGCTCGTGCAAAATATCCTCGGCGGACACGAACCTTCCGAAAGCGGTTTGACGCAAGACTCGTCCGGCACCGTCGCTGCGATGGTCGCCCAGACGCCGGGCGCGATTTCATACGTGGGAATGGCCTACGTGAAGCCCGGCTCGCAGATTGCGGTCTCGATCGACGGGATTGCGCCGGCCGACGCAAACGTGTTGAGCGGACGTTACAAATATTGGTCCTTCGAGCACATGTTCACCAATGGCCAGCCCGGCGCGCAAGTCGCCGGCTTTATCCAGTACGTTACGAACGATACGGCGCTGCTTAGCCGGCTGAAGTTCATTCCGGCAGCGCGGATAAAGCCGATCTAGCTTACGGCAGCGCGGGAAGCGGCAGCGACGGCCGGGTGGCTAAATCCGGGTAGGTTTCGCGGAAGTTTTCGGCTGCCGAAGTCACGAGCCTGATCGCGAAGTCGAGCTGGGGATCCTTGCCCTCGCGGTAATGGTGCGGTGCGATGTCCACGTCGTAATCCGGATCGGTTCCGTAATTTTCGACGCGCCAGCCCACGTCTTTGAACCAGAACGAAAACTCCGGCTGCGTGGTGATCGTGCCGTCCACCAGGCGATGGTACGGATTGATTCCGACTACGCCGCCCCACGTGCGTTTACCGACCAGCGGTCCGAGTTTATACATCTTGAAGCAGTGGCTGAAGATGTCGCCGTCGGATCCCGCAAACTGGTTGGTGATCGCGACCATCGGTCCGGCAACCGATTCAGGCGGATAAGGAAACGGCTTTTGACTGTAGCGCGCGATATCGTAACCGACGCGCTTGCGCGCGAGTTTTTCGAGCAGCAGCGGTGAAACGTGGCCGCCGCGGTTGTACCGGACATCGACGATCAGCCCGCCGCGATCGAACTCGGAGAGATACCCGCGGTGAAATTCCGAAAATCCCCACGGCCCCATATCGGGAATGTGCACGTAGCCGATCTTCTCGCCGGTCGCGGCGTGCACGTAACGGCGCTGGGCATCTACCCACGCGCGATAACGCAAGCTCTGCTCGCTCGCAAGCGCTTTGGCGGTGACGTGCCGTTCTTGCGATCCGGAACGGATCACGATGCTGACTTCGCGGCCGGCCGCATTGACCAGCGCGTGATTCGGTCCGAACGCGCGGTCGAGTTTCTTTCCCCCGATCGCGGCGAGCACGTCGCCTTCGCGCACGTTGAGACCGGGCTCGGCCAGCGGCGAGTCGCTTTGCGGATTCCAAGAGTCGCCGCGCAAGATTTGCGTGATGCGCCAGCCGCCCGCAGCGTCGTCGTACGCGTAATCGGCGCCCAAGAATCCGCGGCGGTATTGCGGCGGTTCGCGAAGATCGCCGCCATATTCGTACGCGTGCGACGTGCCGAGCTCGCCGTGCATTTCCCAAATGAGATCGGACAGTTCGGATCGCGTGCGCACGCGGTGCAGCACGGCTTCATACCGGTCGCGCACGCGATCCCAGTCGATGTCTGCCATGTCTTCGAGCCAGTAGTGTTCTGTTTGCAGCCGCCACGCTTCGAGGTACATCTGCCGCCACTCATCGCGCGGTTCGACCTCGACGCTGATGCGATCCAGATCGATCCAGCCGCTCTTGCGTCCCGGCTCGGGCGGCGGCTTGGGGTCGTCGTGATCGTCGGGCAGTTCGGCGAGCGCGTCGATCGCGCGCACCTTGTCGTGCGAACGGTAGAGCAGCGTGTGATAGTCCGCCGCGAGTGCGATCTCGCTGACGTCGGTTGCGACTGTGGCGCTGCGCTGCGTTTCAAAATCGTAAGCCAGCAGCGTTCCGGCGATGTCCTCTTCGTCCCACGAACGCGACTGCGGTTTGATCCCGCGCACCTCGAATTTGGTGAAGAGGACGCGGTTGCGCACGGCCGCGATTTGGCCGTACTCGCCTTCGTCCACGGGAAAACCCAAAATGCGCCCTTGGATTCCGTCGAAATCGATCTCGACGCGCGGCGGACCGGCGCTCTTCTTTTTGTCCTGCCCGTCGCGATCGTGATCGGCGTCGCGGTGAACGGGCTTGGGTTTGGGCGTGAACGGATTGGGCACGTCGGCGCGCAGCGTGACGACGAACGGACGCTGCGCCTGCGGAAAACTCAAGTCGAACTGCAGCGCGTCGTAGACCGGGTCGAAGTCACGCGTCGAAACGAAATACAGATAACGTCCTTCGGGATCCCAAGCCGGACTCTGATCGGCGCGCAGCTCGGGCGTCACGTCGTGGACTTCGCCGGACTTCAGTTTGACGGCGCGAATGATCGAGACGCCCTGATCGAGCGGCGACCACACGTAGGCGAGATACCGACCGTCCGGCGAAAACGCGAGATCGGTGACGCGGTTTCCGACGCTCTTGTCGAGCACGCGCGGCACACCGTCACGCAGATCGACGGCAATGAGTTCGTAACGATGGTTCGCGAACGCGACGACGTCTTTGACGGGCGAGCAGACGAGCTCGGTGACGCGCCCGATGTCGCCGGTCGTGACCAACAGCGGTTCCTTCGATCCGTCGACCTCGTGGACGGCGATCTGTTCGAAGCCGTTGACGTCGGTCGTGGTGACGAAACGCTGTCCGTCGTGCATCCACGCGATACAGCGGTAGCGCACTTTGCTGCCCGCGCCGTGCCCGACCGGCGCCTCTTCCCAAAACGGCATGGTGAACGGCTGTCCGCGGGCGATGACCGCCAGCTTCGTGCCGTCGGGTGACGGGACGAACTCGTCGAGCGTTTGCGTTCCCGGTAAGAATTTGCGCACCGTTTGCGCCGCCGCCGACGGCATCGTGATGTCGAGTTCGCGCGTTTCGTCGCTCTTGACGTCGTAGCAGAAGAGCGCTCCGCCCGCGGTATAGACGATGCGCGCACCGTCGGTGGACGGAAAACGCGCGTAATATTCGCCGTGATGCGTGTGACGGCGCACGTCGCTGCCGTCCGGAGCGCACGAATACAGGTTGCCGATGCCTTCGTGATCGGCGGCGAAATAGATCCGGTCGCCGATCCACATCGGCCAAACCGGATTGCCGTCGGGCAGCGGGATGCGCTCGAACTCGCCTTCGCCCGCCGCGTCGATCCAAATTTCGCCGGACGTGCCGCCGTGGTAGCGCTTCCAGCGCGCCGGATCGTCGGCATTACGTCCGAGGGCCATGCGCGTTCCGGGTCCCGGCGCGATCGCGCGCATGTGTCCCAGCCCGAGCGGACGCGGCGTACCGCCGGCGGGCGATACCGCGAAACCGCGCGTGTCGCGTTCGTACCACGCGTTGGGATTCGAAACGAAGAGAATCTCCGAACCGTCTGCGGTCCATCCACTGACGGCCGTCAGCGTTCCGCCCAGAAACGTCAGGCGCCGCGGCTTTCCGCCGGCGGCGGGCACGACGTACACCTCGGCATTGCCTTCGTCGGTGGCGACAAATCCGATCTGCGAACCATCGGGCGAGAAGCGCGGCGTGCTGCAGACGCCCGGCGTCGCGGTGAGGCGAACCGCGGCGCCGCCCGACAGGGGCGCGATCCAAACGTCGTCTTCGCAGACGAACGCGACGCGGTCGTCCGAGACGGTCGCATATCTGCAGTAGCCAAGGTCCATGAAGGCCGTATGGTTAGCGTCCGGGGAGGCCGGTCCCGCTTGCCCGCGTTAGTAACTTTGTGGTACAAAGTAAAGATGCACGTCGCGATCATCATGGACGGCAACCGCCGCTGGGCTGTCGCGCGCGGACTGCCCGCGGCTGAAGGCCACCGCCGCGGCGTCGGCGCGCTGCGGTCTACCGTGCGCGCGGCCCTTGCATCGGGCGTCAGCGTTCTGACCGTCTATGGTTTCTCGACCGAAAACTGGGCGCGCGAGCCGTCCGAAGTGCGCGCGCTCATGCAACTCTGCGCGATCTTTGCACGGACCGAATTGGCGTCGCTCCGGCGCCAAGGCGTGGCGGTCGGCGTGGTGGGCGACATCGCCGAGTTTCCGCGCCCGGCGCGCGCCGCGATTGCCAGGCTCGTGCGCGCCACGGCGCACAACCGCCGGCTGAAGCTGAACCTCGCGCTGAACTACAGCGGCCGCGCCGAGATCGTGCGCGCGGTGCGCGCGATTGCCGGCGAGATTGAGTCGGGGAGATTGCGCGCGCGCGACGTCGACGAATCGGCATTACGCCGCCGCTTTTACGCTCCGCACGAGCCTGATCCCGATCTGCTGATCCGCACGGGCGGAGATTTTCGCGTCTCTAATTTTCTGCTGTTCCAACTCGCTTACACGGAGCTGCTCACGCTGTCCGTCATGTGGCCCGATTTCAATGAGGGCGACTTCGCGCGCGCTTTGGCTCAGTACGCGGACCGCTGCCGGCGTTTCGGGTCATGATAACCGAGGGCGCGCCCGGCACGATGGTGCGGCCGTCTGCTTCGATCAACAGCTGATCCAGTGCGGCGTAGATCAAGGTCGTGTTGTAGAGCCGCGCCATCGGTGCGTTCACGATTGCGGGCGTGCCGCTCAGCTCTTCAAATGGAATGACCGGAGTGCCGGTGCTGGTCAGCGGTGCCGCTGAAAATCCCGCGAGCGTGCGAAAAAGCAGCTCGGCATACAGCGCATTCGCCCAGCCGAATTCGGCGCGTGTAAAAGCCCAATAACCGTTGCCGTAAAAACTTTCGTGGATGACGCCGTCTCTGCTGTCGGTTTCGGCCAGCGTTGTCACGCTCGCGGAAATCTCTTGCGACGACGTCGCGGTCAACGCGCGTCCGATGATGCCTAACGGCCACACGTAACCCGGCGGCGTATGTTCGCTTCCTAACCCGGAAGCATACAGGCCCCGGTAATACCACGGGTTTGACGGCGAAAGTGCGAACGCGCGCGTATTCAAGTAAAACGGATCCGAAGACGACGACCAGCCGATATAGGGCAGGGCCGTGAGGTTGGGGATGTTGGCGTCGTCGGCAAACAGCTGCGCTCCGTCACCGTCGGTTTCATATGCGTAGACCCAGCCGCCCAACTCCGGCCGCCACGCCCGCCCGTATAATTCGACGCCGTCTTCGATCTGCGCGGCCATCGAGTTGGCTTCGTTAGCCAGATTCTGGTCGCGGTAACCGTCGACTGCGAGCGATGCGATCACGCGCAGCGCGATCACCGCGATCGCCTCTTGCGGTATATTAAAATGATAACGCACGGCGTCGTCCGACGGACGATACGCCGTCCAAATCATTCCGGTTCCCGAGTTAAACGAACCGGTTTGCAGCTCGGTGTGATAGCGGCTGCAGCTCGCATGGAGCTGCTCGCATCGCCACGTGTCGACGCTTGTGCGCAGTTCGCGGTGGAAAGCGCTCGTGAAGAGTGCACGCGTGCCGGTTTGCTGCCGGACGACCCATGCCAGCAGCACGGGCCATGCGAGCGAGTCGGCTTCCCATTTTCTCTCCCAGATGTGATAGTCCGCGGTGAACGCGTTCGCATAAGGATCGGCGGCTACGTTGCGCGCGTTGCGTTCGATCACGCCGAGCAGCCGTACCAAAAGAATCGGATATCCCGGTGCGAAGCGCACGTACGGAATCGTCTGCGCGGAAGAGTCGCGCAGCCACATTGCGGGAATATCGCCCGTTTGCACGTATGTCGTGCCGTCGCGTTCGCTGAAAAAATCGGTGAAGAGCGTGTGGAAAAGCGAGGCCGGTTCGATTGCGCTTGCGCGATGGCCGGTCAGCGGCAGAAGAAGGCTTTGTGCGTTCGCGGGCGCGCCGGACAAGGCAAGGACAACCGCCAACGCGGCGGCAATCCTTCGAGCGTGGGCAATCCAAGCGATCACTCGACCCTGTTGCGGCAATTCCGCTCAGGTTCCCCACGTGCGCTGGCGCGCGCGATCAGCCGCGCGGAATCCGGACGGGGCGCCGAGCTCGTGCGCCATCTTTTCGCGCAAACCGGGCGCGCACTGACGATCGGTCTGACGGGACCGCCGGGCGTCGGCAAATCCACCCTGGGCAACGCGCTCGTTCGCAAAGTGCGCTCGCTGGGCAAGAGCGTCGGTGTCGTGTCGGTGGATCCCAGTTCTCCTTTTTCGCACGGGGCGCTGTTGGGCGATCGCATTCGCTTGACCGAACACTTTACAGATAGCGAAGTTTTTATCCGGTCGATGGCCAGCCGCGGCCACTTGGGCGGCCTCGCCGGAGCCACGGCGGACGCGGTGCTGCTGATGGACGCATTCGGCAAGGACGTCGTCATCATCGAAACCGTCGGTGTCGGACAATCCGAGATCGAAATTGCCGAACTCGCACAAACGACGATCGTTGCGCTGCAGCCCGGCAGCGGCGACAGCATCCAAGTGCTCAAAGCGGGCATTTTGGAGATTGCCGATATCTTCGTGGTCAACAAGAAGGACCACCCGATGGCGAATCAGCTCAAGCACGAGATTCGCTCGATGATGGAAATGCTCGACTTCAGCGGTTGGGTCCCCGAATTGATCATGACGCAGGCGACGAGTGGTGAAGGCATCGACGAATTGTGGGCCGGCATCGAGCGGCATGTTGCTTACCTGCGCGAATCAGGCGAGCTCGACCAGAAGCGGCGGGAAGCGTTCGCGCACCAGGTCCGGCAGCTGGCCCTCGGGCAACTGGAGCGGAAACTCGACCGCCAACTAGGGAGTGAACTTGCGGCCGGAGTCGATCCGTACGCAGCCGCCGAACGGGTGCTCAATGCATTCGGCATTTCATCTGAAGTCTCCGACGAGCCGGCTCGCGCGCCGCACGTGCGCGCATCGGTAAAGGGATTGGCGTGATCGCGCTGCTCGGATCGCTCGTGCTCGCTGTCGTAATGGCCACGCCTCCGCCTACGATCATTCGCGAGCGCGTCAGCCCCGTCTGTACCGCGCTGCACCAATTGGTCGTGCCGCTCGCGCAAATGAACATCAAGAATCGCGCGCTGACCGATAAGATTACATTCAACTGCGGTTTGATCCGCAAGTATCAAAACACGTATTTGGGTGACGGCGTCTTCTTGCGTGTTGCGCAAAACGACATGCTTTCGACCAATCTGCTGACCAATATCCACGAAGTCGAGCAACAGCTTTTAAAGTCCTATTCGGCATATCCGCAGGGAACCAACGGCAAAGTCGACGCGTTGAGGCACCGCGTGCAGAACGTGGTCGACATCGAGCGCATGATCGCCAATATCTACTCCAGCGCTTATGGCGCCGTGGTCGACAACGATGGCGTCACCGGCATCGAGAAGAGTTTGAATCAAATGGTCGGGACGCGCCCCGACTCGCACGCGCCCGCGACGCCGCCGCCGCTCGATATTCCACTGCCCGGGCCGCCCGATCTTCCCAATGAATCGGCGGCATCGGCCGCGATTCCGGCGTCGGTTGCCGACAACGACCCGAAGCTCGCGAGCGTTTCTCCGGCCGGATTCGCGATGCGCTCGTTCAAGTACACGCGTCTGGAGGAGCTGCAAAGTTTGCTGCACCGCGAAGGGCCTGCGCTCGAAGCGCAAGCGCTCGTCGCGGCCCACGATTGCGACGGCATCTGATGCTGCCGTTCGTGGCCGCGGCTACACCGTCGCCCAAGCCGTATCCGGTGTTCGAGCCGCCGCCCACGATCATCCAGGAGCGCGTCAGTCCGGTTTGCAGCACGCTGCACAAAGTCGTGCTGCCGCTGGCGCGCATGCAGGGCCAGTACCGCACATCGGTCGCGGCGATCAAGCAAGACGACCTGCAGCTCGCGAAATATTCGAAGACCAAACTGCAGGACGGCGTACAGCTCTACGCTTCGAAGATCGATCAGGAGAGCACGAACTTAATCGGCGCGATCCATCAGATAGAACAACTTTTAGAGGACTCGTACGCGGTCTATCCGGTCGGCAAAGTTCCCAAAGTGGATGCGCTCCGGCAGCGCGTTCAAAACATCGTCGACCTTCAGCGCGCCACCGCCGATCGCTACAGTGAGATCTACGGCACGATCGTCGACAACTACGGCACCGACGTGCTGCAGACGGTCAGCAGCGCTTTCGGCTCCGCCTCAGCCGGCAGCGTCGGATCGCCCGGTTACGACACGATGCCCAATGCCGCGACGCCCGCTCCCCCGCCGCAGTTTAGTACGCCGCCGCCCAGCCTGCCGGCCGATTACGATCCGCGCTTGTCGAGCAAGCCGCCGACCGTCATCAGCGCGCGCACCCTGAAGTACGACCGCCTCTCCCAGCTGAATGCGGCCTTGCTAAGCCAGGGCCGGAGCCTGATTCAGCAGGCGCTGATCGCTGCCCGGGATTGCGACGGCACCTAGGGGAAGGCTTGAGACCCCGCCGTTCGAGGAGACATTGGCAAAAATGATCGAACGCCCGGATAGCCCGGGCGCCCCGCCGGAGAGCGACTTCGGCGCACAGGAAAAAATTTGGGAGAACGCTTCCGCCAAGGGCAAGCACCGCAAAGGCGCCGGCTCCGGCGCGGGCGATCGCACCATCTCCGATCTTCCTTTAAAGACTATCTACGGACCGCAAGACGTGGAGATGGATCTCGCGCGCGATCTCAGCTGGCCTTCGCTCTATCCGTACACGCGCGGCATTCACCCGAACATGTATCGCGACCGCCTGTGGACGATGCGCCAGTTCGCCGGCTTCGGCAATGCGAAGCAAACCAACGAGCGCTATCATTTCTTGCTCTCACACGGCCAGCACGGATTGTCGGTAGCCTTCGACATGCCGACGCTGATGGGATTCGACTCAGACGCGCCGCAAGCGCGCGGCGAGGTCGGCAAGTGCGGCGTCGCCATCGACTCGCTCGCTGATATGGACACGCTCTTCGACGGCATCGACATGGGCGACATCACGACGTCGATGACGATCAACGGGCCGGCGTGCATCGCGCTTGCACTGTATGTGGCCGCCGCCGAGAAGAAAGGTGTTCCGCGCGCAAAACTCGGCGGGACCGTGCAGGCGGATATTCTCAAGGAATACATCGCGCAAAAAGAGTGGATCTTTCCGCCGCGCCCGCACATGCGGCTGATCGTCGATATGATCCGTTTTTGCCGCGACGAGATGCCGCGCTGGAACACGATCTCGATCAGCGGCTATCATATTCGCGAAGCCGGCTCGACCGCCGCGCAAGAGCTGGCGTTCACGCTGGCCGACGGATTTGCGTACGTCGAAGCGTGCGTTGCCGCCGGCATGGAGGTTGACTCGTTTGCGCCGCGCCTTTCGTTTTTCTTCAACTCGCACATCGACTTCTTCGAAGAGATCTGCAAGTTCCGGGCCGCGCGCCGCATTTGGGCGCGGCACATGCGCGACCGCTACGGCGCCAAAGATCCGCGTTCGCTGCAGATGCGTTTCCACACGCAGACGGCCGGCTGCAGCGCGACCGCGCAGCAGCCCGAAAACAACATCGTACGCGTCGCATACGAAGCGATGGCAGCAGTTCTGGGCGGAACGCAATCTCTGCACACCAACTCCATGGACGAAGTGCTCGCGCTGCCTTCAGAAAAGGCGGCCGAGATCGCGCTGCGCACGCAGCAAGTGCTCGCATACGAAACCAACGTGACCAACGTCGTGGATCCGCTGGGCGGTTCTTACTTCATCGAAGCGCTCACGGACGAGCTCGAGCGCCAAGCCGAAGACTACTTCAAACGCATCGAAGAGTACGGCGGCGTGATCGAAGCGATCGAAGCAGGATTCTTCCAGCGCGAAATCGCGGACGCAAGCTATCGCTATCAGCGATCGCTCGAAACGAAGGACCGCATTCTCGTCGGCGTCAACGCGTTCGAAAAACCGGAAGAGCGGCAAGACATCGAACTGCTGCGCATTGGCGTCGAGATGGAACGCGAGCAAGCGCGCTCGGTTGCCGAAGTGCGCGGCAATCGCGATCAGGCTGCCGCACAAGCCGCACTCGAACGGCTGAAGATAGCCTGCGCCGATCCGCACGACAACGTTATGCCGCACCTGATCGACTGCGTGAACGCCTATCTCACCGAAGGCGAGATCGTCGAAGCGATGGCCGGCGTCTACGGGCGCTACACCGAGAAAGTTGCATTCTGATGGCCGCACTTACGCAAGAACAGCGCGACGCCGAAGCTGAAACCCTGAAACAAGTGATGGCGAAGCTCGAGGAAGCGCTGCGCCTCAGCCTCGAACTCGAGCGCGAGGAAAATCCACCGAATGGCTAGACCGCTGCGCATCGTCGTCGCAAAGGCCGGGCTCGACGGACACGATCGCGGCGCGAAAGTGATCGCGCGCGCATTGCGCGACGCCGGCATGGAAGTCATTTACACCGGCCTCTTTCAAGCGCCCGAACAAATCGTGCAGACCGCGATTCAGGAAGACGCCGACGGCATCGGCCTTTCGATCCTCAGCGGCGCACACATGACGCTCTTTCCGCTGATCGTCGAACAGCTCAAAGCGCAAAACGCGCAAGACATCGTCTTTTTCGGCGGCGGCACCATTCCGCCTGAAGATGCGGAAGAACTCAAGCGGATCGGCGTGCGCGAAATATTTACGCCTGGCGCGCCGCTTGCCGATATCATCAGTTTCGTTCAGCGTGAATGCGGCGACCGCCGCGAACTCGTCGGCTGAGTAAGATTGACCGTTAGGACGCGTATCGCGCCGTCGCCGACCGGCGACCCGCACGTCGGCACTGCATATGTCGCGCTGATCAACTATTGCTTCGCCAAAAAAAACGGCGGCAAGTTCGTGCTGCGCATCGAGGACACGGACCGCGCGCGCAGCACTCGCGAGTCGGAGCGGGCAATTCTGGATTCGCTGCACTGGCTGGGCTTGAGCTGGGACGAAGGACCGGACGTCGGCGGTCCGCACGGACCGTATCGTCAGAGCGAGCGATCGGAAATATATCGCGAGCACGTTGCAAAGCTGCTGGCCGACGGCAACGCATTCAAGTGTTTCTGCACGCCGGAGCGGCTGGAAGAGATGCGCGCCGTGCAGCGCGCGTCGAAACTGCCGTCTCGTTACGACGGGCTCTGCACCGGATTAAGCGCCGAGGAGATTGCGAAAAAAGAGGCTGCCGGTATTCCCTACGTCGTGCGCTTAAGCGTGCCGGCCGAGGGCGTATGTGTCGTGAACGATCTGCGGCGCGGGGCGATTGAGATCGATTGGGGCAGCGTGGACATGCAAGTGCTGATGAAATCAGACGGCATGCCGACGTACCATCTGGCCAACGTCGTCGACGATCATCTGATGGAGATCACGCACGTCATTCGCGGCGAAGAGTGGCTCTCGTCGGCGCCCAAGCATCTGCTGCTGTACAAGTATTTCGGATGGGAGCCGCCGCAGCTGCTGCATCTGCCGCTCTTGCGCAATCCCGATAAGAGCAAACTCAGCAAGCGCAAGAATCCGACGAGCATCCTCTTTTACAAGGCGATGGGTCATCTGCCCGACGCGCTGCTGAACTTCTTGGGTTTGCTCTGCGTGATGCCGCCCGAGGGCGAAGAGATCATGGATCTAGCGATGATGACCGATCGCTTTGCGGTCGAACACATTTCGCTCGGCGGTCCGGTCTTCGACGTTTCGAAGCTCGACTGGCTGAACGGGCGGTACATCCGTGAACGGAACGATCTCGACGCGTTTATGGCCAAAGCGCAAGCGTGGGGATTCGACCAGGCGAAGCTGCGCCGGATCGCGGAGCTTGCGCAGCCGCGCATCGAACGCTTGAGCGATCTCGGCCCGCTGCTCGCGTTTTTTTTCGCCGGCCGCGTCGCCGTGAACGCGGAAGAGTTGCGCGCCGGCAAGTTGGACGACGTTTCGCTGCGCAAAGCGCTGCAGTTGGCGACCTGGGGTTTTGACGCGCTGGCGAGCTGGCAGACCGCCGGTATCGAAGCCGTGTTGAAGGACGTTGCGGCGCGGCTGGATGCGAAGCTGCGAGAGGTGACGCGCCCGTTCTACGTCGCGATCACGGGAAGCCCGACCTCGGTGCCGCTCTACGATTCGATCGATATTCTCGGCCGCGACATCGTGCGGGAACGGCTGCGCGTCGCGCTCGAAGTTCTGGGGGGCGTCTCGTCCGCCGAACTCAAAGAGTGGGCGAAATGAACGTTCGCGCGATCGTGCTGGCCGCGGGCAAGGGCACGCGGATGAAGAGCGGTACGGCGAAGGTGTTGCACGAGGTGTGCGGCCGGCCGATGCTCTGGTACGTACTGCAAGCGCTGCGCGCGGCCGGTATTACGGAGATGATCGTCGTGACGAACGCCGAGCTTCAGGGGCGCATCGGCGAATTCGGCGTCGCAGGCGTGCTGCAGGAAGAACAACTCGGCACCGGTCACGCCGTGCGCACTGCGCTCGATGCGATGAAGCCCGACGAAACGGGCCGCGTGCTGGTGGCTTGCGGCGACATGCCCTTGGTGGACGCGGCGATCTTTAGCGCGGTGCTGTCCGCATCGGACGGCCGGGCGCTGGCGCTCGTTACGGCGCGCGTGCCCCTGCCCTCAAACTTCGGCCGGATCGTTCGCCGCGATGACGGCGTCGAGCGAATCGTTGAAGCGCGCGACGCTACCGCGGCCGAATTAGAGATCGACGAAGTCAACGCCGGCATCTATGCGTTTGACGAAACGGCGCTGCGCGAAGCGGTGGGACATCTGCGTAACGACAACGCGCAAAAAGAATTCTACCTGACCGACACCGTTGCGGATCTGGTTCGCTCGGGAAAACGCGTCATACCCGTGGTGACGTCCGACACCGTTGGGGTGATTGGGGTCAACGACCGGATCGAGCTTGCACTCGCCCGGCAAGAACTGAACCGCCG
Source organism: Vulcanimicrobiota bacterium (assembly GCA_003151115.1). Classification (GTDB taxonomy): domain Bacteria; phylum Vulcanimicrobiota; class Vulcanimicrobiia; order Vulcanimicrobiales; family Vulcanimicrobiaceae; genus Rubrimentiphilum. The sequence continues at coordinate 38,568 of PLWS01000007.1, read as the reverse complement.
GCTTTGCGCGAAGCATATGCTCGAGGGCGCCACGATCGTAGATCCGCAGAGCACGTCGCTGGAACCGGAGCTGAAGATCGGCCGCGATACCGTGATCTATCCGAACACGTCGATCGCCCGTTTGTCCGAGATCGGCGAGCGTTGCGCGATCGGTCCGAACTCGCGTCTTTCGAACGCGCGCCTCGGCGATGAAGTCACCGTGCGCGAAAGCTCGTTTTTCGACTCGAGCGCCGGCGACCGCACCAGCATCGGGCCGTATGCACGCATTCGCGACGATTCGCGCCTTGCGCAAGACGTGCGCATCGGAAATTTTGTCGAGGTCAAGAACTCGAAACTTGCGCGCGGCGTAAAAGCCAGCCATCTGACCTATTTGGGCGACGCCGATATCGGCGAAGAGACCAACATCGGCGCCGGCACGATTACGTGCAACTACGACGGCAAGCGCAAGAACAAGACCGTCATCGGCCGGGACGTCATGATCGGATCGAACACGTCGCTGATCGCGCCGATCACGATCGGCGACGGAGCGCTGACCGGCGCCGGTTCGGTGGTTACCAAAGACGTTCCGGCAGGTCAGCGCGTTGCGGGCAATCCGGCAAAACCGTTGCCCCGTAAGTAGCTCACGCCAAGAGAAGGGCGCCGTGCTCTCCACGCGGCGCCCTTTCTTGCAGCCCCTGTTGGGGATCTTATTTGCCGATTTGGCTGTTCATCACGGCGAGGTCGAGACTGCCGAGGCGTACGGGCTGCGACGCCGCCATGACGCGCTGCGCGAGCGCCGGGAAGGACGCCGCTGCCGTGGGAGCGGCGGGCGCGAGCGCTTCGCTCAAACGGCGCACAAAGTCCAGCAGCGTCGCATCTTCGCGGCGCAGCTCGAGAACGACGGCGTCCAGCCGCGAGCTTTCGATGAAATCGCGCAGCGCCACGCTCTTGCCGAAGCCGGCGGGCGCAGCGAGCAGCGTCACCGGAAAGCGGGCGGCGCGCGTCAACCGTTCGTTCACGCGGGCGCGCATCAACCGCGGCGTTTGCACAGCATGCGCTTCGACGTGGGCACTTGCCCATCATATGAAGGTGCCGTCACTGCACGCGCGCTGCCTCGAAGCCGTTGGTGCGGAGCGTGCACTGCTCGAGGCGGTCTGCACGCTGACCGCCGCCTCGCGCCATTCGGCCGGCTCGGTGCTGGAAACGCTCGGAGCCGCGCTCGCGGTTTTGGATCCGGCAATCGATGCCGTCCTCGTCTTCCGGCCGGATGCCGAAGATTTGGCTTGCGTTTTCGCGGCCGGCGGCCGTGCCGAATACTTTGCCGAGCTGCGCTTGCGGCGCGACGGAGACTCGCTGCCGGCACGAGCGGCCATGGCGAGCAGCCCCGTTGTGCTCGCGCCCGGCTGCCGCCCCGTCATTCCGACCGATCGCGCGGCCCTCGCCGTTCCGATGTATGCCGATGACGCACTGTGCGCCGTGACCTACGCTGCGTCCGCGGGGCGGCCGATCTCCGCGCGTGACGCGCTCATCAGAGCCGCCGTGCACGCCGCCGTGCCTTACGCGCTGGCCCGCGATCGCGAAGCCGATCGCGCGAGCGCGACGTACGACGCGCTCACCGGACTCTACACCGCACGGGCGTTTCGCGACACCCTCCAAGAAGAGCTGCGCATCGCCGCGATCGGATGCAGCGTGACGCTCGCTTTATGGTTCGTCGACACCGACGGATTTAAGGGCGTCAACGATGCGTGCGGGCACGCGGCCGGCGACAGAGTGCTGCAGCGTTTAGGAAGTATCTTGCGCGAACATCTGCGTCCGTCGACCGATTTGGCGGCGCGCAACGGCGGCGACGAGTTTTGCGCGGTCTTGCGCGGCGAGCACAAGAGCGGAGCGATCGCGCGCGCGCAGACCTTTTGCGATGCGGTGCGCGCGTGCGATTTCGGCGTTGGGCTGCCGGTGACGGCTAGCGTAGGCGTGGCTGCATTTCCATACGACGCTGCGTCGGCAAGCGAACTCTTCGAAGCTGCCGATGCGACCATGTATCACAGCAAACGCTCAGGAAGGGACCGCGTTGCGTATCCGGACGGGCGCGGCAGCTTCACCGTGCATCGCTGAAAAGCAAAGAGCCCGGTCAGCGCGAATCCTGGAAGGTATGCGGTGCAGACTCGTTTGGATCACGCCCGACGCCGAGCGTTTGATGGGCTATTGCGCGCGCGTGAGCAACCCCGCCAACCAGGACAATCCCGACGTTGCCGGACTGCTGCGGTACTGCATCAAGAACGGACACTGGTCGGTCTTCGAGATGGCTGACCTGTGCATCGAGATTCAAACGACGCGCAGCATCAGCGCGCAGATCATCCGCCACCGCTCGATGCATTTTCAGGAGTTCAGTCTTCGCTATGCCGAGCTGCAAAAGATCGAGCGCGTGACTCCGCGGCGTCAGGATCCGAAAAACCGCCAATCGTCGTACGACGATCTTCCGCCCGAGACGCTCGCCTGGTTCGAGCGCGCGCAAGACGAACATTTCGAACAAGCGTACCGCTTATACGAAGAAGCGCTCGCCAAAGGCATCGCCAAGGAGTCGGCGCGTTTCTTGCTGCCGCTTGCTTCGGCAACGACCATTTATATGAAAGGCACCGTGCGCGACTGGATTCACTACATCAAGCTGCGCACCGATCCGTCCACGCAATTGGAGCACCGCGAGATCGCCGAGGAATGCCGGCGGATATTCGTCGATCAGCTGCCGGTCGTCGCTGAAGCTCTGGGCTGGGAGCGGACTCCCGCGCACACGTGACCGGGCGGCCCAACGCACTCGACCACGTCGTCAACGCGATCCCCGCGCACGCGCTGCTGACGCAGTCGCCGTTTGCGCTGGTCGATCCGGCGCGGGCAGCGGCCGCGCAGCATTTCGAGCAGTTCACGATTCCGGTCTGGCTCCTGACAATCGCCGTGCAGATCGCCGTGCTGGCCTGGTTTTGGAGCTCGGGGCGATCCGCGCGACTGCGCGATCGTTTGCGCGCGCGCATCGGATCCGAATTCTGGGTGCGGTTTTGTTTCGGCGCGCTGCTCGCATTGATCGATCGCGGCGCGGCTTTCATTCCGATGTTTTTCCAGTACCGCATGTCGTGGATCATGGGACTCAGCGACGTGCTGACGCGCTATTGGTTCGGAGGCTGGGTCGTTGCGACGATCGTTGCCATGATCGCGGCGGGGCTGCTGGCGGCCGTCGTCCTGGGCTTGGTCGACCGCACGCATCAGTGGTACGCGTACACGACGGCAGGCATTATCGGGCTGACGCTTCTGCTCACGTTCATTCAACCGTTTGCACTGGCTCCGATATTCTCGAGCTACCGCGACTTGCCGGCCGGCGCGCTGCAGCGCGATCTTCCGGCGCTGCGAGCTCGTGCGGGAAACACGTCCGTGCCGGTCGTCGAAGAGATCGTTTCGCGCCGAACCCACTCGGGATCTTCGTACGTCCTGGGCTGGGGAAGTTCGCAGCGCGTCGTGATCTCCGACACGGCGCTCGCCGGCGCGAGCGAACCGGAGTTGCGCTTCACGGTCGCACGCTCGTTCGGATGGATCGCCGCCAATAGCGCGCTGCACTTGGCGTTGATCCTTGGAGCTATGCTGGTGCTCGGCTCCGCGCTCGCAATCTTCCTTGCCGATCGCATCGGATTCAGGCGCGACGATGATCCCGTTTCACGCCTCGCGCTCGTCGGCGCGCTGCTCGGCTGCGTCTATCTCGTTGCCTTGCCGTTTTTTAACGGCTACGAACGCAACCTCGACATGGCCTCGGACCAATACGCCTTGGCAGTGACCGGAGATCGTGTCAGCGCGATTCGCGGCGCGGTGCGCGGCGCCGACCAGTCACTGCAATCCGTTTGCCCGACCTTGTTCAGCTACTGGTACTTTGCGACTCGGCCGCCGGCGGGACAGCGCATTCCGAATCTCCAGGGGTTACCTTCGGTCTGCCGCTAGTCCGGCGTTTCGGGCAGCTCCCAGGTGTTCGCGAACTGCATCGCAGCTTCGATGCCGCGTTCGAACCAGCAAGCGACGCCGTCGGTTGCCGCCGACACGATGCCCGGCAGCGCGGCGCGCTCTTCCGGCGTGAACGGCGCGAGCACGTGATCGATGCTGTCGTAATCGGGACGGCCGACTCCGATGCGCAGCCGTACGAATTGTTCGCCCATCGTCGCGATTATCGAGCGCATTCCGTTGTGCCCGCCGTGTCCGCCGAACGCGCGCAGCCGTAATTTTCCGAACGGGATGTCCATGTCGTCATACACCACGAGCAATTCTTCAGGCTGCACCTTGTACCACGATGCGATCAGCCTGATCGGAACGCCGCTGTTGTTCATGAACGTCTGCGGCTCGACGAGCACCAAGCCGCGCGTAGAGTCGTAGGCTTGCCGCGCGCCGTCTTTGACTTTCCACCGGTCGATGCCGAGACGCCGCGCGAATTCGTCGACGACCATGAAGCCGACGTTGTGCCGGGTTTGCGCGTACTCTTTGCCGGGATTGCCCAGTCCGGCGACGAGTTTTACTCCGGGACTCCTTCGGCCGGCGGTTCTTCGACGGGCTTGCCGACGATCTCGGGTTCGGCTTGTTCGGTGACGGCGCTGACGGCCGCTTCCTCGAGCAATTTCTCGGTCTTCGACGGTTCGACGGCCACCACGGTGTTTTCAGCGGGCGTAATCATCTTGAAACCTTCGGGCAATGCGATCTCGCCCGCGGTCACGTGCTGATGAATGCCCAGTTCGTTGACGTCGATCTCGATACGGTCGGGAAGCTTGTTAGCCGGGCCCTCGACCTCGAGCTCGTGGAGCACGACGTCCATAACGCCGCCGAAGCTCCGTACGCCTTCGGGCGTTCCCACGGTGACGACGGGAAGTCTGGCTTGGACGGTTTCGTCGGCGGAGACGCGCTGCAGATCGACGTGCACGATACGGCGCGATACAGGATCGACTTGAACTTCGCGCAGCAGCGCGGTATCCACGCGCTTGCCGTCCATCGTCAGCGTGATCAGCGACGTGCGGGCGCCTCGATGCAAAATGTCGTCAAGCCCCCGGCGCGCAAGGGCGATTGCTTGAGCTTCGGACCCGTGCCCGTACAGCACGCCGGGAATTTTCCCGTCCTTGCGGAGCGCGCGCGCTTTCGTGCTGCCGACGCCTTCGCGGTGTTCGATAGTGAGATTCAATTGTTGTGCCATTATGTGATTGCTACAGGCTCCGGCGGACGAAGTTCATTCATTTTTTTTTCACCGTCTTCGGTAAAAAGTTCCGAGACGGAACGGTTGGTGGTTATTCTATTAATCGCGTCGGCGAAGGTTTGCGCGATCGAAAGCTGCGCGAATTTCGGGTGCTCCAGCGCGTCGGAAAACGGGATCGTGTCGGTCACGATCACTCTTTCGATGGGTGAACCTTCCAGCACGCCGATCGCGTCGCCTGCGAAAATTCCGTGGGTTGCGACCGTATACACTTTCGTCGCGCCGCGCGATAAGATCGCCTCGGCCGCTTTGGCCAGCGTTCCGCCGGTCGAGATCATGTCGTCCACGACAACGGCAACCTTGCCCGAAACGTCGCCCACGATGTCCGTGACTTCGGAAACGTCGGGCTCGGGACGCCGCTTAAAAACGATCGCGAGCGAACTCCCCAGGCGCTTGGCGAAGAGTTCGGCGCGGTGCACCCCGCCCGCGTCGGGCGAGACGATCACGACCCGGCCCTCCGAGAGATCTTCCTTCTTTAAATAGTTGCACAGCGTCGGCATCGCCATCAGGTTGTCGACCGGGCCGTCGAAGAAGCCCTGAATCTGCGCCGCGTGCAGGTCCATCGTCACCATACGCTTGGCGCCGGCGGTTTTGAGCATGTTCGCGACGACTTTGGCTGAGATCGGTTCGCGGCCGCTCGATTTCTTGTCTTGCTTAGCGTAACCGTAGTACGGCACGACCGCGGTGATGCGCGCGGCCGACGCTCGCTTGAGCGCGTCGATCATCAGCAGCAGTTCCATCAGCGAATCGTTGACGCCGCCGCTAGGAGATTTGCAGATCGACTGGATCACGAAAACTTCGGAGCCGCGCACGTTCTCGCCGATCTGCACGCGCGTTTCCTCGTTCTTGAATTTGGAAACGGTTGCTTTGCCGACATGCAGCTTTAACCGCCGGGCAATGTCCTCGGCGAGTTTTTGATTGGAATTTCCGCTAAAGAGAAGCGGGCTGTGGCTCACGCTCCGAGGTTCCCGCGGGCGCGTTCGCAACCCTGGCGGGCCCTGTGTCGGTCCAGAGCGGCGTGGCCAACCGTTTCAAACTCGTGGCGCCCTTCAGCCTCGCGGGCGATCAGCCGGCAGCGACCCAGGCATTGGGCGAGCGCGTCCTCGCGGGCGATCGCGCGCAGACGCTGCTGGGCGTGACGGGCAGCGGCAAGACGATGGCGATGGCGCGCACGATCGAGATCGCGCAGAAGCCGGCGCTCGTGCTCTGCCACAACAAGACGCTGGCGGCCCAGCTCTGCGCCGAATTTCGCGAATTCTTTCCGGAGAACGCGGTCGAGTTTTTCGTCTCGTATTTCGACTACTATCAGCCCGAGGCGTACATCGCGCACACCGACACCTACATCGAAAAGGACAGCTCGATCAACGACGAGATCGAACGCTTGCGACATTCGGCCACGCAGTCGCTGCTGACGCGGCCCGACACGCTCATCGTCGCATCGGTCTCGTGCATTTACGGTCTAGGCTCGCCCGCCGATTATATGGAACTCTCGCAGAATCTGAGCGTCGGCACCGACATCGACCGCGATGTGCTGCTGCGCAAACTGATCGACATGCAGTACCGGCGCAACGATCTCAATCTCGTGCGCGGCACCTTCCGGGTCCGCGGCGACACGCTCGAGTTCATCGGCGTCGACGAGGAACTGGTGCACCGCATCGAGTTCTTCGGCGATCGCATCGAAGCGATCAACGTCGTCAACATCCTGACCGGTGAATATGTCGAGAGCAAGGACGCGATCACGATATTCCCGGCCAAGCACTTTATCACGCCCGACGAAAAGTTGCGGCGCGCGATCGTTTCAATCGAACAAGAGCTTACAGAGCGGCTGCAGTTCTTCAAAGAGAACGGGAAGCTGCTCGAAGCGCAGCGGTTGGAAATGCGTACGCGCTACGACCTCGACATGCTACGCGAAGTCGGCTACTGCAACGGCATCGAGAACTATTCGCGCCCGCTCTCCGGCCGCGAACCAGGATCGACGCCGACGTGCTTGCTCGATTTCTTTCCGAAAGACTGGCTGCTCTTCGTAGACGAATCGCACGTGACGCTGCCGCAGGTGCACGGCATGTTCGCCGGCGATCGCTCGCGCAAAGAGTCGCTCGTAGAGCACGGCTTCCGCTTGCCGAGCGCGCTCGACAACCGTCCGCTCACCTATGACGAGTTCGACGCCCACATCAATCAGGTCGTCTACGTTTCGGCGACGCCGGGAACGTACGAGATGGGCCGCAGCTCGCAAGTTGTCGAGATGATTATCCGGCCGACGGGGCTGGTCGATCCGGAAGTGGAGATCCGGCCGACGCGCAACCAGGTGGACGACCTCATGGAAGAGATCCGCCTGCGGGTCGAGCGCAAAGAGCGCGTGCTGGTCACCACACTCACGAAAAAAATGGCGGAAGACTTAACGGACTTCTTGCTGGAGATGGGCTTCAAGGTGCGTTATCTGCACAGCGAAGTGGATACGCTCGAACGGGTCGCCATTCTGCGCGATCTGCGGATGGGCGTTTTCGACGTGCTCGTCGGCATCAATCTCCTGCGTGAAGGTCTGGACTTGCCCGAGGTATCGCTCGTCGGCATTCTGGACGCCGACAAAGAAGGCTATTTGCGCAGCGGAACGTCGCTGATTCAAACGATCGGCCGCGCGGCACGACACGTCGAGGGCAAGGTGATCATGTACGCCGACGTCGTCACGCAATCGATGGAACGCGCAATCGGCGAAACGCGCCGCCGCCGCGAACGTCAAGTCGCCCACAACTTGGAGCACAACATCGAGCCGAAAAGCATTCGCAAAGAGATCCGCGACATTCTTTCGATGGCCGGCGCGACTGAAGAGACGCAGCTCGAGCTGCGCCGCGAAAAACTGCCGCGCGACGTCGCCGTCCGCATGGCCGCCGATCTCGAAAAGAAGATGCACGAATACGCCGCCAATCTCGAATTCGAAAAAGCCGCGGCGCTGCGCGACGAGCTAATCGAGTTGCGCCGCCAGATCGGCGGCAACGAGTCGCTGCTCTTCCAAGGAAAAGCTCCCAAGATTTTCGCGCACGCGTTCAAGGAACTCGTCGGCAGCTAGCTCGCGGGCGTAACGCTCCAACGGTGTCATGGCGAGCCACGCGATGTCATGGTGAGCTTGTCGAACCACCCCGAGCGGCGCGCCCTCGGCGCGCAAGACGAGGGACATTCCTCTCGACTCGGGCCCTAAGGGCCCTACTCGAGGTCCTTCGACTCCGCATTTCGCCGAAGGCGAAATGCTTCGCTCAGGATGACAGACTTAGGCGCGCGCGCCATTCCATGGGCTAGCTCCGACGCTCGGTTGGTAAGGAAGCAAAGCGGGCAAACGGTACCGGTACCGACACTTTTTGGGAGGATCAATGATGAAGGGAATCCCCAGCGCCCTCACCGCGGCAGTCGCGGCCGGCGCGATCAGCTTGGCGCTGTTGAGCGGCGTCTCGACGCAGGCAGCCGCCTCTCCGCAAGCGACGCCGATGCCGACTCCGGCAGCGACGGCAGTTCCAAGTCCAATGCCGACACCGATGCCGAACCCCGCGGTCACGCCCGCCGGCAATCCGGTTCCTACGGCGCCTTCGCCCGGGACGGACATGCTGAACAACAACCCCAACGGCAACTGGCTCGAGAAGTTCAACCGGGTTGCTACGCCCGATCCGGACATGCGTCCGCCGGCGATGACGCCGCTCCCGCCGTGGTGCAAATCGCTGATGAAACCCGGCGTGAAACTGACGGTGGCCCAGCGTGCCAAGCTCAGGACGCAGTGCTTGCCGAAGTAGCCGCGATCTCCTGAACCCCCGCGTACGCGGGGGTTTTTTTTTGCCCCCGAAAGAGTGGCGCTGTGAAACTGCCGCTCGCGGAGACCTCGCGCAGCCAAGAGATCGCGCTGCTGCACGCGGTGCTTCCGCCTTCGGCGGAGCCCGCGCTGGTTTCTTACCGCTCGCGAACGGGCGCGCTGCTGCGCGTCGCCGGAATTGCAGCGGGAGCTTACGATCGCGAGCATCACGACGTCTACGTGCCGGCTTGCGACGCGCCGCGCGAACTCGAACTGGAAGTCGAACTGCAAGCGCTGCCGACCAACGGCCTACCCTCGGGGTCTGGAGTCATGTGGTGGCTGCTTAACGCGCTGTCGCACCAACGCCCGCAACGGTTTGTCACCGTGACACCGGGGGCGAATAGTGTCATGGTGAGCCCCTCGAATGTCATCGTGAGCCCTTCGAATGTCATGGTGAGCTTGTCGAACCACCCCGAGCAGCGCGTCGAAGACGCGCGAGTCGAGGGGACCTTGGCGAGCGAAATCCCACTCATCGGCCACTCACATCTGGACGTGGCGTGGTTATGGACGTACGAGCAAACGCGGCGCAAAGCCGAACGGACGTTTGCAATTGCGTGCGATCTTTTCGAACGCGATCCCGATTTCCGTTTCGCGCAGAGCCAGCCGCAGCTGTACCGGTTTGTCGAGGAAAGCGATCCGACGCTTTTCGAGCGCGTCCGCGAAGAAGTGCGTGCGGGCCGCTTCGATCCGGACGTTGCAGCGATGTGGGTCGAAAGCGATTGCAATATTCCTTCGGGCGAATCGCTGCTGCGCCAAATGCTGTTCGCGCACGCATACTGCACGCAGCATTTTGATGTAACGCCGTCGATCGCGTGGCTGCCGGATTCGTTCGGTTTTGCGAACACGCTGCCGCAGCTGCTCGCGCACGCCGGCATTGCGTATTTCGCGACGACGAAGCTGCAGTGGAACGACACGACGCGTTTCCCTTATCCGCAGTTCGTGTGGGAAGGTCCCGACGGCAGCAGCGTAACCGGCGCGCTGATCCAATCCTACGATGGCGGCCCGTATCCGTGGCGAATCAGCACGGCGCGCGAGCGCCGCGAACCGCTGGTGCTGGGCTATGGCGATGGCGGCGGGGGCGTCACACCGAAGATGCTCGCGCAAGCGCGCGCGATGGGGCGCTGGATCCGTCCGCGCGAATGGTTCGAATCGCTTCGCGAACGCAGCGACCCGCTTCCGGTCTATTGCGGTGAGCTCTATTTGGAATACCACCGCGGCACGTATACGACGCATCACGACGTGAAGTTTCAAAACGCGCTGCTCGAACGCGCGCTGCTCGAAGCCGAAGAACTCGTCGCCTGGTGCGAAGCGGTCCGCGCGCCGGCGGCTGCGACCGCGCAGTTTGCGCAGCGACTCCAGGCGGCATGGGAGATCCTGCTGCGCAATCAGTTCCACGACGTTTTGCCGGGCACGGCGATCGCGGATGTCTATCGTGATGCCGAAAGCGAGTACGCGCAGGCGCAAGAGCTGACGGCGAGCGCGATCGCATCGGCGGAGTCCATGCTGCCGCGCACGGGCACGCGGAATGGCGGCAAGCAATGTGCGCCGCGTGAAGATGACGGAGCGTTCGTCTTCGACAACGGCTTGCTTCACGCGCGCGTTCGCAGGGACGGCGTGATCGCCGAACTCGCCGCTGCCGGCAGCCGCAACGTTGCGATTGAAGCCAACGCGCTTGCGCTCTACCGGGACCGTCCGCGGCAGTGGGAGGCCTGGAACATCGACGACGGTTATCAGCAGACGTTGCGGCGCATTCCGGCAAGCGAGGCGCGCATCGCGGACGGTGCGCTCGAACTCCACTATGATTTCGACGGATCGCCGGGCGAGATGCGCGTCGAGCTGCGCGAGGGCGAACCGTTCTTGCGCCTCGAGCTCGACATCGACTGGCACGCGCGGCGCACGCTGCTGCGCGTCGAAAACCGATTCGCCGTCGAAACGCGCGAGGTTACGTATGGTTCGCCGCACGGGACGATCGTACGCAGCGCGCTGCGCGAAACGCCCGCCGAACGCGCGAAATTCGAAGTTCCCGGCCAGCGCTTCGCGGCGGTGCGCGACGCGCGCGGCGAAGGCGCCGCGGTTTTTTCGCTGGACACGTACGGCTGGAGCGCGCTTTCGAATGGAGCGGAGATCGCGCTCGGACACTCGCTCTTGCGCGGAACCGTCTGGCCGGATCCGGACGCCGATGAGGGTTCGCACCGCTTGAGTTATGCGTACGCGCCTTTGGGTTCGGCGAGCGCGGGTGCGCTGGAACGCGCCTGGCTGCGCTTCGCGCACGAACGGCGCGTGCGGCTCTTCACCACCGAAGACGAAAGCGTATTGGTGGTTGCGTGCAAACCGGCCGAGGATCGCGACGGCGCGATCGTTCGGATCCGCGAATGTGACGGCGAGGCGCGGACGGTACGTCTGCGGTGCGGAGCGCGCGCGAACTCCGTGCAAGCGGTCGACGCGCTCGAACGCCCGATCGAAACAGCCGTTGCCATTGAAACCGAAACGCTGGTCTTTGAGATGAAAGCTTTCGAGATACGATCGTTCCGCGTGCGGTTCGGACATGCGTAACTTGGATGCCGTCCTCTTCGATCTCGACGATACGCTGCACGACGATACACTTGCCTTCAGAACCGCCGCGGACGAAGTCGCGCGTGAAGTCGCCGCCGAGCACGGCGTGGACGCGCTGGCGCTCAAGAACGCCTACATTGAAGAAGCCGAGGGATTCTGGAAGCGGCTGACCGCGGATCAAGTGCAGCAGCTGCTGCTCACCAAACTCTCGTCGCTGCGTTCGCGTTTGTGGGGAAGCGCCTTGACGTCGGTCGGCTTGGACGATCCGCTTTTGGCCGAACGCAGCGCGGTCAGCTACAATCTTTACCGCAAGAAGTATTTCGCGCTCTTTCCGGGAGTGCTCGATCTGCTGACGCGGCTGCGCGCGGCCGGCAAGAAATTAGGACTGGTGACCAACGGTGTTTCGGAGACGCACACCGAGAAGATCGCGCTGCTGGAGTTGAGCGACCGTTTCGACGCCATTTTTTTGGCCGACGAAACCGGGATGGTGAAACCGGACCCGCGCCTCTTTGTCCATGCCTGCGAGCGGCTGGGAAGCCGGACGGGAGCGACGGCGATGGTCGGGGACCGCTACGAGCGCGACATCGCGGGGGCGATCGAGGCCGGCCTCTTCACGATTTGGGTGAACGTCCGCGACGAACCGCTGCCCCCGGGTGCGGCCGCCCCCGCCACCTCGGTTCGGACCATTGCCGAGGTGGGCGCTCTCTTGCTGTGAAACGTAACTCTCTTGAGGCGCGGCTCTTTCCATTGGGGAGCCTGCTGAACTGAAAGAGTGAGGTTTTATGCAATCTCCTGAAGGCTTGGGCAATACGTTCGGGCGCTCGTGGGAGCTGCTCTCCGGCAACTGGATTCTGCTGGTTCCGGGACTGGTCATCGGCATCGTGGCCGCGATCATCGTGTTCTTCCTGGTTGGAGCCGGGCTGGTCGGTGGCGCCGGACTTGGAGCGGTTGGAGCTGGAGGCGCGGGGCTCGGGGCAATCGCGATGGCGGGCATGCTTTCGGCGATCATCGTGCTGGTGTCGGTGATCTTGACGATCGCCTATACGACGGGCATGGCAGGTGCGGCTTGGCGCAGTGGACGGGCAACACTCGACGACGGCGCTGCCGCTTTCCGGAAAGATGCCGGCTCGATTCTGGTCGCGGTCGTGCTCCTTATCGTGCTCGCGGCCGTCGCCGCGTTTCTTTCGATCTTTACGTTCGGCTTGGCGATGCTGGCGTTCATACTGTTCTTCATGTACACGTTCGCAAGCGTCATCGTCGGCGGACATTCCGGCTCCGAAGCGCTGGGCGATTCCGCTCGCATCGCCACGAAAAACTTTCTCACGACGCTGCTGCTGCTGGTCCTTATCTGCGTCGTCGCGTTCGTGGCGGGCTGGGTAGGCCATCTGCTTGGACAGATTCCGCTCCTCGGCGGGATCATTTCGATGGTCATCCAGCAAATCGTCGCGGTCTATGCGACGCTGGTCATCGTCGGCGAGTACATCAAGCTCTCGACGCCCGCGGTCGCGGTAGCAACCCCGCCGAGCGCCGGGCCGCCCGCAACGTACTAAAAGAAGCTCTCGCAACGTATAAACCGGGTGGTGTGTTGAAGTAACGAACATGCCACCCGGTCTCGACTCCATCATTATCAAGGGCGCGCGCGAGCACAACCTCAAGAACATCGATCTCGCCCTTCCACGAAACCGCTTGATCGTCATCACCGGCCTCTCGGGGTCCGGCAAGTCGTCACTTGCCTTCGATACGATCTACGCCGAGGGTCAGCGCCGCTACGTCGAATCACTCTCGTCGTACGCGCGCCAGTTTCTGGGCCAGATGGAGAAGCCGGACGTCGACTACATCGAGGGACTCTCGCCCGCGATCTCGATCGACCAGAAGTCTACGTCGCGCAACCCACGCTCGACCGTCGGCACCGTGACCGAAGTCTACGATTATCTGCGCCTGCTCTTCGCGCGCATCGGATTGCCGCATTGCTATAGCTGTGGACGCGAGATTAGTTCGCAGACGAGCGAGCAGATCGTCGACTCGATCATGGAGCTGCCCGAAGGTTCCAAAATCCAACTGCTCGCGCCGCTGGTGCGCGGGCGCAAGGGCGAGTACGCGAAGCTCTTCGAAGAGATCGCCAAAGAGGGCTTCTCGCGTGTCCGGATCGACGGCGAACCGCGCGAGCTGCGCGAAAAAATCGTCCTCGACAAAAAACGCAAGCACACGATCGAAGTCGTCGTCGACCGCCTGGTCATGAAACCGGATATCCGCAAGCGGCTCACCGACTCGGTCGAAACGACCGTGCGGCTTTCGACCGGCATCGTCACGGCGGTAGTTGAAGGTGAGCCTGCCCTGAGTAAGTCGAAGGGCGAATTGACGTACAGCGAAGCCTTCGCGTGCGTCTACTGCGGACTCTCATTCGAAGAGCTTGCGCCGCGGCTGTTTTCGTTCAACTCGCCCTACGGCGCGTGTCCGGGCTGCACCGGCTTGGGCGAAAAAATCGAAATCGATCCGTGGCTGGTCATTCCCGATCGCAGCAAGTCGATCGAAGGCGGCGCGATCGTTCCCTGGAGCAAGTCGCTGGGCAGTGGGCGCTTCCCATCGATGAATCCCTACTATCTGCAGCAGCTCGAGCGCGTGCTGCGGCGCTACCGCGTCAAGATGACGACGCCGATCGAAAAGATGCCCGACGAAGTCGTCGACGTGATCCTCTATGGAACCGATCGCGAGCAAAACTTCGCGTTTGAATCGCGCGCCGGCAAAGTCTGGGAATACAAGGCTACGTTTGAAGGCGTGGTCAATAATTTAGAGCGGCGCCACAGTGAGACGTCGAGCGACTACGTCAAAGAAGACATCGAAAAGTACATGTCCGCCTCGGTCTGTCCGCAGTGCAAGGGCGCGCGGCTCAAACCCGAGGCGCTCGCCGTCACGGTCGGCGGTGCCAATATCGACAGCCTGACGCGCCTTTCGATCGAACGCTGCGAGAAATTCTTCACCGATTTCAAACCCAGCGCGCGCGAAGAACAGATCGCCCATCAGGTTCTGAAAGAAATTCGCGCGCGGCTCGGTTTTCTTACCAATGTCGGTTTGAATTATCTGACGCTCGGGCGCTCCGCTACCACGCTTTCAGGCGGCGAATCGCAGCGGATCAGGCTCGCGACACAGATCGGCAGCTCGCTGGTCGGCGTGCTGTACATTTTGGACGAGCCGTCGATCGGTTTGCACCAGCGCGATAACGACAGGCTGCTGGCGACTCTGAAGACGCTGCGCGACCTCGGCAATACGCTCATCATCGTCGAGCACGACGAAGACACGATCCGCAATGCCGACGTCGTCGTCGACATCGGTCCCGGCGCGGGCGCCGAGGGCGGACACATTCTGAGCGCCGGAACGCTCGAGGACGTCATCGCCAATCCGGAATCGGAGACCGGCGCATATATTTCCGGACGCAAATTCATTCCGATCCCGAAAGAGCGGCGCGAACCGCGATCGTGGCTGCAAGTGCGCAAAGCCAAAGCCAATAATCTGCTCGGCATCGACGTCGATCTGCCGGTCGGCGTTCTCTCGTGCGTCACGGGCGTCAGCGGCAGCGGCAAATCCACCTTGGTCAACGACGTGATCGTCAAAGCCCTCAACCAGCATCTGCATCATCAGCCCGCAGCAGGAACCTACGGCAGCGTTCGCGGCGCCGATATGCTCGACAAACTCGTCGTCATCGACCAATCGCCGATCGGGCGCACCCCGCGCAGCAACCCGGCAACCTACACCGGCGCGTTCGATTTGGTGCGCGAGCTCTTTTCGATGGTGCCCGAGGCGAAGATGCGCGGTTACATGCCGGGCCGCTTTTCGTTCAACGTGCGCGGAGGCAGATGCGAGTCTTGCGAAGGCGACGGCATCATCAAAATCGAGATGCACTTCTTGCCGGACGTCTACGTGCCGTGCGAAGTTTGCAAAGGCAAACGCTACAACGCGCAGACTCTGGAAATCAAATACAAAGGAAAGAACATCAGCGACGTGCTCGAGATGCGCGTGGACGAAGCATCGGAGTTCTTTTCCTCGATCCCCCGCATTCACAACAAACTGCACACGATTTGCGACGTGGGACTCGGCTACATCAAGATGGGTCAGCCCGCGACGACGCTTTCGGGAGGCGAGGCGCAGCGCGTGAAGCTCGCGACCGAACTCGCGCGCCGATCCACCGGGCGCACGTTCTACGTGCTGGACGAACCGACGACGGGTCTGCATTTTGCCGATATCCACAAGCTGCTCGAAGTCTTGGACCGGCTGGTGCAAACCGGGAACACCGTGCTGGTGATCGAGCACAACCTCGACGTCATCAAAACCGCCGACTACATCATCGACCTCGGCCCCGAAGGCGGCGACCGCGGCGGCACGGTCGTGGCGGTCGGGACCCCCGAACAGGTAGCGCGCGACAAACGCTCCTACACCGGGCAGTATTTGCTCCCGGTGCTGAAAGATCAGCGCGCGGTGGGGCACCGCCGTCCCAAGCCGAGCGCAATCGAAGCGCTGGAGCGTGAAAATTTGCGCGTCCTGGACGACTTAGCCAAGGGTGACAGGGTAGCCGTCGAAGCCTAGGTCATGGCGCAATTCACGATCGCGATGCTCGTCTGCGCGGATCTGAAGCAGTCGCGCGATTTTTATCGCGACGTCCTGGGATTGAAACTGAAAACCGACGCCGTGCCGGACTGGGTGGATTTCGATCTCGGCGGCGGTGCGCTGCTGGGTTTGCATCCCAAGACCGAAGTGCTCGCCGTTCGTCCCGGATCGCTGCAGGTCGGATTTTCGGTCGAAAACGTTGACCGGTTCGTTGAAGAGTGCAGCGCAAAGGGCGTTCCGATCTTTCAGAGTCCGTGCGACGAGTCGTTCGGGCGCTTCGCCATGATCGGCGATCCGGACGGATACGCCATCCAGATAATCAGCTCGCCGCGCTAGCAGCGCATGACGGCAAAAACCGCTAGCGAACGCGTGCGCGAACTGCGCAGCCTGATCGAAGACGCCAACCATCGCTACTATGTCCTGGACGATCCGCAGCTATCCGACGCGGATTACGACTCGCTGCTGCGCGAGCTGCTCGATCTCGAGGATCGCTACCCGGAGTTGCGCACGGCGGACTCGCCCACGCAGCGCGTCGGCGCCGCGCCGGCCGAGCGCTTCGCACCGTACGAACATCGCGTGGCGATGCTCAGCCTGGCCAACGCGACGAACGAGGCGGAACTGCGCGCATTTGACGAGCGCGTCCGCAAACTCGCGGGCGGCGCGCAAAGCTACGTTGTCGAGCTGAAGATCGACGGACTCGCAACCTCGCTGCAGTACCGGGACGGCGCGCTCGAGCGCGGCGGCACGCGCGGCGACGGACGCGTCGGCGAAGACGTCACGCCGAACCTGCGCACGATCTCCTCGATTCCCCTTCGACTTCGCTCAGGGCAGGCTCACGAACATTTCGGCGACGGCGCGATCGAAGTGCGCGGCGAGGTGTATTTGAGGAAGAGCGACTTCGAAAGGCTCAACGCCGAGCGCGAACGCGCGGGTCTGCCCGTTTTCGCCAATCCGCGTAATGCTGCGTCGGGCGGCGTGCGTCAGTTGGATCCGCGCCTGACCGCTGAGCGCAAACTTTCGTTCTTCGCTTACGCCATTGTCATGGTGAGCCTGTCGAACCACCCCGAGCAGCGACCGAAACGTAATGTCATGGTGAGCTTGTCGAACCACCCCGAGCAGCGACCGGAACGTAATGTCATCCTGAGCGGGCGCCATAAGGCGCCCCAGTCGAAGGGCGATGGGATCGCAACGCAATGGGAGAGCCTCGAACTGCTGAAAAAGCTCGGCCTTCCCGTTAATCCCCACGTTGCACGCTGCGCCAACATCGATGAAGTGATCGCGTACTGCGAACGATGGGAAGCTAAGCGCGAAGATCTCGACTACGAGATTGACGGTGTCGTCGTCAAAGTCGACGACCTGGCGACGCAAGAGCGGCTCGGCGCAGCCGGCCGCGACCCGCGGTGGGCGGTCGCTTATAAATTTAAACCGCGCGAAGCTCGCACCAAACTGCTCGACATCGTCATTACTGTCGGTCGCACGGGAACGCTTAACCCGAACGCCGTTTTGGAGCCGGTGCAGCTCGGCGGCGTCACCGTCCGCAACGCGACGCTGCACAACGAAGAGTACATCGCGAGCAACGATATTCGCCCCGGCGACATCGTGCTCGTAACGCGTGCCGGCGACGTGATTCCGCGCGTCGTCGGCCCGGTACTGAGCGAACGAAAAGGCAAGCTGCGCCGCTTCGTCATGCCGGACCGGTGCCCGGTCTGCGGCGCGGACGTCGATCATCCCGAAGGCGAAGCGATGTCGCGCTGCACGAATGCGGCATGTCCGGCGCAAGTACTCGAGCGCGTGCGCCATTTTTGCTCGCGCGGCGCCATGGACATCGAGGGTATCGGCGACGTCATGGCCCAGCAGCTGACCGAACTTGAGCTGGTCGAAGACATTGCCGACATCTATGCGCTCGATGAGAAGAAGCTCGCGACCGTGCCGCGCACCGGCGAAAAAACGATCGCAAATCTGCTGCGCAACATCGAGTCCTCCAAGTCCCGCGGACTCGCCCGCGTTCTCACCGGCTTGGGAATCCGGTTTGTCGGAACGCAGACCGCGCAGATTCTTGCCGGCGATTTCGGAACGATCGACGATATCGCAGCTGCGAGCGCCGGGGAACTGCAACAGTGCGAAGGTATCGGACCCGAAGTCGCGGCCAGCGTCTCGCTCTTTTTCGCGCAGCGCGCCAATCGCGCCATGATCGAACGGCTCAGGAAAGCCGGTGTCGCGATGAACGCGCCCAAACGAGCGCGCGCTGCGAGTGGAAAACTGATGGGGAAAACGTTCGTGCTGACCGGCACGCTGCCGAATCTGACGCGCGACGAAGCCGCGTCGCTCATCACGGAAGCCGGCGGCAAAGTGAGCGGTTCGGTCAGCAAGAAAACGAATTACGTTGTGGCCGGATCCGAACCGGGCAGCAAATACGACAAAGCGCAAAGCCTCGGCATCACGATCCTCGACGAAGCCGGGTTACGGTCATTGCTGGCGTAACGGACGGCTTTTGTTTCGTGGTGAGCGGCGCGCAAAAGCGCATTTTTTATGTCATGGTGAGCTTGTCGAACCACCCCGAGCAGCGCGCCGAAGGCGCGCGAGTCGAGGGGCCGGCTTAATATATCCGTACTAACTTACCTTGCGCAGGCTCACTTGGAATCGCGTCGCCGAGTGCGTCGGCGACGTCGCGAGCGATCACGCCGACCGGGCGCCGTTCGCCCGCTTTTCTCGCGGCAAGTCCATGCCAGTACGCCCCAACGCGAGCGGCGTCGATGGGCGCGAGGCCTTGTGAGAGCAGCGTAGCGATTATGCCCGTGAGAACGTCGCCCGTTCCCGCCGTTGCGAGCAGCGGCGTGCCGGTCGTGTTGACATGCACGACCTTACCGTCATAGATCAGCGTCGCATCGCCTTTCAGCAGCGTCGTGATTCCGGTACGATCGACGAATTCTCGCAACCGATCGATTCGCTCGCCGCTTTTGATCGTGCCCTTTCCGGAAAGCCGCGCGAACTCGCCTTCGTGAGGTGTGAGAACGATGCGTTTTCCGCGCAGCATATCCAGATGTTTTGCGAAATGAAAGAGCGCGCTCGCGTCCGCAACGATCGGCAGGTCACATCGTTTGACAAAATCGCGAACGATGCCGCCGGTCATGTCGTCGAGACCCAGTCCGGGTCCAATACCGACGGCGCTACAGCGTTGGGCCACAGCCATGAGATCGTCAGCGCTTGTCAGCTCGACGGCAACTTGTTCGATCAAGTGCGCTCGCAACGCCGGCAGCGCGCTCTTTGGCGCGGCCACGGTCACGTAACCCGCGCCGGAACGCGCTGCGCCGAGTGCCGACAAAACCGCTGCGCCCGGAAATTGCTCGGATCCGGCGATGATGAGCGGAGCGCCGGCTTTGCGTTTGTCGGAATCTTGCGCGCGCTTCGGCAGCAGCTGAAGCAACTCGGCGTCATCGAGCGCAGCGAACTCCGCGGACTGCTCCGCGATCGCTTTTTCGGATAAGCCGATGTCGGCCAGCCATAGCTCGCCCGCGAGCGATCGCGCCGGTTCGAGCAGCAGCCCGATCTTCAAGGCGCCGAGCGTGACCGTGAGGTCGGCGTCGACCGCGCCGCTCGGCACGTCGATCGCCAGCACGGGGGTCGCGCTTTCGTTCAGAGCGGTAACAGGCGCGTCGTATTTTTGCGGCAGCGGTAGACGCGCGCCCGTGCCAAGCAGACCGTCCAGCGCTAGTCCGCATCCTTCGAGCGCCGCGCGCGCTTCGTCCAAAGTTTGCGGCAGCGCGCGCATGAGTACGCCGGCCTCCGACGCGCGCCGCTCCGCGTCGCGCCTTGCCGCGGACGGTCTTTCCGCCAGGTCGGCGTACACGATGCGTTCATACGATGCCGGAAGCAGCGCGAGTGTTGCAAATGCGTCGCCACCGTTATTTCCGCTGCCCGCGAATGCGACGATCTTTGACCCGCGCGCGCGGCGGCGCGCCATTTCAGCGATCCGTTCGCCGGCGGTGTGCATCAAGGCAACATCGCCCCCGCCGGCCGACGAAGCCGCATCGATCGCGCGCATCTGCTGCGGTGTGAAAACGCGCACTACGGCCCTTCCAGAATGACGGTAGCCGAAGCCATTTCGTCGGTATGCGTGATTGACAGATGAATCGCGGTGACGCCGCGCCGCGCCGGCAGCTCCGCGGCTTCGCCGAAGAGCCGGATGGCGGGTTTTCCGCTGCGCTCGTGCGTGACGCCGACGCTGCGCCACGGAATCGCATGCCCGAACGCTTTGCGGGTGGCTTCTTTGGCAGCGTAAAATCCGGCGAGGCGCTGGGCCGGCTCGCGCTTGCGCAGCGCGTACGCCATCTCTTCGTCCGTGTAGATTTTGCGCGCGAACCACGCGAGTTCGCTCTCGTCAAAACGGTAGCGCGCAACCTCGGCCAGGTCGGTTCCGATGCCGACGATCATAGCGGGGCGTTTTCGCGAAGACGTCGAAAGAAACCGCCCCAAGAGATGGAGATGCAATTGCGCATCGTTCCCGTCAACGGGATCGACCCCGCGTTCCTCTCCCGCCTGGGACTTTGTTTGGCGGAGCGTTTTCTGTACGACGTCGTCGTCGAAAGGTCGCTCTCCCTCTCGCGGAGCTGTCTCAACAGCACGCGCAAGCAGCTCTTTCTTCCGACGCTGACGACAAAATTGCTGCGCGAATACGGCGGCGCCGGCGGATTGCTCTTGGGTATCACGGATTTCGATCTCTACAAAACGTCGCAGCGCTTCGTCTTCGGCGACGCCGACGAGCACCGCCGCGTGGCGGCCGTTTCGCTTCACCGGCTTCGCAACGAGTTTTATGGTGAAGCCGCCGATGAAAATGCGCTCTTCCAGCGCACGCTCAAGGAATGCGTCCACGAGCTCGGACACGCGCTCGGCCTGAAGCATTGCTACAATGCTCGCTGCGCGATGCATTACTCGAATTCGATTTTCGAGACGGATAACAAGATGCCGCACTTTTGCGAGGTCTGCGAAAAACGCAGCCGCGCCCGGAGTTAAGCGCTAACGCAAGACGCGCGCGTCGGCCTGCGAGATGACGTGGCGCCCGTCTTGGCAATCGACGACGAGTTCTCCGGCGGCTCCGAGCTGAACCGCATCGCCTTCGAGGCGCTCGTCAGAACCGTCTAACCTCAACCGGTAACGAGCTCCCGGAATGCCGGCCGCGCGCTCCCAGGCGCGCGCGATCATTTCCGGCGCGTGCAACATTTCGTACGAAACATCGGCGTGCCGCAGGATCGCAACGAGCAGCTCGTCGCGATCGAAGTCGCGCACGTCGGAAAGGAAAGCGGGCGGAGCATCGATATCGAGCAGCGCGCCGGGCTCCGCGGGTCGCATGACGTTCAGGCCGACACCGCACGCAACCCATGCTTGCGCACCGGCAACGCGCGAAACGCACAGGATTCCGGCAACCTTCGCTCCGCCGAGGAGCACGTCGTTGGGCCACTGGAGCTGCGTCCTTACGCCAAAATTCGTAAGCGAGTCATGCACGGCCAAGCCGATCCAAAACGGCACACTCCAAAGATCGCCGGGTGCAATCGGATCGGGAAGCGCCGTTGTAAACAGGAGCGCACTCCCCGGCGGCGCAATCCAGGCCCGGCCCTTGCGCCCCGCACCATTGGTTTGATACTCCGAAACGAGCGTCAGACCGCGCGCCTGCGGCTCCCCGAGGATCTTTGCCATGTCATCATTGGTGCTGCCGGTCGATTCGACGTGACGGATCTGCGAGAAGCGGCTCACGGCAGGGCGGGTTCTCTTGCAAATCGCGCGGCCCTCGTCAGGCGCACTTCGTGCGCTGCTCAGGGTCCTTCGACCGGGCTCAGGATGACAACGATGACACTGGGACGTACTTCTGCGGTCTATGGCTATCGAACGGACGCTCCTCTTGTGCAAACCCGACGCCGTTTCGCGCGGCGTGACCGGCGACATCATCTCGCGGCTGGAACGGCGCGGCTACATTATCGTGGCAATGAAGATGATGCAGCTCGACGGCGAACGCGCGCGCCAACACTACGCGGAGCATAAAGGTAAGCCGTTTTTCGACGGGCTCGTGCAATTCATTACTAGCGGCCCGCTGATCGCGATGTGCGTCGAAGGCGAATCGGCGATTGCCGGCTGCCGTCAATTGATGGGAGCGACCGATCCGCTGGCGGCCGCGCCAGGTTCGATCCGCGCCGATTACGCGCAAACGATCGGCCGGAATCTCGTGCACGGCAGCGATTCACACGAAAGCGCAGAGCGCGAACTCAAGATATTCTTCGAACCGTCTGACTTCGTTTCGCGGCGGCACGATCTCGAGCGCTGGGTCTTCGAAAAGTAAATGGCCCTGCAGTCGCTGCGCGGCGGCGGCCGGCCGCTGATCGAAGGCGTTCGCGCGCGTGAAGTACTCGACTCGCGCGGTAATCCAACCGTTGCCGTAACTGTAGCGACGACATTCGGCGCGGTCGAGGAGGCGATGGTTCCGTCGGGCGCTTCGACCGGTGCGCATGAAGCCGTCGAGTTGCGCGACGGCGACAAAGCGCGGTACGGCGGCAAAGGCGTTCTCAAAGCTGCTGCCACCGTTAACGAAGTCATCGGTCCGGCGATCGAAGGCCTCGACGCGACCGCGCAGCGCGAGATCGACGAGAAACTGATCGAACTCGACGGCACGGAAAACAAGAGCCGGCTCGGAGCAAACGCGATACTGGGCGTCTCGCTGGCCGTCGTGCGCGCCGCCGCTGCAAGTTTCAGCGTTCCGCTTTACCGCTATCTCGGCGGCCCGTCCGCGTCGCTGCTACCGGTTCCGCTGATGAACGTGATCAACGGCGGGAAACACGCGGCCGGCGGTTTGCAGATCCAAGAGTGCATGCTCGTGCCGCTTGGCGCGCCGTCGCTCAGCGAAGCCGTGCGATACGGCGCCGAAGTCTTTCATACGCTTGGAAAAATGCTGCACGATGCCGGTCAGCCGACCACCGTCGGCGACGAGGGCGGATTCGCACCGCGTTTGGAAACGCCGGATCAAGCCCTCGATCTTTTAGTGAAAGCCATTAAGGCCGCCGGTTACAAAGCCGGCTCCGACATCGCGATCGCGCTGGATCCGGCTGCCACCGAATTCTTTTCCGACGGGAAATACTATCCGATCGATACGAAGCGCGCGTTCACTTCCACGCAGATGGTCGATTTTTATACCGGACTGATCGACAAGTACCCAATCGTCTCAATCGAGGACGGTTTGGCAGAAGACGATTGGGAAGGCTGGGCCAAGCTGACGCAAGCGATCGGAGCGCGGTGTCAGCTGGTCGGCGACGACATCTTCGTAACCAATACGAAGCGCGTCGAGCGCGGCATTGCAGAAGGCGTCGCGAATTCGGTGCTGATCAAGGTCAATCAGATTGGGACGCTGACCGAAACGCTCGAAACGACCGAGGTTGCGCACAAGGCCGGCTACACGTGCGTGATCTCGCACCGCTCCGGTGAGACGGAAGATCCGATCATCGCCGATATTGCTGTAGCAACGGCGGCCGGACAGATAAAAACCGGTTCGCTTTCGCGCAGCGATCGCGTTGCGAAGTACAACCGGCTGATGGCGATCGAAGACGAATTGGGTGCGTCCGCCCGTTACGCGGGCTCGCTCGCTTTCAAGACGTTGCGCCGCTAGCCTACATTCCGGACAATCGAAAGCTCGCTCGCTTTTAAAATAGCGTGCGATGTTTCGCTTCCTTTGTTTGTGGCAACATTTGATGCGAAAACCTTCCCCCCGGCTACACAATGGAGACAAAGGGCATGTATCGACCGCAGAAACTAGTAGCGGCCTTCTTAGGTGCGGCCTTGCTATGCACAACGGGCATTGCACTGGCCGACAAAGGCGGCAATCACGGCGACAAACACAGCTCAACGACGCAAACCGCGCCCGCGCCCGGACAGAACGCCAGCAGCTCTGCGTCGCGCGGACCCGGCGGTATGGGAAAACCCCAGACCGCGCCTGGTAACTTCGACCGCAGTATGATGCGGAACCGTACGGATGACGGGAGTGGAGGAAGCGAATTCGAAGGCACCGTCAACGGAACGGGGCCCGCCAACGCGAAAGCTGCCGTCAACATCAAACTGAGCAACGGTTCGAGCCGCACGTTCGCGATCTCATCGGCAGCGGCCGAATCGTTGAAGGCGCATCAAAGCCGCGGTGATTTGATTTTCTTTACGACCAACGGTCAGCAGGTCACGGCCGTCTGTTCTCGCGGCGAGAAAGACAATATGCGCGTGACCGCGCGCACGGGCGATACCTTCATGCTGCAGGATCAGAGCGGACAAACGCGCTTGATCACGCTCGACAGCGAAACGGCGAACCGCCTGCACGTGAAGGTGGGATCTAACGTCCAGGTGACGGCGCTTAGCGCAACAAGCGGAA
Source organism: Vulcanimicrobiota bacterium (assembly GCA_003151115.1). GTDB lineage: Bacteria > Vulcanimicrobiota > Vulcanimicrobiia > Vulcanimicrobiales > Vulcanimicrobiaceae > Rubrimentiphilum. The sequence continues at coordinate 13,950 of PLWS01000007.1, read as the reverse complement.
AAATCGTCGCGCTCGACCTCGAAAAAAAGCATCAGTTCGATAAATTCGCGCTCGGAGAGAAATCCGACGTCGCGAAACTCGACAGCGATCGGCGCAAAGCCGACAGCGATCTGCGCAAATTGAATGCGGATAGAGCCAAGGGAGATACCTCACAGGTCGCGATCGATGCGGACGTAGCGAAGGCGGACGCGGATCGCGCGCAATGCGATCGCGATCAAGCTAAGCTCGATTAAGATAAGGCCAATGGGAACACGGCCGAGGCGGACGCCGATCGGCGCAAGCTGGATATCGACAGGCATAAAATGGATAACGATGTCGCCAAAGCCGATATCGACAAGCGGGGCAAAAAGGCCGACTTCGGCGTCGCCAAATCCAACTTCGATACCGATGTGGCGAAGGTGGACATCGATCGGCAGCAATGCGACCGCGACCGTCAACAGCTCGACATCGACAAAGCCAGAGGCCACAAAGCCGAGGCGGACCGCGACCAGCGTAAGCTCGACGTCGATAAACTTAAGATGGACGTGGATGTGGCCAATCTAGACGTCAAGTGCAAATGCCACAAAGGCGAGGAGATTGCCAAAGCAGACGTTGACACCAACGGGGCCAAGAAACACGACTTCGCCAACTTCGATACCGACGTAGCGAAAGTTGACATCGATCGGCAGCAATGCGACCGCGACCGTCAGCAGCTCGACATCGACAAAGCCAAAGGCCGTAAGGCCGAGGCGGACGTCGATCAGCACAAGCTCGATGTCGATAAACATAAGATGGACGTTGATGTTGCGGAGCTGGACGTCAAGTGCGGTTGCCATAAAGGCGAACAGATCGCGCAAGAGACCGGCGGTGGCGTCTCGCCCCGCGAGTTGCACGGCGGCATCGCAAATAGCGCAGCTCCTGCCCCGAGCGGCGGCACACAGCCGGGCGTAGTCAACAGCGGCAACGGTAGCGGCGGGAGCGCCAATGCCGGTACGACAGTGCGCGGCTTCCGGCCCGGCGTTGTGCCGGTTGGAAGAGGCGCCGCCGGCGCACCGACGCACGTGCTCGGCGCTTCCACCGGACCCACGAGCGGCCGCCGCATCGCGGCACTGCCGACGCGTGTTCTTCCGGTCGCGATTCAGCCGGTCGGAAAATGGCGCTGCGTTTGGTATAAGACGGCAGTGCTCGGAGCTTCGACCGGACCCTATCACATCGTTGGGACCTCTGCGACAAGCGGCAAACCGGTGCTCCGCAAGAAGTGTCACTAGCCCAATCCGTTGTGTAGTGACAGGGAAAGGGCCGCGTAAGCGGCCCTCTTCCTTTTTGCTAGCCCATATTGCCCCAGTTGTAATGGGGCGGGTGCGTGATGTAGGGTGGACCACTTTTTATGATGATCTCGGTATGGTTGTCGAGCTCGATGTTGCGCGGATTTCCTTTGAACGGCTTCCCGTCGACGGTGATCTTGAGTTTCGTTCCGGGCCGCGCGCGCAACGGGCCGGCTTGGTACCAGTTCAGCGGCTGCCTCCAAACGTCGAAAAAATTACCCAGCGTAAAAAACTTGTGGATCGGAACTTCGTCGTGGATCAATCCGTCGGCGGTATGCGTGTGCAGCCAGTAGAGACATTCGGCGTGAATGCCGATCAGCGCCGGAACCGTAACGCGCTGATAACCGTCGTAAAGCGCGAGATACTGGTGGATGTGAACGACGGCGCCTTCCATGCCTTCGCAGCGGATGCCGTCGATTGGCGGAGGCGCGCTAGCACGCGGAGCCGCCGCGATCATGCAGCAAGCAAGCGCGGCGAGCACCAGAGATCCTGATCGTTTCATGACCGGAAAAGAACGGCTGTTAGTTGGTGAAGTCCTGCACGAACAGCATCTCGCCGTCCGGTCCTTGCACCGCGCCGATGCCGACTTTCGAAAAGTGGCGTTGCATGATGTTCGCCAAGTGTTCCGGGCTTTGCAGAAGCGCCTGATAGGCAGTCGGTTCGTCGGGACTCATGGCGAGATTTTCGCCCGCCCAGCCGAACGAAATGCGGTCGGCCCGCATACGGTCGAACGGGGATTGCCCGCCCTGAGACTCGTGCGCGAAGTAGTTGTGCTGCGCCATGTCGATTCCGTGGGCACGCGCGACTTGCGTCAACCGCGTGTCCAATTTGAGCGTGGGCAAACCGGCGCGGGCGCGCGTGGCGTTGAGGTCGGCGAGCATGCGCTTCTCTGCGGCCGTGGATATCGAGACGCTCTGCATGGCTAAGCCAAGCACAATAGTATGAAACATCGTATATAAGTCATCGGCATCTGCGCCGCCGACTTCGCATGCTTGCTTCTTAGCAGGCGGGCGGCGGCCAGCGTGCGACGAATGCCTTTTTTCGTGAGTACGCCTGCAACCTTCGATCCCGGCCTTTTAGAGTTCATCCGGGCGGCCAAAAGGCAGGGGGTCAACGACGAGTTTATCGTCGCGCTACTGTGCCAGCGGGGCTGGTCCGAACGGCGCGTCTACGCTGCCTTTTCGGCGTATTATGCCGAGGCGCTGGGCATGCCCGTGCCCGTACGGTCGGGTCATGTCGAAAATGCGAGAGACGCGTTTTACTACTTATTGAATTTCATTACGCTGGGATTTTGGACCGTGGCGCTTGGCCAAGTCTTTTATATTTTGATCGCGCGCGCATTTCCGGACGCGACGCAGACGCCGTATTATGCAGAATCCTTGCGCGACCAGATCTCATGGCAGGTTGCCGTCGTTGTGATCGCCTTCCCCGTGTTTGTCTTTGTCCACACGCTCATCAATCGCGAACTCTCAAAGCGTCCGGACCTTTATGACTCCGGCGTGCGCCGATGGCTCACATATCTGGCGCTCGTTATCGCCGCGATCGTCGTATTACTCGATGGTGTCTGGTTTATTAGCGCATTGCTCCGCGGCGAGCTCACGATCCGGTTCGTACTAGACTCGTTCGTGCTGCTCGTACTCGGCGGCGGTGTCTTTCTCTACTATTTGAAAACGATCGACGCTCCCACCACGCAGTCGTGAAACTTGACCGCATTTTCGGTGTCGCAGCGTGCGTCATCGTGGCGCTGGGGTTGGTACTCGCCTTCCTTGTCATCGGTCCTCCGAGCCACGCGCGGCTCATCGCGCTCGACCAACAGCGTATAACCGATCTCGACAACATCGCTTCGGGAATGCACAACCGTTTCGGCGACACGACGGACAGCCTCCCCAAAGTCCTACCGGGCGATCTGGCCGAGCGCGACCCCGCTACTGGGCGCGGCTACGAATTTCAAAGAATTGACGCGCGGCATTATGCGTTATGCGCGCACTTCGCTTTGGCGGCTGACCCTGAGCGCATTTCTTCGTCGCGTCCGTTCAACTGGCCGCACGGCCCAGGCCGGACCTGTTATGCGTTCAATGTCTCCGTGAACGACGTTGCTCCGCGCGTCATCCCGGCAGTGAGGAGTCGAACGAAATGAGAAGACCGGACGTTGGAGGCGCTGGGGGCCCGTAGCTCAGCGGTAGAGCGGCCGGCTCATAACTGGTTGCGCGCAGGTTCGAATCCTGCCGGGCCCAAGCCCCTCAGCGCCATCTTTCTCCTAACATTGAAACGCCGAAACATCGTGCACGTAATCGAGCAATACGCTGCAGCGCCCATACGCCGTCGGCCCGAGTTCCACATCCACGGATTTGCCCGCGAACACATCGTCATTGGCCCGCGCCGTGAACCAAACATTGTGAAATACTACTCGATTCGCACGCACTTCGGGGACGCGAATCAGCGAAACGCCTGGTCCGATTCCCGCCTCGGCGAGGTACGCCCACTCCGGATGCGCCGCGTGCCAACCCGCAACTGTGGATCGCCGTACAAAGCTTGTCGCTCGCACTTGTGGCAAACCGTCCCCAACGAACGAAGCGCCTTTCTCGGATAGGGCAATTGTCGCCGCCGTGTCGAGCGCGCCTAGATATGTGGCGCCGTCAATGCTGAGCTGCACTCGCGGATAGCGGTGCGTGCTGTCGTAGATTAGCGGAACCGCGTCGGCCGAATGGTATGACGGCGCCGCGTGATCCAGCCACACTTGATGGTTCACATAATCGATCGTCCAGATACGATCGACAAACCACGATGCACCGAGCTGACCATCGATTTCCGAATACATGGGTTTATTGCCCACGTCCGCTTCATCTAACACGGGCAGCGCCCCGCGATCGGCGCTGATTGAAGGAAACTCGAGCGTATCGAATCTGGGAAGATACGCCGCAGCCTTTCCTTTGATCGTGGTTGTCTGCAGCCGCAGTTCGCTCACCGCCTTACTCCGTATGAAGCCCGCGCCATCCGTGTCTAGCCATAGCACCATGCGCCGCAAAGAGTTCGATACCAGCGGCGTCGCAAACACCCGTCCCGCCACAAAAGTGGACGGCACCACCGTATGCGGTACGCCCGTCGTTAGTGAGAACGCGATCGCGAAAATGATGGTCATAAGAAGCCATTTCTACCCCGCTCGCCCTGGCATCCTCGCCGGGCGCACCCGGACACATTGTTGACAGCCCGCTCAATCCCGTGTTGTAGTAACGAGGCCGCATCGAGGCGCCATCGTCTATCGGTTAGGACATCGCCCTTTCAAGGCGGAAAGACGGGTTCGATTCCCGTTGGCGCTACCAATCCGGGCCCGTAACCATGGGCTTTTCTATTTTTGGCTCCAAGGCCGCCAGTGTTCCAAGTACTGAAGGATCGCTTGGCCGGGCGATTCTTGCCGACACCGAGCGAGGTGCCGGCAGACCGAAACCCTCACAGTACGAGGCTATTTGACGGCGACTTCTTTGGTCTTGACGATTTACACGCTAGTCGTGTAATATGTAAAGAAGAGCCGATCCGGTGATTCAATCTTTCAGCGACGCGACCAGCGCCGATCTGTTTCGCGAACGGGATACGCGTGCCGCTCGTAAGATTCCGCGCGAGCTTTGGCGCGGTGTGCAACGGAAACTCAAAATGCTCGATGTCGCGATCGTGCTCGACGATCTCAAGGTGCCGGCCGGAAACCGGCTCGAGCGGCTGAAGGGCGATAGGACGGGACGCTATAGTATTCGGATCAACGATCGCTTTCGAGTGACGTTCCGATGGGAGGAAGGACATGCGCAAGAAGTCTGCGTCGAAGATTATCACTAGGGACGCACGGTGGTTGGGGCCTGCTATTCCTCCGGGCGAGATGCTGTTCGAGGAGTTTCTCAAGCCGCGCCGGCTCAGCCAGGTGGACGTGGCCCGCCGGCTCGGAATTTCCCTGAATCGCCTGAACGAGATTGTGCTCGGGAAGCGCGCGATCACTGCCGATACGGCGTTGCGCCTCGCCCGTTTTCTGAAGATGTCGCCGCAGTTTTGGATTCGGTTGCAAGCGGATTGGGACTTGCATCAGGCCATCGCGCGACAGAAGGCCTCCTGAGAGCCTTAGGGCGACGCGTGACCTAGACTTTCCCCGCCAAAACCTTTTGCCTGGCTGGCGCTCAGTGTTTGCCGCAAAGTGGCACACTAAAAAATTGGTTGCAATTTGGTTGCAGTCGGTAGCAACCGCCCATGCCCAAGGCTGACCCAACGCGGCCACCAAGCCTCGATCGCACGCTCGTTGACAGCCGATGGCGACCTTCAGTAATCCCTACTTGACCGATTCGATTCCCGTTGGTCTCTAGCAACCACAAAGAGGGCCACAGGCGATACACAAACGCTACACAAACCAGCCGGAACGAGCTGGAACTAGGTAGGCCGAAGCGGCATACAACCGGCCCGGCGTCCGAACGATTTGGCACGTCGCTGGAATGCGGCGGCCGCTATGGGACGAGTACGGGACAACCTACACTTTCCCGCCAGTCTTCCAGTCTTCCACCGAGCAACCCAGCGGAGCTTGACCAGACGGCGCTGCTTTGCAACGCCCGGCGGCGTAATGAAGCAATAAGCGGGGTAAAAGGTCGCTACATCACGCTCCAACGCTAGTTATGAAAAGGTAAAGGTCCCGCATGAAAACCATCTCGCTCGTCGTCCTGGTGTTTGCAATCGCGAGTTTAACGGCGGCTCCGGTGCGCGCGAACACTAAGGTCGGCACCGCAACGTTCACGGGAATCGTGAACCACGTTTCGGCTAACAGCATTAAGGTCACGGATCCGAAGACGAAACAGACGCTCAGCTTCCTGATCCTGCCGAAATTCGACCAGATCTTTTCGCCCGATGGCAAGACGACATATCAAATGAAGGCGATCAAGGCTGGCCAATACGTAAAGATATACTACGATCAAAAAATGCTCGGGCAGCGCCACGCCGATCGGATCCTCCTACTTGCTCAGAACAATGGCTTAAAGGGGAAGCAATAGCGTAAAAGTCCCTAGACGCTACGCATGGGCTCGAAGCGAGCTTGCGATACGATACCATGACGAAGAGTGGGTATCCCGGTCCATGAAGATCGCACCTTATTCGAGTTTCTTGTGTTGGAGGGCGCGCAAGCGGGACTAAGTTGGGAGACGATCCTGCGCAAACGCGCGCGCTATCAGGTGGCTTCGCCCGATTCGATCCCGCGCGCGTGGCGCGATTCACAGCGGCACGGATCGAGAAACTGATGGGCGATCCCGGCACCGTGCGCAACCGATTGAAGATCGAATCGGCGGTAGCCAACGCGCGAGCGTTTCTGGCCGTGCAGCGCGAGTTTGGCAGCTTCGACGCGTATGTCTGGAATTTTGTTTCCGCGTCCACAGATCGCGCGCAGGCGTTGAGTAAGGACCTGCGCAAACGCGGCTTCCGGTTCGTGGGTCCGACGATCTGCTATGCGTTCATGCAAGCCGTGGGCATGGTGAACGACCATGCGCTCCACTGCTCGTGGCGTGATCGCTCGCGACGTGCGTCCCGCCGCTAGCGCGCATCACGCTAAACCGCGCTTGACCGCCCTCTTGAACGTTTCGTAGTCGAGTTCGACTTGATCGGCATACGCGCGGGCGAAGGCAACCGCGGCCCGGTCGAAGCGGTCGGAGCCTCCCAGATAGCCGGCAATTGTCGCCGGGTCGCCGGCGCGAGCGTGCGCGCGCGCCAGCGCCGATGCGCAGGTGGTAACGTACTCCTCCAGTTCGGACGGACGGAGCGCGTCGAGCTTCACCGAGACCTTCATATCGCGAAGCTGGCGGACGTAGTAGTCGTGCCCTTCGTCGTCGTGCAGCCAGCCCAGAAAGATGTCGCTGGCGGCTTGCATCTCGCGTTGACCGGTGACCACGCGTTCGCCCTGATTCTTAAACGGGCTCGGCGCGGTAAAGGGCTCGAGCACCGAGCGGGTTGTTTCCTTCACTTGAAGTATGAGCGGTTCGTCGTCGGCGGTGGTAAAAAGCGCGACCGCGCAACGCGTGCCGACGCTTCCGATGCCGACGACTTTGATTGCTGCGTCGACGAAGCGGTAATGGTCGAAGAGTTCGCGCACCTCGACGCGCAGCGCGCGGTGATAGGCCGCGATCCTCGCGCTGACATGCTCTTCGAGCGGGTCTCCCTCCGGGAGGTGATAGACAAACGGCGGATTGTCGACGAAACGGGGGCGGCCGTCGACCAGCGCGGTGAGCTTCGGCAAGAGGTGCTCGGGGTTCTGGGGCCGTCCCGCGAGCTCGGTCGCATCGATGCGCGCGTACCAGATCTCAAGGGGCGCTTGCTGCGCGAACGCTCTCATCCGGTCGCGGTAGGTTCGCACCGTTTGGGCGACCGCGCCGGCGGCAGCGGGCGAGCGCATCCCGATCTCACGCGCCGCGAGCAGAACGCTGACGGCGAGCCGCTTGACGTCCCATTCCCACGGGCCACGCTGCGTCTCGTCGAAATCGTTGACGTCGAGCACCAAGTTGCCTTCCGGCGTGGCATAGCCGCCGAAATTGAGCAGATGGCAGTCGCCGCAGAGTTGCACGTTCACCGGTGTGCTCGCCGTCTGCGCCAGATCGGCCGCCATGATCGCGGCCCCGCCGCGATAGAACGCCAACGGGCTCGCGAGCATTCGCGCGTGGCGGACGGGGATGAGTTCGGGGAGGCGCTCCGCATCCATCCGTTCGATGATGGTGACCGGTTCTTGGCGGCGCGCCGGTTCCCAGCGCGCGTGCGCCGAGCGCGGGATCTGCGCTCGCAGAGATCGCCCGAATGCGATCCGTTGCGCCCGCGAGCCGTCGATCACGGCGCGAGCACCGCAGCAGTCATGTATAGAGTTTCAGTAAGCGGAGGGTGAAAACATTGTGTGGGAAAAAAACAGGCTGGATGATTACCCGCGCATTTCTGAATCTTTTTCGGCCCGCGCAGATCCGGACGGCACACCTCATCAAGGCTTCATTTCGCCAACGAGCTGATACCGTTAAGGGCCGCTTGGATGCGTCGTTTCCGGATAAAATGTTACTGAGGAGTCGGATCTATACTCTCTAGGCGATTGTTAGCGTAAAACCCGTCCCGCGAACCTACCCTGATCGCAATAGCATCGGCAACTCACCCTAAACTAGACGGGTCGATTCGTAGAGGATGGCTGCCAGCGGCGGTCCGGGAAATCCGGGTTTAGCTTGTATTGACAATTCTCGATGTTGCTTGTAATATCGACGCATGTCGATGCAACGTCGCGGTCCCAGAACTCGAGCCGCCAGCGAGGAGCTATCGGGCGAAGCGGCGCTCTTTAAAGCGATGGCAGACCCCTATCGGCTACACATGCTTGCAACGCTGGCTCGGGCGAGCGAAGAGGTCTGCGTTTGCGATTTCACGGCCGAACTTCCCCTGAATCAGCCCACCGTATCGCATCATCTTCGGATTCTGCGTGAAGCGCATCTCGTAACCTGCGAGCGGCGCGGCACCTGGGTCTACTACCGTCTTGCCGACGGCGCCTTCGCGCGAATCAAAACGGCAACTCGGGACATCTTTCAAACGAAAGTACATACATGAAAACGCATCTCAATCTTGCAACGAGCGACCTCGCCAAAAAGCGTCTCGTTCTACTCGACGCTGCTCGACTCAAAACCGGCAAAGGTCCGCTCGGACTATGCGCTCTTTATCACGGACGAACCCGGCATGGAGCTCGCTCTCGACTTGCGTGACGCGGTTCAGCCCACAACTGACGCACACTACGGCATCTTCGTCGAAACGACAGACGATGTCGAACGCGCGATCGAGCGTTTATCATCGGCGGGCCTGGCTTCATCAATAGAACGCGAGGACATATGTTGCTACGCGAACCAGACGAAGGTTTGGGCGATCGATCCGGATGGACGTCGCTGGGAGGTTTACGCGGTCCACGAAGATACGGAAGAGCGCGATGCTGAGGACACGACGTGCTGTGCGTCCGCGAGCGAAGAGCGCACGTGCTGCGTAGCGTGAGCAAGCCTGAAGTCTTGTTCGTCTGTGTCCACAACGCGGGACGTAGCCAAATGGCAGCATCGCTGCTCGGGCACTATGCCGGCGATCGGATCGAAGTACGTTCTGCAGGTAGCGCGCCGGCGGAGAGAATCAATCCCTCGGTCCACACGGTGATGCGCGAGCTTGGGATCGATCTTTCGTCGATCCAACCGAAGAAGCTCGACGAAGACATGGTGCGCGTCTGCGACGTCGTCATCACTATGGGCTGCGGCGACGCCTGCCCGATCTTCCCAGGCAAGCGCTACGAGAACTGGGAACTCGAGGATCCCGCCGGCAAGGACGTCGAGACCGTGCGAAAGATCCGCGACGATATCGACGGGCGCGTGCGGGAGCTGTTGGAAAGCCTGCTGCGATGACATCCCAACCGGCTCCGACCCGTTCCGTCCTGTCAACGCTCGACCGCTATCTCACGGTTTGGATTCTCGCGGCGATGGTGCTGGGCGTGCTGCTGGGCGTTGCGAACCTGCGTGTGCCTGCCGTCGTCGTCCCCATCGGTCTCATTGCAATGATGTACCCGCCGTTCGCGCGCGTCCGGTATGAAGCGCTTGCGGCCGTGCTGCGCGACGTTCGTCTTTTGGGCCTATCAATCGTGCAAAATTGGGTTATCGGCCCGTTAGTGATGTTTATCGTCGCCGCTCTATTTTTGCGACACAACCCCGAATATTTTGCGGGGCTTGTCCTTACGGGGCTAGCGCGCTGCATCGCGATGGTCGTTGTGTGGAACGAGATTGCGCGGGGAGACCGCGAATACACCGCGGCCCTCGTCGCCTTAAACTCGCTCTTTCAAATCGTCGCTTACGCACCGCTCGCATACTTGTTCGTTACCGTGCTCCCGCCATTCGTTGGATTGCGCGGGCTGGCGATCCATCTCACCATCGGGCAGGTGGGGGCGAACGTCGGCCTTTATCTCGGCGTTCCGTTCGTCGCCGGCGCGGTAACCCGGTTTATCCTGCGGCCGAAACTTGGCGCGGCGCGTTACGATGGCGACTTCGTGCCTCGCGTTGCCCCTGTGACGCTGGGCGCGCTACTCCTGACGATCGTAGCAATGTTCTCGTTGCAGGGCGCGCGCATCATCGCGCATCCCCTCGACGTCTTCGTTATCGCGCTTCCGCTCGTCGTATACTTTATGGTGATGTTCGCCGCGTCATTTTTTATGGCCCGGGCTACCGGCGCGAACTACGAGCGCACGACCGCACTCGCGCTCGCCGCTGCGAGCAACAATTTCGAGTTGGCAATCGCCGTGAGCGTCGCGCTGTTCGGCGCCGCTTCGGGGGAGGCGTTCGCAACGGTTATCGGGCCACTCATCGAGGTCCCCGTAATGCTGGTGCTGGTCCGGGTGGCGCTCGCTGCGAGAAAGTCTTTCGGCTCCGAGCTCATGGCGGGAGCTGCATGAAGGGCCTCTTTTGTCGCAGTGTGTGCCGCAAAAGCATGGTTGCAATTTGGTTGCAGTCGGCCGCAACCGCGAGTGCCCAGGTGTGACCCTGCGCGACCACAAAGCCTCGATCTCACGCTCGTCGAAGACCCATAGCGACCCTCGGTAACCCCTACTTAACCGATTCGATTCCCGTTGGCGCTACCAATCCGAGGTCGATCATCGAGCTCTTTTCTTAGTAAATGCTATGTGACTGGCCGTTATGATCTCCTTCTCAATCCCTTCTCCCTCGGTAGATATTGTGAGCTATTGATCAGGGCGACGTGTTGCCGCACGGATTCTGCGTCTTTCGCGAAGCTGATGAGTTCTCCCGACGAAATACACCATTATTGCTGGCGCATTTTTTGCGGCGCCGGAAGAGTTAATTGAAGCGTTCGACTGGCTCGCGCGCTATGCGGAGTGGTTATGAGTTTTCGTTCTTATGTATTTTCCGCGCTTGCGTTTAGCATCGCCTTAGCGGGATGCTCGGGCTCACGACACATGACTCCGCAGACCGGTGGCATCACGCCCGGCACGCCGAAGTCGGTTTCACCGGCCCTGATCCCGCCCGCGCCGATGGCCAAAACGACGATTCTTCCGGCCAGCGTCATGAACGTGCGACCGCAGAGTGCGATTCAGGGCTTGAATTGGACGCAGATTTCGGGTGCGGCCAGCTACGCCGCGGCGGCTTCCGACGGTTCGCTCTGGGTGCTTTCGACCTCACCCTCAGGTTCCGACAAGTACATCTGGCATTACGTCAGCGGAAGCTGGACCAATATCTCCGGCCTGGCCACGCGGCTTTCGGTGGCGCCCGACGGCACGCTCTACGCGATCAACTCCGGCGGCGGAGCTTACTCGTATAGCGGCGGAACATGGACGGCGCTCGGCGGCGGCGCATCGGATATCACCGTCGGTTCAGACGGCTCGGTCTACGTGCTTTCGAACGGTGGCAGCGGTCCCGACTACGGGATCTGGCGCAACGTGAGCGGCACCTGGTCGCAAATGCCGGGTGCGGGCGTACGGATTGCCGCCTCGTGGGATCCGAACAGCTTTGTGGTCCCAGGTGGGACCGTTTCGGCCAATGGTCTGTACGTGCTCAATTCCGCCGGCAGCATCTATTACAAGAATCCGGATAACAGCTACGTGCAGCTCTCCGGGAGCGCGTCGGCAGTCGCACCCACGACGATTGGTGGCGTCTTCGTTCTGGGTTATCCCGCCAACAGCGGCGGCAATAACATCTACTACTACGATCTCAGCACGCCGGGCTGGAACGCGCAGAGCGGGGCCGCAGTCAGCATCTCGACCGACAGCGCGCACCTCTATGCGATCGGAAGTACGGGTGGTATTTACTCTTCTCCCGTAACGCCCACAAGCGGTACGATCATCGAGTATACGCTGCCGACGAGTAACGGGTCGCCGCTTGGCATCGCCGCAGGCCCGGACGGCAACCTCTGGTTTACCGAATTCAACGCTAGCAAGATCGGCAAGATCACGACCAGCGGCACGTTTACCGAGTATGCGATTCCGACGAGTAACGCGACCCCGTACGGCATCGCGGCCGGCCCCGACGGCAACCTTTGGTTTACCGAATACAATTCCGTCGGCAACAAGATCGGAAAGATCACCACGAGCGGCGCGATCACCGAGTATGCGATTCCGACAAGCGCCGCGGGACCGGAAGGCATTGCCGCAGGCCCGGACGGCAACCTCTGGTTTACCGAAGACAGCACCAACAAGATCGGGAAGATCACCACAAGCGGCACGATCACCGAGTATGCGATTCTGACGAGTAACGCGACCCCGCGCGGCATCGCGGCAGGCCCGGGCGGCAACCTCTGGTTTACCGAAGTACAGGGCAACAAGATCGGGAAGATCACTACGAGCGGCACGATCACCGAGTATACAGTTCCGACGGGCGCCGCGGGGCCGTGGGGCATCGTCACAGGCCCGGACGGCAACCTCTGGTTCACCGAATCCGCCTTCGCCAGCAACAAGATCGGCAATATGACGCCGAACGGGAGCTTCACCGAGTTTGTGATTCAGACACCCACCGCGGAGCCGGAAGACATCACCGTTGGTCCAGACGGCAGCCTGTGGTTTTCTGAATACGGCAGCAGTAAGATCGGGAGGCTCCTGGCGACCCAGGTCATCGCCGAGTATGTGCTTCCGACGGGTGCGGGACCGTCGGGCATCACCACGGGCCCGGACGGCAACGTCTGGTTTACCGAAAACAGCGGCAACAAGATCGGGAAGATCACGCCGTAAGTCCCGGGGCGAAGTGTGGGCCTCGTTTTCGGATCGATTGGTTGCCGCCGTGCGCGGGCAGCAACGGACGAAAGGCGGTTGCAGCGGAAACCCTTGTACGTTGGGCTGATTGGTAACGGTCAGGAACGGCCGGGACCGTGGTGAAAGTTTTCGAATCCCGTTGGGGGCTAGAAATCAGAGCTCGATTCTATCGAGCTCTTTCCTTCATACAGGGAGTGATTGGCCCGCCATTCCAAAAATGACACGTCGGCGACGGGCGCATTAACGACGGATCAGCTCTGAAACCTCGGCTTCTAACAGCATCGGCAATCAACGAGCGTTTGTAGCTCTTCTTGGACGAACTTCCGGAATTCGCGCGCGGCGCAATCGAAGTGATGCGGCAGCTGATAGAACAGGGCACGGTCACGATGGGATAGGGGCTAGGGCGGTCGAGAACGAGGCCCACACTTCGCCCCGGGACTTACGGCGTGATCTTCCCGATCTTGTTGCCGCTGTTTTCGGTAAACCAGAGGGCCCCATCCGGACCCGTGGTGATGCCGATAGGGCGGCTGCTCGCGGTCGGGATCGGGTATTCGGTGAACGCGCCGGAGGTGCTCACCCGACCGATCTTGCCGGTGTTGAATTCCGCGAACCAGAGGGCCCCGTCCGCACCCGTGGTGATGCCGAAAGGACCGCTGCCCGCGGTGATCGGGTATTCGGTGAACGCCCCGGAGGTGGTCACCCGACCGATTTTGCTCTGTTCCGCGAACCAGAGTGCCCCATCCGGCCCCGTAGTGATGCCCCAAAGTTGGCTGTTCGCGGTCGGAATCGGGTATTCGGTGAACGCGCCGGAGGTGGTCACCCGGCCGATCTGGTTGCTGCTGAATTCCGTGAACCAGAGGGCTCCGTCCGGACCGGTGGTGATGTCGTAGGGAAAGCTGT
>PLWS01000003.1 GCA_003151115.1 Vulcanimicrobiota bacterium | reverse complement strand
GCACCATGACGCCAATAGTGTCAACCGTCGCCGCTCCGGTAGCGCCTGGCACCATCACCGAGTATGCGATTCCGACGGGTAACGCGGGGCCGTTCCTCATCGCCGCGGGTCCGGACGGCAACCTCTGGTTTGCCGAAAACAGCGGCGGCAAGATTGGAAAGATCACCACGGGCGGCGCGTTCACCGAGTATGCGATTCCGACTAGTGCCTCGTTCCCGTTCGGCATCGCCAGCGGCCCGGACGGCAACCTCTGGTTTACCGAAAACGGCGCCAACAGGATCGGAAAGATCACGATGAGTGGTACGTTTACCGAGTACCCGATTATGACGGGCTCCGAGGGCTTGTCTGGCATCAGCGCGGGCCCGGACGGCAATCTGTGGTTTACGGAAGAAAACGACAACCAGATCGCAAAGATCACCACGGGCGGCGCGTTCACCGAGTATGCGATTCCGACGAATCTCTCACAGCCGACCGGCATCGCCGCCGGCCCGGACGGCAACCTCTGGTTTACCGAGAGAGGCAGCAACAAGATTGGAAAGATCACCACGGGCGGCACCATCACCGAATATGCAGTTCCGACTGGTAACGCGACCCCGTACGGCATCACCGCCGGCCCGGACGGCAACCTCTGGTTTACCGAAGTCGGCGACAACGAGATCGGAAAGATGACCACGAGCGGCACGTTCACCGAGTATGCGATTCCGACGGTTAACTCGGGGCCGTTAGGCATCGCCTCGGGACCGGACGGCAATCTCTGGTTTACCGAAAACAGCGGCAACAAGATCGGAAAGATCACGACGAGCGGCACGTTCACCGAGTATGTGGTTCCGACTGGTAACGCGACCCCGTTCGGCATCGTCGCCGGCCCGGACGGCAACCTCTGGTTTACTGAAACCAACGGCAACAAGATCGGGAAAATCACTCCTTGACCTTGTTGAAAGCTGCTAATGAAAAAAGCCCGTCGTGTACGGGCTTTTTTAACCTTTGTTACTCGCTCCGCCATAAGCGATTCGAGAAGTGGTCTCTTGTGGCCGGGCCGCTTGCTCCACGCGCAGCATTGCATGCGTACTCAGCATCGCTTCAATGCCGACAGAATCTTGTCGCGCAGTAGATCCGCAACGCGGGCAGGGCGTGCCTGACATAAAGTCGGCATCAGCCGCGAGTGAAGTGCCACAAACCTTGCATGATACTTGTTTTTCCGAGGACTGCTTGCCTTACCACACAACTTCAGGCGCGGTTGTGGCGCGCTACGCGCCTGCGAAACCTCCGGCGCGGTGACGAAAAAGCCCGGTCATTTTCCCCTCAAATTTCCCCTCAGACCAACGGCAACCAGCGTAATGGAGCGGCTTCTTTCCTCTTAAGACGGGCTGTAGCGGTTTCCATGCGCGTTCTGTCACGGCGAAGGTCGTGGGTTCGAGCCCCATCAGCGTCGCCAGAATTCCCGAGAGTGATTACCTCCGGGGATGGAGCAAAGGAGCTATGATACCGAGAACCCGGCGACGTTAATCACGCCGCCGGGTTGCGAGGCTTATATGCCTACTGTGCCGCTTTCTGCGCGTTCGCCTTCTGGAGCACGTTGTATCTGCTCACCACGTGTTGCACCCAGCTCTTGAGTTGCGACTCAATAGCGGCCTGATTGTGCAGCCAGGCTGGGGCGCAAATCAGCGACCCATTGAACCAACCGTTGTACCATGAGTGACCGACATTTAGGTTATATTTTCCGGCGCCCCAGACCTGGGCGGTCTGTGTCACCGAACTGTTCGAGCCGCCGATCGAAGACGAGTACGCTTGATAGTTCGAAATATACGTGTTTATTTGGGCATTGAGGCTCGCCTGGGCCGACGCACTCATGCCGAAAAGGCTACCGCTGGCGGCGAGCGATGCGACATAGCTATGCATCGTGCTGCTGATGGCGTTATAGAACCCGGAGTTTATGTTCGAATAGCCCGCCGGGTACGCGCTGTCGGAGTCGGTTTCGGGAGCACCGCGACTCGACACGACCCGGTTGTAGGTGTTAATCACATAGTCGGAGTTTGGCGGCGAGTAAGTAGCTATCGTTGGTCCCGAGGTCCAGCTGGTTTTTTCGTGCATCGGGCTCGCTAAATTGAGCTCGGCAACGTGGCTAAAATTCATCGTGTCGCCCAACTGGCATGATGCACCGGAGCTGCTGCGCAGACCAGTGCGGACGGGCGCGGGGTATTGTTTTCCCTTGATGGTAATCGTCGATTCGGCGATCGCCGCCTGGATGGATTGCGACCCTTGCGTGGCCGTGGATTTGGCAGGGGTCTGAGCCGATGCGGACATCGGCGTAAGGGCGAGCATCGTAACGCCGATTTGAAGCGCCACCATTTTCGAGAAAAAACTCATTATTATCCTAAACTTTCTGCAAAAGAAATCGATCTGGCTCGTCTACGGCCAGAGTCATGTGAAGAACCTCATGTGAGCTTCCACCTGATTAACCTCGTCATTGTATACTCCTGGGGAAGAAGAGACCGAGAAGGAGACCACAACGTTCTGCTCTGCGAATTAGCGGGTTATTCAGATGAAGGAACACGCCTCGGGTAGCTAAGCTCACCCGTAATGGCGCCAGCGAAAGTTGGTCTGGTTCGTTTTTCCTCAGACCAACGGCAACCAGCGTAAAGCAACGGTCTTTTTCCTCTTAAGACGGACTGTACCGGTTTTCATGCGCGTTCTGTCACGGCCGAGAGCCACGGGTTCGAGTCCCGTCAGCGTCGCCAGATTTTGAAAAGCCCCGAGGCGCATCGGGCTTTTTCTCTTCTTGCGATAGCTCGCGCGGGAAGCGCGCGATGCGGGAAGAATGATCGAGGCCAGGGACTGAGAGGAGCAACCTATGCGAACGTTTCGCGCTATAGATGCCGCTCTTGTTTCTATTATCGTGCTGGTTGCCGGCTGCTCTGGCTCTCTTCCAGAGACACGCGTCTCACCACAGATGAGCATGCCGCAATCCACCTCTCCGGGGTTGATTCCGCCGGCGCCGATGGCCAAAACCGCCATTCTTCCCTCGAGCGTAATGAACGTTCGACCGCAAGCGGCCATCCAAGGCGCGAATTGGACGCCGATCTCAGGGACTGCGAGTTATGCGGCCGCGGCTCCGGACGGTTCGCTTTGGGTCCTTTCGGATCAACCCAGCGGTGGCGACAAATACATTTGGCACTATGTCAGTGGAACATGGACGAACATCGCGGGTCTGGCCTCGCGGCTCGCCGTAGCTCCTGATGGCACGCTCTACGCGATCAACTCGGGCGGCGGAGCGTGGAAGTATAGCGGTGGCACGTGGAGCTCGCTAGGCGGCGGCTGCAGCGATATAACCATAGCAAACGACGGCTCGATCTATGTGCTCTCCAATGGCAACTCGGCCGGCAGCGATCAAGCGATTTGGCACTATACCACCAGCTGGTCGCAAGTGCCCGGCGCAGGTGTGCGGATCGCCGGTTCTTGGGATCCGAATACTTTTGCAGTTTCGGGCGGAACCGTTTCAGCGGGGGGTCTCTACATTCTCAATTCCATCGGCAGCATTTATTACGAAAATACCAGTAATAGTTTCGTGCAATTGCCGGGGAGCGCATCAGCGATCGCGCCGACGACGATTGGCGGTGTCTTCGTCTTAGGTTATCCGGCCAACACCAACGGCAACAACATCTATTACTACGACCTCAATTCGCCCGGCTGGACTGCCCAGAGCGGCACCGGCGTCAGCCTTTCCACTGACAGCACGCACCTCTATGTGATTGGCAGCACGGGCGGCATCTACTCTTCGCCTGTAAAAACGACGAGCGGCACGATCGTATCGTATCCAGTTCCGAGTGGCGCTCCGAATTTTATCACCGCGGGGACCGACGGAAACCTCTGGTTCACGGAAGCGGCCAACAAAATAGGGAAGATTACGACCGGGGGTACGATTGCCGAGTTTGTGATTCCGACTTCGGGCTCGGGCGCGTGGGGCATCACCACGGGCCCGGATAATAATGTATGGTTCGCGGAAGGCAACGGCAACAAAATCGGAAAGATTACAGCCGCCGGAACGATTGTCGAGTATTCGATTCCCACGGCCGGCGCGGGCGCGGCGCGGATTGCTGCCGGTCCGGATGGCAACCTTTGGTTTACCGAAAGCAACGCCAGCAGGATCGGAAAGATCACGACCGGAGGAACGATCACTGAATACCTCATTCCGACCAATCCCGCAGCGCCGATCGGCATCACCGCCGGTCCGGACGGTAACGTTTGGTTTACCGACGTTAATGCCAACAAGATCGGCAAAGTAACGACGGCTGGGGTGTTTACCGAATATTCCATACCGACGGCCAGCGCATACCCATACGATATCACTACCGGACCGGACGGCAATCTCTGGTTTACCGAGTTCGGAAGCAACAAAATCGGGAAGATTAGCACAAACGGCGCGCCGATTGTCGAGTATTCAACCCCGACGACTTATTCGGAGCCGTACGGGATAGCGGCCGGGCCGGACGGCAACCTGTGGTTTGCGGAAAACGGTGCCATTGCCGGCAAGATCGGTAAAGTCACCACAAGCGGAACGATTACCGAATATACGATTCCTACGTTCAACGCTGGTCCCTGGGGCATCACTGCGGGTCCGGATGGGAATCTTTGGTTCGCAGATGCCACCGGTAACCGGATCGGCAAGATCGCGCCGTAAGTCGCACCCTTGATCCGCAGAAGATCGCCGACGGCATCGTGTCTGGCACCCTGCCTGACAATACATAAGCGAATACTTATGATTTAGGAATGACAGATTCGGCTGGCGCGCTCATGCATGCGCTCTCGGATCCCACCCGGCGCGCCATCTTCGAACGGATCGCGCGAGGACGGGAAATGTCGGTCGCCGC
Organism: Vulcanimicrobiota bacterium; assembly: GCA_003151115.1. Lineage (GTDB taxonomy): Bacteria > Vulcanimicrobiota > Vulcanimicrobiia > Vulcanimicrobiales > Vulcanimicrobiaceae > Rubrimentiphilum. The sequence continues at coordinate 297,623 of PLWS01000003.1, read as the reverse complement.
TCTCACGCAACATGCCGGGGTTTCCCAGCCCGCGGTCTCGCAACACTTGAAGACGCTGCAGCAAGCGCGCCTCGTGACGGGCCGGCGGCAGGGACGGAACACCTATTACCGGGCCGAGCCGCACGGGCTGGCACCGCTGGCAACGTGGCTTCGGCAGCACGAAGCGTTGTGGGCACAAAGATTGGATCGCTTGGAAGATTATCTGCATACCATGCAGAGAAAAGAGAAGAACCGTGGCCGCAAACGATAGCAAAGCCGAACCGATTCTCACGCTCACGCGTGTTTATGACGCGCCGCCGGACGTCGTCTTCAAGGCGTGGTACGAACCGGAACAATTGAAACAATGGTTCGCGCCGGAGGGTTTTACGATTCCGCACTGCGAGATCGACTTGCGTGTCGGGGGAATCATGCTCTTTTCCATGCAGTCGCCCCAATGGCTCGAAGGTCGCGAGATCTGGAACAAAGGCGTTTTCCGCGAAGTCGACGTGCCGCGGCGTACGGTTTCGATCGCACATTTTTCCGACGAAAATGGGAACCGGGTCAAGCCTTCTGCGTACGGCTTGAGCGAAGATTTTCCAGAGGAAATGGTGATGACCGTCACGTTCGAGCCGCAAGAAAATGGGAAAAAGACCAAACTGACCGTCACTCAGTCCGTCCCGCTCCCGGTCGCCGAGCGCAACGGTGCGCTTATCGGTTGGGGACAGACGCTGGACCACTTGGCTGCGCATCTAAAGAAGTATTCTACGGAGGCATACTGATGCAAAAGATCGTTCCGTTCTTGTGGTTTGACGGCAACGCTGAAGAAGCGGCCAACTTTTACGTCTCGATTTTCAAGAACTCGCGCGTCACCGACGTCAGCCGCTACGGAGACGCCGGTCCGGGACCGGCGGGGAGCGCGATGGTCGTCGAGTTCGAGCTCGAGGGACAAGAATTCATGGCGCTCAACGGAGGGCCGACTGAAAGCGGAGCGCCGGGGCCCGCGCCGGGATCGATCGCGTTATTTGTGAACTGTGAGACGCAAGCCGAAGTCGACCGGCTTTGGGAAAAGCTGTCCGATGGCGGAAAGAAAGTGCAGTGCGGCTGGCTGACCGATAGATACGGCTTTTCCTGGAACATCGTGCCGGTCGGTTTGAGCGATTACATCGCCGGGCCCGATCCGGAAAAGGCGCAGCGCGCGATGAAGGCGATGCTGCAGATGGAGAAACTCGACATCGACGCTTTGAAGCGCGCCTATGAAGGAGAGCCCACGGCTTAAAGTAGCGCTGTCACAAAGCGGTGCGCGGATTTGTTGAACCGGCATGGGCGCACCGAGAAACCGCCGCATGCTAGCCATGGCTCTCGCGTTATCGCTGACCGCGCACTTCATCCTGGCTGCGTTCGTACACGTGCGCCCCGTGGAAGCATCTATGGGCCGGCCGACTCCCGTCGTCATCACCCACATCTTTGTTTATCCTAAACCGAAGCCGACACCGTACGTGCAGCCGCAGCCGCATCGCGAGTTTGTCGCGCAGAATTTACCAAGCGTGCACCATTCGGAGCAGCGAACCCATGTTACGCAGCGTCCGCACGGTGCCGGGCCAGCCGTGCCGCCATCTTCAACCGGCGAGCCAAATGCGCCGGGCAACACCGGGAAAACCGGAGATGGCGGTACGAGCGGCCCACTGACAACACCGGCTGAAACGGCCGGCCCCGCATGCAGCGATCCGAATGCGGAAGCGAGAACGCTCGTCGCGATCGCACCCGATTCGGCAACCGGCGAGATCATGGGTTCCAGCGTCACGGCGATGATCAAAGTCGACCTTGATACGGACGGACACGTAACCGGCGTTTCAGTTTACGCGTCGACCGGTTCGCTCGAGTTGGACGAAGCTGCGATGCGGGCGGCCCGCGAAAGCACCTACGCTCCGGAAACGCGTGACTGCCGGCCGGTCGCGGGCTCCTATCTCTTCAAGGTCGAGTTCAGCAGCTAATAAACCCGAACGCCGTTTTCCACGGCCGAGCCGGGCGTGAGCAGAACGGTCTCACCGTGTTCGTCGGGCACCCCGAGCACCAGCACCTCGCTAAGAAAACCCGCGATGCGTTTCGGCGGAAAATTCACGACGGCGATGATTTGCTTGCCGCTCAAATCCTCTGTCGTGTAACGCGCCGTCAATTGCGCGCTCGAGCGTTTCCGGCCTAGTTCAGGACCGAAATCTATCGTAAGTTTGTAAGCGGCGTTGCGCGCCTCCGGAAAAGGCTCGGCCGAAGCGATCGTCCCGGTCCGGATGTCCAGCGCTGAAAATGCATCTAAAGGCAAGGTGCTTTGCATGCCGGGCAATTGATGAGCCGGGCCGCGGTTCACCTTTCGTTCATTGGTCAGGACGAATTGTTCTTGTGCAATCGGAGGTAAGCCTTGATATGGGGAAGCCGGTCCTCATCTTCTTCAAGAAAAGCAATAGCGCAATTGCATTGGTTGCACAAAAGACCGCGAATTCTCCCCGTTCGATGGTCGTGATCGACATACAAGTACTGAAGAAAGTTGTCGTCGTAGCGTGAATTCTGAGATTTCTTGCAGATATTCCAGTTGCGCTGGCATATAGCGCAGCGCCCCTTTTGAGCTTCGAAGATCTGTTCGATCTCCTCGAACGAAATGCCATATTTTCGCCGAAGATAGCTGCGGCGCTGAGCGGCTCGCCGCTTGGTGCTGCGATGATAATAGGCGCGGCTCCAGGCCCGCGTGCACGCTTGGCAGCGTCTTGCGCCGCAAGGTTGCACGATTTTATGAGCGCCACACTTTCCGCAATAGTCGTTTTTTTCTCATAGCATGACGGTAGCGCAAAAGTGTGCCAACTGTATGGCACTCAAAAACTTTAGCTAACGAAAAAGCCGCCGGAAGTTTGTTCCAGCGGCTTGATATTTGCCGAGACGGTGAATCGAACACCGGACACCGCACTTTTCAGGCGCGTGCTCTACCAACTGAGCTATCTCGGCTTGGCGACCGACCTCGATTCAACGCGTGGGCCGCGCTCCCTGTTCCACTAGCGCTCGAGGACGATTGGGAGTATTTTGTTCGCGTCGCATGTGCCCGGACCAGCGTGACTAAAGCAAATTTGGTGGGCGTAGGGGCCGCCTGCGCCGAGGTCGGGGACGAACAGCCACTCGCGTCCGCTCGGCGCCAACAGCGTCGTGCCGGCAGTTCCGGACACATCCGCTCTGCCTACCATCGTATAAGCCACCGTATTAGCCGCGCGTCCCACTCGCCAATTCGTGTCGTTCGTGCGGCTAATGAAGAAGTCGCCGCCTCCGATCGTTCGATATTCCACCGATGTCGGTGGACGTGCAGCAATTGTGGGTTCGGCAGTCGGCGCCGCAGTGGCGCGCGCCTTCGGCACGGCGGTTTTTTTGGGCGCATGTGGCTTCTTTGACGGCGAAACGGCCGGCGGCGGTATCGCTACAGGCGGGCCGGGCGGAGCTGTGACATAGACGATGCGAGGCGTTGCTTGCGCGACGATCGCAGGCGCGTGTGTGGCTGCCGTTTTCTTCTTGACCGGTTTCGCGGTAGAAGCCACTTTGGCAATCTTGCCGGCGGGCGGCGCGGAGTGCTTCATGAAGTACAGGCCCAAAGCGATCGCAATCGTGGCCGCAATAACGACGATAGCCGCGATGAGCGGATAACCCTTGCGGGTGGACGCACGAGTGGCAGCGGTCGCAACGGGAGTAATCGGAAGATCGAGCAGGCGCTGCATGAGCGCGACCAACTCGCTCAGGCGCGCCTCCATCGGCGGCGACATGGCGTCGAGCCAATGCACGCGGGTGATGTAATACCGCAAGTCACCGCTCGGAACGACATTTTCGATCCGGAAAGGCACGATAATCTTGCCCGAATCCGAGGCGACTTCCAACTCGCGCAGCACGTGTTCGGAACGGTTGGCGTGGCCCGAAAAGATCAGCAGCACGATGCGCGCTGCGGTGATGGCGTCGACCAGCTGCCGCCCGTACGGAATTCCCGCGATTGGGTCGCGCGGGGCCATCCAACAGCGAATACCCGCGCTTTCTAACTTCGCGCAGGCCGCATTCGCGATGGTCTTGTCCTCCGAAGAGTAACAGACGAAAACATCGTGAGCCATGAAGTTTCAAGCAGAGTTACGCGCGCGGCAGCCGGGCTCCCGCCCGGCGGCATGCTATCATGGTGGCCATGAAAACGGCTTTCGATGCATTGCCGCTGGTGATTGGCGTTGTCGGACACCGGGACGTTCCGCGCGATGCGGAGGGACCGCTGCGCCGGCAATTCGCGTCGGCGCTCGCAAAGCTGCAGCAGGAGCATCGGTTTACGCCGCTGCTGGTCATGACGGCGCTCGCGGCCGGCGCCGACATGCTGGCAGCCGAAGAAGCTCTCGATCGCGGAATCGCCGTGATGGCATGTCTGCCGGTCGCTCCCGAGCGGTATCAAGAAGATTTTTCGCCTCCCGATCGTGTACGGTTCACGCGAATACTGGAGCGGTGTTCGAAAGTTGCGGTCGCCGGAAAATCCGAGAACATCGAAGACGCGTACGTTGCAGCGACTTCATACATCGCGTATTACTGCCAAATCTTGATCGCTTTTTGGGACGGTAAACCGGGACAAGGCCCAGGCGGAACGTCGCATGCCGTTGCGATGCGAACGATGGGCGTGTCGAACGTTCAGCGCAGCGCCATCGTGCCGTACGTCCCCGACATCGGTCCCGTCTACCACATTGTCACGCCGCGTGAAGGGCAGCCGCAACCGGGCGACGCCTTCGCATTGCGCGAGATTCACCCGCGGCGCTTTAGTTCCGACCGCCGAGGCGAAAGGGATTTTCGCGCGGCGGTCGCCCGCCTCGACACGTACAACCGCGACATCAAGCCCGCTGCCGAGTCGCGCATCGAGAGTTTAACCGGCCTGATGAAAACGACGGATCAGACCGCGAACCGCCTGCAGCGCGAGAGCGTGCGTTTCATGCGCTTCGTGTATACGTTCGGATTTATCGCGGGCGCCGCACAGATTGTGGAGCTGGGACCCGCGGGAGTTGCGATCAAAGCTGGCCTGCTGTTTGTTGCGTTCGCCTTCTTTGCGTTCGCTCGAAAAAACGATTATGAAAATCGCTATCAAGACTACCGCGCTCTGGCCGAAGGCTTGCGGGTCCAAAAAGCATGGCGCTGCGCGGGCTTGCGCGATCGCGTGGTCGACGCGTCGTACTTGCGCATGCAGCAGAGCGAACTCCAGTGGATCAGGCTTGCGCTGCGCGCCGCGTCGCTCGTGTACGCCGGCGAAGATACGGAAACGGAGCAATCTCCGCACCATCCGGAATGTTTGGAGTGGATTCGCGGACAGTGGCGCTACTATTACACCGCTGCACGCCGCGAAGCAAAGCGCGACCGGCTCTCCAAGCGTGGCATGATCGCGGCGACCACGTTGGGAATCGCACTATCGGGGGCGGCCGGTGCCGCACTGATGGTTACGGGCGGAGTGCATGCCGGTCCGGTCTCGTGGCACGGCACACCCATTCCGTGGGTCGCTTCGCATAACGAGCTCGTTACGTATCTGGCGACCGTGCCGATGGCGCTGGCCGGCTTGATGGCTCTCTTGATGCGTTCGTTTTCAGAACACGAGGCGTATGGTGAAAACGCGCGGCGCTACCAGCGCATGTTCGTGGTCTTTGATTTCACGCTTCGGCGGCTGCACAAGATTCGCAATCGCGGATATGCCGGCGACGCGGCGGCCGTGATCGGCGAGCTCGGACACGAAGCGTTAACCGAGCACGCGGATTGGCTCATTCTGCATCGCGAGCGACCGTTGAGCGTGATCCATGGCTAAGCATAAAAAAAGGCGCCCCGCGTAAGCGAGACGCCTCGAGGTCGCATTCTCTCTTGATTAGGTACCGGGTTGGCGGCGAGCCGAGACGAGTTGCACTTGCACTTTCGATCCCGCACTCACAACCATGTTCTGGCGGTTGTTCTTAGCAGCCAGGTATCCGCCCGCCGCGCCGACCAATCCGCCGCCGCTGGCGCCATGGAAGATCCATTTGCCCAGGACGTTGCCGATGATCAGGCCGCCGACCGCTCCGGCAACTTCCTTCAGCGTGTTATTTTTGGTCGTGGCGGTCCAGCCGGTGACGACGCCGACGATCTGATATGTCGTGCCGTTGGAGAGGCGCAGCCGGTTCAGCGTTATACGAAGCTGGGCCGGACGGCCTTGCGCGGCGCTGACGACCTTCGAGACCGTGCCGTACATCGTTGCATTATAGATGTTGGCGCCAGGGGCGCTGACGTTCGAAATGGTCACCGTCTCGCCGACATAGGCGTGTCCGGTGTCGATCGTCTGATTTATCGTGCCGCTCAGATTGGTCCCCGGCGAGAGCGCCAGGGCCGTTCCGCTGACGAAAACCGCCAACACCAGGGCGGCCAAGGGTGAGATGACGCGCATTGAAGACCTCTTTCTGGACGATTTCCGCCCCAGATTGTTCCCACTATCGGGTTGGTTGCTCGCTCGTTCCGCCATGCGGGGCTGGCAGAGAGCGGGCGACCGGGCGGTATCTTGTTTCCTAAGCAGGCACCGCCGAAACCTCCGACGTGGTAGGGTCGATGCGGCCGGTCACCTGGTGAATTGCGTTGGCTGGAAAACCGCCCCGCTCGGCGTGTTCGCGGATTTCTTTTTCGCTGGGTGCGTTGTAGATGCAAAAGATCTTGTTGGCCGTGACGTAGCTCTCCACCCATTGGATGGAAGGGCCCATATCGCGCAGCACGCTGCAGCTTTTCGCGGAGATCTGCTGCAGTTCGTCCGCGGAAAGCTTTCCGGCATTCGGGATTTCGCGCTCGATGACAAATTTGGGCATTGTATTCCTCCAGTCGTTACTTTAGCGTGTTTTTCCAGAAGCGCACCGCCCGCTCCCAAGACAAGTGTGCGGCCGCGGCGTCGTAGTGGCCGAGCCCGGCGCTTCCCGGCGGGTTCGGATTTGCAAATGCGTGCTTGGCGTCGTACCAAAAGAGTTCGTACGGAACTTTGCCTTCTTTCAAGCGCTCTTCGAGTTTTTCAACGCCGGCCGGTGTGAAGAAGTCGTCGTGTTTGGCAAAGTGACATTGAATGGGAATTTGGATCGTCGCCGGATCGCCCGCTTCCGGCGGCGGAAAACCGTAGAAGATAACGGCGGCGTCGGCTTCTCCTGCGTGCATCGCCGCGAGCAGTGCGAGCGCGCCGCCCATGCAATAGCCCGTAACGCCGACCTTGGGGTCGGCTTTCTTCAAATGAGCAATGGCGCCGCCAACGTCTTGCATTGCTGCATCCATGAAATCTAAGCCCTGCATCAAGTGGTTGGCTTCGTCGCCGGCAGCCGCGGTGCGCCCGCGAAAGAGATCCGGAAGAAGAACGCGATAGCCGAGTTCCGCGTAACGGTCGGCAATCGCCATCATGTCCGGGGTGACGCCCCACCATTCTTCGATCAATACGATTCCCGGAGCGTCGTCTATTGTGGGGGCCGCGTAGTACCCCGGCGTCGTCTTGCCGTCAGGGCGCGAAAACTCGATCCTTTCCCCCATGCAATCCTCCTTAGATCGTGACGCCTTCCTCGGCGTCCTGCCGGTCGAGGTTGGCTTTCTTTTCGTCGAGCAGCCATTCGTTCGCGCGTGCGATGCGGTCGGGCGTCGTGCGCGCCAGCAGCCATTGCGTTATCGCTTGGTCGGTGGTTGGACCTTGGTGGCTTGGTCGAACTCGTCCGGGCTTATTCCCCAGCGTTCCATGACCCCTTTGTCCATCGGGCAGGGATAGATGTAATCGAAAATCGTGCCGGCCGCCGCGGCCCGCGCCTTGTCGAACAAGCGCGCCAGCCACAGCGCCTTCCCGAATGCCTCGCGCCCGCGGCGCGGAAAAGTTTTGCCGTCTCTGAAATCGGTAGCCATGCCCGCTCTAACTCCGAGGGGCCACTCCGGGATGCAATCGGGCAGCCGCCTGCGAACCTGCAGCTTCTTGGTCACCACATTTAAGGAAGAGCCGCGCTGGCACGCCGCCCTGGCGGTGGTTGCCATCCTGGTGCTCTACGTCACGCTGCCGCCGCGCATCATCGTGGGGCCGCTGTGGCTGCTGCCGCTGCTCGTGCTGGGCATCCTCGTGCCTTTGCTGATCCTCTCGCCGCACCGGCACCGCGAAGCCGAATGGCAGCGCGCGGCTTCGATCGCGCACATCGCTATTCTTAGCGTCTTCAACGTCGCAACGGTCGTGCTATTTCTGTTTCAAGAGCTCTCCGTGCATCATCGCAAGGTATTTACCGGCGAAGAGCTGCTGCTGGCGGCGGTGCAGATTTGGCTGACGAATATTTTGGTTTACGCCTTGTGGTTTTGGGAGATCGACGGCGGCGGACCGTCCGCGCGGTGCGCGCTCGATTTCGTTCAGAACCCGCAGCTTGGCGATTTTATGTTTTCGCAGAGCCTGCTCGACCCCGCTCTCCGCGCGAAGTCGAACTGGCGTCCGCGCTTCCTCGACTATCTGTTCTTGGCGTTCACCAATGCGACGGCTTTCAGCCCGACCGATACGTTTCCGCTGACGGCCCTCGGAAAAGTGCTGATGATGGCCGAAGCGCTGACGTCGCTGGTGACGATTGCGATCGTCGCCGGGCGCGCCGTGAATCTCTTGGGCGGCTAGTTGGAAAAACCGATGTGGTGCAGCGCGTTATAGACGTGCTGGTACGCGTCGCCGTGAATGGCGATGTCGCCGCGGAACGGATAATCCAATTCTGCAATCAGCACGAAGATGAGCGTGATGACCGTGGTTAACGCTGCGACCATGATGTGCTGCGCCACCGGTTTTTCAACCTTGAAGTAAAACGAAAAGAAGATCGTGACGGCCCCTGCGACGAGCATCGTCGACCACAGGACGTTCGGTATGCCCGTTGCGTTGTCGCGGATCCGCTGCCGTCGCGCGTCCAGGAACTGCGACGCGTAAGAGATGGCTTCGGATTGCACGAGTGACGCTTGCTCGTTCGGTGGTTTGAACTGCGTGATAATATACTGAATCCGGTACGCCGCCTGAGAGGCTCGCCAACTCTCGCTGCCGCGCTCCAAGAGCGGCCACTCGTCGTGGAGCAGCAGCACAAGATAGTTGCTGACGCCGCTTTGAATCTCTCCCCGCGCGGGTTGGGGTAACGCGTCGGCGAGATGATAGAGATCGGAAAGGGCGCTGGCTTCGACCTGCGTGTTCTGACCGGCGGCGTCGTACTGTTGCCAGACGCCGGCGACCATGAACGACATCATCACCGCGAGTACCGTCCCGAGCATTTGCAGGATCGCCGAAGCAACATCGTTATGCGTGATGAGATCGTTGCGGGTCAGGCGGTTTCGCGTCCAGTAAAGCGCGATACCCGTGATCAAACAGGTTACGATCACGGTCAGGGGCATCAAGATCCACGCCGGCAACGCGTAGACCCACGTCATCATCAGTAGCCGCCTTGCAGATGGTGGAGCGAATTCCAGGTGTGCTGGAATGCGGCGGGCGAAACCGCAACGTCACCGCGGAACGGATAATCGAATTCGGCGATCAGCAGCATAACGACGACGATAACCGACGCGAGCGCCGCAACCATCACGTGCTGCTCGAGCGGATTCTCGACGCGAAAGTAATAAGAGAAAACCACTACCATACAGGCTATGAAGATGAGTACGCCCCAAAGGGGTAGCGGAATGCCGTCGTCATTTTCGTGGAGGCGCTGGCGCCGGTCGTCCAAGAACGCGTTGGCGGCGTCGAGCGCGTGCGACTGCAACATGATTTCTTCCGAAGACGTGGGTTTCAAGGACGTTATGAAGCCGAGTACCTCGTACGACGCGTTGTAGGCGGCTTGACTATGACCGCCCGTGCGCATGAGCGGCCACTCCTGCTTGATCACGATCGCGATGTATCTATCTATGCCGTTCTGGATCTTCGTTCGTTCCGCCGCCGGAAATGCGTCGGCCAGGTGGTGAAGATCGGCGACCGCGCTCGCCTCCTGTTGAACGGTGTTTGACGCGATGACGTATTGCGTCCAAACATTGATGAACATAAAAGACAGGCCCACTGCCAACACGGTGCCGATGATCCCGAAGATCGCGCCGGCAACGTCGTTATGTGAGGCCACCTGTTTGCGCTTGACGGCGATGCGTGCAGCATGGAGGCCGGCCATCGCCACGAGGCTGGCGACGATAACCGCAAGCGGAGCCAACACCCAGATGGGCAGCGCATATACCCACGTCACGCGTCCTCGTTCTCCGTTGCAACCTCACACTCCGGCGCCGTATTGTAGGACGGGACCGGAGGTGGGAAGAACCGTGGCCGACGCCCAACCGCGAGCGGGTGTGATGTAATGGTAGCCTGTGACCTTCCCAAGGTCGACGCGCGGGTTCGATTCCCGCCACCCGCTGTTGGCGGCGACGTAGCCAAGTGGTAAGGCAGAGCTCTGCAAAAGCTCCATTCGGCAGTTCGAATCTGCCCGTCGCCTAATTCTTCATGATCGTCATATTCGGAGCGGGCGGGATCGGCGGTTTTATCGCCGGCGCCCTGGCGCGTTCGGGCGTCGAAACAGGGGTTGTCGCACGCGGTGCGCACCTGGCCGCAATTCGCGAGCACGGACTGCATATCGAAAGTTCCCTGGGCAATTTCGAAGCGCGCGTCAACGCCGCGAGCGATTTACGCGAATTTGATGCGCCCGAATACGTGCTGCTCACGTTCAAGTCGCACCAGTGGCACGGCGTGCTCGAGCAATTCGAAAAAGCTGTGCAGTCGGGCTCGACATTCGTCACGCTGCAAAATGGGCTGCCGTTTTGGTATACGCGCGAGCGCACTCTGGAAAGCGTCGACCCGGGCGGCCGCATCCGCGCGACGATTCCCTACAAGCAAATCATCGGCGGCGTAGTGCATACGTCGGGAACCATGCCCAAACCGGGACTGGTCCGTCAAACCGGCAACATGCTCTATCCGATTGGCGAACCCGACGGTTCGCCGTTGCCGCGCACCGCGCGCCTGTCGAAAATCATGGAGGGCGCGGGGCTGCACGCGCCGGTCGAGTCCGATATCCGGCGATTAGTGTGGCGCAAACTGCTCGGAAATCTGGCGCTGAATCCGGTAAGCGCACTCACCGGCGCGACCGTCCGTGAAATGCTTCAAGATGAACCCACGCGCGCCGTTCTGCGCGCCATTATGGAGGAAGGGCTCGCGGTCGCGCGCGCTGCCGGGGTCGAGATCGGCGTTACAGCCGAAGAGCGGCTGGAGATGGCAATGCACATCGCCGATGTGAAGACCTCGATGCTGCAGGATCTCGAGGCGGGCAAGCCGCTCGAGTTGGAGCCGATCTGCGGCGCGACTATCGAACTCGCGCGGCAGTACGGCGTGCCGGTCCCGCGTATCGAAACGGTATACGCGCTCACAAAATTGCGCGCGAAATGAAGCTCGACGAGCTGGCGGGTGTCGGAAAGTCGTCGGCCGACCGGTTTGCCGAACTCGGCATACATACGCCGCTGGACTTACTAAACGACTTCCCCTTTCGCTACGACGATCTGCGCGTCGTAACTCCGGCTGCGGAACTCGCCAAGAACGACGGCGTCGAGGAAAACGCGATCGGCACGATCGTTTGGGTGCGCGAGCGGCGCGCGCGCCGGTTGGCGATCGTCGAAGCCGAACTGGCCGACGAATCCGGCTCGCTGACGGCCAAATGGTTCGGGCGCAGCTATCTCATGGGCGCACTGCGCCAGGGGATGCGCTTGTTCGTGCGCGGCCGCACGCAGCGCACCCCGACCGGGGCGGTGATGAACGTGGCGATTCATAAGGTCCTGGCCGAGAACGAAACCTATCGTGGCGAGCTCGTGCCGATCTATCCCGCCGGAAAAGAGTTGACGTCGCGGAAGATCCGCCAAGTCGTTGCGAAGAATTTGCCGAAGCTGTTGACGCTGGCCGGAGAAGAGCCGCTGCCGAAAACGATTCTGCGCGCGCGGCACGTCCCCGAACTGCGCGAAGCCTATCGGAGCATGCACGCACCGGCTTCGCCCGAAGAGTCGGCAAGAGCGCGCGAACGGTTCATTTTCACGGAGTTTCTCGCGCTGGCGCTGGCCGCGCAGATGAAACGCCGCAAGCATTCTGCCGAACACAACGCGCGCGCACTGCGCGTTCCCGCCGGATTGCTCGAAGAACTCCAGCGCGCGCTGCCCTTTCCCCTGACCGCCGCGCAACGGCGGGTGATCGGCGAGATTTGGCAAGACATGGCGCGCGACTCCGCGATGAACCGCCTGCTCCAAGGCGACGTCGGCAGCGGCAAGACGCTCGTGGCGGCGGCCGCGATTCTGCTGGCGGCGCGCAACGGCGTTCAATCCGCGCTGATGGCGCCGACGGAGATCTTGGCGGCGCAGCATGCCGCTAAATTGTCGCCGCTGCTCATGCCCTTCGGCGTCGCCGTTGAAGCGGTCTTTGGAAGCCAAAGTGCTAAGGCGCGCGCATCGGCGGTCGTGCGCTTGGGTTCCGGTGAGGCGGCCGTCGCCGTCGGAACGCACGCGCTTTTGACCGAAGGCGTCGATTTCGCGCGCTTGGGGCTTGCGATCATCGACGAGCAGCACCGGTTCGGCGTCGAACAGCGCGCACGGCTGCGATCTAAAGGAAGCGCGCCGCACACGCTGCACATGACGGCCACGCCGATTCCGCGCACGCTCGCGCAGTCGGTCTACGCCGACTTGGACCTTTCGATCATCGACGAGCTGCCGCCGGGACGCTCGCCGATCGAGACGTTCACCCTGCGGCGCAGCCGCTTGGAGCGAGCCTACGAGTTCGTGCGCAAGAACGTCGCGCTGGGAAGGCAAGCCTATATCGTCGCGCCCGTGATCGATGAATCCGAGTTCGAACTGACCAGCGTCGTCGCCGAATCCGAACGGCTGCAGAAGACGATCTTTCCGGAGCTGAAGCTTGGGCTGCTGCACGGGCGCATGCCCGCGCGCGAAAAAGAAGACGTCATGCAGCGATTTGCGCGCGACGAGCTGCAGGTGCTGGTCGCAACGACGGTAGTCGAGGTAGGCGTCGACGTGCCAAATGCAAGCGTCATGGTGGTTTTGGACGCGCAGCGGTACGGACTTTCGCAACTGCACCAACTGCGCGGGCGGGTCGGCCGCGGCGCCGCGCAATCGTATTGCCTGCTGATTGCGCCCGACGAAGCCTTGGAGATCGAACGGCTGCAGATTCTGGCGAACTCAAATGACGGCTTTGAGATCGCCGAAGAAGACCTGCGGCTGCGTGGCCCGGGTGAGTTCGCGGGGACGGCGCAATCGGGGCTCGCGAGGTTCCGGATCGCAGACCTCGTGCGGGATATCGAAGTCTATCGCGACGCAAAGGCGGCGGCCGAAAGCATCATCGAAGAGGATCCGGAGCTGCGCGCACCCGGGCATGCCGGCCTGCGTTCGCTCATCGAAGGCGAACCGAGCGCTAGGGCCATGCTGCTTAGTTCTTGAAGCCGCCCGCCATGAAAAGCTTCCGTATCCGCTCCGCTGCCATCATTTGCGCGGCCGCCGCGCTCGTCTGTTTTGCGCCGGCGCGCGCGGGGTCGCTGACCGTCACCCGCGCAACGCTCTCTAACGGGCTGAAGGTCGTCGTGGTGAGCGATAAGCTCGCGCCGGTAGTCACGACGATGCTGAACTATCGCGTCGGATCGAACGATCAGACGATTGCCGGCCAAGCGCACGCCCTCGAACACATGATGTTTCGTGGAAGCCAAACACTCTCGTCGTCGCAGTTCATGGATACGGTCGACATCACCGGTGGAGCGTTCAATGCGGATACGCAAAGCGCGATCACGCAGTATTTCTTTACCGTACCCGCCCAATATCTCGACATCGCGCTTCGTCTCGAGCGCTCGCGTGCCACCGGCGCGCTCCTATCGCAGCAGCAGTGGAACGACGAGCGGAAGGCGATCACGCAAGAAGTCACATCGGACAACAGCAACGCTTTCTACCGGCTTCAGACCAAGATGCAGCAAACGCTGCTCGCCGGAACGCCATACGCGAACAATGGGCTCGGAACCGTGTACGATTTCGCTCACACGATCAACGCGCCGCAGATTCAGGCGCTCTATCACAAATGGTATCACCCAAACAATGCGGTGTATGTGATCGTGGGCGATGTGGATGGCCCATCGACGATCGCGCGCGTCAAACAGCTCTTCGGCGACTGGAGCGCCGCCAGGCTGCCGCCTCGCCAGCCGGTCAAGGCGCAGCCGCTGAAGACGCACATCTATCATGATTTTACCGATCAGCCGTTCACGGCTGTTTTGTTGGGCTACCGGCTGCCCGGCTTCAGCAGCAAAGACTTTGCCGCGGCCAACATTCTATCGGACGTGCTCAATAGTCAGCGCGGAGATCTCTTCGCCCTAACAGCGACGGGCAAGGCGCTCGGCACCGGATTCGCGCTCGAGCCGTACGGCGATCTTTCCGTGGGGCTGGCCTACATCGTCGTTCCCGTTACGAGCAAACCCGAAGATGCCGACAAACTGCTCCGCAGCGTCATCGAAAACTACCGGAAATGGGGCGTGCCGGCAGATTTGGTGAGCGCCTCGATTCAGCGCGAGATTGCGCAGCTCGAATACAACGCCACGTCCATCGAGGGCTTGGCGACCGAGTGGAGCGATGCGGTGGCCGTGCAGGGACTGAACTCGCCGCAAGACACCATCGCGGCGTATAAACGCGTGACGGCCGCCGACGTCAACCGTCTGCTGCGCGCGAATTTCGGAGCGGACAAGGTCGTCGCAGCGTACGCCGTTCCAAAGAATCTCGGTAAGACCAGTTCGGGCGGCGGGGCGATGGCCAAAGAAAATAATTCGATCCCGCCAAGCAAACACGAACCGTTGCCCGTTTGGGCGCGCAACATCCTGGCGCACTTGCGCGTCCCGGCTCAAACGCTGAGCCCGGTGCAAAGCGTCCTGCCCAACGGCTTGCGCGTCATCGTCCAACCCGATCACTCGACGCAAACCGTCAGCGTGACGGGCGAGATCGAAAACGACGAGCAAGTGCAAGCACCGCCCGGAAAAGAGGGCGTCGGTTCGCTGACGGACGATCTGTTCAACTACGGGACCAGCTCGCTGGACCGGCTCCCATACCAACAAGCGCTCGATGCAATCGCGGCCAATGAGTCCGGCGGGACGTCATTCAGCATCCAAGCCTTGAGCGCGAATTTCGACCGCGCGGCACAATTGCTGGCCGACAACGAACTCCATCCTCGCTTCGTTCCGCAATACTTTACGATCGTCAAGGGCCAAGAGATCGGCGGACTTACCGGTGAAGCCACGTCGCCGGATCATTTGGCGGCCGTTGCCACGGCGAAGGCATTGTATCCGGCCAACGATCCCGCGCAGCGATTTGACTCGGTCGCAACGATGACGGGGATATCGCTCGACGACGTCAAGCAGTATTATGCGACCGCGTACCGCCCGGATCTCACGACGATCGTGGTCGTCGGCGACGTTACGCCGGCGCGCGCCCGGCAAGTGATCGCGAAATACTTCGGCGGATGGAGCGCGAGCGGGCCCAAGCCGCAGACCGAGCCGCCGCCCGTTCCTCCGAACAAAGCCAGCGCGACCAACGTGCCCGCCACCGGCCGCGTTCAATCTACGGTCACTCTGATCGAAACGACGGCAGTGAAACGCACGGGGGCGGATTGGCCCGCGCTGCAGGTTGCAAATACGATTCTCAGTGGTGGTTTCTACTCGTCGCTACTCTACCACGATTTGCGCGAGGTCAGAGGATACGTTTATTACGTTTCGAGCTCGCTGAGCACCGGAAAAACGCGCTCGACGTTTAGCTTGGGATACGGGTCGGATCCGAACAAGATCGTGCCGGCGCAACAGCTGGCCGTTGCAGATTTGCGCCGTATGCAAACGCAGCCCGTCGCCACCGATCGCTTGCTCCGTGCGAAAGCGCAGCTCATGGGCGACATTCCCATCGCGCTGGAAAGCTACGACGGTGTCGGCCAGATCCTGCACCGGTACGCGTCTTTCGGATTGCCGCTCGATCAGAATCTGATCGACGCGCGCCGCGAGCTCGCGGTGACGCCGGCGCAAATCTCGGGCGCCATGCGCAGGTGGATACGGCCGGGTGATTTCGTGCGCATCGTCACCGGCCCCGCACCGAAATAAGCACGAAACAGAGCACTCCAATGCACTTTAGCGCATTGGGGTTCGATATCGACCACACGCTGGGGATCGACAACAAACTCGAACGCGTCGCGTTCCTGCGACTGCTCGACGCCATGTGTAACGACGGTGCGAAGAGCTTAGGCACGCTCGCGCAGGAGAGCGCCCGCATTGACGAACTGCTCGAACGCCAGCGCTCCGGAGTCTGTTCGATCGACCAAGCGGTGGAGCGCTTCGCCGCCGAACGCGGAGCGCGCACGCCTGGTGCGTGGGTCGAGCGCTACAAACAGATGGCGCTCGAGAGCATGCCGGAATTTTTCGTCGCGCAGCCTGACGCTCGCGAAGTGCTCGGCGAGCTGCAGCGGCGCGGGATCGCGTGCGCCATCTTGAGCAACGGGTGGTCACCGCTTCAGCAAGAGAAGGCGCGGCAGCTGCAGTTCGCCGGCCCGGTGCTGGTAAGCGACACGATCGGTGCGCAGAAACCCCAACTTGAGGCATTTGCCGTTTTGGCGGGAGCGCTGAAAACGGATCCGCATGAGATCGCCTATGTAGGGGACAATCCGCGCGGTGATGTGGCTGCCGCTATCTCGGCCGGCATGTCCGGAATTTGGTTCGATGCCGAGGACGTGTCGTATGCGCCCGAACTGCCCGAGCCCAGCGCAGTTATCCACAGGCTCGCGGAACTGCTTGCGCTGTTGTAGAAGAATGCGAGCGTGCCGAAAATCACCGGCGGAAATTTGGGCAGCCGCAAACTCGGCTCACCAAAAGGGTTCAATGTCAGGCCGACGCCGGGCCGCGTAAAAGAGTCGCTGTTTTCGATTTTGCAGACGCGAATCGAGGGCTCGCGCTTTCTCGATCTCTTCGCGGGCACGGGCGCGATTGGGTTCGAGGCAGCGTCACGCGGCGCCGCTTCGGTCGTATGCGTCGAAGGCCACCGGGAAACGGCTGAGACGATCCAGGAAGCCGCGCGCGAAATGGGGGTCGACGACGTCGTGACGGTCGTCGGCGCACCGGTGGATCGCGCGCTTTACCGTCTCGACCCGGCTTTCGATTTGGTCTACGCCGATCCGCCGTACGCGGGCGAACTTCCCATGCAGATGTTCAAGCTGCTGCTCGAACGTAAGCTGCTCGCGCCCGACGCGTTCGTGATTTACGAGCACAGCGCGCGTATGATTCTTCCCGAGATACCGGGGTACCGCAGCGTGCGGGAAGAAGTCTACGGCGATGTCGCTTTGGCTTTCTTCACGCCGGTAGCATGACCGACGGCCGAGCCTCCTGCGCAACGCGAGCCGTCTACCCCGGCTCGTTCGACCCGCCAACCAACGGACATCTCGACGTCATCGAACGCGCGGCACGCTGCTTTGGAGAACTGATCGTGGCGGTCGTCGTCAATCCGCAAAAGCGGGAACCGATGTTCACGCTCGAAGAGCGCGAAGCGATGATTCGGGACTGCGTCAAAAACCTGGCCAACGTGCGCGTCGAGCACTTTCGCGGATTGCTGGCCGACTACGTTCGCGAGCAGCGCGCGGCCGTCATCATCAAAGGCTTGCGCGTGGTCTCTGACTTCGAGAGCGAGATGTCGACCGCGCTCATGAACCGCGCACTTTCCGACGTCGACACGATGTTCCTGATGTCGGATCAGCGATATTCGTTCGTCAGCTCCAGCATCGTCAAAGAAGTGTTCTTTCTCGGCGGCGACGTTGCCGCGCTCGTGCCGGATCCGGTGATGCGGCTCATGGCGGCCAAACGCGCGACCTTGCGCACAACATAACGGAGGAAATCAATGTCGGTCTATCGCGTCTTGGACAAACTGGAGACTTTCGTACATGATGGTACGTGGCTGCCCGCGGGCTACCGCATCCTTAGCGAAGAGCGGCTGATGGAATTCGTCGAAAAGATACGCTCGTCGCTACCGGAAGAGATGGGGCGCGCGAAAATCATTGCAAAAGGCCAAGACCGGATGCTGCGTGCCGCGCAGGAAAAGGCCCAAACGATCGTCACCGAAGCCGCGAGCAAACACGAGGAGCTCCTCGACGAGCACGAGATCGTTCAGCGCGCGCGAACCACGGCGGACGTCATTTTAAAAGAGGCGGAAGAACGCGGCAGAAAAGTGCGCGAGGGCGCCGATCAGTACGCGCTGCAAACGCTCGGCTCGCTAGAGAACCGGTTGGCCGGCGCGCTCGGCTCTATTCGTAAAGGGCGTGAAGCGCTTGCGCCGCGTGCCCCGGCGGAGCCGGCGCAGCCGATGGCCGATGCAGCGGCCAAGAGCAAGCGCGCCGCATTCGACGCTCAAGCCGCCGACGAGACGACCCAGCTCGAATCGGTAGAAGTCGTCCAATAGCCTCGGCATGCGGGTGAGGCTCGCGCGCAACCGGGTGGCGATCTACGCTGCACTCGCGGTCGTGGCGCTGATCTGCGCGTTTGCGCCGACGCCATATTCGCTCATTCTTCCCGGACGCGCGCTCGATCTGAGCGACGTCGTTTCGCTGGCCGGCCTTTCCCCGCAGACGCACCTGTATTTGACCGACGTACGATTTGCGACGCGCGTGACGCCGCTCGAACTGCTAAGCGCATTCACGCCCGGAGTGCGCGTTATTTGGACCGACGATGTGTTGCCGCGCGGCATCACGGCCACGCAATACGAGGACGCCGAGCGCGACGCGATGAGCGAGAGTCAAACGATTGCGGCGGCGGTTGCCGAGCGGACCGCCGGATACCGCGTACCCGCGCCGCGAAGCCGGGTGATGGTTCTGTATTTTTCGGCACACTCGGACGCCTCGCGCGTGCTGCGTTCAATGGATGTCATCGCAGCAATAAATGGAAAACCGGTAGCGACCGGAGCGCGCCTAGCCGAAGTGATGCGCACAATCAAGGCCGGAACGGTCGTTAGCGTCGCGGTACTCCGGCAGGGCTCCGCCCGCACCGTGCGCGTAAAAACGGGTGCGTATCGCGGCCGCACCGTGCTCGGCACCTACCTGACGACGATCGTCGAACCGCCGCGTTTACCGGTTGCGGTCCACTATAATCTGCCGCACGTCGCCGGGAGCTCCGGCGGGCTCATGTTTGCGCTCGAGATCTACCGTTCGCTCAAACGCGACCCGCTGCCGGCCGCGCTGCGCATCGCCGGCACCGGCACCATTGCCTATGACGGAAGCGTTGGGCCGATCGAAGGCGCGGCGCAAAAAATTGCCGCGGCGCGTAACGCCGACGCTACGCTTTTCCTCGTCCCGGCGGAGAACTATGCCGAGATAAAAGACACACCGGGAATCCAGGTCGTGTCCGTCGCGTCGTTTGCGCAAGCCTTAAAAGCTGTCGCTTCCGCGACGACTCCGCAATAAACCGCGTTAAACAGGCGGCGCCTGCACGTTTTGCGCGAAGGCTTCGAGCTTGGCGCGATCGATAGCTTTCACGCGTCCGCGATCGAGTTCGACTGCGCCCGCGTTCTTGAGACGCAGCAGAGCGCGCGCCGCCATGTCGCGCACGGTCCCGGCCGCGGCTGCAATCTGCGCCTGGGAAAGGTTCTCGACGCCGGGCAGCCCCCGCGTCATGCCGACCGAAGCCCGTGCATAACCGAGCAAGAATTTGGCAACCCGCTGCAACACGTGCGCGAACGCCAAGTCGGCAATCGTGTCGATCGAACGGCGGCGAGCCTGCGAAGCTTCTGAAAGAAATCCGAGCGCGAGTTCGGCGTCGTTCCGGCACGCATGCAAAACGGCTTCGCTCGGGATCGTGAAAACCGTTGCGTCGGTCAGCGCCTCGGTGCGCGTCGTCGCGCCGCCCTGATCGAAAGTGCCGCTGTCGTTGAGCGTGTCGTGCGTCAGCCGCTCGCCTAGCGTATGCGTCTTTCCGTCGGGGGAGAGCAGCGTCAGGATAACCTTCCCGGATTTCACGACGCCCAGATACGGCCACACTTCGCCTTCGTCGAAAATCGTTTCGCCGGCGCGGTAGGTTCGCTCCGTCATTTGGCGGGCCAAGTCGCGCAGCGTCGCGGCTTTCGCGCTGCCGAACGGGGCGACGTGCTGAAGCAGGGCTTCGGGTTCGGCGTTTTCGTCGATGCGCTCGACGCGGATCGTCCACCGGTTGGAGCCGAGGTTGCGCGCGTCCCACGAAAACTTTCCCGGGCGCAGCTGGGCGAGCTCGTTGCGCAGCGCGCGCGGATCGCTTTCCTCGTTCAATTCAAGGATCGAGTTGATGGCGAGTTTGTCAAACGCCTCGAGAATTTGTTCGGTGCGGGTTGCGGGCTGCAAGGAGCGGGCGTCCATTGTTATCGCCGCGGGCCTGTTCATTGGCATCGGGCCTGTGATTTGGGGGTTTTCCGGCGGTCGCCTGCAAGGGCGCTGGTTGCCCACCGTTGTAGGCTGGAGCCGTGACCGAAAACGATGTCGTGATTCTCGCGGGAGCGCGGACGCCGTTCGGCAACTTCGGCGGTGCGCTGGCCGAACTCACTGCTACCGACCTTGCGGTGGCGGCGGGGGAAGGCGCGATCGCGCGCAGCGGCGTTCCGAAAGATCGTATCGACGACGTCGTCTTCGGTAACGTCATGCAAACGAGTGCCGACGCGATCTACCTGGCGCGCCATGCTGCCTTGCGCGCGGGCATTTCCATCGGCGTCCCGGCGCTGACGCTCAACCGTCTGTGCGGAAGCGGACTGCAGGCGATTCTCACCGCGGCCAACTCTCTGCGGTTGGGGCAAAGCACTTATGCGCTCGCCGGGGGCACCGAATCGATGAGCCAGGCCCCGCACGTCGTGCGGGGTGCGCGCAAAGGTTTTCCGCTCGGTGCGGGCACCAAATTCGAAGATACTCTCTGGGAGGCGCTGACCGATTCATACAACGGCCTGCCGATGGCGATAACCGCCGAAAACCTTGCCGAGCGTTACGCGATCGCGCGCGAGGCGTGCGATGAGTTCGCCCTGCGTTCGCAGGAGCGCGCGAGCAGCGCGCAAGACGACGGATATTTTTCCGAAGAGATCGTCGCGGTGCAGACGCGCGACGCCAAAGGACAACCGGTTTCCGTCGAAAAGGACGAGGGGCCGCGGGCGGGCCTTTCGATGGAGAAGCTCGCAAAATTGCCGCCGAGGTTTCGCAAAGACGGCGTCGTCACGCCGGGCAACGCGAGCGGAATCACCGACGGAGCCGCCGCCGTCGTGCTTACGACGGTGCGTCAGGCGCAGGCCGATGGTCTGGCTTGGATCGGCAGACTCGCCGGAGCCAGCGTTGTCGGCGTCGATCCCGATATTATGGGAATTGGACCCGCCGTCGCGATTCCGAAAGCGTTGGCCGATGCCGGCATCAAACGCGACGACGTCTCCGCGATCGAAATTAACGAGGCCTTCGCACCGCAAGTGCTCGCATGTTTGAAAGAGATGCAATACGCTCCGCAGTTTTACGACGCGCGGCTCAACCCGCACGGCGGCGCAATTGCCCTCGGTCATCCGCTGGGCGCGTCGGGAGCGCGGCTGGCGTACACGGCGCTGCACCACCTGCGGCTAGGCAGCGGCGGATACGCGGTGGCGTCGGCGTGCATCGGCGGCGGTCAAGGCATCGCGGCAGTTTTCAGTTCCGAATGAGTTTCTTGCGGCGCTTCGCGAATCCGCGGCTGATCTTCGATGCGCTGGCGATCGCGCTCGTCATATTTATCGCTTACCGGCTCCTCGTCGCGCCGCGCTTTTTGCCCGAGAACACCGCATATCCGGCGCCGGCAGTGCATTTCCAGACGCTCTCCGGCGCGCCGTTCTCGCTGGAGAGACAGCGTGGCCGCGTCGTCTTCCTAGAGTTCTACGCGACCTGGTGTACGCCGTGCCGGATCTCATTGCCGCTGGTGGAGTCGTTCGCGCGGTCGCATCCCCAGGTGCGGGTGGTTCCGGTTGACGTCGGCGAACCGCGCGAGCTGGCCGCAGCGTTTGCGCGCCAAAACGCACTGGTCAACGTCGTCATCGATCCGCGCGCGCTCTCGCGCGGGTTCTTTCAGCTCGATGGGTTTCCGACCATGGTCGTGATCGACGCGCGCGGGCGCATTCGCGCCACGTGGCAGGGCCTTAATCCGGCGATTCAGCTGAACATGGCCCATGCGGCCAAAGCGCTAGCGCTGCTCTAGAGCCTGACACGCCTTTCGAAAACGTCGAACCGCAGATCGACTGAATCGAAGCGCTTGTTCAAGCCATACTCGAGCGAATCGAATCGCCGGTCGACTGCCTCGAATCTCTTATCGATGCTCTCAAAACGCTGAACCACGGCATCCCTAAAATCGATGAGGGCGGCCATGATGTCGTCGCTTCGCTTATCGACACTCTCAAAACGCCGGGTTACGCCGTCCTTAAGATCGACGAGCGCGGCCATAATGTCAGTATTGTTATATCTGCGCGGCACGATAAGGATCTTAGGATGCGCGCGTTGCCGGATTGTTTCCTGTTTGCTACGGCCAGTTGCCGTCTATCTCGGCCATCAGCGTTTGGCCCGGTAAAGCGGTGAAGCCCGGCAACTTGTAATGCAGTACGTTGTCGAACGGCTTAGCATAGAGCGGGCCGATGGGTTCGTTTGCAAATCCGATCGTGAGGTCGTAACTCAGCGTATCGTCGAGCACGAACGGAAACCAAATGTCGAATGTTGTCCCCGGCGCAAACGTCACGGGCTTCGGGCCGTCGATTGTGAGATCGAAATACAAGACCGAAGTTGAGATAAATCGCAGCGTTGTCGGATACGGAATGATCTCGGCGTGCGTCGGCGCGCGCGCGTAGAGCTGGGAGAAATATGCTCTGCCGCCCGACGTATTCGGCGCGTATTGTATGGAAATATCGTATCCTTCCAACGCCGACCGCGGTCTCGACTCGATACCGCCGGTGCGTAGTATCGCGGGCCGTGGCGCATCTGCATCATACATTTCGCCCGACATGCAGGGCGGAAGACCGACGAGGCTACCGTTAGGGCGTGGTTCGGGCGCGGGCGGTTCTATCGCACGACGAAGTCGTGGAACGAGAGAGGCGCGATCCACGAGTTCGGCTGGAAGTCCGTAAGAAAGCCATGCCGCTCGAGATGAACCTCTAGCGTCAGAGCTTGGCTGCAGTGGATACGATATCGTTATGTCCCAACACAGGTCGCTTTGATTCCAAGACACATCGTCCAGGGCGTCCCACCAGCGCGCTTCTTGACGGACCAAGCCCATGATTCCATGAGAGTTGGGGCGTAAAGGCATCCCGTAATCCCAAGAAAGCAACGCCGAATCAGCAACAACCTGGACGTCGGGCACAGAGATCGTTTTTGGATCAACTCCGTCCGTCCGCGCGCGTTCGGCCAGTAATCGTTGTGCCACAAAGCGTAGTTCACGAATGTCACCGCGAGGACCGAAGTCATCGGCGCGCGCGAAACCGGTGGCTGCCGCCATCAGCGCGAGCGACAGGAGGAGCGCCGCCTTAATTGCCGCTCCAGTTCGGCTTGCGCTTTTCGAGAAACGCGCTCGTGCCTTCCTTAAAATCGTTCGTCCCTACCAGAGTGCCGAACTCGACCGCCTCCAATTCCAGCGCATCGGCGATCGACAAGTGCGCACCCGCGTTAATCGCGCGTTTCGTGCCCTCGATCGCAAGCGGAGCCTTCGTCGCGATGACGTTGGCGATGCGCTTGGCCTCGGCAAGAAGTTGGGCTTGCGGCACGACCTTTTGCACGAGACCGATGCGCAGCGCTTCCTGCGCGTCGATCGTCTCGCCGGTCAGGCACATGTACATCGCCATGCCTTTTCCAACGCTCCGCGTCGTGCGCTGTGACCCGCCGAACCCCGGCATCAATCCGAGATTGACTTCGGGCTGCCCAAATTTTGCATTCTCGCTCGCAATGAGGATGTCGCCCGCCATCGCCAGCTCGCAGCCGCCGCCGAGCGCGAAGCCGTTTACCGCCATAATGACCGGTTTTTTCATGCGTTCGATGAACAGCGTGATGGCTTGTCCGGTACGGGCTTTGGTGGCGCCCTGAAAGGGACTGCGAAGCGCATTGAGCTCGGCGATATCGGCGCCCGCGGCAAACGCTTTACTTCCCGCGCCAGTGATGATGACCGCGCGCACGCTTGCGTCGCCGTCCAGCCGTTTGAGTTCGCTCGACAGCTTTGCAAGCAAATCGGCATTCAGTGCGTTGAGGACTTGCGGCCGGTTGAGAGAGAGAATAGCGACCGCGCCATCGCGTTCGAGCGCGACCGGTTCGGCGGTTGGAGGATTCACGGCCTTGAAAATTGTCTAATTGCGTGGCCGGAACCTTGCGGTTATACTGTAAAGATGCGTACAGCATATCACGAGGCGCTCGAATCAACGCGGCTCGACGTCGTCCGGCTCGGCGCGTTGGCAGGTGACGCGATTCGCATCGCCGTCGATGCCCTTGGTAAACGCGATACCTCGGCGGCAGCGCGCGTTATCGCCGGCGACGACGCAATCGACGACCTGCGGCGCAAGATCGAAGCCTCGTGCATCGAGTTGATCTGGCGGCAGCAGCCGGTCGCGGGAGAGCTGCGTGAAATCGCGGCGATGCTCGAAATCGCGACCGATCTCGAACGCATCGGTGATTATGGCGTCGATATCGCCAAGCACGCAATCAAACTCGCCGATGTGACGCTGCGTCCCGTGCGTGTCGAAATCGATCGCATCGCAGAGTTGGCGATTGCAACACTCGTCGGAGCGATGCGCGCATACACCGAACGTGACGCGGAGCTGGCCTCACGCGTGATCGACGAAGACGATGAGGTCGACCGGCAATACAAGCGCAGCGTGCGCGCGCTCGAGCAAGAGATGCAGGCCGATCCGGAAATGGTTCCGGCGGGAGCGCGCATTCTGTTCGTGCTGGCAGAACTCGAACGCGTCGGGGACCGTGCCAACAATATCGCTTGGCATACAAAGGAAATGATCGGCGACGCTTGACGACCCCGCTGCCGCGCGAACTCTTCGCCGTTACCCGTTCCGCAAAGTATTTTAACCACGCCGCCGTCGGCGTTCTTCCCTGTCCCACGGAGATCGCGCTGCACGAGTTTGTCGCGGCTCACGCGCAAGCGGGCGTGCTCGGCGTGTTTCCGTACGAGCGGAATATGCCGCAGTATCGCGCGCGCATTGCGGGGTTTATCGGAGCGCAGCCCGGCGAGATTGCGATTCTGCGCAACACCGGCGACGGCGCCAACGTGCTGAGCGCGGGCTATCCGTGGGAGGCCGGCGACGAGCTCATCCTGCCCGACGACGAATTCCCCGCCAACGTCCAGCCTTGGCTGCCGTTGCGCAACCGCGGCGTCAATATCCGCTTCATAGAAATGCGCAAAAGCCGGATGACGCCGGATGTCTTGCGCGCGCACATTACTCCGCGCACGAAGATTGTGACCGTTTCCTGGGTTTCGTTCCACGACGGGTACCGCCACGATCTGGCCGGACTGGCAGAGATCGCGCACGGGTCGGGAGCGTTATTCTGCGTCGATGCGATTCAAGGGCTCGGGGCATTTCCACTGGACGTACGAGCCTGCGGCGTGGATGCGCTGTATGCCGGCGGTGCGAAGTGGCTGCTCGCCCTACAAGGCGTGAGTTTCTTATACTTGCGCGCCGATCTGCTCGACCGCATCGGGATCGCCTCGCCGGGCTGGCGGTCGACCGCCGACATGTGGGATTTCTTGGAGTATGGGCAGCCGTACGTTGACGACGTCACCCGTTTTGAAGGCGGCACGCCGAATTTCATCGGCGCGCTCTCGCTGGCCGAATCGATTGCAGTCATCGAAGAGGCTGGAACTCCGCGCATCGCGGCGCACGTTCTCGAACTGACGGATAGGCTCGTTGAGCGGCTCCGGCAGGCTGGTGCGGAAATCGCCGGAGTGCGCAGCGCGACGGAATCTTCGGGCATCGTCACGTTTGTGTTTTCGGATATCGATCCGGTCGCACTCGGGAGACATTTGCAGAAGGAAGGCTTCGTGACCACGTACCGCCCCAAAGGGATTCGGGTTGCGCCGCACGGTTACAACACGGCCGAAGAGATCGATGCGTTCGCCGATGCGATCGCGGCTTATCGAATGGAGACGAAATGATGCTCGGGCTGGTTTTTGTTCTTGCTGCAGCGGCTGCGCCCGCTGCGCCAGCAGACGGCGCATACGCGTACGCAGTCTCCGTTGGAGGCGCGTCCGCCGGAAAAACGACGATTAACATCGCGCACACGCCGGGCGGTCTTCAAGTGACCGAATCGGCCACGGCGAATTACGGCGGAGCCGATTTTGCCGGCAGCGCGACCTTGAATCTGGACGCAAACCTGATCCCCGCAAGCTACACCGCCGTGTACAGTCCGCCCGGACGCACGGTGCACGCCGCGCTGGCCTTCAATGGAAAGACGGCCAACGAAACCGCGGACGACGGGACTGCCGCCTTCACGCTCGAAGGCAATACGAAAAACTTTGCCGTGTTGGACGGAACGCTCTTTGCGGGGTTCTTCATCCTGCCGGCACAGCTGCGCGCGTGGAACGCGCAGTCGGTGATGGCGGTTTCGCCGATGTTCGGTCGTGGCGCGGCGATCGCGCTCGACGCGGCGCTAAAAGCCGACCGCCCCCAAGACGTGCCCGCGGCGGACGTGTCGATTTCGGTAAGCGAACCGATCCAATTTACGCTCTGGTACGATCCGGCGACGCTCATCGTCGACGAACTGGTCGTTCCGCAGCAGGATGCGACGTACGCGCGGCTAGGCGCGCGTTAATAGCAGCTCGGAATAGGGTTCGGTAAGCAGCGTTTCGGCGCCGCATGCAACCGGGCGCCGGCGGCGCGAATCCAAGCGCTGCACCTTGAACTGCCATTGGGCGAAGCGGCGCAGTTCTGCGGCCGGATCGTAACCCGCTTCGCGTAAAAACGACGGGCAAAACTCAATCATGACCATGAGCGGCTGCGCTACGTTCGCAAAAAGCTTCGTGCCGCCGTTGAGAATCCACGTTTCGGCGCCTTCCGCATCAATCTTGACGAAATCGAACGTTCGTCCGAGTTGCTCGGTCAGCGCGTCTACCGTCGTGACTTCGACGGCCAGCGATTCGCGTTCGGCTTCGCGAAGCTGCGGAATCTGCTGCAGATCGGCGACGAGCGTTCCTCCGCCGCGGTGACGCTGCGCGCGCCGGAACTGCGCCGAGCCGGCCGTTTGGCCGACCGCGCGGCGGTCGATGGTCACGCGGCCGGCATACCCGTTGATCTCGACGTTGTCCTCGGCGATTTGCGCGAGTTCGGGGTCGCATTCGAACGCGTAGACTGAGCCGGACGGACCGGTCAGCCGCGCCATCAGCAGCGTGAAGTATCCGACGTTGGCGCCTATCTCGAGAACGCGCATGCCCCGCTTCACGACGCGCCGCAGCGATGCTTCCGTCCACTCTTCCCAAACGCCGTCGAGGATGATGTGCGGCGAAATGCAGACGTCGTTTGCGGCGACGTACATTTTGAATCCGCCGACGGTGCGCGTCAATACACGACCACCGCCGACATACGTGCCGGGCGTACGTGCCATAAGAAAGTTAGGCGCCGTCTTCCTTGAGAATGGATGGAGCCATCACGGCGTCGGTCATGCCGTGAATAAGGCGTTTGTCGGCCGGGGCGATCGTTGCGAGGATGCCGCCCAAACGCGTCTCGTTGCCGACGATGAAGAAATAGGGGCACAGGCGCACGCGGCCTTCGAACGTGCGAATCTCGTCGGCCTTTCGGTCGAGATAGGTTTGGCGAACGCGCTTTCCTTTATAAAAGCGCTGGAGAATCCGCGGCGTGTGCTCGAACTCGCGCACGGCTTCTTGCAGCGTGGCCACCCACTCGTCCTTGGTTAGGTCGTTGGCGACGCGCACGCCGCGTGAGCCCCATGCGAGTTCGGAAAACCCTGAGGGCTTGATGACGTAATCGCGTTCCGACTTGGTCAATTCCGCGAGCTGCATCCAATCCGAGACGGGCGCGCCGTTGGCTTCGAGGCCGGCGATGACCGCCTGCGGAGGGAGCGGGCGCGGATCGATGACCCAAGTCTCCGGAAAAAGCTGTTTGAGATGATAGTACACGGCAGCGCCGAGCTCGGCTTTCCAAAGTTTCGCGAGCTGCGGATGGTGAAAGAGCGCGAACGCAAGCTTCTCTTCGAGTTGGGCTTTCGGAGGCGGCGTTAGCGTCACGCGATTGTGACGGGCCGAATAGAGCATCAGCTCTTGCTTGGGAACGTTGAGCAGATCGAAGAGTTCGAAGTTGCGGTAGAGAGCGTCGATTTTTTCTTCGCGCCCGTCCGGCATCCGGACGAACAGCGCTTCTTCGGTGAAATAGATGTCTTGCGGCCGGCACATGAACGCTTTCAGGTCTGCGACGCGCGCCAGCGCATCGGCCATCCAGCTCATCTCCGGACGGTAGTCCCCCGATTCATCCGAGACGACGATCGCAACGGCCGGCTGTTCTTTTCCTGTCGCGGCCGCCAGCATAGCGCCGAAGGATCGTGCGATGCCGTCGGCGCCGCCGATGCTTTCCATGCCGAGCTTGCAATACGCCTCAGACATCGCGCCCAGAAAGCCCATACCGCCGGGGACGCTGTCGAGTTCGCTCGCAACGAAACCATCGTCGGTCAGAATTAAATCGGGACGGATGATGCCGGGCAAGTCTTGCCGGAAACGGTTTTGGCGCGAGAGCCGGACGATGTGCTCGGGCTTTCCCTGGTCGAGGTATTCGGCGATGAATGCCGGAGCCGTTCCGCGCACGCTGCGATTGTAAAGTGCGTTGAAGGCGCGATAGAAGAGGAGCAGGTTTGCGCCGATGGTTTCGATCCGCGCCAGCGCCCGCGGAGATAATGCAAACGGCTCGGGGCTGATGCGCCACGGGATCCGCTCGTCCGCCGCCTCTACCTTAAAGAGTCCGGACGGGATCGCGTCATACAGGAAGTGCGCTTGGTCGCGAGCCGTGAGGTTAGGGGAATACGCCGTACAGGCCATCGTTATGAGCCTCGACAGCCGTCGGGAATCTTGGACATGCCAAACGCTATGTAAAGCCGCCGCATCACCTGGTTAAAATACCCCAAACCCCCGCTTCGGTTGCAGGGCCGGGCGAGCCTATTTTACGGTGATGGCGCCGGGGGTCAGCAGGGCGCTCTCCACACGCACGAGCCCGCCGCGGTAGACGAGCGTCAGGTGGAGGGTACCTTCCAGGCCGAGCCGCGCCAGGGCAACGTCTTCGATGACGCGTGAAACGCTCTCGCCTGCGATGAATTGGAGCGTGCTCTGCTGCGTGAACGAGCCGCGCGAAGTGCTGTAGTTTTCCGTGACTTGCACGGGCAGGTCGTGGCCGGAAGCCGCCGACGTTTCAGCGGAGACGCAGTAGCTGACCGTCAGCGGTGTGCCCTTGACCGCCAGCGTTTCGCGTGTGCAGCGGCCGCCTTGCGCCCAAGCCGCGCCGGTGGCGGAAAGGGCAAGGGCCAGAGCCAAAAATGTGCGGCCGGTGAGGTTGCTCATCCTGATAAATCAACGTGCCGGCGCGACCGAAGGTTGCATCGCGCCGGAGGCGCTCGTTTGACGAAGGGTATAGAATGGAGCCGATGCGGTTCGACCTGATCGCGCTCGATTTGGACGGCACGCTCTTGGATTCGCAAGAGCGCATTTCGCTGCGCAACCGGCGCGCGATCGAAAACGCGTTGGCGGCCGGCATTCGGATCGTGCTCGTTACCGGGCGCGGCGTCGACATGCCGATCCGCGTCAGCCGCGAGCTCGGCCTGAATTTGCCGGTCATCTGCTGTCACGGCGCTTTGACCAAGGACTTCGGCGCGAACCGCACGCTCGGCCATATTCCCGTGCCGATGCAATACGCGAAACCGATGATCGAGTTTTCGGAGCGCAAAGGGCTGTCGGTGGCGATTTACGCCGAAGAGTTCTTTTACCGGCTCGAAGGTTCGAAGCTGCACATGGACGATATGCGCGGCCCGGCTTGGCGCGAAGTAAAGACGTTCGCCGAAGTGATGCACACCGCACCCACGTTTATCCGTTTCATGGGTCGCGAATCGGTTGCCGCGATGGAGGAAGAGTTTCGCGATCTGCCGCTGCATTTCAAACACGAGACCTGGCTCGATTTCGTGGAGTGCGCGGTAACGAGCCGCGACGCGACCAAGCAGCGCGCGCTCGCAAGGCTCTGCGCCGATTTTCAAGTGCCGCCCGAACGCGTACTGGCGATCGGCGATTCGCGCAACGACGTGCCGATGCTGCGCTGGGCCGGCGTGGGCGTGGCAATGGCAAACGCTTTGCCCGAAGTGCGCGAGGCAGTCAAGTACGTCACCGCCGGTAACGAAGAAGACGGTGTCGCCGAAGCGATCGAACGGTTCGCGCTCAAGCCGGCTCCCCAAAAGCGATCGCGCATCGCGTGACGGTGCGCGTGCTCGCCTTCGCGCGCGTGCGCGAGTTGCTTGGGCCGCCGCGCGAAGTCGAACTGCCGTCCGGGTCGACGGCCGGTGCGCTCTGGGACAATCTGGCGCAGCGTTGCCAAGGATTACCGGAACTCGCGCAATCGACGCGCATCGCACGTAACGGACGCGTCGTCCAACGCAGCGAGAAGCTCGAGGACGGCGACGAAATTGCCTTGCTTCCGCCCGCCGGAGGCGGCTGATGTTCGCGATAGTGCGCAAACCGATCGATGTCGCGGCGCTCGCGCGATCGGTGCGAACGGACGCGTGCGGCGCGGTTATTACCTTCGCCGGTGTGGTCCGGGAGATGTCCGACGACGAACAGCCCGTAACCGGCTTGTCGTATGAAGCGCACGAGGCGATGGCGGCCGCCGAGTTCGAGAAAATTGCCGGTGAAGCTCGCGAACGCTTCGGTCCGTGCGAGATTGCGATTGCGCACCGGACCGGCGAACTTCAGGTCGGCGAAGTTTCCGTGGCGGTTGCAGTTGCCGCACCGCATCGAGGGCCGGCGTTCGATGCGTGCGAGTATGCCATTGATGAATTGAAACGCCGAACTCCGATCTGGAAGAAGGAACACTACGCGCACGGCGGGACCCAGTGGCGAACGAATCCGGACGCGGCAAACCAGTGAAGCTCGATCTCATGCGCATCGGCGCCGGCGATGCGACGGTTGCCGCGCTGCGTTACGAACCTCGCCGCCCGCGAGGCGTGTGGATTGTAGCCGGTCACGGCTATTCGAGCTCCAAGCAAAATCTCGACTTCCTGTGCTACTTCTTGGCCAGCCACGGTTACGGCGTGATGAGTTTGGATTTCCAGGGACACAAACTTGGCGCGAGCGGCGGCAGGCTTGAAAGCGTCGAGAACTTGCTCGAGGCGATGGGCGGCGTTGCGGGATACGTACGCGAGTTTCACTCGGGCCCGCTCTACGCGATGGGTCACAGCATGGGAGCGATGACGGCGCTTTTTACGGCCGCGCGCGACCCGAGTATGACCGGGACGATCGCGATCGCGACCGGTTACGGAAGGCCGTCGGCGATCGAGGCTTTGCGCGAGAAGGGCGTCTCGGATTTCCGTTCTTCATACGTCGACGGCTTGGCGCTGCCCGACTTGGTGCGCGGCGTTGACGAAATGTTCGATCGCGCGCTTCCGCAGCTGGCCGGAAGGCCGCAGCTCTACGTCTGCGCCGACCGCGACGCCATGGTCAGCCGCGCGAGCGTCGAAGAGTTGTACGGCCGTGCATCCGAACCCAAAACCTTCGTTACGATATCCAGCGACCACACGTATGCGGCCGAAAACGCGCGCGGCGAAGTGCTCGCGTGGCTAAATCACCTGCACCCGCGATAGTTCAAGGTTTGCGGCGGTACAGCCGCCACTTGCTGATTCCCGAAGTGGGAGTCGCCGGACAGGAGCGTCTGGCGGCTTCGCGCGTGCTCTGCGTCGGCGCGGGCGGACTCGGATCGCCGGCGCTGCAATACCTTTCGGCCGCAGGCGTCGGCCGCATCGGCATCGTGGACGACGACGTCGTCGACGAAAGCAATCTGCAGCGGCAAACACTATTTGCGACCAGCGACATCGGAAAACGGAAAGCGGAGGTTGCCGCAGAGCGCGTCATGCAGCTGAATCCGTTGAGCGCTGCCGACGTTATTCCGGTTAGACTGGATTCGTCGAACGCTCGCGATCTGATCCGCTTGTATGACGTCGTGCTCGATTGCACCGATCGATTCGAAACGCGTTATACAGTGAACGACGCATGCTGGCTGGAAAACAAGCCCGACGTGTACGCGTCAATCTTTCGCTTCGACGGACAAGTCAGCGTGTTCTGGCGCGGCCACGGGCCGTGTTACCGCTGTTTGTTTTCGGCGGCTCCGCCGGCGGGTAGCGTACCAACGTGCGCCGAGGGCGGTGTCCTGGGCGTGCTGGCCGGAATCACCGGAGCGTTTCAAGCCAACGAGGCGCTGAAGATCGTCCTCGGCATCGGCGAGCCGCTCCTGGGGCGGCTGCTGTTGATCGACGCGCTCGGTTCGCGGACGCGTGAAGTCAGCTTCGAGCGCGAAACCGGCTGCGCGTTATGCGGCGAAGACGCGACGATCGCCGATGTCATTGCCGAAACTGCCGACACTTCGGCGAGCGATCTCGATGAACTCAATGCATCGCAACTCGACGATGCGATGCGCGACTCGGTGCTGCTCGACGTGCGCGAACCGCACGAAATCGCATTTGGCGTTTTGGAGGGTGCGCTGCACGTGCCGGCGTCGGATTTGCCCGAACGTTTGCACGAACTCGACTCGGCAAAATCTTACATCGTGGCCTGCCGCATCGGGCAGAAATCCGCTTGGGCAACGCGCTTCTTGCGCGATGCAGGCTTCCGCCGCGTGCGCCATCTGCGCGACGGGCTGCTGGCTTATGCCGCTCAACACCCGGATTTCGAGTTTTTTTAAGTCCGGAAGCTGCCCTCGCCGACGAAGATCGTTTCGCCGCCGACATCGAAATTCGGCGCCGCTTCGCCGTTCTCGATGCGCACATGAAGTACGCTGCGGCGTCCGAGCTTCACGCCCTGTTCGCTGATAAAGGCCGATCGCTGCGGAACGAGCGCGCCGCGTTTGGTGAGGTACGCATAAAGCGGCCCCGTCGCGCTGCCGGTCGCGGGATCTTCCGCGATGCCGCTCATCGGTGCGAACATACGCGCGTACGTGCCGCTTTTGGTGAGCGAGAAAACAAAGATGCCGGACACGTGGGTTTCGACCGTCTCATCCAAACCGCCAAGCGCGTACCAGGCCCGATCGACGGCCTCGCGAGTTTTTAGCGCAATGAAGACGAACGGATTGCCGGCTCCCACGACCTGCGGCGGCAGCGTAGCGTGCAGATCTGTTTCCGTGAGGCCCAGCGATGCAGCGCATCGCTGTCGGTCGAGCTGCGCTTCAAAAGTCACCGGAGGCATGCGCAGCCACGCAAAGAGTTTTCCGTCTTGACGCTCGAGGCGCACGGCTACGTCGCCGACACGTTCCCCGAGCGCGAAAGTTTTTGTGTCCGGTGGAACCCACTTCAGTACTTCGGCAATCGCGAACGTTGCGCCGACGGTCGGATGTCCGGCGAACGGCATTTCGTGCCGTGGCGTAAAGATGCGCAGTTCGGCAGGGCGCTGCGTCTCGCCGGTCCGCTTTAAAAACACGGTCTCGGCAACGTTGAGTTCGTTTGCCAGCGTTTGCATGGTGACGTCGTCGAGATGCTGCGGAACGACTGCCAGCTGATTGCCCTGAAACGCCCGTTCGGCGAAGACATCGAAAAGCAGATATGAAATCTGCGCCATAGGGAGAAGCCTCCTTCGTGATCCGCAAACCATTTGGCCCAACCGGCGTTGCGGTCCCGGTCATCGGGCAAGGCACGTGGGACATTCCTGAAAGCGGCAGCCGCCGCGCGGAGTCGATTCGCGCGCTGCGGCGCGGGATCGAGCTCGGGATGACGCACATCGATACCGCGGAGATGTACGGCGCGGGTGCGGCTGAGGAGATCGTGGGCGAGGCGGTCGAACGCGTGCCGCGCGAATCGCTTTTCATCACGAGCAAAGTGCTGCCCGAGAACGCCTCTTATAAAGGAACGATCGCGGCGTGTGAGCGTACGCTGAAGCGCTTGCGGACGGAATACCTGGACCTTTACCTCTTGCACTGGCCCGGATCGCATCCGATCGGTGAGACGATGCGCGGGCTCGAGGAACTGGCCGCGCAAGGAAAAACGAGGTACATCGGAGTGAGTAATTTCGACGTGGACGAACTGCGCGATGCGCAGGCACAACTCCGCTCAGCAGAGATTGCGGCGAACGAAATCTACTACAGTCCGGCCGAGCGGGGACCCGAAGCGCGGTTAATTCCATACTGCCGCGAGCAGCGCATCGCCGTTATCGGATATACGCCGTTCGGACGCGGCCGTGTCTTGCGCAAAGGATCGCGCGGCGAGGCCGCGCTGCGAAGCATCGCCGAAAAGCGCGGCAAAACGCTGCGGCAAGTCGTGCTCAACTTCTTAACGCGTGATTCCGATCTGTTTGCGATCCCAAAAGCGTCGAACGTCGCGCACATCGAGGAAAACGCCGGCGGTGCGGGATGGACGCTGGGGGAAGAAGATCTCGCGCAAATCGATGCGGCTTTTCCCATGGTGGAGGGACCGCTTGCAAGCGTATGACGGTGCCGCGATCAAAGATCGCGTTCGCGAGAAGGCGTTGAAACTCGGCGCGAGCGACGTTTGCGTTACGGCTGCGGATGACACCGGCGGCGTGCGGCGGGATATGAGCGAAGCGTTCGCGCGCGGCGATTTTGCGACGTGGCCTTACGACGAGATGTACGCCGCCAAGGCTGCGGATCCGTCGTACATTCTAGAAGGCGCTCGCAGCGTTATCTGCATCGCCGTTCCTTATGCGGCGGAAGCGCCGTCGCCGATACCCCTGCAGGGTAGGGTTTCCAATTACGTCGGCTCCGGCGACTATCATTCGCGCGTAAAGCAGCTCCTGATCGATGTAGCCGCTGACATTGACGTTGCCGCCGGCGCGAAGGTGACCGCAATCGCGTGCGACACCAAACCCATCGCGGAACGCGCGTTCGCAGCCCGGGCCGGGTTGGGATGGATCGGCAAACACACCAATGTGATATCGCCGGTCTCGGGTTCGTTCGTATTTCTTGGCGAGATCGTCACGCAGCTCGAATTGCCGCCGGACCAGCCGCTGCGCAAAACGTGCGGCTCGTGCACGCGCTGCATTCCCGCGTGTCCGACCGGCGCGCTGCGCGGAGACTACACGATCGACGCGACGCGCTGCATCGCCGACCTCACGCAGCGCACCGACGCAATCCCACGCGCGATGCGCCCGCTGATTGGCACGTGGGTCTGGGGCTGCGATCTCTGCCAATTAGCATGCCCGCCTAATAGCGTCATGGTGAGCTTGTCGAACCACCCGCCGCAGTCCAGAGCGAGCGGAGCGAGTCGAATGGAGCGCTCCGTAGGAGCGCATGTCGAGGGGCGCTCGAAAGAAACTTCGACCCCCGAGCTTGTCGATCTATTGCAGTTGCGCAGCAGCGGCTTTAAGCGTAAGTACGCGCGCACCGCGATGGGATGGCGCGGCGGCGCCGTGTTGCGGCGCAACGCCGCGGTGGCGTTAGGCAACTCACTCGATCGCGCCGCTGTTCCGCCGCTAGTCGACGCGCTGCATCGCGATCCCCACCCGCCCGTGCGCGGCCACTGCGCTTGGGCGCTCGGGCGGATCGGTTCGCCGCAAGCGATCTCGTTCTTGGCCGGACGTTTGGCGAGCGAGCCCGATAACGACGTCCGCGCCGAAATACTCGCAGCACTGGAACCGTATGCGGCCGCATCGCGTTAGAAGCTGCGTGTCGATTCAACGATTTGTGGGCGCCGCCGCCCTCCTGCTCGTCCTCAGCCCGGCCGGCCAAGCGTCGACGAATTCGGACCAAGTGCTCGCGCGCTTGATTTCCGCTGACGCCGGCTTGCGCAGCTTTACGGCCAACGTGAGCGCGGACGCAGTGATGCATTCATTTCCGTATCTCGGCGCCAACATCAGCGGAACGTATTATCACAAGGAACCGAGCAAAGACAGAATCGTCTTTACCAGCGGTGTGCCGTTTATCGCCAAACAGTTCAGCAACGTCTACCCGCACGTTGAGAGCCCCTCGCGCTGGCGCGACGTCTACGACATCTCGGTCGAGCGCGAAGACGGCACCTTCACGACCTTCAAGCTCGTCCCACGCTCGCCGGGCCGCATCGATCACATCGACGCAAAGGTCGGCGACAATTCCGGCGAGCTCGCGCAATTGCGCTGGAATTACACCGGCGGCGGCTTCGCGACGCTCAACCAAACGTACAGCAAGGTCGGCGCGTACCGTCTGGTTACGCGCGAGACCGGGCACTTCGAGGACCCGAATTACAACGCCGATCTCACGTCGACGTTCAGCAACTTCAAAGTCAACGTAGCGATTCCCGACTCGATTTTTAACAGCTAGGTCTGGACCCCAACGGCTACCCTGTCCCGAAAGCACAGCAAAATTACGTCCATGTAATTTTGCTGTTTGACTGCTTTTTCGAGAGAACAAAGTTTTGAAACGGCCATCCATGGCCGGCTCGAAAAAGCAGACATTTCCGGACAGGATAGCCACTGGGGCCACAACCCGCGTGTCGAGGGGACCAGGCCCATGCGCTGAATGAGAGTTTTGTGGCTCTGACGACCATCGACCTGACTCGCACGCCGCTGGCCGATCAATTCAACCGGCCGATTACATACCTGCGCATTTCGGTGACCGACAAGTGCAATCTGCGCTGCGTCTACTGCATGCCCGAAACGGGGTTGACGTGGTTGCCGAAGAGCGAGATCCTGACGTACGAAGAGATCGCGCAGCTCGTGAAGGCCGCGGCCTCGGTGGGCGTGCGCAGCGTGCGGCTCTCCGGCGGCGAGCCGCTCATCCGGCGCGACCTGCACCGGCTGGTGTCGGCGATTCATGCAATTGACGGAATCGAAGACATCTCGCTCTCGACGAACGGGCTCTTGCTGGCCGAACAGATTGCGGAATTGAAAGCCGCCGGCTTGCGGCGCGTCAACGTTTCGCTCGACACGCTACGTGCCGATCGCTTCGAAGCGATCGCGCGGCGGCCGGGCTTGGATCGCGTACTGGCCGGAATCGACGCTGCCATCAAGGCCGGGATGACACCGGTAAAGATCAACGTCGTCGTCATGCGCGGACAGAACGATGACGAGATCGCGGACCTCGCGCAGTGGACGCGCCGGCAGCCGGTCTTCGTGCGTTTCATCGAGGTCATGCCCGTGCATGAAAACGTCGGTCTGCAGCGCGATGCCTACGTGAGCTCGGACGAGATACTCGAGCGCGTCGGAGCGGTTGGGGATTTGCGGTCGTCCGCCGGCCCCGGCGGAAACGGGCCCGCGCGCTACTTTGCATTCGACGGCGCTCCGGGTGCGGTCGGCGTCATTAGCCCGCTCTCGCACGATTACTGCGAGCGCTGCAACCGGGTGCGGTTGACGGCGGACGGACATCTGCGTCTCTGTCTTTTCGGCGACCAGGACGTCGATTTGCGCTCGCCGCTGCGCAGCGGCGAGTCGACGGAAGGGCTGGCGGACATTTTGCGCTCGGCCATGCTCATCAAACCCGAACGCCACCACCTTCGTCTGGGCGAGACGTCTTCGCGGATGCGAGCCTTTTCGGAAATCGGCGGCTAGGCCCGAAAGCCAAAAGAGGCCAGTCACAAGCGGGCGAAGCGATACGTTACCAGCAAAAGGGGGCCCTGAGCATGGAGCAGGTCTACCTCGTCACCGGCATGTCGGCCGCGCAGAGCCGGGTCGAAGCGCTCGTTCGCGAGCACCAGACCAAGCTCGCGCGATACGTCCGCCGGATGGTCGGAGATGCCGACGTCGCGCTGGACATCACACAAGACGTATTCTTCAGCGCCTATCGCACGCTCCAACGTGAGCCAGAACGCCCGCTAACGGCGGGTTGGCTCTACAAGACCGCGACGAATACGGCCATCTCGTTCCTGCGCAGAAAAAAGATCCTGCGCTTCATGTCCCTCGATCGGGAGCACGACGTGCGCGCACTGCGCATCGACGAACGCAGCGCGGCGTCGATCGATCTGCAAGCGGCCATGCGCCGCCTGCCGGCGGAACAAGCCGCCGCGATCATGTTGACGAGCTACGCCGGGTATTCGTCGCAGGAAGCTGCGGCGATTCTCGGGACCAGCGCGGATGCGATCCGCCAGCGCGTTTGCCGCGCGCTGAAAATGCTGCGCGCCGTAATGATGGAGTCTGTTTGAAAGGGAGTCTGCTGCACAAAGAAATCGAAGCCCTGGCGGGCGCGATCGCGCTCGGCGAAGCCACCGACGCCGATCGCCGCGCGTACCGCGAACATATCGCGCATTGTGCGCAGTGTTTGAGCGAGCTCGGCGGCGAGCACGAGCTCGCGCGCACGAGCGCAATCGTCGCCGAAGCCCGCGACGCGGAAGTATGGAATCCGCAGCTCGGCAACATGCTGCGCAGGCGATCGCGCGGTCTCTCGCCGGTCGTGCGCTTTGCGGGCGCGTTTGCCGTCACGTTCGGGTTAGCCGCTGCGGCGCTCCATTATATTGCCGCGCCGGCGCATACGGCGCCGGCATCAGTTTTGTCCTACGAACCCGCGGCCGTGCCGGCAAGACAAAATCAGCAACTCGCGGTCGCGCCGCAACAAACGCAGCGCAGGCTGACGGTCTATCACAACGTCGTGCAGATGGCTCGCGCACCGGTGGCGTCATCCGATTCTCGTTCGAGTTCAACCCAGCCGGCCGCAAAAGCGCCGGAGATCGCCGCCGTCACCGTCTATCCGGCAACCGCTCCCCGCGGTAAACCTCCCGCGAGCGTTCCGGTCTGGCGCGATCCGGTATGGCGTACCGTCTCCCGCATGACGACGACGTCGCTCAACGAGACGTCGCCGGAACGCGTCAGCAGCGCGGAGATGCTGCAGCTTCGCTCCGCCGGCCGTTCCTTAACGAACGAAGCGTCTCCAATCGGCGGCGAAACCGCGATCAATCCGCAGCCGCCGATGATCGCTTACGCCGAAGGAGCGGAAGGTACGACGGCGTTCGAAGTCCTGATCGACGAGCGCGGAATGCCCACCAAGTGCGTCATCACAAAACCCGCGGGCTATCGCTTCCTCGACGAAGCCGTCTGCAAGGCTGCGATGAAGGCGCGCTACACGCCCAAGACGCTCGACGGGCGGGCCGTCCCCGGTCTGTACCGCGATGCGTTCACGTTCCGCGTGAGCTCCAACGAGAGCGACGGGCTGCCCAAGCCCATTCACTAGACCGGGAGAACCGCCGCCCATAGCAAAACGCGTGCCATGCGGTTTCGCTTTGTGCGCGTCGCGCTCGCTCTTGTGATTGCCGGCGCATTGCCCGCCTGTAACAGCGGCGCACCGAAATCTCGAACCGCGGCCGGACAGGCCGAGGCGCAGAGCAATGCCGGCCGCGGCCGGTCCGTCTATATCGCTCAATGTGCCGCATGTCACGGACGCGATGGAACCGGCGGCCAGATCGGGCCGCAGTTGCGCAACGAACATTTGCGCCGCACCTTTGCGCAAGTGCGTGACATCGTGCTCGATCCCGAACCGCCGATGCCTAAGCTCTTTCCAGCGCGACTGAGCGCGGCCGACGTGCGCGACGTTTCAGCCTTCGTAGAAACGCTCTGATGGCGGTTGCGATCTACCGTTTCGCGCGCGATCTCCGCCTGGACGATCACGCGGGTCTGAGCGCGGCGTCTGCCCATGGCGATATCGCGCCGGTGCTCGTGGTGGATCGCGAACTGGAATCGCGGCTGCGTTCCTCGCCGCGGCGCGCGGCATATTTTTGCAGCGCTGCCGCCGCTTTGGACGCGGCGCTCCGCGAGCGTGGTTCGGCGCTGGTCGTGCGGCGCGGCGAACACGCCGCCGAGTTGGCTCGCCTGGCCGCAGAGCTCGGAGCGGCGGCTGTAGTATGGAGTGCGAGCTACGACCGGGCGGGCATCGCCGCGGACACCGAATTGCAGGCGGCAATAGAGGAGCGCGGCGCCCGAGCGATCGCCGTGCACGATTCGCCCGCGATTCCGCCCGAGGAAAGCACGGCGGCGCGCAGTTCGGCGGGCGAAGGCTACAGAGCCTTTGCGCCCTATTACGACGTTTGGCGCGAGCTCGAGCCCGGATCGTACGAAGCGCCGCTGCTGTTGTCGTTCGTGCATTCCGGCGGCGCTAGCGAACGGCTCCCGCAGCCAGCCGACTTTGGCAGCGGCGATTCGGTTCCGGCCGCGGGCGCTCCGCACGCGCGCGCGAAGCTCGAAATGTTCTTACGCGGACCGGCGCTGCAATACTCGTTTGCGATAAACGCTCCGGTCGACGATCTAACGTCGCATCTGAGCGCAGATCTGACGTTCGGAACTATCGCCGCGCGAACCGTCGTGCGCGAAACGCGAAACCGGATGGACGATCCGTTCTTGCTGGCCGAAGAGCGCGCGTCTTTACGGCTCTTTCAGCGCGCGCTGGCAATGCGCGATTTCTTCCTGCAGTTGTCTTGGTACAACCCGCAGACGAGCAATGGCGCGCTGCAAGAGAAGATGCGCGACTTCCTATTCTCGCAAACGCACCCGCTCTTGGACGCGTGGCGAGAAGGGCGCACCGGGTTTCCAATCGTAGACGCCGGCATCCGCCAGCTGCACGCAACCGGATGGATGCATCCGCGCGTGCGCGCGATCGCCGCATCGTTCCTCTGTTTCGATCTCGGCGTCGATTGGCGGGTGGGCATGGCTGAGTGGGAGCGTTATCTCATCGAAGACGACCCGGCGCTAGCGCTGGGAAACTGGCAGTGGATCGCGGGAGTCGGAGCGGATCTGGCTGCCTATCCGCGCATTTATAATCCTTACAAACAGGCGCGGCAGTTCGACCCGGCCGGACTGTATGCGCGCAAATGGATCGGCGAACTCGCGCATGGTCGCGCGGGCGCGCATGAAGGTTCGGCGCAGATCGAGCTTCCGCTCGGAGGCGCGGAGCGCTATCCGCGCCCGGTCTTGGATCACGACCGGGCGGCGCGCGACTTTCTGGGGCGTTATCAGGAGTTCGTTACGCCGGCAGGCGGTCGTCGATCCAATCGGTGATGACGGGGACGCGCACGTCGTCGCCGTGCCAAGCCTTCACGCCGTAGAAGACGCTCATCACGATAAAGATCGGGATGATGAAGGCCAGCACGATGGCAGCGCTGATGCCGAGTATTGGGATCCCGGCAATCAGGGTGAGGATCCCCCACAGCCCGGCCATTCCCAAATTAAAACCTAGCGCCTGATAAGCGTGCTTGCGCAGCCGGCGCGACTGCTTGCGGTCGAAGAGCGATATCAGCGCCAGCGGCCAGAGCGGATAGCCGAGCGCGACGAGGGCGCGCGACTCGCCCGGATCCGACGGATCGGCGACCGTTGCGCGGGCCTGGGGGGCAGGCTGCTGTTGCGCGGCCTTCCACCATTGCTGCGAGCGCGGCGGAACCTGTCCCGCAACCGACTTATGCTGCGCGTTGGCCGAATCGATCTT
This sequence comes from Vulcanimicrobiota bacterium, assembly GCA_003151115.1. GTDB lineage: Bacteria > Vulcanimicrobiota > Vulcanimicrobiia > Vulcanimicrobiales > Vulcanimicrobiaceae > Rubrimentiphilum. The sequence continues at coordinate 256,064 of PLWS01000003.1, read as the reverse complement.
GGCGGCCAGCCGGCAACTCGGACACGTACCGGCTTGATCGCGGCACGTGGCGCAGATCGCCTTGCTGCAATCCGGGCAGCGTGCGATCGATGGAACGTTGGCGTGAAAATAGCAGTCCATTTTAGCCCTCAGACGAGTTCTTTCGTTTTCATCTACTCCTCACGGTGACTAGAGGTTTCGCTCCTCCGGGGCCGCAAGGCACTCGCGAATGACGCGCCAACGCACGCTCGCGCGCCTAGCATCGGACGCGCGCCCCCATCTGCCCAGCATCGTCACGGCCATCGTCCTGGGCACAATCGGGGGCTTGTTGGCGCTCGTGCCGCCCTTGGGTCTCAGCCGCCTCCTCAGAGGCGCGTTGGCGCACCCACCCGACTTGCGAGAGCTCTACATCCTGCTGGCGATCATTTGGGGCTCGCTGATCGTGGCCGCAGTCACGAACTACGGTTCGAGTTACCTGCTCGCTTCCAGCGGACAATCGCTCATCGCGCGTCTGCGCGTGCGGGCGTTTTCGCGATTGCTGCACCTGCCGCTGGGTGAGTTCGATAAGTGGCGTCCGGGAGAGTTGATCTCGCGTTTCAACAGCGACATGCAGATGATGACCGACGCTGTGACGATCTCGCTGCCGCAGCTCATCACCACGTCGGTGACGTTCTTGTCTTCGTTCGCCTACATGATGTATTTGGACTGGCTACTGACCTGCTCGCTGATCATCGTCGCGCCGCTCGTTTCTTTGGCGGCATCACGGTTTCAACGACTGATCTCCGGCGCAACGACTCGCGCGCAGCAGCGCATTGCGGATCTGTCGGCCACGCTGACCGAAGTGCTGGGCGGCCAGCGCGTGATCAAAGCATTCGGTCGCGAGGATTATGAGACGCAGCGTTTTGCGCGGCGCAACCTCGAGTACTTCGAGACCTACATGAAGCTCACGCAATTCATTCAGACGCAGCCCGTTGTGATCTCCGCGCTGACGTCGACGGCCGCCGCAGTTCTCATCTGGCTTTCCATCCACGAAGTCGTCGTCGGCCGGCTCGACGGCGGTAATCTCTTTGCCTACCTGTTGCTGATGGTGAACCTGGTAAATCCCGTAAACCGGTTCGCATCTTTCACAGGTGAGCTCGGCAAAGCGGTGGTTGGCTCGGGCCGCGTCTACGAGATGTTGGACTTGCCGGTAGAGCGCGCCGACAAAGCGGGTGCCGTTCCCTTGGAAAACGTGCGCGGCCGCATCGTATTTGAAAACGTCGATTTTTCGTACGAGGCCGGCGCGCCGGTGCTGCAAAATTTCAGCGCCACGATCGAACCGGGCGAGGTCATTGCGCTGGTCGGCCCCTCGGGCGCTGGCAAAACGACCATCGTCAATCTCGTGCCCCGTTTCTACGAGCCGCAGTCGGGGCGCATAGTGCTTGACGGAATCGATCTCGCCGACGTCCGGTTACGCGATCTGCGCGATGCAATCGCGATCGTGCCGCAGGAGGCGCAACTCTTCCGCGGCAGCATTTCCGACAACATACGCTACGGCCGCTTGGATGCCACCGATGAGGAAGTGTTGATTGCGTCTCGCGAGGCCAACGTGGACGAATTCGCAGCGGGCTTTCCCGAAGGCTACGACACCGAAGTCGGCGAGCGCGGCACGCGACTGTCGGGAGGGCAGCGCCAGCGCGTATCGATCGCGCGCGCCATTCTGCGCGATCCCCGCATCCTTATATTAGATGAAGCGACCAGCGCGCTCGATAGCCATTCGGAGGCGCTGATTGAAAGCGCCCTGGACCAATTGCTGGCCGGGCGAACGACACTAATCATCGCGCATCGTCTATCGACGATCCGGCGCGCGAGCACGATCCTCTACATCGAAGCGGGCCGTGTCATCGAAATGGGCTCGCACGAATCGCTGCTGGCGCGCGGCGGCGCCTACGCCCGCCTGCACGCTACGCAGTTCGCTTGAAGCTCTCCCGGACGGGGCTATTCTGGGCGCTGGCGGCGCTGGCGGTTCACGTGGCGGGGAACGCGCACTACGGTTTCTTTCGCGACGAGCTCTACTTCATCGTCTGCGGTCGCCACCCGGCTTTGGGGTACGTCGATCAGCCGCCGCTCACGCCGCTCTTGGCGGCGCTCTCCCAATCAATGGGATTATCGCTCTTCGCGCTCCGGGTAATTCCGGCACTCTGCGCCGCCGTCGCCACCTACGTTGCCTGTCTGCTCGCAACGGAGTTTGAGGGCGGATTCTTTGCGCAGGGCGTCGCGGGTCTGGCGACGATCGTCGCACCCGAAATGATGGCGCTGGGCTTCCGGCTCTCGCCGGACATGATCGAACTCTGCACGTGGCCACTGATCGCGCTCTGGACGCTTCGGCTATCGCGCGGCGCCGATCCGCGCTGGTGGCTTGCTGTGGGAGCGGTAACGGCCGTGGCTGCATGGAGCAAATACACCGTCGTTTTTTTTATCGCCGCGCTGCTCGCCGGAATGTTGCTGACTCCGGCGAGGCGCGCCATGCGCACGTGGTGGTTCGCCGCGGGAGCGGCGCTTGCGGCCGTGCTGGTGCTGCCGAATTTTCTGTGGCAGGCCGACAACGGTTTTCCGATCCTGCAGCTGCTGCACAACGATTACGGAAAATTCTTGCTCAAAGATCCGCCTTTTCCGCTGCAGCAGATCGTGATCATGAGCCCGCTGCTCTCGGTCGTGTGGCTGACGGGCTTGGTGTGGCTGCTCTACCGGCGCGGCACGCGCTTTCTGGGGATCGCCTATTTGGCGCTTATCGGCGTCATGTGGGCTTTCGATGCGAAGAACTACTATCCGGGTCCAATCTATCCGTACTTGATCGCGGCCGGCGCCGTGCCGATCGAGCGGTGGACGGCAGCGCACAGGGTTTGGCGCGTCGCCGCGGTCGCCGCTATTCTGCTGTTCGCGATCCCGTCGACGCCCTTCGTGTTGCCGGTGCTGCCGCTCAAAACGTTCGTCGCGTATCAAGAGTCATTGGGACGTCTCTTCAATGTACGTTTTCACATGGATCGCACTGCAGGCAACGACGTGCCGATTCAATACTACGCCGACATGACGGGTTGGCCCGAACTTGCGGCGACCGTTAGCACGATTTACAAGAGTCTGCCCGCCGGCGAGCGAGCGCAAGCTGCGATCCTCACGCGCAACGACGGGGAGGCGGCTGCGATCGACATCTACGGAAAACCTTACGGTTTGCCGCCGGCCTTGAGCGGCAACAACAATTACTGGCTATGGGGACCGCGTGGATTTACGGGCAACGTGCTGATCGACGTGCAGGGCAGTTTGCGCGAGGACCGGCTGCGCTTCGACTCGGTGAAGCTCGCCGCGATCTTTCGCAACCCGTACGCCATGCCGTACGAAAACAATCTGCACATCTATATTTGCCGCGGAATCCACCGCCCGCTTGCGGCGCTCTGGCCGGAACTGCGAAACTACAGTTACGGCTTTGTCGGACTATGAGCCAAGGAGGGTCTCATGCTCGTGCTCACCCGCAAACCTAACCAGTCGATCGTGATCGGCGACGACATCCGCATTATGGTCGTCTCCATTGAAGGCGACCAGGTCAAACTCGGCATCGAGGCGCCACGCCACCTCACCGTGCACCGCTCCGAAGTCAGCGAAAAGATCAAGCATAAGGATCAAGCGGCCGGCTCGTAGTCGGGCGGCTGCTCCGGGCCCGAGGGCTCGGGCTGGTCCGGCGGCGCGGGCGGGTCGGACGGCCCCCAGTCGGGAGCAGGAGGCTGCGCGGGCGGCGGCAGCTACTCGGGCTGGCTGGGCGGAGGGACGTCCGGTTGGCCCGGCGGCTCCATAGGCGGGCGGTACTCTGCAGTCATTGAAAGATTTATTCCCAGCTGTTAACGGGAGGTAGGTGTGCGAAGCCTCATTTGTCTACTGGCATTGTGCTGCCTGACCGGAGCCACCCTGGCTTCAGATGACTTGGATTTTCGGCCGCCTGCCGGATGGATTCATTTGCCGACTAAACGCGGTATGGAAATCTGGGGCTCGACCGACGGCACGGCTGCCGTTATTGCGCTCAAAAAGATGTCCAAATCCAGGGCCCCCGTACTGATGGCGAACGCTCGCATCTGTGGAAATCATCCTGCTCGGGCGTGGTCGGGACCTGATAGAACCGGCCCTGAAAAGATGACGATGGAAGGGATAGACACCGACTGGGGAGCTGTGCGTTATAGCACAATGTACCTGAGGGCGACTGGAACGGCTGCTGACCCGGCGGCCGAAGCGTCCATCCGAACGCTCTGCTTGAGAAAGTCGCGGTAGACCCCTCGCGCAGCCGCATGATATAATCGCGCGGCTGTCCCAACAGCACACTTCACCCGACATGGAGGCTGGGTGCGATGGCCTCACAGCGACCGGCGCCAGGATGGCAGCGGGTCCGGGGTCAGAAAGGTTCTTTTCCTTTGTCCGTCATTTCGATGCGGGCGCTGCTCGAGGCCGGAGTCCACTTCGGCCATCAGACGCGGCGCTGGAACCCCAAGATGAAGCCGTACATCTTTCAAGAGCGCAACGGCATCTACATTATCGATCTCGCGCTCACCGTCAAAAAACTGCGGCTAACCTACGAAGCGGTGAAGCAGATGTCGCGCGACGGAAAAGTCGTGCTGTTCGTCGGCACCAAGAAGCAGGCACAAGACGTGGTCCGCGAAGAGGCCGAACGCGCGGGAACCTATTACATCAACCAGCGTTGGCTGGGCGGCACGCTCACAAACTTCGCGACGATTCAGAAGCGTATCTCGCGTCTGCGCGAGCTTGAGGGAATGAAGCAACAGGGCGACTTCGAGCGCCTTCCCAAAAAAGAAGTTGCGAAGCTGCAAGACGAGATGTCGAAGCTCGAGCGCTTCCTGGGCGGCATCAAAGATATGCACCGCCTGCCGGACGCCATCTTCATCGTCGATCCGAAGAAAGAACGCATCGCCGTTCTGGAAGCGCGCAAGCTCAAGATTCCGATTATCGCCGTGATCGACACCAACTGCGATCCCGACGAGATCGACTACCCGATTCCGGGTAACGACGACGCGATTCGCGCCGTCAAACTCATGGTCTCCAAGATCGCCGATGCGATTATCGAGGGCAAGACGGAAACGGAGAGCGCGCTCGAGGTCGCCGAGGACGGAGAAGCCAGCGTCGACTACACCGCGTACGAAGAGCCGGTGGCAACGCTGGCCGATGCCGAAGCGGAGGCGACAGTTTGAGCGTGGCTTACCAACCCAAAGCGGACGAGATCAAAAAGCTGCGCGAATCGACCGACGCTCCGATGATGGACTGTAAGCGGGCGCTCGAAGAGGCGGCCGGCGACTTCGACAAGGCGCGCGAGGTGTTGCTCGCGCGCGGAGCCGCGCAAGCTCGGAAGAAAGCCGAACGCGCCGCCAACGAAGGCTTGATCGCCAGCTACATTCATGCCGGCGGCAAGATCGGCGTTCTGGTCGAGGTGAATGCCGAGACCGATTTTGTCGCGCGCAATCCGAAGTTCGGCGAGTTGACCCGCGATATCGCGATGCACGTCGCGGCTATGTCGCCCCTCTATGTGGACCGCGAAAGCGTCCCGCCCGAAGTCGTCGAAGGGGTCCGGACGGAACTGGCCGGCTCGGTGCCGTCGGGCAAGCCGGCCGAGATCGCCCAGAAGATTGTCGAGGGCAAGCTGAACAAATGGTTCGAGGAACACTGCCTGCTCGATCAGCCTTTTGTCAGGGACGACACGATAAGCGTCGGCGATTTGATCAATCGTCTGGTCGGCGTGCTCGGAGAGAACATCAAGGTGCGGCGGTTCACGAAGTACGCACTCGGGGACCGGTAAGATCGTGAGCGCAGTCCAACCGAGATTCCGGCGCGTCCTCCTCAAGATCTCCGGCGAGGCTTTCGCGGGCAAAGAGACCGGCGTCGACGTCGCAACCACCGACGCCATGGCGAAGCAGATCGCCGACGTCAGCCGCGACGGCGTCTCGGTCGCCATCGTCGTCGGCGGCGGAAACATCTGGCGCGGAAAAATTCACGAAGAAGCCGGCATGGATCGCGCCACCGCCGACTATATGGGCATGCTCGCGACCGTCATCAACGCGCTCGCGCTGCAAGACTCTCTGGAACGCATGGGTACGCCCTCGCGCGTGCAGACTGCGATCTCGATGCACCAGATCGCCGAGCCATACATCCGGCGCCGCGCGATCCGGCACTTGGAGAAAGGCCGCGTCGTCATTTTTGCCGGCGGCACGGGCAACCCGTATTTCACGACCGATACGACCGCGGCGCTGCGAGCGGTCGAAGTCAATGCCGAGGCGCTGTTGAAGGCAACGCGCGTCGACGGCGTCTACAGCGCGGATCCGAAAAAGGATCCGACCGCGACGCGCTTCGAGCGGCTGCCGTACCTCGAAGTGCTGCAGCGCGGCCTCGAAGTGATGGACAACACCGCGCTGACGCTGTGCATGGACAATAATCTTCCGATCATCGTCTTCGACATGGCCGTTCCGGGAAACATCCGCCGCGTCATCTTGGGCGAATCGATCGGCACCGTCGTCGGCAAGCCCGGACCCACGCTGGCCGGAACGGCGGGTGCGTAATGGCCGACAGCTTTAAGGAAGCCGAAGGCAAGATGAACAAGTGCGTCGAGGCGACGCGCAGTGAATTCGCGGCGATCCGCACGGGCCGCGCTACCCCCGCGCTGCTCGATCGCATCCACGTCGAGGCGTACGGCACGTCGGTCCCGCTCAAACAGGTCGCGACGGTAGCGGCGCCCGACCCGCGGTCGCTGACGATCGCCGCTTTCGATCGCAACACGGTCGGCGACATCCGCAAAGCGATCGAAAAGAGCGATTTGGGGCTCACGCCCAATATCGACGGCAACTCCATCCGCCTCTCGATTCCCCCGCTGAACGAAGAGCGCCGTAAAGACCTCGTGAAAATCGTCAAGAAGAAGGGCGAAGACGGGAAGATCGCCGTTCGCAATGTGCGCCATAAAGTACACGACGACTTGCGCGCGCAGCTCAAAGACCACGACATCACCGAGGACGACAACAAGCGCATGCAGGACCAGCTGCAAAAAATGACCGATCGCTTCATCAAGGAGATCGATCAGTTGGTGACTGCCAAAGAAAAAGAAATCATGGAGGTATAGGTCCTGCTTGACGAGCTGGTCCTCATGCCTGAAGTGGGAGCGCGGCGCCGGCTTCGCGGCCGCGTGGGCGCGTTTTCCGTTTTGGCTCCCGTCGGTTCGTTCGCCGGGAAAGGCACGCTGCGCGTTTTGCGCGTGCGCGGTGATGAAGAGCGCGTCGAGCTGACCTGCGGCTACGAATCCTATACGCCCATCGAGGCTCGGGACTCCAAGTAATGGCGCGCGTTCTACCCGCGGCGCAAGACCAGCTCGATTTGGCGAAGCTCCCCAAGCACGTCGCGATCATCATGGACGGAAACCGCCGCTGGGCAAAGCGTCGCGGTATGCCGGCGATCGAAGGACACCGTCGCGGTATGCTGGCACTGCGCGAAATCACACGCGCGTGCAGCGACTTCGGCATCCCGATATTGACCGTCTACGGCTTTTCGACGGAGAACTGGCGGCGCGACTCGACCGAAATCTCACTGCTGCTGGATCTGTGCGTCTATTTCGCGCAAAACGAACTGATCGAACTCAGCCGCAATAACGTGCGCGTCAATGTCATCGGAGCCTATCGCGCGCTTCCCCAAGCTTCGCGTGAAGCGCTGGACCGGCTGATGGAGCGCACCGCTTCAAATACGGGGCTGTTGCTGAATTTGGCCGTTAATTACAGTGCGCGTGCGGAATTGCAACGAGCCGTCGCGCACATTGCGGGCGACGTGGCCGCCGGGAAGCTGCGACCCGAAGAGATCGACGAAGCCAAGATTTCTTCTTATCTGTATACGGCCGACCAGCCGGACCCGGATATGCTGATCCGCCCCGGCGGCGAGCACCGGCTTTCCAATTTTCTGCTCTACCAAGTCGCCTACACCGAGTTGGTGATGAGCGAAGTCTACTGGCCCGATTTCGGAAGGGAAGAATTCGTGCGGACGCTGCTGGAGTTTCAGAAGCGGCAACGCCGCTTCGGGGGAACGTGAACGCCGTCCGGCCGGTGACTGCCGCGCCGGCCAATCCGCTGACGATGCGCCGCGTGCTGGTAGGAATCGCACTCGCGGTCATCGGGCTGGGCTCCGTCTTCGAGCCGGTCACATTTTATATCGTTATCTTGGCCGTCGGCGCGATCAGCGTCTACGAGCTTGCGCGTCTCTGTGAAATCAAAGGCCAGCCGCTGGAGTACCAAGTCGCGATCCCGGGCGTGCTCGCATACATTCTCCTGAGCATTTTCAAGCTGCTGCAGCATTGGGAAGGCGCGCTGCTCGCATCGGTCGTGCTCGTGGCTTTTTGGCTAGGCATGTACGGCGAGCAGAAGGGCTACTTCGCGCGGACCGCTTACACGCTGCTCGCAGTGCTCTACATCGGCAAGCTGCTGACCTATTTTATTTTCATCCGCCAGGTTCCGCGCGTAGGTCTAGACTGGACGCTGTTCGTCATCGTCTTGATCGCGCTGACCGACATCCTGGCGATGACCGTCGGATCGCTCATCGGCCGCACGCCGCTCACGAAGATCTCTCCGAAGAAAACCGTCGAAGGCGCAGCCGGCGCGCTCCTGTTGGTGACGGGGATCGGTGCGCTGCTCGGCACCAGTCATTATCTCGGCATGCTGTGGTGGCAGGGCGCGGCGCTCGGAGCGGTGACGTGCGTTGCCGCGCAAGCCGGCGATTTGGTCGAGTCGGCGCTTAAACGCGACGCCGGCGTTAAGGACAGCGGAACGGTCATTCAAGGTCACGGCGGCGTACTGGATCGCTTCGATTCTTATCTGTTCGGAGGCATGGCTTTTTACGCGACACTGCACGTCGTAGGGCTGCTTCCCTTTGCCTAAGCGCGTCGCAATTCTCGGAAGTACGGGATCCATTGGCACGCAAGCGCTCGACGTCATCGCGCGTAACCCCGATCGTTTCACCGTGGCCGGACTTGCGGCCGGAAAACAGGTCGACAAGTTACGCGAACAGGCCGAACGCTTCGGCGTAAAGGTCACGGCAAACGCGGACGACGGTCCGGCCGGCTTGCTGCGCGTCGCGGTCGAGTCGAAGCCGGACGTTTTGTTGGCCGCGACCGACGGCTTCGTTTCTTTCGACGCCGTCTTCGCCGCGGTCGAGCGCGGGATCGATGTCGCCGTTGCCAACAAAGAGTTAATCGTCGCCGCCGGCGAGCTGCTGATGGCTTCGGCGGCAAAATCGGGATCGCGGATCGTCCCCGTCGACTCGGAGCACTCGGCGATCTTCCAATGCCTGATCGGCGAGAGTCGCGATCGCGTGCACTCGATCGTCTTGACGGCGTCGGGCGGTCCGTTCTGGAGAAAAACCAAGGACGAGATCCGCAACGCCTCGCTCGACGCCGCGCTGGCTCACCCGACGTGGCAGATGGGCGTGAAGAATACCGTCGACTCGGCGAGCATGATGAACAAGGGCCTCGAGGTCATCGAAGCGAGCCGCCTCTTTGGATTTCCGGGCGAGCGCATCGGTATACTGGTCCATCCGCAGTCGATCGCGCACGGCATCGTGATCTTCAGCGACGGCAACGTCAAAATTCAAGCGGCCGCCCCCGACATGAAGCTGCCTATCGGATATGCCTTGGCCTACCCCGAGAGATTAGCCGGCCCCGCCGCCCCCCAAGATCCGCTGCGGGCCATCGGCGCGCATCCGGAATCCTCGGCCCTGCGTTACGATTTCGAGCGGCCCGACCCCGACCGTTTTCCGTGCGTCGGCCTCGCGTACGAAGCGCTGGCGCAAGGCGGCACCATGCCGGCCGTGCTCTCGGCCGCAAACGAAATCGCGGTGCGCGCGTTTGTAGAGGGAGAGATCGGCTTCGGACAGATCCCCGAGATCATCGCCGAAGCGCTCTCGTCGGCAACGGTGCGCGAGGTGAATCTGGACGCCCTGCGGCAGGCGGACGCACAAGCTCGTGACGACGCGCGCGCGGCGGTCAGCGCGGCGCGCCGCGTAAAGGTGTAGAGAGAGTGATAATGCTAGCGGTCATAACGCTCACGAGCGTCGCAAAAATTGCGCTGTTCTTGTTCGTGCTTTCGGTGCTCGTCGTGCTGCACGAGTACGGGCACTTCATCCTCGCGCGTTTGAGCAACGTGCGCGTGCTGGAATTTTCAGTCGGGTTCGGGCCGAAGCTCTTCGGCTGGACCGGCAAACGCAGCGGCACGGCATATTCGTTTCGCGCGTTACCGCTCGGCGGATACTGTGCGATGCACGGCGAGGACAACAAGACTTCCGAAGCCGAGCTGCAGCGCGACTTCCGTCAAGAAGCGCCGGTCTACGACGCGGACAATTTTCAAGCCAAGAATCCTTGGACGCGGCTGGCGATTATCGCAGCCGGACCGATCTCGAATTTCATTTTGTGCTTGGTGATTCTATTCGTCGGCGCCGTTGCCTTCGGCGTGCAGAGCGACAAGGTTCAGCCGCGCATCGGTCCGCTCACACCCAACTATCCGGCGCAGCGCGCTGGCATGCGCCCGGGCGATCGTATCATCGCCGTCAATGGCGCCGCCGTGTCGGGCGGCGATTCGCTCATCAACACGATCCACGGGTCGCTCGGCAAAACGCTGCGCGTGACGTTCGACCACAATGGTGCACAGCGCACCGTGGCAGTGAAGCCCATTCGGTGTCCGGCTCCGCAGCAAAATCAGGGATGCCTCGGCTTCCAGCCGGTTGCGGTGTTCGAACGGGTCGGGCTGTCTCAGGCCACGCAAGCGGCGCTTCAGAATTTTGTTTTCATCGGCCGGCAAACGTTCGGGAGCTTGGCGCTGTTGGTCAGCCACCCGCAGACCTACGCCCCTCAACTGAGCGGAGCGGTGGGGATGGGCCGGGCGGCCATGTCCATTCAGGACTTCGGCTGGGGCCCGTACTTCTTTTTCGCCGCGCTCATCTCGTTTGCGCTCGGGCTCTTTAACCTGCTGCCGCTGCCGGCGCTGGACGGCGGGAGGGCGGCTTTCATCGTCGCGGAGCTGATACGCGGAAAACCCGTCGATCCGGAGAAGGAAGCCATCGTGCACATCACGGGGTTCGCCGTGCTGATCGCTCTCATGCTCGTCATCAACTTCTATAACGTCGTGCAAATCTATCAAGGAAAAGGTCCGTTTTGATCAGGCTCCGCCGCAAAAGCAAGCCGGTCTTTCTTCAGAACAAGACCGGGAAGGACGACGCCAAGTCCGTTTGGATCGGCGGCGACCATCCCATTGTCGTGCAGACGATGACGACCACCGATACGGGCGACGCGGATGCGACGCTCGCGCAGATTTACGGTTTGGCAATGGAAGGCGCCGAGGTGGTACGCGTCACCGTCAAAGATGCGCCGGACGCCGCCGCGATGCCCGCGATCGTTCACCGCTCGCCGGTGCCGATCGTCGCGGACATTCACTTCGATCATCGCATGGCGCTGGCCGCCATCGAAGCCGGCGTCGCCAAGCTGCGCCTCAATCCGGGCAATATTCGCGACTACAATAAGACGAAGGAAGTCGTCGAGGCCGCCAAGGCCCGCGGAATTCCGATCCGCATCGGCGTCAACATGGGCTCGCTCGCGCCCGATCTCGAGAAGACGCTCGGCCATACGCCGGAAGCGATGGTTGAATCGGCGATGCGGCACGTCCAAATTCTGGAAGACTTGCAGCACACGGAGATCGTCATCTCGCTCAAAGCCCACGACGTGACGAGCACCGTCGCCGCCTATCGCTTAATGGATAAGCGCCTGCGCGAGCGCGATACGCCCTACGCGCTGCACTTGGGAATCACCGAAGCCGGATTGCTGCGCGACGGCACGATCAAGTCGTCGGTCGGATTAGGCATATTGCTGTTCGAGGGCATCGGCGATACGATCCGCATCTCGCTGGCAGCCGATCCGATCGAAGAAGTGCCGGCCTGCTGGAGTCTGCTCAAAGCGCTCGGCCTGCGCGAGAAAGGTTTTGAAATAACCGCTTGTCCGTCATGCGGACGCGCAGAGATCAGCGTCCTGGAACTTGGCGAGAGCGTCGAGAAGATCGCCAAAGAGTATACCGCTCCCGTAAAAGTTGCGGTGATGGGCTGCGTCGTGAACGGTCCAGGTGAATCGAAGATGGCCGACGTCGGCGTGGCCGGAGGAAAAGGCAAGGGCGCGATCTATCGCGCGGGCGAGCTGGTCGGAACCTTCCCCGAGGCTCAGCTGCTCAATGCATTGCGAGCGGAGATCGAAAAAGTGATCCGCGAAAAGTATCCGGAGCATGCGGTATAAGCCGCCGGGCCTCCTCGCCGTAGCCGTTACTGCGGCGATTGCGGTCGCCGTCTCGCTGGCGATTTCGGTTGCCAAACCGGTGGAAGTGCGCGTCGACGGGCAGCCGATGCTCACCGACGTCGCACCCGTGCGGACCGGCGCCGAGACCGTGTATGTGCCGCTGCGTCCACTCAGCGACGCGCTTGGCGCCGAAACGCGCTACGATGCAAAGTCCGGCGAGATCTTCATGACGCGCGGCGATCAGTCGCTGCACTTGAAAATCGGCGACGTGCACGCCACTCTCAACGGTATGCCGATGACGCTGAAACACGCGCCTTTCCGCGTACGCGGACGCGCGATGATCGGCTTGCACGTCGTCCAAAGAGCTTTCGGTGTTCGCGTGAAGTTCGACAAAGCAACGTCACGAGTCGACGTGGACACGCCCGGATCCGCGACCGCTCCTTAAACCTCTTGTAGTCCCTCTGGTTCGAGAACCGGCACGACGTCTTCGGGATCCGATTTTCTGAAACCGTAGGCAAAGAAGAAGATCAGCCCGACAACGAGCGCGATTGCAAACCAGGTCCACGTCGCACGCGACAAGCCGAAGACAGCTAAGAACAGCGAGCAGACGATACCCAAAATCGGAAAGAGCGGCACGAACGGAACCCGGAAACTGCGCGGCATGTCGGGTTTGCGGTGCCTCAGGTAGAGCACGCCGGCGCAGACAACGGTGAATGCGATGAGCGTCCCGATGTTGACCAGATTCAAGAGCTGGTTCAGCGGAACGATGAGTGCGAGCATTGCCACGGCAACGCCCGTGATCATGGTCGTGATGGCGGGCGTCTTAAATCTGGGGTGAACCTTGGCGACGACCGGCGGCAGCATCTTGTCGCGCGCCATGACGTAGAAGATACGCGATTGGCCGAGCAGCGAGCTGAGTGCAACGCTCGTCGTGCCGGCCAGCACGCCCATGGTGATGACCCAATTCAGTATCGGCATGTGCAGCGGCGCGAGCGCGTAGACCAGCGGATTCTTAATCGGCACCTTGTTCCACGGCACCGCGCCGACGAGCACGAGTGCGGTCGCACAGTAGATGACCGTGCCGATCGCCAGCGCGCCGATGACACCCATCGGCACGTCGCGCTGCGGATTCTTGCACTCCTCGGCAGTCGTCGTCGCGGTATCGAATCCGATGTAACTGAAGAACACGTACGCCGATATCGCAATGATACCGTACGGCTGAGCCGACGACGAGTAATCCATCATGCCGCCGAACGGCTTGAGCGCGCCCCAGCCGTGCGGACTGAAGTTGTGGAAGTTGGAGAGATGGACTAAGCTCAGACCGGCAAAAATGAAGACGATCAGCGCCGAAATCTTCAGCACGACGAAGATGTTGTTCGTCGTCGCGGTTTCGCGAATGCCGATGGCGAGCAGCACGCTCAGCAAGAGCACGAAGACCGCGCTCAGAATGTCGACCTGCGAGTGCGCGATATCCCAATTCTGCGGAAGCCACCACGAACCGTGGATCACGAGAGCCGACTGTTGCGCCCAAGCCGGCAGCGAAACGCCCAAGGTCTTAAGCACGTCTTGCACTGCGGCGGAAAACTGCTGCGCGACGGGAGCCGCCGAGATGCCGTATTCGAAGATGAGCGCGAATCCGATGATCCAGGCGAAGAGCTTTCCCATCGTCGCGTAAGCGTACGTATAGGCGCTTCCCGCGACGGGCACCATCGCGCCGAGTTCGGCGTAGCACAACGCGGCAAAAAACGACGTTAGCCCAGCCAGCAGATAGGAAACGATGACGGCCGGTCCGGCGCCCTTGACGCCCGTGCCGATCGTCGTGAAGATACCGCCGCCGATCATCGTGCCCAGGCCGATCGCTACGAGGTCTTTCGCGGTAAGCGCGCGCCGTAAGATCCTGCGCGATCCCAGTTCGCGCAGCTTGTCGACGTTCGTCGTTTGGAACAGGCGTGAGACGAACGTGCTCATCGGTTATCCTCCGGTGGCGATGCCTTGGCGCTCCACGGGTGTTCGGGCGTATCGGTGAGCTTATTGATCCAGCGTGCCCACACGAAGAGCGCGTCGGAAAGACGGTTCAAGACTCGAATGGTCGCCTCGGAAATCTCCGGTTCCTGTTCGCGCAGCGTGACCAGCAGGCGTTCGGCGCGGCGGCAGACGGTGCGGGCGAAGTGCAAAGCCGCTCCGGCTTGACTGCCGCCCGGAAGAATAAATGTGTCGAGCGGCTCAAGGTCCGCGTCGGCTTCATCGATCGCGCGTTCCAGCGCCGCAACCTGATCGTCTCCGGCGAGCGCCATTGCGTTCCAGCGTTTTCCGGCCGGCGTTGCCAGCTCCGCGCCGAGGTCGAAGAGCAGGTTTTGCGTCCACGCAAGCCAGCCGTCGAGCCGGGATGCACGCGGCGCGAAGCTCGAAACCGCAATCTGCGCGCGTGCGATGCCGATCGCGCTCGAAAGTTCGTCGAGCGTGCCGTACGTTTCGATGCGCCCGTTATTTTTGGAGACGCGCGCACCCCCGACGAGTCCGGTGCTGCCCGCGTCACCGGCCCGGGTGTAGATGCGCGTACGCTTGGGCATGGTGCTTCCTTGCAACGCTCGCGCGCCCCAGGCCTTTTCGAGGAACGGAACCGGCCGCCGATGGCGAACGTATGCCATGGTATGAGCAAAAGGATAGAACGCCGCGAATTTCTCGCAGCTTGCGCGGCAGTTACCGCGACGGCCTCCATGAGCGGGATCGCGTACGGACAGCAAGCCGGGTTCGTGCCCGCCAACATTGCGCTCGAGGCAGGAGCTTCGAGCCGGCGCATGCTCGCCGAGTTCATGGGTTTGAGTTTTGAAGCATCGCTCGTACCGGGCGGCGCGTTCTTTAACGGCGGAAACCGCGCGCTGATCGATTACGTCCGCGGCTTGGGCAGCCGCGGGATCGTGCAATTCGGCGGCCCCAATGTCGATACGACGACCTACGCCGCGGGAGATCTTACGAATCTGGCGCAATTCCTTGGCGCGGTCGGCTGGCGCGCGATCCTCGGCTTGAGTTTAGCGTCGCCGATCTTCGGCGTTGCCGACCAAGCTTCCAAAGCGAGTCAAGCTTTAGGCGAACGGCTGCTGGCCTTCGAATTGGGAAGCGCGCCCGATCTGCGCTTCAAAGACTACGGTTCATTCCTGGCCGCGTTCCGCGCGCGGGTCTCTTCGATCAGCGCAAACGATCCGGCGGCCATGTACGCGGGGCCGGCGACGGCGTCGCACCTCGATTGGATGGCGCGCTTTGGGCAAGACGAGCGTCCGCAGCTGGTCATGCTCACGCAACAGTATCGGCACACCGGCGCCGAAGCGGCGCTGCGCATCGGCGTGCGCGATCTGCCGAAGACGGCGGCGGTGGTCGATCTGCCGTACCGCATCGAGCAGATCGTATCCACCGGAAACAACATGGCAAACGCCCTGTGGGCGCTCGACTTCGGGTTGGAACTTGCGGCCAGCGGCGCCGACGGCGCCAACTTCCATGATGACGCTGACGGACAGCGCGGGCCGCTCTATCAGGCGCTTCTGCTGCTCAAAGAGTCGCTGGACGCCCGCTTCGTCACGCGTAATCTGCAAACGACGAACAACAATTTCACGGTTTATGCGCTGGAACGCGACGGCGGAACGCGGGTCGTTACGTTCATCAACCGCGATGCGAACGTCGGCGTAACAGTAAATCTGAACCCTGGGCGTCCTGCGCGTAATCCGCGCGTTCGCCGGCTGACGGCATTGAGCATGGACACGAACCAAGTCAACGTCGTGGATTGGCAGACCGCCGATCCCGCGGCGCTCGACGTGCCGCCCGCATCGGCGGCCGTTCTCACGCTCTGATGTCTGAACTTCCCGCCCAGGAGCCGCTGGTCAAAGAGATCCCGCCCAAAGGCGCGGATCTTTCTGCATGGTACACGGCGGTCTGCTTGAAAGCGGAGCTCGTTTCGTACGCGCCCGTGCGCGGCTGCATCGTGCTGCGTCCGCACGGTTTCGGGCTATGGGAAAATCTGCAAAAGGAACTCGATGCCCGCATCAAAGCGACGGGTCACGAGAACGCGTATTTTCCCTTGCTTATCCCTGAGTCGCTGCTCAACCGCGAAGCGGAACACGTCGAAGGGTTCGCGCCCGAAGTCGCTTGGGTGACGCAAGGCGGACAAGAGAAGCTCGAAGAGCGCTTGGCTATCCGCCCGACTTCCGAAGTGATTATCGGCGTCATGTATGCAAAGTGGATACAATCGCATCGCGACCTGCCGGTCCTGATCAATCAATGGGCGAATATCGTGCGCTGGGAAAAGGCCACGCGTCCGTTTTTACGCACGATGGAATTTCTCTGGCAGGAAGGACACACGGCGCATGCCACGGCGGAAGAAGCGCGCACGGAAACCGAGCAAATGCTCGGGGTCTACCGCGATTTTGCCGAAAACGTCGCGGCGGTGCCGGTGTACGCGGGGCTAA
The DNA here is from genome assembly GCA_003151115.1 of Vulcanimicrobiota bacterium. Classification (GTDB taxonomy): domain Bacteria; phylum Vulcanimicrobiota; class Vulcanimicrobiia; order Vulcanimicrobiales; family Vulcanimicrobiaceae; genus Rubrimentiphilum. The sequence goes on along the minus strand of PLWS01000003.1, from coordinate 239,303 downwards.
AGAGCGCGAGCGAGCGGTTTCCGGGCGCGCTCGAGACCTACTCGATCGAAGCGTTGATGCCTGACGGCAAAGCGCTGCAGTCCGCCACGTCACACGACCTGGGCCAGAATTTCAGCCGGACGTACGGCATCAAGTTCACGGATGTCGATCAACAGATCAAGCTCGCGTATACAACGTCCTGGGGTATGTCGTGGCGTATGCTTGGGGCGGTGATCATGGTGCACGGCGACGACCGCGGGCTGCAGATACCGCCGAAGCTTGCACCGATCGAAGCTGTGATCGTGCCGATCGTTAAAGGCGCCGAGACTGCGCCGTTAGAAAAGGCGCGCGAATTGGCCAAGACTTTGCGTGCTGTAGGTTTTCGCATACGCGTCGATGAGCGCGACCGGTCTCCCGGATTCAAGTATAGCGACTGGGAGATGCGCGGTGTCCCCGTGCGAATCGAAATCGGTCCGCGCGATTTGGCGGCCGGGTCCGTGTCGCTGGTGCGCCGCGACAAGCAAAAAGGCGAGGATGGGTCGCGAGTGACCGCGGGATTCGATGCGGTTGCTGCGACGCTGCGCGAACAGCTGGACGCGGTGCAAGATTCGCTCTATGCGCGAGCCAAGGCGTTTCTCGAAAGCCACACGTTCGCGCCGGCCGATCGCGCGACGTTTTTCGAACAATGCAAAAATCGCGCCGGCATGATCGACATCCCTTGGTGCAACCGGCCGGCATGTGAAACGGACGTGAAAAATCAAACGTCGGCGACGACGCGCGTGATGCGCGAATTACAGCAGCCGGGCGCGCGTTGCGTCGCGTGCGGCGAGCCTGCCGTGGTCAACGCCTATTTTGCTCAAAGTTATTAGCGCGATCGTGCTGCTCGCGCAGCTCTTTCCGACGGCTCCGCCCGGAGTGGATCGCCTCGACGCCAACGCGCGCGCAGCGGGCAACCGCAAGGATATGGCGGTCGGAATCGGGCGCGCGCTGTTTCGCACGCGCTGGCCGGCTCAGGTGCTCAACGTGTACGCGGACGGCTTCGCCGAACACGACATCGCCGGTTTGCGCGTTTCGGGCGAACACTTTCACCACGCGCTTACGCGCGATCAATTCGTCGGCGAAATTGCCGATCTGGTACGCGAGGCCTTTGCGGCGGCTCCGGTCGACGAAGTGGACGTTTGGGCGAGCGTTCCGCTGCGGGTGGGCAAGGACGTCATCGTCGCAGGCGACCTCGCACAGCCCAGTTCGCGCGCGGTCTTTACGGTAAGCGTTCGGCGCGGAGAACGCTTGGATGCATTCGTCAGGCGCGTGCGAGCCGACCGCGGCGTCTACTGGGACCAGGAGTGGGCCCGTACAACTTTAAAGTGAGGAGGCTCTAGTGTACCGCAAGAGCGTTCTCTCCAACGGCGTCCGGGTCATCAGCGAATCGATGCCGGGCTTTCGTTCGGCTTCGATCGGCATCTGGGCCGACGTCGGCTCCGCCGTCGAGCAGCCCGAGTTGCGCGGAGTTTCGCATCTGGTCGAGCACATGCTCTTTAAAGGAACGCAGCGGCGCACCGCAAGGCAGATCGCCGAAGAGATGGACGGCGTCGGCGGAAATCTCAACGCGTTCACCGACAAAGAAGCGACCTGTTATTATGCCAAGGTCATGGACGTGCACTTGCCGCTCGCGGTCGACGTGCTCTCCGACATGTTCTTGAACTCACAGTTCGATCCGGCCGAGCTCACCAAAGAGCAGAAGGTCGTCCTGGAAGAGATCAAGATGTACGACGACTCGCCCGACGAGCTGATCCACGATCTCTTCATTCAAACGATGTGGCGCGGGAGCAACCTCGGCTCGCCGACGATCGGCTTCGCGGACACGGTGACGAAGCTGACGCAAGACGACTTGCGCCGGCACATGAAGCGGCATTACGCGCCCAACTCGGTCGTCGTTGCGGCGGCGGGTAACGTCGACCACGACGCGCTCGTAGAGATGCTCGAGCGCGCGCTGGCGCCGTTCACGGGAACCTGCAGCCTGCCGGTGCCGGAGAACCCGCCCCCGACCCCGGCATCGCTTTTCCGGCCGAAAGACAGTGAGCAGGCCTACGTCGTGCTCGGCACGACCGGACTCTCCGTGCGCGACGAACGCCGTTACGTGCTCTCGGTGTTGGATACGATTCTCGGCGGCGGCATGTCGAGCCGCCTGTTTCAAGAGATTCGCGAAAAACGCGGGCTGGTTTACACGGTCTATTCTTTCCAGGCCGCCTACCGCGGAGCCGGGCTCTTTGCGGTGTACGCCGGCACCTCGCCGCAAAGCGTCGGCGAATGCGTCGCGGTTATCGGCGATCAATTCGCGCAGATCAAACAGACGCCGGTCGGCGACGCCGAGCTGCGGCTTGCGAAGGAACATATTAAAGGAAGTCTTTCGCTTTCGCTGGAGAGCACGTCGGGCCGGATGATCCGGCTGGGGCGCAGCGAGTTTTCGCTGGGCCGCGATTTGCCGATCGACGAGATCGTAGCCAAGGTCGAGGCGGTCACCGCCGCCGAGATCCAAGAGCTAGCGCAAGAGCTGCTGCGCGAAGAACATCTCGGCCTGTGCGTGCTGGGCCCCGTCGACGAGTCGTCCGTCGCGTGGAATCGCAGCGCTGCTTAATCACGCCGCTCCGGCGCTGATACCGTTTTGGTCCTGGCAGCTCGTCATCGCGCTCCTGGTCAACGTCGCAGTACAGGCGATGACGATGGGGGCATACGCCGCCCGTCTGGCCGGCGTGAGAACCGGCCGGATCGCAACGTCGATTTCGCTCTTCAACCTCTTCATGACCGCCAGCCGTTTGGCGACGCTGGTCTACACGCTGATGCTCGGCCCGCTTTCGGATCGCGCCGGAAACGCGGTGCGTACGCTGATCGGCCAAGCTCGCGGCGGCGCCGCGTTCGCCTGGCCGCGCATCTGGGAGATTCAGCACGTGTTCGAGCTGCAGCTGCGCCTTATTATTATAGCGGGCATGGTGGGAACGGTCGTCGGATCGCTCTTGCTGCCGATGTTTACCTTCATGTACGTTCGCGGCGTCCGGTCGTTCGAGCGCACGAAGTCCTTGCCCCATTCTTTGGCGCGCCTGTTCTACCCGAGCGTGATGCTGGAAGTGATCCGGCAAATGCGCGTGCCGCATTACCGCGAGATTTTCGGGTTTTCGACGCGCAACATTCCGGCGCGGCTCTTGATCTTCAACGTGGTGGTAACGGCGGTCTATGCCATCGGTGTGGTTGCGGCGTATTATGCGAGCGTACTCGACGTAAACGTCGCACGGACGGCCATCGGCATCTCGGGGATCATCAACGGCATCGGGACGGTGGCGTTTACCTTTTTCGTCGACCCGACGTCTTCGATCATCGTCGACGAGGCCGTCAAGGGAGAGCGCCCGCAGGCAGAAGTCAAATCGATGGTTTTCTATTTGGCGCTTACGGCGATCGCCGGCTGGGTGCTCTCGCAGCTCTTGCTGTTTCCGGCGGCTTGGATCATCGCAGCCGTCGCGCACCTCGTCAATCACGGACGATAACCGGCGATGCATTCGTATGAGTAAGATTCCTATGCGTGCGGCCCTCTGCGCGGCCGCGCTCGCGATCGGCTTAACCGGGTGTGCCGGACCCGTCGAGCGCTGGATCGTCGACACACGCGTCCATCAAGGGGATAGCGCACTGGCGCGCGGCAGTCTGCACGACGCGGCTACGGCGTACCGTCTGGCCCTGCACGTCAGCCCGACCGATCCGCGCGCGCGCGCCGGATTTTTGAACGCCTCGGGCAGCATCGCCGATGCGGATTTTCGGACCGGGAACTATGATGACGCGCTGGCGACCATAACCGCCGCTCAGAAATACGATCCCACAAACGTGCGCCTTCAGGCGCTGCGCTCGCAGATCGACGATGCGCGGCTCAAACGCGCGATCGTCGTATCGAATTATCCGACTTACCGCGCGGCGGCGGCGGAAATTCAGACAGCGTTTAATGCGCTGCGCGCGCAGAACACGTTGATCGTGCATAGCCTGCACCGCTTTGCTTACACGTACGATACGCAAGACCTGACGCGCGCGATTGAGGACTCGTACGAGCTGCAGCGGCAGATCGCGCGCGACACCAACCGGCTCATCATCTACCGGCAGCTGGTGCAGTCGGGCGTTCCGGCGACCGAGAAGGCAGCCGCGACCGCCGTCTCCGGTTCGCTGCTGCCGTTACCGTAAAAGGGATGCGGTGGCTGCCGCCCGCCATTTTGGCGCTGGCGCTATTCGTCATATTGCCCGCCGCCGCCACCGGATGGCTAGCTGACGATGCGTTCTATTCGGCGCTGCCCGGCATCCTGGGCGCCGATCGCATCACGCTATGGCAGGCGATGGCGCACTCGTTCCATATGTGGTTTTTCGGGAACGGACGGTTCTATCCGGGCCTCATAGTAGAAAAATACCTCGTCTTCGATCTCTTCACGAATCTCGTTGCGTATAAGATTTTCTTGACCGCGGCAACGCTGGCGGCACTAGAGATGTTCAGGCGCTGCGTGCAGGCCTATACGACGCCGGCATTTGCCGCGCTCTGTGCGTTGACGGCGGCTGCGCTGTTTCTCATACACGGGTATCAAGACGCCCTCATCGCTTACAACGCGATGCCGCAACTGGTTGCCGTGAGCATGTTCGGGTCATTTCTGGCCTTTCGCGCCGCGCTCGCCGGGCGGAGCCGGGCGATGGCTGTGACTGCGGTGATGCTTTACGTGCTGGCGGCGCTGACATACGAAGACGTCTACCTGTTATGCGTCATCTATCCGTTGCTCGCGCGTCCACTGACCGGAAATTGGCGCGCCGCCGTCCGCGCATCGGTTCCATATATCGCCGTTGCCGCGGCGCTCGCGCTTTTCGAGCTGGGGCTTCACGGCTGGGTGAGGCTCCCGCCCGGCGCGCTGTATGCCGTCTACCTCAATCCGGTTTTTTTTCTCAAAACGGCATTCTATCAAGTAACGGCGGCGCTGCCGTTCGCGTATTGGATCGCCGATCCGTTGCGATCGTTTCCGGTGCTTGCGATCGACGCTTTTATCGGATTCGCAGTCATTGGTTGGTTCGCGCTGCGCGCGGTGGAACGCGCGGATCCCAAGCGGTTCCCGCTCGGAACGGGAGTGTTGGTGGCGATATTGCCGGCTCTGCCGGTTGCAGTGCTCGTAAAATACCAGCACGAGCTGCGGCTCGGCATCGGCTATCTGCCGGTTTTCTTTCAGACCTTCGGCGTGGCGCTGCTACTCGCGTTGGCGTTAGCTGCCGCGGTGCGCAGCCGCGGAAGCGGCGCCAGGATTGCGGCTGCTTTCCTACTTGGCGTACTCGGGGCGGGCGCGTACGCGTCGAACGTGCAGCTCGCGCGCGCGCAGCAACCGGCGCGCACGGCAAGAGCCGCGTTCGAAAGCGCCGTCGCGAACGGTCTTCTGAAAAAAGTACCCGACGGTTCGACGATAACCGTTCCAAAGACGTTCGATTGGATCGATTACGACGACAGCGGCCCCGATGGTATTTCTACGCGAGGTCTACTCTATGAATACGGAGGAAAGCGAGCGGATCTCGAGGCGCCGGGTGATAAGCGCGCGCGCTATGGGCTGAGCTACTCGGACGCGTCGGGCACGTGGTCGCTTTATCGAATTCTGCCGAGAGTGAACGCCACGAGATTACCGGGCGCTTGCAATGCCGGGGCGATAACGAACGGCGATTTCACGTTCGGCTTTAGCTGCTGGGCGCAGGTTGCGACGATGCGCGGCAATCTGGACGGCTTCCCGCAGTTCCGGATCGAGGCTGCCGGAGCATGTCTGCCGCCTTCCATCGCCGGGAATCCGTATGCGGCCGTCGACGTTCCCGGCGGCGCGAGCGCCTATCTCGCGCAAACGTTCCGTTATCGCGGCACCCCAACGCGAATCACGTTGCGCGCATGGGGCGTTGTCGATCCCGTAACGGTACGAATCGGCGTCGTCTTTCCGGTCGGGACGGGGATTGGAACCGAGAAGATTCTCGACACGTTCGTCGCGCCTGCAATTCAGCAAGCGTCGGGATTGTGTTCGGGCTTGCAGCCTCTCGAAAAACATTACGCATTTTCAGGGTATGCACGCGGAGCGCAGATCCAACTGCGTCTGCACGCGGCTTCGAAGGGCTCTAACGCTGCGATCGCCGCGTTCGACGACGCCGTTTCGTCGCCCTAAGAGTTCGTACAGAGGCCACGCGCGGTGAGCCAATCGCGCGCTTGTCCGCGTTTCTCGGCGTTCCGGAAAGCGCGCCACTGTTCGTCCGCATGAGGCTTGACCAGTTTTGGATCGGTCACGTAGACGGGCCACTGCGCGCCGGCCGGCAACAGCGGAAAGCGCTGCATCCACGCGCAGAGCTCGACGTTGCGATAAAAACGGTTGCGCTCGATGGCAATGAAATAGCGCGCGCCTTTGCGCATCGCGCTCTGCTCGTCGAGTGGCGTCCAGAGATAGGGGTCCTCTTCCCAGCCGTATCGTCCGATGTAATAGAGCACCGACGGATCGTAATGTCCCATGACCACGAGGGCCGCCTGCGGAAGAACCCGGTCGAGGGCGATCGCGTTGCGATAAACGGCTTTCGAATAGGCATAGTATGGCTTGACGATCTCGTGGTTCTGGTAGACGGCCGCCGCAAACGCCGCAAGCGCGAGCGCCGCGCACGCGTATTTTCCGGCGGCTGGAATAGCGCTGCGTTCGATTGCGCCGATAAGGCGCTGCATGAACCCCGCGGCGGCTAACGCAGCCAGCGGCAGAAGCGGGAATGTGTAATAGTCCACGCGTTCGACCGTTACGACGACGAATATGTATGCGAGCCCGGCAGCCAGCCAAGACCATAAGAGCGATCGCGAACGAATCGTCGCGGGCGTAAGAAAGAACCCGAGCAGCGCCGCTGCCGAAATCGCCGGTCCGATCATGCCGTAGGCCAGCACGCCGAGCATGACGCGAAACTGCGCCGCCTTCGCGCCGAAAGCGCCGGCGCTTTGCAGCGAAGCCCGCAATGCTGGCAACACGTGCAGCGCGAGAATTCCGCTGGCCCAGTGCCACTCGGCATGCGACCCGACGATGCGATCGTAGAGCAGCAGAATAACGAGCGGCGCTGCGACGAGCGCGAGAGCGGAGAGCGGACGAAACGTACGGCCCGAGTATGCGCGCTCGACGAGTAAGACCAAAATGGGAACGACCGCGACCGCGGCGACCGGTTTGGCCAGGAGCGCCATGGCGATCAGCGCCGCGCACCACAGCACGTCTCGCATGCGCCAACCCTCGCGGTCGATCACCAAGCGCGCCGTTGCATACAGCGCTGCGGTCATAAAGAAAACCATCGCCGTATCCGGCGTGAACGTACGTCCGTAGTAGACGCTGCCCGGCATGATGGCATAGAAGAGTGCGGCCAGCAATCCGGCGGTCGCACTGGCAAAAAGCCAGCGCGCGAAAAACGCGAGTACGGCTATCGTTCCGAGGCTGAAGAGCATGGTGACGATGCGCCCGGCGATTTCGTGCACCCCGAAGATCTTGTAGAAGGTTGCGACGAGGAACGGAACGATCTGGAGTTCCAGCTCGACGTAGTTGGGCGGCGGACCGTTGTAGTTGGTCTGCGGGTAGAAAATGTTGTAGCGCAGCGCCGCAAAATTTCGCGCGATAGAGGCCTCGTCGCCCTGACGCCAGCCGGGGTGATCGAGCAACGGATTGTGAATGCCTTTGAGACGTAAGACGAAACCGAGCGCGACGGCGGCCAAAACGCCGAGCATCCAGAGCGCGCGCCGCGTTTGATCGGCGGTCAGGTTACGTGCTTGAACGTCCAATACTTATTGAGGAAGAAGTTCACCACGATGCCGGCGAGCGTAGCGATGAACCAAGTTTTGGTCCCGTGACCTAAAAACGGGGAGACGAACGCGGAGACGATGAGGCCGACCGTTAGCGCAATCGCCGAGACCGTCAAAAATTTGCTACCCTCCCGAAAAGCATGGCCCGTCGAACGAAACGTCCAGATGCGGTTGAAATAGTAGTTCGAAACGCCGCCGGTGAGAAACGCAATGGAGTAGATCACATTATATTGGGCTGGCTGGTCGTGATGCGGCACCAGGCGCTGCAGGCCGTGAAAGACGATAAGGTTGACCAAGAAACCAGAGGCGCCGACGATACCGAACTTTACGAATTGACGCACGCCGCGACGCTGCGTGACGCTATGCAACCCAGTACCAGTCGGCAAAAAGGACGGTGAAGAGACCCAGCAGCGGCAGTGAGAGAGCCACGATCGCGTTGTTGATTCTCGGCCGCCCGCCCCACAGCGCCAAGATCGCGAACATCGGGAAGAGCACGAGCGCGAAACGCGGCATGCTCATCAGGCTCGACGTGCAGAGCGGCATGAGGATCGAGAGGCCCATGTAGGCGACATATGAGGGTTTGAGTCTTCGCCAGCCCCCGATCAGCACGCCGATCATCAGGCCCGTGAAGACCAGCTCGAGGATTTGCTGCGCGACGGTCTGCGGACCCACGGACGTCGCGATCTTGTGGAACGAATTCGCGATCGAGGTCCACGGTGCCGCGAGCTGGCGGTTCCAATTCGACTGGACGTGCGAGAAGTAGAGCGGATCGCCGTTGAGCACCCACAGGTAGGCCATGAACAGTACGAGGCCGAGCGGGATCAAGACGATGGGCACGAGATTCTTCGCGCCGGCCACCATGTTTTCGCGGTACGCGCTCCACCATTCGATCGCAAACGGTACGGCGAGCAAGACGCCTTCGACACGTGTGAGCGAAGCGAGTAGACCGATGGCGCCGGCCAGCCACCACCGTCGTTCACGCATGTAATAGAACGAGGCGACGGTCAGCATCAGGAACAGCGACTCGGTATAGACGGCCGAAAAAAAGACCGCCGTGGGGAAGATCGAGATGTAGAAAATCGCGCGCCGCGCCACCGCGCGGTCGAACTCGTGCTCGACCAGCTTATAAAGGAAGAGCAGCGCGAAGAAGAGCGCAACGTTGGAAATAACCAGCCCCGCGACCAAGTGATTTCCGATGCCCCGGCCGAGAATGCCGATCAGCAAGGGCAAGAGCGGGAAGAAGGCCATGTCCGTTCCGTGGTAGCCGCTGGTCGCGATGTCGAGATAGTGCACGGCGTCCCAACGTCCCCAGACCGCGAGCAGCAGCGTACGCGACTCTTGCACGTGCGTGCCAGCGCGCTGGCCGATGATCACCGCGGCGAGCTCCGCGATGACGATAATGGCGAACCGGGTGACGAGAAAATCGATCGAGACATCGCGCACGGTTTCGTTGAACCGCGCTGCGACCGCGAGCTTTCCGATACAGAACAGCGCGGCGCAATAGACGAAAAGACGCAGGCCTCCGTGTGTTAGCCACAGCGGCAGCACGAACGAAAGCCAGAGCAGGATGAAGATCGACCAAGACACCGCGTCGTACTGCAGCGAACGCTGAAATTTAATGCCCGTGCGGGATGCAAAATAGTCGCTGTAGGCTTGCCAAGCCCACACGACGGCCACCAGCGTGATCACGAGCAAAAGCGGTAATCCCGCCGCACTCAGCGTCGGGTCTTGCGCGGGCACAACCAAACCGTACCAAAGAAAAAATCCCAGCGTCAGGCCGGCGGCGGCGACGGCGGCGAGCGGTCCCCATCCCGCCGCGAGCAAGCCTTGCAGCGCGTTAGATCGGATTGGAAAAGTGCGTTGCGATTCGTCCAGATGCACGGAACGTGCAACTTCTAAAGGAATCGCCCCGCTTCCCTTGTAGCCTCAAATAAGTATGGCAACAATGATTGCGCGTACGTCCACAAGCCCCGTCAACACGCTCGATTTCGTAAAAGTGACCGAAAGCGCTGCACTGGCGGCGTCGCGTTGGATGGGGCGCGGAGAGCGCGACAAAGCCGATGGCGCCGCGGTCGAGCGCATGCGAGAAGCGCTCGGCGAGATGGAGATTTCCGGCCGCATCGTGATCGGCGAGGGCGAACGCGACGAAGCGCCGATGCTGTACATCGGCGAAGAGCTGGGGCGCGGCGGCTTCGAGGTCGACATCGCGGTCGATCCCGTCGAAGGCACCAACCTTGTCGCCAACGGACTTCCGAACTCGATCGCCGTGATGGCGATCGGCGAGCGCGGCTGTTTGCTGAACGCGCCGGACACGTATATGAAAAAACTTGCGGTGGGACCGAAGGCCGCGCCCTTCGTGCATCTCGACGCGCCCGTACGCGACAACATCGAAGCCGTCGCTAACGCGATGGAGAAGCCGGTCAGCGACGTGACGGTCGTCATTCTCGATCGTCCACGCCATGCCGATCTCATCCGGGAAGTACGCGAAGCGGGCGCTCGGATCAAACTGATCTCCGACGGCGACGTTGACGCGTGCATTGCGACCGCGGTGCCGGGAACGGGCATACACGTCGCGCTTGGAACCGGCGGCGCACCCGAAGGCGTGCTGGCCGCCGCGGCACTCAAATGCCTGGGCGGAATGTTCATGGGCAGACTCGAGCCGCGCAACGACGACGAAGCGCGGCGTGCGCGCGAAATGGGCATTACCGATCTCTCGGCGGTCCTCACGATGGACGATTTGGTCAAAGGCGAGCACTTGGTGTTCTGCGCGACCGGCATCACCGACGGCGATCTGGCGCGCGGCGTGCGGTTTTTTGGGAACAACGCGCGCACGCATTCGATCGTCATGCATTCGGGCGGGACGCTGCGCTTCATCGAATCGGTTCATCGTTTGGGAGCGCGCCCGCAGCACAACCCTTGAAAACGCGCGAGCGGTACGATCTCGTCGTCGTCGGAGCGGGTTCCGGCGGTTTCGCGGCAGCGCGCACCGCTCGCGATCTTGGAGCTACGGTCGCGCTCGTCGATCACGGCCCGCTGGGCGGTCTCTGCATTCTGCGCGGCTGCATGCCGAGCAAAACGCTGTTAGCATCGAGCGACGCGATCGCCGACATGCGCGACGCGGTAGAACTCGGGATTCATGCCGGCGATATCACGTTTGATTTTTCGTACATCATGCGGCGCAAGGCCGAACTCATTCGCAGTTTCGCCGATTACCGCATCGAGGGTCTGCGTCAGTTTCCGCTGTATGAGGGTCCGGCACGGTTTTTGTCTTCGCGCGAAGTGGAAGCCGCGGGCGCCATCCTGGAAGCGGACAAATTCATCATCGCAACGGGCAGCGTCGTAGCTCCGGCTGCGGTGCCGGGCCTGACCGAAACCGGGTTCATCGACAGCGACGCTGCGCTCGAGCTTCAAGAACTGCCGCGATCGCTGACCGTTTTGGGCGGCGGGTACGTTGCGTGCGAGCTCGGGCAATTCTTCTCGCGCATGGGCGTGAAGACGTCGATCGTTCTGCGCAGTCCGCATCTCCTCTCGGGCGAAGATCACGACGTCGGCGAAGGGCTAACCGAGTATTTTCGCGCCGAGGGCATCGACGTGCATACCGAGACGCAGATCGTGCGCGCCGGCCGGCGCGGCGAGAAGAAGCTCGCGTACGTCGTTCACAACGGGGTCGAAGGCGAAATCGAAGCGGACGAGCTCTTGTACTGCCTCGGCCGCGTGCCGAACTTCGAAGGCCTGAATCTCGCTGCGGCCGGCGTTCCCTGTCACAACATCACCGGGATCGAAACCGACGAGACCATGCGCACCTGCAATCCGGACTTTTACGCTATCGGCGACGTTGCGGGAAAACATATGCTCGTGCACGTGGCGATCTACGAAGGAGAAGTCGCAGCCCGAAACGCGCTGAGCAAAACGAAGGACCCTCCGGAAAAGGCAGACTACACGATTACGGCCGCGCACACGGTCTTCAGCGATCCACAAGTAGCCGTGGTCGGCAAGACGGAACGGGAATTGCAAGCCAAGGGCGTCGCGTACGTCAAAGGCGCTTACGACTTTGCCGAGCACGGCAAAGCGCAGTGTATCGGAAAGACCAAGGGGTTTGTGAAGATTCTCGCCGCTACCGATGGCGGAAAAATTCTCGGTGCCGCGATTCTCGGTCCGCACGGTTCGGATCTGATCCACGAAATGATCGTCGCGATGCGCTATGATGCCACGGTCGTGCAATTCATGTGTATTCCACACCTCCATCCGACGCTGGCGGAGATCTGGACGTATCCGGCCGAGGAATGTGCAGCTAAATTGAAGATGGCCGGCCCCGGCCAAATCGATCCGGAGATCGCGCTCTAATGGACGTGGTGAACGTCGCGATCGTCCAAACCAAACCGCGCAAAGGCAAGTATCGTGAAAATCTGCGCGATCTGCGCGACGTCTTTTCGCAAGCCGGCGCCGACCCGGTGGATCTGATCGTCTTGCCGGAAGCGGCGCTCACCGGATACTTTCTCGAAGGCGCGGTCTACGAGCTCGCGATGGATTCTGACGCCTTCGCCGGCGATCTCGCGACGGCGTGGCTCGAAACCAACCCCGGCAAAGACGTAGACGTCGTCTGCGGATTCTATGAAAACTGCGAAGGAACGTACTACAACTCCGCGATCTATCTCGAGATTGCCGGCGGGAAGCCGCACGTCAAGCACGTTCACCGCAAAATGTTCCTGCCGACTTACGGCGTGTTCGACGAAGAGCGCTTTCTTTCGCGCGGGCGCCGCCTGCAAACGTTTGAGACACGGTTCGGCCGCATGGCCATGCTCATCTGCGAGGATTGCTGGCACGCAATCGTGCCGACCCTGGCGGCCGTAAAAGGCGCGCGCATATTGATCGTTCCGAGCGCGGCGCCGGGCCGCGGAATCGACGACGGCGGCGAGCTAACCAGCATCACACGCTGGCGCGGAATCCTCGAAGCGATCGCCGCCGAGCACGGCGTCTATCTGCTCTATGCGGGACTGGCCGGTTTTGAAGGCGGCAAAGGCATGACCGGCTCGTCGCGGATCGTCGATCCGCACGGCCACACGATCGTCGAAGCGCCGCCGCTCGGCGCGCACATCATTCGCGCGCCCATCGACTTGCGCGAAATAGATCGCGCGCGCGCGATCCTTCCGCTGCTCGGCGACCTGCACGCGGTCCTGCCCGATTTACTCGCCGACGACGAGTTGCCGCTGCGATGAAGCTGCCCGTCATCGAACCGCACCGCGGCGACTTCACGCAAGCGCCGGCAATAAATCCCGAACTCACAGCCCAATGGCTTGAAGCGTTTTTGCGCGACGAGCTCGTTGCGGGGCGCAGCATAGAGCGCGCCGTCGTCGGACTTTCCGGCGGCGTCGATTCGGCCGTTACGGCATACTTGTGCGCCCGCGCGCTCGGACCAAAGAACGTCTACGGCGTTCGCATGCCGTACAAACAGTCGAGCCCGTCGAGTTTGACCGACGCGTACCTGGTAACCGAAGCGCTCGGCATCAACGAGTGCACGATCGAAATCACCGCCGCGGCCGACGGCTATTTGCAATTCGAGCCCGACGCGGACGCGCGACGGCGCGGGAACGTGCTGGCGCGTGTGCGCATGCTCGTACTTTTCGATCAGTCCGCGAAACTCGGTGCGCTGCCGGTCGGAACCGGAAATAAGACCGAACGGCTGCTGGGGTACTTTACTTGGCACGCCGACGATTCGCCGCCCGTCAACCCGATCGGCGATCTTTACAAATCCCAAGTCTGGAAGCTCGCGGAGTACCTCGGCGTCCCCAAACCGCTTATCGACAAAGCTCCCAGCGCGGATCTGGAAGCCAATCAAACCGACGAAGGCGACCTGGGCATCACCTATGCGAAAGCCGACGCCGTGCTCGCGCGCATTCTCGAAGGCTACACCAACGATCAGCTCGTCGCCCGCGGCTTCGACCGCGCGGAAGTCGAGATCGTGCGCAAGCGCTTGGACAGCACACACTGGAAGCGCCACTTGCCGACCACCGCCATGCTTTCGAACACGGCGATCAACGAGTTTTACTTGCGCCCGGTGGACTTCTAGGATTGCGTAACCCGTATTTTCCCGTTGGACTGAATCTCGCGGGGCGCACGTGCGTCGTGATCGGAAACGATCGCGAAGCCGAAGAGAAAAGCGCCGCGCTCCGCGAGTGCGATGCGAACGTCCGCCGCATCGAGGATGCGGCGGGGCTTGGGGACGAGGACCTGGACGGGGCGTTTCTCGTGATATCGACGCCGCAAGACGAGCAGCTGTCGGCGCGGCTGCGCGCGCTGGCGGATCGAGAGCGTTTCTTGCTGTGCTGCATCGACCAGCCCAAGCACGGATTCGTCGCGATGCTGGCCATTGCGAAGGCCGGTCCGGTGCGGATTGCGATCTCGACCGCCGGGCTGGCGCCGCGGATCGGCAAGCTTATAAAGGAAGGCCTGCAGCGCGCGATGGACGGCCGCTTCGCGCGCTTCGCAGAAGAAATCGCCGCGCGCCGCGAGGACGTTAAAGAGAAACATCCCGCGGCCGAAGAGTTGGCCGTTCGGCGCGCCGCGATGATAGAAGCGGCCAGCGGCTTTGAAGCCGACGTCTCGTTCCGCTATCCGGGCTGGTTCGAAGAGCGGTAATGCCCTCGGTTGAGATCGTCGCGGTCGGCACCGAGTTGCTGCTGGGACAGCTCGTCGACACCAACACACCGTTCATCGCCGGCAAACTCGCGGAGAACGGCGTCGACGTCTTTGCTATGCACGCCGTCGGCGATAACCGGGAGCGCATCGCGGATATGATCCGAGCAGCGTTGCAACGAGCCGACGGCGTCATCACCACGGGTGGCCTTGGGCCAACGGTCGATGACCTCACGAAGGAAGCGGTCTGCGATGCGCTCGGGATCGATACCGAGACGCACGAGCCATCGCTGCGCTCGATGGAAGAAGTCTTCGTCAAAAGCGGCCGCCACATGCGCGAAAACAATCGCAAACAGGCGCTGATTCCGCGCGGCTCGCTGGCGCTGGCTAACCGCGAAGGCACCGCGCCCGGATTCGTTGCGACGACGGCACAGGGAAAATTCGTCGCCAGCATGCCGGGCGTTCCGCGCGAGATGAAGCCGATGCTGACCGAGGGCGTGCTGCCCTGGCTGCAACAGAATTTCTGGCTGAGCGAGCACATACGCACGCGCACGTTGCACACGATCGGCCTGGCCGAATCGGAGATCGATCACCGCATCACCGATCTCTTCGCGTCGCTCGAAAATCCGAAAATTGCGGTGCTCGCGCATCAGTTTAGGTGCGACGTCAAAATCATGGCGAAGGCCACATCGGTGGATGCGGCGATCGCGCTGATCGCGCCGGTGGAACACGAAGTGCTGCGCCGCTTGGACGGGCACGTTTTCGGCGTCGACGAGGAAACGCTGCCGTTTGCGATGCACGTGCTGCTGCAGCAATCGCGGCGCACGCTCGCCGTCGCGGAATCGTGCACGGGCGGATCGGTCGCCGCGGCGCTGACGAGTGTGCCCGGCTCGTCGAAAAGTTTCGCCGGAGGAATTGTTTCGTACGACAACGCTGTAAAGATGAAGCAGCTTGGCGTGAAGCGTGAAGATCTCGACCGTTGCGGTGCTGTCAGCGAAGAAGTAGCCAAGCAGATGGCGGATGGCGTCCGGCAGAATATTAGAACCACGATCGGGCTGGCGATCACCGGCATCGCCGGGCCTTCAGGCGGGACTCATGAAAAGCCGGTTGGGTTAGTGTGGCTCGCAATCTCCGAAGCGAGCGGATTGCGCACGAGACGTTTGCAACTGAGCGGCGACCGCGAGGGAATCCAATCGCGGGCCACGACCGCCGCCCTTGGGTTCCTGTGGGAGACCCTCAGCCGGAACCGCTGACCCCTTCGGATTCGTAAAGGGTAAGAGAGGAACCGTGAAGCTAACCGCCCGCCTAGCTGCCGGCTTGTCCGTCCTGGGGATGTCTATTTTGGCTGCGTGCGGCGGCAGCGGCGCCTCGGGTGGAGGCGGCGTGGTTCCGCCGGGCGGCGGCACCGGCGGCGGCGGCGGAGTTCCCGCATCGCCGACATCCTCACCGACGAACAGCCCGAACGCCAGCATCATCTGCCGCAATTCCGGGACGCCCCAATCGGTCGTACAGGCGGCAGTTCCACAATCGGAAACGCGGCGCATGCCCAACATCACGCGCGGCGGTCAGAATGATTATGCGCCCGGCGTCATCGAGATTGTTTATCGCCAGGCCGCGCTTGCCGCGCATCGTGCGGAAGCGGCGGAATTAGTCGAGCACGTGCAGGGTGACGTCCGTGCCGAGTTCGATTCGCTTTCCGATCGCATCCAAATCGTTTCCGTCGCGCCTGGAACTGAAGATGCGGCAATCCGGCAGATCGGTTCCAGTTCGATCGTCGAAAAGGCCACGCGTTCGGCCGTTCGCCGTCTTCAATCGACGACCGCGGCGACGCTCAACGATCCCTATTACAATGGATTTACGCCAAGCAATACCCCGCCGCTTTACGAATCCGCAGCGAGCCCCGGCGAGTGGGACATGCACGTCATCTGCGCGGCCAATGCGTGGGGTTACGGAAACGCCAATACGACCGGCGCCACGTTCACCGGTGCATTAGGCGGGAACGTCAAACTCGCGATCATCGATACCGGCGCCGATTTAACGCACCCGGATCTGGCCGGACGCACCGTCTTCGCGGAGAGCGTTATCAACGGCGTGAGAACAGTCGGCGTCTCGAGCATGCACGACAATGACGGGCACGGCACCAACGTTGCCGGTATTGCGGCAGCGACCGGCAACAACAGCTTCGGCTTTGCCGGCGTCGCGTACGCGGCCCCGCTGCTGATCCTAAAAGTATTTCCCGATCCGCCCTGCGGAAGCGGCGGATGCAGCGCCAACGGCGCCGACGTCGGCATGGCGATCAGCGATGCGGTAGCACAGGGCGCGCGCGTTATCAATTTGAGCCTGGGCGCGAGCGGCCCGGATACGGCCGAAGAAGCTGCGGTCGCGCAGGCGATCGCAAACGGTGTGGTTGTGGTAGCGGCGTCCGGAAACGAAAGCACGTCGACGCTGGACTATCCCGCCGCCGATCCCGGCGTGATTGCGGTCGGCGCATCGTCGCTCAAAGATGCCAGTCCCGCGTCGATCATCGAGTCCATCGCAAGTTATTCGAATTACGATGCGACCAACCAGACGTGGGGCGTCGTTGCGCCCGGCGGAGATCCGTCCGGTAACCAAGACCCCGACGATCTTCATTGGATCGAGAACATTTACTCCAGCACGGCGGGAGGCAGTTGCGGCATCGACTTTGCGGGCTCCTCCGGCAACTGCCGGACCCTGATTGCGGGCACTTCGCAAGCCACACCACACGTCAGTGGTGCAGCGGCCCTGATGCTGAGCGTGAACGGTTTGCTGACTCCGGCCGTGGTGAAGTCCACGCTCTGCACGACAGCGCGGAATATCAGTAATATGAAACAAGGTTGCGGGCGCCTCGACGTTTACCGCGCCGTAGCGCGCGCGCTTAATGACCCCAACCCGTAAGCGACCTCTAGACGGCCGGGGATGGCTTGTGGTAGCATTCACCTAAATCATTAGGTGAACTGCGGAGGGCAATGTGCCGCGTCAAAAAGCCCCTAATTTAACCGAGGTCGAGCAGCGCTTGATGGAAGTGCTGTGGTCGGCCGGGAACGGAACCGTCGCCGAGGTCCTGGGCGCGATAAAAACGTCGAAGGCGCCCGCATTTAACACCGTGCAAACGACGCTGCGCATCCTCGAGCAAAAAGGCTACGTTCGCCACGTGGAAGAGGGGCGCGCGTTCCGGTACTATCCGAAGATCGACCGCACGCAGGCCTCGCGCTCCGCGCTGCAGACCGTCGTGCGCCGGTTTTTCGACGGATCCGCGGGCGCGCTGGCGATGAATCTCATCCAGAACGAACGGCTGAGCGACGACGAGCTCGCCGATCTCCGTCGCATGCTGGCTGAGGCGGAGAAGGGGACTTAGGAACCAAACCCTATCGACGCCAGTACGTTTTGGGTTTGGACGGCTTCGGCGAACGTCGGGACGATGCTCTCGCCCGTTTCGATTTCTTTCACGAACTCGTCGAGCAGATCCATGATCGGCGGCACGTGCTGATCGACTGCGCCAAAGCGCGCGTTCGGGGACGGCTTGCATTCCAGTTCCGATGTCTCTTCCTCGTCTACGCTGAAGAGACGCATCGCGTGCAGTCCGCTGCCGCTGGCCACCGCGCTGCGATTTTCACCGTGCGCGGCTACCGTTAGCGAGTCGACCGCGGTCGTTCCGTCCACGCTAACGCGGGCGATCAACCCGCCGCCGTAATCGATGAGTCCGAAGGCGCCATCGTCGACCGAGATCGTGAACGGTCCCTCGGGGCCTTCGCGTTGCGGATTCGCCGTCCGCAAATAGCCCGTGCTGCGCACCGGCGCGCGCGCCGCCATCCAATTGGCGCTGTCGATGATGTGCGAGAGAAGAGCGCCGGCGATTCCGCCGCCTTTGCTGCGGTCGAACCACCAGGTATTGGGGCGTTTGTTTTCCAGCCGGAGCATGCGCGCGAGGTGGGTGATTTCGATCTCGCGCAGCGGCGCGACGTGGCCGTTCGCAATTAACTCTTTGAGTGCGAAGCGTTGCGGCACCCAGCGGAACTCGTGCATGACCGCCGTTGCCGTTTTCGCCTTTTGCGCGGCCGCGAGCATCTCTTGCGCTTGCTGCACGGACAGGGCGAACGGCTTCTCGCAGATGACGTGCTTCCCGGCGGCGATCGACGCCAGCACGTCGGGATGGTGCGTGAAGGGCGGGCCGGCGACCGAGACGACGTCGAGGTCGCAACCGCGCAGCATCGCCTCGCAGCTTTCGAATGCGTTGGGGATATTGCGTTCCTGGGCGACCTTTTTCGCGCTGTGCGGCGACGCGATCGCCACGACCTCAAACTCTGCATGCGCGGCAAAAGCCGGCAGGTGTCCGCGCACGCCAAAGCCGCCGCCCAAAATGCCTACGCGATACACGACTCTACCACGTCGATCCCACGATCGAGATCCGCCTCCGAGATGGTCAGCGGCGGCGTGATCGAGAGCACGTTGCCTTGTTCACCGGCTTGCAAAATAAGAACGCCTTTCGTCAGAGCTTTTTCAACGGCGGCGCGCGCTTGCGCCGCATCCTGCAGTTCGATACCCCACATGAGGCCGCGTCCGCGCACGCCCGCGACTTTTCCCGAAGCGTGCAGCGCATTCAGCTTCGTTGCCAGCCGGTTGCCGAGGGTCGCCGCACGCCTGGGAAGCTCGCGGCTTTCCAACTCTGCGATGCTCGCCAGTGCGGCCGCGCAACCCATGGGATTTCCCAAATGTGTGGATGTGTGGAGCGCTTCGCCTTCGGAGGCGGGCCATGCGTCCATGACACCCGGCGATGCAACAGCCGCCGAAATCGGAAAACCGTTACCCATCGCTTTCCCGAGGCACAGGATGTCGGGCACCACCGATTCTTGTTCGCAGGCGAACATCGTGCCGGTCCGGCCGAACCCCGTATAGATCTCGTCGGCGATCATCAGCATGCCGCGCTCGCGGCAGATCTCGCGCAACTGGGCGAGATAACCCGGTGGCGGGACGACGCATCCTCCGCGTCCCTGGATAGGCTCGACGATAACCGCGGCTAAATCGTACCGGCGCGAGAACGCGCGCCGCGCGTATTCCAGCGCCTGAGCGGCATTTCCGCGCGGGTAATCGAGCAGCAGCGTACGTTCGGGAAGCCAAGCCAAGAACGGCTCGCGAAATTTCTTGATGCCCGCAACCTCGAGCGTTCCGATGCTCAACCCGTGATACGAACCGCGAAATGCGGCGAAGGCCGGTTTTCCGGTCGCCAGCATCGCCGTTTTCATCGCAGCCTCGATGGCGTCCGATCCGCTCGATCCGAGAAACGACTTCGTCAGATCGCCCGGAGCGATCGCGGCGAGCTTTTCGAGCAGCTGCACCTTTACCGCAGCCGGGTGAACGTCGCCCATCGCGTGCGAGAGCCGGGCCGCCTGCCGTTGCAGCGCAGCCGTGATATTCGGATTGGCATGTCCGCAGTTTGCGACGCCGAAGGCGGCCGTCAAATCGAGGTACGTGTTGCCGTCCGCGTCGGTTACGGTGGTATCGCTGGCCGATTCCCAAAAGACCGGAGATTCGCCGCTCACATATGTTACGTTTCGCGACTCGTAGTTGCGCAACAGTTGCGCAAGCTCGTTCGACTTGTTGCGGGGCCTCGGCATCAGAACGTCTTGTCGACCCAGCGAACGAACTCGGCGATTCGCGGCCGTCCGCCGTGCTCGCCGGCGAGCGGCGGATCTTGTAACTCTCCAAATCGCGTCAGCCGCGCGGCGCCCGCGGCGACAGCGAAATCGATGATGTCACTCCGGTTACCCGAGGTCGCGAAACCTTCGAGCGCGAGACCATGGCGGCGCAGATAGTCCAACGCATCGCCCGGCTTCGAGACCCCAATCGCATGTGCGAGCCGCGGCAAGAACGGCGGCGGCTCGGCGAGTGCGCTGCCGCCCGCAGCTTTGCGAAAGTCGCCGAGCGCGCGCGCGTGAGAAACGTGCTGCACGCGGTCTTGCGCAGCCGCCGCGCGTGGAAACTCGATATTCGCGCGCGCAATTTCTTTTTGCAGGATTTCGGTGAATGCCGCTGCGTTTACAACACCTCCGTCTTCGACGAAGAGCACGTGCAGCGAAAGACAACCCTCCGTTTCATAGAGAACGATGTCGCGCGCCGCGCCGCGCGCGATCTCCGAGGCCGCGTCCGTTCCGGAGAGCGATTCGCGCGACACGTATCCGGCGCTGGCCCGCGAGCCGAAACCGATGAAACGCGCTTCGGGCCGCAGCGCGTTTCGAACCGCCGCGAGCGTTTCAGTCCGGCCGAAGGCGACAACTGCGTCGAACGAATCGAGGGACGGCACGTTTTGGTCGTCCGAACTCCAAAGTTCGGCGCGAGCGGCTTCTTCAAATTCGCCCCGCTCTTCGCGCAGCGTTTCAAAAAAAGACGAGATCAGCGAATCCTCGCGATCTTTGACGAGCACGTTGCATTTGGCGCAGAGCGCGAAGATAGCTGCTGGCAAGGCGACGCCGATCGTCGTTCGGCTCGAGATGATGCCGACGGTTCCGATCGGGCGAGCCCACGCGTCCGTGCGCCCCGCGCGCGGACGAAAACCATCGAGTATCTCGGCGTCCCCGAGCTCGCCGGTAATGACCGCTTCGAGCGCGGCGTTATCGATCGAAAAGAAGAGACGGTCGAGCGCGTACTCGACGACCGGAATGGAATACCCCGTCCGCTCGGCTATGCGCTGCGTCGCGCGCACGCGCGCTGGAAAGTCGGCGTCGCGCCAGCGTTCGGCGGCGTCGGCAATCGCGCCGGCGATCGTGCGCGCGGGGACCAGTTTGAACGCGGTCACGAGACGGCGGCGCGCAGCGGTTCGGCGTCGAGCGAACAGCCGCGCAGCTCTGCGCCGCGTTCGCGTCCGATCAGCGCGAGGCCACCGTCAGCAAGAACCGCGCCCAGGTCTTCGGTTTGAATCGCAATGCAAGACGAACGGCTCGCGAGGTCGACGTGCACGAGCGCGCCCACGACGCCCGGCGGAAGCCGTTCGCCGCTCTCGTCGACCGCATAGGAACGCAGCCACTTCGGCCCGCGCTTGATGCGCCTGCCCGCAATCTCGGAGACGTCATAGTATTGGCTGCTGAGCTCGGTCATGCCGTACTCGGAAACGATCGATTCGCGGCCGATCGCGAACGTTCGTTCCAACCGCCGGTAAAGATCCGCGGGTTCGATCTCGCGCACGCGGCCCTTAAAACCGCCGGTTTCCATCACGCAGGAACCGGGCGGCAGTCGCACGTCGCGGCCGGCTCCATCTACCGAATCGAGGAGCGCAACAAGAGCAAAGGCCGTCGCGGCTACGAATGCCGGTTCGCCGGCCGGAAGTGCTCGAACGTCCCGCGCAAATGCATCGGCGTCAACTCCATGCTCGCGGATATACCAGCGCGGTTCGCCGCAGCCGAACTGCGAGGCGGCCCGCTTCATCATATATCCCAGCGATGAAGCCGGCTGCAGCGCCGGATCGGGAACCAGCAAAAGAAAATGCGAGCCTGTGCCGCCGAAGCGGTCGCAAAAACCGGCCGAGAGCGCAGCATCGTACAGAAGCGAGCTTTCCATATAATGCCGGCCGCCGGTCCCGGCAGTGGTCCCGCTCGTTTCGAACGTAAGCCCGGCGCGCGCGGGATCGAACGTGCACAGGGCCGCTTCCTTGAACGCGCCCGCCGGGATCGGCGGAATGATGTCCCACGAACGCGGCATACTTTCGAGCGAAACGCCGAGGCTCGTGCAGTAGCGCGCGTACGGCTCGTTGTAGCGAAGCTGGTGCGCGAAGATGCGCAGCGCGAGATCGTTGAAGTCGGGGACGAGCCGCGTTGCGATCGCGGCCAGAATTTCCGCGTCGAGTGCGTCGGCCTCGGCGCGGTAAGCTTCGTTCAAGTGCGGCGCCGGCTCGAGATCAGCCCGCTATTCAGCCCGTTGGTTGCCAAGCCTCCATTGAAGCGTGCCGACTCGACTTTGATGCAGCGATCGACGACGACGTCGAGCCCGGCCTTATCGGCGAGCTCGGTCGCTTCCTGATTGATGACGCCGTATTGGAACCAGATCGCTTTCGCGCCGGCGGCGATCGCTTCGCGGGTGAGTTCGACGACTTCGCTCGGCCGGCGGAAGACGTCGACGATGTCGGGAGCTCCGCGCTCCGCCGCGTACGCGCCCAAGGACGGATACGCGCGCACGCCGTCGATGGATGCGATGGTCGGATTGACCGGCGTAACTTCGAAGCGCCCTTGCGTGCGCAAATAACTGAAGACGGTGTAGCTGGGGCGCAGCGGATTCGCCGACGCGCCGACCATGGCGACCGTCTTGCTGCGTTCGAGCAAGGCATTCCGCTCCGAGGGCGTTCTTAAGATCATGCCGGAGCTTTTTCGGGCGCCGGCACGGCCGCCTTCAAAGCGTTGTCCAAATCCCATGTGAGATCTTCGACGTCTTCCAAACCGACGGAGAGGCGGATGCTTTCGGGGGCGACGCCGGCTTTGCGCATTTCGTCGTCGCCGAGTTGCGAGTGCGTTGTGGACGCGGGATGAATGACCAAACTTTTCATGTCGCCGACGTTGGCGAGATGACTCCACAGCTCGAGCGCGTCGATGAACGCACGGCCGGCCTCACGTCCGCCGCGGATGCCGAAGGTAAAAATCGATCCGGCGCCGCGCGGCAGATACTTCTGGGCGAGCTCGTGCTGCGGATGCGATGCAAAGCCGGGATAGCTCACCCACTCGACTTCCGGACGCTTGGCTAAGAACTCCGCGACGGCGCGCGCGTTGCGCACGTGTCCGTCCATGCGAATCGGAAGCGTTTCCAATCCCAGGAGCAGCAGCCACGCATCCATCGGCGACATCTGCGCGCCGACGTCGCGCAACACTTCCGCGCGCAAACGCATCAGGAACGCGTACTCGCCGAACGTCTCGGTGAAAACTTTATCGTGATAGCCCGGGCTGGGCTGCGAGAGCAGTGGAAAGCGCCCGCCCTCCCACGGAAACGTGCCCGACTCGATCGCGACGCCGCCGATAACCGTTCCGTGCCCGGAAATGAATTTCGTTGCGGAGTGCGTGACGATGTCCGCGCCGTGTTCCATCGGCCGGCAGAGATACGGCGAAGCAAACGTGTTGTCCACGACGAGCGGGATTCCGGCGGTGTGCGCGATGGCGCTCAACGCGTCGAGATCGGCCACCGTGCCGCCGGGATTGCCGATCGTTTCGGCAAAGAGCAGTTTGGTTTGCGGCTTGATCGCCGCCGCGATGGCTGCATGATCGTCGGCGGGAACGAACGTCGTTTCGATTCCTAAACGCTTCAGGAGTACGGTGAACTGCGTGACCGTGCCGCCGTAAATGTTTTGCGAGCAGACCAAATGGTCGCCGTTTTGCGCCAGCGCGAGTACGACGCCCAGCTGCGCGGCCAGTCCGCTGGAAAATGCCACCGCGCCGAGTCCGCCCTCCAAGCTTGCCATGCGCTCTTCGAATGCAGCGACCGTGGGGTTGCTGATGCGGCTGTAGATATGCCCGTAACTGCGCAGTTGAAAGAGTTCGGCCGCCTGCTCCGTGGAACCGAAGACATAGGCCGCGGTTTGGTACAGAGGCATCACCCGCGACCCGGTTACGGGGTCGGGTGGCGTACCCGCGTGAATGGCGCGCGTCGCAAAGCCGAACCGGCGATCTTGCATGGTCACTCGTGCTTCGACCCGAACCTCACCGTACCCCAGCCCGAGAGTAGGAGAGCGAATTCATGCCAATGACGTTGACGGAAAAGATCCTCGCCCGGCACGCTGGGCTCGATGCGGTTGAACCCGGACAGATCATCAACGCAAAAGTGGATTTGGTGCTGGCCAACGAGCTGTCCGCGGCCGTCGCGATCGGTGTCATGCGCCAGATGAAGGGCGCGGATCGTGTCTTCGACCGAGAGAAAATTGCCCTGGTCGAAGATCATTTCGTTCCGGCTAAGGACGCGCAGTCTGCCAAGATCGCCAAACTCATGAAAGATTTCGCGGTCGAGCAGAAGATCAAACACTTCTTCGACGTTGGCCGCGGCGGCATCGAGCATGTCGTTTTACCGGAGGAAGGCCTCGTCGCGCCGGGCGAGCTGATCGTCGGCGGCGACTCGCACACGTGCACGTACGGCGCGTTCGGTGCGTTCGCAACGGGCATGGGATCGACCGACATTGCCGCGGCGTTCGTACTGGGTGAAGTTTGGCTGAAGGTTCCCTCGAGCATCAAACTCGTCTATAACGGCAAGCCGGGCGAGATGGTCTTTGCCAAAGACATCATGCTGAAAACGGTTGGAACGCTCGGCATCGACGGCGCAACCTACCGCGCGATCGAATATCACGGAACGACCGTCGACGAACTTTCTATTACCGGACGCATCACGATGGCGAACATGGCAATCGAAGCCGGCGCCAAGAACGGCATTTTTCACGCGGACGCAAAAACGATCGCCTACGTCAAAGAACGTACCGATCGCGACTTCTTGGTCGAGAAAGCCGATGCAGACGCGCACTACGAGCGCGTGATCGAGATCGATATCTCCTCGCTGGAGCCGCAGGTGGCCTGTCCGCACACGCCCGACAACGTGCATCCGATTTCCGAAGTGACGCGGGACGAGATTTTGGTCGACCAAGTCTTTATCGGATCGTGCACCAACGGTTACATCGAGGACCTGCGCGTCGTCGCGGAGATTTTGGACGGAAAGAAGATCGACCCGCGCCTGCGCGTGATCGTCAATCCGGGTTCGCAGAAAGTCTGGATGCAAGCGGCCGAGGAAGGCATTCTCGGAAAACTGGCCGGCGCGGGCTGCGTGGTCAATACGCCCGGATGCGGCGCATGCTTCGGCGGCCACATGGGGACGCTCGGAGACGGCGAGCGCTGCATCTCCACTACAAATCGCAATTACGTCGGCCGCATGGGCTCACCGAAGGCGGAAGTCTACTTGGCCTCGCCGGCAACGTGCGCGGCATCGGCGCTGACCGGCCGCATCACGGATCCGCGCGTCGCGGCTGCGGTGACGGCCTGATGCAAGCTTCGCTTCGCGGTCGCGCGCACAAGTATGGAAAAAACGTCGACACCGACGTGATCATCCCGGGCAAGTACTGCAACATCATCGACATCGCCGAACTCGGCAAGCACGCGATGGAGGGCTTAGACCCGGAGTATACGGCGAAGATGAAGCCGGGCGATCTGATCGTCGCCGACTCGAATTTCGGCTGCGGGTCCAGCCGCGAAGTCGCACCGATCGCGATCAAAGGTTCCGGTACGTCGGCTGTGATCGCCAAGAGTTTCGCGCGCATCTTTTACCGCAACGCACTCAACATCGGTCTGCCGATCTTCGAATCGCCCGAAGCCGTCGATGCGATCGACAGCGGCGACGAACTCGAAATCGAGCCGGCGGGCGGCGTCATTCGCAACCTGACAAAAAACCAAACGTATACGGCGGCGGCTTTTCCGCCGTTTATGCAGTCGCTGATCGACGCCGGCGGTTTGCAGCCGTATGTCGAGAAGCGCCTAGCCGAGAAGGCTTAGGGCTGGCCGAGTCCGCCGGTGCCCGGCGAGAGATTGTCGAGCCAGTTGTATTTCGGCCGGTACGTTGCCGTAAACGGAATGCTTTCGCTGCTGAGCGCCAGCATTCCAATCATGTCGCTGAACGCTTCCTGCGTTCCGCTGAACGTAAGTGTGGAACCGTTGGGAAGCGAAACCACCAACCGCACGTTTTTCCCGTCGACCGAACCGAAGAGTGGATATTTCTTGCCGTCTTGATCGAGGTATTGCCCGGTCAGCACGTTGTCTTTTTGGTCGATCTTGAAGTGCGTGTACGTCACCCCGGTCATGCGTTGGATTTGGATCTCCCAGACGCCGGATATGCCGACCCGCGTGATGGGCGTATCCTTGGGCGGTGCAGGGGTCGCTTTTGCCGCGGGAATCTTGATCGTGGCCGAAGCGGCCGGGGCCGGCGTTGACAGAGCCGCCGCCGGTACCGGGGAGGGGTAGGTTTGCGCGGCCGCGGCGGCTTGCGCGGCCAGGGCCAGCGCCAAGGCGGCGCCGGGGAGAATCGAACGGTTCATGGCTCCTTAACTACTGCGGAGACCGTTCGGTTCCCGGGGAGGGGAGGGAGGCCTTGCCGCGGCTGATATAATGTTTTGGCTGTGAAAGAGAAGATCCACCCCAAATGGTACCCCGAGGCCCGGGTGCACTGCGCCTGCGGCAGCACGTTCACGACCGGATCGACCATCCCGGAGATCGCGGTCGAGATCTGTTCGGCTTGCCATCCGCTCTTCACGGGCCAGCAGAAGTTCGTCGACACGGCCGGCCGCGTCGATAAGTTCCGTCAACGCGAACAGATCGCCAAGCGCAAGCAAGAAGAGGCCGCTGCGCGCAAAGCCAAGCGCGAGGCCGAAAAAGCCGCAGCCGAAGCTTAACTGAACCTTTCAGACCGCCTCGACGTCATCGCCAAGCGCTTCGATGAGATCGAAGGCGAGCTCGCGCATCCGTCTGAAACGTTCGATCAAGTCCGCTTTACCGCACTCGTCAAAGAACGCGCCGCACTCGAAGAAACCGTCGAGGCGTATCGCGCCTATTCAAAGATCGTTGCGGATATTGCGGCCAACGAAGAATTGCTCGCCGATCGCAGCGATCCGGAGTTGTCGCAGCTCGCCGAAGATGAGGTCAAGGGCTTGCGCGAAAAACGCAAAGAGCTCGAGGACCGCTTACAGGCGCTGCTCATTCCCAAAGATCCCGACGACGACAAAGACGTCTTCATCGAAATTCGCGCCGGCGCCGGAGGCGATGAAGCGGCGATTTTCGCGGGCGATCTCGCGCGCATGTACATGCGGTACGCCGAGTCGCAGGGGATGCGCGTCGAACCGGTGTCGCAGAACGAGAGCGAAGCCGGCGGTTATAAGGAGATCGTCTTTGCCGTGCGAGGCGGAACGCCGTACCGTTTTTTCAAACACGAGTCGGGCGTGCACCGAGTCCAGCGCGTTCCGCTGACCGAAGCCCAAGGGCGCGTGCACACAAGCACAGCCACGGTGGCCGTTCTGCCTCAGGTTGAGGACGATTTTTCCGTCGAGATTCGGCCGTCGGATCTGCAGATCGACACGTACAAATCCAGCGGGGCGGGCGGACAATACGTCAATAAGACCGAGTCTGCGATCCGTATCACGCATATACCGACGGGGATCATCGTGGCCTCGCAGCAAGAACGCTCACAGATTCAAAACCGCGAAAAAGCCATGCAGATGTTGCGTTCGAAGATTTACGAGGGCAAACGCCGCGAAGCCGAAGAGGCCGCGGGGTCGATGCGGCGCAGCCAAGTCGGAACGGGCGACCGCTCGGAGAAAATCCGCACGTATAACTATCCGCAAGATCGCATCACCGATCACCGCATCAACCAAAACTTCGGCAACCTGCGCGGCGTTATGGACGGAGCGCTCGGACATATTGTGGACGAACTGCTCAAAGACGAGCGCATGAAACTGCTCGCGGGCGAGGGAGCCGCCGGGTGACCACGCTCGGAATGCCGCAAGCCTATGTCAGCGGCTGGAAGGGCTTCTACCGGCGCGAGTTCGCCGTCAACGAACACGTGCTGGTTCCGCGTCCGGAGACGGAGCATTTAATTGAAGACGCGCTCGAATTCATGCACGCGACGGCGCGCCGCCGCGTCCTGGACGTAGGCACCGGAAGCGGGGCGATTGCGTGCACGATTGCGAGCGAGCTCTTCGATGCGATCGTCACCGCAACCGACGTCAGTATCCGGGCGCTGGCCGTCGCGGCCAAGAATGCAGCGCGCCTGGGTGTCGGCGGCCGCTGCACGTTCGCGCTAGCCGACATTGCGCCCGCGGACAACGAGCGCTACGACGTGATTGTGGCCAATCTGCCCTACATCCCGAGCGCGGACGTCCCGCAAAAACCCGACCCCGTCGGGTTCGAGCCGCGCGTCGCTACCGATGGGGGCGCCGACGGCTTGGAACTGTACCGCAAGTTGCTCGCGGTGGCCCCGCGCCTCGCTTGCGCCGGGGCGCTGGTCTTAATGGAAGCGGCGCCTCCGACGATGCCGGGGCTGCGCGCGCTTGCTAACGAGGCGTTTCCGCAGGCGGCAATCACCGTGCACCGTGATTACGCGGGCTTGGAGCGCTACGTGCGCGTGGCTGCGTAGGTAAAGACTCCGGCCCAACGGAATAAGATAGTCCCGAGTGGCGAAGTACATTTTCTTTACCGGCGGCGTGGTCAGCTCGCTTGGTAAGGGCATCACGGCAGCCTCGCTCGGGAGACTGCTAAAGGCGCGCGGGATCAGCGTTTCGGTTCAGAAACTCGATCCGTACATCAACGTCGACGCCGGCACCATGAACCCGTATCAACACGGGGAAGTTTTCGTTACCGAAGACGGCGCCGAAACCGATCTCGACCTCGGTCACTACGAACGTTTCATCGACGAGAATTTGTCGCGCGCGAACAACGTGACGGCCGGCCAGATCTACAATTCGGTGATCGACAAAGAGCGCCGCGGCGATTACTTAGGCGCGACCGTGCAAGTGATCCCGCATATCACCAACGAGATAAAATCGCATATCAAGCGCGTCGCCGAGGAGAGCCACGCCGAGGTGTGCATCGTGGAGGTCGGCGGCACGGTCGGCGACATCGAATCGCTGCCGTTCCTGGAAGCGATCCGCCAGATCCGCTACGACGTCGGCGACGAAAACGTGATGTTCGTGCACCTGACGCTGATGCCGCATCTGGGAGCGCCCGACGAACTCAAAACCAAACCTACGCAGCATTCGGTGCGTGAACTGCGCGGGATCGGGATCAGTCCCGACGCGATCGTTTGCCGCACCGCGACCGCTACGCCGATGGCCGTAGAAATCAAGGAGAAGATCGCGCTGTTTTGCGACGTTCCGCCGAGCGCGGTGGTGCAGAACGCCGACGCTCCGACAATTTATCAAGTTCCGCTGAATTTGGAAGCCGAAGGATTGGCCGAAGCTGCGGTTCGTAAGCTCCGCCTTCCTCAAACTCCGCCCGAGTTAGAAGAATGGGCGTCGGTCGTGGACCGCGTGCTCCGTCCCGAACGGCGCGTCACGATCGCGATTGTCGGCAAGTACGTCGAACTCAAAGATGCCTACATCTCGATCAACGAAGCGCTGCATCACGCCGGCATCTTTTATAACGCAGCCGTCGACATCCGGCGCATCGATTCGGAGACGGTCGAAAATGAGGGGGCCGGCGTACTCCGCGCGGCCCACGGTATTCTGGTGGCCCCGGGCTTCGGTGCGCGCGGCGTCAAAGGCAAACTGAAAGCCATCAAATACGCCCGCGAAAACCGCGTGCCGTTCTTGGGCATTTGCTACGGCATGCAGCTGGCCTGCGTCGAATTCGCGCGCAACGTCTGCGGCTTGCCCGAGTCCATGACGCGCGAAGTGGACGAGACGACGATCGATCCGGTCATCGATTTCATGCCTGACCAGCGCAACTTGGAAGTGTACGGCGGTACGATGCGCCTAGGCTCCTACGCTTGCGAACTCGAGCCGGATTCGCATGCCGCGCAAGCCTACGGAGAGCTGCAGATTAGCGAACGCCACCGGCACCGTTACGAGTTTAATAACCGCTACCGCGCTTTGTTCGAAGAGCACGGGATGCGGTTCACCGGCCACCATGTCGTTGGAAAGACCACACTGGTCGAACTGGTCGAGCTCCCCGCCGACATGCACCCATGGTTCGTGGGAACGCAGGCGCACCCCGAATTCAAGTCTCGCCCGACGCGCCCGGCGCCGCTCTATCGCGATTTCGTCGGCGCGGCGCTGGTGCACGAGCAGCGGATGCGGGAAGAATCTTCATTCATCCAAGCGACGTCACTGCGGTCGTCTTAACCCGCAACGAGGAGCGGAATCTGCCGCGCGCGCTCGGCTCGCTGCCGGCGGGCATGCCCGTGCTCGTTGTGGACAGCGGGTCCACCGATCGGACGCGCGAGGTCGCGCGAGCGCACGGCGCCGAGGTACTCGAGCATATCTTCGCCGGCTTTGTCGACGCCCGCCGCTTCGCGATCGCGCAAGTGAGAACGCAGTGGACGCTCATGATCGACGCTGACGAAGTCTTGGATGCGCGGCTGGCGCAGGCTATCGTGGCTGCCGGCAGCGACTGCAACGGCTACTACGTCCGCCGCACGACGTTCTATTGCGGACGCGCATTGCGCATGTGGCGCAACGAATTGTTGGTGCGGCTGTTCTGCACGAAACACGTGCGCATCGACTCTTTTCCTTCGGCGGGCGGGAGCGCGCAGCTTCACGAGCGCTGGACGTGCGAGCCGCCGCTGGGCACGCTGGATGGAACGCTGCTGCACTATTCTTATCCGACTCATGAGGCGTACGCGGCAAAGTACGATTTCTATACGTCGGTGGAAGCGCAAGGCTTAGCGCCGTCGCGCGGACGCGCGGCCTTCGAAGTTGCACGCGCGATCCCGCGCTTTTTGTGGTATCTATTCGCTCGCGGCGCGATCACCGACGGGATGGACGGCACGCGCATCGCGTGGCACTCGGCATTCTATCCCGCCGCCGTGCGCCTCAAAGCCCTGCGCCGGTGAGCGCGCGCATCGCGCTTGACGCGCGCATTACGCGCCAGCTTTCGGCAGGAATGCAGACATACGTGCGCGAGCTGGCCGCGCGGCTTCCCTTGGCTGCGCCCGATCTGGAGTTCGTTCTTTTTAACGATGGTGGAAACTTTGGGTGGGCGGAGCACGTGCGGCTGCCTTTAGCCATCCGCGCAGCCAAGCCGGCGCTGACGCACTATATGTCGCAGTACACGCCGCTGTTCATGCCGCGTCCTTACGTCGTAACGATCCACGATCTGATCCACTTGACTTTTCCGGAAAACTTCAAGCGGAAGGTCGGGCCGTATTACCGGACCCTCGTGCGCAGCGTTGCCGCGCGCGCGGCGCGCGTGATTACCGATGACGCGCGCACGGTGGTGGACCTGCAGCGATTTCTCGCAGTCGCGCCGGAAAAGGTCCGGGTCGTTCCACTGGGCGTTGCCGACATATTCTTGAAACCGGCCGTCCCGCACCGCGGCGCGCGTCCGTACTTTTTGTATTCGGGCAATCATCGCGAGCACAAGGATCTCGCGACCCTTATCGCTGCGTGGACGGCCCTTCCCGAATCTGATGCGGTGGATCTGCTGATCACCGGGATTGACGATATCGGCGCGGCGCGATTTGCCACGCACAACCGCAAGCTCGTGATGCTCGGGGATATTCCGGCGAGCGAACTCGCCGGATACTACGCGGGCGCCGTGGCGTTGGTGCATCCGGCGCTGCGGGAGGGCTTCGGCTTGCCGATGCTCGAGGCGATGGCGGCCGGCTGCCCGGTCATCGCGTGCGACGCGGCACTGCCATCCGTGCTGCAAGGAGCGGCCCTGACGTTTCTGGCCCGCGATGCCGGCGAAGCGTCCCGCGCGATGCAGCGGGTGCTCTCCGACCAGGGGCAGCGCATGAAACTCGTTAATGAAGGCCGAGCTCGCGCGGCGCAATTCACATGGGATCGCTGCGCGCGCGAAACCGCAAACGTCTATCGAGAAGTACTGGAGGAATCGACCGGGTGAAAAAGCTGGCCTGCGTCCTTGCCGCCGTGATGCTGACGGCTGCCGTTCACGCGCCAAAGCGCCCGGGCAAAACGATCCGGCCAATCGCCGTCATTCTGAACGGAACGCATCTCAGGGTCAATCCGGGCCCGCAATTCTATCGCTACCACCTGCTTGTTCCCGTGCGCCGGATCATCGAGGCGCTCGGACTCCAATTCCAGCGAAACGGGCGTGACGTGACGACGTACGTCGGCGCGAAGCAGATCACGCTGACGCTCGGAAGCACGCGCGCTTTGGTTGACGGCAATCCGGTGTACTTGGATGCGGCGCCCGTCGAGATCCGCAACACACTGTACGCGCCGCTGCGCTTTTTCACCGCGGCCCTCGACGCGCAAGCGAATTTCGACCGCCAAACCAACAGCGTCGAGATCGTCTCGAGTCTGATCGGGCGCAGCGGTCCCGGAACGACGGGAGCGGGAACGAAGACGCGCGGTACGGTTACGGCCGTCGACCTCGATTCTTCGCCCGCGACGATCACGCTGACGTACAACGCTTCGATCCGCACGCTTCCGATCGATCCCAGCGCGCAGGTCATCGTTCAAGACGTTAACACCGGCACGTCGAATTCGGGCGAACTGAGCGATATTGCGGCCGGCGACTGGGCCGAAGTCATGCTCGACAAAAACAGTCGCGTCAAGCACGTCGTAGACGCTTACGGTTCGCATACGGGAACGATTGCCGCGGCCGCGTCGGGCGTTATCGTCTTAGGCGACGGACGCGTCATCAGCCCGAGCCGTGCGACTGCGATCACGCTCAACGGCAACACCGTCACCATCGATCGCTTGCAGGTCGGCGATGCCGTCAGCGTGCGCTACAACATCGACACGTCCGAACCGCGCCAAATCATCGCCACCCGCAAGGGCGCAGTGTCCCCCACGGCCGGACCGGTAGCGGTGACCGCGATCTCCGTTTCGCCGAACCACGCGCTGCGAAAGGGCGATACGCTGTACGTGGTCATGCACGCTACGCCGGGCGGGCTGGCAAGCTACGATTTAGGACCGTACGTTACGAATTTGCCCTTGCGCGAAAGTGCGCCGGGCACGTACTCGGGCAGCTATAAAATCGGTGCGGGCGTGAACTTCGCCGACGCGCCGGTATTCGGTCATGTCAGCGTGAACGGTGCCGAACCAACCTCGGGCGAATCGGCGGCGTTCGTTTCGATTTCGACCGAACCGCCGGGCATCAACGATTTCGCGCCCGGCAACGGCATGACGGTGAACAACAGCCGGCCGAGCATTTACGCCACGTTCGTAAGCGGCGTCGTGCCCGTCAACCCTTCGAGCGCGAAGATAGAAGTGAACGGTCACGACGTGACGTCATCGGCGACCCGCAGCGACCGGTTCATCGACTACATGCCGCAGGTCGATTACGGCAATGGGCCCGTGCGTGTGATCGTGCGGGTTTCGGATGAAGCCGGGAATACGGCTACGAAGAGCTGGACGTTCTACATCAAATCGAGGTAGGGATATGAACAGATTGACCGCGTGCGCCGCGCTGACGGTGCTGCTCGCGTCGTGCGCCGGGAACCAAAACGCGCCCGGAGGCGCCGCCGCGCCGCTGGTGATCGCGCGCGTCAAAGACGCCGTCATTCTCGATCCGGCTCAAGCCACCGACGGCATGTCGCTCAACCTGACCCAAGAGATGATGAAAGGCTTGGTCGAGTTCAAACTGGGGACGTTCGACGTGACACCCTCGATCGCGCAGAGCTGGAAGATGACGGGCGACGGATTGCACTGGACGTTCCAGTTGAAGAAGGGCTTGAAGTTTTCCGACGGCACGACCATCGACGCGGCCGCCGTCAAGTTCAACTTCGACCGGTGGCGCTTGACGAACAATCCCTACCATCAAAACTATCCCTACGGCTACTACGCCGACATGTTCGGCGGCTTTCCGGGTTTGATTACGGCGGTAGACACGCCCAATCCGCAGACGGTGACGTTCACACTCTCGCGTCCGCTCGGTCCGTTCTTGCGCGACCTCGCGATGCCGTCTTTCGCGATCGCGTCACCGGCGGCCATCCGCAAGAACCTCGCCGGATTCGGCAACCAGCCCGCCGGCTACGGACCGTACATGCTCAAAGAGTGGGTGAAGGACGACCACATCACGCTGATCGCTAATCCGGCGTGGCGAGGCGTCAAGCCGGCGTACGCGACGGTCATCGTGCGCGATATTCCGGATCAAGCGACCAGCGTGCTCGAGATGCAGCGTGGCGGCATCGATTTTCTGACCGATCCACGGCCCGATGATGCGACGCAGCTCGCCAAGCAATCGGGCGTTACGGTTTACGATCAGCCCTCGAACAATAATTCCTATCTCGCGCTCAACGTGCAAAAGACGCCGTTCGGAAATCTCGCGGTTCGACGGGCCATCGCCTATGCGATCGACGTTCGCGCAATCGTCAAAGCGTTTTACTCGGCCGGCGCAATCGTGGCCACGAACTGGACGCCGCCCGGAATGCTCGGCGAGGATACGTCACTCCGGCCCTATCCATACGACCCGGCGAAGGCCAAGCAGCTCTTGGCGCAGGCCGGATTACCCAACGGGTTCAGCACCGATCTCTACTACCCGACGACTCCACGGCCTTACATGCCCGAACCGGAGCGCATCGCGGAAGCGATTCAAGCCGATTTGCAAAAAGTGGGAATCAAAGTGACGCTGGAGCCATTCGAGTTCGGCGTCTTCCTTGATAAGGTGCGTAACGGCGAACACCAGATGTGCCTGATCGGCTGGAGCGGCGATAACGGCGACCCGGACAATTTCTTTTATCCGCTCTTAGATAAAGACAGCGCGCTTGCAAAACCCAACGGCCAGAACTACTCGTTTTGGGAAGACGAAGCGTTCCACCGTTTGATCGTCAAGGGGCAGACGACGCTCGACGAGGCCGCGCGCGGGATCGTCTACCGGCAGGCCAACGACATGGTGCACGATCAGGTGCCGGCGCTGCCCATGGTGCACACGACCGTTCCGGTCATCGTGAAATCGTCCATTGCGGGATTCGTGCCGAGCCCCGACACGCACATCGCTTTCGAATACTTGCATCCCAGGTGACCGGCGTAATCGGGATGTCATGGTGAGCGGGCGCCATTTGGCGCCCTGGTCGAACCACGCCCGAGCGCAGTCGAGGGCCGCGTGAGCAGTACAAATTGCATTTTCTGCAAAATCATCGCCGGCGAGATTCCCGCGAAAATCGTGCATCGCGATAACGGGATCATGGCGATCGAAGACGTCAACCCGCAGGCTCCGGTCCATCTGCTCGTGTTTCCGGAGCGTCATGTCGCCAACATCGCCGAGCATACGTTTAGAGGCTCTGCCGACGAAATAGCGTGCCTGATGGAAATCGCCGCGGAACTCGGGGCGAAAAATGCCGGCGGCTTTCGGCTCGTCGTAAACACCGGCGCTGACAGCGGACAAACCGTCGACCACTTGCACGTGCATGTGCTTGCCGGAAGACATATGTCGTGGCCTCCCGGATAATGATCAATGTTACGCAGCCTGCCCTGAGCTTGTCGAAGGGTGCATAACGTGTGAGTAGATGTGAGTAACCGCAGTTTCTTGTGGAATGGCTGTGAGTTGCATCAAAACGTTATTGCAATCGATATGTGAAATTGATACCATGCAATCACTTCGAGTAACGACGGAGTGCGGAACGTAACAAACCGCGATCGAGTATGCTGAGGGCGTTGCAAGTGCGGCGCCGGAGTGCGAAGGTCGAACCGGAGTCGGGCGTGAGTAGGGGTTCGGAAACGGACTCAGACGCGCGAACGGAGCCGGAGATACAACAAGGCCCGAGGCCTCACGGCAACGGGCCTTGCTATTTCTCGTGCTTTGACGCGCGGGCAGCCCTGTGATAAAGTCACCTATTGGGCCGCCTGGCCCGGTAGAGATTTTGGATCGAAAGGGGGGTTGATTTAATGGAAGTACGCGTAGCTCCAGGGGAGTCTATCGAGAGCGCGCTGCGCCGTTTCAAAAAAGCCACCCAGAAAGCCGGAGTCTTGGCCGAAGCGCGCAAGCACGAGCATTACGAAAAGCCCAGCGTTCGCCGCAAGAAAAAGTCCGCGGCCGCGCGCAAGCGCCGCGCCTAGTCCCGCATGGCCAGTTTGAAAGACCGCATCGCCGCCGATCTCAAGGAGGCGATGAGGGCTCGCGACCAGCTGCGGCTCGACACGCTCCGCTCGGTCCTTTCCGGGTTCACCTATAAGCGCACCGAGGCCGGGGTCGAGCTGACCGAGGCCGACGAGTCCGACGTCGTGCGCAAGCAGGTCAAACAGCGCACCGATGCGGCCACGGAATTCGAAAAAGCGGGCCGCAACGAGCTCGCCCAAAAAGAGCTGCGCGAGCGCGAAATCTTGACGGCGTACCTGCCGGCGCAAAAATCCGAGGACGAGGTCCGGTCGATCGTGCGCGCGATCATCGCGGAACTGCCGCAGGGCACCCGCAACCAGGGTGCGGTGATGAAGGTCGCCATGCCGCAGCTCAAAGGGCAAGCCGACGGCAACCTCGTGCGCCGGATCGTCACCGAAGAGCTCGCCTGAACGAAGAGAGCCACGTAACCTTCGCGAAGGGCCCGGGTAGCTAAAATCATGCTTGGGTTCAAGATGGGATTGCTTGCTGCCGCCGGGCTTATTGCAGCCGGGCTCTTTACCGCGTCCGTCGGACAGCAGCCGGCAAAAAGCGGCGGAACGGTGGTCGTTATCCCGATAACCGGGACCGTTGACGACGGCATGGATCACTTGGTCACGCGTTCGATTGCCAAGGCGCAGAGCGAAGGCGCGTCGGCCATCGTGCTGGACGTCAACTCGCCGGGCGGCGTGCTCGAAGCCGCGTTCGACATCAAAGACGCGGTCCTCGATTCCACGATTCCGACCTATGCATTCGTAGACGGCCGCGCCTATTCGTCGGCCGCGCTCATCACGCTGGCGGCGCAACATATCTACATGGCGCCCGGCGCATCGATCGGTGAGGCCGAGCCGTATCCGGTTTCCTCAAAACTTGTCTCGGCGGTGAAGGCCGAGTTCAAATCGACGGCCGAGCGAAATCACCGCGATCCGCTCATCGCCGCGGCAATGGTCGACAAGAGCATCGATCTTCCTAAGTACAAGCAGCCCGGTCAAAATTTGACGCTCGACACGCAGGCGGCGCTCAAAACGAAGATCGCCGACGGAGAAGCGGATTCGCTCGGCGCGATGCTGGCGGCCAATCACTTGAGCGGACCGCAAGAAATCCCGCAGTACACATTTGCCGAACAGGTGGCCCGCTTCGCGACCAACCCGGCCGTGAGCGGATTGCTGCTGACGCTCGGCTTCCTGGGACTGCTCATCGAGATGCAAACCCTGCACGGCATCGCCGGCGTGATTGGCGTGGCTTCGCTCGCGCTGTTCTTCGGTTCGCACATCTACGCCGGCTTCAGCAACGGCTGGGTGGTCGTGCTGGCAATCGCCGGCGTCGTCGGCATCCTCTACGAAC
Organism: Vulcanimicrobiota bacterium; assembly: GCA_003151115.1. Taxonomy (GTDB): domain Bacteria; phylum Vulcanimicrobiota; class Vulcanimicrobiia; order Vulcanimicrobiales; family Vulcanimicrobiaceae; genus Rubrimentiphilum. The sequence goes on along the minus strand of PLWS01000003.1, from coordinate 201,773 downwards.
TGCACATCGTGCCGGGACACGGTGCGCCGGGAATACTCGGCGGCATCGCGCTCTTAGCTGCGATCTTGCTGGCGTTCGGTATCCCGCTGTTTTTCATCGCGATGCAGACGATCGCGACGGCAATCGTGATGACCGTGATTTTGTTCTACCTCGCAACGCGCGCGTTTCCGCAGAACGCGTGGATGGCAAAACTGACCTTTGCAAGCGCGCAAGGACCCGATTACGTCACCAGCCGCGATAACACGCACCTCCGCGGACTCAGCGGAACAGCGAGTTCGTATCTTCGTCCTGCAGGCGTGGCGACCGTCGACGGCCGCCGTATCGACGTGCTAACCCAGGGCGAATTCATTCCAGCCGGTACCCCCGTGCGCGTGACCCGCGTCGAAGGCGCGCGCGTTTTCGTCGAACCCATCGACATGCCGAGTTACAAGGAGTAAATCTTGGGCGTTACAATCGGCGCGACAATCGTCTTCTTCGTCGCGATCATTCTGTTCTTTACGTTCCTCTACTATTTCCCCATCGGCATGTGGTTCAGAACGGTTGCGGCAGGCGTGCCGCTCTCGATCGGATCGCTCATCCGGATGCGCATCATCGGGATTCCGCCCAGCGTTATCGTAACGAACTTGGTCCGCGCGCGTAAAGCGGGGCTTCCATTGAACGTGGACCAGTTGCAATCGCATTACCTCGCCGGTGGCAACATCGAAAACTGCGTGCTCGCGATGATCGCGGCGCAACGCGCCCAGATTCCGCTGGAATGGCAGCGTGCAGCCGCAATCGACCTCGCGGGTCGCAACGTGCTTGAGGCGCTCCAGACGTCGGTGAACCCGAAGGTGATCGAAACGCCGATCTTCCAAGGCGTCGCGCAGAACGGTATTCAGCTCAACGTCAAAGCCCGGATCACCGTGAGAAGCAATCTCGACCGTTACGTCGGCGGCGCGGGCGAGCCGACTATCGTGGCACGCGTGGGTGAAGGCGTTGTTTCCGCTGTCGGCGCGGCGCTCGATCACAAACAAGTGCTGGAATATCCGGATCGCATCAGTAAAGCCGTGCTCGCGAAAGGTTTGGATGCAGGCACCGCGTTCGAAATCGTTTCGATCGACATCGCCGACGTGGATGTAGGCAAGAACATCGGCGCGGAGCTGCAGATGTCGCAGGCCGAAGCCGACCGGCGCATCGCACAAGCCAAAGCTTCCGAGCGGCAATACGCCGCACAAGCCGCGGAGCAAGAGATGAAGGCCGAGACGCAGCGCATGCGGGCTAAGGTGGTTGACGCTGAAGCGTCGGTGCCGCAGGCGATCGCGGAGTCGTTCCGCAGCGGCAACCTCGGGATCATGGACTATTACCGGATGAAGAACATTCAAGCCGATTCCGAGATGCGCGGCGCGATTTCCGGCAGCGTTTCTCAGAGCGACCAAGGTCCGCCCCCGACCGCTCCGCCGCCGCCCCCGGCAAAATAAATGCCGAGGCTATCGTCAAGGCAGCCTGCCGGCGCACGTCCTGCGCCGCCGCAGGCCGCCTGGAGCACCGGGTCTTTGGGCGGGCTCTTCGAAGATGGGAAGAGTCTATTGCGGGCAGTCATAGCCGCTGAAGTACTCGGACCACCCCGGGCGCTGAGGGAGCACGAACTCTGGAGTCAACGACCGAACGAACCGTCGACCTAAGCGAACTCACCGATCAATTCCGGTTGTTCGGAAAATTCGATCAGAATCTCTCGGCCTTGGAGGACGCACTCGCGGTTTCGCTGCGGGTCGACGGCCATAGCCTAGTTGTTCACGGCGAAAAGACCGCCGTCGAGCAAGCTTACGACGTCGTAAAGCGGATGCTCGATGCGGCGGTGCGCGGCGTGCACCTCACGCCCGACGACGTTGCGCTCGCAACGTCGGACGTCCGTCGCGGCGGCGAAACGACGGCACTCCCCGAAACATTATTTCGTTCGCACCGCGGACGCGAGATCAGACCCAAGACGGGCGGCCAGCGCGCATTCGTCGATTCAATCGAGCGCAACACCTTGACGTTCGGCATCGGTCCGGCCGGAACGGGAAAAACATTTTTGGCCGTCGTGATGGCCGTGCGCGCGTTGCGCGCGCGCCAGGTCGCGCGCGTGATTCTTTCGCGCCCGGCAGTTGAAGCCGGCGAGAAGCTCGGATTTCTGCCCGGCGACTTGAAAGAGAAGGTGGATCCATACTTGCGTCCGCTTTACGACTCGCTCGCGGAATTGATGGACGACCCGCTGGTCTCGCGCTATATCGAGCGCGGCGTCATTGAAGTCGCGCCGCTGGCGTATATGCGCGGCCGGACGCTCTCCGAAGCATTCGTCATCCTCGACGAAGCGCAGAACGCAACGCGCGACCAACTCAAAATGTTTTTGACGCGTCTGGGAGCGGGATCGAAGATGATCGTCAACGGAGACGTGACGCAGATCGATCTGCCGGGCGGCGCGCAGAGCGGGCTACTCGAAGCACCCCGGCGTTTCGCCGGCGTGCCGGATATCGGCATCGTCGAGCTCGGGGAATCCGACGTCGTGCGCCATCCGCTGGTTGTCGAGATCATCCGTGCGTATGCGGCCGATCGCGGACCGCGGTGATCGATCTGCGCGCCGGCGTCCGCGATCCTGACATCGATCTGCGCCGCTTGAAAAGCACGGCGCAGAAACTCGTGCGCGCGACGGCGCGGCCCGCGAGCGGGCTTTCACTGCTTTTAACCGACGACGCGCACGTCCGCAAGCTCAACCGGACGCACCGTGGAAAAGACAAAGCGACCGACGTTTTGAGCTTCCCGGCCCTTCGAGCCGGCTCAGGGCAGGCTGAGGAAGAACAGTTCTTGGGCGATATCGCGATCAGTCTCGATACTGCGCGGCGCCAGGCCGCCGCATACGACGCGCCGCTGCAGAGCGAGGTTAACCGCCTGCTGATTCACGGGCTGCTCCATCTGCTCGGCCACGATCATCATGAAGCCGTCGAACGTGCCGTGATGGAGGCTGAAGAGCGCCGGCTCGCCGGCGTCATTTCCATGCCGTGGCCGTATGACTGAGAATCTGCCGCCGCCCTCGCGCGAGCATCCGCAGCCGGAGTACGCACGCATCACCGAGTCGAAATTCTGGAGCTCGTTTCACTACGCGTTTTCGGGCATCATGTATGCAACGCGCACGCAGCCCAACATGCGCGTACATCTGATCATCGCCGCGCTGGTCCTGATCGCGACGATGCTGCTGCGCCTGGACCGCCTCTACGTGATCGCGATCATCGTCATGATCGTGATCGTGCTTTCACTCGAGCTCTTCAATACGGCGATCGAGGCGATCGTCGATCTGTTGACCGTCGCTCACCATCCGCTTGCGAAGACGGCGAAAGACGCGGCCGCCGGCGCGGTCTTCATCGCGAGCGTCGGCGCGGTGCTGGTCGGCTACCTCGTGTTCTATCAGGGCATCCAGCGCGGCGGTCCGCGCGTCTATACGGCTGTTGCGGCCGTGCCGGCCAACGTGGTGCTGATCATGTTCGCGGTGGTGCTGATCGGAGCGATCCTCGCGAAGGCGTTCACGGGGCGCGGCACGGTCTTTCAGGGCGGAGCGCTCTCCGGGCACACGGCGCTCGCCTTCGCAGCCGCAACCGGGCTGGCGCTCATTCTGCAGCGCCCGCTCGTCGCGTTACTCGCTTATTTCATTGCGTTTTTGGTGGCGCAGAGCCGGGTCGAGGCGCGTATTCACAACGTCTTCGAGGTCTCGTGGGGAGCCGTTTTGGGCAGCCTGCTGGCGCTTGCCGTCTTCCTGCTGGCCAAGCCGGGCGGTGTGCTATAATGGCCGCGCATTGGACACCCCTCGACGAACCCGCCCGGGCCCCCGATAAGCCCGGATTTAAATGACCCCGGTAGGTGCCCTCCACGTCTCGGCGTACGAGATCGCGGCGCTCGTCATCCTGGTGCTGCTGGCCGCCTTCTTTGCGGCCTCCGAGGCCGCCCTGGTCGCCGTTTCCCGCCTGCGCGCCCGGACGATGGTCGAGCGCGGGCTCAAGCGCGCGCGGGCCGTCCTGGCCCTGACGGAAGACCGCAACCGGTTCCTGACGTCGATCCTGATCGCCAACACGTGCGTCCTGCTGGCGGCCGACTCGCTGGCGACCTACATCTTCATACGGATGGGAGTTCCCGATGCCGCCGTGATCTCGACGATCGTCATGGCGTTCATCTTGCTGCTCTTCGGGGAAATCATTCCGAAAACGATCGCCGTTTCCGACAGCGAACGCTGGGCGCTGCGCCTCGCGCCGGCGATGCGTCGCATAGCGGGGGCGCTCAATCCGCTGGTGTACACGTTCCAGGCGCTTTCGACCATCGTTGTCCGCCCGTTCGGCATCAAACCGACGCGCCAGATCTTCGTCACCGATGAAGACATCCGCACGATTGCGACCGTTGCCGCCGAGCAGAACGTGCTCGAGGAACAAGAGCGCGAGATGATTCATTCCGTGATCGAGTTCGGCGACACGATCGTGCGCGAAGTGATGACGCCGCGGCCGAATGTCGTGGCCGTTTCGGTTGACGACTCGCCGCGCCGCGCGCTCGACATCGTCATCTCCGAGGGCTACTCGAAGCTGCCGGTCTACGAAGAATCGAAGGATGACATCATCGGCGTGGTCCACGATCGCGAGCTGCTTATCAGTCTGGCGAACGGAACGATCAGTTCCCTTCCGATCCGCTCGCTGATGCGCCCGATCGCGCACGTGCCCGAGAACAAGAAACTTGCCGAATTGCTGCGCGAAATGCAGCGCGACAAATTCTCGATGGCGATCGTCGTCGACGAATACGGCGGCACGGCCGGCCTAGTGACCATGGAGGATCTGCTCGAAGAGATCGTCGGTGAGATACGCGACGAGCACGACGAAGACGAGCAGGAACCTTTGCGGATCCTCAACGACCGCGAAGCCGTGGTGGACGCGGGTATGAACATCGAAGACGTCAACGCGAAGCTCGGAACCAACCTGCCGCATGAAGAATTCGAGACGATCGGCGGGTATGCGGTCGGCCTTTTTGGCCGCCTGCCGGGCGAGGGCGAGGAAATCCAGGCCGACGATCACACGAAGTTGAAGATCGATCGCATGCGCGGCCGGCGGATCTTGGCGCTGCGCATCTATTCTAACGGTTTAACCCAGCAAGCCCAAGAGCGTGCACGCGCGGAGGAAGATGCAGTCTAAGGACCGGGTTCGTTTCGAAGGTATTTCAGCGCAAGAGTTTCGCAGCCGCACCGGAATGGACGTTCCGGAGTTTTTGGCATTGGCACTTCCCAAAGCGCGCGAAGTTCGCGACGAAGCCTATGCGCCGTATTCCGGCTTCCGGGTCGGCGCCGCGCTGCTCGTCGAGGGCGGCAAGATCTTTTGCGGAGCAAACGTCGAGAACGCCAGTTACGGACTTGCGATCTGCGCGGAGCGCAGCGCGGCCACCGCTGCCGTTTCGCACGGGAGCCGCGGCTTCAAGGCGATCGCAATTGTCGGCGCGGACGGAGTCGGGACGGCTCCCTGCGGCACGTGCAGGCAGTTTCTCAGCGAGTTCAACGCTCAGCTGCCCGTGGTGTACGCAACCGGCGACGGCTATGTTGTCACCGCCGTCGATCAGCTGCTGCCCGACGCTTTCGGACCTGCTTCATTTAGCGCCGAACGATGAACCGCGCTTACAAGACGACCGCCGTCGTCTTGCGCGGACGGACGTACGGAGAAGCCGATCGCATTCTCACGCTCTTTTCGACCGAACGCGGAAAGATGGATGCGATCGCTAAAGGGTCGCGACGCACGAAAAGCCACCTCGCCGGCCGGTTGGAACTCGGGAACGAAGTGGCGCTGACGATGCATCGCGGCAGAAATCTCGACGTCGTCGTCTCGGCCGACATCGAAAATGCGTACTGGCAAAATCTGGTCGCGCCGGAGCGCTATGCCGCTGCCAATCTCATCATCGAGCTCGTCGACGCGTTTTGCGAGCCCGATTTAGCCATGCCGGAGATTTATGCGCTCCTCACCGGGGCGTTGCGCGCGATCGGCCGCAGCGAAGCGTCACTGGGTCTGGTGCCGCGTTTCTCGCTGCTGCTGCTGGGAGCGCTGGGTTTGGCGCCGCCGCTGGACTCATGCGTGCTGTGCGGCGCGTCTTTGCTGGGAAAGAACGCCTGGCTCGATCAAGAGCAAGGCGGTTTTGCGGGCGAGGAATGCCGGCCCGCCTGGCGCGATCCGCTCGCGTTGAGCGCGGCCGATATGGAGAATCTGCGCGCGCTGGCAGCGCCGCGAGGAACGTCGTCGGCTACATTGCACGCCACACCCGCCGTAACGCGCGCGATCGAGGCGCTCGTCAATCATCATTTAGGACGCCGACCGAAGGCCGGCGTGCACGCGGCGGAGTTCGCGAAGAGCTGAAGATGCCGGTGATGGCGCTCGACGTTGGAAGCAAACGCATCGGCGTTGCCGTGAGCGATCCGGGCGAAAGCTTCGCGCTGCCGGTTGCGGTTTTAGAGCGCACGAACTTGCGCGCGGATTTGGTACGGATCGCCGATCTGGCGCGCGAGTATGAAGCCGGTGAGCTCGTCGTCGGCGATCCGCTGCGGCTCTCGGGCGAGCGCGGACCTGCCGCCGAACAGACCGATCGCTTTGTGGAGCAACTCGCAAAGCAGTTCACCGGCCCGATTCACCGCGTGGACGAGCGGTTGACCACGGCGCAGGCACAGAAGACGCTGATCGCCGCCGACGTGCGGCGGGCCAAACGAAAGACGGTCGTCGATAAGATGGCCGCCGCTTTGATCTTGGAAACGTTTCTCGCGCGCCGGCGCGGAACGGCGCCCCGCTCATGATGCGCGCCATCCGGTCTCTCACGCTGTTGGCCGTGCTCGCTATTCTTGTGGTCGCGGCGTGGATTGGTTACGGAATTTACGGCGATCGTTCGCGGCCGGCCTCGACCACAGGCGTGGTGATTCCGCAAGGCTCTACGTTTTCGGATATCGCCGCCCAGCTGCACGCCACAGGGATCATCGGCAACACGCAGATCTTTCGCTTGTATGCCAAGGCGATGCACGCCGACACCCAGGCTCGCGCCGGAGAGTTCCGTTTCACCCCGCACCAAACCGAAGCCGAGATTCTGCGCCGTTTGCAAACCGGCGGCGCGCAGATCGCCAAATGGATCACGATCCCCGAAGGATATACTGCCAAGCAAATCGCCGCGCAATTGGAGACCGAAGGCTTCGGCGACGCGCAATCATACGCGGCGGCCTTCTTGCGCGACACCATCGTCGTCGACGGCTTTCGCACAGCCAACATGGAAGGCTATCTCTTTCCCGACACGTACCTCATGCCGCTTGGGGCTTCGCCCGCTACGGTCGAAGCGATCATGAGCGCGCAATTCCGCAAAGAGCTGCCGGCGGATGCCGCCCGAAAAGCGCGTGCGCGCGGATTGACCGTGCCGCAGGTCGTGACGCTGGCTTCGCTGATCGAACGCGAGGCGAAGGCCGATGACGAGCGCCCGCTCATGGCCGGCGTCTATTACAACCGCCTGCGGTTGGGTATGCCGCTGGAGGTGGACGCGACGATCGAATATGCGCTGCCCACGCACCAAACCGTCATCACGTACAGTGATTTACGTATCGATTCGCCGTATAATAGCTACCTGCACCAAGGGTTGCCGCCGACACCCATCGCCAATCCGGGACGCCCTTCCCTGGTCGCCGCACTCAATCCGCGACCCTCGGAGTTTCTGTACTACGTTTACAAGGGCCACGGACATCACGCGTTTGCAAAGACTTTAGCCGAGCAAAATGCGAACGTCGCCAAATACTTGAAATAGGAGACCGCTATGTCAACCGACGGCGAATCCGGCCAAGCGCAACGCGATCTCGAACTGAAAGACGTTCTCGTCATTAAGACGACCGGCGAGGATAAGGAGCTCGAGTTCGAAGTCGTCGGCCTGGTGGAAGATGAAGAGCATAACGCGTTTGCCGTGCTGTACTGCGAGACGCAGGACGAGTTCGTCGTTACCGACGCGCAGGGAAATCTGCTAAAAGACGAAGCGCTCGCTCAAGAGATTCTAGATGACTTCTTCGTGCTCGCTGAAGAATCGGGCGGCCAAGGAGCCGCCGAGTAATCCGCGCGCTCTTTCTGTCGGCTAACGTCGGCGTCGGCCATATGGCCGCGGCTTCGGCGCTGCGCGCCGAACTGGAGCGCGAGGATCCCGCGTTCGAGTCGGCGGTCGTCGACTCGTACAAGTACGCGGCATCGGTCGTTTCACGCGTCGTCTCCGACGGCTACATCGGGATGGTCAAAACGCTTCCGCAAATGTACCGTTTCCTTTACCATCGGGCCGAGCAGGCCACTGAAGTCGGTCCGTTCCGCACATGGATCCACCAATTTACGGCGGGAAATCTGCGCGGCATGATGCATGAGTACAAGCCGGACGTCGTCATCTGCACGCACGCATTTCCTTGCGGCGTTATGGCGGAATATAAAAAACAATTCGCCGACGCTCCGCCCGTCCTGGGCGTCGTGACGGACTTTGCCGTGCACAGTTTTTGGATGCACGAGAACATCGAGCGTTATGCCGTCGCCACACCGGAGATGCGGGCGACGATGATCGCCCGCGGCATTCGTCCGGAGCGCGTGATCGTTTCGGGCATTCCGGTGGGCGCGTCGTTCGGAAAGCTCCCGCCCGACGTTCCGGCGCTGCGCGGGAAACTCGATCTGCCCCGTGACCGATCGATCGTGCTGATGATGGGCGGCGGGCTTGGCATCGGCCCGCTTTCGACGATGATGCGGGAACTCGACGCGCTGGAGCTGCCGATTTGCGCCGTGGCGATCGTCGGACGCAGCAGCCGCTCCGGCGACCGCGTGCTCGAGGCCGCGCATGGCGTGCGCTATCCCGTGCGCGTAATGGGTTTTGTCGGAAACGTCGACGAGTATATGCACGCTGCCGATCTGCTGATCACCAAACCCGGCGGCCTGACGTCGGCCGAGGCGCTCGCGGCGGAGGTTCCGATGGTGTTGTTCAAGCCGCTGCCCGGGCAAGAAGAACGCAATACGCGCTATCTCGTCGACGGGCGGGCGGCGATCCGCGTGAAGCGCGCGCACGATCTGCCACGCGCCATCTCGGGGTTGTTGTCTTCGGAATCCGTGCGCAGCGATATGCGATCCGCGATGCGCGCGCTCGCAAAACCCGACGCGGCGCGCGAGGTGGCAGGCGCCATTCGGGCGCTCGCCGCAGAAGGTCCGCAGGAGGCCATCGCATGATCGTTGCGCGTCCGGCGGTTTCAGGCTGGTTGCTAATTTTCCGGCTCTACGCGGGAGCGTTTTGGCTCGTACGCGGCATTCCGAAGTTTTTGAATCCGGCGATGTTCATGCCGCCCAACGGTTACATGGGTCAAATGCTCGCCCACGCGACGCAAACCAGTACGGGCTTCTATCATGACTTTCTGATAAACACGGTTACGCCGAACGTCGGCCTGTTTGCGGAGCTCGTGCGTCTGGGAGAAGTTCTCACAGGCATCAGTCTCTTGCTTGGGTTCCTTACGCCGCTTGGCGGACTCGTGGGCTGTTTCTTGGCGCTGAACTATCTGGCGGCAGCGGGCGAGTTCCACTGGTCTGGAGTCGGTACGCTCAACGGCGTAGCGCTCGCGCTATCGTTCTTTTGTATCGTTCTGCCGGTCGGGCGGTTTGCCGGCGTCGACGCGCTGCTCGTGCGCCGGCCGAATACGCGCGCCGTGAAAGCCGAGTTCGTTGACGAGCCGATCGCGGCGCCCCGCGCGCCGCCGGACTAGGGAGCTGCGCGGCGCTTATGGTATAGTGGGTGGCGCTCGGGAGAGGTGGGTGAGTGGCTGAAACCAGTCGTTTGCTAAATGACCGACGGCTAAAAACTGTCCGAGGGTTCGAATCCCTCCCTCTCCGAGTTTTCGCGCGAATGAAAGGGAAAAAATAAACCCCGAGGTATCACTCGGGGCTGTGCGGTCGTAGCTCAATTGGATAGAGCAACAGGCTACGAACTTGTAGGTTGGGGGTTCGAGTCCCTCCGACCGCGATTGTAGAAAAAGCCCGGTATTTTATCGGGCTTTTTTCTTGTGTTACCGTTTCTTGCGCGTCCAGCGTTTTAGCATGCTCGGGTACCGGTGCCGGCTGTACCGTTGTAGTTTCCCGGCATATGCATGCCGTCGGGTGAAATCCTAAAATAATCGTCGGAGTTATACGCGTCCCAATGAACGCGGTAACTCCCGTCCGAAAGTTGCAGCCACTCCCCAGGAGACCCGCTCGAATGCCGCGCGGTGCCGTTAGCGTAGAACGTCGCGACTCCGCCGTTCCACCAGTTCCAGTTGCCGACGGGTGACATCGATGCGCAGCTTGCCGCTTGCGTTCCAAAAATCACAGCCTGCATCCGGTCGCGCACTTGGTCCGTAGTCATTGAACTGACGCCGCCGACCTGCGCTGCGACCGTGATCGTGACGATAAAGCGGTTTCCGAGATCGTAGCAAACCAGTGATGCGGTAAAAACGTCGTCCGAGCCGTGGAAGAAACGGCCGTCTTGCACCGCGGATAGGCCGACGGAACGCAACGCTTGCGCGCCGCGATCCCAGCATTGGCGGAATGCAACGCCTGGATCCGACGTCCACTGTCCCCAAGACATGTATGGGCCGGCCGCCGCCGGCGCATATGAAACAAACGTCAGCACAGCGGCCGCGAGTGAGATGCGTATGCCCTTCATAGTCGATGCTCTCCGTTTTATTGGCCCATTTATGGTTTCTTGCGCGTCCAGACCCCGTCGAATTCTGCTCCCGGGTGCATGCCGGTGCATTGGGCGATATCGGGACACGGTTGCCCGCTCGACAGAGTTATGCTGGCTGTTTTCACTTTTGCCAACGACGAGATAGTTTCGCCAGACAACGTCAGCTTCACATCGCTCGAACGCTGTACGTCCTTAGCGCTGTCGTGGTAGCGCGCATTCTCCGTACACGTCGCCACATTCCCACGGACCGTGCAGCTGCCGCCGCCCTGATCGATCAGCGGGCAGCACCCGCCTGCACCGTCCGAGCGTAGGAACTGATAGCCCAGCGAACCCGTGCCACCCGAAATCTGTATTGTGTAAGGCCCGCTATACCACGTGCCGCTCCACTTCGTCGTTTCTTGCTTTTCTTTTATGTAAAGCACATACTTTGGCGCCTCGCCTTGCAGTAACGAAGCCGCCAGCGTTTGTACTTCCGACTTCGAACCCCCGTGCGCCGCGCCGACTCGCGCTTCGCCGTTCAAGAGCGCGCTGCCGACTTCTTCGGCATCGAACTTGGCTAGCCCATGCGCGTCCGTGGTCGCACGAGCTACCGCAGTCCCGGGAAAGTGATCGGGCTTGTAAATTGTTACGGATGCTGCCGGAACAGGCTTGTCGGTGTCGTGATTGAGAACTTCAACGGCGAGTTCTTTTGCCGCTTGTGCGGGATCGAGCAAGAACGCGATGTGATTATAGGCGACCGTAGAGCCGGCTCCGGCCGCCGCTCCGATGAGGACGTCTTTGCTGGCGGGTTTCCAGCGGCTTCCGGCATCTACTTTTACGATGTAAGATTCGCCGAGCTTCGCCGTGACGTGCGCGGTCGCGCGGCCATTATAGTCGGTCGTTGCGATATGACGGCCCTCTGCATCGTAGATGGTCGCAAAATGGACAGCCGTGGGACTCTTGGCGGTCTTGCCGCGCACCGAAAAGTCGAGCGTGGCTTCCTCGGTGAGGTTGTCGCCCTCGCCGTTGAGCACGATCTGCACATAGTCGTCGTTGCGCGTAATCCGTACGCCTTCGGAAGCGCCCACGATGAAAGAGCCCGTTCCTTCACGCCAATGCGAGCCGTCCGCATGCAGCGTTACCGTTTCTCCCATCACTTCGAGCACCTTCGCGGTGGCGTTGCCGTTGTAGTCAGTTGTGAGGATGTGCCGGCCATTTCTATCGTATACGCCTGCAAAGTGCACAGGTACGAGCGTGCCGTTTGCCAAGCGACCGCGAACCTGGATATGCAGCGTCCGTTCATTCTGATTGTCATATTTGTCCGACGGCTGACGGGTCCGATTCTTTGTCGTTAAGCCAATCCGCGCTTCATACGATCGTTGCCCGGGGCTGATGACTATTGCGATTCGCTTCGTGTCGAATAGCGATCCGCCGTTTACCCAAAGCACCGCTTCGCCCGGGCACGCCTCAACAGAGAAATCGGCCACACCATCGCCGCCGGTGGCGCCGCCGCCGATATATTGTGAACCCAGCGGCCGCACGCCCTTACAGTATTGACCGCCGGACTCTTCATAGTAGACGTTTTCGCCGGGCACGGCCGTTCCGTTTGAGGCGTCGAAGACGTATACTTGAATGCGCACGCTTTGATACGGCGGCGACGTAGTTTGGGCTGCAGACGGCCGAGCGCACACGAGCTGCAAAACTATCAAAGCCGTTAGACAAAACGCGCGTCTAATGCCGATCGACAATTTCATGTGCTAAAGCTCCAAAGCACGAGTATGAGAAACAGAGCGAATGGTTCTAAAGAACCATCCGCATTATACGTAGCGCCCAAGACCTTAGCGCTGCGTTGATTTCACCCTGCTGGCGGAGGCGCCATGGGCCCCGGCGCCTACGGCAAATTGTTTGGAGTTAACACGAACTTTCCATCGGGATAATCGATCGTCCAATCAAAATGCCGCAAAAAGTCATTGCCGATCTCGCCGCCGTCTTCGCCGAAGACTCCCGATCCGACAAAACAAAGCGGCGGACTCTGATATTTGTACGGACCGATGAGAACCTGGTTCAGCAGCACACAGTTTCCCGAACCGTAGGCACCTGTATAGTTTGAGTACGCGATCTGCACCGGATCGGACTCGATCATGGTGCCGAAGAAGCCGCTCGTTCCATGTGTAGGATTGAGGTGCTCGGTCGAGAGATCGCTGGCTAACACTGCGCCATTTTCCCGCAGCCGCTGCGAAAGATACATGAAGAACGGTTCGCCGGTGGAAAAATAAGGAAAGCCGTAGGCGTTGTCCGACAGGCGCATCCCGATGACGGGACGCCGCGAGGTAAGATCGATGGGAAAGGCGTACGCGCCGGCCGTGACAGCGGGCTGCACGCTCGCCGGATTAAAAACCTGCATCGTGCGGCTTGAGAGGTCTGCTTCAACGATTGCCCCGGCAAAAAAATCACAGCCAATCAGACCAGCGATTCGAACGTCGGGATCGCTGATTCGCTCGATCATGACGTTGTGCAGCGTGCTATTACCTGCGAAGCGTGTTTACGAGGCCGTAGCCTTGATAGCGCGGCTGGTTGACGAATGAAGAGAAATCCGCGCCATCGATAGCGACTACTCCGACTCTGCGAGCAAAATTGTCGAACAGCACGATCGATTGCGTGCCTGTGTCCAGGACGAAAACGCCGGTAATCCCGTTGACCGTGAGCTCGACGCGCGGCTCGTAGGCTTGCGTGGACAGGTCGAAGAGATCGATAGGAATCGTCCCACCGCCGAAACTCCACGTCGCGGTAGGCTGAGGCGGCAGCAGATCCGCGTCGGCGATGCGCTGCGAGGTCATTGTCGTCAGCACATACTGCAAACTGCCGACGGTCCACTGGCTGACAATTTTCTTTCCCGGGGCGACATCCGCATACGCATCGACTGAGACCACGGTTCTGGCCGGGCCTTCCGGGTCCACGATAGCTTGCAGAAATGCACCGGAGTTCGGATCTTCGTACACGTCCATCGGCGGCGCGCCGGTGGGTTTAACGCGAATGACGGCCGTTGACGTACCTCGCACGTTTGCCGAGCCGGTTACTGCGACGTCGCGAACAGAAGAGAGCGTCTCGCTGCGAATGAGATTGAGATCGTAGGCGACCTGCGCGGGAATTCCGGTTTGTTTGACGACGTAACCGTTCGGATTAGATTACCAGAACATCGTCCCGGTGAAGCCCATCTGAATGCTGACGCGCCCGCCCGCGGTTGTTAACGTATCGCGGTAAACGATCCCGGTGCGCTTTTCGGCGAACGTATCGGCAGCGTGGCCGTTGGTGCGGGTCCCCGAAGCGTTCCAGCCCGGCACGCTTGGGTCGCCTGCCTGCCACCCGGCGAATTGTGTATGTTTTGCGAGTAATCCGGAAGCGTCATTTCCGGAAACGAAAATGAGCGTGGCTCCCAACAATGCAGCCAATAGACTCATCCGAGCCTCCCGTAGGCGAAGGAAATGGGACCTTCGCTCCTACCCGTTTTGGACACGTGGAAGCAATAGCATTTTCGCCTGCGGGTAGTCGAAGATGATGTTGAAATTCTTAATGAAATCGAATCCGACGATTGCGTCGTTGCCGCTCATACTGCGGGATTTGCAAGCGGGAGCATTCTGATACACGATCGGCCCTACGCTGATCGAGTCGACTCGCCCGCATTCTTCGCGCTCGACGCCGCCCACGCCGGACGCGAATCGGATGCCGCTGGTGATTCCTTGCACGCTCGTATCCACGAGCATGTTCAGCCCGTACTTGCTCGCAAGTTCAAAGGAAAACGTCGCTTCCGCCAGATCGCCGGAATCCAGTAACGCGTTGATGCCGATCTTGCCGTTAACAGTCATCGGAATCGATGGCACCAGATTTTCCAGATCCACGGTAAGCGGGATTGCGCCGGTATCCGAAAGTTGCATGCTCGCCGGATCGAAGAGCGTCATTTGCTGTGTATCCAGGTTGATTGCAACGATCGCGCCGCCAAAAAGATCGTAACCGATGATGCCGTCGATCTCGTTGCCGTTCTGGTCTTTACCATCCCAGAGGTCGTAGCTTAAACTGCTCACGATGACGTTCGCAAGGGTATTTCCGCCGATCTGAAACGTATCGACTTTGCCGATTTCGGCTTTCGTTTCGCCGCCTATCCCGGCGGCCATCTCCGATCTCATCGGCTTCATGTGCACGCGGCCGGCGAATGCGCGGTTGAGTGCGATCTGTGACGCGCCGGTGTCGACCAGAAAGCGCCCCTTGACGCCGTTGAATGATGCATTGACGAAAAAGCCGCGCGAATTGTCGTTATCGTGAAATTCCATCGGAAAGGACTGCCCGCTTGCAAACGTCCACGTCGCCGTCTGCGCGGGCGGATGCAGGTCGGCGTCGGCGACCGGCTGATTCACGGCGATCTTTGTCATCAGGTGAGTGTAGTCGCTCCCTTGGAAGCGCCACTGTGAAATGATCTTTTTTCCCGGTGCTGCTTCGGTATAGGCGAGGATGTCAACCGCTTGTTCGTATGTGCCGCCCGGGTCGATGACGGCGCGCTTTACCGCACCGGTCTGCGGATCGATGCACAGATTCAAGGCATCGGAGGCGTCGGCTTTCACTTGAACGATGGTACACGGCACGCCGCCGGTCGTGTCGGTTCCCTTAACCGTTCCGGCGAGCGCGGCGACGCCTTCGTTAAAGAGCAGCTCTTGCGCGATTGCAAACCTTTCAGCATCACCGACGACCGGGTGCGTGAAGCCGTTTTCGTTTGTTGCCCAAAAGACGCTGCCCGTGAAGCCGTTGTTTTCGACTGTGCCGTCCGCAAGCGTGCGCGTCTCGCGTACCGCCAGCCGGCGCCGGACTTCGTGCACGGCCGCGTACGTTTTGGCGGTTCCATTTTGCTGCGAAGTCATCGTGCCGTCCAGGACGATCGAACCCAGCGAACCGTCCCCAGCCTGCCATCCGGCAAAGGCCTTATGTTTGGCGAGCAGGTCGGAGGCTTCGTCCGCACGCGCCGCCAGGGCAGAGAGTGCGAACAGCGTTCCCAGTACTATCGAAAATATCCGCATATGTCACCCGTCTTTGGAAGGAAGAGTTGCTTTATGGCATTTTTTAGGGGGCTGGCCTTGAACCCTCGCTCCGGGATTTGATAAAGTAGAGCGTCAGACGATGCGGCTCGGTAGCTCAGTGGTAGAGCGGGGGACTCATAAGCCCTAGGTCGTAGGTTCAAATCCTACCCGAGTCACCATTTCCTCATCGCGCGTACGTCGCAGGTGCTTGAAAAAGCGTCTCTGAAATGATGCTCTATGTCAACTATCCCGTGCGACTTCTGTCCGCACGCCGTCGATCGAACCCAGATGGAAGAGATCGAAATCTCGCACTACGTTCCCGACAGCGCCGGCGACGACTTAGCTTACGCGCGGACCTATTTCTTCGGACATCCGGATTGCGTACGAAAGTTCTACCGCTCGTTGATCGATCACAAGCTCGATCTGTTCAAGCATATTCCAAGCTCCGGCAACACGCCGGAAGCGTCACGATAATCCGCCATTTGACGACGTGCGCTCGTAGCTCAATTGGATAGAGCACCACCCTCCGAAGGTGGGGGTTGCCGGTTCAAATCCGGCCGAGCGCAGATTCGTATGCTATAATCAGAACATGTCAACATGTGTTGCGTGTGGGCAAGCATTTAAAGTGGGTGGTGACAAATCAGGGCGCTGTAAACCGTGCAAAAGGGCGTATAGCCGCCAACACTACAATGATAACAAAGCGTCATACATTGCTAGGGCTAGCGCGAATAAACAACGCTACAAGCTTGCAAACCTCACCAAGATTCACGAGTACCTATTGAATCATCCTTGTGTTGATTGCGGCGAGGGTGAGCCGCTCGTTCTTGAATTCGACCATGTCAAGTCAAAAGAGCGCGAAGTGGGAAATCTCGTAAAAGACGGCCATTCGTGGGAGCGCATAGCGCGCGAGATAGAAAACTGTGAAGTCCGGTGTGCGAATTGTCACCGTAAAGTTACGGCGCAGCGGGCGGGATGGCTGCGGTTGCGCCTTATGGGCGGTTCTGCCCTGATATATCAGTGGACTCCGGCGACAAAAACGGCATAGAGCGCGCCATGGTGTTGGCGGCGTCCGCCGAGGCTAACGGCGACGTGCCAGTTGGCGCCGTTCTGGTGTGCGATGACAAGATTTTCGAGGGGAAAAACGAAAAGGAACTGCGCGGTGACGCTACCGCCCATGCCGAGATGCTTGCGCTGCAACGGGCGGCGTCCGAACTGAAAGCTTGGCGGCTTCCCGATGCGACGATGTATGTGACCAAGGAGCCGTGCGTTATGTGCGCCGGTGCGATGGTCGCCGCGAGAATCAAGCGACTGGTCTACGGATGCAAAGATCCGAAGGGCGGCGCCGCGGGCAGTATCGTTGATATCGTGCAGAATCAGGAATTGAACCACCGGATCGACGTAACCGGCGGTGTATTAGAAGAAGAAACGGCGGCTCAACTGCAGGCGTTCTTCCGGAAGCGAAGGAAAACGGGGGCGCCGTAAAACCTTCGGTTTTACGGAGAGGTGGTCGAGTGGTTGAAGGCACCCGCCTCGAAAGCGGGCGAACGTGATGAGCGTTCCGAGAGTTCGAATCTCTCCCTCTCCGAAGTATGAGAAAGCTCGGCTAAACGCCGGGCTTTCTGCTTAAGTTCCGAACGGCGGGTGATAAGCTTCGAGCGGAACGATTGCCTTGCCGTAAGCGGCACCGTTCAATGCGTCGCCCATGAAAATGCCATCCCAAAAGCGGACGTTCGCGCTCGAGTAGCCGGCCGGGACCTCGAACGTGAGCTGCGCGGTGCGCTCTTGTCCTGCTCGCAATCGAAATGATCCGTTCGTGAGGGGAAGAAAATCCCGGCCAAATCCTGCGCTGTCAAACGCGCGTACGTGCGCGATCGTATCGCGCCACTGATAATCCACGATCTTCGCTCGATTTTGAACGCGCACGGCTACGCGATACTGCGCAGTGCCGCTGGGCAGCCGGCCTCGTTGGATCGCCGTGACGGTGAACAGGAAATCGTCATGGCGGATTGGCGCTCCGACCGCGACGACGTACGGCGTTCGTACGAACGCCCAGGCCGTGAATGCTCCGCCTACCACAATGATCGAGGCAACAATCGCGATCAGGACCCTCGTCTTCGGCGACATAGTTACTTTGTATCACAAAGTAACTATGCGATGCAAGCCCCGGTTATGAAGGAGGGGCCACGAGCCGCGGGTCGGGAGGGGTCGTCGGGAATTGGAATTGATCGTAACTTGTGTCCGATACGACGGTGAAGTTGAACGGCCCAACATGTTGCGGCGCACTATACCTCGCGTGCGTAATCACCCAGTAGCCCGCGATAGTTTGGTAGTCCAGGCTGATACTTGTCTCATCTCCAACGAACCGCAACTCGATGTGCGACGGCAACCCGCTGTGCGAATCGGCCGCGACGTCGAATGGAAAAAACTGCCCTGAAGTCAGAGCCGGAGTTGGGAGTACCGTGAAATGCAAACGCGACGGCGCTGAATCGGCAGCATAAGAGGGCGCCCAAAAGCTGATGTACGGCACGACGATGTCGGCGCCAGGGTCATTTCCGGGAAGCGGCCACAATGAGGGAGCTACCCGGTTGAGCGTGATGTCAACGCGCTTCAAATTTGCGAACCAGCTGTACGTAAAATTGCTGAACGGATCGAAGTACGGAATAATCGGAAAGGCTTGCCCGGTTCGCTCCGCACCGCCTGGCAAGTCTTGCATCACGGCATAGTTGTCTGCTTGGCGAACTTTGACCGACCGGTCGATATCTTGGGCTCGCCCAATTGAGGCGGTGACGTGCGTGCGCTCGCGATAGACGATGAACGCCGGCGCATTTTGGACGTACGCCGTTGCGGTCCGGTTCATCAAATTCGCCAAGGCGATGTCTGGAGAAAGCATCCATCCGGCTAGTTCGAGCGAAGGGCCGGATTCACCGCCGGGGAACTGCGTCGCATGACCATGAGCCTGCAAGACGAGGTCCTGTCGCGCGTCGTTGATTTGCGGCGCGACATTCACCGCCACCCCGAGCTCGGTTTCGAGGAAACGCGCACGCAAGATGTGATCGAACGCGAACTCGACAGCATCGGCGTCGAGCATCGCCGCTGCGCGCGCACCGGCGTCGTGGCCGTCGTTCGCGGAGCCCATCCCGGACATGTCGCGGGCCTGCGGGCGGACATGGATGCGCTGCCGATCACCGAACGCTCCGGCGAACCGTTCAGTTCGGAAACCGACGGGAAGATGCATGCGTGCGGTCACGACGCGCACACCGCCATGCTGCTCGGCGCCGCACATGTTTTGCAAGGAATGCGCGGCGAATTGCGCGGCAGCGCAGTGCTGCTTTTTCAGCCTGCTGAAGAAGGTGCCGGAACGCCGTCGCTCGGCGGCGCGGAACCCATGATCGCCGAAGGCGCGCTCGCCGATCCGAAGGTCGAAGCGATCGCGATGCTGCACGTCGATCATCGCCTGGAAACCGGGCACATCGGGATTACTCCCGGTCCCGTGAACGCATCGGCCGACGAGATCGTGATTACGGTGCAAGGCCGCGGCGGTCACGGCGCTTATCCCCATACGGCCGCGGATGCCATTCCCGCGGCGGCCGCGATGATTTCGGCACTGCAGCATATCGCATCGCGCGAAACCGATCCGCTGAAAAGCGTCGTCGTTACCATCGGTACGATCTCCGGCGGTTATCGCAGTAACGTGATCGCGGATGAGGTGAAGATGACCGGAACCCTGCGCGCGCACGATCCGGAAATTCGCAACGGTTTAGAAGCCCGGCTGCGCCGCATCTTGGACGGCGTAGCGAGCGCGTATGGTGTGCGCGTGAAGTTGGACGTCTTCTATGGCTATCCGCCGGTGGTCAACGATACGGACTTGGCGGAAAAATTTTCGCAGTACATGAAATCGCACTCCCGGCTTGCGGTCGACCGGCCGCCGCCGACGATGGGCGCCGAAGATTTCGCGTATTACGCGCAGCTGATTCCGGGCGTTCAAGTACGACTGGGGATCCGCAACGAAGACGCCGGCTCGACGCATTCAGGGCACAGCCCGCTTTTTCGCATTGACGAAAGAGCGCTGCCGGTGGGAGTGGAGACGCTGGTCAATTTCGCGCGGGCGGTGGGGTCGGGAGACCTCGGGTTGGACCGCTAGCCCTAGTAGATACGGCCTGATAAAGGCACTATATGTAGGGGGATCGAAGCCTTTAGCCTATGGAAATTCGTGCATCCATCGACGTTCAAAAGCCGGCCGAAAGCGCTTTTTCGCTGCTTTGCGCGGTTGAGAAGTGGCCGCTCTGGCTGCCTTTTCTGCGGACCGCAAAACTTCGCGAGCACGGTGAAACGCTCGGACTGGGAAGCGAAGTCTCGGTGCGCTCCGCCATTCCCGGGGAGCCCGAACAGCTTTTCGAAGTCGATCGCTTCATTCAAAATCATCACGTCTCGCTGGTCGGCGCATATTCCACGCGCCGCCGGTTGGATTTCCGCCTCGAGAGCCAGAGCAAGCGCTCGCGCCTGCACGCGAGAATCGAATACCCGTCATATGGCGGACGGTTCGGCGCAATGGTCGACCGCTTTCGCAGCGCGCGCAAACTCTCCGCGCAATTCCAAGAAGCCGTCCTCCATTTCAAGCATTTGGCCGAGTACGAAGCCGAGAAGGACGCACTGCTCGCGGATTTTTGAGGTATACTCCGCTCATGCCGCTGTACGACTACAAGTGTACGACGTGTCAAAAAGTCACCGAAGTGCGGCACGGTTTCGGCGAGAACTTTACCGAGCCGTGTCCCCAATGCGGCGGCACCTTGAGCCGCGTCTTCAACCCAGCGCCGATTGTATTCAAAGGTTCCGGCTTTTACGTCACTGACTCGCGCGGAAAATCGCAAACGCCGGCCAAGGATGCGCCGGCCAAAGAGACGCCGGCAAAGGAAGAGGCAAAGCCCGCTAAAGAGACCTCGGCCAAAGAAACTCCCGCGAAAGATCCGGCAGCTTAAAATGAGCCTTTGGCTTTGGACGCTCGTCGTTTTGGCGGGGGTCGGTTTGGTCGCCGCAATCGCGGGATCGGCAATGGCGCTAACAGGTTTTGTACGGCTGCAGCGCCGTCTCGCCGCATTGCGGGAATCCTCATTCGTTACCAAGATCGATTCGTTGCAGATTCAAATCGCGCGCCTGACGCGAGTCTCCGGCGACTGCGAAGATCTTCGGCGCCGCGCAGAGATTGCCGTGGAGTCGCTTCGCAAGACGCCGGAAACAGCGGGCCTCTCTGATATTCGAAACTCGTGGCTTCAATGCGCCGCACAGATTCGAACGCTGGTGCAAGAGTTATCCTAGGCGGCTTGCGCCGCTTGCCATGCTTCGATAAAGCCCGGGAAGCTCACCGCGATGCTGCCGGGATCGTCGATTTCCAGAGGGCCTGCGCCCGAGGCTAGCGCCGCCGCTGCCATCGCGGTGCGGTGATCGCCGTGCGTTTCGACGATCGCTCCCTGTGCGCGCGGAGTGCCGCCTCGGATAACGATGGCGTCATCCGAGGTTGCGGCTTCGATGCCGGCGGCTTCGAGCAAATGCGCGATGGCCTCGACGCGATCGGATTCCTTGTTTCGCAGATCGCGCACGCCGCTGATGCGCGTTTCACCGTGCGCGAAAGCGGCCGCGACCGCCAACACGGGGATTTCGTCGATGGCCCGGACCACTGTCTGCTGTCCGACCGGCACGCCTCGCAGGCGCGCATGTTCGACGACGATATCGGCGACCGGTTCTCCCGATTCTTCGCGCGGGTTTTCCAGGCGGATGTGTGCGCCCATGTCCTGGAGCGCGTCAAGCAAGCCCGTGCGAGTCGGATTCACGCCCACGTTTTCGATCCGTACGGCGCTTCCGGGCGTGACCGTAGCGGCGACGATGAAGAATGCCGCGGCCGAGAAATCCCCCGCAACGCGCACCGCTTCGAACGATACCGGCGGTGACTCGAGAACGATGCGTTCGCGATCGAACGAGATCCCGGCGCCCCAGTAACGCAAGAGTCGCTCGGTGTGATCGCGGGAGCCCTTGTCGCCGGTGATGGCGATAGGCACGCGCGCAAAAACCCCCGCAAGAAGAAGCGCGGTCTTTATCTGTGCCGACGGGGAGAGGAGAATGAAGCTGCGCGTCTGCGGCTCGGCGGTGCCCGCAATTTGCGCGGGGAGATGCGCATCAGTCGTTTCGATGCGCGCTCCGAATGCGCGTAATTGTGCGGCAACGGGTTCCATGGGCCGCCTGCGCAGCGACGCATCACCGTCTAACCGGGCGCGCAGGTTCGCGCCGGCGCAAAGCCCTGCGATCATGCGCGCAGTCGATCCAGAGTTCATGCAGTCTAACGTGCCGTCAGCATCGTGCAGCGTTCCACCGGTAACGGTCGCATCGTCGCCGTTCCAGTGAATCGTCGCGCCGAGCGCGCGCAGCGCAGTACACGTCGCCGCGACGTCGTGCCCGGCATTGAGGTTGGTTATCGAAACAGGTTGCGCGCTGCATGCGGCGAGCATCAGAGCGCGATGAGAGATGGACTTGTCGCCGGGAACGCGGACGGTCCCGCCCAGCGCTCCCGGCGCGAAGATCAACCTGAACTCGACCGGTTTTTCCAGTTTGGATTAATGCACTGCTTACCGCCGGTGGAGGTTTCGCCGCTCATTTTATCGAGCTTCGTGGCGATCGAAGCAGGCCAGCCTTTCGGCGCTTGCTGTCCGGCATACGTCCAGTTGCCGCTTTTCTTAATCCAAAATTGAAAGATCGGTCCCTGCGGAAAATCCAAGTTCACTTCCGCATAGGTGCCGAGAATCGCGATCGACATGATATACGTCTTGTCGATTTTCAACCGGCCCTTGCCGACGGTAGCGTTCCAATTGTAGACGGTCCTGTTGGCGACCGCGACCACATCGCCGCTTGGACCGCACATTGCGGCCATCGCGGGGCCAGAGACGAATGATAGAGCGGCGATAAAGGCGCCGGCCGTTATAAAAATGCGCATAAAGCTCCGTTCCTAAAGTATAGGGAAGGAGGGATTTGAACCCTCACGGGGGTTGCCCGGCCGCTTTTGAGGCGGCTGCGTCTACCGTTCCGCCACTTCCCCTTGTCGGCAGTCGCGACAATTTCGCGAACTTCGCAAGGCCCGCCTGCGCTTGATTTTCTGATAGCACCCGGTTAATACCATAGCGCAGATCGCCAGTTCCGTTTTGAAAGAACGTGAGCGTGAGCAGCGCGTCCGTTGCGCGTAGCGCGAGGGTATGCGTCTTTACGTCCGAGGCGGGCCACGCAACCATGACGATTCGTTTTTTCTCGGGCTGGTAGAGACCGTAGGCATTTTTCAACTGCTCGATCTTCGTTTGCGGCGTTGCGGCAAATGACGTCAGCTGCTGCGGCAACTCCCCGGACGGTGCCTTAAAATGAGCGACGTATTTCACGACAATCACGGGCACAAAGCGATTGACGGATATCGTCTTATCAAAGGCTGCTCCGTTGCCCGGCGCGTCGGGAGCAAAATAGGTGAAACGCGCCTGCGCCGCAGATGCATTGTGGATGGCGTAGCAGCGATTGAACGTGCCGGCTGCAATCGGGTGAGTGTACCGCCCGATGTAGTCGCGTTCGGATGCGGGCAACTGCGGCGACCACGCATCGCGAAAGCCGCCGGCGGTCGAGAAAAGATTTTCCTTGGACCGTTTATCCTCCAGTACAAGTGCGCGCGCGCCGGCGCACGGAGAAACGATCAGCCGCACCCAGGAGTTTTCCAAGATCGTTGCCGGGTAGCCGTCTTGGTAAACGTCATCTCCGTGTGCGATCAGCCAACTGCCGCCCCGCAGGGGCACTCGTTCGCCCGCCATCGGCGACGGGTCCGCCGGCAACGGCGGCACTTTCGGCATGAAATGTTGCGGAACGTTGACGGCAATGAGCGCCGCATCGCGCGCGGCAACCACTAGCGTCGGGGCGGTAGCGCGCAAGTTTGCCGCCCAAAGCCGGGCACTTACGATCGGCTGGGGAACGCTCGAGTAATTCACAATGCTGAGAAACCCGAAGCGTTCGGTTGGATCGACGATCAGGACGGCATTGGGAATCCCGCCGGCCGCCGGATGGGAGATGGACGCGCTCCCCGCAGCTGCCACGATTTGACCGCCGTTCAAGCGATAAGCGGAAAGTGTTTGGTTAATGGCGGGAACGAACGTAAGACCAGCCGGACCTGGCGGAATGACGATCACCGGATAACGATGTAGATCGCTGGGTGCATATCGCAAGTCGATCAAAGCGCAAGTAATGTGCCTGTTACGACAGTCGCGCTGCGCCGCCATCGTGTTTGCGGCAATCGAGAAAAAATCGTCTTTTGTGAGGCTTCTCGGATCGTACGCGCTTGCGGTGTAAGCAATGGCTGCGTCGGCTTTCACGTGCATTTGAGCAAGCAACGGACCCAAGGTATGAACCAACTCGCCGAAACGACGCGTCGGCAGCCAGCGGCCTTGATGCGTCAATTGCACGGAGAGCGCCGCGTCCCAAGAATAAAACGGGTTGGCCCAGGGCGCTTCCCAGCCGGCCGGATTCATCGTGTCTTGCACCGGAAAGTTAACGACGCCATGCATACCCTGCTGCAGCAGCGTATGGAGTGCGAGCGTAGTGTTCGAAGGATCGGCCGGCCGCGGCCAAGCTTCATCGGCGCCTTGCAGCCAGCCGGCTTGGAACTCGCTCATCATCACGGGCAAATGGGATTGCGTTGCGATCAGGCCCGTCGAGAATGCGAGCTGCGCGCGGTCGTGCTCGCCGATGCTGTATGCATCGCTCTGATACCAATTGCCCCAGGCCCAAACGGGCGCCGACGCGGTGACTTTCATGTCGTAGGTGTTAATGAACAACGGCACGCTCGATCCGACGCTGCCGCGAACGATCGATGCCAGATACCCGAGGTACTGTTGAAAGTGCGGCGCGGGCCACGTTTGGTTGTCGAGATAAGCGCCCTGATCGTCATCCAGCGCGATCGCGATGACGTCCTGCCGCCATGGCGCTGCAGCTTCCAAGACATGCCGCAGCCAGCGCGCGGCATAACGCATGTGCGTCGCGTTGCGCATCCATTCGGCCGCGGCATCGTCGGAGTGCTGGTTTTGCAGCGTCGCGGTTGCGGGATACCGGCCTTCCAAAACGTCGCGCAGCGGCATATCGTACTCCGGCCGTTTTAGCAGCCAGGCGGGGTAGCCGCCGTTGCGCCATTCGTTGCGAATAACCGGACCCGGCCGGAGAACGACCTTGAAACCTAGCCGGTCGATGAGCCGGAAAAGGCCCGCGAGGTCGCGGCGCGGATTCGAGCTCCCGGTGAAATCGAACGAACCGTCCCGAACTTCGTGCCAGTTCCACATCACGTACAGATCGATCGTATTGATGCCGAGCGCGCGATAGTGGGCCAGCGATGCCGCCCACTGCGCGCGCGGAATTCGCTCGTAGAAGAACGTGGCGCCATAAATGAAAAACGGCTTGCCGTTCACCGTGTAGACGGGATAACCGTTCCGCTGCACGACCGCGCTTCCAGGCCAAGCCGCCGCGTGCGCCGGAGAAGCTTGCATGCAGCATAATATGAGAAGAAGAGCTGCCGCAAAAGGCCAGCGGCGTTGTACGCGTGCCGTGACGAGATAGGCGCACGCGCCGGCGAGAAGCCATCCGATGCCGACCGCGATCGCGAACGCGCCCGTGTAGGCGAACGCGTAAAGCCATCCGGCCAGCGCGACGATCGCCGGAAGCGGAAACAGCCACATCCGAAACGGCGCGGCGCCGCGCGTGCGCGCGACAAATAGTGCGACGACTTGCGCTACGCCTTGGATGAGGACGATGCCCGCCGTGAGGACGGCAAGAACCTGGTCGAGTGGAAGCACGCACGCGGCCAAGGAGGCTGCGCCGATAACGAGGAGCGCAACATCGGGAAACTGCCCGCGTTGGTTGAGATGCGCGAACGCCGGAAAGAATTCGCCGTCGCGCGCAGCCGCGTACGGAATGCGCGCGAACCCGACAAGATTTCCGTAGACTGATGCAAACGCGGTCAAGAGGATGAGCACCGTGACGGCCTTTGCGGCCGCCGGTCCCCAGGACTGTTCGACGATCGTTGAAGCGATGAACTGCGGGTTGCCGGCCGGAACGCCGTGCGCGAGTACGCCGACCTGTAAGGCGACGTAGAGGATCGCGACGATTGCGATTGATGAGACGATCGCCAAAGGAATGGTGCGCCGCGGTTCTCTCACCTCGTCACCCAGCAGCGCCGCGTCGCTGTAGCCGACGTAATCGTACAGCGTGATGTACAACGCGCCGCCCAGACCGGCCAAGAATCCGATCCCAAAAGTCGCATGGGCCGGCAGAGTAAAAGCGCGATGGATCTCGGAATGCCAAAATGCCGCTGCGGTGACGGCCAGCAGCGTCAGAATTGCGGCAACGGCGAGCGCCGATCCAATCGATGCGACCGCGGTGATGCGGCGGTAGAGCAAGATTATTGTAAGGACACCGACGAGCGCCGCGGTCCCGATCTGAAACGGCCGTGAAGCCGCCGCAGGATCGAGGTAACCGAAGTAGCTTGCAAAGCCGATGTAGCCGGTCGCGAGCAAGCACGGCGCATAGAGCAAGAACTGCCAGTTAAAGAGAAAGGCAAGCAGACGTCCCCATCGTTCGCGACCGAATACCTCGCGAAGATACACGTACGTGCCGCCGCTTCCGGGGTAACGCGACGAAAGTTCGGCCCAAACCAATCCGTCGCAGAGTGCGACGACGGCACCGGCGATCCAGCCGATCAATGCCAGCGGTCCGGCTAACTGCGCGAGAACCAGCGGTATCGTGATGAGCGGACCGATCCCGACCATCGTGATCACGTTGATGGCGATCGCGCCGCGCAGACCGATGCCGCGTATCATGCGCCGACCTTCGGGGTAGTGACTAACGGACCTGGCGGCGAAATCGCTCGATGAATGAACGAAACGAAATCGCCGCTCGCGCGCCTAATGCAGCTGGAGGGCGACGTCCGCGTCGAGTTCCTCGAGAGCGCGGCGCTCAAAGGCAATCCGCTCGGCGACCCGAGCGAAAGGCCTGTCGTCGCGTATTTGCCTCCGGGATACGATGCGCAAGGCTCGCGCCGGTACCCGGTGCTTTATTGCCTGCACGGGTATACCGGTGACGCCGCCGCGCTCGTCGGTTCTCGCCCGTGGGAAACCAACGTCGTCCAATGGATCGATCGGCTCGTTTCCGCGAAACGCATGCCGCCGGTGATACTGGTTATCGTCGACGGATTCACGCGGTTGGGCGGATCGCAATACGTCAACTCGATCCACAACGGCGATTACGCGACCTATACGGTTCGCGACGTGATCGGACACGTCGACAAGACGTATCGAACGATCGCAGCCGAGGGCGGCCGCGCGGTCTTCGGAAAATCGTCGGGCGGTTTTGGATCGCTCTACCTTTCGATGCAATACCCGGGAACGTTTGCCGCCTTTGCATCGCATAGCGGCGACTCCTATTTCGAATACGCGCATCCCATTTCGTTTCCGCCGGTTCACCGGACGTTGGAAAAACACGGCTGGAACATCGAAGCGTTCGTCGCTCATTTTGAAGGGCTAAACAAGCGGCAGCCCGCGGAATACGCGACGATCGAGATGCTCGGGTATGCCGCCGCATACTCGCCGCGCAGTGCGAAGGCCTTCGATCTGGACCTGCCGCTGCAGCGCGAAACCGGTGAGCTGAATCGGGCCGTCTTCGATCGGTGGCTGCAGTTCGACCCGGCCCGGATGTGCCTGGAGAAAAAAGCGGAACTGGCGAGGCTGCGCTTGCGTTACATCGACTGCGGCCGCAAAGACGAGTACGGGCTGGATGTGGGCGCGCGCGTTATGGCGTCGCGCATGCGCGAACTCGGCCTAGAGGTGCGCCACGAAGAATTCGATGACGATCATCGAAACGTGGGATACCGTTACGAAATCTCGATGCCGGCCCTTGCCAGAGTTTTGGAGTCGCAGTGAACCGCCTCGCTCTTGGATTAGCGTTCTGCTTGATGTGCGCTTTCACCGCGCCGGTGCAAACCTTCGCGCAGCGTTTCACGCCGGCTACGCCGGAAGCGTCGCCGACGCCGTCTCCGAGTGAGTACCACGATCCCGCGATGTCGTTCACGGCGCCGCCTGAATTCTACCGCCTGCCGCTGGCGGCCCACGATCCGGCACAGTTCGATCAGTCGACGGTAGTGGCCGCATGGGTTGCCAATCCGGGCAAACGCGAACAACTCACGATCACGATCACGATGGAAAATCACGACGGAACTCTCGACGGCTTCGAGATGGTCTCCGAAAACGAAGCGCGTGACAATGGCGACGTGTTTTTCAAGAAGCACGAGGTTACAAAACTCACCAACGGAATGCCGGCCTATTGGGAAGAGCTGACCATGGGATCGGGTTTCGACACCCTCAAGCGTTTCGAATACGTGTGGGCCGACGGCACGCGCGGCGTGCTGCTCGCGATCACCGGGCGCTATGGCGTGCTGGACGAGCCGGCGGCAAAAAAGGCCCTAGCAAACGCGTCCGGTGTGCTCTACCCCAGGGGCCGGTAACTAGACTGAAGCCGGCTGAGGCTGTTGCGCTTCCAGAGCGCTTTGCAGGTCTGCGATCAAATCCTCGATATCTTCGATTCCGACCGAAAGTCTCAACAGACGATCGGTGAGACCGCGCTGCTCGCGCTCTTCTTTGGGAATAGAGCCGTGCGTCATGCGCGCGGGATGGCAGATGAGCGATTCTACCCCGCCGAGGCTTTCGGCGAGACTGAAGTACTTCAGCGAGTTCGCAAACGCCAGCGCGCGCGCATCGTCACCTTTGAGTGTGAACGAAACCATGCCGCCAAATCCGCTCATCTGACGTTTCGCGAGCTCGTGCTGCGGGTGCGAAGCGAGGCCGGGATAATACACGCGATCGACGTCTGGGCGCGCTTCCAAAAATTCCGCCACCGC
This sequence comes from Vulcanimicrobiota bacterium, assembly GCA_003151115.1. Lineage (GTDB taxonomy): Bacteria > Vulcanimicrobiota > Vulcanimicrobiia > Vulcanimicrobiales > Vulcanimicrobiaceae > Rubrimentiphilum. The sequence continues at coordinate 173,066 of PLWS01000003.1, read as the reverse complement.
CTGCGCGTTTTTGGCGTGTTCGCGCATCCGGAGCGCGAGCGTTTTTGCTCCGCGCATCGTGAGCCACGCGTCGTGCGGGCCGGGAACGCCGCCGGCCGAGTTTTGCTGAAATTTGATTGTCTCGTAGAGATCCTTGTCGTCGGTGATGGCGGCGCCGCCGACGACGTCGCTGTGTCCGCCGATATATTTGGTGGTCGAGTGCACGACGACGTCGGCTCCTAATTCGAGCGGCCGCTGGAAATAGGGCGACGCAAACGTGTTGTCGACGGCGACGATAACATCGGGCGCCGCGTTTGCAATGGCGCGGATGTCGACGAGCGTCAGCATGGGATTGGTGGGCGTTTCGATCCAGATCATTTTCGTGCTGGGGCGGAGCGCTTTGCGGACAGCCTCGGGGTCGGTCATATCCATGTAGGTGAATTGCAGGCCGTAGCGTCCGAACACGTTCGAAAACAGGCGGTACGTGCCACCGTAGAGATCGTCGGATACAATGACGTGATCGCCCGACGAGAGCACGCCGACGACGGCTGCGGTGGCGGCGACCCCGCTCGAGAAGGCGCAGCCGAAGCGCGCGTTTTCAAGTGCGGCGAGCTGCGTTTCGAGCGCGCGCCGGGTCGGATTGGCCGTGCGGCTGTAGTCGAAGCCTTTGTGAACGCCGACGGCTTCCTGCGTGTACGTGGATGTTTGGTAAATCGGCACGATCGTCGCGCCCGTCGCGGGATCGGCGCCCTGTCCGGCGTGGATGGCCCTGGTGCTGAACTTCATACGTTAGCGTTTCAGCGGCTCGGATGAGGTCGAGAGATAACTGATGATGTCTTGGCGCGTTAGCACGCCGATGGGGTCTCCGTCGTCGGTAACGACGACCGCATGATTCGCGAGCGTCAAAAGCTTGTAGGCCAGCTCGATCGCCTCGCTTTGATCGAGCACCGGGAAAGGGCTGCCCATGACTTCGCTGACCGGCTTGTGGATGATGTCCGATCGATCGAAGACCGCCTGCATCACCGCGACGTCATTGATGCTGCCGATCTGTTCGTGGTCGCGCATCACCGGAATCTGCGATATTTCGTATTGACGGAGAAGGTCGAGCGCGTCTTTGACCACGTCGGTGTCTTTGACCGTGATCATCGGCGGCAGAGGACGTTTGCTGCGCAGCACGTCGCCCACGGTCGCGCGGCGTTTGCCTTCGGCCAAGAAACCGTTGGCGATCATCCACTCGTCGTTGAAAATCTTCGACATATAGCCGCGGCCGGAATCGGGGAAGACCACGACGAGCACGGAGTCTTTCGGTAGCGTCGCCGCAAGCTTGACGGCTGCCACTGCAGCTGTTCCGGACGATCCGCCGACGAGCAGCCCTTCCTCGCGCGTAATGCGCCGGGCCATGAGGAACGACTCGCGATCGGAAACGCGCACGATCTCGTCGATGACTTTCAAGTCGACCGTTTCGGGCAAGTAATTCATGCCGATGCCTTCGACCGCAAATGATTTCGGCGTATCCCCGGAATAGATCGATCCTTCGGGGTCAGCGCCGACCACGTAGATTTTCGGATTCTGTTCCTTGAGGTAGCGCGCCGTGCCAGAAATCGTTCCGCCCGTGCCGATGCCGGCCACCAGATGCGTAACGTGTCCGGCCGTCGCGTCCCAAATCTCGGGCCCGGTGGTCTGATAGTGAGCTTCGGGATTGTGCATGTTGTGAAATTGATTTGGCTGGAACGCGCCGGCAATCTCCGACGCCAGCCTGTTCGCAACGCCGTAGTAGGATTCGGGAGATTCGTTCGGCACGTTGGTCGGCGTCACCACGACTTCGGCGCCGTATGCGCGCAGCAGATCGACTTTTTCTTTGGACATTTTGTCGGGCATGACCAGAATGCAGCGGTAACCGCGGATAGCGGCCGCCATCGCAAGGCCCGAACCGGTGTTTCCGCTGGTCGGCTCCACGATCGTTCCGCCGGGTTTCAGGTGACCGGCCTTTTCGGCGGCCTCGAGCATCGTGAGCGCAGGCCGATCTTTCACGCTGCCGCCGGGGTTCATGTACTCCACCTTGGCGAGCACCAAACACTGCGCGCCGGCGGTAACCTTGTTCAGCCGAATGAGCGGCGTTTTGCCAATGGCTTGCAGGGCGTCGTCGTAGTAACGCATACCCGCGCGCCGGTCCGTGGCTATGGTCGCCAAGGGAAACCTCCAGAGCTGATTGAGAGGAAATCGGCTTCCGCGCGCCCTGGGGATGGCCCTCCGCTCGATCGTTTTGCCGGGTGCCGGCCGTATACTAAAAGAAGAGGGGAGCCATCATGACGCGTTCACGTCTCTTGGGCGCTATATTCGCAGTTCTCGCGCTAGCCGCGTGCAACGACAGCGCCCTACCGCCGGGCGGAACCTACAACGCGATGCAAGGCGTCGTACTCGACGCGGCAACCAATCAGCCTGTCGCGGGCGCGACCGTCACCGTCGATACGGTGCTGACGGCGACAACCGACGCGCAGGGAAAATTTTCGTTCGCGCAGGTTCCCGCAGGCGACGTCGACGTCGTCATCACGGCGGCTGGTTACAAAGACTACAGCGCGCCGGCGCGGCTCGAGCCCGACAAACCGCTTAACCTCTCGATCAGTCTGACAAAACTCTAACGCTTAGGCCGGGGAATTCGAGCGTTTGTAGACCTGCGCCGGTTTGACGTAGGAGGCGCGGTGCGCGACCGCGCGATCGATCACGCCCAGAACCTGTTCGCCGAGCTTTTCGGGATCGTGACGCACGTTCACGGTCTCGCTGATCATCTGCGCGCGCACCGGCGTGACGCCTAGCTCGCGAATGCGATCGACGTCGGCCGTCACGGGTATCTGCCCTTCCTTGGCGTAGACCTCGCGCAGTTTCGAGGGCGGTTCGTCGTTGACGATCGCGTAGTCGCAAATCTTCGCGCCGGCGTTTTCCATCAGTGCCTCGACGTGATCGCTGGCTGTCATCCCGTCGGTTTCACCTGGCTGCGTCATCACGTTGCAGACGTAGATCTTCACCGCCGGCGATGCAGCGATTTCGTGTGCGATCCGGTCAACCAAGACGTTGGGAACGATCGACGTGAACAAACTTCCCGGTCCCAGAACGATTGCGTCGGCTTCGGCGATCGCAGAAATGACTTCGGCCAGCGGCGCAGCGTAGGGCGGATCGAAGAAGACTTGTTTTATGCGCTGGCCGGACATGGAGATGTTGGACTCGCCCTCAACGACCGATCCGTCCTCCAGGCGCGCGCATAACCGTACGATGCCCAGCGTCGAGGGTAAAACGCGTCCCTTGATGTTGAGCACGCGGCTCGATTCTTTGATCGCCTTATCGAAGTTTCCGGTGATGCCGCTCATGGCGGCAAGGAATAAGTTTCCGAAAGAGTGGCCGCTCAAGCCCTCGCCTTCGCTGAAACGGTACTTGAAGAGATCGGTAACCATCGCTTCGTCGTCGGCAAGTGCGACCAAACAGTTGCGCACGTCCCCGGGCGGCAGCACGCCGAGTTCCTTTTGCAAACGCCCGGAACTCCCACCGTCGTCGCTCACCGTCACGACAGCGGTGAGATTGCTCGTCTTTCGTTTCAGTCCGCGCAAAAGTGTGGAGAGGCCGGTGCCGCCACCGACGGCGACGATTTTGTAGCCGTGCTTCAGGCGCATCTCCATGAGCGAGTCGATGATGTTGTCGCGTCCGCCGGTTCCGCTCGCGCGCAGAATAGCGATCAGCCACTGCCGGATGCCCAAAAAGATCAGCGCGATCCCCAGCAGAGCGAAGATCCACGCGAGGTTCGACGGCGCAAAATAATCCGAAACGAAACTGTCGATCCACTCATTGGCGTTGACGCCGGCGCCTTCGGCGACCAAGTAACGATCGACGCCGTTGACCAGCAAAAGAATTCCGACGATCACCACAATCAGCCAGCGCTTTACGCCCAGCCCCGGGTAGGCCCAGCGGAGCGCCGGCGGGAGCGACTGCAAGCGGCGCGACTTCATTTTGCGGTGTCCCGAGTTTCGAGGCGCACGCGCACGTCGCCGGCGGATTCCAGATGCGTAGTCAAGCGGCGCGCAATATAGACAGAGCGGTGTTGTCCGCCCGTGCAGCCGACGCCGATTTTCAGGCCGTCGCGATCCTCGGCATAACGCGGCACCAAGAAATCGATCAAATCGAAGAGCCGTTCCAAGAACGGCGCGGTGGACGGATCGGCGGCGATGTATGCGGCCACGGCCGGATCGAAGCCGGTGAGAGGCTCGAGTTCGGGCTCGTAGTTGGGATTGCGCAGAAACCGGACGTCGAAAAGCAGGTCGAGGCCGGCCGGGACGCCGTGCTTGAATCCGAACGCGACGACTTCCACGGCGAGCTGCCGCCCGAGGATGCTCACGCCATGTTCCTGGGGAAGAACCATACGGATTCTCCGGAGCGTTTGATCTGCATGAAACTGTTTTCGCCCGAAAAGGCCAACGCCCTCATCCCGAAGGTCGCCCCTTTGGTGGAAGAGCTTTGGCAGAAGCGGCGCGACCTGGCGATCAAACTGCTCGAAAGTGAAACGACGCTCCGCGGCGTCGAGCCGTCGCCGCCGATCCGGATGGCGGTTCCGCGCTCGCCCTTCCTGCCCAGCCGGTTCAGCGAGCAAAAAGCGGAGATCGTACGCATCATCAACCGCATCGAGGCATATGGCTGCCTGCTCAAAGACGTGGACCTGGGGCTACTCGATTTTCCGTCGATGCGTGAAGGGCGAGCGGTCTATCTGTGCTGGAAAGCGGGCGAGCCGGAGATCGGCTACTGGCACCCGATGGACGAGAGCTATTCGTCCCGGCGGCCGCTTTAGCTGGAAGCCGGCCGTTAGGCCGTGGCGCCGGCCGTTAGGGGCAGAAAATCTTCGGCCAGACCCTGTAGACGAACTTCGCCAAACTCCGCAGTGTAAGCGCCGCTTTCGACGCTCTTGATTTCGCCGACTTCGGGGACGTCGGCGAGCTGCGGGATCTTCGCCCGGATCTCGTCGGGAATGCGAACCTTGTCACCGACGGAGAGGCTTCCCTGATCCCAGAGCGCGTTGAGGCTCTCGAGCAGCATCGGCAACGGGATGCCGTAGTCTTCGCTAATCGCGCCGATCGTATGCGTTTCGCTAATCGCGCAATTCGAGCAGCCGCCTAAATGGAATTTCGCAAAAACGCGGCGCGCGCCGGCATGCATTTTGAAGGCGTCGTCGACGGTCATTTCCGGAGTAAATTGCTGTTGGGTCATTGTCATATTCTTTTGCTACAACGCGGTCCGGCCCCCGTTTAGTTGCGGAGCACGCCTGTAAGCCGGATTCTGTAGATGACGGCCATCTCTCTGGGACGCGCGTTACCGCGCGCCTCGTTGCGACTCATGCTCATCGGAGGGCATCCGCCCCGGTGAGGGGGACGAGCGTCTTGCTTCAGGTGGGGTTTGCCCGAGCGCGCGTCACCGCGCAACTCCGTGAGCTCTTACCTCACGATTTCAACCTTACCTTGCGGCGGTATGTTTCTGTGGCACTTTCCTTCGAGTTGCCCCGACAGGACGTTATCCTGCACCTTGCCCTGGTGAAGCCCGGACTTTCCTCGCCTCGCGGCGCGGCCATCCAGCGTGCTCCGCGACGAAAAGTATACGCTTATGCAAGCGCTGAAGGCAAGGAGCCCGGCGCCGCCCAATAGCGCTCGAAGCAAGCGAGGGGCCTTTGGCCGCTCGCGCTCTTTAGCAGGGCGAGTATTTGCACATACTGACATGCCGGAAGGCACTCAAAGTGCCGCCGCCATTTCATTCGATCGGCGATGTCGCTGCTGGATTGGCCGCGCTGGACCGCCAGTTCCGCAGTACGCGAGATCTGCGCGGGCTGTTTGTGATGGCGTATGTCGCAACCACCGGTACGATCGCGCAATGGATTGAGCAAGGCGTTTTTGGGGACTGCGCGGCAATGACTCGGTACGTCATCGCGTTTGCAAACGAATACCGCCGCGCTCTTGCGGATCGCGTTGCAGGGAATCATTCGAGCGTTCCGATTGCCTGGCAACAATCGTTCGACGCATGCGATGAGAGAAGCGGCGTGTTCCAATGCCTGATGCTCGGCATCAACGCACACATGAAGCGTGATCTGCCGTACGCGGTCATAGCCGCCGGGATCGACGTGGACTCCACCGATTGTTATGAAGATTACGTTCGAATCGATGATGTGCTGCGCTTAAACATGCCGCTTGTCCGGCGGCGCATCGCCGATGCGTACGGAGCGGAACTCTCGTTCACGCAACGATGGTTCGGCGGTCTCGCCGACGCGGGCATGGCGCGCGACTTTAAGCGTGCCCGGCAGGATTCGTGGGAGTTTGCGCAGCTGCTCGCCCGGGCCGAGACGGAATCTGCACGCGCCCTCGTCGACCGAACGATCGAAGAACACGTGGCAATCGAAGGACAGAAAATCTTGGGACTAAAGGACGCTGCCGCCTAAAATCTGGTGGAGGCAAGGAGACTTGAACTCCTGACCCCTTGCATGCCATGCAAGTGCTCTACCAACTGAGCTATGCCCCCAGACCCGGGACTTTGGAGATGAGGGGACTCGAACCCCTGACATCCTGCTTGCAAAGCAGGCGCTCTACCAGCTGAGCTACATCCCCAGGCGCCGCAGATTTTTCGGCCCGCCCCTTAACAGGTCTTGCTCGCGGTGCGATAATCAAACGTAGGAGTCTCAAGCGATGTTTCCGGCAATGGTGCTCGCGGCCGCCTTTTCCAGTCAGCAGTGCTGGGATATTTTTGACGGCGCGCTGCGGCACAACGCACAGGGTGCACACCCGGCGTACATCAGTTACGAGGAACGGATCTCGGTTACCGGGGATGATCTGCCCATTCTCTACAGCTTGGCGCACGTCGACTATCGCGACGACGGGACGGCGCGCGTACTCGACCAGCGTTTCGACTATCTTCCGATCTATACGCACCATGCGGAGCCGGGGCCGCCGGAGCTCGGGCCATACGGGAAGGCCCGTTCACTCTGGCTTCCCTTGGAGGGCGCGCGCGATCTGCCGGTCATAACGAGCGTCCACGTCTTGGGCAACATAACGTGCAACGTGGCGGATATCGAGGAATACAAAGGGCACCGCAGCTACCGTTTGGTCTTCGGGAACTTAGCGCAGAACAAGCCCGCGATCAAAGCGATCTGGATCGACGTCGCTTCCCAAGATGTGTGGAAATTGATTGTGAGCGGATACATAAATTTCGTCGATGCTAATCAGGCACCGCCATTGGCGGATTTTCAAGTCGAACTCGGCTACGCGGGTCCGTTCCTGGTTGTGAATCACGTCGTTTGGCAGTTGCGCCAGCGCGAATACTCCCAGTACGCGAATTATTTTGGCGAGTATACGCTGTCGGGGTTTACGTTTCCGAATAGACTCCCGTCAAACTATTTCGAACCGGGCCCATAACAGTCACTCGAAAGCAACCTGGCAAGAGGAGCGCCCACGTTTTTCGCGCTACGCTTTGGGGTGCGCGAAGACGAGCAGACGGCGACCCTGCGCTTGGAAGGCGATCTCGACATCTACCGCCGCGCCGAGATCGAAAGTCAATTGCCGGAACCGGGTGCCGTGGATCGGGTGATCATCGATTGTTCCGCAGCTACGTCGATCGACTCGACTATTCTCAGCCTGCTGATGCGTTACCGCCGGAGTTTTGCATCCGCAGGGGGCGACCCCGTAAATATCGTCGTCATCGTCGGGCCGGGCTTGCGCCGATCGTTTGAAATCTCCGGTCTGACGCGTGTGCTGACGATTGTTTCGGCGCCGGGTCAATCACAGAGCCCGGCGTAGGAGCGCTGGTGGGCCATCCTGGTCTCGAACCAGGGACCTCATGCTTATCAAGCATGCGCTCTAACCAACTGAGCTAATGGCCCGGGGCAGGGGCCATTATATCAGCGCGATGTACTTTTTCAAAGCCTCGTCGTCGGCTTTGAGTTGCGCCAGCATCATGTCGCGCATGGCGTTGGATTCACGAAGAAGTTCTGCGCGCTCGGCCAAGCGGAGATCGAACGCTACCCGCTCCGCTTCCACGGCATCGTCGGATTGCGGATCCGCGCCCGCGGCCGCCTTGGCGGAGCCGCGGGCCGTGACGTAACGAGGCGGGGTTTGCCGAACGGGTTCGGTCACTCGGTGATCGACTCGATGAACTTCTTGGTGATTTGGTTGTCGGCTTTGCGCTGAGTCATTTGCACGTCACGCGGCGTATTCACCTCGCGCATGGATTCTGATTTTTCGTCCATCATTTCATCGAATGCTTGGGACTGCGCTTGCATCGTTTCTTGATGACGGATCTGTTCGCCGTACATGGCGAGCTGGAAGGCCTCGTCTTGCGCGTTGAGCGCGCCGAGACCGGCATTGCCGGCTGCGCCCGCAACGTTCCCGGCGGTGGCGCCTCCCGTGGCACCTGTCAAACCCATGCCGATCGCGGCCAGCGGATTTCCGCCGCTTTCGATCAAGCCCAAGCCGGCGTTCAGCAGTCCGCCTATCAGATTGAAGCTCATGTTACACCTTCACTTTGAGATGAATCGTCATCGCTGTCGTCGACGATCGATTCCGGATGAGCGTTGTCGCTGCCGGCGAGCTGCCGGAATGAGTGCGCGTTTGCGGCCTGCGGCGCGGGCGGCGGCATCAGCGATGCAAACGTCGCGAGCTGGTTCACGTTTTGCTGCTCGGTGGCGCTTTCGGCGGTAAAATCTTGGGGCGCTCCGCCGAGCTGGGCATAGTGTCGCATGACGGAGTCCGCATATCCGAGCTTCCGGCCGTCTTGCCACGGCGTGATCGTCCCGGTCGCATTCGGATCGCCGGCATTATATGCGGAAAGCGCCTTGTGAACGTTGCCGCCGTAGCGCCGGAGCAGTCCGGAGATCATCCCGGCTGCGTAGTCGGCGTTCGCCTGTGGATCCATGGCGGCAGGGTTGCGCGCGAAAGCGTGCCAGCGATCGTCTATCTGGAAGAGGCCGTGCCCGTGTCCGCCGTCACCCACGATATTGCTCCCGGCATTTGAGCCGGGGCCGCCGGTCTCTTGAGCGGCGACGGCCGCCAGCAGTTGGGCATTGACCCCGTGCTTGCCGGCCGCCCGGACGATCTCAGGGGCGTAGGCCACGCCGTGGCGGGCCAGGTCGCGGACGGCGGGGTTGGATGATTCGATCATTACGCAGGTCTATACCGCCGACCGGGTCTGATATAGATGGCAAACTATGGATCAGCCCGGCGATGGGAGCAGGCGCTTCACGCGGCGATCATGGCCGACGAATACGAGGCTATTTTCGAATCGCTTCAACCCCAAGCTCGTGTAGGGCTGCAATCGAGATTCGAAGCTGCTCGCGCGTTTTCGCAAGCTGCTCAGGAGCGAACGCGTCGTCGTTATCTAGCAGCTCTTGTATGTAGGCGCGCTGAGTATCTAGAAGATTTCGAAGCGCCTGTTCCCCCATTTGACGCAGTTTCTCAGGATCAATCCCGTCCATCAGAGCCTCCCGGCGAAGCGTGTTACAATACGGATAATGTCCGCCAAGAAGCCGCTAGAGCCTCTGATTCCGCTGGCCGAGTTCGGAAAGCTGGTCGGCAAGATCGCGCGCGTCCCAAAGTCGGCGGTCGCGCACATCAAGCCCAAACCGCCGAAGGCCAAGCGAACGAAGAGCAAGACAGCGAAGCGCAAGCGCCCCACGAAAAAGCGATAGAGTTTCTGCGGTTTTACTTTACCGACGATCCTCGATATGAGCGGGGTCGTGGTGAGTGCGAAGAAGCGTTAGGCGGGGTCCTCGAAATCCTTCATGGATCGCAGGTGCTTGATATACCACTTCGTCGCGACTTCGAGCTTTGGATGGAGTGTCACCCGCCAAAACGCCATTAGCTCTCCGGACCTTTGGGCGATTCGATTTATGTCTGCTTCGAAGTCCGAGGCGTCATATACCATCGCTTCTCCGACGCCGCCAGCCGTGGGCGTCCATATCAAACTCTCCGGGTAGGCGGTTTGATCTACTCCCCATCGCCCATGAGCAGCTGCGATTCTGGACTTACCGGCCTTTTGAAGCGCCTTTAGGAGTTTGTCTAAATCCTCAACAATGCTAGCCTCTAAGCCTCTGCGTTCGGCTGCCTTGACGAGCATCTTCCGCTTCTGATCAAAGTTTGAAATCATATCAAAGGTTTCCATCGCGGACCAGGCACCAGCAGCAATCGGAACTCCAGCCATTGTCGTTCCTACGATCAGTTCAGAGTAAATAATCCCAAGCTGCGATTCGGCTCCTGACCATTCCGCAACAACCGCCCCTAAAAGCGCCGCGCAAACAGGGCTATTTAGAATCGCCCTGGAGCCGCCGCTAATGCTATTCTTGTTATTGCTCTTCCAGGGACGGGGCACTATGACTTAGCGATCAATGCTTTGTAAGTAAGACGCTTCCCGTCTGCCTGCTTTGTCGCTTTGGCAAAGCGCGGTCCATCGGTATTCTCTCGCTCGTCAAAGCGAAAGACTTGTTCCGCAAGATAGCGGTCAAGGTGACGAGGATTAACGTGCGTGTACGTTCCGCCGATGGTGCGCTTCAGCACGGCCCAGAAGCACTCGATATTATTCGTATGTACGTTCCCGCGAACGTACTCTTCCATCGAATGATTCACGGTCGAATGTTGCAAGAAATACTCGTCTATATGGGTATATGCCGTGGCCGAATCGGAGTACACCGTAGCGTCATAGTGGATGCTATCGCGCAGCTTCGGCAGGAGCGTTTTCTTCGTCGCATCAGGAACTTTCCAGGCGCGAACTCGACCGCCGCGCTGGACCATTCCGAAGACCGTCGTTTTGGACTTGTAGTGTTCTGCCTTACCGTACCATCCCGCCGCACGACGGACGGCCTTCGGCTTGTTCTCCCACTTACCGCCAATGTAGGCTTCGTCAACCTCGATGGTCCCGGTCAGCGGGTCAAGGTTCTCGTTCTTCATCGCTTCACGGATACGGTGCAGCATAAACCACGCCGTCTTTTGCGTGATCTCAAGCGCCCGTCCAAGTTCGTGCGACGAGATTCCGTTACGGTTGCTGGCGATCAGCCAAAACGCGGGGAGCCACTTGTCGAGGCCAATCGGAGAATCTTCAAAGATCGTTCCGACCTTAGCCGTGAACTGCCGCTTGCACTCCTTGCAGTTCCAACGGCGGTACGTGGCAAGATAGGTAACGTCCGCCGATCCGCAACCCATGCGCGGGCAAGCCACGCCGTGCGGCCAGCGCATTTGGACGAAAAAGTCATGGGCGACCTGCGGGTCCGCAAACTGCTTGACCGCCGCGATCATAGTCTTGGGAATCGGTTGCTTCGCCATGCCACAAGTATGGCAGAAAGGGGTCAGTTTGTCAAGTATATCATACCCCGCCGACCAACGCGTTTGACAAGGCCCTGGGGCGGGTCTACAATGGGTCGAGTTTGGAGGGCCCCCGCCGGGGCCTTCCTCTATGTTATGGGCTCTGCGCACAAGATAGACGTCAGTGGACTGCTGGCGGGCAACCGCCGGGGTCTCGTGGTGGACGACCGCGTTCCGGTGGCCCCGTTCGAGGGGGTCGTGTTTCCCGAAGCGGCCGCGGTCCATCTCGAGCTCCAAGGGGCCGGCGAGCTGCTGGAGATCAAGGGCACGATCGACGTGCCCCTACGCACCGAGTGTGCCCGGTGCTTAGGCGCAGTGGCCGAGGACATGCACGTGAGAGTCGACGAGCAGGTCGAAGCGGGCGCGAGTCTGCAAAATGGTCCGTTCGAGGAAAGCAACGTTCTGACGGCAGGCCGCCTGGACGTCGCCGACCTGGCCGCGCAACTGATTTACAGCGCGATACCGATCGGGCTGCTGTGCAAAGAGGATTGTAAAGGCATCTGTCCGCGCTGCGGAGAGAACAGAAACAGCAAAGAGTGCGAGTGTAACGGAGAGACGAGTGGCTAACTTAAAATGGAAGACCCCCCGCAGCAAGACGCGCAGCCGGCGCGCCGCTAATTGGAAGCTCAACCGGGTGACGACCGAAGAGTGTCCGCAGTGCCACGCGGCCAAGCGCCCGCACTTTGTGTGCGAAAAGTGCGGCACGTATGCCGGACGACAAGTGGTCGAGATAAAGGATGATCGCCGGCAGAAGCAGACCTAGGCGCCACCTTTGAACGGCGTCAAGATCAGCGCGGTTGGCCATTACGCGCCGGCCGCTATTCTGACGAACGAAGACCTCGAAAAGACGCTGGATACGTCCGACGAGTGGATTACCACGCGCACCGGGATGAAACGCCGGCATATCGCCGCGCCGGAGGAAGCCACCAGCGATCTCTGTATCGCTGCCGCGCGCGACGCCTTAAGGAACGGCAAGATCGCGCCATCCGACATCGACTGTTTCATCGTCGCCACATCGACTCCCGATTACGCCTTTCCGGCAACGGCATGCATCCTGGCGGCGCAGTTGGGAGCGACTGGTAAACCTGCATTCGACATGGAGATCGCATGCAGCGGTTTTATCTATGGGCTCACGATGGCCTCGGGCTTGATCCAGTCGGGCATCTATTCGCGGATCATGCTGATCGGTGCCGAAACGCTGAGCAAGATCGTCGATCGCACCGACCGCAGTACCGCGATCCTTTTCGGCGACGGCGCCGGCGCGGTCGTCTTGGAAGCGTCGGCGGAGAATTCGTTTCTTTCCAGCGAGTTGGGCGCGGACGGGCGGCGTCCGGAAATGCTCTGCCTGCTCGGGGGCGGTTCGCGCCGGCCGTTCACGGCGGAATCCTTGCAGGCCGGCGAACAGTACCTCCGCATGGAAGGTCGCGAGATATTCAAGTTCGCGGTGACCAAAATGATCGAGTCAACCGACATCGCACTGCGCAATGCCGGCCTGCAAAAGAGCGACGTGGATTGGCTGATACCCCATCAAGCGAACAGACGCATCATCGACGCGGCCGCAAAATACTTGGACATGCCCGATGATAAAGTCATCGTGAACATTGAAGAATACGGCAACACGTCGGCTGCTTCGATTCCCATAGCGCTTTCCGAAGCGCTGCGCGCGGGCAGAATTAAAGCCGGAGATATCATTGTCTTCGTAGGGTTTGGCGGCGGCCTGTCCTGGGGAGCCGTCGCGTGGCGATGGGCGTGAAGTTCGCGGCGATTTTTCCCGGCCAGGGCTCGCAGGTCGTTGGCATGGGCGCCGGCGTCGCGGAGAGGTCACCGGCCGCCCGGGATCTTTTCGAGCACGCCGCACAGACGCTCGGTTACGATTTGCTCGAGTTGCAAACACGCGGACCCGAAGCGAAGCTCCGGGAAACGCAATTCAGCCAGCCCGCGATCTTCGTGACGAACCTCGCGCTGTATTATGCCGCCGGCGAAGCCCTTAAGCCTGTGGTGAGTGCCGGCCATTCGTTCGGCGAATTCTGCAGCTTGACGATTTCCGGTTCGCTCAGTTTTGAAGATGCGCTCCGTCTCGTCGACGCGCGCGGCAAGGCGATGCAGCATGCCGCGGAGCTCGCGCCGGGCGGAATGACCGCCGTATTAGGATTGGACGCCGACCGGATCCGCGATGTCGTCTCGCGCGTGCAAACAGAAACCGGAGGACGCGTACAATTGGCCAACTTCAATTCGCCGGCGCAGATCGTGATCAGCGGCGACGCGGCCGCCGTGCAGGCTGCTGCTGACGCGATGCTGGAGCAGGGGGCGAAAAGAGTCGTTCCCCTCAACGTTTCCGGCGCGTGGCACAGCCGCTTGATGGAGCCGGCGGCGGAAAGATTCGCGCCGGCCGTCAACGGAGCGCATTTCGCAGTGCCGGCGTTCGATGTCGTTTCAAACGTAGACGCGAAGCCGTACCGCGACGTGCAAACGATCAAGAGCAATCTGATCCGCTCGGTCACGCAGGAAGTGCGTTGGCACGAGACGGCGCAGGCGCTGTTGACCTACGATCTGGATCTCATCGTTGAATTCGGCGCGTCGCCGGTGCTCGGACCGTTGATGCGGCGTTTGCCCAATGCACCCGAAGTGCTGAACGTCACCGATTTTGCCGGCGTCGAAAAGCTCCGCGAAAAATTGAGCGTGCACGCGTGACGTTCGAAGGCAAGACGGCGCTGATAACGGGCGCGAGCCGCGGCATCGGCCGCGCGATTGCGGTGGACCTCGCCAAGCACGGCGCGTCGGTCGCGTTGGCGGGCCGAGATCACGCGGCGCTCGAGGCAACGGCTTCGGAATGCCGCAAAGCTTGGGCAGGCGTAGAGGTCGTCGTGATGACCGGCGACGTTGCTGATCGCGCCACGGTCGATTCGTTTGTTGCGAAAACCGTCGAGAAGTTCGGCCGCCTCGACTTCGCGATCGGCAATGCGGGCCAATCGCGAGACGGGCTGATCTTGCGGCTCAAAAGCGACGTTCTCGATCAGCTGCTTTCGGTCAACCTGAAGTCGGCGTTCTTCCTTTGCGCCGCCGCCGCGAAGCCGATGATGAAGCAGCACGGCGGCTCGATCGTGCTCGTTTCGAGCATCGTGGGGTTGACGGGCAACGCGGGTCAAGCGGTCTATGCAGCCTCGAAGGCGGGTCTGCTCGGGCTTACCAAGTCCCTAGCAAAGGAATTGGGTTCGAGGAACATAAGAGTCAACGCCGTCGCGCCCGGCTTGATCGAAACGTCGATGACCGAAAAAATGCCGGACGCCGCCAGGGAATATTTATTGAAACAGACGGCGCTCGGGCGCGCCGGAAGACCGGAAGATGTCAGCGGAGTAGTGCGCTTTCTTTGCTCGGATGCCGCCGCCTACGTAACGGGCCAGACGCTCGTGGTCGACGGCGGAGTTGTAATGTAGGAGACATATGTCCACGTTCGATAAAGTCAAGAAGATCATCGTCGAGCAGCTCGGTGTCGACGAATCTGAAGTAACGCCCGAAGCATCGATTACCGACGACCTCGGTGCGGATTCACTCGATCAAGTTGAACTGGTGATGGCCTTCGAGACGGAGTTCAACATCGACATTCCCGACGAAGAAGCTGAGAAGATCAAGACCGTCGGCGACGCCGTCAAACGCATCGAGGAGACCAGCACCAAAGAGTGACCTTTGTTTGAAACGCTCTCCGATCGCTTAGGCGCGATCTTTTCCCGGCTGAGCGGCCGCGGCCGGCTCAGCGAAGGTGATGTCAACGAAGTGATGCGCGAAGTGCGCATCGCTTTGCTTGAGGCCGACGTTTCGCTCGCCGTCGCCAAAACTTTCGTTACACGCGTTAGGGAAAAAGCCGTCGGTGCGGACGTGCTGGCGTCGCTTTCGCCGGCGCAAACGATCGTCAAGATCGTGCACGCCGAACTCATCGACTTGCTCGGCCCGCCGGCGGGATCGCCGGAATCGCGCCTGCGGTTTTCCGATCCACCGCCGTCGGTCATCATGCTCGTCGGATTGCAAGGTTCGGGCAAGACGACGCAGGCCGGCAAACTCGCGCTGCGCCTGAAAGACCAGGGACGGCGCTCGCTGCTGGTGGCGGCCGACGTCTATCGTCCGGCGGCGATCGCGCAGCTGCAAACGATCGGCAAGCAGATCGATATCCCCGTTTTTGAAAAGGGCGCGGCCAATCCCGTCGACATCGCGCGCGAATCCGTCATCGAAGCGCGCCGTCTCGGCCTCTCGACGGTCATTCTGGACACCGCCGGGCGGCTGCAGATCGACGAAACCCTGATGGACGAGCTGGCCGCGATCAAGTCGGCCGTTGCCCCGGCCGAGATTTTGCTGGTCGCCGACGCAATGACCGGCCAGGAGGCCACCAGCGTCGCCAAGGGCTTCCACGACCGGCTCGGCATTACAGGCGTGATACTCACCAAACTCGATGGCGACGCGCGCGGCGGCGCGGCGCTTTCCATGTATACTGTCACGGGCGCCCCGATCAAATTTGCCGGCATAGGCGAAAAACTTTCGGCGCTCGAGCCTTTCCATCCGGACAGGCTCGCCTCGCGAATCCTCGGCATGGGCGACGTGCTGACGCTCATCGAGCGGACGCAGAGCGTTTACAGCGAAGATCAGGCCAAGGCGATCGAGCAAAAACTGCTCAAGCAGCAGTTCACGCTCGACGATTTCCTCGAACAGATGCGGCAGATCCGCCGAATGGGATCGATGGGGGAAATCCTCAAAATGATTCCCGGTCTGTCGCGCGCGCTGCCCAAAGACTTCGAAATCCCCGAGCGGGACGTCAAGCAGATCGAAGCGATAATCTGTTCGATGACCGCGCGCGAACGGCGGGACCCCGCGCTGCTCAACGGTTCGCGCCGCAAACGTATCGCAGCGGGCAGTGGTACGCAGGTCGCCGATGTCAACCGCCTGGTCAAGCGCTTTGACGAATCGCGCAAAATGATGAAGCAAATGGGGTTTGGGAACAAGCTCAGGAAGTTACGGAGTAATTCTAGTGGTTAAGATTAGACTTAGGCGCATGGGCGCCAAGAAACAACCGACGTACCGCTTCGTTGTGGCGGATCAGCGCGCGCCGCGCGACGGCCGTTTCATCGAGATTCTCGGGCATTACAACCCGCGAACCGAGCCGCGCACGATCGTCGTCAACGAAGAAAAGGCGAAGGCATGGCTCGCCAAGGGCGCCCAGCCCTCGGATACCGTGCGGCGTCTGTTCACCGAAAAAGGCATCATCGAAAAGGCTGTCAGCGAAGGCCGATGAGCGCATTCGACGACGAATTCGGTTTATTCAGCGACGAAGAGGAAGCTGAACGGCGTTCTACACTGGGCGGCCGCCGCATCGCTTCGAACGAAACGATCATCGACGACGTCGAGCCCGAAGACGAAGGTCCGCCGCGCCGCAGATCGTCTGTCGGCAGCGGCAGCACCGGCGGCCCGAGAACGTTCCGGCGCCCGCCCCCGCGGCGCGGCGCTCCCGAAGATCCGGCCGCTGCGCAAAAACGCGCCGGCGAATTGTTGGAATTCCTCGCCAAGAAATTGGTCGAAAAAACGGACGTCGTGAAGATCGAAAGCTATCCGGCGGAGAACGGCGAGCAAGCGCTGATCGAGCTGGCCGTCGATCCCGAGGATATCGGAAAAGTGATCGGACGCGGCGGACGCGTTGCGCAGGCACTTCGTACGATCGTCCGGGCAACTGCGGAAGGCCGCATCCAAGTCGAGATCCTCGATACGGACGAGTTCTACGACGACACGCCCGAGGATGAGTGACGAGCTTCCCGTAGGCCGTATCGCCGGCGTCTTCGGCGTTCGTGGTGAATTAAAATGCGACCCGACCAACGCGGGTCGCATGGTTTTTTCAGCGGGTGAAAAGTTGCGCGCAGATTTGGTGGACGGCGGCAGCCGTATGCTGTTGCTGCAATCGGTCAGAGAGCACCAAGGGCGCCTGCTCGTTCGATTCGAGCATTTCGATTCGGTCGAAGAAGCCGAGGCTCTTAAGGGCGCATCGCTCTATGCGCCGCGCGACCGGATCAGTTTGCAGCCCAACGAATTTCTGGACGCCGACTTGACGGGCTGCAAAGTCTACGATCGGAACGCACTCATCGGAACCGTGGAGGGCGTAGAACATTATCCCGCGTCGGACATGCTCGTGGTGCGCGGCCGGATGATTCCGTTGATTGAGGAGTTCGTAAAAGAAATCGACGTTGCGAACAAGCGCATCGACGCCGAACTGCCCGAAGGGCTGCTCGAGTAGGCTAGCTGTTTTGCGGGTGGTCCGCGGCGTACGCGGCGACGGCGGCGGAAACGGCGCTTTGCACCGAGTCTCCGTCGGCGGCCGTTTCGGCAAGTTTTGCTCCAAAGCACGTGTAGACGTCGAGTGTGAAAGTGTATTGCGTGCGGCTGAAAAAGCCGCGCCGCACCGACGTAGACGAGAGCGTGCCGGTGGCGACCGTGTTGTTGCGATCGGCGCCGCAAATCGTGTTGGCGAGCTTCGCAGCGTCGCCCCCGGAGTTCGTGTTGCGCACAACATATCGCTGATTGAGCGCATTGTAGAGTGCGCTCGTGGCGTCGTTCAAGAGCGTCGCGTTCGGATTGCCGCCCACGCGGACGACAAAAATTCCCTTGGCCGGCTTCACGATGACCGATGGATGCGGATCCGGGGTTTGCCGGCCGTGACGTCTGAAGAGTCCCGCGATGCCGCCGCCGATATTGGCTTGATTGCTCGCCAGCGGCGCGGGCGTTGCCTGCGCGGAGGATTCCTCAAAGGCTTGCGCTTTGCTCTGCTCGCGAGCGACGATGCCGTCGCGAATGCTGATCGCTTGCGAGGTCGCGTCTTCAAAATTTTGTATTTGCGCGGTTGCGCCGAGAATAATCGTTCCGGTCGAAGTGTCGACGACTTGTTCCACCAGCGAAACTCCGCTGCCCAGCGACGTCATGTAGCCGGAGACATAGTAGGCCGCGGCCAGGGAGCGTGCATAGTCGAGGTAGCTGGCGCGCTTAACGGTCGCCGGTCCTTGCAATGCGTCGACGCCGCCCGCTGCATTCATTTGGTTAATGTAGAGTTGAGCGGTCCGCACGCCGGTATCGGCGCGCATGTCGCTACTGAAATCGAAAGGATAGACGACGACGAGCGGCAGCTTGGGCAGTGCGGTCGGCACAGCGGCCGGCAACGGCGTGGGTGTCGGCGTTGCTTTGGGCGCCGGCGGCGGCGCCGCGGCGATCAGTGCGAACGTCGATACGAGAAGAAGTGCCGCGAAGACTCGGCGCACGAAACCCTTTCTAGTGGAAGCTGATGCAGCGACGACCCCGCTGGAAACGGCAGGGCCGGGCTTTTCGTTTCCTCGCCGGTCACGAAGCGCCCTCGCATTCCGCTTCCACCACGTCCTGTTCGTCGCGGCGAACGGGGTCCACGAGAGGCGCGACCGTCTCGCTTCCCTTTTCATGCGCCCAAGCGGCACTCAATTCGGCGCCGAAGAAAAAAATGGCACCCAGCAGATAAAACCACAAGAGCAGCACGAGCGGTGCGGAGAGAGCGCCGTAAATATGCGTGAAATCGACGTGTACGGTATAAAACGCGAATGCGAATTGCGCCGCCGGCCACATCAGGGCCGCAAAGGTCGCGCCCGGGATGCCGAAATACCAGCGCACCGGACGGTTGGGCAGAAACGTGTACAGTACAACGACCACCAGAAAAATCAGCAGCATCGAGAGCGCGTACGCCAGCACTTCGGAGACGTTCTGCGGATTGGAAAAATGCGCGTACACCACGAAGAGCGATACGAGAATCGGCAGTCCCATCGCAACGACCATCACGATGCCGATGAGCGGCAGCATGATGAGCGAAAGCGCGATATCGTGAATGAGCGGACGGCTTTTTGGGACGGCCAGCGCGCGATTGAGCGCATAGGCGAGGCCCATGAACAGATTCTTGCCGGCCCAGATGACCACCGCGAAGGCGATGATGCTCGAAATGCCGCGGCCGTAGACGTAGGTCTGAAGGTTGTTCGCGACGGTTTGATGGAGCGCGGGAGCGAATTCGTCGATGAAGGCGAGGATCTGCTGGTCCGCATTGGGATAGATCAGCGACGCGCCGGTCAAGATCAGGACGAAAAGCGGGAAGATCGCAAACAGCGCATTGAACGCAATGGCTTGTGACAAGAAGGCGCAGCCGTCGCGGGAGAACCGCATGCCGGCCTCGCGGAACGCCAAGATGAGTCGCATATGGTCCTGCGATAGTATCGCGGTTCGGCGATGATATTCCCACTTTTGACGCCGGCGCTCGTCGTGGTGCTCAACGGCGCGATCGTGCATTCGTATGCTCCTGCATACCTCGTGCGCGGGCACGTCGTCGCGCCGCTGGAGCCCTATGTAACGGCGGTGGCCGCAAGCATCGGATACAGCGGCTCGCAGCTGATCGTGACGCGCGGCGATCGGTTCGCGCAGCTGCCTATGGCGGCGAATACCGCGCCGGCGCAATGGGCGCAAACCTACGTCGAGATCGCCCCGCTTCTGCGCAGTTTGGGCGTGCGCGTCTCCTACGATCCGCAGTCGCGCCGGCTGGAGATCGATACTGCGAAAATCGCCGTCGTCACGCCGACGCCGTTCAATCCCGCCGTGCCTACGGCGCCGCCTTCGATCGTGTTTACGCCATCGCCGGTCGCGACGCCGAGGCCGCAAGTGAGCGGTAAACCCGCACCGCGGCGCACGCCGCTGCCGGTCCGATGCTGCACGCCTTAACGCTGCTGCTCGGACTGACGTTCACGTCAGCCGACGGTAGCACCATCGCGGCGACGCTTTCCTATCCGCAATCGCCGAATGGAAAAGTGCCCGTGGTCGTTCTCGTGGGAAGCAACGGTCCGGTGGATCGAACACAACCGGTCGGCGTCACGCCGGTTTTCGATCTTTACGCCGGCGCGCTCAACGACGCGGGTTTTGCGGTGCTGCGTTACGATAATCGCGGCAATGGTCAGAGTACGACCAAGACGCAAGCCGAACGCGTGCGGCGTCAGAATTTCATCGACGACGCGGCAGCGGCGGTACGAGCAGCAGCGGAAGATCCGGCGATCGATGCGTCGCGGATCTTCGTGATTGGTTTGAGTGAAGGCGGCGAAACGGCGATTGCGGCCGCACTAGAAGGCGCGCCGGTGCGTGGCCTCGTGTTGATCGGACCGCTCAGCGTTCCTTACGCACAAGCGATGGCCGAACAAGATGCGAACGCCAACCCGCTGGTCAAACAGCGCGATTCGCTATTACTGACGATGCCGTACTTTCAGAGTTACGAAGGCGTCGATCCGCGCCGGGAGATCGCGTCTGTCCGTCAGCCGCTGTTGTTGATGCGCGGATTCTCCGACACGCAGACTCCGGCTGCGGATTTCGACGGGCTGGTAGCCGCGGCGCAAACGGCGCACCGGGACGTCACCGTCAAACGGTTTGCCGGCGACGATCATTTCTTGCTGCGGCTTTCAGATGAAGAACTTCGAAGTGGTCCGCAATACGGACAGCGGCACGAATTGGATCGGGCCGCCGTCCGCGCGATCGTTACTTGGCTGCTGGCGCGCTAGCGGGACGCGGCAGAAATCGCATGCTCGAATTGAGCAGCGCGATCACGACCGCGACGCCCAGGATGATCCAGCGGTCTGCGTCCGTTCCTAAGATGCTCCAGCCCAAAACTTTGTCGATCGAATAAACGCCGAAGCCGGCAAAGTCGATGGCAAGAGCTCCGGCGATGTACGTGCCGGGCAACTCCCAGCCGTTGCCGGCAACGAAGAATCCCTTGCCCCAGTGGACAGTTAGAATGGCAGTCAGCATGACGACCACGAGCAATCCGGGCCCGATTCCGCCCAGGAAGCCGAGCGCGATAAGCAGGCCGCCGCCGAACTCGCCCAAGCCCGCAGCCAGTCCGAAGAGCATGGGCGGGCGCAGGTTCATGCCGGCCATGAAGCCCGCCATCCCCTTGGGACCGGGCCCGCCGAACCAGCCGAACAGTTTTTGGGCGCCGTGCGCCGCCAGCCCGAGCCCCAGGATCAGGCGCGCAATCAGAAGTGCTTCACTCACAGAAAAACCTACCTATCTATGGCTACCTACTTTATATAGCCGTATGCTAAAATAGTAAGGGAGCAGCTCGAAGATGTCAATAGAAGCAGCATCATTATGCCCACGCTACCACCGGGCTGTAGAGCTGGTGGGCAAGCGCTGGACCGGGGCCATCGTCCGCACCCTCATGGGAGGGCCGCGGCGGTTCAACGAGCTGCTGGCGGGCATTCCGGGCATTTCCGACCGCTTGCTGACCGAGCGGCTGCGCGAACTTGAGGCTGAGAAGGTGGTGCGGCGTGAGGTCAAGCCCGAGGCGCCGGTTCGCGTCGTCTACGAATTAACGGATTGTGGCCGCGACCTGGGGCCGGCGCTGGACGAAATCGCGCACTGGGCCGAACGCTGGATAGAAGCTCGACCCGCGAGCTAGACGGGTGAAAGCCGGCCTTCTCGCAGTACTTTTTTTTGCGTGCGCCCTTGCAGGCGCGCGAGCTGCCGGCTCGCAGTTTGGGGACTTGGCCTACCGTTGGCTCGGCCCGGCCGTGATGGGCGGGCGGCTCGACGCGGTCGCCGGCATTCCCGGAGATCCCACAGTCGTTTATCTGGCGCACTCTTCGGGCGGCTTATGGAAGTCGCAAAACGGCGGACTCTCGTTCGCATCGGTTTTTGAAGCGGGAGATACGGCGGCGGTGGGCGCGATCGCAATCGATCCGCGCGACCGGCAGCGCATTCTGATCGGCACCGGCGAAGGTTTTCCGCGCAACACGGCCGCCTACGGCGACGGCGTCTGGCTTTCCACCGACGGCGCGCGGCATTGGCGCAACACCGGACTCACGCAAAGCGGCAGCATCGCGAAGATCGCGTTCGATCCGCAAGACAGCAAGATCGTATTGGCGGCGGCAATTGGCCGCGAGTTTGCGCCGGGAGGCGACCGCGGCATCTACCGCAGCGAAGACGGTGGTTTGCATTGGAAGCGCGTTCTCTACGTCAACGCGACGACCGCGGGCAGTGACGTCGCTTTCGATCCGAAGCACGGCAACGTCGTTTTTGCGGGGACGTTCGATTTCTTGCGGCAGCCCTGGACGATGCGCAGCGGCGGGCCGGGAAGCGGGCTCTTCAAATCGGTGGATGCGGGAAAGACGTGGACGAAGCTTACGGACCCGAGCCTCCACAACGGTTTGCCCGCAGGCCCGATCAACCGCGTGGGAGTCAGTGTCTGCTACAGCAACCCGCGGATCGTTTACGCGTTCGTGCCGGTCAAGAACGGCATGCTCTACCGCAGCACCGACGGCGGAGCCCATTGGCAAATACGCAATGCCAGTCAAGATATCAACTTCCGGCCGTTTTATTTTTCTCAAGTCCGCTGCGATCCGGGCAATTCGCAAAGAGTCTTTGCAGTGGCGGGCGGATTGCGCGTTTCGATCGACGGCGGGAAAACGTTCCGGAGTGCCGGCGGTGGCGGCGACAACCACGATCTTTGGATCGATCCGGTAAATCCGCGCAGGCTGCTCAACGGGAGCGATTTGGGTTTCGACTATTCGGTCGACGGCGGAAAGACGTGGAGCTTCGATAACGTCGTTCCATTCGATCAAGTCTATCGCGTGGGCTACGACATGGACGTGCCGTACCACGTTATGGGCGGGCTGCAAGATCATGAGGTGTGGCGTGGTCCAAACGAGTTGCCTAGCCGGAGCGACGGCGTAGCGGGCGGTGACTGGCTGAACATTTCGGATTGGGGCGATGGACAGTATGCAATGGCGGATCCGCGCGACCCGGACATCATATACGAAGACACACACTTCGGCGACTTGGCGCGCGAAGACTTAAGAACGGGCGAACGCCGCTATATCTCGCCGCAGCCGATCATTGGTTTTGGAACCGGCGCGGCAACGTACAAATACCGTTTCAACTGGAGCGCGCCCCTGCTCATCTCGCACTTCAATCCCGACGTCATCTATTTCGGCGGCAACGCGTTGTTCAAGTCGAGCGATCAGGGCAACTCTTGGTCGGAAGCCAGCCCCGATCTGACGCGATGCGATCCGGCGCAACTTGCCCCCAGCGGCGGGCCGATCACGTTCGACGATACGAACGCCGAAACGTACTGCACGATCTACACGATTGGAGAAGACGCCAAGAGCCCGGAAACGATCTGGTACGGAACCGATAACGGACATCTGGAGCTGACGCGCGACGGAGGAGCATCCTGGCAGGACGTCATCGGAAATATTGCCGGACTGCCGCTGCCCGCGCGCGTGACTTCGATCGCGCCTTCATCAAAGAATGCCGGCGTCGCCTACGTGACCTTCGATCGCCATCAGTGGAATGATTATGCGCCCTACGCCTACGTGACACGCGATTACGGCAAAACGTGGACCGCAATCGGCCGCGGTCTAGAGAGCTACGTGCACGTGGTGCGTGAAGACCCCCGGAATTCCGACGTCCTGTATGCCGGCACCGAAACGGGCGTACTCGTCTCGTTTGACGGCGGCTCTGGGTGGAATGACTTGCGCCTTGGGATTCCGCGGGTGCCGATCTTCGATCTGCAAGTGCATCCCCGCGACAACGACCTTATTCTCGGATCGCACGGGCGAGGGTTCTACGTGCTCGACGACGTGACGCCGCTGCAGAATTGGACGCGAGCGATGAGTTCCGGGGCCTACCTGTTCGAGCCGATGCCGGCCATGCGCATCTCGAGCTCGGCGTACCGCGAGCACGGGCGAGGGGCGTACGTTTCGGATAACAAGCCGTACGGCGCGCTCATTTCACTCTATCTCGCCAACGCACCGCCTGCGGTAGGCAAGCAAAAACCATCGGTTACCGTGCAAGTACTCGACGGCGAGCAGCGGACGATCGATCAGTTCGTCGTGCCGGTGCACGCCGGCATGAACCGGTTCACGTGGGATTTGCATATTCTGCCTCCTTCGGGCATCAACACCGTGCAGGACGCGCGTCCGTATTATATATTCTTCCCGATGAAAATTCGTGGCCCTCAAGTGCCGCCCGGATCGTACGGCTTGCGCATCGAGGTAAACGGAAAGACATTGACGGCGCCGGTAACGGTGGAGATGGATCCGCATCATCCCGTGGCCGCGCTCGATCTTCAGCGGCAGTACGACGCGCTGCAGCAGCTCGCTTCAACGCAAGAGCGTGTCGAGGTAGCGCTGGCGCAATTGGACGGCTTACGGCGCCAGATCGCCACGCTGCGCGTTCGCGCCGGCGCACCGCTCCGCGAGCTGGGTGCATACAACGCAAGCTTGTCGGAACAACAAGACCGGCTGCGCAATCCCGAACCGAGCGGTTACCGCCGTCCGGCCCGCTTGAGCGAACAGCTGGCGTACCTTCGCTATACGATCGAACAGTATGACGGCGCGCCGACGGTTCCTCAGCAGACGCTGGCTTCGCAGTATGCCGCCGAAACGGCAGATGTCGAAGCGGATCTTACAAATCTCTTTGGCCAAAACCTCACGCACATAAACGACCTTCTGCGTGCCGCGCGTTTGCCGGAGCTGCACCGCTGAAGGCAGCGTACGGCGTGCGGAAATCGGCGCTGCTCAATGCGTTTTGGATTCCGCTGCACTTTCAAGACACGGCGCTGATAGCGATTTCCGTGCCGGCGGCGATCGTGCGCTTCGCACCGCTGGAACACGTCAAAGTGTTTGCCGTGCTCGCGGCGCTGGTCTCGCTGGTTTCAATGGTGATTCCGCCGCTGGCCGGCGCATTGTCGGATCGCCTCCGACGGCAAGGCGTGCCGCGCCGCGCGTTCATTTTGGGCGGCGCCGCGGTGGACGTCGCCTGCCTTGTCATGATGGCCGAGGTTCGAAGCCTCGGCCTTTTCGCAGCGTTTCTTTTGCTGGCAACGTTCGGGGCGAATGTAGCCTTGGCGGCGTACCAGGCGCTGCTGCCCGACGTCGTTCCGAAGGCGCTGTGGGGGACCGTGTCGGGCGTCCGCGGCGTCGCGATGGTTATCGGCGTCATCGGCGGCATCGCGCTGGCGGCGTGGACGTATCCGCAAACGACGTTCATCGGAATTGCGGTCGCGATCGGCTTGGGCGCACTGACGCTCTTCGCCGTTCCGGAACAGGATGCACCAAACGAACGGGAAGACCCCGCACACATCAGCGACTGGCACGATTTCACCGTCGTATTTGTCGCGCGTTTGTTTCTGGCGTTCGGCCTATCGCTCCTGATGACGTTCATCCTGTATTTCTTTCGTGACGTCTTACACTCAAGCGATCCGAAAGTAGGAACGGCGCTCGTCGCGGCGGCGTCGCTCGTGGGCTCGATAGCTTCGGCCGTGTACCTAGGGTGGCTTTCGGACCGCGTTTCGCGCAAATTCGTCGTGGCGGCTTGCGGCGTTCCGATGGTGCTGGCGGCAGCCGGGTTTGCGCTGCTGCCGCAAGAACGCTGGATGTATGCTTTTGCGGTCCTGTTCGGAATCGGTTTCGGCGGCGTGTTATCCACCGGCTGGGCTCTGGCGATCGACAGCGTTCCGAAAATGCGCGACGTCGCTCGCGACTTGGGCGTGTGGGGAATCGCGCAGAACTTTCCGGCCGTTATCGCGCCGCTGTTCGGATGGTGGCTGCTCTCGCTGTACAGCTCGCCGCTGCCGGGATATCGTTTGCTGTTTCTTACGGCGGCGGGAACCTTTGCGATCGGGTCGCTCTCCGTGCTAGCTGTTGGGCGCCGCCCACTCTTGCCTTGGTGGGGTTATCCGCTGCGATTTGTCGTTGGGCTAGCGGTGTGGACCTCGACGCATCTTACGTATCGAATTCGCATGTGGGGAAGATTGCCGAAGCGGCTCGGATCGGCGCTCGTGATCTCCAATCATCAGAACGAACTCGATCTGATGCCCTTTACCGCGCTGGGATTTTTAACGTCCGGCGGGCGCTCGCCGCTGCTGGCGGCGACGGCGAGGGTTCTCTTCGAGCCCGGCTTTATGGCCGTGCGCTTCCCGTCGATGTGGCGCGTGTTGCGCAATCTCAATATGAACTGGTTTTTCCTGGCCATCGGCCTGCTGCCGATTGAGAACGAACTGCAGTCGCGATCGATCGGCCGCTGGGCATGGAGCGTCGAACGAATTCACGGACGCATCCGGCTCGAGGAGATCTTCAAGGACTCGGTGGTCGAGCGCTATGGGCTGCGCGGCTTAAAAACGAGCGACCTGTTCCGGGCGCAGTATTTCCAAACCGCGCAAGACGCGTACGTCCGCATTACCGAGCTGCAAGCTGTCTACGGCAAGGAGCAGCTCGACCTCATGCGGCGCGGTGTTGCGGAGGACCTAGAGGGTTTTGAAGATGCTGTCCGCCGCGGCGCCACGCTCTACGTTACGCCGGAGGGAGCTTATACGGTCACCGGATCGGCGCTGCCGTTTCGCGGCATTTGGGAACGGTTGGAGCCGCTCGCGCGAGAAATCTACATCGCCGCGATTAGTTATGATCCGTTTGCGCCCAAGTTCTCGCAACTCTACCGGGTCGTGCCGCTTCGCCGGCGCGAGGACGCTTCCGATGAGTTGCGCGCCGCACGTCCGGTCACCGTGAGCGCGTTACTTTCGGCCTGGATGCTGGGGCTAGGCGGGCCTTTTTCGGAATCCGAAGCGGTTCGGGCGGTGATCGAAAGCTTGCGGCGCTTGCCGGAAAACGTATTCGTCGATCCCGAGTTCGCTCGCTCGCCCGAAGAGGTGACGAAACGGGCGCTGGCAGCTCTGGTGCGTTTGGGAATTGCGATTCATACAGACGGTCGCTATGAACTTGCGGAAAGAAGAAAACATCCGAATTATCCGGCGGTAGACGATATCGTTGCTTTTCAAGCGACCTTCATCGGGGAGACGCTTGCAGCCGCGGAGAGTATCCAAGTGCGTTTGGGGGCTGCGTAGCCGGGTACGCTAAAAGCGTTGGAGATAATCCAATGCAGTAAGCAGAGGACGAGAGGCGCGGGTTACGCTCGCGCCTCTTTCCTTTTTGCGTAGGTCTGGCTAATGAAGTACACGGCGATCCCGCTGAGCAGGATGCCGATTACGATTGACGTGTGGCGCGGGTCGGCGAGGAAAATCCGCACGACGACTGCGGCACTGGCGGCGATGAAGAAGAGCGTGGTGAACGGATGACCCGGAACGAGAAACCCGCCGCGAGTCTCCCCTTTATCCCTGCGCCGGAAGACGAAGAGCGTGTACGCGACCAGAGCAAAATAGATGAAGTCGATTACGACGACGTAGTTCAGAATTTGCGGAAAGCCGTTGAAAATAGTAATAAATGCGGCGACGATGCCCTGAACCGCGATAGCGACAACCGGCGCCTGCGTTTTAGGATGAACCCACGCCAACTGCTTAAAGAATAGACCGTCCGCGGCCATCGCGTAATACAGCCGCGGGGAGACCAGGATCGCGTTGCTCAAATAGCCGAGCGTTGAGAGCGCAACTGCGGCCGCAATCGCGCGCACGCCCATCGAGCCCAAGACATTCTGCATCATGTCGGCGGCGGGAGCGGTAGAATGCGCCAAACCGGCCGGCCCGAGCATGCGCAGCGCGGCGAGCGTGATGGCGATGTAGAGGATCATGACGGCGAGCACACCCCAGAGCAGAGCGCGGGGCATGCCGCGGCGCGCATCGCGCATTTCTTCGTCGATGAACGGAGCCGTTTGCCATCCATCGTAGGCAAAGAGCACGGGCACCATCGCCGCGCCGACCAGCCAAAGCCAATTTCCGCTGGCGGGCAGTTGGAGCAACGGCGCGGCTGCGCGCGCCGGGCCGAAGAATCCGGCCAGTATGATTGCGGCGATCGCTCCGATCTTCAGAATCATGAGCGCGTTTTGCGTGAGACTTCCTGGACGGACGCCTAAGCAATTCACGAATGTTAGGAGCAGGAGGACGACTGCAGCGACGATCCACAACGGCGTGTGCAGTCCGATCACGGGCTGAAAGTACGCGGCGAACGCCACCGCGGACGCCGCCATCGCGCCGGTATAGCTGATCAAGAGCGCAGTCCATCCCGCCGTGAACGCAATCGCGGGATGCAAGCCATCGCGCAAATATCCGTAGACGCCGGCGACGGCGGGGCGCCGCCATGCGAGCTCCGCGAAGATGAACGCGCCGGCGAGCGCGATGATTCCGCCGAAGATCCAAGCGGTTACGATAAGAGGTGCCGTTCTCGCGACTTGCGCGATCAGCGGCGGCGTCAGGAATATTCCAGAGCCGACCATTCCGCCCATGACGATGAGCGTCGCGTCGAAGGTGGTGAGCTTTCGGGCGAGTTTGACGCCCCCGGGCTGCACTTACTCCACAATCCGTTTGTAGTGGCGGTCGAACGCCCCGAGCAAACCTTCTTGCTGAGAGTATGGGCCGGGAGTATAGGCGCGCGAAGCAACGCCGAGCTGCGTCAACTCGCTGACGGCCCAATCTTGCCGGTTGGTCAGATCCCAGAATTCGACCGCATCGGAACAATCGAAATCCGGCCGCTGCATCGTCTGGGGATCGAAGAACCACTCGCATGATATGCGGGTGTGGCCGGCATCGAGCGGCTGGACGGAATGCACCATGACGTAATCGGGATGTAAACTCAACAGCATCGACGGAAAGATGGTGTAATAGTAGACGCGCGATCGGTTCTCTTCGCCCGCGAGCAGCGGCCTCGGCGTCTTTCCAATCGCGTTCAGCGTCGTCGCGGAGTCGCGCAATTCCGAATAGCCTCCCAAAAACGGACCGTCGGTCAGGTCGTTGCGTCCGCTGTCGGAAGAAGAGAGCCGCTCGAGCTGAGGATGGATCACGGGACAGTGATAGCATTCGGAGTAGTTCTGAAAGACGAGCTTCCAATTACAGGCGGCGTCGTAGGCGATCGAGGCGGCGCGCCGCAGCTCGGGCAGGCGCCATGCGGAGAATCGTCCGGCTAGCGGAGCGAATGCTTCGGCGAGCGATTCTTGCGGCTCGATGGCCACAAAGACGAAACCCTCGAAGCACTCGACCGAGGCTTCGCGCAGCGCGTAGTCCGCCGGATCGAAGCCTTCGATGCCCTCCATGCTGCGCGCGACACGCAGTTTTCCGTCGACACCGTAAGTCCACGCATGATACGGACACTGAATCGTGCCCTTGAACGTTCCGCGCTCTTCCGTGCATAACCGCGTGCCGCGGTGACGGCAGACGTTGAAGAATGCGCGTAAGGTAGTGCTTTGATCGCGGGTGACGATGAGGTTTTCGCCGGCGACGTCGCGGGTGAAGAAGATGCCCGGCTCGGTAAAATCGTCTTGACGCGCAACGTAAATCCAGGAGCGCGCGAAGATACGCTCATCTTCCCGCGCACGAATCTCGGGCGAGAGATACCACTCGGCGGCGAGCGTGCGCGCTCCGGGCGCGACGGACGCTTTCACGAAAGTCGTCACGAAGCGCGCCTTCAGCGCGGGTTATTTACGCGCCTGTCAGTTGCGGAGCAGTTGCGGGAAGCGGTGCCGCAGCGCCACGAGCTTCGGCTTGTCGTTATAGACGATGTACGGATTATCCGGATTATGCGCCATGAAGTCTTGGTGGTAGGCTTCGGCGGCGTAAAATGCTCGCAGCGATTCGAGTTTGGTGACGATAGGTGCCGGATAGACCTTTGCGGCGGTCAGGTGTTTGATGTAGGTTTGCGCTTCGTCGCGCTGCGCGGAGGTGGTGTAATAAATTTCGGAGCGGTACTGCGTGCCGCCGTCAGGACCTTGCCGGTTGAGTTCGGTGGGATCGTGCGCTACCAGAAAATAGACATCCAGCAATTGCTTGAACGAAATCTTAGAGGGGTCGTAGGTGACGTCAACCGATTCGGCATGACCGGTCATACCGGTACTGACGATATCGTAGTGCGCGGTGAGCGCGCTTCCGCCCGAATAGCCCGCGACGACTTTGGTGACGCCCTTGAGCGGTTCGAAGACGGCCTGCATTCCCCAGAAACAGCCGCCCGCAAGAACGACGTGCTGCAACGGTGCGGCAGAAACCGCAGCGGGCAGCAGGAGGGCGAGTCCGAAGATGATGGCCATCGCGCGTTTCATGATCGATATAACGTGCGGCAGGTCGTCTTGGATGCGGCAATCAAGCGCTCGGCATGAGATTTTATACGACCGCGATGATGACGCTGGCGATCGCCGCCGCACTTGCCGCGCAAGGCCGAAGCGCCGAGACGGCCGTTACCGCGACGGGGATCGCGCTCGACGCGCCGTGGAAAGTTACGGTGTATCAGTTGGCCCGCACGACCTTCAAGCATCCGGCGTGGGGCTGGCAGCATTCCGAAAGAAACTACCGGATCGCGCTGCAGCTCGCGCAGGGTGACGGCCTGAAGGTCGACGATGACGTTTTGTTCGCCGCCGTATTCTTGCACGACATGGCGGCCTTTCAGCCGTGCGCCGATACGAAGGTGGAACACGGCGACTGCGCCGCGATCGAAAGCGAAGCGATCCTACGCTCTGCCGGATTTCCGATGCAGAAGTATCCTGCGGTCGCCGCGGCCGAACGTGGTCACATGTATTACCGCGATCCGGGGACGAGGCCCGAAGCGATCGTGTTGCACGACGCCGACTCGCTCGATTTCTTGGGAGCGATCGGCGCGGCCCGGATGCTTTCGCTGACCGGCAGTACGAGGCCCGATTTCGCCCCCGCGGTGAAATCGCTCCGGTCGTTCCTAAATGACATCCCGCCGAAGCTGGTGACGCGAACCGCTCGATCCATGGCTGCGGCCAGAGTTGCCGAACTGCGTCAGTTTCTCGATGCGCTCGATCGCGAAACGTTTAATGGCAAGGCGATGTAGCGCGTGGCGATCTATAATGACGAATTAGCCGCCGCGCGGCGACAGGGGCGCGAGGCATACGACGCCATGGAGGCGTGGGTCAGCGCGCCGGCCGATGCACCCGAGGTTCCGGGCGCGGTCCTGGAAGCGCATGCTCGAAAACTGCGCGAGAGCCGCGAACGCCTGCGCAAACTCCGCGAGGACCACGGAGAGCGCGACGATATCGCGGCCGCGCTTGCCGAGAGCGAAGAATTTCACCGGTCTTTGGGACTGACTATCCGCGATAAACCCGATCTCGAACCTGAGCCGGAAACCGAAACGGAGTAGAGCGATGCCTTCGCCGCCGGTTGCATTCGTTGGCGGAACTGTTTATGCAAGTGCGGATGAACCGCCGGTTCTTGACGGCGTCGTTTTGGTGAAAGACGGAAAAATCGCAGCGACTGGTCGACGGAGCGTTGCGGTGCCGCACGGGTTTGAAATCGTCGATTGTTCGGGCTGCACGATCGTACCGGGCCTCTGGAACAATCACGTGCACTTCTTTGAAAGGAAGTGGGCCTCGGCGAGTGAGATTCCGGCGCCCGAACTTGCGAGCCAATTGCAACAAGCGTTCTCGCGTTATGGTGTTACAAGCGTTTTCGATCTGTCGTCGCCGTGGGAGAACACACGTGATATTCGTGAGCGCACCGAGTTGGGTGAAGTAGCGGGGCCGCGCATTCGCTCAGCCGGCGAAGGCCTTGTATCGCCGGGCGCGCTGCCATCGGAGACGGTGATGCGGATGATGGGCGTGATGCCGACGCCGATGCCGGAGGTCCGAGATGCCGCGCAGGCTGTTGACGCAACAAAGACACTTTTGAAAAAAGGCGCCGACGGTATCAAACTCTTCGTGCAAGGCGCCCCTTCCGGGGCGCCGGCGTTTTCGGCCGAAATTATTTCCGCTGTTGCCGAAGAAGCCCACCGCGCCGGCGAGCTCGTTTTCGCACATCCGGCCACGGGAGATGACGTGCTGACGGCGCTTCGCGGCGGCGTGGATGTCATCGCGCATACGACGCCGCACTCCGGGCCCTGGACCGAGACGATTTTCGAAACGGTACGCGAACAAAAAGTGGCGCTAACGCCGACTCTGGCGCTGTGGAAGTATTTTGCACGTCACGACCGGCTTTCGGCTCAAGAACAAATAACGAATTGCGCACTCGAGCAACTGCGCGGATGGGTAAGTGCTGGAGGGACAGTGCTGTTCGGAACCGATCTCGGCGCCGTCGATTCCGACCCGTTGCCGGAGTACGAGCTGATGGAGGCGGCAGGGATGAACTTCCCTCAGATTCTTGCGTCGCTGACGTCAATGCCGGCAATCGTTTTCGGAGATGCCGATGAAGCGGGCCGGATAACGCCCGGCGGCTCCGCCGATCTTGCGATCGTGCGCGGCGATCCCGAATCGGACATCCGCGCGCTTGCGAACGTGCGATTCACGTTGCGCGCGGGCCGAATACTCTATTCCTAGGTGGCTGGAATCGGGGTTGCTAGCGGCTGCGGAACAGAAAGCGCCGCAGGTTTCGCGAGCCTCGTCTTGGGTCCGCGGAGAATAGCTATCGGAACGACCTTGCCTTTGTTCGCCTGCGCAGAGAACTCGTAAATCGTGTTGGACGTCGGGTCGCTGACGGCCATGTCGTCTTTGGGATCGAGGCCTAATCCGTAAGGGTTGAACTTGCTTCCCGCAGCGATCGTTAGCACGTTCAGAGGGGCGATGTTTCCGTTCGCATCGTTCGCGAATTCGAGCAGATTGTGTCCGCCGTTGTTCGCAATCCAGATATGACCCGATGAATCTAATTCCGCTTCGGCCGGCCTATTCAAAAGCGTTTTCGATCCCTTGATGACGCGCGCCTGGGCGACGTTTCCGGAACTGTTCTTGGCAAAGATTTCTATGGAATTCGATGCCACGTTCGCAACCGATATCTCCCCGGTGCGAAAGGCGATGTGGAGGCTCTCGGGATGCGACAGGCCCGTTTTGGAGCCCGCGATGCACAGCACGGGCGATACGTTGCCGTTCGCACCCGGCGCGAACTTTAGAATCGCATTGTTACCGGTGCTCAGCACCCAAATCGCTTGCGACGCGTCGAGCTGGAGAGAAGAGGGCGAGTCAATCGTCGTCTTCGGCCCCGCTATCGTTACGGTGGGCGCGACGTTACCGGTTTCCTTAGCCGGGTATCCGGTGATCGCATTGCTGCCGCGATTGACGACATAAAGCAGAACGCCTTGGATGGGCCAAACTCGTCCGGGTTGGTTGAGCTTTGTGCGAGATCCGACGATCGTTCCAGTGGGCGCGATGTTCCCGCCCTGACCGAAAGGATAGAAGGTTACCGAATTTGCTGCGGGGTTGGCGACTTGCAGCGCAGAGGTCTCCGTCGTCTTTGCGGTCCCTGAATTTAAGGTGGCGAATGCGGCACAGATGACTATTGCCGCGGCAATGAAGAATCGACGCATGTTCTAGACGCCGGCTATGGCGTTGACACTCCATCTTCCTGAAACATCTTCGGTGCATTCTGGCTTATCGTCTTCGCCTGAGCGATGTCGGCGCGACCGCCGGCTTGGTCTCCCATCATGACTTTTGCAAGACCGCGCCCATAGAGACAAGGAGCGCACTTTGGCTGAATCTTCAGAGCTGCTTGGAAATCAGATAAGGCCGCGGGCGCGTTCTTTCTTTTGACCTCGGCGATACCGAGATCCAAATACCCCATCGAATAATCGGGAGCGACCTTGATGACTTGGTGGAAGTCCTGGATTGCCTGAGCAATATTCCCTAAGCGCAGATACGCTTCGCCTCGATTATCCCATGGCCACATCCAGCTCGCGTCCAATTTGAGGGCGCGGTCGTAATCGGCAATGGCGCGTTTGTAATCGTGTTGCGTCAGATAGATATCGCCGCGGAAAGTCCACGGGCTGGCCGCATCGGGCGCCAGCTGAATGGCCGTCGTGCACTCTTTAAGCGCCTGGGCTGTCTGATTGCCCGACCATGTGTGAACCGAGCAGCTCTGCGCCCAGGCGTTGGCATCGGTTGGATCAGCCTTGATCGCCAAGTCGAGGTCACTCATTTCATCGGCGGAGTCGCCTTTTACTGAATAACCCTCGCTCCGCCACACGTACACGTCGGCTTTTCCTCGCGTGGTAAGGCGATCCGATTGCAGCAACGCTGTGCAGGCCGCAATTTTTGCATCTGCGGTAACGGGATTTGCGCCTGCGGTCTCCCCTTGGCAGACTTTGAGCTGTTGCTCCAGGTCGGTTTCTTGGGCGCTGGCCACGCACGTCAGCGCGCCTGCGACGAGCCCGGTGAGGGCTAGCCCCTGTACGAGGCTGCGACAAACCTTTAGGAGCATTGCACGCCACTTGTGATCTCGTTGCGAAAAATCCTACGCAGCGAAACATGCTCCTTAACCCGCCGTAAGTGAGGCATGGTGAATTTTTTGCTGCCGCGGACGGCGGACAACACGTACCGCGGCCATAAATTGGGACTCTGGATTTTCGCCGTCGTCGTGCTGCTTAAAATAGGCATTGCGCTCGGAAGCTTGTTCAATGGGCCGAATGCCGCTGCGCAGGCGGATGGGATTCCGCTCAACACCTTCGGCGCAACGGGTGCGCGAGATTTTCTCTCGCTCGATGCAGGGCTGAGTGTTACGCTCCTCATGATGGCCGTCATCGCGGTCATCGTGCTGCTGCGCTATCGCGCCCTCGTACCCCTAATGTTTACCATATTGCTCGCGGAGCAGCTGCTAAGGCGACTAGCCTATCAGGTTGTCCCAATGATCCGCGTAGGAACGCCGCCGGGAATTTGGATCAACCTGGTACTCGTGGTGCTTATGGTCGTGGGTCTTGCACTGTCGCTCGCGCCGGTTGCGCCCAAAGGTTCTTCTGGACGAGTGACGCCATGAGCTACTCGCAGTAAAACTCGAAGGCCGGGCGCCCCCGAGTCCTCTCGAACGACACCTCGCAAGGGTGCCCGTAAGAAAAGGAGACCATGGAGCCGCTACCGTGCCGTTCCCACCCCTGGACGGCCGTAGGCGGCGGCCAATTCAGTATCGGGAAGCCATGCCAGTGCCACGAAGCTAAAGGCGAAAGGGCGTCCGGCAGAACGGCGGCGCTTTTGGAAGATGCGTGCCGGTACACGCGAATCATCTCGACGCCATACGTCTTCGAATAGTCGAGAAGGAGCAGATTAGCTCCATCGGTATAGCGCAGTTCGGTGCACTTCGTTTCGACAAAGCAGGATGTCGATTCGCTGGTTTTGCCGAGAATACGGAACAGACGGTTGAGGCCTTCGCCGTAATAAATCGGGCCGACCACGTTGTCGATTGTCCTGTTATTAGTATCAAGGACCTGCGCCAGATCATACGATGGCCGCAGGCCGGCCGTTTCTCCCAAACCAGACGATCCGCGAACTGCGGTGAGAGAGAAAAGTGCGGATACGCACGCGAGCGCTATGGCGAAGGCGACTGTCACGTTGGTTCCGAGGCGAGCCAATCCATGAGTTATGTAGCACCGTTCTCGGAGCGCGGGAACTTCCGCGCATCAAGTCGCTCGCGAAGAGCCTGATTAACGCGCTCGGAAGCTGCCTGGATTTCAGGGAGCGCCGCGATGCAGGAAGTTGCGCTAACATCCGGCAGGAGCGTATCGAAAACCGCGATTAGCGCTTCGTGTAACTCTCGGTCTTGGTTCGTTTGCCCAAAAGCTCGAGTATCGGCAGGTCGGTACATCTGATGAAATTGACTGAAGTTCAGGCGCGCTTCTGTGAGCGAGTAATCCGCGTTAGGCCCGCCGGCTATCCGGGAAACGTCGTCCGGCTGATGGTGCAGTGCACTTCGCGATGAGAATTCGGCGTCATCCTGGCCATCGTCTTCCCACTGGCAAATCTGACATATGTCGTAGTTACCCCGCTCGCCGACGTTGGGTAACCGCAGCATGGACAGGTGGCGAATGCCGTACGGCCACTGTGCTCTACGTAATTTCGTAGGTGCGCCCGTACCGTAGGTTTTGCGAGGCATCCTTCGAATGCGCGCCGCCTGCGAAGCAGAGCTGCGAGTACATCGTCGATCGATTCGGGCACATTATTGCGGGCTGCGAAGCCGCGTTACGCTACGTGGTGCTTGCACTACTTGCGTTTGCCGCAATACGTGACCTTTTTAGCTACAGCCGCTTGTGGCTCCGCAAGAGTCACACTTCTCACATGAGCCGTTGCGGACCATCGTAAGCTGCCCGCAGTCGGAGCACGCGTTTCCCGTGTAGCCTTTCGCCTTGGCTGCAGAAATTTGCGCAGTCTTCGCGCCAACCGCGGTCGCGATGCCCGAAGTAGACATGGCGGGAGCGTTGCCGGCGCTTTCTATGGTGCGCTCGACGACGTCGAGCGTTTGCGCGTGCGGTGCCGATCCGTTCGGCCGCAGATGCGTGCTGGTGGGATGCATTTTCTCGCTGACGCCCGCCGTCACGTACTGCACTTCGCCGGCTTCTTCGCCGAAATAGTCTTCCTCGCGAACCGGTCCCATCGAATCCATCTCCATATCGGGCTGCACGTGCGCGAGCTCGTAGCGGCCGAGATAGCTGACGGCCAGCTCGCGGAAGATATAGTCGAGAATCGACGTGGCCATTTTGATGTGATCGTGGCCGACCACCGGTCCGTTGGGTTCGAAGCGCGTGAAGGTGAACGCGTCGACGAACTCTTCGAGCGGCACGCCGTGCTGTAAGCCCAGCGAGACCGCGATGGCGAAGTTGTTCATCAGCGAGCGGAAGGCGGCGCCCTCCTTGTGCATGTCGATGAAGATCTCGCCGAGCTGGCCGCCTTCATACTCACCCGTGCGTAGATAAACTTTGTGTCCGCCGACGATGGCTTTTTGCGTATAGCCGCTGCGCCGCTCCGGCATGCGCCGGCGCTTGGCGATGTAGCGGTACACGATACGCTCGGCGATTTGCAACGGATGTTGAAATGCGACGGGCGGCGCGTCTTCCTCGGTAACCTCACCTCCGAGATCGGATGTGGAGGCCAGCGGCTGGGAAAGCTTCGAGCCGTCGCGATAAAGCGCGACCGCTTTGATCATGCGCTCCCAGGCGTAGCGGTACGCTTCTTTGACGTCGTCGATAGTCGCCGTTTGCGGAAAATTGATTGTCTTGCTAATTGCGCCGCTCACGAAAGGTTGGGCGGCGGCCATCATATCGATGTGCGCGAGCGGACGAATGAACCGCTGACCGTGTTTGCCGCACGGGTTGGCGCAATCGAAAACGAAGAGGTGCTCGTCTTTCAAATACGGCGCGCCTTCGAGGGTCATGCGGCCGCAGATGACGTCGGAGGCCTCGTCGATCTGCCTTTGTGTGAAGCCGAGTCCATCGCGCAAGATCGAGTAGTTCCATGCGTCGAGTTTGTCGGCGGGTAATCCCAACGTTTGCGTGCAGAACTCTTCGCCGAGGACGAACTTATTGAAGGCGAACTCTAACTCGAATGCCGACGGTAGAGCCGCTTCGATGCGCGCGAGGATATCGTCATCAAAGCCCTTGGCACGTAACGTCGCCGCGTTGATATGCGGCGCTCCCTCGAGCGACCCGGTGCCTTTGGCGAAAAGCTCGATCTCGAGGATCTGCTGCTCGCTGTAGCCGAGTTTGCGCAGGGCGGCTTCGACCGACTGATTGACGATCTTGAAGTAGCCGCCGCCGGCGAGCTTCTTGAATTTCACCAAAGCAAAGTCGGGCTCGATGCCGGTGGTGTCGCAATCCATGACGAGCGCGATCGTGCCCGTGGGAGCGATTACGACGGTTTGCGCGTTGCGGAAGCCGGTGACTTCGCCCATGGTGAGCGCGTCGTCCCACATCTTGCGCGCGAGCACCCACGTCTCTTGGGTGAAGAGCGTGGGAGAATGCGTCACGGGTTTGACGCTAAGCCCTTCGTAGGCAGCGTCGGGTTCGTCGTAAGCGGCGCGACGGTGATTGCGGATCACCCTCAGCATCGATTCGGCGTTGGCTTCAAAGCGGGCGAACGGTCCTAACTCGCGGGCCATCTCCGCGGACGCGCGATATGCGCTGCCGGTCATCAGCGCGCTGAGCGCAGCGCACCAGCCGAAGGCCTCTTCGGAATCGTAGGGCAGTCCCATGCGCATGAGCAGCGTACCAAGGTTGGCGTAGCCGAGCCCCAGCGTGCGGTAGCCGTGGTTTTTTTCGGCGATCGCTTGCGAAGGCATCTGGCCCATCGTCACCGAGATTTCGAGCGTCGTCGTCCACGTGCGTGATGCTTCGGCGAAGATCGGCGCATCAAACGTGCCGTCTTCCTTTAAGAACTTGACAAGGTTTAAACTGGCAAGATTGCACGCCGTGTCGTCTATGAAACAGTATTCCGAACAGGGATTCGTTGCATTGATGCGATCGTCGTTTGCGCACGTGTGCCACTCTTGCAGCGTGTCGTCGTATTGAATGCCGGGATCGGCGCACTGCCAAGCCGCAAGCGCGATCTGCTCCCAGAGTGACGAAGCCTTGATAGTCTTGAGCACTGCGCCCGTTGTGCGCGCGGTCAGATGCCAATCCTCGTCGCGATCGAGCGTTTCGAAGAACGCGTTGGTCAAACGAACCGAGTTGTTGGAATTCTGTCCGGAGACGGTGTTGTACGCTTCGGAATCCCAGCCGGTGTCGTAGGTCGCGACGTCCAGATACTTGTAGCCTTGCTTGGCGAAATCCAAGGCATACTGAATGTTGGCTTGCGGGATGCCGGCGGCCAGTGCCGATTTCATCGCGAGCTTCAGCGTCGGATTGAGGGCCGGATCTAGGCGCGCGCTCTCGGGCAGCGCATCGTCGTGTGCTGCCTTCATGATTGCGTTCAGATGTTTTTCGCACGCAATCGAACCGGCCACGAGATCGGAAACTTTCTGTTCTTCGCGGACCTTCCAATTGACGAACTGTTCGATGTCGGGATGGTCCGCGTTCAGCACGACCATCTTGGCCGCGCGGCGCGTCGTGCCACCCGACTTGATCGCACCGGCCGCACGATCGAAAACCTTGAGGAAGGACATGAGGCCTGAGCTCGTTCCGCCGCCCGTGAGTTTTTCACCGGCGGCGCGGAGCTTGGAAAAATTAGCGCCCGATCCGCTGCCGCCCTTAAAGATGCGCGCTTCGCGCACGACGCCGTCGAAGATTCCGCCCTCGTTCACGAGGTCGTCTTCGATCGAAAGAATGTAGCACGCCGAGACTTGCGGATGCTCGTAGGTGCTGGTCGAGCGCTTGACTTGCTGATCGGTGGGGTCCACAAAATAATGGCCTTGCGATGGACCGGAAATGCCGTACGCCCAATGCAAGCCAGTGTTAAACCATTGCGGGGAATTGGGCGCGCCGATCTGCCGCGCGAGCATCGCGCACATTTCGTCGTAATAGATCTGCGCGTCGCCTTCGGTGTCGAAATACCCGTGTTTGAAGCCCCAGTACGTCCAGCAGCCCGCGAGTCTATTGAAGACCTGGCGCGAGTCGCGCTCCGCACCGAACCCCGAGTCGTCGGCCGCCTCCGAGCGCCACAGCCATTCGGGCACGCCCTCTTCGGCGACGCGCTTCATTGCCTGGGGAACCCCCGCCTTACGACAATACTTCTGAGAAAGCACGTCGGTCGCGACCTGGCTCCAGCCGGTCGGAACCATGACGTCTTTCGCCTCGAAAATCACCGAGCCGTCGGGATTGACGATGCGTGAGGTCCGGGGTTCGAACGTAAGGCCGGCGTAGGGTTCGCCGGGGGCCGAATAGACGCGGCGGAACTTCATCGAGGCTCCTTCCTCCCGAAGGGGAGGACCCGTTTACTACTGTGCTTGAAAATCGAACACCTGTTCGGTCACAACGGACGAGAACCGCCAGGCGTGCCCATAAATTGTACTACCGAGAGAACTCGGATACAAGATATAGTGCTTCGGCTCCTTGTGCGCAAGCTGTCCAGAACGGCATAAATCTGTGTAGGGGCTAGGTTGAACTGGTGGACAATATCCCTAGTCGGTGGGGGGGCTGTGGAAACTTCCGAGGATAGCGAGGACAAATGGCCCAAAGCGCTCGCGAATGCTCGGTCCCAACCGCTTTGCCGCCAGGCTCCACGACGTCTCATTGGCCGAGCTCGCACAAGCGGGTATTCGGGGGCTGATCATCGACCTGGACAACACGCTTTTGGGCTTCCGGGAGACCGAACCGGCGGCCGAGCATCTCGCCTGGATCGCCGAGGCGCACTCCCGCGGCTTCCTGATGTGTATGGTCTCCAATAATTTTAGCGAGCGCGCGCGGTCGATCGCCGGTCAGTTGAAGATCGGCTGCGTTCCCAACGCCCTCAAGCCTTTGCCGTTCGGGTTCATGCGCGCGCTCAAACAATTAGGGCTTCCGCGCAAACAGGTGGCCGTGGTCGGCGATCAATTCTTTACCGACGTGCTCGGCGCGAAACTGTGCGGCAATCTGTATACGATTTTGACCGAGCCAATCGAAACGCACGATTTTGCGATCACGCGCATGTTCCGGTTTCTCGAGCGCATCGTTCTGCCCGAGCGGCGCCGGTGAAACTCGCGCTCATCGGCGATCCCGTCGCCCATAGCCGCAGCCCCGAGTTGCACGGGCAATTCTTGGAAGAGGCCGGCATCGAAGGCACCTACGTCGTCATTCGCGTGCCCAAAGGGGGCGGCGCTGATGCCGTCCGGCGTTTGCGCGAAGAAGGCTACACGGGAGTCAACGTTACGACCCCGCTGAAAGAAGAAGTGCTGGCCGCTTGCGAGTCGCTCGATGAAGACGCACGCATGTCCGAAGCGGTCAACACGATTTTCTTCGGCGGTAAAGTCATGGGAAGCAATACTGACGGCGTCGGCGCCCGGAAGGCGCTCGAAACGATCCTCGGGCAACCCGTTGCGCTGGAACGCATCGGCATTTTAGGCACGGGCGCGACCGCTCGCGCGATTCTGGCGCAGCTTCATGAAACAGACGCTTACACCTATGTTTGGGGACGCGATCACGACAAAGTGCTTGCACTTTGCGATCGCTTTGAAGCGCAGCAGTGGCCGGAGAGTCCGCCCGAAATCGTCATCGCGACGCTGCCGCCGAGCACCGAGCTTCCAAAACATATTCTTGAACAGGTGCGGAAAGCCGAACTCGTGATGGATACGAACTACGGCGAGCGGTCGAATATCGAACGATTGCTGTTGCGCGAGGTGGTAACGGGCGATCTCATGCTCGAAGCGCAGGCGCGCGCTTCGTTCGATTTCTGGCTCGCGCACGCGCAAGAACAGGCCGAAGAAATCCTGTAGCGTTTAAATCCGGAGAGGGGGAGATTCGAACTCCCGAGACGCTTTCACGTCTGCTCGCTTTCCAAGCGAGTGCATTCGACCACTCTGCCACCTCTCCCCAAAATGCGGAGCATTTTGGGGACCCTTTCGGGCCCCCAAAACTTTTCAGCCATGTTTACAACGCCTTATATTCCCGCGGGGTGCCAGATCGTTTTGATTTCGCTGTAAGCGGCAATGTCGTCCAAACTTTGCGCGGCCGGCTGAAACCACTCGTCGCGAGTCTTCCGCTGGTACGGATGCGTGCGTTTGACGTTTTCCGCTGCATGACGCTGCAGTTCTTCGGTGAGGGGACCGTCGGGAAACGTGATCGCGTTCACGTCCATGTGCTTTGCGAGTACCGGCCCAAGCTCGCTGCGGAAGCCCGTGATGATGTTCGCAACCCCCGCAGGCAAGTCGCTGGTCGCAAGCGCTTCGGCGAAAACGACTGCGGTGCGCGGATCTTTTTCGGAAGCTACGAGTACGACCGCGTTTGCGGCAACAAGCGCCGGTACGAGCACCGAGACCAGTCCGAGCAGTGCGGGTTCGTCGGGCGCAAGTATGCCGACAACGCCGGTCGGTTCGGCGGTCGAAAAATTGAAGTGCGGCCCCGCAACCGGATTACGCGTTGAAAGCAGCGCGCTGTATTTGTCGCACCATCCTGCATACCAAATGACGCGATCGATCGCGGCGACGACCTCGGTTTCCGCGGCTGCTGCGGAGAGATCGCTGCCCTCGCGCACGCGATCCACGAGCTCTTCGTGGCGCGCTTCCATCATCTCGGCCAAACGGTAAAGGATTAGGCCGCGGGTGCCCGGAGCCGTTGCCAGCCACTTCGGCTGCGCGGCGCGTGCGGCGACGACCGCATCGCGGACGTCTTTGCGCGATCCGCGCGCGATATTCGCGCCGAACTCCGAGCCGTCCCATAAAGGGTCGCTGCGGCCGGACTCTGAGCGTACGAACGCGCCGTTGATGAACAGCTTGTACATTTTGCGAACGGCGAGCCGCGGCTGATCGTATTTGGCCATGCAACCGAGCTACGACGCAGGGGAGCCGGGACCCTATGCGGTACGGCATGGAAATGAGCAGCGCAAAACCGTTTTTATCCGATGTACAAGAGTTGCGGCGCCGGGCCCGCGAGAACATGATGCAAGGCTCGGTTACGAGCGACTACAAGGGCGATATCAAGCAAGCCGTGGACGTGCTGAATACGGCGCTCGCCACCGAAATCGTTTGTGTCCTCCGCTACAAGCGGCATTACTTCATGGCCAAGGGCATTGCCAAGGATGCCGTCGCCGGCGAGTTCCAGCAGCACGCGAGCGAAGAGCAGCAGCACGCCGACATGATCGCCGAGCGTATCACGCAGCTGGGCGGCGAGCCGAACTTCAATCCGGAAGGCTTGGCGACGCGCAGCCATTCGGAGTATAAAGAAGGCGAGAATCTTGTCGACATGATCAAGGAGAATCTCGTCG
The DNA here is from genome assembly GCA_003151115.1 of Vulcanimicrobiota bacterium. Classification (GTDB taxonomy): domain Bacteria; phylum Vulcanimicrobiota; class Vulcanimicrobiia; order Vulcanimicrobiales; family Vulcanimicrobiaceae; genus Rubrimentiphilum. The sequence continues at coordinate 130,182 of PLWS01000003.1, read as the reverse complement.
CGGAACGTGTCGCGATCGAATCCTACCGCGAAATGGTTCGCTTTTTCGGCGACAACGATCCGACAACGCGACGCATGATCGAAGAGATATTGTCGGTTGAAGAAGAGCACGCCAACGACATGGTGGACCTACTGGAGCAGCACGGTAAGGGTTAGTTGCTGCGCTTGTGCGTCTGCTCGTAGACTTTGACGAGCCTGCCGTTCTTTAAAGCATACGTCGTTACAATGTTCGTCGTGCATTCGTCGTTCTTGCACGCATCGATGTAAAGATACCGGTTTTTGAACGTGACGTGGACCGAGTTGGGTCCGGCTCCCCAGTCCGGGCCCCAATTTGCGCTGGCGACGTCACCCAGCATTGCGGCAGAGGCTCCGCGGTCGCTGAAGACGTAGGCTTCGGCCGTGCCGCCCACCGGAAAATCACACACGAGTACGACTACAGCTTGCTGCGTTCCGGGAGCGAGACTGCCTCGCTTAACCGAATCGACGCGCAAATCAAATCCCGCTCCCATGTTCTTGTCGAAATAGGAAAACGAGCCTTTGGCCATCACGGCGGGAACGGGGACGTTTTTGTAACACGGGTTGGTTGCGTAGGTGAAGTTCATAAAATCGACGGCTAACAATAATGGTGCGATCACGCAGCCTCCTGACCTAAAATGGAAGCGAAGATTTCGATCGTGTCGACGAGCCGAGGTCCAGGGCGATTCACGTAGGCGTTTCCGTCAACCGGGTAGACGCGGCCTTCACGTACGGCGCGCAGCGCGTTCCACTCGGGTCGAGCTCGCAGCTCGCCGACGGCTTCATGGGTCTTCGCAATGCCGTAACCACACGGCGCGACGATGATAACGTCGGGATCAACTGCGGTAATGTCATCCCAAGATAGGCGCTGTGAATTTCCGCCGGGCATAGAAAGCACCGGGGTGCCGCCGGCGTCCTCGACCAGTCCGGGAGTCCAGTGACCGGCGCCCATCGGGGGATCGCTCCATTCCAGCACGAGCACGCGAGGCGCTGCGGCAGTACCGGCATGGCCCCGCACTGCGGCCCGGCGTTTGCGCAGCGCCGCAATCAGCTCGCGCGCGCCGGTTTCATGATGCGTCAAATTTCCAAGCGTTTGAATGTTGGCGAAGACGTCCTCGAGCGAAGACGGTTCGAGTGAAACGACGCGCGGGTCGGAGCTAAGGCGACGGGCGGCGCGATCCACGATCCGGTATGAGACCGCGCACACCTCGCACAGCTCTTGCGTCACAATAAGGTCCGGCTGGAGACTCTCGAGCAAGTCAGCATCGAGCGTGTAGAGGCTCGAGCCGGCATGCAGCGCGCGGCGCACGTGCCGGTCGATTGCGGCGGATGAGTCCGCAGAAGGCAGGCTAGAAGCCGTCAGACGCGGCAGCGGCAATGCCTCCGACGGGTAGTCGCACTCGTGCGTGACGCCGACGAGATCGGCGCCGGCGCCGATAGCGAAGAGCGTCTCCGTGGCGCTCGGAAGCAAGCTGACGATTCGCACCCAGGTGCGCTAGCTACTCGCCTTGCGCGAGCGAGTACCCTCGCGCGCCGTCAAACGTGTACAGGCCCTCGGTTTTCACGACGTCGAAGCCGCCCGTACAAAACGCGGCCAGGATTTGCACAACGCTCTTTCCCGAAAAGTCGCCGTTCTTCGATTCCAGCCGGCAGCACCAGTGATCGCTCCAAAACGTATCTGGGTTGCCTTTCGGCCAGACTTTCGTGCCGCGGTTGCTGATCACGGTGAGCGCGGCGCCTTCGAGCGGCAGCGCATTGATGCGCTCGGCGATGGCATCCGGATCGACGTTAGGAAGGTCGATGAAGACGTCGACGCCGACGTGTCTCTTTTCGGCAGCCGGTCCAGCGGCGCGAACGGTAACATTCATCTGTGCGTCTTTGGCGTACGCGACCGGCGCGAGATGCTCCGGCAACTCCCCGAGCCGCTCGATAACGGCCGACGCGAACTCTTTTGTGCCGACCTTTTCTTTGCTGACGCCTTCTTTATAAATGTCGTAGGTGTGAATGCCGTCTTCGATCGTCCGCAGCCACGCGTTGTGCGCCCGCTCCGCGATTTCGCCTTGCCCGATATGCGAGAGCATGAGCAAGGCACCATGGAAGAGGCCGGAGGGGTTGGCAAGGTTTTGTCCGGCACGCCGCGGTGCGGATCCGTGAATCGCTTCGAACATCGAACAGTGGTCGCCGATGTTCGCCGAGCCCGCCAGACCGACGGAGCCCGTGATTTGGGCAGCAACGTCGGAGAGCACGTCGCCGTAAAGATTCGGCATCACGAGCACATCAAAAACTTCCGGCGTGTCGGCCATCTTGGCGGCGCCGATGTCAACGATCCAGTGCTCGTTCTCGATGTCGGGATACTCTTTGGCGATCTCGTCAAAGATTTTGTGGAAGAGCCCGTCGGTGAGCTTCATGATGTTGTCTTTGGTGAAGCAGGTGACTTTCTTGCGCTTGTTCGCGCGCGCATATTCGAACGCGTAGCGCACGATGCGCTCGCTGCCGGGGCGCGAGATTAGCTTCAGGCATTGCGTGACCTGCTGCGTTTGCCGGTGCTCGATGCCGCCATAGACGTCTTCCTCGTTCTCACGGGCGATCACGAGGTTCATCTTCGGATGCTTGGTCGAAACGTACGGGTAAAGCGACGCGCACGGCCGCACGTTTGCGTACATGCCGAGCGTCTTTCTCACGGTCACGTTGAGCGATTTGAAACCGCCGCCTTGCGGCGTGGTAATCGGCGCCTTCAAGAATACCTTGGTGCGGCGCAGCGAATCCCAGGAGCTGTCCTCGATGCCGTTGGTGATCCCGCGAGAGTAGATGCTCTCGCCGATCTCGATCCGCTCCATGTCGAGCTGAGCGCCGGCTTCGGTAATCATGCGCAGCGTTGCATCCATGATTTCAGGACCGATACCGTCGCCGTACGCTACGGTAATGGGCGTCTTTTTGGCTGTCAAAGTGACCACAAGTAAGCGTTCCATCCTTCGCTGATGCCGTTGGGTGAGAAGTTTTGCAGGCTCGGAGTCATTGCATACCGGCCCCGCGGGTAGTATTCGAAAGCCGCGGGTGCATCCTTCACCAGCAACTGCTGCGTCAGCGTGTAAGCGCGCTTGCGCGTAGCGCGGTCGAAGTGCGTCAGCGCCGCCGTTTCCGCGTTGTCGAATGCACGGCTGCAATAACGCGAGATGTTGTTACCGGCGGGGGGAGCCTGTTTGCACATCCACTGCGACGAGTCGTCGGGGTCGGCGCCCGCGACCCAAACCTGCAGCGTCATGTCGAATTTGCCCGTCTGCTGAATTCCGCCCATGGCCGCGGTCGCATAGAGCAGCGAGTAGTTGTACGTCTTGATCGCGAGATCGATTCCAACTTGCCGCAGATCCGATTGCAATTCGACGGCGATTTGATTGGCTGTTTGGCTGCCCGCGCCAATCGTGATCTGCAGCGAGAGCGCCTTGCCGTTCTTGGCGCGCATTCCCGACGATCCGCGACGCCAGCCGGCCTGGTCGAGTAAGCGGCTCGCCGCCGCGCTATCGTGCGGATATCCGGCTAAGGCGGGATCGTGCGCCCAATAGTAATCGGAGAGATCGGCAGAAGCGAGCGTCGCTGTGCCGTAGGTCAGGTTGTCAACGATGCGCTTTTCGTCAATGGCATATGCGATGGCTTGCCGTACGCGAACGTCGTCGAGCGGCGGATGCTTGGTGTTGAAGACCGCGGCGGCATAAGCAGGCTGCTTGACGAGCATCGTCCGTACGCCCGGTACGCCGCGCAAATTACGGAAGTTCGCAGAGGTGACGGCCGCGATGAGATCGATCCCGTGCGACTGCAGCTCGGCAGCCGAAGTGTTTCCGTCGGGGACCGTGTAGACGAGAATCTTTTGCAGTTTGGGTGCACCGCGGAAATAGAACGGATTCGCGGCAAACTCGACGTGGTCGCCGTGGTACCAGCGCACGACGCGGAAGGGACCTGTGCCGATGGGCTGCTGATTGAACGGAATGCGGTTGATGTTGGCATACCCGCCGAGCAAATGTTTGGGAATGATCCGGAACGGCTGGTCGCTCTCACCAAATACCGTGTCGACGAACGGCGCAAACGGCTCGTTGAGGTGAAAGATGACAGTGTAGGGATCGGGCGTGTCCACCGACTTGACCTTGTCGTAGCCGGTACGTTCGACGACGTTGTTGTTCGGATTCATGACCGCTTGCCAGCTGAATTTAACGTCCGCGCTGGTGAAGGGCTTTCCGTCTTGCCACTTCACGCCGTGCCGTAACTTGTAGGTGATCGTCCGGCCGTCGCGGCTAATGCCGCCGTTTTCAATTGACGGCACCGCCGATGCGAGGTCGGGAATATCGTTGCCGCGATCGTCGAGTGTCACGAGCAGATCGAACGCCAAGCTCGCGAGAAAGTTCTCGGCAGTGTTCGTGCCGAGCAACGGATTCAAAGAGGCCGGCTCCGCAAAGATCGCGGCGCGTAGAACGCCGCCGCCCGATGACGTGACCGACCCTTGCTTCGCGCAGCCGCTCGCGGCGAAGAGCAGAGCCAGCGCGAACGCCGTGTAGCGTTTCACCGGTCGAGGACGAGTCTGAACTTGGCGTACATATAAGGATAGTCGGCGTAGAACCAGTTGCGAAAACTTCGGCGGATAAGTTCGAGTGCGGTCACGGGTGAGGCCCCTTTCATGACGTAGTGCTTTCCGTCGAAGAAATCGGCGCTGTATTGCGGGTAGCTAGCCATTGGTTCGAATCCCGGAAACGGCGCGAAGACCGTGCCGGTCCATTCCCAACCGTTGCCGATGATATCGTGGATGCCCCATGCGCTCGCGCCGGCCGGGTGCGCGTCGACCGGTTCCGGATCGTAGCGCGCGAAACCGAAGTTTCCATACGCGGCGCTTGGCGGCTGTGCGCCCCAAGGATAAGGTTGTTCGGCGCCGCCCGGCGTGCCGAATGCGGCGCGGTGGTATTCGGACTCCGTTGCAAGCCGGGCGCCCTTCCAGTTTGCGTAGGCTTGTGCGTCGTCGTGACGCGCATATACGGGCCACGAGAGCGGAAGGGGAAGTTCTTCGAAAACGCCGCGCAGCTTCAATTCGCCGGCGCGCTCGATCCAAAACGGCGGCATCGGTCCGCCGGCTTTCACGAATTCGCGGTAATCGGCATTCGTTACAGGATAGCGTTGCATTGCAAACGCGTTCACCGGCACGGTGTGCTCGTCGAACTCGTTGTCCCAGCCAAACACCGCCCGGTCGCGGCGCGCACCCAGCGTCGCCGTTCCAGCGGCGACTTCAACGAAATCGTTCTGCGGCGGCGTTGTGTCGCGGTGGGTTTGTTTGACCGGACGTTTCTTATCGTCGGAAAGTTGGTGGATGAGATAGACGAGCGTTTCGTGATGCATCGGCTCGTGTTCCAAAATCGTATACACGGATTGTCCGCGAACGAGCCGCGGAATGTTTGGGTCGTCGAGCTTGGCGTCCGCGATCGCGGTCAAGACGCGCTCGTCGCAGGCGCGGCCGAACGCTTCGATTTCACTTTTCGAGGGCCAGTCTGAACGCGCGTGACCGCCGGCGTCGCTCACCGTCGCGGGATCGATGCCGCGTTCGAAGACCTTTTCCAGGCGTACATCTACCGGCGGCTCTCCCAGTGCGCGCTCGTCGAGGGTTAAAAAACTAAACGCCGGCAAATGCCCTTCGTAAAATGCGAACGGATGGCGCAGCGGAATCGGACGGTCGTAGTATCCTTCGGGCGCGATCAAAGCGAACAGCCGCGCCGACCGTTGGCGGTTGCGCCGGTACCAGTCCGCTAATGCTTGGCGATCCAAGCGCTCGGTTTGCGTTAGCACGAGATCACACTCTTGCGGCCAGCAGCTTTTCGAGTTGAGAGGGGTCCATGGGCGGAGCAAAGAGGTTCCCTTGGACCAGATCGCACCCCTGTGCGCGCAGAAACTCGTACTGCTCCGGCGTCTCCACGCCTTCGGCGATAATCTTCAATCCCAGACTGTGTCCCATCGCAATGATGGCCTTCACGATCGTGTCGTCGCTGCCCGGGCCGCCGATGCCGGCCACGAAGGAGCGGTCGACCTTGATGTGATCCGCGTCGAACCGGCGCAGGTAGTTGAGCGACGAATGGCCCGTACCGAAATCGTCGATCGCGATCTGCGCTCCGGTCCGTTTTATGGCGCGAATCGTTTCGACCGCGTGCTCGGCGTCGAACAGCGCCATGCTCTCGGTAATCTCCACCTCGATCGCTTGCGGAAGCAAACCGGCTCCGGTGACAATCTCAACCAAACGCTCGCAGAGATCGCGCTGATGAAACTGGCGCGCGGAGATGTTGATGGCCAGCACCAGAAATCCGAACCGCTCTTGCCAGATGCGCATTTGTCCGGCGCCGGTTTTTTGCACCCACTCGCCGAGCGGAACGATCAAACCGCTGGCTTCGGCAGCCGGAATAAAAGCGTCGGGTCCGAGCAGGCCTTGCGCCGGATGGTTCCAGCGGATGAGCGCTTCGACGCCGACGATCCGGTTGTCGCCGCCGACCTGCATGATCGGCTGGTACTGCAGCACGAACTCGTCGCGTTTGAGCGCCAGGCGCAGTTCTTTCTCTTGCGCGAGCCGGCTGCGAATCGGCGCTTCGAGCGATTCGTCGTAAAAGAAATACGCGTTTCGGCCCTGTTCCTTCGCATGGTACAGAGCGATGTCGGCGTTTTTGATCAGCGCTTGATCGTTGCGGCCGTGATCGGGATAGACCGAAATGCCGATGCTGGTGGTAATGAACTGTTCGTACCCCTCGATCCGGTAGGGCTGATCGGAACTTGCCAGCAGCTCTTCGGCTAGTTTGCGCACCTCGCCGTCCTCGGCACAGGGAGCGAGCACGACGAATTCGTCCCCGCCCAAACGCGCCACCACGCCGCGATTCTTGACCAGCAGCACCAGCCGCTCTCCGACCAGCTGCAAGAACCGGTCGCCGAGCGCGTGCCCGAGCGTGTCGTTGATGTCTTTAAATCGGTCGATGTCCAGAAAAAGCAGGGCGACGCGCGGCAACTGTCCGGGCGTCTGCTCTAAAGCGTCGCGCAATCGCTCTTGGAAGAATATCCGGTTGGGAAGCCCCGTCAACGAGTCGTAATAGGCCAGCGTACGCACATGCGCGCGCGTGCGCCGCATCTCGGAGAGATAGTGCGCTTCCTCGACATGGAAGAAAACGCCGCCCGCATGGTTGCCCTCGAGGATCGGGATGGTCGTCACTTGGACCGGCACGATCGCGGCGTCCTTGCGGCGGAAATCCATTTCTGCGGCGCTGGCTTCGCGCTTCTCCGCCGCATCGAGTGCGTCGCTGACGAATTGTATGGACTCTAACGCGAGTTGGGAGATATCGAGCTCGACGAGCTCTTCACGAGAGTAGCCGGTCAGCTCCGCTGCTGCGGCGTTGGCTCCGACGATGCGGCCCGCGCGATCCAGCGCGAAGATCGCGCTCGGCGTGGCCTCGAATAATGATTCGAATGCGCGGGGATCAGTGGGCCAGGTACTCACGTAAGCCGTGGACGCCACCCTCGCGCCCAAATCCTGACTCGCGGAATCCGCCGAAAGGCGAACTCGGATCGAATTGGTTGAACGTGTTGCACCACACCACGCCTGCGCGCAAATACTGCGCGATGTACATGTTCTTGCTTCCCTTGTCGGTCCAAATGCCCGCCGAAAGTCCGTACGGCGTGTTGTTTGCCTTTTCGACGGCTTCTGCGGGTGTTCTAAAAGTGAGAATGGAGAGAACCGGGCCGAAAATCTCTTCACGCGCGATCCGGTGCGACTGCTGAACGTTCGTGAAGAAGGAGGCGGGAAAGAAAAACCCCTTTTCCGGTAACTCGCAGGACTGCTGCACGAGAACGGCGCCTTCGTCGATGCCGCTGCTGACGAGCTCTTTGATCTTGTCCAGCTGCATCTTGGAGTTGATCGCGCCGACGTCGGTGTTCTTGTCCATCGGATTACCCAGCCGGAGCGTTTGAATGCGGTCGGTCAAGCGTACCACGATCTGTTCGTGAACGCTCTCTTCGACAAGCAGCCGGGATCCGGCACAGCACACGTGCCCTTGGTTGAAATAAATGCCGTTGATGATGCCTTCGATCGCTTGATCCATGGGCGCGTCAGCGAAGACGATGTGCGCGGCTTTTCCGCCGAGCTCCAGCGTTAGACGTTTTCCGGTACCGGCGGTCGATCGCTGGATGGCTTTGCCGACCTCGGTGGATCCGGTGAACGCGATCTTGTCGACGTCGGGGTGTCCGACGAGCGCGGCGCCCGTCACTCCGTCGCCGGTGATGACGTTGAGGACGCCCGGCGGCAGATCCGCCTCCGCGGCGATCTGCGCAAGCGCCAGGGCCGTCAGCGGCGTCGTTTCCGCGGGCTTCAGGACGATGGTGTTGCCGCAGGCGAGCGCCGGCGCGACTTTCCACGCCGCCATAAGCAGTGGGAAATTCCACGGTACGATCTGGCCGGCTACGCCGATGGGCTTGGGCTCTTCGCCCGCCCGCATCGCCCATTCGAGTTTGTCGGCCCAGCCCGCATAGTAGAAGAAGTGCGCTGCCGAGAGCGGGATATCGAAGTCGCGCGATTCTCTGATCGGCTTGCCGCCGTCCATCGTTTCGAGCACCGCGAGTTCGCGGGAGCGCTCCGTGATCGCGCGCGCGATCCGGTAGACGTACTTGGCGCGGTCGGCCGGACGCATCTTGCGCCAATACTTATCGTAGGCTTTGCGCGCCGCGCGAACGGCGCGGTCCACGTCTTCGTCGGTCGCATAAGCCACTCGTGCGAGCGTTTCCTCGGTAGCGGGATTGACGGTGTCGAAGTATTGTCCGCTGCGCGGCGCGGTCCACTTGCCGTCGATAAAGAGACCGTACTGCTCGCGGATCGAAGCCGTGACAGATTCGGGCGCGGGCGCGTATTCAAAAATTGCCATCGTTAATCCATTGGGAAGTAGTCGCGCCCGGCGTAATGGCCGGTCAACTCTTTTTCGTACTGCATGAGAAGGTCGTCGAGCAACGAGCTCGCGCCAATCCGGAAGAGGTCCGGCGTCAGCCACGATTCGCCGAGCGTTTCCTTTATAATGACCAGGTAGGTCATAGCCTGCTTGGTGTTCCGCACGCCGCCCGCGACTTTCAAGCCCACGCGCCGTCCGGTACGCCGCGCGTAATCGCGAATCGCTTCGCACATCGTCACCGCCACGGGGAACGTGGCGTTCGTGCCGACCTTGCCCGTGGACGTCTTGATGAAATCCGCGCCCGCTTCGAGTGCGAGATCGCTGGCGCGGCGGACGGCATCGTAACTTCCGAGCTCGCCGGTTTCAAGGATGACTTTCAGATGGACGGGACCGCACGCCGCTTTCACGGCCACGATCTCGTCGTAGACTTCGCGGTAACGCCCGGCCAGAAAAGCGCCGCGGTCGATGACCATGTCGATCTCGTCCGCACCCGCTTGAATCGCCGCTGCCGTATCCGCAAGGCGCACTTCCATTGAAGAGAGGCCGCTTGGAAAAGCGGTCGCAACCGACGCAACTTTGACGCTGGTTCCGCGCAGCGCTTCCTTAGCGGCGGGCACGAGATTCGGGTAGACGCAGACCGCGGCCACACTGGGCACGTCGGGCAGATGCGGCGCCGGATGCAGCGCTTTGGCGCACAGCGAACGAATGCGTCCTTCGGAATCCTTGCCCTCGAGCGTCGTAAGATCCATGCACCCGATCGCTAAGCGGATCCCCGCAACTTTGGTGGTCGTCTTAATCGAGCGCTTCGCCAGCGAGCCGGCGCGCGCTTCGAGCATCACGGCGTCGACGGTAACGCTCATAGCGTGCCCCGGCGTTCTTGCTCTTTTTCGATCGAAACGAAGAGCGCTTTGAAGTTTCCCTTGCCGAAACTTAGGCTGCCCTTGCGCTGAATGATCTCGAAGAAAACCGTCGGCCGGTCTTGCAACGGCTTGGTGAAGATCTGCAGCATGTAGCCGCGGTCGTCGCGATCGACCAAAATGCGCAGGTCGCGCAGAATCTGCATCGCTTCGTCTATTCTGCCGACGCGAGCCTCGAGATCGTCGTAATACGTATCGGGCGTGTCGAGGAACTCAACCCCGTTTTCCTTGAGCGCGCGAATCGTCGCGATGATGTCGTCGGTCCGGATCGCGATGTGCTGGACGCCGGCGCCGCGGTAGAATTCGAGGTACTCCTCGATCTGCGATTTCTTCTTGCCTTGCGCGGGTTCGTTAATCGGGAACTTGACGCGGTGTTCGGAGTCGGACATCACCTTGGAACGCAGCGCCGTGTACTCGGTGGAAATATCTTTATCGTCGAACGAGACCAGCTGCGAGAAACCGAAGACGCGCGTGTAGAAGTCGCCCCAGATATCCATCTCACCCCAGCCGACGTTGCCGACGCAATGATCGATCGCGAGCAGTCCTGGCTTGCTGACGTGCGGAAACGTCTTCGTCTGAGCGACAAAACCCGGCATAAAGACGCCGGCGTAGTTCTTGCGCTCGATGAAACTGTGAACCGTGTCTCCGTAGGTGGCGATCGTGGCTTTCACGATCCGGCCGTCCTTGTCGGAGAGTTCGGCAGGTTCGGCGATTACGCGGGCGCCGCCGGCCACGGCAGCGGCGAAAGCCGCGCGGCAATCCTCCACGAGGATCGCGATGTCTTTGACGCCGTCGCCGTGCAGCGCGACGTGGCGCGCGATTGCGTCGTCGGGCAGTAAGCTCGACGTCAGCACGAAGCGTAAGCTGTTTTGCGCGAGCAAGTATGACGCGTGATCTTTCACGCCGGTTTCAGGACCCGCGTACGCGATTTGCTCGAATCCGAACGCGGAGCAATAGTAATGCGCCGCCTGTTTGGCGTTGCCCGTATAGAACTCGACGTAATCCCAGTCGATCTTCGCGAGCGGTTGCGTTTTTGGGGAAGTGAGCGCGGACATCGCAGAAGGGCACTTAGCGAGCCGACCGAAGCGGCCCTGTATATGGCCACCTCCGCGACGTCTTCAGCTGCTGTTCGCGCGGCATTTGCCGGCCTGATCGACTACGCGGGGCTCTTTCCGCCGGCGCACTTGAAAGTGGAGGCGGCGCTCGCTGAGTACGGCAGCGCTCGCAGCGGGCCGCACGCGTGGATGATGGCGCGATTCATCGTGCCCGAATCGCGGGTAGGCGAACTGCTAAAGTGCGCGCCGGCGCCGGTTCCGCTCAGCGTGATCGTCGGCACCGCCGATGATTCGCGTACGTGGTTTGGATCGGTGCAGGCGTCACTGCAGCGCATTGCCGCGCACAAAGAAGCGGGCGTTCCGATCGAATCGTTAGAGTTGCTGTTGCCGCGCCCGCTTTCGCAGCGCGAAACGTACGATGCGGCCATCGGCCAGTATTCCGCGGCCGCGGCGCAAAACGGCTTGAGCGATCTTCCTTCATATATAGAGCTGCCGAAAGACGATCGGCGGGCCGTCCTGTTGCCGGGCGCGTTGGCGTCGATGAAGCGGCACCGTCTGCGCGCCAAACTGCGCTGCGGCGGATTGACCGCGGCGTCGGTCCCGCCCGTTTACGACATCGCGACGTTTCTGCGCGCGGCTGCCGAAGAAGAAGTTGCCTTTAAAGCGACGGCCGGTCTGCACCATCCGATCCGTGGATACAATGAAACAAGCGGCTTCATCATGCATGGATTCCTGAACGTGCTGGCGGCAGCTGCGCTGGTGCGTCAGGGAGCAGACGAAGATAGCGTCGTTGCGGCGCTCGAAGACGAAGATGCCGGTCATTTCGCGTTCGATTCTGAACGTTTGCGGTGGCGAGATATCGCGATCTCCGAAGAAGCCCTGCGCGACACGCGAGCGAACAGCTTCAATTCGTACGGGAGCTGCAGCTTTAGCGAACCGGTGGAGGATCTCACCATGCTCGGATTCATAGGGTAGTGTCCGGCTCTTGGGTGCCCGTTCCGGCCGGTTCCGGTTTTCCGCTCGAGAACTTACCGTACGGAGTCTTTCGCGCTCCGGGTGGAGCGCATATCGGCCTGGCGATCGGCGATCGGATCTTCGACGTCCACGTCGCTTCACGTGCCGGCCTCTTTCATGACGCCGATCTAAACGCCGCACTACGCTCGGGGTCGTTGAACGAGCTGTTGGCGCTCGGGCGCGATGCGTGGGTGCGTTTGCGGAGACGGCTGCAAGAGCTGCTGCAGAGTTCCTCGCCGATAGCCGCAGAGGATCGCGAAAGGTTCTTAGTACAGCAGTTTTCGGCGCAAATGGTGATGCCGTTCGAAGTACGCGACTACGTGGATTTCTATTCGTCGCTCGAACACGCGACCAACCTGGGGAAAATTATGCGGCCCGGCACGGAACCGCTGCTGCCGAACTGGCGGCGGCTGCCGGTTGGATATCACGGGCGCGCCGGCACGGTTGTGATCGATGGAACACCCGTCGTAAGGCCGCGCGGCCAGATCAAGAGCGAAAGCGGCGAACCGGAGTTTGCGCCGACGAAAATGCTCGACGCGGAACTCGAAGTCGGATTCGTAACGGGCGTCGGCAATGCGCTTGGTGATCCGATTCCAATCGACCGCGCGCGCGAGCACATCTTCGGCATGGTGCTCGTGAACGATTGGAGCGCACGTGACATTCAAGCGTGGGAGTATCAGCCGCTGGGGCCTTTTCTGGGGAAATCGTTCGCCACTTCGATCTCGCCGTGGGTCGTGTCGCTCGACGCGCTCGAACCCTACCGCACCGCTGTTCCGAAACAAGAGCCCGCGCCGCTGCCGTACCTTCGCGCTTCCGAAGACTGGAATTACGATATCGCGTTGTTCATCGGGCTCCGGACGGCGAAGATGTGCGGCGAGAATGTGACTGCCGAAGTCGTCTCGCGATCGAACTCTAAGTATCTTTACTGGAGCGTGGCGCAACAACTCGCTCACGCCACCTCTAACGGGGCGACGATATCACCCGGAGATTTGTTTGCGTCGGGCACGATCTCCGGCCCGGAGCCGGACTCTTATGGAAGTCTGATCGAACTGACCTGGCGCGGAACGAAGCCGCTAGAACTCCGTTCGGGCGAGACGCGAAGCTTTTTGGAAGACGGCGACGAGGTAACGATGACCGGCTATTGCGAAGAGCCCGGAAAGCCGCGCATCGGGTTCGGCAGCGTCAGCGGAATGATCTTACCCGCGCACTAAAGCGCGGGGCCGAGTGTTTCCACGAAACTGAAATGCATTCGTTCCAAGACGCAATTCGTTTTGCCGGGAGAATACGCTGAACGCATCGCGGCGTCCAGGGCAGCGCGGTCGAAAGACGAGTCCCCGCTGGGCTCAAGAACGACTGCTTCCATCGGCGATCCAACCGTCGAAACGAGCACGTCGAGCGTCGCTGAGAGCGGCAGCCGTTGCGGTTGTGCCTGGCCGAAGAGCGGGTCGGCCACAGTCACCGCCGGTCCTCGCCTGGGATAAATGACCGCTGGAAACATTCCGTAGTTTCTCAACGGCGCCTTATTGACGATCGCGGGCGGATGATTGCACGGATCGATCGTGGGCGAAGGCACGGGGGTTGGCAGCACGTTACGAGACCCACGAGCGGAAGTAGCTGTCGTCCTCGACCTTGAGGGCGGGCCTTGCGATTTGAAGTGGCGCGAAGGTGTCGACCATGACGGCAATTTCGTCGGTCGACGTTTTTCCTAAACTTGCCTCGACGGCGCCGGGCTGCGGACCGTGCGGGGCGCCGGCTGCGTGCAGCGTTATCGAGCCTTCCTCGACGCCGCGGCGGCTCATGAAGTTTCCGCTGACGTAGTAGAGCACTTCGTCGCAATCCACGCTCGAGTGGTTGTACGGAATGGGAATCGCGAGCGGATGATAATCGAACATGCGCGGCACGAACGCACAAAACGCTGCGCCGGGCGCTTCGAATGTGGCATGCGCCGGCGGCGGCTGATGGAGCTTTCCGGTGACCGGTGCGTACTCGTCGAGATTGAAGGCATACGGATAGCAGTAGCCGTCCCATCCGACCACATCGCACGGATGATTCTGTACGATGTAGACGGCATTCCGGCCGGCGTTGGTGACGCGCACTTCGAATTCGCCCGTTTCATCGTTCGGCGCGCGCAGCACGGGAGAGCGAAAGTCCCGTTCGTAGTACGGCGCGTGTTCCTCGAGCTGGCCGAAGTCGTTGCGGAACTTGCGCGGGATCGTGATCATGCCGCTGCTTTCATAAACAAGCATTCGGGTAGGCGATTCCGGTAGAATTTTGTACGTCGTTCCGGTGGGCAGCAGCACGTAATCGCGCGCGTGGTATTCGAGGTTTCCGAACGGCGTTTGGATCGTTCCCTGGCCGCGATGAATGAACAGGAGTTCATCGCCGCCGACGTTACGGTAGAAGTAGTTCATCGGCGCGGCCGTCTCCGAGACGCTCATGAGGACGTCGGAGTTTCCGAGAACGGGCGTGCGGGCTTCAATCGCGTCTTTGCCGGCGGGAATTTCGGCCGTTCTAAAATGGCGGTTGCGTAACGGTTCGTTGGGCAGCAGTTCGACTGCCGCGCGTTTCCACGGTCGAACCTCTAAGGTCGCGGTCGGCGGGCGAAGATGATAGAGCAGCGAGTACGCGCTTTCAAAACCCTTGGTCGAAAAGAGTTCTTCGGCATACAAGCCGCCGTCGGGCCGCCGGAATTGGATATGACGTTTGGGCGGAAGTTCGCCGGCCCGGAAATACGACGGCGTTTTAAGGCTCCGGTGAAGGCGCGGGTGTGGCTACCGGATCCAATTGCGTCACGTATCCCTTGGGAATTTGGAAGCGGGCGTATTTATAGCCCGTATCGTTTTCGCTTCCCCCGCTGTTCACTTTGAGGAACATTTTGGTGATGTCTTGGCCGTTCCAATTCGTTTTCACATAGACGACTTGGATGTGTTGCTTCGGGTGGAGGGAGTCTGGCGAGTCGTTGAGACTCGGTAGAATGTAGAAACCGTCGGGTCCGACCTCGTCGATTTGCGTCCCATCAGCCAATTCGAACCCGAGCAAATTTCCGGGAATGCCGATAAGGTCGGTTGCGCTCGGATTTTGCAGGCTGACGGTAACCATGATGTACCCGGTACCGTCGGGCGTTCCGCCGGCCTTCTGCAAAATTGGCCGGCCGTCTGGGCTCTTGACGGTTTCGATCTTGTCGATGCGCGTGCGTAGCCCCGCGAAGTTGATGTATGTGTTGAGTTGCTGGTCGGTCATTGCCTCGATGGCGGGGGACGCCGCACGCGCCCCGTGCGGGATTGCCAGCAGTCCAATTGCGGAGAAGGCAGAGAGCATAAGCAGTAATCGTCGCATTGGGACCCTCCGGAGGTAGGGGCGGAAAAGCTGCCACGGAAGTCTTCGGTCTCTCCCGGTGCTATCACTTTAGGAGGATGCATGTATAAGCGCTCAATTACGGCAGCCGGCATTTGCTTTTTCGCGCTCACGCTCAGCATCGTCAGCGCAACGGCCGCCCCGCCGAAATATGTCGGTCTTCAGTACGACGAGATAGCGCGTATGGTGCTCGCGCCCGCGACGGCTCCGCCCCCGGGCACGTTCGCCGACGCCTATCAAAAGATCTTAGCGGACGCGCCTGCGACAGTCGCCTCGACTCCCGCGCCGCGGCGCGGAGGACTCTTCGGCGGGTTGCTGAGCTCGGTCACTAATGCTTCATCGCAGGCCGAAGAAGCCGGCAACCAGATGCAGCTCTCGCTTACCGACGGCACGCTCACGCGCTTGGCCTATTATAATGGGTGGGTGCGGACGGATAACGTGGTCGCTAAGACCGCAGTCATCGATAAGTGCGCGCAGCATCAGGCCATTCAGCTCGATCTTGCGCGCAAGACGTATAAGATTATCAACACAAACGGCAGCGCCGCGCCGTGCGTTACGGCACAGCAGCCGATGGGGCAGCCGCAGCGGGTCAACGAGGCGCCCGGCACGATGGACTTAACGGTCACGTCAAACGCCGTGAATCTGGGGGCAAAGACGCTTCAGGGAATACCGACGCACGGTTCCACCGACACGACGCAAATGTCGATGACGAACGCCACCGGCTCGTGCAGCAACGGTTCGTTCGGCGCCGAGAACGAACGCTACGTTTCGAACATCACGGTTCCGCGCCGCATGTGTCCGCTTCCGAAAGGTCGCGGAACGGCAACGCCGGTCGATATGGTCGTGCAAGGCGGCTGCAAGCCGACCATGCACGGGAACGCGACGGGCATGTATTGGATGCACACGGGCGACAAGCTCGAGATGTACAACCGCATGACGATGCTGTCGGGTGACGCTGCCGGAAAGTTCCAAAGCGTGACGCAGCGCGGAAACGTTCTTTGGCTCACCAAGCCGCAAGCGGACGCGCTGTTCAGTGTCCCGCCCGGTTTTACCCAGGCGCAATAATCAGCGCCGGTACAAGCCGGTAACGCTCGCGCGCGCGAGGACGTGTTTTCGCATCGCAGCCTCCGCGCGCGGGCCGGTCATCCCGGTCGGTCCGATCCGCTTGGTGTCCAACGCATACAGCGTAAAGATGTAGTGATGGACCTTGCCCGGCGGCGGACACGGTCCGCCGTAACGCAACTGGCCGAACGACGTCGCGCCGACTTCCGCGAGCTGTAACCTTATGCCCGCCCGCAGCTCGCTGACGGACACGGGAATGTTATAGGCAACCCAATGGTACCAGCCGCCGGTCGCGTCGGGATCGAAAACGGTCAGCGCGAAGCTGCGCGTGCCGCGCGGAGCGTTCGTCCAATGCAGTTCGGGCGAGACGTTGCCGCCGCCGCATTTGTCGTAAACGGCGGTAAACGGCAACGTCGTGTTGGGCTTGAACGTGTAGGACGCCAAAGCGAACGCTGCGGCTGCGAGCATCATGGTTTGGTGACCCCCGGCGGCTGCGGGTTGTTGAATTCCGCATAGAAAGCATTGGGGTTCATCGGACGGCCGAGGAAGTTCTTGACTTCCACATCGGGATCGTACGTGCGCGCGGGCTGCAAGATATCGCGACGGTAGCGCATGCCGACGACCGGGCTTTCGAGGCCACCGTTGAGGAACGCCGTGAACATGTCTTGCGCGTAGACCTTCGACCACAGATAGCCGTAGTAGCCCGCGTCATACCCGCCCATCAAGTGCCCGAAGGATGCTTGCGGGCGAGTTTCCGGCACTGCCGGCATGGGCGTGAGTTCCGCCGCCAGCCGATCCCACACCGCGGTCGTATCGACGTGTGGACCGCTGGTATGGTACGTCATATCGATCTGCGCGTACATGATCTGCCGCGTCGTCGCATAGGCATCATCGACGTAGCGCGCGTTGATCAAACTGTTTATCAGATCGTCGGGCAGCGGTTGGCCCGTCTGCCAGTTCGAGCTGATTTGTTTGAGTACCGAAGGCTGCCAGACGAAATTCTCGAGCATCTGTGACGGCGCTTCCACGAAATCCCAAACGAAGCCGTTGGAAAGCGATTCATAGGGCGCCGTTGCCAGCAGCGCGGCCATGTTGTGCCCAAACTCGTGGAAGAAGGTCACGACGTCGTCGTGACTCAGAAGCGCCGGCTGGCCGGGCGCCGGGCGAGGCCAGTTTCCTAAGATAGCGGCAAATGGCGGACGGTAACTCCCACTGGAAAGCTTGCGGACCGGCATGATCGGGAAATTCGCAAAGTGTCCGTACTTGTGCGGCCGCGGGTAAAGATCGAAGTACGTCGTTCCGATGAAACGGCCGGTGGCCGAGTCGCTGACCGAGTATTCGAGCACGTCAGGATTCCAGGCCTCGGCCGGCGTGATTTGTTTGAAATCCACGCCTAGAAGGCGGTGGTAAATATCGAGCACGGCGTCGATCGTGTGCTGCACCGGAAAGTATTGCCGGATCTCGTTTTGGTCGACCGCGTATTGCGTCTTGTGCAGCACGTTGTCGTAGTAGGTGAAGTCCCACGGATGAAGCACGGCGGCCGGATCGTGAGTGTCGGAAATTTTTAGCGCGGTCAGATTCGCAACTTCGGCGCTTGCTTTAGGCAGCAGCGTCTTGTCGAGGCCGCCCAAGAAGGTCTCGATGCGCTGCGGCGTCTTCGCGGTGCGGTTCGAGACCTGATAGGCCGCCCACGTTTCGTATCCCAGCAAATGCGCCAACCGGTCGCGCACCGCGATTGCGCGCTCCAGCAGCGGCGTGTTGGCCGCGGCTTCGCGATTGTTGTAGGCGATGTAATATGCTTGCCTCGCCGATTCATCGGTTTCGTTTTGCATGAAGGGCGTGACCGTGCTTTCGTTCACGGGGACGACCAAGCCGCCGACAAAGCCCTGCGGCAGCATCGCGGCTTGAGCGGCCGTGATCGTTACCGTGGTCGCGTCGTTTCCGAGATTTTGCGCGAAGGTGTTCTGCAGGTCGGTCAGCTCTTTGCTGAGGCGCACGAACTCCAGGCGCCGTGCCGACGGCAAACCGGCTCCGCTGCGCTTGAGCGTGTCGAGCCAGATCGACGCGAGCTTGCGCTGATAAACGTTCGTCGCCGTGTTGCTGCGCACCGCGGCCGATAGGGCCGCGTAGAGTTGCGGGCTCGCCGTCAAATCGGTGAAGAAGGACGATTCGTCGTTGTTGCAATTCAACGAGGCCTGCTGCACGCCGGAGTCGGTGGTCACATTGAAAAGAAATTGATCGGCGACCGTTGAGTCGTTCAGATCCGAAGATAAGTTTTCTAAGGACAGCACCGTGTTGCCGAACGTGCGCCGGCCATGCAGCGCCAGGACGGCGTTCAGGCGGTTCTGCGCCTGCCCGATCGCAGATTTACAGGAAGAGGCAATCTGGTCTTTGGTCAGATTCCAATTGACCGGGGTAGGTCCGGCTGCGGCGGCGGCCTGAAGCGGGCAAGCGAGAAACAGGACGGCGTAGAGGGCGATGCGCTTCAATCTGTACCTCCGGAAGGGGTGTCGTTTTTGGAAACGTTGGAAATCGCCCCTTTGTGCTATGATGCTTGTCGCCATAACGGGGGCCGGGCCTCGCGCAGCGTAACCTCGTGAACCCCGCCAGGACCGGAAGGGAGCAACGGTAAGCGAGCCCTTACGGGTGCCGCGAACCACCTGACCCCCGTTGTGGTTAACCCGCATCCCGGGGGGAGGGCGGGGTCGCCCAGGCTCGAACCTGCCTCGTCCCGGCTTCCGTACGCCGATGAGTCTTTTTTTTGAGCATAAAAGAACGCTACTTCATTAAGATCGTGCCGCAACGGGGCGATGTCGTTCATCGCTTTGAAGTGACGCGCAAGCACATCGTTTCAGGCTCCGCCGCCTTGGCGGCGGTCCTGCTTCTCGTGCTGGCCGGCGCGGGCTTCCAGGTATTCCGCGTGCACGCACAGCAAGCCGCGCTGCAATCACAGCACGAGCAGTTGCAGAGCTTGGATAAAAAGGCGAGCGCGATCCGCTCGCAGCTCCAGCAAGTCCAGCGCCAGAATCAGGAGATTCAGCAACTGATCGGCGTCGGAGCGAAGCCGCGTTCGCACGCCGGCGGCGTACAGAAGACGTCGTGGGTGCCCTCGAGCGGAAAGCCCGGCGTCGTTCAACTGGCGCGGCACGTCGACCAGCTCGCACAAGCTTCAAATGAAACGCTCCGCCAAGCCGACGACTTGCGCCGGCTGACGCTGCACGTTTTGAACATGCATCATCTCGCCGAATTGGCGCGTGCGCGGCTCCTGGCGGCAATCCCGTCGATCGATCCGGTTGACGGCGCACCCGTAGTGGGCTGTTTCTGCTACCGCTCCGCGCCCGACGTAGAGTTTCATCCGGGCGTCGACCTCGGCGCGAACTACGGCGACGCCGTCCACGCTACGGCCGCAGGCACGGTTGCCAGCGCGGGTTGGGACGGCGGCTTCGGAATGAAGATCGATATCGATCACGGCAACGGCTATCACACCTGGTACGCGCACCTCTCGCGCTTCGATGTGTCTGCGGGCGAGTACGTCCACAAGGGCGAGCTGATCGGCCTCGTAGGCGACACCGGCTTCTCGACCGGCCCCCACCTTCACTATCAGGTGATGCTCAACGGCGCTGCGGTCGATCCCGCGCCCTACCTCAACGGCGTCCCGCCAAAAGTTTTAGCCTCTCTTCCCTAGAACGGCCAGCTCATGAGCGCGCTGTCTTGCCAGGTCTTTTTTGTGCTGGACAAAGTCATCTGGCTCTATACGATCATCATGCTCGTCTACGCCGTGCTTTCGTTTGTGCCCGACCTCCGCGGCGCTTGGAGCCGCTGGGTGGATATGCTGGTCGAACCGGTGCTGGCTCCCGTGCGGCGCTTGGTTCCCCCGGCGGGCGGGATCGACTGGTCGTTCATGATCGTGATCTTTCTGCTATGGCTGCTGGACAATTTCCTGATCCGGCCTAACGCGTTTGCTTGCTATTGACCGCTCACCGTAGCGAAATTGCGGAGGGCGTCCGCAATTTTTGCATCATCGCCCACATCGACCACGGAAAAACGACGCTCTCCGACCGGCTGCTCGAGATGACGCGCACGATCGAGCTGCGCAACATGGAAGATCAAGCGCTCGACGCGATGGACCTGGAACGCGAGCGCGGGATCACGATCCGTATGCACCCCGTCACGCTCAGCTATCCCGCGCGCGATGGCAAGACCTATCAACTGAATTTGATCGATACGCCCGGGCACGTCGACTTCTCGTATGAAGTTTCGCGATCGCTGGCGGCTTGCGAAGGCGCGATTCTCATTATCGACGCGGCGCAGGGCATTGAGGCCCAGACGCTCGCCAACTATCACCTTGCGCTCGAGCACGATCTGACGATCATTCCGGTCATCAACAAGATCGATTTGCCGGCCGCCGATCCCGAACGCGTGATGGGCGAGGTCGAAGAGTTGCTCATCATGGAGCGCAGCGAGTGCATTTTAGCCAGCGCCAAGAACGGTGTCGGCATCGACGAGATCCTGGAAGCGATCGTGCACCGGATTCCACCGCCCAAGGGTCATCGCGATCACCTGCGAGCGTTGGTCTTCAACGCGCAGTTCGATTCGTATCGCGGAGTTGTTGCGTACGTGCGCGTTGCCGACGGCGAACTGCATGCGGGCACGAAGTTCATGTCGATGGCGCATCAGCGTGTCTTCGAATGCACCGAGGTGGGGATCTTCGCGCCGCATATGCAGCCGACGGCGAAGCTCGACATGGGCGGCGTCGGTTACGTGATCGGTAATATCAAATCGCTGGGTGAGATCGACGTCGGCGACACAATTACCGGAGCGAACGATCCGGCGCACGTTCCTTTGACCGGCTACCGCAAAGCCGTCCCGATGGTCTACTGCGGCTTATATCCAAACGAGGGCGCCGAGTACGGCGCGTTGCGCGACGCGCTCGAGAAGCTGAAACTCAACGACGCAGCATTCACGTACGAGCCGGAGACGTCGGTCGCGCTCGGGTTCGGTTTCCGCTGCGGCTTTCTCGGCCTTCTGCACATGGAGATCGTGCAAGAGCGGCTGGAGCGAGATTACGGGCTCGATCTCATCGCGACATCGCCTTCGGTTGTGTTCCGCGTGACGCGAACGGATGGAACCGTTGAGATGATCGACAACCCGAGCAAACTCCCCGCGACGACGCTCATTTCGATGATCGAGGAGCCGTACGTCAAAGCGACGATTATCACGCCGCCCGATTACGTCGGGGCGATTATGGAGATCACGCAAGCGCGGCGCGGCGAACTCGGCAACATGGAGTATCTCCATGACGGCCGCGTCATCATGACGTACGAAATGCCGCTCATCGAGGTCATCATCGACTATTTCGATCAACTCAAATCGCGCACGAAGGGCTATGCGTCGCTGGATTACGACATCATCGGGTACCGCGAGGGCGACCTTGTCAAGCTGGAGATATTGCTGAGCGGCGACGTCGTGGACGCGCTGTCGTTTATTATTTCGCGCGAGCGTGCCGCGGCCCGCGGCCGCGCGTTGGCGGAGAAGCTGAAGGAGCTGATTCCGCGGCAGATGTTCGAGGTGCCGATTCAAGCGGCCATCGGCGGAAAGATCGTCGCGCGCGAGACGGTGACCGCGATGCGCAAGAACGTGCTTGCCAAATGCTATGGCGGCGACATCACGCGCAAACGCAAACTTTTAGAGAAGCAGAAGGCCGGCAAAGAGCGGATGAAACGCGTCGGCAAAGTCGATCTGCCTCAGGAGGCCTTTATGGCGGTGCTGCGCTTGGGGTCCGAGTAGCGTTTGAAGACGTTCGTCGCGACCAAGAACCTTGGCAAGCTCGGTGAGCTGCGCGAGATATTCGCGGGCACGGAACTCGATCTCGATACGTATCCGCTCTACGCGGAGCCGGCTGAGGGCGAGACGAGCTACGTCGAAAACGCGGCAATCAAAGCGCGCGCACTGCGCGGCCAGCTTCAGCAGGCCGGCGTCGACGGCGCAGTGCTGGCGGACGATTCCGGACTCGAGGTAGCGGCGCTCGACGGACGACCCGGCGTGCTTTCTTCACGTTATCAAGGCCCCGATGCGACCTGGCCCGCTCGGCGCGAAGCACTGCTGGAAGAGATGAAGGACGTACCGGAGGACAAGCGCGCCGCGAAGTTTTGTTGCGCGATGCTGCTGATTCTCAGCGACGGTTCCGAGGTCAAAGGTTACGGAGAAGTTCGCGGCACGATTGCGACTGAAGAACACGGCAAATTCGGATTCGGATACGATCCGATCTTTTTTTATCCGCCCGCTAGAAAAACGTTCGCGGAACTCGATAATGATGCGAAGAACCGCGTGAGTCATCGCGGCCGGGCGGCTAGTGCGCTTTTGAGCGCGTTGCGAACTCGTGGCTAACGAGCAGGTCATCGGGCCTGCAACTGCCGATGAGGTCGCTTATTTTGCGCGCCGGCGCACCGCCAACGAGCATGACGCGCGGCTGTACGTCGATCTCGCGCATGTTGCGCCGAACGGTGTATTCGTAGCGCGCGACGAGGGAACCGCGATCGGCATTGCGATGCCGCACGCGCTTGAGGACGAGTGGTTTCTGAGCGATCTGTACGTCGAGCCGTCGTTTCGCGGACGCGGATTGGGATTGGAACTCTTGACGGCTGCGGCCGAAGGCGCCGGATCGGTTACGCGGAGCGGTGTGTTGGATCCCGCGCACTTGGAAGGACTCGCTTTTTATTCGCGCGTCGCCGTACCGATGCAGACGCCGTTACTGGAAATCGCCGGCGAAGTACCGCGGGCGAGCGAGCTCGAGAAGATGGCGTCTGGAGAGCACCGCTTCGGCGCGGTTCCTATCGATCCGATGGCGCATGCTTCCGCCCTCAATCAGCTGGATCGCGAGGTGCGCGGCTCTGCGCGCTCGGCGGACCATTTGTATTTTGCCGATAACGCTAAGGGATTTGTTTTTACGCGCGAGGCGGAAATCGCGGGATATGCCTACGTTTGGCCGAGCGGACGGATTGGGCCGATGGCGTCGGTATCGCATAACTACTCGGTGCAAATGCTCGCATATGCGTTGGCGGCGCTGCGAGCGGCTTACAACGCGGAGTGGTGCATGCTGCTTGTTCCAGGCGTCAACACCAAGATATTGCGCGCAGCTATGAAAGCTCGCTTGCGTATAAGCGGTACAAAGGTATTCGCGAGCGACAATAACATTTCTGATCTAACTCGTTACACTGGGGGCACTCCGTTAATCTTTTAGCAACAACTCGAACACGCGCTTTTAGTATAATAGATACAAAGCGAGGTGTTGTTATGAAACACTGTAGATTATGCAGTAAAGTGTTGCCCATTTCGGAATTTCCAACGCGATCGTTAAACACTCAGGCGCCGAACGCTTATTGCAGGCCCTGTCAGCGCGAATACAGCCGACGGCATTACGCGGCCAATAAACACAAACATAACCATAGGCGGCGCGACAACCAAAAACGCTACGTGCGAGGCAATCGGCAAAACCTTCTTGAATATTTGCTACATAGGCAGTGCGTTGACTGCGGGGAACGCGACCCGGTAGTCCTTGATTTGGATCACGTGCTCGGAGTCAAAAAGTTTAACATCGGTGACGCCATATCGAGGCTGTCGTGGGTTAAGATTGCGGGCGAGTTAGAAAAATGCGAGGTTAGATGCGCGAATTGCCAC
Organism: Vulcanimicrobiota bacterium; assembly: GCA_003151115.1. GTDB lineage: Bacteria > Vulcanimicrobiota > Vulcanimicrobiia > Vulcanimicrobiales > Vulcanimicrobiaceae > Rubrimentiphilum. Next base: position 106,150 of record PLWS01000003.1, on the reverse strand, counting down.
CGCAGGAAAACCGCTAAGCAGTTTCAATGGTTCAAGAGCAAGCACGGGGCGTAGCTCAGCCTGGTAGAGCGCTAACTTTGGGAGTTAGAGGTCGCTGGTTCGATCCCAGTCGCCCCGACCATGAACACGGCCCGCAGGCAAGCAACCTTGCGGGCCGTGGTATTCTAGTTCAGGTTCGGAGTAGGCGCCCGTGGTCTAATGGATAAGGCACGAGTCTTCTAAACTCGAAGATGGGGGTTCGATTCCCTCCGGGCGCACGTGGTGACTGTAGCTCAGCTGGTTAGAGCGCCGGCCTGTGAAGCCGGAGGTCGCGGGATCGTAGCCCGTCAGTCACCCCAAGCTCCAATCCCCTCAAAAGTAGGCTGCGCCGCCTTGGCAGAACGTATGCCAGGTGAGCAGTCTTCCGAACCTTGCCACGGTTTTCGAAGGCGCGGCCTTCGGCATCGCCGTTCTCGATCTCGAGGGCGCCGTGCGCGATTCGAACGCCGTCTTTCGCAAGGCATACGGCGAGATCTCTGCCGACTTACTCCGCGATCACCAAGCGGAATTCACAGCGCTGCTGCAAGGAAACCGCCCCCACTTAGAGTTCGAACAACAAGCGCGCACCGCCGGCGGCGATGGCATGTGGACTTCATGCACTCTCTCGCGCCTAAAAGACGAGCGCGGAAACGTCCGCGGTGCGATTTGCCTGATCCGCGACGTCACGCACGTCAAAGAAACCGAACAGCGCATGCTCCACGACATGACGCACGATCCGCTCACCGGCATGCCGAACCGACTGTTGTTCGAATCGAAGTTGCGCGAACAGCTCGCCGCGCTGCAGACGGCTGTGCCGGCGTCCTTCGGCGTATTGATGCTCGACATCGATCACTTCCGCGAGATTAACGAAGGCTTCGGACACGACGCGGGCGAGTTCGTCGTCTCGCAGATCGGACAGCGGCTGGTCGCCGCAATCGGCGCACACGATCTGATCGCGCGCGTCGGCACGGACCAATTCGCCATCCTCGCGTGCTCACAGGGCAATGAAAGACATGTCGAGATAACCGCACGCCATCTTTTCAGCGCGCTGGCGAAACCGCTCACATTGGGTGCGAGAACGGTTTACGTCTCTGCAAGCGTCGGCGTAGCGCTGGGTTCGCCAGCCTACCTGCGAGCCGAAGACATGATCCGAGACGCGCAAATCGCCACGCGTTACGCAAAAGCCAGCGGCGGAAGCCGGACCGCGATCTTTGATGCAACGATGGCAGTTAGCGCGGAAGAGCGGCTGCAGCTGTCATCCGACATGCGCGCGGGCCTCGAGCGCGGCGAGTTCTTTCTGCTCTACCAGCCGATCGTGCAGCTTGAAGATGGCGAGTTCACCGGTTGCGAGGCGCTTCTGCGCTGGAGACATCCGAAAGAAGGCATCATCTCGCCCGCCGAATTCATCCCGCTCGCCGAGCAGCTCGGTTTATCCACCCAGATCGGACGCCTCGTGGCCCGCCTTGCCTGCCGGCAGTTGGCCGCGTGGCGCGACGAGCGCGGCTTGCAGATTCACATGAACGTCAACGTTGCGTGGCCCGATCTGCTCGAAGCCGAATTCGAACAGAGCCTGATCGCCGTTACGCGCGAGTTTCAGGTGAAGCCCGAGCAACTGATGCTCGAAATCACCGAGAATATCGTGCTGAACCCCGATGGAAAGGCTACGCAGGTCGTCGAGCGGCTCCGGCAGCACGGTTTTGGCGTCTGCATCGACGACTTCGGCACCGGTTACTCGTCGCTCCATTATTTGCAGCGCTTTCACATCGACGCGATGAAGATCGATCGCTCGTTCGTTTGCGGCCCGGGAGAAGAACTCGCCAGCGAACCGATCGTCCGGGCGCTGATGACGCTCGCGGACGGCTTCAACGTACGCGTGGTTGCCGAAGGCATCGAGACGGAGCGACAGCGTCATGCGCTGCTCGCCGCCGGTTGCCGCTACGGGCAGGGCTTTCTCTTCTCGCGGCCGCGAACGGCCGAGGAGCTTGCCGCGACGTACCCGGCCGCCTTCGGCGCGCATGCTCCTTGTCAAAGCGGGTAAACCTCGCTACACTGCGACCTGGAGCTTGCGCAAGGCACGTCGAACGTGCGCCTCTAGCTCAGTCGGTAGAGCAGCGGCCTTTTAAGCCGTTGGTCCCGGGTTCGAGTCCCGGGGGGCGCAAAGGTTTGCACCGCTAGCTCAATGGTAGAGCAGTTGACTCTTAATCAATTGGTTGGGGGTTCAAGTCCCTCGCGGTGCAAAATAAAAAGGCCCGAGAGCATGCGCTTTCGGGCCTCCTAATTTTAATGGGGGGCTGGATTATTCCAGATGGTGCCGTCGGAGAAGGTCACCGTCAGCGGAACGCATGTGAGGCCCCCGCGCCCTATCCAGAGGTTAGGGACGCGAAAGTCATGGCTAATCTCCACGGTCGGCGTGAACATCCCCGCATCCCGAACTTCGGCGAGCAGATGTCCGCGAGTCATCAATCCGAATTCGACGCTTCTGATCACGCTCGTGGTTTGATTGACGTAATCTACCGCCAAGTTAGGACTACGGGGCATCATTGGTGCATCATAAGTGTCGATGTCGCTGTTCATAAACGTATAATATGGTCCGTCTTCAGGTCCGCCCCCCATGGCCCATGTCCACGCTTGCGGGTGGAACCCTACGCTATCAAACCCCATAAAGTTGCTCGAGGGCCCGCACGCGGTAACGCGAACCGGCGGGTCCGCTTTCCCAGTGGCTGGGGCCGCTGCTGCAAGAACAATAAGAAGCGCAACACCAACTAGCCGTTTCATAGGTCGATTATACCATAAACGCGCCGACCGCTCGCGCGCACATTTTACTGGCGCGAGGACCTCGCCGTAGCGGCCCGAACGGGCAGTGCTTGTTACGATCGTTAGCGGCAATTGTATTTCTCGCACTCACCGGCTCTGCAACGCACGGCGCCGTAATGGCAAATCCATCGTGTGTCCTCGGCACACAGTCGGTCCGGTTTGAACTTTCCGACGTCGCGAGAAATTTCAGATCCGGCTGGCATTTGAACGCCTCGATCGCCGGAGGCAAACAACGAGGCGTACAAATCGACACCGGCTCGATCGGGTTTGTCGTGGGGCGAAAGGCCGTCGGTCCGCACGCGGTCGGACCGTTAGCGGCGGGACGGCAAGAATACACCAGCAATGGATTGATCTTACTGGGACACTACTATCGCGCGCCGGTGACATTTGAAGGCGGATCCGCACGCGCGACGACCGTGCCGATCACGCTGCTTGCAGTTGAACAGCTCGCATGCGATCCGAAATATCCCAAATGCTCGGTCCGCGGGCGCTCTGCGCAGAGTGTTGGCGTACTTGGTGTTGGCTTCGCGAGGAAAGAGAGTATCGGCAGCAACGCCTTCTTGCAGATCGCATCCATGGTTAATGGCGGCATGCATCCGGGATACATCGTCGAAAATGATGCGATAGAACTTGGACTGACGGCCCAAAACTCGCGCGGCTTCGATTTCATTCAGCTGACCCGGGGTCCGCATGATTGGCTCAGCGCTCCAGCGTGCTTCGGGTTTCCGGGACTCTCCGGTTATGAGCGCATATGCGGAACGCTATTGGTCGATACCGGCCTTGCGTCCATGATCGTTTCCCGCGCGCCCTCGCTGCGTCCGTCGGGGATAAAAACGGCAATACCCGACGGAACCGCGATCGAAATAGCCGCACCGAACTTCGAGCGCCCCGTCATGCACTACCGCTTTTCCGTCGGCGATCGCGGCGCCCTGACTCCCGCGTCCATCCGCTGGTCGAGCGCGACGGGAAACGGCGCGTTCGTCAACACCGGTCGCAACGTTATACGCGGTTACGATTACTTGTACGATGCGAAATGCGGACGCGTCGGCTTTCGAGCGCGGAAGTAGAAGCTTAGCGCGGCTGCTCCGCTTGCCGGCTCTGTAGGCGCCAGCGCCAAACGGCCTCGTCGCGGAACTCGTCATCGGCCGAATCGCGCTGCCACGCTTGCGAAAACTCGGCGGACAGGCTTCGCGGACGGCGCTCTTCCGGCAGGTCGGTGAAGCGAAGGCGCATCGTCAAAGGCACGCCTTCACCCGAAACGATCGCCTGCTGCGTCGGCAAGCCGGCCAACGCGTTCAGCATGCCGCGCGCGGCAAACGGGATAACCTTGGCTACGATCTCCTGATCGAGCTCGTTGCCCATGCGCATCGCAAAGATCGTGCCGCATTGCGAAAGCGCGTGCGCCGAAAGCTCGGACGGCCGCTGCGAGATGAGCGCCAACGAAACGCCGTACTTGCGGCCTTCTTTCGCGAGCCGCGTGATGGCGCGCGATGTCGCGGAAAAACCGACGCGCTCATCCTCGGGAACATAGCGGTGCGCTTCTTCGCAGACCAATAGCACCGGCGGCATCCGATCGCGTTCCGACCACACCGCGAAGTCGAACAGTACGCGGCATAACAATGAAACGACGACATCGACGATTTCGCCCGGCATGCCCGAGAGATCGACGATCGTCAGCGGTTTGCCGCGCACGGGAATGCGCAGCAACCGTCCGACGACTTCCGAGAGGCGATCGGGTGCATCGAACGTATCGGTGAACATGAACTTGAAACGCGGATCGTTGCGCAACGATTCGAAGCGTGTCTTGAGTCGAAGATACGGAGTTGCGGAGTCGGGTTTGTCGAGCTTGCCCATGCGCTGGCTCAAGATATTCAAAAGATCCGAGGTCAAGTACGGGATCGGAGTGTCGACCGTAATCGAGAACGGCAACTGCTGGCCTTTGGCGTACTCCGCGCGCGCGGCCGTGATAACGTCTTTGAGAATCATCGCCTGCGACTCTTGCTCTTGCTCAGAGCCGCCGCGGATCAAGATGCGGCATGCCTCTTCGAAATCGAAAAGCCAGAACGGCAATTGCAAATTGTCGGCATTAACGCTCTCGGCGATTTCGGGGAACGCTTGCGGATACTCGTTATGCGGGTCGAGCAAGATGACGTGCGCGTTGGGATGCTTGTCGAGCATCGCCGAGAGGATCAGCGTGAGCGCGCATGACTTCCCGGCGCCCGTCGCGCCGAGGAGTGCGAAGTGTTTTGCCAGCAGTTCGTTGACCATAAGAAATGCGGGCTGCGTCGAATCGTTGTAGAGCGTGCCGACCTGTATGCTCGAACGCGACGACGGAATGTAGACCGTTTCCAAGTCCGCATTGCTCGCGCAGATGACGGGCGTTCCGGGAGCCGGATGGTTGGAGACGCCGCGTAAAAAGTGAGAACCCCCGTATTCCGCGCGGAAGATTTCGCCGAGCAAATCAACGACCAGCACGCGTCCGGTAGGAGACGCAGGCTCTAAACGAACCGCCGAAACGGTGCCGACAACCTCACCGACGGGTCCGCTGATGCTCACCATCGCACCCACGCGAACCGAGCTCAACTCGCCGGGCTCGGTATCCAAGCTCGCTGTGATCTGCGAACCGTCAACGGTCAGTACGCGCCCGAGTACTTCGTTCATACTATAGGTTTTCGGCTTGCTTGCAGGCTTCGCCTCGAAACGTACCGCAGAGCCTCGCCATGAAGGCCTGGAAATTAGACCTTTGGATCGCGCTGGCCGCGCTCGTGGTCAGTGGTCTGACGGCATCCGCAGCGCTCTACCAGAGCAAAGTCTTTTCGGATCAGTTGAGCGCGACGGTTTGGCCGTATCTGTCGTTCACCACCACGGCGGGACCGTCAACGTTCACGTTAACGTTGGAAAACGACGGCGCCGGCCCCGCGATCATCGACAGCGCTCAGGTGTTCGTCGACGGCAAACCGCTTGCCTCGATGTCGAGCGCGCTGCGGCAGTTAGCTGCGAAAGCCCTTCGCCACGGCGCCTTCACATACACAACGAGCTCCGTTGGTCCGGGGCAAGTGATCCGCGCCGGCGCATCGGCCCCCGTCGTGAATGTAAACATGCGCGACCTCTCGATCCTTGCCGGCGCCTATAACCGCCTCACGATGAACGTCTATTACTGTTCGCTGCTCAACCGCTGCTGGGTCGTGAAACTCCACACAACGGGACACCCGGCGGACGTCACCGGGCAAAGTTACCCCCATACCGCGATTCAGTAGTACAATACCGGGCGGTAAGGGCATGTGGCGGAATTGGCAGACGCGCTGGATTTAGGTTCCAGTGGGGACACCCGTCAGAGTTCGAGTCTCTGCGTGCCCAAGACGCTCGGGCTCATCTCATGCCTGCCTCGCTTTAGGCCGAGTTAATCGCTCGGCAGGCATGAGACGAACCCTCGCTAGATTATGACAAAAAGGCGCGAGGCCGGAAGGCTAAGAATAGGGCGGGTCGCGCGGAAGTAGCTCAGTGGTAGAGCATCGCCTTGCCAAGGCGAGGGTCGCGAGTTCGAATCTCGTCTTCCGCTAATGGTATTTCTATGACCGCAACACTCAACAAACTTTCCCCCACGCAAGTCGAACTGCTGATTGCCATCTCGCCCGACGAGATGCGCGAGGCGGAAGATCGCGCGTTCCGGCGTTTGGTAAAAAAGGCGAAGCTTCCCGGCTTTCGTCCGGGCAAAGCTCCGCGCAAGATCTTCGAGCAAGCCTACGGCGCGGAGACGATCTCACACGAAGCGATGGAAGACGTCGTTCCGACGGTTTACGCAAAAGCCGTACGCGAACACGACTTGGAACCGGTCGATCGTCCGCACATGGAACTGCTGCCGGGTGAGGAAGGTGAGCCGCCGCGCCTCAAGGCCGTGGTCGAGGTGCGGCCTGCGATCGATCTTGGGGACTACAAAGGCTTGAAATTGACGCGGAGACTCTCCGTCGTCACCGAGGAAGAGGTCGACCGTAGCCTGCAAAGCTTGGCGCGCGAGCGCGCGACGCTCGTTCCGGTGGAACGCGCTGCGAAACTCGGCGACGTCGCAACCGTGGATTACGAAGGCAAGATCGACGGTACGCCGTTCGAAGGCGGCGCAGCCAAGGGACAGACAACCGAGCTGAACGAGGGCCGGTTCATTCCGGGTTTTGCAACCGGCATCGCCGGCATGAGTGCGGGCGAAACCAAAGAAATCGAAGCGGTCTTCCCGGAAAACTATCAGCAAGAGACGCTCGCCGGAAAAACTGCCACGTTTACGATTACGGTGCACGAGGTCAAAGAGCTCGAACTTCCGCCCGTCGATGACGAGTTGGCGAAAGCCGTATCGGACCACCAAACGTTGGAAGAACTGCGCGCGGATATCCGCAAACGCTTGGAAGCGGTTGCGCAGGCGCGCGCGCAGCGTGAGCTCGGCAGTCAAGCCGTGGAAAAACTCGTCAAAACGCACGAGTTTCCGCTGCCGGCGATCTTGATCGAGCGCGAAATCGAAAACATGCTCGGCGACACGGCCTCCATGGCGGCGCGCATGGGAATTTCGCTCGACGATTACTTGAAGACCGCGAAGAAAACCGAGGCGCAACTGCGCGACGAGTACCGCCCCGAGGCCGAGCGCCGGGTGAAAGCAACGCTGGTGCTCGAGGCTATCGGGAAGGCTGAGAAGATCGCGGCGACGCCGGCCGACATTAAGGAAGAGCTCCGATCCCTCGCCCGCCAATACGGGCAGCCCGTCGACCGGGTCCGTCAGGCCCTCGGAAACAACGTCCTTCCTTTAATGGAAGGCATCGTTCGCACCAAGACGGTCGACTTTCTGGTTGAGAACGCGCAGATAGAGGAAGCAACCGCAGCGGCTCCGTCGTAGTTGAGAGCCATATGATAATGGCTCACCTGGTCCCCATGGTCGTCGAGCAAAGCGCGCGAGGCGAGCGCGCATTCGATATCTACTCGCGCTTACTCAAAGATCGCATCGTTTTTGTCGGCGGTCCGGTCGACGATCATTTGGCCAACCTGGTGATCGCGCAGCTACTCTTTCTCGAAAAAGAAGATCCCGACAAAGACATCGACATGTACATCAACAGTCCGGGCGGCAGCGTGACAGCGGGACTTGCGATCTACGACACGATGCGCTTCATCAAGCCCGATGTGGCGACGATTTGCTCGGGGATGGCGGCCTCGATGGGCTCCATTCTGCTCACCGGCGGAGCAGCCGGGAAACGGATGTCGCTGCCTCACTCCAAGATTTTGATCCATCAGCCCTGGGTCTCGCAGGTCGGGGGGCAGGCCACCGATATCGAGATTCACGCCCGGGACCTCATCGCCACCCGCCGCATGCTGGCGGGAATCTACGAGGAGACCACCAAGAAAGATGTCGAGCAGATTCTCAAGGACATCGAACGGGATTACTACATGACGCCGCCCGAGGCCAAGGAGTACGGTATCATAGATACGATCATCGAGAACCGCTCGTCGCTGGCGACGCCGGCCTAAAGGGGAAGCATGTTTCGGTTCGGGGACGAGAAGGGTCAACTGAAGTGCAGCTTCTGCGGCAAGTCGCAGGAGCAAGTGCGCAAGTTGATCGCCGGCCCCGGCGTCTATATCTGCGACGAATGCATCGAGCTCTGTAACGAGATCATCGAGGAAGAGCTCTACAAGAACGTCGACGAGAATCTCCGGCTTCGCAACATTCCCAAGCCCAAGGAGATCAATCACATCCTCAACCAGTATGTGATCGGTCAGGACCGCGCCAAGAAATCGCTGGCCGTCGCGGTGTACAACCACTACAAGCGCGTGAACATGGGCGCTAGCGCTGACGACGTCGAGCTGCAGAAGTCGAACATTCTTTTGGTCGGCCCGACGGGCTCGGGCAAGACGTATCTCGCGCAAACGCTCGCCAAGATTTTGGACGTGCCGCTGGCGATGGCCGACGCGACCTCGCTCACCGAGGCGGGCTATGTCGGCGAAGACGTCGAGAACATTCTGCTCAAATTGATCCAAGCGGCCGACTACGACGTCAAGCGGGCCGAAAAGGGCATCGTCTACATCGACGAGATCGACAAGATCGCGCGCAAGAGCGAGAACCCGTCGATCACACGCGACGTTTCCGGCGAAGGCGTGCAGCAGGCGCTGCTCAAGATTTTAGAGGGCACCACCGCCAACGTTCCGCCGCAGGGCGGACGGAAACATCCGCATCAAGAGTTCATCCAAATCGACACGACCAACGTGCTGTTCATCTGCGGCGGCGCCTTCGACGGCCTCGAGCGGATCATCGAATCGCGCGTCGCCAGCAATAACATGGGCTTCCGCGCACGTCCCGAAGGCAAACGCGATCTGCATGTAGGCAAACTCTTGCAGCAGCTGATGCCGGAGGATCTGCTGAAGTTCGGTCTGATTCCGGAATTCATCGGCCGCCTGCCGATCGTCGTGACGCTCGACGCGCTCGACGAGCTGGCGCTCCGGCGTATCCTGGTCGAGCCGCGCAACGCGCTCGTCCGGCAGTTCCAGAAGATCATGGGCTTGGACGGCGTCGAGCTCACGTTCACGAAGGAAGCACTCGTCGCCATCGCCGCCAAAGCGCAAACGCGCAAAACGGGCGCCCGCGGCCTGCGCTCGATCCTCGAAGAGACGATGCTCGATGTCATGTACGACCTGCCGTCGATGACGGGCGTCAAGAAGTGCGTCGTCAACAAAGAAGTCATCGAGAAGAAGGAAGCGCCGACGCTCATCTACAGCGAGCGTCAAAAGGACATGCCCGCCTAGGGCGCAGCAACTCCGGCGACTAAAAGCGCCGGGTGGCGGAACTTCCTAAGAATTACGATCCAAAAACCGTAGAATCACGGCTCTATAAGCGCTGGGAAGACGCGGGCTATTTCCATGAGGAGCCCGATCCGTCGCGGCCGCCATTCATCATCTGCATGCCGCCGCCGAACGTCACGGCGCGCGCGCACCTCGGACACGGATCGACGTACACGCCGATGGACGTGCTCACGCGTTATCACCGAATGCTCGGTGAGAACGCCGATTGGCTTCCGGGAACCGACCACGCCGCGATCGCTACCGAAGCCGTGCTCGTCCGCGAGCTCGCGGCTAAGGGTCAATCGCGCGAATCGCTTGGCCGTGAGAAATACCTCGAGATCGCATGGCAATGGTCACGCGAAACGGGCGGGACGATCTTCGAGCAATTCCGCCGGCTCGGCTTCGGACCGGACTGGCAGCGTGCGCGCTTTACGATGGACGAGCAGCTTTCCGCCGCCGTGCGTAAGGTTTTTGTCGCGCTCTACCGCGACGGGTTGATCTACCGCGGCAAACGTCTCGTGAACTGGGATCCGAAAGCCCACACGACCGTCTCCGACGCTGAGGTCGAGCACGAAGAACGCGACGGTACGCTTTGGCGCATTCGCTATCCGTTCACGGCGCTGACTGAGTTTCCTAAAGAATTCCCGGGGCTATCGGAGCTGCCGGGCATAGAAGTGACAACCACGCGCCCCGAAACGATGCTGGGTGATGTCGCCATCGCCGTTCACCCCGGTGACAAGCGGTACCGCGATCTTATCGGAAAGGCCGTCCTCGTTCCGCCACTGCTGCAGCGGAAGATTCCAATCATCGCCGATGAGAGGGTCGATCCCGAGTTTGGAACGGGCGCCGTGAAAGTTACGCCGGCGCACGATGCCACAGATTATGAAATCGGCCTGCGCCACGAGCTGGCGATGCCATCGGTGCTGGATCTCGACGCGCGGATCACCGGCGCCGAGATCGCGGTCGGTCGCTACGAAGGCATGCCGCGTCTGGAGGCACGAGCGGCCATCATCGCTGCGTTGCGCGCGCAAGGCTTGCTGTTAGAAGAAAAACCGTATCGTTACGCGATCGCGATCAGCGAACGCACGGGTGAGGTGATCGAACCGTTGCTCTCGCTGCAATGGTTTGTCAAAATGAAACCGCTAGCCGAGCCGGCGCTGCAAGCGTATCGCGAGGGGCGCGTGCGTTTCGTGCCGGAGCGTTACGGACGCACGTTCGAGCAATGGCTGGAAAACATCCGGGACTGGAATATCTCACGCCAGATTTGGTGGGGCCATCAGCTGCCGGTTTGGTATAACCCTGACGGAACGGTGGTTGTCGCGGAGACCGAAGAAGAAGCGCGCAAGTTCGGTGGCGACGATTTAGCGCGCGACCCCGATACGCTCGACACGTGGTTCTCGAGCGGCCTGTGGCCGTTCTCGATCCTCGGATGGCCGGAACAAACGCCGGAGTTCGCACATTGGTACCCGTCGCAAGTGTTGCTGACAGGCTGGGAGATCATCTTCCTTTGGGTAGCGCGCATGGTGATGCTGGGCTTGCGTTTCACGGGGCGTCTTCCGTTCAAAGACGTGTTCGTGGCACCGTTGCTCTTCGACGCGCAAGGCCGGAAGATGAGCAAGTCGCTCGGGAACGTAATCGATCCGCTCACCTTAATCGAGCAGTACGGCGCCGACGCGTTCCGGATGGGCATGCTGCGCCAGCTCCGCCTTGAAAGCCAAGAGGTCCGGTTCAACGAAAAGCGCTGCGAAGAGGCGCGCAACTTCAACAACAAGATTTGGAACGCGCTGCGCTACACGCTGGCGCTGCCCGAAGGGCTGCCGCCCGCGATGCAGCTCCCCGCGGTTGAAAAGCTCACGCTCGCCGACAAGTGGATCCTCACCCGACTGCATCAGACGGTGGCCGAACTCAGTGGGGCATTGGATCGTTACGATTTCGGCATTGCCGCAGAAACGGTCTGGTCGTTCGTATGGTACGAATTCTGCGACTGGTACCTCGAAGGAACCAAAGATCCGGGTGCACGCGAAACGCGAGCGGCCGTTCTTTCCTTTGTGCTCAACCATGCCATGCGTTTGCTGCACCCCATCGCGCCGTTCATCACCGAGGAAGTATGGCTGACGCTGCCGCACGACGGCGATACGATCGTGACGGCGAGCTGGCCCGACCTCGCGGAGATTCCAACCGATCCCGAGGCGGCGGCGACTTTCGAGGCGCTCCGCCGCAAGGTCGAGCAGATCAGGAATCTGCGCGCGGAACTCGGCTTGTCCCCGCGCGAACGGCTCACAGTGAACGTGCCTTCAAACGTGCCCGCCGGCACTGCATCGCTCATCGCAACGTTAGCGGCAGCGGATATCGTGCCGGTTCCGGCACAGGGCGGCTCGATCGTGGAGGGGATCGCGGCCGCTGAAGCTCAAGCGCCGACGGGCGTTCTATCGGAGCGCTATAAGAAGGAAGAAGCCCGCTTGCGCAGCGAGGTCGCCCGGTCCGAGCGCAAGCTGGCGGATCAGCGCTTTGTTGCAAATGCGAAACCCGACGTGGTGGCGAAGGAGCGCGAAAAGTTAGCGGGCTACCAGAGGGAACTCGAGCATATCGTGACGATGCTGGCGGGGATGGGAGAAGCCAAATGACGGCTTCCGTGGCGAAGCGCCGCGTTCTCGTGGGCGCCGCTGAAATCGAGCGCATCGTCGCGCGTCTCGCGCACCAGATCCTCGAGCCCGAAGGTCCGCAAGCGCGGCTTTATCTGATCGGCATCCGCCGGGGAGGTGAAGCGCTGGCGCAGCGGATCGCAGCGCAGATCGAACACGTTTCAGGGCAGCGTCCGCAGCTCGGATTTCTGAACATCAATCTCTATCGTGACGATGAAGTTTGGCACGAATTGCCTGAATCGCTAATCCCGGGCGACCCGGATGGCAAGACCGTGGTCATCGTCGACGACGTCTTATATACGGGGCGGACCGTCCGCTCGGCCCTGGACGCGGTCATCGATTTGGGCCGCCCCGCGGCAGTGCGTCTCTGCGTGCTCGTAGACCGTGGCTTGCGCGAACTGCCCGTTCAACCCGATTACGTCGGCCGCTTCGTGCCCACCAGCCGTAAGGAACGCGTCAATGTCAGCCTGCAAAACGAGCCGTCGGAAGCCGACGAGGTGACGATCGTTGCGGACGAGACGTAGCGTAATCGATCTCGACGACCTCACCGCCTCGGAAATGACTTACATCTTCGAACGTACGGCCGATTTCGAGCATGAAAAACCCGACCGGCTGCTAGACGACGTCGCCTGCGTCAACATGTTCTTCGAAAACAGTACGCGCACGATGACGTCTTTTGCGCTAGCCGAGCAGCGGCTAGGTGCAAATGCGATCACCCTCTGGCCGAAAGAGTCGAGCCTTCAGAAAGGCGAGACGATCGAAGATACGGCCATTACGCTGGCAGCGATGGGAATCAACGTCCTCGTTATCCGTCATTCGGAAGAAGGGTATCCGCGTCGCGTCGCGCTCGCATTTGACGGACACGTGATCAACGCCGGCGATGGGACGCACGCGCACCCGACGCAAGGACTGCTCGACATCTATACGATGCGCCAGGAGTTCGGAGAATTATCGGGCAGGCGCATTGCCATAGTCGGCGATATTCTGCACAGCCGGGTCGCTCATTCTAACATTGCCGGACTGCGAAGCTTCGGCGCGGAGATCACCCTGGTGGGACCGCCGGCATTCTTGCCGGACGACTATGCGCAGCCGCACGTAAAGATCGAACGCGACCTGGATCCGATCCTCGGAGATGTGGACGCAATTATGCTTCTACGCATTCAACGCGAGCGCTTCGCCGATATGCCGATCTCCGATGAAGAGTACATCGCCCGTTACCGCCTGGATTCACGCCGTTTGAAGCGTATGCGTCCTGAGGCGATCATCATGCATCCCGGCCCCTATCACCGTGGCGTAGAACTCGATGACAGCGTGCTCGACTACGCGGGCTGGCGCTATGCGAGCCAAGTGATGCACGGCGTGCGGGTGCGGATGGCACTGTTGGATTTCCTGGTAAACGGCGCCCCAGCGCTGGTGGCTTAACATTCTTATCGCAGGTGGTCGCGTCGTCGATCCGGTTGCGCGGATCGACGCGGTATTGGACATACGCATTCGCGACGGCATCGTCTGCGAGGTCGGCGAATTGCTGCGCCCGGAGGATAGCGAAGATGTTATCGACGCGCGCAACGCCTACGTTGCGCCGGGATTTATCGACATGCACGTGCACCTGCGCGAGCCCGGCAATCCCGAAAAAGAAACGATCGCCACCGGCTGCGCGGCCGCCGTCGCCGGCGGGTTCACCGCCGTCGGCGCAATGCCCAACACGCATCCGGCGTTGGATACGCCCGAAATGGTTCGCTGGGTCATCGAAGCGGCGGCGGCGGCGGGCTTGGCGAGAGTCTATCCTATCGCGGCTATCACGCATGGCCGGCAAGGGAAAGAGCCGGTTGATTATGCCGGTCTCGCCGGCGCCGGCGCCGTCGCGTTCAGCGATGATGGAAGCACGATTGAAAGCGCGATAGTGCAGACGAGTGCGGCCCTGCGCGCGGGTAAAAGCGGACGCGCGTTCATCACGCACTGCGAGAACGCCGCCATCAAGCAGCGTGACGAGTTCGATCCGGCAGCGGAAGCGTCGGCCGTCGTGCGCGACATCGCGATCGCGCGCGCAACGTCGGTGCCGTGGCACATCGCCCACGTCTCCACGCATGCGGCACTCGAGGCCATTGCGTCGGCTAAACACGCCCGTGTCGCGTGCACGGCCGAAGCTACGCCGCACCATCTCGTCTTCACGCGGATGGATGCTGAGGGCTTGGGCGCGGCGGCAAAAGTGCATCCGCCGCTGCGCTCAGCCGACGACGTCGCGGCGCTGCGCAAGGCCGTACGCAACGGAACGATCGACGCGTTCGCGAGCGACCACGCGCCGCATGCCGACACGACGTCGCCCGGTTTTAGCGGGCTGGAGATCGCGATCGGCGCATACGCGCTTGCCCTTCCAGACCTGCCCTTGCGCCGGTACGTGGAGATGCTCTCGTGTAATCCCGCGCGCATTCTCGGCGTGCCCGGAGGTACGCTCGTCGTGGGATCGCCCGCCGACGTCACGATCTTCGCCGACCGCGACTGGGTGGTCGATCCGAAGGAATTTTATTCAAAGGGCAAGTGCACCCCGTTCGCCGGTATGACGCTACCTCGCCGTGCAATCGCCACGATCGTGGCGGGTTCGGCCGTGATGCAGAACTACCGCGTCGCCGCTTGGAGTACGCGATGAAACGCGCGGCGTTGTTCTTAGCCGACGGCACGCGCTTCGACGGAGAAGGTCTCGACTGCGAAGGGGTCGCTTTAGGTGAGGCCGTTTTCTACACGGGCATGACGGGTTACGAAGAAGCCCTTACGGATCCGTCGTACGCCGGTCAGATTCTTACGTTCACGTTTCCCATGATCGGGAACTACGGCATGTCAGGGGAAGCCGCCCAGTATTCGCGCGCCTGCGTTGCGGGTGCCGTCATCAAACACATCGCACGTCATCCGTCACATCACGCCTCGCACAGCGACCTGCCGTCGTGGCTGAACCAGGAGCGTGTTCCAACCATGGTGGAGGCGGACACGCGAGCCATCACCGTTACTTTGCGCGAACACGGAACGATTTGGGCTGCGCTGGCGGTGGGAGAATCTGCGTTGCACGGCGCGGAGAAACTTCTAGTGCAATTCGTGCGCAGCGCGAACACGAAGGGTCTGGTTCCGAGCGTGGCAACGCGCACCGAACAGGTCAAAGGCGTCGCTGGCGGTCCGCGAGTGGTGCTGATCGATTGCGGCGTGAAACGCGCGATCATTCGCGAGCTGGGGGCGCTCGGCGCATCGGTCACCGTGGTTCCGTACGACACAACCGAAGAAGAGATTCTGCGCCACGATCCGCAGGCAATCCTCATCTCCCCCGGCCCCGGCGATCCGACGGACCTTCCACAAACGATTGAAACGCTGCGTTCGCTGCTCGGAAAGCGGCCAATGTACGGCATCTGTTTGGGGCATCAGCTGTTGGCGTTGGCCTGCGGCGCCACCACGTTCAAGTTGCCCTACGGGCATCGTGGCGGCAATCAGCCGGTCAAGAATCTGCAACATGGAGAGGTCATTGTTACCGCGCACAACCATGGATACGCCGTCGACGCAGCCTCGCTCCCAAGCTCGCTCGAGCAGACAATGGTCAACCTCAACGACGGAACCAACGAAGGCTTTCGGCACCGGCACTTGCCGGTCGAAGCCGTTCAGTTCCATCCCGAAGCCTCTCCCGGACCGTTCGATGCGCGCGGCCTTTTCGCATATTGGCTCCAAGATCTGGTGCGAAGGTAACTTCCTCACCGGATCGTTAATCTGTGCGGCGCTCATCGGGCGCCGCGTTTTCATTCTCGCGGTCGCGGTTCTTGCGGCCGTCACCATCGTAAAACGCTTGCGTTACCGGCACGAAGCCTTGGTCGACGAATCTGTAGTCTGCGTTCCGGCGACGATCGCGGCAAGTTCCGACGCCGAATTCAAACCACCGCGCGATTACCGCGCGGCGGCCATCGCCGATGTATCGGCCTTACATAATGCGCTCAGGCGTGCGATCGTCGGGCAGGGCAATGCGATTGAAGCGCTGATGGTGGCGCTGATCGCGGGTGGGCATGTCCTGCTCGAAGGACCTCCGGGTCTGGCAAAGACGCTGGCGTGCCGCACTCTGGCCGGGTCGATCGACGCAACGTTCTCGCGAATACAGTGCACCGCCGATCTTTTGCCGGCGGAGATTGTCGGATCGGAGATATTCGATCAGCGCGACCTGTCTTTTAAGACGCGACTGGGTCCGTTGTTCGCCAACGTCGTGCTCGTGGACGAAATCAATCGGGCGCCGGCGCAAACGCAGGCCGCGCTGCTCGAGGCGCTCGAGGAAAGGCAAGTCTCGCTCGGAGGGGCCGCGCACCGCCTGCCGGAGCCGTTTCTGGTACTTGGAACGATGAACGAAATCGAAGCGGACGGAATTTATTCGCTGCCCGCGGCGCAGGTCGATCGCTTCCTATTGAAGGTGCTCCTACATTTTCCAAGCCGGTGCGAAGAGCTCGAGATACTCGACCGGTTCGGCGGCGGGTTGGCGCCATGCGTAAAACCGGCCGTCTCAATCGAAACGGTGTCTGGCTGGCGAGGCACCGCTCGCACGATATACTGTGCGCCGCGCTTGATGGAGTATATGGTCGCGCTCGTACGCGCGACGCGCCACCGTGCGCTCGAAGGGGGTCTCGAATATGGGGCAGGCCCAAGAGCCGCCCTTGCCATTCTCGCAGGCGCGCGCGCGAAAGCAATGATCGCTGGCCGCGTGTACGTCCTTCCGAAGGACGTGCAGAGCATCGCATGCGCAGCTCTCCGTCATCGCGTGGCTTTTGCAGATACGTTTCTCTTGGATCGTGAGGAGCGCGAACGGCGCTTGAGTGACATCGTCGACGGGGTTCCGCTGCCGTGACCCCAGTGCGCCGTGCAGTACTGCAAGCGCGTGCAATATTGCGCCGGCACGGAGAGCGGACGCCTCCTCGCGATTATCGCCCCGGCGGAGATACTCGCGCAATCGATTGGTCGGCATCCGCGCGCGCCGGCTTACCGCTCATGCGCGAACGCCGGCGAGACGAACCTCTTGCCTGGAGCGCGATCGTCGATCGCTCATCATCCATGGATGTCGGTCGGCGGCGCGCCCTTGCCGTTGCGGCTTGGGAAGCGGTTCATTTTTGGCGCTCATGCGCCGATGCGCACGATCGCTGGGTCGAGTTGCCTGAGAGGGGCCACCCGTTTGGGCTCCGCGATTCATGTGAGGTTGCCCTAAAGGTGCTTCCCGCACACGCAGCACTCATCGTAGCGGGCGACTTCCACCAACCGGATACGTTAGCGGCGGACATGCTGCGCAAGCTGGCGCAGCGCTTCGATTGCACTGCGCTTATAGCGGACGATCCGTGGCGTCACGACCTAGCCATGAATGGCTTCGTGCAAGTCAGCGATATCGAAAGCGGGCGGCGCCGACATTTCTTCGTTGGCAGACGGCAACGGGCGCGTTACGCGAGGGCCGTGCGCGCACGCCTAGATGCGATCCGGCGACTGCTGCGCTGCGCAGGTTGGCGCGCATCGTTCTTCGATGAGTCTGGTGGGACGGCGGGCGTGCTGCGAGCTTTTCGTTTGGCGTGAGCTTCGCGCACTCCGGCCTAGCGATTCTTGCAGTGCTGGCATTTCCGGCCGTTTTTGTCGCGCAAAGGACTGGGTCGCTTCTCGAGCGGCGGGCCGCATACGCATACTCGAACCTGGCCTTCTTGACCGAGGCGTTGCGCGCTCCCGTGTGGCCCGGCGTAGTGTTGGACGCGGCCGGCGCGTTCGCGCTTTGTGCGCTGCTTCTCGCCGCGGCGCAGCCACGCTACTATGTCACGGTGCCGGCCGACGCGACTTTAGCGATCTGCATCGACACGTCGGGTTCCATGAGATCGCGGGACGTAGCGCCGACTCGCGCGCGAGCTGCGCTGCGAGCGTTGCGGGCGTTCGTCACCGAAGTTCCGCCCGGCACGCGCATAGGCATCACCTCGTTTGCAGGGACCGCGCAGATCGTCGCATTTCCGAGTGTCGACCGCAATGCGGTCCTCGCGGGACTCGCGTCCGTACCGCTGCCGAACGGGCAGACCGCGATCGGAAACGGACTGCGCGTTGCATTGGCGATACTTCCGGCTAGCGGCACACGCGCCATCGTGCTCGTGACCGACGGGACAAACAACCGCGGAGAGGACCCAGGCGGCGTGGCGATGCGGTTGCGTTCATGGCACATCCGTCTCGATGTTATCGGGGTCGGCAGCGGGCCGCTTTCGGAACCGGAGCTGCGCCGTTACGCGGCGGAGACCGGCGGATCGTACATACGCATCCGAAGCGCGACCGAGTTGCCACGGGAAGTGTTGCGCGCCGCGCGCGAAGATGCAACGATTCGAAAGCCGCGCGAATGCTCCGAGGCATTCGTGTTTTCAGGTCTGTTTCTCCTGACGGCAGCTTGGTTTGCCGCAAAGCGGGGCGCTTTTCTCCTGTAAGCGAACCCGCCGAGCATGAGTCGCTGGGATATTTCGACGACGCGCCACACGTACGACGAGCCGGCGGAGATGGACATGCGCGGCGAACCGATCGAACATCTACGCACTTGGATCGACGCGGCGCATGCCGCCGGATCGCACGAGGCAAACGCGATGTGCCTTTGCACGGCCGGCGAAGATTGCCGTCCGAGCGCGCGCATGGTGCTTTTGCGCGGGCTCGACGATCGCGGGTTGATATTCTTCACAAGCTATTTTAGCCGCAAGGGACAAGAGCTCGCGCGCAATCCTCGGGTCGCTGCGATTTTCTTTTGGCCGGAGATACACCGGCAAGTCTCCGTCGAGGGTGCCGTCGAGCAACTTCCGGAGAATGAATCGGATGCATACTTCGCGAGCCGTCCGCGCGGACACCAGCTCGGCGCGTGGGCATCGGAGCAAAGCGAAGAAGTGGAAAGCCGGCACATACTGGAGCAGCGGCTCGAAGATTTCACGCGCCGTTTCGAAGGAAGCGCGGTGCCTCGTCCGCATTCGTGGGGAGGCTACTTGCTGCGGGCCGATCGGTTCGAGTTTTGGCAGGGTCGCTCGGACCGCATGCACGACCGTATAGAACTGCGGCGTTTCGAGGGCGCGTGGATGCAAAAGCGACTGCAACCGTGAATCCAACGGTCGTGCGCAGCGTTCTCGTCATCGGTTCGGGCCCTATCGTGATCGGTCAAGCCGCCGAATTCGATTACGCGGGCGTTCAAGCGTGCCGCGCCTTGCGTGAGGAAGGCCGCCGCGTCATTCTCGTCAACTCGAATCCCGCCACAATCATGACCGATACCGAGGTTGCGGACGCGGTCTATCTCGAGCCTCTGACGCTCGCATCCGTCGAGGCGATTATCGAACGAGAGCGCCCCGATGCGCTCTTGCCCACGCTGGGCGGCCAAACCGGCTTGAACCTCGCCGTCGACCTTCACGACGCCGGCGTGTTGGATCGGTTCGGCGTAGAGCTGCTGGGCACGCCGATAGAAACGATTCGCTTAGCTGAAGATCGGCATCTGTTCAAAGCCAAGATGATCGAAATCGGCGAGCCGGTTCCTCAAAGCACGGTCGCTACGAGCGTTGAGCAAGGCGTCGCGTTCGCGGCCGAATTCGGGTATCCGGTGGTCGTGAGACCCGCCTACACGCTGGGCGGAACCGGCGGCGGAGTTGTGCACGACGAGACGGAGCTGCGCGAGACGCTCGAGGGCGGACTCGAAGCCAGCCCCATCCATCAAGCCCTGGTAGAGAGCTCGCTCCTAGGGTGGAAGGAGATCGAGTACGAGATCCTGCGCGACGCAGCCGACAACTGCATCATCGTCTGCAACATGGAAAACATCGATCCGGTCGGCGTGCACACCGGCGATTCAATCGTCGTCGCGCCTTCGCAAACCCTTTCGGACGTTGAGTATCAAATGCTTCGCAGCGCGAGTCTCAACGTGATTCGCGCCTTGAACGTGCAGGGCGGATGCAACATTCAGTTCGCGCTGCACCCCGAACGAAGCGAATACCGAATCATCGAGGTTAACCCGCGCGTTTCACGCAGCTCGGCGCTGGCGAGCAAAGCAACCGGATACCCGATCGCCAAGATCAGCACGCGCATCGCGCTTGGGCAGACCCTGGACGAAATCGCAAACCCCGTGACGGGCGTAACCAAGGCGGCTTACGAGCCGACTCTCGATTACGTGGTCGTGAAAATTCCACGCTGGCCCTTCGATAAGTTTCCACTGGCGGATACGTCGCTGGGCACACAAATGAAATCGACCGGCGAAGCGATGGGAATCGGGCGCACGTTCGGCGCGGCGCTCATCAAGGCGATGCGCGGCTTGGATTTGAAGCGCGAAAAACTGACGGGTAGCCCGCTCGTCGAGTTGAGCGACAGCGAGCTGGAGTCAATCGTTAGGAAACCGAATCACGAGCGTCTCTTTGCCGTCGCGGAGATGCTGCGCCGCGGCGCTCTCACTGAGGGTGCCGATGCGATTGGGCGAATCAACACACTATCCGGCATCGACGTGTTTTTCTTACATGAAATCGCCGACCTCGTTACCCTGGAGACGGAACGGCGCGATCGCAACGGTGCCGGCGCCTTGGAAAAAGCCCGTAGGAACGGCTACGGCACCAACGGTGCGGCGGCGTTCCGCATGGTCGACACGGCGGCCGCGGAGTTTCCGGCGAAATCTCCCTACTACTATCTCTCACACGGCGAACGCAACGAAATGCGCGTTCCGAGTCGCCAAGCGGCCGTCGTGGTGGGCAGTGGGCCTATCCGAATCGGGCAAGGGATCGAATTCGATTACTCCTGCGTGCACGCCGCCTGGGCGTTGCACGCCGCCGACGTTGCTTCCGTCATCGTCAACAACAATCCAGAAACGGTTTCAACCGATTTCGACGTATCGGACGTATTGATTTTCGAGCCGCCGGGCCCGGACGAGGTAGAGGCCGCCTACCGCGCAACCGGCGCGATCGGCGTCATGCTTTCTTTCGGCGGTCAAACGGCGATCAATCTGGCGGACGAGCTGACAAAGCGCGGCGTGCCCTTGCTCGGAAGCGATCGCGAAAGTTTGGACATGGCTGAAGACCGCGCGAAATTCGATGCTGCCCTGCACAGAATCGGTGTTGCGCGCCCACAAGGACAAGCGGCACAATCGTTCCGCCAGGCCCGCGTCATCGCACGCGAGCTTGGTTTTCCCGTGTTAGTGCGGCCCTCTTATGTCTTGGGCGGGCGCGGGATGGAGATAGTCTACAACGAGGGGCAGCTCGCATCGTATGTTGAGTCGGCGCCGCCCATTGCGCCCGAACGCCCGCTGTTGGTCGACAAGTATTTGCGCGGTCTCGAACTCGAGGTGGACGCCGTCTTCGACGGCACGAATATCTTGATTCCGGGCATTTTCGAGCACATCGAACGTTCCGGAATCCATTCGGGAGATTCCATCGGCGTCTACCCTCCGCTTTCCATCGATGCTGCGATGGAGGCGCGAATCGTGGAGGTCACGACGGCAATAGCCCGCGAGTTGAAGATTCGTGGGCTCATCAACATACAGTTCGTCATTCACGAAGGCGAACTTTATATCATCGAAGCCAACCCGCGCGCAAGCCGCACCGTGCCTATCATTCAAAAGGCGACCGGAGTCAATATTGTCGCAGCTGCGACGCGCATAGCGCTCGGCGAGAAGCTGTGCGACATGGAATACGGTACCGGCCTGGCGCCGCGAGCGCCTTTCGTGGTCGTAAAAATTCCCGTTTTTTCGTTCGGGAAGATGCGCGGCGTCGAAACGATCCTCGGCCCCGAGATGAAATCCACGGGCGAAGTGCTCGGCATAGACCACAACTTTGCCGGCGCGTTGCGAAAAGGGTTCATCGCAGCCGGGATCAAGCTGCCGGGCAGCGGCGGCCGAATCCTCGTGTCCATTGCCGACGAGGAGAAATTGGACGCGATTCCGGTCCTGCGAAGATACGCCGATCTCGGCCACCGCTTCATAGCGACTCCGGGAACGCGCGAACATCTGCAAGCTGCGGGCATAGCATGCGAGGAAGTCAATAAGATCGCAGACGGTTCGCCGCACGTGTTGGATCTGATTCGCCAGCGCGCAGTGGACCTCGTTATCAACGACGCACAGGGCGCGCGCGAAATTTCGGACAGCTATAAAATACGTCGCGCTGCAGTCGAAGCAAACATAGCCTGCTTAACCAGCTTGGATACCGCCCGGGCGCTAGCAGAAGCATTGGGGAGCAGCGGCGCGGGCCCGCCACGCTCTCTACAGGAGTATCGAAATCTGCAAAGCCGGGCGACGGTGAACCTGTCCTGAGACCGTCGGTTTCGGTCAAACTCGGCATCCTGTTCGCGCTCCTGTTCGGCGTATTGGCCGCCCGCCAAGCGTACGTTCAAGTTATCCAAGGGCCACGCATCGCCGCGCTCTCATACAATCCACGCCACGCGCTGCTCGCGACGCGCCGCGGGCGCATTCTCGCAAGTGATGGAACGGTGCTCGCACAAACCGCGAAAGGCGAACGGCAGTATCCCTACGGCGCATCGCTTGCGCAAACCGTTGGGTACGTTTCGATCCGCTATGGAACCAGCGGGCTCGAAGACGCCTACGACGCCGCGCTTACGCCGGCCGACACCACCGGCGACGTCAGCGCGCAGATTGCCGAAATCGTCGAAGCGTTTACCGGACAGAGCGCCACAGCGCGCGGCGCGGACGTCGTCACCACGATCGTCCCGGCGGTTCAGAACGCGTTGTACTCGAGGCTCGCGCTGCATCCGCGCGCGGGCGGTGTAGTTCTCGATCCGCGAACCGGAGCCGTGCTCGCGCTCGGGAGCGTGCCTAGTTTCGATCCGAACGCGCTCGCGACCGAATTTCAGTCGCTGCTGCACGATCCGCGCAGCCCGCTCCTCAATCGCGCGATCGACGGGCTCTACCCGCCAGGCTCGACGTTCAAGATCTTTACGGCTTCGGCTGCGCTCGACTCCGGAAGCGTCACCATGCAGTCGACATTCTACGATCCCGGCTACTTTACGATCGGCAACTTCACGCTGCACGACAACGAATTCGAGGCCACCGGTACGCAGGATCTCACCGGAGCGTTCTCGCTCTCGAGCAACGTCGATTTCGGCCAGATCGCTTTGAAGATGGGAACCCAAACGTTCTACAAGTACATCGATCGGTGGGGAATCGGAAAATCGGTCGATTTCCAAATCCCGTCCAATACGGATCGCGTCCCACCCGAAGATTCGATCGTTCCGGGCGAGTTGGCGCAAATGGGTTTTGGGCAAGGCGCCCTGCTCATGACCCCGCTGCGTATGGCGCTGCTGGCTGCCACGATCGCCAACGGCGGTTCGGAGCCGCGTCCGTTTCTCGTTCGCCAGGTCGTCAGGCAAGGCGCCCCGAGCGGCAGTTACGGCGCTTCCGAGCTGGCCAACCCCATATCGGCGGATACAGCGGCGAACGTGAAGAAGATGATGATCGCCGTCGTGCAGCACGGAACCGGTACACCCGCGCAGTTGCCCGGCGTCACCGTTGCTGGGAAGACCGGAACGGCAACCAACCCGTTCGGCGCAGCGCACTCGTGGTTCGTGTGTTTTGCGCCCGCGGAAAACCCGCGCGTGGTCGTTGCCATCGTCGTTGAAAATGCAGGCTACGGCGCGGAAGTTGCCGCGCCGATTGCGAGGGAAGTGTTGCGGACTGCTCTGAAGAGCATACCTTGAGGTTGCAGCGCGGCGCATGATCGACTCGGCGCACATCTTTAATAACCGTTACCGGCTGGACAACAAGCTCGGCGAGGGCGGTATGGCGACCGTCTTTTGCGGCACCGACACGCTGCTGCGCCGGCGCGTCGCGATCAAGGTCTTGCGCCGCGATTACGCAACGGATCAAGAGTTCGTCCGGCGTTTCTACCAGGAAGCCGAGTCGGCGGCCAAACTCTCCCATCCAAATATCGTCAACACGTACGACGTCGGCCGCGAAGGCGACACGTACTACATCGTCATGGAACTGGTCGACGGTCCGTCGCTGGCGGAGATCATCGCCGCCGACGGCCGGCTGCCCGAACCCGTAGCGCTCGATTACGCCGCGCAAGTCTGCAACGGGCTGGCATACGCGCACCGGCAAGGCTTGCTGCACCGCGACATCAAGCCGGCGAACATTTTGATCACCAAAGACGACGTCGTGAAGCTTTCCGATTTCGGCATCGCGCGGGCCGTCTCGCAGAAGACCATGACGATGACGCGCCCCGGAATGGTCATGGGGAGCGTCTACTACCTCTCGCCGGAACAAGCGCAGGGCCTGGAACTGACCGAAGCTTCCGATCTCTACAGCGTCGGCATCGTGCTCTATCAAATGTTGACCGGAAAACTTCCATTCACGGGCGAGTCGCCGGTCACGGTTGCGCTCAAACATATCTCGGACCCGGCGCCTCCGCTCGATCCGTCGGCGGGCGTCAGTCCGGCGCTCAGTTCGATCGTGAGCAAACTGCTGCAGAAGCAGCCGGAGAACCGGTTCGGATCTGCCAGCGAGGTTGCCTCGGCACTGCGTGAGGCGCGCGAGCGTCCGAGTTTCGCCGCATATTCTTTGGTTGACGACGCACCGGGTTTGCGAGCGGGCGCGCTTGGCGCCCAACCGCCGCCCCGCACGTCGCGCCGTCCCGACCGCCGGGTGGACACCTTCGAAAAGGAAGAGCGCCACGGACCGGCGGCATGGGTCGTGGTCTTGCTCGCCGTCGTGCTGATCGGTGCGGCCGTAGCGGGATACTTCATGTCGGTGCATCCGCTCACGCCCGTGCCGCAAGTTGCTGTAGCCAACTATGTGAATATGCCGGACGCGCAGGCACAAAAAGCGATCGTCAATGCGGGACTGACCTACAAAGCGACGCGCGAGACCAGCGACACGATCGCTCCGAATCACGTCATCCGCCAGGATCCGGCTGTGGGATCGAAGACCGCGCGCGGATCGGTGGTACAGCTCGTCATCAGTTCGGGGCCGCCGACGGTCGGCTTGCGCGACGTAGTCGGTTACACGCTCGATGACGCCCAAAAAGATCTGACGGGAGACAAACTCGACGTCACCGTGGTGCAGAAGTTCGATCCGTCGCCGAAGGGCAGCGTGATCGAAGAACGCCCGAAGCCGGGCTCCAAGGTGCGGCAAAACGCCAAGGTCACTCTGGTCGTCTCGCAAGGGCCAGCACCCATCAAGATGCCGCGGCTCGCGGGCTTAACGCTGGATCAAGCCCGGCAGATCGCGGCCAAGGACGGCTTCACGATCAACGTCAGCGAGCGGTCCGCGTTTCCAAATATTCCGCCCAACGTGATCGAGTCGCAAGACGTGCCCGAGGGAGTGCAAGTGCCCTCGGATCATTCGACCACCGTCAACGTCGTCGTTAGCAGCGGCGGCGGCCTCACGAACGTTCCCAATCTGATCGGCAGCGATCTGACAAGCGCCCAGTCGCAACTGAAAGCGGCCGGGTTTTCAGCCGCAATCAGCTACCTGGTCGAGCCCGGATCGCCGAACAACGGCCAAGTCATCGCGCTGGATCCGCAGCCGGGAACGCCTGCGGAAAAAGGGTCGACGATTCGCATGACGCTCTCGGTATCGGGCGAGGTGCCCGATACGAACGGGATGACGATCGATCAGGCCAAGGCGCAGCTCGCCGACTACGGTTACTCGATTGGCAACGTGACGCCGACCACGGAAGGCGCGACTGGGAAAGTGGTGCGGACCGAACCCGAAGTAGGCACAAAACTGGCGCCGGGTTCGCCCGTCAACATCTACGTCAACAACGCAAATCCGCCGTGACCGAAAGAATTCTCGGCATCGATCCGGGCCTGCGCGTGACGGGCTACGGCGTTATCGAATTTGCCGCCGGTAAAACACGCGTCGTAGAAGCGGGCGTGGTTTCTCCCCGGGCTTCATCCGCGCTCGAATCGCGGCTGCGCGAGCTGCATGCCGGAATTGAGAAAGTTGTCGCTTCGACCCACCCCGACGTCATCGTCATCGAAGAGCTGTATACGACCTACCGCAATCCGATGACGGCGATCATGATGGGGCACGCGCGGGGCGTGCTGTGCCTGGCCGGAGCGCAGGCCGGCATTCCGGTGGCGACGCTCGCACATTCGCGCGTGAAGCGCGCGCTCGTCGGTTCGGGCGCGGGACGAAAAGAACAAGTCAACCGGATGGTAGCGCAACTGCTTGGTTTTTCAAAACCCTTGGAACCCGACGACGTTTCGGACGCGCTGGCGCTGGCGCTGGCTTACTGCAACGTCCGCGAACACGACCGCCGGCTTCCCGAACGGTTGCGGCATGTTCTCTAGAATCACCGGGACGCTGATCGAACGCAGCGACGGGAACGTCGTGCTCGACGTGGGCGGCCTTTCCTACGACATCATCCTTCCGCCGTGCGTCGAAGAGAAAGTCGCGATCGAGGACGGTGAGCAGCTCACGCTGGAGGTGTACTCGGTGATGAATATGGAGGGCAACACCGGTCACTTCACATTTTACGGCTTCAGCAACGCCATCGAACGGGAGTTTTTCGAAAAGCTTTTAAGCGTGGCCAGCATCGGACCGCGATCCGCCGCGCGCGCTTTCTCGCAGCCGATGTCGCGTATCGCCGGCGCGATAGATCGGGGCGATCATGCGTTTCTTAAAACGCTGCCCGGCATCGGCCAGCAGAAGGCGCGCGACATCGTCGCGAAGTTGCAGGGGAAGGTGACGAAATTCTTGCTGATCCGCGAAGCCGAGCCGGCGCCGGCGCCGCGCATTCCGGATTTCGCCGAAGAGGCGCTCGCGGTGCTGCTGCAGCTCGAGTACCGCCGGTCCGAAGCCGAGGAGATGATTCGCGCGACGTTGGAAGCCGCACCGAGCATCAACGACTCCGAAGCGTTACTGGCCGAAATCTACCGTCAGCGTGCCGCCCGTGAGTGACGACGCGCTCAAGCGTTTGTATGGGCCGCCCGGCGATGCCGATCCGGAACGCGTCGTCGATCCGGTCGACTCGCTCGAGGACGAAGTCTACGGCGCAAGTTTACGTCCGCGCTCGTTCGACGAATATGTCGGCCAGACGACGGTCGTGGAAAACCTCAAGATCGCGATCGAGGCTGCCAAGCAGCGGAACGAACCGCTCGAGCACGTGCTCTTTTATGGTCCGCCGGGGCTCGGCAAAACGACGCTGGCCGCACTCATCGCCAAGGAACTGGGCAGTGCGCTACGCCCGACCAGCGGACCGACGCTGGAGAAACCCAAGGATCTGGTCGGCATCCTGACGTCGCTCGAAGATGGCGACATCTTTTTCATCGATGAAATCCACCGCCTCGGCCGCGTGGTCGAAGAATTTCTCTATCCAGCGATGGAGGAGTACCAAATCGATTTCGTCGTCGATCGCGGCGCGTATGCAAAAACGCTGAAGCTGCCGCTCAAGCGCTTTACCCTCGTCGGTGCGACAACGCGTGCGGGAATGCTCTCCGCGCCGCTGCGCGAGCGCTTCGGAATCATGCACCATCTCGATTACTACGAGCAAAGCGATCTGAAGCGGATCGTGCTGCGCTCCGCCGGCGTGCTCGGCGTACCGATCGAGGACGATGCGGCCGCGACGATCGCCCGGCGCAGCCGCGGCACGCCGCGCATCGCAAACCGCCTTCTGCGCCGGGTGCGAGATTTCGCCGAAGTTCGCGCCGACGGGCGCGTCACCAAGCCCGTCGCGGAAGAAGCGCTCGCGCGCGAGGGCGTCGACGAACTCGGACTCGACCGTTTGGATCGCGCTTTTCTGCGAACGATCGTCGAGCAATACCGCGGCGGTCCGGTCGGCATCGCGGCAATCGCGGCCACCCTCACGGAAGATGCCGAAACGCTCGAAGACGTCGTCGAGCCCTATCTATTGAAAACCGGCTTCGTGACGCGCACGGCGGCGGGGCGGAAAGCGACGCCCGAAGCCTATACGCACTTGGGCATGAAAGGTGGAGCGCGACATGCGCAGGAGCGCCTCTTGTGAAACGTTCCGCGTTCATCGCCGCAACGGCGGCGATCGCCGGAAGCTGCACCTTAGCGCGCCCGGTTCATGCGCAAGACGATCCCGCGGTTTCGTCGCAGGTTCAAGCACTTCGCGTCTTGCTCGGAAGCGGGCGCGTGCAAACGATCGACGCGCAGACGTTCCTTTATGAAGGAAGGCGTTATCGCGGGACCGCCGCAGTTTTGCCCGGCACCGGGCAAGTCGTCAGCACCGTTCCCGTGGAGCAGTACCTGTACAGCGTCGTCTCGCGCGAGATGCCGCGCAGCTGGCCGTCGGAATCGCTGCAAGCTCAAGCGATTCTCGCGCGCACCTACGTCTTGCAGCGCAGCAACCCCAACCGCGGTTACGATTTGGTGCCGTCGCAAGCGGATCAAGTCTACACAGGAATGGATGCGGAAGCGCCCCAGACGAGCGCCGCGGTCGACGCCACCGCGGGCCAAGCGCTAAGATTTGGAGCGGGGTTCGCTTCGATCGCGTACTCATCGTGCTGCGGCGGTCACACCGAATCGTCCGCGGAGGCGTGGGGCGGCAAACCGCTGCCCTATCTTTCGGGCGTCGCCTGCGACTACTGCAAGGACTCATCGTGGTACCGCTGGACGCAAACCGTCAACGCAAGCGCACTTCGGAGCACGCTTGGCAATCAAGCCGACGCGGTCGGCGATCTGCAAAGCATTTCGCTGGATTCGCCGGACTCAAGCGGACGGGCGCGTTTTTGGATTTTCACCGGCTCAGCGGGCACCGCGCGTGTGCGCGCGTCGGACGTGCGCAGACTCGCAGGCTCGCGCGTGCTACCCAGTTTGCTCGTGAGCAGCGTGCAGTTGCAGCCCTCCGGCGACGCGCTCGTTCAGGGCGCCGGACTAGGACACGGCGTCGGATTCTGTCAGTGGGGCGCGCGCGGGCTCGCCAAAACGGGAGGGGACGGCGCCGCGATCCTCGCCTATTACTTTCCCGGTACGAGCGTCGGCACTGTCTGAACTCGCTTCCTCTTACGACTACGATCTTCCTAAGGAACTGATCGCACAGCGGCCCGCCCAGCCGCGCGATTCGTCGCGGCTGCTCGCACTGCGCGGCGACCGGACCGAACATCTGCGGTTCTCCGATTTCCCGTCGCTGCTGCGTGCCGGAGATCTCCTCGTCCTCAACGAGACGCGCGTCATTCCCGCGCGCGTACACGGGCGACGCATACCAAGCGGTGGCGAGATCGAGTTGCTATTTTTGCGGCCGGCACATGAAGCACATTACGATCCGCGTTCGTCGCGTTGGCTGGTGCTTGCCAAGCCAGGACGGCGCTTGCGCGCCGGCGAGCGGATCGGATTCGGCGAATTCGGCGAAGCAACCGTCATTGACGTTCGCGCGGACGGCGTGCGCGAAATAGAACTGGGGCTCAACATCGAGTTCGAAGCGTTCCTCGAGCGTGCGGGCGAGCTGCCGCTGCCGCCGTACGTAACCGAAGACTCGCGCGAGGCGCAAGCCGGATATCAGACGATCTTCGCAAGGGAGCCCGGCAGTGTCGCCGCGCCGACGGCGTCGCTGCATTTTACGCGAGCACAATTCGACGAACTCGAGCGCCGTCACGTCGAGATCGCCAAACTTTCGTTGGATGTGGGACTGGGCACGTTCAGGCCGCTGCAAACCGATCGCCTCGACGAGCATACGATGCACGCCGAATATTACACGATCCCGCAAGAGACCGCGCGCGCGATCGCGCGTGCAAAAAAAGAAGGCCGGCGCGTTGTCGCGGCCGGCACGACGGTGGTCCGCGCGTTGGAAGCATCGGCGCAGGCGAGCGGTGCGGTGCGGCCTGGTGCCGGCGATACCGATCTGTTCATCAAACCTGGGTTCGAGTTTCGCGTCGTTGACGCGCTGCTGACCAATTTTCATTTGCCGCGCTCGACGCTGCTCGTGCTCGTCTGCGCCTTTGCGGGGCGCGACCGCATTTTTCGAGCGTACCGCGATGCGGTGGAGAGCGGCTACCGGTTCTTTTCTTTCGGCGACGCAATGTTTATCGAGTCGCGCGGTTCCACCGCCATCGACGCGGCGTCCGTGTAGAAGACCAAGCCCGGCGCCGCGCCCGGCCGCTTGCGAACGTGCTTGCGCTGCGTGTAATCCACCGTGACTTTCGCGCTGTTGCGTCCCTTCGAATGCAGCGCCGCTAACTCGGCAGCGGCATGGACGTCTAAGTCCGACGGCGTTGCGCGATCGTCGCGTTGCAGAATGACGTGAGCGCCCGGCTGACCGCGCGCGTGAAACCAGAGATCGTTCGGCCGCGCGATTCGAAAGGTCAGCTCCGCATTTTCGGCCGGCGATCGTCCGACGAAAATGCGCGAGCCGGCCTGTGTCATGCCTTGCATCGGCGCGCGCTTTTTTGGCCGGCTCTTCGGCGCGCCTGCGTCGCGCGGCTTGACCAGCTCCGCTATTTCGCGAACCTGATCGTGGTCCGCGCGTTCGAGTTCCCAGCGCAACTCTTCGACCTCGTCCAAACGGCTGCGCACGGATTTGCGCCGCCGCGCAAGGTGAGCAGCTGCTGAGCCCGCTTTCTTGTAGCGCGCAAAGACCGCAGCCGCCTCATCCTTGGCGGCTTGCCGCTCGGCCGGCGCGAGTTCGTGCAGTCCCCCGTAGATCGCATCACCGCGGGCGCGAAGGTGGTCGCGCGTTGCCGATGCGGCTAACGCAGCTTCGACCCGCGCGAGCTCGGCGCGAAGCTTTCGTTCGCGTTCTTCGAGCAGCCGCTGCGTGGCCGTGCGGACCTTATCCTCGCCGCCGGAATCCGGGCGTGCGGATGCGGTCGTTCGAAGTTCCGAGAGGAGCGGGAGGAGCGAAGATTTCCGCTCGCATGCCGATTCCTCACATTCGGGTAATGGGACGACGTGCGCCTGGATCAGCGTGCCCTCGCCGTCGCGATAGACGTAGAGGTCGCCGGTGCGGATCGTGTCGGCGGAGAGTTCCTCCGCGAATTGCGCGCGAGGTTTTCCCGCGCGCAAAGGCGGCGGCTCGTACGGAATTCCGGGACGCACTGAACGCCCGGCCTTTCCCGAATGCCGGAACTCCTTGAGCGCGGCCACGACGATCCCGCCCTTCGCGAGGATCGCATTTCCGAACCGCGGCACCAGCTCGAAGATCAGGAGATAGGATTCGGGAACGCCGAAGCGCGATTGCGCCGCAAACTCGAGCTCGACGATGCGTTCTCCCTCGAGCGAGCGCGCCGCGCTCAACGTCTTTCCACGCAACGCCGCGCCCAGCGCGCGCACGAAGCCGGGCTCAGCCGCGATGGGAAGCTCGCCGTTCTCAAGCGTTATGAGCGGCGTCGGTGCGAAGAGGTCCGCGCTCAGCAATTGCGTGCGGCCCTTCTTCCAGAGCGCGAGCGCGACGCGGCCGTCTTCGAGCTGACCCACGTCACGGACGCGTGCGCCTCCGAACTCGGCCTGGATTTCATGCGCCAAGCGCGCGATCAGGATCGCATCAGTCCGCACTGCGGCCTCTCTGTTTGTGGTACAAAGTGGGCATGAGAAGAAGCATAGGCTTTCTCGCAATTTCTGCATTTCTGGCGAGTTGCGCGAGTTCCGGTTTTGGATCCGGCCCACGCGGATGGAAACCCGGCAACGTGCCGGGTTTATGGGTGAATCCGCAGGCGTCCAAGCAAACCTGGATTGCCGCCGGCGGACCCTACAGCGGCACGCTGTCGGATCTCGCCTCGCAAAAAACGACCGAAGTCATTTTGAATAACAAGGCGTTAGGAGCCAAGTTTCTCAATGGCGTGCCGTTTTCGCGCTGTCCGGCTGTAGCCGGTCTCCAAACCTTCGCGCTGCGTTCGATTCACATGATCGCCGAGGTGGCTTTTGCGGTTCAAGGGAGCCGCCAAGTGACCGTCACCTACCAGAAGCTGATAGGAGACCCCGACGATCCGGCCGCAATCGATGCCATGGCCGCCAACGTTTGCGCTCTTCCGTGACCAGGGGACCCGCCCACCCGGTCGGAACATTAGGCCCTTTGCCAGAGAGGAACTCCGCTGTGTTGGGCCCGGGCCTGCTCTTCGTGGTCTCCGGCCCGTCGGGGGCCGGCAAAGACACGCTCGTGGATGCGCTCCTGGCTCGGACAGGACGGCTTCGTTACTCCGTCTCGGCCACCACGCGGCCTCCCAGGCCCGGCGAGCGAGAGGGCGAGCACTACTTCTTCGTTACGCGTGAGGAGTTCGAAAAACGCGCTGCGGCCGACGGGCTGCTCGAGTGGCGCGAGTACAACGGCAACCTATACGGAACTCCGAGGGACTTCGTCGAAGATACCCTGACCCAGGGCTACGACCTCATCATGAAGCCCGAAGTCAACGGCGCGTTGGCAATCAAGAGCACGTTTCCGGATGCCGTGCTGATATTTTTGCTGCCGGACCGGTTTTCGTATCTGCGCGGGCGCCTGTTGGCGCGCAGGACCGAAACGAACGAAGAGATTGCGCGGCGCTTGGAAATCGCGCACGAAGAGATCAGAAACATCCGTGACTTTGACTACATCGTCATCAACGAGGAGCATCGCTCGGACGAAGCCGTCAAAGACCTTCAGGCCATACTGCATGCGGAGCGGTTCCGCATTCACCGTTTCGGTGACGACGCTATAAGGAAATTGGAACACTCATAATGACCGAACCAGTCTTCGGAGATCTCGACGAACTGCTCAAACACGTGGATTCAAAGTTCAGCCTGGTCAACGTGGTGACCAAGCGCGCCAAACAATTGAATAACGGCGCGCCCGAACTCACGGAAAACATCAATCCGAACAAACCGGTTTCGACCGCTTTTGCGGAAGTTGCAACCGGCAAGATTCACTATCACCGCACTAAAGAGGGCATAAAATAACGCCGCCATGTGCGGGATAGTCGGATACATCGGAGAGCGCGACAGCGTCCCGATCATCCTCGATTCGCTTTCCCGGCTGGAGTATCGCGGCTACGATAGCGCCGGCATCGCCGTCATCGACAGCTCAGGCGCGCTCACCGGATCCAAAGCCGAGGGCAAACTTCAGCGGCTTGCGGAGCGGCTGCGCAATGGTGAAGCGCTTTCGGGACGCGTAGGCGTCGGCCATACGCGCTGGGCGACGCACGGCCGTCCCTCCGACGCCAACGCGCACCCGCATATGGACTGCAGCGGACGGATCGCCGTCGTGCACAACGGCATCATCGAAAACTACGCGCCGCTGCGCGCGCGGCTCATCGAGTCCGGACACATTTTCAAAAGCGAAACCGATACCGAAGTGCTGGCGCATTTAATCGAAGCGCATTACGACGGCAACCTGGAAGAAGCGGTTCGCCGCACCCTGCGCGAAGTGCGCGGCGCATACGCGCTCGGCATCATCAGTTCGGACGATCCCGAGCATCTGGTCTTTGCCCGCAACGGCGCGAGCCCGCTGGTGGTCGGCATCGGCGACGGCGAGATGTTCGTCGCCTCCGATACGCCCGCGATTCTGCAGTACACCCGAAAAGAGATCATTCTCCAGGAGGGCGAGATCGTCGTCGTCGGCCGGGACGGCTGGCGCCTAACGGATTACGAAGGCCATCCGATCGCGCGCGACGTGATGAACATCACGTGGGACGTCACCTCAGCCGAAAAAAGCGGCTTCAAACATTTCATGCTCAAGGAGATCTTCGAGCAGCCCAACGTCATCAAGGAAACGCTCTCCGGCCGGGTCGACGAGAACAACGACGTGCATTTGGCGCCCGAGATCGGCATCGACGAAGCGAAACTGCGCGACCTTTCAAAGATTGCGATCACCGGGTGCGGCACCGCCTATCACGCCGGAATGGTCGGTATGTACTTGCTGCGATCGCTCGTCCACATTCCCGTTGAGATGGAACTCGCAAGCGAATTTCGCTACGGCGATCCGGTCATCGACCCCACGTCGCTGACAATCGCCATGTCGCAGTCGGGCGAGACCGCCGACACGATCGAGGCCGTGCGTATTGCGAAAGAAGCCGGCAGTTCCGTGCTCGGCATTTGCAACGTCCTCGGCTCGCATTTAACGCGCCTGGCCGACGGAATGCTCTTCACTCGCGGGGGCCCCGAAATCGGCGTGGCCGCTTCCAAGACCTACGTTTCGCAGGTAACGGCCATGACGCTGTTCGCGCTGTACTTGGCACGGCTGCGCGGAACGGCGCCGCTCGAGCGTTTGCGCGAGATTGCCGACAACGCGCGGCTGCTGCCCGCCGCCGTCGACGTCGTACTCAATACGTCGGACCAGATCCGCAAAGTCGCGCGCCGCATCCGCAAGGCGCACTCGGTGCTCTTCATCGGCAGATACATTAACTTCCCGACCGCACTAGAAGGCGCGCTCAAACTCAAAGAGATCTCCTACATTCACGCTGAGGGATACGCGGCGGGCGAAATGAAGCACGGGCCCATCGCCCTGCTCGATCCCAATGTCCCGGTGGTCGGCGTGATGACCGACGGGCGTGTGCGCGAGAAAATTCTTTCCAATTTAGCGGAATCGAAGGCTCGCGAAGCTCCGGTCATCGTGGTGGCGAACCACGGAGACGAAGACGCGAAGGCTATCGCGGACCACGTCTTTTGGGTACCCAAGGTGGACGAACTCTTATCGCCGATCGTCAACGTCATCCCGCTGCAGCTGCTCGCATACCATATCGCTGACATCGAAGGCAAAGACGTCGATCAGCCCCGCAATCTGGCAAAGACCGTTACCGTCGAATAACATGCCGGCCAAGAAGCAAGTGGAAGAAGCGATCTTTGCACTCGAAGGCTTTCGCGTCGAGTTCGACCTCTTCGATCCGAAGCGCCCGCTGCCGGAGTACGAATGGCGCGTCATGGCGCCGCAACGCTGGAAGATTTCGGACTGGAAGAACGAGCGGCTCGGCGCGTACCGTACGCTTGCCAAGGGGCTGACGGTTTTCCGCGGCGACGGATCTCCCGTTCCGCGGGACATGCAGTTGGGCAATCTCCGCGACGGCTACTTCGAAGCCGAATACGAGCAGATCGCGCGCACCGGACCCGAGCAGCCTTCAAACGTCATCCGCATGGACGAACGTGAGAGCGGAGTCGCGGGCCGCGGACGCAAACCTCGCCGCAGATGAAGAGAAGCGACGGACGCGCGCCGGACGCCCTGCGGCCGATCGCCATCGAAGCGAACTACCTCAAATACCCCGAGGGCAGCGCGCTGATCACGGTGGGAAACACACGCGTGCTTTGCGCTGCGACGATCGAAGAGCGCGTACCGCAATGGATGAAGGGTCGCGGCGTCGGCTGGGTCACAGCCGAATATTCGATGCTGCCGCGCGCGACGCAAGAACGCACGCAGCGCGAAGCTTCCAAGGGCCGGCTGGGCGGGCGCACGCACGAGATTCAGCGCATCATCGGCCGAGCGCTGCGCGCCGTCACCGACATGGCGAAGTTGGGGGAGCGCACGGTATGGTTGGATTGCGACGTACTGCAAGCCGACGGCGGTACGCGCACCGCCGCCGTTACCGGCGCGTGGGTCGCGCTCGCGCTGGCAATGATCCAGCGGTTCGACGTCAAGGCCCGCGCCTCGTGGCCGCTGCTCGGACAAATTGCGGCAACCAGCGTCGGCATCGTCGACGGATACAACCTGCTCGACCTTGCATACGACGAAGACAGCCGGGCGCAGGTCGATCTCAACGTCTTTATGACGGATTCGGGGAAATTCACGGAACTGCAAGGCACGGCCGAAGCGACGCCGTTCAGCCGCGCTGAACTCGATGCACTGCTGCAGCTCGCCGATCAGGGGATACGGCAGCTGCT
This sequence comes from Vulcanimicrobiota bacterium, assembly GCA_003151115.1. Taxonomy (GTDB): domain Bacteria; phylum Vulcanimicrobiota; class Vulcanimicrobiia; order Vulcanimicrobiales; family Vulcanimicrobiaceae; genus Rubrimentiphilum. The sequence continues at coordinate 70,156 of PLWS01000003.1, read as the reverse complement.
CGAAGTGCAGCGCGCCATCGTCGAACCGCTGGGATTTCCGGCGCTCGCTCATGTCCGATGACCGCTTTGGCGCGCTCGTAGCGCGCGTCGGCGAATTCTATATCACCGACCGAGCGATGAAGGCCGCGCAGAAGAAGATCGAGGCGGAGCTCGCCGCAGGGAGCGCCGAGGCGTCTGCCCGGCAGCACTATATCGAAGCGGTCCGGCGGTATTTCACGGGGTTCGAACGGGAAGCTCGCGCGCAGTTGCGCGACGTCGACCAGCGCCTCGTGCACGCAAACCAGGTCCGCTTTAACCTGACCGCCGAACGCGGCGTGGTGGTCAAACGGATCGAAGCGACGCAAAGCGTGCTAAAAGAGATCGAAGATGGCGCACACGCTGCGCGAGGTTGAAGAGAGCCCGACGGCGCAGGCCGTCGAGCGCGTCAGCGTCGGCGTCCTGGCGTCGGTCGGCCGCAGAGTCAGCGACATGCTCGAATACACCGGCGGCCTCACAATGCTCATGTGGGAGACCGCGAAGACGATCTTTCGCCTGCGCATTCGTTTTGCCGAGACGCTGAACCAATGCTACTTGCTCGGCTATCAATCGCTGATCATCGTCTTGCTGACGTCGCTCTTTACGGGCATGGTCTTTTCGCTCGAATCCGCCGTGCAGGCGGTGCAATACGGTTTCGGCAGCTTTGTCGGCGGAATCGTTTCCTACACCGTCGTTCGCGAACTGGGGCCGATGCTTTCGGCCGTTGTCGTGGCGGGTCGCGCCTGTGCCGCGATTGCCGCCGAGCTCGGATCGATGGAAGTCACCGAGCAGATCGAAGCACTGAAATCGCTCGGGCTAGCGCCGGTCCGGTTCCTGGTCGTTCCGCGTTTGCTGGCGCTCATGATCATGTTGCCGCTGCTAACGATATTCGCCGACGTGATCGGCGTTTACGGCGGCCAATGGATCGCGCACGCCCAAGCGCACATCGGGACTCAGGATTTTATGGCGTCGGCGCGGCAGACCGTCGGCTTCGAAGACGTGGTTAAGGGTTTATTCAAAGCGCTCGTGTTTGCCGTCGTGATCGTGATGATTGGGTCGTACCAGGGATTGACGACCAAGGGCGGCGCTGCTGGCGTCGGCAAGTCGGCGACGAGCGCGGTGGTCACCTGCATCATCTTGATCTTCATCTTGAATTTCGTGATGTCGTACTTTCTGTACGCGGGAGCTTGATGGCAGAACCGATAGCGAGGCTCGACGACGTCTCGGTCAGTTTCGGTGAGCGTGTGGTTTTGAAGAACTGCTCGCTCGAGGTGCCCGATGGTACGATCATGTGCATCATCGGACTTTCTGGCGCCGGTAAGTCGACGATCTTGCGGCTGCTCGACGGATTGATTAAGCCGGACAGCGGGCACGTTTATCTGCACGAGCACGATATCTGCCACATGCGCGAGAGCCAGCTCATCGAGATGCGCACCAAGATCGGTTTCGCGTTTCAATTCGCGGCGCTGTTTGACAGCATGACCGTCGGCGAGAACGTCTCGCTTCCGCTGCGCGAACACACAACGCTCTCGGAGAAAGAGATTTTTGACATCGCGATGCACACGCTCGACAGCGTCGGCCTAGCCCACACGTACCATAATATGCCTTCCGAGCTCTCGGGCGGCATGCTCAAGCGCGCCGGCTTTGCCCGCGCAGTCGTGACCAATCCGGAGATCGTTCTCTACGATGAGCCGACGACGGGCGTCGATCCGATCGTTACGCATTTGCTGACCGATACGATCAAACGCTTGCGCAAGCAGCTGAACTCGACGGCCGTGGTCATTTCGCACGATCTGCAGTCCATCTATATGATGGCCGATTATGTCGCGATGCTGTTTGAGGGGGCCATCATCGCGAACGGAACCGTCGAGGACGTACGCAAGTCCAACAACCCCATCGTACAGCAATTCCTTCAGGGCTCCGAGGTGGGGCCCATCCCCCTTTAAAGAATGACTGAAGAAGCCGTCCAGGAATAAGAGGGCAGATGTTTCTTACCAGGCAGGCGCAGTTGGGCGTTTTCGCAATCGCCGCGCTGCTCTTCTTGTTCGGGATCTTTTACGTCATCACGGATTACGGCACGCGTCACAGCGGCTACCGGATCGGCGTCCATTTCGCGTCGGCCTCTGGCTTGCCGACCGGGGCGCAGGTGTTTTTCAGCGGCGTGAGCGTCGGCACCGTCGACCAAGTGCAACTGCTCCCCGACAACACCGTCGACGTCATCCTGGCGATCCAACCCCAAGTCGACATTCCGAAGGATTCGAAATTCCTCATTCAGTCGCCGCTGACCGGCACGCCGAATTTTTACATCGTCCCGCCCGTGCCGCCGGCAATAGAGCCCGGATACACCGCGACGCCCTTGCCCAAGAGCGCCATGCTGCCGCGCGAAGTTCTCCCGCTCCAACAGCAGCCCGCGGGCATCACCGGCGCGACCGTGGCGGATTTGCTTTCGCAAGGCCAGGGCGAGATCAAACGGCTGGACGCGATGCTCGTCATGCTGCAAAGCCGCGAGGGCAAATTGCTGAACACGCTGCAGACGGCGCTTTCCAACGTGGACGAAATGTCGGGCCAACTGAAGAACACCGTCGCCGACGTTTCCGGAACGATGGAAGTGACGATGCACCAGGCCGGCGCGAACATCGTCGCGATGACCAATACGCTCAACTCAACGCTGGGGCGCAACCAGTACAAGATCGACTCGATGCTCGCTTCGCTGGATACCACCGCGCTCGCGCTCAGCCAATCGATGGATGCGCTGCGGGCGCTTTCGACGGATCCGCGGCTGCACGCCAATCTTATCGACACGACAACAAATATCCGCGACCTGACGATGAATTTATCGGGCGTCGCCAGCGACTTACGGCAAGTCACCGGCAGCGCGCAAACGCAGGCGCAGCTGAGAGACACCGTCGCCTCGCTCGATGCGACCATGCAAAAAGCGAACTCCCTGCTCGGCACGCTCGGCGGAAGAAGTCACGTCCCCGGCGTAGACGCGGGCGCCACGCCGTATCCGATGCCGAATAAGAATGGTGTTCCGCAAACCGTCCCGGGCACGCCGGAGCCGATGGCGTCGCCGAACGGTTCCGCGCTCAACGGCGGGCTGTCAAAAATTCTCAGCAGTTTGGTTTCCGTTCAATTCCGGCTAAGCTATCTCAATCAACTGACGGTGCCGAGCAACAACCGCTTGTTAACGACCGACCGTGGGCCGCAGGCGGACGTGAACGCGATACTCTTACCGCGCGGAAACTTAAGCGTCATGACCGGCGCCAACGATATCGGCAGCGGGCGCACGACATACAACCTGGCCGCAATCAAGACGTTCACGCCGAACATTCGCATCGGCGGCGGAGTCTTATATTCGCAGATCGGGGCGCTCGCGACGTTCGACGCAGGACTCGTCGGACTCGAAACGCGCGTCTACAACTTGCGCCAGCCCAGTTTTGACTTCTACGGAAACTTCAACGTCGCGCAGTGGGGCAAGCTGTTCCTCGGACAGCGAGACGCGGGCCGCCCGGACCGGCGCACCGTTTTCGGATTGCAACTGCAGTTCTGATCCGCCGATGGAGCAGAGCCGTCCGCGCGTAGGTATCATCGGCTCCGGTGCGATGGGCACGCTCTTCGGTTTTCATCTGGCGTCGTGCTGCGACGTCACCATGCTCGACAGCAACGCCTCGGTGCTCGAAGGCATCCAAAAACATAAAGGGCTTTCCGTCAACAACGCTCCGGCGCGAGCGGTGCGCGTCGGGAAAACACCGCGCGATCTGTTCGGATCGAACATGGTCTTTCTGTTCGTCAAGGCCGTCGACACTTTGCGCGCCCTGCGGCCGTTCGCCGGCGAATTAAACCCCTCGACGCCAATCGTTTCGCTGCAAAACGGCGTCGGGAATGAAGACGCGATCAAAGCCGCCCTGGGCGGCGCCGTTCCGGTGGTGTTGGGCATTACGACAGAGTCCTCGCTCACCGTGAAGCCGGGCCGCGTGCGCAGCTCGGAAGAGGGCAGCACGATCGTCGGCTCGGGCGGCGCATCACCGGCCACGTCCCGCGCAGTGGCCGACCTCCTGATCCAAAGCGGGCTGCGCGCCGCGGTGGTCTATGACATCCGCCCGCACCTTTGGGGCAAACTCGTCGCCAACGCCGCGATCAATGCGCCGAGCGCGATCCTGGATTGCGTCGCGGGCGATTTGCTGCGCGATCCGAATGCGGCGCGGCTCTGCGAAGCGCTCGCGGAAGAAGCCGCCGCCGTGGCGTCAGCGCTGAAGATCCATTTGCCATACGCAAACCCTTGGCAATACGTGAGCGAAGTGATTGCGGTCGGCGCCGACTCCAAAACGTCGATGGCGTTCGATCTGGAATCCGGCCATCCGTCGGAAATCGACCACATCAACGGCGCGGTTTGCGCCGCGGGCCGCCGCACCGGTGTCGAGACACCTTACAACGACACGATGGTACGATTGGTGAAGGCGCGCGAAGCACTGCACGCTGAGCGCAAGTCTAAGTAGCTCGCATAGGTGGCTCCCGAAATCGTCCCGAAGCCAGCTCCTTCAAGCTGAGGGCCCACTAAGAAAGGTTAGAGCATGTTTCGCTCCACCACATTTCTCGCGGTGGGAGCCGCGATTCTTTTTGCATCGACCGCCTGCTCCGGCGGCGACAAAGGACCGGTTTCCATTGCAAGCGTCCAACTGACCAAAGACGACGGCCAGGGCGGTGACGGCGACGTCGTAACCGGGTTCCATCCCGGCGACGGTCCGATTCACTGCGTGGCGACTCTGAACAAGATCGACAGCGGCACCAAAATTGGAATTTCACTGATCGCCGTCGACGCCGGCGGCGCGAAAAATCAATCGATCCTTTCGACCGTCCTGACGACCAACGGCATCACCAACACCGGCGATGGAAAGTTCTCGTTGCCGCGCCCGTGGCCGCTCGGAAAATACCAGTGCGCGCTCACGCTTAATGGCGCACCCGACAAGAAAGTCGACTTCCAAGTCACCGGCGGCTAACGGCAAAGCCGCGCGGGCCGTGCGTGCTGCCGCGAACGACGCGGAAATGTACCGTTCGGACAGCGCGCGTAGACCGTACGGTCAGTACCCAATCGCCGGTTCGCACCGGCCAGAAATAGGCATCGCCGCCGCCGGCGGCGATGCGCCTGCCGTTGAGGTCCCAAACCGCCGTCGCGTGACGGGGACGGCTGATGCGAAACTCAATTTGCTGCTGCGCACGGCGCCGGTCGTTCGCGGCCAGATTGTCCTCAAAGACGTCACCGTCATTCGGGAAGAGCACACGCAACACGCCGACTGTGTCGCCTTGGCGCGCTCGCCATTCGTCGTACGCTGCGGATGCCGCTAAACGCGGCGCCGTGCGCATCGCGCGCAGGTCGGCTGCGTCGGCGTATTCGCTCACTCCCGCCCAGCTTACGACGCGATAGCCGGACGGCGGCGCAAACCGCGGCGGATCGCGTTGCTCGTAGAGATGCAGCATGATTCTGTTCCAAAGCGGACCCGCGCCCGTCACGCCGGCGATGCGCCGCATCGGCGCGCCGGAGAAATTTCCCACCCAAACGGCAACGGTGTATTCGGGCGTCGCTCCGACGGTCCAAGTGTCGCGGTAATCCGATGAGGTTCCGGTTTTTACCAGCGACGGAAACGGCGTGTCGATAACCGATCCGATGCCGAACGATTTTGCGCGCGCATAGCGATCGGCGAGGATGTCCGCGACGAGTTCCCAGCTGGCGCGGTCGCCGACTTGTACGGCGGCCGGCGCGCCGGCGTCTAGGACGGTTCGAAGCGGAATCGCGCTGCCTCCGCGAGCCAAAGTCACGTAAGCGTGCGCGAGATCCCAAAGCGTTACCTCGCCCGCTCCGAGCGTTAGCCCCAGCCCGTAGTAATCGGGCGAGCGCTTCAGATCCGAAAATCCAAGCGTTTGCAGCCGCTCCAGAAACGACGGAACGCCGATCGACGAGAGTACGCGCACCGCGGGAACGTTGAGCGAATTCGCAAGTGCGATGCGGACGGAGACCGGCCCCGAAAAACTCGAACTGTAATCTTCGGGTGAGTATGCTTGGCCGTTTGGAATCGCATACGAGGTCGGCACGTCGGCCAAGATCGTGTACGGACGGACCGTTCTGCGCTCCAGCGCGTACTCGTATAAGAACGGCTTGAGCGTCGAGCCGGGCTGGCGAAGCGTGCGGACGCCGTCGTTCTTTCCTAAATACGCGTCGTCGAAGTAATCGGTCGACCCGACGTACGCCAGCACTTCGCCGCTGCGGTTGTCGATAACGAGCGCCGCGGCTTGGGTTACGTTGCGCCCGGCGAGCGCAGCCACTACATCGCGCGCTTGCGCCTGCACGAAGAGCTGAAGCGGAAGATCGATCGTCGTGCGAACGGGGCTTGATGTTGCTCTAGGCGCCAGGCGGAAGAGAAGCTGCTGTGCTGCAACCAGTTCGCCGCCCGCGCTGCGCACGTGCAACGTTTCGCGCGCCGCAGTCTGCGCCTGGCCGCGCGTGATGTACCCGGCCGAAACCATCGCGTTCAGCACGGCGCGCATACGCGCGCGAGCTCGCCGCCAATGCGTGCGCGGCTGCAATCCCGCCGGATCGTTTGGAAGGCCTGCCAACAAGGCGGCTTGCGCGAGATCCAAGTCGCTCGCCGGCACGCCGAAATACGTGCGTGCAGCGGCCTCGACGCCGTAAACGTTTCCTCCCATGGCAACCCGGTTGACGTAGGCGTTGAGAATCTGAGCTTTGCTCGCGCCGGCTTCGATGCGCGCGGCGTCCCAGATCTGCAGAAGTTTGCCGCGCACTCCGGACGGGAGGTTGAAGTGCTCGCGGGCGAGCTGCATCGTGATGCTCGAAGCGCCGCCCGCCCCGCACAAACAGCGCAGACTCTGCCAGCCCGCGCGCGCGGCAGCCTGCCAGTCAACGGCGCCGTGACCAAAAAAACGGCGATCCTCGGCTGACAGTATGGCTTCGAGGAAGAAGGGCGATACGCGCGCGAGCGGGACTGCCACCGAGCTTTCGCTTCCGCTACTGAGCACGACACCCAATGAAATACCCGCGCGATCGGTAAAACTGACGGCCGAACTGCGCGGCTCGATATCGGCCGCACTCAGCGCAAAGGCGCGCCAAAAGAGCCACGCAACTAGCAGCACGGCGGCAACCCAGAAGCCTTTCCAAGCCACGGAAAATTGCTTCCCGCAACTCAAGTGCTTTTCCGCCGCCTTGTTGAAGAAGCGTTAGGTGCGTGGCCGTTTAGGAGTCGCGGCAATCGGCATTTTAGCCGTGGTTTCAGCCTGCGGCAAACCCGCGCCGCAGACGCTCGAGGCCGTCGCTCCGCTGCCCGCACCCTCCGCACCGGCCTGGATCAAACAGATCGCCCCGATCGGAAAAGTGACGAGTTCGGCACAGATCCGCGTCATATTCGCCAATCCGGTCATTCCGGTCGCGCAGCTCGGCTCGGCTTCCGAAAAGGATCTTCTCGCGCACTTCCAAGTGACGCCGGCGCTTACGGGCGCGTTCGTCGTGCTGACCCCGCGCATGATCGGCTTTGAATCCGACTCCGCACTGCCGCGCGCCACGCGCGTCCGGGTCACGTTGACCGCCGGACTGCGCGATCTCTCGGGGCACGCCCTCGATCGCGATCTGGCTTGGACCTTCGAGACCGACCCGATCGTTCTGAAAAATGCCGATCAGTCTCCGGATGCGACGCCGACGCCCGCAACCGTCGCGCTGCGTCCGGTCGTACAACTTTCTTCGAACACGCAGCTCGACGCGGACTCGCTGAGCTCGGCCGCAGTTTTTCACTCGGGTTCGGGCGACACGCCTGCAACGGCAAAAGAGAGCCCGAATACTGACGACGGCAGTTGGACCTACGCCGTTTCCCCGCAAAGCGATCTGCAAAAAGCGACGGACTACACGCTGACGGTGAAGCCCGGCGTGCTCCCGAAGAACGGCAATCTGCCCAGTGCACGCGCATTGTCCGTGGCGATGCACACGTATTCACCGCTCGCATTCGTCTCGGTGCGGCCGACCGCCGATCCGATGACCTCGACCGGCAATCCGCGATTCTCCGGCGGCGATCCGGTGCTGATTTTCAACAACGCGCTCGATCCGAAGACCTACGCCCAGCACGTCGCCGTGCAGCCGTCACCGCGTCCGGTCGGACAACTCTACTCGCTTTCCGACGATGGAACCACCGTCTCCGTCAACCCCTACGCACTCGCGCCAAAGACGAACTACACGCTCTCGGCCGACGCCGGCTTGCAAGATGTTTACGGTCAGCAGTTGGGACGCGACGCGCGCGCGCAGTTTGCGGCGGGAAATCTCGCGCCGTACTTCTGGGCGCCGTCGGGATTCAACATGTTCGTCGCCGGCCAGAATCTGCAGTTGCAGTACAGCGCGGTCAATCTTCCCGGCAACAGCTACCGCGCGGCCTACCGTCCGATGGCACCCGCCGACCTTGTTTACACCGACGAATCCGACGTTTCTAAACTGCTGCCCGATCCGATGGCTTGGGCGGCTTTCGGCGTAAACGCTCCGGCCGACACGCAAACCTCGGTGAACGTCCCGATACGCGATCGTTTAGGAAATAGCACGGGATTGCTCGCGTACGGCGCGCAGGCCGGAACCAACACCGGAAACAGCTTCAGCGGAAGCGTCGCGCTGACGAACCTCGGCGTCTTCGCGCAATGGTTTCCGCAGAGCGCGAATATCATGGTGCAGCGTCTGAGCGACGGCGCTCCGGTGGCGGGCGCGCCGGTTTCCGTGTACGTCATGCACGTCTACGATCAGCAGCCCCACGTTTCCAACCCGCAGCCGTGCGCCACGGGAACCACCGGAGCCGGCGGCGTGCTCGCGCTGCAAGGGATCGATCTCGCTCGCTGCTACGCCGGTAACCGTCCGGCCGATCAAGCGCCCGAACTGCTCACCGTCGCGCGTTCCGGTTCCGACTGGAGTTTCGTGCGAACCTATGCGTGGAGCGGATCGTACACGTACACCATCGGCAATCTGGATTCGACCTGGTCCAACGGCCAGCCGATCTCGCGCGGCGTCATCTACTCCGATCGCCAGATGTACCAGCCCGGAGAGCGCGGCTGGCTCACCGCCGTCTGCTACGTGTTGCAGAGCGGGGCGCTCAAGGCGGACACGAACGCGCAGTATTCGATCGTGCTGACCGATCCCAACGGCGGGAAGCACACGCTGACCGCGCAGACGACCAACCGCTACGGAAGTTTTTCGTTCCCGGTAACGTTCTCGAAAACGCAGCCGCTCGGTTACTACACGGTAACCGCAACCGGTCCCAGCGGCGTGCAGATGACCGGCAACTTCAGGGTCGCAGAGTTTCATCCGCCGAATTTCAGCGTCGACTTGAACCTCGACCGGCAGTACGCGGCCGCCGGGAGCTCGATAAACGCTGCGGGCGTCGCGCAGTATCTTTTCGGCGCGCCGATGGGCGGCGCCAACGCGACGTTCCACGTAACGCGCGAACAAACGTCGTTCACACCCAAGGGCTGGGATGAGTTTTCGTTCGGGCGTCAATGGTTCTGGCCCGAACAGCAACCCGACGTCTCAGGCGACGTGAGCCAGCAAAACGTGACGCTCGATTCTGCAGGTAAGGCATCGTACGCGATTGCCGTGCCGCAGGATCTGCCCTACACAATGACCTACCGCGTCGATCTCGAGGCCACCGATGCGTCGCATCTGACCAGCAGCGCAACGCAGAGCTTTACCGCGGTTCCGAACGCCGCGCTCATCGGATTGCGCAGCGACTTCGTCGGCACGGTGAATGCGCCGGTATCCGTCGGCGTGATCGTGACCGATCCGTCGGGCAAAGCGCAAAGCGGAACGCGCGTGCATCTCGAGCTGCAGAAGATGCAATACAGCGGCGTCACGCAGCTCGTTGAGGGAGCCGAATCGGCCCGCAACCAAGTCCAGTATTCCACCGTAGCGCAGACCGATACGACGAGCGGCAATGCCGCGCAGACGGTGACGCTCGTGGCCAAAGACCCCGGCAGCTACCGGATCCGGGCGAATTTCGCGGGCGCGGGAAGCGATGCTACGGCAACCGATGCGCAAGTGTGGATCTCCGGCCCGGGCCAGGCACTTTGGGGCGACCAGAACCCATCACAGCTGCAGATGAAGCTCGACCGGCAGCTCTATGCGCCCGGCGACACGGCAACGGTGGCCGTCGCTTCGCCCTACGCTCGGGCCGATCTCTACCTGTCGGTTGTGAGAGATCGCGTGCTCTACAAGACACTGATCCATATCAACGGCAGCGCGCCGCGGGTGCGCATACCGATCGTGCAGGCGATGTTTCCGAACGCCGCAGTCGAGGGCGTGCTGGTGCGGCGCGGAGCTCCGCTCTCATCGCATACGGTTCAGAAACCGGATAGCCTCGTGCGCTTAGGAATGACCCCGCTGCAGCTCGATCTCCGCCCGCGTTATCTATCGGTGCGCATTGTGCCCGGTCAGGCGAAAGTGCAGCCCGGGCAGCGCCAAACCGTTCGCCTGCAGTTGCGCGACCGCAGCGGAAAAGCGGCGCAAGGGCAATTTACGGTCATCGTTGCCGACGATGCGATCCTCCGGTTGAGCGGATACCGTCCGCCCGACTTGGTGCAAACCGTTTTCCAGGCGCAGCCGATCTCGACACGCTACGCCGACAACCGCCCGCAGGTCACGTTGACGCAACCAAGTGACATCGCTCAGAAGGGCTGGGGGTACGGCGGCGGCTTCCTGGCGGGCGCGGCGAGCACGCGCGTGCGCACGCACTTCGTGCAACTCGCCTATTTCAACGGCTCGGTCCAAACCGACGGCAACGGCAACGCAGACGTTTCGTTCAGCGTCCCCGATAACTTGACCACGTGGCGCGTCATGGCGGTCGCGATGACCGCGGATGCGACGCCCCGATTTGGAAACGCCGATACGACCTTCATCGCGACCAAGCCGCTGGTCACCGATCCGCTGCTGCCGCAATTCGCGCGCGCGGGAGATCGCTTTGACGGCGGATTGCTGCTCTTAAATGGAACGGCCGGCTCGCTCGACGCGCGCACGCAAGGGACGCTGACCGGCGCGCTGAGTTTCGCGTCGGCGCCAAGCGGCACGGTGCAAGCCCAGCAATCATTCGCTCCGGGGATGAACGCGTGGCGTTTCGGCATGCTGGCCGGAAGCGGCGACGCAGCAACGGTGCAGTTCCGCACGCTCGCAGGGAGCTCCGATGCTTTCAGCGTGCCGTTTGCGATTCGCAATACCGACGTAACGGAGTCGGTGATCGATTCCGGCGCGACCGCGACGCAGACGCAGGTCCCCCTGCAAATCGGCAGCGGCGGCGGCACGGTGAAGGTTGACGTTGCGGGCTCGCTCCTTCCGCAAGTTGCCGTTCCCGCCGCGCGGGCGCTTTCGGACGATCAACTGACGCTGCTTCCTGCCATCGCCGATCGCATGAGCATTGCGGGGTCGCTGCTTTCGCTGCAGGTGAAGACTGGCGCGCTTTCCGGCGGCGTCGATGCCAAGGCCGAAGCTGCGGCTGATGTCGCTCAACTTGCAGCACTGCAACGCATTGACGGCGGATTTGCGTTCTGGCCCGGCGACCGGTCCTCGGACGCGTCCGGCAGCGCAGACGCACTCGCATCGCTTGGCTATGCGCGCGCCGCGGGAGCACCCGTTTCAACGTCCATGCTTTCGCGCGCCCGCAGTTATGTCGCAAGCGTATTGGACGATCCGGCGCGGGCCGATAAGACATGCACGACGCTCGCGTGCCGTACGTCGCTGCGGCTGGCCGCACTGCGCGCATTGGCCGCGGCGGGCGACCGGCGAACGGACTTCTTACAGAGCATCTTCGCGCAGCGCGCGAATCTGGGGCTAGCAGAAGAAGCGGCCCTGGGCGTCTTTCTGCAGCAGACCCCCGGGTGGCGTTCACAGGCGGACACGGTGGCATCCGAACTCTCCCAGCGCGTCTACCTCACGGGCCGCTACGCCAACGTTCAGCCGCCGGGTCCTTGGTACGGCTCGCTGCCGCAAGCGCAGGCCGCCTACCTCGAGTTGCTCGTGGCGCGCGGTGCGTCCGCCGAAGATCAAGATCGCGCGTTGCGCGCGCTGGTCGCGCAAAGCTGCCGCTGCGGATGGCCGTCGCTCGGGGATACCGCGGCGGCGTTGCGTGCGATTAGCGCCTATGCGTCCAAGGAAAGCACTCCGAAGTTTACCGCACAGATCGCGGTCGACGGCAAGACCGTCGGTACGGCTTCGTTCACCGCCGCCGCAGCTTCGAAAACATTTGCGTTGCCGCTTTCGCTTGCGAGCGGTAAACACAACCTGACGTTGCGCAAGACCGGAACGGGAACGCTGCACTACGTCGTTTCGTACACGTACAGACTCGACGCAAATGCGCCGGGAAGGCTCAACGGGTTGCGCGTGATCCGCACCATTCATCCGGCGAATCAGCAGACCGTGCTCGCCACGGTCGACATTGCCTCGCAGAGCGATCCGCTCGATCTCCCGGCTGGAAACGTGTACGACATCGGCGTTGAAGTTGCGGTCGATCACCCGGTGGATCGCGTCGTCATTACCGATCCGCTGCCGGCCGGCTTCGAAGCGCTGGATACATCGTTCCAAACCACCGCGTCGTATTATCAGCCTTTGACGCAAGCGTGGCAGATCGACTATCAGCAGATCTACCGCGACCGGATCACGGCGTTCGCCGAACACCTCGACCCCGGCGTTTACATGCTGCACTACCTCGTTCGATCCGTTACGCCCGGAACGTATCTCTGGCCGGGGGCGAATGCCTATCTGCTCGACGCGCCCGAACAGTTTGGCCGCAGCGCGTTCCGCAGCGTCAAAGTCTAAACTACACCTGCGGTTTTAACTGAAGCAGACGGATCGATCCGGTCCGGACGAGCACGTCTATTGCGCGTTTAGCGCCTCCATTGATCGCGCCTTGTATTTCCTCGCTGGTACCGTGCGCTGTGCCTTTGAGCGGGAAGTCAGTAAAAATTGTTCCATTGAGGGCTCGCAGACGGATTCGAGCCGAGGCGGTTTCGTTGACGTAGAGTTCGACGTCGCCGTGCGCCGCCGTAAAGTGCAGCGTTCCCGGCCAGTTCGTGCTCGCGAAGATAACGCTGACGTTGCCGGTCCCCACGCTCGCGTTTCCATATTGCGGGAGAAGCATCTTGATGTCGCCTCGATCGCTCCTCGCGTTCACGATGCCCTCGAAGTCGGCCGCGTTGATGTTGCCGTTCGCCGCGGTGACGTTTACGACGGTCGCCTTTGGCGCCCGAATCAGCAGATCGCTCCCGAGCCCGCGGGTCGCAATCGTAACCCGGTTGCCGCTTCGCCGCACGGTGACGTCGCGCGAAACGCCGGCTCCCCAGGCGTCGAGCGTAAAAGCCGACGGCGGCTGGCCCCGCGCCGGAGCGTAGACGCTGACGTTTCCGCGCAGATTGGTGACGCTGATCACGCCGCCCGGAGGCAGCGTGCCGGTCTGCTCGAGGCCAGGCGGCGCCGGAGCGCACGCTGCGGCCACGGCGAGAAGAAGAACCCCCACGCGGGTACAAGCCAGGCGGAGGTAGCCTTTTATGCGCTTGGTCTCATCCCTTATCGTCAGCCTGGCAATGGCAGCCACGGTATTCAGCTCGGCCTCAGCGGCCGGCAGCCTGCCGCCGGGCGGCAAGTACAAAGACTGTCACGGCTATATGCTGCACGTCAGCTTGAACAACGTTCGCGTGCATTGCATCGACGGCGTTCCGGCCGACCTGTCTTTTCTCTCCTGGCCGAAATTCACGGATCTTCCGGATGGGAAGACCGTGCAGACGAACAGTTTGAAACCCGGAACGCCCGTGCACGTGATTTTTTCACAATCCTTAGGTCTCCGCCACGCATATAAAATCTACGTGGCCAATCCTAAGGGGCACGGTCTTTTCGGCTTCAAAGCCTAAGTCCAAAATCCGTTTATCCGCGCCTGGAGTTTGAACTTCACTAGCGCGGCGCCGGCAGAGATGCCGCGAATGCGAACCTGAGCGATCCCGTCTATGACGGGAGCGCTCGTGGTTTGGCTGCCGTCTTCGAGCCGAGCAGCGCCGCCGGCTTCGTTGTACGTGTCCTTTTCCGTCCAGCCGTCGCGCGCGAGTTGTTTCTCGCCTTTCTTGTCAAACGTAGTGCGCACGAGCTTCCGGTTGTAGCGGACCTTGTTACCGTCTTTATCCTTTTCGGTGGAGTAGGTGTACGTCTCGGTTACATATTTGCGGTCGATAACGCCCGTCGCCTCGGCGGTGGTCGTCTCCAACGTATTCCCGTTGTCCAGCTTTGTCGTCGTGACGGTCTGCATACCGGTCAGCGACGGGTTATTCGGATCGACGAAAGGCGTGGACGTCTGCGCGGCGGCTGTCAGCGGCACTAAAAGAAAAGCCAGGATCAAAGCTCGGGCTACAAAGTTCTGCATGATCGCTTCCTAATGCACGTACTTGTTTTTCAAGGCCCCGCAATATTTCAGCCCGGGCACGACAACGACGTTCTGGCCCTTGAAGAGCGCGACCATGTCTGCGGCTGGGAGCGTCGTGTTTGAGAGCCCGTTCCGGATAGGCTTTAGCGCGTAGAGTTTCTTGTAGGCCGTGCAGGTGCCGGTCGCGATCACCGCGCTGTCGGGGCCGGGCCCGGCGACTTTCAGAGACACCTGGACCGCCACGCCTTTGGGCAGGCCCTGAAAGCTTGCGGTCCCGCGCACCTGTCCGCTGGGCGGCACATCCCAAAGCGTCACCGTGAGCGGCTGGATGGGCATGGCTTCCGCCGCCAACCCGCCCGCTATCCCCAGCAAAAATGCCGCAATCGCGGCGAACGAAATCCGCTGCATAGTATTGCCTCCGCAGCATTCGATTCCTCAGACGGAAGCGTGCTCCCGCGGCAGCAGAAGGCCGTGTTTGCGAGGGCGCATTTGAACGCGACACGGGCGCTCAAGGAGCGTGCCCTCTTCTGTTCGAATACGATAAAACTGTTATTATGTCGCATTCACCACGAGGAGAGTGAGCGCATGCAAATCGTGGTCAGGCAGGCCGGGCTTAACCAGCAAGGGGTCCGGAGTCATTATTGCCAGGGCGTTAGGCAAACGGTCGGCCCCGTGCTGCGGCACGAAATGACTCTGTTACAGGCCCGGCTGGCTGAGCAATCTCGAATTACGCAACGCGCGATCGGGTGGACAGCAAAACACCCCGCTAAAGGTCGCCTGGTGCAGCTGCAGGCCGCGACCGAAAAAACTTTGGAACTTCTCGGTTATACGTTGGGAACTGTTGAGGACGAGCACGAGCTTCACACTCGTTTCGCAGCTCACCGCGTTCGTGGCGAATGGTTTCAGCCGGCCCAGGAGATACTGACTTACTTCCAGGAAAATCAGCCGTAAATGGCCGCACGCCCACGGAAAGTCACCAAAAAGAAAAAAGAGCCCAAACGGCCTGCCGACCCACTCATTTTGGATACGATGTCCTATTTGCTTCTCGAAAGAAATCGCAGCCTGCTTACGGTTGAGGCATATGCACGCGATCTTCAGGAATTCGGCGCATATCTTGCCGGGTTGCCGAAATCGGAGAGCCCAATAGGACGCCTCTATCCGGACCTGCGCAAAGCAACTACTTCGGACATACGCCGCTACATAACACAGCTTGCATCCAGGCGCGACTATAGCCCCGTGTCGATTCGTAGGAAACTCTCTTCGCTTAAGGCGTTCTATAAGTATCTGGTTTACGCCGCAATACGCTCAGATAACCCCGCGACTGCGGTCCCGGGCCCGAGCATTGAGTCAAAAATACCTCACCACCTCGATGCTCCGGATATAGGGAAACTGTTGCGCGCGTCAATAGCCGGCAAAACGGAGCCCCAAAGACTTCGCGATCTCGCGATCATGGAGCTACTTTACGCTTCAGGCATTCGCCGCGCCGAGGTCACCACTATCAATATGAGCGATGTGGATCTACGCAACCGGGTCATCCTCATTCACGGAAAGGGGAAAAAACAGCGCAAAGTTCTCTTTAATGAGGCAACGGAGAGCGCCATTCAGGCGTATTTAAGAGTTCGGCAAAGGAGCGCCGACGACGCGCTTTTTCTGGGTCGTGGAGGCAAAAGGCTCACGCCGAAACACGTGTGGAGAATATTTCGAGACCTCTACAACATCAGCAAAATCGAAGACCGCGCAACGCCTCACACGCTGCGTCACTCTTTCGCCACTCATCTTGCCGAAAATGGCGTGGACCTGGAAACGATACGCGAATTGCTTGGACACGCGAGCCTTGCAACGACGGGCGTATACCTGCAAATGTCGATGGCGCACAAACGCCGGGCGTATGACGAAGCCCATCCGCGCGACCGAATGAAAGATCGTTAGAGTAAACTACATCCCGAGCAGCGAGCCCGCGTTCTTCTGATCGATCACCTGGAGCGCGACGGCAGCGTCTCCTCGCGTTACTGTCTTCTGCGGATAGAAGATTTTCGTGTTTCCGTAGATTCGCTTGATCTCTTGAAGCGCGAGGCTGTTACCCCAGCCGTTGTTGAGTTGGAAAGCGCCCCAGTACGGCTTGGAAACTTTGTCGCGGTCGGTGAAGTCGACCGAAAGCGTTCCGCCGCCGGATGAGTAATTCCACGTTGACGGTGGGCCGGCGTTGGGCAGAGGCGAGCTGTTTGCGTCGCGTGACATAAGGATCGCGACCATCTCCTCGCGTGTCAGGGGGCGGCTCGGCGCGAAATGCTTCTTGTCGATTCCGATCACAAAGCCCGAGTTAACCATCCCCTGGATGTACTTGAAGTCGGGATTGGATTTCGGCACGTCGACGAAGCTCTGATCGCTGTTTGCTTCCGCTAATCGGATTTGCTTGTCGGGTTGCGTCCTGAAATAAGTATTGTTTGCGATTACGAGCCAACGCACGTAGTCCGCGCGCGGCAGTGTGCCGTAAGGATTAAACTTGCCAGACGTCGCGTTTCCGAAAACACCGAGCTGTGCTTCTTGTTTGATTGCGCTCTCCGCGTAAATGCCGGCGATGTCGGTGTAATGAACCGAAGCCGTCGGGTTCGGCGTAGGCGTCGGCGTTGCGACTGCGGCAGCGGCCGGCGCTGTTGCGGCCGTAGTCGCAGCCGGCGATGCCGCAGCGGCCGCTGTGGTGGGCGAGGCCTGCGGCGAGGCAGTGGCTTGCGACTGTCCATTCCCGCCTGAGCAGGCGGCGAGCCCCAGCAGCGCTATCCCCACCAGTGTTGCGGTGCGCAAATACATCTTCTTCTCCTAATTGGTTTTCCAGACGCGGACCGCGTCGATGGCGGGGCCGCAGAGCGAGCCCTTTGGGTCAAGCGAAGCGAACGTCAGAGCGCTTCTGGATCCGTTCGCCGTGAATGAAAACGACTTGGTTTGCCAGCCCATGTGCGCGCCGCTCGTATGTGAGGAATCGAAAGCATAGAGCCGCCTTGCCGATCCCAAGGTCACCATCAGATGTTTCACTGCGGGCCCGCATTCGGGATTGGCGGCCAGGGCGAACGATACGGTGTATTTCGCGCCCTTTTTTGTTGCGAACGATTGCGCGATTGCCCCCGGACCGGGCGTGCCGTCGAGATCCACGCTGCTTTTTCCGCGGTCGGCGTCGTGCCAGTTGGGTCCAATCAGATCGACGGTTCCCATCGTAACTATCCAGCCGGGAATCGCGGTCGAGCCCTTAGCATACGTCGCGAAATACGACGGCTGCGGCCCCATGTCGAAGCCGCCGTTCTTTATGAGGTTTACGGCCGCAGCACTCGCCGGGCCGGAACCGACGGCAAAAGCAATAATCGCGGTGATGAATACTCGCATACTCTCTCCTGGCGCGTTACCAGGTGGACCCTTGCGCGCCGTTCCGCCGTCACCCTTTCAGCCGGGAAGCCACCCTCGCGTTAGCGTCAACCAGAATGCGAGGCCAGCGAAAGCACCGTAGGGGCGGAACGCTCTTTCGATGGTGCGATCGGAGGCCCGCCGCCTCCCGGTGATGCGCAAATACGCGGGACGCGTCCACGAATCGAATACCAAACGGTGGTACCGGCCAAGTAGCATCATGGCGTGCGCGCATGCGTACGGACCGACACCGGGCAATGCCAAAAGGCGCTCCTCGACGTCCGCATCCGGAAGTCCGTGTTCCGGACGAAGCGCTTCGAGGTCGAGTTTGCCGGAAGCCACGTCTTTCGCCAACGCCTTGAGATATGCGCCGCGGTATCCGGCACGCGCGGTGTCGCGATAGAACTTTTCGGGCGCCTTCGCCATCGTCTGCGGTTCTGGAAAGGCTCCGCCGCCGAGATCGTTTACCAGCGCCGACACCATGCGCACGGTGCCCGACCAGGCGCAATTTGTCGTACAGATCGTCTTGACGACGTCTTCGAAAACGGCCGGCGCCGCGAGCATCCGCCCCGCGCCGCTTGCGGCCCACGACAACACGGCATCATTTTCGATCATCGCGTAAAACGGCGCGAAGTCTTCGTCCAGCCGGAACATGCGCCGCACCGCTGCAGCAAGTTGCGTGCGCGCCCGCGCGGCCGGCCGCGGACCGGTAACGCGAACCCGGAGCTCACTCGATTCCACGGTGATCGTGACGTGCCGGACGCGTCCGTCCAAACGCAACGCCACACCGTAATATGAGTTGTCTTCAGGGATAATAGCGGGCGGCAACTCTGCGCAGCCGTGCGACCGCAGCGTTCGCGTGAAATCGATCGGCTCGCCGCCCGCACCGCGCAGCGGCAGGCGCAGAACCGGGCTACGTGACGTAGCTGACGTTTACGGGGAAGCCTGCTTCTTCTGCACTGCGCAGAACCGAAAAGAGTTCGTCGAGCTCGTCTTCGATCGCGACGATTTCGCTCGCGCTTACGCCGACGGGCTCAGCCTGTTCCCACAACAACCGGCGCGCGGTTTGCAATGCGGCGCGAAAGCGTTGCGGCGTCGATTCCAAAACGGGCCAATCGTCGAGCGACGCCGGTGGAACGACGCGCCAGCCGAGCCCCGATTGGGCGTCGTCCTCTTCATCGTAAAAGGCATGCGGAATCGCTGCCAGCATTTCCAGCGCCTCGCGTTCGTGCAATTGCAGGCGCACTCCCGACCCGGTGAGCTTAACGATGTAGCGGAAAAACGACGCATTGCCTACAGTGAAAGCACCGGCCGGCGACGTGACGCTGATATGGACGCTTTCGAGCTCGCCGTTTGAATAGTCCAAAGCGCTACGGCAGCGCTTTCACGAGCGACTCGACCGCTTCGGCACTCTTGTGCAAGGCGGCTTTTTCTTCGGCCGTCAATTTGATCTCGATGATTTTTTCTAGGCCTTTCGCGCCGAGTTGGCAGGGGACGCCGATGAAGAGATCCTTGATGCCATATTCCCCTTGCAGGTATGCCGCACATGGAAGAATCTTGTGTTTGTCTTTGAGGATCGCTTCGATCATCTCCATGATGGAGCGGCCAGGCGCATAGTATGCGCTTCCGGCCTTGAGAAGATTCACGATCTCGCCGCCGCCTTTGGCCGTGCGTTCCACCAGCCGGTCGATCACGGCTTTGTCGAGCAGTTCGGTAATTGGAACGCCGGCCACCGTACTGTAGCGCGGTAGCGGAACCATTTGATCTCCGTGTCCACCCAATACAAACGTATGGACGTTCTCGACGCTGACGCCGAGCTCCATCGCCACGAACGTCGAAAAGCGGGCCGAATCGAGCACGCCCGCCATTCCTAAGACCAGCTCGCGCGGGAACTTGCTGACGCGCCTAGCGACCTCGCACATGGCGTCGAGCGGGTTGGTGACGATAATCAAGATGCAGTCGGGCGAGTATTTGACGGCCTGTTCGGTGGCCTTCCCGACGATGTCGGCGTTGGCCCGAACGAGGTCGTCGCGGCTCATGCCGGGTTTTCTGGGGAACCCCGCAGTGATGACGACGATGTCGGAACCTGCAGTCGGCTCGTAGCTGTTGCTGCCGACGATGCTGACGTCGCTCTTCTCCACGGGCATGGACTCAAGCAGATCCAGCGCCTTGCCCTGGGGAATGCCCTCGACGATGTCGACTAAGACGATGTCGGCCAATTCCTCGGCCGCGACCCAATGGGCGGCGGTGGCGCCTACGTTGCCGGCGCCGACGATTGTCACTTTATTTCGCACGGAACGGTCTTTTCCGTAAAATCTGCCAAAAGTCATCGCGGGAACGCCGCATCTGGGGAAAGCTAGCATGGTATGAATACCACCATCACACCGCCGGCGGCCGGACAGTCCGGCCTGCGGGGCGCCGTCGTGGGCGACACCCGCCTCTCGTCGATCAACGGCGAGGAAGGCAAGCTCATCTATCGGGGCATCGATATCCACGACCTCGCCCGGCACTCAACGTTTGAAGAGATCACGTATCTGCTGTGGTTCGGTTCCCTACCGACGCAAGCGCACTTGGACGAGTTTCGGGCCCGATTGAACAAACATCGCGCCCTTCCGCCGCAGCTGCTCGCGCTGCTTCGCGATCTGCCCAAGAATGGCAGCCCAATGGACGCGCTGCGCACGGCCGTGTCGGCGCTCGGTCTCTTCGATCCCGACGTGAACGCCACGTCCTACGAATCGCAGATCGAAAAAGCCGTCCGCTTGACCGCAATCTTTCCGACGATACTGGCGGCCTATCACCGCATCTCCGAAAACCTTGACCCGATCGATCCCGATCCGAACCTCGACACCGCCGCGAATTTTCTCTACATGTTCAACGGGAAGCAGCCCGACGCGCAGGCGGCGCGCGTTCTCGACGTCTCGCTGATTTTGCACGCCGACCACGGCATGAACGCATCCACGTTCTCCGCGATCGTCACCGCCGCGACGCTCTCCGACATGTATGCGGCGATTACGTCGGCCATCGGTACGCTCAAAGGCCCGCTACACGGCGGCGCCAACGAAGGCGTGATCCATAATCTGCTCGAGATCGGCGAGATCGGCGCAGTCGAGGCATGGGTCGAAAAGAAGATCGGCGCACACGAAAAGATCATGGGCTTCGGACACGCCGTCTACAAAGCGTACGATCCACGTGCGACCGAGCTCAAGAAAATCGCGTTGGAGGTTGGTTCGAAAGCCGGCAGCACCAAATGGGTCGAGATGACCGAACGCATGGAACAGGCGGTCTGGAAGATCAAACAACTCTATCCCAACGTCGACCTGTACTCGGCTTCGGTCTACTACACGCTGGGCATCCCCACGCAGTACTTCACGCCGGTCTTTGCGATCAGCCGCGTTTCAGGCTGGGCGGCACACTGCATGGAGCAGTACGCAGATAACAAGCTGATCCGTCCGCGAGCGAATTACGTGGGCGGACGCGGAGTCGCGTACGTGCCGATCGCGGAGCGCAGCCAAGACATCACCGTCTAACCGCCGAAGGGCGGTGAATGATCGAGGCCGCGCTCTACAACCAGTGTGTTCGGTGCGGCCTTTGCTTGCCGACCTGCCCGACGTATATTGAAACGCTTACGGAAACGTCAGGCCCGCGCGGACGCATCAGTTTGATCAGGGACGTCGCCGAAGGCCGGCTGGACGTTCTTTCGCCCGGCTTCGTCCATCAGATGTCGGAATGTTTGGATTGCCGGGCCTGCGCGGCGGTTTGTCCGAGCGGCGTTCAATATGGGACTTTGGTGGAATCGGCGCGCGCACGCATCGAACGCGCGGCCGCACCGAAACGCGGCTTCTTCTCCCGCTTTGGCCGCTGGTTCACGCTCAAAGCGCTCTTCGGAAATCTGGAACTTATGCGCTTTTGCGCGACGCTGCTGCGATTCTACCAGCGTTCGGGATTGCAGAGGTTGGTTCGCGCGACCGGCCTGCTGCGGCTCTTTCGTCTCAGCGAAACCGAGGCATTTGCGCCGCCGATTTCCAAACGCTATTTTATCCCGGACGATCAAGTTTTCGAAGCCGCGGGCGCGCGTTTGAAAGTCATGCTGCATGCGGGGTGCGTCATGCAGGTCGCGTTCGCGCATGTCCACGACGCGACGGTGCGCGTCTTAACAGCGAACCGCTGCACGGTCGTCGTTCCTGCGGAGCAAGGCTGCTGCGGCGCGATCGCCGTGCACGCCGGCGAGCCGGAATTTGCCGAGACACTCGCCCAGCGCAATATCGAGGCGTTCGAAAAGTCGGGCGCAGACTTCTATATCGTCAACGCAGCCGGCTGCGGTTCGGCACTGAAAGAGTACGCCGAGCTGCTTTCCGGCGATCCGCGTTGGGCCGATCGCGCCGAGGCATTCTCCGCGCGTGTGCGTGACGTGCTGGAATTCTTGGATCAGCTGCAACTCAATCCGTGTATCGGCAAGCTTGATGAAACCGTCACCTATCAAGAACCATGCCACCTGGTGCACGCGCAGCGGATTTCCGGGGCTCCGCGGCGGCTGCTCGCGCAGATCCCCGGCTTGCAGTTGCTCGAAATGAACGAAAGTTCGGTCTGTTGCGGAAGCGCCGGCATCTACAATCTGACCGAACCGGCGATGTCCAAACGCCTGCGCGAGCGCAAAGTGGCGAACATTATCGAAACGGACGCGCAGGTCGTCGCAACGGCGAATCCCGGCTGCGACATGCAGGTTACGGCAGGCTTAAAAAACGCCGGCTACAGTGCCCGCGTTAGACATGTCGTCGAACTCTTGGACGAGGCTTACCGCAACTACAGTGACGGAACGAGCCGGTCGCGATCTTCGAGCGCCGCGTCGGTCGAGGGATAGACCGCCAGCACATTCATTAAGCCGGTAATCGTCAGCAATCTTTCGATCGGCCCGGGCGATATGATCAGCCGCACCCTGCCGTCGTGTTCCAGCGCACGCTTATGCGCGCCGATCACGGCGCCGAGTCCGCTGGAATCCAGAAACTCAAGGTGTGTGAGGTCGACGACGATATCGTGCTTGCCCTCATCGGCAGCTTCCATCAGTGCGGCGCGAAGCGACGGCGCAGTTTCGAAATCCAAACTTCCTTTGAGCTTATAGACTATCGCGTCACCGTCGTGCTCCGGTTTAATATCGACGGAAAGGGCTTCATGCGCCATGTTTTTCGGCCTTCTCGAAGGCGTTCGCAGTTTCATTCCAGCGCCAGTGATGCTCCGAAGTGAGCCTGACCCCGCCGATCCATCTATCCAGCGGCTTTTGATCGAGCCAATCCGCATCGCCCCCCAGAACGCGCCTCCCGAGTACCGTAACGTCGTAGCCGTTTTCCAGCTGCGCCAAAAGTGGCGCAGGCTGCGCGCTCAAGTCGGCAACGACGCGATAGCAAGACATGTCGCCCATGAATGCCGCTTCTTCTCTGTTTTGCGAACGCTTGAAAAGCTCTTCAGCCGAAGCCGTGCCCTGCGCAGCCGCCTCCAGCACATGCTTTTGCGAGCGCGACAAGCCGCTCGAAAGGGCGGGATATTCTTCGCACAAGCGCTTGAACGCGTCGTGCAGGTACGGTAACCCGGCGAATCGATCGAACGATGCCGTCTGCAGCGCAGCGGGATCGCCGCTCGTAAAAGCGTTCCACGCCCGTGCAGCGGCATCGGACGTGGCCGAGGTCACGAAGCGGCGCTTACTAAAGAGCGACATCAGCTCCTCGGCGACAAGCGTTCCGAGGTACTGATCCGATTGCACGAGTTGAACGCTGCCGGAACCCATTCCCATGTCGCGTAGCGTCGTGAGTATCTGCAGCAAATGCAGCTGGTCGTAGAGATCGTGCTCGAACCACAACACGACTTCGTCGAACTCGCTCGCACGCCGCAGCGTCGCATCGCGCTTTTCGAAATCGTGATGGATCTTGATTGGATTTCCGTACCCGCGATCGCACAGAAACTGCGCCCGCACGCGGCTGAGTTCCTCGAGTGATAGCCCCGCAGGCACCGGACCTTCGAACAACACGTCGCGCCACGCTAAATGCGTGCCGAGGAGCCCCGCCTTCTTCCAGGTGTAAAGAACAGAGTCTCCGTTCGTAATGTGGAGGCTATTCGTACTCACAACAGTCCGCGGGACTCCTTAAAAGAACTCTGGGGCGGCTGCCCTTCGACACGCGCCCGCCCGCCAAGGGCGGACGCTACTCAGGATGACAGGCATTGACAATGCATTACTGGGGCGGCTGGATTCGAACCAACGAATGGCGGATTCAAAGCCCGCTGCCTTACCACTTGGCGACGCCCCAGCGGCGCGACCTGGATTATATCAAAAAGGCGCCCAAATGGGCGCCTTTTCTGGGGAGAGCGTTTTGTTGCCCTTAGTGCAGCGACATCACCCGTTTTGCGCCGATATAGCGCGCCGACCAGTATGAGTCGGAGAGGCTGCTGACCATGACGCCGTGGCTAGAACTGGCGTGGGCGAAGTGGCCGTTGCCCAAGTAGATGCCGACGTGCGACGGGCCGGGCTCGTAGGTCTGGAAGAATACCAGGTCGCCGGTTTTGATGCCGCCGACGGTGCGGCTGCCGGCATAGTACTGCGCGTCGGCCGTCCTGGGAAGATGAACGCCGAGCATCGCGTAGACGTGCTGCACGTAGCCCGAGCAGTCAAATCCGTAGCCGCTGGTTCCACCGAAAACATAAGGGGTGCCGAGGAAGCGCAGCGCGCTCCGCGTCAGCGTATTGGCGATTCGTGCGCTGCGCGCAAACAGCCGGCTCGCAAACTTCGCGATATCGCGGTGTTTGACGGCGTGGGCTGCCGGGCGCGGGGCGATGCCGGTCCATTGATAGACGTCGGGACTATTTTCCGCAAGGGCCGCCGCGCGGGATGCCGATGAAACGCCGGCTGTCGGGCTGGCCTGGGCAAATGCACTGCTGCCGGCGAGTATAAGCGCCAAAGCCGCAGATGCTAAAAGATAACGCAAGACTGCTCCTCTTTCAAAACACTTGCGGGGTTAGTTGACGGGTTCGGACGTGAAAGATCGCCCTAGGGCCGACCGGCCCATTCACCCCACCGGAGAATCCCCCGCTCCGGGCTGCTCCCGGACTCAGTGATTACTGGCAGGTTCCTACGCCGGGACTCATAAGAGCCGGCGTCCTTAGCGCCCTACTTTCCCCCCAGGCTCGGGTGTCCTCCCCCGGGGCTCTTCCTTGGCGCCTGACCTAGTATTCGGCAGCGGGCTCCATAAGTGTAGCCGCTGCCTCTTCTATGCGGCCGGCCAAGTCGCGCGCGTACGCCTCGACTCGGGTCCGGTCGTCGCCCTCGACCATAACACGGATGAGGGGCTCGGTACCCGACGGACGTATCAGCAAACGTCCAGATCCTGTTAAGTTCGCCTCAACTTCCTGTATGGCGCGCCTGATTTCGGGCCGGTCGAGCACCTCTTTGCGGCCGGTCCGGACGTTGATCAATATCTGAGGGTACACCGCCAGCTCGCTTGCTAGGTCGTGCAGCGTTTTTCCCCGGCGGACCATGACCGAAAAGAGCTCGATGGCCGTTTTCGGCCCGTCGCCTGTCGTGTTGTTGCGCAAGTTGATGATGTGCCCGGACTGCTCGCCGCCGAAGACATAGCCGCCTTCGCGCATCTTCTCCAGCACGTAACGGTCGCCGACCGTTGCGCGCACGAGTGTGATCCCGCGCGCGGCCAGCGCTTTCTCGAGGCCGAGATTGCTCATCACCGTTCCCACAACGGTCTCGCCGGTGAGCTCGCCGCGATCGTGCAGTTCACCGCCAAGGATCAGCATGATGTGATCGCCGTTGCAGACGGCGCCCGTTTCGTCGACGAACAGCGCGCGGTCCGCGTCGCCGTCGAACGCGACGCCTATCGCTTTGCCGCCGCCGGCGTTTAATTCGCTCACGCGCTGCTGAAGCGCGCGCAGATCGGTCGCGCCGCACTCGACGTTGATCCGCGACCCGTCGTCTTCGCAGTTTATCTCGTGAACTTCTGCGCCGAGCTTGCGCAACGCATACGGTGCGTAAGCGTAGGCTGCGCCGAAAGCTCCATCGACGACGACGGTTAGACCCGATAGATTTTCAGCGCCCGCGTACAATTCTTCGTAATAGTGCTTGCCCAGATTCATCGCGTTCTTGGACGCGCCCACGGCAGTACCGGAAGGCCGCGGCAGATCATGCCGCTCGACGAGCGCTTCGATTTCGTCTTCGGTCGCATCGGAGAGTTTGAATCCGTCGGGCCCGAAGAATTTGATACCGTTATCGGCGATGGGGTTATGCGACGCGCTGATCATCACGCCGGCTGCTGCGCCGGTCCGTACCGTGATGGCGGCAACCGCGGGCGTCGGCAGAACGCCGACCGTTAACGCGTCGCGCCCTACCGACGTAATGCCGCCGATAATGGCCGCCTCGAGCATCGGCCCCGAAAGCCGCGTATCGCGCCCTACGATGATCGGGCGGTGGCGATCGCTGCTGCGAGCCAGCACAGTTGCCCCCGCGCGTCCAACCGCGAAAGCGAGCTCGGGCGTCAGGTCGACATTGGCAACCCCGCGGATGCCGTCGGTTCCGAAGAGCCGGTCTTTAGCGGCCACGCGCGGCGGCAGTCCCCGGAAGAAAGCTGGCTTGCACGCGCACGAGATTCGGGACGACCTGCACGTTGGAAATTTCTTGTCCGGCCGAATTTACCGCCATCGGACGGATCATCGCGTCGAGTTTGGCTTTTCCGCTGGCGAGTTGAATATCGACGCGCACCGTGGCGACCTGCGAGAGCGCGTCTGTCGGACCGCGAACGACCGCGGCCGAAGGCGTCAGCGTAAAGTGGCTCACGACGACGTCGCCCTGGCCGCCGTAATGCACGGCCAGCGGGAACGTCTTTTGGTCCATCTTCGAGATCGTGAGCGAGACCGAAGCCGGGCTGAGCGACTGCACGACGACGTTTGGTGCAACAAGCTGAACAGGCACGTTATAGACGCCCGCGGTGCGGTTCGAAAGATCGAGCACCGCCTTGATCTCTTCCGGCTTTATCGGCGGTTCGCCGGTTTTCGGAAGAATGGCGACGGTCGCGAACTTGTCGGAATACGTTGCGACCAGACCCGCCGGCAGATTCGCCGCCGTGATCGGCACGGTGAAGTGCTCTTCGAAGGTGGGCACGAACGCGTTGCTAGTGAGCCGGACGTACGACCAGCCTATGAGTGCGAGCAAAACCGAGAGCGCCTTGAGCGCGAAGTTATGACGGACGATCTGCAGCATGGTCTCGGGGTGCTGTCTTACGCGGCGGCGTCAGCCGCGCTCTCAAATTGCGCACGAGATCGCGGCGCATCGCGCCCGGATCGCGGTGCGGCCGCGTTGCCGCCAGCAGAAATCGAAACAGGCGCGGCTCTTCCTCTATAGCGCGGGTCAGTTTCCCGTCGCGTGCAACCGCAACGGTGCCGCTTTCAGAAACGACGATCACTACCGCGTCGGTTTGTTCCGAAAGGCCGAGGGCCGCGCGGTGGCGTGTGCCCAGCCGCGGTTCGCGCAGCGACTGTTCCGCGAGCGGCAAAAGACAGGCGGCAGCTTCGATTTTATCTTCGCGAACGATCGCGGCGCCGTCGTGCAGCGGCGAGCGCGGCGAAAAAATCGAAAGCAGCAGTTCCGCCGACAGGCTCGCGTTAAGTACCGAGCCGCTCTCCACGTATTCCTTGAGCCCGGTCTGCTGTTCGATGACGATGAGCGCGCCGATCTTTTCGCGCGAGAGCAAGAACGCCGTACGCGCGACGATCGACATGGCGCGGTCCTCGGTCCGGTTTTGGTGTTCGACGTCTTCCGAACGGAAAAAGCCGCCGCGTCCGAGGCGTTCCAAGGCGCGGCGCATCTCCGGCTGAAAAATAATCAGCAGTGAAACGGCCGCGCCCAGCGACGCAAGTTTTAAAATCGTGCCCAGCAGCGCCAGATTCAAGAGCGTCGCAAAACCGAGCAGCGCGACCAGTACCAGCACGCCGGTCAGAATTTGGACGGCGCGCGTTCCGCGGATCAACAGCACCAGATAGTAGATCAGGACGCTGGTTGCGACGATATCTAAAGCATCGGTCGGCGCGAACGAATGCAGCAGGTTATTCCACACCGCTCTGCTCCAACAGGGTTTCGAGAATGCGATCCGGGCCGATCTCGGCGGCGTGCAAACCGCTCGCAGCGATCAACGCGATGATCTCCGTCGGCAGCGGATTTAGCAGCGTTACCTTGCGATAGCCATGAAAACGGCGCAGTTCAACGTCGGCGAGGTTAAGTATCAGCGACGGCATGGAGCGCGCGGGCTGAAACTCGACGACGATGCCCTTCTCCAAAACCGTGCACTCGAGCATGCCGGCGACGCCTGCATCGGGTGAAAACGGGGCCGCAATCGCGGGCAAGGCATCGGCAGGTGTCGGTTCAACTGCCAGAGCGATGATCGTCTCTTCATACCATCGCGCGCCGGAAAGTGCTTGCGCGGCAGCGTCCGGCTCGACCGAGGCAGGCCCTTGGACGAGCCCGTACGTGCGGTCGGCGGGCACGTAAGGCGCGCCGAACTGCAACGACGAACCGCCCGGTAAGGATGCCGACATCTTCCGCTGCGTTGCGTCGTCAATGATTCCGTCGAAACGAACCGTTCGCGACCAATTCACGACGTATCAATCGTTAGGCGCGTGAACGAGCTCTTCCCGGGCCTCGTGCTCGGCATCGGCAAGAACTCCGCTTGGATAGCCTTGGACGGCGAAGGGGAGCCACGCATGGCGGCGCTCAAGCGGATGCGTGGTAAACGCGAAATGCCCGTTTCGGGCGATCGCGTGGAAGCGCGCGTTCTCGAAGACGAGACCGCGCTGATCGAGCGCATTCTGCCGCGGGAGTCGACGCTGACGCGGCGCATCGCGCGCGGACGCTCCAAAGTAATGGCGGCAAACGTTGACACGCTGGTCACGGTAACGTCGCTGGCGGATCCGCCGCCCCGGCTGACGACGCTCGACCAGTTATTGGTGTATTCCGAACTCGAATCGATCGCCGCGATCGTGATCTTCACCAAACCCGACCGCGCTGCACCGAGTTTGCGCAGCGAGCTGGCCTCGCTCTACGAGTCGCTCGGCTACACCACCCTGGTCGTGAATCCCAAGACCGGCCAGAACATGGACGCGCTGCGCGCAAGCCTGGCCGGCCGCAAAGCCATGCTCGCCGGCGTTTCGGGCGTGGGCAAGAGCTCGATCTTCCGCGCGCTCGGCGGCATCGCGACCGTCGGTGAACTTTCGCGCGCCGGGTTGGGCAAGCAGACGACCAGCACCGCGCGCCTTTACCGCCTTCCCTCGGGCTTCCTTATAGATAGCCCGGGCGTGGCCGAATTCGGCCTGGGAGAGGCGACGCCGGCAGAAATACTCCAGGGCTTTCCCGAGCTGCGTGAACGGGCGGCAGCCTGCCGCTTCAGGGACTGCGCCCACCGCACCGAACCCGGGTGCGCGGTGCGCTCTTCGGTCGAGGCCGGGGCCATCTCGCCCAGCCGCTACGAGAGCTACCTACGGATCCTGGAAATGTGCTATACTCCGCCTCGTGCCTAACATAAAAGCAGCCGAAAAATGGATGCGCGCAACCCAGCGCCGCACCAAACGCAACCTCGACGTCAAAACGCGTTTGAAAACCGTTTACAAGAAAGCTGCGGCCGAAGGCGGCGAGCTCGTGCAGCCGGTCGAAAGCCAATTCGACAAGGCTGCGCGCAAGGGAATCATTCACCCCAACAAAGCCGCGCGCAAGAAATCGCGCCTTGCTAAAGCCGTCGCCAAGATATCCTCGAGTCCGCCGGTCAAGAAGACGGCGCGAAAAAAGGCCGCTGCGCCGAAAACATCACGCAAGAAAAAAGCCGCCAAATAGGCGGCTTCTTCTTAGTCGGTCAAATCCACCGTGAAGTCACTGTTGGAATTCGTATTAATGATTTTGAAATGCCGGCGCGTGCCGCTCGCACAATCGTTATCCTGTGAATCATTGTAGTCGAACGCGTAGTTGGAATCGATGCAAAAGGCGTAGTGACTGCTGTCTGACCACGTACCGCCCGCCGTGTCATAGGCATAATAGTAATAATCGGTGTCCCCGGTCGTGTCCAAGTCGACCCCGATCGCCGTCTTGCAGGCGCTCGGCTCGACTTGCCACCAACCCCAGACGTGAGCGTAGGCAACCGAGTCCAGCGTTGCCATGGCAACATTGACGGTATTGCTCGTCTTGTTGCAAAAGTGCATTCCCGCGCGGGCGAGAGCAGGGTGAAAGACCAGCGTTGCAAAGACGAAGAACGCCGAGATAAGAATCGAACGACGCATATTAGCCTCCGGCGGAAACCTTATTATGTTTCGGCGCGATCTCCTATGTTGGCCGTCCTGACGGCGTCGTAGAGCCGCCGGCGAAACTCGGCCGCGGCTTGTGCCCGGTCTTTCGCGCTTTCCACAGGCAGATACGCGGTCACCTCGAGGCTCGCTTCGTTCACGCCCGTCAATGCCACCGCAGCGCCGCGCGAAGCGCGGCTCGCGATCCCTTCCAATTCGTGGTAGTTCCCTTTCCAAGGCACGGTCGCACTCACGGGGACGAGCTGATCGTTGGATCCGAGCGAGTAGTTGACGAGCACCGATCCCGCGACTTTTTCGTTCGGCACGATAACCGTGTTGTTTTGCGCGTCGCGGATCGTGGTGCTGCGCCACTGAATGTCGCTCACCTCACCCTCGACGCCGAAATCGAACTTGACCGAATCGCCCGGACGGATCTGACGCGACGCGACGATGTGCACGCCCGAAAACAGGTTCGCCAGCGTATCACGTAGCGCGATCGCGACGGCTAGCCCGCCCAGGCCGAGCGTAGTGAGCAGCGGCGCGATCGAAACGCCGAAGGTGCTGAGGACCGTGATGATGCCGACAACCAGCACCACGCCTTGCACCACATTCGCGTAGAGCGAAGCTGAGAAAATGCGTTTGTCGGCTTGCCGCCCGTACGCGGCCACCGCGGCTCCCAAAAAGCGCGCCAGCACCCAGGTGACCGAGAGAATGGCGAGCGACGAAATAACGCGGTCGAGAAAGGTTCCGGAACGCGGCGTTAGGACGACGCTGCCCAGGCCGATGTAGAGTCCGGCGAGCGCGCACCACAGCACGATGACCGACACCGTTATTGAAGCGATCGTTCCAACCGCGTCCCAGCCCTGCCGTTTGGCGAGCTTCGCCAAAGGCGCCAGCACGCCGAATTGCAGAATCAGGCCCGCGGCGGCGCCGCCCGCAACCCAGGCCAATGGAACCCAAGCAGTGTTCGTTAGACTCATTGCGTCATTCTATTCACGGATCGATGTTGACCGCAAGCCGCGTCGTGCGATTCTTTCGTGCCGGCGGAAATACCCGGGCACGCACGGCCGCGCGCATCGGTTCGCCTTGCATGCCTTTGACCGCAATCCGGAAACGCCACTCGTCGTTGAGTCGCGCAATCGGAAACGGTGCGGGTCCAAGGACTTCTCCAACGCCGGCAGCCTCCAGCAGAGCTGCATACTTGCGCGCCTGCTCCAAAACCACGGGCCGGTTTCTTCCGAAGACGCCCAAATAGAGCAACTCGCATGACGGCGGGTAACGCATCGCCACGCGGTCGGCGAGCTCTTGCCGCGCAAAGCCGGTGTAATCGTGCGCGGCGGCATAGACGATGGCCGGATGATTCGGGGAATACGTTTGCACGATCGCTTCGCCCGGACTCGCGCGTCCGCTCCGCCCACAGACCTGCATCACCAGCGCAAACGTGCGCTCCGAGGCGCGAAACTCGGGCGCGTGCAAGCCGATGTCGGCCGCGACCACGCCGACCAGCGTAACCGTCGGAAAATCCAAACCTTTTGCGACCATCTGCGTGCCGACCAGCACGTCGCCTTCTTCTCCGAACGCGTCGAGCAAACGCGCGTGCTCGCCGATGCGTGTGGTCGTGTCGCTGTCCATTCGAACCACGCGCGCGTTGGGGTAAAGCTTCTGCACTTCTTCGGCCACGCGCTGCGTACCGACGCCGAGTTCCTTGATCGCTTCGTTTCCGCACGTTTCGCAGCGTTCGGGAATCGCGCGCTGCGCATCGCAGTAGTGGCAGCGCAGTTTGCGATCGGCGCGGTGGACCGTCAGGGAGACGCTGCACCGCGCGCACATCGGCACGTGGCCGCACGCCCGGCAGAGCAAGAAATTCCCGCTTCCCCGGCGGTTCACGAAGAGCACCGTCTTCTCGCCGCGCTGCATGCGCTCGTCGAGTGCCTGGATTAGGGCGCTGCTGAAAATTCTCCGGTTGCCGGCTTCGAATTCCTGGGCCATGTCCACGACCCGGACTGCCGGCAGCTCCTGTTTGGTCGCGCGCGTGCGCAGTTCGTGCAATTCCACGCGACCCGCTAAGACGTCGGCGAAGCTTTCCAGCGGCGGCGTCGCGCTTCCGAGCAGCAGTAAACCACTTTCGAGCCGCATTCGTTCCCGCCCGACACGCACTGCATGATAGCGCGGCGAGCTGTCCTGTTTGTACGATGTCTCATGCGCTTCGTCGACGACCAGCAGGCGCACGTCGTGCAGCGGCGCGAAGACGGCGCTGCGCGCTCCGACGACAACATCGACATCGCCGTTGGCGCACGCTTGCCAGGCATCAAAGCGCTCCCGCTCGGATAACGCCGAGTGCAGGACGGCGACGCGCTCGCCGAAGGCTTGTTCGAAGCGGCGCGCGATCTGCGGCGTCAGCGAAATCTCCGGCACGAGCACGATCGCGTTGCCGCCCGCGCGCAGTACATGTTTGATCGTCTCGATGTAAACGAACGTCTTCCCGCTGCCCGTAATGCCTTGAAGCAATATCTCCGAATGCGTATGCTCGTCGATCCTCGCGCGGATCGCTTCGATCACCGATTGTTGTTCGGCGGTCGGCTCGAAGAGCGGCGGTGGGAGCGCCTCGCGTCGAGACAACCGCGTAGGCACGATCTCTTCCTCGCGGATAACGCCGGCTTTAAGTGCGCGCGCCAGGATTGCGCCGGAGAAGCCGGCCAGCAACGCATCCGCGCGCGGCACGCCGGGCTGCTCGCGAACGAAGGCCACGAGCGCCTTGGCCTTAGGACCCGTGATCGCGCCGTCGCCCGGAAACAGAACCTTGATGCGGTACTCGTGCGTGCGCGCGTCGATAAAGCGCCGTTCGCGCGTCAGGTCGCCGCTGCGCACGAGCGCCGTGAGGTAGCGCATGAGCCCGATCCGGTCGCCCGCGCGGCGCGCTTCGGGATGGCGCGATAATTGCTCGGCCGTAAACCCTTCGCCGAGATCTTCCCAGATGAGCGCGAGCAAACGCTCGGGAACCGACGGGTAACGCTCGGGCGTGGGCTGCAGCGTCGTGCGCACGAACGTGTCGACCGTGCGCGGCACCGCGCCGCTCAGCACGACCGTGGAAAGCGCTTCTCCTAACGTACAGAGATAATGCGCCGCGACAAACTTGGCCAGTTGCAGCCCGATCTCGTCGAACGCACGCGGAACGTCGACGTGCTCGTTGACGGCGCGCAACGGGCGGTCGGCTTCAACGGTGCGCGGCTCCGAAACGACAAACGCCACGTGCTCGCGGCTGCCCATGGGCACGCGCACGACGTCGCCGATGCGCAACTGCAGATCGCGCGCGTCGTAACTCAGGGGCAGATCGAAACGCGGCGAGCGAATCGCGGCCAGCGCATCGATCGAACGAACTAGCGGAATTCGGCGCCTCCCGGCAACTGAGCGATGCGTTTGAGGACGGCT
Source organism: Vulcanimicrobiota bacterium (assembly GCA_003151115.1). GTDB lineage: Bacteria > Vulcanimicrobiota > Vulcanimicrobiia > Vulcanimicrobiales > Vulcanimicrobiaceae > Rubrimentiphilum. Next base: position 36,590 of record PLWS01000003.1, on the reverse strand, counting down.
TTCACGGCTGCATCAGAGGCTTCGACGCCGTACTCCACGTCCCCGATGGCGCGCGGCAGCACGAATCGCAAGCGCCCGTCCCGCTTCTTCTTATCGGCTTGCATCGCCGAGAAAATGCCCGCTTGCGAACGCCGGGTCACGACCGGCAGTTTGAGCAGCGTAAGCAGAGTGAGCAACCGCAGGTGCTCGTCGCGCGAAAAGCGCCCGGTGCGCAGCGCGAGCAGTCCGGCGGCGCGCAGCCCGATCGAGACGCCGGCGCCATGCGAGACGCGATAGCCCGACGCGCGCTCGATCGCGTGACCGAACGTATGGCCGAGATTGAGCAGCTCGCGCTCGCCTTTTTCCAGCCGGTCGTCGGCGACGATCATCGTCTTCACTTTGAGCGAATCGGCGACGACGTTTTCCCACGGCCAACGCCAAAATGCGTGCGGCGCCAAGGTCTCGAGACTTTCGAAGAGCTCGCCACCTTCGATGACGGCATGCTTCACCATCTCCGCCAAACCTTCGCGCAGATTGCGGTAGGGCAGCGTTGCGAGCGCGTCGATGTGCGCGAACACCGCAACCGGATTGGAGAACGTCCCGGCGAGGTTTTTCCCCTCCGGCAGATCGACGCCGGTCTTGCCGCCGATCGCCGCATCGACCATCGCCACCAGCGACGTGGCGACATGCGCGTACGCCACACCGCGCATATAGATTGAAGCCGCGAAACCGAAAAGGTCCGAGGCGACGCCGCCCCCGATGCCCAGAACGAGCGTTTTGCGATCCGCACCGGCGTGGATTAAGGCGCGCAGCACGTCTTCCACGGTAGAGAGGCGCTTGCAGCGTTCTCCTAGCTTCACCGGGATGAACGCCAAACGGTCGCGCACTCCGTTGGTCAGATGCCGGCCATACGATGTGACGTTCGCATCGCAAAGGACGACGAACCGTCCGCCGTCCCGGGCAAAAAACTCCCTTAATCCTGCGCGAACCGACGGCGCGACGACGATCGGATAACCGAGATCGTGATTTTCGGAGCCGAGCGCGCTCATAACAGCTCTTTCGGAAGGTGCTCGACGATGGCGGTGACGAGCTTGGAAGTCGTTTTTCCGGCCGCCTCGACGATGAGATCGGATTGCCGGTAGACCGAAAGCCGCCCCGTGTACAAGCCAATGATCTTTGAATTCTTCGGATTGGGGCCGAGAAGCGGACGCACGCGCTTCGCACTTCTCACGCGCTTGATCGTGTCTTCGATTGAAAGGTAGAGCCAGATACTAAATGTTTTTGCTTTAACGACTTCGAGCGTCGGCGGATAGGTGACGGCGCCGCCGCCCAGCGCGATCACGCCGGGCTGCGCGTTTTCGACGGTCTTTGACAACGCCTCGAGCTCGAAGTTCCGGAACGCGGCCTTGCCGTGACGCTCGAAGATGACCTCGATGGGACCGTGCTCTTGCACGATCAGCGCGTCGAGATCAAAAAACTGTACGCCCAGACGATTTGCGAGTCTCTTGCCGACCGTCGTCTTGCCCGCGCCCATGAAGCCGTTGAGCGCAATGTGCCGCCTCACGCCTCGGTGGTGGAGCGATCGAAGAGCACTTCGGCAGCAGCTTTGCTGCGCACCAGATTCTCGAGCGTTTCTTCGATCGAATCGCCGCCGAATTTCTCGAGCACCGGCTGAACCAGCGCCAGCCTCACCATCGCTTCGCCGACGATCGCCGCGGCCGGCACCACGCAGACGTCGCTGCGCACGACCGTCGCCGGCGCCGTGGTCATCTCTTGCAGATTTACCGAAGGTAGCGCGCGCACGAGCGTCGGTATCGGCTTGACGCTGACGCGCAGTACGATCGGCTGGCCGTTGCTCATGCCGCCCTCGATGCCGCCCGCGCGATTGCTGGTGCGAACGACCTGATCTTCATTTAAAGCAAACGGATCGTGTGCAGCTGAGCCGGGACGCGAGGCCACGTCGGCGCCTAACCCAACTTCGACCGCCTTCACCGTCTGCATGCCCATCAGGGCGCCGGCTAGCACACCATCGAGTCGCGTGTAGGGTTGGCGGTTGCTGCCGATCCCAACCGGCATACCATCGACCCGGACAACGTATTGCCCGCCGAGCGTGTCGCCGGCGGCTTTGGCTTTATCGATCTCCTCAATCATGGCGCGCTCGGCCATCGGGTCTGGGCAGCGCACATCGCTCTTCTCGACGTCTTCTTGGGAGAATTCGTCGATCTCGCCGGCTTCGACCGGACCGATACGGTGCACGTATGAGCGCGTGGTGATTCCGAGCGCTTGCAAAAACTGCGCGCAGATCTCGCCAAGGCAAACCCGCATCGCCGTTTCACGCGCGCTCGCACGTTCCAAGACGTTGCGAAGATCGCGCTGCCGGTATTTCAAAGCGCCCGCGTAGTCAGCGTGCCCGGGGCGCGGGTTTGTAAGCGGCTGGCCGTGACCCGTCACCGGATCCATCATATCGCGATTGTTTTTATAGTCACGGTTTCGGATCATTACTGCGATCGGCGAGCCCAGCGTATACGATCCGCGCAAGCCGGCCAGAAACTCGACTTGATCGAGTTCGATCTTCATCCGCTTGCCGCGCCCGTAACCACCTTGGCGCCGAGCAAGGACCGCGTCGATCTGCTCGACGTCGATGCGCAATTTTGCAGGCAGCCCATCCAGGACGCCGATGAGCGCGGGCCCGTGCGATTCGCCCGCCGTTAAATACCGGAACATACGGCTGTTTTAGCGGCTGCGCCGCGACTTACCCGTCTAGCGCGACACGCGCTTCTTCTTAGGCCTGCCGCCCCTAGCCCCATTACGCCGCGCCGCCCGCGCTTTAGCTGGCGACGAGACGCGCCCCGCCCGCGCATAAGGATCGTCACCGAACACGGCATCGCGCAGAAGTCCCATCGCTGAGATCTGAATATCCAGATGATCGATCTCGATCGCATCGCGAACGTTATTAAGCCGGACCTTTTTCATGTCCGTCTTGGAGAGGCCGCGGAACTCTTCCATCCAGCGTCGCGGAATTATCACCGTAGTGCCGGTCGGCATTTTTATTTTCAGGGTATCAGCGCTTGGCGAATACAATAGCGCTATAGGGCTACGTGCTATTTCGCGCTCACCCTCGACGCGCGCACGCTCCAGATTTTTGTTCCCTAGCCCGGTAATTCTTACAGTCGGCATGCTGCCAAATTGCCTGCCTCTGTCTTTCAATTCGCCCTTCGTTGTCTGCTTTTCTAACCTTACCGAACATGCTGGGTTTTTGCAAGGGCCAAAACTCGGTCGCTGCCGCCGCGGTGCCTCCCGTGCAGGTACTACCCGTTGACGAGGTACAAGAGCCAATGCCAGGATGTCTATAGCCCCACAAGACCAAAGCCCCGAAAACGCGCAAATCCAAGGGGCGGATACCCTTGAGGCTGCCCTCGCGGAGAAAACAAAGACCGGTGGCGTGCCGACGGGCACGTGGGAACCCGCATACTTGAATGTTCAGCGCCAGTTAGACGACGACGAGTTAAAGCAATCCGGCGCGCAAAAAATGCTTCTCGCCAACTTGGATCGTGCCGAAGCTCAGGCGCTGGAAAACCGGGCCTACGTTGATCGATTTCACGCTGCGGACAAATCTGCTGCGGTTCTTCAAAGCAGACTCAAGACTCAAAACGCGCTAGAGGTGCTGTACGGAGTAGGCTTGGCCGCCGGCGGGGTCATCGTCGGCATGACGCCTTCGATGTGGGCCTATAAGCCCTTGGGGCCGATTCTTCTGGGGATTGGAATTGTACTTTTCATCACGTCGATTGCGGTGCGCATAATACTTAAATGATGATCTTGAAAATAGTTCAGATTGCCGATCGCGGAGTACCGCACAAGGAACGCGTGCATCTCGCAGTCGAGACAGACGGCGATCTCGTGTCCTGCTTGGTATTGGGAACGTATTTTGTTCGCCCGAGCACTTTTTACAACATTTCATCGAACGCTTATTGGTTTGAACCGCAGAAGGTTCTCGCCGGCGATAGAATCATTCTCTATACTGGCCCTGGAAGTAAGTTTGTTAGAGAGGCGCCGGACGGAAAAAAAGACTATTTTTACTACTGGAACAGAAAGAGAACGATTTTCGGAGAGGAGAAGGCCTGCGCTGTAGTCGTACGCATTAGCGAATGGCAATCGTCCCCGGAGCCAGCCCCCGCTCTGCAGGACGCCGGTAATCCGCCCGGCGCCGCGAGCCTGCAAGAAGCCTTGGAGGCACCTTCTACCGAATAACTCGTCACGCGCACAACTAGTTAGCAGCACGTCCGCCTACGCGCACCAAGCCTGCTGCCGGCCTTGCCCTAAGGCGTCGATAAATCATCAATGGGGTCACGCCATTTGCGTAGTTTGGCCATCCGAATTGCCTGGTGTTCCCCACGTCCAGAACTGCGGTCATCGAATACTCGCCGGGTGCAAGCCTCCCGTTCATGACTGCGAAAATATCCGCCATGTCTCGACATTTCGGTCTCGGTGTGTTTTTGTGGTATGTAGTTATCCATAATGCGTGAAGTTACGATTATCTGTCGGCTCGAATCTCGTAATGGCCTGGCCTTTTACCAGCGCCTCCACGACGAGCTGCCTAAGCGCGGCATCGGGGTCGTCGCGGCTCACACCGCACAGAAGCGAAAAGATCTCATTCGCGCGGTCCGCAGCGCCGTGAAGGCGCAAGCCGAAACGATCGTCGTGGTCGGCGGCGACGGCTCCCAAACCGCGGCGGTCTCCGAGATCGCGCACACCAAATCCACGCTCGCGGTCGTGCCGGCGGGCACCGGTAACAGCTTTGCGCTCAGCATCGGGATCAAGGACTTCGAAAGCGCGCTCGAAGCGATCGCTGCAGGGAGCGAAGAACGCATAGATGTGGGCGTGCTCAACGGCACGTATTTCGCGAACTTCGCGACCGTCGGATTGTTAGCGGGCGCGGCCGAAGAGACCAGCCGTCCGCTGAAGCGCATCGTGGGCCCGGTTGCGTACGGCGTATCTTTCATGCGCAGTCTTCTGAGAAGCAAGCCTTTCAAGCTGCATGTTTCCTGGGAAAGCGGCGTACTCGACATCGAAACCTACCAAGCGATCGTTGCAAACGGACGCTACTTCGGATGGCAGCCACTCACGCCCGATGCCGGCGTGCACAGCGGGCAGCTCGCCTTCTTTGCCGTAGAGGGCGTCTCAAGGGCCGACGCGCTGAAAACCAGTACCGCATTGCTGCGCGGCGATCAGGTGAAACTCGAGGGCGCGCACTATTTCTCCGCCCGCAAGATTCAGATTAAGACCGAACCCAAACAGCAGCTCGATATCGATGGCCACGCGCTGGGGAAAACGCCCGCCAAATTCAAAGTCGAGACCAAGGCGCTGCGCGTTCTCGTGCCTTGACCCGATCCGCCGAATATTACATCGCGGCCGCGGCCCTGTTCGTCGCATTCGTTGCGCTCGGCGAGTTTGTGACGCGCAAGCCCGCTCTGCGCGTGGATTCGGAGGCGCTCTTTCACGCTGACGCCACGCCGTTGGCCCGCTTCTTCACCTTCTCCGGCCGCTGGGTTTTCATTACCGTTTGCTCCGTCATCGCGACGTACATCTACATGCATACGCATCGCGGACTCGTCATCCCGGCGTTGCTCGTCCTCTCGCAGATGATCACACAAGCGCTGTCCGAGCTCTTTAAAGCGCATTACCGGCGCGTACGGCCGGAGTATTGGATTGTCGGGCTGGATCTCGGCAAATCATATCCGAGCGGACACGCCGTGACGGCGATGGTCTACTTCTGCGGCTGGGCGTACGTGATCGCGTTCAGCGCGCTGGCCCCCGATCTGAAATATGCCCTCGTCGGGTTACTCCTCGCCTGGGCCGTCGCCGTAGACTGGTCTCGGCTCGCGTTAGGCGCGCATTACCTCACCGACATCGCCGGCGGCACGCTCCTGGGCACTGCATGGCTCTGCGCGGTACTCGGCGCCGTTCACCAGTTTGCGCTACTGCAGGCTCCCTAGGCGCACTGTTTTGCTTTCGGTCGAACCGCGAAGATCTGCCCCAAGTTCGTCTTGGGATCGCTCACGGCTGCCCTTCGACGAAACGGTGGTGCGTCAGAAAACACACCTCGAGTTTGTTGCCGGCGAGATCCTCGCAAAACGTTGCGTAGTAACCGCTATAGTCTTGCGGCCCATCGATATCGCGCGCGCCCGCCTTCCACAAGGCTGCTGTAGCCCGGTCGACTTGCTCGCGCGATGTGGCGTGAAAAGCGATCCGGTTTGCATTCGGGATGAACTTCGGATCGACGGTGAGGCCGATGAACTCGTCGTTGGCCTTCCAGCGTTCGCGCCGCCACGTCGGCTCGTCGTCGGGAAATAGTCCCTTGACGCGCACGAAGCCGAACTCGGCTAAGAGCACGTCGTAAAATTCGGTCGACGGCGCAACGTCTTTGACCCGCAGATCGACATGACTAAATAGACGTTGCATAGCGTCACCCATTCGGGACCGTTAGCCGCGATAGCGCAGGAAGGCCGGCACCTCGATATCGTCCATGTTCACCGGCGAAACCGCGTCGAAGCGCGTGTCGGCGAAGTTGAACGAGGACTGCGAACGCCCGTAGCCGCGCTGCGAACCGAAGCCCGCGGCCAGCACCGTGACGCGCACTTTACCCGTCATCGTCGGATCGATGCTCGCGCCGAAGATGATCTGCGCATCGCCGTCAACGGCGCGGCTGATCATTTCAGCGGCTTCGTTGACTTCATACATCGCCATATCGGCGCCGCCGGTGATGTTGAAGATCACTCCGCGCGCGCCTTCGATCGTCGTCTCGAGCAGCGGTGAGGCGATCGCCTTTTGCGCCGCGTCGGCCGCGCGATGCTCGCCCGTGCCTTCGCCGATGCCCATCATCGCGGTGCCGGCATCGGTCATCACCGTCTTCACGTCGGCGAAGTCCAGATTGATGAGACCGGGCTGCGTGATCAGATCCGAGATGCCCGCGATGCCCTGTCGCAGCACGTCATCGGCATACGCAAAGGCTTCGTTGAGCGGGGTGCGCTTTTCGATCACTTGCAGAATGCGCTCGTTGGGAATCGTGATCATCGTGTCGACTTTGGGCTCGAGCTCGGCGATGCCGTTCTCGGCGACTTGCATGCGCTTGCGCCCTTCGAACGCGAACGGCTTGGTGACCACGGCAATCGTCAGCGCGCCCGCGTCGTGCGCGAGTTCCGCGATGATCGGCGTCGCACCGGTCCCGGTGCCGCCGCCCATGCCCGACGTAATGAAGACCAGGTCCGCGCCTTCGAGAATTAGCGAAAGGTCTTCGCGCGAATCTTCGGCCGCTTCACGTGCGAGCACCGGGTTGGCGCCGGCGCCCAAGCCGCGCGTCAGTCCCGTGCCGATCTGCACGGTGTTTTCGGTCAATGAATTGCGGAGCGCTTGCACGTCGGAGTTGACGGCATAAAACTCCACGCCGGTCAGCCCGGCTTCGATCATGCGATTGACCGCGTTGCATCCGCCACCGCCGACGCCGACCACTTTAATCGTCGCCGCATGCTCGGGTACGTAGCGCTTCGCTTCAGCCATGGTAGTCGTCTCCTTTATTTAGTTCCATAGATCGCCCAGCCACGAGCGGAATTTGCCGAACATCGACGGGCTGCGTTTTACATAGCGGTGGTTTTCGGTCCCGCCGTTGGGACCGAAGAGAAGTAATCCGATGGCGGTGGCGTATTCGGGCTGCTTCATCGCATCGGTCAGGCCGCCGATCGCATCGGGCGTGCCGACGCGCACCGGCAAGCCGAAGACCTCTTCCGCCAGCGGCTCGATGCCTTTGAGGTGCGCGCCGCCGCCGGTCAGCACGATCTCGCCCAAAACGAGATCGCGCGGCACGTTCTCGATGATCTTGTTCTTGCACATGCGGAACGTCTCGATCACTCGCGGGACGACGATCGCGCGCAGCTGCGAGGTCGCCGACTCGCGCGTGCTGCGTCCGTCGAGCGTCTTGACCGGAAAGAACTGCTCTTCCAATTCCGGCGACCCCGAACCGTAGACGCGTTTGATCTGCTCGGCTTCGCCCGCGGTGGTTTTCAGCCCGAGCGAGATGTCGTTGGTCAGGATGTTGCCGCCGATCGGAATCGTCGCGGTGTAGATCGCGCCGCCCCCGCTGTAGACGGCGATATCGGTCGTGCCGCCGCCGATGTCGAGCAGTACCACGCCGACCTGTTTTTCTTCGGGCAGAAGCGTTGCCGCCGAACTGGCCAGCGGTTCGAAGACGAGCCCGGAGGCCTCGAGCCCCGCGCGGTGCACGCATTTCAAGACATTGGTGATGAACGAGGTTCCGCCGGTGACGATGTGCGTGTCGACTTCGAGCCGTCCGCCGGCCATGCCGATCGGATCCTCGACGCCGTCCTGTCCGTCGACGGTAAAGAAGCGCGGGAGCGCATGGATGATCTGCCGGTCGCTCGGGACACTGATAATCTTGCTGGCTTCGACCACGCGGTGCACGTCGTTGCTGCTGACCTCGCGGTCTTCGTTCTGCACGGCCACCACGGCGCGGTTATTGGTGCTGCGGATATGCTCGCCGGTGATGGCGACGTACACGTCGCCGATATGGACGCCGGCCATGCGCTCGGCCTTTTCGGTGGCGGCCTCAATCGACTTGATGGTCTCCTCGAGGTCGGTCACAACGCCCTTGCGCATCCCCAGCGAAGGCGCTTCCCCGTAGCCGATAATCTCCAGGCCTTGGGGTCCGTCGGAGGCGACAACAGCGCACGTCTTGGTCGTGCCTATGTCTAGCCCCGCAACGGTGCCATGCTTCATCCGCGATCCCCTCAAGCCCAATATATTGTGGCCCGGCTGCCTAAACCCTACAACGTATAGCGGGTGTTGGCAAGGGCCCTGAACGACTGAAGCCCAGAGGTTTGAGCGCCGCGGGCCCGCTCCTTGCGAGCAACCTGTGCAGCGGTGTGGAGAAAAGGCGGAAACTTTTCACTGCCCCGCTGGCGCGAAGCGCCCCACCTGGGGTAAAATCCCATGCTAAGACTACTCGGACGCTTTGATGGAGTTTTCGTGCGAACAATCAGCCTGCTAGCTTTCGTCGCGGCTCTGGCCGCGCCCGCGGTGGCCGCTCAAACCACGACGACCACGCGCACCGCCGTCACCAACCCCGCGCAACTGCCCGACGGCACGTACACCGGCGTCGTGCAAAAGGTGATTGACAACAAAGACGTCGTCGTCAAATTTTCCAACGGAACTCAAGCCACTCTTAAAACGACCAGAGACAGCGTCGACTTCAGCAAATGCCAGACCAACGAAGCGATCCGTTTTTCGCTGATTAACGGTCTGGTCGCAGTATACGCTCCCGACTCTCAGCAATAAGAACCAGCCGACTCATTTATACCGCACCACGGGTGTGCCGGGGGCGCGCAGATCGATCGCTGCGATCTTCTTTCCGGCGATCTGCGAGAGTATCGGGCCGATCAGTGATATCTTGCGCGCGAACTCCTCGTCGTCGCCGCCGAGTAATATTTGCACGCCGCGCGGCGTGACCGCTATTAAGTCACCAAATCTGTCGTAGCGCATCGACTTCAAGATGACGTGTGCACCTTCCAGCTGATCGTAATCGTCGCGAAGCCGGACGACGCGTTCGTCCTTCACGTCTTTCCCAGGCGCCAGAGGCTGTATCGACACGACAAATTGCGGGAGCGTCGGAGCCGGCTCAAAGTCGAGAACGCGCAGGTCGCGATCCACGACGATCTTCTTGTTGGCGGATAGAATGACAGCAAACGGGTGCCTCTCGCGTACGACGATCGAGACGGACGCCGGAAATGAACGCCCAATCGTGACGTTTCCCACGTCAGGTATCGTCGCGACCCGATCCGCGGCGGCGCGCATATTTTGCAGCCAGATGTTAAGGCGCCGGTTTATCGCGGCATGGTGGAGGATGGCTTTCGCGGTCACGCGACGGTTGCCGATGACGATGATCTGGTGCGCGCGAAATCCGGGCCACGTCGCCGCATAGTAACCGCCCAAACCGCCGACGGCGATCAACAGCACCAGCAAGATCCAAAACGGCCGCAAGCGCGCGGCGGCCGAACGTTTGCGCCGGGCCACCGGTTTACGCGGGCGGCTCATTGCAGCACGTACCGTTCGATAGCTTCGGCCACGCCGTCGTTGGCCACATCGGCAACCACCGCACCACTGACAGCGCGCAATTCCGCCGGCGATGATCCCATGGCGACGCCGAAACCCGCCGCGCGCAAAAGCGGCACGTCGTTCCAGGAGTCGCCGATCGCCATCGTCGCTTCGAGCGGCACCCCGACGGTCCGGGCAACGAGCTCGAACGCCTTGCCCTTATCGACCTTCGGATCCATTACTTCGATGAACCACGAAATGCTGCGCGTTACATACGCGCGATCACCCATCGCTTGCCGCACTCCGTCGATTTCTCGGTCCACGACCTCGGGTTCTGCGATGATGCACGCCTTGGTAGCGTCGCTGAACCGGAACTCTTCGGCCAGCGAAGACACGACGATCGGTTCCGAATCGGAAAGGCGCGCATAATAGTCGGAGTAGCGGTTGCGCTCCTCGCAGTAATAGCGGTCGTTCTTATAGAGCTGCACGTGAAGACGGCGGGACTTCGCATAGGCCGCGACCTCGAGCGCCGCGGCGTTCGGTAAAGGCGTATCTAGCAGCACTTCGTCCTTCACCGGGTCGACGACCGCCGCACCTTGATAGCAAATGATCGGCGCCTCGAAACCCAATGAACGCGCGAACGGGAGTGCGGCGCGAAACATGCGTCCCGTAACGATGCAGCCCTGAACACCGCGATCACGCATCGCGCCGATGGCTTGAATCACGCGCGGTCGGATTTGCAAATCCTCGCCGATCAGCGTACCGTCGAGGTCGAACGCGACCAACTGCGGGCGCGTCAGGTCGGCAGGCCTTCTTGCACGTTTCCGGCGCCGACAATCCGTTCGAGTTCGAGTTTCACGCGATAGTCCGACGCGATGCCGCGCGAGAGTTTCTGCTCCCGCTCGCCGACGCGCAACACCAGCGGAACCGTGCCGGGCCACTCATCCAAGACCGCGACGAGCCGGTCGACTTGATCGCGCTGCGTCACGTTCACGTGCCAGCCGGGGGCGCGCGAGGCGATCGCGGGCCGCTCGAAGACGGAGACTTCGCCGACCGCAATCGTCGTTTCCATCGGCCCCTCTTGACCCACCGGTCCGCCGACGCGTTCGCGCGTGCGCAAACGTCCTTTCACAATCAGAATTTTATCGGTTTCAAAAAAGCCTTGAACCTGCGGATAAACTTTCGAAAAGACGACGGCCTCGACGCTTCCGGTCATATCTTCGATCGTCGCGATCAGTATTTGCTGGCCGGCTTTGGTGAGCGTGCGCCGCACGCCCGTCACCATGCCCGCAACGCAGATAAACGTATCGTCTTCGCGCTCGCGCAAATCTTTGACCGGCACGGCTCCGGTACGGTCGAGCGCTTCGGCAACGTCCGCCAGCGGATGTCCCGAGACGAAAATTCCAAGCGTCTCCTTCTCCCACTGCAGCATCTGCAGCGTCGTGGGCGGTGCGACCGAAGGGAGTGACGGCGCCAATCCCTCGACCGAAGCCGGATCGCTTTCGCCGAACAGCGAGACTTGTCCAAGCTCGGCATCGCGCGTTTCCGCAGCGGCAATTCTCAGTGCCACATCGAGTGCCGCCAATTGTTGCGCGCGATTCCCAGACATGCAATCCAATGCGCCGCATTTTATGAGTGACTCGAAGACGCGGCGATTCACTTGTTTGCTGTCCACGCGGCGAGCGAAGTCGAAGAGATCGATGAACGGACCGCCTTTGTCTCGCGCCTCCAGGATAACGCGCACCGCGCCTTCGCCCACGCCCTTGATGGCCGAGAGCCCAAAGCGAACCTCGCCATTGACGACACCGAAGTCGATCAGCGACGCATTGACGTCGGGAGGCAGCACCGCGATGCCGATATGTTTTGCTTCTTCAATGTATTCGACGAGTTTATCGGTGCGATCGCGCACCGACGTCATCAGCGCGCTAAAGTACGGCAGCGGATGGTTGGCTTTAAGGAACGCCGTCTGATAGGCGATCCAGGCGTATGCGGCCGCGTGCGCCTTGGGAAAACCGTAGCCCGCGAACGGTTCGATGTAGGCGAAAATCTCGGCCGCGAGTTTCTCGCTGATGTCCGAATGCTGTTTGGCGCCTTCGATGAACTTTTTGCGATAGACCGGGATCTTCTCTTTCTGCTTCTTGCTCATGACCTTGCGCAACTCGTCGACTTCACCCATCGAAAAGCCGGCGACATTGCGTGCGATCTCCATGATCTGCTCTTGGTAACATCCAACTCCGTACGTGTCGGAGAGAATCGATTCCAGTTTCGGATGCAGATACTTCGGCTTGGTGCGCCCGTGTTTGGCGTTGATGTACTGCGGGATCCACTCCATCGGTCCGGGCCGGAACAGCGCGACCAGCGCGATGATCTCCTTGAATTCGTTGGGGCGCAGCTCCATGCATACGCGCACCATGCCTTCCGATTCTAACTGAAAGACGCCGATCGTATCACCGCGGCTGAGCATGTCGTAGGTCCGCTTATCATCGTCTTGAATCTTGGCCAGATCGAATTGCGGGTCCGAGGTGCGTTTGATTTCGTCGACCGCATTCTTCATGACGGTCAAGTTGCGCAGTCCTAAGAAATCCATCTTGAGCAGACCGATGCGCTCGACCCACTCCATGTCATACTGCGTGTTGATGCCGGTGTCGCTCTTGGCCAGCGGCGCGTAATCGATGAGCGGCCCGGCTGAAATCACGACGCCCGCCGCGTGCGTGCCGGCATTGCGCGCCAGCCCCTCGATCGACTTAGCCGTATCGAGCCATTTGCGCATCTCCGGCGAACCGCGATAGAGCGTTTTCAATTCGGGAATCTGTTCCAGCGCCTGACCGATGGTCAAGCCCGTCGGCCCCGACGGAATCATCTTGGCGACGCGATCGACGTCGGGCAGCGGTACGCCCAGCGCGCGTCCCGCATCGCGCACGGCCGCGCGCGCGGCCATCGTTCCGAAGGTCACGATCTGCGCGACGCGATCTTCGCCGTACTTTTTCGAGACGTAGGCGATCACTTCGTCGCGCCGCTCGACGCAAAAGTCGGTGTCGATATCGGGCATCGAGATACGGTCGGGATTCAAAAAGCGTTCGAAGAGCAGATTGAACTTCAGCGGATCGAGATCGGTGATGTGCAGACAGTACGAAACGACCGACCCGACCGCCGAACCACGCCCCGGCCCGACCGGTATATCGTTATCTCTTGCGTACTTGATGAAGTCCCAAACGATCAAGAAGTACGAGGCGTAACCCATCTTGTTGATGATCGAGAGCTCGTAGTCGAGTCGCTCGCGCAACGCGGTGTCGCTGCTCGCTCGCTCCTCGCCGTAGCGCTCGATCAGTCCCCGCTCGCACTGCTCTCGCAGGTACTCTTCGGCGGTTTTCTCTTTGAGCAAGCTCTCTTGCGGGACCGGAAACTCCGGAACGTTGAAAATGCGCTCCGGAATGCGGATATCGACGCGCTTGGCAATCTCTTCGGTTGCATCGCACGCTTCGGGCAGGTCGGCCCAGGCGGCGCGCATCTCGTCGTTCGACTTGACGTAGAACTCGTCGGAATAAAACTTCATGCGGTTCGTGTCCGCGACGGTCTTGCCTGTGCCGATGCAGAGCAGCACGTCGTGTGCGGCCGCGTCTTTGCGTTCGAGGTAATGCGAATCGTTGGTCGCAACGATCGGCAGATTCAATTCTTTGGAGATTTTGACGATCCCCGGATTGATCGACTCTTCCTCGGGCATGCCGTGGCGCATCATCTCCAGATAAAAGCGATCGCCGAAAATATCCGAGTACGCCTTCGCGTTCTTTTTCGCCGTTTCGTAGTCATTGCGCAGCAGCGGCGCGGCGACAAGCCCGGAAAGACAGCCGGAGAGCGCAATCAGGCCTTCGTTATGTTTGGCCAGCAACTCCATGTCGATGCGCGGTTTGTAGTAATAACCTTCAAGAAAGCCTTTGGAGACGAGCGCGCTCAAATTCCGGTAGCCGATGAAGTCCGCGGCGAGCAGCGTGATGTGCGCTTCTTCGCGGGCGGTGCGGTCGAGGCGACCGCGCGGCGCGAGGTAGGCTTCGCAGCCCAAGATCGGCGTGAGGCCGTGCTCGCGAGCCGCATAATAGAACTCCATGGCGCCGTACATGACGCCGTGGTCGGTCAACGCGATAGCGGGGCTTCCGTTTTCAGCGGCGCGCCGGCAGAGTTCTGAGATGCGGCACGCTCCGTCCAACAAAGAGTATTCGCTATGGACGTGCAGGTGGACGAATTGACTCACTTGCCCGCGCAGTTCGGCGCGACTCCCCCAAAACCGTGTAGCCTGCCCGCCTTGCCCATACTAAGGTCATGGGGGCCGGGCGGCCACAGTAGTATAAAGAAGGTCACGTGATCAAGCACGATGTCGTGGTCATCGGTGGCGGCCTGGCAGGCATGCGCGCCGCCGTGGAAGCAGCCGAGCGCGGGGCCGACGTTGCCATCGTCAGCAAGATGCACCCGGTCCGCAGCCATTCCGGCGCCGCCCAAGGCGGCATCAACGCCGCTTTAGGCAACACGGCCGAGGATACGCCCGAAAACCACGCCTTCGACACCGCCAAGGGCTCCGATTACCTCGGCGACCAGGACGCAATCGAGGCCATGTGCGAGGACGCCCCTCGCCAAATCATTTGGCTCGAGCATCGCGGCTGCATCTTCTCGCGCCTCCCCGACGGCAGGCTGGCGCAGCGCCCCTTCGGCGGCGCGGGCTCGCCCCGCACGTGCTACAGCGCCGACGTCACCGGCCTGGTCATTCTGCACACGCTCTGGGAGCAGCTCGAGCGCTTCAAGGTCAAAGTCTACGAAGAGTATTTCTGCACGGCGCTCTGTACCGAGGACGGCGTCGGAACCGGAGTCGTCGCGTACAACATGCTCAACGGCCAACTCGAACTGATCACGGCCAAGGCGACGATCTTCGCAACCGGCGGCTGCGGCCGCATGTACGCCAAGACCACCAACGGCTACGCCTCGACCGCCGACGGGCTCGGCATTGCGTTCCGCGGCGGCGTGCCGATCATGGATATGGAGTTCGTGCAGTTTCATCCGACCTCGCTCAAAGAAAACGGCGTGCTGCTTTCCGAAGCGGCGCGCGGCGAGGGCGCACACTTGCTCAATTCGCTGGGCGAGCGCTTCATGTTCAAGTATGCGCCCGAAAAGGGCGAGCTCGCTTCGCGCGACGTCGTTTCGCGCGCGGGCTGGACCGAGATCATGCAAGGGCGCGGCATCGACGGCTGCGTGCTGCTCGACTTGCGCCACCTCGGCCGCGAGAAAATTCTCGAGCGCCTTCCGCAGATTCGCGAACTCGCGCTTGACGCGACGGGCAAGGACGCGATCGACACGCCGATTCCCATTTTACCGGGTATGCACTACACCATGGGCGGCATCGAAACCGACAAGTTCGGCGCGACGCGCGTTCCCGGAATCTACGCCGCCGGCGAAGCCGCCTGCGTCTCCGTGCACGGCGCGAACCGTCTGGGCGGCAACTCACTGCTCGAGACGATCGTCTTCGGCGCGCGCGCGGCCCGCCACGCCTGCGACTATATAAAGGAAAGCGGCGACGTGCGGCCTTCGGAGCGCACGCTTAAGGCGGAACAGGAGCGCATCGACGGCTGGCTTTCCAAGAACGAAGGTGTGCGCGCGCCGCAACTCCGCGCGCAGATGAACAAAACGATGAGCGACAACGTCTTCATCTTCCGCAACGAAAAGGAACTGAAGAAAGCTGTCGACGACTTGCTGGAGATCCGCAAGGCGTTCGACCGCGACGTCTACGTGATGGATAAATCCAAGACGTTCAACACCGACCTGGTGCACGCGATGGAGGTCGACTTCCTGATCGACGCGGCCATGTGCGTCGCCAACGGAGCGCTCGCGCGTAAAGAGTCGCGTGGCGCGCAAGCACGCACGGATTACCCCGAGCGCGACGACGAAAACTGGATGGTTCATACGCTGGCCTGGCGCCAGGAGGGACAGAACCCGCGCCTCGACTACTCCCGCAAAGTGACTATCACCAAGTGGGCGCCCACTGTGAGATCGTACTGATGGCTCAAGTTAAGCTCGACATCTTCCGTTACGACGAAGCCGTCGATGCCGTACCGCATCGCGACACCGTTGAAGTCGACGTACCCGTTACGATGACCGTGCTCGATGCGCTCGAAACCGCCAAGGCCGAAGTAGACGGCTCGATCAGCTTCCGCCGTTCCTGCCGCTCGGCGATTTGCGGCTCGTGCTCGATGAACATTAACGGCGTGACGGGCCTCGCGTGCAAGACGCCGTGCAAGAGCGTCATGAACGACGAAGGTGTCATCCAGATCGATCCGATGCCAAATTTCCAGCCGATGAAAGATCTCGTCGTGCACATGGATCCGTTCTGGGATAAGTACACGCGGCTCAAGCCTTATCTTCAGCCGGCCGACCGCGACGAAGACCACGAGACCGAGCGTCGCGTCAGCCCCGCCGACATGAAGAAGCTCGTGGACGCGGCCAACTGCGTGATGTGCGCGACCTGCTACGCGCTCTGCCCGGTCGTCAGCGTCGATCCGTCGTTCGCCGGCCCGGCCGCCATCGCGTATGCCTACCGCTTCATCGAAGACGTGCGCGACGGCAAGAAAAAAGAGCGCCTCGCTCAGATCAACGAAGATTATCTCTGGCTGTGCGCGCACTGCTACGCCTGTTCGTACTGCCCCAAGCACGTGGATCCGCACGACCGCATCGTCGACGTCAAACGCGCCACCATCCAAGAAGGCGTGATGATGGACCATCCGGGACCGCGTCACGCGCTGGTTGTCAACAAAACGATTAAGAAAACCGGGATGCTCGCTGAAACCGAAGTCATTCAAGGAACCGTCGGAATCTTCAACATCCGCGGCCTTGCAAAGATCACGCCGCTCGCCATCCGCATGGCGGTCAAAGGTAAGATGCCGCCTCCGTTCCTGCGGCCGATTCCCAAAGTCGACGAAGTCCGGACGATATTCGAATCGTTGGAGGTGCCCACATGAGCAGCACGCTTCTGCCCGAAGAGCAAGCCACCGACTCTCACCGCCATTCGAAAAGCTCGCAGATGCGCCGCTACGGGTTCTTCCCGGGCTGCGTCGCCAAAGAGTCGTGCAAAGAGCTCTTCAACTCGACGATGCTGCTGGCCGACAAACTCGGCATCGAATTGATCGAACTGACCGCGGCCTCGTGCTGCGGCGCATCGGTCGTCAACGACACGAACCGCGACATCGCGCGCGTACTCAACGCGCGCACCTACGCCCAAGCCGAAGCGCTCGGGCTCGACGACGTCATCACGATCTGCTCGACGTGCACCGGCCACATGCGCGCAGCCAATATGGAACTGCTCGAGAGCGAAGAGCGCATGAACCAGGCGAACTCGATTCTCGGAAAGTTCGGCGCGAAGTACGAGGGCAGCGTCATGGTCCGCCACCTGTTGTGGCTGCTCATCGACGACATCGGCTTGGACAAGCTGAGCAGCATGGTCGTGCGCCCGCTCAACGGCTTACGCGTCGCACCGTTCTACGGCTGTCACATCATCCGGCCCGAAAAGGTCAACGGCTGGGAGTCCGCGCGCAATCCTCATTCGCTCGAAGACGTCATTACCGCAATCGGGGGCGAGCCCGTTGATTACGCCGGCAAGACGCGCTGCTGCGGATTCCACATCCAGCTCGAAAAAGACGGGGTCGCCACCTCAATGGTCGGCCAAAACATGCGAATCGCGAAAGATCGCGGCGCGGAAGCGGTGATTACACCGTGTCCGCTCTGCCACTTAGCGCTCGACGGATACCAGCAAGATGCCGCCGCGCGTTGGGGCCGGACCGATTTACCGACGTTCCATCTTCCGCAGCTGGTCGCACTCGCGCTCGGCGTACCCGCCGAAAAACTCGGGCTGAACAAGCACCTGATCGATCCGCGCACGATTCTGGTCGAACGCGAACTGATCGCCTAAAAGCGCGCAGCAGAAATCTTAAACGGCGGTCAGCTCTCGCTCTCGCACGACCACGTCGACAGAAACAACGCGTTCGGCCGGAATCTCGATGCGCTCTCCGTCATAATGCACCAGCGGCAACCCGTCTTGTAAACGCGCCAGCATGCGGTGACGCGTGAACTGCGCCATCTGCTCCTGGTTGAAGCCTTCGGTTACGACGCGGCCGTCGTCCAACGTAATGGCGAGATCGGCGGGAAAATACCTCAATTGCTACCTCCGGTACGCGGTCAAATATACCCGCAGCCGGCGCCTGCTACTCCTGTTCGTCAGCCTCAGCGGCGATGATCTCCTGGTTCTGCCTGCGATCGTACCGTTTCTTCGTCTTATGCGAGCCCGCCGGACGCAAATTCACGGCCGGCCCGAGGGGCGGCTTGATCTTGGCTTTCCGGCGGCGCTTACGCTTGGCGGCCATGGCGATCTCTTCGACCGGGGCCTTTCCGGATGCTTGCGGAACGGTGGGCGCCGATGGAGCTCGTCGGAATGCTCGAGGAAACGCGCCGGCTGACGCACGCCGCGGCGCCCGAGTGGGTCGCGCTCTCCGCCCGCGCCAAAGGCCTCGATCCCGGCTCTCACCTCGAAGGCGAAGAGTGGATCTCGGGACCGTGGGCGGTGCTCTACGCCGTCAACCGTTACATCCGCACGCTCAAGCGTATGGCGCGCGGCCTTCAACCCGTAACGAGCACGCGCGTCTTCCCTTACGATCTGTACGATCGTGCTCTTCTCCAAGGCGTCACTGCCGACGTCGTCCTCAACGGTAATTCGCTCGAGTTCATTCACCGGCCCGATGAATCGCGTAACGTCCTCGTGCTCGGCGCCGGGAACATCTCGAGCATTCCCGCGCTCGACGTCCTCTACAAGATCGTCGCCGAGAACGCTCGTTGTGTTCTGAAATTAAATACCGTCAACGAATACTTGCGCCCGGTCTTGGAGCGAGCGCTCGCGCCGTTCGTCGAGGCCGGTAGGTTGCGCTTTGTCTCAGGCGATGCGGAATTGGGCGCACGTCTCTGCGCCGACAATGCGGTCGACGAGATACATGTGACCGGAAGCGCAGCGACTTTCCAGGCCATCCGCGCGATCGCTCCACACAAAAGAATCACGGCCGAACTCGGCAGCGTCACGCCAACCATCGTCGTTCCCGGCGAATGGAGCGACCGCGACCTGCGTTTTCAAGCCGAAAACATCGCCACGCAAAAAGCGCATAATGCCGGATTTAATTGCATCGCCGCGCAAGTGCTGCTGCTGCCGCGGAACTGGGAACTAAAAGACAAACTCCTGCGCGAGGTCGAGCGCATTTTCAACGAAATAGAATGTCGCCCCGAATATTATCCGGGCGCAGCGCAACGGCGAACTGCCGCGGCCGGCGTACGATCGCAACTCCGCACCATTGTACGGCTCGACTTCGATGCAGCGACCGAGGCGTTCCAAACTGAAACGTTTTCCGGCGTTTTGTTTGCGGTCGAGCTTCCGGGCGATCCGCAAGAGTTTTTGCGCGGTGCGGTCGCGCTCGCTAACGAGCGTCTCTACGGAACGCTGGGCGCGAACCTCATCGTCTCTTCGCAGACCGAACGCTCGATGCCGCAGGCAATTGCTAACGCAGTCTCGGATCTGCGCTACGGCTGCGTGGCGATCAATGCATGGGCCGGCGTCGGCTACTTCTTAAGCGAGACGCCGTGGGGCGATTACCGTGCGGGCGGCGAGGGCAACGGAGTCGTACATAACTCGTACCTGCTGGCCAACACGCGAAAAAGCATCGTGCGCGCCCCGTTTAGGCCGCTCACTAAGCCGCCGTGGTTCGTGACCAACAAAAAACAGGCACGCCTGGGCCGCCTGCTCTGCGATTTCGAAGCGGCACGCACGCCGCTGGGCGCGCTGCGCGTGATTTCCGCCGCGCTCTAATCGCCCTTCGCGGCGCCGTTCTGGACCGACAGCTCCCAGCGGTAGCCATCTGGGTCGTGAAACCACAGGCCCATATGCGGTGAGCCGGGCGCTTCGGGCCCGATCTCGTCGCCGGGATCTTCGAGCGTGACGCCGTTTTGACGCAGCTCTTCGAGCGCGGCGCGCAACTCGCGCATGTTCTGCAGATGGAACGACATGTGTTCCATCACTTGCGGATCGGGCTTCCCTTTAAAGAGCGCGATCGTGATCGCGTCGTTGCTGACGGCAATGCCGCCCTCGAAACGAAAGATCTCCTTCAGATCGAAGTTGCCGGTCCAGAATTTTGCGCTACGTTCGGGGTCTCTTACCGCGAGCGAGAAATGCCCGACCGCGCCGAGTGCGACCGGCATCAACGTACTCCGGCTGCGTGCAGCATGTCGAGCACGCGATCCGCCGGAAGCCCGTAGACCGTGACGCCGCCCTTGCCGGTCATCGTCTTCGCGCTGAAGAGCGCATCGTAAATTGCGTACTCGGTGGCCTCCGCGGTAGCGCGATATAAGGCGTTGAGAACGCCGGTGTCTTCGACGATTGGCGATGCGGGAGCTTTGACTTCGAAATCTCCCGTGCGCGCGAACGTATAGCCCGCACTGAAGGCGACGAACAAGTCGCCGCTTCCGATGTCGCTCGTTAGCCCCGTGCGTGACATGCCCATGCCCGCCCGCAGCGCAATTGCGCGCAGTTGCCGCGAGTCCAGCGGCGCATTGGTGGCGACCACGATGATAATGCTGCCGGACGCCATGCGGCCGTGAAGCGTCAGACTTTGGGGAAACGTCATCTTGTATTCGTTGCGCAGCGCTTCGCCGACGCGAACGCCGGCAATCGTTAATTGATCGCGTGTCGAGCCGGTGTTGTCATTGACGAGCACGCCGACGGTATAGCCTCCGAGATTGGCCGGCAGCACGCGCGACGCCGAACCGATGCCGGCCTTGAATCCGAATGCCTTCATCCCCGTGCCTGCGCCGACGCTGCCGCGCGCGAATTGCCCGGTCTTGGCATCGTCGAGCAGCGCGACGACGTCTTGCGCGCCGATTGCACGCGCCTGGATGTCGTTCAAGAGTTGATCGTCGCATTCGGCGACCATCGGCAGCGGCACGTCATCGCGAATGCCAACCTGCGGGTGCTGCTGAATCATCCAACTGATCACGCCGTCGTCGGCGCGCCCCACGTCCAGCGTATCGGTCAATACGATCGGCGTCTCTAGGTAACCGGCTTCGTTCACCCAATGCGTCCCCGTCATCTCGCCGTTGCCGTTGAACGAAAGCGCATAGGCGGAAACTTTATGGTTCCAAGGATCGGCGTTGGGCAAGATTGCGGTCGCCCCGGTGCGGATGGAAGTGCCTTCGACTTTTGTCACATTGCCGACCGAAACGCCCGGAACGTCGGTAATGCCGTCGAGCGGTCCGGACTGGTAAAAACCCACGTGAAACGGCACCGCGGCCGAGGCGGCGGCAGCTCCGGCAAACAGGCACAGAAGGGCAAAGACGGCGAATCTCACCGTTCACGTTTTAGCCCGAATCACTCTTTCTGCCCTGCAGGGAGCACCGCTATTATCACCGTTTCTGAAGGCATCAAAGCCGCGCGCCTCTACGAAAACTTGTCGACGGCCGAACTCATCGAACACGCGCTCCGCCGCGGCGAAGGCGTTTTGGGCAGCGACGGCCAGCTGATCGTCGACACGCGCCCGCACACCGGACGGTCTCCTAAGGACAAGTTTTTCGTTCGCGAAAGCTCGAGCGAGAAACACATCGACTGGGGCGAGACCAACCGCGGCGTGGAGCCGGCCATCTTCGCTGCGCTCTGGGATCGCGTCGCGGCTTACCTTTCGGAACGGGAAGTCTACTCGTTGGATTGCTTCGTCGGAGCCGACGAACGCTACCGGCTGCCGGTCCGCATCGTCACCGAATTCGCCTGGCACAGTCTTTTCGCGCGCGATCTTTTCATCGTGCCCGAAGAAACTCCCAAAGATTTCAAGCCGGAGTTCACGGTCGTTGACGCCGCGCTTTTCGCCGCCGACCCGCAACGCGACGGCACCAACTCCTCCACGTTCATCATCGTCAACTTTAAGGAACGCGTCGTGCTGATTGGCGGCACGAAGTATGCCGGCGAGATCAAGAAATCGGTCTTCACCGTCATGAATTATCTTCTTCCGCTGCGCGACGTTCTGCCGATGCACTCGTCGGCGAACGCCGGCAAGGACGATGTCGCAGTTTTCTTCGGTCTTTCGGGGACGGGCAAAACGACGCTTTCGGCCGATTCGCGCCGGCCGCTGATCGGCGATGACGAGCACGGCTGGTCCGATACCGGCGTCTTCAACTTCGAGGGCGGCTGCTACGCGAAAGTCATCCGTCTCTCGCAAAGCGCCGAGCCGGAGATCTGGGAAGCGACGCATCGCTTCGGATCCGTTTTGGAAAACGTCGTCTACGACGAGAAGACGCGCAAACTCGATCTCCATTCCGAAGCGAAGACCGAGAACACGCGCGGCGCGTATCCGATCGAATACATCCCCAATGTCGTTCCCGGCAGCCGCGCGGGACACGCGCGCACGATCATCATGCTGACGGCCGACGCATTCGGTACGCTTCCGCCCATCAGCAAGCTCACCAAAGAGCAGGCGATGTACCACTTCCTCTCCGGCTACACGGCAAAAGTTGCTGGCACCGAGCGCGGGATCACCGAGCCCCAAGCCACGTTTTCCACCTGTTTCGGCGCGCCGTTCATGGTGCACCATCCGACGGTTTACGCAAAACTGCTCGGAAAGAAAATTGACGAACATAACGTCACGTGCTGGCTGGTCAACACGGGGTGGGTCGGCGGCCCCTACGGCGTCGGCAAACGCGTGGCGATCGGCTACACTCGCGCGATGGTCAACGCCGCGATCGAAGGCGCGCTTGCCAACGTGCAATTCGAAGACGAGCCGTTCTTCGGACTTTCGATACCGCTCAGCGTCCCGGGCGTTCCGTCGGAGATACTGAACCCCAAGAACATGTGGTCGGACAAAGCTGCGTACGACGTGCAGGCGAAAAAACTCGCCGAGTTGTTCGCGAAAAATTTCTTGCGCTTCGAAGCGCAGGCTTCGGAAAGCGTGCGAGCGGCCGCTATCCAGCCGCGGCCTTAGCAATTCCTTAACAACGGCTAATCCGTTTCTCAGAACCTTTGGGGCACCCGTTCGTTACGATAGGGACATCACTAACCCCCTAAAGGAGTCCTCGTGTTCACTTTTCGTTCACTGCTTGTACCGGCTGCCATGGCAACCGCGCTCGCAGTTCCGGCCATCGGCTTCGCGCAAGTGCAGCCGGCGCCCGGGCAAACTCAGCAAGAGACCGGCTCGCAGCGCCACGGCGGCGGCTTCCGCTTTCTGAAAGACCTTAACCTGACGCAACAGCAGCAAGCGCAGATCGATCAGATCCGCCAGCAGTACCGTCAAGCGCATCCCAAGGGCAGCGCTCGCGATCCGCAGGCCATGAAAGATATGCGTGACAAGATGATGGCAGTCCTGACGCCCGCGCAGCAAGCGCAGCTCAAGGCTGACATGCAAAAACGGCGCGCCGAGTATGGCGGCCGCAACGGGCAGAACCGCTTCCCGCAGCCATCACCCTCACCGTCAGTCTAAACCCGTTCGATCTCCTAGCAAGACGGAGCTATCGCAGCGCGATGGCCCCGTCTTTTTCTACCTCGAACTTTACGTCGCGCAGCTGCCGCTCGCGGCCGACAACGATCACGTCCATCCCCGCGGCCTTAGCTGCGGCAACGCCGTGGTCGGTATCTTCGAGCACTAAGCAGCGCTCGGGCCGCGCACCCAAGCGCTCGGCTGCCACTAAGTAGCAATCTGGCGCCGGTTTTGAGTTGGCGACGTCTTCGGCGGTCACGAGGATCTTTGGCTCGGGCAGCTCTGCGAGCTGCAGCAAGCGGCGCGCAACCCGCAACGGACACGACGTGACGACCGCATAGCGGCCTGCCGAGGCGGTCCGGAGCGCTTCCGCGGCGCCTTCTTGCGCCTCGCCGTCGTCGCCAACGAGCGTTCCATAGAGATCGAAGAGCAGGGCATCGTACGGGGCGGGCATACTCCAGGAGTAATGACCACAGAGACGCTCGGCATCCTGGTTGGCGGCG
Source organism: Vulcanimicrobiota bacterium (assembly GCA_003151115.1). Classification (GTDB taxonomy): domain Bacteria; phylum Vulcanimicrobiota; class Vulcanimicrobiia; order Vulcanimicrobiales; family Vulcanimicrobiaceae; genus Rubrimentiphilum. The sequence goes on along the minus strand of PLWS01000003.1, from coordinate 12,484 downwards.
GGCCCGCGCCGGGAATCAACGGCGTGATCGCCTCGGCTACCATCGAAGCCGTGAATAGCGGTCTGCGCGTGCTCGGGATTTACGACGGGTATCACCATCTGGCCAAAGGCGAGACGTCGCACGTAACCGAGTTACGGATCGAAGACGTCTCGCGCATCCACGCAACCGGCGGTTCCATTCTGCGTACGTCGCGGACCAATCCGGCCAAAGACGATGCAACGCTGCAAAAATGCATCGGAGCGCTGCGGTCGCTCGGCGTGCGTTACCTCATGGCAATCGGCGGCGACGACACGACCTATGGTGCGACGCGCATCGCCGAAGCCACGGCCGGCGGCATCGGCGTGGCAACCGTCCCGAAAACCATCGACAACGATCTTCCGCTTCCCGACAACGCGCCGACGTTCGGCTTCGAAACCGCGCGCTCGGTCGGCACCGGCATCATCGAAAGTCTTATGGAAGACGCGCGCACCACCGTACGGTGGTATCTCGTCGTCAGCATGGGGAGGAAATCGGGTGCGCTCGCTTTGGGAATGTGCAAAGCCGCGGGTGCGACGCTGGCGGTCATCCCGGAAGAATTCCCCGAACCCGAATTGGATTTACAAGCGGTCGTGGATACGATCGTCGGCGCTATCGTGAAACGTGTAGCAAATAATCATGGCTACGGCGTCGCCATCGTCGCCGAAGGAATTGCCGAGCGGCTCTCCGCGGAAAAACTGGCGGCACTCGAAAATGTCGCTCGCGACGCCTACGGGCACGTTCGTTTGGCCGACGTACCGATCGGAACCGTCCTGCGCGACGCCGTGCGCAAGAGTTTGGACGACATCGGCGTTACGGCAACCATCGTCACAAAAGACATCGGTTACGAGCTGCGCTGCGCCAAGCCCGTGCCGTTCGACGTCGAATACACGCGCACGCTCGGCTACGGCGCCGTGCGCTATCTTTTGAACGGCGGCAGCGGCGCGCTCATCGCACTTTCCGGAGGGCGCGTCGTTCCGGTGCATCTTTCGGAACTCCAGGATCCGAACACGGGGCGCGTGCGGGTGCGCATGGTTGACGTTACGACCGAATCTTACGAAGTTGCGCGCACCTATATGATCCGGCTCGAATCCGAGGACTTCCAAGAGCCGCACCTCTCGCAAATCGCCGAACACACAAATCTCACTCCCGCGCAATTCCGCGAGCGTTTTCAAAGGGTCGTCTAACGTGAGAGTGCTTTGCGCCGCCGTGCTTGCCGCCGCGCTCCTGGGAGCGACTCCAGTCGTCATAGGTGGCTTCTCGATCGAGCCAATCGCAACGATACAGCGCGCGCGCGAGCTCGCCGCCGCTCCGAACGGCGATCTTTTCGTGGGCACGTTGGGGCAGGACGTCTACATCATTCCGCACGCAGACGCATCCGGTTCCGCGGGAGCGCCGCGGGTCTTCGTGCATTTGGACGACTCGCCGGCCGCCGGCGTCGCTTTTTCAGATAACGCCCTCTATGTCGGCACGCAATTCGCGGTTTGGCGCATACCTTACAGGACCGGCGATTTGCGCACCCGTTCGGCGCCGCAGAAACTTGCGAGCGTTCGTCCTTCGGGCGTCGCGCGCGATCACATCACGACTTCAGTGGCCGTTGCCAAGGGCGTCCTCTACGCAAGCGTCGGATCCTCGTGCAACGCTTGCCGGCCCGACTTGGATGAGACGCGCGCGACGGTCGGCCGCATTTCCGGCGGCGGATATCAGATCATCGCCCGCAATATTCGTAACGCGATCGCGCTAACGGCGAACGAAAACACGGGTTCGATCTGGGCAGGCGTCGCCGGACAGGACGAGCTCCCCGCAGGACACCCCTATGAAATCTTCGACGACGTAAGCACGCACGCGCCCCAGGCCGATTACGGCTGGCCCACCTGTTATGAAAATCATCGCGGCAGCGGCTGCGGCGGCGTGACCGTATCGCGAGTGGTGTTTCCGGCGTATGCCACGCCGATCGGCGCCGTCTTCTATCCGCAAGATCCCGGCGGGCGGTATATTTTCCCGGCGCGCTTTAGAGGCGGCGCATTCGTCACGCTGCACGGATCGTGGCACGGACCGCCGTACGTCGCTCCGGCGGTGGTCTTCGTCCCCATGACGGGTGATTCGCCCGCGACCGGCGTGGACTGGAACGATCCCCGCAAACAGTGGACGCAATTCGTCGGCAGCTATCAAGACGATGGATCCGATCGGCGCATCGGCAGGCCCACCGGCATCACGATCGGTCCCCAGAGCGACATCTTCCTGGCCGACGATGTGAACGGCACGATCTACCGCATCCGGCCCAAGTAAGAACGAAGCAGGCGCTTTCTCCCTGCGAAGCGTAGCCCGGAACGTGCTTGATGCGAACACTGCCGATAACATTGCGCGCGCTCTCTGGACCGAAACGTTCGAGCTTTCGACCTTAGAGCCGCGAACCGCCGAGTTCGTCAATAGCGCGAAAAACTCGAATGCGTCGTTCGGCGAACGCATGCGCGGCTATCTCCAAGATTTGAAAAAACGCTCGATCAGCTTCGTGCCGAGCTATGCCCGGCGCTACGAGTTCTTCATCGAACATTGCGCGGAACTCTCGGCCCACCAAGCCTATGTGATGTCGAATCTGCTCGGCAGCGACACCGTCGAGGGTTACGAATTGCTGGGCGAGACGGCCGGCTTGCAGTTTCCGCGCGACCATCGCGTCTTCTTGAAGTATCAGGTCGGCTGGCATTTTTTCGTTGGCACCGCGAAGGGCGCGAACGGAAAGACCTACAGCGCCGAGCTCATGTTTTGGCAGTGGGCGCTTCTTCCGCCACCGGTGGCCGCGCGTTTTGGTTTGAGCGACATCGAAAACCAAGTCATGGAAATGCACCTCGCCGTTACCGAGGAAGGCGGCCGCCACTATCGCGCGGCGCCGCTGCTGATCGCCGGAACGACGAGCTTAATCGACGTTCGCGACGATCCGTTTCGCTGGGCGATCGGAAAGAACAGCATAGAAGCGCAACAGCGCGGCGATCTCTTTCCTCTCCACTTACAAGCCAAGGGATGGGATCGCGGCACGGGCGACCACGCGGAGCTCGCGATCGACCTGCGCTTTTCAAAGGGCAAAGGCATCTTGCTCCAAGGCGGCAGCGGCTGCTCACCATGCTGCGCCGGGATCGGAACGCTGTATTATTCGATTCCCGGCCTTGTTCTCGAGCCCGGCAGTTGGCTCGAAACTGACGGAAACCGAGTAGAACTGCAATCCGGAATATTCTGGATGGATCACCAATGGGGAACCGGCTTCTTACCGTCGGGCGCACCGATGAGTGCGCCGTTGCGAGCAGCTTCCGTGCTGGCGACGCCGAGCCCGGGAGGCTGGGATTGGTTCCCGCTGCAGTTCGACGATAATTACGAGATCACAGTGGCGGCGATGCACGCGCAAGCCAATTCCCAGTTCTATTTTCAAACGGGCGCCGAACCGCCCGGCGTGATGACGGTTCCCGTAGCGGGGAAACTGATGAACCCGCAGGCGGAAACCAGCGATCTGAAAGGGACGCTCAGCGTCACGGAGTGGGTCAAGGCCACGCATTCCAACGATGCCGCGTATCCGCCGACGGGATCGTGGTATCCGAATCGCTGGGAGTTTACGTTTGACGAGCCGGCTCCAAGCCATCTGCGAAACGTCGTTATGACGCCACTGGTCGCCGGCGGACAAATGGGCTACTTTGCAAACGGCGCCGAATATTTGGAAGGCGGAACTAAACTCAGCGCCCCGGACGGACGTCAAATCGGTACGGGTTTTGCCGAAGCGACGAACTACGCGAACACCCAAGCTTTCCAAGCGAAATTGGCCGGGTTGCCCGCGGACGAGGCGACGATGAAACTCTTGCAGCGGCCGGTGCCGTCGGCACTCGATAAGCTCGCGGCTCTGCTGTATACGATTTGGCCGCCGAATGCTAAGGAACTGAAACGCGTCCTAGATTGCTGCTCCAAGAACGGACTATCCTCATGATGCGTGCGCTGATTCTTCTTCCACTCGCATTGCTTGCAACCGCCGCGACGTCGCCGGCTACCCAGCGTGTGCTAACCTTCGAGGATTTGCGTCGCGTCGTCAGCGTCAGCCAGCCGCGCATTTCCCCGAACGGTATTCAGATCGTCTACGTTCGCTCGACGGTAGATTGGAAAGCCGATCGCAACCGCACGGAGCTGGTTCTCGTCAACGTCGACGGCACCGGCGCTCGAACCTTGACGCGCTACCGGAACGGCGTGAGCAACCCGCAGTGGTCTCCCGATGGTACCCGTTTGGCGTTCCTGGCCTCCCCTGAAACCGGCAAGCCCGCGCAGCTCTTCGTGATGCCCATGGACGGCGGCGATTCGTTGCAGCTCACGAGCAACAAGGCAGGCGTGCAAGACTACGCCTGGCGTCCGGACGGCAATGCGCTCGCGTACGTATCCGACGACGATCCGGCAAACCAAAAGGCGCTCGACAAACACCTCGACGCCGTCATCATTACCGACAACGATTACCTGACGCGCGAAGCGCCGCAGCCCGCGCACCTTTGGCTTGTCGATGCGACCGGAGGCACTGCGAATCGTCTGACGTCGGGGACATGGAGCGTGGTCAAAGGGAGCGCGCCTGTGTGGGCGCCGGATGGCTCGAAGATTTATTATCAACGGCAGCCGGATCCGATTTTTGCGCACTTCGTTTCCCAGACGACTTACGTTTACGACGTAGCGAGCAAAACCAGCACCGATATGGGCTTTGGTGTCGATTCTCAACCGAAGCTTTGCCATACTAGGATTTACGGTGGGCCTACGTCGAGCGGCGCCTATTTGCTGACGACGAAACCTCGCCACGGATCACTCTATCTTCAGAATGATCTTGTCTCCTATGGAAGCCGCGACTTAGCAAAAGGATGGAATTCCGCCTCCGAGATTGATAGGAACGTTCAATGGTATGACTGCACGAAACTTGGTCTCGATTTCCTCGTGACCAACGACGGCGTTCGAAGCGTGCTCTGGGTGCATGAGCTCGGCAATAGCCAGCCAACGAAGAAAACGGATTTCGGAGCTCTCGACGTCGCGCCCGATGCTACGGTTACGAGCGATAGTGCTATGGCTTTTGTAGGTCTGCGTCGCGACCGTCCCGGCGAAATATATTATCTGCCGCCTTTCTCTACCACGCCGCTGCGGATCACTAATGAAAATGCTTGGATGGGCGACTTTTCGCTCGCGCGATCGGAAGCGTTCGAATGGCAAACCGATCTTGGCACAAAGGCCGATGGCGTTCTCACGTATCCGGTACACTATGTAGCCGGACGCAAGTATCCGCTTGTCCTCGACATTCATGGGGGTCCGGTGTCGACCTCGACCTGGGATATGAGCGGGCTCGAAGGTTTGTCGCTCGTCCAAATTTTGGCAGCGCGCGATTACTTCGTCTTCCGCCCGAATTATCGAGGCAGTGACAATCTCGGCGATGCGTTCCTGCAAGCGATTGTCGGCGACGTAACGAGCGGGCCCGGGCGTGACAATCTCGCTGCGGTAGCGGCGTTGCGCGCGACCGGAATGATCGACGAAAACCGCATCGGCGTATCCGGCTGGTCGGGCGGAGGTTTGCAAACCTCGTGGCTTATCGGTCACGCGAACTGGCGCGCGGCTGTGATGGGGGCCGCCGTCACCGATTGGTATCAGCAAGCCGTGCTCGCCGACATCAACGAGAATTTCGTACAGACGTTCTTCAACGGCGTGCTGCCATTTAGCCCAGCCGGCCGGGCGGCATACGCGGCGGAATCGCCGATTACGTTCGCGGCGAACGTCAAGACGCCGACGCTGATTCTCAGCGACACCCGCGATCAGCGAGTTCCGGTGTCGCAAGCCTATACGTTCTATCACGCGCTGCGCGATCGGGGAGCAACCGTGAAATTCACAGCCATCCCGCGTTACGGCCACTTCGCGACCGACCCGGTCGGACGAGAGATAACGCTTCGAGCCTGGGCCGGCTGGTTCGATCGGTGGATGAAATGATGCTTCTCGCCCTAACCACGCCGCCCGCGCTCACGCTCAAGCTCGCAGACCTTCGCAAGACGGTCGCGGTCGCCTCGCCGGCGATCGCACCGGACGGAAAGAACGTCGCAATCATTGTGCGGCGCAACGACTACGACAAGGACCGCACCAAAGCCGACCTGGTACTCGTTAACGCGCGCACGCGGGGTGCTCGAACCCTTCTTCGCGACGTAACGGGCCTGGGACAGATCGACTGGTCGCCCGACGGTTCGCAGTTGGCGTATATCGCGCAAGGCGTCGTCGACCCCGACGATCCCGCATCCGAAAAGACTTCACAGATCTTCGTGCTGCCCATGACCGGCGGCGAAGCATTTCAAGTTACGCATGAAAAGATGGGCGTGGATGCATTCGCCTGGCGGCCCGACGGCGGCGCATTCGCCTACAGCGCGCACATCGAAGCGCCGAATGCGAAGGCAATCAAAGCCCATGACGACGCATTCAACGTAACCGATGAGGCCTGGACCGACCAAGCCGCTCCGACGCCCGAATATCTCTACCAAATCGCGAGCTCAGGCGGAAAGTCACACCGCATCGGCGGCAGCACGTGGAGAGTCGGCGGCGGATTCACCTACGCCCGTGACGGCAAGAGCGTCTTCGTAACGCGCATCACGGACGACCGGCATCCCAACCGGTTCTTGTCACTTCAGCTGATAAGAGTGAATGTCTCGAGCGGAGCAGTCGCCGCGCTTCCGCAACTTTCCGGCACGCAAAATGATCCCGTGCGGGCTCCCTCCGGACAGATTGCTTTTGCGTTTGCCAATCCTCGCGGCCGCATGCAGACTGAAATCGCGCTCGCGGACGCAAACGGCTCGCACCCGCACAGCGTGACCGTGGGGCTCGATCGCAACGTCGCGGGCGCTTCATTTCTGCCAGGCGGATCGCTTCTTCTCACCGCCAACGACGCCACCCAGCGCCGCCTCTTTCGCGTAACCCCTACCGGCGCGGTAACAAGGCTGCCGCTGGGCAATATCGCTGCGGGCGCGTCGAGCGTTTCTAAGAACGGAACGATCGCGTTCACGGCGACGGCACCGGATCATCCCGCCGAGTTGTATCTGCTCACGCCGGGTGCGCGGTCGCCTGTTCGCCTGACGAACTACAACGGCTGGATCGCGCACTACCAGATTGGAGTCACGCGTCCTGTAACTTGGCGCACGTTCGACGGACTGACCGCCGACGGCGTGCTCACCGCGCCACCCGCGTCCGCCAAACGGTCCGGGAGAGCTCCGCTCGTGCTTTACATTCACGGCGGGCCGACGTCGGCATCGACGACGGCATATTCCGGCTTCGTGCAAGTCATGGCCGCGCACGGGTGGTACGTCTTCCAGCCGAATTATCGAGGCAGCGACAACTTAGGCCTGCGTTACGCGGTCACAACGGTGCCGCACATCACGAGCGTCCCGGGGCGCGACATCGAAGCGGGGCTCGCCAAGGTTCTGGCGACCGCGCCAATCGACGCGAGCCGCATCGGGGTTTCCGGCTGGAGCGAAGGCGGCCTCATGACGTCGTGGCTGATCGGAAACGACCGCCGCTGGCGTGCCGCCGTGTCGGGCGCGGCTGTCAACGATTGGGTGCAGTACGACGCGATGAGCGACTCTAAGGACTTCGCGCCGCTGTTTATCGGCAGATCGCCCTGGTCTAGCCCTTCCGAATACAAACTTTACGAAGCCGAGTCGCCCTTGAGCTACGCTTCCAACGTTCGAACGCCGACACTAATCATGAGCGACGCCGGCGACTTCAGGGTGCCGACGCCGCTGGCCTATGAGTTTTACCACGATGTCCGCGCCACAGGGACGCCGGTCGAGTTCGTGATTTATCCCGTCGTAGGGCATTTTCCACGAGACCCCGTCCGTGTCGAAGACATCTACCGCCGCTGGGAGGCTTGGTTCGTGAAGTATTTGGGATCGTGATCGTCAGCGATGTCGTTCATTACCTAACGATCATGGTCGCCATCGGGGTGGCCCTGGCGGTCTTCGGCATGTTCTACAGAGGCGCCGAAGGCGACAAAATGTGGAATGCCGGCCTGCTTATCGCGGTCTTCGGCGTCTTCAGCCAGGAATGGGTGTTGCACGCGCCGCCGTGGCCGGCGCCGGTTAGCATCACGGGCATAATCGCCTTGCTGCTCTTGGTGCGACTGCTGGGCGTCGTCCCGGCGCTCAACCGCCCCGTTTCGGAACTCTGGAAGAACCGCTAGCTCGTTCCCTTGCCGCAGCCATCCGCCGTCGTGATAGAATGCGGTGGAGAATCCGCGATGGCACCAATACTATCCGATAAGCCCGAAATCGAACTGCTCGACGGGCGAGCTTACCCAAAGGTGAGTCCCAAAGCCCGCCACGCGGGCGTTCAGGCAGCCTTTATTCGCGCCATTGAGGATCTCGCCGGGGATCGCGGCTTCGTCGGACCGGAATGGCGCTTCAAGATCGGTCGCGCCGACGACACGAACACGACGTTCGTTCCCGATGTCGCATATGTATCGTTCGAACGTCTGCGCGCGATCCCGGAAAAGCAGCGCGACGAACCACCCTTTGCACCGGACATTGCTGTCGAAGTTCGCTCGCCGTCAGACAAGCTTGCCTTCCTCCGGCGCAAAATCGAGCGCTATCTGCAAACCGGGAGCGTACTGGTTCTCGTCGCCGATCCAGATAAGCGCACCATTGTCGCGCATGATTCGCACGGTGCGCGCAATTATGCTACCGGCGACAGATTCGAACATTCGGCCGTGCCGTGGCTTACGTTTGACGTAACCGTTATCTTCGCGAAGTTGGACTTGCTTCAGGGCTAAGCCGGTTTAAGCGATCGGCGACAGTTTGTAATGCATCTCTGGAAGGACATGCTCGCGTACGGTCCCCACCAAACTCTTCATGCTCATGGCTCGGCAGCGTAACCGAGGGCGCCCTTTATCATAATTGAGCGTCATCTTTAGACCAAACTTTCGTTCCAGAAGCGCTGCCAGAGCCTGGTTTTCAGCAACAGTAAAGCTCGGTGTGTTTATTCGCAATTGACCGCCGTCCGCCGCGCCGTCATCCATAATCCATATGGCAAGGCCCAACCCGCCTAGGTGCCGGTCGAGATAATCTATCGGCACGACTTTTCTGTTACCGTGATAAAATGCGCGGCGAAGAACGCTAAAACCAGGATGCGTAACCGTACGAAAATAGTAGCCCTTCCCGGATATGCGCGGCGGGGTTCTGACAAATCGCTGAAATGCGCGATGCTTCCAATCTACAAAGTACCGTTGACTCAGCCCGTGATGAACACGAAAGCAGTAGCCGGAGGATGTTTCCAGCAATGTCGCATCTCCTAGTAGAGAGCCCGCGAACATCTCCATTTCACGAGCGGTAAAATCAAGAGCCCGCGCGGCGCGCCCGAATCGTGTTTCCATACCTTGAGGTTTGCTCGCCAATTGTGCCATACGTCTGGCACAATCAAAAGGGGTCGGCGCTTTAAAGCGCCGACCCCTTCTTCTATTTCCTCTGCCTAAAAGAAATCGTTCCGATTGGATCCATCTCGAGTTCCATTAGCAAGGCAACATCTCTTGAAACCGGCGGCCGGAACCGCACGGGCAAGGATCGTTTCTCCCGAGCTTTTCTAGCAGTTCCTTATCTCCATGAACTACTCGATCCCCATATTTGACATGGGTTTCCGAAGGGTATCCCTTACGGCGTTTGCTGCTCCGCTCAAAAGCAGGCGCTGTTCTCCCAATCGTTCTTTCGCATGACGAACCTCCTTCAAACAAAAAAGCCCGCCGGACTTTGCCGGCGGGCTTCTCTTACTTAATCTGGCGCCGACCTACTTTCGAGGATCCTTGCGAATCGACTATCATCGGCGCTGGCGGGCTTAACTGCCGTGTTCGGGATGGGAACGGGTGGTGCCCCGCCGCTATGAGCGCCAGAAACTTGATCCTCACCGCGATGGCGAGCCGGAGCTCGAACCGATCGCGGCGAGAAAGCTACATAGAGAAGAACTTTCAGTGCCGAAACGCATGAAGTGAATCAAAAATTCCGGGCGATTAGTACCGGTCAGCTACACACCTTGCGGTGCTTCAACCTCCGGCCTATCAACGTGGTAGTCTACCACGACCCTTCACTCTTACGAGTTCGAGATCTCATCTTGAAGTCAGTTTCACGCTTATATGCTTTCAGCGTTTATCTGGTCCGAACATAGCTACCCGGCTATGCCCCTGGCGGGACAACCGGTTCACCAGCGGTTCGTTCGACCCGGTCCTCTCGTACTAGGGTCGACACTCCTCAAATCTCTTGCGCCCACGGCGGATAGGGACCGAACTGTCTCACGACGTTCTGAACCCAGATCGCGTACCGCTTTAATGGGCGAACAGCCCAACCCTTGGGACCTACTACAGCCCCAGGATGCGACGATCCGACATCGAGGTGCCAAACCTCCCCGTCGATGTGGCAATCTGCAATCTCTTGCAGCTTAGACTATACCTTCATCTCTTTCGAGAGAGCGACGTATTATGAACGCTATAAATTTCGCCGTTGCCGGCGAGGAGCGTCCATCCCACACGTTGTGGAGTCGTTACAGGGAACGTTCACGAGGCGTGCTCGCGTGAGTTTAGCCCATCATAAATGATGGTGAACGTTCTTCCCTCGGTATTGCCCCGTAGGGTTTCACCGATATGAGTCGCTAGTTTGCCGCGCGATCGCTCGCGCGGAGAGCCCTTGACGTGACTCTTGGGGGAGATAAGCCTGTTATCCCCAGAGTAGCTTTTATCCGATAAGCGACGGCCCTTCCATTCGGTACCGCCGGATCACTTAGCCCTGCTTTCGCACCTGCTCGACTTGTAAGTCTCGCAGTCAAGCTCCCTTTTGCCTATACACTCTATGCGAACGGTTTCTGACCGTCCTGAGGGAACCTTTGGGCGCCTCCGTTACTCTTTAGGAGGCGACCGCCCCAGTCAAACTGCCCGCCTGACGCTGTCCTACTACCAGATAATGGCAGTAAGTTAGAAGCCCAAGATTTTCAGGGTGGTATCCCAACGTTGACTCCCCGCGGACTAGCGCCCACGGATCATCGTCTCCCACCTATCCTGTACAGAAAATCTCAGACCCCAACATCAGGGTACAGTAAAGCTTCATGGGGTCTTTNNCCATTCGTGCAGGTCGGAACTTACCCGACAAGGAATTTCGCTCACTTTTTTCCGGCGCTTTCACGCCGGAGTGGACTCTATCTTCATCCAGTAAGAGAATCGCGCACGATTCAACTCGTATCTGGAGCTCAGCGTATAGTCTCTGAGGATCCTCCCGATCAAAAGACCAGAAGTTTCCTGCGGATTGTCCAATCCCACGCCATTATTACTGACCGGCGAACCGATCGAGTAGGGTGGGCTCTTAGGATGTTCCCGCATATAGCTGAGTGTTACGACGCACATTACTGCGCGTCAAGGCAACGATATAGTTGTCACCTTAGGACGGTTATAGTTACCGCCGCCGTTTACTGGGGCTTCAGATCAAAGCTTTGGGCTTGCGCCCTAACCTCTCCCTTTAACCTTCCAGCACCGGGCAGGAGTCAGCCCCTATACGTCCGCTTTCGCGTTCGCAGAGACCTGTGTTTTTGTTAAACAGTCGCTTGGGCCTATTTTCTGAGACCTTCTCCAGCTTTCGTTGTAAAAACTAGACCGAAAAAGGCACCCCTTCTCCCAAAGTTACGGGGTTAATTTGCCGAGTTCCTTAACAGGGGTTCTCCCGTCGCCTTAGCATGCTCTGCCAGTCTACCTGTGTCGGTGTACGGTACGGGCACCTATGATCCTATCTAGAGACTTTTCTTGGCAGCGTGGAGTCTGTCACTTCAGATCCGAAGATCCTCGTCATCGCTTCTCGGAGTTGCCACACGGATTTGCCTATGTGACCCCCTACCTGCTTAAACGCACACATCCATCGGTGCGCTGACATATCCTCCTGCGTTATCCCTTCGATTCAAGATCTCAACTCGAACGCTAAAAACCGCGCGTTTTAAACGCGGTCTGTAGAATTCGAGAGAGATCTAACGGTCATCGGTGGTAGCAGAATATGAACTGCTTGTGCATCGCCTACGCTTCTCAGCCTCGGCTTAGCTCCCGACTCACCCTGAGACGATTGACGTTGCTCAGGAAACCTTAGACTTCCGGCGAGAGTGGTTCTCACACTCTTTTCTCGCTACTTGTACCTGCATTCGCACTTGTAGTTCGTCCACTTGTCCTCACGGTCAAGCTTCAGCCTACGCTACAACGCTCCCCTACCGATTATTTTAGTAATCCCAAAGCTTCGGTTAGATGCTTGAGCCCCGTTACATTTTCGGCGCCCCATCACTCGACTAGTGAGCTATTACGCACTCTTTCAAGGGTGGTTGCTTCTAAGCCAACCTCCTAGTAGTCTGAGCGAAACGACTTCCTTTACAACTGAGCATCGATTAGGGACCTTAGCTGATGATCTGGGCTGTTTCCCTTTTGACGATGGAG
>PLWS01000006.1 GCA_003151115.1 Vulcanimicrobiota bacterium | reverse complement strand
GCTCGTCGCGATACCGCCGAAACGTACGGTCGGAGACCCCGAGCAAACTCGAGGATTCCCTATCGTTCAGGGCGAGCTTGCGCGACAGCTTCAGGAACACGTTCAGAGCCGCACGGCCGCGGACGTCTACCGGCGCTAGGGCTTCCATTGGTTACCTCTGGTGGTCATCTGTCTTTACACTACCATATAGTGAATACGTCGCCAAAAACTCGCGCGCCGAACCGCCGCCGAGTTTCAAGCGTTTGCGGCGCGAGGCGGCCGAACAGATTGTGACGGGTCCGGAAATGATTGCGTACGCCGGATGCACCGCGCCGGCAGCCGTGCCTCTTAAAAGCGCATCGGAAGCCCAGGGTCCGCTGGGACTACTTTCATTTGCTACAACGCTAATCCGGTTCTTCCTCATGGTCGGCGAACACGTTGCGATGTTACGGACACGGCTTCAATGTCCAGTCCTCTCGCCGAAAGCCCGCGCTGTCGAAGATCTCTTGTTCCCACGGAGTTAGATCTGGCGGCATCGATCTATCTCGCGTCTCCGCATATGCGTAGCATGCCGGTCCATTTGGTCCGTTGCAGAACCAAAAGATGTGAAACGCATGGCGGTGAGGACCAGAACCTACCCTCATCCCTTTTCCAGACGGCCGCCCGAGTCGGTCGTTTAGCGTGTGAAGCGATAGACCGGTGAACTTCGGCATTACCCTGTCATCATACGCCATCGCGCTTTGGCTGCCGATGCGGACTCCGCTAGAACGCTTTGCAATACAGGGGACCGCGGTCAGCCAAAGGCCAGCCTTTCTCATCCTTTTGCCAATGCAGTGATTCCAACGATGCGATCCTTTTGAAGGAGGCCGAAGCGTGGGCGCAGGCCAGCCGGCTGCGCGAGTCGTCGATGGCGCTTGAAACTTCGCCAGCTTTCGCTGGATCGTGCAGCGCCTAGCCAATAATCCGCTCGAAGGAAGTTGGTGCATCATTTTTTCCCAACCTAAAGTGTATATTTTCTCATTCCCAAGTGTTCAATCAGGCGCCATCTGCTTCATATTTTCTCACCATTAGATGGAACTTACAGGAGGCGGGCGGGCGGGAGCGTCGTCAAGCCCGGCGAGATCAGCCTCGCGCATCACGGCGTGCTGTTTCTGGACGAGTTGCCGGAGTTCGCGCGCGGCGCAATCGAGGTGATGCGACAGCCGATCGAAGAGGGCACGGTTACGATCGCGCGCGCGTCGGGAACGTTCACCTATCCGGCGCGATTCATGCTCGTCGCTTCGATGAACCCATGTCCGTGCGGCTATCGCGGGACGCGCAACGCGGAATGCCGCTGTGACGACGCTGCCGTTGCGAAATACGTTTCGAAACTCTCCGGCCCGCTCTTGGATCGTATCGATTTACAGATCGAGGTCAGCCGGGTGCCGTTCGACGACATGGTCCGGACCGACGGCGCGGAACGCTCGGCGACGATTCGCGCCCGGGTGCTGGCCGCACGCGATCGTCAGCGCAAGCGCTTTACGGGCACGGCGTTAACGTGTAACGCCGACATTCCGGCCAACGGAACGCGCGCGTATTGCCGGCTCGATTCGGCGGCCATGCATCTGCTAAAACAGGCCAGTGCGCGCAAACAGTTTTCCGCCCGCGCAATCGATCGCATCGCGCGCGCCGCGCGCACCATCGCAGACCTAGCCGAAAGCGATGAAATCCTCGCCGAGCTCGTGGCCGAAGCGGTGCATTACCGAAGCCTGGAGCGACTCGCTACCGCCGCGTGATCTCCGCTAAAATCTGCACTGCAGGCCGAGATAGAGATTGGAATTGTCGAGGGTTCCGTTACGCTGGCTGTCAACGAGCGACGCGCCCTTGTTTCCGCCGCCGCGGTACTCTAGGCCGAGCGTCGTCGTGTCGACGTGGAAGCTCGTTAACGGCGAGAAATTACTTCTCGCGTAACCACCGTAAAGAGCAAGCGGCGTGTTGGATAGTTGATAGTTAGCGCGCAAGCCATAATCGGACTCGTTCGATCCGCCGAACGCGTTGAACCGGGAATAGTCGTACGTCCCCTTAATCGAGAAGTCTGGCGTCGCGTACAGCGACGCGCCGGCGCCCAAATAATAGCCGTTCGAAGCGGCGCATTTCGTGACGATGCCGGCCTTCGCCGAGAGTGTCAAATTGTAAGTCGGATATACATCGATGAACCCGCCGTAATTCCAGGTCTGCGTGCTGAAGCCGGCGGTCGAATTGTTTTGAAACCCTACGCTGAGACCGGCGCGGCCCGACGGCGTGATGATTCCGCCGAGTTGTTTCGACCATGGCGTCACCAGCGACACTTGCAGCCGCGAACCGTTCGTCGTGGCGCTTCCGGGGGTCGTGATCGTGTACAGACCGCCGTCGATGTTGAGTCCCCAAGAAGGGTTGAACGGAAAGAACCCCGCAGCGCCGACACCCCATTGGCTTGCGTTCGTTCCCGGCGTCGGAGAAAGCGTGAGGTGCTCGAGACTAAACGTAACCGCGTCGATATTTTTTTGGCTGATGTTCTGCGCGGTCGAGGTCGTGGTTTTTTCAGGTCCCGCGATCGCCGGAAGGCTCAGCGACGCAACAGCCGCGATGCTCAAGGCATAAGCAGTGAGGGTTCTCATGGACGCTCCTTCCCGCGACGTCTCAAAAGCCTCCTCTATACAATCGCCTTACATCATCGCGTCGTTCCCGTGGTCGGAGACCTGTGCGGCAAACCAGCGGTGTAGCGCCGATATTAGACCCGCATCGGTTGTGCGGAACGCAATCGCCGCGCCGTCACTGAGCTCCGTGTAACGCACGCTAATGCGTTTTGCCCCGGCACTCAGCGATGCAAGACCCGGCATGTTCTTGCCGTGTATGTATGACGGATCCGCGTAATCGCCGCGGGCAAATGCCGCAGCTTCCTTTTGCAGATGGGCGCGGACGAGGGCAACCTGTTGCGCGTCTCCGTCATGCACGGACACGACCATCACTCCGCCGGTCTTCGTCGGTTCGAATTGATGCATCGTCGCATCCATCGAAAACGGCATGACGTGGGTGCTTCGTTCCCGGATGGTTTGCTGACGCGTTTGCGCCAGCGCGGGCGAAACGGAGATTGCCGCAAGGGCCAGAGCGATAAAAAACCTAGGATTCATTAATGGCCTCCATAAGGGCGGAAAGCGACGCGGCGACGCCCGCACGCTGCGTACGCGGAATGGCTTGAAAGATGCGCTCGAATTTTGAGCGGCGCGATTGCGCGAGATTTGCGTTGGCTTTCGTGCCGGCCGCGGTCAAGCGCAGATGATAAAAGCGCGAGTCGTTGCTATCGCGCATGCGCTCGACCCACGAACGGCGTTCGAGCATGCCGACCAGACGGCTCACCGTGCTCTTGTCGAGGCTCAAGCGGTGCGCGAGCCCATTTTGCGTGAGCCCGGGTTCGCGCCCGATTTCGAGTAAGGCTTGGGCCTCGCCAACCGAGAGCGGCTGTCCGCAGGGCGTCGTGTCGGGCTTGTGCAGTCCGAGCGACCTGATAAGGCTCACCATCGAGTCTTGAAAGTCGAGCACTTCGTCGGGGCGCTTTGATCGGCTATAGTTGCGCGTCACAACAGTTGTATATTACAACTAATGTGGCCACGCGTCAAGAGAACGATCGGAGATCCGTTCGCAGCATCCCGTAGGAAATCAAATTCTTGTACTCGCCGCTGACGGCATCGTAAAATCCATCCCGGTGGAGGCCTTCGGCCTTAAAGCCGAGCCGTTCGCACATGGCGCGGGCGCGATCGTTGTCTTCTCGGATTTCGATTGAAATGCGGTGCGCGCGCCGCTTTTGAAAGGCTTGGTCGATTCCCCAGCGCATTGCAAACGGCCCTGCCCCGGCTCCGGTCTCCTTCACGACCAGAACGCCGAGGTTCACGAGCCATCCGCGATCGTGCATCGTAAAATAGCCGAAGTCGTCTCCATCGGCCTCAAGGATGAACGCTTCGCCTTCCGCACCTTCGATGAGATCCAGAATCGCGTCGCGCCCCGGCTCGTTCAGAAATTCGCGCGAATGCGGCAATTTAAAAAGGCCGGCGATGAACGTAACGTCGTCCTCGTCGGCCTCACGCATCCGAAAAGTCACGCCGGTTCGGGGCCGACTTGTTCCGTAATCTCCGAAGCGTGCAGCATTTCGCCGATCACCGCGTCGAGCGACTCGAACGTGTAGATGCCCGAAAGCAGCGCTAGATCGCCCGTTGGGTTGCGTAAGATATACGAAGGACGCTGCGGCAAGTTGAGCGCTTCGAATTCGGCCGTCGTTTGTTTAATGCGTTCGGCGGTGGCCGGATCGTGCATGACGCGATCGAGTTCGGCTCGATCCAAACCTGATAGGCGGGCCGCTTCGTCCAGCGCCGGTTCGCGCCGGCCGAGCGGTTTGCCATCGATGACGTTCGCGCGATTGAGCGCGCGAACCAAACTCATATCGGTAACTCCGAGCGTGCGGGCCGCTTCCGCGGCCTGATTTGCGTGCATCGTCGTCGCATCCGGCGTGTCGACCCACGCCGCGTTCATCTGCACGCCCGAGATCTTCGCGGTCCGAGCGTAATACCACGCCAATTGATCGCGCGTGTAAGGCAGCGGGCCGAAATCGAAGAGCTGGGCAATCTTCCATTCCACGCGCAAACGGTCGCCGTACTTCTTCTCGATCTTCTGCAGCGCCAGATCGCCGACGTAGCACCAGGATGAGAGCACGTCGATGTATGCCGTGAGATCGACGACCGCCATTATACGCTGACCTTTTCTTTGAGCGCCGGGACTTCGCCGGAAAGGAAACGGGGAAACTCTTCTACCGAGAACTGCAGGCCGTTCCAAAACGGTCCGAAGACCGCATATTTCGCGCTGACTTCGTCAAAGCGCATCTCGTAGATCAGTTTCTTGAAGACGAGGGGATCGTCGGCATAGAGATCCACGCCCCACTCGTAATCGTCGAAGCCGACCGAACCCGAGATGACTTGCGTCACCAAGCCGTGAAACGAGCGGCCGATCTTACCGTGATCGAGCATGAGTCGCGCGCGGTCGGCATACGGCAGCGTGTACCAGTTCTCGCCTTCGGCGCGTTTCTTGTCCATCGGATAGAAACAAACGTAACGCCGTTGAGGGACCTTCGCCCACAGCCGCTCGGCATTGCGCGGATTCTTCTCCTGCTCCGCCAGCAGCTCGTCGAATGCCGCATTCCACTCAGGTGAATGCGGCTTGAGATCGCGCGCTTGCAAGGCGGTGTGAATTTTTCCGGTGGCGTCATACAACCCAAGTTCGAGCACCGAAACGTACGAATCGCGCGGCTGCAAATAGTCGAGCAATTCCAAATGGTCGATCTCAGTCTGCGCTTGCGCGAGCCCGTCGTAGGTCTTTGCGTAATGCGTGAGCATGAGATCGGCTTTGTGTCCGACGAGCTGCGCTAAACCAAGATCGCCTTCACCGTTTTTGAGTAGCGTGAACGCATCGCCGGCCTCTTGCGCGATGCGCTGCTGTTCGTCGTCGGGAATGAGCGCCCAGCGGCGGCGATCGAAACCGAACATCCGGTGGAGTATCCACCAGCCTTCGAGCGATTCGGGAACGTCGGGATGCCGCATTAGGCTTTTGCCAGCGCGCGCACGCGTTTCACTTCGGCGGCGACCTCACCGGCAAGCGTGTCGGGATGCTCGCGGTACTTCGCCCACAACTGCGGCATGTGCGCGATGTCCTCGAGTACGCGCGCGTAAACGGCGTTCACCGGCGTGCGCACGTGATGGTCGCGCCCCGCGCAGGCGACCGCGCCGTTAAGATAATCCACTTCTGTCTGAGCGCGGCCTGCGCGCAGGTCCTGTAACAGTGAAGGCGGCTTGGTTCCGCGCGCGCCCGCCACCCGGCCCGCGAGCAGCTTCCGCGAAACGGGACTAGGAAGATTGGCGATGCCTTGCATCGCGCGGACCGGATAGCGCGGCAGATCGATGGGCGAGATGCCCATCGCATGCATAACAGCGCGCACTTCGCGAATCGCGCGGATTTCCAGCGTGAAGATGTCGTCGTAATGCACCAAGCGGTTGGGCAGCACATTGAGAATCGCGCAGCTCGCATTGGCCACGATGTTGAGCGCGAGCTTCGACCATTTTAGCGCGCGCCAGTCGTCGACGACTTGCACCTTGAGCCCCGTGCTCGCAAACGCGTCCGTCAGCCAGTTGTACGCATTCTTCCCGAGCGGCGAAAAAGCCAGGCCGCCTTCCTTGGTCGCACGGCCGTGGCCGTTGCTGCGATCGCGATCGACCGGAACCGTCAGCGCCGCCGCGACGACGTTGTCGGCACCGAACGCTTCGGCCAATTTCTCTTCGTTTCCGATCCCGTTTTGCGGGCTGACGAAAACGCATTTCTGCGGGAAGCGAATCGCTTTGCGCAACGTTTCGATTGCGCCGGGCGTGTCGTACGATTTCACGGCGACGATCGCGACGTCGGCGTCCACGGGCATTACATCGGAGAGATTGCGGGGCGCATACGTTACATCGACGTTGACGCTCTGCAGCAAGTCACCCAAGTACGTGCCGACCGCGCCGGCACCGACGATGTACACCTTCACCCGGTGCTGCCGAATCCGGCCGTGGCGCGCACGGTTTCGGGAAGTTCTTCAATCAGATCGAAGTGCGCGCGTGAGACGGGCGCAACGACCATTTGCGCGATCCGTTCGCCGCGCCGCACCACGAACGGTTCTGTGCCGAGATTCGCAAGTACGACGCAAACGGGGCCACGATAATCCGCGTCGATCGTTCCGGGTGAATTCAAACACGTCACGCCATGACGCATAGCCAGGCCGCTGCGCGGCCGGACTTGCGCTTCGTAACCCGGCGGCAGCGCGATCGCAAATCCCGTCGGCACCAGCGCGCGCGCGCCGGGCAGCAGCGTCAGATCTTCAAAGACCGCGGCGCAAAGATCCGCGCCGGCGGCATCTTCGCTCATGTATCTTGGAAGCGGAAGTCCTTCGCCTTCAGGCAGCCTCTTGACCGCGACCGTGACTGGAGCCATTGCCGCTCACTTGGCAAGCAGCGATGCCAACTCTTCCTGAAAGCTTTCGACGTCGCGAAACTGGCGGTAGACGCTTGCAAAGCGGATGTACGCAACCTTGTCGAGGTTGCGCAGCGCTTCCATCAGTTTCTCGCCGATCAGCGTCGCGGGCACTTCGCTCTCGCCGCGCGCAAAGAGATCGCGCTCGACCGCCGCGGCCACGGCTTCCATCTGCGCTTCGGAGACCGGCCGTTTTTCGCAGGCGCGACGCAGGCCGGCCAGGATCTTCTCGCGGCTGAACTGCTCGCGGCGCGCGTCTTTCTTTACAACGAAGAGCCGCGGCGCTTCCATGCGCTCGTAGGTCGTGAAGCGATGCTTGCAGCGCGGATCGAGGCACTCACGCCGGCGGCGCACGACGCTCTCGTCGTCGCGCGAGTCGACGACGCGGGTTTCGTTCTTGCGGCAAGTGGGACAGATCAGCGGCGGGCCCTCATCGGACGCCCACATATTGTGGGTGCTCCCATTATAGACCACTATCCGTTGCGGCGCAAAGACGAGCTCGTTGCGCGTAGTGGCTGGCGAGGAAACGCCGGCTAAAAGAAAAGCCGGCGGGTTATCCCGCCGGCCAGAGTCTTTAGGCTCGAGCGCTCTAGCTCGAAGCCCCAATTTTGAACATCTTCGTCCCGCAGACGGGGCACTTGCCCTCGGTAGCCGGACGGCCGTTCTTCATCGTGATTTGAACGGCGTCTTTGATTTCACGCTTGGTCTTGCATTTCACACAGTACGCTTCAGCTGCCACGTTCGATTCCTCTCAAGACCGGTGCCGGCGATGGATAGGCCCTGCCGGGTTGGGGCCCCTATTCCCAGGCGTGCCCGACTTTCCCCCTCGTGGCCACGAGGGAAAGGCCCTCCGGCGGCAGGGAGACCCTTTCAGGCGGGCGCTCCTCGCGTGAAGGGCCGGTATGGAGAATCCAACTTGGTACGCGCGCAGCATTTTCGAAGCGTTGCGCGATCCGCGGCCGCTTCCGGCGGTCTTCGAAGGGCTCTGGGCAACCGGAAACCTCGACGGTTTGAAAAGACCGAGCGTCGCAATCGTCGGCACGCGCGCTGCGTCCGGTTACGGACGCGCGACGGCGCAACGTTTCGCAAGCGAACTGGGCGCCGCCGGCTGCTGCATTATCTCGGGCTTGGCTTTAGGCATCGATTCGGCCGCGCACGAAGGCGCGCTCGATGCGAGTGCGCCGACGATCGGCGTTCTCGGCGGCGGGCATAACAAGTTCTTTCCACGGCGCAACCGCGCGCTGGCGGAACGCATGCTCGCCGGCGGCGGCGCGGTGCTTTCACCGTTTGCGCCCGAGCATCCAGCGGTTCCGCATCAGTTCTTGCAGCGCAACGGCGTCGTCGCCGCGCTCGCCGACGCAGTCGTCGTGATCGAAGCGCCCGCGCGCAGCGGCGCGCTCAACACCGCGGGCTGGGCAGCGGGCCGCATCCCGGTCTTTGCGGTACCGGGCGACGTCGACCGGCCGCACGTCGCCGGATGTCACGCGCTGATTCGTGACGGAGTCACACTCGCGCGCAACGCGCAGGACGTACTCGACGAGCTGCATGTGATGAAGCTGCCGATCGGCGCGCAGACGGCACGCCCGGCGCCGGACGATCCGCTGCAGGCGAAGATTCTCGCGATCCTCGACGCGGGCGAGATTACGCTCGACGAGCTCTGCGCGGCTTCCGGTGCGACCACATCACAGGTCCTCGCGGCGCTCTCGGTGCTCGAACTGCAGCGCGCAATCGAAACGCGCGCCGGTCAGCGCTTCGCTATCGTTTCTGGCGGAAAGCGATGCTGATCCGCGGCGCGACCGCCTGCCGCAGCTTCGGAATGTGGTGCTCCCAAAAATCCTGTGCACGGCCGCCCATATAAAAGACGCTCCCCGGGTCGAGCGCACACGAGAAGGTGCGCCGCGGCCGTTTCTTGCTGCGCACCTGCATCTCGCGGACGGCGCCAAGACTCACGACCGCCACAATCCCATTCTCGACCAGGTCCTCGGTGTGATCGCTGTGCCAGGCCACGCTGTCGTTGGCGTCGCGATAATATTGGAACGAAACCGAATTAAAAGGCGCCTTCAAAAACTCTTCGACGCGCTTCCACACGGCCGTGACCTCGCCGGGCATTGGGTCTTCGCCGGAAAAGCGCGCGATGAGACGCGGAACGGCGACGGTGTGGTCGTACATCCACATCGACTCTTGCGTCCACGCTAGTTTCTGCGAGAAATGCTCGAAGAGCCGCTTACTTTCGGCAGCAGTAAAAACAGCCGGGTAATACGCGATCTTGCCGCTTTCGTCGTCGACGAACTCGCGGTTTCCCGACCCGAAGAGCGCCAGCTGCTGCACGCCCTCTTCTAACACGGAGGCTGCGGACGCCGTTGCGAACCCCCGCGCATGCAGCTGCGCATTGCCGCCGTTGGAAAACTGCGCGATCCCGCGGCCGCGGCGGTCTGCGCCGAGTTTCGGAAGCGCCTGCGCGCCTACCATCGCGTCGAGGTCGCCGAAGTGCGCGCGTCGAGCGGCTCGGATCCGGCCAAGGCGGTCCGCGAAGAAGGCGAGCGCCTCTTGAAGGCCGCCGGCGACGGTATGCTCTGGGCGCTCGACGTGGCCGGCACCGAGTTGTCGAGCGAGGAATTGAGCGAGAAAATTACCGCGCTCGAATCACGCGGACGCCCACTGACGCTCGCAATCGGCGGCACGTTCGGGTTAGCGCAAGACGTGCTGGCGCGCGCAGATTTCGTCTGGTCGCTTTCGAAACTCACGTTCTTGCACGAGTGGGCGCGCATGATCGTGCTGGAACAACTCTACAGGGCGGCGAAGATCGCGCGTAGTGAGCCGTATCATCACTGACGCTCTTTCCATTTTCGCCGGCGCCCTGCGCGACGCGATCGCCGCGCGATATCCCGATACGCCCGAAACGGATATCGCCTTCGAAGCTCCGCGCCGCCCCGAGTTCGGCGACGTCGCGACCAACGCCGCGTTTTCGCTCGCAAAAATCGCGGGCAGCGCACCGCAGCAGGTTGCGGCAGCGCTCGTTGCCGATCTGCAGTCGAGCGCACCGAAGCTCGGCGAGCTCTTTGCGGACATCTCCGCGACGGCCGGCTTCATCAATCTGCGTTTTCAACCGGCGATCTGGCAGGCCACGCTGGCACGGATCGTTCGCGATGGCGCGGCGTTCGGACAAAGCGCACCGAACGGCGTCCGCATTTCGCTCGAATTCGGCAGCGCGAATCCGACCGGGCCGCTGGTCGTGGTGCAAGGCCGCACGTGCAGCATCGGCGCGACGCTCGCCAACGCCATGAAATTCTGCGGCTACGACGTCTTCACCGAATGGATCATCAACGACGCCGGCGGTCAGCTCGACACGCTCGGCCGATCGCTCTACGCGCGTTACCGGCAGATTTACGATCCGGCATTTCCGTTTCCCGAAGAGGGCTATCCGGGCGACTACCTCAAGCCGATCGCGCAGTCAATCGCAAACGCCGACGGCGAGCGGTGGACGCGCGAAGAAGAAAGCGCGTGGCTTCCCCTCTTCTCGCAGGTCGGCCGCGATACGCTGGTCGATCAGCAACGCCGCACCGTCGAGCGTTTCGGCGTGCACTTCGATCTGTGGCAGAGCGAAAAGGAATTGCAAGAAGCCGGAGCCGTGCAAGCCGGGCTGCAGCGTCTCATCGACGACGGCGTCACCTACGAAGACGACGGTGCGATCTATTTTCGCGCGACGCAGTTCGGCGACGACAAAGACCGCGTGCTCGTCCGCCGCGACGGCAGACCGACGTATTTTTGCACCGACGTCGCTTATCACTATGCAAAGCTGCAGCGCTCCGATCGCGTCATCGACATTCTCGGGCCCGACCATCACGGTTATATCGGACGGCTCAAAGGTTTGGCCGAAGCACTTGGCTACCAGCGCGACCGCCTCGATGCGCTCATCGCCCAGCAAATCACGCTGATGCGCGGCCGGGAACAAGTCAGCATGAGCAAACGCGCCGGCCACATCGTGACGCTCGACGACATCATAGACGAAGTCGGCGTCGACGCCGCGCGGTTCTTCTTCGTCTTGCCCGCGCCCGAATCGCCGCTGACCTTCGATCTGCAGCTCGCCAAGGAAGAGAGCAACGAAAACCCCGTCTACTACGTGCAGTACGGCCACGCGCGCATCGCCTCGGTTTTCAAAAACGCCGATGCAGCCGACGTCGAAGCCGCGCGCGCCGGCGCGCCGCTGGAATCGCTGAGCCATCCCGCCGAGCTCGCGTTGATTCGCCGCATCGCCGAGCTGCCGAGCCTTGTCGCCAACGTCGTCGAACGGCTGGCCCCGCACCGCTTGACGCGGTACGCGCGCGACGTCGCTTCGGACTTCCATCAGTTTTACACGGAGTGCAAGATCCTCACGCCCGAGAAGGACGAGCGGGTCGCGCGTTTGAGTCTCTGCATCGCAACGCAAACGGTGCTGGCAACGGTGTTGAACATGGCCGGCGTCAGCGCGCCGGAGGCGATGTAACTACTCCTCGAGCGTGTAGAGCCACCAGCGCGGTTTTCCCACCTTCGCGTGCCGGTCGAAATAGATGGTAAACCGGCGGCCTTCTTGGTCTTCTATTTCATACCAGTGACGCGCCAGATAGTGATCGCCTCGATCTTCTTTGGTGCTGCGCCACACCTTGAGGACGTTTTTTATCGCGAGCGTTTCGTTCCGCCAACTGAACGCGCTGGGCAAACCCGGCTCGCCGTGTTCCATCGCCGCGGAATCGAACGATTCGACGACCGGCGTCAGCGCTTCTGAAATGAACCGCTTGGTCAACTTTCGGCGACGACGATGTCGATTTCGCGCAAGGCTGCGGGCGGCGGCGGAGGCGGCGTTGCGAGGTCGGCAAATTCGATCTGCGCGTGCAGCCACGGTCCGATGAAATATCCCCAAATGAGTTTGATGAGGGCCGCGGCCGGAATGCCCAAGATCAAGCCGGGCAGACCGAAGAGTTCTCCGCCGGCGAAGACCGCAAACATCACGCCGATCGGCGAGACGCCGATGCTCTCACCCATGATCCGCGGAACCAAGATGTTGTCACTGATGCGTGCGATGATGAACGTAACCGTTTCGACTCCGATAACCATCGGAGCGCCTTGCGGCGCAGCGAGTACGAAGCCCAGGAGATGCGCGACGATCATGCCGACGATCGGAATGGCATACGAAACGGCGCTCACCAGTCCAAACAGCAGCGCGAATTTGAATCCTAGGATCGCCGTGATCCCTCCAATGAGCACGCCGGTGATGGTGCAGACGATGATCTGTCCCGAGATGTAGCTGCCGAACATGTGAGTGGCTTGACTGGCCAGCATGAGCGCCGTTTGCCGCCTGCGAGTGGGAAAGAGGGCGGCAAATCCCCCCGCCATTTGGTTTTGGTTCAGCAGCATGAAGACCGAAAGTATGAGCGCCGAGATGGCGATGAAGAGCGCCGTCGCGACGTTCAGCGCCAGAGCGCCGACCGAAGCGATTCCGGCGGTGAAGATCGCCGTAACGTGCTCCACGCTAAACTGCTGAACGTTGAAAAACTGTGACGGAATATTGAGACTTGGGAAGCGTTGTTGAATGCCGGCACGCATGTCGAGCATCCAGGTCTCTGTGTTCTTGATGTATTCCGGCACGTTTGCGAGCAGCGCCTGCGACTGCACGAACAGCATCGGCATGACGATCACGATGAAGCCGCTGACGATCACGATCAGCACGGTGAAGACGATTGCGATGGCGAGCGGCCGCGGAACGCGCCGCCTCTCTAGTCGCCTGGAGATCGGATGAACCGCCGACGCGAGGAAGAGCGCGATCACGAAGATCGTCATCGTCTTGGGAATCCGCGCTGCAAACCAGAGCGCGAGCCCAAAGAGCACGATGATCCCGGCAACAATAGCGATGCGGCGCCAGTTCGTACCGCTGACAGCGTTTTGCATGGCTTCCTTACCTACTACGCCCGCGCGGCAGGCGTTCCATGCCTAGCGCCGGCGGGATCCGGGGTCGTCGATTGGCGCCCCGCGCTCGCATTGCGGACACTCGTCCTGCGCGTACGAGACGATCGGCATCTCCAACAGCGCGACCGTTGGAACGCCGAAATCCGCTTCGCCCCGCCGGACGATCGCCCCGACTCCGACCACCGTCGCTCCCGCGGCGCGCGCGATGTTTATGACCTCTTTGACCGATCCGCCTGTCGTGATGACGTCTTCGACCACCAGCACACGATCGTCCGGGCTCAGCTGGAATCCGCGCCGCAAAACCGGAGCGCCGGCTTCTTTTTCGGCAAAGAATCCCTTGACGTTCAGCGCGCGCGCAACTTCGTAACCCAGAATGATTCCGCCGACGGCCGCGCTCAATACGACGGTGGGACGCACGTCCGCGAACGCACCGGCGATTGCGCGCGCGACGGGCTCGACCAGCTTGGGATCTTCGAGAATGCGAAACTTTTGGATGAAACGATCGCTGTGGCGTCCCGAACTGAGCCGGAAGTGGCCGCTCAGCAGCGCGCCGCGATCGCGCAGTTCGCGTTCGAGATCGAGACTCAACGCATCTCGGCGAGAATGGCTTTGGCCGCCTCGAGGGCGTCGGGCGCCTCGGTAATCGGGCGTCCCACGACCAAGTAGTCGGCGCCCGCCTCCACGGCTTCGCGCGGGGTCGTCACGCGCTTCTGATCCGCATGCGCCGCTCCGGTGGGACGAATGCCGGGCGTCAGCGTCAAAAAATCTTCCCCGAAATACCGTTTGAGATCGCGAACTTCGTGCGCGCTGCAGATGACGCCGCTGCAGCCGGCATCACGTGAAAGCGCAGCCAGCCGCATCGCATTCTCTCCCAAACCGCCGCGAAAGCCCAGCTCGTTGAGATCCTCCGCGCCGATGCTGGTGAGCATCGTTACCGCAAAGACGTGCGGCGCGGTCATGCCGAGCTCCGCCGCGCGTTCGGCGACGCCGTCGGTCACCGCCCGCATCATGTCGTTGCCGCCGATCGCGTGCACGTTGATAATGTGCGTGCCTTGCCGTACGAGTTGTCGCGCGGCGGCGGCGGCGGTGCGCGGAATGTCGTGCAGCTTCGCGTCGATGAAATGGCGCACGTCACGCGCTTCCATGTGCGCGAAGATGCGGTCGCCGTACCCGAAGAGTGACTCGAGGCCGACTTTAAAGATCACGTCGAGCTCGTAGAGCGCGTCGACGAGGCGCTCGGCGGCATCGGCGGTAGGCAGATCCAGCGCGACCACGAGTTGCGCCACTATCCGGCGTCGCCTTCATACTGAAAAGGCGTGCCGAAACCGGCATTGGCTTTGCCGACGATATCGCGCAGCGACTGCAGCCCGCGCGCGGCCAGGTAAGCGCCCAACTCATCCACGATCCTTTCGGGAATGCGCGGATCCGTGAAGTTTGCCGTGCCGATTGCGATCGCGCTCGCCCCGGCCAGAAAAAACTCGAGCGCATCGGTTGCGTTCTCAATTCCGCCTTGTCCGACAATCGGAATAGAGACGGCGCGCGCCGCTTCGTAGACGGCCAGAACGGCTACGGGCCGGATTGCGGGTCCCGATAAACCGCCGGTGAGGTTGCCCAAGCGCGGCTTCCAAGCGTGCACGTCGATGGACATTCCACGCAGCGTGTTGATGACCGCCAAGGCATCGGCGCCGGCGCGTTCGGCTTCGGCGGCAATCGCTGCGATGTCGGTGACGTTGGGCGAAAGCTTGACGATCAGGGTCTTATCGGTCACCGCCCGAACCGCGCGGACCACCTTTCCCGTTAAATCCGGATCGCACGCGAAAGTCTCGCCTTCCGACCCCACGTTCGGACACGAAATGTTCAGCTCGATCGCCGCAATCTCGGCGCGCGCCGCAAGCCGTTCGGTCACGTATGCGTAATCGTCGACGGAAAACGCCGCGACGCTGCCGACCACGGCGCACGGACGCTTCGCGAACTTTGCAACTTCGTGCTCGAGATACCAGTCGATGCCCGGATTTTGCAGCCCGATAGCGTTGAGCATTCCGGCCGGAGTCGAGACCAGCCGCGGCATCGGGTTGCCCAATCGCGGCTCGCGCGTCACGCTCTTAAGCACGACCGCTCCGATCTTCGAAAGATCGGCAAAGGCTTCGAACTCTTCGCCCGAGCCGTAACATCCGCTCGCCATCAATGTCGGGTACGGCAGCTCAAGTTTCCCGATCCTTACGGAGAGATCGACCTTGCTCACCACCGGAGCTCGTGAGCCCAAAACACAGGCCCCTCTTTGCATACGCGGGCGTGCACGTAGTCGCCGCTTCCGGTTTTTGGAAACTTCGGAGCTTGCACGCTTGCGCGATCGAGCGGCACGACGCATCCCCAGCATCCGCCGACGCCGCACGCAAACGTTTCTTCGAGCGCGAGCTGCGCCCGAACCCCGAGCTCGGCCGCGACGAGCGCGGTCGCGCGCAGCATCGGCGACGGTCCGCACGCCAGGATCAGATCGGGCTTATCGTCTGTCTGTGCCAAAAGTTCGGTGATGAATCCGTGGTGCCCGAACGAGCCGTCGTCGGTCGCGCAGCAGAGCTCGCAGCCCGCGCTCGCAAAACGATCGCGATCGACCAGCAATTCGGAGTTCCGGGCACCGTAGAAAAGACGGACGCGCGCGCCTCGCTCGGCGAGCCGTTGCGCGGGAAGGAGCACAGACGCGATGCCCACGCCGCCGGCAACGATTGCGACGTCTCGCGCCGACTCAAGTGTAAAGCCATTGCCAAGAGGACCCGTCAGCGAAAGCTTATCGCCCGGCCTTAATTCAGCTAATTCCCGAGTGCGCGCGCCGCAGACGAAAAACAGCAAACTCGCGCGCTCTCCTTGAGCTTCATAGATGGCAAGCGCCGTCGCGGCGCGCTCTCCGCCCGGTGGAATCGCCATCACGAATTGGCCCGGAGAAGTCACGGCGGCCAGTTCCGGAGCGTAAAAACCTAGTAAGATAACACCGCGAGCGAGTTCGGTGCGATCGAGCACCACAACGTCATGAACCGACGGCCCCGGGAGCACGCGATCTCCATTCTCGCAACCATCCGGACATACTCCCGTCACAAAATATTTAATGAAAGCTGCGACGTTTGACTGAACCTACTTGCGACAAAAGCCGTTATAGGGTATAGAAACAAAAAAAGAAAGGAGGGTCCAGGAAATGGCAGGTCTCATGGTCTTCAAATCGCTAGCCGACGCGCTGAGAGCGGGCTACCAGGTTTACGACCGGACGTCTGACGGTTACCTCGTCCGGACGAGAACTGCGGCTGGATGGGCTATCGCCCTGGTCTCCTGTAAGTAGGGCTCGCGCTCGCTTACTTAAAAAAAACCGCCGGCTTGCCGGCGGTTTTTCTTTTAGGGCCTGACGTCGGGTGGTCCGACGGGCGGCTCCAATTCGGTCGTGGAGCCCGGCCGCCAGCCGTACGGTCCCTCTTGGTAGGGCGGCGGCGGAGGCGGAGGCGCCGCGGTGTGCGGCTGGACCGGCGGCGGCCCCTGGAGGGTGAAGACGCCTAAGTGCGCGCCCGACATCAGCGCGAGAATGATCTGCGCTAGCCCGACGAAGAGCGGAATCAATCCGCCGAGCAGCCACGGACCGGGATGTCCCGGATCGATGAACGACAATCCGATCAACAGCGCGAGCCCAATCATCGCGACCGTCACGCCTTTGCGCAGCACGCGGTCCGGATATTGCGGCGACTGATCGTGCATCGCGTACGGCTGCTGCATCTGTGAATAGACGAACGGATCGTAGCCGGCGCGCTGGGCTCGACGCGCGGCACGCGGATCAGGCGGTGGCACAATGCCGCGCTTGATCATCTCGATGCGCTCCTGATGCGCCGCCATGCGGTTCATCATCGCGTACGCGAGCGGCATCCCGAAGATGACCAGAATCGCGACGAGCGCTACGAAGTTATCCGATGCGTGGGTCATTTAATTTGCTCCGTTCGTGTTAACCCGGATGCTGCCGTCTTGCGTCGCGACGTCCAGCGTTCCCGAGCCGTTTCCAAATTTGTACTCTACCGGCGATCCGTCTTGGCGAATGCCGTTCATGCGAATGCTGCCGTCACCGGTTCGCGCGCGCACCGTGACGTCGCCCGCGTCGGCGAAGCCGATATGTATCGATCCGTCCGACGTGTGCAATACGCCGTTACGGACGCGCAGATTCGAAACCCGGATGGCGCCGTCGGCGGTAACGGCGTTCAGTTTGCCGGCGTCGATATCGGTCAGTGAGATGTGCCCGTCGCCGGACGTCAGCGAGAGATCGGCGCTATGGACGTTCGTCGCGCTGATGTGCCCGTCGTTCGATCGCACTGCGATGGTGCCCGTCAGATCGCTGACGTCGGCGCCCGAAGCGTTCCGGATCTCGAGCGTTGCGCCCGGAGGTATTTCGACCGACGTGCCGCCAAATTCGAGTCCGAATACGAGCGTGCTTCCGGGAGTATCCGGGCGTTCGATCAGCACTCCGTCAGCGGTTTTTTGAACCTGTACGCGCGCAGGGGCTGAACCCCACCCGTGAATATGCCGCGTGTCGGTGACGTGCACTTTGCCGTCGCTCGACGCCGTCACGACGACGCTCGAGCCGGCGTCGTTAATGACGACGTGCGGCCGGTCTCCGGCGTCGATCGCCGGAAGCGTGTACGACATGTTACTAAAGCCGTGGGCGTCGCCCATGGCGGTGAAAGTCTTCAGGCCACCGGCCGAGACCGCGATGATGCCGGCGACGAAGAGTTCGACTGCGATGAGGACGGCGATGATGCCGGTTCTTGAGTAGCGCATTCTGACCCACGTACGGAGGGGCCCGGGGGAGTGTTTCAGGGCGCCGAAACAATGCTTCGCGCGCGCGCGTATGACGAGCGTGGCTGCAGCCGTGATGGAGGCCCCCCTAATCGATACGGCGACCACGGTCGACGACCAGACCCTCGTGGCCGAAACCCTCGCCGGCCGCGGCGAAGCCTTCGGCACGCTGGTGGAACGCTACGACCGCGCCGTCTACCACTTGGCTTACCGTACGCTGCACGACGCCGAGGAGGCGCGTGACGTGGCCCAAGAGGCCTTCTTCAAAGCCTTCCGCAGCCTGAGGACCTTCCGCCCCGGCGCCAAGTTCTCGACCTGGATATTTTCGATCGCCTACCACGCTTGCTGCGACCGGTTAAGCCGCCGCAAACGTTACTCTAGCGAGGAGCTTCCCGACCGGGCCGACCCGGGCGCCGGACCGGAACAGGAGGCCATCGCGGGCGACGACGCCCGCCGGCTTCGCGCGGCGATCGCGCGGCTGCCGGAAAAATACCGTGCCGTGATCACGCTTTACCACCTGCAGAGCAGGCAGTACGACGAGATCGCGCAAGTCCTGGAAATACCGATCGGAACGGTGAAGACCCACCTGTTCCGCGCAAAAGAACAGTTGCGGCGGATGCTGAACGAAACCGCAACGGGAGACCACAATGAACTATAGCGACAGCGATCTGGAACGGGCCCTCTTCAATCTTCCGCTGGAGGAAACTCCGGACGGAATGCGGGCGTCGATTCTCGCGCACACGGTCTATCACCGTCACGCGCTCCCGGCGATTAAAACGTGGGAAGTGTGGCTGATCGGCGGATGTCTGGCCGCTATCGCCTGGCTCATGGTGCTCGTACTGCGCGAAGGATTCACGCCGGTAATTTCCACGCTCAACTCGATCGGCGACGTCATCCTCTACGTCGTGTCGCAGCCTTCAACGGTTCTGTGGATCGCGGTCGGCGGCGCGGCGGCAGTGTGGCTCTCGCACTTGAGTCCGGTTATCGTTCCCTCAAAGTCGGGGGTGCGCCGTTAATAAGCCGTTTCGCGTCTTAGTGATCGAGGACGACAAAGCGATCAGCCGCGTCCTCCAACTCGAGCTCGAACACGAGGGCTACGAAGTCGAGAGCGCGCAGGACGGTCTTTCCGGTTTGGAACGCGCGCTCAAGGAACCGGATCTCGTGGTGCTCGATCTGATGCTGCCCAAGATGGATGGACTCGAAGTCTGCCGCCGCGTGCGCGCGAAGAGCCGCGTGCCGATCATCATGCTGACCGCCAAAGATCGCGTTCCCGAGCGTGTGGCCGGCCTCGACATGGGCGCCGACGACTACATGATCAAACCGTTTTCAACCGAGGAACTGCTGGCGCGCGTGCGCGCCCGCCTGCGCGACAAACAGCCGGCCAGCAACGTGATCGTCTACCGCAATCTGTTGATGGATCGCGACCGGCACGAAGTGCAGCGCGGCGGACAGACGGTGAACCTGACCGCCAAAGAGTACGCGCTGCTGGAGTACCTCTTGCTCCACCGCAACAAAGTGCATTCGCGGGACGAACTCTTCAACGGCGTTTGGGGAAGCGATTTCCTGGGCGACTCGAATCTGATCGACGTGTACATTCGCTACCTGCGCGGAAAAATTGACGACGGATTCGACGATAAACTCATCACGACCGTGCGCGGAGTCGGCTACACCATCAAAGACTAGTGAACTCGCTAAGGTGGCGGATCGCCGCCTGGTACGCCCTGCTCCTGATCGCCGCCATCCTCGCCCTTGGGCTGATCATCTCGCTGCGGTTCGAGCAAATTCTCTACGGTCAAGCGCAAGCGCATCTGGCACTCACAATGCAGGACATCAAGCGCGTCGCGCTGCCGCCGCCCGATCAGTTCTCCATTCAGGATACCAGCGGCGACTCGCTGCTGTTGTTGGAAAATGCCGACAATCTCGCGCGCTGGGCGTCGGCCGGCACGTTCATCGAAATCGACGACCCGGCCGGGCACGTGCTGTCCAAGAGCTTCAACCTTGGAACGGGCCAGTTTCCGGCCACTCCGAAACTCACGCGAGCCAAACCGGCCGCATCGCAGAACGCGGATCTGCACGGAACGCCTTTCCTTATCCAAAACGAACTCTTGGCAAGCGGGCGCACCGCACTTGTCGTGCGCGTGGGCGAACCGCTCGATCAGCTCAACCGCGCATTCGGCGAAACACGCCAGACGATCGCCGGCATCCTCATCGCAACCGTAATCGCCGTCGTCGCGCTTTCGCTCGTGCTGGCGTCGCAGGCCACCAATCCCATCAATCAGCTCGCGCTGGCGATGCGAGAAATCGGCTCCGATCGCCTCAACCGGCGGCTGCGCTGGAAAAATCGCCCCGACGAAATCGGCAGACTCGCGGCGACGTTCGACGATTTGCTCGCGCGTTTGGAAGAATCGTTCGCACGGGAGCGCCAGTTCATCTCCGACGCTTCGCACGAGTTGAAAACGCCGCTGACCTCGATCAACGCAAACGCGCAAATGCTGGCGCGCTGGGGCGACCGTGACGAAAACATCCGCCGAGAAAGTTTAGAAACGATAGCGCATGAGAGCGCTTCGCTGGCCGGCATGGTCGCCGGCATGCTCACGCTGGCACGCGCCGATTCGGGCGAGGCGATTCCCAAAGAGCCCGTGTCGATAAGTGCGCTGGGCGCGGAAGCGGTCGCGGCCGCGCGGCCGCGCGCTGAAGAAAAGGGCCTGGAGTTAGCGTTTCGCGCGGAGAGCGATCCGCTCGTGCTCGGCGACGCTTCGCTGATCCGGCAGCTGTTCAGCAACTTGATCGACAACGCAATCAAGTTTACGGAAAAGGGCCGTATCGAAGTGCGCGTCCGCTCGGAGGGCAGTCAGGCCCTTGTCGAAGTCGAAGACACCGGCCCCGGCATCGATCAGCGCGATCTCGCATTGGTTTTCGACCGCTTCTACCGCACGGACAAGTCGCGCAGTCGCGCTATTCCCGGGACCGGATTGGGTTTGGCCATCGTGCGTTCGATCACGCGAGTACACGACGGAAACGTGGAAGCGGTCCGGGCGGCGTCCGGCGGCGCGCTCTTTCGCGCGTCATTTCCGCGCATCTCATAGTATTCTCATGTTAGAAACGGCGCGCGCCGTACAATGGTAAGGTGATGGATCGTCTCCGGGGACGAGGAGCCGTGCTCCTCGTTTTCATGTGCGGCCTTGCGGGCGCAAGCCTGTCCGCCGCGCAGGCGCAAACCCCAATCGTGTTGCCCGCGGGCGATGCGCCGGTCGTGCGCGTGATGATGCGCAGCGGCACGCTCACAATTCGCACGTGGAATAGAACCGACGTGCAGGTCAGCTCGCAGCAGCCCGTCAGCGCCCGGGACTTCAGACCCGAAGCGGTCGCACGCGCGCTGACCGGAAGCATTACGATCTTTGCAACGTCGGTCTTCGATCCCGCCGGACCCATTACGCTTCCGCAAGAAGAGTTCACGTTGTCGCCGCTCTCGGGCGCGCCGCATCAAGGCATCTTCGTTCAAGCGCTCGATGCCGATGTGATGGTCACGCTTCCGGCCGGAACGGCGCTGCTGCTCGCCAGCGTTCAGCGCGGCGGTATCGACGTGCAAGATTATCGCGGCACGTTCACGCTGCTGCTCCATAACGGCGGTATGCGCCTGCGCAACGTAGCCGGCACCGGTTTCGCGCAAGTCGCGCGCGGACCGCTACTGGT
Organism: Vulcanimicrobiota bacterium; assembly: GCA_003151115.1. Taxonomy (GTDB): domain Bacteria; phylum Vulcanimicrobiota; class Vulcanimicrobiia; order Vulcanimicrobiales; family Vulcanimicrobiaceae; genus Rubrimentiphilum. The sequence goes on along the minus strand of PLWS01000006.1, from coordinate 198,391 downwards.
CTCCGGCTCGCAGTTCGACCGCATCCGCGCCCGCACAGCGATCGGGAACATCGTGTTTCGAAATTGTCACTCGCGGCAGATCCAAGTCTCCAGCGTCGGCGGAACGATCGTCTACGACGGCGGGGCTTTTCAGCCGGGGCTCGCGCGTTTCGAAACCGTGTACGGCGACGTCGCGATCGGAATCGGCCGGGACGCGCAGGTCGGCGCGCACAGTTCGGTCGGAAGAATCTACTCGATCGTCGGCGGCTCCGGCGTGCGCGCAGGTCAGACGGACGCTCAGATCGGGAAGGGACGCGCCGTCGTGACCGCGAGCTCGTCGCACGGGGCGATCTTTCTTTACAGGGGAACGCTACGTTCGCAGCAGCGGCTGCCGGCCGAATGGCGCCCGCTGGCCGGATTCGCGCAACGGCGTCCGCCCCCGAAGATTCCGCGCGGCGGCATTCACTAACTTACAGTAAAAATTTTCGCATCGCAGCGACATCGAGCTTAAAGGTATGCTGCGGCAACACGGCTTCTTCTTTGTAACCGCAACGCTCTAAAAACTTCTGGGCGGAGCTGCGCGCGGGAACAAACGCGCTCATCTTGTGGCAGTTGTAATAGTTGGCGACCTCGGCGGCCCGATCGAGCAGCGATCTGCCGGCGCCGGCGAGCCTGCGCTCGGGCAGCACGATAACTTGCTCGACGTGCGCGAGCGACGCGGCGATCCGGATCGTGGCGATTCCCACAACCTCTTCTCCGTCGAGTGCGGCAAAATCGTGACGCTGCTCGTGCCACACGACGCTAAAATTGAAGAGCGTCTTCAGCGCTTCACGCTCGTTGTCGCGCAAGAACGTTTCGACCTCGCCAGGTTCGACGCGAGAAATCTCAACCGGCAAGCGCGGCCAATTCCGTATCGGCGTCGAGCAGCATCCCGTCGTACGCGGCGATCACGCGCATGCCGAGCTCGCGTTCCAAGGCACGCGCCAGCCGCGGCGGATCCTGCTCGAGCATTTTCGTTCCAAAGTGCTGCATAACGGCAACGCGCGGCCGCACGCCCTTGATTACCTCGCGCGCCTGGTCGAACGTCAGATGGTCGACGTCCATAGTGTCGCGATAGCGGAGAACGTTGACGACCAGCACGTCGGGCTTGTGCGCGCGATAGTCGTCGATCAACGCCTCGAAGAACTTCCCGCACGGCAAGTAGGAAACGGTGCGGCCTTCGTGGCGGAAGTGCAATCCGTACGTTTCGACCGCGTGCATATGCCGGATCGACGTGAAGAGTTCGACCTCGCCGATGCGGTAGGGCCCGTGACGTTCGCGCAATACTTCGATCCGTTCGACGAATTTCTGCGCGTAAGGCAGCACGACGTGCTCGCCTTCGAGTGCGTCGAGGGGCGCCAGAACGGTGCCGCGACGGTTAAAGCCGCCGGAGGTCATCGCCTCGATCATCACGTTGACGTCGTTGGAATGGTCGAGATGTTTGTGCGAAAGAACGATCGCTTCCAGTTCGCGTGGATTACAAGGCGGCACGTGCGACAAAGCGCGAACCAATGCACCCGGTCCGGGGTCGACGTGAATCTCCGTCTTTCCGAAACGCATCCACATGCCCCCGGACGCGCGAATCTGCCGCGCAACCACGAAGCGTGCGCCGCCGGTTCCCAGAAAGAGGATCTCGATCACCAGCGACGGATTCGCCGCAGGGTCACGATGACATTCGGCCGCGGTAACTAGCCGAGCGCAGAGATCGTTGCGAACTGACCTTGCAGAATCGGCGCGGACGGGCGTCCCAGCCACCGCTCGAGCACGGTCGCATAAACACTGCGGAAATCCGTGTCGAACTTCAGGTTGCCCATGTTCGTTTGGGAAAGGTCCGGATAGGCGCCATAGATTCCGCCTTTGACGCCGCCGCCGATCAGAAAGAGCGGTGAAGCTTCGCCGTGGTCGGTGCCGCGGCTCGCGTTTTCCGCGATGCGCCGGCCGAATTCGGAGAACGTCATCGTCAGCACGCGATTGTCGTTACCGTGCGCGGCCAAGTCATCGTAGAACGCTTTGATCGCGTCCGAAAACTCACCGAGTAAGCGATCTTGCGTCGCTTTCTGTCCAACGTGCGTGTCGAACGAACCATGCTGCACGTAGAGAACGCGCGTTCCTATGTTGCTGCCGACGATTTGCGCGGCCAGCGCGAGGCTGCGGCCTAGCGGCGTGGCCGGATAGGCCCCGGCGGGTTTGTAACCGGCGATCAGCTTGGGCAGCTCCTGCGAACCCTTCTGTGCGTGGTCCTCGATCTCGGCCACATGCGCGAGATACGGCGAACTAAACGGAAGACGATTGTCGCTGACGAGCTTGGTGTAGGCCATGCTCGCGGAATTGTTGCGGTCGCTGATCAAGCCGTAGCCGTTGATCTGCGCGATGGCCGGCACGTCCGTTTTGCCGGCTACCATGACTTCCGGAAGCACTTGCGCGAGCGCCACGCCGTTGAACAGGTTGTCCTTGGGAAGATTGGCCTCGTCCAAATAGCGGCCGAGCCAGCCGGTGTGTTCGTACTTGTCCGGGGCGGCCGTCTGCCAGATTTCGGTCGAGCGGAAGTGCGAGTGGTCCGGATTCGGGTATCCGACGCTCTGCACCACCGCAACCATGCCTTTGTCGTACATCGCTTTGAACGAACGCAGGGTGGGATTGAAGCCGATTTTGTCGTTGATGGAAAGCACGTCGTTGCGCGAAACGCCGATCGTTGGGCGCAATTGATAGTACTGTGCGTCTCCGTGCGGCACCACGCAGTTCAAGCCGTCGTTTCCGCCTTGCAGATTGATCAGCACCAGGCAGCGGTTCGCGGCACCCGGCAGTCCCGGAAGCGGCGATTGCGCCAGCGCTTGCGCGAAAACGTGCTGCGTGTTCGCGACGACTGCGAGTCCGCTGAGCGTTCCGGCCAAAAAGTTACTGCGTTTCATTTTACTCCTGTCATCCTGAGTAAGTCGAAGGGCCCTCAGTTCAGCTGGTAGGCCGGCATCGCCATCGTTAAGTAGGCGGCTCCGCGAATGCGTTCCGGATAGTTTTCGCCCGAGAGCATACCGAGAGCGGACGTCCCGGCGCCGTTGAGATAATCGGTCAACTGCGCGACGCCCTGCTCGGAGGCGTCCCCGACCAGAACGGTCGCGACCAATTCCTTTGCGGCCTGCGGCGCTTTCACCGGCAGCTTCTGCATCCAATCCACGCCGTCCATCATCGGCGAGTTCACGATCGAAGCCAGGAAGTTCTCGCGCGCGATGACGGTTTGACTCGTCAGCCAATTGGCGCCGCCCGGCCAGCCCGCGACATTGGGCGGATAGAACAGCACCTGTCCCATTTGGAGCAGCGCGCGCTGCGCGCTATCGTCGACCTGATTTGCGCCGAGCGCTTTGTAGGTGCCGATCGTAAATTCGACCGGGCTCTTCACGAGCGCGCGGTACGCGCGGCTCGAGTAGAACACGTTGCTGCGAAGCAGCGTCGACATGACCGGCTTGAGGTTGAAGTCGTTCTTGCGGATCAGGTTGGCGACGGCTTCCACGAGCTGCGGCTCGGGGCTGTTGTAGACAAAAAAGTTCAGCAAGCTGTTCGCGAAGAAACTCGCGCTGGCCGGCTGCTTGAAGATGATATCAACGATGTCGCGTCCGGCCCAGTTGCCCGTCTGCCCGAGGAACGTCTTGCTTCCGCTGTCATGCCGGAACGGAACGAACTGCACGGTGCCGATGCGGGGGCGGAGGACCCATCCGGTCCAGGCGCGCGCGGATTCGCGAACGTCCTGCTCGCTATAGTTTCCAACGCCCAGTGTGAAGAGCTCCATCAACTCGCGAGCGTAGTTTTCGTTGGGATGCTGCGGATCGCTGCGCGCGTTATCCAGGTAGATCATCATCGCAGGATCGATAGAAACCTGCCATGTCAATTCGCGCAGATTTCCCAGCGCATTATTGCGAAAAAGTTGGTTCTGATTGTAGACCATGACGGGCGTAACGCCCTTTTGAATCGCCGCCGACGTAAAGTGTCCGTGGAAATAGAGGGCCATCTTCTCTTGCAGCGGCGCAGGCGTAACGAGCATGCGGTTCAGCCACCAGCGCTGCAGCGAGATGATCGACTGCCGTTCCTGCTGGCGCACTTGTTGCCCGATCTTGCGTTTGGTCATGTCGTCCGCCATACCGGGACGCATGCCGTTCTGAAGGTACTGCATCAGCGTCGTGCGCGGATCGTACAGGTCGTCCGGCGCGGGCAACGCGTCGGTGGACGGAAAATCGATCAACGAATCGACGGCGGCATGAACGCTCATGCTGCCATATTTCGCAGCCTCATCGGGCGACGAACCGAATCCGGCGCGGCGCAGCAGATGCGCCGCCAACCGGGCGTCCCACACTCCTTTATAAGGAGCGAGCGCGATCGCGGCGTCGAGGTGACCCGCTGGCCGGTAGATGCCGGCGACGTCGGTACGGGGTGTTAACGCGGTGGCCATATCACCCACATTGTAGCGGATGGGTGCCGCAACGGGGTTAAAGGTTGCTTGGAAACGGGGTTAATCCGCGCTTAACGAAAACGCGCTCGAATGGCTGTCCTCCAGACTCGGCTGAATCTTCAGACCGACACGTATAAGCGCAATTTCGAAAACATGACTCGCTTGACCGCTCAGCTGCGCGAGGCGCTGGCGGCCGCGCGATCGGGAGGCGGCCCCGAATCGACCGAGCGGCATCGCAAGCGTAAGAAATTGACCGCGCGCGAACGCGTCGATGCACTGATCGATCCGGGATCGTTCTTCTTGGAACTCTCGGCACTGGCGGCCCATGAGATGTACGACGGCGACGCGCCGTCGGCCGGAATCGTCACGGGAATCGGCATCGTCGAGGGCCAGCACTGCGTGATCGTCGCCAACGACGCAACCGTCAAGGGCGGCACATACTACCCGATGACGGTAAAGAAACATCTACGCGCGCAAGAAATCGCCGAACAAAACCATCTCCCGTGCATCTACCTCGTCGACTCGGGCGGTGCGTTTCTGCCGCTGCAGGCCGAAGTATTTCCCGACCGCGATCATTTCGGGCGCATCTTCTATAATCAAGCGCGCATGTCGGGAAAGCGCATTCCCCAAATCGCCGCCGTCATGGGTTCTTGCACCGCCGGCGGCGCCTACGTGCCCGCCATGTCGGACGAAACGGTAATCGTCAAAGACAACGGCACGATCTTTCTCGGCGGTCCGCCGCTGGTGAAAGCGGCGACCGGTGAGATCGTCACCGCCGAAGATCTGGGCGGAGCCGACGTCCATACGCGATTATCCGGAGTCGCCGATCACTTTGCCGAGGACGATCCGCACGCGCTCGCGATCGTGCGTTCGGTAGTTTCAAATCTCCACCGCGAGCTTCCGCGGCAGTGGGATGCGTCCAAACCCGAACCGCCCAAGTACGATCCGAAAGAGTTGTACGGCGTGGTTCCGTCCGACAACCGCGTCGGCTACGACGTTCGCGAAGTTATCGCGCGGCTCGTTGACGGCTCGGACTTTCACGAGTTCAAAGCTCGCTACGGCAAGACGCTCGTCACCGGATTCGCCCGGATCGAGGGGCATCCCATCGGCATCCTCGCCAACAACGGCATCCTGTTCAGCGAGAGCTCGTTCAAGGGCACGCACTTCATCGAACTGTGCGTGCAGCGCGGTACGCCGCTGCTGTTCTTACAGAACATTACGGGCTTCATGGTCGGCCGGGAGTACGAGAATCGCGGCATCGCCAAAGACGGCGCCAAACTCGTGATGGCCGTCGCTTGCGCCGAGGTGCCGAAGTTCACCGTCATCATCGGCGGCAGCTTCGGCGCCGGCAATTACGGCATGTGCGGGCGCGCTTACTCTCCGCGTCAGCTGTGGATGTGGCCGAACGCGAGAATTTCCGTGATGGGCGGGCAGCAAGCCGCCAGCGTGCTCTCGACCGTTAAGGGCGACATCACCGCGGCCGAAAAAGCGAAGATCGAAGAACCGATCCTTGCCAAGTACGATCATGAAGGCAGCCCGTACTATTCGACCGCGCGTTTGTGGGACGACGGCATCATCGATCCGCTGGAGACGCGAAAAGTTCTGGCAGTGGGGTTGGAAGCCGCCGCAAACGCGCCGCTTGCCGAAACGCATTTCGGCATCTTCAGGATGTAGCGATGTCGCCTGAGTGGCTGACCGCGATCGGAACGCTTGGAACATTTGTCGTCATCGCGGCGTCGGCCGCGGCGGCGCTGTTTCAACTGCGCCACATGCGCGGCAGCAACCAAATCGTCGCGCTGACTGAATGCCGCGAAACGCTCGAATCGCCGGAGTTCGGAGAAGCGCAAAACTTCGTCTCTTTCGAGCTGCCCAAGCGCTTGAATGATGCGGGCGAGCGCGCGAAAATTTCTCAGATCCCCTTCACCGGGGAGTATAAGCAAATCGGAACGGTCGCCAATTTCTTTGAGAGCATGGGGATGTTCGTAAAGAACGGGATCATCGACCAGGAGCTCGCGTGCGACTTCTGGTGCTACAGCGTCGTCCGCAATTGGACGGCCTTAGCGCCGGTCATTACATACGTACGGCAAAAGATCGGCGTGCCCGCGCTTTGGGAGAATTTCGAGTATATGGCCGTGCTGTCGGATGACTATTTGCGAGCGCATCCCGGTGGCAGCTTCCCTGCCGGCAAGAGACGCATGCCGCAGGACAATTCGCTGCTGGATTTCATCGGAGACAGCCACGTCACCTGAGTGGCTCACTGCGATTGGAACGCTCGGCACGTTCGTCGTCATTGCAGCGTCGGCGATGGCCGCACTGCTTCAGCTCCGGCACATGCGAGCCGGCAACCAGATTGTGGCGCTGAACGAGGTGCGCGAGACGATCGAATCTCCCTCGTTTCAGAAAACAATCTTGTTTGTTCGCGAGCTTCCGCAACGCCTAACTGATCCTGAGGTTCGACACGCCCTCGCGCAGAGTCAATTCCCCGCCGAATATCAAAGGCTGAGGACGCTGGCAAATTTCTTCGAACATGTCGGCACGCTGGTGAAGAACCGCATCATCAACCGCCACATTGCCGCGGATCTGTGGGGTGGAGTAATTGTCGGCAACTGGAACGCCCTTTCCCCGATCATCACAAACCGGCGCATCATCTCCGATCAGCCGGCGCTCTGGGAGAATTTTGAATATCTCGCCGTCGTGTGCGACGATTTTCGCAAACTGCACCCGAACGGCGCATTTCCGAAGGGTACAAGACGCATGGCCCCGGCGCAGCGGTGGCCCGAAGTGCCGGAGAGAAATTACCACTGATGTCTCCTGAGTGGCTGACCGCGATCGGAACGCTTGGTACGTTTCTCGTCATTGCCGCCTCGGCGGTAGCAGCTCTACTGCAGTTGCGCCATATGCGTGGCAGCAACCAAATCGTCGCGCTGACTGAATGCCGCGAGACCTTGGAGTCGCCGGAGTTTCGCGAGGCGCAGACATTCGTTTCATTCGAACTGCCAAAAAGGCTGACGGATGCGAACGAAGCGCGTAAAATCGCCCAGTTGCCATTTGTCGACGAGTACCAAGCAATCGGCACGGTTGCGAACTTTTTCGAAAGCCTCGGATTATTCGTCAAGCGAGGAATCATCGATCGCGACATCGCCTGCGATGCTTGGTCATACGTCGTCTTGCGTAACTGGCAAGCTCTTGCCCCGGTGACGACGTTCGTGCGCGAGCAAACCTCGCCGCAGCTCTGGGAAAACTTTGAATATCTGGCCGCGATCTCGAAACGCTTCACGGCCGAGCACGCCGGCGGTGACTATCCGCGCGGCCTTGAGCGGATGCCCGCCGATCGATCGTTGATGGATCTCATCGATCGATCGACGGACTAGTGCGCCTTACTTCAGTTTGAAGTAGTTCGGGGTCACGTTCCAGCCGCGAATTTGGCCGGAGTACGTGAGCTTTGCTGTAGCCTTGTTTTTGGTCGGGCAGCACATTGCGGCTTTCGGCCCGTAGTACGGACCGATCAGCTGAACCGCTTGCATCTGACCGTATTTCACGATCGAAGCTTGCAGGTCGCAGCCGTTTTCGACCGTCGTGCGAATCGTCGGCTGAAAGTTCTTTGTAAGGCCGATGATCGCGACCGTTGACGACCCGCAGTCGGCCGCCGATTCGTGTATTTGGACGACGGCGTCTTGCACGGCCGCCTGTTCGAGTTCGGCGCCTCCCACGATCTTTACCGACTGCATTGGGAAGTAGAGCTGCGCGCCGCGCGCCTTCGTCACTTTCGAAAGCAACGTCGTGCCGCCGCCCGGCGACCTATACTTGAGATTCCAGCCGTTTCCGACCGGCGCGTAGATCGAGACGTACCACTGATAGGCGGCCTGTGTACCATTTTGCTTGCCAACGGCTACGCGGCTCGAGACGACGTGCCATTGCGAACTCATGCCTTCGCCCGAAAGATAGACGACGACGTCTTGGACGGTCGCGCCCGGCGGCGGATTATTAAATTTCGGCGACTGCATCGCGGCGCTCGCGCTCGCGCATGCCGTCAGCAACACCAAGGAAAGCCCGGAGAGAACTAGCTTCATCAAAAAAGACTCCTTCCGAGAGGTAGAACGCGGGGGTTCAACCAGCCGTTCGGGTGCTCCCTTAAGGCAGCATTAGATACCGGCGAACCACTGGTAGCCCTGGTCCTCCCAATAGCCGCCCTTGCCGGCGAATAGGTGCGCGAGCGACGGAACCACTGCAATATGACGCACCCATTTCGCGCTCTTGTAACCGAGCTGCGTCGGGATCTTCAGGCGGACGGGCGCACCGCGGTCGGGCGCGATCGGCGCGCCGTTCTGACGCAGCGCCAGGAGCGTTTGCGGGTGCAGCGCCTGCGAAAAATCGAGGCTCTCATAGTACGGCACGCCGTTGGCGTCGCGGTCGAACGTGTGAAAGACGACGAAACCAGCTCCCTTGCGCGGCCGCGCCGCTGCAATGATGTCGCGCAGCGCCACGCCGCTCCACTGTGCGACCGCGCTCCAGCCTTCGACGCAGTCGTGGCGCGTAATTTGCGTAGTTTGCGGCATCGCGTTCAACTGCGCGAGCGAAAGCGAGAGCGGCCGATCGACCATGCCGTCCACGACGAGACGAAACGAAGCGAACGCATTGCGGATCAAATGCGTGTACACGGCGTCCACCGGCGTATCGAACGAATTAATCGGAAACTGTGCCGAAATGTCGCTCGCGGCATACTCCCGCACCAAGCCCCGCGTCCCGATCAGGGCGAGATCGAGCGTTTCGCCCGCACCCAGGATGGAGCGTATTCGATCGTTTTCGGCGAGTTTCGTGCCGATCGCGCCGCAGCCGGCCAGCGCGGCCGAAAGGCTCGTGGCGATGAACAGTTTGCGTTTCATATGCCGACCCCGTCATGCGCGCCCAGCTTATAGCGCCCGGTGATCATCGACGTGATGTGATTGCGCAGCCCTGTCATCGCCACGAGGATCACGTGCATCGCAAAAAAGCCGCAGAGCGCAACCATCAGCACGAAGTGCCATAAGCGCGCGAACTGGCGGCCGCCGAACAGTACGGTGACCCATGGAAAGGTTGCGTCGAAGCTGGGCGAGAGCGCCAATCCGCTCAAGACGATGAGCGGAGCAAAGACGAACAGCACGAGCGTATAGGCGAGTTTTTGCAGCGGATTGTACTTTCCGTGAAGCGGCGGCTCTTTGCGCAAGCGCAAGTAATAGAGCTGCATGGGCAACAGCTTGGGAACATCCGATGGCCGGAGGACGAGTTCGCGAAGATCGTGCCGGGATATTCCCCAGATCACATACGCAATGCCGCAAAACACCATGACCCAAGCGAAAAAGAGATGCCACGTCCGGCCGTCTGCAAGGTCTTGGTACGACGGAATCGTGATCCAGCCGGGAAATGCGCGCCCGGTTGTCCCGCCCATTCCGTCATCGGTCCATCCCAGCCAGCCCGTGGTGTTAAACGCGTGGCCGAAAATGACGGTGCTTCCGACGTTGTCCGCGGGCGCATAGATCTGCAGAACGCGGCGCGCGGGGTCGGTTTTATCCGACGCGTCCAGGTACGGCGCCGCATTGAAGATCTGCAGTCCGCTGCTGACCAAGGCCAAAAAAGCGATAAAAAAAAGCCAATGCGTCAAGCGCGTGACGACGGAGTGCCGGTAGACCACTTTCCCGGTTTGCATTCCTTACGGTATTAACGCAGGCGAGGCCGCGACGGATGAGAGCGAGAAGCCGATGCGCATGCCCGAAGTCCTTCGCTGTGACGCCGGCGGCCCCGTCGCGCAGGTCCGGCTGAATCGGCCCGATGTTCGCAACGCACTCGATAGCGATTTGATCGAGCAGCTGCGTTCCACCTTCGAGCGTCTTTCCGCAGATCCGGCCGTGCGGGCGGTCGTGCTCTCGGGGGAAGGCAAGGTGTTCTGCGGCGGCGCCGACGTGGCGATGATGCGCGAATCACTGGAGCTCTCGCGCGAAGACAACGTCGCGGGTGGGCGCGCGCTTTCCGCAATGTTCCGCGCCATTGACGGCTGCTCGAAACCGGTCGTTGCAAAAATCCATGGCGCGGCGCTCGGCGGCGGCGCAGGGCTGGCGGCCGTTTGCGACATCGCGATTGCGGCTTCCGATACCGTTTTCGGATTTACCGAAGTCAAGCTCGGCATTACGCCCGCGGTCATCTCGCCGTTCGTTCTCGCAAAGATCGGCGCATCGCATGCGCGTGCGCTCTTCCTAACCGGCGAACGCTTTGATGCAAAACGTGCGCAGTCAATCGGGCTCGTGCACGAAGTCGTCGTCGGCGACAGGCTCGACGTCGCCATCGAGCGCGTGATCAACGAAATTTTGAGCGCAGGCCCCAGCGCGATTGCGGCGGTGAAAAAATTGATTCCGCGCGTGCGCGAAACGCCGTATGACGAGACGCTCGAACTTACGGCCGAGGCGACCGCGGCGCAGCGCGTATCGGACGAGGGACAAGAAGGCTTGCGCGCATTTCTCGAGCGGCGTCCGCCAAGCTGGAAATGAGCATTCCTCAATTCGTGCGCGTCTGCGAAATGGGCGCGCGCGACGGCCTGCAGAACGAGCACGCGGTCGTCTCCACTGACGACAAGGTGCGCTACATCGATCTCTTAAGCGAAACAGGCTTGACGATGATCGAAGCGACGTCGTTTGTGAGTCCGAAAGCGATTCCCAAGCTAGCCGACGCCGCCGAAGTCTACAAGCGCATACGCAAGAAACCGGGCGTGCGCTATCCGGTGCTCACGCCCAACGTGCGCGGCCTCGAACGCGCGAAGGAAGCCGGCGCCGACGCGATCGCGGTATTTACGGCAGCCTCAGAAGAGTTCACCAAACGCAACATCAACATGACGATCGACGAGTCTATCGAAACGTTTCGCGACGTCGTGCGCAACGCCAAAGAGAATGCCTTCTGGGTTCGCGGCTACGTCTCGACGGCTTTCGGCTCGCCCTTCGGCGACGCGGTCTTGCCGGCGGTCGTAGTGGACGTGACACGCAAGTTGTTCGATCTCGGCTGCGACGAAGTCTCGATCGGCGATACGATCGGCGTCGGAGTCCCGAGTCAGGTCGACGAGTTGGTACCGCGGCTGCTGCGCGAGTGCGCGACCGATAAGATTGCGTTTCATTTCCACGACACGCGCGGAACCGCGCTCGCAAACGTTTACGCGGCGCTGCAGCACGGCATCGCCATCTTCGACTCGAGTAGCGGCGGGCTCGGCGGCTGTCCCTACGCGCCCGGCGCCACTGGAAATCTCGGCACGGAGGATCTGCTCTATATGTTGCACGGCATGGGAATTGAAACGGGCGTAAGCCTCGACAAAATACGCGCAGCGTCGCGATTCATCGGCGGCGTGCTCGGACACGAACTCACCAGCAAAGCGTTTCAAGCCTTGGAAAGGGCCCTTCGACCAGGCTCAGGACAGGCTGCACCGTGATCGTACGCGCCGGCATTCTCTACGACGGGTCGCTGGACGCGCCGCGTAAAAACGTCGACCTTCTAATCGAAGACGGCGTCGTGCGCGAGTTCCGCGATGCCGGCGGCAAGTGCGATTACGAAGCCGCGTGCGTTACGCCGGGTTTGGTGAACGCGCACGCGCATTTGGAGATGAGCGGCGAACCCGATCCGATGTCGGCGATCCTGGCCATGCCGCCGCTCGAGCGCATGCTGCACGCGGTCGAAAACGCGCAGAAATCCTTGCGCGCCGGCGTGACGACGATTCGCGAGCCGGGAGGTTCCGAGGCGATTGCGATTCGCATTCGCGACGCCGTCAACGAAGGGCGCATCGCCGGCCCGCGCATTTCGGCGGCCGGCTTCATTTTGTGCATGACCGGCGGCCATGGCTGGTTCATCGGTCGCGAAGTCGACGGGCCGTGGGACGCGCGCAAGGCCGTGCGCGAGCAGCGCAAGGCCGGCGCCGACTGCATCAAATTGATCGCAACGGGTGGCGTGCTGACCAAAGGCGCGGTTCCCGGCTTGGCGCAGCTGCTCGAAGAGGAGATGCGCGCGGCTTGCGAAGAGGCGCACCGCCACCAGATGCGCGTCGCCGCGCACGCGATCGGGACGCAAGGCATAAAAGACGCGCTGCGCGCCGGCGTCGATTCGATCGAACACGGGCATATGCTCGACGATGAAGCGCTCGAACTTTTCGCCAGCACCGGAGCCTATCTCGTGCCGACCTTGACCGCCCCAACCTGTATCATGGAGCACGCTGAAAAGGGCGGGCAGCCAGAGTATGTCGTTCGCAAGGCGCGCGAAGTCAGCGAACATATGTTGCGCAACATCCGCCGCGCATTCGAAGCGGGCGTGAAGATCGCGGGCGGTTCGGACGCCGGCACGCCTTTCAACTATCACGACAAGTACGCCGAAGAAGTGATCCTCATGCAAAAGCTCCTCGGCATGAGCGCGCAGCAGGCCTTGCATGCGGCGACGGCGACCGCTGCCGAACTCATCGGCCTGCATCGCGGCGTGCTGGAAGCCGGCGAGCCCGCCGATCTGCTTTTGCTCGATCGCGACGCAGGCAAGGATCTGACCGCGCTCCGCGCGCCGCGCGAAGTATTCAAAGCCGGCATCCGCGCCGGCGCATGAATCTCTCCGGGCTCCGACTCGCGGTTCTCGCGCCGATCACGTGGCCTACGCCGCCGCCCGGCTACGGCCCGTGGGAGCAAGTGGCTTTCAACATCGCCGACGGAATGCGCCGGCGCGGCGCCGATGTCACGCTGTTCGCCACCGGAAACTCCGCCTTTGAAGGCAAGCTCGAATCGGTCGTACCTTGCGGCATCGGCGAAGATCCGAATCTGAACGGCGAAGTTTTTTCGACTCTGCACATGGCGCGGCTCTTCGAACGTGCGGGCGACTTCGACCTCATCCACAACAATCTCGACTGGAAACCGATGACCTACGCACTCGGCATGAAAGCTCCGCCGCTCGTCACCACGATTCACGGGTTTTCGACTCCGCAGATTCTGGCGGCCTACTACGCATGTGCGTGGCGCAGTTTCTTCTGCTCGATCAGCGACGCCGATCGCGATCCGGGCTTGCACTACTTGGCGACAACCTACAACGGGATCGATCCGGCCGGTTTTACCTTCAACGAAAAGCCCGGCGAGTATCTGGTCTTTCTCGGGCGCTTTCACCCCGAAAAAGGCGCGCACTTAGCAATCGAGATCGCTAAGCGCAGCGGCAAGCAGCTGAAAATTGCGGCGATTCCCCAGGACGAGCGATACTTTCACGATGAGATCGCACCGCACATCGACGGCGAGCAGATTCAGTTCTTGGGAGAAGTGCAACGCGAGGGGCGTAACGAGCTTTTAAGCAACGCACTCGGGCTCGTGCATATGAACACGCGACCCGAGCGCTTTGGTTTGACGTTGGTGGAAGCCATGGCGTGCGGAACGCCGGTGCTCGGCTCGCGACTCGGCTCCGTTCCCGAAATCGTCGTGGACGGCGTGACCGGATTCTTATGCGAAAACGTGGACGATGCGCTCGCAAAAGTTCCGAAGCTTGCCGCGCTGGATCGGAAGGCGTGCCGAGCACGCGTTGAAGCGCAGTTTTCCGTCGAGCGAATGATCGACCGGTACGCGGACGCCTATGCGACCGCGCTGGAACAAAAACTCCCGCCAAAGCCGACTGCGGAACAGTTGCGTTGGCGCGAACACGATTGGTGGGACCGACCGATGGCCTTTACGGATATTCCGCCCAAACCGAGGATTCAGCCCACGCTAGGCGGTCGCTGAAAGATCCGTCTCTTCCCAGTGCAGCAGCGCGCGCGCGGCGCGTGCGCGTGCGATGTCGCGGTCGGTAACCGGGCCGTCGATCAACATCGTAAAATGCCCCATCTTCCGGCGGTTAGGCGCGTGCCGCTTGCCGTAGACGTGCAGCACGATCGACGGATCTTTCAGCAGCTGCTCGACGCCTTGCAGCTGGTTGCCGGTTCCTGCGCCGAGGATGTTGACCATGATCGCGTTTCGGATCAGCTCGGGCGGCGAAAGCGGCAGGCCGCAGATGGCGCGCACGTGCTGTTCGTATTGCGAGCAGCGCGTCGCATCGATCGTGTAGTGCCCGCTGTTGTGCGGGCGCGGCGCGATTTCGTTCACCAGTAGGTCGCCTTCAGCGACGAAGAACTCGACACAAAACGTTCCCACGATTTCCAGCGCGCCGGCGATACGCTCGGTAACCTCGCGGGCTTTGTGCGCGAGCGCGGGTGACACGCGCGCCGGCACGAGCGAGAGTGAAAGAATGCCGGCGTCGTGCTCGTTTTCCGCCGGCGGATACGAAACGATCTCGCCGCGGGCGCTCCGCGTGCAGATGACGCTGATCTCGCGCTCGAACGGAATGAGGCGTTCGAAGATTAGGCGCGAACCGCCGGCTGCCGCTAAAGCCGCGAGCGCTTCGCTCTCGCCGGTGACGCGCCATTGACCCTTGCCGTCGTAGCCGCCGCTGACCGTCTTCAGTACGGCCGGATAACCGATTCGCTCGCCGGCGCTGCGTATGTCGCCGGGAGATGAAACCTCCGCGAACTCGGCAACAGGCGCGCCGCAATCGCGAGCAAAGGTTTTTTCGGCGATCCGGTCCTGCGTAATCTGCAGAACGCGGCTGCTCGGCGCAACGGCATATCCGCGAGTTTCCAAACGGCGGACCGACTCGATCGCAATGTTTTCGAATTCGTAGGTCACAACATCGGTACGCGCGCCCAAGCGTTCGATGGCATCGAAGTCATCGTACGGGGCGACGATCTGTTCGTCGGCGATCTGGCCGCATGGCGAGCGCGGCTGCGGGTCGAGAGTGATGACGTCGTACCCCATCCGCTTGGCGTCGAGCGCAAACATGCGGCCGAGCTGTCCGCCGCCGATGACGCCGATAGTACGAATCACAACTCGGTGGAAACGACCGAATCGTGCATGCGCCGCACGAACGCTTCCAAGCGCACCTTGAGCTTGGCGTCGTTCAGTGCGAGGATGCGCGCCGCGAGCAGTGCCGCATTGGTGGCATTTCCAATCGCCATCGCCGCGACGGGAACACCTTTGGGCATCTGCGCGATCGAAAGCAGCGAGTCGATTCCGCCAAGTGCGTGCGACTGCACCGGCACGCCAATCACCGGCAGCAGCGTCTTGGCGGCCGTCATGCCGGGCAAGTGCGCGGCGCCGCCCGCGCCGGCGATAATCACGCGCACGCCGCGCCGTTCCGCGCCTTCCGCATACGCGTACATTTCATCCGGGGTCCGGTGCGCGGAAACGACTTTCAACTCGAATGGAATCTCGAGCTCTTGCAGCGTGTCGCGGGCGTCGGCCATCGTCTCCAAATCGGAGGTGCTGCCCATAATGATACCGACCAAGGGTTCGTTCGCAGCGGCCATCTGCGGCGGCCTTCGCGCCGCCTTCAAAAGCGCCCTCGCTCTTTTTGGAGAAAGCCGCAGCGTGGCAGAGTTTTTGCTCGGGATCAACTATTGGCCTCGCCGCAGCGCGATGTACATGTGGCGGCGGTTCGATCTCGGCGAGCTGCGGGAAGATTTCGCGCGCATTCGGGGCCTGGGCCTCGAGGTCGTGCGCTTCTTCATCGGCTGGGACGAGTTTCAGCCAGCGCCCGATCGCGTCGATGATTCGATGCTCAAGCGACTCGATGCCCTGATGAACGCGCTTGCCGATGCGCGCTTACAAGCGATGCCGAGCCTTTTCACCGGGCACATGAGCGGCGTGAACTGGCTGCCGCAATGGGCGCTGGATCGCTCGCGGCCGGCGGGCCGCTTCCGAACGTTCAGCGGCGGGCGCGAGCTGCCGTGGGGCGCCGGTGATATCTATTCGGGACCGATTTTGGAAGCGTCACGTTTGTTGGCCAAAACGATCGGTTCGCGTTACCGCAACCACCCCGCGCTTCTGATGTGGGATCTCGGCAATGAGTTCAGCAACCTGCGCATCCCGTCATCGCCGAAGATCGCCAACGAATGGTGCGCGCGGCTGACGAGCGACTTGATTGAAACCTCCGACGCCGGCGTCACCGCCGGAAATCATTCCGAAGATTTGACGCAGGATCGCAACTTTCGCTTCGCCGGTTTTTGCAAGCCGCTGGTCTGCTCGGTGATGCACGGCTATTCGGTCTATGCGGATTTCGCGCGCGGCCGCACCGACCCGAACGTCGTGCCGTTCTTGTGCCGGCTCATGCAGTCGGTTTCGGGCAAGGCCGTGCTCTTCAACGAGTTCGGCAACCCGGGTTGCCCCCGGGACGACTCTCCTCAAGGCAGCGCGTTCGTCTGCTTGAGCGAAGACGAAATGGCGAGCTACGCTTATGCGGTACTCGATCGTTTGCACCGGTGTGGGGCGCTTGGAGCATTTTGGTGGTGCTGGGCCGACTACGCGAAAGCGCTGCGCACAACGCCGCCCTTCGATCGCGCGCCGCACGAGCTGACCTTCGGCATCATTCGCGACGACGGAACCGAGAAGCCCGTCGCAAGCGTCCTTAAATCGTTTGCGTCGGAAAACCGGCACGCGCTGCCGCCACCGCCGCCGGTCGTCGACGAGAACTCATGGTCCGAGATGCAGCCCGGCGGGGTAAAGGTCGCCTACGGAGCGTATGCGTCCACGCATGGCTGAATCGGATTTCGACGCCGCTCTCGAGCCCGTGGCGCGCCGCATGGAGCGGGTCAAATTGCCGGCGAGTTTCCTTCGGGAGCTGCTCCGCGAAGGCGCCGAGATCCAGTTGGGTGAGACGGCGATGCGTTGGGCGGGTATGCCCAATAAGAACGAGCGAGCGGCGCTGACCGAGGCGCTGGACGCTTTGGCCGCTGCCGGTTTCTTGGAGCCTACAGGAAAGGAAACATGGAAGGTCGTTCGATCCGGGGAGTAGTTGCAGTCGCACTCTGCGCGCTGACGTTTTACGTCGCGCGCGCGGCGATCGTGCAACAGACCGGACAGTTTGCGCTCGCCGGTGGAAAGGCGCAGATCGTGTCGCGCCTCTCGCTCACGAACGGGCCGTTCGGCACGCAGACCTTATCGCTGGTGCAATATCCGCTGCATTCGCAGTCGCCGCTGACGCGCTACGCGCTGACCGAAGGCGAGATGCTGCACGTGGTCGTCGTGCGCGACGACTTTCAATCGTTCGGGCATCTGCATCCGCAGCCGTCGCAAAGCGGCATCTTCCGGCTTCCCGTACTGCTCGAGCGCGGCCACCGCTATTACGCCTACGTGGCATCGCAGCCGGCCGGCCGGCCCGAACAGGTTTTCCGCTTCGTGCTGCAATCCGGAGCTCCGCACAACTTGACGGTGACGGTCAAAGCTCCGTCGGTCCGCGCGCGGGCGGGTCCATACGACGTCTCGCTCGATCAGTCGCGCGTGCCCGCGATGCGTTCGCAGTCGCTCACCGTCGACATCAATCGCGATCCGCGTTCGTCCGGCGTCGCTCCGTATCACGTCGTGTGGGCGCACGCTTTTCTCGTCAACACATCATCGCTCACCTACACGCACATCGATGGCGCGAGCGACCAAGGCATCTGTTGCGAGTATGCGCTGCGAGCGCCGCCGCTAACGAAAGGTCTTTACAAGATGTGGCTGCAGTTCAACGACGGTACGTCAATCTACACGGCGCCGTTCACGTTCGCCGCGCGATAGCCAAGCGCACTTGTTTGCCGCCGACCGAGGCGAAAAAGAGCACGGTCGCAACCAAGACGATCGTCGCGCCGCTGGCGCTGGCCAAATAATACGACAGGTAGAGTCCGCCGACCGCACACAGTGCGCCGAAAAGCGCCGAAAGCGCCATCATCGGCGCAAAGCGATCGGTCAATTGATATGCGGCTGCCGCCGGCGTTACCAGGAGCGCCGCCACGAGAATGATGCCGACCGCTTGCAGTGAGATGATGATGGTGAGCGCGATCAAGACCAGCAGCACATACTCGACCGCGTTGGCGTTCATCCCGCTCGCCTGCGCGACCACCGGATCGAATGAAGTGTACAGAAGCGAGCGGAAAAGCAGCGTCGTCACGATGCCGACCACAAGCGCGAGCGCGACGATCATGACCACGTCTTGCGGGCCGACCGAAAGAATATCGCCGAACAAGAAACTCTGTAAGTCCACCGAGTACGTGCGCTGACGGCTCATCAGGAAAATGCCGAACGCGAAAGCCCCGGTGAAAAGCACGCCGATGGCCGTGTCGAGCGAGATCTTCCCGCGCCGGTGCACGAAGCCGATTCCGAGCGCCGTGATGACCGCAACGAGTCCCGCCCCGAGATAAAAGTTCGTACCGCGCAGATACGCGATCACGATTCCCGCGAATGAGGCGTGCGCAATGCCATCGCCGATAAACGCCAGTTTTCGCAAAATCACATACGTTCCCATCGTCGCGCACAGAACGCCGACCAGAATTGCCGTCAAGAACGCGCGCTGCATGAACGCATAATGGAACGGTGCGACCAACTGCTCGATCATCGGTCCGTGCGCATGTGGCCGTGCGTGTGTGTGTGCTCGCGGATGGCCGCGTAGGCGCCGCTGCGCGCAACTTCGTCGGGCGTTCCGATCGCAATGACGCGCCGGTCGATCACGACCAGGCGATCGAACCAGTCCGACGCGCGCTCGAGATCGTGCGTTGCCATCAGGACGGGCAATCCCGCACCGACCAACTCGCGGACGACTTCGCGCAACGACTCCTCGGTTCGTTCATCGACGCCCGTCGTCGGTTCGTCGAGCAAGAGTACGCGCGGTTCTTGCGCGATCGCGCGGGCGACAAATGCGCGCTGCTGCTGTCCGCCCGAGAGCGCAGAAATGTGGCGCCCCGAGAGTTCTTCCATGCGCAGCTGCGCGAGCGCGCGCCGCACGGCTTTTCGATCTTCGTTTCCGAAACGGCGGAACATCCCCAGCCGCGGAAAACGGCCCATGGCGACAACGTCCCATACGGTCGCCGGAAAACTCCAGTCGACGGCTTCGATCTGCGGCACATAGGCGATCGTGCCCGGCGGCAGCTCGCGCGGTTCCTTCCCGAGCACGCAGACGCTTCCGGCCGCCGGCGGCAGCAGCCCTGCGATTGTTTTGAGCAGCGTCGATTTCCCCGAACCGTTCGGACCGACGATTCCGAGCGCTTGCCCGAAACCGGCCGTCAGGCTGGCGCCGTCGAGCGCCAGCACGTTCTCGTATCGAACCACGAGGTCCGAGACGACGATGGCGTCGCTCACCGCAGAGCCCGTACGATCACTCCCGTGTCATATCGCAGCATGCTGATGTAATCGTGGACGAGCGCGTTGTTAGCGATCGAGTCGTCGTAGAGATCGCTGACGGTTCGAATGCCGGCACTCTTGGCTAGCGCTTGCGCGATCTTCGGGCTGTATTCAGGTTCGGAGAAAACCGCGCGAACGTTGTTTTTGCGCGCGAGGTCGACAAGGCTCGCGATGTAAGCGGGGTTGGGTTCTTGCCCCGGCGAGACTTCAATGACGCCTATCGTCCGGATGCCGAACCGGTCGTTGTAGTATTGCCAGGCATTATGGAAGACGATCATCGTCCGGCGTTGCGGCGGAATGGTCGCGATCGATTTCGCGATTTCATTTTGCAAAGCGACCAACTTCTGCTGGTACGCTGCCGCATTGCGTTGATAGTCGGCCGTGTGTGGCGGATCCATCAGGCTGAGCGCGCGCGCAACTTTACCGACGTACAACCCGGCGAGTACCGGGTCCATCCAAAGGTGCGGATTATGGTCGATGTGCTTCAGCCCGTCAGAGAGGATGAGGATGCGTAGATTGGGATTGCTCGCTGTCGAAATCGTGTGCTGAAGCCAAACTTCGATTCCGGTTCCGTTCTCGACGAGAAGCTGCGCGTCGGCCAAGGTTGTGATATCTTGCGGCGTGGGTTGATACGTCTCGGGCGACGCGCCGATCGGCACGAGGTTGTGCACCGTCACATATGAACCGCCGACGGCTTCGACAAAAGAATTCAGCGTCGAAAACGTCGTTACGACGCGTATTGCCGATGTATTGTTTTGGCCGGTTACGGTATTGTCATGGTGAGCCTGTCGAACCACGGCCGAGCTTGTCGAGGCCCCGCACGCACCAAGCAAAGCAACAAGAAATAACGACGCGCCTTTCATCTGCACGCTCCGCACGTTCCGAAAAACTCCATCTCGTGATCGGCGAGTTTGAAACCGTGGTGGGAACGCAACGCGTTGGCGACGCTTTCGATCGCCTCGCACGAAACGTCCTCGACTTTTCCGCAGGTGTTGCAGACCGCGTGATGGTGGTGCGACTGGTCGCAGACGACGAACGTCGCCTCGCCGCGCTCGTCTACGCGCGCGCTCGCCTCGCCCTTGCCGGCAAGGAGATCCAGGGTCCGGTACACCGTGGAAAGCGACACGTTCGCGCGCGATTTGCGCAAAATGGCGTGAATTTCAGCCGCGGAAAGGTACCGCTTCTCGCGCCGCAGCACGGCCGAGACCTGTTCGCGCGGTCTGGTGGCGTAGGCGGCTCGCATATCGCCCTAATTTGCGAATGGTTTGCAAAATCATTCTTGCGGTCTTACCTTTGACAGGCCCTTGCGCCCGGCCGTATAATCAGCCGCGCTGCCGCTTAACGATTCGTGGGGATGTAGCTCAGCTGGTAGAGCACTTGCTTCGCATGTAAGGGGTCGGGGGTTCGAGTCCCCCCATCTCCACAAATCTAGAGCCCGTTTTGCGCTCGGTACCGCGCTCCGAACTTGCGGTCCGGCGGTTCCTCTTCCGCTCGGGGCACGGCACGCCGTGCCCTGGCATGCTCAAGCATGTTGCGATGCGAGCCGATGCACCGCGGATGTGCGTCCGTTAAGACGAGGGCGAGATGTAGAGCGTGGTGAGAAGTCCTCGGCGTGATCCTGCGCTCCTCACCGAGCCCATGGCAATCCATATGGATGCTATGAACTGGCCCGCGGTTTCGATTCCGGTTGGCGCTACCAACAATCACCCGGTTTGCTCCTTAGAACGGTTCGATCGTAATCGACCAAGCTGTTGGGCTATCGTCGGCTAAGGTTGAACTTTGATCGCAAACGTCATCGTAATCGAACCCATAGGCGGCTCCGCCCGGTGCCTGCACAGTCGGCGCACTATACTTGTGCAGAATCTGCGAATACAGATTGGTCGGCGTCGTTGTGTAGAACGGTGCGAGATTGCAGGGATGACTAGCGTTGCGTGAAACCGATTGGTCCAACAACAGGGAAGAGCGGTTGATTCCGGCGCTCAGCATACTTACGAGCTCTTTGCAGGCATCGAAGAGGACGCCTGACCAGCCACCGCAAGGTAGCGAAACCATCTGTCCGGTTCCAGTCAGCGCGTCCTCGCTGGTAGGAACCGGAAAGACGACGTCCGGTTTGCCGGCCTGCGAGAATACGAATTGGTTCGCTGAATTCACTGTACCGGTATACGTCCCAAACCCACTGGTGTAGAGCGTCAAGGTGTGCGATTTGTAAAAAGTCCAGACCGCACTGATGTAGTTGTCGAAATACGACATGTTTGCCCAGTGCGGGACATTCGGTAAACTGTGATCGGTATTGTAGAGTGCATGCTTTACCGAAATCGCGCGTAGCGGAGATACACTCGTGCCGGTTGCGGTTTTATTAATGACGAGCACCGAAAAGTTCGGATCGGCCAAGAGGGCGTTCATGATCGCTGCCCGTGAATTCGGCTGAATGCCGGTGGTTTGGGTCCCATGAGTCGAGCCGGTCACTATTTGCTGCATCGGAATGCTCAACATGTCGACCTGAGTGAGGTTCGCGAAAAGCTGCGATCGATGCGTATCTGGATTGATCTGATAGTTGAATTCTATGAAGTCGTTCAGAATATTAAAGTTCGGATCCGTTGCCGTACCCCAATCATCCGGGCTTGCCCAACTCAGGTCGGAGAGATTTGCAACTGTAATAAATGGGGCTCCAAGGCTGATGAAAATACGTGCAGACTTCAAATATGGCAGCGGCATCGTCAACCCCGGAGATAGCGGAATGTTGTAGCTCGTCGTTGTTCCTTGCGCGCCACCGTTAATGGAGGTGAAATCCCCGCTTGCGAATTTCACCGCTTGTCCTGAAGCGGTAACATGGTAGCGGGACGTGTCCGTATTATCGGTGCCGTTCAGACCGATGATCGTCACATACGCCGGGGTTATGCCCGAATTGTTGACGACTCGAAGCGTCAGCGTGTCCTTCGAGTTCCGGTTCGTGTAGTAAAGGCCACCCGCAGTGCCGACCGCATAGAGATTGATCGTATCAGTGCTGATGTTAACAGCCGATCCGAGCGGGCTTCCGTAGCTCTGGGCATCCAGATCGAAATAAAAGATCGGATATCCGCCCGAGCCGGCGGTTGCACCGAGGACATAGAGGCCGCTGCTACTCGTCGGAGCGATGCTGGAAGCTTGCCCCGGAAGAAGTGCAAACGCTTGGGATGTATTCTCGTAATAGATCGCGCCCAAAGAGTTCACGATATACAAGCCGCCGGCAGCGATCGTCCCGCCGCCATTGTTCAGGGTGTAGGTTTGCGGGTCCCAATTGCCGGCAATGCGAACACCCGAGCCGGCGGCTTGCGTCCAGCCGCCATTGATGTAGTGCCAAATGGCCTGGTCGCTTCCCGGAGCGTTGCCATTGGACAGCACGTAGACCGATCCGTCGCTCGCGACGGTTATATCGCTACAACCGCCACCGAGCGGCGTAAAAGTATTTGTGCCGGAATTATATTGGTAGGCGCCGCCGCCGGAATTGATGGCATACAGTGTATTATTCGGTCCTACCGCCAAACGCGTAGCCGTGCCCGCGGCTTGTGTCCAGACGCCGTTCACAAAGTGATAGATGAACTTATCGGAACCGGCCGGCTGATCTGAAAGCACCCAAAGTGAGCCATCGGTACCCGCGGCTGCAAACGACCCCGTTCCGGGAATCGGTTGCCAGAACGGAGACCCAATCGCGTCGTTCGGTTTTACGTTGGTGTCCATCGGTACGATTGCCGGTTTTGCCATCGGCGGTGCCTGAATTTTACCGGGGGAAACCGAGGTCGGCGTCATCGGAATTACCTTCGGTCCCGACGACGTCGGCGCGATCCCATGCGAAGAGCAAGCCGCAAGTGCTACAAATGCGGCAAAGCCCAAAGCGCGCGGCGCGTACTTTCTAACGAAAGCAATCATGGTCGTCCCCCCCCCCCAAAAAAAAAGCGCAGCTCCCCACCTTCTTAGAGGTGCGGATCTTTTGTTGCCCCTTCTTTTCGGCTTAAAAAAGGCCCTTCCCGCACGGTTTAGTTACGTTTGAGCTTAGAAGCTATTATCGAAGCGATGCTTTCTTGGTGCGCCACTTCTAGTAGCATCGTAAATATTTGCGATGTGCGCCTCGAAATGGCCACTGATCTGTCGTTAACGCGGAGCGCTAGCAACTCGCCTTTGCGGGCGCCGATACGGAGAGCTACACGATAAAGCGTGGCGAAGGGATCCTGATGTTGATTGACGTACGCGAAGGAACGTGATGCATCGCTCATTTAAGGATGCATCTTTCGGCCTTAGCTTAGGTTTTTCAACGCCGACAGGTGCGCTAGCCGATGAGTTTCTTGGCCATGCCGGAGAAATACGCCGATGACATCATGGATGCGCACCCGACCAGAATATCTCACGCGGGCCGAACTCCTTGGCGGAATTCTTGCCACCGGCGCGCTAGCGGCCTGTGGCGGCAGCACGTCCCCACCGGCCGGTCCCTCAGCGTGCGCCGCCACCTTGGCGACGTTGCCCGACTTCAAACAAATTTTTTCCGATCCGGCTTTCAACACATTGGACAAAGCAACGCTCACAGCGCTTTTCGATCGGGCCGACAAGCTCAAAGGTAATGACGCGGGATACTTCGAGCAGTCCGCTCAAAAGCTGCAGTTCAGCCACATCATTACGAGCATTCCACCCTCGGGCATCGTCATTCGCTTGCCCGGAACATACACGTTCGCCGGCGACCTTACGTGGACGCCTGCTGCCACGCTCTCGTCGGCGGTTACGATTGCCAGCAGCGATGTGACGCTGAACTTGGGCGGCTACACGCTGACGGCATCCGTGCCGGATATTTCCTGGCAGACCACCGGCATTTTTGTAGGAACTTCCGCCAACACGGCGCTCGATAACGTCAACATTTTTAACGGGACCATTGCCAATACCACGGAGTATGGCATCTTCGCCGATGGCGTCTGCGGTCTGGACATTTCGCACGTTACCGTCACCGGGGTGAGCATCCAGAATTTGAATATCCGCCTGCTAACGCCGGCGGGCATCTTCGTCAGCGAGTCGCTCAACGTAGCAATCACGTACTGCAACATTACGAACATGACGGTGAAAGCGGATTCGTCTGCGGGCATCTTTCTGCTCACGACGATAGGCGCCAGCGTGAGCAACTGCCAAACCAGGTTGCTCGAGAACCTCGATGGTGCCGTGATAGGCTTTAGCTGCATCAAATCGGTCAATGTGAACACGAGCAATTGCACGGCGCAGTATCTGAAAACGCAATTCGGCGGCAACATCAAAGGGTCGGGACACACGGTACTCGGATTCTGTCCCATCCTCTGTTTGAGCCTGAACTACTCCGATTGCTCTGCGTTAAATTTGACCGGGAGTTGTGATGACGTGCATGGCCTCTCGGTGTTTCTGGACGGCCTGGTTAGCGTCGAGAGATTTACCGCGGACACCATCGTTGACGGCCCACCGCCGTATAACACGGGCGCGAAGGC
The DNA here is from genome assembly GCA_003151115.1 of Vulcanimicrobiota bacterium. Lineage (GTDB taxonomy): Bacteria > Vulcanimicrobiota > Vulcanimicrobiia > Vulcanimicrobiales > Vulcanimicrobiaceae > Rubrimentiphilum. Next base: position 173,258 of record PLWS01000006.1, on the reverse strand, counting down.
GACGGGCGTCGAGGTCTATGGGGTCGGCATCACAGTGAAGGATTCTTCGGCAAGCAACATCACCGCGAACAATCCGCAAGACTTGCAGGCGACCGGATTCAGCGCGTGGGGGCTGACGATCGGCTTTGACAACTGCACCGCGACGAACGTGGTCGTCAACGGTAAAGGAAATGGTACGGGCTTCGGCTGGGCGCCCGATCCGCGACCGATCTTCGCCCAGCCGGCGATCGGCGTGGCGTACACGAACTGTACCGCGAACGCGTGCGCAGTGGGCTTCGACACGTTCTATCACCAAAACTCGGTGTGGACCAGTCCCAAGACAACAAACTGCGCGACGCCCATTCTCATCAATCCCACAGAGCAGCGCACGCTCACGTGCGATGGCTGTTCGGAATGCGCGCCGGGCGGGAAACTCAATCCACCCGGATACTCTGCGGGGCCGCCGCCATACTATTATGAAACGCTGACGAATGTCGAGATCGGAAACATCTTCTTATAGCGCAAGCACCTGCGTCCCGCGGGATTATCGAGATAGACGCGCGGCACGCCTTCATCCGTGATTGCGATCGGATTGCCAAGTCCCGTGACGATATCTAACTGCCATGACGCTCGGATATCGTGCGGTCGTGATCTCGCTCGGCGTGTAATCCAGCACCGTTAGTCGATCTCCGATGAGTTCGGCTGTTTACTCCGCCATTGTTCCGCCAATTTGGTCCGAATCGCCCAGAACGGGCGCGAACGAGATCAGGCACGGCCACTCGTCACTCGCCGCTTTCGTTGTCCTGTTTTGTTCGGCTTGATCCGTCTTTTGTGCTTCGCATGTAAGGGGTAGGGGGTTCGAGTCCCCCATCTCCACCATATAAACGAGCGCCGGCTTATTCAGTTCGACGACGGCATAAGAGGAAAATCCGAACCGCGTTTTTAGTGCAAAATGACTTTCCCGACAAATCGGTCGCGAGTATACCATAAGTTTCCATCAGGGCCGGTTACCAGTGCATTAGGTTGGGGAAGGATGGAACCGGCTGGCGCGCAGTTCGGCAATACGAGCATCGCAAACGATCCGCTTGTGGTCATGTGCCCAAGAACGGGATTACATATTCCTGGGACGGCGGACCCTAACGAGATCCACAGCGCGTTGTCGGGGCCAAACGTCATGGCGCTGAAGCTTTGATTCCAGAGAACGGTAAAGAAGCTTGGCGTGAGCTCTGAAAAATTGCCCGACGAGTCGACGGAACCCACACGTTGCTGTTGGAGAGTGCTGTACATGCGCCCGTCGGGCCCGGCCGCTAAAGCGGCGAGCGACGGGGAGCAGCAGGGCTGCGCATTCGAAGGCAGTGGATAGACGGTTGCCTGACCGGCCAGTGTAACCTTGATAAAACCATATGAAGTGCCGATCGTCCCAGTGTACCAAACATTTCCATCCGGACCGGTAGTCGGATAATTGATACCGTTAGCGCCGCTAACAGGAAAGTCCGAAACGACGCCGGTTGGCGTTACGCGGCGGGCGATAGCTGCAACCCCGCTGCTTGGATACGATATCATCCAAAAATTGCCGTCTGCGCCAAGTGTTAGAGGCGTGTTGTCGAAGTCGGGCAACGGAAATTGCGTGAGCGTACCGTCCGCGTTCAAACGTGCAAGCTCGGTAAGAGAACGCGTCGCATTCTGACAAATCAGCCAAACATTGCCGTCAGGGCCTTTGGTGATGCTGTACTCGTAGTACGGTAATTTGGTTTCGGTCACAACACCGCCCGTTGTTACGTGTCCGACGGCCACATTCTCAAGAAAAGAAAGCGTGCCGTCGTTGTTCGTAAAGATCGTACCGGTGCCGTCGTTGGCCGCAGCGTACGTTCCAGACGGAATCGGATACTCCGCCGTCACTGCTGTTGGAATAAGTGTGTCTTGCTGGCCGGATGCCTGCGACGGCGGCACTGCCGCCGAAACGACAGCATTTATAAGCGCGCCATTATAAGACAGGGTAACGGTTTGGGTAGGCGACGTAACGGATGTGGCGGAGAGTTGTGTGGCACCGCTGGCGTCGGCATCGTACAGTGGAACCGGACTGCTATATGGCTCGGGGCCAACTATGAGTGCGCCGGATGCATCATATGCCGAAACGTTGACGGTGATATTCGTAGATGTGCCCAGCGTCGGATGGGCATTGCTGAGTCGGGCCGTTGCGGTGTGCCAAACGCCTTGTAACGCCAGCGGAATCGTTGTAAAGCCGCTGATGGTCGCATTTCCGCTGACCTGAGTCAAGACAGCGCCGGTTCTATCAAAGGTTTGAACAGCGAACGTTAGCGGTCCATTCTGTACGGGGGCATCGATGGCGCATGCAATGTTTCCGCCGCTCACAGAGCAGTTCGGCGAATTAGGCGAAATCGAAAAGGTGTGCGTCACCGCATTCATTACGATTGACATCGTGACAGTCGCGGGTGAGAAGTCCTGAGGCTTTACTGACGTAGACGAGTACGGATACGGATCCGAAAGCGTGAAATGCGCCATTCCCCCCAGCTGCGCCGAATAGATTGCGTTTGAAGCGGAGATCACATAAAGCTGCGATGCCGCCGCGGAGATTGCAACACCGTTGCCGGCAATTTGCTGCCAGCCGGGGCTGTCCAAGTCGTAATAATAGATCGCTGTCCCCGATACATCGGCAGGATATCCCAAAACAAACACGCCCCCCGTTGTAGACGGCGAGATTGCGGCGGAAGCACCGGGAATTTGGATGTAGTTGCCGTTGCCTTGCGTGTAATAAATGGAACCACTCGAATTGATGACGTAGAGACCGTTCGGCCCTACAGTGCCAGCCGGAATGCTATGCGTCCCAGCGTCTAATGAAGCGGCGATGTGGACGCCCGATCCCCGAATCTGCGACCAGCTCCCGCTGTAATACCAGATCGCTTGATCGCTACCGATTGACTGCCCATTTGAAAGCACGTAAACAGTACTGCCAGAGGCCGCAGTAATATCGCTGACGCCACCGCCCAACGCTGTCCAACTTCCGCCGACATAGTGATAAACGCCACCGAGGGAGTTGCTTGCGTAAAGCGACCCATCTGGGGCGGCACTAATATGATTTGCCAGTCCAGTGATGTTCGTCCAGCTGCCATCACTATAGTGCCAGATGTATTTGTCCGCACCGCTTGGCGAATCGGAAAGAACCCATAACGAGCCATCGCTCGCGGCTGAGGCTGCTATGGCCGTACCGGGAACTTGAGCGTAGCTGATTCCTGGAATTGCGCTCATCGGTTTGATGCCGGAACTGCTAGGTGACCGCATCGCGCTGGAAGGAAGAATTGCAGTCTGCGCCATCGGCGGTGCTGCAATCGAGCCGGGCGAGATCGATTGCGGCGTCTGAAGCGTCGCTGTGCCGTTTGCCATCGGAGGCATGTGATGTGCCCCTGAGCATGCGCTTACCAAAAAGCTCGCAATAATAAGGGCGTGCCTGGCACGCCCAAGCCGCCGGGTGCCCCCCAGATCGTTAAGCTTAACAAGCGTCAATGTTCGGACTTACCCTAAGACCGCGGTTAATGAAACAACTCTCGTACCTGTCGCCCTGCGGCCACTTCTTAGGCGACCGCAGCCTCGTCGATCGTCAACGTCCCCACCGTCGCGTCCAGCGTCGCCGCGAGCCCGATCGGCAGCACCCATTGATTGAGAATGTGCCCGAACTGCATGCCTTGCACTGCCGGACGTTTCGCCGCGCCGAGTCGATCGCGCAGGGCGAACATCAGGTCCGGCGATGGACCTTCGCTCTGCTTCCGATCCGGTTCGACGATAACGCCGGCGGCAATACCCGCCGCGCTCTGCAGCACGCCTCCGAGCAGCAGCGTCGTCAGCAGTTGATCGATCTGATACGGATTCTCGTGGACATCTTCGATCAGCAGAATATTCCCCGCGACAGGGATCGCGTAAGGCGTTCCGGCCAAGCCATCGATCAGCGTCAGGTTCCCGCCCACCAGTTTTCCGCGCGCGGCGCCCGGCACGATCGTAGTCGTCGTCGCGTTGCGTAGCGTTCCCGGCGCCTGCGCGTTCATCAAGAGCGTCTGCATCTCGCGCACGACGACCGGCGTGTAGGTTGAATACGCCGCGACCGGCCCGTGAAACGTCACCAAGCCTGTGCGAGCCGTGATGGCGTTGATGAGTGCCGTGATGTCGGAAAAGCCGAGCACCACTTTCGGATCGCGGCTAAACGCGTCATAGTCGATCGCATCCAAGATGCGCATCGTTCCGTAGCCGCCGCGTGTGGCGAATATGCCGCGAATCTGCGGGTCTCGTGCGAACGCGTTCAGATCGCTCGCGCGCGCCTCATCGCTGCCGGCCAGGTACGCAGCCCGGTCCATCACGTGCTTGCCGACGACGGCTTCAAGACCGACCGCAAGAAGTTGATCGATCGCCTTCTTAAGATCGGCAGCATTGTCCACCGGACCAGCGGGCGACACCAGCCCAACCTTATCGCCCGCACGCAGCCGCGGCGGTTTGACGACCGGGATATCGGCAGCGCGCGCCGGCAATGCAACAGCACCGGCGCTCGCAAGCGCTGACGATGCTGCCAAGAATGCCGCCCGCTTCATGCCCTAGAACTGAACAACGTGACACAAAAATCCTTCTCGTCCGTATTCTTGGCCTCCCTAAAATCCGCGCGGTTCGTCTTTGTCTTGACCGGCGCGGGGATGAGCGCGGAGAGCGGATTGCCGACATTTCGCGGCGTTGACGGCTATTGGCAGAATCACCGCGTCCAAGATCTCGCGTCGCCCCAAGGGTTTGCGCGCGATCCGCTCACGGTTTGGCGCTGGTACAACGAACGCATTCGCGCATATAGCGGTGCGCAGCCGAACGCCGGCCACTATGCGCCCGCGCAGCTCGAAGCGCTCGTGCCCGATATGACCATCGCAACGCAGACCGTCGATTCGCTGCATGCGCGTGCCGGCTCGAAGAACGTGCTCGAACTGCACGGACATCTGCGTGAGGCGAGATGCACGGGCTGCGGCGTGACGCTGCCCCTCGCAAACGGTCTCGACGAGTCGCTCATCGACCATTCCTGCGGCGAGCGGTTCCGTCCGCAGGTTGTGTGGTTCGGTGAAAGTCTACCTCAAGACGTATGGTCGCGCGCGGAAAGCGCGGCCGCGCGCGCGGACGTCATCCTCGTCGTCGGAACGTCCGCGCAAGTTTATCCAGCAGCCGCGCTCGCGTTGCAAAACGATCGCGCCTTTATCGCCGAAATAAATCCGGATGCAACCGGCTTGAGCGACCGCTGTGACTGCGTCATCCGCGAAGGCGCGGCGGTCGCGCTACCGGCGATTGTCGAGTTACTGCGGCTTTAGAACGTCACGGTGTAAGCGTCGTTACTCGCGTTGCAATCTTGTTTTCCCGGCGGTGAGGGCTGGCGCATGACGAGCTTGAGCGCTAGTGTCGATGTGCCTTCGCCCGCGTCGATCGATCGCTGAAAGACATACGGAAACGAATAGGCTTGACCCGGACGAAGCGGCGGCAAACCTTTGGTGTCTAGTTTTATTCCGTTCTGATAAATCTCTACCGACTGTAAGACGTTGGACGGCTGCGTGGCCCGGCCCAAATTGACGACGCGAATGGCAATCGAGTAGCGGTTGATGCGGCCGTCGGAACTCGTGCCTTGCACGCCGGCAGAGACAATCGCCGGATCGGCGCCCGCACACGGAACGCTCGCTGCCGCAGCCGCAGGCCCGGCCACAGAGAACGCCGCGGGCAGCAAAAACGCCGAAAGGACCCACCTAAAACCTACCCTAAGCAATACAAGCATGAATCGACTCCCTTCCTTCGTGGCTTTCACGTTCGCCGGTGCGATGCTGGCGGCATGTTCGGGCGGGAGCGGATCAATCCGCAGTACGCAACCGCCATTCATGAAGACGACTCCGTGCGTACGACTCGGAACATAGCGCGTATCTGGGGAGCACTCAAAGCCTTTTCACCGAAGAAACCCGTGACACGCAGCGAGGCTGCCATCGCCATTTGGGAAATAACCGACGGCAGCGCCGCCGTCGCACTGGGGCGCACGGCCCCGCCGCCGCCGAAATAGGAGGAACCTCAAGTGAAAAATCCGTTGGACTCGTTGTGGGGCACGATCATCTGCGGGCTGATCCTGACCGTCATTCTTTACTACGTCGCTGAAACGATCGTTAAACACGCTGCGGGAGTGGGTGCATAAATGGAATGGAGTGAAATCATCCTACGCTGGCTGCATGTGCTCGCCGGCATCATGTGGATCGGCTTACTGTACTTCTTTAACTTCGTCAACGCGGCCGCCACGAAAGAAGCCACCGCCGCCGGCGAGGCCGGCCCGATCAGCAAATACATCATGCCCCGCGCCTTGCTGTATTTCCGCTGGGGCGCGGTTGCGACGTGGGTTTTCGGCGCGGCGCTGCTCTACAGCTTCGCGGGTTTCAAGGGCATCGGAGATGCGTTTAGCTTGCAAGGCGCACTCGCACCGATCGGCATCGGGGCATGGCTGGGCACGATCATGCTGATCAACGTTTGGACCTTCATCTGGATGAACCAGAAGAAGCTGCTCGGCATGGTGCCGGCAACCGACGAAGAGAAAAACAAAGCCCGGCGCGTCGCGTTCCTGGCATCGCGCGTCAACACGATGCTTTCGATCCCGATGATCTTCTTCATGGTAACCGGACCGCACCAAAACATCTACCACTAAACAGCAGAGCAAATGAAAAGGCCCGGAGCGTTCCGGGCCTTTTTTGTTCTTGGGGTGCCTACTGTCCGACCGACGTCCCGTAAAACTTCGGACACAATAAGATATCCTCGGTCTGTCCGGCAATCCATCCCAGTACGCCGTCATCGATATCCAACTTCCCGATCGACGGCCACGAATATCCCGACGAAAACTTCCACGGCATGCGTATGTAATGGAAACCGCCGCTCGAATCTTGTAAGCGCACAGCCAGGGTTACGGCGATCGGCTGGTGATACAGCGCCGGCGTTCGAATCGCGGCGTAGTATGCATCCTGCTCGAGCTCGTTGTCGATACCATCCATCTGCGGGTCGCCCACAGCGCCGTTGCAGCGCAAACTCGCCGGAAAAATTACCACCGAGGGCTGTGCGTAGGCGAACGACTGCGGCAGCGCACCCAAGATGATCACCGGCGCCGCGATGTTTGCAGGCCCGTCAACCAGGGTCGTATTCATGCTGCGATCGTGGTCCGGCAACACTTCCAAGAAATCTATGCCGTTGCAACGGTACTTCGGAATGCTCATCGCGATCTTGTAGGTACCCCAGGACGAATCGAACTCGACGCGCGCCGAATTTCCCGTTCCTCGCGCAAACCGCACCGTTTGGTCGAACTCGGCCCGGTTAATGCGATCGGTGACCACGACGCGCATCGCCACATTCGTCTGCGGGGATAACCGCGCCACGGCCTTGCATAAGCCGACGTTCAAAATGATGTGCTCGAGAGCCACGCGATCTGGGTTCTCCGGGTCCAAGCGGTAAGCCCGCCTCATCACGGCGAAAACCGCCGCGATGAAGATGCGCGGTATTCGCGGCGCCATTACGGTCGATGCGGACGAGCCTCAAGCGATCCTCGACGCGACCAAACGTCTGCTGACCGAGATGACCGAGCGTAACGGCGTCGAGCTCGACGATATCGCATCGGTGCTTTTCAGCATGACGGCAGACCTTCACGCAGCGTTTCCGGCGCTGGGAGCGCGCGAGATGGGCTGGGTGAACGTCCCGATGCTGCACTTCACCGAGATCGCGGTGCCCGGTTCGATGCCGCGCTGCATCCGCGTCCTCATGCACGTCGAAACCGCGCGGGCACAGACTGAAATCGATCACGCCTACTTGGAAGGCGCGTGGGTGCTGCGCCCCGATATCGCCGGCAAAGATCGTCCGTGAACGCGCCGGTCACACTCGGCGTCATCGGCACCGGTGCGCTTGGAGCTTCGATCGGATTGCGCGGGCGCGAACTCGGGTGGCGCGTGATCGGATTCGACGCGTCGGAGCCACAGGCTCGAGCTGCGCTGGAAAAGGGAGCGCTCGACGAAATCGTCACGCGCGACAATCTGTACGATCAGGCCGGCACAGTCGTGCTGGCGATGCCGCCGCGCGCGATCGTGGACGAACTCCTTTCGCTGCGCGATCGAAAAGCGCGCGCACAGCTCATCGTTGACGTCGGCTCGGTAAAGCTGCCGATCTTCGAAGCCGGACGCGGCGTCACCAATTTCGTGGCGACGCATCCGCTCGCCGGATCCGAGCGCAGCGGTCCCGCCGCGGCGCGCGGAACCCTCTTCTTCGGCAAGCCGTGGGTCTATGTGCCGCCCGGCGACAAAACGCTGGAGATGCGGGCTCGCGACTTTATAGCTGCGATGGGCGCGCTCGCGGTCGCGAGCGATGCGGCAGCGCACGACGACGTCCTCGCGCTCACGTCCCACCTCCCGCAGCTCTTCGCAACGATTTTTTCCAAAACGTTCCGGCAGGCGAACATCGCGGACGCCGAAGCGTTCTGCGGACCCGTTGCCGCCGAACTCCTGCGCTTGGGAAACTCCAACGCCGATCTGTGGCGCGAGATTTTTTCTTACAACTCGGAAAACGTCGCGCGCCACGCGCGCGAACTTGCGGCAAAATTAACCGCGGCCGCGCAGGCTTTAGTGCAGAAAGCCGAGCCCGAAGAACACGATCCCCACTAGCGTTGCGCCCGCCGCAACGAAGAGCATCGCGCGCGTGCGCATCAGCGCTGTAATCGACACCAGCACGATCGAGACTTCAAAGAGCGTGGTCGCGACCTCGAACTTTTCGTAGGCTTTCATGAAGCCCTCGGAGTCTTTGAAATGCTCCTGCGCCGCAACGTCGTCGTCTTGCGCGACTTTGAGAATCTTGGCCGCCTTGTTCTGCTCGCTCCCAATCGTGCTCTGCATCTGCGTTCGCGCGGGAGCGGCGCTCACGAGGCCGGCACCCAGAATTGCTTGGTAGACGTGCTCTTTAATCCGGCTCGACTCGTAATACCCGTACTGATCGGCGGACTTGATTTGATAGAGAATCGCCTCGTTTTTTTCGGCGAGTCCGGAGATGGAGTTATGATTAGCGAGCAGCGTCGCCAGCGCCGCAAAAACCGCGATAACCGCGGCCGCGACCGGAACGAGAATTCCGCCTTGGGAGATCTGTTCGTGGCGTTCCATGGCTTCGTCTAACGCGTGACCGGCATTGAACTCGGGCATGCATTCCTAGTACGCCGCAGAACCGTCGCATCATGCAAGCCGCGGTTGCATATCACGAGCGTCACAAGCCACAGGCGCTGGTTGCCTCGCGCGCCGGCGAAGTCGAGGTCGAAACGTACGACGACGGCTTTTCCGGCGGCAAGCCGCACGCGCTCTACAGCGGAACGAAAAGTTTCTGGGGACCGCTTGCGATCGCCGCACAGCGCGAGGGCTTGCTGGAACTCGACGAAACCGTAGGCGCTACGTTCGCGGCCTGGCGGGAGGATCCGGTCAAGCGCCAAGTCACGATCCGCCATCTGCTGACGCTGACCACAGGCATCGGCTTCGGCGGTTTGGGCAACGCGGTTCCACCGCACGAGAAAGCGCTTGCGGTGCAACTCAAAGACCGGCCGGGTGAGCGCTTTACCTACGGCGGCATTCCATTGCAGATCTTTGGCGCGGTTCTTTCGGAGAAGCTCAAAGCGCGCCAGTTGACGCCGCACGAATACTTAGAGTCAAAGATTTTGAAACCGGCCGGCGTCGAGATCGCGTCGTGGCGGAAACTTGCCGATGGTTCGCAGCCGCTTCCAACCGGCGCGTTCTTGACGGCGCGCAATTGGCTCGCCTACGGACAATATGTCTTGGCCCACCGCGATGAGTTCGCGGAATGTTTCAAAGGGACGACCGCCAATCCGCGCTACGGCTTATGCTGGTGGTTAGCGCCGCCCGGAGCGGCGCCCGATACGGTCTACGCGAGCGGTTCGGGAGGACAGGCGCTCTACGTTTTGCCGTCCGCGGATTTGGTGGCCGCACGATTCGGCGGCGGCGGTTCTTTCAAACACGATGCGTTCCTGAAGCGGCTGACCTAGATTGTTGTACCGTTCGCAAATGCCGCGGCGCGGCGAACCGCGTCTTCGAAAACGGCTTCGCCACGCGTGGCAGCCTCGTATAGTGCGATTGCCGAAGCGGTCGAAAGAACGCGGTGGCGCCACCAGCGCTTCTCGGGGTCGCCCGGCGGAGTCGCGAGTGCCTCAATTAATGGGCTAACACGCTGAACCGCTGCAACGCTGAGCACGTAGTCGTGATCGCTCAGAAAATTCACGAAACATTCGATCGCCGGCAGCGCCGCCAGCGCGCCGTTTCGATCGACCAGCCCGTATTCGACCGGGTCGACGCCGGCGATCGTGGCTGACGCGCGGCACCATTGCGCGACTTTCGCTTCGTCCCCCAACGAAGGCGCGGCATGCGCGCTCAAGAGGACGGTCACGAAGCGCGCATCGTGACCACGCACGATCGCTTCAGCGCCGGACAAACAATGATGTCCGCCCGTTCCAGCAATGGTGAGCTCCGGCAGCAGCGTACCGTCGTCGTTGAATTGAAAGACGGCCGTTTTCATGATGTCGTGGTAGAACGCCGCGGCGATTACGATGTCGCGATCAACCGTTGGTCCGCCGCCGAAATAGATCGCGTCGTAGGTCTTCGCGAAATGCTCCGCCATTGAAGCATTGAAGAGCTCGTGGACGAGCAACCCGCCCGGGTAGCTATGATGCGAGTCGTAAGCGCTTCCGGCCGCGCTCCAAAACGGCTGCACTACTTCTGCTCGCTCGGTGCCCGGCGGGAAAATTCCCGAAACCGGATCGCCGGGCTTGACGAACCCTTGACGGGCGAGTGCATCGCGCAGCGCCGCTCGCGTCGCCGCAGTCGGATATTTTCGCGCGTACGTCGGGACGGGATCCGCGAGAATGTTGAGCACGTCTGCCTTGATGCGTGAATTCGCGATCGACCTTGCAAGATGCATTGCGCCGGCATATTGCTTTTGAATGAACGAGGAACCGCGCGCAATCTGGGCGGCGCGCGCATTTCCCGCGCTCAACCCGTCCGGAAGCGCCGGCATTTCGGCAGCCGACACGGGAACCGCGATGAGCGGCAGGGCGGCCGCTCCCGCGGCGGCTAGAAACCAGCCGCGGGAGACGCCGTTACACATCAGTGCACTTGCGCTGCGCCGGCGATCGTCCCGGCGCCGGCTGCTTTCAGAGCATTGGAGAGCGGCACGAGCGTGCTGCTGACGAACGCGTTGTAGCGAGCCATCGCCGAGGCGTATTCGCGATCGAAACGGCGCGCATACTCGAGCCGTGCCGGTGTCGGCGGAGCTCCCGCAGCGCCGAAGCCGCCTCCCGGCAGATCCTCGCGCAACGCGCCAGGCCACTGCAGCGAATCTTCTCCGTTCTTGTAGTTCGCGGTGAACGTACTGAAGATCGCGTCGCGCGTTGTCTGCGCCGCGGTCACGCGCTCGAGCAACGCGGTATTCCCGCCCTTCTGCAGTGCCGCAGCGGCATCGGCCAGCGACTTCTTCTGCGCGTCTAAGTTATTGAGCACGGTGTTGATCTTGCCCGACATGCCCAAATATTCTTTCGCGAAGGTGTAAGCCGCGGTGAAGTCCGATTGCGAATAGGGGCTGAGCGGATCTTTCTTGACCGTGAAGCTCTGCGTGAACGTCCGGCCTCCAAGCGTTATGCGTGCCGAGTAATTCCCCGGCGGAGCCAGGACGCCAAGCGCAGCCCCCCCGAAACCCCCGCCGGCAGCCAACTGCGGATTGCCCGTCCACTGCGTCACGCCGTCTTGGCGGAAATTCCAGACGACGCGATTGATGCCGGCGTTATTCGTTGGAGCGCCCGCTCCGCCGCCGCCGAAAAATGCCGCGATCGGACTTTCAGCCGGCGCCTCACCGCCGGCCGCGGGCGCACGACGCACCGGCGGACGGATGTGCCGAACGATGGTTCCTTTTGCATTGAGGATCTCAATCGTCGGCGCATTTTTGCCGGGCGCGTTCTGGTAGTAGTCGATGATTACGCCGTTGGGCGGATTGTCGCCGCTGAAGCGCGTGTACAGACCTTCGTCGTTCGAGTGCGTCACGTATTGGTATGCCGTGCGCGGTTTAAAAAGCATCGCTCCGCGGCTTTGCGCTTGCGGAAGCTGCTGCAGCGACGTCAGATCGTCGAAGATCCACAGCGCGCGTCCGTGCGTCGCGATCGCCAAGTCGTTAAAATTGGACTGCTCGCGAATGTCGCGCACTGAAACCGTTGGAACGTTCAGTTTGAAATCGTTCCAATGGCCGCCAGCGTCATAGGAAACCCACAAGCCGTTCTCGGTTCCCGCGAAAACGAGGTTGCGGTTGCGCCCGTCGGGACGCACCGTCCGAACATATTGATCGGCGGGCAGCCCGTTGACGACCTTGGTCCACGTACTCCCGTAGTTGTGCGTGACGTAGAGATAGGGTGCGTAATTTCCCGACCGGTGATCGTCGAAGATTGCATACGCCGTGCCGGCCACGATCGGCGATGGCGCGACGGTTTCCACGCGAGCCAGTTCCGGCGGGCCCGGCGGCGTCACGTTCTTCCAATGCTTGCCGCCGTCGCGCGTCATCTGCACGAGACCGTCGTCGGTTCCCACCCAGATCTCCCCGGCGTGCAAACGGGACCCTTCGATGTATAAGATGTTGTCGGAAAACTCCGCGCTGGAAACGTCGATTGCCAGCGGTCCACCCGCGGGAATCTGGTGCGCTTTGATATTGCGCGTCAAATCCGGACTGATGGGCGTCCAATGCACGCCCCGATCGCTCGACTGGAAGACGACGTCGCCGCCGAGCCACAGCAGGTGGCTGTTCCACGGCGAAAACGCGATCGGTGAATCCCAGTTGAACCGGTACTTGCGGTTGGCCAGATTGAACGAATTGCGGTCGAAATCATAATACGGAATGACGCCGCGCCCAGATTCGAGCTTCTTGCTGTAGGCGCTAATATTCCCGGTCTGCGATTCCGACATGATGTAATTGCCGTTGCCGGGATCCGGAACTGCCCACATGCCGTCGCCGCCGACCACGTTGAGCCAGTCGTCATCGAGAATACCCGAACGGTTGCGTGAGTTCGAAGGTCCGCAGAACGCGTTGTTGTCTTGAAGCGGAGCGCACACCCAATACGGGTTCTCATTGGAAAGTCCGACGTGGTAGACTTGCCCGATTGGAATGTTCCGCGAGAACGACCAGTTGCGGCCGCCGTCGACGGTAAGCGAATAGCCGCCGTCCTCGCCGACGATCATGCGGTTGGCGTTGTCGGGCGCGATCCACATGGCGTGAAAGTCTACGTGGACCGGATTGGCGATCGAGCGAAAACGCCGTCCGCCGTCGCGGCTCTCCGCCAATTGCTCCGATACGGCGTACACGTGATTGGCGTTGCTCGGGTCGACGTTGATGTGCGTGAAGTAAAACGGACGCTGATCGACCAGCGTGTCGTCGCTGACCATCTCCCACGTTGCACCGGCGTCGTCGCTGCGCCACAGAATGCCGCCCTTGGCTTCGATGATCGCGTAAACGCGATTGCTATTGTTCGGCGCAACCGCCACCGCGATGCGTCCCATCTCGCTCGTCGGCAGTCCGTTGCCGGTCAGCTGCGTCCAGGTCAGGCCTCCGTCGATCGATTTGTAGAGGCCGTCTTGTGGACCGCCGCTATGAAACGTCCACGGCAAGCGCCGGAACTGCCACATGCCGGCGTAGAGCACCGCAGGATGATTGGGATCCATTGCTACTTCCGAGGCGCCGGTTTGAGGACCGTTGTACAGCGTCTTGGACCACGTTTGGCCGCCGTCGTTTGTTACGAAAACGCCGCGCTCAGTGCTGTCGCGAAATGGATCGCCGCTCGCGCCGACGATGACGTGATTGGGATTACTCGGGTCGACGACGATGCGCGAAATATGCCGCGTTTCGCGCAGCCCGACATTCGTCCACGTCTTGCCGCCGTCGGTTGACTTATAGACGCCGTCGCCGTAGCTCACATCGTTGCGTGGATTCGATTCCCCGGTTCCGACCCACACGGTGTTTTCGTTGGTCGGATCGATCGTCACCGCGCCGATCGCAGAGACCGGTTCCTTTTCGAAGACCGGCGTCCACGTGGCCCCGCCGTTCTCGGTTTTCCAGACGCCGCCGCCGGCCGAACCGATGTAATAGAGATTCGGATTTGCAGCGGTTCCGGCAACCGCCGGTACGCGTCCGCCCGCAACCGCGGGCCCGATCGAGCGCCATTTCAGATGCGAGTATGCCGGATCGGTCGCCGCTTGCGCGCCGGCGAGTTGTAAGAATGACAACGCAAATAGAATTGCAAGAAGACGTGGCATGCCCATGTTAGCTCCCTAGATCAAATGCCGGCGGCAACCAGCGTGGCTCCTGTGATGGCCTTTAAACCGGCTTTGGTAAGCGCGGCGTTGAGGGCCGGAATGGTCGCGCGAACAAACGTGTTATAAGCGGAGACGCCGCCCGAGTATTCGCCGTCGATTCGTTTGCCGAAATCGGCGATCGCCGGCGTAATCAGGCCGAAACCGAAGAAGCCGATGGTCTGGATATCTTCACGCAAAGCACCAGGACGCTGGATGCCGTCTTCGTCGTTATGGTAGTCCGCCGTCAGTTGATGGAACAGCGTGTCGCGCGCGGCCGCGGCCGCGGCGATCTGCTGTGTCAACGAAGCATCCGCTTTGGCCTTCGGATCGGCACCCGCCGCGTCGAGCTGCGTCTTGATCGAATCGAGCGTGTTGAGCATCGTGTCTACCGTCGAATACTCGCGATAGTATCTTTTTACAAACGTATAGCTTTGATTGTATTCGGCTTGCGTAAATTTCGATTTCGGATCGGGCTTGACCGTGAACGGTTCGGTAAACGTCTTGCCGCCAACGGTCATGCGTACCGCGTACCGCCCCGGCGGCGCATACGCGCCCTCGTCGGGCCCTTGGTAGGAAATCTTCGCAGCGCCCGTCCATTTTACCGGACCGTCGATCTGGAAATCCCACACGTAGCGGTTGATCCCGGCTTTATTGGTGACGCGCGGCGTCTCTTTGCCGGTATTGCTCTTGCGCGAACCTTGAACCGTCCGGATCACCTGTCCGGACGAGTTAAGTATCTGGATGACCGGCGGAGTTTTTCCAGGCGTCTTCTGATAGAAGAACACCACGGCGCCGTATGGCGGATTCTGGCCCGTGTAATCGGTGTAGGTTCCTTCGTCGTCGGAGTGCTGCGTGTATTCGTAGGCGGTGCGCGGTCCGACCACGAGCGCGCCTTGCGCGATGGCCTTTTGCAGTTGCTGAATCACGCGCATGTCATCCATTACGTAGATTGAACGGCCGTGCGTAGCGATCAGAAGATCGTCGAACTGGGGCTGAAAGCGAATTTCGCGTACCGAGACCGCCGGAATGTTATTGCGGAAATCTTGCCACGACTTGCCGGCGTCGAACGAAATCCAGAGGCCGTTTTCCGTTCCCGCGTACAAAATATTGCCATCGTGAATATCTTGCCGCACCGATCGGATGTACTGGTCGACCGGCAGATTGGCGACGATCGACGACCACGTCTTGCCGAAATCGTTAGAAACGAAGAGGTAGGGTTTGAAATCCCCCGACTTGTGACGATCGATGTTCACGAAGACCGTGCCGTCGTGCAGCGTTGATGGCGCGGTCGTTTCGACGCGTCCGTACGGCGGCACGCCCGGCGGCGTGACGTTGTGCCAGCTCTTGCCGCCGTTGAGCGTCATTTGAACCAGCCCGTCGTCGGTACCGACCCAAATCTCTCCCTTGTGAAGCGTCGAGCCTTCAATATAAATGAGGTTGTCGGAGTACTCAGCGCCCGAAACGTCGTGAACCAACGGACCGCCGCTAGGCTGTTGGTGCGCCTTGTCGTTGAGCGTGAGATCGGGGCTGACGATCGTCCAGTGCCGTCCGCGATCGGTCGTTTGGAATAAAACGTTTCCACCGAGCCAGCCGATGTGCGGATTCCAGGGCGCGAACGCGATCGGCGAATCCCAGTTGAAACGGAACTTACTTTTCGAAAGATCGTAGCTTTCGATCGCGTTCTGGATATAGGGCATCGCCACGATCGTATCTTTGGTAACCTTATTGTAGATCGTCAGGAACCCGTTTTCCGAGTCACCCCAGAGCCAGTTCGAATCGGCCGGATCCGGCACGACCCATTCGCCGTCGCCGCCCACCGCCGCCACCCAATACTTGTTGAGAAGCCCGGATGGATCGAGCGAATTCGTCGGTCCGCACCAGCCGTTGTTATCCTGCCATCCCCCGCACACCCAGTACGGATTTTCGTTGGACATGCCGATGTGATAGACCTGACCGATGGGAATGTTGCGATCGAAGAACCAGTTGTCGCCGCCGTCGACGGTGCGCGCGATACCGCCGTCCGCGCCGATGATCATCCGGTTTGGATTGTCGGGCGCGATCCACGCAGCGTGATAGTCGACGTGCACCTGCGGCGCCGTTTCGGTGAATTTTTTGCCGCCGTTGGTTGAAACGGCCAACATCTCCGAAACCGCATAGACCTTGTCCGCATTCTTCGGATCGACGATGATGTGCGTGAAATAAAACGGCCTTTGGTCGACGAGCGTGTCGTTGCTGACCATCGTCCACGTCGAACCCGCGTCATCCGAGCGCCACAGGATACCGTCGCCCGATTCGATGATGGCGTAGACGCGATTGCCGTCGCTCGGCGCCACGGCCAATCCGATGCGGCCCGTAAATCCGGTCGGCAGTCCTTTCGCGGAGCCGGTGAGTTTCGTCCACGTGTTGCCGCCGTCGGCGGAACGATAGAGTCCGTCGTCGGAGCCGCCGCTCGTGAACGTCCAGGGCTGGCGCAAGAAATGCCACATGCCCGCATAGACGACGTTGGGATGCTGAACGTCCATGGCCATATCGGAAACGCCGCTCTGGTCGCTGACGTAGAGCGTTTTGTTCCAGGTCTTGCCGCCATCATCGGTGACGTAAACGCCCCGGTTTTCGTTGGGGCCGAAAACGTCGCCGAGCGCGCCGACGATCACGTGATTCGGATCGCGCGGATCGATCAGAATGCGCGAGATATGCCGCGTCAGCGCAAGGCCGACATTCGTCCAGGTCTTGCCGCCATCGGTCGTTTTATAGACGCCGTCGCCGTAGCTCACGTCGTTGCGCGGATTCGCTTCTCCGGTCCCAACCCAGACGACGTCGTCGTTCGTCGGATCGATAGCGATCGCGCCGATCGCGGAGACTTTCTGCTTTTCGAAAACCGGCTGCCAGGTCTCGGCGCCGTCGGTAGATTTCCAGACTCCGCCGCCCGCCGCTCCGAGGTAGTAGAGATTGACGTCGTGCTGCGAACCGGCGACGGCTGCAACGCGTCCTCCGGGAAGAGCCGGACCGATCTCGCGCCAGTTCATGTTCGAAAAGGGCGGTCCCGGCGTCGGCGTAGGGCTCGGCGTGGGAGTCGGGCTCTGCGGTTTGGTCGGTTCGCCGGTAGCGCCGGGGCGCGGAGCGGGCGTCGGTGTCGCCTGCGCGCGCGCAACCTGCGGCACAAAAGCAAGGGCAAAAAACGCAAAAAGCGCGAGAGTCGGAATGCGTCGCAACATGAGCCGCGCTTTAGTGTGCTGCGTGGGTTTTCCCTACGTGCTCGTAGTACGGAACGTTCTTATTGTAGGCCCACCACTCGCTAAAGGCGATCATGCCGCACATCACTGCGAAAAGTAGGGCGATCACATATAACCAACCGCGGCGGCTCACGAGGGGCCGTGTTCGGTTATTGTAAGGATTTGCTAGCAGGGGGGTCCTGCGCGAGAGGGAGAGGCACCCTATATACGTATTGGGGGGTATGCGCAGACTCACCGCGTTCATAGCCGGGTCTATTTTGGCGTTGTCCCTGGCCCGTATGGGAACTCAAACGGCTTCCGCCGCGCCGGTGATCGTGCCGGGCAATCCGGCCGCGGTCAGCGCCTATGCGCGCGTGCTGCGCAAGATCAATCCGCATCTTCCGGTGTGGCAAAGTTCGAAACTCGCCAAAAAGGTGCTGCAAAGCTCGATCCGTTGGCGCGTAGACGCCAATATTCTTGTAGCGCTCGTGAGCGTCGAGTCAGCGTGGCGCACGCACGCACGCTCGTATGCCGGAGCGATCGGGCTTGGCCAACTGATGCCGGACACCGCGCGCACGCTGCACGTCAATCCGCACGACCCGTATCAGAACTTGCAAGGCTCAGCGCATTATCTGGGCGGTCTGCTCGCAAAATATCAAAACAGCCCGCACCGCTACTCGCTGGCGTTCGCCGCATACAACGCAGGTCCGGAGGCCGTTTCCGATTTCGGTGGCATTCCGCCGTATTACGAGACGCAGCACTACGTCGTGAAAGTGATGAGCGCGTGGAAGCGCGTCAGAAACGCCGTTCACGTGCAAGTCGCGCCCGCGGTTGCAAAAGTGCAAGTGATCTACGGATCGCCCGACGTGCAGTACTGGTCCGCGCCGCGCCGCTAATGTAGTTCCGCAAGAATTTCGTCAATAGCCTGAACGAGCGAGCGGTTCTCGTCGATCGCAATCGGCCGCGCGCCGGCGTTGCGCGCGGCTTCCAAATCGCTCGGTAGGTCTCCCACCATCACGCAACATTCCGCATCGACGCCGAGCGCGCGCGCCGCATCCAAGATCAATTTCGGTTTGGGCTTGCGGCATTCGCACTCGTCGTTAGGCTGATGCGGACAATAGAGCCAAACATCGAAGGGCCCGAGCAACTCTTCCACGCGGCGGTTCACCGACTCGGCCTGCTCGCGCGTAAAATAGCCGCGGCTGATCCCGCTCTGATTTGAAATGACGCCGAGCGGGATTTTTTGTGCGCGGAGTTTATCGAGCGCCTCGCGCGCGCCCGGGAAAAGGCGCACCGCTTCGGGGTCGCCGTTGTAAGGGACGTTTTCGATCAGCGTTCCGTCGCGATCGAAGAACACCGCGCACGGTTTCATCACCTAGATCGCAAACATCGCGACGGCTGCCGCGCCCATTAAGATAAAAGCGAACCATGCCCACGCCTTGGCGAGCAGCGAGCTTCGCCACTTGCCCATGACTTTGGCGTTGGTCGCGATGCGGATGACCAGAAAAATCAGCGGCACCGAGACGATGCCGTTAAGCACCGCCGCGTAATACAGTGCCTGAATCGGATCGACGCGCGCAAAGCACATAGCCACGCCGATGAGTAACCCCGCTGCGAAGACGGCGTAAAAACGCTTAGCATGGCTCGGCGGTTCGTTCATTCCGCCGCGCCGGAACTTGAACATTTCGGCCACGACGTATGCCGAAGACCCGACGAGCGCCGGGATCGCGAGCAAACCCGTGCCGACGATGCCGAGCGTGAAGAGCAGCGAGGCGAAGTGTCCCGCCAGCGGCCTCAGAGCTTCGGCCGCGTCTTGAGCGGTCGCGATATGCGTCTTGTGATGCACGTAGAGCGTGAGCGCAGTTGTGATGATGATGAAGGCCATGATCGCGTTGGAGAAAATCATCCCGGTGTTCACATCGAAATGCGCGTCGGCGATCTCCACCGGTGTCGCACCGCGTCGCTGCGCGAGCGTGGTGCGGCCCATGCTTTTTTCCTCCTCCACTTCCAGCGACGATTGCCAAAAGAAAAGATAGGGCGTGATCGTCGTGCCGAGCACGCCGACCATCGTCGTGACCCAATCGCGGCTGAACTGAATGTGCGGCGTAACCAGAGCTCTTAGCACACTGCCCCAGTCCGGCTTAATCCAAAACGCGGTGGCGACATAGGCGAAGAGTGAAATCGTCAGCCATTTGAACGTGGACGCAATCACGCGGTACGAACAGAAAAGTATCGTTACCAGCAGCAGCGCGCCAAAGAACGTCACCCAGACCAATACCGGAATCTGCGGCACCACCAAGTTCGCCGACGCCGACATGCCGGCAAAATCGGCGCCCGCATTAAACGTGTTCGCGATAATGACCGCGCCGGCCATGATGTACGCAAGCGGCATTGGAATCGACTTGCGAATATTGGCGGATAAGCCCTCGCCCGTCACCATGCCGATCCGCGCGCACATTCCTTGGATCACCGCCATCATCGGCGTCGAAAGAAGCGCTAGCCATAACATCGAGAGACCGGTCGTCGCGCCGGCGACGGAGTATGTGGAAATACCCGAGGGGTCGTCGTCGGAAGCGCCCGTGATCAGTCCGGGCCCGAGGGTACGGAGTCGATAGAGAAGCGTGCGGTGCGGCAGCGCGCCCTCAGACTTCAATATAGATCTCGGAGCCTTTTTCGGCGAACTCTTTCGACTTTTCGGCCATGCCACGCTCGGCATATTCCCGAACTTCTTGCGTGATCTTCATCGAACAGAAGTGCGGGCCGCACATCGAGCAGAAATGCGCGATCTTTGCGCCTTCGGCCGGCAGCGTTTCGTCGTGGAATTCTTGCGCGGTCTCGGGATCGAGCGACAGCTCGAACTGGTCCTTCCAGCGGAACTCGAAGCGTGCTTTACTCAGCACGTCGTCCCAATGCCGCGCCATCTGATGGCCTTTGGCAACGTCGGCCGCGTGCGCCGCGATCTTGTAGGCGATCACGCCGTCCTTCACGTCTTTCTTGTTCGGCAAGCCGAGGTGTTCTTTCGGCGTAACGTAGCAGAGCATCGCCGTGCCGTACCAGCCGATCATCGCCGCGCCGATCGCGCTTGTAATATGATCGTAGCCTGGCGCGATATCCGTCACGAGCGGTCCGAGCGTATAGAACGGCGCTTCCTTGCAGATCGCCAGTTCTTTTTCCATGTTCTCTTTGATGAGATGCATCGGTACGTGTCCGGGACCTTCGATCATCACTTGCACGTCGTGCCTCCAAGCGATATCCGTCAGTTCGCCGAGCGTATCGAGTTCCGCGAACTGCGCCGCATCGTTGGCGTCAGCCAAACAACCGGGCCGCAAACCGTCACCGAGCGAGAACGCAACGTCGTACGCCTTCATGATCTCGCAAATCTCTTCGAAGTGCGTGTAGAGAAAATTCTCTTCGTGGTGCGAGAGACACCATTTCGCTAAAATCGATCCGCCGCGCGAAACGATTCCCGTGACACGAGCGGCCGTGAGCGGAATGTAACGCAGCAGCACGCCGGCATGAATGGTGAAATAATCTACGCCCTGCTCGGCCTGTTCGATGAGCGTGTCGCGATAGAGTTCCCACGTGAGGTCTTCCGCTTTGCCGTTGACTTTTTCCAACGCCTGATAGATCGGAACGGTGCCGATTGGAACTGGCGAATTGCGCAGAATCCATTCGCGCGTTTCGTGGATGTTTTTTCCGGTCGAAAGATCCATGACGGTGTCCGCGCCCCAGCGCGTCGCCCACGTCATCTTTTCGACCTCTTCTTCGATCGTCGAGGCGACCGCCGAGTTGCCGATGTTCGCGTTGATCTTCACCAGGAAATTGCGGCCGATGATCATCGGCTCGCTTTCGGGATGATTGACGTTCGAAGGGATGATCGCGCGGCCGCGCGCGACTTCGGCGCGNNTTGCGCGCGTAGTGCATCTGCGAAACGTTCGCCCCCGCTTTAGCACGTCGCGGCTTGCGCGCACCTTCGAAACGAATGCTTTCGAGTTCCGGCATCGCCTCGCGGCCGCGGCGGTAGAGCGAAGTTGCTTTTTCAAGTTCTTCAGTGTCGCCGCGCGCTTCGATCCATTTCGAACGAAGCGGCTGCAAACCGTGGCGGATATCGATAGCAACGTCGTCATCGGTATACGGGCCGCTGGTGTCGTAGACGACGTGCGACTCGCCATTGGTCAGCGCGATCTCGCGCTTGGGAACGCGAATCGACGGATCGGATCCGGCAGCGTAAACTTTCATAATTCTCCTCCCTACGGCGGCATTATCCGCGTCAGGTGACGGCGGTCGGCAAATCTGCCCTCTCAGCAATAAAGCTCCCGCGTATCTATCGACTACCCGAACTGCGCTTGGATTCCTTTGAGTGAAACCGCAGCGAGCTGATCGCGCAGGCGCGCGATCTCTGCCTCTTTCTCCGCGTGCTGCAGCGCGTGCAGCGAATGCGCGAGAGAGGTCACGAGCGCCGTAAGCGCCCGATCGATATCCGCGGGCATCTCTTCGTAACCGTCCCGCTCGCCGATGGCCAGGAACCCCGCGAGATCCGCGGCGACCAGCATCGGATACAAACGGATCCCTGGAACGGAGCTGTGTTGCTCGCTCAAATCGACAACTGCCCGGTGCGCGCGAACGTCGACCAACGCCGCGTCGTTCGCATCGACGAGCTGCCCCTGCGCAAACGACGACACCGCCGGCACGTAGCCTGAGGCCGATCGCAAATAGATTGCGGCACATTCTACCTCGCACCGCTTCTTGATCACTTCTAGGGCGTCACGCAGCAAAGCAGCCGCGTCGGTATAAAAGTGCGCATTTTCTTCAAAACGGCGCAAAGCGGCTTCGTCCTCGTGCCGCTTGCGAAAGAGCACGCTGTCGACGGCCCGGTCGACGCGAATGTGGACGAACCTGAACGAGAAGACGACGATCAGCACGATCGCCAAATCGATCAGCGCACTTTCGACGTGATTGGTCGCCGTGATGAACCGTTCGGCCGCCCATTCGAGCGCGGCGAACAACGCGATCAGCGTGACCGACGTGATGCCGTAGGCCGCCGTACGGTTCAAAGCAAATCCGATGTCGATGACGCGGTATCGCAACACCGCGTATGCCACCGAAATAGGCAGCGCGAGGCTCACAACGCGCAGCGCGTCAATAATCGCAGTATTCGGCGTGTCGGACGAAACGATGCCGTATGAATCGAATAACGTCGTGGCGCCGATCGAAACCGTCAATCCGGCAAGAACGAGAGCGATGCGCGGCCGCTCGGCTGCCGACGCCTGAATATATGACGCGATCGCGATCGCAAAAACTCCAATCGCCATGACCCATATCTCCAGCAGCGACAGCGCTTGCGTGTCGATTTGGGTTCTGCGCGGAATAAGAATTGCGTCGGAGATAAGCACGACTGCCATCACGACATAGATTGCCACGCACACGTACTTGCGCCACAGCCTGGAAAGTCCCGAAGGAAAGTTGACGGCAAAAAGCGCCAGGAAGAAGTTCGGAAAGGTCGCGATCAGTGGTGGAACCACGTAGATGACAAAGCTAAACGCAGCATCGTTTAGCGAGCCGAATGAATAGACGATCGGTCCAAACGCCGGCAAGAAAGCCGTGAAGGCGAGAAACGAAACCGTCATCGCGTTGGGTTTGCGCGCCGCGATGAGCGTCGCAAGAGCGATCCACACAAAATCCGTGAACAGCTCGACCCAATCGACCGGATACTTTGGAGTAAACTTCGCCATCAGATCGACGGGAAATTCATGGCCGGCTCGGCGGATCCGAACGGGTACGCGATATCCATAGGGCGCCGAACCCAGCCGCCACTGCTGTAGCCAGGTCAGCGCTCCCAGATTTATCAGATCGCCCTTATGCACGACGGAGCCTGGACGGGGCCGCGAAGCCGCGAACCAAATTCTGTCAGCGGTAGCGCTGGACGCCACGTTAACGCCGCTTCCCGTCGTGAACACGGGCGGGTGCCAGAATTGGAAGATCACCAGCACCATCAGGCCAAGGCCTAAGAGCACAATGAAGAATCGCCGCATGACAAAACCTTCAGCGCTCCCCGAAGCAAGCCTTCGCCCATACGTGGTGCTAGTCGTGGCGCAGATCGCGGTGGGGTCGGCGGCGATCTTTGCGCGCTTTGCGCTGACGGGCGCCGGACCGCTCGCGGTCTCGGCGTCGCGCCTGACGATAGCGGCGATCGCGCTGCTCGCCTTGGCGGCTATGCGTAGCCCGGGAGAACGCGCCGCACCCTCGATCCGCGATCGCACGATTTTCGCCGTGGCCGGGCTGGCGCTCGCGATCCACTTTGCGGCGTGGATTTGGTCGCTGCAATACACGAGCGTCGCGATCTCGACGCTGCTGGTTGCGACGACGCCGATTTGGACGGCGTGCTACGACGCGCTCGCGCGCGGCCTTCGGCTTTCTGCGCTCGCCTTTTTGAGTTTCGGTGTTGCCGCCGTGGGACTCGTCATGGTCGTCGGTTTCAGCATCACGCCGCCGCCGGTTCCCGGGCATGCCATCCTGGGCGCGGCCCTCGCGGTTGCGGGCGCGATCGGTATCGCGGCATACTTCATTTTAATACGCGAGATCAGGGCGTCGTTCGGCACGCGCGCGATCGTGACGCAAACCTACACGTGGGCGGCCGTCGTCTTGATAGTGGCCGCGGTAGCAGCACGCCAGCCCCCGCCGCCGGTAAGCGATGCGGCCGCGTGGGGCGGCATCGTCGCGATGGCGCTGATCTCGCAGCTCCTCGGACATACGGCGATGAACTCGGCCCTGCGGTGGTTCAGCGCGAGCGCCGTTGCATTCACAACGCTGGTCGAACCGATCGTCGCCGCGCTGTTGGCGCTGGCCATCTTTGGGGAACGGCTCGGCGCAATCGCGGTCGCCGGAGGCTTGCTCGTTTTGGGCGCCATTGCTATTTTCATACGCGAGGAGCGGCGGGGAGAGGCCCGCTACGAGGTGAAGGCGGTCCTATGAGCACAACGGCGGAGGATCAGGCGGCTCCGGCTGCTTCATCCGCGCAGCCCGATTCCGAAGAAACACGCGAATGGGTCGACGCGATTGAAGGCGTCATCGAACATGAGGGACCGGCCCGCGCGCAAGAGCTGATCGGCGCGATCGTTGATGCCGCGCAGCGCGGCGGCGCCCACGTTTCGCTCGGACTCTCGACGCCATATATCAACACGATCCCGACATCGCAGCAAGAACCGATGCCGGGCAACGACGAGCTCGAGACGCGCATCCGCCATTACGTGCGCTGGAACGCCATGGCGATGGTCGCGCGCGCGAACAAAGAGTCTTCGGAGTTGGGGGGCCACGTCGCGAGCTTTGCTTCGGCAGCCACGCTCTACGACGTGGGCTTCAACTACTTCTTCCGCGCGCCGTCCGACCAGACCGGCGGCGATATCGTCTTCTTCCAGGGACATTCCGCTCCCGGGTTTTACGCGCGCGCTTTTATGGAAGGACGTATCACCGCCGAGCAGCTCGAAAATTTTCGGCGCGAAGTCGACGGCAAAGGCTTATCGTCGTATCCGCATCCGTGGCTCATGCCGGACTTTTGGCAGTTTCCAACGGTCTCGATGGGACTGGGACCGATCATGTCGATCTATCAGGCACGCTTCATGCGCTACATGCACGACCGCGGCATCATCGACGCGGGCGATCGCAAAGTGTGGGCGTTTCTGGGCGACGGCGAGATGGACGAGCCCGAATCGCTGGGCGCGATTTCGGTCGCCGCGCGCGAAAAACTCGACAATCTGATTTGGGTGGTCAACTGCAATCTGCAGCGGCTTGACGGCCCGGTGCGCGGCAACGGCAAGATCATCCAAGAACTCGAAACCGATTTCAAAGGCGCCGGCTGGAACGTCATCAAGGTGATTTGGGGCAGCAATTGGGATCCGCTGCTGGAACGCGATTCCGGCGGCAAGCTCGTGCAGCTGATGGGCGAGTGCGTGGACGGCGACTACCAAACGTTCAAAGCCAACAACGGCCGGTACGTGCGCGAGAAATTTTTCGACCGCTATCCCGAAACCGCCGAGCTCGTCTCCCACATGAGCGACGACGACATTTGGATGCTGCAACGCGGCGGCCACGACCCGCGCAAGGTCTACGCCGCGTATGCGTCCGCCGTTAAACACAAGGGTCAGCCGACCGTGATTCTGGCAAAAACGATCAAGGGTTACGGCATGGGCGTCTCCGGCGAGGCGCAAAACATCGCGCACCAAGCCAAGAAAATGAAGGTCGAATCGATGCGCGCGTTCCGCGATCGCTTCCATCTGCCGATTCCCGACGATCAAGTCGAGCAGCTGCCGTTTTTCCGGCCGGCCGAAGATACGCCGGAGATGAAGTATCTGCGCGATCTCGTGAAACGGCGCGGGTACATCCCGTCGCGCCGCACGAAGGCCGAAGCGCTCGACGTGCCGCCGCTCTCCGCCTTCGACGCCCAGCTCAAAAGCACGGGCGATCGCGAGATCTCGACGACGATGGCGTTCGTGCGCATTCTTAGTGCGCTGATTAAGGACAAACAGCTCGGAGCGCGGCTCGTGCCGATCGTCGCCGACGAATCGCGCACGTTCGGCATGGAAGGCATGTTCCGCCAACTCGGCATCTACTCATCGGTGGGGCAGCTCTACCATCCGCAAGACGCCGACCAGCTCATGTGGTATCGCGAAGACAAACAAGGCCAAATTTTACAGGAAGGCATCAACGAGGCCGGCGCGATTTCTTCGTGGATCGCGGCCGGCACGTCGTATTCCACGCACGCCGTGCAGATGATTCCGTTCTACATCTTCTATTCGATGTTCGGTTTTCAACGCGTCGGCGATTTGGCGTGGGCTGCGGCGGACTCGCGCACGCGGGGCTTTCTGATTGGCGGAACGTCCGGACGCACGACGCTCAACGGAGAAGGACTGCAGCACGAAGACGGGCACAGCCAAGTCTTCGCATCGTTCATTCCCAATTGCGTTTCTTACGATCCAACGTACTCGTACGAGCTCGCGGTGATCATCCAAGACGGATTGCGCCGGATGCTGCACGACCAAGAAGACGTCTACTACTACATCACGGTGATGAACGAGAATTACCACCACCCCGAGATGCCCAAAGGTGCCGAACAAGGCATCTTGCGAGGGATGTATCTGCTGCGTGAAGGGCCGCCGGGCAAGAACGGCCGCGTGCAGCTCTTGGGCTCGGGCGCGATCTTGCGCGAGGTCGAAGCTGCGGCGCAGCTGCTGGCCGACGATTTCGGCGTCGGTTCCGATGTGTGGAGCGTCACGAGTTTCAATCAATTGCGCCGGGACGGTATCGACGCCGAACGTTGGAATCTCGTGCACCCCGAGGAAAAGCCGCGCCAAGCCTACGTCGCGCAATGTTTAAACGGGCGCGAAGGGCCGGTCGTCGCGTCCACCGATTACATCCGGACGTTTGCGGATCACATTCGTCCGTATCTGGATCGCCGGTACGTTACGCTTGGCACGGACGGCTTCGGCCGAAGCGATCTGCGCCGTAAACTCCGCGAGTTTTTCGAAGTGAACCGTTATTACGTTGCGGTGGCGGCGCTCAAAGCACTGGCCGACGACGGCAGGATCATCAAACCGTCGGTGGTGACGGCTGCAATTAAGAAGTATGGACTCAACCCCGAAAAACCTAATCCGGTGACGGTGTGATCGAGATCACCGTTCCCGACATCGGTGACTTTACCGACGTTCCCGTCATCGAAGTGCTGGTCAAGCCGGGCGACGCGGTCAAAAAGAACGACTCGCTGATCACGCTCGAGTCCGAGAAAGCGGCAATGGAAGTGCCCGCATCGGTTGACGGCGTGCTCAAAGACGTCCGCGTAAAAGTCGGCGACAAAGTTTCAAAAGGCTCCGTGATCGCGACCGTCGAGCCCGCGCAAGCCGAAGCTGCCGCACCCAAAGAACCGGCCAAGGCTCAAGAACCGGCGCCCAGCAGTAACGGCGGATCCCGCAAAGCGCCTGCTGCGCCGCCGAGCGCAAGTCCGCCGGCGAAACCCAGTCCGGTCGCAGCCGAGCCGGCTCCGGTACGCACCGACCGTGAGAATGGCGCAGTGCACGCCAGCCCGTCGATCCGCCGCTTTGCGCGCGAGCTCGGCGTCGACTTGCATGCGGTCGCACCGAGCGGGCCTAACGGCCGTGTCACGCGCGAAGACGTACAAGGTTTTGTAAAGAGCGTCGTACGCGATGGATCTTCTTCCGCGCAGCGATTGGGCTCCGGATTGCACGTCGCGCCGATGCCGAAAATCGACTTCGCGCAATACGGCGAGATCGAGCGCAAGCCGCTCTCCCGCATCAAAAAGATCTCGGGCCCCATTCTGCACCGCAACTGGGTGACGATTCCGCACGTCACGCAAGACGAAGACGCCGACGTAACGGATCTCGAGGAGTTCCGCAAAGAGCTCAACGCCGAGCTCGGCAAGCGCGGAATCAAAGTGACGATGCTGGCTTTCCTGATCAAGGCCGTCGTCGCCGCGCTCAAGAAATTCCCCGACTTCAACAGCTCGCTCGACGGAGACGAGCTGATTTACAAGAAGTACTACAACATCGGATTTGCGGCCGACACTCCGGGCGGTTTGGTGGTTCCCGTCATCAAGGAAGCCGACCGCAAGGGCATTGCCGATTTGGCCAAAGAGACCTCGGAACTCGCAGCGCGAGCGCGCGATGGAAAACTTCCGCTGGCGGAGATGCAAGGCGGGACGTTTACGATCTCGAGCCTAGGCAGCATCGGCGGAACATACTTTACGCCGATCATCAATGCGCCCGAGGTGGCGATCCTCGGAGCATGCCGCGCCGCCGTGCGCCCGGTCTGGGACGGCTCGCAGTTCGTTCCGCGTTTAATTCAGCCGCTTTCGCTTTCGTACGACCACCGCGTCATCGACGGCGCGGCGGCCGCGCGCTTCGCGGCATACCTGGCTACCGTTCTTGCGGATCTGCGGCGGGCGCTCGTCTAAATCGAAAAAAGAGGCGCAGCCCGACCGCATAAGCGACGATCACGAAACCGATGTATTGCAGGCCGGTCACGTGCATTCCGTAGCGAATGGTGACGACCGCGACAGCTCCGAAAAGAATCCCGACTCCACCGAGCATAAGAGCCGCGCGCAATCCGCCTTCGGCGACTTTCTCCGGCACGAGTTTTCGCCGAACGGTCCAGCCGTAAAAATACTGAACGGCCAGCAGCACATAGACGGCTGCAAGCGACCATTCATAAAAGGCAAAGTCGACCGACGTGCGGCCCGCGTGCAGCATCAGCTGCACGCTGTAGACTGCGAAACTGACACCTGCAAGCGTGGTGAAATTCAGTACGACCATTGCCGGGATCGGGACAAAGTAGTGTACGAAGAGCCGATGGTGCGCCCACCACATGCCGCACACCAAGACAAAAGTGATCGCGAATGCAATGAGCGGCGCCGGGTTCTGGAGCAGACCGGCAGCGCCGTTCTTTGGAATCGCCAAGCTTAGCGCGAGCTGCGCCAAACTAAAACCGATAACGATGTCGGAAAATGCTTCCAGGCGGTGGATGAGCCGCTGCTGCGTCTCAGCGTGCGTTTCGTTCATGCAGCCTTGTATTACTTAGCGCGAAGCTGGCGCAAGACGTATTGCAGTACGCCGCCGTGGCGGAAGTACTCGGCTTCATTGGGCGTGTCGATACGCAGCAGCACTTGGAAATTGAGCGACCGGTCATGCGGCCCGGAAACGTGAACGTCCAGATGCATGCCGGGCTTGATGCCGCCGGCATAGCCGGTGACGTCGTACACTTCTTCGCCCGTCAGCGCATAGGTCGAGCGATCTGCGCCGCCGATAAACTCGAGCGGCAGGATACCCATGCCGATGAGATTGCTGCGGTGAATCCGTTCGAAGGATTCCGCGAGCACGGCTTTGATGCCCAGCAGGTGCGGACCCTTAGCGGCCCAATCGCGCGACGAGCCCGAACCATACTCTTTGCCGGCCAGCACCAGCGTCGGAACGTTCTCGGCTTTGTAGCGCATCGCCGCATCGTAGATCGACATCTGCTCGCCCTGCGGCATGAGCCGCGTATAGCCGCCTTCGACTCCGGGCACGAGCAGATTGCGCAGGCGCACGTTTGCGAACGTCCCTCGCATCATCACTTCGTGGTTCCCGCGCCGCGCGCCGTAGGAGTTGAAATCGGACGGCTCGATGCCGTGCTCCATCAAGTACTTCGCGGCCGGGCTGTTGCGCGCGATATTGCCCGCGGGCGAAATGTGATCGGTCGTGACGCTGTCGCCAACCATGACGAGCACGCGCGCGCCCCGCACCTCGGTCAGCGGCGGCGGCTCGGCGGGCATGTTCTCGAAATAAGGCGGACGTTTGACGTACTCCGATTTCGGATCCCATGCGTAACGCTCGCCGGCCGGCACGTCGAGCTGCGCCCAGTTGGCGTCGCCGGCAAAGACGTTGCTGTAATTCGCCTTGAAGAGGTCACCGCTGATCGACTCGGCCACTACTTTGGAAATCTCCGAATCGTCGGGCCAAATGTCTTTCAAAAAGACGGGCGCGCCGGATTCGTCAGCGCCCAGAGGTTCGGTCGTGAGATCGATGTCCATGCGCCCGGCGAGCGCGTATGCGACGACCAGCGGCGGCGAAGCCAAATAGTTGGCGTGCACCTGCGGGTGAATGCGGCCTTCGAAGTTGCGGTTTCCGGAAAGCACCGCCGCGACGATCGAGTCTTGCTCGGCGATCGCTTCGGCGATATCGGGCCGGAGCGGACCGCTGTTGCCGATGCACGTCGTGCAGCCGTAGCCGACCAGATAAAATCCGAGCCGGTCCAAATAGGTCGCCAGTCCGGATTTTTTCAAGTACTCCGTGACGACTTTCGAACCGGGCGCTAACGACGTCTTGACCCATGGTTTAGATTTCAAACCTCGCTGCAGCGCGTTGCGCGCCAGCAGGCCGGCTCCAATCAGCACGTTCGGATTGCTCGTGTTCGTGCAACTGGTGATCGCCGCAATGACCACCGAACCGTCGGCGATCTCGGTTTTCGGCTCGACGGCGACCGCCGTGCCCATGCCGCCTTCGCTCTCCATGCGCGCCGCATTGCTCGCGGGCTTTGCGTCGCGCGCGGCTTGCCATTCCGCGAGCGCCACGTTGAACGTGCGTTTGACGTCGTGAAGCGGCACGCGATCTTGCGGACGGCGCGGCCCCGCCAAACACGGCTCGACCGTGCCGAGATCGAGCTCCAGCGTATCGCTGAACAACGGATCCGGCGATTCGTCCGTCCGGAACATGCCTTGCGCTCGTGCGTAGGCTTCAACTAAGGCGATGTGATCGGGGCCGCGCCCGGTGAGCCGCAAATACTCCAGCGTCTGCGCGTCGATCGGGAAGATAGCGCACGTCGATCCGTATTCCGGCGACATGTTTCCAATCGTCGTGCGATCGACGACGGGAAGATTCGAAAGCCCGCGGCCGTAAAACTCCACGAACGTTCCGACCACACCTTTCTTGCGCAGCATATGCGTGACCGTCAACACTAAATCGGTTGCCGTTACGCCCGGCCGCAAACTTCCCGCGAGCTTAAAGCCGACGACGTCGGGAATCAGCATCGTAATCGGCTGCCCGAGCATGGCCGCTTCGGCTTCGATACCGCCGACGCCCCACGCGAGCACGCCGAGTCCGTTGACCATCGTTGTATGCGAATCCGTACCAACCACCGTATCGGGATACGCTAAGTCGTCACCGTTGGCTCCGAATACGACGCGTGCCAAAAACTCGAT
Source organism: Vulcanimicrobiota bacterium (assembly GCA_003151115.1). GTDB lineage: Bacteria > Vulcanimicrobiota > Vulcanimicrobiia > Vulcanimicrobiales > Vulcanimicrobiaceae > Rubrimentiphilum. Next base: position 141,921 of record PLWS01000006.1, on the reverse strand, counting down.
GTTGACTTGGTGCACAATGCCCGTGTCGGGAGGAACGGCACGGAAATTGTGCAGCGCTTCTTGTCCCCATTTGAGAAAAGCGTAGCGCTCGCGGTTGCGTTCAAACTCGAGCCGCGCGTTTTCCGCAAAGGCATTGCTCGATCCGAACGCATCGACTTGGACGGAATGGTCGATGACCAATTCGACGGGCTGCAGCGGATTGATCGCGTTCGGATCGCCGCCGATCGCGGCCATCGCATCGCGCATCGCGGCCAGGTCGACGACGGCGGGAACACCGGTGAAATCTTGCAGCAGCACGCGCGCGGGGCGAAACGCGATCTCGCGGCCGCTGCGCTTGGCCGGATGCCAGCGCGCCAGCGCTTCGACGTCGGCCCGCTCCACCGAGACGCCGTCTTCACAACGCAGCAGGTTCTCGAGCAGAATTTTGAGAGCGAACGGCAGTTGCGCGAGCTTCGCAATGCCCGCGTCTTCGAGCGCGGCCAGGCGAACGTACAAATAGGAACGGCCGCCCGCGCTGAAGCGATCGAGGGCGTTGAAGCTGCCGGCGTAAGTCACGATTGCAACAGGATTCGCGGATCGCCGTCGGCATAGCCTTCGATGCGCATCGCCGCCTCGCCCGAAAGCAACTGCCACAAACGCTCGCCTACCAGGTGCATACGCCACGACGATAGTGCGAGCGCCCCTGCAAAGGCTTGCCGATCGGCCGGCACGTCGCGCGCCACACGTTCGAGCGACGCGCGGGGAGCCAGCAGGCTCGCGGGAATCTCGTTTTCGCGAGCAATCTCACCGACCACGACGCTCATGAGCGCAACCAGCGTTTCGCGCGCGTTGCCCAGAGACCGGTGGATGCGGGGGGGAAGCTCGGCTTCCGGCAGCGCTTCCGCCGTTTTCACGGCGTCGAGAATGGCCTGGCCCAGTGCCTTGCGGCCGCCCGCGTCGAAGCGGCGGAGCTGCGCGAGCTCGTCGATCCGGTGCGGACGCAGCGCCGCCAGGCCGGCAAGGACGTCGTCGGGCATGACGTATTTCAGCGGAACGTCGCGCTCGCGGGCCAGCCGGTCGCGCAGCCGGGCCAATTCGGAAAGCACCGCAAGTTCGCGGCGGTTCAGGCGATTCGCGCCGGGGATGCGCGCGTAGAGTTTCCGTTCGTCGGTCCGATACCGCTGCGGATCGGCCAGCTGCCGGCATTCTTCGAGCGCCCACTCGTACCGGTGCTTTTCCTGAAGACGGCGCGACAGAACCGAGTGCATGTCGAGCAGATGCGCGACGTCCTCGATCAGATACTCGAGCTGGCCGGCGGAAAGCGGCCGCTTCGACCAGTCGCTGACGGTATGCAGTTTTTTCAAACGCACGCCTTGCAGGTCGCGCACCAAATCCGCGAGTGAAACCGAAAGTCCGTATCCCAGAAATGCTGCCGCTATTTGGCAATCGAAAACGTCGGGCGGCACGACGCCGAAGCGTTCCGCGAAGATCTTGAGATCGCTGCTGAGCGCGTGACCGACAACCATCGTTTTCGAGAGCGCCGCTATCAGCGGCGCCAAATCCGGCAGCGCCAGCGGATCGACGATCGCAAAGCCGTCCTCAAAGGCGATCTGCACGACCATCAGCCGCGCGGTGTAACTTCGTTCGTTGTGGAACTCCGTGTCGATTCCGACGCGCGGCGCTGCCGCCAGCCGCCCGCACAGCGCTTCCAAGCCCGCAGACGTATCGATCGTTTGGACGTTCGTCATTGAGTCGGTCCGGCCGGAACGTGCGGCAGGCGCCGGCGGAAATGCCAGTGCGGCCGGTGATGCAAGATGTACATGTGCGCGCGCGCTTCCGCGCCGTGCACGACCGTCGTCACCTGGTCGCCGAAGAGGGTGAGTAGAACGCACAGCGGAATCGCGACCGCCGACATCGTCAGGACGTGGATCCACAGCGGCACGCGCATCGCAGCGGCGGTTGCCGTAGCTACTGTTCCGCCAAAACCGGGAATAACGCGCACCACGATGAGAAACATCGGCGAACCGACGCGGAATCTCTTCACCCAGCCGGGCAACTTGTCGAGCGCTTTATGCAGATCCAAAAGGCGCGTCGCATGGCGGTTGACCCAATAGCCGATCATGGCGGCGGAAACGATGCCGATGACGTCGATGACCGATCCCCAAAACCGTCCGAAGACGACGCCGTTCATAATCGCGAGGGCGTCGGTGACCGAGAATGGCGCCGACGCGACGAGCGCAAAAAGAATCGTCGCCAAGGGTATTGCGACTTTCGGGCCGATAGGCCGCAGGATATGATGCTCGACGTAAGGCTGATAGCGAATAACCAGCGCCGCAACGGCGAACGAGACCAGCAGCAGCCCCAGCCCGGCGAAGCGGCGGGCTAGGTTGGCAAGCCGGGTGCGAATATGATGCTCCTGCGGATCATTGTCTCGCTTTTATGCGCCGTGGGGTTTTACGCTTCCGTTTTCATGCTCCGCAAGAGCATTCGCGCCAAGCGCGGCGAGGTCAAAGGGCCGAGCGTCGTCAAGTCACCGCGCGCCGAGCTTTTTGCGGGCCTGCCGAACGCGCTCTTCGGGGTCGTCTACTACGCGGCGGTGTCCGCAGTGACGTGGTTCGCGCATGCGCGAATCTTTTTCATAGTGGCCGAACTGGCGGCGCTGTTCGCAGCCGGGACCTCGGTGTACCTGGCGTACAGCCTACTTTATGTAACGAAGAAGCAGTGCCCGTACTGTTGGACGGCTCATGCCGTCAACTGGTCGCTTGCTCTCGTCCTGCCATGGCTTGTCTAGTCCGGCGCGCATTGATATAATCGCGCTTGTCTCGAGAGTAAAACGGGATTCTCACCGGAGTCCGGGAGCTGAGTCTACCGCCGGCTGCGCGCCCCCGCGGCTATGCCGCGGGTCCCCTCCTACGACACTAAACGTTCGAACATGCGATCATCGCACGGTACTTGGGATCCGCCGTCGGCTGCGTGGCGAACCATGCATCCAGTATCGCTTTGACTTCGGAGGGCGCTGTGGCGCGCAAACTCAGCGCGAGCACGTTGGCGTCGTTCCACTCCCGTGCGAGCGCCGCGGTTTCACTGTCCGCACAAAGAGCGGCGCGGACGCCCGGCACTTTGTTTGCAGCGATGCTCACGCCGGTTCCCGACCAGCAGCAAACGACGCCGTACTCGCATTCGCCCGACGTCACGGCTTCGCCGACGCGCCGCCCAACCGACGGCCATGCGTCGTCTTCGCCCGCGGTCAGCGCTCCGTGCATGACGACATCGTGACCGCGCGCGCGCAAGTCACACTCCAGGGCGGCGGTCAGTTCGGTGGCTTCGTCACTTCCCAATGCGATTCGCATGGGAGGAGAGTTTGGAGATGCCGCTTAGTGGCCCTGTACGACGATCATGTCCGCTTCGAGCGAACCGTCGGATTGCGGGCGGCCGCGAACGTCGACAGTGTCGCCCTCGTGGATCGAATAGCCGCGCGGATTGATCACGGTGCCGCGGTGCAAATGAATGGCGCGATACCGGTTGAGCTGCATCTTGAGCTGCATATCGTAGCCGCGATAGTACGTAACGGTTCCGAATGATTCGGTGTCATTCCAACCGTATGCGGCTTTCACGATTCCACCGAGCGCGTTGATGGCGTCGTTGACGATGCCACCGGGCAGCGTCGGCAGCGGATTGGGCGCCGCCGTCGCCGGCGGGGTAGGCGCAGGCGTCGCCGCAACGCTGTTCATCGTATCGGCGAAAGCGAGCGCACTGCAGCCGAGCGCTAAAAGGGCGGCGGCAAGCCCGGAAACAAGTCGCGTATTCATATACTTGAAACGGCCCCCTTACCAACAGGGTTCCCTATGCGTTTAGCCGCGACCGTTATGCTCGCCCGGCCGGCAGGCGCACGCTTCGAGATATTCATGCTCCGCCGGAGCGAACGGAGCCATTTCGTGCCCGATGCCTACGTATTTCCGGGCGGCACCGTCTCGGAGCTCGACCTAAGCGAGCGTGCGCTCGCGCGCACGCGTTTTGCCGCCGATGTCTTGGAACTCAGTGCCCGGATCGGCAGCGCCTCGGCGTTCGATGTTCCGCTTGCCACCGAACGCGAACTGGCCGCGCTCTCCTTCGCGGCGCTGCGCGAGCTCTACGAAGAGGCGGGCGTCTTCATCGCATGCGACGCGGACGGGCATCCCGTTGCTGCTAACGATGCTGGGCGCGCCGATTTTCTCGAATCGCTGGAACGGAACGGCATCTACGCCGATGCGCGCGAGCTGATACTTTTTTCGCAGTGGCTCACGCCGCCGCAGTTTCCCAAGCGTTACAACACGCATTTCTTTCTCGCAACCGCACCCGAAGGCGCCCCGGCCGTCGCCGACGCACACGAAACGCATGACGGGCTGTGGATCGCTCCGGGCGACGCGCTCGCGCGAAACGAAGTCGGCGATCTGCATTTGGTCTATCCGACGATAAAACATCTGGAGAGGCTGGCGAGATTCGAAACGCTCGACGAACTCTCGACATTCGCGCGCACGAAAAAGATCCTGGCGCTTTCGCCGGAGACGGTGGCCGACGGTTTCGCTCTGCCGCCGTCATTGGAAAACGCGTGGTAGAATCGCGCATCGCGCTCGTCCGCGCGCCCAACCCCTCGCCTATGACGCTGACCGGCACCAATTCTTACATCATCGACTGCGGCAACGGCGAGGCTATATGTATCGATCCCGGCCCGCCAATCGAACCGCACGTCGACGCGCTAATCGCGCAATGCGAACGGGTCAACTGCAAGCTTTCGTGGATCGCTTTAACGCACGGACATCCCGACCACGCGCCGGCCGCCGCGCTTCTGAGCAAACGAACGAACGCGCGCGTCGCCGCGTACGAAACGAGCGAGATCGCGCGCGATCGCAGTTTGCGCGACGGCGATGCGATCGTTGCGGGCGATATCACGCTGCAGACGACCACCGCGCCCGGGCACTCGGCGGATCACGTCGTCTTCTACGAGCCGCGCGAGGCGGCGCTTTTCACCGGCGACACGGTCTTGGGCGAAGGATACGTGCTGATCACGCCGCCCGACGGCGACATGCGCGCCTACATGCAAACGCTGGCGCGTCTTTCACGCGAGTTCGCAAACGCACGCACGATTTTCGGCGGACACGGCGAACCCGTGAGCGACCCGGCGGCTAAATTGCAAGAATACCTCGAACACCGGCGCATCCGCGAACGCCAAATCCTCGACGCTCTGCAGAATGGCGATAAAACAGTTTCCGAGCTCGTGGAATCGATTTATGCGCAAACCAATCGCGCGTTATGGGCTGCCGCGGCTCAACAAGTGCTTGCGTATCTCGATGCGCTGGAACGCGAAGGCCACGTTCGGTCGCAGCAAATGAAGAACTCCGAGCCTCTTTTCACCCTGAGCTCCAATTCCGGCTAGCTCGTCTTTTCCTTAAGTAAGTTGTGACGGACGGCTCGTGTTGTCCGAGCGATTAACCATGCCCAAAGCGAGGACAACATGAGCCGTCCGTCACTGAGGAATCCTTAAAACGATCTTGCCGAATTGGAGCGCATCATCCATGCGCTGCATGGCGCTTTCGATCTCGGCAAGCTCGTAGACGCGATCGATCGCCGGTTTGATGCGATGTTTGGAAACGAAGTCGAGCATCGCGGCGAAATCTCCCGGGCTTCCCATCGACGTTCCAAAAATCGAAAGCTGATTCCAGAAGATCGGGAACATTTTTATGGTCGCGTCCCCGGTTGTGCCGCCATACGTAACCACTCGCCCGCCGGGTTTCACGACCGTCAGCGCTTTGGCGAACGAATCACCGCCCGCAGAATCGATCGCTAAGTCAACCGCGCCAACGGCGGCGCGCACGGCTTTGTGCCAGTCAGGCGTGGTTGCGTAATTGATCGCAACGTCCGCACCGAGCGCTTTTGCGCGTTCGAGTTTTCCGTCTCGCGCCGACGTCACCACCGCATGCGCGCCGATCGCCTTGGCGTAGAGCAGCGCGAACGTTTGCACGCCGCCGCCGACGCCTGTAATCAACACCGTTTCGCCGGCCTGCAGACCACCGCACACGAACGCGGCCCGGTATGCGGTCACGCCACCCAGGGGCAGCGCCGCAGCTTCTTCAACCGAAAGATGATCCGGCTTGGCGTGAATGTTTTGGTTCGGGACCGCAACGAACTGCGCGAACGTGCCATCGGCCGGCATGCCCAAAATCGTCGCGTCGGGACTCCAGACGCGCTCGTCGGCGCCCCAGCCGATCGTCGGGTCTACGACGATGTCGCGCCCGCCCGCTTCGCCGCTACAATCGGAACCGAGTATTCGCGGGAGTACGATGTTCGGATAGAGCCCCTGTGTGATGAACGCGTCGCGATGATTGAGCGCAGCCGCCCGCACGCGCACGACCGTTTGGCCCTCCGCGGCCTCCGGCTCGGGCACGTCCTCAATGCGGAGCTTCGAGGGTCCGCCGATCTCGCGTAAGCGCGCTGCCTGCATGGCGTGGGCTTGCGTTTTCTGCCGGCAACGACCCTTTCGGGCGAACTATCCAAGGCTATTCTAGTTTTGACATGGCGAGGGGGTCGCGCAGTTCAGGATGACATTTTCGAACCATAGCAAAATAAGATTAACCATGGATAACGGAGCCGCGTACGGCTTGGCGATCTCTTTTTTGAACGCAAACGGCGCATTCGACGACCCGGTCGCAGCCGCGCGCTGGTGGGCCGCCGCACGTGAGGGCGCGCGCGAGACGTTTCTCCTGGACCTGGACAGCCCCAAGCCCCGCTTCAACGCGGAGCTCTCGGCCGAGCTTCGGGCGTTGCACGCCGCCGCGGTGGAGGCATTCGGCTCGCCGGGCGCTTCAACCGAGTCCGCTATGGCCGCTTTGAGCGCGAGACTGGCCCGAGGGTCGCTGCGGCTCAAGGGCGCCCCACCCGCACTCCTCTTCTGCGCCTCCGACGGTCCAGGCGCCGTCCTCTTTCCGTTGGCGCACGCCGTCGCGTCGCTGCTGGCGGCCGGAGACAAGCGCTTGCGGCGCTGCGCCAGCGAGGCTTGCTCGGCTTACTTCTGGGACGGCACCAAGAACGGGTCGCGCCGGTGGTGCCGTCTGAACTGCATGGAACGGGTGCGCGCGCCACGCCGGCGACTTCAGCGATAGGCCCCAGGCGGAAAGCACCGTAGTATAAGGACTCCGTGACACAGAAAAAATTCTTCAAGAGCGTCGCGCGCGTCACGCGCACATTTAAGATCGAAGCCGGGCCGTTTCGCGCGCAAGGCCCGCCCGCCATCTTGGTTGCGCTGAGCGGCGTCCTCGTCGCCGCCGCAATCGCGCGAGCGATCGTCACGAGTTCGGATCGGTTGCCTGAAACGCTGCGTGAAGCGCGCGCGCTCGCGCAGTCCATGCGGCGCGATGCGCCGCGTCTGCAGCCGTGATCGACGACGCTTCGCTCACCGCACTGATCCGGTCCGAACTGCCGGACGCGCGCGTCGAGATCGTCGACCGCACCGGCACGATGGATCACTTCAACGTCACCGTCAAATCCGGCGCGTTCGCCGGCAAGACGCTGATCGAACAGCACCAAATCGTCTACGGCGCGCTGAAGCCGGCACTGAAAGACGGCCGCGTTCATGCGGTCGAATTAAAAACGCTTCTGCCCGAATCGAGGGATTGATGATGACCGACAACTTACGCGAACAAATCGACACCGAAATCGCTGAAAACAAAATCCTCGTTTACGGAAAAGGCACCAAGACGATGCCGCGTTGCGGATTCACGCTCGAGACGATCCAGTTTTTCGACCGCCTCGGTTATCCGTTCGAGGTCGTCGACGTGCTCGAGGACATGCGCAAACGAGAAGAGCTTTCCGGGATCACGAACTGGCCGACGCTGCCGAAGATCTTTATCAACGGCAAGTTTTACGGCGACACGGATATCCTAGGTCCGATGGCTGAAAGCGGCGAGCTGCAAAAGATTTTGCTGGAGGCCTTCGGCGAAGCGGCTCAACCTAAGACGACGATCAACCTGCATTAGTGCATCGTACGATCGTTTCCGTTGAGGAACTCGCGGCGCATCTGGGCGACCCCAACTGGGTCGTCGTCGACTGCCGCTACTCGCTGCAAGATCTTAGTGCCGGCCGGCGCGCGTACGAGGAAGCCCACGTTCCCGGTGCCTTCTCAGCCGATCTGGAAACGGAACTCGCCGGACCGAAAAGCGGAAAGAACGGCCGCCATCCGATGCCCGATCTTGCGCACTTCGCCGCATTCTTGCGCGAGCTTGGCGTAACGAACCAGACGCAGATCGTAACGTACGATGCAGGCGCCGACATGTTCGCCGCGCGCATGTGGTTTTTGTGCCGCCATTTCGGGCACGACGCCGTTGCCGTCTTGGACGGCGGCTTCGGCGCGTGGACCGCAGCCGGCAAGCCCGTGGAGCCGGGGGCCACTCCGCGTCCTGGCGGCGGAACGTTTTCGGCGCATGCGCGCCGCGAGCTGACGGTCGACGCGAAGGACGTGCTGAGATCGCTCGAAACTCGCGATTTTACGGTGCTCGACGCGCGCGCCGCGGACCGTTTCGCCGGACAGAACGAAACGATCGATCCGATCGCCGGTCACATCCCCGGCGCACTCAACCGTCCGTTCAAACAGAACTTCGACGAAAGCGGGCGTTTCAAATCCCCCGCGCAGCTGCGCCAAGAATTCGAAGCCATCGGCGTGCATCCCAAACGCGTCGTCCATCAATGCGGATCGGGAGTGTCGGCGGCGGTCAATTATTTAGCGATGGAACATGCGGGCGTCGAAGGCTCGCGGGTTTACCCGGGATCGTGGAGCGAGTGGATCGCCGACCCAGCTAGGCCTATCGCAACCGGCTAACTTCTGCGTGCCGGCGGCGGCACTGCAAACGGTTTTGCGATCTTTCCGGCCGGCGAAGCGTTCAAGCGCGCCAGATCGTCTGCGCTCGGCTCTTGTGAAAAGTCGCGCACCGCGCTAACGATGCAGTAAAATCCGAACGGCTCGTCACCGCGGTTCACGAATTGATGCACTTCCAGCGGCGCGACGTAGATCACATCGTTGGGGCCGATCTCGCTGACGCCTTGCTCGATGACGGCGTAACCCAGCCCGCGCTTGACGATGACGTAATGCTCGTGCTCGTGTTTTTCGAGCCGCGACACCGCGCCGGGCTGCAGCTCGAAGTAGCGCACTTCAGTGCCCGGCCCCGGCTCGTCCGCCGATGTCTTTCGTCCGCCGACGATCGTGTGGCGCTCCACCCCGGTCGCCGCGCCGGGGCGGTATCCCTCGATCTCCACGCCGTCCCAACCCCGTTCGTTCGCGCGCGTCACGCGCTTTTGCGCAATCTCGTCCACCGCGTGGGTTTTCGCAGCGCGGGCACCGTACTCTTCCGGCGTGCCGCGATATTGGCTCTTCAAGACCGAACCGCACGCCTTTAGCTTCGACCAGCTCAAACGCGACGGCACCACACCTTGGAGCGGCGTGCGCAATTTCCAAGCTCGCAACAACATGACCGAAATGCGTTTGGGCGATCTTGGCTTGTTCTATCATTCCAGCATCACCGAGCCGGCGGCGATGGGAATCTGTAAGGTCGTGAAAGAGGCGTACCCCGACTTTACCGCCTTCGAAAAAGGCGGCGAGTATTACGATCCCCGCAGCACGCCCGAAAAGCCGATGTGGAAAATGGTGGACGTCGCGTTCGTCGAGGAGTTCGCGCAACCCGTAACACTCGCGCGCATGCGGGCCGAACCGCGTCTCGTCGGGATGGATCTTTTGAAGCGAGGGTATCGCCTTTCGGTGCAGCCCGTCATGCCTCACGAATGGAATGTCGTGCTGGAGCTTTCCAAAACTCCGGCATAAGAAAAGGCCCGCCGAAGCGGACCTTTTCTTTACGCTCGCGTGAACGTTACGGGTTGGTGTTTCCTCCGAAGCGCTTGATCAGCGAGAACTGGTATCTCGGCGGTCCAAACACCTGCGCTTGCGTCGCCGCATAAAGCGGAGCGGTGGAGGGAGCGCCCGGAGGTAGTCCCGCGATCGGGATCGGAACGCCACCACCGAACGAGGGCCACACCGAAGAATACGCGTTGGTGAGGTTAAACCCGTTGACTTGCACTGAGAAGCCGTTATGCAACGGCAGCGTAATACCGGCGCTCATCAGCCAAAACGGCGGAAGAGCTTCCGAGTTATTTTTTCCGGTGAACTGGTCGCCGACGTATGCCGACGCCCCCCCCGGGAATTGATAGTTCAGCTCGACGTACCCTTGCGAATATGGAATCGCTTGGTTACTGAAGCCGTTGCAGCCGCAGCTGTAGCTTCCGCCGCAACCGGTCGTAAACGCGTTACAGCTCGAACTGATGCCGTTACCGGTGAAGTTCTGCCCCGGAATGATCGCGAGGTTCGTATTGAACTTCGTACAATCCACCGCGCCGCTAACGAACGTCGTGCTGTAGAAGCATGCGGGAACATTGTATGCGTATCCGCGCTGCAGCGACCCCTGAACGACATACCCGAATCCGACCAGCGGACGGCGCCGAAGGGAAAGCTCGAGGCCTTCCATGCGGGCGTTCGCGAGGTTGCGGTTTGAGGTATAGAACAGTTCCTTGCCTGCGCATCCGGCTGGGGTTGCGCTTCCCGATACCGGATCGATGGCCGGGCACGTCGTGCCGCTGTCATACATGTAGCTCAAGAAGTGATTTCGCAGATTCGTGAGATACACGTCGCCGGAAAGGGTTGTGATGCCGTCCCGGAAGCGATAATCGCCGCCCGCATCATAGCCGAAGGCCGTTTCGGGCAACAGGTTGCCGGTGTTGATGCGTTGCGACGCCAAACCGGTTCCCGCGTTGTATGCGATCGTGCCGGCTAAGCCCGACAGCAGCTGCAAGTATGGCGGTGCGATTGCCGAACCGGCGGAAAAACGCAGCGCCAAGTTTGCGTTGGGACGATACTCGAACGCCGCGCGTCCGTCGAAGTGGTTCGTTATTGAGGATGAAAACAGGCAGTTCGCGCCCGTATATTGGCACGCGTTTGCACCGGTGCCGCCGTTAACCGACTGCGTCGGGAACGTGCTGTTGTAGATGTTGTAATAGCCGGCGAAAGCGGCGTTCCATTTCGGGCTGAGCTGCCACGAATACCGCGCCATCGCGGTCGTAAAGAGCTGAGCCGCTCCCTTGGGAATCGTGAGACTGAACGACGGGCTGACGCACGCGACGTTAAAACCGTGGTTACAGGTCGCGCCGGACGTCGAGATCGCCGCCGAAACGCTGTAGCTGACGGTAGTGGACGCGGTTTGGTCGACGGCAAACGTCAGCGCGTTGGTCGGGCTGAACGGATGGTTCCATTCCACCGACCAGCCGTGAAGAACGTCGTCTTCGGTCTGGTTGAAGTAGTTATAGAGGTCGACCGGCACCGTCTGGCCGTTGTATGTATTTCCGGTTGCGGTATCGTTTCCGTTGAGTTGAAGGTTCATCACCTCAGGAATAAAGGGCGAAGTCGCTCCTTGGAAGAGCAGCCGGTGAATACCCGCCGAGTAATAACGGGCGAGCAGGGTGTCATTGCCCGCTGAGGTGCGGAGATCTCCCATGACGACCGGTTCGTTTTGAACTTCACGATCGGTTCCCGGGTGAAGAAAGATCTCGTTGATGGCGGAGTTATTCGGGATCGTTCCCGCATAGCTGCCGCTGGAAGTCGAAAACAGACCGTTGGCCGTCAGGTCTCCGGTGTTTCCGTTCTGCTCGGCGTAGCTTTGCGCGCCGAGATAGGTGAACGTCACGGAAGTCACCGGCGACGTTTTGTAGCGCAGTTTCGTGAGGTACGATTTCTGCTGATACAAATCGCGGATGACGTCGCAGCACGCCACCAGGTTGAAGTTCGTGAAATTCGTGGAAATCGTGCCGGGTATTTGCGTCGCGCTATCGTTGAATCCGAGCGCGGTTCCGGTCGTTCCGTTGAAATTCACGATCCCGCCTGAAGGCGAGAAGATGGACTGATAGCCTTCGAGCGCGCTGCCGATGTTGTTGTTGGAAAGCGCAAGGACGTATCCCAAACGGCCGGACGTGCCCGTGAAGTCGATATTGATCAGCGTACCGCCGCGGCTGTCGAATCCCATCCATAATGTGCCTTGCGGCGTGTAGGTGGGTTCTTTCGTCGTGTAGTTTACCGTGCCGCCGATCGCGTAGTTCACGTTGGGTGACTCGACGCCGGGGCCCTTAATGACTTCGATGGATCCCAGCATGAACGCAGGCACGAACGTCGAGACGTAGTCGCCAAAGCTGCCAACCGAAACGGGATGGCCGTCTACCAGCGAGGCTGTCTCAAATGAAAGCGCGCCGCGAATATTCGGGAAGGTAATCGATCCGGGCGCCGCGCCGTTCGCGCTCGAGGACGGGAAGTTGGCGACGATGCCGGGCGTTTGGTTGAGCACCTGCATGACCTGCACTTGCCCCTGCTGCTGCAGAGTTTGTGCGGTCACGACGTTGATCGCCGCCGGCGTCACGTTGAACGTGCCCCGGGCCGTTGAGGTCACATTTGCGATCGTGCGCAGTGTCGTGAAGGTAATGGCTTGCATCTGTGCCGCGATCTTCGGCGAGGAGCCCGCCAGCACGACGAGCGTGCTTTCGCTCAACGGATTGTAGCCGGCTTTCGTGATAGAGACGGAATAAATGCCGGGTGTGACGTTTGTGATCTGAAAACTGCCGGAAGAGTCCGTCGTAGTCGTATACGTGGACGGTCCCCTCAGTGAAACTGTTGCATTGACCACCGGGCCGCCGGACGTAGAATCGGTGATTCTGCCGGAGACCGAGGCCGATTGCACCTGAGCGATTAGCGTCGTGTTGCCTGTGACCGTCGCCGCGCTTACGGGTCCAACGGTGACAATGGCGAGAGCTAAAACGCACAGGATGCGGATATATTTGCTCACGCGTCCTCCTATATGGAAGAGTTGCCGCAGCGATACCGCCGCAGCTTTGCGTCGGCTAAACCATTTCATAATGTTCGATTAAGAATGGATTAGACGCGACCGGGGGAGCCTTCGACCTTAGAGGGCTCGGGCCTGCCCCAGGAAGACCTGCTGTGCGTCGACGGGCGCTTGCGCTTGGGCTTGCAGCCTGCGGTAGGTACCGTCCGCTTGCAGCTCGCGGCTTTTCACGTTATCCGCGAAGAGCACGGCGAGGATTCTTCCGTAGATTTCCTCGGCCAAAAACGGATCCAGCACCGGCACGATCGTTTCGACGCGCCGGTCGAGATTGCGACTCATCCAGTCGGCCGAACCGATGAACGTAGCGCGATCGCCGGCATTTTCGAAAACGAAGAGCCGCGAATGTTCCAAAAAGCGCCCGACGATGCTGCGCACGCGGATCCGATCGCTGACGCCGGGAACGCCCGGCCGCACGACACACATGCCGCGCACCAGCAGATCGACCGGAACGCCGGCCTGTGAAGCACGGTAGAGCGCGCGCGTCAGCTCACCGTCGGTCACGGCGTTGAGCTTCGCGCGAATGCCGGCCGGCCGGCCGGCGCGCGCGTGTTCGGCTTCGCGATCGATGAGAGCCGTGAGTTCGCGCCGCATGTTGATGGGCGCCACCAGCAGATCCTCGTAGTCGGTGACCTTCGAAAAGCCGGTCAGCGCATTAAACAGCTCGCTCGTATCGGTTCCCAGCTCGGCACGGCATGTGAACAAACTCACGTCTGTGTAGAAGCGCGCGGTCTTCTCGTTGTAGTTGCCCGTTCCGAAGTGCATGTAGCGGCGGATGCCGTCGTCGTCTTGCCGCACGGCCAGCGTCGCCTTCGCATGCGTTTTGAGCCCGGCAAATCCGTAGACCACGTGCACGCCCGCGCGCTCCAGGCGGCGCGCCCACTCGATGTTGTTCTCTTCGTCAAAGCGCGCTTTCAATTCGATCAGCACGGCGACTTGCTTGCCGTTCTCGGCTGCGTCGAGCAGCGCGCGCACGATCGGCGAATCTTTGCCCGACGTGCGGTAGAGCGTCATTTTGATTGCCAGAACGTTTGGATCTTCGGCCGCTTGCCGCACGAACTGGAGAACCGGGTCGAACGATTCGTACGGATGGTGCAGCAGGATGTCGCTTTCCCGAATGGCTGCAAAGAGATCCGCGGCGCCGACGAGCCGTTTGGGAATGGCCGGCGTGAACGGCGGATCGTGCAAGTCCGTGTGTCCGGGTAAGTTCACGAGCGCGAGCAGATCGCTTAAACCGGTGATGCCTTCGACTTCGTAGCAGTCGCTCGCGGAAAGCTCGAGCGCTTCGAACAGCAAGTCGCGAATGTACTCGGGCATCCCGCGTTCGATCTCCAGGCGCACCGCCGCGCCGAAGCGCCGCCGCTGCAGTTCGGATTCGATCGCCGCGAGCAAGTCGTCGGCCTCGTCTTCCTGCACGTCGAGATCCGCATCGCGCGTTACGCGAAACAGATAAGACTCGCGCACTTGCATTCCTGGAAAAAGCGCGTGCAGATGCGCGGCGATGAGGTCTTCGAGCAGCACGAAGTGATGCTCGCCTTCCGGCGAATCGACCGGCACGAAACGCGCCAGCGTCTGCGGAATCTTCACGCGTGCGAAGTGCAGCTCGACGCCTTCGGCGGTTACCTCTTCGAGTTCGACCGCGAGCGAAAGCGACAGGTTCGAAATGTACGGAAACGGATGGCCGGCGTCAACGGCGAGCGGCGTGAGCACCGGAAAGACGCGCTCGTCGAAAACGCGATCCACTTGCGCACGGCGATCTTCATCGAGTTCGCTTACGCGCAGAATGCGGATACCGCGCGCGTCGATCGCCGGCAGCAGCGTTTCGTTCAGCAGCCGCATTTGGCGCGCGAGCGAAACCCGCAGCCGCTCGGAAATCGCGAGCAAATGTTCGGTCGGCGTACGGCCGTCTTCGGAACGCTTGTGCACCTGCGCTTCGATCTGCTGTTTGATCGCCGCGATGCGGATCATGAAAAACTCGTCGAGATTCGTGCCGTAGATCGATACGAAACGCAGCCGCTCCAGCAGCGGCGTTCCCTCGTCGAGCGCCTCCTCGAGCACGCGCTCGTTGAATTCCAGCCACGAGAGCTCGCGGCTGAAATAGAGCGACGGATCGTCGAGCGGCTGGACGGCGGCCTCGGCCGCCGGCTGCGGTCTAGGGTGCGAAAGCATCGGAAGACCTGGGTTTCGCCGCGCCGCGCGGAATCACTCGGAGACGATGGACTGGGGCGATTTCTGGCAGCACGTCATCACCTATCTCGAGCTGGCCACGGCAGCGCTGGCAGCGGGGACCGCCGCAGGCATTCCCTTGGGCATCTTGGCATCTCACCAGGCGCTCGCGCGCACCCCAGTGTTGGTAGCAGCCAACGTGGGACGCGTCATCCCGAGTTTGGCCGTGCTTACCTTTATGCTTCCCTTATTCGGGATTGGATTTACGCCGGCCGTAGCGGCGCTCGCGCTGCTGGCGATTCCACCGATCGTGATCAACACCGATCTCGGATTCAAGGCTGTTCCCGCAGCGGCGGTCGACGCGGCGCGCGGACTCGGCATGACCGATGCGCAGGCCTTTGCGCGCGTGGAGTGGCCGCTTGCATTTCCGATCTTGTTTGCCGGCGTGCGGACCGCGGCGATCGAAGTGATCGCAAGCGCCGTGCTCGCCGCATTTATCGGCGCGGGTGGACTGGGCGAATGGATCACGGAGGGTTTGCAAGCCAACGAGCCGCGCCTGCTCTTTTTGGGCGCGGGAACGATCGCCGCAATCGCGCTGGCGGTGGAATTCGGACTGGGTTTCGCACAGCGGCGCATGGAGGTAAACACGTGAAGCTCTCTCGCGCCCGCGCGATCGCGCTTGTCGGTTCCGCGCTCGCTCTGCCGCAGTGCGGAAAGTCCAATGCCATTCGCATCGGCTCCAAAAACTTCAGCGAGAATATTACCGTAGCCGAGATCTATGCCGCCGTCATGGAACAGGCGGGCTTCAATGTCCAGCGGCACATGAATTTGGGCAGCACGCAGATCGCCATGGCCGCAATTCAGCGCGGCGACATTCAGATCTATCCGGAATATACCGGCACGGCTCTGATCGACGTGCTGCACATGGCGCCTCTGCGAAACCCCAAGGCGGTCTACGACACGGTCAAACGCGAATATCAGAAGCGTTTTGGATTGACGCTGCTCAATCCGTCGCCCGGCAGTAACTCGCAAGGTTTGGCGGTAACGCGCGCCGTGGCTCAAAAATTCAACGTCCGCACGCTCTCGCAATGTGCCGCGGCCGCGCCGCTGCTCAGGCTTGCGGCCGTGCCCGAATTCGTCGCGCGCGCAGACGCGCTTCCCGGTTTGCAAAAGTTTTACGGCGGTTTCAAATTCAAGAGCGTGCGAACGTTCGACATCGGGTTGCAGTACGAAGCGCTCACTCAGGGCGATGCCGACGTAGCGACAGCTTTTACGACCGACGCGCTCATCGCGGCGGACGACCTGTACGTTTTACAAGACGACCGAAGCTTCTGGCCGGCTTATAACATCGCCCCGGTCATTCGCTTGGACCTACTGAAGGTTCATCCGGAGGACATCCCCGGCACGCTGAACCGTGTCTCGGAAGGATTGACGGACATCGCCCTGCGCCGGCTGAACGTCGAGGTCGATATCAACAAACGCGACCCAACCGACGTCGCGTCGGAGTTCATCTATTAGCGTAAGCGTCGCCTTCGATTCGATTGTCGCGCGCTATCCGCAAGCCGACCGCAACGCCGTGGACGGCGTGTCGTTCGAAATACCGGCCGGAAGTTTCACGGTGTTGCTCGGACCATCGGGCTGCGGAAAAAGCACGTTGCTGCGCACCGTCAACCGTCTGGTAACGCCGATAGGCGGTTCCGTCACCGTCGGAGACCGCGACGTTGCTGCGATCGAACCCACGGTGTTGCGCCGAGGTATCGGCTACGTGATCCAAGCCGTCGGACTCTTCGCGCATATGACCGTGGCGCAAAACATCGCCGTCGTTCCGGAGCTGCTGCATTGGGATCGCGAGCGCATCGCGCAACGCATTGACGAACTGCTCGAACTCGTCGGGCTCGATCCGCGACGCTACTGGTCGCGGTTTCCCCGCGAGCTGTCCGGTGGCGAGCAGCAGCGCGTCGGCGTCGCGCGCGCGATTGCGGCAGAGCCGCAGGTTCTGCTGATGGACGAGCCGTTCGGCGCGGTCGACGCGATCGCGCGACGGTCACTCCAAGACGAGATGCTGCGGATCGTGCGCAAGCTGCGGACCACCATTCTCTTCGTAACGCACGACGTCGAAGAAGCGCTGCATCTGGCCGACCGCATCGCGGTGATGCGCGACGGCAAGCTCTTGCAATATGCCACGCCTGAAGAGATGCTGCGCGCACCATCGAGTCCGTATGTCAGGCAACTCTTCGCGGTGAACGCCGATCTGCGCAAATACGATGCGCTACGAAACGCGCTGAGCACCGATCCGTGAGCTACCTCTTCTCTCACTGGCAGCTCATCGGCGTGCTGACGCTGCAGCATCTGGGGCTCGTCTTCGCCGCGCTCGCAATCGCGCTTGCGATCGCGCTCCCGCTTGGAGTCTTTGCAGCGCGCGTGCCGCGCGCTTCGGCGCTGCTCTTGGGAACGCTCGGCGCGCTCTACGCCATCCCGTCGCTCGCGCTGCTCGCGGTGCTCGTGCGATACTTCGGTTTGGGCGCTGTGCCGGTCATCGTCGTACTCGCAGCGTACGCGCAGTTTATCCTGGTGCGCAACATCGCAGCGGCGCTGCGTGCCGTTCCGCGCGCGCAGCTGGACGCGGCGCGCGGCATCGGCATGTCGAGCCGGCAACAGTTTTGGCGCGTCGAGCTGCCGCTGGCATCGCCGGTGATGATCGGCGGGCTGCGGCTGGCGACGGTCGCGTTGATTGCGATCGCGACCCTCGGCGGTTACGTCGGCGCGGGCGGCTTGGGAAACGAGATATTTTTCGGCTTGCAGCGACGCTACTTGGAACAGACGCTCGCGGGAAGCATCCCGGCGGCGCTGCTCGCGATCGCCGCCGACGCGGCGTTTCGCGCGCTAGAACGCATGGCGACCCGGCGCACCACTGGCTAGGGCGCGAGGCCGCGCGCCAAGGGAAGCCGAAGCCGTCGCCTCATCCCTTCACATATATCAGGAGGCTCTTTTAAATGATAGAGCATTCGCATTTCGATCTCTTAACCGAACGGATCGACCGCCTGGAGCGGCAGTCGAAGATTCTCAAACGGCTGCTCGTCTGTTCGTTTGCGGCCGTACTCGCGCTGCTCGCGGGCGGCGCAACGGTCGCACAGCAAAAGTCGATTGTCTTTTCAAATGCTAATGGATCGGTGCGCGTCGGCAACTTCGGATTCGCGCTTTACGACACGGCCGGCCGGCGCAGACTGATGCTGGGTTGGAACAGCGCGAGCCAGCCGGGAATCTACCTTTCGGATCCGAGCGGCGTCACCAGGATGGGGCTCTTCCTGTCGAATCTCGCAAAGCCGGTGGTGCGGCTGTACGACAGCAGCGGCACCGAACGCGCGGCGTTCACGGAAAACACCGAAGGCACCAATATGGTGGAGTTCTTTGACTCCAAGCACGTCCAGCGCTCGTATTTTGGACAGTCGACGACGGACGACCCGATGGCGGAGTTTTTCGATTCGTCCGGCGCGCTGCGCGCGTATATGGGCCAATACACCAGCGGAAACTTCGGCGCGTACCTCAATGACACGTCGGGTACGACGACGTGGCAAACGCCTTAGGTTCTCTTAAGGGTGTAAGTACTTAGCGAACCACTGCGCGAGAACGTGCAGCCGTTCGACGCGGTGAATCGGCGAGCCGGTGCGCGAGAGATCGTGATTTTCGCCCGGAAAGACGACGTACTCGATCGGGCGTCCTAAGATCATCTCCGCGTTGAACCACTGCAGCGTCTGATCGATCGGCGTGCGCGTATCTTCCTCTGAATGCAGGATGAGCAGCGGCGTCACCGCGTTGGCGACATACGAGATGGGCGACTGCTGCATGTACTGGTTGCCGGCTTGCCAGGGCAGTCCCCACGAATAGCGGCCGCCGAGCGCGTTGTCCGATGCGAGATCGGCCGCGAGCTGCTCGGTCGCCAAATTGCTAACGACGCGCTCGGCTACCGCGGCTTTGTAGCGGTGCGTATGTCCGACGACCCAGAGGGTCGCATAGCCGCCGTAACTTCCGCCGGAGACGCCCAGCCGGTTGGGATCGACATCGGGGCGCTTGACCATCGCATCCATCACGCGCTGCACATCGTCGAACATCGCCGCTCCCCAATGTTTGGCGAGCGCCTCTTCAAAAGGATAGCCGAAGCCGACGCTTCCGCGCGGATCGCTGAAAACGACGTTGTATCCCTGGCCGGCAAAAAATTGCAGCTCGTGAAAGAACGTGTCGCCGAACTGCGTCTCGGGGCCGCCGTGAATATCGAGAATCGTGGGCCTGCGTTCACCGGGTTTCGATCCGATGGCCGGCATGAACCACGCGCGCACCCTAAAGCCGGCGTCGTCTGCCACCATGAACGGCTGCGGTGTGGAGAGCTGCAGCTGCGCCATCAGGGCATCGTTCATGCTCGTGATGCGGCGGCTTTCTCCGGTCGAGAGATCCATGATATAGACTTCGCGCGGATGCGTGAAATCGGAGAGCGTGTAGGCGGCATAGCGTCCATTGTCGTCCATCGAGCAATCCGACGCTTCTCCCGCGGCGGTGAGCTTTTGGATCGTGCCGGTATGCGGATCGACCTTCACCAGCGCGCTGTATCCGGGCGCCTCGACATTCATGAGCGCGAAGGCTTCCTTGGGTGCAAAAAACGGTCCGCATAACCCGCCCGGCTCTCCCATGTCGGCCAGTACCGCATCGCCGAAATCGACCTCGTTGAGGGGGACGAGCGTCTTACGCTTCGATCCGTCCGGACGCGACTTGACCAGCGCCGGAAACTCCGCCGGATCGCGCACGCCGCCGCTAAAGAACCAAATCTCGTGACCGGGATCGAAGTCGAGCAAGTTGTTTGAAGGTTGATTCGAGGCGAGCTTGCGCATCGCGCCGCCGGCGGCGGGAATCGTATAGATGTCGTTCGGACCGAGACTGGGCGAATTGTAGCGCAGCGAATCGAACGCGATCGTCTTATCGTCGCGCGACCAGCGCGGATTGCCCTCGGCCCATATACCGCTCGTCAGCGCGTGCGCGCCGCTCCCGTCGGCGTTCATAATCCAAATGTGCGGGCGGCGGTCGTACACGTAGCCCGTGCCGTTGGCTTCAAAATGCATTTGGTCGATCACGCGCACATCGCTCTTGACCTGATCTTTTTTCGGTTTGAAGCCCGCGGCGGCGAAATTGATGTGCGCGGCCGGAGCCGGATCGATCGATACGACGCGAAACGCGATATGTTTTCCGTCGTGCGAGAAGACCGCACCGCTTGCGCCCTGCTTGAGGTGGGTTAGCTGCCGCACGCTGCCGCCTGCAACGTCGTAGGCAAAGAGCTGCGCGCGCTGGCCTTTCTTGGCCGGGCCGCGCGTGAAGACGATGGTCCGGCTATCCGGCGACCAGACCGGTCCGCCGTCGCGCCCGGTGTTGCCGATCGCTTTCGGAGTTCCGCCTGCGGTTGCGATCAGGTAGAGGTTGCCGTCGTAGGTTTCTTTCGGACCATTTAAACGGGTCGCCGTAAAAACGACGCGCGTACCGTCGGGCGAGATCTGCGGTCCGGTGATGTACGTAAATTTGAAGAGGTCTTCCGGCTGCACGGGTCTGGGCGCTGCCAGCGCCGCGGCCGGAATGCAAAACGCGAGCGCGATGGCGAATGCGGCAATGCGCGCGATCATGGCGCCAGCACCAAGAGGTTCACGCTGAAGCGTTGCGCCGAATCCTGCCACGTGCGCGCGACGCTCATGCCCGACGCGCGCGCCATCTCGCCGATTCCTTCGAGCGAATACTTGTAAGCGGATTCGGTATGAATGCGCTCGCCTTTCTCGAAATGCACGCGCGTTCCGGTCTGCGCGATCGTAACGTCTTGAGCGCTTCGCGCTTGCAAGTACGAATGCAAGCCGCCCGATCTCTCGTCGTACTCGACGACGTGATCGAAGCTGCGGACGTCGAAATCGGCGCGCAGCTCCCGGTTGATGCGAACCAGCAAGTTTTTGTTGAAGGCGGCGGTTATGCCGGCGGCGTCGTCGTAAGCAAGCCTCAAGTCGCGCTCGTCTTTCTTGAGATCGGCGCCCAGCAGCAGGCCGTCGCCCGGTTTCAGCAAAGCGGCGATGCGCCCGAGCAGCGCGGCGGCCTCGTGCGGTTCGTAGTTGCCGATGTTCGATCCCATGAATTGGAAGAGCACTTTCTGATCGATGCGGCGCAAGTGCGGCCCCTCGAGAATCGAAAAGTAATCCGCGGCATATGCGCGCACGCGCAGTTCGGGATAGCTTTCGACGAGCGATCCGGCCGACGCGCGCAGCGCGTCCGCGGAGATGTCGATCGGGCAATAGCGCAACGCACGCTGAACGCGCAGCGCCTCTTCGATCAGGATGCGCGTTTTGGCGGCGCTGCCGCTGCCGAGCTCGACGAACTCGACGGGATTGCCCAGGGCGCGTACGATCTCCCAACCCCACTCGCGTAAGATACCGGTTTCCGCGCGTGTCAGGTAATATTCGGGAAGCTGCGTGATTGCGTCGAACAGCGCCGAGCCGGCCGCGTCGTAAAAATACTTTGAGTTCAGCCGCTTGGGGCTTGCACTCAAACCGGCGGCAACGTCCTCGGCAAAACCGGGCAGCCGCTCGGGCTGCGGCACCGTGACGATTTGAAGCCGGTCCATAGGAGCCGTTGTAGCCGCGGGCATAAGTGGAAGCCTCCCGGGAAAGGGGATATCGATGATAAGTCAGGCTGTGAACATTTCTGTCGACGGGTCGCAGATGGATTCCTATCTTGCGCGGCCTCCGTCCGGCTCCGGACCTCACCCTGCCGTCATCGTGCTGCAAGAGGTCTTCGGCGTGAATGCCGAGATGCGCCGCGTAACCGACATGCTGGCAGCGGCCGGCTATGTCGGCCTTGCGATAAACTACTATCACCGGACGCACCCCAATCTCGACCTGGCTTATGAAGAATCGTCGATGCAAACCGCCATGGAGGCGCGCAAGAGCGTCACGCGCGCCACGCTCTACGCCGACTTGAACGCGGCGATCGCTTGGCTGAAAGATCAAGACTTCGTGCGCGACGGCAAGATCGCGACCTGGGGATTTTGCATGGGCGGATCGGTAGCGTTTCTGAGCGCCACTCTTCCGGATGTGCGCGGCGCCATTTGCTTCTACGGCGGTTCGATCGCCAAGCCGTTCGGCAGCGGCGAACCCAGTGCGCTCGCGGACATCGATAAGATTCGCGCGCCGCTGCTCTTGTGTTTCGGCGCCGAAGATCGCGGCATTCCACGTGAGGACATCGAGCAAATCCGGCAAGCGTTGGATGCGCGCGGCCTAGAATATCAGCTCGAAGTCTACCACGGCGTCGGACACGCTTTCTTCCGGCAGGGAACGCCGCGCGCGGTTGCCGGGCAAGATCACTATTCCGACGAGGCGATCGCCAATGCGGTGGCCGATTCGTGGAACTTGGTGCAGGCTTTCCTACAAGACTGCTTTAGCTCTTAGCGGGACAGAGAGAACGGATCGCCGTTTCGGCTGCCGGATCGGCCGGATCGGATTGCGGGCGAAGGTACATTGCTACGAAGCTATCCTGGCCAACCGTAGCCGAAACCATCTCAAGTCGCTGCTTTTCACCGCTATGGCCGGTACCCACGCCACTCAGGAGTTGCGCTTTTTGGTTTCCGCAAATGGTGATCGTGGACTGTTTTGCCATCGAAATCTGACCCATCCCGGCCTGCGGAATATTTCGAAGATCGATGTTCGCATTCGATCCGCGAACCAGGAACACCATCTCATCCTGTTTGTTGTCGCGGGCCTTCTTCATCCAAGCCTGCATCCGTCCCAGAATCGAGGGCGTCGAGGTCCAGCCGGCCGGTGCTTTAAAATCGACGCCTGCCGTAACGCTGCCGCAACCCGCGAGCGCCAAAGATGCAAAGAGAACCGCTGCTAGAGCACGTTTCATGGGCTCTGTATTGGCGTTTCGTACGCGGTAATCTTTGCCCAGCGGTCGACGACGTCGTTGATGTACTCGCGCGTCTCGACGTAAGGCGGAACGCCGTGGTAGGCGCTCACCGCGCCCGGCCCGGCGTTATATGCGGCCAGCGCGGCCGAGAACGGATTGGCGTAGATCGAATCGTAGGCGCGCTCGTACGATCCGAGCAGCGCCGCCGCACCGCCGATCGCGGCGAACGGATCGCGCGGATCGATGCCGGCGTCGGCCGCGGTTTCGGGCATGAACTGCGCGATGCCGATCGCGCCCGCGGCCGAAACCGCGCGCGGATCGAATGCCGACTCTTGCAGGAGCGTCGCGGCGAGAAATTCCGGCGGCAACCCTTGCGCGCGCGCGGCGCGCACCGCCCAGCCCGAGAGCAGCAGCGCGTCCACCGGCGCGATCCTCTCGTTCGTGTGCAGCACCGCACGCGCGATTGCAAGCGTTGCACTGTGCGTGGGCGGCCCGTCTTGCAGCGGCCGCAATCCGTATAATGCGTCGGCGTACACCGGATCGTGCCACGACATTGCGGCGTTCGTAACGGTGGGTATGAAGACTTTGGTGTTGGGCGTCGTGCCGGGCAGGGGCCCGGCGCATGCGCAGATCGCCAAGCAAATTCCCGCGGCAACGCGAAGGCGGATCGTTAATGGCATTTATGGCAGCGCTCGCGGTCCTCGTAGCCGGTGATTTCGGATCGACGTTCTTCTACCACGTGCCGCAACACCTATGGTTTGCGCTGCATCTGCGAACGCATCACGACCGGCGGCGCTCGTATTGGGATCACGCGGTGCTCGCGACCGATCCGGCCGTGCTGCTCGACGGATTTCTTGGCGCGCTGCCCTATCTCGCCGCTGCGGCGCTGCTGTGGCGAGTCTCCTGGGAAGGCGCGCTGGCAGGGCTGGCGGCGGGTCAACTGCACGTCTGGTGGCGGCATACGGGCGACCTCGGCTGGCGTACGCCGCCCCTCGTGCGAAGCGCCCTGGGGCCGCTCGGCATCGTGCTTCCCGAGGACCACGACGGCCATCACCGAAATCCAGCTACGGAGTTCGGCGACATTTTTCGCTTTTATGACGCCCCCGCGCGGGCGCTTTTGGCCGCACTCGCTCCCACTCGACGGCGCCGCACCGCGCCCCCAGGAGTCAAAGCTTGACCGAACGCGCGCTCTTCTTGATCTCCGACACCGGAGGCGGCCATCGCAGCGCCGCCAATTCGATCGCGGTCGCGCTCGACGAAATCCGCAATCCCGCGTTCGAGCACCGCATCGAGGACGTCGCCGCGCACTGTTCGTTCCCGCTCACGCAACTCGGATGGGGATACTCGGCCGCGCTGCGTTACGCGCCCCCGGTCTACGGCGCGCTGTATTACGCCACCAACGGGCGGCGCCGCTACAAAGCGCTGGTCCGTTTTTGCGAGCCGCTGTACCGCGAACGCCTGCGGGATCTTTTCCTCGACTACAAACCCAACGTCATCGTCTCGATCCATCCGCTCCTCAATCACGCTGCGTTGCGCGCGCGCGCGGACGCGGACATGCAGCACATTCCGATCGTCACCGTCATCACGGACCTTGGCAAGGTGCACGAATCATGGTTGACGCCCGAAGCCGACGCGATCGTCGTCCCGGCGCGCGAAGTCTATGAACGCGCGCTCTCGCGCGGCGTCGATCCCAGCCGGCTGCGCATGCTCGGGCAGCCTATCCATCCAAAATTTGACGACGTCACGGGCGGTAAAGCGCAACTGCGCGCGCAGCTCGGCCTGCCGCAAGACGTGTTCCTCACGCTGCTGATGGCCGGCGGCGAGGGCGGCGGAAAATTATTGCACGCCGCGTTGCGTTTGGCGAAAGCGCGCATGCCGATACATTTGGTGGTCGTCTGCGGACGCAACGAGACGATGCGCGCAAAGATCGAAGAGCTGTCGCACAGGCTCCCGACGCCGATGACGGTCTTAGGATTTACGGATAAGATTCCGGAGTTGATGCGCGCCGCCGATTTGCTGGTGACCAAAGCCGGGCCCGGCTCGCTCGCTGAAGCAAATGCAGCGCAGCTGCCGGTCGTCGTGTACGACTACGTTCCCGGACAAGAACGGGGCAACGTCGATTTCGTGCGGGACAACGGCATCGGCGTCGTTGCCATCAACAGCATCGCCGAGATCGTGCGCGCGGTCGATGGCCTCGTGCGCAATCCTCGCCGTTTGGAAGCGATGCAGCTCAACCAAGAGCTGATCGCTCCCAAACGCAGTTCGCGACGCATCGCCGCGTTAATCGCGCAACTCGCCCTACGCGGCACGATCCCGTCGGACGACGAGTACGTGCCGCTGCGCGAAGCCGTCTCAGTCTAGATTACATCAAGTACGCGGGGCGCTTGCCGGACGTGTTCCCACAGAACGTCATGTGCTGCGCGTGCGGAATGTACCATGCATGGATGTCGTAGTGCGGAATCGTGTAGCCCGGATGGCCGTGTGATTCGTACCAAATATCGACATGGTCGATCTTGTAGCCGGGGAGCGGCTTGAGGATTTCGTCCCAACTGCTGCCCTTTTCAAAAAGGCCCTTGTCGACCATGACCTCGGTGAACGTCGCCTTTCCGTTGTAGTAGCCGTAAATCGGACCGAACGGAAAGTTCGAGGGCTTGGCATAGTGATACCCCATCGTCGGAATGCAGCCCGAAACCGGGACCGTCCCGGCGGGCATCACGGATGGACGCGGCCCTTTGGGCAGCGTCATCATCATCTGAAGGATAGCCGGCGTCATGCCGGGGGGTAATTTACCCATCGGCGGCGCCTTGGGAGCCGGCGTTGCGGCCAGCAACCCCGCGACTAACGTTACGGAAAGACATGAAAATACAAAGCGTTTAATCAAAGCTGCAACCTCCATTGCGAACGACTGATTCGTCAGCCCGCCGCTCCTGTGCCTCTTCCTATAAGTAGGGCGGGCGTTTTCCGGAAACGTTTCCGCAGAATTTCATGTGCACGCTATGCGGGACGTACCACGCGTGCAGATCGTAGTGCGGAACGCGGTAACCGGGATGGCCGAAGGGTTCGTACCAAATATCCACGTGATCGATCGAGTATCCGGGCAGCGGTTTGAGCACCTCGTCCCAATTGCGGCCGCGCTCGAACGACTTCTTGTCGATCATGAGCTCCGTGAAGACGGCCTTCCCGTTGTAGTAACCATAATACGGGCCGAACGGTACGTCTTGCGGCCGCGCGTAGTGATAGCCCATCGCGGGCACGCACCCTTCGAACGGAACGGTGCCGGCGGGCATCGCCGCCGGATGGCCTTTGAGCGGCGTCATCATCTTCTGGATAGACTCGGGCGTTAGCCCGAACGGCAACTTTATCGCGAGCGCGAGCGCGAACGCGTGCCCGGCGTTCAACTCGGTGTGAGCCCGCCCTGAAATGCCATCGTGGCGGCGCCTACTTGCCCGGCGTCGTTTCCGAGCTTGGCGATGACGATCTGCGTGGTCCCGGGTGGGACCATCGTCGTCAATTCATCGACACGCGCGCGCACCGATTCCAGCATGAAGTCGCCAGCGGTGCTCACGCCGCCGCCCAGCGCGATCATCTCGGGATTGACGAAGGCGATGATGTTAGCCAGCCCGAGCGCGAGATCGGATGCAAAATTGCGCCACGCCGTAAGCGCGTGAGCATCACCGGCTTGCGCGGCCCGCCGGATCATTTTCGATCCGAGTTTATCGCGTTCGCGATCGAGCAACTTGCTGCGCGGAAACGAGGGCGCAACCGCAAACGCGTGACGCAAGAGTCCGGTCCCCGAGGCCTGCGCTTCGAAGCAGCCGCGCTTGCCGCAGCCGCAGACGAAACCGTCGGTCGGGCGGATTTGGTGGTGGCCGATTTCGCCGGCGCCGGCGCGATTCCCGATGAGCAGCTTCCCGCCGGAGACGATACCACCGCCGATGCCCGTGCCGATCGTCAGCAGCACGAAGTTCTGCGTGCCCGCTCCGATGCCGAAGCTGTGCTCGCCGAGCGTCGCGCAGCGCGCGTCGTTGGCAACGAAGACCGGCAAAGTGTATTGCTTACGCAGGCGCTCGCCCAGCGGCACGTCGGTCCAGAGAAAGTTGGGCGAATAGAGTACGGCGCCGCTGAGCGGATCGATGTTTCCCGGCGCGCCGACGCCGATAGCAACCGCATCCTTCGCTTTGCCGTCTTTGAGTGCGCTGTCGACGACGTTCTTGACCGCGGCCAGAACCGCATCGAAGGAGCGGTCCACGATGTCCTGCTCGTATTGGCCCAGGATTAAGCCGTCGTCCCCGACGATGCCGGCCGTGACGTGTGAGCCTCCGAGGTCGACGCCGATTGCTTTGCGCACTGCTCTCATGCTTCTCTCGCCGGGGCCTTAAAAAACCTTCGTCGAATAACGCGCGGCTATGACCACAATCGATTTAACCGCCCTGCGCAAGTTCACGCTCGAAACCGGGCAGCCCACCCACCCCGAGATGCTCGACACGGTTCCGATGGAGCACGTACAAGATATCGAGATCGATCAAGAGCACATTACCATTACGTACAATCAAACCATCAACCACTACTACAACACGAGCGAAAACATCGAGCGCGAATGGATTTATAAATATAACGAAGATCCTGAATTCGTCGCAGCGGTCGCCAAGGTTATCGATTTGGCGCGCAAGCATCTGCACGATCTCCCCGAGAACATCGCGTGCCCGCCGGGCTGCGCGGAGTGCTGCAGCGGCTACGAACCTTTCGTCAGCCGCAGCGACGTGGAACGCATCGCGTCGCATTTGCACCTGACGCCGCAGGAAGTGCTCGACGAATACATCGTCAAGCGCACCTCCGCCGACGGCTACCACCTCGGGTGGATCAGAAAAGTGACCGACGACATCGCCGATCAGTGCGTCTTTTTGAAAGAATCGCGCCCCGGCAAGTTCTATTGCGGTATATACGAAGGACGGCCGGACGACTGCCGCGACTTTTCGCCGATCGGCTGCACGGACGTCGACACGACGCTTTCGCGCAACAAACCGCTGAAGATCGGCGCGCCCTTCCAGCCGAAGCGGCGCAAGAACTCCCGCCGCAAATGATCCGGACGCTCCTGCTCACCGCGGCGCTGGCGCTCGCAGCTGCTGCCGCCGCAATCGCGCAAACGATTCCGTCGCAATACTACAACGCAATGCAGTGGCGCATGATCGGGCCCTTCCGCGGCGGACGGACCGTCGCGGTTTCCGGCGTCCCCTCGCAGCGCGGCGTGTACTACATGGCCGCAACCGACGGCGGCATCTGGAAAAGCACCGATTATGGTAGGATCTGGGATCCGATCTTTGACGGACAAGATACGGGCTCGATCGGCGCACTCGCGGTGGCTCCGAGCGATCCGAACATTCTCTACGCCGGCTCGGGCGAAGGTTTGCGCCGCCCCGACCTATCCGTCGGCGACGGCATCTACAAATCGAGCGATGCGGGTGCGACCTGGACGCATTTGGGGTTGCGCGACGGCATGCAGATCGGCGCCATCGCCATTGATCCACGTAATCCGGATCGCGTGTTTGCCGCCGTGCTCGGCCACCCGTACGGTCCAAACGAGGAGCGCGGGCTCTACCGCAGCACCGACGGCGGAGCGTCGTGGCAAAAAGTTTTGGGCCAGGGCGAAGACACCGGCGCGGAAACCGTTCTCATCGATCCGCGCAATCCGAACATCGTCTACGCGGCACTATGGGCTTCTCGCAATCCGCCGTGGCGGCTGCGCGACATTTTGCAGCTCTTCGCGAGCGGCGGCCTGTACAAATCGGTGGACGGCGGAACGACGTGGGAGCAGCTGCGCGGCGGACTTCCTTTAAATATCGGGCGTATCGGTTTGGCGCTGGCCCCGGGCGATTCGCAGCGCCTGTACGCGTGGGTCAACGACGACAAGGGCTGCGGGATCTACCGTTCGAGCGACGCGGGCGAAAACTGGATCGAGGTCAACTCCGAATCGCGGGTTTGCGGCCGGGGCGACGATTTTTCCGGCTTAGCCGTCGATCCGTCGGACCGCGACGTCGTGTTTGCGGCGAACACGCAAACGTACCGTTCGGCCGATGCCGGCAAGACGTGGACCGGATTCAAAGGCGCTCCCGGCGGCGACGACTACCATACGATTTGGATCGATCCGGGCGATCGCAACGTCATTTTCCTCGGAAGCGATCAAGGCGCAACGCTTTCGGTCAATTACGGCCGCACGTGGAGCTCGTGGTACAACCAGCCGACGGCGCAGTTCTATCATGTGATCACCGACGACCGTTTTCCGTATCGCGTCTTCGGCGGACAACAGGAAAGCGGCAGCGCGGAAGTATTCAGCCGCAGCGACGACGGCGCGATCTGGATCCGCTACTGGCATCCGGTCGGCGCATCGGAGTATGGTTACGTCGCGCCCGATCCGCTGCACCCGACGATCATCTATGGCGCGGGCGGCGGCACCGTCTCGCGGTATAATGAAACGCTGCAGCAAACGCAAGATGTTTCGCCTAGTTACGATCGCCGAAAGTATCGCTACAACCGGACCAATCCGCTCGTCTTCAGCCGCGCCGACAACCGGACGCTCTACTTCGGGTCGAACGTCGTCTTCGCGACGACCGACGGCGGAGGTCACTGGCGGATCATCAGTCCGGATCTCACGCGTCAAGATCCAGGCGTGCCGGCGAACCTCGGGCCGTTCGCGCAGAGCCCGCTCGCGCATGGCGTGCATCGCGGTGTGGTGTATAGTTTGGCGCCGTCGTATATCGATCGCAACCTGTTGTGGGCCGGAACCGACGACGGCTGGATTTGGTTGACGCGCGACGGCGGCAAACACTGGAGCAACGTCTCACCGCCTGGCCTGGCCGCTGCTTCGGGTTCATGGTCGAAGATTTCGCAGATCGATTCTTCGCATTTCGATCGCGGCACGGCGTACGTAGCCGTCACGCGCTTGCGGTTGGACGACATGCATCCGTATATTTACCGGACGCACGATTTCGGCGCGCACTGGCAACTGCTGAATGCCGGCCTGCCGGGCAACGCGCCGGTCGACACGGTGCGCGAAGATCGGAAGACTCGTGGCCTGCTCTTCGCCGGAACCGAAAATACCGCGTACTTTTCCGTTGACGACGGCGCGAACTGGCAATCGCTGCAGTTGAATCTGCCCTCGACATCGATTCGCGATCTCGTCGTGCATGGCGACGACCTCGTGGCTGGAACGCACGGCCGCTCGTTCTGGATTCTCGACGACATCTCGCCGCTGCGTTCGGTCGCGCAAGCGATGCAAAGCAGCGCGTCGGGACGACCGTATCTCTTTTCGCCGGCGTCCGCAATTCGCGTGCGGCGCGATACCTGGACCGACACGCCGCTTCCGCCGGAAGAACCGGCCGGCAAGAATCCGCCCGATGGCGCGATTCTCGATTACTACCTGCCCGCCGGCGCGAGCGCTGTATCGGTGGGCATCTACGATGCCGCGGGTAATCTTGTACGCCGTTGGTCCAGCGCCGGTCCGACCGAACCTGTGGTGCCCGCCTCTGATTTGCACGTGCCGGCGTACTGGGCACGAACTCCGCAGGTTCCATCGGCCGCTGCGGGCATGCATCGCATCACGTGGGACTACCGCTATACGGCGCCGCCGTCGGAGTCATACGACTTTCCCATCTCGGCGATCGTGCACGACACGCCGGCGGTGCCTGAAGGCGCGCTGGCTTTGCCGGGAACCTACACCGTCGCGCTCACCGCCGACGGCATTACACAGAAACGGCCGCTTCAATTAAAGATGGATCCGCGCGTGACGGTTGGCAGCGCCGCACTGCGCGCGCAGTTTGCGCTTGCGAAGCGGATCTCCAACCTGATGGGAACGAGTTTTGCAAAACTGCATGACGCAACCGCACGCAAAGACACCGCGGCGGCAGGGCGCTACAGCGCGGATAATGGGCAACTCGGCTCGCTGCTGGACGTCGTTGAATCGGCAGATGCCGCCCCAACGCCGCAAACCGTCGCGGCGGTCGACGCCATCGAACGCGACCTCAGTGGCGCACGGTAGCGCAGTCTCGCGCTTCGGCGAGCCGCCCGAAAGCGATCTGCCCGCCGACATAGCGGAAATCTACGCGAAGAATCGCGAGAAACTCGGATTCGTCCCGAACGTCTTTCGAGCGTACGCGCATCGTCCCGAGCATTTTCGCGCGTTCATGAACTACCACGACGTACTGATGAAAGCGCCGGGCAATCTCAGCCGAGTCGAGCGCGAAGCGATCGTCGTCGCCGTCTCGTCGGAAAACCGCTGCCAGTATTGCATGGTCGCGCACGGTGCCGCGCTGCGCGTCTTGAGTAAAGATCCTATCTTAGCGGAGCAGATCGCCAACAACTGGCGCACCGCGAACCTTCCCCTTCGCATGCGCGCCATGCTCGGGTTTGCGTCGCGAGTGAACGAGCCGGGATTCGCCGCAACGGAGCACGAGATCGACGAAATGCATCTGGCCGGATTCAGCGACGACGACATTTGGGACGTGGCCGCGATCGCGGCCTTCTTCGGCTTCTCCAACCGCATGGCCGGTCTCATGGATATGCGCCCGAACGACGAATTTTACTCGATGGGCCGCTAAGACCGCCCGCGTGAGTGCGCCCCTCGACTCGTGTGCTTCGCACACTGCTCGGGGTGGTTCGACAAGCTCACCATGACACAAAGTCATACTGAGCAGCCGTTCATCCGGTAGGTCACGGCGGGGCAGTGAAAAGCGCTTTACCGGTATGAACAAGATCTTGACGGCCGCCCAAGACTCGCCGCTCCTCGCCGAGATTAACATCACGCCGTTCACCGACGTGCTGCTCGTCCTGTTAATCGTGTTCATGCTCCTGGCGGCTCTCTTGACACCGCCGGGCTTCGAACGAACCTTTGCAAATCCCGGAAGACCGACCGCCGCGACGGTCTTTCAACGCGTCATCGTCACGATCGATCGACACGGCCGCATCGCCGTGAGCGGCAAGACGGTGAGCGTAGCCGGGCTCTATGCGGCAATGTCTCGCGCAGGCTCGAGAGCGCACGTGTCGCTCCTCGCCGATGCGCACGCGCCTTATGGTTTGGCTTTGCGCGTGCTGGACGCCGCGAAGCTGAGCGGCATAAGCGACGTCGCGTTCGTTACGCAGTAAGCTTGGTGTCGAAGGGCGCCCGAGCGAAGCCGAGGGCCGCGTGGCAACGTCGGTAATCATGCGGGTCTCGACTTAGCCTGTCCTGAGCAATGTCGAAGGGCTCGACCGTGGTTCGACTGACGCGCTACGCGCGTCGCTCACCATGACACAAATGGCGCGCCGCTCACCATGACACAAAGACGTTACGCAGTAAGTTCGCAGAACCTGGTGGCGTCAACGTTCCCGCCGCTGATGATGATACCGGTGCGTTTACCGCGCGTCGGAATCTTGCCCAGCATCACTGCCGCGAGCGCTGCCGCGCCGCTGGGTTCGATAACGATTTTCATACGCTCGAATGCAAAGCGCATCGCGTCGCGGAGCTCGTCGTCGCTCACGGTAACGATCGCGCGAACGTGCTCGAGCACGATAGCGAATGTGATCTCGCCGGGCGCCTGGGTTTGCAATCCGTCGGCTATGGTGACGGGCACCGGAGTCTGCACGATTTCCCCACGTGCGAGCGACTGCTGAAAGTCGTTTCCGGCTTCGGGCTCGACCCCGTACAACTCGATCGCGCCATTCACTCCGTGCGCCGCTAAAGCTGAACCCGAAAGCAATCCGCCGCCGCCGACCGGCGTCGCGATGATCTCGAGATCGGGAACGTCCTCGAGCAGCTCAAGCGCGGCCGTTCCGGCGCCCGCGACGATCTCGGGATCGTCGAACGGCGGTATGAGCGTCGCGTTGCGTTCAGCGCAGAGCTCTTGCGCGATTTCAGCGCGGTGCGATTTGTGCCGATCGTAAAAGATGATCTCCGCGCCATGTTCGCGCGTCGCCGCGATCTTGGAGGCGGGCGCATCCGAAGGCATGACGATCGTGGCCGGAACGCCGAGCAATTTGCTCGCCAGCGCAACGCCTTGCGCGTGATTCCCGCTCGAGAAAGCAACGACGCCGCGCGCGCGCGCTTGCGGGTCGAGCTGCACGATGCGATTGTAAGCGCCGCGAAATTTGAACGCGCCCATCCGCTGGAAGCTCTCGCATTTCAAGAACACCGGTCCGCCGGCGATGCCGTCGAGCGTGCGCGATGTGAGGACGGGCGTCCGGTGGACGATTCCGCGCAGACGTTCGGCCGCGGCACGAACCGAATTAAACGACGGTGCCTGCACCGGCAAACTCCGCGAAGCGTAGCTGCGGATTCCACTCTTCCGCCAGCCGAACGCTCCAATCCGATTCGAAGAGCGCGACGGGCGCGCCGTCCCAGTCTTCGAGCATTTTCGCGCTCGACGGCAACTGCGCGCTCTGCAGCGCTTGGGTCGAGCCTTGAACGCGACGCGCCGTCGAAAACGGGAGCGTCGTAAAGATCGTCTTCACGTTGTACTCCGATTCGAGACGGTGCTTCACGACCTCGAACTGCAGCTGCCCGACGGCTGCAAGCACCGGCTCCGTGCGCATCGAGCCGAGCGGATACATCACTTGTATCGCGCCCTCTTCACGCAGCTGGGCGATTCCCTTGCCGAATGATTTGTAACCGGCCGTGTCCACGCTTCGCACTTGCGCGAAATGTTCGGGCGCGAAGGCCGGAAACCGCTCGAACTGCACCGGCGCCCCCTCGCTCAGCGAATCGCCGATCGCGAAAACGCCCGGATTTGCGAGCCCGACAACGTCACCCGCATAGGCCGCCTCGACCGATTCGCGCTCGCTGGCGAAGAGCTTCATCGCCCGCGAGAGACGCACGTCTTTTCCGCTGCGCGCGTTGCGAACGGTCATGTCGCGCTCGAATTTTCCGGAGCAAATCCGCACGAACGCTACGCGGTCACGGTGGCGCGGGTCCATATTCGCCTGGATCTTAAAAACGAAGCCGGTGAATTGATCGGAGGTGGGGTCGATCAGGATGACATCAGAAGCGCCGTTCGCACCCACTCCAGCACCGCTAACAATGCGACGCGGCGTTGGCGAAGGAGCTAGCTTCAGAAAGTCGTCCAAAAACAGCTGCACGCCGAAATTGGTGACGGCGCTGCCGAAAAATACCGGCGAAACGTCGCCGCGCAGCATCGCATCACGATCGAACTGCGAGCCCGCGCCTTCCAGCAATTCGATTTCGCCGATGAATTGGGCATATGAACGCTCGTCGAGCAACTCCCCAATCTGCGGGTCGTCGACGCCGGTCAGCTCCACGTTCGCGCGCTTCGCGCCGTGGACGACACGCTCGAACAAATGCACGCGCCGGGTAGCGCGGTCGAAGATGCCTTTGAATGAGGGGCCGTTGCCGAGCGGCCAATTCATGGGGAAGACGCCGATTCCCAAAACGCTTTCCAATTCGTCGAGCAGTTCGAGCGGATCGCGGCTCGGCCGATCCATTTTATTGATGAACGTGAAGAGCGGAATGCGCCGCGCGCGGCAGATCGCAAAAAGTTTTTTGGTCTGCGGCTCCACGCCTTTGGCGGCGTCGATCAGCATGACGGCACTGTCTGCCGCCAGCAGCGTGCGGTACGTGTCTTCGCCGAAATCTTGGTGTCCGGGCGTGTCGAGCAGATTGACGGTGCAGCCGCCGTACTCGAATTGCAGCACCGTCGACGTAATCGAAATCCCGCGTTGTTTCTCGAGTTCCATCCAGTCGCTGGTCGCCGCCCGCTGCGCGCGGCGCGCCGAGACTTGACCGGCGGTCTGAATCGCGCCGCCGTAGAGCAGCAGTTTTTCGGTCAGCGTCGTCTTGCCGGCGTCGGGATGGGAAATGATCGCGAAGGTGCGCCGCTTGCGCACTTCGCTCGCAATGGCGGACATTACAGGCTCGGCGGCGCCGGTTCGTAAATCCGCAGGATCGCGCGCGCGCCCGCCTCGTGCATCAGCGCGATCGAAGATGCACGCTTGAAAAGCTGCGCCGGCGGAGGAACATAATACTTGTCGGGGCCGCGGCGCACGGTCACGTCGTTTGCGCCGACGGCGATGCTGCAATCCGAGAACTGCAGCTGCGTTCCGGCCGGCTGCGCGGCGTAGCCCTTCGGAAGCCGCGAAGTCACGTACGCCCGCGTGCCTGTCGCTTCAAACGTTTGACGCAAACATTCGGGCAGCGCGGAAAGCACCCAGGGCGCCGCGATGCCGAGCGCGTGTTCGCGGCGGCGCGTGATGGCTTCGGCTTGTGCAGCCTTCGGCGGAACCGATGCGTAGACGGACGCGATCTTCAGTTTGATCTGATCGCGGTTGACGTAACCGGCGACGATCAGCGCCGCCGTAAAAACGATGGCGGCGGAGATCGCATAGAACCTAAGCAGCGCTTTCGGCCGGCTCGCGCTGAGTGCCCGGCCCTCCCCCGAGCGTCAGGCGGGCCGCACCGATCGACCAGTCCGCCATTCCGTAGTAAAAATCGAAGACGCGCACGCCGAGTTCGGGCCGCGGATCGATGCCGGTCGGGAAGACGACATTGTCGACGATGCCGTGGAGCTCCGATTCGTTTTCGGGAGCCATGATCGGCTGCGAAGAGCGGTAGACGATCTTCTGTAGATCTTGCGCGTCGTGAATCACCAGGCCCGCACAGTAGCGCATCTTCGGCTTCGTGTCGTCGGAGATCACGTCGACACCGTGAAAGATCGACATCCAGCCTTCATCTATGCGCACGGGCGGCGTTCCGCACCCGACTTTGAGCGAACCCCAATGGCCGTCGGGCGCCAGCACCAGCTCGCTTTCGCAAACGTCGAGCAGCTTCTGGCGATCTTTGAGCGCGGGCTCAA
Organism: Vulcanimicrobiota bacterium; assembly: GCA_003151115.1. Taxonomy (GTDB): domain Bacteria; phylum Vulcanimicrobiota; class Vulcanimicrobiia; order Vulcanimicrobiales; family Vulcanimicrobiaceae; genus Rubrimentiphilum. Next base: position 106,070 of record PLWS01000006.1, on the reverse strand, counting down.
GCGGAATGAACCCGATGCGGATCGACTCGCGGTCGCGGTACGGCATGCGCTCGATGATCGGAATCGCCGCGCGGCCGTCAACGGCGGAGAGATGAAGCATAGGGCGATGATAAAACGCGAGCGACATGACGCCGCCGGGCGAACGCACGGGCTCCGGAAAGAAGGCCGCGTCTTTGTCGTCGCCGATGTGCATTCCGGGTTTGTCGAAGATCAGCTTTCCGAGGCGCTCCCAATTGTAGCCGTCGCTCGAAAGCGCGATCGCGATGCGTGGACCCTGCGGACCGAATGCGGTGTACGACATCACGTACGCGTCGAGCGCCGCGATGAAGGTGACACGCGGATCCTCGCAGCCGTATCCGGGAGTCGTCCGCAGCTCGTACACGGCGCTCGGTTCGAGCACGAACCCTTGACGCTCGAACGAAAAACGATCGCCCTTTGCGACTGCCTTAGCGCGTCCCACGCGCGAAATGTTTCCGCGCGCCACGTCGCGCGGGTAGAGCAGCAGCTCGTTGGCGCGCGTGCGAGCGCAAGCCGGATTCAGAATACCTTCGGCCTCAGTGGGATCTCCGTTTGGCTCGAGTGCTAACCCGAGCCGTTGGACTTGAACGTCGATTTCGTCTGAAGCGCGAGCCTGCATCACACCGTTTCTTCTAACATCGCGGCTCGGGCACAGCTTCCGAGCTGCGTCACGATCTCGTGGACCGGACGTCCGGCCGCACGTGCAAAGTCGTCCAGATCGGCATGGCGATCGAGCCAAAGGTATTCACGCGCGTCCGGACCAAGCGCGTCGGCGCGTACGGCGGAGTACTGCATGCCGGCCATCAGTACGCCGTTCTTGCCTTCGATACTTGCGGGCAGCCCATCGCCGAAACCGCTGCGGAGTATTGCGACCGTGCAATCCATCCCGAGCATGGTACCCCCATACCCGATCCGTGTCCCCGCCGAATGTCGCTCAACGCGGATAACCGGAGCGCTGAACCGCAACGCGCATGCAACGCCGGGAACCGCAGGGCCGCCCGTCGCTCCGAAAAGCCCCACCCCGATCCGTACCGACGAGCCCGACCGGATCCCGCCGGCCAGCGGAAAGGTGCTGCAGACGTCGCTCTCCGTAACGCGTACGCCCGCGCGCGAAAGCTCGCGCAAGGCGTTTTCAAAAATGCTCAACTGCCGCTGCGCGTCGTTCATATCGGTGATGTGCGTCCATGCCTCCACTTCGGCCGACGCCGCTCGCAGCTCGAGTGCGAAGAGCGCGAGATCCGCTGGGTCCAGACCGCTCCATGCGGCCGCCATTCGTATGCCTACGCGCACGCGTAACGGTCTGGAATGCGCTCCAAACCACTGCGCCGCAGCCGCGAGCTCCTGCGCATTGGAAATCGTGGGCTGTGCGCCCGCGTCGAGCACTTCGCCAAAACGCGCAAGCGGCACCGCGCCGAAGACGATCGCGGGCGCCGACGTGTGCGCGCGCAACGCGCGCAATTCGTCCGCGTCGGCCACACAATAACTTTGTACCGTGCCACGGAGCGCGCGCACGATCGCGCCGGCACCCCAGCCGTAGCCGTCGCATTTCACGACCGCGCGAACAGGCACGCCCGCAAATTCGCTCCATGCGCGCGCGTTTGCCGCGAGCACGTTTGCATCGAGAGAGATCGCCGGACGCAATACGCTTGCCTTGCCGTTTAGGGCAATTCCGTCGACGTAATCGGTTCGTCCGCCGGCGTCACGACTTCGACCCGCACGCCGCGCCGGTACGCGGAGTTCGGGACGATCCACAATGTAAAGGTTCGGTATCGGCTCGACGGCTGGCCGCCGTCGGCGGGCGGCGCTTCGAAGGCCACGACGCGGAAACGATCGGCGCGCGAACGGATCGACTCGATGATCTGCTTGTAGCCCGAACGATCGTGCGGCCCCATCAGGAGCACGACGCCGAACTCGGCGCGGAATCGCACCGGAGCGTGAATTCCGAGCCGCTCGAGCGAGGGTGCGTCGCGCACGACGACAAGTTCGTTCCCTCCGAGTACCGCCGTCTCGCCCTGTCGAAGGGTCTGCACTCGCACGTCCCGGCAGCCGGCCAAGACCAGAAGGGCGGCCAAAGCCCAGAGGCGCTTCACGCGCAGGGCGTTCGAGGTATTGTCACGCGGCGCCCTGCGGGTGCATTCTATAGCAGAGAGGTTACCGATGCTGTACAGACTCGCCGTCATCGCCGCCACCGCCGCGCTCCTGGTCCCCGCCGCCGGTTTCGCCGCCGCTCCGCCGCCGGTCGCCGCACCTTCCCCGGCTCCGGCACTTAAAGTTATCGCGAACGTCCGCTCGACGTCGCGCTGCGCGGAGATCGTCACGCACGCGAACAGCGCGATCGGCAGTGCGCTCAACAACGACGTGCAGCTCCAGCAAGTAATTACGCGCCTGCGTGCCGTCAATCTCGACGACGGCAATCCGATTCACCGCCGCAATGGATTGCAAGCACTCGGTGATTTTGCAAAGAACGTCACGCTGCAATCGCGTTCCGCCGACGACGAAGTGAAACGCTTGCGCGCTCTCGCTGAAAAATCGACAGATCCGCAAGAGAAGAAAGAACTGAAAGCGTTTGCGGACGCGCTCGGCGGCGCGCTGTGGCGTCAGCAGAAAATCGCCCGCGACCTCAACGGCTATCTGGCCGCGGTCGATTTCCAAGATATGGCGACTTTCACGGAAGCGCAGATGCAAGCCAACCGTGCGGTATTCGGCGTTCCGGATCCGTATATTGCGACGGTAGCAGATACCCGCCCCAATCCGGGAGTCGACGGCAACCGCGGCACCATCGACCCCTCGTCCGGTATGCGCCCCGCTCCGCTCGGGCACGACATCGACCATCCGACCGCCACTCAGCAAGCGACCGCCGCCGCCAAAGACTTCGAATCGCGCCTGCCGGACATCACGAACGATGAAAACGGCGCCGCGCAGCACGTGACCGCCGCCCTAGCCCGCTGCTGATTCACGACCGACACTGGTCGTTGTAGGTTCCTCGCCCTCGGGGCTAAACTGAAGGCCTTGTGACAAGCTTGGCGCGACTGGCCTGGTGCGCCGTCGCGGTTGCCTTCGGCGAAGTGCTGCTCGGAAGTTGGACGCGCATCAACGGCGCGGGAATGACTTGCCCGGATTATCCCCTTTGCCGCGGCCGGATCGTGCCGGCGTTCGACGGCGGGGTGATTTGGGAGTGGGCGCACCGTTTCACGGCAGTCGCCCTCAGCGCGCTCGTCGTGGTGACGATCGCTCGCGCGCTGAACCGGCGTTACGCCTCGACTCCATACCTGCGCGCGGCTGCGATTCTGGCCGGCGCGCTCTTTCTTTTTCAAATCTTCCTGGGCGCCGCGACGGTCAAACTTTCCAATACGCCCATCTCCGTTGTTTGGCACTGGGGAACCGCGATGGCGCTGATCGCGTCGTTAGCGGCGCTCGCCATCTTCGCCGCGGCCGAACGCTCCGGGCGATCGAACGGAAACGCGCGGGCCGTCGCCGTCGTGCTCGCGTTTGCCGCAAGCGTCGCTTTCATTACCATGTGCGTCGGCGCGTACGTGAGCTCGAGCGGAGCCGGCTTGGCTTGCGTCACGATTCCGGGATGCGCGGGCAATGTCGTCGTCTTCGGCAACGGGCAGTTCGTACAGATGCTGCACCGGTTCGCCGCCGCTTCTTCTTTGCTGGCAGCGGTCGGCGCGTTTGCGTTCGCGTGGACGCAGGGCGCAAGCGCGCGCGTGCGCGCTTGGACGACCGTCGCGCTGGCGCTGGTCTTCGTTCAAATCGTGTTGGGCTTGCTCAACGTCGCCTTGCGGCTGCCGCTCGATCTGCGCGAAGCGCATGCCGCTAACGCCGCGCTGATCTTTCTGGCGTTCGCATGCGCGACCACGCTTGCGGTGCTCGACGCTTTGCCCGCGCGCGAACCGGTGCAGGCGCAATGAGCGTTTCGGTTCGCGCAGAGAATATCTCCCAATCGCGTATCGCCGCGTTCGCCTCGCGCTTGGCCGACTATTACGACCTCGGCAAACCGCGCATCATGTATCTGCTGCTGATCACAACCGCGGCCGCCATGCTGATGGCGGCAAAAGGCATGCCGCCGCTCGCGTTGTTTGGTTGGACGATGCTTGGAGGCGCGCTTGCGGCAATGTCGGCCGGCACGCTCAACTGCGTCTACGATGCGGATATCGACAAGCTCATGCGGCGCACGCAGTCTCGGCCGATTCCCGCGCAGCGCATCTCGATTCTGGCGGCAACGACGCACGCCGTCGTCATGGGCGTGCTCTCGTTCAGCATCTTCTATTTTCGCGTCAACCCGCTGGCGGCGTGGCTGTCGCTGGCGGGCAACGTTTACTACGTCGGGATCTACACGATGTGGCTCAAACGCCGCACGCCGCAGAATATCGTCATCGGCGGCGCCGCCGGCGCTATTCCGCCGCTCGTCGGGTGGGCCGCGGTCACGCATGCGATCGGTGGACCGGCGCTCGGACTCTTCGCGATCATCTTCTTGTGGACGCCGCCGCACTTCTGGGCGCTGGCGCTCAACAGCGAAAACGATTACGCCAAGGCCGCCATTCCGATGCTTCCCAATGTCGTCGGCGAACGCCGCACCAAGCGCGCCATCGTCGCATACACGTGGGCGCTGGTCGCGGTAACGCTCGCACTTTTCTTTCCCTTGCACGTCCTGGGCGCGATCTATTTCGCGGGCGCCGTAATGCTGGGCGGAGCGTTCATCGTATATGCGGTACGGCTGCGGCGTGACGGTGAAGCGGCCGCCCGCGCGCTCTTCCGTTTCTCTCTGCTCTATCTCGCGCTGATCTGCGCCTTCATGGTGATCGACCGGATCGTCTCGTGAATCCGGACCTGCGCAACGACCCGGATATGCGCGCCGCACTCCCACTGCTTCTTACCTTAGGATTAGGCGTTTTTCTGGGTGCGCTCGACCTGAGCGTACTGGCGCCCGCGCTGCCCGCGCTCGGACAAGAATTCGGCGCCGCCAATGGCGATCTGTCGTGGGTCTTCACGCTCTATCTGCTGATGACCGTCGTCAGCATCGCGGTCATGAGCACGCTCGCCGATCGCTACGGCCGCAAACCGATCTACATTCTGTGCATTCTGATCTTCCTGGCGGGCAGCGCGCTGGCCATCACCGCCCAGGATTACAGCACGCTTTTATTGGCGCGCGCGATCCAAGCGTTGGGCGCGGGCGGTATCTTCCCAGTAGCGACGGCCGCGGTCGGCGACCGCGTGCCGCACGCGCGCCGCGGAGCGGCGCTGGGATTGATCGCAGCCACGTGGGGTTTGGCCGCCATCATCGGTCCGCTCTACGGCGGCCTGGTTACGCACTTCGTTTCGTGGCGCTGGATCTTCGTGCCGAACTTTGCGATCGGCGGCGCGGTCATCGTCTTCGCGCTGCGCGAGCTGTCTTCCGAAGCGCCCAAACGCAAAGGCCCGCTCGACGTTTTCGGACTGGCCCTCTTGGCAACGGGCTTGCTCTTCCTTATGTACGGCATCACCGGAACGCATGCCGTTCCGATCATTACGGGTGGCCTTTTACTGGCCGGCTTTTGGCTCAGACAGCGTGCGATCGAGTTTCCGATTCTGCCGCCCGGCCTCTTGCGTAATCCTCAGCTTTTGAAAACGTATTTTCTCGAGCTGATCATCGGCATGCTCGAAGGCTCGCTCTTTTTCGTTCCGGTCGTCCTGGTCGGCGCCGAACATCTCTCCTACGCAGGCGCGGGCGCCATCGCAGCGATCGGCGCGCTCGCGTTCGTCGTCGTGATTCCATTTTCGGGACGCGCCCTCGATCGAATCGGCAGCCGCAACGTTTTGCTGGCCGGGACGCTGTTCACCGAACTGGGCTTGGCGATCTTCGCGCTCGGTTTTCATTCCCTGGCGCTCGCGGTGCTGGCGATGATCGTCGCCGGCGTCGGCTTCGGCGCGCTGCTGGGTGCGCCGACGCGCTATATCATCACGAACGAAGCCCCGTCGGGCTCGCGCGCGACCGCGCTCGGACTCCTGAGCCAATTCCTGATCGTCGGCCAAATCCTGGGCGGCTCGATTGCCGGCGGCATCATGACGGCGGCGGTCTCGGACGATTCGTCTTACCGCTGGACCTATCTCACGTTCGCTGCGTTGGCGCTGCTGGCGCTGGTTGTATCGCTCTTCCTTGCGCCGCGGAGAGCCGAACTGGCAGCCCGCGTGGAATACTAACCGCCTCAACATGAAGGCTCCCGGGGTGAGGCTCGGGCGGCATTTGGCCGGAAGGCCATGGACCGAACGCGAGCGCGAAATCGTATGGCGCGGACTGACCGGTCGATTCGCGATTGCAATCGAGCCGCTGCTGGGCACGGTTTTCTTCGCGCTGATGACCTGGGGAATCGTTTGGCGCGCACGCGTTGCCAAGCCGCACGATCTGTGGATTCTCGCTCCCATCTTCGGAATTATGGCAATCGGTTTTGCGATCTATCTGGTCGCGCTGCTCGTCGCGCCGTTCATCGCTTACGCGCAGACCTTCAAGCCGATCTACGTCGTCGACGGCTACGTGCGCTATCGCGGGCCGGACGATTTCTCCGAACCGCAATCTACGGGCTACGTCGCCGTGCTTTTCGAAGATTCGCAGCTCTGCTGCGAATGGGAATTCTTCGGCACGCATCGCATCCTCAACACCACCATAGCGGCGCACGTCGAATTTTCCGAGTACGGCGGCATTCACAAGGTGGACGGAAAGTCGACCGGCGTTCTACCCGACGAACTTCCGACGCTCGCGATCGGTATTTCGCAGAAAATGCGGCGCTAATGGATCGCCTATCTTGGAAGCTTCTGGCGCTGCTGGTCCCGCTCGGCATCGCGATCGGCTTCGGCGCCGCCGAGTTAGTCGAAGCAACGGACTGGCATCCGCTCGTCGCGCCGGCAATCTCGATGGCCGCCGTCGTTGCAGCCGCATTCGCGTTACGCAAGAGCGAGCTCATGAACTTCCTCTTCGAAGCGGCCGTATTCGCGTATTCCACCTATATCGGAATCGGGTTGGTGCGCGCCAGCACCACGCACAACTACTTCGCTACAAAACTCGGCGACTGGGACATGATGCACTACGGTCCCAAGGGACTACTTGACGGATTGAATCCGGTGGTTATCGCCGCGGGGATTCCTTACGCGTTCTTCGCGGTCTTGATCTTCGGCTTACCGGCTTGGGCGCTCGCGCAGTATCTCTACAACCGGACGTTGCAGCGCGACGATCGCTTTTGGGAGTTTGTAAAAGAGCAGAACCTCCGCTAGCGGCTAGTGCGGCGTGCTGAGCGGAATCCGCATCGCCTTCTGATCGGGCCACCAGTGGCCGTAGCCGGAGAGCATCACGACGGAGGCGCCGATCCCGAAGATGCAGAGAACTCCGATCAGCGCGGCGATGCGCACCGCCATCGGCATTCCGCGGCTGGCAGGCACGCCCCGTTGGTCTAACGGATCGTACATCAAGCGACCCCTTTCCCGATAAGCACGCCCAGCGCGGCGAGGATGCCGAGAATAGCACCCAGCGCGAGCAGGCCGAGCATGATCTTGAAGACTTGGTTCTCGATGCCTTGACTCTTCCAGTCGTTTCGCAGCGCAATGACGGCGACGAGAAAGACGACGATGCCGAAGAATATCGCCAGGATGCGTTCGACGTGGGCTACGTTAGCTTCCATCAGCGCCTCACAGTAGATAGAAGATCGAGAACAGCACGACCCAGATGACGTCGACGAAATGCCAGTAGAGCGTGCCGAGCGTCAAGCCGGTGTACTTGGTGAATGTGTACTTGCCTTGCGCCGCCTGCAGCAGCAGCACGGTGAGATAAATGATTCCCGCGAACACGTGCAGGCCGTGCATGCCGGTTAGCGTGTAGAACGAAGCGCCGAAAATGCCGCTGCTCCACCGCGCGCCGATGTGAATGTATTCGAGCACCTGGCCGCTCAAGAAGCCCGCGCCGAGGATGATCGTCATCACGATCCAGTTTGCGAACTTCGAAAAGCTGCCGTGCTTCCAATTTTCGAGCGCAAAGTGCATCGTCGCGCCGGATCCGAACAGGACGATCGAGTTGACCGCGGCCAGCGCGATGTCGAGCTTGGGTCCGCCCGCCGGCCAACCTTGGCCGCTGTTGCGCAGATACAGATAAGCGAAGATGAACGACGAGAAGAGCACCAAGTCGCTGACCATGAACAGCAAGAAGCCCTGGATACGCAGTTCGCGCGTCTCAACGTAAAGTTGATCCGGCTCCTCGGCGAGCCCGCCGTATCCGCGCTGTGTAACGCTTGCGACGGCCATCAGTGCGCCGCCGGCACCGGCGGTGGAGCGCCATCGAGTTCTTCTTCCAAACCGCGATACGGCAGTGGTTCGGCGAAGTCGTAAGGCGCGGCGAAAACCGACGGCACGTGTTTGAAGTTGTAGTAGGGCATCGGCGAGGGAATCTGCCACTCGAGCGTGCGCGCGTTCCACGGATTGGGACCCGAGCGTTTCCCGTTACGCATCGACCACAGCGCATTGACGAGCACCAAGATCAGCGCGGCGGTCATCACGAACGAAAAGTACGACGCGACTTGATTCCAGGCTTGGAATTGCGGATCGTACATCGCAACGCGGCGCGGCTGGCCCCACATGCCCAGCCAGTGCATCGGCAAGAACGTGCCGTTGAAACCGATGAAGAACAGCCAGAAGGCCCATTTGCCGAGCGTCTCGTTCATCAGGCGGCCGCTCATCTTGGGATACCAGTAGAAAAGCCCGGCCAGAATGCCCATCAAACTGCCGCCGACGAGCACGTAGTGCAAGTGCGCGACGATAAAGTACGTGCCGTGTGCGTGCAGATCGAACGGCACCGCGGCTAAAAAGACGCCCGTGATTCCGCCCAGCGTGAACGTCGCAAGGAAACCGATCGCGAACATCATCGAGGTCGTCATGTGGATGACGCCGCCCCACAGCGTCGTGACCCACGAGAATATCTTGACGCCGGTCGGAATCGCGATCAGCATCGTGAGCACCATGAACGGCAGTTGCAGCGCCGGGGCCAATCCCGATGTGAACATGTGGTGCGCCCAGACCATGAATCCGAGAATCGCGATCGCGCACGATGAGAACGCGATCATCTTGTAGCCGAAGATCGGCTTGCGCGAGAACGTCGGGAGAATCTCGGAGATCATGCCGAAAGCCGGCAAGATCATAATGTAGACGGCCGGGTGCGAGTAGAACCAAAACATGTGCTGCCACAGCAGCGGACTGCCGCCGCGCGTCGGGTCGAAGAACGCGACGCCGAACTGGCGCTGCACGAAGAGCGCCGCGAGCGCCGCACCGAGCGCGGTCGTAGCGATCATCAACAGCGGCGCGGTGACGAACTGTCCCCAAACGAAGAGCGGCATGCGTGTGAAGGTCATGCCGGGCGCGCGCATCTTGAGAATCGTGACCAAGAAGTTTATGCCGGTCATGGTCGAGCTCACGCCGATCAAAAAGATCGCTGCGGCCCACATCGAGGTGCCGGCCCCGCCTTGCAGCGACATCGGCGGATATTCCGTCCAACCCGCGGTCGGCGCACCCATCAGGAACGACGCGTACAGCATCAATCCGGCGGGCGGGAAGAGCCAGAAGCTCAGCATGTTCAGCCAAGGAAAGGCGACGTCGCGCGCGCCGATCTGCACCGGAAAGATCAAATTGCCGAATCCGCCGGTCAGCAGCGGAATGATCACCAGCCACACCATCGTCGAACCGTGAACCGAATAGACCTCGTTGTAGGTCTCCGGCGTCATCAGGCCGCCGCTGGCCTTCATGAGTTGGACGCGGATCAATTCGGCCAGCATCCCGCCCAAAATCATGAACAGGAAGGCTGTGATCATGTACTGGATTCCGATGATCTTATGATCGATCGAAAAAACGTACTTCCGGACGAATCCTTGCGGTTCCGGATGTATGTGGTCGGCTAGTCCTCCGCCCGCGTGTATTGCTGCTGCTGCCATCTTGCTCCGAATTACTTCAGTGTCTTCAAGTATGCGACCAGGTTGACGATGTCTTTATTGCTGAGGCCGTTGGCGGCTTGATTGGGCATTTGTCCGATGCTGCCCTTAAAGCCGTTTTCCAAAATCTTCGCGACGTTTTCCGGCGTGGCTTTGTCGCCGTCCACTAACTGCGGATGCGCCGGATCGTTCAACACGCCCCGCAAGCCCGGGCCGACGATCCTCTGATCGAAGGGTCCGATCGCGTGGCATGCCGAGCACTTAGCGGCGAAAAGCTTCGCGCCGGCTTTCGGGTCGCCGCCGTTGAGCTTCAACTGGTTCGGGCTGACCGGCGCCGCGATCGCGTTGCTGGCATGGATCTGCTGGCGCTCCGTGCGCGCGTACCACGCCGCATACGTTGCGGGTTGGTCGATGTAGACGTACGCCGGATTTTGCGTCGTGCCGCTATGCATCTCGCCGTGCAGCGTGCCGCAAAACTCCGTGCAGATGATTTCGTACTTTCCCGGACGCGTCGGCGTAAACTCGAACGTATTGATCAGACCGGGCACCATGTCGGCTTTCAGCCGCATGGCCGGAATCCAGAACGAGTGAATGACGTCGCTCGACGTGACGTGCAGCGTGACGGGCTGCCCGAGCGGCAAGTGCATTTCGCTGATTTCGCCGTTCACGTTGGGATAGCGGAACGTGTAGTACCACTGGTGCCCGATCGCTTCAACGACGAGCGTGTTGTTGGGCGCGACTTCGATGCCGTACCAAATGCGGAGGCTGAAAATCGCCATGATCACGACGAAAACGGTCGGAACGATCGTCCACCACGTTTCGAGTTTATTGTTGTCGTGAATCTGAATGCCGACGGCATCGTCGGGCGTGCCCGCGTGGCGGCGGAACGCCAGTGAAAAATACACGATATAGCCGCAGACAAAGATGAAGAGCGCGGTGCCGGAGGCCGCCAGGAAGCGGAACAGCGCATCGATCTGCTGCGCCTTGTCGACCGCTTCGGGCATGATGCTGGTAATCGGCGCCCAGACCCACCAAAGGATCGAAATGAGCGCCAGCACGGCCAGCACGGCCGTGACGATCCAGAACTGGCGGTCGAGGTGGACTACCGGGTCTCTATTTTCTGGCAAAGGCGTGCGAATCTCCAAGAAGCAGACGGATAAGCCTATTAGATTATAGGAAAGCGCGTCCTACGCGAGCGACGACCTTTGAAGGGCGGCGGCGTATTCCCGGGTCAGCCACTCTACATTTGTAATGGCTGTCCCCACCACGATGGCGGCGGCGCCGGCCTGGAGCGCCGCGGCTCCCTGGGCCGGCGAATGGATCCCGCCCTCGCAGATCGCGAAGGCATCCAATTCCGCGAAGGCGCGCACCAGGTCGAGGGCCGGAAGGGCGCAACCGGCCGTTTCCTTTGTATAGCCGCAGAGGGTTGTCGCGACGATGTCCGCCCCGGCCGCCTGCGCGGCGACTCCGTCAGCGGCCAGAGCGCAGTCGGCCATCGCCAGCGCGCCCCCGTTCTGAATCTCGCCGATGATTTGCGGGATGGCCGCATCGCCGGGACGCGGACGGCCGGTGGCATCGAACGCGACGATTCCCACGCCCAAGTTCAGCAATTCGCGCACCTCGCGCAGCGTCGGCGTGATATACGGTTCGAAGCCGGGATACTCGCGCTTCACGATGCCGATCACCGGAAGATCGACCCGCTTGCGGATCACTTCGATGTTCTTTGCGCCCTGCAGGCGCAGGCCGGCCGCGCCCGCTGCTTTTGCAGCGGCAGCCATCGCGCTTAAGACGAGCGGATCGTCGAGCGCCGATCCCGGCACGGCTTGCACCGAGACGATCAGGCCGCCGCGCAAGCGCTCCAGCAGATCGTGTTTGCCGCTCATCGGGTGCGCGCCAAAAGCACGGCGCCGGAAACGGCATCGCCGGCCGGTTGCACGAGTTTGGCGCCGGGCGCGGCTTCTTCCACGGCGCTCGCGATCGCGGCTTTCATTGCAGCGCTCTTCGTCATTCCGCCCAGGAATGCGAGCGGACCGGCGTGCAGTCCGATCCGCGCCATCGTGCGTACCGCCAAATCGGCGAGCGCCTGCGCGCACTGCCCAACGTACCGCTCGCCGGCGGGATCCGAAGCGGAACGCTCGATCGCCGTATGCGCGAACTCCGCCAACGCGGTTCGTGAGATCTCACCGGCATAAAACGATCGCACGAGTGCGTGCAGCGAAGCGCTGCCGAAATGACGCAGGAGCGTCTGCGCAAACGCATTTTGCTTGCCGGCGTCCTCATCGCGTATGGCGTCTTCGATCGCGCGCCGCGCGAACCAAAACGCGCTTCCCTCGTCGCCGAACAAGTACCCCCAGCCGCCGGCGGTCACCGTTTCGCCACGCTCGTTCGCGCCGTACGCAACCGAACCGGTTCCTGCGATCACAGCGACTCCCGGCCCGCCTTCGAACGCGCCGGCGTGCGCGATCACCGCGTCGTGCAATAAAACCAACTCATCGCACGGCAAAGCCGGAGGGCGTCCGTAAACCCGCCCTTCGTATCCGCTGACGCCGGCGACGATGCGCGCGCAGCGCGCGTCCGCCGGCAATTTTGCGGCCGCTGCGGCTTCGTCGTACGCCGACCGCAGCGCATCGCGTAAACGTGTGGAGTTCGCGTCCTGTCCGATCTCGTCGGCAGCGCCCGCCTCGCCGCGTCCTAGCTCGCGGCCCGATTCATCCGCGATCGTGGCGACGGTCCGGCTTTGCCCCGCATCTATTCCCGCAAACAACTTCATGCGTCAGCTGCAGCTTCGCGCGCGGCGCGATCGGCGATGACCGGAATATCGCCGCAGTGTTCCATGTGGTGGTAGAGTTCGTGCGCGATGGCGCGCTTTACAAAATCCGCGCGCTCTTCCGGCGGCAGTTTATCGGCGATGCGCGAGTTAATGCGAATAACCGGGCCATCGGGATCGTATTCGGATCGCAGTTCGGCATCGCCCCAATCGCCGAGGTCGGCAAACTCGATCTTCACAAAATTACACCGTCGGCGGTAAGCGCGGCGCGCAATTTGGCCGTATCCACATCCCGGACCCGCACGTCTTCCTCGCGCGCGAGCGCGGCGGCGGTGCCGGCGGCTTGCCCAAGCGTCATCACCGTCGGCGTCAAACGCGTGGAAGCTAAAGCTTCGTGCGTCGTCGAGATGCAGCGACCCGCGACGAGCAGCCGGTCCACTCTCGCCGGCACCAAACAGCGGTAGGGAATTTCATAACTCTCGCCCGCGCGAAGCCGGTGCGTTTGCGTGCCCGTTCCCGACGGATTGTGAATGTCGATCGGATAGGCGCTGCGCGCGACCGCATCGTCGAAATGCTTGCCTTGCAGCACGTCGTCGCGCGTCAGCGTATACTCGCCGACGATGCGGCGCGATTCGCGAATGCCGATCTGCGTTGCGGTCGCGGCGATCCGGGAGTGTTCGAAGCCGGGCACCCGCTTGCGGAAGAAATCGAAGAGCTGCATCGCTTGACTGCGCGCTTCAACTTCGGCGCGAGTCAGATCATCGGGATCGAGCGGATCGATATCCACGACGCGCGTCATGTTTACCGTGACTTCGTCGGGATACGGCGAAATGAAAAACGAGACGACCTCGCGCGGAATCGTGACGTCGCCTTTGGCTTGTGCCTCGTGCCACAATTCGTAGAGACCCGCGACGGCGGTTAATGCCGGTGCCGTGCGTTCGTGCGTTTTCAACGACGTCCGCATTTGATCGGGATGCATGCGCAGGTATGCCGCCGTTTTCGCGAGATCGACGTGGCTCAACCGAAAGATGAGCGTCGCGGGCTGCACGCGCCCGCGTTCGTCGCCTTGTTGCGTCTCTACGCCCGCCGAGGCTGCGACATATGCATCTGCCGTCGCATCGATCGTGATGCGCGCGCGGTATTCCCGTTCGCCCGCGACCGTTGCAAAAACCGCGCCTTCCACTTCAGGCGTTTCCTCGTGCGCGTGGCGCACGAGGGCCCGCAAAAAGTAGGCGTGCACGAGCAGATGCACGCCGGCCTCTTGCATCATCTCGAAGAGCAGCGCTTTGTGGATCTCCGGATCGAACGGCGTGATCGTCGGAACGTAATCGGAAGAGTCGTGCAGATGTCCGGGCGATCCGCCCATCGCCTGCAAGCGCGTAACGATCTCTTGCGCGATGCCGCCGACAATTCGCTTCTCTCCCGAGTGAAAGGTCATCCATGGTCCAACCATGGCCGCGGTCGCGGTGCCGCCCAGAAAACCGTAGCGCTCGACGAGCATCGTGCTCGCTCCATGACGAGCCGCTGCGATCGCCGCGGCGCATCCGGCATTTCCTCCGCCGATGACCAGGACGTCGTACTGCTTCACCGGTCACCGCCTTCGACGCGCGCGCACCGCCTCCGGCGACAGGGAGGAGCGAGGCAAGGGGTAAACGGCTCCGCATGCTATCACGCGTTAAGCCTCTCGCGACTATTCTTGCCGAGGGCGCAAACCAAGATCAAGGCCTAAAACGTTCGCTCGGACCTTGGGCATTGACCGCCATGGGCATCGGCGCAATTATCGGAACGGGCATCTTCGTGCTGACCGGCGTCGCCTCGGCGACGCGCGCGGGCCCATCACTCACGGTGTCGTTCATCGTCGCCGGCATCGTCAGCGCTTTGGCCGCGCTCTGTTATGCCGAAGTGTCGAGCAAAGTTCCGATTTCAGGAAGCGCGTACACCTACACGTACGCAACGCTCGGCGAGTTCCTCGCGTGGATCATCGGCTGGAGTTTGGTGCTCGAGTATGCGCTTGGCGCTTCGACCGTCAGCGTTGGATGGTCGGGTTACTTCACCTACATCCTGCACACGCTGCACATTTGGGACATTCCGCAAGCATGGCAGCACAGCCACTGGGACGCCACGCCCGGAATCGCAAATTTGCCCGCCGCCATCATTATCTTATTGATCACGGCTCTGCTCGTTCGAGGCACAAAAGAATCGGGGACGGTCAACGCGTGGATCGTCGCGATCAAAGTGCTGATCGTTCTATTCTTTATCGCTATCGGCGTCGGCCACATCAATCCGGCCAACTATCATCTACCCGCGGGCCCGACGACGGGCGCCGGCGGATTCTTCCCGTTTGGATGGGGCGGTATGTTAGGCGGAGCCGCGTTTATCTTCTTTGCCTACATCGGGTTCGACGCCGTCTCCACGACGGCCGAAGAAGCGAAGAATCCCGGCAAGGATCTCCCGTTCGGCATTCTGATGAGCTTGGCGGTCTGCACCATCCTCTACATTATCGTTGTCGCCATTCTGAACGGCATGGTGCCGTTCAATTCGCTTAACGTAGCGTACCCCGTGGCCTTCGCGCTCAATAGTGTCGGGTTGGCTTGGGCCGGCGTGATCATCTCGTTCGGAGCAATCGCCGGCTTAACGACCGTGCTTCTCGTCATGATGTATGGCCAAACGCGCATCTTCTACGCGATGTCGCGCGACGGACTCATTCCACCGAGCTTCGTGAAACTGCACCCGACGTGGCGCACGCCGATGTTCTCGCAGATCTTCTTCGGCATCTTGATCGCCGCCGCCGGCGCGTTCTTCCCGATTGGCATCCTCGGATCGCTGACGAACATGGGGACGCTCATTGCGTTCGTGCTCGTCTCGATCTCCGTGCCCATACTGCGTAAACGGCATCCCGAGTTGCTCGGATCGTTCACGCTTCCGTTTGGACCGTACATCATTCCGGTGCTCTCGGCAGTGACCGCGCTCGGACTGATCTACTTCCTGCGAAACGGGAATCCGCTGGTCTGGGGATTCTTCCCACTCGTCTGGCTGGGCTTCTTAGTGTGGCTTGCGATCGGACTCGGATTCTACGCAATCTACGGACGCAACAAGAGCACCGTCGCCCTGCAAGAAGCAGAGGGCGGCCTGGCTCCGCGTCAGCCTCGCGTCAACTAGTCATCTGCCAATCCGGCGATTGATCTCGGCCGCAATGCGGTCGGGATCTTCGCCGGGCTGGACGATCACCGTCTTGTACCGTTCGTGCTGCGTTTCCAGCACCAAGCAGCTCCGCCCGCTCTCGAAGTCCAAGAACGCTAACCCGCCGTTGGCAAAGAACGTACCGGCGGTTTTGAGGCCGGGGGCGCCCGTTCCGATCACTTTGCGCCACCAGTAATCCCAGCCGTTCTCGTCTTCAACCCTGGCCGACGTGATGTGGACGAGCGGAATCTTCAGCCCGCCGTGAACCGCCCAGATCTTATCCATCGTCGAGAGCTCGATGATGACCGCATTATTTTCAACCGTTACGTTAGCCATACGATCCTTATATCGTCCGTTGTCCGGTGAGGTTACGCCGGCCGGCGTGAGGTTATGATGAGAACCGGTGCATCGGGCTCGCGCCCCGCGAGCTCTTCCTCGGCCAGCGCGATCGCTTGTTCCGCCGAGAGCAGCCCGCTGTAATCGGCAATGCGCGCTCCGTGTAGGACGTAAAGATTTGGCATAGCGCGGCCGACGTCGCCGAAAGCCGTGGCATCTTCGATCGCGGCGCGCAAATCTTCGGCTGCGCATCCTGCCGCCGTAACACGCACGGCGGCGCCTCGAAGGGTCAGCCGTCCAACACCTGCCCGGTCGAGCACGCGCACCATTCCGCCCGACTCATACACGGTCAGGCCAGGCGTCCGCGCGACGGCGCGAACGTCTGCGACCGCAGCGCGCATCAGACGAGCGGCGGCGGCAAGACGCGCATCTTCATCTAAAGTTCCGTGTGCGGCAGTCTCTGCAAGCTCGGTTGCGCCGGAGGCGGTGGCGCGCACGATGTTGCGCTGCGAATCTATTTCGACGACGGTCTCTACGCCTTCGGGCGACGCTCCGGCCGCCACGACGGCATCTTGCGCCTCGCGCCGGATGCGCAGAATATCCTCCGGAGACGGATCGACGATGGTACGCTCGACGACCTCGCGCACGAGCGCCAACGCGACGCCAATCGGAGAAATCACTTCCGCGTCGCGTGCGAGGCGAAACTCCAAACCGCTCTTTTTCGCCGCGTAAGGAATGAGCGCGGCCGCACCGCCGCCTCCGCCGACCACGACAACCGCATGCCGGTCGAGTTCGTAATCGGCGATCAATTCATCAATCGCCGCGATAATTTTTGCCGACGCGATATCGAGAATTTCTCGCGCCACGCTTTCAGCGCTCGTGCCAAAATGCGCGCCGATCAGCGCGAAGGCTTTGCCCGCCGATTCCGCGTTCCCATGTGCGAACGTCGAGGCCGGAACGTGTCCCAAAAAGTTTGCTGCGCACGTCGGCGTCACTGCGATGTGCGCTCCGTCGCGTCCGCGCAGCGCAACGTAGTCCGCCGAATCGTGCGCGCTCGGACGAAATGCCTCGTAATGCGCCCCATCGAGCGCACCCGGCTCGAGAAACGATGCGTAACTCAATCCCGCGATGTGCGCGGAGCGCGGGCCGACGTCGATGATTTTTCCATCCGCTGCGCGCATCAGACTGCCGCCCGCGATTCCCAACGTTCGCACGTCGAGCGTGCGCAGCATCGTGCGGTGTCCGCCAACGCGTGCGGGGCGCATCTGCGGCATACCCGCGCGAATCGCGGAGCAATCCGAGCTCGTGCCGCCGACTTCGATGAAGATACCGTCGGTGACATTCTCGTGCAGGAGCGCACCGGCGACGCCCGCGGCCGGGCCGGAGAGCAGCGTGAGAATCGGGCGGCGTTCCATTTCGCGCGCGTCCATCACGCCGCCGTCGCTGCGCATCACCATGAGCGGTGAGTCGATCGCGGCTTCGCGCACGGCGGCCGCCGTCATTCGCGCGGTCCGCACCATCTTGGGCAGTATGGCGGCATTGATGGCGGCCGTTCGCGTGCGCGCGCGCAATCCGTACATCGTGCTGACGTCGTGACCGCTGGTCGCGAAGAGTCCGGCCTCCGACGCGATCGCAACGACGTCGTTCTCGCCTTGCGGCCGGTCGACGGAGAACGCTTCGGTTGCGGCCAGCACTTCGGTTCCGCTTTGCTTGAGCGCGCCAACGGCTGCTTCAATCCCCTTGCGATCGTGCGCCGAAGCGAACGCAAATTTCGGCTCGAAAGGAAGACCCGGCGCCAACTGCAACCGGCCGAAGCGCATCTGCATGCGCGCGAGCGGACCGAGTTCGTCGAGCAAACCCAGCACGCCGACTTGCGCGACGTCGCCTTCGAGCAGCGCGTTGGTGGCTTGCGTCGTGGAATGCGCGATGAACGAAACTTCGGCCGGATCGATCGTGCCGTCGGAAAAAAGCCGCGCGATGCCGTCGACGATGCCTGCCGCAACGCCGGCCGCCGCGGCGTGGGTCGTCGGAACTTTCACGCGCGCGACGACTTCGCGGCTCTGCGCATCGATCGCGACGACGTCGGTAAACGTTCCCCCGACATCGACGCCGAGACGCAGCTTACGCATCGGAACGCAGCACGTAACAGATCATCGCCAGCGCAACGCGGCCGCGTTCCGCAAAGCGCTCGAACAGTACGCCGGCCAGCCGTCGCATTTCGTCCGCTTCGGAACCCGCCCGCGGCAGATATGAGGTTGAAGCCATCCGTCCCAACAACTCGTCGCGGTTGAGGCGCTGCACATAAGGATGGTCGCTGCGTGCACAGTCCGGTCCGGCCAAGCGCGCAAAGGCTTTTAGCGCTTCGGCGCGTTTTACTTCGATCGGTTCGATCGAATAGTAGCGGACGAGCTCGCCGTAGGCGGCAGTGAACGGATCCGTCTCGTCGCGCTCGTACTGCAACAAGGCGATGCGCCGGCGGCTGACGCGTTTGAACTCCGCAATCGCCGCTTCGGCTTCGAACCAGTGAAAGGCTTGAAATGCCGCGGCGACATCAACGGATTGCGAAGGCAGGCGCGTATCTTCACCCGTTCCGTCGATCCACTCGATGCGCGGATCGGGTTCGGCTTGTTCGGCCATTGAGTGGTTCGGCTCGACTGCGAGGACGGTCGCGCCGCGCTCCGCGAGCAGCCGCGATGCGATGCCCGTCCCAGCGCCGATGTCGGCGATCGTTAGTTTTTCCGGCGGCCCCATACCGTCGAACAATGCGTCGAGCGCTTCGGGCGGATACCCGGGACGGTTTTGCGCGTACGCCGCCGCGTGGGCTGAGAAACGTTCCGACGGACGATCGATCACGACGCGAAGGGCGCGCCAAGCTGGACGGCGATCGTCGAACCGGCGCGTTCCAGCTGGAACGAATGCGGTTTGCCGTCGTATGCGCGTGCCTGCGTTTGGTAGGTGCCGTACATCCACCAGTCCAGGCCGTCGAGCTTGTCGACGATGTCGTCGGTGCGCATTCCCGCAGCATAAGCCGGTCCGCCCGCGCGTACATACGCGCGCATGTTTCCATCCACGGTCTTATACAGCGCATAGTAATAGGAAGGCGGATCGCCCGGCGCAAATGCCAGCCCGCGCTGCTGCAAATTATTCCAGCGCTGCGGATTGCTCTGCGCCCAGCTCAGTAAACGTTCCACGCCCTGCTGCCCCAGCTGCGCGGCGTCGGTTGTTGACGGCTGCGCGAACACGGCATGGTCGTGCCATTCCGTCACTTCCCATCCGCCGCAGTCGAAGAGCTGTACGCCGATATCCACGTCGGTTCCCTCGATTAACGTAAAGCGCGTCGACGTCACGTTAACGTACGCGGCGTAGTGCTTCGCCGCGCAATCAGAGGCGTTTGGATCGTCTTGCTGTGCGAAGACCTGCGTGCCGGGTGCGTTTCGCAGCGCTTCCACGACGGCTGAAACCGCCGACTGCGCGTCGGCCGAGCCGTCGGATCCAACGGCGATGCGCGACGCCGCCGCCGGGCCGGCAAACATTCCGGTCGGGCTCAGCTCTTGGGCGCTTGCGGCGGGGATTGCCGCGACAAACGGCTGCACGCCGAACAGGTGCGGCGACGACGTCACCACGACGATGCACGCGACGATCGCGACCGCGACTTGATATGGCAGCGTGCGTTTGGTGATGTCGACGATCTGCACGCCGGTGAAATTCGCAATCCACACGTTGGCCGTGTTGGTCGGATCGCAGACGTTCTGCACTTGCACGACCGCCATAATGGCCGCCACTAAGATGACCGGCGGCAGCGCGTTTCCCGAAAGCAGAATCGTGAAAACCGCAATTCCGATGCCGAACGGATTGAGCGGCCCGCGGTAGAGCGCCAGCGGGCTGAGAATCCCAAATATGGCGACATAGACAAATGGATTGTGCAATGCTTGCGTGGTTGCAAGTCCGTGGAGCGCCGCGAGGAACTGCGGCTGATGCGTCGCGGTGAACAGCATGCCGATCCCGACGAACAGGATGATTGCCGGCGCCACGTCCTCAAGCCCGCGGATGGCCGCGGCGGTCAGTGTTTGGATGGCTTGCAGCGGACGCGTCGTCAACGCGCCATAGATTGCAGAGATTGCGAAAGCCAATATCGGATCGAGATGGAACGCGAAATACAACACGATCGGAAGTATCGGCGTGATAAGCGCGTACGCCGGCACTAGCCGTGCTTGCGGTTCTTCTTTAGCACGCACAGCCCAAGTGGCGTACCCGCGCGTATTACGGAACGAGACGAACGCGTACACGAGGAGCGCGATAAGGTCGATCGCAGCAAGATCGATCGCATACGCGTACATCTGCTGCTGGTTCACGCCGAAGTATTGCGTGTAGAACTTCCAGTTCACGATGTTGAAGATGTACCCGAGCGCGAAGGCCATCAGGAACATCGTCGCGGTAATTTTCCTGGGCACGCCGATCGTCATCATAATCGGCAAAACGATCGAACCGACCATGATAACCGCACCGAGTCCCGATAGCGATACGAACAACAACGCAACCACGGCGCTCAGCGCTAGCGCTACCGCTAGGGGCTGCTCGCCCCCGAACTCGGCGGCGAAGTTTACGATGGTGCGCGCAATTCCCGTATCGAGCGTCACACGTCCGAGCAGAGCACCGAAAATCACGGCGACATAGACCGGCGCGAGCGACGATGCGCCCGTCACCACGATCGTCCCGACGCCCGCAAGCGGTACGCCCGCAACGAGCGCCATGATAACCGCCATTGCCGGCACGGCAAGCAAAGCGGGGACCTTTCGCGTGTACATCAACGCCGCAAAGATCAGAAAGACGACAAGGATTAGCAATGATGCGATCATTGCGGCCCTCGGCAAGCTCGGGCGTGGTTCGACCGGGCGTTCGCAATGCGAACGCTGCTCACCATGACACTATTTACCGCGCCCATGTCGCTACCATGGCAGGTCCGGGAGCGGTTTGCCCGCGTTGTAATCGAGCGTTATATCGTAGATGCGATCGGCGCGTTCGATGTTTTGCTCGGCTGCAATGTCGTAGCGCTGCAAGTTGCTTGATAAATGGCTTTCGCGGTTCTCGTATCGCCATGCGGCCGCGTAAAGCGGACGAATCTCTTCATAGCGGTCGCGCAGCTCCCAAAACCAATATTTCGTCCACGAGAGGTCGCGCGCAGTCGGGGAGTGCGGTTTGCCGGCCTGGGCTTGCGCCTCGGCATAATAATCGCGAATCTCTTGCGCCGCTTGGAACTTGCGGCCGATGAAATCGTATTTGCGCGCGGCCAAGAACATAACGCGCGCCGCGTTGGCATGAAGCGGCGGCTCGTTCTGCAGCAAATGCTGCTCGGCATCTTCGGCCTCTAGGCGTAACGCTCGCAAGTCAAGCTTCGCCATATGCGCCGCTGCGTGCGCATCAAACGGATCGACCCAAAACAGATAGTCGCTCGAGTAGTTGTAGTCGTCGGCCATGCGCGACTGAACGTCTGCAAGATCGGCTATGTCGCGCCCGTACCGAGCATCATCGCTTCCGAAAAACGCGCTCGGGAAATCGGCCTGAAAGCGCGCGGGATCCACGGAGCGTTGCTCCCAACCGCTCGCCGCGGCGTAGAGCACCGGATACCACGTCGCTTCGAAAAGCGATTCGCCGTCGTCGTGCCACACCGTTTGAAAGAGGCCCAGGACGTGCGATGCCTTGCCTTCGTCGATGAAACGTTGCTCATTGACAAGGGCCGTCCGGATGTCCGGATAGATTTGGTTCCAGTTGTGATCGCCCGGCGAGACCATCTGTTGAAAGCCGCCCGATGCGATGAGGCCGATATATTTTTGAAAACTCTTCTCGGCGCCGTAGTGCCAATTGATAACGACGGTGCTCTTTGGAATCATCGTCATGATGGCCGGGTCGTTTTCGATGCCATCATCCCACACCATCATGCGCGCTCCCGAAGGCGCAATAAGACGATTCATCTGCCGTAAGTGATCGGCATAGACCTGGCTCAGCCCATGTTGCGCGACCAGCGCTTTGCTTTGGCCCAGCCCGAGCACCGACGTCTCGTCGGATCCGATATGAAAAAACAGCGGATGCGGAATGACCGCGAGTTCGTCGCGCACGACCTGCGTTAGATACTGCATCGAAAGCGGCGACGCCGGGCTCAGCAAGAAATCGTGCTGGAATTCCGCCGCGGTCGCATATTTCTCGACCGCCAGCGTATTGTGCATGTGCGCGAAGGTCTGCTGTTCCGGAATGAACGTCACATGGTAACGCTTCGCATAATCGAAGAGCTCGCGTAGTTGCGCGGGCGTGATGCCGTCGAGCGGCGCCGGCAGCGGATTGCGCGGATCGACGAAGACGTGCTCCATGTACGGCGAGTAGCCGTTCATTTTGAAAGCGGCGATCGTGCGGATGCGCTCTTTGAAGTAGCGCATGTTCGGCAGCGGCCCGCGTGAGACGTCGTCACTCAGCACGCGCCACTTTAATGCCGGCGCGTCGGAAATGTCGACGCAAGGCAACGCCCACTTGCCGTTAACTCGCTGCGGCAGCTGCGCCAAAGTCATTGCGCCGTAGAACGCACCGTCGGAATCGCCTGATTGAATCTGTATGCCGCCGCCGCTCACACTTAGCCGGTACGCCTGTGGCGGCAAACTCGTGTGCGAAACGTTGAGATCCATTCGGTAGTGCAGAACCACGAAGGTGTCCCTGGAGACCGGGAAGGCGATTCCGGGGGCAACACGAGTGATCGGCGGAATCCCAAGCAGATTCCATCTCTCGTTGACTTCGTCTAGTGAGGCCCGATCAAAGTTTGAGCGTACATGCAGGGACCGCGTCAGTGGAACCGTGCAGCCGGCAACGTGTACCGACTGCGGCTGTGGCAATAAGTGCAGCGATAGCGCCGCTGCGAGTAGCAGCACGCTACTTTTGCAGCATGGCCGCGTCGCGATAGTCGAAGGCGTCGTTTATCGCCTCCAACGCATCGCGCGGCGGCCCGGACGGATCCAATTTTTTTGCGGCCGCAATCAGTGCAGCGTCGGCTTGGAGCACGGCATTGATGCGGCCTTCGCTGCGATCCTCATCAAAGACCCTGAACGCTTCCTGGTTCATGAACTCGCAGCGAAAGAGCACGTTTTCGTAAAGAGACTTATCCGCTTCGGACAACTGGTCGAGCGGCAGCGCGGCCAGCCGCTCGCCCACGTACGAGCGCACTTGCTCGTCGGATAGGCGGCATTCTTCCTCGCCCTCGCACCCCGGAAAATCCGGAATATCGGCGCGAATCTCTTCTATTGCGTTCATCGACCGAGCCTACGACGCGGCAATCCGCAAGGCCCGCCGAGCCGTTACCAGACCGGGGGAACCTCCCAATGAAGCGAACCGAAATAGGCCTTGGAAAACGCCGCCCGGCTCATGGCACGCGTGCGGACAAAGGACGCGGCCGCGTTCGAGACTTTGTATGATGCGTATCACCGGCTGGTGTACGGCGTCGCTTTTCGCGTTGTCGGCGACACTACCGCGGCCGAGGACGTCACGCAAGCCGTCTTCCTTAAAATATGGACCGCACCCGAACGTTTTGCCGAGGGAAATTTCGGAGGATGGATCGCGCGCGTCGCGCGCAATCAGGCCGTCGACGCCCTCCGCCGCAAATCGCGCGTCGAGACCGAACTGAGCGACGCGATGCCCGACAGCGATCTGCTCGAGGAACGGGTCTTTTCGGAAATCGACGCCGAGAGCGTGCGCCGCGCCCTCGCGCAGTTGCCGGCCGAACAGCGCGAACCGATCGAGCTGGGTTTCTTCGGTGGGATCACGCACGCCGAGATCGCGCGGCGCAGCGCCATTCCGCTAGGGACGATAAAAACGCGCATCCGGACCGGGCTTGGAAGATTGCGAAGCGCACTTGAGGGTACGGTGACCGTATGACCGCGCACGACGCGATGCTCGACGACGTCGCCGTGTACGCGCTTGGTGCGCTGCCGCGCGATCAGGCGCGTGCCGTGCGCGAGCATTTGGCGGCTTGCCCCGAATGTATGGCCGAGTATCGCCGGCTCAAACCGGCGGTCGATGCGGTCGCGTATTCTGCCGAAGCGAGCCCGGATGCGGCCAGCGGCGCCGTGGTGCCCAGCCCGCGGCTGAAAGTGCGGATCATGGATCAGATTCGCGGCAGCGCCACTCCGCCGCGCATCTCCAACGTCGGTGAAATGCGCGCCGTGCGGCCGATCGTCTGGCCCGCTTACGCGGTCGCGGCGGCATGCTTAGCGGTAGCGCTCGTCACGACTGCATTCAACATCTCTTTAAATGAAGCGGTAAGCTCCTCAAAGGCGCAGATCGCGCAACTCGACAATCAAGCCAGACTCCTCCATCGCAAGGTTGCCGCCCAGAGCACGGAGCTCGCCGACCTCACCTCAACCGGTTCGCAGCACTACACCGTCGAAAACGGCGAGGTGGTGCGCCACGGAAACCGCCTGTACATCGCGATGCAGTCGATGGGCACGCCGCCGCGCGGCAAAGTGTATCAAGCGTGGATCATGCGCAAAGGCGGTAAGGAGATGACGCCGTCGGTGACGTTCATGCCCGATCGTAGCGGCGTCGCGGTCGTTCACGTTCCCGCACAAGCGTCGCAAGTCGTCGAAGTCGCCGTAAGCATGGAGCCGGAAGGCGGCAGCAAGCAGCCGACGAGCAAACCGGCTTTCCTTGTGAAACTGACCTGAGCGCATACGAGGCCCGGCCGATTCGCCGCACCGACACGGCAGCGGCGCTCGCATTTCTCGACCGCAACCCATACGAGAACGTTTTTCTCAGCTGGATGATCGGTTCGCAAAATTCTCTCGTGCTGCGGCCGCATCTCTATGTTTGCCTGGGCGGCTCGCAGATCGAAGGCGTGGCGTTTTTTGGCCGCCAAGTCGTGCTGGGCGCGGACGACGAGCTCGCCGTCGACGCATTCGCGGCGGTGAAGACGGCGGCGACGTTCGAGCGCATGATCGTCGGTCCGCGAAAGACCATCGCCCGGTATTGGGAACAAGTCGCGCCGCGCCACGCTCCGCCGCGCATCGTGCGTGAGAGCCAGCCGGTGCTGGCGGTCGATCGCAGGGCGCTGCGCGGAGATTTAGGCGACGTCACCGTACGGCACGCCCGCCGCGCCGAGTGGCAGTCCGTCGCCGTCAACTCGGCGGCGATGATTCACGACGAATTGGGCTACGATCCGCGCGCGGGATCGGCGGAGTTCGACGCCAACGTGCGCATGGCGGTCGAACGCGAGTTGTGGTGGGTCGGAGAGTTCGAGCAGCGGCTCTGCTTCTATTGCAGCGAGGGTCCTTACAACGCGCATACGCTGCAAGTGCAAGGCATTTGGGCGCCGCCCGAGTTGCGCCGCCGCGGCCTGGGAGCCCGCGCGCTTTTTGGGATCTGCGATCGATTGCTGAAAGAACGCCCGACGATCTCGCTCTACGTCAACGATTTCAACACCGCCGGACTGGCGTTATATAAAGCGCTCGGCTTTTACCAAGTCGCCGAGTTTACGACGTTGCTCTTTTAACGCGACGCAGCCGCCAAATCTGCTCCGCAGGCCAGCTGCGAGCCCACTCGTGAGATACCCAGTCGCGATAAGTCGACGTTGCCTGCGCGGGCGGCCGGATCTCAACGAGATCTTCGATTTCGAAGCCTGACTTTTTGAAGAGGCCGATCCATTCACCGTACGGCAGTGAGAAGCTTACGCTCCCGTCTTGATCATCAACGACGCGCTCGTCGAAGTACGAGCTTTGCAACTTCGTACTAATCCGATCGCGCGCCTTATCGAAACAGATAAAATGCAGCGGCGTCTCGGCATTAAATGCCAACAAGCCGCCGGGCCGAAGCAGTCGCGCTGCCTCGGGAACGCTCAGCGCGGGATCCGCAAACGACATCGCGCCGTGATCGCAAAAAACTATGTCGAACGACTCGTCAGGCAAGGGCACGGCTTCTGCACTAGCATGGATGAGGGGAATAGACAAACCTGCTTCGTTGATTGCCTCCCGCGCAAACTCCAGCTGCCGCTCCGAATTATCCAGACCGACGCATTGCGCGCCAAGCTGCTTCAAGCCAATCGACCATTGCGCTCCGCCGCACCCAAGTTCGAGGACGTCTTTTCCGTGAACGTCTCCAAGCACGCAAAGCTCGCTTTCGGGAATAGACCATACGCCCCAGCCGAGCGCGACTGTTGCCAGCTGTGCTCCGTGTTCCGCCTGATACGAGGCCGCCTGACGATCCCAGTACAGGCGATTCTTCCGGGCGTGCTCGGTCAGGTCCATTATCGCGCGGCGTAACGGTACTGGCCCGGCAGCCATTCGCAGACGCTGCCGTCCGCCATCACGAACGATTCGCAGCCGTCCACTTCGGGATTGAAGTCTTCGTTGCGCGCCTTGGTGGCAGGCCAATTGACCGCCGGTTCGCTCCGCGCGGCGGCACGGGCTTTGGTGTAGGAGAACTGCGGCGTCTTCGTGAGCGGATTGAGCGCCTGCGCGAGCCTTTGAGCGTCGGTCATGCGCTTGGCTTCTAAGCCGCGGTTAACGTTCCCGCGCCCGTTTCACAGGAGATTCCCCGGAAGCGCCCCTAGAAAGAGAGTATGAAGAAACTGCTCGTTCTCTTTTCCCTGCTCGCGTTCGTTCCGGCATTTGCCTTTGCACAGGCGCAGCCGCCGCCCGGCGGTAGCGCTGCACCATGGCCGCGGCCCGATTTCGGCCAGATGCGCCAAAATATGCAGCAGCAAGAAGCAATGCATAAACAATTCCGCGCCAAGATTCTCGGAACGCTGACGCCTGCTCATCGCAATCTGTTAGCGTCGGTCGCGGGTCAGCTCGCCGTTTCGGCCAACCCGGATCCAAAAGCGGCGATCGCAAAACTCGACGCTGCGCTATCGAGCGGCGAGAAGCAAGCGATTCTGAACGCCGCGCAGTCGTTTATGTCGCAGCAACGCGCCATGCGCGAACAAGCGATCGCAAAAATGCGCGCCGCCAATCCGAGCATGCCGTCGCCGCGTCCGAGGCCGAGCGGGATGCAGCGCATGCGGCGCACGCCCGACGCGGGCGCACTGCTTCTCATGATCGCAACTGGCGGCCCCGGCATGATGGGACCGCACGGATTCGGGCACATGCGCCGTCCGCGCCCCTCGCCCACGCCCTAACTTTTACCGAGGGAGAGAACCCGAGCGCTCGTGCAAATGAGCGCTCTTTTTTTTGACGAACGCGCACTCGTGCACTCGAACGAACTGCGGCGCGTGCTCGGCCTATGGTCGGTGGTCGCCTTCGGGGTCACCAACGAAATCGCGGCCGGCCTTTTCTTCGTCTCCACCCAGATCCAGCAGACCGCGCCGGGCGTCGGCGACTTGGTGCCGTGGCTGATGATCGTCGGCGGCGTCCTGACGTTTGCGACCGTCATCGCCTACCGGTATTTCTTCGCCTCGGGTTTGGTCGGCGCGGGGGGCGAGTACGTGATCATCTCGCGCGCGGTCAATCCGTTCTTCGGATTCCTCGCGACGTTCTTGTCGTGGTTTGGCGTGAGCGGTTCGTTGGGGACACTGGCGTACACGGCGCCGAAGTTCTTGGCCAACGCGTGCGACGCGCTGGGAGCCGCCGGCGCCGCGCAAGTGCTCGGTTCGACGGCCGGAACGATCGTCACCGGCCTGGTACTGCTGTGGGGCATTTGGTTCGTGCACGTACGTGGCGTCCGCCTGGCCGGAACGCTCGCGGTCGTGGCGATGTGTTTCGTCATCGTCGTCGCGTTGGTCGTCATCGGCTATGGATTTTCGACCACGCCGGAAACTTTTGGACTCGCGCTGCAAAGCCGTCTGCACGTGTCGGTGCAGCACGTGCTTGCGGCTGCACCGGTCGCACACGTGAACGCCGCGGTCGCGTTCGGGACCGCGTTGCCGGTGTTATTTTTCGGTTATCTCGGCCTCTCGACGGCGACGCAAACCGGCGCGGAAGCCGTCGACGCGCGGCGCGCACTTTCCAAAGGTGTCGTCATCGCGGTTTGCCTGGTCATGTTCATCTACACGCTGTTCGCGTTTGCCGTTTACCACGCGGTGCCGTGGCGGCTGATCGCCGGACTCTCGGCGCTGAAATTCACGACCTATACCACGTCGACCGGCTTGCTCGGCATGGTCATGCCGCCGTGGCTTGCATCGCTCATGAACGTCTTCGTAGCGCTCATCGTTATCAAGACGTTTCTGCCGCTTTATCTAGCGCAGTCGCGCTGGATCTACGCGTGGGCGCAGGACGGCTTACTGCCGTCCCGGTTCGCGGTGACGCACGTGCGCTTTCAAACGCCGGTGCTGGCGCTGACGATCGCCGCCGTCCTCGGTTCGTTGACGCTGGCCGAATCGATTCCGATGGGATATGTCTTCGGCGTGCAAGTGCGCGTGCTCGCGTGCATGATCGTGTTCTTCTTCCTGGGCTTGGGCATGTGGCTCTTTCCGCGAACCGCGCCGGCTGATTATGCCGGCAACCAATCCGCAATCGCGCGCAACCGCCCGGTGCAAATTGCTGTAGGCGCGATTATCATGGGTTTCTCGACGTGGTTCGCGATTTCGATTTGCGTCTCGTCGCTCGACAAACCCGTATTCTTACAGCCGGCCGTGCAAGCGGTTATCGTCGCGCTCCTCGGGATCGCTATCTACGCATTTCGATCCGGATCGTCGCGTCGGGCTGCAGCAATTCCAGCTCCGGAATCTTAACGTCCGGATATTTCAAGCCGGTCCCGGTGTTGATCGCCAGCACGCGTTCGTGCGGCGCGATCCAGTCGCGCCTGCGCAACTCTTGCGCGGCGGCGAGCGTGGCGGCTCCCTCCGGGCAAATGAACATGCCTTCGCGCTCGCCGATGCGGCGCTGCGCTGCTACGATGCGCTCGTCATCGATCGCGATCGCCGTACCGCCGCTTTCATAGAGCGCTTCCAAAACCAAAAAGTCTCCCAACGCTTTGGGAACGTTGATGCCGAAGGCCACCGTATGCGCACCGTCCCAAAAGGTCGACTCCGTTTGGCGCGCTTCGAACGCGCGCACGATCGGCGCGCAGCCTTGGGCTTGCACGGCCACGAAACGCGGCAGCCGTTCTTCGAGCAAACCCATCGCCTGCAGCTCGCGGATCGCTTTATAGATGCCGATCAACCCGACGCCGCCGCCGGTCGGATACAAGATGACGTCGGGAACGCTCCATTCGAATTGCTCGATCAACTCGAAGCCGAGCGTTTTTTTGCCTTCGATCCGGTACGGCTCTTTGAGCGTCGATGCGTCATAGACTCCGTATTCCGCAACGGCCTTTGCGACGATCTTGCCGGCGTCGCTGATGAGGCCGTCGACGAGCCACACGTGCGCGCCCGTCATGACGCACTCGACCTTATTGATCGCCGGCGCACTTTGCGGCATGACGACATACGCATCGATCCCCGCGCGCGTACCGTATGCGGCCCACGCACCGCCGGCGTTGCCGTTGGTCGGCATCGCGAATGCGTCTACGCCGAGTTCGCGCGCGCGGGAAACGCCGACCGCTGCGCCGCGCGCCTTGAACGAACCCGTCGGCAACAGCCCTTCATCCTTAACAAAGAGCCGTTCTAACCCAAGCTCTTTGCCGAGAGCACGCACCGGAACGAGCGGCGTGAACTGCTCGCCGAAGCTGACGCGGTTCGCCGGATCGCGCAGCGGCAGCAGCTCGCTGTAACGCCACAGCGATGGCTCGCGCGCTGCCAAACCTGCGCGCGTAAACGTCTTGGCAGCTGCCAGCAGATCGTAGCGCGCGACCAGCGGCGAGCCGCACCTGCACAAGTGCTGCTCCACGTCCGCATCGTAGCGAGCGGCGCACTTAGGACACTCGAGGTGAGAGAGCGCGCTCGGCGCGCTTACGCGGTCAGTTTGGATGAGGAAAGCCGGTTTCGCAGCGCGGCTTCATTGAAATCGGCCGAGCCGGCAATACAAGGCTTTGCAATCAAGAAGCCCTGCACCGCGCGAATCTTTCCAACCGACTTGACGAATTGCAGCGCTTCTTGCGTCTCGATGCCTTCGGCCACGAGAATGCTTTCAGTCTCCTGCGCGATAGCCACAATGCCGGCGAGAACGGCGCGGCACGTTTTATCGGTGAGCGCGCGATTGACGATCGAGCCGTCGATCTTGATGTAATCTACGGGCAAGATGCTCAGCATCCACAATCCCGCATTGCCCGCACCGGCATCGTCGAGCGCAAGTTTTACGCCCAACTCGCGAAACGCGAGCGCCCGTTCCACAACGCGTTCGACGTCGGAGATCGCGCGTTCGGTGACTTCGAGCACGACGCGCGCCGGGTCGAATCCGCGTCGCGTAATTCCGTAGACCAGCCGCCGCGGATCGAATTCAGGATGTTCCAGCGTTGCCGGCGAGACGTTAACGAACAAGAGCACGTCGCCGGGAATGTATTTGACGGAGCGAACGACGGCTTCAAAGCAAAGAACGTCGAGCTCGTGCACCATTTTCGATCCGTGCGCGACGTTAAAAAGCTGTTCGGGCCCGGAGAATCCGTAGTGCGCGGGCGGACGCGCGAGCGCTTCATACCCCAGGACGCGGTTTTCGCGCAAATCCCAAATGGGTTGGAACGCCATTTCGAGCTGGCGATCGAGCAAAAGCTGTTGCAAGGCCTTTTTCATAGGTCTGTGCTCGCCGATTCTCGCCGCGGAAAAAAATTCCCACAGGCCGGCGACGAATGCCCTCCCGGTGCTGCTGACGCCGCGAGGCGAGTCCCGCTACTTCGTTCTCGCATTGTTCACGGTCTCAATGATCGCGGGGTCGATGCTGTACGGCGGCATCGGCGCGCTCGTTCCCTATGTCGGGCGCTCGTTTGACTTGCCGCATTCGGAGATGGGGCTTATCGCGACCGCGATGATCCTGGGCGGGTTGCTGACCGTCGCACTCAGCGGCACGCTGAGCGATCGCTACGGCGACAAAGCACTGCTGCTTGAGTCGGGCCTATTGATGGGGGGCTCGATGATGGCGGCCGCAATCTTTCCGAATTATCTCTGGCTGCTCGCGTGCATCTTCGTGTACGGCGTAGGCAACGCTGCGAGCAATCCGGCCGGCACGCACGCGATCCTCGCATTCTTTTCTAGAGAACAGCGCGGCTTAGCGATGGGAATCCGGCAAACCGGCATGCCGGTCGGCGGAGCCCTGGGCAGTTTGCTCTTTGCGCTGATCGCCTGGCACTACGGGTATCGCGGCGCGCTACTCGTTGTCGGCGCGATCGTTTTGGTCACATGCACGGCGACCGCGCTGCTCTACCGGCAACCCAAAGAGCTCGGCGGCGAGCACGTCGCGATTTTGAAGCTGCTCGAAGACATCGGCCACATCGGCAAAGACCCGCGGCTGATCCTGGTTACCGTGACGGCGATGCTTCTGATGTCCGTGCAAATCACATTCATCGTGTTCTTCCCGATCACGCTGGTGAAAGGCGGCGGCTACTCCGCCGAAATCGCGGCGCTGATTTTCGCCGGCGGACATCTTTCGGCCGGCGCCGGGCGGCTACTCTGGGGCAGACTGAGCGATTACCGCTATCAAGGAAACCGCACCATTCCCATGGTGTACTGCGCGGTCTTGGGAGCGGGCGCGGCGATGCTGTTGAGCGCTATCGGTCACGAGGGCATTTGGATCCTTTGCGTGGCCGCGTTCGGATTAGGCTTCGCAGGTGAGGGTTGGTTCGCGCTCGCGATCTTGGCGATGGCGGAGATTGGCGGGGAAGGCCACGCGGGCGGCGCGACGGGGTTCGGTCTGATGGGTATGTTCACCGCGGCCGCGATCGCCCCGGTCGTTATCGGGGCGATCGCCGGGAGCTCAGGTTACGCGACAGCCTGGCAAGTCACCGCGGCAATCGCGCTCGTCGCGGCCATCCCCGCGCTGCTCGCAACCAGAATGATGCGAGCCAGGACCGCAGAAGGGTAGAGGATGCGCCGTTTGGGACCGGCTTTGCTCGCCATTTTATGCGCTGCGCCGCTGCTCGTGCAAGCCGACGGCAACAAGCAGCTCCAAAACGTCAAAGGCACCGTATCCTACGAGCACGGCAAGACCTCGAAACACGCGCTCGCGCAATCCGCAACCATCGTGCTGGCAGACAGCGACTTCGCGATCACGGGCGATGCGTCGATCGGTGCGGTCGTATTGCCGGAAAGTTCGCGCGTCACGATGGGCTCCGATACCCGGGTTCAGTTGGCGTTCTTCAACCAAGTTCAAAGTACGAACGCAAAGTTCATCATCTATCAGGGCACGACGCGTTTTAAGATCGAGCATCCGAACGGCAAGCCCGCGAACTACACATTCCAAACGCCGACCGCGCAGATTGCCGTGCGTGGAACCGAAGGCGACATCGGCGTGGACGGCAACGACCTCACCGTAAACGTTTACGGATTAACCGATCCGAATCTGCCGGTGGTCGTTACGACCGAGGACGGCAAGAAGTTCGCGCTCAAGGCCGGACAACATTTGCTGGCCAGTTGGGTGAACGGCAAGATTCAAACGACTATCGACGCGCTCACGGACCAGGCGATGTCGCAGTTCGCAGAACTTGGTGCGCCTGCTTCGGATTGGCAGAGCGCCGTTGCGAACCTCGGTGCAAACGTTACCGGGGGACTGATTCCCTCTGGGATAGCCGCGAATATATCATCTTTGTTTGGACGTCACTCACGAAACAATAACGACGCCGCGACACCGGCGCCGAGCGCATCGCCAACGCCCTGCGCGACACCCAAGACTTCCAAAGTCAGCGGATTCCTTCGCAAACTCACCAACAGCGACTCACAGCCCGCGTGCGCATCACCCTCACCCTCACCGTCGCCCTCCGGCGAATAGCTTAAGCGTTTAGCGGATGCGCCGCTTTCACGCGCTGTGCATCTCTTTGGTGCTGGCCGTCTGTGCGAGCATTGTTTCAGCCGCGCTTTATCTTGCGCCGCTGACGAACCTCACGTTTGCCAACCGCATCGAAGACTACCGGATTCACGCAGATGCATTCGCGCATCCGGCCGCGCTGGCGCTTCCAAACGTGCCGGCGCACGAAGAGCCGAATGACCGGCTGGCGCTGATCGCGATCGACGAAGAATCCATTGGAAATACGCGCGCCGGTTTGGGCCCGTGGCCCTTTCCGCGGAGCGTTTATGCAAAGCTCCTCTCACGTTTGGCGCAGGCGGGCGCGAAAACCGTCGCGTTCGATATCGATTTTCTCGAGCCGTCGGCCGATCCGGCGCAGGATGCTGCCTTCGCGCGAGCGGCGCGCACAATTCCGACCGTTATCGGCTATCCGGTCACGACGACAACGGCGGGCATTCCGGGCGCCGAGCTGCCGCCGCCGGTTCTGCGGCAAACGATGGGAATCGGTTTTACATCGATCGACACACCGGGCGGCATCGTGATCGGCCAGCCGATGCGCATCGCGCCCATGCCGGCCGGGTTCCCAGGCGGAGCGGCGCAATCGCTCGCATTCACCGCGGTTGCGCGTTATCGCGGATCATCGCTCGACGTGCAATCGGTCCCGACGTTCCGCGGCGCCCTTCTCGTGCTGCCGTTTTCGGTCAATGGATACACCGATACCACGCAGCGCGTGGGCGCGCAGATATTCGACGTCGGGTTCGCCTCGCAAACGCTGTCGCTCGCCGGTGCACTGACCGCTCCGGCCAATCAGCTCGCCGCGTTTGCAAAAGGCAAACTCGTACTTGTCGGCGCGACCGCGCAAGCGTTGCCCGATTTTGCGCCGACCGCCACCGGGCTGTATCCGGGCGTCTTCGTGCACGCCCGCTTCATCGATCAGCTGCTCACGGGGACGTACATCCGGGCCGCGCCGCAATGGCTCGATCTGACGCTGATGTTTCTGCTGCCGCTGCTGCTCGCGGCCGGGCTCTCACAGCTCCGTCCGGCATCGGCGATCGTGCTCGGCATCGTCGCAGTGCTCGCGTACATCGAAATCTCCGCTGCGCTCTTCGACTACCGCCTCTACTGGCTCAACACGCTGCACGTCGCCGACGCGATGCTGCTGTGCGCGCTTGCGGTTGTCGCCTACCGCGTCACAACCGAATCCGCCCAGCGGCGCTTCGTGACCGATCTCTTCGGCATGCATGTCAGTCCGGCGGTGGTCGCGAGCATACTGCGCACGGACGATCCGAAAAACGCATTGGCGCTTTCCGGGAAACTCGTGAAGGCCACGATCTTTTACTCGGACATTCGCGGATTCACCGCCATGTCCGAACGGATGACGCCCGAAGCGATCTACGATCAACTCAACGAATATTTCGAAGCCATGTGCGCCGTTATTTTCAAATATGGCGGCTATGTGGATAAATTCATCGGCGACTGCATCATGGTGGCGTTTTCCGCACCGGTGCAAACGCCGGATGACGCGCGCAAAGCCGTCGAGGCCGCGCTCGAGCAGCAGCGCATCATCGGCGAACTCGGCGAGCGTTGGCGCAAAGAAGGCAAGGAGCCGTTCACGGTCGGCATGGGCATCAACACCGGGCGCGTCGTCATGGGCAATCTCGGCGCATCCTCCCGCATGAACTACACCGTTATCGGTGACGACGTCAACATCGCCGCGCGTCTTTATAACGTCGCGCTGGGCGGCCAGATCATCATTAGCGAGTCCACGTACGTCGAGGTCAAAGACTTCTTCGAGGTTCGCGAACTCGAACCGGTTGTTGTCAAGGGCAAGACTGCACCGCTTCGCACGTTTGAAGTGCTCGGCCGCCGTTCGTGAACACGATCGAAACGGAGAGGCTGCTTATCCGAAAATGGGATGTCGAGAAAGATCTCGATGACGCGTTCTCGTTCTACGGTGACGAGGAAACGATGCGATTCATTCCGGGCGGAGTGAAAGATCGCGACCAGACTCGCGCAGCCTTGCAGCGCATGGTCGATCGCGACAAGGAAGAGGGCTTCGGGATCTGGCCCGTCGAGCAAAAAGCTGATAGGCGCGTCATTGGAGCATGCGGCGTTTTCAATATCCCCGACCACGCCCCGGATGTCGAGATCGCTTGGATCTTCGATAAATTGTACCGTGGGCACGGCTATGCGACCGAGGCTGCGCGCGCAGTGACGCAATTTGCTTTCGCCGAACTTCGCCTACCGGTTCTCTATGCGCTGATCCATCAGGACAACGCGCCGTCGATCCGCGTAGCCGAACGCCTTGGAATGAGCTTCGCCCGCATGATGTATGCATACGACCGCGATCTCAGGCTTTATGAAAGGCAGCCACCGTCATGAATCGCCGCTTGTTCGTGCTTTCCGGTTCTGCCGCAACGCTCGCGGCCTGCGCGACCTCGTCGACGCCATTCGTGCCTCCCGCAGCTTCGTTCGTACGCCAAGAGGTGACGGAATTCGCAGCGAATCCTGCGCTCGTCAAGGCGTTTCGCGACGGCGTCCGCGCAATGATGAATTTTGCGGACATCACCGATCCGCGGAGCTGGCAGTACTGGCACAATAGCCACTGGATGGCAACCGGAACGCCCCCGGCCGCGATGGCCGGCGTTTGGAATCAATGCCCGCACCGCAAGCCGTATTTCTATGCGTGGCATCGTGCGTTTCTGTTTTTCTTCGAAGCGATGCTGCGCACCATGTCCGGCAACTCGAACTTCGCATTGCCGTATTGGGACTATTACAAGCATCCGCAACTTCCGGACATCTTCGCGCAACCTTTGCTGACGGACGGAACGGCAAATCCGCTGTACTGGCCGACTCGCGAAGGCAGCGTCGTGACGGGACTGACGTTTGAAGCATTTGACCCGGCTCTTACCGCGTTCAACCGCGATCCGGCCAATGCCGACACGTTCGAACAGGTAATGGAAGGCAACCCGCACGGACACATTCACGATATGGTCGGCGGCGACATGGGTGAGGTGCCGACGGCCGCTGCAGATCCAATTTTCTGGGTGCACCACTGCCACGTGGATCGACTCTGGTCCGCGTGGATCAACGCCGGCGGCGGACGGCGGCTTCCCAATGCCGGCGATCCCTGGTACAACCGATCGTTTACATTTAATACCTCCGGCTCGTGGACGCTGGGCGTTTCGGACGTGCTCGACACGGCGCGTCTGAACTACACATACAGCGATCTCACGCTGCCCGCCACTCCGCCGGGCGCTATCGTACCGGAAGTCTCCATCGCACGGCGCCTAAACGGACACGTCCTGGAAGTCGCACGCTTTCAATCTCAAGTAGCCGGCGCGTTTTCGCTCGATTTGCAAACGCTGCAGCTGACGATACCAATCGCGGCATCGCAAATCGACCCGGCCGCGATACTCATACTTGACGGCGCGCAGCTCACCGGCCAAGGCGGCCTCAGCGGCTACAGTTACAATATGTACGCAAATCTTCCGGCCGGCGCAACTCCCGAGAACGAAGAGATCGATTTTAATCTGGGCCAACTCGGAACGTACGTTTACTCGATCGAATCAATGAACGCCGTCGGCGGCAACGTGCAAATCGCCTATCCAATCGGCCGAGTGATTGCGCAGCAGCTGAGCGCCGGACTCGCGCCTTCCAACAACGTTACGATCACCTTCATTCCGTTCGGCGATCCCAACGGCGATGCAGCGACGACGCCGATGATGCAGTTCAGGCAGCTCTTACTGCAAGGCTAGGCGCCGTTGTTATACCAGGGCGCTAAGAGGGGATGAGTGAGGCATGAAAACGATACAATACAAAGACCTCGGCGGAACGTGCGACGAAAAATTGTCGGCTAATTCGTGGGACGAAATGGGGCAAAGAAATGAAGCCAAAATGGGAGGCGGCCCCCGAAAACTGACGGGAATGTAAAATTCCGACGAAGGCCATTAAGCGAATCAGCTCCAAAACTTCGATTTTGCGCATAGGCGGGATAATCTCCCCGGCCGAAGCTCGCTCCCATGCGTCTGCTTCAATATATGGCGGGTGCCGTTTTTATTTTGGGCACGCTTCTAACGGCATGTACCGGTAAAAGCGGCTCCACGCCGCCCGTGAACACGTGGAATCTCCAGGTTTCCATTACTATTCCAAACGGCGCCACGTCGGTCGGTTCGCAAGCGAAGAGCGCTTACGTCTACGTCTACGACGATGGTGCATTCGACACCCCGCCCCCATCTTCGCTGGCCGGTGTCGTTGACTTATCGGCTTCGTCCAAAGATTGCTCGGTAACAGGCACGGGGCGAAAATGCAGTACGAACGTGAAGCCTGCGCAGATCGGTTCGGTCGCGGTTCATGTCGACTTCTACGATCAGCAACCCTCCGCCAGCGTACTTCCTGGCGAGAATCTCACCAGCACGCAGATGCAGCCCGCGTCTAGCAGCGTACCCGCAGGCAAGAAGCTCGCCAGCACGCACACGACGCAAACGCTGACCGGAAATGACACCTATCCGATGGTCACGGATACTGCCGTGGCGCAGCTGGTGATGAGCCTCTCGCGGCAGTATTTCGTGGGCGCGGCAGACTTTCACGTGTCGCTGCAGCCCATGGATAGCGCCGGCAATGTGATCGTCATGCCGGGCGAGGTTGCGGTGTATGGCCCGGCAGGAGCGGTCACGGCTAGTGCGACGGCGCAGTCATCGGCACCGCCGGTTATCTCCGACGGCGTGACGACGGATACTACGAACGGCGCGGCCCCGTTTCATTACTCGGGCGCAGCGTTTGTCAATCCGATGACGGTTGTCGGCGTGGCGGGAACCTTCAGCCAAACAGCCCAGATTTTTCCCTCTAATCCAGCTTCGACTGATCCAACCTGCCCGCGTCCGTATCCCGCGGGTTCACCGCCGACACTCGATGAGACCAACGTCTTCTCGGGTACGAATGCCGGAGCGTACGACGTGGGGTTCTCAATCGGATCCTCGACCTCGCGCAAGGCGCAAATTGATACCGGATCGGAGCTCTTGATCATCGAGCCCAGCGACGTCGCGGGTTCCAGCTCGAACGAATTACTCGGGCCCGGCGAACCCGGCTACGAGGAGCTTTCGAGCGACGGCAACTGGTACGCCGGTCATTATTATCTCGCGCGCGTAACGCTGCGGCAGATCGACGGCACCGTGGTCGGAAAGACTGTGCCGATGAAAGTGCTCGTCGAAGACGTTGCATGCGGAAACGGCTGCTACACACTCATGGGCGTTGGATTCGGCCGGCCGGTGTCGACGCCCGGCCCCTACGGTCCCACGTACAAGTCACCGCTCATGAACACGCTTCTGCAGCAAAACGCCATCGTGACGGGAACGGATCTATTCGCCGGCTACAAGCTGACAAAAAGCTTACTGCAAGTAGGACTCACTGCGAGCAATACCCGCGACTTCACCGCGGGTAATTTTCAGCAGTTGACGCCATTCTCATCCAACGGATCTTCGGCCGCAACATTAAACCGGTTGGGCGACTGGAATAGCCCGAACGGATGCGTGTCCTTTAACGGCGCCGCCTGCGTGCAAGGTGGGCTACTCATTGACGTAGGCATCAGATACATGATCCTCAACGGTTTTGGATCCGGTGCCGCTAACGCTAACAACATCAGTTTGAGTTTCCTGGGTGCGAACGGAACGAACAGCGCAGTCGCCGCGGCTACTTTGCCGTTCAAGCCGATATATGGCGGGCCAAGCCCGCCATCCGTGGAAGCCACGCCGCCGGCGCCCGCGTACGTCAATCTGCGCAATGGGTCTTCGAGCCCGGACATCAATACCGGCATTCATCCGCTTTATGGAATGGACTATCTCTACGACGAAGTCTGCGGGCGGGCGGGCTTCAGATCAACCTAAACTGCGATGTGGCGATGTGGCGATGTGGCGGGAAAGTGTAGGTTGTCCGAGGGCCATGCCAGGCTGTGACATCATGTTTCGAAGAAGCCCGTCCTGTATGGCATTCGGTAGCACCGGCGTCTCGACGCGCATCGATGCGTTTCGTCCAATATCGAGCTGTTAGTGGATGGTTAGTGGATCGCATAGTTCGCCGGGCGAATCGCCATCGGTGGCTATCTGCCTAGTCGTTTCCGCTGTCATTCTCATCTGGTAAGTGCGAGGGGTCGATCAAAAGTGGGTCTGATCCGTCGAGACAGCGCGGGACGGAGCCCGGGCTCGGTGTCGTACCCGCATAAATCTGCGCAACCCCTTGATCAATCTGACGGTTCAGGTCCATCTCGGACGGCACGGCCACAAGACCCTTCGCGAGATCGACCCGCCACGAGCGGTTGATAATGTCGAAGTTGGAAGGCATGCTCTCGACTTCCCTAAGGTCCGCATGCACGATCACCTCATCAGGGCAATAGAATGGGTGTTGTTTCGTAGTTGAGCCCCGCGAAGTGTTGACGTACACGTCCGTGTCCGCAAGCGAGTGCGGATAGCGCTTCTCCACAAGCGCGAGCGCCTCGTCGCGACGATGGTCTTCAATCTTCCAGGCAGCGCCTGACGCCTTGGGCTGGCGCGCGCCGGAACAGGCTACCGAGGCCGCAAGGCCGAGCATTGTAATGATCCGAGCAAGCCTCACCAGCGCCTCATCTGTCCCGGCGTGAGCGCGCACAACCCGTTCCCCCCGAGCAACAGGCCATCTTCCGCGACTCAGGCCGGGCCTGTATGCAGGCCCAAAAAAATCCGCATAAAATCGGCGAACCTTCACTGCGCCTGGCTGCTATGCACGGCTGCTTTCCACCTAGCGCTACGGCTGCTTTCCTACGCGCTTTGCGGCACTTAGGCCCGGAGTAAAGTAACCTGGAGAGGCCACTAACAGCAAGCGTGAAACGAGTCGAACGTTGGTACCCGTCCCCTCTCTCGCGCGAGTGCGCGCGTACAGGAGTCAATGCACGTGTCTAGAGCGAGTAGGCCTCCTAGCTAGCGGCGTTTTGGGGCCCCTCGGCGTCGCGCACCGAAATCGACCGATGAACCATGTCCGCGAAATAGTCGCGGTAGTTCATCGGGTTGTTTGCGTACCCGTAGGCCGCGGCGTCGTCAGGCATCCGGCACCAGTCGAGCCCCCAATGCTCGACAATCCCGGGATGGATCGGGACGCGCATCATATTCAGCGGCCCCTCGGGTTGATACCACCCGGCGATTGACTCGTCGATCTCGGGCGCGAGCAGTTCAGGGTAGAACGCTCCCGCGTGCTGTAGCAAGCGCCGAATCAGCTCACGTAGCGGCGGCATCGCGGGATGGTTATAGGTCCAGAAGAGCCGCTCGGTGCGCATCGAGGCGAAGGCGAAATCCGCCATTTTCACGTCGCATGGCGCCTCAAGGGCGGTGAGTCGGGCAAGTTCGATACGATAGAAGTGGTCCATATTCGGCAGGTACGCGGCACCTACCGAAAAGTAGTGCGCGAGGATTTCGTCGGCATCGAGTCCGTGCTGCACGCCTTCGACGATTACGCGGTCTCCGTAAGGATAATGGCCGAATGGGAATTCCGGGTTGCCCTCATCGTTAAACGGGTTGGTGCAACTGAGCGGCCAGAGCAAGTTGAATTCGATGGACGGGAACGTTACCGTGACGCAATCGGCGGGCAGCAGGTGGCGGAGAGGAAACGAGTTGCGACCGCGCTGCTCGAAGAGCAACGCCGCCGAGACCACATCCTCGGGAGCAGCGATTTCCGACGCCACCATTGGAACGCCGACGCTCGGAAGCTCGTCGAAGGCTGAGACATAGCAGATCCGAAAGCTCGCCGAAATATGCGGAGCGTAGTTTAGGAGCAGGGAGACCGCGTCCGCCTGGCTTCTACCGTAAACGATGAGGGTCCGCATCAGCTCGCGCACCTTCGACATCCTGCAGTAGTCTCCACCGCCGTCACCAACCCGTTTCCCCCTTTGCGCCCGCTTCGGCATCCGGGCGACTCATTCTCGGCAGGTGGTCTTACCAAAAAATCACGCGCAAAAAATTACGCTTACCACGTCACACTTACCACGCTACACTTAGCACAGAATCGGTGATTCTTCGCAAGACCCCCGATACGCGCGCGCGCGCGCGAAGCGCCACCATATAAGGGCATTCATTTGAAGGGTGCGTTCGTACAAGACGGAGTCCACGTTGGCGCGGGGGACGGGTCCACAGCTATCCACGTCTTGTTATCATACAAGATCACGCCCGTGAAAGTATTCAAGGCGCGAACCTTTGTGAGGGGGTTACTGAACGGCCCCGCAAGCCACCCGTGTTCAAATCGCTGGACACTTACGCCATGTTTCGCCCCTCGGTAGATGCAATAACTCTGGGACCAGCCGAATTTTTCGACATAAAGCTTTGGGTTTGTAGAATATATAGTTGCCAAGCCTGAGTAGGGTGCGTCAAGCTTTTTCCCCCACAGATCGAAATGAAGTTTGTCGGCAAGTTTGCGAAATCTGGCTCGCACATCAGATACGCTTACGTCCTTCGGATTGCGAGGAAAGTCCGGGTGGTTTTCCCATTCAGGCCAGGAAAGAATGGCCCAATGAGGATCGGTCGTATCGAAGTATATCGCCACGGCTTTTTCCTGGAAATACTCGTCAGTATTAGGATAAACTCTCTCTGAAACAGGGTGCCCAAGGCTTGGCGCAAATTTCTCATAGGCCCCCTGGAATAGCGGGTCTACCTGAATAGTCATTCGCGCTTTTGCAAAAGAAACCACAGGAGGGCCAATGAGTAAGGTCATTACGGCCAACGCAAATAAAACCAACAGCGGCAGCCAGTCGTTCGTCTTTTTTTCCGACAGCTCGGCGGTCGCCGGCACCAACCCGCCGCTCGCCCTAGCCGACTCATCTAGTTCTCTGGCCTTATAGCCTGCCCGAAAGACCGCTACAAATGCGCACGCGCCGAGTAAGCCCGCTGTCACCCATGGCGTCCAAAGCGGAAAGGTAAATAATCCAATCAGTGCTGTCGCTACCGCGAAGCCCGCAGACTTGAGCAAAAACCCGAACTCAGTCCAAAACAGGGTTGCGACGAAGTGAGATTTGAGCACCGACGTTCCCCTTGGCCTGTCACCAACTCGGCTCCCTCCGCTGAGCCAAGTATTCATCCCAAATTGTGAAGGGCGATTAAACCGAGGCTCAACGATGCTAATAGTG
Organism: Vulcanimicrobiota bacterium; assembly: GCA_003151115.1. Classification (GTDB taxonomy): domain Bacteria; phylum Vulcanimicrobiota; class Vulcanimicrobiia; order Vulcanimicrobiales; family Vulcanimicrobiaceae; genus Rubrimentiphilum. The sequence goes on along the minus strand of PLWS01000006.1, from coordinate 63,854 downwards.
ATCTGCGGTGCTGGAGCTTCCTACGATTCGATTTGGTCACGCCCGCCGGTCAGCGGAGGGCATGACGAGTCGCGCCCTCCATTGATGCGGGACATCTTCAAGCAGCCGATTTTCGAGCTAGCGGCAACGTGCTTTGGCATAACACCCGCTAATATCGAGCGCTTAAGGAACTGCGATTTCATCGAAGATCAGCTCGAGGACCTTCGCGAGGAAAACACCCCCGAATCCAAGAGACAGTTGATGGCCATACGTTGGTACCTCCAAGTCAACATTGCGACTTGCGGAAGAGACTGGACGAGCAAGGAAGATAGACTCAATCACAACGTCCTAATAGATAAGATCGAAGCCAATTTCAAAGATGGCGGCCCAGTCTGTTTTGTCACGTTCAATTACGACCTATTGATTGAGCATGCTTTGAAGTCTCGGACGACACCAGTGCTCTTCAACAATTTTAACGCGTATTGGAACCAATCCACCTATAAACTTTTCAAGCCTCATGGCTCTGTTAATTGGTCGCGCGAAATCACTGCACCAATGTTCGAGAACTTCGAAACTCAAGATCAGTTGAAGCTGGCGTTGACTGTTATTGACAGAGCTGCAGAAATTGAATTCGGTTCCTTATACAATCTTCAAAATGAATACGTCTCCACCGTGGAACGACCGATCGGATGGAATGGTCCGATGAAAAATGCCATGGTCCCCGCGATAGCGATTCCCGCGACCGGGAAGCGGGGGTTCGTGTGTCCGCCTGAACACGTCCCTCAGATTCGGCAGTGCGCGGTAGCAGCGACCAAGGTCTTAATAATTGGTTCTCAAGCTCGCGAAGGTCATTTCTTCAGCCTACTCGCGAAGAATACGCGTCGGCTCATTATTGCAGTCGCTTGTGGCGGTCGCGGCGAGGCGGACCGTGTAGTAGATCGCCTTAAGGCCTACAGAATTAAGGCCGATTTCCTGCCAACAGGGGACGGATTCAGCAATCTGGTCGCTGGAACGAGTATCGAGGAGTTCTTGCGGGCCTAGGCGTTCAAGTTCATTAGGGAGGCTGCCAAGCAGTCGCAAGAAGGAGTTCCACATAGATGTCTGTCGTTGCCGCGCTTCGGATAGAGGGCATCCCAACGATCATCGGCGATTTTCTTCTCACTGATAATGACACGACGAAGCCTCATATATTTCTACCAACACGGCCTGACATTAATTCATCACCTTTTGGGCATTTAGATCGACGCGTCGCCGGGATGCGTCGCAAGATTCACATTTTTAACGATAACTTTGTCGCCGGGTTTACCGGCTCGGTTAAAGCTGGCGAAGAGGTTTTTGCCGATCTTGAGCACCGCTTCTCAACAAAGGCGCCTACTATACACGAATTGGACGATGCATTTCAGCGATTCAATACTAAGTATTCGAACGGCGCATCTGTGGCTGGCTGGACGATGCGCTCAAGACCTACTTGTTTCTCTTGGTCAGCCGCTCCGGGGTCTCGCGCGAGAAAGGTTACACACGAGATAATAGGGTCTGGAACCGAGCACTTTACGAATTTACTGACTGGTGCGGACATGCGCGGTCATTCCGATTCTGTGGCTCTCGCATGGGATAAGGCTGTATTAGTGGGCCTTACCAAAATCGGCGGCTTGGTGACCGAAGAGCTATCGTCGGGAAAGAACCTTGAGGCAGCTTACGGGTACGGAGGTGAGATGATTATATTGACATCGGCTGGTTTCCGAGCGGTAGAAAAGTTCATGCTCACGTTCTGGAACGTCAGGATCGAAGACGATGGAACGATCAATTATCTGCCATCAAACGTTGTTGCCGTCTACCAAAATATGGGCAGGTATACCGCTGTTCAGGTTACACATCTGGCTTTCGCAGATCAGCGACTTACGGCAAGAGACACTTATGTAATGGCGATTACGCCAATTCATGACCCGATGGATAGTCTTAATGTCAAGGCAATTGGTAGGCTAGAGCTGAGCGCACCGTATTATTTTATGGCGTTTTCTGTCGTTGATATGAAGTCGGGGAAAACCGGCTTATTCAAAATGACGGCTCAAAGTGGACCGGGTTCCGTGCTTCGCCACATCAAGAGAGATGGGATAGACTACTTGGAGATGGATCGGAAAATGATCGAGCAATATATAGCGAATATGTTTAACGTCGGCATGCCACGCTAGGGCGACTGGTGATCTCCTTAGCCTTACCCCACCCACGCGCGCGCGCGAAGGGACGGCCAGTCCGACGTAACACGGTCTTAATCAGGTGGCATCCTCAAGCTCCCTATAATCTCGTCTAGCGTTTCGCTTACCGACGTAAATCGAGCAATGCGCCCATCCTGTACGCGCGTAACATCCGTAACGTCCGTAACGATTCGCGGCGAGCGTGGCGGTGTTTGTGACGGTGTGACGCTTGTTACGGTTTGCTCGGGGGTGGACGGCAGATAGAATCTCCAAACGTCCGCGAGGTCGTCGCGATGGTATCCTTTCATCGTAACCTCTCCGTCGCGGATGGTTTTCGGTTTTATACCGTAAGGCTTGAGCAATTTTGCAACGTTCCGGGGGCCGAACGGTTGTCCGTAACGAGGACCCCAAGGTGATTCTTCGCGCTGGCTTAGAAGCTCCGCGAGTTGTGCGGAGCTAATACGGTCGCTGCCGATTTCCTCGAAAGTTGCGCGAATATCCGAAAGCAGCCGTACGCCAAGGGATTCGTCTTCGCGATACGAGCGCCCAGACAACCGTACAGATGCGAGCCGCGCCCGTTGAGCCGCTGCCGGCCCGATTGCTTCTGCAATCTCAAACAGCGGTTCCCAACAATCCGCTGCGCGGTCGCCAAGCTCATCCGGTAGCGTAACGTCGCGGCGAGGCTTCTGCACGAATGCTTGACCCCAAGACTCTAGCCGTTGTTGCAGGGGACTGAACTCATTGGGAGCCGTCCGCAGCCGCAAACGCTCGACGGTTTCGGTCGGCGCCTTGCGCCGCAGGCGAATTGGAATCGAGCGGTCCTCGACAGTATCGGGTAACGTACCGATCCCCGCGATTGCTTTTGGCGAGTACACGTCAAAGTCGCGAAGCTCGAACGTCTTTCCACTCGGTACGCAAGCGGAATGCTTGCCGCCGCGACGATAGCCTTGATTGAGAACCCCGCGCAGCGTATTCGCGTATTCCTTGTCACTTCCGAACGCAGCATCGCTCTCGTCCAACAGCAGTGTTGGGTGATCTTTGTCGATCTTCCGCACAAGCACAGCAGCAGTTACTCGCCCCGTAAACCAGGGGCGTGCGACAAGGTGAACGAGCACTTCGAGCAACCGCGTCTTGCCGGAACCTTTCTCCGCAGACGTTATCGAAAGGTAAGGAGTGCATTCGCTAGCCTCGAACGCGTGCGTATGCATTACCCAAAGCACAATCGCGAATGCTTCATCTTCCTCTAAGACGACATACCGCATAAGAATCGTCTCGACTTCAACTAGCAGAGGCGCTGCCTCTGAGGCCAACATCTGTAAGCTCATGCCTCGCCGCGCTTCAGCAAGTCGAGTGAAAGCAGATCAACAGCGCTCTCGCGTTGGCGCGCAAGTTCTTCATGAAAGAGTCGCGTCGCTTTCGCTCGGGCGGCCTGCCATTCGGGAGCTTCAACATCGACCGCGACTTGATCAATGCCGGTGCCGCTTTCTGCTCGCCTTATAGCACTGCGGACTAAGTACCGCATGGGAGCTAATGCAGCTGTGGTCTCCTGCTCGGCTAGACTTGCGATTAGGAATGGATGCGACATAGCCGGGCGCTCCTAGGGGCTGTCGCCAGATAACGTTGCTTCGAGCGAGACCCTAGGGATCACGATTCTTCTCCCTAGCCGAATCGCGCGGATCGACGCGCCGGGCCCCTTTACGGCCTCGTACACCACCGCGCGCGAGACGCCAAGAAGCCTAGCCGCCTGGGCAACCGAGAGGGTCGCGGGTTCTGTATTATTCATATTCTGCCTTTCGTAAAACTCCGTGTTTTCCATTATTTCTAAGATTTACCCAGTATAACAGGATGGGAGTCCGACGTACTAGACAGGCAATACGTTCTATGGTAAAACAAAGCATGGCCCGATACGTAACCGCTCGCGATAAGCATATACGGCCACGCTGGAAAGCCTATCTTGGGGCTCGTCTACGTCGCCGGTCCAAATCGGAAAGCCAGTTGCCCTCGGTAGAGCAGCTCGATGTTAGACTGCGGGAGGCCCGGAAGCGTGAACGCGGAGCTGCTTTGATCTACAGCTACCTGCACGGCCTACGGACGCCAACGCCCAGCAACGTGTTTGCAATCGGTGAGGCGTTTTACCGTTGTGGTCTTTCTTGGGAGAATGGGCCGACGGCATTGTACGCGGCAGGTCATGATGCGCCGCTTATTGCGTTTATGGCCCATCTAGCCGAAAGCGGCGAAGCTGGCGTGCGCTGCGCGCTGGATTTACACGCGGCGCTCCCGCTTGCCGTCGAGCCAGAGATCAACGCAGCGCTCGAAAACATATCGCTCGAAAACGAGCTGCTATATCACAAAGTCGCAGACGGCAAAGAGCTAGGGCTCGACGAGGCAAGGAAATATATTGCAGAATCGATCGCTTCCGCTGGTGCAGACCTGCTCAACGCGGCTTGGCTAAAAGTTTGTCGAGATAATGACATCTCTGCCCATCCGATGCGTGGTGTTCGCTCCGAAGCTGCGCGGCTTGCCTACAGGAATGCGAGCTCGTCATTGGCACCTTACCTCGCACGCGATGCAGCGTGGCGGATTCTCGACGAGTGGACGGGGGAGTTTCAAGAGTCATGGCCGCCTTTAAAAAGACGCACGTTCCGTAACGAGTACGAGTCTTGGCGCACGGTGACGCAAACGCACACCCAAAAAGTAGGTGAGCAGCGCCAACCGCAACTTGCAAGAACGAGAAAGAGAAACGTTCAGTGAAAGGTTATATCCAGCGCGGTCGCATTGACGGAACGTGGTATTTACGCGTCGAGCTTCCGAGGGTGACGGATGGGACGGGGCGTTGACGATGTACCTTCAACTCCGCAAGAGCAAGAAAGGGAATTTATGAATACGAACCATAGCCGCAGCGCTCACCGGAGACGCCGTCAACGCAACACCGGATCATTGCGGGAAATCGCGCAAGGAAAGTGGCAGCTTCGCTACAAGGGCGAATCGGATGTCGTTCTCGCCGCGACTAAAACGCAAGCCTCTCATGCACTCCAAACTTTCGCGGAGCGCATTAGGAATGGTGGGATCGCATCCGGCGAGCGCATGACGTTCGACCAGCTCGCGGACCTGTATCTCGAATCGAAAGCACGCTCGAAGGCGCCCACATCTCTCGCTTGGTATAAACGGAACCTCAAGCAGCATATCCGTCCTGTGATCGGCGCGATAAAGCTGCGCGACTTGCGCGCGATTAACGTGCAGAGAATGCTCGACGGCGCCAAAGACACATCCCGCACGAAGCGAAAAGGTAAACCGCTCGGAGCAACGAGCCTGCGGAACTTGCTCGTCTTGGTCCGCGCGGTACTTGCCTGGGGCGTGAAACAAGGGATGCTCAACGAGAACGCCGCGAAAAAGGTCGAGCTACCACGCGGCGAGCACGTCGAACGTGCCGGGCTAACGCCCGCCGACGCCGCGAACCTCTTGCGAGCAGCGCAGGGCACAGAGCTCTTTGCCATCGTCGCGACCGCCATCGCTACCGGCGCTCGCCGCTCGGAGCTGTGCGCGCTTCGTTGGAGCGACTTTGACCTCGAAGCGGCCACCTTCGCGATTCGCCGCTCTGCCGCAAACATTGAGAAGCGCGTCGTCATCGGCGACACTAAGACGAAAAACTCGCAGCGCACCGACCATCTTCCGGCGTTCCTAATCGACGTGCTCAGGGAGCATCGGCAAAAGCAGCGCGGGCGTTTCGACATGCTCTTTGGCGAGCTCGAAGCGCGCCGCCGCGTAAAAGAAGGCTACGTTTTCACCATGCCGACCGGCGATCTGTGGAACCCTAACGAACTCTCTCGTCGGTTCGCGCGCTTGGTGCGCCGTGAGAAACTCCCGCACTTTCGCTTCCACGACCTACGGCATGCTTACGCGAGCTTTAGCTTTGCTGCGGGGGTTCCGCTCGCCATTGTAAGCAAGTCCCTCGGTCATGCGAGCATCGGCATTACCGCGAACGTCTACACTCACTTGCTCACCGACCAAAAGCGTGAGAAGGCAACTGCCCTCGACGCGTATCTCGGAAGCACCCTGGCCGCAGCGATTAGCGGCAAATCCAGCGCGTAGTGGATGGTTAGTGGATCGCGACTAAGCATCCGTCGCGTGAGCGCCCGCCAAATAAGGCGAAAAGGCGCGGTTGGCGGGAAAGTGTAGGAATCGAACCTACCAGCCGGCTTGCGCCGGCCTCAGCGGTTTTGAAGACCGTGCGGGCCACCAGACCCGTACTCTCCCGTGATCGACGAACGGATTTCGATCTTTGCTGTTCTGGTTGTCAAGCGGCCCTTACGGTACGGCTTGCAAGTTTCACCTGCAGCTTCTTGCGGAGCACGCCCAGTATCATTGAAAGATTGTCCATACTCGGATTGCCGTTCGTTGAAAGCATTCGATGTAAGCTCTTTGCCGGTTTGCCCGTTGCAGTGGCCAACCGCTCGAATCCGACGGTAGCGTTCACAAGATCACGCAGCACGAGGCGCGCCGTATCGGGCTCTCCGTTGAGAAAGAGAGTCACCGCCTCATCGAGGAGAGCCTTTGCGAAAGCGGGATCGCGCTTTACGCGATCAACGACTGTATGTCTGGAATCCCGAGTCAAAGCCATGTGTTCACCTTCTCTCTCTCGATCTTGCGGCCGCGGCCTTTCGCGCCTTGTATTCTGCCCAAAGTACCTTGGCGCGTTCAATGTCCACGCGTTGGCGCTGTTTGGTCCCGCCACCGAGCAGTAGTACGAGGTCCTCGCCGTCCCTCGCAAGATAGATTCGATAGCCGGGCCCCCAATCAATCCGATATTCGCCGATGACGCCGAACCACTTGATTGCCGAAGTATTGCCCATTTCCAAGCGCGCTCTGGCTGTCGCAATCTTTGCGGCGGCCTGAGGCGCAAGATCATCGAACCACCTCTGATAAGGTCTTGAACCGTCGACCCGAGCGTACTCAACGACCGTCAGCGGCATCGTAAGCTAAATAGTAACATATATGTTACCTGCAGTCAACTGCCGTTGCGGCGCAGCTTGATTGAAAGGCATACTACTTTGTGGTACAAAGTTAGTGTGAAGACCAGTCAGTGGAACGCTTTTGTCGCTGCGGCCATATTGACGACGCTTGTGGGTTGCGCCGGAGAGCCTCGCGACGTTTCAGGCGGCTACGATGCTCCCTGCGCCATTTTCGAGTTGGCATAGTGGCGTACATAGGCCACGACAATACCGACGCAACGGACCGGCGGCAAAGTGTGTGCCCATCCGTCGATGCCGTAGTCGAGTGGTGGGAGCAGAGTGGTTCAAAGCAATGCTTCACCGCCAATCACGGCACGCCCGTAAAGATTGAGGCGATCATTCCCGCTCGAAGCGGGACTGACCGCCAGCTCGGACCCTTCGCGAAAGTGCGAGCGATTAACGTTGGCTGGACGGGCTACGTTGCGGCATGCTTGCTTCAGCCTAGCATCCCAGTTGGTACCGTGATCCCGATGGAGCGCGATTGGTCCGACGGCCTAACCCTGGCACCGCGTCAAGGCGCCGCCAAGGCTATTGATCTTCCAACGGACGTAAAGGTCAAAGTTCTAGGCTACTACCCGCAATTTCGAGGCCGCACGTTGTTCGTCAAAGTACTTGACGGCGCGTATAGAAATCGGCGGGGATGGATGGTAATCGAGGATGTCGCTGCACCCCCGCCACCATTTGAAGACGACTTGTGTGATTCGTAGATTCATCGCCGTAGATCATTCGCGATGCTTAAAAGCTTCATGAGACGCCAGCGAACCTGTCACGAATTTGTCACTGACGCAGGAGAATCGACCAGTCCTAGTCCGGAATAGTCAGGGCTGCGAACTTTGGAATTCCCAATAAACTCGGGCTTTTCCGGAATTAGGCGGAGTAGTCAGGAAACGCTTGGAGGCGTTTGAAGACCGTGCGGGCCACCAGACCCGTACTCTCCCATGCTTCCTTATTAGAGTCCGCAGGTTTTTCGCGCGGGCTTTCATACCTGGTAAGGGATGCTGAATCGACATTTTTTGCCTTCCGCGCTCTGCATCATGGTCGCCGTCGCAGTGACCGTTGCCGGGTGTGGGCACAAGTACATCGCCGGCAGTACTGTCTGGAACCCGCCCGCTCCCGGTGCTCTGCAAAGTTGCATTTCTTCATCGCCTTCGCCGCTGCCGTCAGCGGTCGCTTCGCTCTTTTCGGCAGCCGTTGCTCAAACCAAAGCTGTACCCGGCGGCGCGATCGGCTTCTATCAGAATGGGACCGCGTATGTCTACTATTGGGGCTATGCCGACCAGCAGAATGCAACGTGCATGGGACCGTCCAGCATCATGGAGCTCGGTTCGCTAACGAAAACGTTTACAGCGATGCTCGTAGCGCAAGCGTATAACGCAGGACTCGTTTCCCCGAATGACAATCCCGCGGCCTTCATCGACACGCTCTCGGACGGCGACACCGTCGGCGCAGGCTGTAGCCCTCCGCCGACTCCCACTCCCGTGCCGACGGCCGGCTACGGCGACATGGCGCAGATGACGATCTCGATGCTCGCGACGCATACGTCGGGTCTGCCCGATACACCGCCGGGTGAAAGCGATCTTTCGCGACGGCCGTGTTATTCGCCGAATGAGCTGATCCAGTTCGTCGAAAAGTTTCCCTCGCCGGCCCCGCCTTCGCCCACGCCGCATGCATACGATTATTCAAACATCGGCTTCGGAACGCTCGGCTACGTCATTCAAGGCGTCTACAAACAAGACTGGTTTACGGTAACGAAAGAAAAAATATTGACGCCGCTGGGGATGTCAAATACCTACGACGTCGGCGCCGTGCCGACACCGCATGCGCAGGGTTACAACTGCGATGGAACCACGGCGGTTCAAACATGGCCGCTCGATGCATGGCCGGCGGCGGGCGCGCTGCGTTCGACGCTGCCCGACATGATCAAATACCTCGCCGCAGCGATGCAACAATCGGGAACGCCCGCCTCGATTGCAAAGGCGATGGCAACGGCCGAAACGCCGGTCTCGGGGATTTTTACGGGCGATGGTGCACCGCAGGCCACGGCGTGGGCGATCCCGACCTCAAAGTCTGTCCCGATGATCAGCAAAGACGGCGTAACGGACGGCTTTAACAGCTGGATCGGAATGATCGCGCCGACATCCGGCGCGCCGACCACCGGCGTTGTGGTGCTAACAAACCGCGCGCCGGTCGATGCGACGCCCTCCCCCGATCCGGCTTGCGCGCCGTACGTCGGAGCCCCGGCGGATCGTATCGGCATCTATATTCTTGAGAACGCGTCCTAACGTTATTGGCGGTTTTTGGGACGATTGGCGAGCGAGTCGTCTACCGGCATGCGCCGGGCGCCTCTGGGATAGCTTCCCTCCGGGCTGGCTGCAATATGGTCCTCGCTTGCCACGGCGAGGTATTCAAAAAACTCCCAGATGGCTTGTGACTTTCGTCCGGCGCGAACGTAACACACGATTGGAGAAAGGCTTTCCCAAACTTCCATAACGTTCGAACTATATAAGGTGCACACCATATCCTTGGAAAGGATTCCGGCGTACACGAACGCGCCCATGTCCTCAAAGAAGTTCGCGATCAAGCGGATCGCATGAAGATCGCCAGGCCACGAGCCCGTTACGAACCCTTGCAGCGTTTCGTCGTCTAAGTCCCCGGCGCGAAGCGTCCGCACGAACGCAAAGGCTTTCGAAAATTGCGGCGAGTTCCATTCGGTGTTGTACGCGGTAAACAGCGCAACCTGATTGCCCATCCGCATGTGACCCATCTGCCGGATGGCGGCAAATGCGGTGACGGCGATGACCACTAGCGTCAAGCCCGCGGATGCCGCGGTAACCCATTCAGGCGACATTCGGTGGCACTTTCATTCGCGGAAGGCCGCGCGGATAGAGCGACGTGCCGTGATGCTTTTCATAGGCGAGCTGCATGGCCACGAGCGCTTCAAAGTTTTCGAAGACTTCGTCGCCGCGCGTGCTGCGCGTCAACGCGATAAAGTCGCTGCCAATCTCCCACATTTCGCTCGGAAGGGTGAAGTACCGCAGAACCAATTGAAGATCTAATGCGCGCGCGCAGACGAGCGCGCCCACCGATTCGTAAAAGTTGAAAATCTTGTTCGCTTGCCGCGCGCGCCCGGAACTCGGTCGCGCGAGGAGACCCGCGCGAACCTCCGGGTCCCGCAGATCCGAATTCAGCTTGCCGATTACGTAATCCAGCGAATCTTGGATTTCCGGCGTCTGGTACTTTTCGGTCAGCGGCAGCAGCGCCGCGACCTGATTGCCCGACCGCAGGTGCGAGATCTGGCGCAGAGCCGCATAGGCGGTCAGGCCGATGACGAAAAGCGTCGCTAAGGACGAGGCTGCGGCCAGCCATTCGGGACTCACGACGCGTGGATTCTAGGGTGGCCCAGAGCCTACTGCTCAGTTAGAAACTGCCAGCCGAACGGAGGCGCTTGCGAATAGCCCAAGCGCCTCTTTCGAGCTCTGCACTCAGCGTAGCGACTATTGCGCCGCGCGTCGCACCCGACGCATGCAATTCCCGAAACCGGCCCTGCAGTTGTTCGAGCTCCTCGGCGCTCCATGACTTTCCCCGGTTGCGCACGACGTGCGCTTCCGGTGGCACGTCAAGAAGCGAACCAGGAACGATCTTTCGCAGCTCGGGCACCCGGCTTCGAAACGTGCGCTCCGATACTTCGAAACCAACGAACCGGCGGTTCATGCCGATGGCGACGGCGGCCGTCGAACCGCCGCCCAGAAAAAAATCGCACACGAGCTCGCCTTCGTTGCTGCTATAGGCGAGAATTTTCTTTAGCAGCGCTCTCGGCAGCTCGTTCTTGTTTTTGCGCTGCCCCGGTTTGTACTCGCGATTGATGCTCCAAACGTCTTCGCGATCGCGGTAGTTGAGCGACCGGCCGTCCGCGGCGGTTTGGTCCAGCGCGAAACGCGACTGTAAATTGAAGCGCCGCCTGCCGCCCGGCTTGGCATAGTAAAGAATATGGTAGTGTGACGAGACGAATTTCGACGACGTGTATACGCCAAAGTTATACTTCCAAATAATGTGATTGATCTCGCGCAGGCTCGTTTTGCGTAAGGCGCCGAGCACGTCGTACAGGTTCGTATAGCCCGAGACGACGTAGAGCTGGCCGCCCGGCTTGAGCACGCGTTCGGCCTGCGCGATCCAGGCGCGGCTAAAGCTCGCATATTTGCGCGCGTCCACTTCCACGTAACCATCGTCGACGAAGCGCTCGTCGCGGTTGTAATGCCGGTCGAGGCGATCGCCTTCGATCCCATAGGGCGGATCGGTCACCATCAGATCCACGCTGCCGTCGGCCAGGTGCGCGGCGGCGCCGCGCACGCAATCCGCATTCACGAACAGATGCTCGCCGATGCGTTCGATCGTTGGCGCGGCCATACCGGAAGCTTCGCGCCCGAGCGCGAACCCGCCCTTCATGATCACCACCCGTCCCGATATCCGCAACGTCGCCATCATCGCGCACGTGGATCACGGCAAAACCACGCTGGTCGACGCGATGCTCAAACAGAGCGGCATTTTCCGGGAAGGGCAGCACGTAGCGACGCGCGTGATGGACTCCAACCCGCTCGAGCGCGAGCGCGGCATCACCATCCTGGCAAAAAACACGGCCATCCGTCACGGCGAGATCAAATTCAACATCGTCGATACGCCCGGCCACGCCGACTTCGGCGGCGAGGTCGAGCGCGTGCTGCAGATGGTGCAGGGCGTGCTGCTTCTGGTCGACGCCGCCGAAGGCGTCATGCCGCAAACTCGATTCGTCTTGCGCAAAGCGCTGGAGCTCGACCTCAAAACGATCGTCGTGATCAACAAGATCGACCGCAAGGATGCGCGGCCGGCCGAAATCGTCAACGACGTTTTCGATCTGTTCGTCGAACTCGGCGCAAACGACGAACAAGCCGAGTTTCCGGTGGTCTATACCAACGCGAAGCTCGGCATCGCCAAGCTCGAGATCGGCGATGAGAGCGAAACCCTAGAACCGCTTTTTCAAACCATCGCGACCCGCGTTCCGGAAGCGCCGGCCGAAGACGGGCCGCTGCAGCTGCTGGTGTCGGCCATCGATCACAACCAGTATGTCGGGCGCGTCGGCATCGGGCGTGTCTTTCGCGGCGTCGCGCGCGTGAACGCTCCGATCGTCAAGGTGGCGCGCGACGGGACGGTCGAGAGCGGCTTGCGGCTTACGAAGATGCTGACGTTCTTCGGACTCGAGCGCATCGAAGTCGAGGAAGCGATGGCCGGCGACATCATCTGCGTCTCGGGCATCGAGGGCTTAAACATCGGCGACACGATCGCCGACGTCGCCGATCCCGAAGGCGTCCACGCCGTTGCGGTCGACGAACCGACGGTCTCGATGTTCTTCAGCGTCAACAATTCGCCGTTTGCCGGCCGCGAAGGCAAGTATTTGACCTCGCGGCAGATTCGCGATCGCCTCACGCGCGAGCTCGAATCCAACGTCGCGCTGCGCGTGGAAGATACCGACTCCGCCGACACGTTCGAAGTGCGCGGCCGCGGCGAGCTGCATCTCTCCATTCTCATCGAGACGATGCGGCGCGAGGGCTACGAAGTCCAAGTCTCCAAGCCGCAAGTCATCATTACCGAGCGCAACGGACAGAAGCTCGAACCGGTCGAGTACGTGGTGGTGGACGTGCCCGACGAATACTCCGGTCCGGTGATCGAAGCGCTCGGCCAGCGCAAAGCGCTGATGTCGAATATGATCTCGATCGGCGGTTCCCGCCGGCTCGAGTACACGATGCCGACGCGCGCGATCTTCGGCTTGCGCGGCGAACTGCTGACGCTGACCCGCGGCACCGCGGTCATGTCGCACACATATTACGATCACCAGCCGTGGCTCGGCGAACTTCCCGGACGAAACATCGGCGCGCTGGTGGCAAGCGATACCGGCCGCACCACGGGTTACGCTCTGATGGGTCTGCAGCAGCGCGGCCGCTACTTCATCGGTCCCGGCGTTGACGTGTACGAAGGCATGGTCGTCGGCCGGGCCAATGACGATATGGACGTTGCGCTCAACGTCGTTCGAGCGAAGAAATTGACCAACATGCGCGCGGCTGGTTCCGACGAGAACGTCAACATCGCGCCGCCGGAAGAACTCTCGCTCGAGCGCGCGATCGAATTTATCGAGGACGATGAGCTGGTCGAGGTCACGCCGAAGTCGATCCGCCTTCGAAAACGCATCCTCAACGAAACGGCGCGCTTGCGCCAACGGAAAAGGGAGAAAGTTAACGTATGAACTTCAAAGGCGCGCTTCTTGCTATTCTCTTCGCGGTTGGCGCGGCGGCACCGGCCTTGGCCGACACCTATAACGGAACGGTCTTCACGTCTTCGCCCGTAAGCGTCACGGCGGGACAAGAGTTCTTGATCGCCATTCCGGGCAATCCGACAACGGGATATTCCTGGACCGGCAAGAGTTCGAACGGCGTTGTAACCGTGTGGGGTTCGGCGTATCAGGGGCCCGCCGCGACGGCCAAACCGTTGATGGGCGCCGGCGGCCAGCAGATCTTCATCTGCAAAGCCAACAAGCCGGGCACGGCACAGATTACCTTTTCATACTCGCGCCCTTGGCAAAAAGGCGTGAAGCCCGCGCGCACGATGACCTTTGCCGTGGCGGTCAAGTAAGATGAAAACGTTCTTCGGCATTCTTTTCGCGGTCGCGCTTACCGCGCCGGCGATTGCGGATCCGGTCAATACGACGGTCAATACCGATCCGTCGGTCACCGTGACGGTGAAAAACGGCCAAGAGTTTATCATTGCGCTGCCAAGCAATCCGACGACCGGATACTCTTGGACAGCGAAGCCCTCCAACGCAGATGTGTCCGTCTTTGGCTCGGCATTTCAGCGGCGGCCGGTGGGGCGCACGATCGTCGGCGCGGGTGGCGAACAAATCTGGGTCTTGGAAGCGATGCATATCGGCTCGGCCAAGGTCGTGTTTTCTTACAGCCGTCCGTGGATCAAGAACTCGCTGCCTGCGCGCACGCAAAGCTTCACGATCAAGATTACACAATAAGTGCGATAAACGCGACCGCGCCGGCAGTGACCGTGGCCACAAATGCCAGCCGCTGCCGGTAGAGTTTTATGTCGCGGATGTACGCCAGCGCCATCATTTCGATCGCCAGCTCCTCGACCATACCGCTGCGCGTCGTAGGCAGCGACGCCATGTACTCGTCAACGGTCTTCGACGATTTTACCGAGAGACGGTCGGCCAGCGAGTCACGCCAATCTAATCGGAACATTCCGCCCGCATAAAATGTGTTTTGCATCCGCACGCCGCGAATGTGTCCCGTTGCATCGCCGATTCCGACCAACGTTTTGACGGCGACGTACACCGCCGTCACATAAAGCGCGATACCCAGAACCATCAGAACGTGGCCCCACGTCGGCGAAAAGCCGCGCCCGTGCCAGTAGGAGAAAAATAGCGCGACTTGCGGCAAAGGAATCGCCAGCGCGGCCAGCAGGATGCTGACCTTCGTATCAACCGCTCGAATCGTGCCTTGTATATCTTTGATCGCTTCGAGCAGAAAGTGCATCTGCTCGCTGAACGCGAGTTCCATAAACACTATGATGGAACCGGCTGGGCGTTGAACGTCAGTTCGCCGCGTTTCTCGTCGTAGTCTACCTTCACGTGCTGGCCGTCGCGAATCTCCCCCGCCAAAATCTTGCGTCCCAGCGGCGTCTCGATTTCTTTCTGAATGGCGCGCTTGAGCGGACGCGCGCCGTAAACCGGATCGTAACCGGTCTTGACCAGATGGCGTTTCGAAGCCGCCGAGAGCTCGAGCTGGATGCGCCGATCGGCGAGCCTGCGGCGCACGCGGTCGAGCTGAATATCGACGATCTGTTCGAGTTCGTCTTCGGTGAGCGCGTGGAAAACGATCACCTCGTCGACGCGGTTGAGAAACTCCGGCCGGAAATGCTGGCGCAGTTCGTCGAGCACCGTCGCGCGCATAACCGCGTAATCCGCACCTGAGAATCCGCCTTTGTAATCCAAGATGCGATGGCTGCCGACATTCGACGTCATGATGACGATCGTATTGCGAAAATCAACCGTGCGGCCTTGCCCGTCGGTCAGCCGCCCGTCGTCGAGAATCTGCAGAAAGACGTTGAAAACATCAGGGTGCGCCTTTTCGATCTCATCAAATAGGATGACGCTGTACGGACGGCGCCGGACGGCTTCGGTCAACTGTCCGCCCTCTTCGAAACCAATGTATCCGGGCGGCGCACCGAGCAGACGCGCAACCGTGTGCTTCTCTTGATACTCCGACATGTCGATGCGGATCATCGCCCGTTCGTCGTCGAACATATACTCGGCCAGCGCGCGCGCCAGCTCCGTTTTTCCCACGCCGGTTGGTCCGAGGAAGATAAACGACCCAATCGGCCGGTTCGGATCGGCCAGTCCCGAACGGGATCGCACCACCGCTTCCGCAACCGCATCGACGGCTTCGTTTTGTCCGATCACGCGTTTGTGCAGCTCTTCGTCCAGATGCAAGAGTTTTTGCACTTCGCCCTCGAGGAGTTTGGTGATCGGAATGCCGGTCCAGCGGCTGATCACCTCGGCGATGTCTTCCTCGTCGACTTCTTCCTTTGAAAGGCGCGGTTTGCCGTCGCGCTGGGCCAGGCTCTGTTCTTCTTGCTGGAGCTCTTTCTCGAGCCCCGCCAGTTTGCCGTAGCGCAACTCGGCTACGCGGTTGAGATCGTATTGGCGCTCGGCCTGTTCGATCTGCACCTTCGTCTGTTCGATCTGCTCGCGCAGCTCGCGCGCCTTCTGCACCGCGTTCTTCTCGGATTGCCAGCGCGACTGCAGCGCCAGCTGCTCTTCCTTTAAGCTCGCGAGCTCTTTCTCGAGCTGTCCCAGGCGATCTTTGCTCGCGCGGTCGCTTTCCTTGCGCAAGGCTTCGCGCTCGATCTCGAGCTGCATGACGCGGCGGGTCAGTTCGTCCAACTCTTGCGGCATCGAGTCGATCTCGGTTCGCAGTTTGGCGGCGGCTTCGTCGATGAGATCGATCGCCTTGTCCGGCAAGAAGCGGTCGCTGATGTACCGGTTGGAGAGCACGGCGGCTGCAACCAGCGCCGAGTCCTTGATGCGGACGCCGTGATGCGCTTCGTATTTCTCTTTTAAACCCCGCAGAATGGAGATGGTGTCTTCGACCGAGGGCTGATCGACGAACACCGGTTGGAACCGGCGCTCGAGCGCCGCGTCTTTCTCGATATATTTGCGGTACTCGTCGAGCGTCGTCGCGCCGATCATGTGCAGCTCGCCGCGCGCGAGCATCGGCTTGAGCAAGTTGCCGGCGTCCATCGACCCTTCGGTTTTGCCGGCGCCGACAACGGTATGGAGTTCGTCCACGAACAGCAAGATACGCCCTTCGGCACTCTGCACGTCTTTGAGCACGGCTTTCAGGCGCTCTTCGAATTCACCGCGATATTTTGCGCCCGCGATCAGCGCGCCCATGTCGAGCGAAACGATCCGTTTATCCTTCAAGCCTTCCGGAACGTCGCCGCGCACGATGCGCTGGGCGAGTCCTTCGACGATCGCCGTTTTGCCGACGCCGGGATCGCCGATCAGCACCGGGTTGTTTTTCGTGCGCCGCGAGAGCACTTGAATGATGCGCCGGATCTCTTCGTCGCGGCCGATGACCGGGTCGAGTTTTCCGCGTTCGGCTTCCACCGTGAGGTCGCGTCCGTAACGCTCGAGGCTCTTGTAGGTGCCTTCGGGATTCTGCGTCGTCACCCGCTGATTGCCGCGCACTTCGCGCAAGGCTTGCAGCAGTTTGTCGCGCGTCAGTCCGGCGTCGCGCAGCAGCTTTCCCACCGCGCCGCTGCTCTGCGCCAGCGCGAGCAGCAAGTGTTCCACCGAAACATAGTCGTCTTGGAGCGCTTTGGCTTCGGCGTCCGCCTGCGAAAACAGGCGCGTCAGCTCCGGCGAAACCGTCACGTTGGCCGACTCGGCGCCGGCTCCGGTTAAGCGGGGAAGGCGTCCGATCGCTTCCGTGGCGCGCTGCTCCAAGAGTTTGGGGTCGGTGCCGGCTTCGCGGACGATTTCGGGCGTAATGCCGCCGTCCTGATCGAGGAGAGCGGCCAGCAGATGCTCAGGCGCCGTCTGCGGGTTGTGTTCGTTGAGCGCCTTGGTATACGCCGAGTTGAGCGCGTCTTGGACGCGCTCCGTCATGCGATCTGCGTTCATATTGCCGCTACCGCTCCGTCGATTTCATCGATGTAGCGCTGTTTGGTCGCGTCGTCCATGAAAGATGACGTAAACGAGTTGCGCGCCAGCTGTACCAGGTCGTCGTCAGTCAGCTGCAGCGCGTCGTAGACGGCGCTGTAATTGTCGGCGACGTATCCTCCGAAATATGCGGGATCGTCGGAATTGACCGTGCAGCGCAGGCCGGCATCCATCATGCGCTTCAGCGGATGGTCCTGCATGCGGTCGACCACGCGCAGGCGCACGTTGGAAAGCGGGCAGACGGTCAGCGGAATCTGTGTTTGCGCCAAATGCTTGACAAGCATGGGGTCCTCCATGCTCCGTACGCCGTGGTCGACGCGCGAGACTTTCAGAAGGTTGAGCGCCTCCCAAACGTATTCCGGCGGCCCTTCCTCACCGGCGTGCGCGACCGTTAGGAAACCGGCCGCGCGAGCGCGATCGAATACGGCCTGAAATTTCGACGGCGGATTTCCGAGCTCGGCCGAATCTAAGCCCACCGCGATGATCTTGTCGCGATGTGGCAGCGCAAACTCGAGCGTCTGCATCGCCGACGCCTCGGGTTGATCGCGCAAAAAGCACATGATCAGCGCGGTCGTTATCCCGAAGTCGCTGCTGCTTCGCTGCAGCGCGGCCCACAAGCCGTTGATAACGGTATCGAAACTCAGACCGCGCTCCAAATGCGCCTGCGGATCGAAAAAGATCTCCGCATGTTTTACGCCTTGAGATTGGGCGCGCTGCAAATACGCGGTCGCCAACTCTTCGAAGTCACGCTCGGTACGGATTGCCGCCATCGCCGCGTAATAAAGATTCAGAAACGACTGCAGGTCCGTAAACTTGTAAGCTTCTTCGAGTGCGGCGACGCTGGGGTACGCTAACTTCACGTTATTGCGCTGCGCGAATTCAAAGATCTGTGCGGGCTCAAACGTACCCTCGATGTGCACGTGCAATTCCGCCTTGGGCAGCGCGCGGGTATCGATCACGCTTGCACCTCGGCAGCTGTGCGAAGCATCCGGTAATCGCCGCTGCGCACCGTTATTCCACGCGCGTCGAACCATTCCAAAAGCGGAACGGCGTATTTGCGCGACGTGCCGATCAGATCGCGGAATTCCGCCATCGTCATGCGGCCGTGCTCGCGTACGAACCCTTGCAAGCGCGCGCGAATCTGCGCGATTTGTGTCCCGCGGTACAGCTCCTCGTTCACCTTCACGAAGACTCCTTTGGCAAGAAGCATATCGAAAGCCCTCCCTGCGCCGGAAACCGCAGATTGTCGAACGCGCGCCGAGACGGCTGCCAGCTCGGCGGGGAGTAACGGGTTCGACGGGTCGACCGGTACGAGCTCTTCAAAGAACGCCTGTTGCTCCGGAGTAAGTTGCGGGTTGTATATGGTCGTCGAGAAAAAGCCCGCGCGCCGCGCGAGCCGGCCTTCGTCGGCCAAAGCGTTCAGAACGCGAACTAGCAGCGCTTCGGGAACGCCGAGCGCGCGCGCGATCGTGACCGATGTGGCGCCCATCGCCCACGGTTCGCGGGCTTCGGATTCTTCCAAAAAACGCAGCGCGGCGTGCAGCAGATTCTCCGCGTGCGCGGCCTCAACGTAGGCCTGCGGACGTGCGATCGCCAGCACGTCGCCGCTGCTTTCCAGTTTCTTGAGCAGCGCTTCGACGCGCGCTTCGCGCAGATTGGCTTCGCGCGCGATCTCCGTTGCCGTCAGCGCTGCAAGACCGCGATGCAAGACGCCGAGCACGGCGTCCTCGTCATGAGATCTTGCATCGCGCTTCTCGGCGGCGCGCGCACCGGTTTCGATCCGGCCGCCGCCGAGCAAATTTTTCGGCGACAGACGCCGGACGACGAATGCCGTTCCGGGATAGGCAACGGTTGCGCGCCGCAAGAACAGCGTGCCCCCGATGGCCGCGCCTTCGCGCGGTTCCTCGTCGAGCACGAGCGTTCCCAAAATCTCGGCCGAACCGATGTACGCGCGGATCGCGTTGCGGCGGCGCAAGATCGGCAGCGCTTCAAGCAGCGGCGTAAACTGCACGGCAAACGTTTGAGCCGGGGCGAGCTCGGGAGCGACGAGCATCTCTCCGCGCGCGATCTCCGAGACTTCGACGCCCGGCAGATTCGCGGCGACACGCGCGCCGCCCGCAACGGTTTGCTGTGCCTTTCCGAAACTCTGCAGACTGCGAATGCGCACCGGCTTTCCGCTCGGCTCCAGTTTTACACGATCGCCGGTACTCAGCGTTCCCTGCATCAGCGTGCCGGTCACGATCGTCCCGTGGCCCGGTAAGACGAAGACGCGATCGATCGGCAGGTACGCCGGCGCTTCCTGAGCGCGCGGCGGAAGTTGTGCCAACGCCGATCGCATGTGCGTCCGCAATTCGTCCAAGCCGGCGCGCGTGGTGCTGGAAACAGGCAACAGCGGTGCGTCCTGCGCGATCGTTCCGTGCAGCGAACGACGGATGTCGTCGCAACTGCGCGCGAGATCCTCGAGCGAAACGAGATCGGATTTCGTGACCGCGACGATCGTTTCGCGAACGTTGAGATAGCGCAGAATCTGCAAATGCTCGACGGTTTGCGGGCGCACGCCTTCATCGGCCGCAACGACCAGCAGCAGCAATTCCATGCCGGCTGCGCCCGCGAGCATGTTGTGCAGGAAGCGTTCGTGGCCGGGGACGTCGATGATTCCGGCTTCAATACCGTCGAGGTCCAAGTGTGCGAAGCCGAGATCGAGCGTCATGCCGCGCAGCTGCTCCTCCAGCCAGCGATCGGGATTGGTTCCGGTCAGCGCGTTGACGAGCGCGGACTTGCCGTGATCGACGTGCCCCGCCGTGCCGACGATGTGCATGGAGTTACAGCGCTTTGAGCGCTGCTACCGCGACGCGATCTTCGGCGGGTGCGATCGTTCGGAGGTCGAGAATGAGCCGGCCGTCTTCGATGCGCGCAATGACGGGCCGATCGTTCTTTCGCAAGGCCGCTGCCGCAACAGTTGCTCCGCCCGGCGGTTGTAGCGCGATGCCGATCGACGGGAGTGCCGATTGGGGCAGCGATCCGCCGCCCGCGTATGACGTGGTCTCGCAGATTTCAGCGCCGCCGATCGCTTTGACGTAAGCACTCGCACGCGCGCGCAATGCTTCGATCGTGACCGAGAGCATGGCGTACAGCGGGATTTCGTTGCGCCGTTCCGGAGCGGCCCAGATGCGCAAGGTCTCCGTGAGCGCGGCTAGCGTCAGTTTGTCTACACGCAACGCTCGCAAGAGCGGATTGGCGCGCATGCGCGCGATCAGCGGTGCGGAGCCGGCGATAATTCCGGCTTGCGGGCCGCCCAAAAGCTTGTCGCCGGAAAACGTGACGAGGTCGATGCCGCCGGCGATCGCTTCTTGCACCGTCCGCTCGTGCGCGAGCCCATACTGCGCGAGATCGCAGAACGCTCCGCTTCCCAAATCTTCGAGCACGGGAACACCCGTGCGCCGGCCGAGTTCGGCCAACTCTTCGGGTTCGGGTTCGTGCGTGAATCCGGTTATCGCGTAATTCGACGGATGCGCGCGCATCAGCAGCGCCGTGTGGGCCGAGAGCGCACGCTCGTAGTCTTCGATGTACACTTTATTTGTGGCGCCGATTTCGACCAGGCGCGCGCCGCTGCGTTCCAACACGTCGGGCAGACGGAAGCCGCCGCCGATCTCGATCAGCTGACTGCGCGCGACGATGACGTCGCGGCCTTTGGCAAAAGTGTCCAGGACCAGCAAGACCGCCGCCGCGCAATTGTTGACGACGAGCGCGCTTTGCGCGCCCGTCAGCGAAGTGAGCAGCGAAACGGCGCGTCCGTAGCGCGATCCGCGTTCGCCCCGCTCTAAGTCGTATTCCACATTCGAATAACTTGCGCCGATGCGATCGATGGCCGCCAGCGCCGCCGCCGCGAGCGGAGCGCGGCCAAGGTTCGTGTGCAGCAAGATGCCGGTCGCGTTGATGACGGAAACGAGCGATTCAAAGGCGCCCGCTTGCAAGCGATCGATGATCGATGCGGAGAGCGCCTCAAAGGAGTAACCGCCGTTTACCGGAGCGCGCCGCGCATCTTCCAACGTCTGCGCGATGCTGCGTTTGACATGCTCTCTGCCGACTATGCCCTCGAACGTGGCGATTCGCGGGTCGTCGAGAAACCGGTTTACGGCCGGCAGCTGCCTCAATTCAAATGTTTGCTGAGCATCGACGTGATCGTTTGCTCCGAAACGTACCCCACGATGCGATCGACGGCTTTGCCGCCTTTGAAAAGAATGAGACACGGAATTCCCGAGACTTGGTACTCGCCGGCCAAGTGCGGATTCTCGTCGGTATTGAGTTTAACGAATTTCGCGCGCCCGGCATGCGACGCCGCGACTTTCTCAACCACCGGCGAAAGCATCTTGCATGGCCCGCACCACGGCGCCCAAAAGTCGACGAGAACGGGTTGCCCCGATCCTAAAACTTCCTGTTGAAAATCGGTTTGGGTTACGTCGGCTAAAGCGCTCACTGGTAGTTCATTCCTCCATAGTGTTCAACATAGGTGCGGGCCACTGAGTTTCGCCCCTCGACAGACGCGCCCCGGGCGCGTTGCTCGGGGTCCTTCGACAAGCTCAGGATGACACTTTGCGGTGGCCCTCCCGTTGTCATCGTGAGGTTCTCGAGTCCTGAGCTTGTCGAAGGGGCCTGAGCAGCGCGCCCTAGCGCGCGAGTCGAAGGGCGAGGGGCGAACTACAATTCCGTCTGCTGCGGCTCCCCGGTGATCTCGGTGAGTTGCGCCGCCTGCTTGCCCAGGTTGGTGATGGCGATGACTTCGTCGCCTTCGCCCAGGCGCTGGAGGCGTACGCCCTTAGTCGAGCGGCCGGCTTTGCGTATCTCGCCGACCTTGATGCGAATCACTTGGTTGGCTGAGGTGATCATCAGGAGCTGGTCGTCGGGCGCGACCAAGATCTGGTCGACGACTTGGCCGATATCCTCGCGCTCCTTGGCAAAAGCTTTCACGCCTTTGCCGCCGCGCGCCGTGTGCCGGTATTCGCTGATAGGAGTACGTTTGCCGAAAGCGCGCGTGGTGACGAGTAAAACTTCGCGGCGCTCGTCTTCGACAACGTCCATCGCGATCAGCGAGTCGCCCTTGTCGAGCGTCATCGCTTTCACGCCGCGCGCGTTGCGTCCCATCGGGCGCACGCCTTTTTCGTTGAAATGCACGGCCATGCCGCGCACGCTCGCCAGAATGATGTCGCGCGTGCCGTCGGAGAGGTCGACCGAAAGCAGCTCGTCGCCCTCGTCGAGATTGATGGCGTTGAGTCCGTTGCGGCGCACGTTGGCGAACTCGTCGAGCTTCGTCTTCTTGATGACGCCCTTGCGCGTGACCATGACCATGTAGTGCTCGCCACCGAATTGCGTGACCGGGAAAACGGCCGAAACTTCTTCGCCCGGCGGCAGCGTGAGCAGGTTGACCAGCGCCGTGCCGCGCGCTTGCCGCGTGGTGTCGGGAATTTCGAATCCGCGCAGTCGGTACGCGCGGCCTTTGTTGGTAAAGAACAGGACGTGATCGTGCGTCTTGGTGATAAAGAAATTGCGCACGATGTCCTCTTGCTTGAGGTTCGCGATGCCGATGACGCCGCGGCCGCCGCGATTCTGCGTCTTGAACGTGTCGACCGAGACGCGCTTGATGTAGCCGCCGACCGTATAGGTCACTACGACGTCGATGTTCGGAATCAGCGCCTCGACCGAAAACTCGTCTTCGGCCGGAATGATCTCCGTGCGACGGTCGTCACCGAATTTTTTCTTGATGTCCTGCACTTCGGCTTTGATGATAGCCAAGATGCGGCGCGGGCTCTTGAGGATGTCTTGCAGCTCCGCGATCAGTTTGATGAGGTCGCGGTATTCGTCTTCGATCTTCTGCCGCTCGAGTCCGACCAGCGTACGCAGGCGCATGTCGACGATGGCGGCGGCTTGCACGTCGCTGAGTTTGAAGCGCTTGGTAAGCTTTTCGCGCGCTTCGTCGGTTGTTTGACTGCCGCGCACAATCTCGATGACTTCGTCGATGTTGTCGAGCGCGATCCGGTAGCCTTCGAGCAGGTGCGCGCGCTCTTCGGCTTTGCGCAAATCGAAGGCCGTGCGCTTGTATACGACGTCTTTGCGATGCGCGATGTAGTGTTCGAGCAACGCCTTGAGCGGGAGCACTTGCGGTTCGAGCGGCACCGAACCATCGGCACGCGGGGGACCGGCCGGCACCAGGGCAAGCATATTGTAGCCGAACGACGATTGCAGTGGCGTATGCTTGTAAAGCTGGTTGAGCACGATCTTGGGCGTCGCGCTGCGCTGCAGCTCGACGACGACGCGCATGCCTTTACGATTGGACTCGTCGTGCAGCGCAGAGATGCCCTGAATACGCTTCTCGGCGTGCGCTTCGGCGATCGCCTCGACGATGCGCCCGCGGTAAACCTGGTACGGAATCTCGGAGATGATGATCTTGTGCTTGCCGCGCTCTTCGACGATCTCGGCCTTGCCGCGAATGATAATCGAGCCGCGTCCCGTTTTGTAGGCTTCCTTGATCGCCTCGTGCCCCATGACCGCGCCGCCGGTCGGGAAGTCGGGACCTTGCACGATCGCGCATAAAGCGTCGTCGTCAACTTTCGGATCGTCGATGATGGCCGCGATGGCATCGGCAATTTCGTTCAGGTTATGCGGCGGAATATTCGTCGCCATGCCGACGGCGATGCCGCTCGAACCGTTGAGCAGCAGCTGCGGCAGTTTTCCGGGGAGAACGCTCGGCTCTGTTCCCTGGTTATCGAAATTTTGGACGAACGGAACCGTCTCTTTGTCGATATCGCTGAGCACCTCGAGCGCCGTGCGCGCCAGGCGGGCTTCCGTATAACGGTAAGCGGCCGGCGGATCGGGATCGATCGATCCAAAGTTGCCGTGGCCGTCGACCAGCGGATAGCGCAGCGTAAAATCCTGCGCCAAGCGCACGAGTGCGTCGTACACCGAACTGTCGCCGTGGGGGTGGTAGGATTTCAAAACTTCGCCGATGATACCGGCGCACTTGCGGTGCTGCTTGGTGGGGTCCATGCCCATTTCGCGCATCGCAAACAGGATGCGGCGCTGGACCGGTTTGAGGCCATCGCGCACATCGGGGAGTGCCCGGGATACAATGACCGACATCGCATAGGAGAGGTAACTCTCCCGCATTTCGTCTTCGACGTTGATCTGCGTTATGATATCGTTATTCACTGCACGACGCTGATTCGCCGTAAAGATGGAACGAACATTTTACAATGAAGCGCAGCTGCGCGCGTTCGCAGCCGAGTTCGGACGAGGCCTAAAAGCCGGCGACGTGGTCGGTCTTTCCGGTGCCCTGGGCTCGGGAAAAACGGCCTTCGTGAAAGGGCTCGCTCAGGGCAGGGAGGCGACGAGTCCGTCCTTTACGTTCTGGCACCGCTACGACGGCACGCCGCCGATCGACCATCTCGATCTGTACCGGATCGAGGACGACCGGGAACTGGCCGAACTCGGTCTGGACGAAGCCTTCGACGGCACGTCGATCGTGCTGATCGAATGGTGCGAACGCGCCGGAAACATTTTGCCGCGGCCCAATTACGCGATCGCGATCGAAGGCAAGGGTGACGAACCCCGGAGCGTACGCGTGCAAAAACAATGACGGTGCTCGGTATCGATGCGGGCTTGGGTTCGTTTTCAGCCGCGCTTTTCGAGAACGGGAGTGCCGCCGCCACCAAAGAGCTGCCGGGCAAATCCGCGCTGGAAGGCGGGATGCGCGCCATCGCGGAGGTCGCCGGAAGCCAACGCGTGGACCGCATCGGCGTCGGCATCGGGCCGGGGAGCTTCACGGGCGTCCGCATCGCCATCAGCTACGCCAAGGCACTCGCGCTCGGTTGGAACGTGCCGCTCTGCGGCGTCTCGACGTTCGACGCGCTCGAATGCGGGATCGACGCAGCCGGGCGCCCCTTACTTACGGTCGTGCGCGGCCGCGAAGGCGTAATCTCCGTTCGCTTGCGGGCGGCCGGTGCGGAACGCCGCGCGTCCGGGTACATCCGCGACGTGCTCGAAACGCTGGAGCCCGTGCTTCCGCCGGCGCTCGTCCTGACCGGAAACGGCGCGGAGGACGTGCGCGCGCCGCTTGGCGAACGCGGAACTGAAGTGACGATTCTTCCACGCGCAATCGCGCCCGCCGCACTTGCGATCGCAATGCTGGCGGCGCAGCGCGAACCTGCACGCTCGCTGCACGAAGTCCGCGCCGATTACGGCGAGCTCCCGGCTGTAAGCGTTCCCAAGAAGTGAAACTCGATCCGCGCCCGCTCGCCGCCGGCGACGAGCGCCTCTCCATCGCACCGATGGCCGGCGCAGATGTGCGCGAAGTCATGCGAATCGAGCAGCAGTCGTTCACGACCACATGGCCGGCAAACGCATTTTACCAAGAGCTCAACGATAACAAGCTCGCGCATTACTACGTCGGGCGTATCGGCGACGACATCGTGGCCTACGGCGGCATTTGGGTGATCCTCGAAGATTCGCACATCACGACGATCGCCGTCGAGCCGCGATACCGCGGACGCCGGTATGGCGAAATCATGCTCGTCAAGTTGCTCGACGAGGCGATCGCGCGCGGTGCGTCTTGGATGACGCTCGAGGTTCGCGAAAGCAACGACGTCGCGCAGGCGCTCTACCGCAAATACGGTTTTACGACGGTTTCCACGCGCCGCGGCTACTACAGCGACAACAACGAGAACGCGCTGGTCATGTGGGCCGGCAATCTCAAGAGCGAGATTTACGTGAACCGGCTGCGCGCGCTGCGCTCGACGCTCGCCGAGTGACCTTTACGGAGCTCTGCAAGCGCGTTCGCAAACACATCGGACAAGATTACCGCTACGCGCATTGCGTGCGCGTCGCGCGGATGGCGGAAAACTTGGCGCGCATTCATGGCGCGGATCCGGGCAAAGCGCGTAAGGCCGGGATGCTTCACGACTTAGCGCGGCTCTATTCCGGCGAACGGCTCCTCGCGGAATGCGAGGGGCGCGGCGTCCCCATCAGCGATTTCGAACGCGCGCACCCGATCGTGCTGCATGCGCCGCTCAGCGCCGAGCTCGCGCGCGCGGAGTTCGGCGTGGACGATGCCGACATTCGCTCGGCGATCGCCAAGCACACGCTGGCGGCGGGTGAGATGTCGGTGCTGGATTGCGTTCTCTATTTAGCCGACGGTCTCGAACCGGGACGCGACTATCCCGAGCGGGCGGCCCTGGCAGAAATGGCAGGGCGGGACCTTCCCGGAGCGATGCGCGCAACGATCGAGTCGTCTTTGCGGTATCTTAGCAGCAAGCACTTGCCGCTCGCTCCGCAAACGGCGGACGCAATGCAAAGATTCGGCGCGCAACCTATGACGGAGGCCACCACTGGCGGACATTCTTGAGATCGTGCGGACAGCCGCACTGGATAAAAAGGGCGAACACTTCATGGAGATCGACGTCTCGGGCAGAACGATCATCGCCGACAAGTTCGTGATCGTCACCGGGCGTTCGAAGGTGCAAACCAGGGCAATCGCCGACAGCATCGCAGAAAAGATCAAAGAGGCCGGCATGCGCGTCGGCCGTCTCGAGGGATACACCGATGGGGGTTGGATTTTGATCGATCTCGGAGATGTCGTGGTGCACGTTTTTACGCCGGAGCAGCGCGCGTTCTACAACCTCGAACGCCTTTGGGCGCAAGCGTCCGAGCGGCAAGCGCAAAGCTCGTGAGCGGAAAACCTAAGGTCAAGTACACGACGCAAACGTCGCGGCGCCGCGTACAAGCGCTGCTGCGCCTGGGAGTCTGGATCTTTATCTTCGTCTTCGCGCTGAGCCTGGTCGCCGGTTTAATCGGCTTCGCGTTCGTTCACTAGACTTTAATAGCCGATCGAACGCATCGTATGCGATGCCTCGATAAACGGGCCGACCTGAATGCGGACGTCACCGCGGTACGGGTAATCGACAACGGCGATCAAGTAGAGGACCAGCGCGAGCGTAAAAGCCAACAGCCCGGTCATCGCCGCCTGCGCGCCCATACTTTTATAAGCGAACAGGTAAGAAAACACGATGACCGCGCCCGCGCCCAGGAATAAGATCGTCCACAAGAATGCGTTGAGGCCCCGGTTGCTGAGCAGCAGCCGATCGTTGCGATCCATCATCGTCTCCTGCAGACCGTCGATAATCGACGTCAGCAGCGTTTGCTGCGTGGCCGTCGTCGCGTTTAGGTGACGCGCTTGGTAGGCGATGTCTTCGATCAGACGATTTGCACGCTCGCTGCTCTGCCCGGTATTCATCTTGGGCCACTCGTCGGAGATCACCAGGTCGACGTACTGAGAGATCTTCTTGCGCAGCGACGCGCGCTGGGCCAGAAACGCGTCGACGCGGCGGTAGACCACGACGATCTGGTTGGCTTCGTCGTGAACCCGCGTCTCGGCAGCATCGAAACGCTCCCAGACCGCGATCGCCAAGAACGCAAGCAAAACGGCGTACACGACGCCGACGACCGCGAACATAAAGCCGGCGATATCGTTGTGCTCTTCCAGCACGGCCTTCGGAAAAAAGCGGTGCGCCAACAGGCCGCCGCCGACGGAGAGCGCGACGAAGCCAAAAACGAAAAGCGGGCCGCCCAAATACACGGGAAGCGACGCGAAAATATCCACCGCGAGCCGCTTCGGCGCAGAACGAGGGCACGCCTAGAATCAGCGTGAAGCAACGCACGTGCGACGATTTTATGCAGCCGCGCTGACGCTCGCGTTTCTAGCCCCGCAGGTTCTGACCGCGCGCCCGGCATCGGCCCAAACCTACCCGGCTTCCGCGCTCGGCGGACTTCACTGGCGCCTTATCGGCCCGTTCCGCGGAGGACGCGCGCTCGCCGTAACCGGCGTGCCCGGACAGCCCGAAAAATTCTACTTCGGCTCCGTCGGCGGCGGCGTTTGGGAAAGCGACAACGCCGGGCGCACCTGGTTTGCGATCTTCGACAGCGTTCCGGTTGCGTCGATCGGCGCGATCGCGGTGGCGCCGAGCGACACAAACGTCATCTACGTCGGAACCGGCGAAGCCGACATGCGTTCGGATATCCAGCACGGCGACGGGATGTACAAATCGGTCGACGCCGGCAAAACGTGGTCGCACATCGGGTTAACCGACACGAACCAAATCGGGAAGATCGTCGTCGATCCGAAAGACGCAAACGTCGTATTCGTCGCAGCGCTGGGACATCAGTACGGCCCCAACGCCGAACGCGGCGTCTTCAAATCTACCGACGGCGGCCGGAGCTGGAGCAAAGTCCTCTACAAAGATCAAAACACCGGCGCGATCGATCTTTCGATGGACCCGTCCAATCCAAACGTTATCTTCGCATCGCTTTGGCAAACGCGCCGTCCGCCGTGGAACGTATATCCGCCAAGCAACGGCCCTGGCGGCGGACTCTACAAGAGCACCGACGGCGGCAGCTCGTGGTCCCAGATTTCAGGCAACGGATTCCCCGGGCAGGTCGGACACATCGGCGTGTCGCTTTCGCCCGCCGATTCAAACCGCATCTACGCGCTGGTTGACACGAACGCCGTAAAAACCGGCGGCATTTACCGTTCCGACGACGGCGGCGCGAATTGGGCGAAGATCGACGGCGAAACGCGGATCTGGACGCGCGGGTGGTACTTCAGTAAAGTTACCGCCGATCCCAAAAATCGCGACGAAGTCTATGTCATGAACACCTCGACGTACCGTTCGACCGACGCCGGCAAGTCGTTCACGGCAATCAAGGGCGCGCCGGGCGGCGACGATTATCATCAGCTCTGGATCTATCCGGACGATCCGAACCGCGTGATTCTCGGCAGCGATCAGGGCACCGTGGTTTCGATCGACGGCGCAAAAACGTGGAGCTCCTGGTACAACCAGCCCACGGGTCAGATGTATCACGCGATCACGGACAACCGCTTCCCCTATTGGGTCTACGGCGCGCAGCAAGATTCGGGCGCCATGGCCGTGCCCAGCCGAACGACTGCGCGCGGAATAAGCTTCCGCGATTGGCGTCCCATGGACGTCGGCGGCGAGAGCGGCACGATCGCTCCCGATCCGCTGCACCCCGGAAGACTCTACGACGTTTCGGGCGTCTACGAAAACATCAACACTGGATGGGAACTCTCCATCGATCCGACGGTTCAGTATCCGGATACGGTCTGGCGCAACACCTGGACGCTGCCGATTGTGGTCTCGCCGCAAAACCCGCGCGTGATCTACATGAGCCACCAGCAAATCTTCCGGTCGCCAGACGGCGGCAACTCGTGGTCGATCATGAGCCCCGACCTAACGCGCAAATTTACCACCGTTCCGCCGAATCTCGATCCGCCGACAATCGCCGACAGCACCGGCCTTCCGCGCCGCGGAGTCGTGTACTGGATCGCTCCGTCACCGGCGCGGGCGCACGAGATATGGGCCGGCACCGACGACGGGCTGATTTGGATCACGCGCAACGAAGGCGCACACTGGCAGAACGTCACGCCGCCGCAATTAACGCCGTGGAGCAAAGTCGGCATCATCGACGCGTCGCACTTCGATGCCGGCACGGCCTACGCGGCGATCGACCGCCATCGCCTGGACGACAACCATCCCTACATCTACAAGACGCACGATTTCGGCGCGCATTGGACGGCCATTACCAATGGAATTCCCTCGGCCGAATCGGTCAACGTCGTGCGCGAAGATCCGCGGCGCCGCGGCCTGCTCTATGCGGGAACCGAGCGCGCCGTCTACGTTTCATTCGATGACGGCGCGAACTGGCAATCACTGCAGCTGAATCTGCCGACCGCTTCAATGCGCGACATCGTCTTCAACGGCAGCGACATCGTCCTCGCAACGCACGGTCGCGCTTTCTGGATACTCGACGACGCTTCGCCGCTGCGGCAATTGACGCCGGCGGTCGCAAACGCCAGCGCACATCTCTTCAAGCCCTCGCTCACCTATGAGTGGCAGCCCGGCTCCGATCAAGGTACGCCGATCCCGCCCGATGAGCCGACCGCCGAGAATCCGTCGTCCGGCGCCATTATCTATTACTCGATCGGGCAAGCGCGTACGCCGGTACGTTTGCAAGTTTTAGGTGCCGGCGGCAACGTGCTGAGGCAGTGGTCCTCGGCGGACGCACCGACCGTCGTTAATCCCAGCGCGCTCAACATTCCGGCGTTTTGGGTCAAACCGCAGCTTCCGCCGTCGAGCGATCCGGGACTGCACCGCTACGTCTGGGATCTGCACTACAGCACGCCGGGAGCTTCACGGCGGCGTGGTGGCGGCCCGATCGTAGCTCCCGGGCAATACACGGTTCGCATGCTCGTAAACGGCGCGACGTACTCGCAGCCCTTGACGATTGCGCGCAATCCACTTTATCCCGCCAGCACCTCAGCGTTGCAAGCGCAGCTTCAACTCGCGCGCTCGATTGCTGCGCTCAGCGCACAGGTGACGGATGCCCAAACTCGCGCCGCGACGTTGCTGAAGTCGCGCGGTTCGAAGCTCACGCCGGCGCAGCTGGCGCAGCTAAACGCCGTGATCGGCAGCGCGCCCAAGAATACGCCCGACGATTCGGTTGGCAAACCCGCACAGGATTTCACCAGCTTGCGGTACATCGGTTCGGCGCTCGAAACGCTGCAAGGCGACGTCGAAAGCGGCGCCGCTCGGCCCACCGCATCGCAATACTTGGCGTTCCGTATCCTGCAAAAGAAAGCAGCGTCCGCTGTGCGAACGCTGCAGATGCTGGGACGCTAAGCCTTTAGCGCATCGCAGAGTCGTACCAGCGCGACAAGTCGGCCTTGAACTGCGCCAGCGACGGCGTGTTCAAGTAGACCATGTGTCCGGACTGGTAGAACTTGTAGGTGATGTTGCGCGCAATCGCGGGCGCCAGGCCCAAGTGGTTGAGCGTATATTGGGCCGCGAAATACGGCGTTGCGAAGTCGTAGTATCCGCCGGCCAGCAGCACTTTGAGGTGCGGATTCTCGCTCATCGCCTGGGCGAGATCGGGCGCGACGTTCGCCGGCGGGTCGTTGCCGTTGTGATGCATGTCCCAACGCGCTCCCAGCTGCGTGTAAGCGGTCGGACGATAGATCAAGTTGCTCGAGTAGTGCAGCTGATCGTGCACGTAGCGTTCGAACGCGCCGACAAAAGCGCCGGTCACTGAAACGTCGGCCGGATCCCATTCCGGCGAATCAGCCGCGGTATCCAAGCCGTAGGTTTGAAAGCGCGCATCCAGGCGGCCGACGATTTGATTGCGGCTGCGCAGCAGCTCTTTTTGAAAGCTCGGATACGAGATGCGCATGTTCGAATCGCGAATGTAGGTTTCCGAGAGCCCGAGATAGGCGTGCAGCTTGCTGACGATGTCGTCGCGCCCCGCCGCGCTCAGCCGGTCGCCCTGCGCGAGTCCGTGCATGTACTGCGTACCGGCGAATTGTTGGACTCCCGCAAGAAACGTTGCGAGACTCGCGGGCCGGTTGGGAACCATGTGGTGATACCAGGCCGTCGCGGCTTCGCTCGGCAGATACAGCACGTACGCCCAGTCGCCGCCCGCGATCGGATTCGATCCGCCCAGGCCCGTCAATCCGAAATTGAGGATCGTCGAGAGGAAGACCACGCCGTTGAACTGCACGCCCGCATCTTGCAGCATGTTCACGAGCACGGCGTCGCGCGTCGTGCCGTAGCTTTCGCCAAAGAGAAACTTGGGCGAATTCCAGCGGTTGAACTGCGTGATGTAGCGTTGAATGAACTGCGTGAACGCGCGGCCGTCTTGGTCGACGCCCATGAAGTCCTTCGGATCGCCGTACCCGATCACGCGGCTGTAGCCGGTGTTCGGCGCGTCGATGAAGACGAGATCGGATTTATCGAGCAAACTGTAGCGGTTGCTGTTCAAGCCGTATGGCGCCGATGCGTTCGGCACGGCATTGGCTGTTACAACGCGTACCGGGGAAAACGATCCCATGTGCAGCCAGATCGTCGAACTGCCGGGGCCACCGTTGTAGAAAAACGTTACGGGTCTGCGGCTGAGATCGGCGCCGTTCTTCGTGTAGGCCACGTAGAACATGTGCGCCGTGGTCTGATCCTTGTCGTTGCGCAGCGTGATCGTACCCGCGCGCGCGGTGTACGGAATCGTTTGACCGCCGATCGAGGCAACGTGGTGGGTTATCGCATCGGGCGGCGGAGCCGGCACGTAAGGCTTGGGAGCCGGCGTGGCAGCGAGCATCGAGAGCGCGCCTAGGGCGGAAACTATCGCAAGTACTTTTTTCATTCTGTCCTCAGCGTGCGAGCGCGCTGTCGTACCAGCGGGCCAGGTCGGTCTTGAATTGTGCGAGCGCGGACTCGTTGAGATAGACCATGTGTCCGGACTGATAGAAGCCGAACGTAATGTTTTTCTGCAGTTGCGGCGCGATGCTCAGATGCTGCAGCGTATACTCCGTCGCGAAGTACGGCGTCGCGAAGTCGTAGTAGCCGTTAGCGGAAAAGACTTTGAGGCTGGGATTTTGCGTCATTGCTTCGGCCAAGTCGGGGGCGACGTTGGGCGGCTCGCGCCGGTTGTGCGTGAAATCCCAGGAACTGCCGTTTGCGTAGATGATGCCGTAGATATTCGGACGGTACTGCAGCGTCGTGTCGTACTTGAGGTCGCTGCGCAGGTATTGATTGATCGCCGTCGTGTAGGGCGCGTCGATCGACGAATCCGTCGGATCCCATGCCGGGCCTTCGTCGGCGGCGCGATCTAAGGCGTACGTTTGATAGCGGGCGTCCAGGCGGCCGATGATCGCGTCCTGCGAACGCAACAGCTGCTGCTCGAAGCGATAGTACGGAATACGCAAATTGCTTTCGCGCACGTACTGTTCGGAAACGCCGAGGTAGGCGCTCAACTTGTGAACGACGTCGTTGCGTTCCGATGCGCTCAAGGTCGAGCCTTTGTAGAGCGCGTCCAGATACTCGCCGAGCGCAAATTGCTCGACCGGCTGCAAGAATGCAGTAAGGTCGGCCGGCCGGTTGCGGACCTTGCCGTGATACCACGCCGCGGCAGCCTCCGTCGGCAAGTAGAGCACGTATGCCCAATCGCCGGCGGCGATCGGATCGCCGTTGCCGAAATCCAAACCGAAGTTGAGGATCGAGGAAAGCAGCACGACGCCGTTGAGCGCGATGCCTTGGTTGAGCAGTGTGTTCGCTAGCGCCGCGGAACGCGTCGTACCGTAGCTCTCGCCGAACAAGAACTTCGGCGAATTCCAGCGTCCGAATTTTGTGAGGTAGCGCTGGATGAATTGCGCAAACGCGGCGACGTCTTGATCGACACCGAAGAACGTCTTTGGCGTACCGGCGCCGGTGATGCGGCCAAAGCCGCTGTCGGGCATGTCGATAAAGACCAGATCGCTCTTGTCGAGCAAGCTGTAAGAGTTGTTCGCGATGCGGTACGGCGGCGGCCCGGTGTGCGCAGCATTGGCCGCGAGCACCCGAACCGGTCCGAACGAGCCCATGCGCAGCCACATCGTCGAGCTGCCCGGACCGCCATTATAAAGGAAGGTCACCGGGCGCGAACCCGGATCCGAGCCGTCCAGCGTGTAGGCCGTGTAGAAAACGCGTGCGGTCGGGACTTCCTTATCGTTGCGCAGCGTAATCGTGCCGGCGCGGGCGGTGTATGCGTAGGGCTGCCCGTCGATCGTAACGGTGTGCTGCGTAACGGCGTCGGGCGTTTCGCCGTCGGAGACGTCGGGCGGCGGTGAAACCACAGCTTGCGCCGGCGCGCGCGGCGGAGCGGCCGAAACAGGCACCAACGGCGCGCAGAATGCGAAGAACAATAGGAAAGCGGCAAGTTTTCTCAACGGTAGAGTTCCTTCTTAAGATCCTTAACGGCCGCGCTCATCGCATCGAGATACGGCAGCATCGCGCTCTTTATGCGATTGAGCCGCGCCTCTCCCTCCGTGGTGACCACGTAGACGCGGCGCGACCGTTTTGAGGGCCGATCCCACTTCGCGGTCAGAAAACCGCGCTCTTCCAAACGCCGCAAAAGCGGATAGATCTTGTTCGTATTGACCGCGATCAGGTCGCCGCACAGGGCTTCGATTCGCGCCATCAGTCCGTAGCCGTGATCCGGCTTCTTTTTGAGCAAGTGCAAGATTAAGACGGGAAAGAGCGTTTTGCTCTTGATGGGGCCCCGCAGGACCTCATCTAAATGGAGCGAGCTAAGCGCGCGCGGCTTCTTCGGCGTAGAGGCGTCCTATCGGAGCTGCGTAGCGGCTTTCGACGATCCGCCGTTTGACTTTTAAAGTCGGCGAAAGCTCTCCGTCTTCGATGGTGAGATCGCGCGAAAGCACGGCGATGCGCCAGACTTGTTCGAACGTCGCCAAGTCCGCGGTTTGCCGGCGAACCTGATCGGTCATGAATGCGATCACGTCGCTGCGTTCCGCCAGCGTTCCGGCCGGAATGTCCGGCGCGATGCCCAGCTCCTGGCGCAGCAATTCCCAGTTCGGTGAAATCAGCGCGACCGGATGCGGGCGTCCTTCGCCGACGATGAGCGCTTGATTCACATAGACCGATCGTTTGATCGCCGACTCCAAACGCGCGGGCGCGATGAACTTGCCGCCTGATGTTTTGAAGAGTTCGTTTTTGCGATCGGTGATGCGCAGAAACCCGTCGGCATCGAGTTCGCCGACGTCGCCGGTGTGATACCAGCCGCCGTTCAGCGCTTCGGCCGTGGCCGCTGGGTTCTTGTAGTATCCGAGCATCACCCCGGGGCCGCGAACCAGCACCTCGCCGTCGTCCGCGATTTTTACCTCCACTCCCGGAATCGGTTTGCCGACCGTGCCGTAGTGGTTGTTCTCGAATGTATTTACGGTGACGACGGGCGAACATTCGGTCGGGCCGTAGCCTTCGACGATCGGAATGTCGCAGCCGAGCAGCGTCATCGCCACATCAAAATGCAGCGCGGCGGAACCGCTAACGAAAAATATGAGTTTGTCTAAACCCAGACGTGGACGGATCTTGCGCAGCACGAGCGAGTGTGCGACGCGGTACTGCAGCGAAAGCACCGCGCCCGGATCTTTTCCACGCATCTTGGCGCTCATGTAATCCCGGCCGACGTTGAGCGCCCACGGCACGATCTTGGCTTGCAGACCGCCTTCGGACTTCGCCACGCCAACGACGCGCGCGATTACGCGCTCGAAGAGGCGCGGAACGGCCGTCATCGTGACGGGATGCACGTCGCGCAGATCGTCGAGCAGCTTCTCTACGTCGTGCGCGATGTAGTGGTGCATTCCGCGCAGCATGTAGCCGTAGAGAATCATGTGCTCGTAGATGTGCGAGAACGGTAATATCGAGAGCACGTTCGAACCGCTGGGCAGCACGTCGAAGGTATTGCTGAACGAAGATTCCGCATTGAACGCGACGTTGTAATGCGAAAGCATCACGCCTTTCGGTTCGCCCGTCGTACCGGAGGTGTAAATCAGAACGGCGAGATCGTCCGGTTTGAGCGCCGCTTCCCATTGCGCGATGTCGCCCGGATGCTCGGTGCGCGCGCGCGCACCGCGTTCTTCGAAACGATCCAGCGAATCGTCGCCGCGGCTTTGGAACACGACGACCGGCGCCTGTGTCAGCGTACGCATGCGTTCCGCCGATTGCGGCGTGTCCGCGAAGACGAGCTTGGCATCCGAGTCGCGCAAAATGAACGCGACTTGATCGGAAGCTTGCGTCGGGAAGATCGGCACGACCGCACAGCCGGCGAAGAGTATCGCAAAGTCCGCGACGATCCAGTCGACGCAATTCGCCGCGATCAGCGCGATGCGATCGCCGGCCTGCACGCCGGACGAACGAATGGCATACGCGAGATTCTCGACGCGATCCATCACGCGTTCCGAAGACGTCGCATTCCAGGTAGCGCCGGCGCGTTCCAGCAATGCAGCTTCGCGCGGCTGCTCGAGCGAACGTCGGATAACCGCCGGCAAAGTTTCGCGCGGCGGCAGCGGGGGCTGCATCATTTCGCCTTCGCCGCCGAATAGGGCTCTCTTGCTACCGTACGACGAGGTATTGCGCCAGCGTGTCGATGCGCCGCTGCGTGAAACCCGACACGTCGGTCAGTTCGTCGAGCGAGGCAAACGGGCCGTTCTGCGCGCGGTAGGCGACGATGCGCTCCGCCAGCGTCTGCCCGAGACCGGGCACTTGCGCGAGTTCGCCGGCGCTTGCGGAGTTCAGGTCGACGCTCATGCGGACGCGCTGGCGCTTCTTGCGCACCGGCTTGCGTGCGCGGGGAGCGCTTTCGCCGGTACGTGGTACGCGGATCTCTTCCCCGTCTTGCACGATCTCGGCCAGGTTCACGGCGGCGCGGTCGGCGGCGTTTGAAAAGCTTCCCGCCTTTTGCACCGCATCGTTCGCGCGCGCGCCGGGCGGAACGCGGTACAACCCGGGACGCCGGACCTCGCCCGCGACGTAGACGACGAGCTGCGCCCGAGTGTCATGGTGAGCCCCCACTTTGTCATGGTGAGCCAGCCTGTCCTGAGCAGCGTTTCGTTCGAAACGCATGTCGAAGGGAACCGCGGTCGAGCCGAGTCGAGACCCGAGGGCATCGGCGGCTTGAAGTGCCGGACGCGGCGCCGGATGCAGAAAAGCGAGCGCGACCAAGATAACGGCCGCGCCCGCGACAGCCAAAATTTTCACGCCTTACATTCACGCCGGCCGGCGCGCGAGGAAAGGGTTAGCGCCCTTTCCGGCCCTATATGGGTCTTTCCGATGGCCGACGCTTACGATTATCGAGCCGTAGAACGAAAGTGGCAGCAGCGCTGGGACGAACAGGGCATCTTCCGCGCGCGCGAAGATGCGCGGAAGCAAAAGTATTACACGCTCGAGATGCTGCCATACCCGTCGGGCGATCTGCACATCGGCCACGCGAAAAATTATGGGCTGGGCGACGCGATTGCGCGCATGATGCGCATGCTCGGCTACAACGTCGTCCATCCGATGGGCTGGGACGCGTTTGGCTTACCCGCCGAAAACGCTGCGATCGCGCACGGAGCCGACCCTGGCAAGTGGACGCGTGCGAACATTGCCAACATGCAGCGCCAAGTGCGGCTGATGGGAACGGGCTACGACTGGTCGCGCGAGATCACGACATGTGAACCGGACTATTACCGCTGGAACCAGTGGCTGTTCTTGCGGCTGTACGAACACGGTTTGGCGTACAAGCGCGAAGCGCCGGTCAATTGGTGCCCGCACGACCGCACCGTGCTTGCAAACGAGCAGGTGATCGACGGCCGCTGCTGGCGTTGCGAGAATCTGGTCGAGCGACGCAATCTCTCGCAGTGGTTCTTGAAGATCACCGATTACGCCGACCGGCTGCTCGACGATCTCGATACGTTGGATGGCTGGCCGGAACGCACGCGGACGATGCAGCGCAACTGGATCGGCCGCAGCGAGGGCGCGCAATTCAGCTTCGCCATCGAGAACTCGGAAGAGCGCATCAGCGTTTTCACCACGCGCCTGGACACGCTGTTCGGCGTGACCTACTTGGCCGTCGCGCCCGAACACCCGGCGGTTGCCGGCATCGTTACCAAGAAGGCGCGCAATGCCGTGGAGCAGTTCGCGCAAAGTCTGCGTTCCAAATCGGAACTCGAACGCACGAGCCTCATGGAAAAGGAAGGCGTTTTCACCGGCGCCTACGCGATCAATCCCCTTTCAAAGGAACGCGTGCCGGTTTGGGTGACGAATTACGTGCTCGCCGAATACGGCACCGGAGCAGTCATGGGCGTGCCGGCGCACGATCAACGCGATTTCGAATTCGCGCGCAAGAACGCGCTGCCGGTCGCCATGGTCGTCGCACCGCCGGGTTCGGATCTCAGCGCTCCGCTGCACGAAGCGTATCTGGAAGACGGGCGGCTGGTCGCCAGCGGCGATTTCACCGGCATGTCGAGTGCGCGCGCGCGTAAAGCCATCGCCGACCGGCTCGTCGCGCTCGGGCTGGGCGAACCCAAAGTCAATTATCGGCTGCGCGACTGGCTCGTCTCGCGCCAGCGCTATTGGGGAACGCCGATTCCGATCGTCTATTGCGAGCGCTGCGGCGAAGTGCCGGTGCCCGACGATCAGCTCCCGGTGCTGCTGCCGGCCGACGTTCCGATCACCGGCGAAGGCTCGCCGCTTGCCAACGACCCGGCGTTCAGCAACACGACCTGCCCGAAGTGCGGCGGCCCCGCAAAACGCGAGAGCGATACGATGGACACGTTCTTCGAGTCGTCCTGGTATTATTTGCGCTATCTCGATCCCAACAACGCAAACAAGCCGTGGGATCAGGAAATCGCTCGGTACTGGATGCCGATCGATCAATATATCGGCGGCGCGGAGCACGCGGTGCTCCACCTGCTCTACTCGCGTTTCTTCTATAAATTCTTTCACGACCGCGGCTGGGTGACGGGAGCGGACGAGCCGATCACGCGCTTGTTCCACCAAGGAATGGTGCTCTACAACAGCGAGAAGATGAGCAAATCGCGCGGCAACGTGATCGGGATCGACGAGATCGTCGAACAGCGCGGCGTCGACGCCATGCGCTTGTTTTTACTCTACGTCACGCCGCCCGAAGACACGAGCGACTGGACCGACGAGGGCATCAACGGCCGCGTCCGGTTCGTGAACCGCGTATGGCGCGCATGCGAGCCGTTTTTGGAACGCGCCAAGCAAGCCGATCCGCGCGCACTGCCTGAAGTTTCGAGCGAGGACGAAAAAGCGTTGCTGCGGGCCGTGCACGTCGCGGCGAAATCCGCCGTCGACGAAACGCTCTCGCGCCGCTTTCATTACAATACGACCGTTGCGAAGCTCGACGAATACGTCAACGCGCTCACGACGCTCGAACAGAGCGCGCCGGATTCGCCGGCGGTCGGCTACGCCGTTCATGCGCTGCCGCTGATCATCGCGCCCTTCGCACCGCATCTGGCCGACGAGTTATGGGAGCGGTTAGGACACGATACGAGCGTGCATTTGGAACGCTACCTCGAGCCGGACGAGCGCGCCCTGGCGGTGGAGTCGATTACGCTGGTGGTGCAGGTGAACGGCAAGATTCGCGCGCGCCTCGACGTGGCGCCCGGAATCGGAGAAGACGAAGCGTATGCGCTCGCGATCGCGCAGCCGCCGGTACAAGCTCAGCTCGAAGGAAAAGAAGTCCGCAAGCGCATTTTCGTTGCGGACAAGTTACTCAACATCGTCGCTTAGCCGGGCGCGCAAACGAGGATCGACTCGGCGGCCGCTGTCGGGATGATGCGTTTGATTGTGAACCCGGCTTGGCGAAGCAAGTCGGCATACTCCGCGCGCGTGCGTTCGCGGCCGCGCACGAGCGAGAGCATCTGCGCGTCGTTCAGATTTCCGGCGCTCCAACGGTTCGGTTTGTCGCAGAGAAGCGTTTCAACGATGAGCACGCGCCCGTCTGCCGGCAGTTCCTTGCGGACGTTGGACAGGATCTTCACCGCCCGCTCGTCTTCCCAGTTGTGCAGGACGTGACTGAGCAGATAGGTTCGCGCGCCGGACGGAGCCAGTTCGAAAAAATCGCCGGCCTCGACGCGTACGCGCGCACGCTCGTCGCCGAGCACCTGCGGAGCGCGCGAGATCGCGCCAGGCAGATCGAAGAGTACGCCTTGAACATCCGGGTAGGCGCGCAAAATCGCGCGCAACATCAGGCCCGATCCGCCTCCGACGTCGGCAACCGGGGAGGCATGCGAGAAGTCGTACGCGTGCGCTACCGCAAAACCGTAAAGAGGCGCGACTGCCGTCATTGCGCTATCGAAGAGTTCGCCCGCTTCGGGATGCGTGCCGGCGTATTCAAAAAAGCTGGTGCCGTGGACGATTTCAAATGCCGGAACGCCGGTGCGCAGCGTTTCACTCAAACGTTCCCATGAGTCCAACTGCCACGGCTCGCCGGCGTAGCGAACGAAATCCGCGACACTTTCGGGCGTGTCGCGCGCGGCGCAGCGTCCGATACGCGTAAGTTCAAAGCGGCCGTTTCGCGCTTCGTGTACGACGTCGTACCCGGAAAGCAATCGTAGAACGCGCCGCACGCTGGGTTCGTGCAGAACCAAATCGCGCGCGAGCTCGTCAGGTGTGGCAGGACCGCGCGCCAGCCGGTCGGCGATACCGACCCGTACGATCGCGCGCAGCGCGAGCGCCGGCCATATCGCCGTCGTCATTTCAAGCACTGCAAATTGCGGCGGAAGCGCCCGGCGGCGCAGGGATGCCGCCCACATAACGACGGGCGTCGCCACACGCACGAGCGCGAGTGGTATCTTCACCGGGTTACCGGCAGCGCGTCCTTAAAATACTCGAACGTTTCGCGAATGCCGTCGCTCAGCTGCGTTCCGGGCGACCAGCCGAGCTCTTTCTTGGCGAGTCCGCAATCGAACTGCGCGTCGCGCGCGTCGCCCGGCCGTTTTGGAGCGTGCACGACGGGCGCTTCGAATCCCGACACCTTGCACAGCTCTTTGTAGATCTGGTTTACGCTCGTGCGTTTGTTGGTTCCGATGCAATACATGCCGCCGCTGCCGCGCTCCAGCGCCGCGAGATTGGCGGCCGCTACGTCGCGCACGTAAACGTAGTCGCGCGTTTGTTCGCCGTCGGAATCGATGCGCACGCTCTCGTGAGCTAAAAACCGGCCGATAAAAATGGCGATCACGCCGGCCTCACCGTTGGGATCTTGGCGCGGGCCGTAGACGTTGCCGTAGCGCAGCGATGTGAAATCGAGCCCGCGCTCGTGTTGGAAAAAGCGCAGGTAATGCTCGCCGACCATTTTCGTAATGCCGTAGGGAGATTCAGGACGCTGCGGCGTGGTCTCATTCATCGGCAGGCGTTCCGGCGTTCCGAATATGGCGCCGCTGGATGCGTAAATAACCTTCTGCACCCCGTGACGCACCGAGTTCTCGAGGATATTGAGCAGCCCGACCACGTTGACTTGCGCGTCGTAGATCGGATCGCGCGATCCGATCGCAACGCTCGCCTGGGCCGCGTGATGGCTGACGATCTCTGGCTTGAATTCTTGGAAAATCCGCGTAATCGCCTCGTCGCGGATGTCCATGTGCATAAACAGTGCGCGCGGCGCCACGTTTTGCCGCTTTCCGCCGCCATGTTCCCATAGCGCGTCCAGAACCAGCACTTCGTGGCCCGCCGCTAAGTACGCATCGGCCACGTGAGACCCGATGAAACCGGCCCCGCCGGTGACCATGATCCGCATTGCAGCTCCTTTAATTCTTGCCGTCTCGTCGCAGTTGCGATACGTGCCGGAACGTTCCCCGCTTTTGCTGTTGGGAGCCGCGGCCGCTTTGGGTGCGGCCGCCGCGCAGCCTTTTTCCCCCGAGGCGCGCGGATTGACGCTGTGCGCATGCGTCGTGCTTTGCGGCTGGATCGCGCTGGCACGTCCGTCGCTTCTGCCGCTTCGCGCGTGCGCTGGGCTCGCCCTGGGCGCAGGCTGGTGCCTGGCAGCGCTGCAGGTTTCGGGCGCACAGCCGGACATTCGCGAAAGAACGGCGCGCATCGCCTGCACGGTTCTCGAACCAAACGGCGTCCAAAACGGCGGCAGCTCTTTTGTTTGCGCTACGGACGATGGAATGAAGCTCGCCGTCACGACTCGCGGTGCGATGCCGCGCGCCGGCGTTCGCGTGCTGGTGCGCGGCCGCGTCGAACCTTTTGACGGCGCGCGCAATCCCGGCGAACCCGACCAGCGTGCTATCGAACGCGGGCGCGGGATCATCGCGCGCATCGGCAACGCGCAAATTCTTCGCGTCCTGCCGGCGCGGACACCGACTCTAGACGTGCTGATCGCGAAGGCGCACGAGTGGGCGCTCGCGCAGCTGCGCGCGCGTCTTCCGGAGCCGTCGGCAACGATTCTCGCCGGCGAACTCTGGGGCGAGCGGTCCGCGCTGCCGCCCGAACTGCGAACCGAATTTCAAGAGACGGGAACGGTCCATGTCTTGGTCACTGCCGGCTTGCACCTCGGCGTGGTGGCGGCGCTGATGCTGCTGCTTCTACGGTTCCCGGGTGCGCCGCGCGCCGCGGCGTCCGCGCTCACCATCGGCGCGGTGTGGTTCTACGCGATCTTCAGCGGACTCCATTTGCCCGCGATGCGAGCGGCGGCGATGGCCTCGCTTGCGCTCACCGCGTACGCCTGCGGGCGAGCCACGCGAGCCTGGAATATCTTCGGAGCGCACTCCTGGTTATCGCGCTCTTCGACCCATTGGCGATCGGCAGCGCGTCGTTCGCGCTGTCGTTTTCGTGTGTCGGCGCGATCTTGCTCTGCGCAGATTCCATCGATAAGGAGCTCGAGCGCTATGCGGAAATTCCCGCCCGTTTGCGCGAAACGTTTACGCTCACGCTCGCGACGCAAATCGGTACGTGGCCGTTGACCGCGTCCGTTTTCTTGCTTTTCGCGCCTTACGCGATCGTGGCCAACGCCGCGGTCGTGCCGTGCGTCGGCCTGACCATGATTCTGGGCGCCATGCAACTCGCGCTGACTTCGATTCCGCAGCTCGCGCAGCCGGTTGCGAATCTGAACGGATGGTTTTTGGCATGGATCGTCGCCACAGTTCACACGCTCGCGACGCTGCCCGGATCGACGATCGCCGCCATGCCGCCCCCGCTGTGGACGATCGCAGTATATGATCTGTTGCTCGCCGCCGCCGTCTTTTTTTGGAAGCGCGGCGCGAAAAATTTCGCGCCGGCGTTTTTCGTTCTCGGCGTTCTTCTGGTGGCGTGGCCGCCGCGCACGCCCGACCACCGGCTGCGGATCACCGTGCTCGACGTCGGTCAAGCCGACGCGATCGTCATTCGCACGCCGCGCGGACACACGCTTCTCGTTGACGCGGGCGGCCGTTTGGGGCAAGGACACGGGAGCGAATCCTCCGCTGAGGCGGTAGGCGAACGCATCGTTGTTCCGTTCCTGCGCCGCGAAGGCGTGCGCGAGATCGATGCACTGCTGCTTTCGCATCCGCACGGCGAGCCGTAGTATCCATACTCACACGACGATTTCGTCGTGTCATATGTACCGATTATATAGTATATGGGCTACGAAACAAACTGGAGGTTCGTGAGGTGAGAAAGCGGCCACAACCAAGCGCCGGCATCGTGTGGGCCTACTGCAGGGTTTCTACATTAAAGATTGATCAGGAGCTTTCGCTGGAGGAGCAAATGCGATGGGCTGAGGAGTTCGCTCGCGACCGCCACTGCCGGCTGGTTCTGTTCAAGGAGCGCGCATCGGCGAAGAACGTCATTGGGCGTCCGCAGTGCGCGAGAATGCTCGGTCTGCTCGAAGCCGGAGGGGACGGTCTTCCGGAATTTCTAATCGCGACATCCTTCGACCGTCTCTCGCGCG
Organism: Vulcanimicrobiota bacterium; assembly: GCA_003151115.1. Taxonomy (GTDB): domain Bacteria; phylum Vulcanimicrobiota; class Vulcanimicrobiia; order Vulcanimicrobiales; family Vulcanimicrobiaceae; genus Rubrimentiphilum. Next base: position 20,103 of record PLWS01000006.1, on the reverse strand, counting down.
ATATGACCGACACGCTCGTTATCGCTCGTTCGCTACGAGAAAGCGGCGTTAAGCTGTACATCCGCGATCGTGGCGAGGTCGCGATGGATTCGTTCGCTGATCAGGCCGCGATCGTTGGCCAGGCCATGGGCGGTCACGCCGAAAACGAGGCCAAAAGCAACCGGTGCAAGGCAAGCTGGGAACGGCGCCAGCGCCAAGGTAAGCCAATGTCAAACAAATCGCCGTACGGTCTCCAGCTGCGCGCAGAGCAGGACGTCGAGGAGCCCGTTAGCGCGCCATGGGTGCGACAAGCCTTCGAGTGGTACGCCTCCGGCATCGGCATGCATACAATAGCGCTGAGGATGAAAGCCGGTGCACCTCCGCATCGCGTTGTCACGTCAAAACACGATGCCAACGGTATGCCGATCATTCGGGAACGCTGCCACGTCTGGGAGTGCACCCGCGTTCGAAAGCTTTTGGATCAGCACCGCTACCGAGGCACGATCGTGGACCCGGACCTCTTTGATCAAGTCCAGGAAGCCATTCGCTCGAAGCCGCGTTGGCGCCAGGAGCGCGGTTACGAGTACCCGCTCTCGGGCGCCGTCAAATGCCTCACCTGTGGGCGCTCGTTTCACGGCCATGCAACGGGAGCCAGTGGCAGCAGACGCTGCGCCGACGGAACTAGGAAAGTCTATCGCCGTTACCGACGCGTTCGGTATTATGCGTGTATTGTTTGCAACTATAGAATCAATGCCGAGCTTCTAGAGCGGTGGTTCAAAGAAGACATCGCAAGCCTCCGAGCAGACCCTAGTGTGCTCGAGCGCTGGGCAGCGGCAAAACGCGCTTCGGACGCCGACGCGTTGAGTCATGAGCAGCGCCAATTAGAAGAACACTTACGGGATGGATCGTTCGACCGGCTCCGACAACGTGCATGGCAGTTGGCTCTCTCCGACGACTCGGTCGAAGCGGATCTTGCACGACAGCTTCGCGCGATTGCTGAGGACGAAGGCAGCTGCCGTGATCGGTTAAGTCAGGTCACCGAAATCCTCGAACAGGACCATGAGGAAAAGCGGACGCAAGAACGAGCTTCAGCCCTTTTACAAAATTTCCAGCAGCTCTGTGACGTGGCACCGTACGAACAACGCCGCGAGCTTGCCAGTGCGTTGGTGCAAGCGTTGGGCGGTGCAAGAGCGTCAAAAACGGGCCTCGTGTGGTTACGGTCCAACTCGTCCGCCTCTTCGAGCGCCGAGTTAAGTTCAAAAAATTGACACTATATGAAGGTGAGTTTGAATGTCTCAGCGGCCCCTAGACCACTCATCAGCGGGCGCCGATCACTGGGTCGTTTCAGATTCCGACCAAGGCAAATCATACCGAGAAAACCAGCCCCATAGCATCGGGCCTTGACCGGGTTCGACGCCAAGTGGATGGCTGGAAATCCGGGCTATATTTAGCGTAGTTCCGCTAGGCAACACACCAATTGGGCCACCGATGAGCATCCCAGGAGACTGCCAAATGATCCTTGGAAGCCTTAAATGATACAGAAACGGTGGAGGCCCTGAAATACGCTCTGGATTTCCCGCTCCGTTTTCTAAGTAGACCCAACCTGATTGCGGCTGCGGGTCAAGCGCCCTAATAAGATCGACCGAAGAACCGTCGGGCGTATTTTCAATCCGATGCACGATTGGCCAATTGCCGTCAAATCGCTGAGCTTGGGTATATAGATTCTGCGCAACACTTGAAAGTATGAGATGGCGTACCGGTAGCTCGCCAGCGATACGCCTTGCATCGGAATCGGTCGTTAAGAATAAGGCCAAAGTCTCACGGATTTGAGGCGTATTCGCATTCACACCAACACTAATAACGGCCCGTTTCTCGACATCGGTTTGCGCTAGCGCCAAAAGTGCCGCAAGGGCTATGCCAGACTCACCTGGGTTTCGAAGATGTGGCAGCGATTGGTTTATCGTTTGCGCGAACTTCAGCTGATAATCATTTTGCGCCGTTTGTCTCGCGCCGTAGAAAGCCAGATACGCACCCGCAAAAGCGAAAGCTCCCGTAATTATGGTTGTGAGCGCACTCGTTAGCCACGCTGATTTAGTCATGATGAACACCCTTTCACCGACTGTTCGCAAAAGAAACCCTTAAAAGCTCCACTTACACTGCTAAGCAAATGCCTCGGGATCCGGAAAATCCTCATACCCGACATACATAACGTAACCGACATACCCTACGTATGAAGCGATTCCGATTAACCTGCTGGGCTCAAATGAAGATCGTCGACGGCTTTTCTTCGTAAGTTTTGTGATGAGTCGACGCTCGTTGCGGATCTCGCCTAGGTAGTAGCCATCCGATCCGTAGATCTCGTCACCATGAAATCTGCCGGCTTCGACCACACCATGCGTGAACAACCGGTCCCCTCGGCGAAACCCGAAAAACGTGCCTCCCCAAGTCCACAAGAGCCTACTCATTCGCGAACGAGCACTCGGACGAAAGCCGGCCGGTGCTGGCAGGGCTGAGATCGCGCGGCAAAACTGACGCGCACATCAGCCGAACACTTCCAGCGCCTTCCCCGCCGCCAAGGCTGCGTTGCGGACGGTAGGGTGCTCCGAGAACCGGACGATCGCCGCAGCCGCGATCAGCGCTCCTCCCAGGACCATCAAGGCGTGAACAGGCTTCATCGGGTAGCCCCTTTCTGACATTGAGCCAGGCCATTCCGGCCAGCCGGCAGGCAAATGCGCCTGCAGGGGGTACATTATACTCGATGCGGAACCAAATTGGAACTTTCTTGGAACATTTTTGGTACCAAGGATAGGTATGTTCGTCTTTCAGGCTACCCAAGGCTCGTACACCATGGGGAAGCCTCCCCTGGCTCGCGCCGTGGTTCAACTCGTGTTCCCGTTTTCGGCTCACCTGGTTGCCCCCCAGGGGCTGGCCGATCTGCAAGACCGGCTACAGGGCTTTACGCTACAGACTGAAAACGCTGCCGCCTTCCAGATATCGATCGGGCCGGCAGCACCGACGGCGCAACGCTACCTTTTCGTAGACCGCGCGGGGCACGAGCTCGCGATCACGGGCGCAAACGTCACTCTATCGATTAATGAATCCTACAAGTCTCGCGATGTCTTTCAAGCCGTTCTCGAGTCCGTTTTGGGGCCCATCGGTGAAGTTGGAAAGATCACCAGCTATGAGCGGTTAGGGGTTCGTTACATCAATGCGGCACCAGCCACTATCGAGGAATTTCTGTTGTGGTTCCGATCTGAGTTTACGGGTTGGGCCGGTGGTAACCTGGTAACGCCAGATACATTGCGAACCTGGGTACTGGTCACACAGATGAATCAATCCGATCCCCAGTCGCTTGTCAATGCGGCCACAATTCGCTATGGCTTTCTGCCGAACGGAGTAGGAGCCGATATAACGAGCTCGCCGGCAGCTTCGCAGCAATCATTTCTGGCCGACATCGATATGGCTTCTTTCCGTCAGGCCCCGTTTAGCGCCTCGGATATCGGAGCGGTCTATCAACGGATTAACCACGAAATCGCTGCACTCTTACGATCAAGTCTCAGCGACGAGGGCGTCAAACACTTCGAGCTGAGGCCAAAGGAAGACCAGGCCCAATGAGCGGGCTACAGATTCTCGGCGCAAAGCCAAAAGCTCCACTGGAATCTTTCAAGAAATGGTTCATCCCTCATTGCCAAGGTAGAACCGACTGCGTGACCTTCGAACTCGATTCGACAATTTTATGGTCCCTCGACCGTCATCTCATGACAGTCAACGCCGAGCTAACCCAGATATTTTCATTACCCGGCGCAACGAAATTTGGTCATGTTGGCCTCATTGACATGCAGCGGCCCTCAGAACCATTTGCCGCCTACGGATTGGTGGTTTTTACTTCGCCGTACGTTGTCGACTATGAGCGATTGCCCGCGCATGTAGCAGATAGCACTTCCGAGGAGCAACCAGATCTCGCTGACGAGTTCCGCCTTGTTAGCGTGAAGACGCCAACCGAACATGTTCTACCGCATACCCTTACCACGGGTTACGATACACTCTTAAGAGAAATCTACCAAAGTGGGATTTGGTCCTGGCGGAAGCTAGAACTGATCATCGGCGGGTCCCACACCGAACTTCAGCGGATCGCCAAGGGGAAAACGGCGTCCCCACAGATTGGCTCCAAGATCGATGCGCTCCACCAGTTTCTTATCGCTCTCCTAAAAGTTACGCGCCGCAATGACGTCGCAATCGTAAGAGTCCTCTCGACAGCGAGCGACCGGGACGGCATAAGTGCCACCGATCATCTGCTTGCTGGAAGATTTCGCGAAGCCTTTGGCGCCGTAATGGACGCCGTATCGCCCCGGGCAAGCATGCCCGAAGTTCAAAATATACCCTTGCGGTGGTACGACCGGCCCTCCCGCGACATTCACGAGAACAACGATGAGGATAGCGCCGATTGAATGCCGTCGCTTTTCGAGGAAGGGTGGCGACAAGGGTCGCTCCTTAAGACATCTCTGACCGTTCGCTCCTATGATTTGGCGGACGATACGTTGACGCAGTGCGACCAGGAGTTTGGACTCTGGGCCGTCGTTACGCAAGATTGCGATTTGCATTCAACGCAGTGTACCAATCAGAGCCGGCAGATTGAACTGCGACCAGTTTTTCCCTCGGCCGGCATTCGTGTGGATGGGATTCGTAGCCGCGCGGCATGCATTACCCCCGACTTTGTATTAAAAGCTGACAGCCAGAAGCTCACGATGACTGCACGAGCACTGAATTCGCTCAAGAAATTTCGAGATAATTCGGTTGATGATCTGCGCCGGCGGGAAATTAAAGCGTGGTTGGGATTAAGGTACGACCGTCCGGCCGTTCCGGAGCCATTTGACCGCATGGCCAGCGACATACTTTACCCGGGCCTCTACGACGCGATGCCACCCGCTCTCATCGGCAGAGTCCGTGATATCCTCGTGCTGTACGAATCGGAGACGGAAGTGCGGCTTTGGGCAATCCTCCGAGATGCGGACGACCGCATTCGATGCCTGGACTGGATCGATGGCGTCGCTCAATCTCTGGTCCGCGATCACGGTATCACGGTCTTGGAACGTCAGGCCGAAGATTCACGGCGAACTCCCTATGCAATCGTCGAAGGCTATCACGGCCTTAATTCAGCAGAGCTCAGTAGGGGCGGCCCCGAGAATCAGTGAGACCGAATGCAACGCTTTAAGGTCGCACACATTCGCGAGCAGGGCGAAGATCTCATAATTGTCTTCGTCGCAGACCAAGTGGAGTTCATGTCTGCTGCCCAAAAAAATCAGATATTGAGCGCACTACAGCTTTGTTCGGCGTCAGCTGGGCTCCAAGGGACAGTGGTGATGCTTTGGAGTCGAGGCGTTTGGTGTGAATCGCGATTGCACCGATTGTTTTCGTCGGTTCCTTATCATGTGCTGTATTCCAATATAAACAAGGAATTGACATGCAACAATTTGTGACGCTTGCACCCCTCACTAAGAATCTGTGCGCGCCGACGCCTGTTGACGCGGAAGCCTCTGCGACATTTAGCTTCGCCGTCGCCCATATGCTATAGTCGCATTAATGTTTACATCCCAAGAATGGGGCGCGCACCTCGATCGGATCGAACCTCTTCTTATCGACGGAAATTCGATACGCGCTCGGCAGGCGGCCCAGACCTTCGCGCAGCAATTCGACGACCAAACCTACCTCGACACAAGGGAGCTTACACAAGCTGGGCGGGACCTTCCGGCGATTGCTCCGCAACAGATTTCGCGCGGTATTGTCGTTCCGCCGGCTCCCGGTGATCGCGACCCGGCCTTCGACGAGCAGATGAGGCGGTTCATCGAAATCGGACGTACCGCAATCGCAACACTTCGGCAATTCGAGGCCGACCTGGCAGCAAACGAAGGCCGTACTCGCGAACACTACCGGGACGCTGTCTTAAAGTACCTCGCGGGAAAGCGCGACTTCGTCTGGCTTAGCGAAATTGTCCCTGCGCTTCGAATCGCGCCCGACCATGTTGATGATGCTCTGGAACAACTGCAGTACGAGGGTCTCCTCGATGGCCAGTCGGAACGCCGCGCGTATCTCAATGGTGTCTTTGTATGGCGTGTGCGTCTCAATCCTGATGGGCGCGCCCTGGTGGATGGCACGAAGCCGGCGCGTCCAGCGATGCCAACCGCCATAGAAATCAACACAAGCATCATAAACTCAACGGTGTCGGATTCCCCGTTTAATATCGCGGGCGGCAACGTAAGTTCAACGATAGCGCTACCGGCTATGCCAATGCCTCTGCAAAAAGCTATTGATGCAGATGAGACCGCGGCGCTGCACCTGCGCGCGTTGGAACAAGAATTAAACCGATCGCAACCTCGAAAAAATATTGTAAAGGCCGCGTTCCAGGCCGTTTCCACCGCGGTTGACTCACTGAATCTTTCAGCGGAGGCGGTAGCTCATGGGCACGAATGGATCGGCGCTGCCACAGCCACGCTCTCGCATTTTCTCCACTAGCCAAATGAGCGTATCTCAAGTACATCCGGTTCAACCCCACGCTGCGCGCCTCACCTAGCATGGCAATACAGTTCGCACGACAGCGGCTCGGATCGTTCGGCGACTTCATTGATCGGTTTTTTTACGAACCGCCGCGGATTACAACGCGGACGTTAATCCGGCGCGTTAAAACCCTATTCTATCTCTGGGCATTGCTTGCACTTTTCTTACTTGCACGCTTAATCGATATCGCATACCCGCATCTTTATTCTTCCTATTTTGGCAACATGGCATCCTTGTACTACGAGGAAGGCAACAAAGAATTTTTCGTTACGGTTGCTACGGTCGCAGCCACTCTCTGGGTTATCTCTGTCGGTATTCTAAGTTTCTTTCGCGACGCCGTACCTATGTCTTCCACGGGTACGGCTCCACGATTTATGAGACTCGTAGAACTGGTAGATGCTCGCGTCAAAAACTACTGGATTCTGATGTGCGCCACGGTCATCACGGGCTCTTTCCAGACTGCGCTGTACTTTTCTATCCTTTCGCTTGTCCCGTGGTCCCAACGTTGGATGATTTCGCTCAGCTGCCTGGTTGCCGCGGCTATAAACGCGAGTTCCTATTCTTTCGTGTCTCTATACGATGAGCGAACACATGAGCGCCTGGCGTTCCTTGAAACACACCTTTCACAGCGATACCGTCGGGCACAGCTTTATCTGAGCCGGACACAATCCCAGGGCGACATCGTAAGTGCGCGACAACATCACGCCAACCTGATACTTACTCACGTAAAGAGCGCGAACACCCAGTTACGGCAAATATCCGCCCACCAAAAGTATCTTGCCAGTAATTTATCCGTTCAATTCCTACGCGGAAGCGTCATAGGAGTTGGCGTTATGACTAGTTGCTTCGCCGCATTCCCGAGCACAACGACGGCGGCACCGTTCGTATTTGCCTTATTACTTTCAGGCATTTATACTGCAGGTAAATGTATCTTCACGCTCGTCGCGTTTCAAACCGAAGTTTCCTGACCGGGCCTATACTCACGCAATTCTCGCCATCACCGTCACGTCAATCGCGCGAAACCTCGTTACGCTATGCATCGGAGCATACAGAGCCATAACCATGAACGCCCAGAAAGCCTTTCACCGGATTGGACACTTCGCCAAAACGCGTATCGGACGCGTGATTAACGACGTGCAATGGCTGTTGAGCACACTCGAGCGTGTAATATCCGCTAGCTGGCAAAGAATAAACGGGGGTGCACGGCGACTGCTCGGATTGCATCTGTTTCGACCGTGGAAGCCAGCGCGCATAAGCCTCGCCGCCCGCCAGTTGGCTGAGGAACGTCTTAAACGTACGCCAGCTCTGCAAACGGCCGAAACGGCGGAAACGATCTTGCAGCAGGTAATGCTTGTTGTCGATCGGGCAGTTGAGGGCAATCGCAATTTGGAGACAAAATCCACGGGCGTTATCGTCTTAAGCACAGCCCTCATCGGCTTTGCAATCACCTTCGCAAGCGCGCACAATATACCGAATGTTCCGATCGGAATCGCGGCAATGGCCTGTTTGGCATTGGCAGTTGTCTTAGCTGGGACAGTCAACGCTGTTGAGACGCACGATCTGCCATCTCCAATAACCTATAACCTTCCCTCGATCGCCAATGAACTAAACAACAACGCAAAAATAAAAATGGAGTTAGCCGAGGCTTGGAATGACTACGCCATCGACGAAGGCACTTCTGGGATTATTAAGGCACGGTGGCTTAGTGCTTCATTTGCCTTCATGTACTTGGGAATCGCTCTATTTGTAACTGTCGGTGCTATCGCGATGAGCGGACGAGTTGTGAATCACGATCACGTCCAGCCGTCCAGCAATGCATCCAGCAGATGGTGCAACAGCGCTAACCGTTGTGATATACTAAATGTACATCATGAGCGACCAAGCATCCTCAGGAAATAACCAGGGAAGCGCACCTTCCGCACCGCCCCCGCAGGCGCAGCCGGCCAGCGCAATTCCGACCGCAACGCCCCGTCAAAACACGGTCATCGAGGGTGCTCGTCCATCTACGCCGCCCCGCAGCATACGCGTTCGTGAGTGACAAGGCTCCAGAAGACCCCCTCGCTTCAGCTTCGGTTCCACAAAGTGCAATCCCGAACGCTACTCCGCGTACTAGTCGCTCCTTGTCACACCACGAAAATGCATCCGAAGAAATAGCCAAGAAGGCGACTCGCGCCCCAGAGCCGGCAACACCCTTGCCGGAAGAAAAGTCCTAGCTCACACCCTTACTAAAAATCATCGGCGTTTATCGAAGAGTGCAGCTCGATCTGTACCTATTGGGCAATATGACGAGTTTCTCACCGTCAATGAGCACACTCACCGCATCGTCGCAAATCCTTAGTCAGACGGGGCACCTGGACTTCTCGATTTATACCTGCGGCCTCTAGCCTAGCGATTCAATCAAAATGCGATTGACCTCACCCTGATCTGGCGCAATGAATTGAGGCGACGTTGTCAGTTTGCTCATTACAGCGTCAGCCGCTTCGCATGGATCATCGGTCATATCAAAAGCTGCCCGCATGCCAGCTCGTGTATCCCGTTTTATCGCGGTAACTTCTATCGTCTCATGGGCTGAGACCGGGAGCGAGGCTCCGAACCCATTACTCAGCAACGTGCAAGCGAGCGGAACTCTCCCGATAAGGTCCGCACGATAAACCGTCTCAGTCGCAATACACTTGCCAATATGCTCTGCAAAACGCTGCACCCATTCACTCCAACCGTTTTTCGCAGGTACACGCGCCGGCACTTCTTCCGCCTGTGCGCCCTCAAACGGCTTATGCAGACCCTCGCGCAACGTTTTTTGCGCAAGCTCCGCGACGGAAGAGGTGGGCTTGTCCAAGGATTGCAGTCTTTTATCTCCCAGGGCCGCCCGCGCTTCAACCAGCCGCGCCCGCGACGTTGTTGCGTTAAAAACGATAGCCCCGACGACCTCATTGGCGCTTGAACGAGCCTCGGAAATCTCGGTTTGAATCCCCGCAGCGCGCTGCGGGTCGGAGCCGTTGAGGCCCTCTCTCTCTTTCTCAAGCGCGCTGATGTTCCGCCGTTGATCATGATATTGCTTCTGCAGCGATTTCGCCTCGTACACGGTTTGGAATGTCTTGACGATAGCCAAATAAATCTCGTCAATTTTGTCTTGAGGCAGTGCTCGAGACATGTCGGCCTCGAGCGCACGATTCATAAGATTCTCCGTAGCGGCGATCAAGCGCACCGCAGGAATCAACGGACCAACAATAAGCATTTTAACGCGCGCTTCGAGCAGGTGGAGGATCGCTATCATCTGCCGGCGTGACGACCGAGTCTCGCGAGCGATGTCGAGCTTGCGCAAAATTATCGGCACGACGACAGCCAATAACGTACCAAACGCTAGCCCAACAGTGACCTCGGCCAAAAACCAGGTAGCTCTAACTAGATGCTCGGTCGCGATCGCCGTAGGATCCGCCACGCGAGCTATTCGCTGCTCAACGAGGCGCCGGGGGCTTTGGGCTTTCGTTCCTTCTTGCGCTTGGCGTATACCGGTCCAGGCATTTGTATGCGTCCAAGACATACCTCAAAGTCCCGGCCGCGAAGATTTCGGACCTCTCTGATGAGATTGACCTTGCTGAAAAAGGGTATTCGCTCCGCCGCACCTGCATTGCCCCAATCTCCCATGATGGCATAGACGATACGAATTCGATTGCATTGAAAATGTTCCAGATAACCTCTTAGCCTTCTGGACCAAGGGGGCTGAGGTTGCCGTCTACGCGCTTCCCTCAAAATGTGTGCGAACATCAGATCACGCAGTGCGCGCTGTTGAAGTAGGGACGCGCTCACTCGGCCTTGCGCAAAGAGATGTGAAAGCGTGCTTGAACTGAAATCTCGCTTGACATGAATGAAGGACAACTTTTTGTTTTCCACAGTTAACAGATCACATATCTCAATTGGATCCTCACCGGCGATCACCGAAAGATTTTTGCGATCAAGGAGCAGGTATTCGCCGACCCCGACGTTCGCATTATAGTCCCTCTCCTCAACTCGTTGCAAAGCATCAGGCAGACCTTCCCAGAACGGTATTGCGCGGATCGTCTCATCGATATATTCTTTTGCCTCCGAGGGCACGACATACCATGAGCGTTCGTCGTGGACGTACGTCTTGCCATCTAACTCTACGACTACCGAGAGGCATTGATAAATTTTAAAACGCCGCTTGCCACCTCCGATTACGGCAGCAGAGGTTTTCAGGAACTCGACCGATAGACCGTCCCATTTGCCGGAATCCCTCAGGGCGTTCCGATACCCCCGAACGTCGAGATCGTCGGCGTAGGACCCGACATCTTGCCCCATTTTCGTGAAGGTGAGACTCGGATTGTCCTCAGCGTCCTCGAAGTACGGAAGCGAGAACGCGATCCGATCAGTCTCGTTCTCATCTTTTAGCAGATCGAGCAATTGCTGATCAAGTTGCGAAATCAGCGCTTGATTGTGAACGATTCTTATCCCGATGACGCTCGCATTTTGAACTGCATCCAAATAAGCGCTTTCCAAATTGGTAGCCATGCTCGCCAGATCGTCAATGCTTAAGTTTTTTCGAACTTTAATACCGGTGCCGCCAGTCAGCCGCGAGCCGAATTTCACGCTGTCGTGCGGTGCTCCGGACGCCGCGTCTAAGACACTCGTGTAGGGATCGAAATCAAGCTCATCAAGCGTCGCCGGTCGGTTGGCACGCTTTTCCGTCGTTATTGTATTAGCGAGGCAGGGCTGTTTTGTTCGCAACTGGTTCAGCCGCGCTGCTACTCCGGGCTTCTGCGTCATCGTCTGGCGCCTGGCGACCTCGCGCGCGCCGTCTACGTCCAAATATTCCTCTTTGAGCAAATAGCGCCCGATCCCGAATGCAAGCGCGTACCAGGATTTTGGTTTGCCATCACCTCGTATGACTAGTACGTACTCCAGTCGGTGCGAGTCGGGTATTTCTACTTCAAATTGCTGCTTTATAAAAGGCACAAAATCAGGTGGGTCTGATATCGGCGCACGCCCGTAGAGAAATGCTCTCCCGCCTTGAATTTCGGCTTCACCCATCAGAAGCTCAGGATTGGTTAAGAAAACCGCCGGGATCGCGACCGCGTTGCCGGCGAGGTCGGCTCGCAAACGGTAGAACGTCGCCCCAGGAAGATCGGGTGGTTTCCGCCCTCCCTCCAACCCCTCGGGTGTGGATGGAACGTCCCTTACCGCGACGCGAGCCTCTGCCAGACGGTTTCGGGGTCGCTTGGGGCTGTTTGGCGCCGCCTTATCTTTTTTAGGCATCGAATTCGTTTTGGGAAATTATAGCTGAAATCAGCTAGGTACTACTCCCCTGTACATCGAACACATGTTCCCTCGCGACGCTTACGGGTTGAACACTGCGGGTTTTCACTTTGACTTCCAGGGGAGTTCAGCGTGCTCATTATCGACGTCCTAAATACCCGTACCCGCGAACTGATGGCCGAGGCGTGGGCAAACGACACATACCATCCCGCTAACCTGACCCATCTCGGCTACGACCGTTACCATGAGACCGCGGCCCGCCACCTCGCCGATGGCGACTTTACGAGTCTGTATGCCGAGGTAGCGCAATTTCCACACGACTGCCTGCAAACGGATAAGCGCGGCGCCCTTCCGGTTGATTGGGCGCGCCGTCTCACAATGACCGATTACTTGAGCCTTTGGAACTGCGCGCGAGCCCGTGAGCTGCTCGAACAGGGGGAAACGCACGGTATGATTATTCGCATTGGCGAGGCGTACGTGCCACGCGGTACATGCTTGGAGCTCGAAGGACTGGCCGTACCTCTCGAACTCGTCGCGCAAGGCTTTCGCGCGAAATATCATCCGGCACCGAATCGTGACGCGTTCTCCCTTCCGGTTGGACCGAATTGCCACCACGGTATACGCGCGTTAACTGAGGCTGAAAAAGCCGCTCCGTCCAGCGAACGCAATATAGGCGGCGCCTTATTTCTGGACTACGGGGTGCGGTGACATCTTCTGGACGCTAATCAGAGGTCAAAGACTACGGTATTCTTGGTGACGAATCGCCGGAGCGCAAGTACAGTCCGATGGTCGTCAAGAAAGTTATTAGAACGTCCGTGTGGGGCGTTCCCGATCCGGACTACATTTCGACCGCATACGTTGAGCGGCAGAACCTCACCATGCGTATGTCGATGCGGCGCTTCACTCGGCTAACGAACGGCTTTAGCAAGAAGGCTGAAAATCTACAGCGGTCGCTGGCGCTCTATTTTATGAACTATAACTTTTTGCCGCGTCCACCAAACGCTCAAGACCACGCCTGCAATCAAAGCCGGTTTGACGGATCGCATCTGGACGTTGCATGATTTGGCGAACCTGCCGGAGCTTATGCTGGGCGGTCTAGCAGCGTGAGTTTTCTAGACCAAGAGCCCTGGCGCGCAATCCTCGCTATCCTGTTGATCGGCTTCTATGGGGTGTATTTTTATTTTCTAATAACATACCTCATAGGCGGCGTCATCGGAGAGGGAGAGTGGAAGAAGGGCGCTTGGAAGTTCGCGCTTTCGATTACGGTCGCTTGGGTCAGCATAGCTGCGTTGCATATGATCGCCATGTTCGCTTACGAGGCAACACCGTTTGGCACTGCCTATTACTCGACGATGATCGGATATCAAACCCGATGCCAAACGTATATTCAGGACGGCGAAAACTCCGGGCATTACGAAGACGATTGGCATTCGGGCTACGCCGTTTGCCGGTCGCTTTCGCTTCGGTGGCATAACCTCTACCCGCGTCCAGAGTGGCTATTTGGGGCCGCACCTCCCGCGCCGTAGTCGCCTATCTCTAGACGATTCCCGGCTGATTGATAATTCGGAGTAACCCGGCAGCTACGCTCTTGAGGTCGTCAATGCTCGTTACGCTCGCTAGTTGAGCGTTTAGCGCGTCGTCCGGGACAATGCCGTTCTTATATAAGGATTTTAGTAGGTGCGGCAATTCAATATCATATTTGTCCCGAAAGTCACCGAGCGCAGCAACGTCCAGCACGACCCGATCAAGTCCCTTCCCGTAATCTGTTCTCACGTCAGGCCCATCGTGGAGAAGCGGATAGGCTGCTTCGGCGTATGCGGGCCTCTTAGATAGTGCGTCAATTTCTTCGTATGCTTTGCAAAGCTGCTTAACTAAATCGTCTTTGGTCGCGTCGGCAATTCTATCCAAAACGTCCAAGCGACGATGCACAAGCACCTTGTCGGCTTCGTCTTTTCCTGAGCGGTTGTATATGGCGTTTATGTCGCCAACAATCAAGGCGGCTCCGACGACAAAGAGACCGATGACGAAGGGGGTTGGTACATTCGCCAAAACGAGGCTGCCGAGGCCGACAATTAGGGTCAGAATCAGGGCCACGTTGCCGAGGACGCCGGGAGGCGGAGGCCAAACGCGCACCGCCTAGCCTTCCTTTGAATAGCAAGGTAGCCCCTCAAGCTAAGCGGCCCCCTCAAAAGGGACCACTACCCAAGGCCTTGGCTGGGGTTGACTGCCACGCCCTCGCCAGGGTACTGTTAGAGATGCCCCAGGGCCTAGCCCAGCGGGGCCGCCCGTAGGCCGCGAGGCTGCGTCGGGCACGCGGCGGTCGCCCGTCGACCGTGTCAAAGCGTAAATGCAAAGGCCGAGCGGCGAGTCGCCCTCGGTTTTTGTTTTAGGCTTCCGCCCAGGTTGCTTTGAGCGGCACACCGCGTCGGTACGATTCTATGTGCCGGCTTGGATCCACGACATAGGCCGTTGTGATGATGTGCGAATCCGCTTCAACCACGGCGTGCATATAATGAATGGTCGTTCCGACACTGAGCGCTCCGATGACGCGGAAGACATCCCGCGGTTGGGCGCCGTCGACGCCGAGCCATACTTCGAGCGGCTGTCGTAAGACCGCGGGGATATAGCTGGCAAAGCGGATGTGTCCGGTATCGAGATCTTCGTCAGTGGTAAACTTCACGGCCAGACCAGCGTGAAGGATCGCGGGGTGGCCCAGGTACGGCGTTAGGATTGGGCGTGGTCGTAAATCGCGTACCGCAAAACGCTCGATCAGACGATTTTGTAATTCTAAACGCAGCTGCGGTGTTCGTTTGACGGCTTCGAGATCGTCTTCGATGCGTTTGTCTAACTCGGTTGCGATCGTAAGCGCCGCCGGCATGTGCTGCACGATCGCTCCAAGGGGCGGGAGTCCAAGTGTCACTGCCGTGCCGCTCGAAGCGATCGCGACGAGGTGGTGCAGCCGGACCTTGGCGATAGTATGGTCGTTGAACTTTGCGATATTGGTGCGACCGTCGAGCGCTCCGCAGCTTAAACACAAGCGCGTCGGGCGATCGCGCGGCGTATGGCGGACATACTGTAGCACGATTGCGCCTGGAACGACGACAGTCTGTGTGGTACAGCACGTTACTACGGCCGTATTAGTCGCGTCGGTGTCCGTCATAGCTGTGCTTCCGGTGCTTGTCGGTTTGCGATTGGCGCGATGTATCTGCTCCACTCCGGAAAGTATTGTCGCACGCAAGAAAGGCAGATACGGTCCCCGCCGTAAATGCCGCTTGAGCCCTGGATGCTGGTGAATGTTAAGGGGGTAGAGCGTGCGTCGTTTTCGTCGAATGGATTGTCGCTAAGGCCCAGACCGGAGAAGTCTTCGATCGGGCGATCGTCTCGGCATTTATAGCAATGAAACAAACCGGTGGTCTTGCCAACGCGGGCGTTGTTGAAGTCCTGGCGACAGCGCGCTTCGCAAAAGCGGCTACGTCCGCCGAGTTTTGGCTCAAACCAAAGCCCATCCCACGCGCACTTTCGCACCTCGTAGTTATGGCGCGTGCTGTTGATGACCCAATCGACGATACCTTCGCGCGCGAGCTCTTCGTAAAGTGCGATAGGCATCGGTTGGGACGGATTGTGGTAAAGCTTGCCGTAGTCGTACACGATTCGGTCTCGCAGATCGTTAGTAACGCCAACAGTTCGACCCGTGCAGAATTGTTGCGAGTTTCGTCCAAAGGGTGTGAATGAAAGAACAATCGGACGTGAACCGAGTACCGCATTGACCGTTTCGATGGTCTGGGTTGTCACCAGCCGAGGCAACCAGTGCCCTTTAACGAGCAGCATCAGCAGGGAGCTCCAATGCGCGAAGGTTGCATTCTCCGCTTTTTGCTCGGCTGTGGGTTTACGGCCGGGCTCGCCGACTCGCAGATTCCACCGCAGATCGGCTTGCGAGTCCG
The DNA here is from genome assembly GCA_003151115.1 of Vulcanimicrobiota bacterium. Classification (GTDB taxonomy): domain Bacteria; phylum Vulcanimicrobiota; class Vulcanimicrobiia; order Vulcanimicrobiales; family Vulcanimicrobiaceae; genus Rubrimentiphilum. The sequence goes on along the minus strand of PLWS01000006.1, from coordinate 4,360 downwards.
TATCGTTGAGGGCTTCTATAAAAGTGTAGGCGGCGAAAAGGCTAACCTCAGGCACTTACACGGACCCAGCCGACTCTGCGCATAGTCCGAGTATAGCGAAGGAGTCCGTCTCTGTCGAGGGGGGCCGGGCCTCCCGCATCAGTTAGCCCCATCGACATCCTGGCTGTACGAGGCCTCGCACCGCCGGTGGACATCAAATGATATTGAAGGTGGAGCGTGGCGTCGAGCGGCGTCGCAAGACTCAACCTGATCATGGATGAGCGTGTGATCCAGTTTGTCGAGAGGCACTGGAGGTGCATCCCAATTCGGTCTGCAGACATCGCCCAGCAGAGTTCGTTGCGCGCGCTGCGCACGGTAAATCCCGCACTCCTCACTGCGCTGCGCAGAAGCAGCGTCATAAAATCCTTCGTAAGGTTTAAAATCGAGACGCTGCTAGCAAAACGGACAAAACCGCGACGTTATACGCGTCTACGGGCCTTCACATCGCCAATACGTCCATGACCAATGCAAAGACGCGATCTAAACCCGCAGCATCTCGGCTCATAAGGTCCAACGGTTGCTCGTTCTGAAGCGCCGCACTAGCCTCTCTAACCCACAGGTCGGCAAATGATTCATCGCCGAAAAGCCTGTGCAGCCCGTCATAGATGTTGATTATTTTCGAGATTGTGATGATCTGCGGCTCGGAAAGCTTCGGCTTTTCCGTTCCTGCCGTCCACGCTTCGTAGATGCCGGGCTCAGCGCCGAGAATTTGACAACGCTCGTTGGTCGACAGATGCCAAGCGTCGGCAACGCGATTGAATGCCTTTAACGCGACGGCATGATTGATACGCGGGGAGTTAGGTAGCCTGCGCAGCCACGCATCGCGCGACGGGTTGTCGCGAGCGTAGTCTGCGATGACACGTTCGAGGTGTCCGTCGACGGCTCTGATACCATCGAGGCTCTCTAACATCACCTCCAGCGGCGACCGGCCGTCCAGAGCAGCGTTGGTTCTATGAACCCAGTCATTTGCATACTCGGCATCTCCGAAAACCTTGTGTGTAGAGTCATAGATGCTTATGAGACGCACTACTCGGCGTGCCTGATCGGACGAAATCCGGACTGACTCGTTTGCCCTATACCATTTATCGTACGTCTTTAAGTCAATATCCAGTAATGTAGCTCGCTCGTGGCCGGTAAGACACCATGCGTCAGCCACGCTTTCGAAAGCACTAAAAGCGATTCGATGGGTCATCTGTAGTCCAGATCTCGAGTGACGAGAACAAATGCCAGCGGATCGCTCCAGTTATCTGTGGTCGGTCCGGTGGTCCGTGCCATCGTGTTCACATCCCCAGCCGATCGACGACGTCGATGTGATTCAATCCAAGCCGCGCTTGTAGTTTTCGTACGGTCCTTGTGTGCGCATAGCCATGCTGCCGCATGATGGCATAATCATCCGCACCACGGTTTGTCGCAGTGACGACCATGCCGGCGCGCAGCGCCGTGGCGGCATTTATCGGCAGGCCGGAGCGCTTCACCCGGTACCGAATCGCATTCATCGCACGGCGCAGGCTCAAGCGGCGTCGCGAGATGTGCCCCGGACTGCACACCCGAACGAGCGCCGGATGATCGTCATTGAGAACTCGCAAATACCGTTCCATTGCTGCTACAACACAATAACGGGCATCCTGGTACCGCCGGAACGTTAGGACGGTGCTGCGCCTTCTCTGAAAAACCGTGAGCCTCATACCAGATGGTCCGATATGAACGTCCGAACGATTTAGCAGCGTAAATGCTGACGATGACATGCGTCCGGTGTATGTCAGCAAAATGATCACAATATCGCGCAAGCCGCCGGGCGTTTCCGATATACTGTCAACGAGCTTCGCAAGATCATGACTACGGCATGCGCGCAGCTCGGGAACGCGGCAGCGCTTCTGGGCATGATATAGATCCTGAGCAAAGTTCTCGTCGGCCGGATCCGCCAAACCGGCATCGAGGTGCCAGCGACGGACGGAGGCGACGACGTGACGAAGTGTCGCCGCAGTCACGTGCGGCGGCATGTCACTGAGGTAGGCGCGCAACGCCGCGGGCGTCGTGGGCAACGCGGGGAGCGCGCGTTCTTGGCAAAAGCGCCCCCAGCTGCGCAGGTTCGTAGCATCGTTTATTCGGGTCTTCGAACCAGTCGCAGCCGAGGGCAGCAGAATGCTCACGGCAGAATCAGCGGCGTGAGACTCTGATTGAACGGGATGGGCTGATCCTCCACATAGCCCTGGGTGGTCTCGGCATACTTGTGACGGAGATGGCGCCGGGTCTCATCCAGGCTGACGCCGTTAGCCATAAGCGTCGTCGCGCAACCACGGCGCGTCGAGTACGGCGATATCTTGCCGCGCAAGCCAAGACGCTCGGCGTAGCGCTCGAAGATCATCGCAATCGTGCTCCTGCCAAACGGCTCGGTCGTGATCAACTGATCGTTGCGATCGATCCGCCGGAAGACATAACCCGACTCGATTTTCGCGAGCCATAGCCACCGCTGCAGCGCGCGCACCGGACAGAGCGGCCCGTGCCCAAACGCAAGCGTGAGGGTCCGCGGTTTGTTGGTCGAGCATTTGGATGTGGGAATCGTCAGAATCACGCCTTGTGGGCGAAAATCTAGGTCTTCGCGCCGCATGTTGCGCACTTCGCTCGGGCGCAGCGCCGCCGCGAACATGAAACAAATGAGCGCAATGTCTCGCGCGGCCCGAAGCGGCGCTTCGAGCACGATGATCGCGCAGAGGGCCGCGATGTCTTCGCGCGAGAATGGCGTGGCACGTTTGGTCACGTGCATGCGCCGCAGCCCATGAAGATAGATCGCAAGCTCGCGGCTGTGCGGAATCGGGTGGCCGGTCGTGTGATGCCAGCAGCCGATCGGGCTGGTTTGCGCCAGCGTGTCGGGAATGCCGTGGCCGATATCTTGCAAGTAGCGCAAGTACTCCAGTAGCGCTTGCGGACTGGCCGGCAGCGGACAGTAATCGTGCTGTGCGCACCAGTGAATGAAGCGCGCCAATGCGGCGATATACTTGTTGATGGTCGACTGAGCGTGGGTCGCGGCGCGATAGATGCGCAGCGCCGGCAGAATTGCTGCCAGAATCAGGATCTCTTGGGGGGTTCGCAGCAACTCGCTGCACGACTGGTAATCGCGGTTATACCACATATTCTTCTCCTTTTTGGTTTTGTTTGTGAAAGCCGACCAAAAAGCGAAGAGCTGTCGCAGTGTGCGCCGCCGTCCTTTCTTTGACAAAAAGACGGATGACAACGCGGCGTACACGAGATATAATTCTGGCTTTAAATCTCGTATTATGACGATCCTCGAAATTTTGGTGGGCCTTTTGGCCCGGTCGAAAAAAGCGCGACCACCACTGCCACGTTTGTCCGGCGGCCCGGTCAATTAAGCTTTCAGGAATATTCTTCACACCTGACAAACGCGTTGAATCATGGCCGAAAAATCGAAGATCGGTCGCAAAAAGAGCGGGTCCGAGCGTGACCTCGGCGCCTCCAATGGCAAGCCCGCTCTTCTGACCAAACCTCAACTGGCGCGAGCCGGCGTTGGGGGCGCACCCTTGCCATCTCAGCCGATGATGTTGAGTGCGGCATCGGATCGCATCATGCACTCGTTGCGCGTGCTCGATATTCTCGAGCGGATCGACTTGGATCTTGGAGCTCGTCCAAAAGCGCCAGCGCAACGGACCGCGCAAGCAACCGATATCAACAGTGATTCGTTGCAGCGTCGCGCATCCTAATCGTTCCGACTTGATCACCCAAACAGGTTAGGATCAAATGCATGTAACGGGCAAAAGCCTACGGTCACAAGTGGCCACAACCGGGCGCAAGTCGGGAATCAATTTTTCTAAGCGGGTCATTCCGATCGAAGCCGGCGCGCGTCTAAAGACCAGCAAGCCCAATGACGGAGGCCTGATCTCGCTCCACGACGTGCGCCGTATCTTCGGAATTCCGATGATCCTGGCGCGCGAAGATGCGGATGCCGGAATACTTCCGCATGTACGGCACGGCAAGGTATACCTGTTTCGCGGGGAAGCCGTCGAAAAGTGGCTGCGCGATCAGAGCCACCGCTGTCGCCCAGCGGGCTGCAAGCACTGCGCTGATTACAGGGAACGCCGCAGCAGGCCTCGCCTCCAAGGGGCCTTCCGTAAGCACTGAACCGCGGAGGACCGAAGTCCCGATAGAAGATATGTGTCCTCGTCGCAAAAGCCGGCCTCGCAAGGAACGCCCGAGCGCGCGTTCGTGTCCGCCGCGAGCTTTGTTCGCAATCATCCTGAGTTCGGGCTGACCGCCAAACAGCTGACGACACGCGCCAAGAACGGCGACATTTCTTACATGGCAGTCG